>CBDCRW010000005.1:0-764418 GCA_965221125.1 Alphaproteobacteria bacterium
GCGCGGGCGACGGAGCGCAGGGAGAGCACGGTCCGCTGGCACATCAAGCACATCTTCAACAAGCACGGCTTCAATCGGCAATTGGAGCTGGTGCAACTGGTGCTGTCCCTGGCCACCATTCCGGAGTCGGGGCGCTGAAGCCGTCGAGGAAATGCCGGCAGGTGCCGGGCACTTCAGCCGTCAATTTTCGCTCGGCAGCGGCGGCGGCATCCGCAGTTATTGATGGCCGCCGGCGGCAGAGTTTTCGGCCTTGTTCCGGACGCGGAATCGCGTTCGCGACCGCACAGTTTCCGCGCCGCATCGCCGCGGCCAGGCGCGCCACGTGCTCACGACCGGGCCGCTTGTCTCCCGCGCACGTGCGGACCCCGCCTATGGGGGCTTTACGCGCTCGGCACCACGACCTATGGTGGGAGACACAGGGCGAACACGCCAGGAAATCGATGGCAGCGGCCGGCCGTCGCCCTGATTGTTGCGCCTGTATCGAGAGCCAGGAGCCTGCCCGGTGGGCCGACGATCCGCAGCGCGTCTACGCCTTCGGCACGCCGCCGTGAGCCGCGCAGTTTGCGACCGCCGGGCGGCGCGGCCGCGCAATCGCCCGGATACGGACGGCCCGCGCGGCGTCATCGGGCAAGGCCCCGGCGCATGAACAGGCTTTACTACGGCGACTGCCTGGCGGTGATGGAGGAAATGCCGCCCGGCAGCGTCGACCTGATCTACCTCGATCCGCCCTTCAACTCGAGCCGCGACTACAACGCGATCTACACGGACGAGACCGGCCGCCCCCTGCCGACGCAGATCGAGGCGTTCTGCGACACCTGGATCCTCGACGAGGACCGCGAACGCGCGATCCGCCAGATGCCGATCCTCATGCGCGAAGCCGGCATCGACGACGAGGTCGCGGAGTTCTGGCGCCTCTGGGTCAAGGCGCTGCGCAAGACGAACCCGCGCATGCTGGCCTATCTCTCCTACATGGTGCAGCGGCTGCTCCCCATGCGCGGGCTGCTGAAGGCGACCGGCTCCATCTACCTGCACTGCGACCCGACCGCCAGCCATTACATAAAGATCATGATGGACGCCATATTCGGGCACGAAAACTTCAGAAACGAGATTACGTGGCAGCGCACGGAAAGTCACAACACGGCCGATCGCTACGGAAATATTGCCGACATACTGTTGTATTACGCAAAGTCCAGCCAAGCCATATGGAACCCGCAGTATCAGGACTACGGCGACGCGCAGTTGAGCCGCTTCCGCCACATGGACGGCGACGGCCGCCGCTACAAGCTGGAGAACCTCACGGCCCCGCGGCCGAACTCGAATTCCGGCAAGTTCAGCTGGCGGGGCACGCTGCCGGGGCCCACGCGCGGGTGGGGCTACAACGTCGAGCAACTGGAGGCATGGTGGCACGAGGGGCGCATCAGGACGAAAGCCGACGGCACGCCCCGGACCGACGGACTGAAGGTCTACCTGGACGAGACGCAGGGCAAACCGCTGCAGAACATATGGACCGACATTTCCCGAATCCCCAATACGTCGTCGGAGCGGATGGGCTACGCAACGCAAAAGCCCTTGGCGCTGCTGGAGCGCGTCATCATGGCGAGTTCGGAACCCGGAGATCTGGTCTTCGACCCGTTCTGCGGCTGCGCCACGACCATCGAAGCCGCGCACAGGCTGGGGCGGCGATGGATCGGCATCGACATCGCGATCCACGCAATAAAGCGCGTCGCAAAGGTGCGCCTGCAGGAGCGACTTAGGCTGGTCGAAGGCAGCGATTTCGAGATCAAGGGCATGCCGCGCGACATGGAAGGCGCGCGCGATCTTTGGAAGCACGACAAGTACCACTTTCAGAAGTGGGCCGTCGAACAGGTGGACGGATTTGTCACCGCGCGAAAGAGCGGCGACGGCGGCATAGACGGCCGCCTGTACTTCGCCATGCCGCAGGAAGATGCGTGGGAACGCGACCCGCTCCGTTCCATGGTGATCGAGGTGAAGGGCGGCACTAATGTCGGCATCGATGTCGTCCGCAATTTGCGCGGCATTCTGGAGCGCGAGGACGCGGAAATGGCGGGGCTGATCGTGCTGGAAGAACCTGGTCACAAGAAGCGCGCGAGCTTCGGCCGCGAGCTGGCATTCGCCGGCGACTTGACGGTGCACGGGACGACATACCCCCGCATGCAGCTTCTCACGGTCTCGGAGATTCTGGCCGGCAAGCGCTTCACGACGCCGAGCGCGGTGGGGCGCGGCTCCCGGCAGCAACCGCTCGCCCTGGAGCGCTAACCCGCAGGCTGAGCGCGCGGCGCAAACGATCTGCCGCGCGCCGGACCCCGATGCACGATGCGTCGCGTGGGCCGGAGGCGTCCCCATCCGCGAATCCCCCGGTCGCGTGGCGGATTCAAGCCTGAAAGCCGGCGTGTCACGGGAATATTTCCCCGTCGTCGTCGTTTGGCGGGGCATTTCTCCTTGACGGCCGGGCCTGTGAGCGATAGGGAACGAACCGTTTGGTCCATTCATGGGCGAGACGCAAGGCATCTGCATTGCGCGCACCGGCACCGCCCACCGTGCCCTGCGTGAGAGACGGACCCGCTTGGGCACCGTAACGGCGGTAGCCTGCCCGCTCTCTCGCCCGCGCCCCGCGCTCGCACCCCGGATCGAGGACGGCAAAGTGAGATACGGCAACGAACTTTTTTTGGGGTTTTTGCCGAGATAAGCCGAGACAAGCCGAGACAAGCCGAGACAAGGTGAGACAAGGTGAGACGGCACATCGCGGTCCACAGGCGCCCGGCCGCGCCACCGCGCTGCGCGCCTCTCCGTGCCTGTCGGCCGGACAGCGCCGCGCAGACCATGACCGTGGCGAGAAATGCGGGCCGGTCTCATGCCGCCATCCTGCCGCGAACTCCCCGCCCCGTTCACCGCACCATGGTCCGGGTGCCGGGAGGGAGGCACCGCCCTTTCCACTGGCGTCCCCCCTCCGCCCTTCAAGGGGGGAGGGGGCCAGGGGGAGGTGGGTGGTAAAATCCAGCGCATGGTCAAACCGAGGACGCACCGCGCCCGAGGCTTGCGCAAGGACGCCACGGCGGCCGAGCGTCTCCTGTGGCGGGCCTTGCGGGATGCGGCGCTCCCGGTGAGGATTCGCCGCCAGCACCCCATCGGGCGCTACATCGCGGACTTCGCCATTCCCGCGCGCAAGCTCGTCATCGAGATCGACGGCGGCCAGCACGTCACCGCCGCGCGCCGGGATGCCGCCCGGACGGGCAACCTGGAGGCGCGGGGCTGGCGCGTTATCCGTTTCTGGAACAACGACGTGACGGGCAACCTGGCCGGTGTGCTCGAGACCATCGTTGCTGAAATAGAAAGGAGATTATATACGAAGGTCACAATTCATCTCGTCTCGGACGAACGGCAATCGAAGATATCCTCGGGATTGACGCCCGGCCCCCTTTTGGTACACTCCCGGGCGTGATCATTGGAGTGGGTGGCGACGTGCTCGTTGACCGGTCGACGGGTTCCCTCGCCTTCGGAGGATCTCCCGTCCAACGCTGGTCCTCACCCTCCCCATCCCGTTCGTAACCTAAGTAGATAATGGAGACCCGAGCCGGATTCGAACCGGCGTAAACGCCATTTCCAGGGACGCGCCTAACCACTCGAGCCATCGGGTCTCCATCTATTTATCGGCGTTGGCACCCTCCCCTAAGTATTTGTTTTAGAAGAAAGTTCGTCTTGACGCCCGTCTCCAGACGTGTTACACTTCGGTCACAATTCAGGAGGATCGGGGATGGGCAAGAGTTCACCGGGCAAGGGCGACCGCGAGGGCATCGGCCTCGTCACCCTGCTGCGGATGTTCCCCGACGACGAGGCAGCGCGGCGGTGGTTCGAGGAGCGGGTGTGGCCGGACGGCCCCCACTGCCCCCACTGCGGCAGCCTCAACGTCCAGGCCGGCATCAAGCACAAGACGATGACGCACCGGTGCCGCGACTGCTCCAACCGCCCGATGTTCAGCCTGCGGACCGGCACCGTCATGCAGGGCTCGAAGCTCGGCTACCAGACCTGGGCCATCGCGGTCTACCTGCTGACGACGAGCCTCAAGGGCACCAGCAGCATGAAGCTGCATCGGGATCTTGAGATCACCCAAAAATCTGCTTGGCATCTGATGCATAGGCTCCGGAAATCGTTCGAGAACGACCCCGAGCCGTTCAAGGGTCCGGTGGAGGCGGACGAGACGTACATCGGCGGCAAGCGTAAGAATATGCACGCCAAGAAACGGCGGGAATTGAAGGGCCGGGGTGCCGTGGGTAAGACCGCCGTGGTCGGTGTTCGGGACCGTGACACCAAGCGCGTGAGCGCCGGGGTGGTGGAGGCGACCGATGGTCCCACGTTGCAGGGATTCGTGGCCGAGCGGGCCGCCGAGGGGACCACGGTCTATACCGACGAGGCGCGGGCGTACCAGGGCATGTCGTTCGCCCACGAGGCAGTTGCCCACAGCGTCGGGGAGTACGTCCGGGACCAGGCTCACACCAACGGGATGGAGAGCTTCTGGTCGATGCTCAAGCGCGGGTACGTCGGCACCTACCACAAGCTCAGCCCGAAGCACCTCGACCGGTACGTGACCGAGTTCGCGGGACGGCACAACGCCCGCGCCGCCGACACCCTCGATCAGATGACCGGCATCGTGACGGGAATGGTGGGGAAGCGGCTCCGGTACGCGGACCTGATCGCGGACAACGGACTGGAGTCGGGGGCGAAGCCGACTAAGTAGGATTCATGGAAGAGAACGCCTTTTATCCCAAGACCGTGGACAAGCCTAGTCCTGCTAATTATCCGACCGAACAAGATTTCGCGCTTGCTCACAGAGAGTGGTTTGAATGTACCGTGCTTCCTGAGCAACCTGATTGGTGTAATTGGTGTCAGTCTGTGACGATGGATATTTCAACCGGGAAATTTCATCACAAAGATGGGTGTCCAAACTCAAGAGATTAGTCTTGACGTCGTCCTTGTGACTACCCCACTGGATCAGTAGGCGCGCCACAGCTTTGGTGAATACCTCGACCGACTTTACGTCATACGACTCCCGTTCACCCATGCCATCTCCTCCTGTTTTGATGGGTTGATCTGATACTCACCGCAGCATCTGCTGCATCAGCCGCTGCAGGTTTACATGAGAGCGGTTGGTGCTGCCAGCGGGGCTCTCCCGCTGGTTCTTGTACGCGACCCACCGTCCCGAGCGATTTTGGCAGGCGAAGGCGTAGTTGAGGCGGTAGTTCTTCGCCCCCGCGGGCCACGAGCGGTAGCGGTAGTTCCAGCAGTACCCTCCCCGGGGCGTTCGGTAGAATCCCCCCACGATGCCGTCGACCTCCCAGCGGTACGGACCGTCATGCACCACGACGGGGAAGGGGACCACGACCTTGCGCGGGTCGGTGCCGGGGCCTCCCCAGCCGACGAGGTGCTCCTTGAAGCCGGTCTCGCCATCCCGGCTGTACCCCAGGAATCGCATCTGGCGGGACCGGTGACTCTCGCCCTGCCGCTCGTGGACCGTCCGAGCGGACGCGCCGGAAACGGGGGCGGGGGTGAACTGTGCCCCGCCGGCGACCACCCGAAGGTCCGGGGTGCAGGCGGCAACGGAGACGACCCCTGCCAGTAGGGTTATCGCGACGAGCCCTCTCATGGCTAAAACGCGATCGTGCTCTTGGTCCCGGTGCAGTGCCGGGTGTAGAGAATCTCCAGCGCGCGGCGCAAACGGTCCGGGTCCAAGTTGTACATCGGCAGGGTGACCCGCTTGTGGCTCCCCATCGAGACCCCGGATATGACGAGGCTGAGGTAGAGCAGATCGTTCTGCGGCTCGATGTCCGCCACGACATCGTCCCCGGCGAGAGTCATGACGAGGACCTGCCCGTTGTCGGGGAAGTAGCGGTACTCGATCTCGATGAACTCGGGGTCGACGTTATTCCAGTAGATTCGGACGTAGCCGCCCTTGCTGTCGTCCATGCCGGAGACGCACGCGCTCCGGTCGTAGATGCGGGCGGTGGCGACCCCGTTGGCCTCCCGGAGGGGGTCCCCCGTCGTCAGGTAGTTGGTAAGCTGCTGGAAGGCGTCTCCCTGCCCCGCCTCGGCCCCGGTTGCCACCATGACTGCGGCGAGCAGTATCATCGACCATCTCATCCCACACCCCACTCCGTCGCCCCGGTCCCGGCGGGCGCCGGGCCGTTGCAAGCAACACACGGGTTAGCGTGGGAAGCCCCGCCTATTCGTCCGGGACGAGGGAGCTACCCCCGACCCTGCACGGACTCTTGTATTCGAGCGGGCGACCCGACTCAGCGGGTACCCGTGTCTTGCTTGCGGAAACGAGCGTAGGGGAGAGGACGCCGGACGGTCAACCCGACTTGACTACCGGGCGGACGGCGACCATCAAGAGAACGTGGATCAGGAACCCCGCGAGGACCCGAAACCCCCCTCCTGCCTCACGTGCCAGCACTGGTGGCCGCGGGCGGAGGGCGGGGGAACGTGCGGCAAGGTGATCGGGACCCAGAACGTCACCGAGGCGTACGACTGGTGCCGTGAGCACCAACCCCGGGGCCTGCGCGGGGTGGCCCACAAACAAACGACGTGGTAGGAGCGAAACCGCCGTGAAGGACGAGTCGAAGCCTCCCGTCGTCCGAATCAAACCCTCCAGCTATCAGCCGCCCAAGGCCGAACTGGAAGAGGACGTACGCATCGACGCCACCCCGGAGGAACTGGCGCGTGCGGTGCTGCGTCAGGTGAGAGTGGTCAAGGACCCGGAGGCGTGACCGGGCAATTGTGATCTAGGTATATAATCTCCAATAGAAAAGACCCCCACCTCACCCCAACCCTCTCCGCCCCCAGGGGCGGAGAGGGAGTAGTCCCCGCCCTCTCAGCCTGCGTTCCCCCTCCGCCCTGCCGGATTGGACGGGAGTAGCCCCGCTTTTTCCGATGGCGTTCCCCCTCCGCCCTTCAGGGGGGAGGGGGCCAGGGGGAGGTGGGCGTTGGACCCGGAGCGCACCCCGCCCGAGCGGGAAGGACAAGCGCCCCCTCCTCACCCCGGCCCTCTCCTCCCCGAGGGGAGGAGAGGGGAGCGCCCGGCGACAGGCGAGGCGTTTGCCAGCCTAGCGCCGGGCCGAAGGCCCGGACGGCGCGACCGCGCCGCGCGCGAAGCGCGTAGGCAAGCGAGCGGAGCGAGCGCCCGCCGTCGAGGGAAAAACGTTAAGGCAAAAAAAGAGGGTGGCGCGGTGTGCGCCACCCTTGAAACGAAGCCTACTCTCGCAGCGCGGTCAGGCCCCCGTGGACGGGAGCCTGACCTGCTGGCTTGTCTTACTCCTCGTCGATCCTGGCGCCGAAGCCGCCGGCGACCGTGCCATTGGCGAAGTTGGCGTTGAACTCGCCAACTGCGGTGTGAGGCTGATTGTCAGCGTCGGCCGTGCCATGGAACGTACCGCTGTACGAGCCGTCGGCCCCGCCGCCCTTGGCGACGCCGGAGAAGGTGCCGGTGCCATCAGCAATATTGTCGGTATCGCCACCATCCTCCAAGCTCACCGACCAGCCGGGTCCCTCGTCGTGGCCGGACAGGGCGAAGTTGTCGATGGTGCCGGAGATCATGAACTGATCGTTAACGGCAACGTCAGGCCCACCGAAATTGGCCGTCAGCTCGGCATCCGCCGTGAAGTGGCCGGAGGTTGCCGACGCTTCGCTCCCGTCCGGGTTGATCACGCTGTGCACGTACACGCCCGCCGCGCCGCCCGAATAGGTTGCGGTGCCTACAACGGCGGCAACGCTCCCGCTCGCGGTAGTCGAAGAACCAGCGAAGGTCTCGACCTCGTTGTAGGTGGTTTCGCCGTCTTTGGTCGTCTTCTTCAGCCAGAAGCCGTAGTGCAGGTAGTCGTAGTCCGGCTGATCGGAGGTGGCGCCCGCGTCGGGCGTGAACACCCAGCCGGCGCTCATTGCGGTGACCGCACCCATCGCATTGACCGTCACCGTGCAATCGGCGGTGCCGTTACAACGGTACGTTCCCATCGCGCCGTTGTAGGTGCCGGCCACTTCGGCAGCCTCGTCCATACCGGCGGTGGTTGTATCGTCGTCATCGAACGTCAGCTGGGTCGTCGCCCCCGCACCGGGAACAAACGAAGCCGAGGCGACCAGCATGTAGGTGGCAGCGTCTTGCGCAACCGTGAGCGCGGTAAAGTCGTTGGTCGCAGTGCCGTCGCCGTCGGCGTCCACGGCGTCGTCGAGATCACGCGCGTTCAGCGCCTGAGGCAGGGTGTCGGTGGCGTCAAGGTTGTTATCCCACATCGCGAACGCCACTCCCGTGGGTGCCTCGATGTCGGTGCTCACCATCACCACTTCCACGACACCTTCGCCGTTGTCGCGCTCGTGCCGAGTGAGACCGTCACCGAGATCCATCGTCTGAGCGAACTTGGGATCGTCGTCACCCGCCATCGCGGTATCGTCGATCGTGATCTTCGTACCGGAGCGGTCACGAGAGATCGCGAGCGAATAAGTGTCGACCGCTGTGCCGTCGGCGGCGCTGCCGCCGAGACCAGCGTCATCGTTGATCGGGGTTTGATTCGGCCCTTGACTGGCCTCCGCTTCGATGGCGGCCCTCTTTGTGCCGGCCGCCTTGGTCGCCGCAGCGATCTCCTCGTCCGTGGGACCGGGATCGACCGGCTCGGTCGGCTCCACGGGCGGTTCCGTTTCGGCCGTGTCGTCGCTGCTGTGCAGGCAGCCGGACAGGACGACTGAGAGGGCGACGATCGAGCACGCCGCCAGCAAGCTGCGAGTCAGCTTCGTCTTCTTCATGGCTCCGAGGCTCTCCTCATTCTGAAGAGGCCTCGTGCGGGGCGTGTCGTACCTGAGAAGCAGATGCCGGTGTTTCGCGCTTGAACCCGGCGGATTGCGCGGACAAGCGCTAACGCATTCCAACCATGACTATTTTTGAACTCCTCCCCTGGCGCTCGTGCCTGCCTTGCCGGCAGGCATGCGCACGTGTGCGGTCGCGCGTGATTCCGATCCGTTCCGAAGTGATGACGGCCGCCTTGCGCTATGCGGGCCGGCCCACGCCGAGTGGTGACGGGAATGCCGCGCCGTAGCACGCTTGCGCTCACGGGCCGCGCGGTGGACGCGCTCGCCGCCGCGGACCGCGACGTCATCTTCTGGGACCGCGAGCTCGCCGGCTTCGGCGTGCGCGTCTACCCCTCGGGCCGGAAGGTCTACGTCGTGCAAAGCCGCGCGGGCGGCGGCCCCCGCCGCGTCACCCTCGGCACCCACGGCGAGATCACCGCGACGCAGGCGAGGCTCCGCGCGGCCCAGGTCATCGACCGCATCAAGCGGGGCGAGGAGCCGGCCGTGCTGCCGCCCCAGGCCGGCACCACCGTCGCCGACCTCGCCGAGCGCTACCTGAGCGCCCACGTAGCCCAGAACTGCAACGCGCATACCGCCGGCATCTACCGGGGCTCGCTCGAGAACCACATCCTGCCCGCGCTCGGCATGATGCCGCTCGCCATGGTCGAGAGCGCCCACGTGGCCGCGCTCCACTACAACCTGCGCGAGACACCGCGCGCCGCCAACCGCGCGCTCTCGGTCCTCTCCAAGATGTTCACGCTGGCCGCCGCCTGGGGCATGGTGGCCGACGGCGCCAACCCCTGCCGCGCCGTCCGCAAGTACAGGGAGAAGAAGCGCGAACGCTTCCTCAGCCGCGACGAGTACCGGCGGCTGGGCCAGGCGCTCGCTGAGGCGGAGGCCGAGGCGGCGGCCAGCGCGGACGGCGCGGTCTCCCCCTACGCCATTGCGGCGCTGCGCCTGCTCATGCTCACCGGCTGCCGGCTGAACGAGATCCTCACGCTCCGCTGGGACGACGTGGACCGCACCGCCGGCGAGTTCCGCCTCCGCGACGGCAAGACGGGTGCGCGCATGGTCCCGCTCACCCCCACGGCGGAGGCGGTGCTGGCAGGGATCGAGCGCGTGCCCGCCAACCCCTGGATCATCGCCGGCAAGCAGCCCGGCACGCATCTCACCACCATCACCGCGGAGTGGTATCGCCTCCGCGCCCGCGCCGGCCTCGACGACGTGCGCATCCACGACCTCCGCCACTCCTATGCCAGCCGCGCGCTCGCCGCCGGCGAGAGCCTGTCCATGATCGGCAAGCTGCTGGGCCACGCCGACATCCAGAGCACCGCCCGCTACGCCCACCTCGCGCGCGAGACCGAGCGCACCTCCGCCGACAGGGTCGGCGCCAGCATCGGCGCCGACATCGCACCCGGCAGGGACGACCCATCAATATGAGTGAACCGACGCACGGGACGATCACCGACGCGGTGGTGGGCGCGCTCGCGCCGGGCCGGGACCGGGTGCTGTGGGACCGCGCGCTCACCGGCTTCGGCGTCCGCGTCTATCCCTCCGGCGCACGGGTCTACGTCGTGCAGACCAGGGGACCCAAGGGCACCAGACGCACGACCGTCGGCCGCCACGGCGTCATCGGTGCGGGCGAGGCACGCAGGCGCGCATCCCTCATCATCGCCCGTGTGCACGCCGGCGAGGACATCGCCGACCGCCCCACCCCGAAGCCCGCCGGCCCCACCCTCGCCGCCCTCGCTGCGCGCTACCTGCGCGAGCACGTCGCGGTCCGCTGCAAGCCCAGCACCGCAGCCCAGTACAGGCTCGCCATCGAGCGCCATATCGTCCCCGCCCTCGGCACGCTCCCGGTCTCTGCCATCGCGCGCCGCGACGTCGCCGACCTGCAGCATTCCCTCCGCGACCGCCCGGCCATGGCCAACCTCGTCGTGGCGACGCTCTCGCGCATGATCGACCAGGCCCAGGCCTGGGGCGTCGCCGCCGAAGGGGTCAACCCCTGCCGCGCGGCCCAGAAGTACAGGGTGGGCCGGCGCGAGCGCTTCCTCACCGACGCCGAGTTCCGGCGCCTAGGCAGCGCGCTGGACGAGCTGGAGGCGACGGGGCGCGTCTCCCCCCATGCGGCGGCCGCGCTCCGCCTTCTCATGCTCACCGGCTGCCGGCGGAACGAGATCCTGACGCTCCGCTGGGAGGACGTGCACTTGGGCGCCCGTGAGCTTCGCCTCGCCGACAGCAAGACCGGCCCGCGCACGGTCTCGCTCTCGGCGGAAGCGGCGGAGGTCCTCGCCGCCATCCCCCGCGTTGCGGGCAACCCGTGGGTGATCCCCGGCGCGCGGGCGGGCCAGCGCTTGTCCAGCATCTTCGAGCCGTGGGCCCGCGTGCGCGCCCGCGCCGGCCTCGACGACGTGCGCATCCACGACCTGCGTCACTCTTATGCCTCACGCGCGCTGGCGCTGGGCGAGAGCCTGCCGGTGATCGCGAAGCTCCTCGGCCACGCGCAGATCCAGACGACCGCCCGCTACACCCACCTCACGCGCGACGCCGTCAGGGACGCCGCAACGCGCGTCGCCGGCGACATCGCGCAGGACGTGCTCCCGACGAGCACCGCGCCCCAGGATACGCGCTAGCGCAGAGACGTAGCCCGCCGCCTGCGGCGAAGCGGCTGCGGCGGGGCGGAGGGGAGCCGGGGCCGCTGCCGTATCCTATGCTTGACGGCGCGGCAAATGGCGGCTAATGGTTCCGTAAGGTCGTCGGTTGCCCCGACCGTCTCAGGCAGGTTGTTATGCGACACGATGACTATGGACACTGCCGGAGTCGTCTTGATAAACTCGGCGCTGCAGTCCACAAACGAGGCCTCCCGATACGAGGCCTCTTCATTAACGTAAAGACGGGTTCGGAAAGCAAAGAGGCGCAGAAGTTCCACGCTAATCTGCGCGCGCCGGATCATCGCTGACGTTCGTGAAACTCCCGCTGGACGGGAGATTGGAGCGGGTCGGGACGCGGGCCTCGACGCCCTTCTCCCTTTTATGCGATGCGCCCCGTGCACGGTCTTTCGCCTTCCTCATTGGGTTGAAGATGTCCGGTATCTTCTCTTGTATCCGAAATTGATATCGCCTCTTGCACAGAACAAAAAATGCCTTTTCGCGAAAAATACATACTGCTCTCGTATGGATGCGCGCGAGGTAAGGACATGGCGTCGCAAGAGTAAAGGAAGGGAGTCAGGCGCCGTTATCTTGGCTCGGAAACGAGTGCTGGCTCGCTATGCTTGGTGAATGCCACGGTCTGCACCGGCGGCATTGCAGGCCGGCAGAGAAGAAGCCGCTCGGACCAGCGGCGGAGGATGCCCGTGCCGTGCACGGAGTTCGCGTGAACCATGGGCGCGGCGAGAATTGCGGGCTAAGCTCCGCGTCGGCGTTGGCGGCAGGAGGATGCGCGGGTGAGAGCGACCGATACGACGAACCTGAGCGGGCGCACGGCCCGCCCCCTCGGCGTGACCCGGCTCGGCTTCGGCGGCGCGCCACTCGGCAATCTCTACCGGGGGATCTCGGAGGAGGACGCGCAGGCCACGCTGGCCGCCGCCTTCGCCGCCGGCGTCAGGCTCTTCGACACCGCGCCGTTCTACGGTCTCGGGCGCTCCGAGGAACGCTTCGGCGTGGCCATTGGGAGGGCCGGGCGCGAGGGCATCGTGCTATCCACCAAGATCGGCCGGCTGCTCGTCGACGGGCCGACGGACGAGTCGACCGAGGGCCTCTTCATCGACGCGCCCGCGAAGCAGGTGGTGTTCGACTACACCTACGACGGCGTGATGCAGAGCCACGAGTCCAGCCTCGAGCGGCTCGGCGTGGACGCCATCGACATCCTGCTGATCCACGACGTCGACGTGTGGACGCACGGCAGCCAGGCGGTGGCCGACGGGAAGGTCCGCGAGCTTTTCGATCGCGGCGGCTACCGCGCCCTGGACGAGCTGAAGGCGGCGGGCCGCATCGCCGCCATCGGCGCCGGCGTCAACGAGTGGGAGGCCTGCGAGGCGCTGCTGGGTCACGCCGATTTCGACTGCTTCCTGCTCGCCGGCCGCTACACGCTGATCGAGCAGGAGGCGCTGGGCTCGTTCCTGCCGACCTGCGTCGAGCGCGACGTCGGCATCATCCTGGGCGGGCCCTACAACTCCGGCATCCTGGCGACCGGCGCGGTGGACGGCGCGCGCTTCAACTACCAGCCCGCGCCGCCCCACATCATGGAGCGCGTGCGCCGGATCGAGAGCGTGTGCGAGGGCCACGGCGTGACGCTGGCGGCGGCGGCGCTGCAGTTCGTCCTCGCGCACCCCGCCGTCAAGAGCATCATCCCCGGCGCCATGGCGGAAGGCGAGGTGCGCCAGAACGTGGCGCTGCTGGAGGAGCCGATCCCGCCCGCGCTCTGGGCGGACCTGAAGGAGGCACGGCTGTTGCGCGACGACGCGCCGGTGCCGGCGGGCTGAGGCGCCTGCCGCATCACGCCTCGTCCGGCGGCTGCATCCAGGCTGGAATGTCCCGCGCCCCGTGCAGGACGCGCCAAACGTCGATGTCCGCTTCCCTTTCCACGTAGAAGACCAGATAGGGAAACTTTCCGACTGACTTGAAGCGCAGTCCGGGCAAGTCCAGTTCATGCCCATGGCGGGGCGAGCCGCTCGCCGGCCGTTCGCCGATCTGACGGCAGGTGTCTTCCAGCGCGTCGACGAAGTCCAGCGCCGCCGCCGGCCCCGCCTCCGACAGGTAGTGCTCGATCGCCTCGTCGATATCGCGCCGCGCCCGCTCGCGAAGGACGACCGGCTTGCCGCTCACCGACGGCCGGCGGCGCGGACGCGGCTGCGGAGCCCGTCGAAGTAGCCCGCATCGGCCGTGGCCGCCTGCGGCGACGCCGCCCCTTCGAGAAGGAGGCCGCGCAGGCGTTGCCGGTCCTGGTCCCTGCGGATCAGTTCGCGGACGTACTCGCTCGACGTGCTGTAGCCGCGCGCGCTGACCTGCTCCTCCACGAAGTCCTTGAGGGCCTCGGGCAGCGAAACGTTCATCGTGCTCATGGCGCGACGCTAACGTCGTTGGCAAAGATTGGCAACAACGGCGATCACACCAGCTGGCGCTCGGCGAGGGAGCGCATCAGCGCCCGCGCGCCGAACACCCAGGGCCAGCAATCGGGGGAGCGGCGCACGGTGTTCACCAGGCTCCCGAGCGCGGGCGCGGAGATGGTGACCACGTCGCCTTCCTTGTGGGTGAAGCCCTCGCCCGGCACGTCCCTGTCCTCCGTCGGCGCGAACAGCGTGCCGAGATAGAGCATGAAGCCGTCGGGATACTGGTGATGCGCGCCGCAGGTCTGCGCCACGAGGTCTTCCGGGTCGCGGCTGATCTGCGCCATCGACGAGGTGCCGCCGAGCACGAAGCCGTCCCGCCCCTCGACCTTCAGCGTCAGTTCCGCGCGGCGGACATCGTCCAGCGTGTAGCTCTCGTCGAAGAGGCGGATGAAGGGGCCGATGGCGGCGGACGCGTTGTTGTCCTTGGCCTTGCTCAGCAGGAGCGCGGAGCGCCCCTCGAAATCGCGCAGGTTGACGTCGTTGCCGAGCGCCGCGCCCTTGATCCGCCCGTCGCTTGCCACGGCGAGGACGATCTCGGGCTCCGGGTTGTTCCAGTTGGACTCCGGATGCAGGCCGACCGGCGCCCCCCACCCCACCGCCGACATCGGCTGCGCCTTGGAGAACACCTCGGCGTAGGGGCCGATGCCGACCTCGAGATACTGGGACCAGATGCCCTCGGCGATCAGCGCGGACTTGACCTGCGCGGCCTGCTCGGAGCCGGGCCGGACGTTGCCGAGGCGGTCGCCGATCATTGCGCCGATGCGCGTGCGGATCGCCTGCACCCGCGAGGTATCGCCTTCGGCCCGCTCCTCGATCACCCGCTCCAGCATGGAGCCGGCGAAGGTGACGCCGCAGGCCTTGACCGCCTGAAGATCGTTGGGCGCGAGGAAGTGCCGTCGGTCCGGATCGGAGCCTGCTGCCAAGCTGTCGGCCTCCAGTTCTGCGAGCGTGCCGAGCCGGCGGCCGGCCTGCCCCTTCACGAAGGCGGCCGGATCCGGCCTCTCCAGCACGTCCGTCATGGTGGGCGCGGCGCGCGAGGTGATGTCGTGGACCGCATCGCCCCGGAGCGCCACCACCAGCGGCCCCTCGCCGGGCGCCCATACGCGGCCCACGAAACAGCCGGCGCTTCCGCTCAAGCCTGTCGTTTCCACGTTCGCAGTCTCCTCGCTCTTCGCCGCCGCCAAGAACCGGAGCGGTGCCCCCTAAAACGCGGGGATCAGGCGCTCCTTGGGATACTCCGCGCCGACGACGTGCTGGATCGTCACCGCGCGCACCATCTGGTAGGTGCGGATGCGGAACGCGGGATCGCACGACATGCGGATGTACATGTCCTTGCCGCTGATGCCGTAGTCGTCCCGCAGCCACTGCATCATATTGTCGCAGGCGTCGTAGACCGCGTGCTCCATCGGCAGGTTGATGCCGACCGCGACGAGGCTGTCCGGCTTCTCGATCCGCACGCAAGGCGCGTGCTTGTTCTTGATCACCGTGGCGCTGAGCTCGATGGTCGCCCGGGTCTCGTCGGCGATGCCGGTGAACTCAGTATCCCCCTGCCCGCCGTGCATGTCGCCTACGTAGAGCAGGCCGCCGTCGTGGTAGGCGTTGAGGTAGATCGTGTGGCCCGCGCGCACGTCGCGGCAGTCGATGTTGCCGCCGAAGGGGCCCTGGCCCAGCAGCGAGGTGAAGACCTCGCGCTCCGGCGCGCACGCGAGCGTGCCGCAGAAGGGCATCAGGTCCCACGTGAGCTTGTCGGAATACTTGCCCGTGCCGTCCCGCGTGTGACCGCTCGGGCCGGGAAAATGCTCGATCACCTGCACGTGCGCCTCCGAGCACTCGGCCCAGCGCTTGGAATCGCCCAGCGGGCCGATGCCCGGCAGGATGCCCGAGAAGCCGTAGCGCCAGGGGTCGATGGAGTGGATGCTGACCGCCAGCGTATCGCCGCGTTCGCAGCCCTCCACGTAGACCGGCCCCACCACGGGGTTGTACTTGGGCGGCCAGACGCTCTGCAGCGCCACCACGTGCTCGCCGGTGAAGTCGTGCACCTGCGGGTCGTCGCTGTCATCGGCGATGAGGCCGGAGAGCGCGTCGTCGGTCTCCAGCTGGAAGGCCTCGCCCTGCGCCACCCTGAGCACGGGCTCGTCCTCCCAGTCGAAGGCGTACTTGCTCGGAACCTCGCCCCGCTTGATCGTCTGCATCGTCGTCCCTCCCCTGGTTTGGCGCTCTCAGAGCGTTTCCGTCCTGGACGGAAACGCTCTGAGCATTTGTTACTCACCGCCGCCGGCCGTCAGGCGCGGGCGCCCGCACGCGGACATGCGGCGGGCGCCGCTCCTCTGCCACGATAGCATAGGGTCATACGGCGGAAATCCCGGCTGCGGCGCATGGCGCGCGTTCGCAGGCCGAGCCTCTATTGGACCCCGCAAGACTAATCCGGTCTAATCGCTGCCGGGTCCGCCGGCCAGGCTCGCCTGCTGCGCGCCGGCACGGCCGCGGCGGGAGCGGGCACGCACGTTCGCTGGCGGACGAGAGCCAGAGCAAGCAGAGGGAGACGTCACGATGAAGAGGCTTACGAGGAAGATCGGGTTGGCCGCGCTGTGCGGCGCGGTGGTCGCCACGGGCGGCATGACGCTGGACGCTGCGTCGTCCGAAGCGGGGACGGAGCTGCGCGTGATGACCTGGGAGGGCTACACCGATCCCAGCGTGGTCGAGATCTTCACCGAGCAGACCGGATGCACGCTAGTGCCCACCTACATCGGCTCGAACGACGAGATCACCGCGAAGATGGCGGCGGGCGGCGGCGGCTACGACCTCATCTCGCCGGCCGTGGACAACGCCCAGCTGATGGCCGGCATGGGCGTTCTCGAGCCCCTCGACCCGGCCCGCCTCGAGCACTTCGACGAGATCTACGCCTCGTTCCGCGACCATCCGGGCGTGCAGTCGGACGGCAGCATCTGGTCGATGCCGATGGCCTGGGGCTCGATCCCGCTCATGTACCGCACCGACAAGTTCGAGACCCCGCCGACCTCGGCCGCCGTGCTGTTCGACCCGCAGTACGAGGGCAAGATCGGCATCCAGAACGTCAAGACCAGCATGTATCTCACCGCCCGGCTCATGTACGGCGCGGACTTCGACGTCTACGACATGACCGACGAGCAGTTGGACGCCATCAAGCAGAAGATGATCGAGCAGAAGCCGCTGGTGCGGAAGTACTGGTCGTCCGCCGGCGAGCTCATCGAGCTCTATGCCAACGGCGAGGTCTGGGTCTCCGAGACCTGGGGCGGTTACCAGGTGAGCCAGCTGCAGGAAATGGGGATTCCCGTCGCCGAGGTGCTGCCGGACGAGAAGGCCGACGGCTGGCAGGACGTCTGGAACATCGTGAAGGGCAGCGAGAACATCGACTGCGCCTACGACTGGATCAACTTCATCTCAGGGCCGGACGGCCAGTGCGGCATGGTCCGGGTCGCCGGCTACTCCGCCGCGAACCCGGTCGCCGTTGCCGACTGCCTGACCGACGAGGTGAAGCGCGACCTCCACCTCGACGACCTCGACTATGCGGAGGGGCTGGATTTCTGGAAGCTGCCGCCCCGCATCGGCAAGTACGTCGAGACCTGGAACGCGATACTGGCGGCCGAATAGCTGTCCCTGTCGCTTAGGTCGGCAATCCTAGTGCGGAGCACCGTGTCGCTGGCGGAAGGTGGCACGGTGCTCCACGCATCTTGAGGGCCGGCCGATGCCCTCCCTCGTCTCGCTGCCGGGGACGGCGCCTGCGGACGACGCTCTCGCGGTGCTCGCGCGCGACGGCTGCGTCATCCTCGAACGCCTCGCGGACGCGGCGATCATGGACGCCGTCGCCGCCGACCTCGCGCCCGATATCGCGCGCACGCCCACCGGCACCGGCGAGTTCGTGGGCCACAAGACCACGCGCACGCACACGGTCCTGGTCAACTCGCGCGCTGCGGGCACGCTTGCCCTCCATCCCGCGATCGCGACGCTCAACGACGCGGTGCTCGGCCCCTACTGCGCCCGCTACCAGCTCTCCTCGGCCGCCGCCATCGCCATCGGCCCCGGCGAGACCATGCAGGAGCTGCACCGGGACGATCTGGTCTACCCCCTCGCCCATCCCAGCGAGCGGCAGAGCGTGGTCACCGCCATCTGGGCGCTCACGGATTTCTCTGCCGCCAACGGGGCGACGCTGGTGGTTCCGGGCAGCCACCGCTGGGACGACGAGCGGAAGCCCGCGCTGGCAGACGCGGTGCCGGCCGAGATGCCGCGCGGCTCCGCCGTCTACATCCTGGGCTCCACCTATCACGCGGGCGGCGCCAACCGCGCGGGCGATACGCGCATCGGCCTGCTCTACGGCTACTGCCTCGGCTGGCTGCGGCAGGAGCAGAACCAGTACCTTGCCGTGCCGCCGGAGATCGCGCGGACCTTGCCCGAGCCACTGCAGCGGCTCATCGGCTACGCCGTGCACGAGCCCTTCCTCGGCTGGCACGACCTGCAGGACCCGATCGAGCTGCTGCGCGGCTACGAGGACCAGAGCGCCGGCGCGCGCGACCTGATCCCGGACGGGCAGGCGGCGGCGATCCAGGGCGAGCGGGTCAAGCGGTCTTGAATTTGGCTTGACATTGTATATGATGTGATATTACATAAAATGCGATATGTGGTGGATACCAACGTCGTGGTCGCCGGCCTGCGCAGCCCGAGCGGCGCCTCCGCAGCGCTGCTCGACCGGGCCCTGAGCGAAAGGTTCACGCTCTTGCTCTCGGTGGCCTTGGCGTTGGAGTACGAGGCGGTCTGCCGCGAGCCTGTGCATCGGATCGCGTCCGGATTGAGCGAAGAGGAGGTATCGACCATCGTCTCGGCGCTTTGTGCGGTGTGCGAGCCGGTTGATCCGCGCTACCTGTGGCGCCCGCAGCTTCGCGACCCCGCCGACGAGATGGTGTTCGAGACCGCCGTGAACGGCCAAGCCGACGCTCTGGTGACGTTCAACCGGCGGGATTTCGGCGACGCCCCGGCGCGCTTCGGCATCGCGCTGCAAACGCCAGGGCAAGCCTTGAGGAGCGTGTGATGGCGAAGAAGGAAACCAGCACCTACCCGCTGCGGCTTCCCAAGTCCCTGAAGGAGGCCGCCGCGCACATCGCCAGGGAAGATGGCACCAGCTTCAACCAGTTCGTCGCGACCGCAGTCGCCGAGAAGGTATCCGCCATGAAAACCGCAGAGTTCTTCGCCGCCCGCAAGGCCGACGCCGATATCGAGGCGGCCCGCCGCCTGCTGCGCCGCGACGGCGGCCAGCCGCCCGAGCCCGAGGATCGGCTGTCTTAACCACCGCGGGAGCGGACGACTACCGCTCCCGCCCTTTCTCCCGCGGCTGGATCAGGATCACGGTCGAGACCACGATCAGGATGATCGAGACCCCGATGATCACCGTGCCGATGGCGTTGATCTCGGGCGTGATCCCGCGGCGGATAGCGGACCAGATGTACATCGGCAGCGTGTTGTCGCGCCCGGTGAGGAAGAAGGTCACGGGGATCTCGTCGAAGGAGAGGGTGAAGACCAGCAGCGACGAGCCGATGATCGAGGTGCGGATGTTGGGCAGCGTGACCTTCCAGAACGTGCGCAGCGGGGTCGCGCCGAGATCGGCCGAGGCCTCGATGATGCGCCGGTCGAAGCGTTCCAGCCTGGCGTAGACGCTGGTGATCACGATGGCGGCGAACGCGGTGCCGTGGCCGATGATCACGGTGGTGAGGCTCAGCTCCACGCCGAGCTGCGAGAAGAAGCTCAGCATCGAGACGCCCGTGATGATGCCCGGCAGCGTGATCGGCAGGATCACGAGGCGGCGGAACACGGTCTTGCCGGGGAAGTCGTAGCGGCCGAGCGCGAGCGCGGTCGGGATGCCGATGGCGAGGCAGATGGCGAGCGCGCACACCGCCACGATCAGGCTGTTCCCCACCGCCGCCAGCAGCTGCGGGTTGGAGAAGGCCTTCGCGTACCACTCCAGCGTCCATTCGCCGAAGGGCAGCCGCATGACCTTGTTGTCGTTGAAGCTGAAGATCATCAGCGTCGCGATGGGCGCGTACAGGAACGCCAGCACGCAGCCGGTGAC
This sequence comes from Alphaproteobacteria bacterium, assembly GCA_965221125.1. Taxonomy (GTDB): domain Bacteria; phylum Pseudomonadota; class Alphaproteobacteria; order UBA828; family UBA828; genus WTGU01. The sequence continues at coordinate 20,049 of CBDCRW010000005.1, forward strand.
GAAGGCGAGAGCCCGGTAGCTGAGGTCGCGCTCGGAGCGCGGGCGCCGCCTGCGCCGCTCCAGGGGCGCGCCCCGCCGCAAGTCTCCGTCGAGGGCCGCCACGGCTTAGCCGAGGTCCAGCCGACCGGCGCGCTCGAAGCGGTCCGACGCCGTGATCACGGCCAGCACGATGAACAGCATGATCATGGAGAGCGCCGAGCCGAACGGCCAGTCCATCGCCTGGCCGAACTGCGTCGAGATCACGTTGGAGATCATGTTGGAATAGGGCCCGCCTACGAGCCGGGGCGAGATGAAGTCGCCGAACGAGAAGCAGAAGGTGAAGGTGAACCCCACCAGCAACCCCGGCACGGAGAGCGGCAGCGTGATGCGCAGGAAGGTGCCGAGCCTGCCGACGCCCAAGTCCTTCGAGCCCTCGATCAGGCTGCGCGGGATCTTCTCCAGCGTCGCGTAGAGCGGCATCACCATGAAGGGCGTGAAGATGTATGCCATGGTGATGACCATGGCGAACTGGTTGTAGAGGAGCACCTCGATCGGCTCGTCCACCACGCCGATCCAGATCAGGAAGGTGTTGAGGATCCCCTCGGTGCCCAGCACGATCTTCCAGGTGTAGACGCGCAGCAGGTAGGAGACCCAGAGCGGGACGATCGTCGCCACGTAGATGATCGTCCTGAGCCGGTGCGAGCGCACCTTGAACACCAGGAAGTAGGTCAGCGGGTAGGCCAGTGCGACCGTGACGATGGACACGAAGACCGAGATCTTCAGGCTCCGCAGAAGGATCGTGACGTACTGCGATTCGGCGAAAACCTTCAGGTAGTTGGCGACCTGGAAGTCGGGAACGTGGAAGGGAAACTGGGTCCGGTAGAAGCTGATCATCAGCATGATCACGTAGGGCACCAGCAGGACCACCACCCACCAGATGACGGGCGCCGAGACCAGCGCGGCGAATTCGAGCCGGCGACGCCGGGCGTGCCTCATGCGGGGGGATCCGCCGCCGCGCCGCCGCCGTCGGAGCCAGCGAAGAGGATCACGCTCGCCGGGTCGAAGCCGAGGGAGACCGTGCCGCCCACCGGCGGCAGCGCCATCTGCTGGAGCCCGGTCTCGAGCTGGCGGTGGACGACGAGCAGCCGCTCCGCGCCGATGTCGATGGCGAGCCGGACCGAATCGCCGTGGAAGAAGACGTCGCGGAGCCGGCCGGAGAGGCTGTTGAACGCGGCAGGCAGGGCGCGGCCTTCGCCGAGCGTCACCTTCTCGGGCCGGATCGAGAGCGTGACGCGGGCGCCCACCGCAGGCGCGGCTCCCTGGAGCGTGACGCGGATGTCGGCCTCCCCGCAGCGCACCTGCGCGGTGCCGTCGGTCACGCCGGCCACGATGCCCGCCACCATGTTCGACGTGCCCAGAAAATTCGCGACGTAGGGCGTCTCGGGCCGGTCGTAGAGGTCGGTCGGCGCGCCCGCCTGCACGATGCGGCCCGCGTCCATCACCACGATCCGGTCGGACATCACCAGCGCTTCCGTCTGGTCGTGGGTGACCATCATGAAGGTAAGGCCGATCTGGTCGTGCAGGCGCTTCAGCTCCACCTGCATGGATTCCCGGAGCTTGGCGTCGAGCGCCGACATCGGCTCGTCGAGCAGCAGGATCTTGGGCCGCCGGATGAGCGCGCGGGCCAGCGCCACGCGCTGCTTCTGGCCGATGGAAAGCTCCGCCGGCCTGCGGTCGGCCTTGTCCAGCAGCTCGATGGTGCGCAGCGCGTCGTCCACCTCGCGCGCCGCCTCGCGCTTCTTCATGCCCGCGATGGAGAGGCCGTAGCCGATGTTCTGGGCCACCGTGAGGTGCGGGAAGAGCGCGAAGTCCTGGAACATCATGTTGACCGGCCGCCGGTAGGGCGGGAGGTCCGTCACGTCGCGGCCGTCGAGCACGATGCGGCCCGAGTCCGGGTACTCGAAGCCGCCCACCATGCGGAGCGTGGTCGTCTTGCCGCAGCCGGACGGCCCGAGAATGGTCAGGAACTCGCCCTCCTCCACCGCGAGCGTCACGTCGTCCACGGCGCGCACGCCGCCCCGGAACGTCTTCGTGACATTCTGAATTTCGAGGATGGCGGCCATGGCGGGACGTGCCTTGTGGTGGGCAGGCGGAGCATACGCCAGATCGGCTGCGGCCTGAATTCGGGCTGCCGTTTACGGGTGGGATGGCGCCCTCTACACTCCCGCGAAACCGAGCCGGCAGAGGGAGGCACCGTGGCTGGCCGCTGGAACGACGGCCGCAGATTCGAGGGCCGCGTCGCCATCGTGACGGGCGCGAGCGGGGCGCTGGGCGGCGCCTGCGCGCGTGCGCTCGGCCGCGAGGGCGCGAGCGTGGCGCTCGCCTATCGCAGCGGCGCGGACGCGGCGAGCGCAGCCGTTGACGAGATCGCGGCCGCCGGCGGCACGGCCCACGCTGCGCACCTCGACATCACCGACGAGGACTCGATCCAGGCCTTCGTGGGCAGCGCGGTGACGCGCTACGGCGGTGTGGACGTGCTCATCAACGCAGCGGGCCGGATCGACGCGGCCGACGCCGTCCGCTTCGCCGACACCGACGCGCAAGCCTGGGACGCGCTTTTCGCGGTCGACGTGAAGGGCACGTTCCTCATGTGCCGCGCCGTCGTGCCGCACATGGAGGCGCGCGGCGGCGGCGCCATCGTCAACTTCGCGGGCTCGTTCGGCAACGGCGTGAACCAGGAGAACATGGTGAACTCCGTCGCCGTCTCCTACTGCGCGGCGAAGGGCGCCGTGCGCGGCTTCACCGCCTCCCTCGCGCGCGACCTCGCGCCAAACATCCGGGTCAACGCCGTCTCGCCCGGGCCGATCGAGGCGAATTGGGATGCCGACTGGGGGATTCCGGCCGAGCACGTGGACGAAGCCGTCAACATGACCCACCTGAAGCGCATGGGCGTGCCGCAGGAGATCGCGGAGACGGTGCTCTTCCTCGCTTCCGACGGCGCCGGCTACATCACCGGCCAGATGGTGCTCGCCGACGGCGGCTGGACGCTGGCGGGCTAGGGAGCGAGGGGCATGTCACTCGAAGCGATCGACCTTGCCGCGCTGATCCCCGCCGACCTGCCCGACGGCCGCGAGGCGGTGGCCGAAGGCCGGGCGCTCGGCCCCACCATCGAGCGCGCGACCTCGCTCTACTGCACGGAGAAGGGCGTGGGCTCGGAGCGCGAGTGGCGCGAGAAGGCGCGGGCGCAAGGAATCCCCTGCACCTGCATGAACATCGGCCTCGCCACCTGGGACGACACCCGCGAGGCCATGGGCCTCATCTACGAGGACGCGCTCTCGCGCGGCGTGCGCCCGCCGGACCGCTTCAACCTGCTCGCCGAGCGGCGCATGGGGCTGCCGAAGGAGCTTCGCGCCCAGGCCCCGCAGGAGACCGGGCCGGTGCTCTGGACCGACGAGCACTGGTGGGAGATGACGCAGACGGTGCCGATCCAGCCGGAGGCCGCCGACAACATGATCGGGGGTCCCGGATCGGTCGACAACGTGGTGAACGCGCTCCAGGTCGGCATCACCTGCATCGGCGTGCTGAGCCAGTATTCATGGCGCTGGCCCTACTGGGACGACGAGACCGCGCAGCTCATGGCCGTGCTCAAGGCCGGCGGCGTGCTCGCGTCGCTGCGGGGCGAGGGGGTCGTGTTCGATTCCTATCTGGAGGACGGCTACCCCGGCGTCTTCCACGACTACGCGAGCTACATCGGCTGGGCGATGCTGGAGCGCTATGTCGCGGAAGACCTCATCGGCGCCGCCTATTCGCCCTCCTGGGGCGGGCTCACGCAGAACCCGATCATCAAGTCGGCGGTGACGCTGGCGCTCGACGCCGTGAACCCGGACCGCGTGCCGACCTCGTTCATCCAGGGCGACACCATCGGGTATTCGCGCGATTTCGACGGCAACATGGCCGTGCTCGTGAACGACCTGATGATGATGAAGATGACGGACCTGCGTTACCGCCTGGGCGGCGCGCCGATCGCCGTGCCGGTGACGGAGGTCGAGCGCATCCCCACCTGGCAGGAGGTGGCGACGGTCCAGACCGTGAGCCGCAAGTGCGAGGATTACCTGCCGATGATGGAGCCCTACGTGAACTGGGGCAAGATCGAGGCCTTGCGCGACGAGCTGGTGGCGGGCGGCAGGCGCTTCTTCGGCAACGCGCTGGATGCGATGGGCGAGATGGGCGTCGACGTGGCCGATCCCGCGCCGGTCCTGCTCCTGCTCAAGCGGCTCGGGCCGGAGACCTGCGAGACGCTGTTCGGCGCGGGCGCGCGCGACGACTCCTACCTGCGCGGCCGCAAGCCGATCCTCGAGACCGATCTGGTGCGCGAGACCATGAAGCAGCGCGAGACCCTGCTCGCCGGCCTGGCCGAGCGCGGCCCGGCGGAGGGCTTGAAGGCGAAGAACGTCGTGGTCGCGTCCACCGACGTGCACGAGTTCGCGAAGTTCCTGCTCACGTCCACCCTCGACGCCGCGGGCAGCAACGTCATCGACTGCGGCATCAACCGCGACCCCGAGGACATCGTGAAGGTCGCGGTGGAGACCGCCGCCGACGCCGTCGTCATCACCACCCACAACGGCGTCGCGCGTACCTACGGCACCAAGCTGATGGGCGAGATGCGGGACGCGCGGCTGGATGCGCCGGTCTTCATGGGCGGCGTGCTGAACGAGGACATCGAAGGCTCCGACGTGCCGGTGGACGTGCGCCACGACCTCGGCAACCTCGGCATTCTGACGCCTGCCTCGATCGACGACCTGCTGGCCACGATGGAAGCCGAGTGCGGCGCGAAGCCGTGAATGCGATCGCGCTCGTCGATTTCGGAAGCACATTCACAAAGCTGACGATCACCGAAGCCGGGACGGGGCGCCTTCTCGCCACGGCGCGGGCGCCGACGACCGCGGAGACGGACGTGATGGAGGGCTACCGGGCGGCGCTGGAGAGCGCGCTCGCGCAAGCGCCCGGCAATCCGAAGATCGTCCGCCGGCTTGCGGCATCGAGCGCGGGCGGGGGCCTGCGGGTGGCCGCCATCGGCCTCGTGCCGGAGTACACCGAGGCCGCGGCGCGGCAGGCGGCGCTCAACGCCGGCGCGCGCATCGTGCTTCGGCTTTCCGGCCGGCTGGATCAGCGAGCCGTGGCCGCGCTGGAAGAGGCGCAGCCGGAGATTGTGCTGTTCTCCGGCGGGACCGACGGCGGGCAGCGCGAGCAGGTGCTGGAAAACGCCGAGGCGGTCCGCGCCGCGCGGATCGAGAGCCGCATCGTCGTCGCGTGCAACCGCGATGTCGCTTCCGCCGTCGCCGGCATGGTGGCGCCGGCCGAGCGCGTCACGACCGTCGCCAACGTGCTGCCGGCCATCGGCCGCCTCGACATCGAGCCGGCGCGTGCCGCGATCCACGACGCGTTCATCCGCCACGTCATCCGCGGCAAGGGTTTGAGCGGGGCGCAGGAGTTCCACGAGGCCGTCGTCATGCCGACGCCCGAGGCGGTGCTGCGGGCGACGCGCCTGCTGGCTGTCGGCGCCGACGGGGCGGCGCGCAAGGACGTCGTGGTGGTCGACCTCGGCGGGGCCACCACCGACGTTCACGCCGCCGTCGCGCCGAAGCCCGCGCCGGTCGGCATCCGCACGGCGGGCCTGCCGGCGCTCCCGCTCAGGCGCACCGTGGAGGGCGATCTCGGCATGCGCTGGAGCGCGCCGGGCGTGCTCGACGCGGACGGCGACTGGCTGGAGGCGGAGGGCCGCGCCGCCGGGACAACCGCCCACGCGCTTCGGCAGGCCTGCGCCCGGCGCCAGCGCGCGCCGGACTACCTGCCCGAGACTCCCGGCGAGGAGCGGATCGACCGCGCGCTCGCCACCGCCTGCGTGACCCACGCGCTCCGGCGCCACTGCGGCACGCTCAGCACCGTCTACGTCCCCGGCCAGGGGGCGGATTTCGAGCAGCGCGGCGCAGACCTTCGCGACGTGCCGCTCGTGATCGGCACCGGCGGCATGCTCGGCCGGCACGCGGCGGGCGAAGCCGTGCTGCGCGCCGCGCTGGAGCGCCGCTCCCAGGGCTCGCTCACGCCGCGCGCGCCCGCGCTTGCCCTCGACCGGGCTTACGTGCTCGCGGCCGCGGGCTTGCTGTCGACCGTGGACGAGAGCGCCGCGCGCGCCCTGCTCGCGGATCAGAGGCTGGCGGGCTAGGGTTCCGCAGGCCCATCACAACGGGAGGTCCGGGCGGAAATGGCGGAACGGCACCGGTTAAGTGTTGTTAACGTCATGGACGACGAGTTGACGGCCGTTCCCCCGGACTGGCACCATCGGCGTCGATTCTCGAACGCTGCATCCTGTTACGAGGACACAGGATGTTTGACGAACGAACGACAGTGGCTTCCAAGTCCGCCGAGCGGGCTGCGGCTGAATCCGCACTAGCGGCAAGCCCGAACGGGCCCGAGCTGCCGGACATGTCCGGCAGCTACGACCGCTATATCTCCTCGGGCCTCTACGACCGGCGCTACCCGCGCCCGAACCGGCGCACGCTGCGGATAATGAAGCGGCACTTGCCCGCTGGCGGGCGCTTCCTCGATGTCGGCGCCGGCACGGGGCGCTACACCCTGCCTCTCCTGCAAGTGGACGGGACGAGCGGCCTGGCCCTCGACATCTGCCCCGTCGCCCGCAAGACCCTGGGGGAGCGTTTCGGCGAGTACGTGCGTGGCGGGCGGCTGGTCGTGCGGGGAGAGGACGCGGACGAGCTGGCCGCGGACCATCCGCAGGCCTTCGACCTGGCGCTGCTGGCCTTCGGCGTCCTGGCGCACGTGGCGGGACGCGCGGAGCGCCTGCGCCTGCTGCGGGCCATCCGCGCCATGCTGAAGCCGGACGGCACCCTGATCCTCAGCGTGCCGAACGCGAAGCGGCGGTTTCTGGCGGAGCAGCGGGCGGCCGCCCCCCTGGTGCAGGGCGGCAAGCTCGAGCCCGGCGACGTCCTCTACAAGCGCAGCCACGACGAGGGCGAGATCCGCATGTTCTATCACCTCTACACGCTTGCGGAGGTGAAGCGGGATCTCTCAGGCGTGGGCTTCCGCGTCGCCTGCGTCGGGGCCGAGAGCCTCTTGTCCGAGAGGGCCGTGGTCAGCGACCCCCTCGTCGGCTGGCTCGATGCGCTGGCCTGCCGGCTCGCGCCGGCCTCCCTCGGCTACGACTTGTTGGCCGTCGCCAAGCCATAAGACCGGATTATCTAACGCCTAAGAAAACGGTATTGGCGTTTATGCCCTGACGGCATCATTTCTTACCGTATCGGGCACGGCCCCGGGACGTGACCGATCGGTTTCCACCGGCCAGCGCCATGCCCTGGTGCCACGGGAAATCGAGCAACCCCGTCGCGGCCCCCCGTGACGGAACAACGGCCGGGCCGGGGCGGGTACGGATCCCTCCCTGTCCGTCGCGCCCGCCCCTTCGCCGCCGGCGCCGGCTCCCACCGGCGTCGGCGGCCTCTCCGTCTTATCTCTCCGCGCCGGGCGGAAGCGTCGGCATGGGATCGCTGAGAAACGCCGGCACGTGGTCGCCCAATCCGGTGACCGGCTCGTCGCCGCGGGACGCAGCACTCTGCTTGGCCGGCTTGCGGCTGCGACGCTCCTCGCCGGCCCCGGCCGCATTTTCCCGGCGCGCGCGTTTCCGCTGCGGCTTCTCGCCATCGGCATCGGTTCTACTGGCGCGTGTCCGCTGCGGCTTCTCACCCTCGCCATCGGCGCTGCGGGCGCGCTTGCGCGCAGGCCTCCGCTCTGCCGCACCCGGTTCCTCGCGGCGCCTGCCGCGGCCCCGCCGCGGGCGGGCGCGCTCGCGCGTGGCGGCGTCGAGCGCTGCCGGCTCTCCATCGGCGGTCGTGAGCGGGATCGCGCCGCCCACCAGCGCCGCGATGGCATCCACCGCCTCGGCTTCCTCGGGCGTGACCAGCGTGATCGCGCGGCCCTCGCGCCCCGCCCGGCCGGTGCGGCCGATGCGGTGGACGTAGTCCTCCGGGTTGTAGGGCACGTCGAAATTGACGACGTGGGAGACCGCCTCGATGTCGAGGCCCCGCCCGGCGACGTCGCTGCAGACCAGGAGGTTGACCTCGCCGCCCTTGAACGCCGCGAGCGTCTCGGTCCGGCGGTACTGCACCATGTCGCCGTGCAGCGCGCGGGCGTTGAAGCCGTGGCGCGCGAGCGAGGCGCTGACGATATCCACGTCCTTCTTGCGGTTGCAGAAGATCAGCGCGCTCTGCACCGCCTCGTCGCGCAGCAGGTCGCGCAGCGCGGCGCGCTTCTCCGCCGCATCGACCAGGATCATCGCGTGGCGCACGGTGCCCGCCACGGTGGCCGGCGGGGCCACGCTCACCTCCTTGGGGTTGATCAGGAACTCCTTGCCGAGCCGCTTGATCTCGGGTCCCAGCGTGGCGGAGAACATCAGCGTCTGGCGAATGCGCGGCAGCGTCTGCACGATGCGCTCGACATCGGGGATGAAGCCCATGTCGAGCATGCGGTCGGCCTCGTCGATGACAAGGACCTTGACGCCGCCCAGCATGATGCGGCCGCGCTCGAACATGTCGATCAGGCGGCCGGGGGTCGCGATCAGCACGTCGGGGTCCTTGCCGAGGGCTGCTTCCTGCAGCGTGAACCCCTCGCCGCCGATGAGCAGCGCCTGGCGCAGGCTGTGGTTGGTGCCGTAGGTGGCGAAGTTGTCCGCGATCTGCTGCGCGAGCTCCCGCGTCGGCGCCAGGATCAGGCAGCGCGGCATGCGGGGCTTGCCCGTGCCGGAGCTCAATATGTCGATGATGGGCAGCGCGTAGGACGCGGTCTTGCCCGTGCCGGTCTGGGCGCAGCCCAGCAGGTCGACGCCCCGCAGGACGAGCGGGATGGCCTTGTGCTGGATCGGCGTCGGCGCCTCGTAGCCGGCCGCGGAAACGGCGGCGAGCAACGGATCGCTCAAGCCGAGCTCCGCGAAACTTTCAGTCAATTCCACTGGATTTCCTCCATTGCGGCCTTTAGGCCGCACACTCCATTGCGGCGTCAATGCCGCAGCCTGCGAGACCTCGCGCGACGGCGCGGCCAGGGCGCCGCTGTGGCACCCAGCCGCTCAACGCGGGCCAATCGAATGACGCAGGAATTCGCTCCTTCACCGGCGGGGTGGCCGCGAGGCGGCCGGCGAAAAAACCCGCCGTCGGACCCGTAGCGGCACGCGCGCGTCACGCGGCGTCCCCGGTCCGCGCCCCTCCTACCCCCGGCGAGGGCCAGCGTCAATCGCCATCTGCCGGAATCGGATGATACGTGCGTTGCCCTCAGCGTATGTGACGCGGATGTGTCAGCGGGATTGCGACTTGTGCGGAAGCGCCGATGGCGTAGTATCGCGGCGCACGGGGCACCACATATGCGGGCGTAGCTCAGGGGTAGAGCACAACCTTGCCAAGGTTGGGGTCGTGGGTTCGAATCCCATCGCCCGCTCCAGTGCCCGGCCGGCGACCGGCGGCAGGGGCGGCAGAATCGAGCCGCCATGCGCCGCGCGCCCTCCACAGACCGGGGAGACTGCCGTGGCCGCGCTCGTCACCCACCGTGGCGGCTGCCATTGCGGCGCGGTACGCTTCGCCTGCGAGGCGCCGGCCGAGATCGAGGTGCAGGACTGCAACTGCTCGATCTGCCGGAAGAGCGGCTACCGCCATCTGGTGGTGCCGAAGCAGCGTTTCACCCTGCTCGCGGGCGCCGATGCGCTCACCAGCTACCGCTTCGGCACCGGCGTTGCCGAGCATCTCTTCTGCGCGGTCTGCGGCGTGAAATCGTTCTACTCGCCGCGCTCGGCGCCGGACTGCTACAGCGTCAACGCGCTCTGCCTCGACCCCGGCACCGTGACGGGCGAGACGGTGATCGCGCTGGACGGGGCTGGCTGGGCGCTCGACGACCCGGGCCCCGTGCCGCCGAGGCAGCCTGAAGCCGAGAGCTGAGCGGCAAGCGGATCGTCGCTAACACGATGTCCCGCCTTACGAGATCGCTGCGGTCCGAGTGTTCCCACCTCCCCCTGTCCCCCTCCCCCCAATGGGCGGAGGGGGGACGCTGACGCCGATGGCGGAGTCTCCCTCTCCTCCCCGCCGGGGAGGAGAGGGCCGGGGTGAGGTGGGGGGTTGTTTTCTGGCCGCGCGGCATGTGAAGCCACGACTCTACGGCAACCGCGAACGATTCCACCCTGTCAGGTAGCGCGCTAAACCGTCATGTGCCTGCGGACGATGTCGTCGGTCAGCGCGTCGATCGCGCCGCTGGCGGCGATCTCACCCCGCTCGATGATGCAGAAGTGCTGGGAGGCCGCCCGCGCGAACTTCACGTTCTGCTCGACGAGCACGATCGTCAGGCCGACCTGCTTGTTGAGCCGCTGAATCGTGTCCTCGATCTGCTCGACGATGTTGGGCTGGATGCCCTCCGTCGGCTCGTCCATCAGCAGGATGCGGGGCTCGGAGGCCAGCGCGCGGGCGATCGCGAGCTGCTGCTGCTGGCCGCCCGAGAGCAGACCCGCCCTGCGGCCGAGGTTGTCGCGCAGGTAGGGGAACATGTCCCTGACCAGCTCGGGCACGAGCCGCCTGCCGTCGCCGCGCGCGTAGCAGCCCATCAGGATGTTGTCGCGAATGGAAAAATCGGGAATGAGCTCGCGCCCCTGCGGCACGTAGCCGATGCCGGCGCGGGCGCGCAGGTACGTGGGCCTTGCGGTGATGTCCTCGCCATCGAGGGTGATGGTGCCGCGCGTACGAACCTCCAGCCCGAGGATGCTCTTCAGCAGCGTCGTCTTGCCGACGCCGTTCCGCCCCAGGATGCTGACGATCTCGCCGCCATGGACCGAGAGGTCTATGTCGCGCAGGACGTGGCTCGCGCCGTAGAAGGAGTTGACCTGCAGCAGCTCAAGCATGGGTGATGCCGCCGCTGCCCAGATAGGCGTCGATCACCGCCTGGTCGTTCTCGATCTGCTCGACCGTCCCCTCGGCGAGCTTCTTCCCGAGGTGCATGACGGTAATGACCTCGCAGATGGAGCGCACGAAGGTCATGTCATGCTCGACGACGATGATGGAGTGCTCGCCCCTCAGGCCGTTGATGATCTCGGAGGTCTTTTCCGTCTCCGAGGCCGTCATGCCCGCCGTCGGCTCATCCAGCAGGACGAGCTTCGGGTCCTGCATCAGGACCATGCCGAGCTCCAGCCACTGCGTCTGCCCGTGAGAAAGATTCCCGGCGAGGTTGGCGCTCTCTTCGCTCAGGCTCGCCAGCTCCAGGGCGCGCTCGATCCGCTGATCCATCCGGCGCGGCTTCGCGCTGACCGTGAGGTTGCGCCACACCGAGAGACTCCGCGTGTACGCCACCTCGAGGTTCTCGCGGACCGTCAGGTCCTTGAACACGCTCGGCACCTGGAACTTCCGGCCGATCCCCCGGCGCGCGATCTTGTGCTCCTGCCGGTTGGTGATGTTGTCGCCGAGGAAGGTCACCTTGCCGCCGGTCGACTTGGTGCGGCCGGTGATGAGGTCCATGAGCGTCGTCTTGCCCGCGCCGTTGGCCCCGATGAGGACCCGCAGCTCGCCTTCCTCGACGGCCATGTCGAAGCCGTCCACCGCGCGGAAGCCGCGGAAGTTCACCTCCAGGTTCTCGATCTCCAGGATCGCCGTCATGCCGAGCCTTGCTCCGACCTACCTGACACGGCGCTCGCCGGCCTTCTTGTGGAGCCAGTCCAGCCCCCAGTCGGCGCCTTGCTGGATGAAGCCCGCGAGCCCGCGCGGCATCACGAGCACGACGAACAGGAAGATCGCGCCGATGATGAGCTGCCACGCCTCCACCAGCGTCTCCGTCTCGCTCACCGTGGCCTCGACCACGTTCAGCAGGATCGCGCCGAGGCAGGCGCCGAGCAGCGACCAGCGCCCGCCGACGGCCGCCCACACCACCATCGAGATGCTGAAGCCGATGTTCATGAAGGTGGGCGAGGCGAACTCCGCTGCGACCACGTAGAGCATGCCCGCGAGGCCTGCGATCGCCGCCGAGACGCAGAAGAAGAACACCTTGTAGATGGCGACGTCATAGCCGAGGTAGCGCACGCGCTCCTCGTTGTCGCGGATGGCCTGCAGGATCACGCCCACCTTGGTGTTGACCAGCCAGCGGGAGCCGATCAGCACCAGGCAGGTGATGACCGCGATGAGGTAGTAGGTCTCCACCAGGTAGGGATCGAACTCCAGGCCGCCCACCGTGAACCAGCCGAGATCGGTCAGCCCATTGAAGCCGTTGATGAGCGGCTGCGCGTCGATCACCAGCAGCCGCACCAGCAGGCAGAGTGCCAGCGTGAGGATCGCGACATAGACGCCCGCGATGCGCGCGCGGAACATCGCGTAGCCCAGCACGAGGGCGATAAGGGTGGGCATGACGAGCCCCATGGCCACGCCGAACCACTGCTCCTTGAAGGGAATCCACAGGAACGAGCCCTGGTTGATGCAGCAGAGGTCGATGGGCGCGCCGGGCTCCGACGTCCACAGCATGAAGTCGGGAACCGGCTCGTCCGCCGATCCCTGCTGCAGGCTCGTCGGGCTGGCGAGCTTCAGCGACATCGCCAGCATGTAGGCGCCGAAGCCGAAGAAGAGCCCCTGGCCCAGATTGAGGATGCCCGCGTAGCCCCACGACATGCTGATGGCGATGCCGAGCATGCCAAACACCAGGTACTTGGAGATCCGGTTGAGCCAGAAGACGTCCATGAAGAACGGCAGAAGCATCACGACGACGATGAACAGCCCGTATGCGGCGAGCTGCAGGTTGGTCCGGGTGAGCAGCTGCATCGTCAGCGGCCCCGGCGGGAGAACAGGCCCTGGGGCCGCAGGATGATGACGACGATGATGACGCCGAACACGATCGCCCGCGCCAGCACGTCATTCAGCAGGCTCGCGACCCAGCCCTGCACCTCGCCCAGGATCACGGCCGAGCCGAGGGTGCCGAAGAGGCTGCCGACGCCGCCCATGACGACGACCAGGAAGCCGTCGATCACGAACGGGGTCCCCATGGTGGGCGAGACCGTCTTGAAGCCGGCCAGCATCACGCCGGCGGCGCCGGCCAGCCCGGAGCCGTAGGCGAAGGTCCACGCGTTGATCTTCTTGTCGTCGATGCCGCAGCAGGACGCGATGCCGCGATTGCGCGAGACCGCGCGCAGCTGCATGCCGAAGGAGGTATGGAAGATCAGCCACCAGGTCAGGATGAACAGCCCGATGGTGAGCACGATGATGAAGGTGCGGTAGGGCTGCACCACGAAGTCGCCGACCAGGAAGGTCTCGCGGAAGAACGAGGGAACCGGGACGTTCTGCAGGCCGGGGCCGAGCCCGTCGATGTGGAGCCCAGCGAACGCGGCGCCGAACTCGAGCCGGATGGCCTGCTGGATGATGATCGCGAGACCCCACGTCGCGAGCAGGGTATCCAGCAGGCGGCCGTACAATCGTCGCACGATGAAGCGCTCGATGGCGTAGCCGAACGCGCCGGTGACGACGAAGGCGACGGGAATGGTGGCGAGAAAATGCAGGCCGAAATGGGTCTGGCAGAGAACGGTGACATAGGCGCCGATCATGACGAGCTCGCCATGCGCCATGTTTATGACACCCATGGTGCCGTAGGTGATGGCGAGGCCGAGGGCGACCAGCAGCAGAATGGACGAAAGACTCAGTCCAATGAAAATTACGTCGGCCATTCCATGTGAGCCGTTGTGAGCCGTTCAGGTTCCGACGATGCGTGACTCCAGGCTGACGGGGGCCGGCGCCGAAACGCCGGCTCCCTAGCCGTCAGCGGCTACGTCTTGAGCTTGCTGGAATCCAGGCCCGCCTGCGTGCAGAACAGATTGTCGGGCGCTTCGCCGTAGGCCGAGTACGGCAGCGGCATCAGCGGCTCCGCGTACTCGTCGACGATCTCGGCCTGGCCGTCGGAGCCCCACACGCCGATGCGCGGCGTCAGCCAGCAGTGCAGGTTCTCGGGCTCGATCCGCACGCGCCCTTCCGGCGCATCTACCTCTTGCCCCTTGGAGGCTTCGCGGACCGAGAGAGGATCGACCTCGCCCGCCGTCTCCACCGACTGCGCCCACAGGAACACCTGGAAGTAGGCGCATTCCATGGCGTGGTAGGTGACGGTATCGCCGCCCATCGTGCTCTTCACGTCTTCCACGAACTTCTCGTTCGCCGCGTTGCTCACCGACTGGAAATAGGGGAACGACGTGACGCTGCCGGCGGCGTAATCCGCCCCCATCGCCTGCACCTCGATCTCCGAGCAGACGGTGGCGAAGATCGGGAACTTGTCGTAGCTCAGCCCCTGGTTGATGAACTCGCGGCGGAAGGCGACGATCGAATCGCCCACGACGTTGGAGTAGACGCAGTCGCACTCGCCGTTCTCCCACATGGTCTTCATCTTGTTGACCATGGAGCCCCACTCGGTGTGGCCGAGCTCGAGGTACTCGTCGGCGACCCAGGAGCCGCCTTCCCTCTCGACCAGGATCTTGCAGACCTTGGCCATCTCGCGCGGGTAGATGTAGTTGGAGCCGACGATGAAGAACTTGTTGTAGCCCTGCTTGGTGATCCAGGGCACGAAGTTCTCCTGCTGCTGGTTGGGCACGGCGCCCGTGTAGATCACGTTCTTCGAGCACTCGAAGCCTTCGTAGAAGGTCGGATACCAGTAGAGATTCTTGCGCTTCTCGAACACCGGCAGCGCTGCCTTGCGGCTCGCGGACGTGTACGAGCCGAAGACCGACGGCACCCGGTCGCGCACGACGAGCTTGTTGGCCTTCTCGTTGAAGGTGCGCGGATCGGAAGCCGGATCCTCGATGATCGGCACCACCTTCTTGCCGAGCACGCCACCGTTCGCGTTGATCTGGTCGATGGCCATCTCGGTAACCTTGCTCAACTGCTTCTCGACGATGGCCGTCGTACCCGTCAGCGAATAGAGGACGCCGACCTCGATCTCGTCGTCGTCGGCCCAGGCGAACTGGTAGTCCTTGACCCAGACATGCGGGAACGTCGTCAGCCCGGCGGCACCGAGCGCGATACCGGATTTCTTCAAGAAGTCACGACGTCTCATAGCTCACTCCTCCCTGTTCCTTGTGCAAGCACAAAGGGCGATCTGCGGTTGTCGCTTGTGTGATTTACGGCTGGCAGTTGGCCGGTATTCGGGCCGGCCGAAAGGGCGGGATGGACAAGCAGACTCGAACGGAAACCGTCCACCTCATTCTCCCTGGCGGTCTGCACCGACCTGCCGCTTTCGCCCTCGATCCCGAGCCGGGATACGGGGCGTCTTGTGGCCTGCCGCCTGGACGCGTCGGAAGTATGGTATGGGTGCCCCTACCCACCGTCAAGGAGCGCAGCCCGGCGCGTAGCGGGCTGTGGCGGCTGGTCCGAACCTTGAGAGTACGGCCTTACGCGCGGCCGCGCCGCGCCTCGATCGCGTCCCAGACCAGGGCTTCGAGGCAGGTGCCGTCGAGCCGGTCGATCTCCTGGATGCCGGTGGGCGAGGTGACGTTGATCTCGGTGAGATAGCCGCCGATCACGTCGATGCCGGTGAAGATCAGGCCGCGTTCTCGGAGCGCGGGCCCGATGGCATCGCAGATCTCGCGGTCGCGCGCGCTCAGCGCCGATTTGTCCGGCCGGGCGCCCACGTGCATGTTGGCACGCGCCTCGCCGGCGGCCGGCACGCGGTTCACCGCGCCGACCGGCTCGCCCTCCACCAAGATGATGCGCTTGTCACCGGCGCGCACCGCCGGCAGATAGGCCTGGGCGATGATCGGCTCGCGCGATGAGGCGGCGAACATCTCCAGCAGCGCGTTGAGGTTCTCGTCTCCGGGCCCGACGTGGAACACGCCCGCGCCGCCGTTGCCGAAGAGGGGTTTCAGGATGATGTCGCCGTGCTCTGCGCGGAAGTCGACGATCATGTCGCGCTCGGCGGTGATCAGCGTCGGCGGCATCAGCTCCGGAAACCGGGTGACGAAGAGTTTTTCTGGCGCGTTGCGCACATGGACGGGGTCGTTGACCACGAGCGTCGCGGGGTGGATGTGCTCCAGGATGTGGGTGGCCGTGATGTAGGCCATGTCGAAGGGCGGGTCCTGGCGCATCAGGACGACGTCCATGGCGGCGAGGTCGACAGTCTGCGGAGCCCCGAGGGTGAAGTGATCGCCGGCCTTGCGCCGCACCTCCAGCGGCCGCACGGTGGCCACCGGGCCGGCCGCCGCCAGCGAGAGCCGCTCTGGCAGATAATGGTGCAGCCGATGGCCCCTGGCCTGCGCCTCCAGCGCGAGCACGAAGGTGCTGTCGGCCTCGATGTCGATGGCGTCGATCGGGTCCATCTGGATAGCCACGGCGAGGCTCATGTCACGGACCCTTCACGCGCCAGCGCTCAATGCAGCTTGGTGGTGAGCGACGCGAGCGCGGCCTCGACCCGCGGGCGCGCGGAGTCGGGCAGCGGGCAGGCCAGGCTTTTCTCCAGCGCCTCGACCGCGCCCTTGATGGTGCCGAGCCGCGCGCGCACCGCGCCTAGCTCGTGCCAGAGGCCGCCGGCGTCGGGCGCGATCAGCAGCATGCGCTCCAGGATCGCCGCGGCGCGGGCGCTGTCGCTCGCCTGCAGCGCGCGCGACTTGATGTTGTTCTGGAGCCTGAGGAGGATCGAGCGGTTGCCGACCGGCGCGTAGTGGCCGGGCTCCAGCTCCGCATCGACGCCCTGGAATTGCTTGAGCAGGCCCCGCAGGTGGCCCGCTTCCAGCATCTGCCCCCGGTGGAAGGGATCGACGATCACGCGGCGATCGCCTTCCTCCAGGCGCACCAGGAAGTGGCCGGGGAAGGCCAGCCCGTCCACCGCCCAGCCCTGCGCGCGGGCGGCGTGGATGTAGAGGATGCCGAGGCTGACCGGCAGGCCCGCCCTGCGGTCGATGACCTGCAGCAGGTTCGCGTTCTCGGGTGCGTCGTAGCTCTCCGCATCGCCGGCATAGCCGTGCGCGTCGAAGAGGACGGCGTTCACGTGACGGCGGCGGCGCTCCAGCGGCTCGCCTGCGCGCGCCAGCGCCGCCACGTCCTCGCCGAGCCGCTCCACGTGATCGCGGTAGCCTGCGAGGGAAGCGTTCGGCGTGTCGAGCGCGCCGAGCAGCAGCGCCGCATCGGCCAGGTCGATCTCGTCGTCCGCGAGGCTGCCGACAGCGCGGAGCGCACGCTCGATCGTCTCACTGGGCATTGAGGGTGTGCCGGGCGGCGGGGGGCGGCGGCGCCGGCCGGCGCGGGTCGTCCTTCATCATCACGTGGCTCACGACCTGCTTCACGCCGTCGACGCTGCGGGCGTGCGCCCTCACCTTCTCCAGCTCTTCCTCGTCCTGCGCGATCCCCAGGATATAGACCGTGCCGTTGACGGTCTCGATGTCGTAGTTGACCGACAGGACATCGAGATCGAAGAGCAGCCTGGCGTCGAGCCTCAGCGAAATCCACCTGTCCCGCGCGTAGTCGAGAATCCCGCCCTCCGCGGTCACCTGCATCTCGTTGATGACCTCGCGAATGCCGGTGGCTTGGCGCGCGA
Organism: Alphaproteobacteria bacterium; assembly: GCA_965221125.1. Taxonomy (GTDB): domain Bacteria; phylum Pseudomonadota; class Alphaproteobacteria; order UBA828; family UBA828; genus WTGU01. The sequence continues at coordinate 37,602 of CBDCRW010000005.1, forward strand.
TCCAGCTCGCGCGCTCCCGGTCCTCCTGGGTGGGCACGCTGCCCTTGAGCAGGACGCGGCCCTCGACCACGCTTATCGACACGTCGTTGTAAAGGTCGACGTCGTCCTGGAAGAAGAGGTGGTTGAGCTCCGCCTGGATCGACAGGTCCTCGAACGCGTCGCCGACCGTGCGCTCCTCGGCTATCGCGAGGCTTGTCGTGGCGGCGGCGCCGACGACGAACTCCGCACAGCCGGTGAAGGACAGGGGCGCGGCGAGCACCAGGGCGAGGGCGGCCGCCCACGGCGCGCGGCGCCGGAGGCAGGGGCGGTGTCCGCCCGGTGGGCATATGCGTTCGATCGCCGCAGCCGCGATCAAGGCGTCACCGGGCGGCGCGGGTCGTCCTTCACCACGACGTGGCTCACGACCTGCTTCACATCCTCGATGCCGCGGGCGTGCTCGATCACCCGCACGAGCTCCGCCTCGTCCTGCGCGATGCCCAGGAGGTAGACCGTGCCGTTGACGGTCTCGACGCTGTAGTTGACGGAGAGGACGTCGCCGTCAATGAGGAGCCGGCCCTTGAGCTGCGCCGAGATCCAGCTGTCCCGCGCGTAGTCCAGGAGTCCGCCCTCGTCGGTCACCTGAAGCTCGTTGATGACCTCGCGCACGCCGGCGGCCTGCCACGCGAGCCTGAGCGCCTCGACGCGGTCTTCGGGCGTGGGCACGCTTCCCTTGATCAGGACGCGGCCCTCGAACACGCTGAAGGACACGTTCTGGTAGAGGTCTATGTCCTTCTGGAAGAAGAGGTGGTTGAGCTCGGCGCGAATGGTCAGGTCGTCGACCGCAGCGCCGACGGATCGTTCCTCGGCGATGGCGATGCCGGTCGTCGCGGCAGTGCCGACGATGATCTCGGCGCATCCGGAGAGCGCGAGAGAGCCGGCCGCCAGGGCCAGGAGCGCAGCAATTGCCCCCATCCGCCGGCTCGGGCGCCGAACCGATCGCGTCAGATCACGGCCCCGCTTCGCTCGGGGCGCCACGCATCCGGCAAGTGGCACGGCCATCGCCAGGGGGTCACCACCATCAAATCGAATCGGAACGAAAGCTTGCGCCAATTCGGGTGGCGCGACAAGAAAACGGTGGCCGCATTCTCGATACGCCGGCGCTGATGGGCGGAAATCGCCTCGAGAACGCCTCGGCGGTCGTTGCGATGCTTCACTTCGATGAAGGCGATCAGCCCGCCGCGCTTCGCCACGATGTCGATCTCGCCGGCCGGCGTTGCATAGCGCCGCGCCAGGATGCGCCAGCCGGCGAGCCGGAGCCGCAGCGTACACAGACGCTCCGCCGCCTTGCCCCGCTCATGGGCGGCACGCCGCGCGGTCAGGGATCGCCCGCGCATCCCTTCCGCGCCCCTGAGCGGGAGAGAGCGAGCGCGCGGGCATAGAGCTCGCGGCGGGGCCGTCCGGTCTCCGCGCTGAGCGCCGCCGCCGCATCGCGCACGGAGCCAGTCGCGAGCAGGCTGCCGAGCCGGTCGTCGATCTCCGCGTCGGAGAGCGCGGGCCGCGCCGCGTCCCCCTGGCCCCCCACGACGACGACGACTTCGCCCTTGGGCGGGCCGGCCTCGCCGTAGTGGGCCGCCAGCCGGTCGAGCGGTCCGCGCCGCATCTCCTCGTGCAGCTTGGTCAGCTCGCGCGCCACCGCAGCCCGGCGCGGGCCCAGCGCTTCCGCCATGTCCGCCAGCGATGCGGCCAGCCGGCGGGGCGATTCGAAGAAGACCAGCGTGGCATCGAGCGATCTAAGCGCGGTGAGCGCCTCCTGCCGCGCCTTGGCGCGGGCCGGGAGGAAGCCGCCGAAGTAGAAGCGATCGGTCGGCAGGCCGGAGAGGACGAGAGCCAGCAACAGCGCGCTCGGGCCGGGGCAGCCGCTCACGTGAACGCCGGCATCGAGCGCGGCACGGACCAGCTTGTAGCCGGGGTCGGAGATCAGCGGCGTGCCCGCGTCGGCGACCAGCGCCACCGCGCCGCCTTCCGCCAGCATGCGGATCAGCGTCGGGCGGACCCGCGCGGCATTGTGCTCGTGGTAGGAGACGAGGCGGGCCGCGATGCCGTGGCGCGCGAGGAGGCGCCCAGTGCGGCGGGTATCCTCGCAGGCGATGCGGTCGACCGACGCGAGCACCGAAAGCGCCCGCCGCGAAATGTCCTCCAGGTTGCCGATGGGCGTCGCCACCAGCCAGAGGCCCGCTTCGGCGCCCGGCTGCGGTTTACTCGCGGGCGCGTCGTCCCTACTCTGTCCCGCGCCTGCCGGCGTCGCAGGAGCTTCCTCGGGCATGGATCGATCTCGCACCCTCTCCGCAGCCGGCCGGTGCCGGCGGATCGGACCGGCAGGCGCCGCCCTGCTGCTGATCCTGCTCGCCGGCGCCTGCGCCGCGCCGAGCGTAGCGCCGCCGCAGCCAGAGGACCAGCCGCCGCCGCCGCCTGAGACCGAGGCGCCCGAGCCGGAGGCCGAGGACGAGGCGCTCGTCGCCCCCCCTGCCGACGACGTGGCCGCGCCCGAGCCGGCCGAGGACGAACCGGCCGCTGTGCCCGAGGCGACGCCGGCCGTCGCCAGGGTGGGCCTGCTGCTGCCGCTGACCGGCCGCTACGCGGCGGAGGGCGAGACCCTGCTACGCGCCGCGCAGCTCGCGCTCTTCGACACCGCCGACGAGCACTTCCTCCTGCTACCGCGCGATACGGAAGGCACGGCGACGGGCGCGGAAAGAGCCGCGCTCGCGCTGCTGGAAGAGGGCGTCGACCTGATCCTGGGCCCGCTGTTCTCCGAGGGCGTGAGCGCCGTCGCCGGCCACGCCCGGATGCGGAACGTCACGGTCGTGGCCTTCTCGACCGACCGGGCGGCGGCGAGCGCGGGGGTCTACCTGCTGGGCCACACGCCGCGCGCCCAGATCAGGCGGGTCTTCGCCCACGCGGCGGCCAAGGGCCATCGGGAGATCGCTCTTCTCGTGCCGGACACGCGCTACGGCGCGGCGGTTCTGGTCGAGGCCTGGGCGGCGGCGGAGGCTTCCGGCCTCTCGCCCACGCGGGTCCGCACCTACGCGCCGGACGCGTCCGACGCGGCCGAGGTGGTGCGCGCGCTCGCCGAGTACGACAGGCGGGCGCAGGCGCTCAAGGACGAGAGAGCCGCGCTCGCGCGCCAGAACGATGCCGCCGCGCGCCAGCGCCTGGGGCGGCTCGCGACGCTGGACACCCTGGGCGCGCTGCCCTTCGATGCCCTGCTGCTGGCCGACGGCGGCGCCCGGCTGCGGCAGGTCGCGCCGCTGCTGCCCTACTACGACATCGACCCCGCGAAGATTCGCCTGCTCGGGACGGGCCTGTGGGAGGACCCGGTCACGCTCGGCGAGCCGGCGCTTGCGGGGGGCTGGTTCGCCGGCCCCGACCCGGCGGCGCGGCGGCACTTCGAGACCCGCTACCGCAGGCTCTTCGGCGAGGCGCCGGGCGCCATCGCCACGGTCGCCTACGACGCGACCGCGCTGGCGGCTGCGCTGGCGCGCGCCGGTGCCGCGTTCGAGCCCGAGGCCATCGGCAATCGCGGGGGCTTCCTCGGCGCCGACGGGCTGTTCCGCTTCGACGAGGAGGGGATCGCGGAACGCGGCCTCGCGATCTTCGAGGTGGCGAGCGGCGGCGGGACCTCCATCGTGAGCCCCGCGCCATCGCGCTTCGACACAGGTGAGCCTGCCCCGGACGACGGTTAGAGCACGATCCGGCCGGATAGAATCCGTACCTGGTCGTCACACGTTCGCGTACTCGCTTGCTGGGTGCCCGGAAAACCCCCTCCTCACCCCGACCCTCTCCTCCCCCGAGGGGAGGAGAGGGAGAAAAGGCCGACGCGGCCAGCGTTCCCCCTCCGCCCATTGGGGGGAGGGGGACAGGGGGAGGTGGGAACGTTCGGGCCGTCGTGACCCGCTCAGGTCGAAAATCGCTCTACAGCGTGTCCGCTTTCGGCGGGCGGCGGTCACGCCTCGCCGCTGCTACAGGATCTGGCTCAGGAAGAGCTTGGTGCGGTCGGACTGCGGGTTGTTGAAGAAATCGTCAGGCGTGTTCTGCTCGACGATCTGGCCCTCGTCCATGAAGATCACGCGGTTGGCGACCTGCGCGGCGAAGCCCATCTCGTGGGTAACGACGAGCATGGTCATGCCGCTCTCGGCGAGATCGACCATGACCTCAAGCACCTCCTTGATCATCTCGGGGTCGAGGGCCGAGGTGGGTTCGTCGAACAGCATGATGTTCGGCTGCATGCAGAGCGAGCGGGCGATCGCCACGCGCTGCTGCTGGCCGCCCGAGAGCTGGCCGGGATACTTCATGGCCTGCTCGGGAATCTTGACCCGCTCCAGGTACTCCATCGCGCTCTGCTGCGCCTCGGCCTTGGGCATCTTGCGCACCCAGATGGGCGCCAGCGTGCAGTTCTCCAGCACGGTCAGGTGCGGGAACAGGTTGAACTGCTGGAAGACCATGCCGACCTCGCGGCGGATGGCGTCGATGTTCTTGAGATTGTGGGTGAGCTCGACGCCGTCGACGACGACCGTGCCTTCCTGGTGCTCCTCCAGCCTGTTGATGCAGCGGATCAGCGTCGACTTGCCGGAGCCGGACGGGCCGCAGATGACGATGCGTTCGCGCCGTTCCACCATCAGGTCGATGTCGCGCAGCACGTGAAACTGGCCGAACCACTTGTTGAGGCCGGTAATCTCGATGATCGGGTCTTGAGCGCCGGCCGGCGCGGCGTCTGCCTCCGCCATGGTGCCTCCCTAGCGTTGCTCGGTGTCCAGGCGCTTCTCGAGATTGAGCGAGTAGCGCGACATGCTGAAGCAGATCACGAAGAAGAACAGCGCCGCCAGCAGGAAGGTCTCGTAGTCGACCTTGCCGAGCCAGTCCGGGTTGGTCTGCAGCAGGCGCGCCTGGCCGAGGATGTCGAACAGGCCAATGATGATGACCAGCGTGGTGTCCTTGAAGAGGCCGATGAAGGTGTTGACGATGCCGGGGATCGAGATCTTGAGCGCCTGCGGCAGGATGATGAGCCGCATCGACTGCCAGTAGCCGAGCCCCATGGCCTGGCCGGCCTCGTACTGCCCGTTGGGGATCGCCTGCAGCCCGCCGCGGATCACCTCGGCCATGTAGGCGGACGCGAACACCGTGATGATGATCATCACCCGGATCAGCTGATCCAGCGTGACCTGGGGCGGCAGGAAGAGCGGCAGCAGGATGATTGCGACGAAGAGCAGCGTGATCAGCGGCACGCCCCGGATGAACTCGATGAACCCCACCGAGAACCAGCGGACGATGGGCATGCGCGAGCGCCGCCCCAGCGCGAGGACGATGCCGATGGGCAGCGAGAGCACGATGCCGACGAGCCCGGCGATGAGGTTGAGCATGAAGCCGCCGAACTGGTCGGTGCGGACGACGTCGAGGCCGAGGCCGCCGACCAGCAGGAACCCGGCGATCACGGGGTACGCGAGCGAGAACCAGCGCCCGTAGCGGGCGTAGGGCAGCTTGTCGAACAGCATGTAGGCGAGGGCCGGCACCAGCAGGGCGATGCAGACGTTCACGCGCCAGTAGGCATCGGCCGGGTAGAAGCCGTAGAAGAACTGGGTGATGCGCTGGTCGAGCCAGGCCCAGCACGCGCCTTCGCTGGGGCAGTCCTTGCCGATCTCCCCGGTGAGCGTGGCGTCGATGAAGGCCCACTCGATCAGGCCCGGGATGACCAGCGCGAGCACGGCGACCGATGCCACCGTGAGCGCCGCGCTCAGCCAGTTGGAGAAGAGGTTGGCGCGCAGCCAGCCGATGACGCCCGTGCTGGTGAGCGGCGCGGGCCGCTCCGCCAGCATCTCCGCCCGGCTGCGATGGAAGGCGTGCTTCGTCATCGTTCAACCAGCGCGATGCGCTTGTTGTACCAGTTCATGAACGCGGACGTGAGCAGGCTCAGCACCAGGTAGAACGCCATGTAGAGGGAGATCACCTCGAGCGCCTGGCCGCTCTGGTTGAGGATGGTGTCGCCGATCGAGACGATGTCCTGGTAGCCGATGGCGACGGCAAGCGAGGAGTTCTTGGTCAGGTTGAGGTACTGGCTGGTCATCGGCGGAATGATCACGCGCAGCGCCTGCGGCAGGATGATCTTGCGCATGGTCAGCCCGCGCCGCAGCCCGAGCGCGCCGGCCGCCTCGGTCTGCCCCTTGGAGACCGAGAGAATGCCGGCGCGCACGATCTCGGAGATGAAGGCGCCGGTGTAGGTGGAGAGCGCGAGCCAGAGCGCCACCAGCTCCGGCGTGATGTTGAAGCCGCCCTTCAGGTTGAAGCGCTTCTTCTCCGGGATGTCGAAGTCGAGCGGCTGGCCGACGGCGAAATAGACGACCACGGGGATGCCGACGATCAGCCCGAGCCCGACCCAGCCCACGGGGAAGGTGCGGCCCGTCTCGTCCTGGCGCCTCTTCGCCCAGCGGCGCACCAGGAAGGTCGCGACCGCGCCCACCAGGATCATCGCCAGCACGATGGCCGAGCCGTCCTCGAAGATGGGCGAGGGCAGGAACACGCCGCGGTTGTTGAGAAACGCCGCATCGCCGAGCGAGATGCTGTCCTTCACCTTGGGCAGCGCCAGCATGATCAGCCACCAGAAGATGATCTGCAGCAGGACCGGGACGTTGCGGGTGAACTCGACCCAGGTGGCCACGATGCGGCTGATCAGGTAGTTGTTCGACAGCCTGAGGACGCCCGTGACGAAGCCGATGGCCGTCGCGGCGAAGATGCCCATCACCGCGACGAGGACGGTGTTGAGCGCGCCGACGACGAAGGCCTGCCCGTAGGTCGAGGTGGATGCGTAGTCGACGAGGCGCTGGTTGATGTCGAAGTTGGCGGTATCGAAGAGGAAGCCGTAGCCGGACGAGAGGCCGGCCTCGCGCAGGTTGGTGATCGTGTTGAGGACGACGAAGACGGCGATCCCCGCCAGCCCGACCACGATGAGAATCTGGAAGATGACGCCGCGGGCGCGCTCGTCGGTCCAGGCGCGGCTTATGTCGAAGCCGCGGCCACCTGGGGGCGCTCTCTTGCTCACGGTGGCGCCGCCCTCCTCAGGTTATCGAGGCAGTATCTCTCGTCTCAAATAAGCGCTGTCCGGCAATAAATCGCCGTCCCGCCCGGCCGTGCGGGCGGGACGGCGTCGCGTCGAACTTAACGGAACGGAGGCGAGTAGAGGATGCCGCCGTCGGTGTACAGCGCGTTCAGGCCACGGCCCAGGCCGAGCGGGCTGTCGGGGCCGATATAGCGGTCGAAGATCTCCGCGTAGTTGCCTTCCGCGGCAATCGCGCGGACCGCCCACTGCGCATCGAGGCCCAGCATCTCACCCAGCGAGCCTTCCGTGCCCAGCATCCGGTTGATCTCCGGATGATCGCCTGCGGCAGCGGCCATCTCGTTCACGTTCCCCTGGGTCACGCCGAGCTCCTCGGCCGTGATCAGCGCGTTGAGCGTCCAGCGCGCGATATCCGCCCACTGGTCGTCGCCCTGGCGCACCAGCGGCCCGAGCGGCTCCTTCGAGACGATCTCGGGGAACACCATGTGCGCGCTCGGATCCTCGAAGGTGGTCTTCGTCGCGGCGAGACCGGAGGCGTCCGTGGTGTAGACGTCGCAACGCTCCGCCTCGTAGGCCGCGCGGGCCTCGGCGTTGGTCTCGATCGGCACCGGCTCGTAGGTGATGCCGTTGACGCGGAAGAAGTCCGCGAGGTTGAGCTCGGTGGTGGTGCCGGTCTGGATGCAGACCGAGGCGCCGTCGAGCTCGGTGGCGCTGCTGATGCCCAAGGCCGTGCGTCCGATGAAGCCCTGGCCGTCATAGTAGTTGACGCCGACGAAGGTGAAGCCGAGGTCGACGTCGCGCGAGAAGGTCCACGTGGTGTTGCGCGAAAGCACGTCGATCTCGCCCGAGGCCAGCGCCGGGAAGCGCGTCTTGCCGGTCAGGTTGACGAAGGAGATCGCGTTGGCATCGCCGAGGACGGCAGCCGCCAGCGCCCGGCAATAGGCCACGTCGAAGCCGGTCCAGTTGCCCGCGTCGTCAGTGTAGGCGAAGCCCGGCAGGCCGGTGTTGATGCCGCACTTGAGCGTGCCTGCGGCCTTCACGTCGTCGAGTGTCGCTGCCTGGCCGGGAACCGCGCCCGCCGCCACCAGCGCACCGGCCACCGCAATGGCGCCGGCGATTTTCTTGAAGCTCATTCCCGTCCTCCAGTTCCAGTTTCTCCGCACGCCCGCTGCAGATGGCCTGCCGCGACGCGAGGGGGCGGCCATTATAGCCCGCCACCTCGGCGCACGTAGTCCGCAGTCTAGGAAACGGGACTAGGACTAAGCAAGCCCCGCATCGTCGGGGCCAGGAACATTTTTTAGTCATGGCTGAGAGGGCGGGATGACCGAGAGCGGGCAGGCTTGGGCCGATGAAGGTCCTGGCCGAGCTTGGCTGGGCGGCTGCATGGGGTCCGCGGGGGCCGGTAGGGCTCGGTTTTCGGGCTCGCCGGGCAAAGCGATCCCGCCGCGCCGTTCGACGGCGCGTCCCGTCGCGCTCTGCGACGCGGTTACGCCCGCAGGATCATGCAGCGGGCGCGATCAGGATCGCGTCGAGAGCCTCCTGGGCGCGGGCGGCATAATGCCGGTTGGCCTCGGGCAGGAAGCGGAAGCGCCCGTCGCAGCGCACGATGGCGATGGCCGCGTTGGTCAGGCAGGAGAGATTGCGCGGCAGGTGGCGCACGTACGCCCGGCAGCGGTCTTCGTCATAGGTGAAGTCGCGCACGTAGTGCAGCCGGTTCTCGATGTGCCAGTGATTGCGGACCAGAGCCAGAAGCTCCTCGGGCCCGGCGCGGTCTGCGCCGAGCGAGGTCAGGCTCCAGGTCACCTCGACGCTGCGCTCGCCGGTCTTGAGGATCTCGCGCTCGCGTTCGATGCGCATCGCCTGGCGGCGTCCGTGAAGGTTGGCGTAGCCGTCCCATTCGGCAGCGGAGAGGTCGACGACGGCGCAGCGGCGGCGCTCGATGCGGCCATGGCCCTTGTCGACGGTTTCGTGCCAGGGCGCGTCGGAGAAGTCGATCGCCTTGAGGTCTTCGAGGATGGTCTCCTGATTGTCCTTCACCGCGGTGACCACGTAGTCGGCGCGACGCCCGAGCAGGCAGCGCGCGGTCTCGTGCTGGGCGTGCATCGCATCGAGGGTGACGGTCCGGCCTGCGAGGTCGAGACTGCTGGAGAGTTCGCGCACGGCGGGGATCTCGTTGCTCTTTCTATCGACCTCGACCTGTCCCAGGACCATGCCGGTCTTGTGCACCAGCGCCGCGACCATCATGCGCCGCCCGTCTTCGGTCTGCTTCGAGGCGCCGCGCAGGTCCTTTCCGTCCATGGCGACCGGGGCGTGCGCGCCGTCGTGCTGGCCGGTCCACCGGCCGATGGCGTTGTCCAGCGTCTCCGGCGGCAGGGCGGCGAGGATGTTGTGGAAGGTGGTGATCGCGGGCGCGGTGTAGCGCTTCTTCGAAGGGCTCCAGAACGCGCCGACCGCCTCGAGCTGCTCCTGCGAGAGCAGGGCGGCGAACTGGGCGAAGGCTGTCGAGCCCCGGTAGCCGGCAAGGCGGGCGGCGACGGCAACCGCCAGCACGGTCTTCAAGGGATAGCGCTTGCCCCGGGCATGGCGGCACTCGGGCACCTCGCCCAGGCACTCGAACAGGCTGCGCAGCCGGGGCGCCGTCATCGGCTCGCTGTGTTGCTCGGCGTTCCAGTTCGCCGGGATCTCGGCCCGGCTCAGCGCTTCGGCGGCGCCATCGCTAAGTTCGAACACGAAGACCTCCTTGGGCTGGCCGTGGTGGCGCCAGCGCGGAGCAGCTCCGGGGTCACGGGCAAAGCCGCGCGTCATCCCCAGCGAGCGCCAGTTCGACGCGCGGTAGCAGGTGCCGGCGAAGCGCGCGGGATCGACGAAGGTCTCGGCCAGGAGCGCCGGGTATCCATGCACCGCCTGGGTGTCCGCAGACAGCCGCCGCAGGCTCAGCCCCAGAACCCGCGAGGCCAGGTTGGGAACCCGCTCAGGCGTCAGGATCACGAAGCGCGAGTTGTTCGCGATCAGATGCAGGCGCCGGAACTGCTGCTCCGCCGACCAGCCGATCCAGCGGTCGCGCGCGGCCAGCTTGAACGCGCCCGGCTGCCAGCCGATCAGGGCGAGCCAGGTCTCGCCATGCACCGCGACATGGCGCAGCCCCTTGCCGACGACGCCGTGGAATCGCAGGTAGTGGTGCTCCTCCACCAGCCGGTCCCAGCGCCGGTGCTCCCGCGCGCCCCAGGTCGGGCGCACCGTGACCGCACGCAGATCAATGGACGAATCCAGGCCCGGCAACGTCGCCATGGCCGCTACACTGCCACAGCGAAAACGAAATGACCAGCGCCGCGATCACCTCACGCCGCTCGCCGGGCGGACAAAAAACGAGCCCTGTCGTCGGGGCGCCATGCAGACGAAAACTTTGGATATGCCGAAACGGCACGACTGGGAACGAATTTCGGCGTGGGTCTGCGACGCACGATTGCCGCCCCCGGCATGCCGCCCTTGAGGCCGGGCGGGCGGGACGGGATGATGTCGGCGCCGGGATGCCGGGCACCTCCCTGGCCCCTCGGGGCCGGGGGACGAGGGCGGGGGCAATCGTGACCGATGCAGCGCAATCATGGGCGAGCCCGTCAGCCGCGGCCTGGCGGCGACACGGGCGGCGCAGGTGACGCGCGCGGCCTCTTCGCCCGGCGAGTCCCTGCCGCGCCGGGGCTTCGTCCTGCTGGCGGCGCTGACGCTGCTCTGGGGCGTCAACTGGCCGATGCTCAAGCTCGCCCTCTCCGAGCTTCCCGTGCTGACCTTCCGCGGGCTCTGCCTCTTCTGCGCTGGCCTCATCATCATCGCGTTGCACCGGGCGCTCGGCCGCTCGCTCCGCGTGCCGCGCCACCAGTGGTGGCCGCTGCTGGTCTCGGGCTTCTTCAACATCACGGTCTGGCATCTCGCGACCGGCTTCGGGCTGCTCTACACGACCTCGGGCCGGGGCGCGATCATCGCCTACACGATGCCGATCTGGACCGTGCCGGTGGGCTACGCGGTGCTCGGCGAGCGCCCCGGCTGGCGCCGCCTCAGCGCGCTGGCGCTGGGCTCGGCCGGCCTCGGCGTGCTGATCGCGAGCGACGCCCATGCCCTCGGCGCCGCACCGCTCGGGCCGCTGCTGGTGCTCACGGGCGCCGTCGGCTGGGCCTGCGGCACGGTCGCGCTCAAGCGCGTCGACTGGCAGGTCTCCATGTGGGTGCTGGTCGGCTGGCAGTGCCTGATCTGCGGCGTGCCGATCTTCGTGGCAGCCGCCGTGGTGGACGCGGACGCGCTGGCGTTCCCGTCGCTCTGGCCGCTGGTCTCGGTGATCTACAACATCCTCGCGCCGTTCGTGATCTGCTACTACCTCTACTATGAGATCGTGCGGCTGTTCCCGACCGGCGTCGCCACGGTCGGCACCCTCGGCATCCCGATGATCGGGCTGTTCAGCGGCGCGCTGATCCTGAACGAGCCGCTCGGCTGGACCGAGTTCACGGCCCTGGGCCTCGTCATCGCGGCGCTCGCGGTGCCGGTGGTGACCCGGCCGGAGAGTTTTCGGCGCGGCGGATGAACGACAGGGCCTCAAGCTGCTGGGTGCTCACCGAAGGCATCGCCGGCACCGAGAACCAGTGCCTCGGGCTCGCCGAGGCGATGGGCGAGACGCCAGAGATCAAGCGCGCCGCCCCCGCCGCGCCGTGGCGGCACCTGCCGCCGGCGTGGCTGGCGCCGCCGCTCCACGCATTGCGCGCCGGCAGCGATGCGCTGCAACCGCCCTGGCCGTCGCTCCTGATCGCCAGCGGGCGCAAGGCGGTGGGCCTCGCGCTCCGGCTGCGGCGCGTGGCCGGCTGCTTCACCGTCTGCGTCCAGAATCCGCGCGCAGCGCCCGAGCGCTTCGACCTGGTGGTGGCCCCGCGCCACGACGGGCTGAGCGGCGCCAACGTGGTCGAGACCCGGACCGCCCTGCACCGCGTCACGCCCGCCCGCCTCGCCGCCGCAGGAAAACAGTTCGCACCGGACCTGGAGAGCCTGCCCCGGCCGCTGGTGGCGGTGCTGGTGGGCGGCGCGAGCCGGCGGCACCGCTTCGCGCCGTCGGACGGCGCGGCGCTCGGCCGGGCGCTGGCGGCGATGGCGGCGGATGCCGGCGCGGGGCTCGCCGTCACGGCATCGCGGCGAACGGCGGCGGCGAGCATGGCGGCGCTCACCGACGCGCTCGGCGAGACGCCCGCGCGCATCTGGCGCGGCGACGGCGAGAACCCCTATTTCGGCTATCTGGCGCTGGCCGATGCGATCGTCGTCACCGGCGATTCCGTCAGCATGACCTCGGAGGCCTGCGCCACCGGCAAGCCCGTCCATGTCGCGCCCATGCGGGGGCGCTCGTCGAAGCGGATCGACCGCTTCTTCCACGGGCTTGCGGAGGACGGGCTGGTCACGCCGTTCACGGGCCGGATCGAGGACTGGGCGCCGCGCCCGCCGCTCGACGAGACCGCGCGGGCGGCGGCGATCGTGCGCGAGCGGTACGAGGAATGGGTAGCCTCTCGTCCCGCCCCTTGAACCGGCGACGCGCCCGCCCCTAACCCGCACCATGGTGCTTTGTCAGAAGGTTATTCAATACACCAGATTGGGCCGAGAATGTGTGCCAATTAGGTGCGGTATATCAGCGTATTAGGGAATATCGACGAATGCTCTGTCGCGTTGGCCCAAGATTCCAGGCACCACATAGGCGCAACCAGATTTCGCATTCCTGCGTACACGATTCGCCTATTCAATAGGACTTTTGCCACCGACTTTCCGAATATCGAAATTACAGCCGGCGCCAACTTCGCTCTCGTCATCAGCATTGAGGGATGTAAGCAACGCGAGCGGGGCCGCATCACACGCCCGCGTCAACCGTTTCTTGCCTCCCGATGCCGGTGAGCCCTGGGATCGAAGTTGTAGGCGTGCGACCACATGCCACGCTTAGCTTCACGCGCCTCTCGCTCGACGAGTCTGTAGCGGTCATCATAGGCAGCGATCGCATGTCCTTCCCGCACCAGCCATTCACCTATGTCCATGCCTTTGTAGGTTACGGCGCCGAGCAGGCGGCCGAACTTGTCCGTACCCTCGACGGAGACGCGGACGTGTCTGCCACCGATTTCCCGAATGAGCGCGCTCTTCACGCGCTTCCCGTGGTTGAACCAGTAGCCGTCCCGATGCTTGGCCATCTGATCCCATTCGGGCGCGTCCAGCCCGGCGAGGCGCACTTCCTGCCTCGCCACCCGTATTCCGTCGCCGTCGGTCACATAAGCCTTGCCTGTGATCGTATGGGGGGGGCTCTCGACCCGGTGAGCCGGGTGGAGCTGTGTGACGGATGACTTACGGGAGGCCGCGCGCCCTCGTCCGGTTCTTGTCGAATAACCCTTGTCCCGAAGCCGGCGAGGACGCTTTCTGAAGGCGACTTCGCGCAAGATGACGATGGTGACGACGAGCGCAATCAACCACCACCAACTCGCGACCAATCTGAAGACCGGTTCCAACAGTGCATCCGCCAAGCCAATCCTGTCCAACTGGGTTTCCTCCGATCTTGGTGTGCCCGCCTGCGGAGTGGCCAATGTATCCATTCGCATCGCGGTCCGCCACGGCAGCATCAGTCGAAAGCGTTCTATCGGGCACCGCCTGCATCGTGTGGATGTCTGACCTTGGATCTCATCGCCTTAGGGATTTTTCACGGCGCCTTGTTGCGGCGGCCCGCAAGGCGTCGTCGTCGAGGCGGGCACAAATTGTGGTCGTGGTGAGCCGCTCTTGGTCCTAGCGATCTTCAAACGGTGGCGAGGCCAAGTCGTTCGTGGTTCCTTGCGGGCTTGCGCTCGCTGCGCCATCGCCTCGTCGATGACTCCCCGGGCGGATGTCCTTGCCATCTTGCCCGCTTCCGGCAGTTCCCCATCCCGGCGGCCCTCCCTAACCCACTTCGCCCCGGTGCCCACACATCCAGTAGAGGGCGAGGCCGGCCGTGACGGGCGGCGGGGCGGGCGGCCTGGCGCGAGGATGCGCCTGCCGCTCGCGACCGCGAACCGGGGAGAGCAGACGATGAGCACGGCGAGAACCATCCAACGCGCAGCCAGCACCTACCTGGTGCACTTCTTCGGCGGCGGCCTCCAGGAGCAGGGCCGCTACGTGGTCGAGAGATACGAGACGGCGGCCTCGGGCGAGATCCGCCCGGTCGCTGCCGACAAGCAGAGCGCGGGGCGGCGAAGGCGGCGCACGACCCTGTCGTGCCGCGCCGTCCGTCGGCTTCGACCGGTCCCCAACGAGATCATAGTCGCCACCAATGTCAGCCGCGACGCGGGCATGCAGCTGTTCGGGTACACCGCCGCCGGCATCGCGCTGCGCGGCAAGTGGCGCTGCTGACGGGCGGCCTGGCCGGGGGCGTCGCCGGCCGCCCTCCCGGCCTTCGTCTACACCCACGTCTTCGAGGTTGCCATGCTCGACAGCGACGAGAGCCCGCAGGAGCGCCAGCGTCGGCGCCATGCCGAACGACTCGCCCGTGGCATCTGCACCAGGTGCGGAGCGTTCCCGCCCGAGCCTGGCCTCAAGCTGTGCCGGCGCTGTGGAGAGAAGCGGCGGGCTTCCGAGAAGGTCCGCCGCGCCAGGGCCCGGGCGAAAGGCATGATCTACGCCGGCCGCGATCCGGAGACGACGCGCCGCGCCGCCCGCGCCGCGGACAAGCGGCGGCGGAAGGAATGGAGGGACGCAGGCCTTTGCACGGCCTGCGGGCGCTGCCGGCCCGCCGATGGCCGTTTCATCTGCGAGCCGTGCCGCGAGGAGCAGCGCGCGATCGAGCGCGAGCGATACGCTGCTCGCCGTTCTGCCGGGCGATGCGTGCGCTGCGGGAAACCCGCGTTCAACGGCTCGTCCCGCTGCGGCCGGTGCACCGTGCTCGAGGCGGGGCGCACGTCGCCCGAACGCAGGAAGGCAGCCAGCAGGAAGCGCTACGCCAGACGCAAGGTGCAGGGGATCTGTGTGGATTGCTCGATCCCCGTTTCCGGCACCGCGCGTTGCCCGGACTGCGCCCGGCGATCCAACTCACGCGCCCCTGAGCCTTACCGCCTGCCCGTGCCGTTCCCCGAGTACACCGTGGTCAGGCTCGACACCGGCGACGTCATCGAGAGCGTCGAGACCGAAGCCGAGGTCGCCGCCTGCCTCGTCTTCGCCAAGCTCCGCCCCGACCAGGTGGAGATACGCGCCAATGTCCCGCTGATGGCGATCGGCGCGGAGTGACCCGCAGCTCCCCGCGAGGAATTGCGGGTGGGCGCGCCGGATCGGGGCAGCTTGAACCGCCCTTTTTCGCACCGAAGGTGCCGAGGGCATCCCGACCGAGGAAGAATTCATGCCGGCCAGCGGCCTTGACGCCGGGCCGGACAATTCGGCGATATACTTGCAGCATGCGATCCTGAGGGTCAGACCCATGCGCACCGTCTCCCTGATGGCCGCCAACGCGGACTTCTCGAAGCTCGTCCGCGAGGTCGAGCGCGGCCAGGGCTTCCTGATCACCCGCCACGGCCGGCCCGTGGCCAGGCTCGTTCCCCACGGCGCCGACAAAGCCGACGACCCCAGGTGGGAGGCGGCCCACCGGCGCATGATGGCGCGGCTTAAGCAGGGAGCGTCCCTGGGCGGTCTCGGGGTCGAGCGCGTCGCGCTCCATGATCGATAGATCGGCTTCTCCCTCGACACCGACATTCCGGTCCGTGCGGCCGATCGGGATGGCGGCGAAGCGAAGCCAACGACACGGGAGGACAGGATGACCGACAAGCTGATCGACCGGAACCCCGATATCCTCGGCGGGACACCCGTGTTCGCGGGCACCAGGGTTCCCGTACGCATCCTGATGGAACACCTCGAAGCCGGCGACCGGCTGGATGATTTCCTGGCGGACTACCCGACGGTGTCGCGGCGCCAGGCGGTCGCGCTGCTCGATCGCGCGACGACGATGCTGGTGACGGGCGGCGATGAAGCTGCTGCTTGACGAATCGGTGCCGAAGCGGCTCGCCGCGTCCTTCCCCGCATCATTCACGCTGCGCACGGTCCAGGAGATGGGCTGGTCCGGCACCGGAAACGGCGTGTTGCTGTCACTGGCCGCGCGCGAGCGCTTCGATGCGATGATCACCGTCGATCGCGGCATCGAGCATCAGCAGAACCTCGAAGCGCTCCCGATCCCCGTCGTCATCGTGCTGGCCGCGCGAAATCGTCTTGCGGAATTGCAGCCCCTGGTTCCGGCAGTGGTGGATGTGCTCTCGGGACGTCTGCAAAGACGCATCTATCGCGTTCTTGGGTGAGATCGCATCACTTTCGATTATCGCCACATCCTGCCGGCCTTCGGCGCGTTGCCGCTTTCTGCGGTGACGCGCGAGCAGGTCGCGGCATTGCACTACGAGCCTCGCGACAGGCCGGTGCTGGCGAACCATGTTGTCGAGGTCCTGTCGCGCCTGTTCGCCATGGCCGAGTACTGGGGCCTTGCGCCCGAGGGCGGCAACCCGTGCCGGTTCGTGAAGCCTCACCGGGTGCACCGGCGGGAGCGCTTCCTGACGGAGGATGAGTTCACCCGCCTTGGCCGAGTTCTCGCCGAGGCGGAGACGGACGGCCCGACGATGCCGAGCACGGTGGCAGCGATCAGGCTATTGATGCTGACCGGGTGCCGGCGCAACGAGATCCTGGAGCTTCAATGGGACGGCGCCCGGCCTTCGCGCCGCTGAGCGGCGGTACTGGCGCTGCCGGGGCGGCAGCAGCAGGGGCAAGAGGGGAGGCCTGTCCGCCCCGTCAGTTCGACCCGCAGCAGCGCTCGTAGGTCCGCCCCGAGCCGCAGTGACAGGGCGCGCCGCCAACCGCCTCGAAGGCGCCGCGCGCGGCGGCCATCCCCAGTTCGCCCCCGAATCCTTTGGATAGCGCCCACGCAGCGAGCGCCCGAACGCAGTCCGGGATCAGATCGGACGCGGACCGGCGGATCTCTTCGACCGCGTCCTCCGCCAGGTCCGAGACACCCTCGTCGATGTCGTTCATCGTCTCGATCATGGCGAGCGAAACCATGGCCTCCTCGTCGCCGCTCGCCCCGATCTGCAGCCATGCCTCGGGCCGCAGGCCCTTCGCCTGCCGGAAGCCCCAGACCCAGGGCTCCCAGAGCAGCGCGCCCGTACCCGGATCGAAGCCAAGGACCACCCGGTATCCCTGCGGATCGATGGCGAGGTCCTCGGCCACCCGCCGGTAGTGGTCCGTGACCGCAAGCGTTGCGTCCACCGACTCTTCGACATCCTCCGACGCCCTGTCGCCGCCCCATACCAGCGGCAGCCACTCCGTCGGCCCGACCCACTCGGGACAAAGCACGAGCCCGGCGACGAAGCCGTCCAGCTCGACCACCGTCATCGCCTCCCGCTCTTCCCCCAGCCGGTCCAGCAGGTCGGTCAGGAATGCGATCTCTTCTCCCGTGTGTCTCATGGCGCGGGGATATGACGCCCGCCGCGCGGCGAGGTCAACGGCGGAGGGCGAGCCGGCGCCGCCCTGCCGGCCGGAGCGGCGTGTTCCGGGATTCGGGCGTGCCGAAGGCTGCCACGATCCCGTGCGGCCTTGGCTCTGCCGCCCGGCGGCGTAGTATCCGCCCACCCTGCCACAGCATTGGAGTATCGAGACATGGCGGCACGCTCTATCCGCAAGCCAGCCGCGCTCAAGGAAGCGATGACCAAGCATTGGAGTATCGAGACATGGCGGCACGCTCTATCCGCAAGCCAGCCGCGCTCAAGGAAGCGATGACCAAGATGCCGTAATGGGGCTCGGCGCCAATCGGCACCATCGGAGCCTGTCCCGATGACGACGAATCGGGTGTCGTTGCCCTTGCACGCTCAGCGTGCTCACGGGGTCTTGCCGGAAGGCGCGCCCCAATCCTTCGAGAGGAAAGGGCAACGACATGGCTGTCTATATCGGGCTGGATGTATCGCTGGCAAGCACGACAATCTGCGTGATCGGCGACAAGGGCAAGATCGTGACCGAGGCTCAGGTCGCCAGCACGCCTGACGCGTTGGTTGCGTTCATGGGCAAGCTGGAGCACGAGATCGCCGTGATCGGTCTTGAGGCCGGTCCCCTGTCCCACTGGTTGCACAAGGGGCTGACCGACGCCGGCTTCGAGGCCGTCCTTATGGAGACCCGGCGGGTGAAGGCGGCGCTGAAGGCGATGCCGATCAAGACGGATCGCCGGGATGCCGAGGGCATCGCACGGCTCTTGCAGATGGGCTGGTTCAGGCCGGTGCACTGCAAGTCGGTATCGTCGCAGGAGATGCGCGCACTGCTGACCTCGCGCAGGTCCGTGAAGGGCGCGCTCACCGATATGGAACTCTCGCTGCGCGGCGTGTTGCGCAACTTTTGCCTGAAGCTGGGCCAGGTCTCGAAGGGCCGCTGGGAGGCCCGCGTCCGGGAGTTGATCGCAGGCAACGCGATGCTGGAGGCCGCCGCCGAACCGATCCTGCGCGCGCGGGTGGCTCTGCGCCGCGAGCTGGCCGGCCTGGAGAAGCTGGTCCGCGATCTGGCCAGGGAGGATCCGGTATGCCGGCTGCTGATGACCATGCCCGGCGTAGGCGCGGTCGTGGCCCTGACCTTCAAATCGGCGATTGACGATCCCGGGCGGTTCCGGAGATCGAAGGATGTCGGCCCCTGGGTGGGACTGACGCCGGGCCGGGACCAATCCGGCGAGCGAGATATTGTCGGCGGCATCACGAAGTGCGGCGACGCAGGTCTGCGTACCGCGCTCTATCAGGCCGCCACGGTGATGCTGAACGGCACCGCCGGGCCGAACTGGCTGAAGGCCTGGGCGCTTCGTCTGGCGAAGCTCCGTGGCAAGAAGCGTGCGACCGTCGCCCTGGCCCGGCGCATCGGCGTGGTACTTCACCGGATGTGGCGGGACGGCACCGAGTTCCGCTTCACGCGCGAGGAGGCGATGGCGCTCCAGACGGCATAGGCGCGGCTGCATCCCACCGGCAATCGGAAGCGAGAGGAGGAAAGAGCCGCGCCTGAAGGTGGCGATCCACCGGTGTCCCCTCGCCGGGACGCGGTTCCCGTTGATGCACGCGCTGCGTCTTGTCGGCCGAACCGTTTCATCGCGTTCGAGCACGCGACCAAGATCGGCACTCGGGAATCGTTTGGACCAGGCATGACGTTGGCAGCCGCTGCGCTGACCACGGACGGAAGCGAGAGCCTGGCGACGGACACATCCGGGAATCCCGCTTCCTTCTTTGCCGCGCAGACGAGTCAGTTAGCCGCTCCCGCCATGGCAATCCGCTATGTTGACCGCGCCTGTGATTCGATTTGCAACAGGCTACGGTGCTTCATGTGCGAGCCACCGTGCCAGGCCGGAAGATCGTGAAGATCGGTGTTTGACATCAACCGCCCCATTACGGAAGACGCAGTTGGTGGCTTCCCTTTCTAAGGGGAAGTTAGGTAGAAATGTAAAGCTCGCAGGGGTAACACCTTGCGGGCTTTCATTTTTTGTTGAATTTCATGATTGACACGTTTGGAGTCGCAATTCTAGGTAAGCCGGAACAAGGCAAGAGCGTAAACTTTCGATGCCCGAGAGCGTCCGCAGAATCAGACTTCCCGGCGGCGAGACGCTCCCCGCCCTGGTCGAGCCCGGCTCGGCCCCCGCGCCCGAGCCGATACGGTATGCGGTCTCCATTCTCAGAAACGCCGGCCGCGCCGAGAACACGATCGAGGCGCACATGCGCGCGATCGCGGCGGCCCGGGTGTGGGCGCACTCGAACGGGCTCTCCCTCGAAGCACGCATGGCCACGGGCGCCGGTCTGGAGCTGCGGGAGGTCGAGAGTCTTTCCCATGCGCTGAAGACCGCCCGGGTTCCGGATCGGACCGAGCGTCCCCACCAAGCCAATGTCCTGCCGCTTTCCAGATCGGGCAAGGAGCTTCATCGGCACCTTCCCCACGACTGCGATGAGATGCTGGACCCCCAGACCGGAGCCAACCGTGTGCGGTCCGTCGCTGCCTATCTCGACTGGCTTGCAAGCCACAGCCGTGCCGCCGGATCGCAGCAGCTCCTTCGCGACACCGTCAAGGCTCTGACCGCCCGGGCGAAGGTGGGCGCGCGTCAACCGTCCGAGCCCAGGAAGGGCCTGTCGCCGGAACAGCGCGACCGGCTGTTCGCCGTCATCGATCCGTCCTCGCCGGAAAACCCGTTCCGGAGCGAGGCGGTTCGCTATCGCAACCTTGCCGTTGTTGCCTGCCTTGACGAGACCGGCATGCGCAGGGGCGAGCTTTGCGGCCTGAAGATCCCGGACATCGACTTCAGGAAACTGACGATCTCGATCCATCGGCGCCCTCCGGACCCCCGGGACCCTCGTCGGCAGAAGCCGAAGACCAAGTCCGGCGCACGGCCCGTGCCGATCAGGCCGGAGCTGGCGGACATCCTCTTCGCCTACCTGTCGGATTGGCGCCGGACCGAACCCGGCGCCCGGATGCACGCCTATGTCTTCGTGTCCCATGCAGGAATCAGGCCGGGAGCGCCGTTGACCCCGAGAAGCGTGGGCAACGTCTTCGCTGCGCTCGAAAGCGTTCTCGGCTTCCGTCTCCATCCTCACCTGTTGCGCCACACCTGGAACGACAGGTTCTCGGCCGCGATCGACGGCAGGGCGGAGCGTGGCGATCGCACCCCCGAGGCGAGCGAGGAGCGCATCCGCAACTTCCTGATGGGATGGAGTCCGGATTCGAAGATGGCGGCGGTCTACACGCACCGTCACGTCGAACGGGCGGCCGAGGCCGCCCTGAGAGGCATGCACCAGGGATTGTTCGAGGGTGAGTAGTCCGGGCGGATTGCAGCCTGCCGGCGCTCCGCGAGAGCGCGGCATCCATGCGGGATTCGATTCCGGCGGCGACGTCTGGAAGATCGTGCTGGAGAAGGGCGTGACCCGCATCTCCTTCAAGCCGATACGAGATCATTGGGGCGCCGGGCACGCCGACAACGTCAAGCAGGCTGCCCTTGCCTACATGGAAGATCGCTCCCCCGACACCGTGTTGGGGGGCGTCCAGGCCCTCGCAAGAATGGCGCGGGATGTCCCGGTCGGCGCCACCATCTCTGCGGCGGCTCTCATGGACTACCGGTCGCTGCTCGCTCGCGAGCAACTGCACTATCTGGGCCACGTCGCGGCGTTCCTGAAGTTCTGGGTCGCACGCGGCTACGCCGGGGTCGACCGCGACGTGCTGCAGTTCTTCAGCAGCATCAAGATACCCGGGAACGTCAAGGGCGCCGCCGTCCGCACGCACCACCCCACGAAGGGTCCCTTCACCGATGTGGAGTTGCAGAGCATCACCCTTGCGGCACGCGAGGCGTATGGCGAGGGCCGCGTGAGCAGGCAGGACTTCGGCATTCTTCTCACGCTGACCGCAACGGGGGCCCGGCCCGGCCAGCTGTCGATGCTGACTTGTGGCGATCTGGTTCCGCCTGCACCGGGATCGGCCGCATCTCGCCTCCTGGTGCCGTCTCTCAAGAAGAGGACGCCGAAGCGCCTCACGCGCGAGCGGGTCATCCCTGGCGAGCTTGCCGTTCTGCTTAGGGAACTCGTCGAGGAGCGATCCCGCGACGAGCGCTTCCGGGGCATTCCGGTCGACCGGCGTCCGATCTTTGCCGTCGAGGCGACCGCCTTCGCATCGCTCGCGGAGGCACACATCGGCAGGGGCGGTGCCGGCCGCGCTCTGAGGCGCATCCAGAGCGCGCTCGGCCTTCGGTCGGCGCGCACTGCCGCTCCGATCAACCTGGCGCCCCGGCGGTTCCGGAGCACTCTCGGGACGCGTGCTGCCGATGTGGGTCACCCTCCTGTTCTGATCGCTCACCTTCTCGATCACACCGACCTCCAGCACGTCGGCGTGTATGTGGAGTCGCGCGGCTCGATCCAGGACCGCATGGACGCCGCCCTTCATGGCCGGGCGGAGCCGCTGGCCGGGCTGTTCAGGGGCACGATCGTTGCGGGCGAGGTCGAATCCGGCGCCGGGGAAGCGCCGTCGCGTCGCGTTGCGTCCGCCGCCGGCGGAGGCGTGGGAACCTGCGCGGGCCCGCGCAGCTGTGTCCGTCTGGCGCCGCTTGCATGCTACACCTGCGCCGCGTTCCGTCCCTGGCGTGACGCGCCTCACGAGGATCTGCTGCAGTCCCTGGTCGAGGAGCGCAGGACGCTTCTCGCGGACGGGATCTCCCCGCAGGTGGCCGCCGCCAACGACGCAACCATCATGGCCGTCGCGGAGGTCGCCGATCGTTGCCGCGCGATGCGGACGGGGGTGGCTCATGGCTGAGCTCGCGCTCTTCCGGCCGGCGGAGGCGCTCGATGCCGAAGCGAGGCTCGCCGAGTTCATCCGTCATGCGCGCGACGACCTCACGGTGTTCGGCGCCGAGCTCGACTGGGACGCGCCGAGATGGGAGCTGCGCGGAGTTGCCACTGTGTCGGGCCGCAGCAAGAGCGTGCTTCGCCTCAACTGGGGTCATCCCCTGAAGAAAGCGCCAAGGTCGATCGAGCACTACGCGCCGTTCGGCGCCCGCAACGCCGACTTCTTCAAGGCGTACCTGCGCTACAGGTATGGTCTTGCCCCACAGATGGCCCCTCAGCTGATGCTCTCGGCGATGCGGCATCTCGACAAGACTCTCGCCGAAGCTGGCAAATCGATTGCCGACGCGCGGCCCGACGACTTCAACGCCGCCGCCGCGGCCTCTCGCTCTGCTTACAGCCGCCACACTGCGTATCGCGTCGGCCTGCAGCTTCAAGCGATCGCCGGCTTTCTCGACCATCACGGCCTCGTCGCGCGGCCTCTCGTCTGGACCTGCCCCATCAGGCGGCCGACGAGCTTCGATCGCATCGGCGTCGAACGCGAGCGGGCTCGGGCCCGGAAACTTCCCTCGGAACGCGCGCTTGCCGCGCTCGGAGAGGCATACCGCCGCGCCGAGCATCCAATGGACGTGATTGCCGCTTCCGCATACGCCCTTCTCCTGGTGACGCACAGCCGCATCTCCGAGCTGCACCGGCTCGACGCCTACGATTGCGAAGTGGAGGCCGTCGAGAGCGGCAAGGACCGCTACGGCCTGCGCTGGTATCCGTCGAAGGGCGGCGAGCCCGAGACGCGCTGGATCCCGAGCGCGTTCGTGCCGCTGGCGAGGGACGCGCTGAAGCGCATTCGAGACGTCACCGAGCCCGCCCGCGCGCTTGCGCGCAGGTACATGGCCGGCGAGGACATCCTCCCGGGCGACGCCCCGGACGATCCTCTCGCCCGCGAGGGCTACATCAGCATGAGGAGTCTCGGAACGGCCGCCGATCCGAGGACCGTGCTTGTCGCGCTGCGCAGAAACGGATTCGATGTTCGCGCGGACCACGCAACACAGCTGGGCGTCAAGCTCGCAATGAACGCCAAGCTTTATCTCCGCGCGCCGATCGAAGAAGGCTTTCGGGCGGAGCTCCCGCAAGGCTTCCCGCTGGCCGATCCCAGATCCGGCCTCGGATACGACCGCGCGCTGCTCGTACGCACCGCTGACATGGCCCGGCAATCGTGCACTCTCTTCTGGCGCCTTTCCTGCGTCTCGACCAGCGAGATCAAGAACACCATGAACGGGAGAGACTGCACGAGCGATCAAAAGGCTGGATTGTTCGGCCGTCTCGGGCTGGTGGACGACGATGGCGAGACCGTCCGCATCACGCCTCACCAGCTGCGCCACTACATGACCACGCTGGCGAACGAGGGGAACCTGTCGCAGCTCGACATCGCGAGATGGGCGGGCCGCAAGGACATCCGGCACAACGCGTACTACGACCACGAAACCGCCGATTCCCTCGTCTCCAAGGCGCGCTCTCTCGGCGGGGACATCTTCGGCAGCCCGATGACGGCAACCCCTCAGCGGCCGGTGACCCCGCGGCAGCTGATCGAGGGCAGTCTCGCCGGGGTGCATCTGACGCGTTACGGCGCCTGCCTGCACGACTTTGCGGCGTCGCCCTGCCCGATGTACCGGGACTGCCTGAACTGCGTCGAGCACGCCTGCGTCAAGGGAGACGAGCGCGCCGAGCGCGCCCTGCGCGACCGCCTAGCCGTCATCCAGAAAGCTGTCGCGTCCGCGGAAGAGGCCGCAGCTATCGGCGAAGGCAACTCGGAGATCTGGCTCTCCCGCAAGAGGACCGAGCTTGCGCGCCTGCGCGAGCTCGTCGCCCTGATCGACGACGCGGCGATCGCGCCGGGCGCCGTCCTGAGGCTCGACGGCGCGGCACGCTATGCGATCGGCGGCGACGGGGCCGGTTCGGCGAAAGCCCTGCCCGGCCCCGGCCCGGCTCCCGATTCCTTACCCCGGCTACGGAAACCGTGACATGGCCCGGCACCTCACCGAGACCAACGTCGAAACGCTCGCCAGGACCATCGGCACGCTCGAGGTGGCCACGTGGGGCGCGGTCGTGAGGCTGGCGCGGCGACGGCTCGGCCACGCCTACTCGCGCCAGGCGCTGTCCAGGCATGAACGGATAAGGACGGCGCTCGCGGCCCGCAGGGAGCAACTCAGGGGCAGCGGGGCGGGGCGGCGGCCGAGACCGAAGACCGACACCGAAGCGGCCCTCCTCGAGCGCATCGATTCCCTGGAAGCGGACCTCTGCCGGCTTCGCGCCGAGAACGAGGCGATGATGACCCGGTTCGCCGTCTGGGCCTACAACACGCACGTTCTCGGCATTCCCGACCATCGGCTGGACGCTCCGCTTCAGCCGGTCGATCGAGAATATAGCGAGCATGACGCATGAGCAGGGGCAGCGGCGCGGAACGCGGCCGGCAGGCGGTGCTGCGCCTGCGCGAAGAGATCGACGCGCGCGAGGCGGCCGGCGAGACCTTGCCCATGAACGGCCGGGCTCTCCATCTGGCGAAGATCTGCCAGCTGGTCGGGGTTGGCCGGTCGACGGTGACGCAGAACCCGTCCTTCCGCGCCATGCTCAAGGACTACGCCGGCCGGAAGGGCGTGGCCTTCTCCGCCAGAGGATCGCCGCCCTCCGTGCACGACCGCCAGACCACGGGAGCTGTCGAGGCGCCGGGCGACGCCGGCGGGGAGGCCATGGTGCCGGCCTCCCGCCTGCGCGAGGAACAGCGGCGCAGCGCGGCCGCCGAGCGCCGCGTCAGCGAGCTGGTCGCCAGGAACGCGGCGCTCATCGCCCGCCTGAGGCGCTATGAGGCTACCGATCAAGCGCTGATCGCCGCCGGTCGCCGCTACAGGCCCAGGCCGCCGGAGAAAGAGAACTCCGGCCCCGGACAGAGCCGCCTTCAGCTCGACGAGACGTCCGAATGAGCCGGCCGGGCGCAGCCGCCCGTGCCGCCGTCGAGGCCCCGATGCCGCGAAGGCCCGGCGCGCTCGCGGCGTACCTTGCCGAGGACCGGGACTTCCGCGGCATCGGCCCCGCGAAGGCCGCTGCCCTGGCAGCCGCATTCGGCGACGGCCTGCGTAACGCGCTCGACCGGAAACATCCCGAGGTCACCGCCATCCTCGGCGAGGAAACCGCCACCAACGCGTTCGCGGCCTACGAGTTGAAGAGCCCCGAGATCGAGCTTCTCGACTGGCTGGAAAGCCGGGGGGTCGCCCCCGCTGTCGGGACGCGTACCGCGATCAGGATCGCCCGCTGCTGGGGCCATGACGGCATCGACGCCCTGAAGGACAATCCCTACCTCCTCGCGAGCTTCCTGCCCTGGCCTGCAACCGACAGGGTCTGCCGCGCTCTCGGCGTCGCGCCCGACGATCCCCGCCGCGCCGTCGCCGCCGTCGAGGCCACCCTCTACCGCCGCCTCGACCGGAACCATACATGGACGTCCCGCGCCTCGGCAGAGGCCGGGGCCGCGAAGCTGCTCACCGGCGTAGCGGCTCCGGACGGCAGCCCTGCCGGACCCTGGGCGGTCGAGAGCGCCGTCGAAGCCGGCGGCGCCGAGCCCTTCGAGGACGGCGTTCAGCCCATGGGCGCGGCCGCCATGGAGGCCTTCCTTGCCGAAGAGCTCGCACGCTTCGCCGCCGAAGTTCCGGCGTCCGACCTGGCCTTGCCAGCTGTTGCCGGCGAGGAGATCGGGCACGCCGTTGACGAGTATGAACGCCGCCGGCCGCACCGCCTCACGGGCCCGCAGAAAGCCGCCATCGCGGGCGCCTTCCGGCACCGGCTGTCGGTGCTGGGCGGCTATGCCGGCTCCGGCAAGACCACGTCCCTGCGCGGCATCTGCGAGCTGGCGGAACGCTTCGGCCGCGACACCGTGCTCATCGCGCTCTCGGGCCGCGCGGCGCAGCGCATGGCCC
Source organism: Alphaproteobacteria bacterium (assembly GCA_965221125.1). Lineage (GTDB taxonomy): Bacteria > Pseudomonadota > Alphaproteobacteria > UBA828 > UBA828 > WTGU01. Next base: position 63,974 of record CBDCRW010000005.1, read on the forward strand.
AATCGGCGGGGCGCCCCGCGATGACGATCGCCCGCTTCCTCAAGGAGACCTCCGGCGGCGCGGGTGCGCGCTTGCATGCAGGCAACATCGTCATCGTCGACGAGGCGTCCATGGTCGACCTTCCCCTGCTCTGGCAGGTGGTGAGACGCATCGGGGACGCCTCCCTCGTTCTCGTCGGCGATCCCGCGCAGCTTCCGCCCATCGGCTTCGGCCTGACCTTCCACGTGCTCATCGAACATCCCGCCATCCCGAAGACCGTCCTCGACCGCGTGATGCGTCAATCGGCCGAGACCGGGATACCGGTCGTGGCCGAGGCCATTCGCAACGGCCGCCGCCCGGAGCTCGGCCCCTTCCGCGGCCTGGCGCCGGGGGTGACGTTCATCGACGCCGCCCCGGAGGAGGCGTTCGACGTCATCTTCGATGCCGGCGCGCGGCTCGCCAAGAACGGATTGCGCCGGGGCGACGCTCAGATCGTCGCGCCGGTCAACGCAGGACCGGCGGGCATCCTCGCCATCAACCGCCGGTTCCACGAACTGCGGATGCAGGGCAGCGCCCATACCCCCCGTCTCGTTCCCGGCCGTGCCGACATCGCCGAAGGCGATCCCGTCATCTGGACCCGCAACGACTACGAGCGCGACCTCATGAACGGCTCCACCGGCCGTATCGTCGAAGCGCACCGGGACCATGCGACGGCGGTCATCGACAGCCAGGAGCACCGGCTGGGCGCCGCCGACGCCACCAACATCGAGCTCGCCTACGCGATCTCCGTGCACAAGGCGCAGGGCTCGCAGTGGCCCCTGGTGATCGTGCCCGTCTACCGGTCCAGGATCCTCGACAGAACGCTGATCTACACCGCGGCCACGCGGGCCTCGGAGCAGGTCGTCTTCGTCGGAGACCGAAACGTCTTCGACGCTGCCGTCGCAACGGCGCCAAGGAATCTGAAGCGCGACATCACCCTGGCGTCGCGCTTGAGATCGATCGGGCAATGACCTCGTTCAGCGACACCCGCCTGCCGGCTGGCCCCATCGCGCCCTGATCGCCCCCATCCCGCGCCCCCCTGATCAAAACTGCGCCCTGGCGGCTTCCAATGCCGGCGCACGCCCGGCCGCAGCCGGCCTCTCGTCGCGTGCGATCCGTGAAGCCGTCGGCTACCTGTCGGCCACCGGGGCGCCGGGCCTGGCAGAGGTGGAGAGTGGCTGGAGGAGGATGAACGGAGAAGGGCGGGGAGAGAGATCCCCCGGCCCGCTTCGTTCCGCAACCATCGTCAGAAACTCGGATGAACAGGAGACGATCATGAGCTTCGGGATGAACAGGGCTGAGCTCATCGGACGCTTGGGCGCCGATGCGACCATCACCAATCTCACGTCCGGCGGGCGCGTCGCCAATATGAGCGTGGCGACCGACGAGGGGTACATCGACAAGACCGGCGAGCGCGTCGATCGCGTGGAATGGCACAAGGCGGTGACCTTCCAGGACGGGCTCATCGGCATGCTCGAAAAGCACGCGAAGAAGGGTCGCCTGGTCTACGTCAGCGGCAAGCTCCAGACGCGCAGGTGGCGGAAGGAGGGCGAGGACAGCGACCGCTTCTCCACCGAGATCCTGCTGGTGCCCGGTTCGCGGATCCAGTTCCTCGAGCGCACCAACGGCACCGCCGCCACCCAGGACGACCGCCGGCCGGCAGAAGCCGGCCATGCCTCCGATTCGCCGTTCTAGGAGCATGATCGCCGTCTACTCCCGATCGGGCCGGCGCTTCGCGCGTCGGCCCGTCCTTCCTGGCCTCGCATCGGGTGCCGACGACAAAAGTGTAAACAATGTCGCCCATATCGGGCCAATCTCGGCGGCATTGTTTACAAGAGATCCGCACGGAAGGGCACCGGAACACCAAAAGATCGTTGTGAATCAAACCACTCACTCAAACGTTACACGGTCCAACTTCCCATAACCGTTCTAGTTGCCTGTCCCCGCAGCGGGCCTTCCCCGCCCGCTCGCTCCAGAGCCCGCCCCGCGTTCCTCCCGCGCGGGGCGGGTTTTTTCATGCAGCCTGATCCGAGTCCCTCACGGGCGGGACGGCGCGCCGTGCGCTTCGCGCGGCGCCTGCCGTTCCGGCGCCGGCGAGAGGCCGGTCGAGGCCGGGACCGGGGCGCGTCCCACGCAGCGTCCGGAGAGGTCTCTCATGCGCCCCATCCCCGCTCACACGTCCGGCTCCCCCGGTTCTCCCAGACGCCCGAGGTGTGCATCGTGAGCGCCGCCGCTCGCGTCGCGGCCGCCCTCGGCGCACGCGCCGAGGAGGTGTGCCGCCGCTACCTCCCCCAAGGCCGCAAGCAGGGTCGATACTGGACCGCCGGCGACGTCTACGGCGCGCGGGGGCGGTCGCTCTTCGTCCGCCTGGCGCCCCCCGGCGTCCCGGGGAAGTGGACCGACGCGAGCAGCGGTCAGCACGGCGACCTGCTCGACCTCATTCGCATCTCTTCGGGCGCGGGCTCGCTCCGCGCAGCCCTCGCCGAGGCGCACGCGTTCCTCGCGTCGCCGCCCGTGCCGTCCTCCGCCATTTCCGAAGACTACGACCGCACCGAGGCGGCCCGCCGCCTCTGGCGCCGTTGCCGCGCCATCGACGGCACCCATGCCGAGGCCTACCTCGAGGCCCGCGGCATTGAGCGCTACCGCTTCGCGGCCCTGCGCTTCCATCCCGGCCTTTTCTACCGCGACGACGGCGGCGTGCGCCGCCTGCCGGCCCTGGTCGCGGCCGTCACCAGCTCCGACGAAGCCGTCTGCGGCGTGCTGCGAACGTGGTTGCACCCGACCAGGCCCGCCAAGGCGAATGTGAGTCGCCCGCGCAAGGCGCTCGGGCGCGTGCACGGCCATGCCGTCCGCTTCGGTGCTCCCGGCGCCGGCACGCTGCTGGTCGGCGAGGGGATCGAGACCGTGCTGTCCATCGTCACGGCCATCCCCGATACCGTCGCCGCCGCAGCGCTGTCCGCCGGCAGCCTCGGCGCATTCGCGCCGCCTGCCGGCGTCACGCGGCTGGTGATCGCGCGCGACAACGACCCCGAGGGAGAGCGTGCCGCCGAGCGCCTCGCCCGGCGCTGCGCACGCGCGAGGGTCGCCGCACTGGTCGTCGCGCCCGAGCGCGATGACTTCAACAGCGATCTCGTCGCCCTCGGCGCGCCGGCGCTTCGCGCCAGACTCGCGCCGATCTTCCACCGCCGGGTCTGCGCCGGGGACCGGTGGTGACGATCGCCCGGCCAGAGACGGAGAAGAGCAAGCGCCGGGCGAGCGGCGCAGAGAGGGAGAGAGGCTTCTCCCCGCCGCCATCACGCCAGGAGCGCAGCATGAGCAGCACCATCACCTTCACGCGCGTCGCCGACGACGAGGCTCGCATCCTCGACGCCGACGGCGGCCATGTCGGCGATCTCTTCCGTCATCCCGACATCCTTCATCCGGGTTCGTCCTACTTCGTGATCCATCTCGATGAAGATCCCCGCGGCCCGGTGCGTGTGCACGACCGCTCGCGCATTCGCGAGGTGGCCGAGCAGCGTATCCGCTCACACCCACTCTGGTCGTGATGCCGGCAGGCACAACAGAAACGGGGACCGTGCGTGGGGAGAGAATAGCCACCCCGTCGTGATGTCCGAGGATGTCACGCGTGCTCATTCCAGCAACCCTGCGGGTCCTTCGGTCGCTCCGCTCCCTGCGGCCTGACCCAAGATGGTCTAAGGCGGGCCGTGAACGTCGCCGACCGTGAAGTTGGCTTGCCAGAACTCTCCAACGCCGAGTGTGTGGCGCACCGGCCCCTCGCGCGGGGCCGGCGCGTCGGCCTGATGCTAGCAGTTCTTGAGAAGGCCTACTCGAAACGCGGCTACCCACCACGGCTGCGCATCAGGCCTCCCAGGCACAGAGAACGCCAACTTCCGCACCAACATCGGCGACGTTCCGCACCGACTCCCGCCTAAGACCATCTAGGGCCAGGTGCTTCCACTGCGCGCGCGTGAAGAAAAAGGACATCACGAAGGGGCACTGGGCCCCGGAGGATGAACAAGGGAGGTCGACATGATCGACACCACAAGCGCTACCCCGACCGCTTCAGCAACCGCTGCAGTCTGCGACAGCATGGCCCTCTACGGCGCAAGCCCCGAGCGCGGCGAGCTCGACAGCAGGGTCGTCTGGGACGAGGACGACGCCATGGATGCACTGGGCGAAGCCATCCGCGTCATCGTCGACGGCATCACCGTCGACGGCACACAGATGGCCGACGAGCGCGAGGCCCTGATGTGGGGCTTCACCAACATGCTGCACTCGCAGGTCACCCGCCTCGACCGCGCCGTCGACCGCATCGCGCCCGAGATGAAGGACCTCGAGAAGGCGCAGGATGGTTCCGAGGTGAAGGCGTGGGAGCTGCAGACCCTCACGGACCGCGCCCAGAGCCTCGGCGACCGGCGCGACGCCTTCGAGAAGATGCGCGACCTCGCCGCCGACGCCTACCGCGTCGAGACCGGCGACGTCTGGCGCCCAAGGCACGGATCGCATGCGAGCCAGACCGGCACGCTGACCTCCGCCGCCATCGACGCCCGCGACTTCCGCCGTGCCCGCAAGGACCGCGAGACGAGGGCGCACCTGCCCGAGGGCACCCTGGTCGCGATCACCGGCGGCAAGACCGTCAGCGATGCCGACGCCGTCTGGAGCACGCTCGACATGGCGCGCGCGAAGTACGGCGACATGGTCCTGCTGCACGGTGGCGGTCCCGGCGTCGAGAAGATCGCGGCAAGCTGGGCAGAAGCCAGAGGCGTCAACCAGGTCATCTGCCGCCCCGACTGGACCGCGCACGGCAAGGCCGCGCCCTTCCGTCGCAACGACGACCTGCTCAACCTGCTGCCCAAGGGCGTCATCGCGTTCCCCGGCTCCGGCATCACCGGCAACCTCGTCGACAAAGCCCGGCAGCTGGGGATACCGGTCATGAAGGTTCAGCTCGCCGCATGACGGCGACGCTTGCCTGTCCTGTCGGAGGCGGTTCTCGCTTCGGCGAGGATCGCCTCCACTTTTTTCGCCGTGCCCCCCTCGCGCATCGCGGCTCGGCGCATCCGCGCCTGCGCCGCTCGCGCTCGGACGGCCAACCCTCCCGGACGCGGCCTCAGCATCGCCGCCGTCACGGTGCTGCGCACCGTCGACGGACGCTCGCCTCGCAGAAGAGATGGACCGAGGTTCTGTCCGCGATGGCCTGCCCGCGGTCGATCGGCGCACTGCCGTCGTTGTTGGCGACGAGCATCGCGATGTCCTGCCCGACGGCGATGCAGCCGTCACTGCATGACCCGGCGTCACCACGCCCGGCACCGTCGACGACAGGCGTGACGAGCTCGCTGCGCCGACAGCGATCGCAAGCGTCTTCACCTCGTCCCGCTTGCCGTTCCACCGACCGTTTCCTCATCGGGAGTGCTTCCTATGCTTGCAACTCGAAGCCGCGCAACGACCTGCAACACCGCTCCGCCGGATGCGTCGGATCGTGTCCCGAGGAGTGGTGTAAGAGCGTCGCGCTTTACGCGGCATCCGGCGGGTAGGGCCGGGTTATTCAGGCTGCCACAGCGGACAGCTTGATCGTGGGATTGTCGCTCAGGGGAGCGATCGATTCCAGCGTCATGTACCTCCTTCCGACGGTCCATTCGTCGTTCTGCTCGAGCAGCACGGCGCCGACGAGGCGGGTGATGGCGTCCTCGTTGGGGAAGATGCCGACGACGTTGGTGCGTCGCTTGATCTCGCCGTTGACGCGTTCGAGCGGGTTGGTCGAGTGAAGCTTGACCCGGTGCTCCTTGGGGAAGCTCATGTAGGCGAGGACGTCGTGCTGGGCCTCGTCCATGAGGGCCGCCAGCTTGGAGGCCTTGGGCCTGAGCTGGTCGGCGATCAGGCGCCACTGGGCGGCAGCGGCCTCGGCATCGTCCTGGGCGAAGGCGGTGGCGACGAAGGCGGAGACGACGCGCCGGCCCTGCTTGCCGGCATGGGCCAGCAGGTTGCGCATGAAGTGGACGCGGCATCTCTGCCAGGTGGCGCCGAGGATCCGGGTGGTGGCGGCCTTCAGGCCCTTGTGGTCGTCGGAGATCACCAGCTGCACGCCGCGCAGGCCGCGCCTGGTCAGCGAGCGCAGGAACTCGGTCCAGAAGGTCTCGGCCTCGGAGGCGCCGATCGCCATGCCGAGGATCTCGCGCCGGCCCTGGTCGTTGACCGCGACGGCCACGGTGACCGCGACCGGGACGATGCGCCCGGCCTCGCGCACCTTCACGTAAGTCGCATCCAGCCAGAGATAGGGCCAGTCGCCTTCGAGCGGGCGGTCGAGGAAGCTGCGGATCTTGTCGTCTATCTCCCCGCAAAGGCGCGAGACCTGGCTCTTCGATATCCCGCTCATGCCCATGGCCTGAACCAGTTCGTCGACCGAGCGGGTCGATACCCCCTGGATGTAGGCCTCCTGGATCACCGCCGTGAGCGCCTTCTCCGCCGTCCGTCGGGGCTCCAGGAAGCCGGGGAAGTAGCTCCCCTTCCTGAGCTTCGGAATCTTCAGGTCGACCGTGCCGGCCCGGGTCTCCCAAGGCCGATCGCGGTAGCCGTTGCGCTGGTTGATCCGCTCCGGCGTCCGCGCGCCATGCTCGGCGCCGGTCAGGCCCTCGACTTCCAGCTCCATAAGGCGCTGCGCAGAGAAGGCGATCATCTCACGCAGCAGATCGGCGTCAGAGCTCTTCTCCAACAGCGTCCGCAGGGTAAGCTTGTCATCGGTCATCGTGGTTCTCCTTAGGCTCGGGTCGATTCGGATTCACCCAAACCCTAAACCGGAACCGCGATGGCCACCCCGCTGTGGATAACCGGCTTGGCGCCACCAGACTCGAGGGCGGTCGCGGCGCCAAGCCGGTTACCCACAGCTACCGGGGGTAGCGGGAGCTCCTACACCACGTCTGGGGACACAACCATGCGTCGCGAGCGCTGACGCGAAGGCATCGATCGACCCGATCGTTTGTCCTGCAACGAGTTGGGGCCCTGACCGTTTCTATATCGAACTTGTGTCCCCCCTCGACGCTTGCGCGCTTCTGTTCTCACACCTGACGCAGCTCGCTGCCAGCCTATGACATCACTACGCTCAGGCACGTGGAGGATACGGTCTGCTACGATACTTCGTAGAAGAGCGTAGCTCAGAGGAGCCGGAATAACTGCGTCGCGTTTTGCGTCGCTCCGAGCTACATAAGAATTGTTCCCAATGACGTAATGGCTTACGCGTCACGTTCGATAGAGCTTCGGGAATGGCGCTTCGATAGACATGGCCCTGTTCCCATACCCGCATCCCGTTCTGCACCCGCATTCGGGGCAGGGCCAACTTCTGCACATTGCGTTGGGGAGCGCGTAATCGAGTCAAAATCGACGACAATGTTTCCGTCAGAGACCCTCCAATCGTCCAACAAACAACCCCGTTTCAGCTTCAAGCTTCCGCCAAACTCCGGTCCCGGCGTCGCGCTCAGCACGATTCGCCGTCGCGAATGCGCGCCGCTTCACGGAAAATGGTGTGCGCGTCGGGTCTACAGAGGGGACCGGAACCATGTCCGGGACGATCAGCAAGCATATCCGCATCGACGAAGAGCTCTGGAAGCGCCTCGAAACGACCGCCGGAGAAGAGGGCATGACCGCCAACCGCCTTCTCGCCGAGCTCGCGGAGCGGTGGCTGGAGACCAGGGAGTGGCCGCAATCCGAGGTACAGGTCCGCGTCGCGCGCGCTTCGCTGTTCGCCGCACAGGCCATTGCGCTCGACATGATCGCCGCAGGCCGCAAGACCGAGGTCGACCAAATCCTCGAGCACGTGGCCACCATCGTTCCCGGCGTGGCTCCCGAACCGTCGGCAGAGGGAGAGGCGGTCTCGCAGACGCATGATCCAAGCCGGCAAGACTCGTGAACCTCGCGCGCCGTCAGCCGTCGATGGCGTGCGCGGTGCTGCCTGGGCTGGCCTGCGGAGTCATGAATTCCGTCGTCGACCCACTCGACCTGCCTCAAGGTCAGCGCAGATTGTAACTCTGCTTTCCACTCCGGTGCGCCGCCTTTCCGCTGCGACTGGAGCGATCCTGGTCCCAAGATCTTCGCCGCCGGAAGCGCTGACCGGTTTCAAGACCGCACCATCACTCTCCTCGTGAGCGGTGAGCGGCAGGCTTTGGCAGGGTTATGCTGCGGCCTATCTATCGGCCGAGCAGTCGATCCCGGGCAGCTCTGATGTCTTCAAGGACTGGGCCGAGATTGTCGTGGCAGCGCCAAGCCGAAACGCGGAGAACTTCCCAGCCGCGCTGCCGGAGAATGTGATCGCGTCTGATGTCCTGGCGTCGGAGCTTACCTCGAACGTCGATGTGGTGATCGCCGTTGTTGTTTTCCGGTCTAGCCGGATAGAAGCACGGGTTTTTTTCTCACTTTGATTGGTTGGTGGATTTCCCGGGATGGTGGCCGAGTGCGGGAAGGACGCTGCCTGCGGCATTTTTTTGATCCTCAGCAGAATCCTCATTGCTGTTGAAGCTGTGGAGCGGTGGGCGCGAGATCGGCGAGTGTGGTCAGGCGGTGGGCAAGCGCCAGCTTGTCCACGGGCTGTCCACACGGTCCGCAGGACGCCGATCGGTCCGCAGGACGCGTCCACGGCTCCACAGCTTGGCGGCGGCGGGGAGCGTCCGTAATCTTGGCCTCTCACTGAACGACAAAGAGAGGCCCGGGGGACGGAACTCCCGCCGGGCCAGGGCCGGTGCAGCTTCGCTACGAAACGGGGCTCACCAGCGAGGAATACGTTAAGACCGAGGCGTGGCGCGACGCAAGGCTTGAGCGCTGCCCGAATCACCCGCACGGCGGATGTTCTGTGGCAAGCCACGGCACCTACGAGCGGAAGACCCCGCCCGGCGCAAGGGTTCCTCGCTGGTATTGCCGTGAGAGCCATACGACCATCGGCCTGCTGGCCGACTGTCTGGCGGCGCGGCTGCCGGGCACGCTCGATGCGCTGGAAGCGGTTGTTGTCGTGGCGGAGGAGGCCGGCAGCCTGGAGGAGGCAGCGGACGAGGTGCGCTGCCCCGAGGACGAGGACGCCATCGAGCTTCCCGGCGCCGTGCGTTGGATCCGCCGCAGGCTGAAGCTTGTGCACGACGCGCTTGTGCGCGTCATCGGCCTGATCCCCGACCTGCTCGCGGGCTGCGCGCCCACCATGAGCGCGGTGCGCGAGCGTCTGAAGAGCGACAGCGCGTTGATGGAACTGCGCGGCCTGGTCGCCGGGCAGCTCCGGACGCTACCCGCGCCTCTGGGCTTCCAACCCCACGGCATCGACGTGGGGAATCGCAAACCGCAGTTCCAACAACGGGCGGGGCCGGACCCGCCGCCGGAGAGTTCGTAGCGTGACGATCCCGGGGCCAGGGAGTCCCTGAACGAGGATCGCACCATGAACAGCTCAGACGACGACCTTCGCCAACAGATCGCGCTCTTCCGATACGACGTCATCGCCGATCTGGTGCATCTGCCCGTGGGTGCACCGGGTGCCGGCGCGATGATGCGCGCCAAAGCCGAGAAGACCTACACGATCCCCGGAACCACCAGGACCCGGGTCGCCGCCGAGACCATGCGGCGCTGGATCAAGGACTACCGCTACGGCGGCTTCGACGCGCTCTACCCCAAGCCCCGCACCGACCGGGGGAAGCCCCGGCGGCTGCCGCCCGAGGTCGCCGAGCGCCTCATCGCGCTGAAGACCGAGAACGACGCATTGTCGGTTCGCGCCATCATCCAGAAGGTCAAGGAGGAGGGTATCGACCACCCGCTCGCCTCGTCCACCGTGCACCGCCTCTTCAGCCGCGAGGGCCTGTTCGACAAGAAGCCGCCCGACGGGGCGGATCGCCGCCGCTTCGCCTTCCGGCATGCCGGCGAGATGTGGATGAGCGACGTCATGCACGGACCCAAGGTCCGGCACGGCCGAACCCGGCGCAAGACCTACCTGATCGCCTTCATCGACGACGCCACCCGCGTCATCCCGTTCGCCGCCTTCGCCATGGCGGAGAACACTGCGGCGTTCCTGCCGGTGTTCAAGGACGCGCTGATCCGGCGCGGCCTCCCGGCCCGCTTGTACGTCGACAACGGAAGCGCCTACCGCTCCCGTCATCTCTCCCTGGTCTGCGCCAGGCTCGGCGTTGCGTTGATTCACGCAAGGGCGTTCCAGCCAGCGGGAAAGGGTAAGATCGAGCGCTTCTTCCGCACCCTCCGGGCCGGCTGGCTCCGCCACCTCGGCGATGACGTCGACAGCCTGGAGGCGCTCAACCGCAGCCTCTGGGCCTGGATCGAGGGGGAGTATCACAACAGCCCGCATCGTGGCCTCGACGAGGGGCGCACCCCGCTTGAGCAGTGGGCGCTGGCCTCGGCCGGCGTGCGCTATCCCGACGCCACCATGGACCTCGACGATCTGTTCCTCTTCGAGGCCAGGCGCCGTGTCTACAAGGACCGCACCGTTAGTCTGAACGGCCGCGTCTACGAGGTCGACGCCCTCCTGGTGGGTCAGAACGTCATCCTGCGCTACGACCCGGCCGCGCCGCCCTCGCGCCCTCTCGACGTGGTCCATGACGGCAAGCCGGCCGGCAAGGCCAGCCCTCTCGACGCCTACGCCAATACCGCCGTCAGGCGCACCTACCCGGCCAGGGAGATCGAGGCCGAAGATCCGGCGCCCGAGCCTCCGCCCTCGCCGCTGGCCATGCGCAACCTCAAGGACAAGAAGGAGGACGAGTGATGTACCTGCGCCACTTCGCCTTCACCCGCCTGCCCTTCGAGACCCCGGCAGAGACCGACGAGCTGTTCGAGTCCAACGCGCGCCGCGAGGCCGAGGCCAGGCTCGGCCACCTCATCGACCTGCGCGGCATCGGCCTGCTCACCGGCGAGGTGGGCTCCGGCAAGACCACCGTGTGCCGGCATCTGACCGCGCAGCTTCATCCAGGCCTCTACCGGGTCCACTACGTCTCGCTGACCACGGGCAACGTGCTCGACATGTACAAGGCGATCGCGTGGGAGATCGGCCTGCCCATCGAGCGCTCCCGCGCCTCGGCCTATCAGGCCATCCGAAACGAGATCTCCCGCCTCGTCACCGAGGCCAAGCAGCTGCCGGTCCTCGTCATCGACGAGGCCCATCATCTGCGCAACGACGTCCTTGAGGACCTGCGCCTGCTCACCAACTTCGCCATGGATGCAGAGCAGCGCCTGTGCCTCGTCCTCGTCGGTCTGACCGAGCTCAGGCGCCGCCTGGCCATGGCCATGCACGAATCCCTCAGCCAGCGCCTCGTCGTCCGCCACCACCTGAGCGGTCTCGACCGCGACGAGGTCGACGCTTACATCAAGCACCGCCTCAGGCTCGCGGGATGCGAACTGCCGCTGTTCGAAGAGCCCGCCGTCGAGGCCCTGTTCCAGGGCGCGCGCGGCCTGCCGCGCCAGATCAACCGCATCGCCCACTACGCGCTCTCCGCCGCCGCTCTCGACGAGGCGAGGACCGTCAGTGCCGACCACCTGCAGCACGCGCTCGAGGAACTGCGGCCATGACCGGCTTCCCGACCCGCGCCCCGATCGAGCTGGAGGAGCGGCCGCGCGAGCAGCAATGGCTGGTGGACACGCTATGGGGCGAGCAGGCCGTCGGCATCGTCGGCGGCGAGCCGAAGTGCGGCAAGTCCATCCTGGCGCTGGACCTCGCGGTCGCAGTCGCCGCCGGCGTCCCATGCCTGCGGCACTTCGCCCCGGCCCGGCCTGGCCCGGTCCTGCTGTTCGCCGCAGAAGACGCCGGCCACCTCGTGCGCAAGCGCCTGCAGGGGATCGCCCGCGCCGCAGGCGCCCGCTTCGAGACCCTCGACATCGCCGTCATCGACGTGCCCACACTGCGCCTCGACCATCTCGACGACCGCCGCCGCCTGCAGCAGACCGTGGAGCGCATCGCACCGCGCCTCGTGGTCCTCGACCCCCTGGTCCGCCTGCACGGCGTGGACGAGAACACGGTTGCGGACGTCGCCCCGATCCTCGGCTTCCTGCGCGACCTGCAACGCCGCTTCGAGACCGCCGTCCTCCTCGTCCACCACGCCCGCAAGAGCGGGGCCACGAGGCCGGGGCAGGCCCTGCGGGGCAGCAGTGAGCTGCACGCCTGGGGGGACTCGAACCTCTACCTGCGCCGCCGGGACCGGCAGACCCTCATGACCGTCGAGCATCGCGCCGCACGCGGTCTCGACGACATCGAGATCGAGCTCAAGGAAGACGGAGAGGAGCCCTCCTTCCGGCTGCGCCAGCCGCCCACGGCCGGCGGCGGGGCGCCTCAGCCCGAAACACCCGAATGCCGCGTTCTCAAGGCGCTCGCCGACGCCGGGGCGCCGCTCTCGCAACGCCAGATCCGGGAACGCGCCGCGACCCGGCACAAGACCGTCGGCGTAATCTTGCAAAAGCTCGTCCAGGAGGGTCGCGTCGCGCGCAACGCCGAGGGCGGCTACAGCGTCGTCGCAGGCGCAGCGGACAAGCGGGCGGCGGCCGCCGCCGCCAACGGCAGCAGTCGGCCGCAGGCCCCGCGGTTCCCGGAGCCCGGTTCCGCCAACGCCTAGGGGTTCGAGCCGGAACCGCCGTCGGGAACCACCCTTCCCCAACGGTCCGGAAGGCGCTGCGCCTCCACCGGGATACTACGTCAGGTGAGCGGCCAGTCCGTGGCCGGAAGCTTGCTTCAGGCCATGGCAGCACTTCGTCGTGTGGACGGTGGCGAGTCACCCGAAGGGCCGAAGCGAAGCGCAGGAGCGGCGCAGCCGCTTGACGCGCCGACGGCCGCGCGACACCTCGTCAGCTCTCCTCAAGCACCAGTCCAAACCTCAATCAGACAGCGACCCCGGACCGCCCGCAGAGACCATGAGCTCCTACGCTTCGATCCGGAAAAGACCGAGCAATCTGGGAAATCAGGGCAGCGATCACGTCAAATAATCTGGGAGATTCGGCGTCAAATAACGTGCGAAACAACAGCCGTCGATCTCGACGTTGAGCTTGATCCCTTCGTCGAGCAGCGCGAAGTCCAGTTCATAGCCGGCGACATTGAGTTTGGCGTAGGGCTTGAGGCCGGAGTCCCTCATGCCCTCGAAAACAAGTTTCTCTGCCCGACTGTCCACCCGGAAGTTAGAGATGGCGGAAGGCGTTTGCTGCTTCGCCGCTACTTCGTTGCGCAGATAGGCTCGGAGCGAACCCAGCGTGGGTATGCCGAGCTGATCGATTTCCGGGTGTCCAATTACGATGAGGGATCGCCGGGCGCGGCTGACGGCTACATTGATTAGATTCTTCGTGTCCTCGATCCAGAGGCGGTTGCGATGGCTCATATCGGGGGAAACCACGCAGGATATGACGATGGCGTCCCGCTCGTTGCCTTGATAGCTGTGCGCGGTCGCGGAGAGGAAGCCAGCTTCGCACAAGGCGTCGCGTGAAATCCTTGCACGCGCCAAGCGCTTGATGCGGTCTGCTTGTCCGCGGAACGGAGTGACAACGCCAACGGTGAGATCGGATCGGACGAGATGGGTGAGATGGCGGACGACTTCTTCCGCCTCAGCCGGGTTGCACCAGCTCTCGCCGTTGTCGCCTCGCTCGCACTCACCGGCTACGTCTTTCCAGAGAATTGAGTGATCCGCGTCTTCGACATCGGTCAGGACGGTCAATTCGTCGTTGTAGAAGGTGCGATTGAACCATCGGGCGATCTGCGGATGGCAGCGGTAATGCTCGTCCAGGAGAACTGGGGGATTGGAATCGCCGACGCAGTAAGCGAAGGCGAGATAGGCCGACCCATCCTTGTGGTGCAGGTTTCGGTCGCGCAAGCCGTCATTGTCGAATCCTGTCTCCTCAGCAATTTTCTTGAGCACGTTGTCCCCAACTCGCACGATCGGCTGCAGTTGAGAGGGGTCCCCGATCACCGCCAAGCGTTTGGCACGGTACGCCAGGGGAAGTACCGCGGCGAGCGTGCATTGACTCGCTTCGTCGAGGATCACGAGGTCGAAGAGGCCGCTTTCCCTCGGGAAATTCGACCCCGTGGAAAGCGCGGTACAGGCCCAGCCCTGTATGGTGCCGAGTGTGGAGGCGATCATCCCTCGCAGCGCTTTAGCGCTTGCCGCTGTGCGCGAAAAGCGCGCGAGCTCACTGGATTGGGAATCAAACTTCATTGCGACGTGCTGGCGAACGGCGTTGTAGCTGATCTCAGCCCACTTTTGGTTGAGCGCAGGCACCGCCGTTGTCACGTCACCAACGGAGTTCTCGATTCGAGCGCACGTCTGCTTGAGCTCTTCGATTTCCCGGGTGAGTGACGACCGCTCCTGTTCGAGCCGGGCCCAGGTATGGATAGCGCTGATGGGTGCTGAATGAAGGCAGCGGATATTCTTGCGAAGCCGGCGACTGCGGAACCGCCCTAGGAATCGTGCATTAAGCAATCGATCGGCCCGATCCTCGATGCGTAGAGGATCGCGTCGCGCGACGGGAGGCGCCTCGAGGTGCCAGACTCGCCGTGCCACGTTGTTCAACTGGTCTTGGACGGTTTCGAGCTTGTGCGCGAGCGCCAAGAGCTCCCCTTCAGCGGCGTTCAGTCGCTCGAGGTCTGCAAACAACCCGGCCCGTTGGCCCGCGATTTTGCTCAAGGCGTCGGAGGAGCTGGGGGGCCTGGCCACGATGGGGGTTGCTGCGCAACGCGCGTCGCTGATGCGGCCAAGCACATCCTCCCGAGCTTTGCGATTTCCGGTTCGGATAAGGAGCCCGCTGAAAACGCGCTCGACCGCGCGGTCCACCGCGACATCGACGGCAGCGTTGTTGGTGGACGTGACGAGAACCTTCTCCCCGTCGAGCCAAGCATTGCACACGGCGTTTACGACGAGCTCGGTCTTTCCCGTCCCAGGCGGCCCGGTAATGATCGTCAGAGGATGCGCGCGAATACGCTGGAGCGCATGTTCCTGGGATTGATTGCACAGAAGTGGGGCCGCGAGGGGTGTTGATGGCGAGGCAGCGCCGACAACCGCTTTCGGTGCGGCGCGGATCAGGTGAGCAGCCGCGCTCGACATCCAGTCATCGCAGTTTTTAATCTTTTCCAGCTCCTTGATGAGGCTGGTGTAGTAACTGGTCGCCGAAGCGTAAGCCGATATTGCCGCGTTATAGACGCCTTCATGGCTTTGGATGTGATCGCTGAGAGCCGCCGGCTCGAGCGGAGCGTGTATGGCGAGGCCGATCAGTTCCGCTACCTTGGTCGCGCAGTTCGCACAAGCGTCCTGGTCTCCGAAAGGCCAACCGGTGCCAAGAAGATCGCCGACCTGCTGAGTAATGGAGTCTTCGAATGCGCCGCTCCCGACGATGGCCTGGTTGAATTCGGGCTCGGTGGCAGCTTGGAGCCGCCATTCTCCGTCGGCGTTCCGATCGGCTTCAATCTGTACATAGAAGAGTGGAGCCACGCGTAGACGCCTGTCGTCTTTGAATACCAGCGTGGGCCATCCGTACAGCAGCGACGCTTTCTGGGGCGATTCGGACGATGAGGCCAGACTGGTGGCGAGCTGTGCGGGGGCGCGGACGGTATTGGTATGTCCGACTATCAGTTGTTCGGAACCGGTATGGCAGAACCAGGAGCGAGCCTTGGCTTCGAAGGTTACGAGCGACTGGGCGGCTTCCGCCTGTACGCATCTTCGAGCGTAGCTGCAGAGTCGGCGCCAATCGTCTTGCGGCGACTGGTCGACTCCGGTGGGCTCTGCAGAACTGTCATCTGTCTCAGTCGATTCCGGTTGGGCTAAACAGGGTCGGCGGGTTGAGTGGTCGACCGGGCTTTCCCGAGGGCGCGATTGGACGGGTCCAGGGACGGACTCAGAAATTGATCGCCGTCGAGTCACCAATTTTCTTGTCAAGTGTATGACGATGGCAATGACCACAACAAAAATCAGGAATGGCAGGGGGTCGGCGAGCACGGCCAACGAGGCTCCCTGATCGAAGTCTGGCACGAGAGGGTCTCGCAATTCGGGAACGACGGGCTTCGGTTTTGGAAGCGGCACTGTCGTGTCATCTGCCATGCGAATCTTCTGTATATGGTGCTGATCCAGCTTCGCGATCTTGAACGGTGCAGGACCAAGTGAGCGGGGGCAAGACCTACCCAGCATCGCACCGAAGGGGGTGAGCCAAGACCGTGACGCAGCGGCGCGCGCCTGAGAGCGGCAGGGGAGAGAGGCATGACATCGACGCCGCGTGGGTCGAGATCAAGTCGGTCTCGGGCGCCTTGGAGCCGAGGAGTTCATCGCGTCGGGTCGCATAGCGATGGATTCCGTCGTCGCCGTCACCGGCAAGACGGAAGGCAACGGCGGGACCATCACTTCACCCGGATCCTGTCGCACAGCGCCTTCCGCGCCGCCCTCTTCGAGCACAGAACGCGCAGCAAAGCCGACGTCGCCTGGATCCTCATGGTCTGGACCGGGCGGCTGCGACGGCGTGCTCACTTCGCACGCAACCGTCTTCGCCAGCAACAACAGAGACCGGGCCGGCGGACGCAGTGCGTCTCGCCAAGGGACCGCGATGAGTTCACCCATCCTGCCCGAGACATCGGTCGGCCCGCGATGGTGGAGAACATCGCGGACGGCATCCGCGCGGCGATGGCCGACGCGGGGACCGGCGATCCGGCGGACGTCCACTACGTCCAGACCAAGATGCCGTAATGGGGCTCGGCGCCAATCGGCACCATCGGAGCCTGTCCCGATGACGACGAATCGGGTGTCGTTGCCCTTGCACGCTCAGCGTGCTCACGGGGTCTTGCCGGAAGGCGCGCCCCAATCCTTCGAGAGGAAAGGGCAACGACATGGCTGTCTATATCGGGCTGGATGTATCGCTGGCAAGCACGACAATCTGCGTGATCGGCGACAAGGGCAAGATCGTGACCGAGGCTCAGGTCGCCAGCACGCCTGACGCGTTGGTTGCGTTCATGGGCAAGCTGGAGCACGAGATCGCCGTGATCGGTCTTGAGGCCGGTCCCCTGTCCCACTGGTTGCACAAGGGGCTGACCGACGCCGGCTTCGAGGCCGTCCTTATGGAGACCCGGCGGGTGAAGGCGGCGCTGAAGGCGATGCCGATCAAGACGGATCGCCGGGATGCCGAGGGCATCGCACGGCTCTTGCAGATGGGCTGGTTCAGGCCGGTGCACTGCAAGTCGGTATCGTCGCAGGAGATGCGCGCACTGCTGACCTCGCGCAGGTCCGTGAAGGGCGCGCTCACCGATATGGAACTCTCGCTGCGCGGCGTGTTGCGCAACTTTGGCCTGAAGCTGGGCCAGGTCTCGAAGGGCCGCTGGGAGGCCCGCGTCCGGGAGTTGATCGCAGGCAACGCGATGCTGGAGGCCGCCGCCGAACCGATCCTGCGCGCGCGGGTGGCTCTGCGCCGCGAGCTGGCCGGCCTGGAGAAGCTGGTCCGCGATCTGGCCAGGGAGGATCCGGTATGCCGGCTGCTGATGACCATGCCCGGCGTAGGCGCGGTCGTGGCCCTGACCTTCAAATCGGCGATTGACGATCCCGGGCGGTTCCGGAGATCGAAGGATGTCGGCCCCTGGGTGGGACTGACGCCGGGCCGGGACCAATCCGGCGAGCGAGATATTGTCGGCGGCATCACGAAGTGCGGCGACGCAGGTCTGCGTACCGCGCTCTATCAGGCCGCCACGGTGATGCTGAACGGCACCGCCGGGCCGAACTGGCTGAAGGCCTGGGCGCTTCGTCTGGCGAAGCTCCGTGGCAAGAAGCGTGCGACCGTCGCCCTGGCCCGGCGCATCGGCGTGGTACTTCACCGGATGTGGCGGGACGGCACCGAGTTCCGCTTCACGCGCGAGGAGGCGATGGCGCTCCAGACGGCATAGGCGCGGCTGCATCCCACCGGCAATCGGAAGCGAGAGGAGGAAAGAGCCGCGCCTGAAGGTGGCGATCCACCGGTGTCCCCTCGCCGGGACGCGGTTCCCGTTGATGCACGCGCTGCGTCTTGTCGGCCGAACCGTTTCATCGCGTTCGAGCACGCGACCAAGATCGGCACTCGGGAATCGTTTGGACCAGGCATGACGTTGGCAGCCGCTGCGCTGACCACGGACGGAAGCGAGAGCCTGGCGACGGACACATCCGGGAATCCCGCTTCCTTCTTTGCCGCGCAGACGAGTCAGTTAGCCGCTCCCGCCATGGCAATCCGCTATGTTGACCGCGCCTGTGATTCGATTTGCAACAGGCTACGGTGCTTCATGTGCGAGCCACCGTGCCAGGCCGGAAGATCGTGAAGATCGGTGTTTGACATCAACCGCCCCATTACGGAAGACGCCGCTGCTCACCATCGACATGGTGCGGGACGCGCACGCGCGCTGAGACCTTGGCCGAGGTGGTCCGTGAATTGATGGGGGTTGGCGCACCAATGGCACCATCGGGCTCGGCATCGCGGTCGTGCTTGGCGAAGTCGCCATGCCCTGGGCCGACGAAATCTGCCACAGCGTCGACCTCTGCTCATCGATCGCCTCGTGCTCGTCGGGCGTGGAACTCGACCGCGGGAAGATCGCCCTCTTCGGCAATGCGCCGGGGGTCGGCGGGCGCTTCCGCATCGTCCCAGATCAAGGGCGGACGCAACATCCATCCAGTATGACTCGGGTCATCGTCTCGGCTGCGGTGTCGAAGTCATTTCTCGTGAGCCGTCGCTGCCCGAGCACGTCGGCGGCCAACATCCCGAAGTCCGCATAGAACTGGGTCGCCGACCACAGCATGATGAAGAAGTGGCGCGGGTCCACCTTTGCCATCTGCCTGCGGCGGATCCACTCCTCCACAACGTGGGCGCGCTGGTCTGTGACCTCGCGAATGTGCTGGCGCTGGCGCCGCTCCAGGAACTGTGCACCGCGCAGGATCTCGTTGGCGAAGAAGCGGGATTCCGTAGCATGGCGGCGGGAATACTCGAGCTTCGCGCGAATGTAGGCAGCGATGGCCTCGCGCGGTTCGCGCTCGGACACAATGTGCTCGAAGGCTCGGTCCCATTCCTCGATCAGGCGCTCGATAACCGCCGCGTAGATGCTCTCCTTGGTCGGAAAGTAGTAGTAGACGTTGGTCTTCGGCAGGCCGCTGACCCGGGCGATCTCCTTCATGTGCGTGCCGTGAAAGCTCTTGTCGGCAAAGAGGCCGACGGCGGCGCGCAGGATCCTTTCCTCGTTCCGGGCCCGGATACGCGGCGTCCCCCCCGCATCTGCTCGCTTCGTTTTCGTCATGCCTGTGCCCCACCTCACACTGCAATTTGCCGCGCCGTCGCTGTCGGCCTCAGTCTAACCCCGCTCGGCTGTTGCCGGGCCAGAAATTACTTGACGTGCGTGTCATGTTGCCAGATCGTGAAACATGACATTGGTGTCAGGTCCTGACGCATTGGAGCGGTCGGACGCCATGGCGATGCAACTCAGAGCGGCGCTCCGGGGGTCGCTCGACGGCTGGCAGGAAGACATCGCCTTTCTCTGGCGTGACGTCGTCGGCGATGCCGCGCTGGGTTTCGACGATATGGACCCCGCGCTCGAACTCGAACCCTGGGAGCCGATCTTTCCCGCCCGGCGGGGCCGGACCTTTCCCGGCGCGCCGGCGGACGCGCACATGCTCCGCGCCTTCGACGGCATTGCGCCCGAGGATGTGCGCTGCGTGATCCTGGGCCAGGACCCCTATCCCTGCCCCGCCTTCTCGACCGGGCGGGCCTTCGAGGCCGGCAACGTTGCCCATTGGCGGGAGCTCGACAAGATGTTCTCCCCAAGCGTGCGTGCGGTCGTCCAACTCATCGTCGCTGCGCGCACCGGCGACGCGCACTACGTCGGAAGCTTCGCGCAGTGGCCGGCGACGCTGGCTGCCATCGAAGCCGGTACGGTCGAGCTGGAAACGCCCTCTGCCCTCGCCGATCGCTGGGTGAAGTCCGGTGTATTGCTCCTCAACACCTCGCTCACGCTGACGCGCTTCCGGCGGGAGGGCGATCCCCACCAGGTGCGCGGGCACCTGCCGCTCTGGCGGCCGTTCATGGTGCGGGTGCTCGATCATCTCGCGCGGAGAAGTACGCCGGTCGTTTTCCTGGGCTTCGGCGACGCGGCGGCGGAGACGCTCAGCGCGGCGGGGCTCAACGGGTCCGACGCAGGCGACGAGCGCCTCATCCTCCGCCCGCATCCGGCGGCAGCCGACGAGGTCCTCGGGCAAGAGAATCCGTTCACGCTCTGCAACCGGCGCCTCCAGGCGATAGGCGCAGACCCGGTGGACTGGTAGGCGATGCCATACGCGCCCTCCTTCGACTACATCGTCGTTGGCGCAGGCTCGGCGGGATGCGTGCTCGCCAACAGGCTGTCCGCCGATCCCGACCGTTCGGTCCTGCTGATCGAGGCCGGCGGCAGGGACCGCAATCCCCTGTTTCGACTGCCCATGCTGATGGGCAGGCTGTTCCATTCCGGCATATACAACTGGCGCTATCACACCGAGCCGGTGCCGAGCCTGGACGGCCGCTCGCTTTACTGGCCGCGCGGCAAGGTGCTCGGCGGCTCGTCCACCATCAACGGTATGATTTATGTGCGCGGCAACCGCCACGACTACGACCGCTGGGCCCAGATGGGCCTCGCCGGCTGGTCCTACGACGAAGTGCTCCCGGCCTTCCGCCGCTCCGAAGGGCACGCGGAGCGGGACGGGACCTATCACGGGACTAAGGGTGAGCTGACCGTCTGCCGCGCGCGTGGCGCCAATTCGCTCTTCGACGTGTTCGTCGAGGCGGGTCGCCAGGCCGGACATCCCGTCAACGACGACTTCAACGGGGCCGAGCAACTGGGGTTCGGCCGGTACGACTTCACCATCAGGCGGGGCAAACGCTGCTCCACATCGGCTGCCTTCCTCAACCCGATTCGAAATCGGCGCAACCTGACGACCACCACCGGAAACCTCGTGCGACGCGTGGTCGTGGAGGCAGGACGCGCGACCGGGGTCGAGGTCGCTGACGGCGCCGACGTCCGCACCATCCGCGCGGCGAGCGAGGTCATCCTCTGCGCCGGCACGGTCAACTCGCCCCAGCTCCTCATGCTCTCGGGCATCGGGCCCGGCAACGATCTGAAGCGGCACGGCATCGACGTGATCCACGACCTGCCGGGCGTCGGCCGCAACCTGCAGGATCACGTCGATTGCGTCCTCGCCTATGCCTGCACCAAGTCCATCACCCTCTACCACGAGTTGCGGGCCGATCGGATGATCCGGTCGGTCGCCGCCGGCATGCTGCTCGGCCGCGGCATCGCTACCACCTTCCCTTACGAGGCGGGCGCCTTCCTCAAGAGCCGGGCGGAGAAGGTGGCGCCGGACATCCAGGTGCACTTCATGCCGGCGCTGGAGAACGCGGCGAACCTGCACTTTCCGGTGCCCTTCAGGAAGCCACCGCTTGAGGAGACCCACGGCTTTTCCATGCGCGTGGGCCCGGTCAATCCCGAAAGTCGGGGGTGGATCGGTCTGCGCTCCGCGGATCCCGCCGATACGCCGCTGATCCAGCCCAACTATCTGCAGGACGAAGCCGACCGCGTGACGACGATCGCGGGCATCCGCTTGGTCCGCGACGTGGTGGCGCAGCCTGCCTTTGACACCTATCGCGGCGTCGAGCTTGCTCCTGGCGCGGCTGCGCAGAGCGACGAGGAGCTGACCCGCTGGCTCCGCGCAAACGCCATGACCACGTTCCACCCCGTCGGCACCTGCCGCATGGGCACCGACCCGATGGCGGTGGTGGACGCCCGGCTCGCCGTCCGCGGCATCGCCGGGCTCAGGGTCGCCGACGCCTCGGTCATGCCCGTCATCACGAGCGGCAACACCAACGCGCCCGCCATCATGATCGGCGAGAAGGCGGCGGAGTTCATTCTCGGCGTGGGCGAAGCCCATGCGTCGCTTGAAAGGACCCAGGAATGATCGTCGAGCACCGCACCTACACGTTTCGCCCTGGCACGGTGGATGGCTGGCTCAAGAAGTACGAGGCGGAAGGCCTGCCGATCCAGAGGCGCCATCTCGGCCGCTTCGTCGGCCTCTACGTCTCGGAGATCGGGCGGTTGCACCGGATTGTCCTGATCTGGGCCTATGAAAGCTTGGCCGACCGCGAGCAGCGTCGCGCGGCGATGACGGCGGATCCGGCTTGGCAGGCCTTCATCCAGTCGATCTGGGCGCTGGACGCGATCCAGGAGCAGGACGTGATGGTGATGAACCCCGCGCCATGCTCGCCGCCCATCGGCGATTGAAAGGCCTTCTGGTTAGGGCCTGACAGCGAATTCCAGCCGGGCGCAACGGGCGCCCGCGGGAGAGAAGGAGAAACGCCATGTCGAACAAGCCGAACGCGAATGGTCTCGGCGCGCCGCTCGCGCGCCTCAGCCGCCGCCGGTTCCTGGCGGCTACCGCCGGAGTCTCGGCGGTCGTTGGGGCGGGTACCACGTTTCCGCTCGCCGCGCGTGCGGACGCCGGCCTGGTCGCCCTGGTTCATACCCAGGCGGCCGGGGACAGCGGCCCCATCGATTCCATGATGGGCCGGCTCAACCAGCTCTCTGAGGCGCAAGGCTTCGAGACCCGCGCCATCTACGCGCAGGACCCGGCGACCTACGAGACCGTGCTGAGGACCCTCGGCGATGCGGGTGCATCCATCGTGCTCGGGACCTTCCCGGTCATCTCCGAGGCCTTCAAGGCGGTGGCCCCGATCTACCCCGACACCAGGTGGATCCAGCTCTTCGGTGACGCCGTCGACCCGCCGATCGGAAACCTGGTGACGGTCTCCTACGACTACTATCTCGGCTGCTATCTGTCGGGAATCTTCGCCGCGCACGTCTCGCAATCGAAGCAGATCGGCTTCATCGGCGGCATCAGCATTCCGCCGATCAACGCCGACTTCAACGCGCTTCAGGCCGGCGTGCACGCGGTCGATCCCGAGGCCAGCGTTACCGCCGCCTTCGCGGGCTCCTTCCAGGACCCGGCCAAGGGCTACGAGATCGCGAGCCAGATGTTCCTGGACGGGATCGACTACATCCAGACCGATTCTGCCGCGACCGACGGCGGCATTATCCAGGCGGCCAACGAGCGCGAGGGCGCCATGGTCAGCGCGCTCGATCCGGCCCAGTACCCGCTCGGGCCCGCCTCCGTGATCGGGGTGGTCAGCCTCGACTTCGGCCAGTCGCTCCATAACGAGACCAGCTTGGCGCTGGCCGCCGACTGGCAGGGCGGGCGGCATGTGCCGACCGGCCTTGGCAGCGGCGTCATCGACTTCCTCCGGTCTCCGCTCTACCAGGAGCAGGGGCCCGCGGCTATCGTCGCCCGGTCCGACAAGGCGTGGCCTGCGGTCGAAGCGGCACGGGCGGGCATCCTCGACGGATCGGTTTCGGTGCCGTTCAACACGGAGCTCTGATCGCACGACCTCATGAGGAGGCCCCTTCGGGAGACATGATCGCCGCGAACCCGCCTGCCCTCAGTTGCCGCGGGATTCGCGTTACATACGGCCAGGTCACGGCGCTCGCCGATCTGGAAATCGCCTTCGCGCGCGGCGCCATCCACGCCGTGGTCGGCCAGAACGGCGCCGGCAAGACGACCTTCGCCCGCGTCGCGGCGGGTCTTGTCCGGCCCGACGCGGGTTCGCTTGCTATTGACGGCAGCCCCTTGCGGCTCGGTCGGGTGGCGGGGGCGCGTGCGGCAGGGGTCGAACTCGTTCACCAGAGCTTCGCGCTGCCGCCCTCGTTTACCGTGGCAGAGGCGCTGGAATTCGGTGCCGGCGGCGGCATCGGCCTCTACAGCCGTCGGCGGCTCCTGCAGCGATGCCGCGAGCGGCTCGCAGCCCTCGATCTGGAAGTCGATCCCCGCCGGCGCATCCGAGACCTGCCGGTGGAAGCGCAGCAGGGCGTTGAGATCGCCCGCGCGCTGGTGACCGACGCGCGTGTGCTCATCCTGGACGAGCCGACCGCGGTGCTGCCTCCAGCCGGCATCGAGGCGCTGTTTGAGCGTATCCGCGGCCTCAAGCGGCAGGGAGTCACGATCATCCTGATCCTGCACAAGATCCGCGAGGTGATGGCGGTTGCGGACACGATCTCCGTCCTTCGCGGCGGTCGGCTGGTCGCAGGGCCCATTCCCCGAGAGCGAGCGGAGGAAAGGCGCATCGCCGAGATGATCGTCGGCCAAGGCGAGGCCGAGGCCGTCGGTGCGGACGATGCCCGGGCGCTTGTCGGAGCGGCGCCGGTTCGGCGCACGGCCTCTTGGGATGCAGGGGCCGCCGCGGCGTCCGCCTCCGGCGAGACAGTGCTTGATCTCGCGGGCGTGAGCACGGCGGAGGACCTGGAGGAGCCACCGCTGGATGGGGTTTCGCTCACGGTCAGGCCGGGAGAGATCGTCGGCGTCGCCGGCGTCCAGGGCAACGGCCAGCGGACGCTGGTGCAAGCGATCGCCGGACTCGCCGATGTCACGGGCGGCGATGTCCACCTGAACGGCAGCCGCGCAAACCGGACCAGCGCCGCAAACCGACGGGCATTGGGCCTTCGGGTTATCCCGTTCGAGCGCAACATCGAAGGCCTCAGCCTCACCAGCGCGCTGTGGGAGAACTGGTCCGTCCGCGAGCTTCTGCAACGACCGTTGTTCAGCCTGGTCGATCCGGCCGCGCTGCGCCGGCGCTGCGACGAGGCGCTCCAGGCCTGGGGCGTGCGCTATGCGTCCGCGACCCAAAACGCCGGCGCCCTTTCCGGCGGCAACGCGCAGAAGGTCATCCTCGCGCGCGAGATCGATGAAGACGCGCGCCTTATCATCGCCGCCCAGCCGGCGCGCGGGCTCGACATCGGCGCCACTGCCTTCGTCTGGTCGGCGCTGCGCGAGGCGGCCGGGAGGGGCTGCGGCGTGCTGCTGATCTCGTCCGACCTGGACGAGCTCTTCGACATCAGCCACCGCTTGGTGGTGATGCTCTCGGGCCGCATCGTCGCAGAGTTCGTCCCGCCCTACGACATTGCGGCCGTGGGCCGCGCCATGACCGGGGCGTCCGCATGAGCGGCATCAGCATCCGCGCGGGCGCGGTGATCCGCACGCTCGCCTTCATCGTGGTGGCGCTCGCGCTCTGCGGCGTCGTCTTCGAGCTCGCCGGCTACTCCGCCCTCCTGATGTTCGAAAGCGTCGTCGAGGGCGCCTTCCTGCGCGCGGGCGGCTGGGCGCAGAGCCTGCGTTGGGCGCTCCCGCTCTTCATCACGGCGACCGGCGTCGCTATCTCATTCCGCTGCGGCTTCTTCAACATCGGTGCACAGGGCCAATTCTACGTGGGCGCCATCTGCGCCGCCTTCGTCGCCGATGTTCTCGGCGGCGCACCGGCCGCCCTCGTGCTGCCGGCGACCTTCCTCGCCGGCATGGCGGGCGGTGCGCTCTGGGCGCTCTGGCCGGGCTATCTCAGGCTCCGCTCCGGGACCGACGAGGTCATTACCACCTTGATGGGCAACTTCATCGCAGCGCTCGCGCTGGTCTGGGTCACCTCCGGCCCGCTCAAGGACCCCTCCGGCACCGGTCAGCAGGCGGCGAGCCCGCTGCTGCCGGCGGCCTATCGCATCAGCGATTCCCAGGGCATCTCGCCCGCCATCATCGGCATCGCCGCCGCCGTCGCGCT
Source organism: Alphaproteobacteria bacterium (assembly GCA_965221125.1). GTDB lineage: Bacteria > Pseudomonadota > Alphaproteobacteria > UBA828 > UBA828 > WTGU01. Next base: position 89,588 of record CBDCRW010000005.1, read on the forward strand.
CGCGATGTGGGTCCTGGTCAACCGCACGCCCTTCGGCATGCTGGCGAGCCTGGCCGGGCGGAACCCGACCATGGTGCGCTTTCAGGGTGCGCGCCTCTGGACCCTGGGACTTTCGAGCTTCCTCATCAGCGGCGGGCTGGCCGGGCTCGCAGGTACCATCGAGCTTCTCGGCCCGACCGGGCGCATCGCGAGCGGCTTTCTGCCCGGCCACGGCTTCACCGCAGTGCTGATCGCGCTGGTCGCGAACCTCTCGGTGCTCGCGACTGCGGTCGTCAGCATGTTCTTCGGCGGCCTTGCATCGGCTGCGCTCTACCTGCCGATCCTCGCCGGCCTGCCGGCCGCCGCCATCGACGTCTTCAACGCCTCCGTCGCGCTCTTCATCACCGCGAAGTCGGGATTGCTGGACCGCCTGCTGCGGGCAGCGAGGCTCCCGACATGACCGAGTTCCACGAGTTCATGGTGGCGATCCTGCGCTCCGGCACGCCGCTGGTCTACGTCACCATGGCGGGCGTCATCGCCCAGCGCGCCGGCGTCTGGCACCTCGGCCTCGAAGGCGTGATGATCGTCGGCGCCTGCGCGACGATCCTCGGCATCGTGCTCACCGGCTCGTTTGCGGCCGCCATCGTCATCGCCTGCGTGCTCTGTGTCGCCGCCTCGGTCCTGCTCTGGTTCGTGATCGAGAAGCTGGGCGCCAACCCCATCATTGCGGGACTCGGCCTCACGGGACTCGGAATCGGCGGGACAGCGCTCGCCGTCCAGGCGCTCTTCGGCAGCCTCGCTGCCGTGACCGCACCCTTCGGCGTGCCCAGGCTGGGCGCCGCCTTCGGCCCCTACGGCGTGCTCTCGATCTTTGTGCTGATGATGCCCTTCGTCGTCTGGAGCATGTGGGTGCTGCTCTGCCGCACGCGCTTCGGCCTGCGGCTGGCCGCTGCCGGAGAGCACCCGCTGGCGGCACGCAGCGTCGGCACCGATCCGGCCCGTGTCAGGCTCATCGCGCTCGCGGCGGGCGGGGTTCTCTGCGCCATCGGCGGCGCTGAGCTCGCGGCCGGCGGTCTCACCATCTTCGCTCAGAGCATGACCGCTGGGCGCGGCTTCATGAGCTTCGCCGCCGTCATCTTCGGCGCGGGCCACCCCATCGCAGCCACCTTCGCCGCGATGTTCTTCAGCCTGGTGGGTGTTGCGGGCATCAGGCTACAGCTTCTCTTCGGCGCGAGCATCCCGCACGACGTGCTGCTCTCGCTGCCCTATCTGGCGACGATCCTCGGCGTCTGGATCAGCGGCCGTATGCGCGGCGGCGCCAAGGCCGCCACCGAGGCCTCGGAGTTGCGCGACTATTAGCGAGTGGGATCATTTAGACGAGGGGCGTGCGCACTGCACGACAGAGCGGCAAGTGATGCGAAAGCGGGCGGCTGAGGATCGACGGCGCAGGGAACACGTGGGCGCTCTCCGAGCGTGGCTGCCTCCCAAGAATGGCGCGTGCTGGCGCATTGAGAATGACCCGCCTCGGTCCGGACTTGGCGTCGACGAGACTGAGCGTGTCGCTGCCCACATCCTGCCAGCACAGGGCTACGGATTCGGTCTTCCGGTAGCCGGTCAGCAACAGAAGGAGGATGAAATCTGCCTGCCGCGCGCGACGGTCGCGCGTCATCGTGGTGATCCAGCATCCCATGGAGTCGACACACCTCCTCGCGCGAAAGTAAGCGGGTGAGCGTGGCACCGGGTGGACGTGGGGACCTGACCGCGCTGCCGCCCGCCTGCCGTGCCTCCGCCCCGCGACCGGCGATAGCCGGCGCCGGCCGACCCTGTCGATCCTCCCGCAGCCCGCGGGTCGGGAAGGTTCACCAACACCCGCTCGGCCTTCACGACGACGATTCGGGCGAGGATGATCCGAGGCGGCAGCGAAAGAAGCAGGGCACCTGGTGCTGCGGAAGCACGAGCGCGGCCAGGCTTCCTCTACAGTTCCAGCTCGAACTCGTACTCGTAGGTCTTCTCGCGCTTCGGCCGCGCAGGCGGAGCAGGCCGTCGATCGGCCGGGGCGAGGTCGCCGTCCCTGGCACGCTCCTTCGGCTCCGGTGCGCGCGAGCTTCGCTCTCGCTGTCGCAAGGGCTCTGCGTCCAGTTCCTGCGGCTCGCGCGCCGCTTCGTCCCTGGCCTTGCCGTCCCTCGCCGGGCCGTCCGGCGGCGACGGCGCGATGGCTTCGAGCGCGGCGATGCGCTCTCCCGTCGCCGCCTCCAGGCGCTCGCGCAGCGCGCGGCGGTCGTCGGTCACGAGCTCGGCATGAAGGCGCGCGCGGCTGATCTCCACGTAGAAAGTCTTCTGGGTGGTCAGGTGGGCGTGGTCCGCTTCCATCGCCGCGATCACCCGGTCCACGGTGCGGCCCTGGAAAGCATGCACGGTCGCCGCCCAGGCCCGGTCGACATGGCGCAGCTGGGGATCGCTTTTGGGCAGCGTCAGCGCCCGGCCGTCCTCCAGTCGGAGCTCAACAGCGGCGTCGCCGACCGCCGTCACCTCCGCCGTGCCGCTGTTCACCAGCCCGTGCCTCCTGTCGTTGCGGGTCCAGCATACGCGGTCGCCCCCGCGAAGCTCCATGGCGTCCACGGCGTAGACCTCCACCCCGCCGCGTCGTGCCGCCAGCCTCGCGGGTTCCCAGGCGACGGCCGTGCCGTGCCTGCCCTGGAGCGTCACCACACCCGCCGCCCGGTCGACACCGGCGACGCAGAGCTCGTCGCCCTTGTCGACCCCGAGACGCTTGTAGGGGCGGTGGAAGGCCACGACGTCACCGGGGACGTAGTTGGCAGCGAGCGCCTTCTCCGCATTGGTATAGCCGCGCGAGACCAGCTTCTCGCCGTCCATCGCAGGCCCGTCGACGATGCCGTCGCGGATCAGGCGCTCGCGGACGATGGCATTGATCTTCTCCCTCAGCGCATGGCTGGGGGCCATCAGCCCCGTGGCCTCCCGCTCTTCTGCCGAGAGCGCAAGCCAGCGCGCGGCCGCAGCCCCCGCGAGATTGTCCGCCTTCACCTCCGCGACGTTATCGCCGAGCTTTTGGAAGGCCCGGTGGATGTCGCCTGCGAGGCTGGCCTCGACGGCCTCTTTCAGCGCCAGCTCACGCTGGCGAACGATCTCGTCCATCGTCGCGCACGTCATGCCGGCGGCCTGCAGCTGCGCGAAGGGCTTGCCGGCATCGACGGCATCGAGCTGCTTCTCGTCGCCCACCAGCACCACGCGGGGAATGCGGAGCGTGTCGGCGATCCTGAGCAGGTCGCGCGCCTGCGCGGTGGAGGCGAGGGAGCCCTCGTCCACCACCAGCACGGTCTTGCGGAACCGTGCCCTCATGGCCCGCTCGCCCTTGCGGGAGAGCCGGCCTTCCGCGACGCCCGCGTTGCGGGCGAGGAAGCCCTGCAGGGTCTCGCTCGCAATGCCGGCCTCGGCATCCAGGGTGCGCGCGGCAGAGGCCGACGGCGCCAGGCCCCTGACCTCGAAGCCGCGCTTCTCCAGCAATGCGCGCGCCCGGTTCAGCATTGTGGTCTTGCCGGTTCCCGCATAGCCCTGCACGCCCACGACGCGATCCTTGTCGGACAGGATCAGCTTCACGGCCTGCTTCTGCCCGGCCGTGAGAGGGCCGTTGCGGAGCGCCTTGTCGACGGCGCGCCCGCGCATGGGAGCAGCACCCCGACCCTGTCCGCGTTCCATGAGGGCAATGGTCTCGCGCTCGTCGGCGACGGTCCTGTCGGTGGTGAGCGAATCCCCCGGCACGGGGTAGTCCGCAGCCAGCAGGGTGCCGGCCTTCTGGAGCCGCGTGACGGCGGCCTCCGCCTCGCCGATGCTCACCTTGCCGGGATTCCAGGCGAGGGTCGAGGTGAGGAGATCGGTTCGCGAGAATACCGCCCCTCTCTCGGAGAGGTGCGCCACGGCCCAGGCGGCCGCCCGGTCCACTTCCGCCGTCGTACCAGGCTCCGCCTCCCGGTGCTGGCCTGCACGGGCGAGGGGTCGGTCTCCACAGGCCGCCTGCCGGTGCCGGGCCTCGTCGACGAACTCGCGAGCATCGAAGCCCAGTTCCGAGGCCTGTCTCTGCCAGCTCTCGCGCAGGGCGACCCTGTCCACCTCGCGCTTGTGGGCGCGGGTCATCAGCGCCGCGCGCGCCGCCAGATGGGGATTGCTTCCGGGATCGCCCTGGCCGCGCGCGTCCATCGCCGCCTCGATCTCGGCACGCCTGGTGGAGAAGGCCTCGACGATGGACCGCGATACGGGGGAACGCCCCGGTACAGGGGAACGCCCTGGTGCAGGGGAACGCCCTGGTGCACCCGCAATCTCGAACCGCCCGTCCGCGTGGGTCTTCTCGATGCCGTAGCCGAGCTCCTCCAGGCCTCTCGCCAGCTCGGCGCGGTAGAGCGCACCGATCAGCATCTTGGACGCATAGAGCTTCTCGTTGGCCATGGTGCGCCACTTGGCGGAGCGGGGCGTTCCCCCGGACCGGGGTGTTCCCCCGTCCTGGCCCTGCACCATGTTCGCAATCACCGCATGCGTGTGGAGCTGTGGATCGAGATTGCGCGAGACTTCGTGGCGGAAGGTGGCGATCACCGCCTTCTGGTCGCCGGTGCGCACCATGCGGCCGCTGTCTGCATCCATCGTCCTGGTCTCGACCGCGTTCTTCTCGATCCAGGCGAGGGTCTTGCGGACAGCGGCGTCGTGGGCGGCGACGATGCGCTCGTCGCCGCCGATCAGGGCCGCGATGGACACGGACTTGGGCGCGGAGAAGGTGACGTCACGGCCGGGGCGGTGGTCGATCGTGCCGTCCCCCAGCCTGCGGCCGAGCCGGCGGCCGGAGCCGTCGGGGACTTCGCCCGCGAGGATGTCGCTGAAGACGTCCGGATCGACCGACCCGGAGAGCCCCAGAGCGTCCGCGCCCCTGCCCGCCCAGGCGCTGGCCTCCCTGTGCGCCGGATCTTCCTTCGCGTAGTAGCCATCTCTCTCATAGTAAGAGACGCCCTGGGCGGGCGAGGCGATGGCGCCGATCGAGGCGACCATTTCAGAATTTGACCCAGGGCGGCAGCGTCTTCTTCTCTTCCGCCGGCGTGCCGGTCGCCGCCTTCTCCGTGCCTTCGCCTGACGAGGACGCGGCTCGATTGCCGTCAGGGTCGGCAGCGGCCGACCCCTGGGGCAGCCGCTCCTGTCCGTTCCGCGCATCGTCGCCGTCAGGCCGGGATTTTCCGACCTGCGCTTCCTCTGCCGTTTCCGGCGCACCGGCTTCGCCGGGTGCCCCATCGCCGGCCAGGTGCGTCAGTCGCGCCGGCGGTTCGCCGGCAAAGCCCGGATCGTGGCTGTCGTCCGGCCTCGGCACGAAGCGCACCGCGACGATGTCCCGCTTGCGGTACTTCAGCCTGATCCTGGTCACCGGCAATTCGCCGGGGAACTTCAGAAAGCCGGACAGGTTCTCAAGACGCGACACTTCGGAGGGCAGCACCAACGCACGCTCTTCGCGCCTCGTGCTCAGCGTCACGCCGCCGTGCGCGGTCTCGTAGCTCACGCCCTCGGAGAGAGTCTCGACCTCCACCTTGCCCAAGCTCTCCGCCGACCACTCGGACGTGTCCTTGTCGGGCGACGCCAACACGACCCGGGTGCCGCACAGCCCCGAGATCGTCTGCGCAAGGTCGCGCCCGTAGAGGTCGCGCAGAGCGGAGAACACCTGCACGCCGAGCACGAAGCAGCCCCCGTACTGTCGGCTCTCCGCAAGGCCGGACCCGAGGCTCGGGAGCTGGTGCAACGTCGGCAGCTCGTCCAGGATCACCCAGATGCGGCGTGAATCGGAGCGCGACAGCGAGAGCAGCGAGTTGACCGCGATCTCCAGCCAGGTGGAGATCAGCCCCCGCAGACTCGCGTGCTGGTCGCCCCGCGACGTGAGAAACAGGCAGCCGCCACTTCCCTCGTGCTCGATCCACTTCCTGATGGAGAAGGGGTCGCCCTCGTCGGGCAGCACCTCCATGGCGCCGATGTTGGCGGTGAGCATGGCGCGAACCGAGAGCGCCGTCTTCGGGTTGGCGAGATCGACGATGGACTGGGTCACGGTGCCCTCCATGGCCTCCGCGAGTTCGCTCAGATCGGTCTTGAGCAGACGGTCCACCAGCACCCGGTTGCGTGTCTCTCCCCGTTGCCAGAGCACGGCCGCGCCATGAGAGAAGAGCTGGCGTGCGGCAGTGATCCAGAAGGGATCGGCGGCGTCCTTCTGGCGGGGGATCAGCGCCGCCGCCATCGTGTCGAAGTCCAGCGCGGTGCGGGCCTCGAGGAAGGGCGACCAGCGCGGCGCGCGGTCGTCGAGGGGATTGAGCAGGACGTCCCGGCGCTTGTCGAAGAAGGTTTCGGTATAGCTCCCCATCTTGTCGTAGATGACGCAATGCTCGCCCCGGCTGCGGATTTGCTCGACCAGGTCCGAGATCAGCACCGTCTTGCCCGAGCCCGTGGTGCCGGAGACGATCGTGTGGTGCCTCTCGGCACCCTTCGGCCAGGGGATGCCGGCGATCAGGTAGGGCTGGGCCTCCGCGGGGCGGTTCCGCAGCAACAGCCGACGACGCCATGGCAGGGAGCGGCGCCTCAGCTCCTTCGCGCTTGCCAACTCGCCGCCCCGCAGGCGCTTGCCGCGCCCCAGTCTTCGCCCCAACAGGCGCAGCCCGAACAGGACGGCGACGGCGAGGACCGCACAGGCGCCGCCGCCGAGCAGGGCGGAGTCGACGGCATCCCCCAGCAAGCGCTCGCGAAGATCGAGGATCTTCGGGTGTGTCGCGATGGTGTCGAGGGTCATGACCAGGACGGTTCCGTCCACGTCGCGGATCTTCTTGGTCTTGTCGGGCTTGAAATCGGCCAAGAGCATGAACTCGCTCAGCGCGTAGACGCCGAAGACGTGCCAGTCGTGGTTGGTGTAGTCGCTGGTGGTCTTCCAGATCGCGGCGCCCAGGCCCGCAAGGATGACGCCGATGCCGATCCACCAGCCGAACCTGAACCACGTGCGGAAACCCCTGGTAGCAACCCGGAGCCCGCGCCCGGTGTCGCCGCCCACCCCGGTCATTGCGAAGTCTCCCCCTCTGCGGCAGCTGCCGGGGCACCGGCAGCGCCGCTCCTGTCATGGACGTTGCCGCCAGTAGAGGAACCGGCCAGTTCCCTGAAGCGGGCGAGCCAGCGCTCTGCCGCGGCATCGGGCGCGAGCGGGCGGATGGTGCGGCGCAGCGGCGGGAAGGGCGTCCTGGCGCCGCCCACACCGAGATCGCGTCTTTCCGCAGCGTCGGTCATTCTGGCGACGAAGTGGAGCACCTCGCTCCAGTCTTCCGGCGGCTCCGGGTCGAGGCCTGCGGCCCCGCGCACCGCCCTGTCGACAGCGGCGCCCAGCGCCTTGGCGCGTGCCGCCGTCCTGACCGATGCGGGGAGACCCGCCTCTTCGTCGCCGAGCCAGGCGGCACGCGCAGGCTTGAGAAGTGCGTGGAGCGCCAGGCAGCGGCAGTCTTCGCCGGCGATGCCCTCCAGCGCCTCGATTTCCCCGGACATGGTGAGCCCGTGCTGGGCGAGCGAGAGGAAGCGCTGCGTGCGTCCGCCCCAGCGGCAGGTGTTGGCCAGCACATGGGCGATCGCCTCGACGTCCACGTCGATGTCCGCGCCCCGCTCCGGATCGCCGGGCCAGCGAGGCGGCGGCGACTGGTTCGATCGCGAGTGCCGGCGGCGCTTGACGGGGGATACTTGGTCGGTCATCGTCTCGATCCTCGTGAAGTTCCTTGGGTTGTGCCGTTGTTCATCGAGGACAGGAGGGCGCTGGCGGAAGCCGGTGGTGGAGGCCAGCACCCCGGGATCGGCCCCCGATATCGTTTCGGCGGGAATGATTGAATTCGGGAAAGCCGGCACGGAGGCGCGAACCGCCGTGCCGGCAACCCGTCAGACGCCCGGTGCCGATCCGGCCGATGCTGCCGGCGGCCGGGCCCGCGAGAACAGCTCCGGCACCGTCATCGCCGCCCCCGGTCTGGCGCCTGGCCGGCCTCGCACCGGAGCTCCGCCCACAAACCCTTGAAGACCTTGAATGTCAGCGCCGCCAATGCGAGCAACAGCGACACGCAGAGCGTGAGCATCAGCACGACGATGAGGGTTTCGATCTCGCAGGTGCTCCAGGAGGAAAACTCCGCCGCGGTTCCCGACAGGGTCTCTCTATATTCCGTCGGCAGAGGCGGGGACGTCTCCGCATATGCCGGGGCGGCCTGCGGGATGACCGGCGCAGGCTCCCCGGTCTGCTTGCCCAGCGGCAGACCGGCGCCGACCGTCATCGCCGTACCCTCCCGGAGCCGTCGGCGCCGTCATCGTCGTCGTCCTCGTCATTCTCCTCGTCCCCGTCGTTCGGGATCGGACCCTGCAGCCCGTCGTCGGAGGTCGAATGCCTGCGCCGCTTCGACGCCCACTTGATGACGTCGGACAGCAGATAGCGCACGACGCCTTCGAGGTCATAGTAAGGCGGACCCCCACCGCGGGAGCGGTAGCTCTCCAGCGTACGCGGGCTCAGGCCCAGGTACTCCGCCACCCTCTTGGTGGATATGAACTGAGCGTTCTCGTCCATTTCTTTCTCCCATGTGTCCTGCCGCATCGACCGCAACAGGCGTGACGCCGTCCCCGACCGAGGCCCGCACCTGGCTCCACCGCACTCGCGGTGTTCGCCATCAAGGCACTCATCTCTTGGTCGGTGCCGGGCGTCGGGACCCGTCCCCGCCCCGGCCTGAGCACGAAGCCGGGACCGCTCATTGCCCTCTCGCCGAGCCTTTGCGGCTCGATGCTGTGCACCTCGGTGCTGTCGAACGGCGCGTGACGGCTGCCTGGGGCAATGCGGTCGATGTGGAGTGATGTGCTCATGGGGAGAACATATAGGGATCAAACTCCTCCTGACAACTGGAGAGAACCCTCCAAGCAACTGTAGCGAAACGGTTATTCGCTACATATAGACGACATAAGACGACATAGGCGGACAGGAGTACGCTGGAGTACGATCCTGTAGGCGATCAAATTTTCGTGATGCCGGCACGGTCCTACCGGGCGCGAGACTTCGCCGTCATCGGCCGCAAGTGCCACAGGGTCGGCGGTTGGCGGGAATTCGGAAAGCGGAGGGTGCCTGCCACCGGAGACATCGCGATGCTCGCGGAACTCCTCGATGGTTATGCCAGAGAACCACCCCGAACCTCGAACCATCGCTGTGTCGGCGTGACCCCGGCGAGGCGGCCGCTTTCCGATGAGCCGGTCTCGGCCAACCCGCGGTCGACATTTTCGAGATGGAAGCCAACACCGCTACCGGCTCGCACCAAGCGCCCGAAAGGGGAGAACGTCACATTTTGGGCAGCTCAATGTGGCACATGAAAGGGAGCTTCGGCATCACCGTCGAGCGGCGTCGAGAGTGAGCGCGAGCTGATGCTGCCGCAGGCGCTCACCAAGCGGCTGGTGAACCCTGCACCGCCCAACGACGTCACGGAGGGGTATGCGGCCAATTGGACGATGGAGCAGTCGCACGGACCGGCCCAGCGTATAGCCGATCGCATCGAGGCGCTGAGAGAGAGTTGGGATTCCATTGGGAACCGGGCGGATGAAGACGCCCGGGCCCAGCATTTGCGGTCATACAGCCAACGGTCGGGTGATCTTCCTCAAGGTATCGGCGAAGGTCTGGCTGACCAGCGTCAGAGCCACGCCTCGGCGGGTGACCAACTCTATCTTCGTGTTGAGACGGTAGGTTTCGGGCAGGAGGCTGCGCATTTGCCCGCTTTCCACCCACCGCTCGGCGTAGGAGACGGGCAGATAGCCGATGTGCCATCCGGACAGGATGAGGAAAGCCACGCCCTCGATCTGGCGGGCCGCCGCGGTCGATGGCAGATCTCCGGTGAGTGGTGCGACCTGCCGCTCGGACAGATAGGCGCGGTGGACAAGATCGGCCGCCTGCAAGTCATCGCTGTCGATCCCTTCCGGAGCCCGGTCGAAGAGTGCGTGATCCTTGCCGCAGTAGAGCTCCACCGGATCGTCGTAGAGGGCCTCGTAGGCCAGGCCCGGGCGGTGCTGGTGGAACACGCCGATCCCCAGGTTGACCCTGTTCTCCAGCACGGCGCGTTCGATCTCGTCCGGCGCCAGCGTGTGGAAGTGAACATGGACCTGCCGGGCCTTCGACCTGAAAGCGCGGAGCACGTCGGCCAGCGGATAGCCACTATCGGTGGCCCAGTTGTCGATCACGGCGATCGAGAGCTCGCCGATCAGCTCGCCGCGAAGCGCGCCCACTGTGGCACGGAAACTCTCCAGCGCGGTTGCGAGGTGCTGGCAGGCCTCGTACACGATCCGCCCCTTGTCCGTCAGGCGGAAGCCGGCGCGTCCTCGTTGACAGAGGCGCATACCGAGGCGCCTTTCGAGATCGCCGATCTGGCGGCTGATGGTCGACTGGCCGACGTTCAGGGCAACCTGCGCCGGGGCGAACCCGCCGCACTCCGCGACCGTCATGAAGACCGCGAGCATGTGTAGATCGGCCTTGTGAAGACGCGGGGTGGCGGCCGCGTCCGGTGGCCTGTCGTTTGCCCTTTCCTGCATGCTAACATTTCATGAGTGATGTATTTGGCAACTGAGAGTAGCACTATGATCGCTCCATGGACGAGGGGTCAGGCACGCGAGGCGAGGAGGCAACTGCCACATCGATCCATTGTCGAGGCGCCCGCCGTGCATGGCTCCAGCATGATGAATCGCAGGAGAATACAATGAAGACTTTCAAGTGGCGCCGCGGCTTGTGTGCGGCCGTGTTTCTCGTCGGCCTTTCGCCCGTCATCGGCGTCGCGCCTGCCCAGTCGGCAGATATCGTCGTGGGCGTTCCCAATTGGCCGTCGGCAGCGGCTACCGCGAACATCCTAAAGGTGGTGCTGGAGGACAATCTAGGCCTGGAAGTGGAACTTCAGAACGGCACCAACCCCGTCATCTTCGAGGCGATGGACACCGGCAGCATGCATGTGCATCCGGAGGTCTGGCTGCCCAACCAGACCAATCTGCACGACAAGTACGTCAAATCGAAGGGTACGGTCAGAATGAGCCCCAACGGCGTGTCCTCGTTTCAGGGCATGTGCGTGACGAAGGCAAGTGCCGACCGTACCGGCATCACTGCGATCGCCGATCTTGCTGATCCCGACATGGCGAAGAACTTCGACTCGAACGGCGACGGCCTGGGTGAAGTGTGGGTCGGAGCATCGGGCTGGGCTTCGACGAATATCGAGAAGATCCGCGCCAAGAGCTACGGCTACGACGAGACCATGGAGCTGCTGGAAATGGACGAGGCGTTGGCAATGGCCGATGTCGACGCCGCGGTCGCAAAGGATGCCAACCACGTCTTCTATTGCTACACGCCCAACCACATGTTCGCGCTGTACGATCTGGTCATCCTGGAGGAGCCTCCGTATGACGAGTCTAAGTGGGTGATCATCCAGCCGACCGACGACCCCGAATGGCTGGAAAAATCGAGCGCGCCGGTTGCGTGGGATCTGGCCTGGCTGCACGTGCACTATGCGGCATCCCTGGAGGAGTCGCATCCGGAGGCCGCGGCCCTGCTGAGCAAGATCGCGCTGACCACCGACCAGGTGTCCCACATGACCTTCGGCCTCGTGGTCGAGAAGATGAGCCCCGCCGACTATGCCGTGCAGTGGGCGCAAGACAACGCCGATCTCGTCGACTCGTGGATGAAGTAAAGCGGTTGGTCGTCTTAGCGACGCCGGTGCGCATGAAATCCGGTCGTTGCTGGACGGCTCATGCGGAAGGGAACGACCTTAGCGGCCCCACTCTGAACCGGTGCCTGAGTGAGGCTGCGTGAGATGGGCGATGCGACGGCATCGCCCATCTTTCTTTCTCCGACGGACACGCCCTCGCCATTGCCGCGCGAGCCAGCAACGGCGGTGATTGGCTCAACTTTCCTTGTCTCTCGGTACACGTACCACTTGCACGCGCTGCATGCGCACCTTTCCCGCGCCTGTTTCCCGGTTGAGCTAAACGTCTTCGCGGTAGAGCGCCTGACACAGGCAATGGACGCCGCCGCCGCCGAGTGTGAACATCGACATGTCCGGATCGAAGACTTCGAAGCCCATGGCGCGCATGCGCGCGTTCAGGTCCGTCGCCCCGCTCATGGAAAGCACACGGTCGTTGCCGAGCGCCACGAGGTTCACGCCGAGGTTTCTGGCTTCCGCGTAACCGACCTCGACGAACTCGAAGCCGCGCTCGCGGAGCAGAGCCACCAGCCAGTCCTCCATGGCATCGACACACGCCACGAGCAGCTTGGGCGCCAGCGGCACCACCAAGCCGTCCATGTGCACGAACTCCCGCGAGATGGGTGCAACCACGGCTTCCCACCCCTGCTCCCGCACCCAAGCCGCGACCTGTTCGGAACCTTCGCGTTCGGAACGCTCGCCGCTAAAGCCGATCAGCACGAAGCCCGGCTCAACGATGTTGAAGTCGCCGCCCTCGAAGTGACCGGCGGTGGCGTAGCGCCAGATCGGAATGTCGTTGCTCTGGTAGAAGCGGATGGCGGTCACATAGTCAGCGCGCCGGCTCTTGAGCTGCATATGGCAGATAAGCGCGCCCCAGGGAGTCATTGCGCTCGAATCGCGGGCGAAGAAGTTGCGGTGCAGGACCTCGTCGGCATCCAGATAGTGGCAGGTCACACCATTGGCCTCGTAGATCGCTACCATCTCGGCGTGCTGCGACATGGCCCTCTGAAGGTTGAATTCGACTCCTGTGTGTATCTGGTTGTTGAGCGTCCGCATGGTGATCGGACCGGCGTCGATCCAGCGGTAGAATTCAGGGATACCCAGGAGAACGTCCTTGAGTGGACCGTAGTCGTTGTGAATGCCCCAGCGGCGCGGATTGGCAGTCATGAGCCATTCTCTCCGACTTGATTGACCGGCACGAGTACATCATGAATTGGGCAATGGAATCAAGCTGCAACCGCCGATGAGCTTGGATGCCGTCACGCCTATCAGGAACATGACGCCGTCTTGCGGTGCGTGGGTCCATATGTCGTTCCACCCGATTGAGCGTGGAAAATCCCGAGCGTGCCGCCAGTCAATTGACCGTCTGACTGCGGGCCGTCACGGGGTCGCTGCGAGCGAGCAACAGCCTCGTTGCAGGCACACCGAATGAGTGAACCGGTCATCAGGCTGCAGGGCGTGTGGAAGATCTTCGGCGCTCGGGTCGAAGACGCAATGCAGGCCATCACGCAGGAGGGCCTCAGCAAGACGCAGGCGCTCGAGCGGTTCGGGTGCGTCGTCGGAATCGCGAATTGCTCGTTCGAGGTTCCGCGCGGGGAGATTTTCTGCGTCATGGGACTGTCCGGCTCAGGAAAGTCGACCATGGTGCGTCATATCAATCGGCTGATCGAGCCGACTGCAGGCCGTATCGAGGTCTTGGGACGGGATGTGCTGGCGCTCGGCGAGGGAGAGTTGAGGAAGCTGCGCGCTGCCCAGATCGGCATGGTGTTCCAGCACATGGCGCTGTTCCCGCACCGCACGGTCCGGGACAACGTCGCGTTTCCGCTGCAGGTGCAGGGTCTGCCGAAGGCGAAACGCTGGGAGGTCTCCCAGCGTTGCCTCAGCCTCGTCAATCTCGACGGATACGAGGACCGCTTCCCGAGCGAGCTGTCGGGGGGCATGCAGCAGCGTGTCGGGCTCGCGCGGGCGCTCGCGTCGGACCCCGAGATCCTGCTGATGGACGAGCCGTTCTCCGCGCTGGACCCCCTGATCAGGCGTCGGCTTCAGGAGCAGTTCATGTCGTTGTCGGCCGAGTTGAACAAGACCACGGTCTTCATCACGCACGATCTGGACGAAGCGATCCGCATCGGCAGCCGTATCGCCATCATGAACGACGGCCGAATCGTGCAGATCGGCACGCCGGAAGACATCGTCACCAACCCGATCGACGACTACGTGCGGGATTTCGTTGAAGGCATCTCCACGCTGAAGCTGGTGTTCGCCCATACCATCATGGTGCGAATCGCAGAGTACAGACCACGTCCCGGCGAAGACCTGGAGCGTGCGCCGAGGGCCGCCCACGACGTCGATTTGAGCGAACTCATCGACGCATCCATCGCAACGGATCAGCCCATCGTGATCACGCACGATGGCATGGACGTAGGCGTCATCGACAAGACCACACTGCTTAACGGAATCAAGGGCGGAAACGACTGATGCGAGAGACCGAGTATTCCGAAGAGTCAGTCAAGCTTTCCGGCTCCATCGGCAGTTTCGTTCGTTCCCGGCAGGGATATTACGGCCGGGAGTTTGAGAAGATTCAGGTAGCGGAACAATTTCCGTGGTCGTGGAACACCATGGCCGCTCTCGCAGGTCCCTTGTGGGGTGCATCCCGCGGTCTGTGGGGGTACTTCTGGATGTTCCTGATCCTCGAAGTACTCGCGCTTGTTCAGATCGGCAGGGGTTGGTGGGGCGACCTTGGAGCCGACAAGCTCGCCCGGCTGGAGAGACTCACCCGCAAGTCGGACGAGTTCATGGCGAAGTACGATGCGGCCCTGCTCGCCGGTGATCCCGACGCGGAATCGTACCTCAATCGCGCGGAGAACCTCGATAAGATCGCGGTCCAGGTCGCAGAAGAAGCAGCGCTCGCGGCCGAGGGGGCCACGACGATTCTTCTCGTCGGCATCGCTCTGTTGATCGGCTTGCGCCTGATCCAGGGCTTCTACGCCAACCTGCGCTACGAGAAACAGTATCTGAGCTGGAGAGCGAATCCCTCCAGGACAGCCGCCGGCGTGAGCTGGGTACGGGCCGGTCTCGGCAGCCTGCTGTGGCTGGCGATCGTGCCGCTCACCCTCTACCGCTTCACCGTCGGCAAGATCGACCCCGAGCTCGAACCCTACGTTGCCGGCGTTCCCATCGAGAAAGGGACCTATTACGCGCCCATGTCCGATTGGCTGGACGCAGGCTTCGACTGGCTGTCGGTCGAAGGGGCCGGCGTCTTCGACGGCGTCGTCGCGGCGATCAGCGCAGTCGTGGGCGCGCTGGAAACGGTGCTGGTCGACGCGCCGTGGCCGGTGGTCATGACGGTCATCGTCGTTGTCGCATGGCGGCTGGCCGGTCCTCGGGTCGCGGTGTTTACCGCCGCCGCGCTCGCCTACCTGGCGCTGTTCGGCCTGTGGGAGACGAGCATGGTGACAGTCGCCTTGCTCGGCGCCGCCGCATTCCTGTGCGTGCTGTTCGGGATACCGCTCGGGATCTGGTTCGGCAAGAACCAGAGGGCTTACAACGCAGCCCAGCCGGTGCTGGACTTCATGCAGACGATGCCGGCGTTCGTCTACCTGATCCCGATCATCGCCTTCTTCGGCACGGGCAAGCCGCCGGGGGTGCTGGCAACATTGGTGTTCGGGATGCCGCCCGTCATACGGCTGACGGCGCTTGGCATCCGCGGCGTACCGGAGAGCACCAAGGAGGCCGCTATCGCCTTCGGCTGCAATCGCTGGACGCTGCTGAAGGACGTGGAGATACCGCTCGCGCTGCCGTCCATCATGACCGGGATCAACCAGACCATCCTGATGTGTCTCTCGATGGTTGTGATCGCGTCGCTTATCGGTGCGAAGGGCCTGGGCCAGGACGTGCTTATCGCGCTCCAGTACGCGGCCAAGGGGCAGGGGATGCTCGCCGGTCTCGCGATCCTGTTCTGCGCGATGGTCATCGACCGCATCATCCAGGGGCACTACAAGCGCTCCGCCTCGCGCCAGGTGCCCCGGGGATAGTGCGCCCCGTGCCTCCCGCAAACGCCGTCCCGGATGCGACGGGGGACCGAATACGGGATTGTCAATTGGTGAGCACATCGCGAGGGTTCGGATGATCCACGGCAAGAGGCACGTGAGGTCGCCGGCGAACACATCTCCGCTTCGGCGCGGGAACGGAACGAACGGGAACAGGAGCGTATCGCGATGAATATGACGACTGAAGAAGCTTTCGTGAAGGTGCTGCAGCGGCACGGGATCGAGCACGTGTTCGGGATCATCGGCTCGGCCTTCATGCCGATCTCCGACCTCTTCCCCAAGGCCGGGATCACCTTCTGGGACGTGGCCCACGAGAGCAACGCGGGCTTCATGTGCGACGGCTACACGCGGGCCACCGGCAAGATCGCCATGTGCATCGGCCAGAACGGCCCCGGCATCACCAATCTCGTGACCCCGGTGAAGACCGCGTACTGGAACCACACCCCGCTGCTGCTGGTGACGCCGCAGGCGGCCAACAAGACCATCGGCCAGGGCGGCTTTCAGGAAGTGCCGCAGATGGCGCTGTTCGAGGAGATGGTCTGCTACCAGGAGGAGGTGCGCGACGCGTCACGCATGGCCGAGGTGCTGAACCGGGTGATCGAGAACGCGATCCGCCAGTCGGCGCCGGCGCAGATCAACGTGCCGCGCGATCTGTGGACTCAGGAGGTTGATATCGAGCTGCCGCCGGTGGTGCACCTGGAGCGCGCGGCGGGCGGCGAGGCTTCGGTGGCGGAAGCCGCGCGGCTGCTGTCCGAGGCGCGCTTCCCGGTGATCCTCTCCGGCGGCGGCGTGGTGATCGGGGATGCGATCGGCGAGTGCCGGGCGCTGGCCGAGCGGCTCGACGCGCCGGTCTGCTCCGGCTACCAGCACAACGACAGCTTCCCCGGCTCGCACCCGCTTGCCGTGGGCCCGCTCGGCTACAACGGCTCCAAGGCCGCGATGGAGCTGATCGCGCAGGCCGACGTGGTGCTGGCATTGGGCACCCGCCTCAACCCGTTCTCGACGCTCCCCGGCTACGGCATCGACTACTGGCCGAAGGACGCGGCGATCATCCAGGTGGAGCTGAACCCGGACCGCATCGGGCTCACCAAGAAGGTCACGGTCGGCATCTGCGGCGATGCGAAGAAGGTGGCGCGGCAGCTCCGCGAGCAGCTCTCGGCCACGGCCGGCAACGCGGGCCGCGAGGAGCGCCGGGCGGCGATCCACCAGACCCGCTCGGCGTGGCTGCAGACCCTCGCCAGCATGGACCACGAGGACGACGACCCCGGCACCACGTGGAACGTGGACGCGCGCACGCGCGAGCCGGAGCGCATGTCGGCGCGGATGGCGTGGCGCGCGATCCAGGACGGACTGCCGCCGGACGCCATCATCTCGTCCGACATCGGCAACAACTGCGCCATCGGCAACGCCTATCCCACCTTCGAGGAGGGCCGGAAGTATCTCGCGCCCGGCCTGTTCGGCCCGTGCGGCTACGGCTTCCCCGCCATCCTCGGGGCCAAGATCGGGTGTGCGGACGTGCCTGTCGTCGGCTTCGCGGGCGACGGCGCCTTCGGCATCTCGATGAACGAGATGGTCTCGGTCGGGCGCGAGGGCTGGCCCGCGATCACCATGGTCGTCTTCCGCAACTACCAGTGGGGCGCAGAGAAGCGCAACTCGATCCTCTGGTACGACAACAACTTCGTCGGCACCGAACTCAATCCCGACCTGAGCTACGCGAAGGTGGCGGATGCCTGCGGGCTGAAGGGCGTCGCGGTGAGCACCATGGAGGAGCTGACGGCAGCACTCCGTGAGTCCTGCGAAGCGCAAGCCGACGGCGTCACCACTTTCATCGAGGTGATCCTGAACCAGGAGCTGGGCGAGCCCTTCCGCCGCGACGCGATGAAGAAGCCCAACGTCGTCGCCGGCATCGACGGCGCCGACATGCGCCCGCAATAGTGGACATCGCGGACCGCCTCATCGCGCAAGCGAAGGAGCGTCGGCGCAGCGTCACCCTGCCGGAGTGCGATGAACCTAAATCCCATAGACGACTGACGGTGACGTCGAGCCACGGGCGGCGCGATTGCGTCCCGGGTCGTGGCGCAAGAGGCTCGCGCCTTACGCGCGGCAATCAGCGGTGGAGCCCGGCCAATCCGGGATGCCCGTTGTTCGTGCCGAGGGGACGGCAGCGCGCTTTTTCACACTGTCCCGCCGGGCTACCCTGACGTCAGGCTGAAAGCATGCTTCGCCATGGCGACGGTGAAGCGAGCCGAAACTTGGGATGTCGTGCGCGCAGAGGTCGGACTGCGATTCCGCTACACGACCCAATCGGTGAACGCGATCATCTAGGCGACCTGAGACCGGCCGCGGCCCGAAGACAGGCGATGTCCCTGGAGGTGATTGACGAAGCCGCTTCCGCAATGCCGGGATCAGCGATTGTAGTATCCATCGACGTGGCACCGACCGGACCGCATCATGCTGACCTTCACCGAAGAGCTCGTCCTGCTGCTGAACGACGAGGACGGTGCGCCGCTGCCGATCCGGCAGGATATCGTGGCGTGTGCGCTCGCCGGCGCGGTGCTGATGGACCTGGCGTTCGCTTATCGGATCGATACCGACCTCAAGGCGCTCTTCGTCAACGACCGGACGGCGACCGGCAAGCCCACGCTCGACCGCATATTGGAGAGGATCGCGGCCCGTACCGAGGTCTGCGATACCAAGATGTGGATCGGCACGCTATCCGTCGAGGAGGCGCCCTCCATTCACGAGCAGACCTTGGCGGGCCTCGTCGAGAGCGGAATCCTGACGCTGCGGGAGAGCAGGCTTCCGTGGATAAGGGCCCGGCGCTATCCGAGCAGCGACGGCAAGACGGCGAAAGAGCTCCGCCAGCATGTCGCCAACGTGTTGACCTCCGACGAGATTCCCGACCCTCGCGATGTCGCCCTGATCTCCCTGTTGGACGCCTGCGAAATCCTCCCCGACATCTTCCCGAGACAGGAGATAGAGGATTTTCGTCCCCGGATCGCTCTCTTGCGCAAGATGGACCTGATCGGCCGTGAGGTCGCAGGCGCCATCGCCGAGATCGAGCGCTCGATCATTCAAGCGGTGCGCGTCCGAGCCGCGCAGTTCAAGAAGCTGCTGCTGATCCTCTCAATCGCCGCAGGTGTGGCCGCGTTCGCGACGCTTGTGGCCCCGAGGTTCCCGGTGGCGGATCGGTTCAGTGCCCTGTATTTCGAGCGCCTCTGGTTCGACGGCGGCTGGCAACTGTGGAGCGGCTTCGCGCTTCTCGGATTGAGCGGCGCCGGCGTCCTCGCGGTCCTGCTCCTGAAGCTGCGAGCGATTGCCCGCCTGGGCGGCTTCAACTGGTGGCGGCTTGCTCATGTCGGGTTCGGCATCGCCTGCGTGCTCGCGCTCTTCGCGCATACCGGCTTTCGCTTCGGGACCAGTCTCAACGCGGCGCTGATGGGCTGCTTCCTGGCCGTGCTGGTCCTCGGCGGCCTGGCCGGGGTCTGCACGAACGCAGCGGGTCAACTCAGAAAATGGGGGATCAAGCCCAAGCAGCGCATCATTCCGATGCGGGTGCATATCGTGGCCCTCGTTCCCCTGCCCGCTCTCCTGATCATCCACATCATCGCCGTCTACCTTTACTGATGAGGCCGACACGTGTCGCGCAAGTCGATCCTTCACGTCTGCTGGGTGCTGGCGACCCTGGCGGCGATCGGCGCGGTCACGGTGTGGATGACGGTGGGCGGCGATCGCGAAGTCTTGTTGATCGGCGCAACCACCGATGCCCATCACCAGTTCGAACTGGCGTGCGAGAGCTGCCACACCGCAGCGGTCTTCGCCAGCAGGAAGGCAGCGTTGAAGGGTCTGAACAAGGCCTGCCGGAACTGTCACGAGGACGATCTGAAGGACGCCGAGGACAGTCACCCGCGCAAGAAATTCCGCAATCCGAGGATGTCCGTCTACTGGGAGCCGCTCGATGGCCGGTCTTGCACGACCTGCCATGTCGAGCATCGCCCCGAGATCACCCGGAAGGGGGCGGTTACTGTCGCGATGGATTTTTGCGAGGCGTGCCACGGCGAGGGCGATCAGGACGTGCGAATGGACCGCCCGACCCATGCGGGCTTGACCTTCAACACCTGTGCCTCGTCGGGTTGCCACAACTATCACGACAACCGCGCGCTCTATGCGGACTTCCTGGTGAAGCACGCGGACCAGCCCTGGCTGGCTGCGGCACCTGTGCACGCGCTTGCGGCCCTGCACCGTTCGCAGAAACCGCTGGAAGAGACGGCGCTCGGGCGGGAAGACGCTCTCGCGCCGGCAGCGGCGCTCGCGGACGAAACGGCCCTCGATCACTGGGCTGGCTCGGGTCATGCGGCAGCGGGCGTGAACTGCGCGGGCTGCCACGCGCCGGAGGTGGCGTCAGGCGCGCCGCTCGCCGAGATCGAAGCCGGTTGGACCGACGCGGCGCCGCTCACGGCCTGCAGGGACTGCCACAAGCAGGAAGCGAAGACCTTCGCGCTCGGTCGGCACGGCATGCGCCAGCACCCTGAGATCGCGCGGCCGCGGGATGCGTCGGCCACCGTCCTTGACGCCGTGCTGCCCGAGGGTGTCACGGAGTGGCTTTCCGACGCGCCTTATCCCGTGCTCATGACCGTGAAGGAGGCACGCATTCCGATGCGCGCCGATGCCGCCCACGAGTCCCTCGATTGCGGGACCTGCCACCAACCCCATGCGGTCGACGTCGAGCACGCCGCGGTGGAGGCCTGCATGTCCTGCCACGCCGACCTCCATACTCAGGCCTATGTCGGCAGCCCTCATCATGCGCTTTGGCAGGCGGAGCTGGCCGGCGACGCAGAGCCCGGCTCAGGGGTGAGCTGCGCAACCTGCCACATGTTCAAGGTGGAACGCCGGGGAACGATCTTCACCAGCCATCATCAGAACGACGGCCTGCGGCCGAGCGAGAAGATGATCCGGCCCGTCTGCCTCGATTGCCACGGTCTCGGCTTCGACATCGACGCGCTCGCGGACGAGGACCTGGTGGCCGGAAACTTCAGGGGACAGCCTGCGGTCCATGTCGAGAGTATCGACTGGGCGGTGCAGCATGCGACATCGGGCGTTCCGAACGATGAGCGTTGAGCGCTCGGCCGTGTGCCGATTGAAACCTGGGAGGACAGGAGCCATGCAACGAACATCGAGCCTGATTGCCGCGTTGGCGTTCGGCACGGCCACGACGCTGGCGGCGGCAACCGCAGCGGCGGACGATGTTTCTTACGAGCGGGTCGCCGACATGCTGTACACGGTGATGTCCGCGGACCGCGAGGTCTACACGAAGATGGTGATCCAGCGCCTCACCGTGGACGACAAGGTCATCACCGCGTCCGAGCACTTTCGGGATGATCTGGCCTTGCCGCTGCCGGCGCAGATGTTCCGCTTCGGCTCCGAGGCGGCGATGGATGCGACCGAGGACTTCTCCTATGCGCTGCTCTCGCTCCATCC
Source organism: Alphaproteobacteria bacterium (assembly GCA_965221125.1). GTDB lineage: Bacteria > Pseudomonadota > Alphaproteobacteria > UBA828 > UBA828 > WTGU01. Next base: position 110,841 of record CBDCRW010000005.1, read on the forward strand.
CATCAATAGGAAGAACGGTCCTGGGACGGATCTGGAGAGGGAGGGCCTCGAATTCGTCGTCGACAATCCGGGCGAGAACTTCTACGGCGAAGAGGAGCTGGGCGGAGAGGAGTACTTCACCGCCATCTATCCCGACTACGCCGTCGCCGAGGCCTGCGCGCTCTGCCACAACGACCACAAGGATTCCCCTCGTCGAGACATCGAGGTCGGCGACGTTATGGGCGGCGTCGTCATCCGTATTCTGATGGATTGAGGGGTTCCTGCTGACAGCCTCTCGGTGCCAGCACCATGCCACGCAGTGTTGCGGGGTGACTCGTCCCTCGCCCGAATCTCTCGCTGATCGGGATGGTCTCCAGCGGTATCCCGCGGCGCGCACTTCTTGTGCCGTCCTGGGTGGGGTTCCGACCCATCCAAACGGTCATGGTCGCCGCAGTGTTGAGCCACCGGGTGGGATCTGCTTCACGGCAGACAATGGACGCCGTGCGCGCCGGAGGCGTCCTCATCGACGCGCTTCGCGCGGCGGTCCCGCCGGGCCAATTTGTCGCGAGGGAGGAAGAAAGTTTCATTATGGCGAGGGTGACTCGGGCCGGTCTGACAAACGCTGTGCTTGACGAGGCCGAACTGCCGGATCGCGATGCGAGGTCTCTCGTGGATACCGTGATCGATATGGTGGCAGAGCGGCTGACAGCGGGGGAGACGGTGATGATCTCCGGCTTCCGGCACCTTCATCGCGCGCGACAAGGCCGCGAGGATGGGTCGTAACCCGAAGACCGGCGAGGCGGCGGCGATCTCGGTGCATCGGGTGGTGGTGTTTCGCGCCTCGCAGATTCTGAAACAGCGGGTCGCCTCGGCCATGCGGGACGCGGCCGGCAGCGGCCCGAACACTCGGGACAGACCGGGCGTCGGGCAAGGCGGGTGACCGCGGGGATCCATGATCCGATGGGGCAACGCCGAAGGCGCGGGCTCGGGCGGCGCGGCCAAGCGCCTCGCATCCATAAAGGGTGCCGAGGCCGACCGGCGGATGCGCCTATCGTATAGAGGCGCCGCGCCGGCCGCAGCGGCCGCCGCGACGGTCGCAGCCACTTGAGTGTTCGCAGAGACTCAGCCTCAGTGCGGGCCGGTGGCTTTCCGGACCCGCGCGGCGAAGGCGATCCAGGAGTCCCGGTCGTGCCCGAGACGCCGGTTCATGCCGTCGCACAGATTGAGGGCGTTATCCAGCGTCAACGCGATCAACGTGGTGGGAATGACCTTGTCAAGACTGTCGACCGCGATGACGATGCGGTACATGCCGTCCCCGGGCAGCTCCTCGGGGCAGAACACGTAGTCCGGATTGTCCGGCAGCGCTTGAACGGTCATGGGAATTCTCCGCTGTTGCGTCGATGCCAGCTTACCCGCCGGCCCGCCCGCGTGCGCTGCCGGGTCGGCGGGTCGGTTCGGGAGGACAAGATCCGGGGGGCGAGCCCGCCGGGATAGCGGCGAGCCTATCGGTCCCTTGCGGAGATTCTCACCAGGCAGCTGTGGGCAGTGGTGACGACCTCCACCTGCGGACCGCAGGACTGCAACAGGGACTTCAGTTTCTTCTTGCCGAACTTCGACGGCTCGAAGCCGGGCTCGACCTCGCGCAGGCTCACGCCCACCAAGCCGATATCGACCCACCCGTCGTTCTTGTCGAGCGAGGCCATGGCAGCGACCAGCAGCGAGACGAAGTCGTCGCGACGCTCGATCTCCGTGCATGAGACTGCAGCGGGCATTTCGGCGCCGGACGCCCCTTCGAGGAACGCGAACTCATCGCATGCCTCGACGAACGCCCTCGGCGTCTTGCGCTCGCCCATGCCGACGACATGGCGACCGCTCTGGCGCAGGCGGATCGCGAGCGGCGCGAAGTCGCTGTCGCTCGAGACCAGGCAGAAGCCCTCGATCCTGGTGTCGTGCAAGAGGTCCATCGCTGCGATGGTCAGCTCGATGTCGGCTGCATTTCGACCGCCGGCCTGCGGTGTGCGATCAGCCGTGTGAAAGGCGTAGCGCACAAGGGCCTTGTCCCACCCGGCAGATACCACCGTGCCGAATGCGCGGCGAATCTCGACCCTGCCGTGCTTCGCAGCCTCCGAAAGGATGAGCGGCGCCAGCGCCGGGGAGACGTTCTCGGCATCCACCAGGACGGCGAGCTGTCGTCGGGCCATGTCGGTCATCGTGGAGAACGTGTGTTGCTCGCCATGACGCCCAACTTCTCCCTCGCTGCGCCGGTCACCGGTAGAACTCGACGTAGAACCGTACCCTTCCCATCGGCTCGACTTCGTGCTCGACCTCCGGCTCGACGACGCCGGGGTGGTCGGGGTTCAGGATCAACTCCTCCGCCGGCGACCGGAGGATACGATAGAGAAGCCTTCCGTCGAGTACCACGATCAGGCCCCAGGTCCCTGCCCTTGTGCGATGCGATCTCCTGAGACCCGGCGACACCGTCTCCTCGGTGAACTCCGGGGTACGCCGGTAAAGGCGGACAATGGCAGGGAGGGATTTCATCGGCCAAACCACCGATCACGGAGACGGCAAGGCCCACCGACCCCCGGCTGCATCGGGATCGCCCGCAGCAACGTCGTCGGGGCGCCGTCGGCCCAACGCGTTCCCGGCTCCCACTTCCGGCAGCCGGTCAGGCTCCTGCTCATCAGGGGCGCAATCTGGGCCCGTGTGAGCTGCAGCTTCTCGCGCACCTCGCGCGAGGTGGCGGCCGCAATGAACGGCGGCGGCACCTTCGCCCCCAGCGTTAGGGCAGCGCCTCGTCAAGGGACTGAATCGTGTCTTCCCAGGACATGCTCATGATCTTTGCGGCGCCCATGATCGACGCGACGATGGCTGCCATTCCGCGGCGCGGCAAGGGGCTCAAGTCGGTCCTGGCGGATTTGGCACAGGCGCGCGGCGCATAGAACGGCACCCTGTGCGTTCGCACGATGATAGGGAAAATCAATGGCGCCGACACCAGGTATTGGTGGCGACGATTGCGGGCCACGAGCGAGCAAACGTAGAATTTCGACAGGCTCGATTCTCTGCAGGAAGTTGTGCGCACCATGAAATACATGCTTCTGGTGGCCGGCCTGGCGCTTCTCTTGGCGGGCTGCATTCATGATGGAGACGGGATCTCCACATCCGGAGACACAACCGTCCAGCCGGAGCCCCCGAAGTCGGAAGAGGAGCGGCGGCGGGCCTATGCCGCGCACCCCGAGTTCCGCAACCAGTACGGTCTGGAACAGATCAAGGCGCACCATGCGTACGCCCGCGGCGCGACCGGCAAGGGGGTGACGCTCGGCATCGTTGACAGCGGTGTCGACCCAAGCCACCCGAAGTTCGAGGGTAAGCTCGAGTCGAGCAACGTCGAGGGCTACGAGCCCGACTTCGACACCTGCGACAACCCAGCCGCCGACGGCGACTGTCACAGCCTGGTCGGGCATGGAACGTTCGTCGCGGGCATTATGGCAGCGAACAGGCGGGCGAGCCCGGACGCGGGCACCGGTAGCGCGTCGGCCATCCACGGGGTCGCTTTCGACGCTGATGTGATCTCGGTGGGATTCCGCGATTTGGGCGAAACCCTCGAGGACATCCTCGGCGATTACCCCACGCCCGAGCAGATCCGCGACCTTCCCGATCTGCTGCGCGACCTCGAGTCCAGCCTGGAAGAGCAGTTTGCGTCAGCCTTTGAGCGTCTGAACGGGCGGGTAACTGCGGTCAACGCGAGCTTCGGGCTGCCCGGAAACATCGAGGACTTCGGCGCCGATGCGCTGCGTAAGCGCTTCCCCAACGTGATCGATGCCATCGCGCAGGTCGATACCCCGGCCGGCGCACGCACGATCTATGTTTGGGCAGCTGGCAACGCCCGGGGCGAGATCGATCTGGACGGCTCCGTCGAGTCCGGCAGTTCGGTCGAGATCGTGGCCGGGCTTCCAGTCAGAATCCTGGAGCTGCGGGGTCATTCCCTGGCTGTGGTGGCGACGGACCAGCAGGGCGAAATCGCGGATTTCTCCAATCTTTGCGGCATCGCGAAGGAGTTCTGCCTGGCGGCACCGGGCGTAAACATCACCGGTCCGGTGCCGAGCCTCTACTGCCCCACCGGTACGGCGGAATGCTACCGCACGTTCGAAGAGGCCGGCACGTCGTCGGCCACGCCGTTCGTGACGGGCGGGATCGGTCTGCTCGCGCAGCACTACCGCAACCAGCTCGGCAATGACGAGATCGTTGAGCGCATGCTCGCGACCGCCGATCGGACGGGTGAGTATGCCGACTCGGACGTGTATGGCCGGGGCTTCCTCGACCTCGACGCCGCGACGCGTCCGGTGGGCGAGACGCGGATGCTGACCGGCCGCTTGCTGTCCAGTCCCTCGGCGCCGAGTGCCGCCAGCGTATTCCACCTAGGCGGCGCATACGGTGATTCGCTCGCGCGGGGGTTCGCGTCGCGGGAGGTCGCAAGCTTCGACGACCTGGACGCGCCGTTCTTCCGCCCGCTTGGCGACTACCTCGGGCCCAGCCGTTCTTCCATGTTCGGGCTCGAAGAGCGTCTTGGAACACTGGGACGCGATCCACGCGGCCCAAGGTGGCGCATGAATGACGCCGAGTTCCGACTGCGCCTCAATGCTGTGGCGACGTCTCATGACTTCGGTGGCGTGCAAGGTTCGGACTTCCGCAATGAGGCGGACGCGTCCGCCTCGCTCGGCTCGTTGTCGCTCGCTCAGGAGCTCGGAGGCGGTCGGCTGCTGTTCGGATACCGCGCCCACCCGGGCTGGCAGTTCGGGCTCCATGCCGGCAACGGCAAGGCGAGTGAAGGATCCGGATCGATCGATCTTGGCGTGTTTGCCGATGAGGGCGCATTCGTCAATCCGTTCCTTGGGTTTGCCCGCGACGGCGCCAGCATCGGCTATGGGGCGTCCCTCGGCGCGGCTTGGTTCCGTATCGGGGCTTTCCATGGCAAGGCACAGCATGGGGAACTGCGCGACCCGGATGCGGGCCAGGCCACGGGTGCGTTGACCGAGTACCGCTTCGGCCGGTCCGGCCTCGCCGTGCAAGCGGGGTGGCTCTCGGAAGCCGAGGCGGCGGTGGGCGGGCGGCCGAGCGGGGCGTTCGGCGAGATCGCTGCGGACTCCGTCATCGCGGGGCTCTCGGCGCGTCGCTCACTCGGCGCCGGCTGGACTCTGCTCACCAGCGCCCATGCGGGCATGAGCCGCGCCGGGATGCAAGGACATGGCATGGTACGCGACCCATCGGCGCTATGGACCGCTTCGTTCGCTCTGGGTCTCGTCGGCGAAAGTATGGATCGTGCCGGAGGACGGTGGGGATTCCGATTGTCTCAGCCGCTACGCATCGAGGCGGGTCATGCGCAGTTGCGGTGGGTGTCAGGCCGCACCCCCGACGGACGGGTCATGGTCGAGCAGGCCACCCTGGACCTGGAGCCCTCGGGCCGTCAGTTGGATCTGGAGCTGATCTACTCCCGTCCGTGGGCAGGCGGACGGGCGCATCTGGCCGGTATCGTCACGCGCGACGCAGGACACGTCCAGGACGAGCACGAAGCCGCACTGCTGATGCGCTACAGCCGCTCGTTCTGAATCGGCGAGGTATTCAGCCATCGCGAGGTCCCTGGCCGAAGCGAAGCTCCGGGCAGATAGCGTTTCCGATAAAGGGATGGTTGCAGGGCAGACGAGCGCTCCTGTGGCGATGTGCACCGTCGCATTTGCAGCCCGAGGCTTCTGAAGGGTTGCAGCGGCATGGGCATGCTACGCGGCGAGGACAGCCCGGACCGGCAAGACCTTCGCCGATTGCGCTGGCGCCCCGCCTGCTGAGCGAACGCCAACGCCAGCCACTCTGGCGACGGTCACTGTGCCTCCTGAAGGGTGTCGCCCCGCCGCTCTCCGATCAAGCCCGAAATAGCACGCACCGAACGGCACGGCCGGGACGGCCTCCGGGGGCGGCTTGAACTGCCGTTCGGGGTGCTGGCATCGCGAAGGCGGAGGGTCTCGCGAACGGCAACGATCCCGCCTACCCGGCCACCGCTGGCGCGGCGGCTGTAGGTGCGTTGCGACGCCTGCGCGCAGGGCTAAGCGGAAACATGATCGACTCGTATTGCATTTGCAATCACGCGGGAAATTCGGGCTCAACGCGAACTGAACCCGGCGAATCGTAGTTCTTCTTTGTCGTTCAATGGGTTTCCGCGCTTTGACTATTACGCGCTTGTCGCGCAGCAGGATGGCGTCGGTGACCGAGCACGTCGCTCAGATTGCAGGGGCTGTCCGTACTCATCCCGTGACCTCGGCGATCCTGCTCGCGATGCGATTGGCGGCCGCTTTTACGGGGTCGTTGGCCAAGTGCGCGTAGCGCGAGGTCGTCGTCACCCTGTTGTGGCCAAGGAGCTTGCCGATCATCGGAAGCCCTTCACCGACCAGCAGACCGCCGCTGGCAAAGCTGTGCCTGAGGTCATGGATTCGCAGATTTTCGATCCCGGCCCGGTCGAGAATGCGGCGCCACGAGTCGTGCAGGTAGGCGATGTGCTTGCCACCCCTGATGCCCGGCAACACCCACGGACTGCCGTTTGCGCGCGGGATGCCCCGCAGTACCGCGATCGCCGGATCGCCCAGGTGCACCACCTTCGAACCGGTCTTGCTCTCCGCCAACCTGAGCTCGCCTGCATCGAGATCGACATGCTCCCACCGCAGGCTCATGATCTCCCCGCTCCGGCACCCGGTCAGCATCAGCAAGCGTATCGCGGCGATCGCCACCGGGGAGACGAAGCCCTCATCCTCCGCGTCACGCAGCGCCGCGCCGAGACGGCGGTACTCGTCGTCCGAGAGAAACCGCTCCCGCTTGTGCTCCGGATACTTCTTGACGTGCCGGCACGGATTGACGCCCTCGGGCCGCATCTCCCAGACCTCGGCGAGCGTCAGCATGCGCGAGAGCACGCTCAGCGTCCGGTTGGCATGGCCGGGGACGTCGCGCATCTCGTGGTGAAGAGCGGCGACGTCGTTCTTGCCGAGATTGCCGACCCGGCGCTTGCCGAGCCGGGGAAGGATGCGGTTGTCGATGATCTTGCGGTAGAGCCGCGCGGTGCCGGGCTTCAGATGACCAGGGGCGTACTCGTCCATGAAGCGCTTGGCGAGGTCTGCCACGGTGGCGCCTCTCTTCCCACGGGGAATCTTCCCTTCGAGATCGCGGCCGGTCTTCGCAAGAGTGACAATCTCTGCTGCCTTTGCCCGCGCGGCGGCGGGCGTGATGGGGCCGTGGGGTCCGATGGTGACTTTGACGGATCGTCCCTCGTGTCGGTACTTGACGATGTAGACCTTGCGCCCCGTCGGATGGACGCGGACCCCGAAGCCTGTGATGGCGTCGTCCCAGAGAATTCTCTCCCGCTCTTCGGGGACGAGGGCATCGACGGTTCTCTTGGTGATTTTCGGCAAGGTTCGTAATCCTTCGGTCATAGAGTGATGGCATGTTGGGCGTTGACATCAACGACCGCGCCTGGAGACGCGCTCGGTAGGAATTGCTGGTAACGAATTTCGCCATGCGCTAGCGTGAGTGCATGGCGATTCGCGACGCGTCTGCCGCGGCACACCTCTCGCTGGTCGAGGGGTCTGACGGTCCATGGTCTTTTCCTCCTGATAATCCGTCCTCCGAAGAGCCGGACTGGCGATCCCTGTCCGAGCGGGCGCACGCCCGTGCGGAGAGCGAGGGGGCGCGGGCAGACGCGGCTGAAGCGCGCATCCAGGAACTGCTCGGCGATATCCGTCGGCTCCGCGCTTCTTTGCGCAAAACGGGAGCAGCCGGAAGTACGGGGGAGCCGCTGCCGAGGGGTGCCCGTGGAGCGCACAAAGCGCCGCGAAGATTGCGACGGAACGACACCATCGGCTCGCTGCATGTGGAGAACGCCGAACTGCGCGAGGAGGCCACAACGCTGCGCAAGGCGGCGGGTGCGGCACAGACGTCGCTCTCCAGGAAAGACGCCCGGCTGCTCAAGGCCCGGGAACGTTCGCAGGCCCAAAGGAGCACGATCGAGGAGCTGCGCCGGCAGGTCCGTTCCCTGGAAAGGCAGGTCGCCCGGCAGAGCCGCGACCTGGAGGAGGCGGAAAGCCGCAGGCAGACTATCCGTGATCTCTCCCGCGAGAACGCGGAACTCCGTGGAGCACTCAGGGATTGGCGCGACCAGGTGTTGTTTTCCGGTCTAGCCGGATAGAAGCACGGGTTTTTTTCTCACTTTGATTGGTTGGTGGATTTCCCGGGATGGTGGCCGAGTGCGGGAAGGACGCTGCCTGCGGCATTTTTTTGATCCTCAGCAGAATCCTCATTGCTGTTGAAGCTGTGGAGCGGTGGGCGCGAGATCGGCGAGTGTGGTCAGGCGGTGGGCAAGCGCCAGCTTGTCCACGGGCTGTCCACACGGTCCGCAGGACGCCGATCGGTCCGCAGGACGCGTCCACGGCTCCACAGCTTGGCGGCGGCGGGGAGCGTCCGTAATCTTGGCCTCTCACTGAACGACAAAGAGAGGCCCGGGGGACGGAACTCCCGCCGGGCCAGGGCCGGTGCAGCTTCGCTACGAAACGGGGCTCACCAGCGAGGAATACGTTAAGACCGAGGCGTGGCGCGACGCAAGGCTTGAGCGCTGCCCGAATCACCCGCACGGCGGATGTTCTGTGGCAAGCCACGGCACCTACGAGCGGAAGACCCCGCCCGGCGCAAGGGTTCCTCGCTGGTATTGCCGTGAGAGCCATACGACCATCGGCCTGCTGGCCGACTGTCTGGCGGCGCGGCTGCCGGGCACGCTCGATGCGCTGGAAGCGGTTGTTGTCGTGGCGGAGGAGGCCGGCAGCCTGGAGGAGGCAGCGGACGAGGTGCGCTGCCCCGAGGACGAGGACGCCATCGAGCTTCCCGGCGCCGTGCGTTGGATCCGCCGCAGGCTGAAGCTTGTGCACGACGCGCTTGTGCGCGTCATCGGCCTGATCCCCGACCTGCTCGCGGGCTGCGCGCCCACCATGAGCGCGGTGCGCGAGCGTCTGAAGAGCGACAGCGCGTTGATGGAACTGCGCGGCCTGGTCGCCGGGCAGCTCCGGACGCTACCCGCGCCTCTGGGCTTCCAACCCCACGGCATCGACGTGGGGAATCGCAAACCGCAGTTCCAACAACGGGCGGGGCCGGACCCGCCGCCGGAGAGTTCGTAGCGTGACGATCCCGGGGCCAGGGAGTCCCTGAACGAGGATCGCACCATGAACAGCTCAGACGACGACCTTCGCCAACAGATCGCGCTCTTCCGATACGACGTCATCGCCGATCTGGTGCATCTGCCCGTGGGTGCACCGGGTGCCGGCGCGATGATGCGCGCCAAAGCCGAGAAGACCTACACGATCCCCGGAACCACCAGGACCCGGGTCGCCGCCGAGACCATGCGGCGCTGGATCAAGGACTACCGCTACGGCGGCTTCGACGCGCTCTACCCCAAGCCCCGCACCGACCGGGGGAAGCCCCGGCGGCTGCCGCCCGAGGTCGCCGAGCGCCTCATCGCGCTGAAGACCGAGAACGACGCATTGTCGGTTCGCGCCATCATCCAGAAGGTCAAGGAGGAGGGTATCGACCACCCGCTCGCCTCGTCCACCGTGCACCGCCTCTTCAGCCGCGAGGGCCTGTTCGACAAGAAGCCGCCCGACGGGGCGGATCGCCGCCGCTTCGCCTTCCGGCATGCCGGCGAGATGTGGATGAGCGACGTCATGCACGGACCCAAGGTCCGGCACGGCCGAACCCGGCGCAAGACCTACCTGATCGCCTTCATCGACGACGCCACCCGCGTCATCCCGTTCGCCGCCTTCGCCATGGCGGAGAACACTGCGGCGTTCCTGCCGGTGTTCAAGGACGCGCTGATCCGGCGCGGCCTCCCGGCCCGCTTGTACGTCGACAACGGAAGCGCCTACCGCTCCCGTCATCTCTCCCTGGTCTGCGCCAGGCTCGGCGTTGCGTTGATTCACGCAAGGGCGTTCCAGCCAGCGGGAAAGGGTAAGATCGAGCGCTTCTTCCGCACCCTCCGGGCCGGCTGGCTCCGCCACCTCGGCGATGACGTCGACAGCCTGGAGGCGCTCAACCGCAGCCTCTGGGCCTGGATCGAGGGGGAGTATCACAACAGCCCGCATCGTGGCCTCGACGAGGGGCGCACCCCGCTTGAGCAGTGGGCGCTGGCCTCGGCCGGCGTGCGCTATCCCGACGCCACCATGGACCTCGACGATCTGTTCCTCTTCGAGGCCAGGCGCCGTGTCTACAAGGACCGCACCGTTAGTCTGAACGGCCGCGTCTACGAGGTCGACGCCCTCCTGGTGGGTCAGAACGTCATCCTGCGCTACGACCCGGCCGCGCCGCCCTCGCGCCCTCTCGACGTGGTCCATGACGGCAAGCCGGCCGGCAAGGCCAGCCCTCTCGACGCCTACGCCAATACCGCCGTCAGGCGCACCTACCCGGCCAGGGAGATCGAGGCCGAAGATCCGGCGCCCGAGCCTCCGCCCTCGCCGCTGGCCATGCGCAACCTCAAGGACAAGAAGGAGGACGAGTGATGTACCTGCGCCACTTCGCCTTCACCCGCCTGCCCTTCGAGACCCCGGCAGAGACCGACGAGCTGTTCGAGTCCAACGCGCGCCGCGAGGCCGAGGCCAGGCTCGGCCACCTCATCGACCTGCGCGGCATCGGCCTGCTCACCGGCGAGGTGGGCTCCGGCAAGACCACCGTGTGCCGGCATCTGACCGCGCAGCTTCATCCAGGCCTCTACCGGGTCCACTACGTCTCGCTGACCACGGGCAACGTGCTCGACATGTACAAGGCGATCGCGTGGGAGATCGGCCTGCCCATCGAGCGCTCCCGCGCCTCGGCCTATCAGGCCATCCGAAACGAGATCTCCCGCCTCGTCACCGAGGCCAAGCAGCTGCCGGTCCTCGTCATCGACGAGGCCCATCATCTGCGCAACGACGTCCTTGAGGACCTGCGCCTGCTCACCAACTTCGCCATGGATGCAGAGCAGCGCCTGTGCCTCGTCCTCGTCGGTCTGACCGAGCTCAGGCGCCGCCTGGCCATGGCCATGCACGAATCCCTCAGCCAGCGCCTCGTCGTCCGCCACCACCTGAGCGGTCTCGACCGCGACGAGGTCGACGCTTACATCAAGCACCGCCTCAGGCTCGCGGGATGCGAACTGCCGCTGTTCGAAGAGCCCGCCGTCGAGGCCCTGTTCCAGGGCGCGCGCGGCCTGCCGCGCCAGATCAACCGCATCGCCCACTACGCGCTCTCCGCCGCCGCTCTCGACGAGGCGAGGACCGTCAGTGCCGACCACCTGCAGCACGCGCTCGAGGAACTGCGGCCATGACCGGCTTCCCGACCCGCGCCCCGATCGAGCTGGAGGAGCGGCCGCGCGAGCAGCAATGGCTGGTGGACACGCTATGGGGCGAGCAGGCCGTCGGCATCGTCGGCGGCGAGCCGAAGTGCGGCAAGTCCATCCTGGCGCTGGACCTCGCGGTCGCAGTCGCCGCCGGCGTCCCATGCCTGCGGCACTTCGCCCCGGCCCGGCCTGGCCCGGTCCTGCTGTTCGCCGCAGAAGACGCCGGCCACCTCGTGCGCAAGCGCCTGCAGGGGATCGCCCGCGCCGCAGGCGCCCGCTTCGAGACCCTCGACATCGCCGTCATCGACGTGCCCACACTGCGCCTCGACCATCTCGACGACCGCCGCCGCCTGCAGCAGACCGTGGAGCGCATCGCACCGCGCCTCGTGGTCCTCGACCCCCTGGTCCGCCTGCACGGCGTGGACGAGAACACGGTTGCGGACGTCGCCCCGATCCTCGGCTTCCTGCGCGACCTGCAACGCCGCTTCGAGACCGCCGTCCTCCTCGTCCACCACGCCCGCAAGAGCGGGGCCACGAGGCCGGGGCAGGCCCTGCGGGGCAGCAGTGAGCTGCACGCCTGGGGGGACTCGAACCTCTACCTGCGCCGCCGGGACCGGCAGACCCTCATGACCGTCGAGCATCGCGCCGCACGCGGTCTCGACGACATCGAGATCGAGCTCAAGGAAGACGGAGAGGAGCCCTCCTTCCGGCTGCGCCAGCCGCCCACGGCCGGCGGCGGGGCGCCTCAGCCCGAAACACCCGAATGCCGCGTTCTCAAGGCGCTCGCCGACGCCGGGGCGCCGCTCTCGCAACGCCAGATCCGGGAACGCGCCGCGACCCGGCACAAGACCGTCGGCGTAATCTTGCAAAAGCTCGTCCAGGAGGGTCGCGTCGCGCGCAACGCCGAGGGCGGCTACAGCGTCGTCGCAGGCGCAGCGGACAAGCGGGCGGCGGCCGCCGCCGCCAACGGCAGCAGTCGGCCGCAGGCCCCGCGGTTCCCGGAGCCCGGTTCCGCCAACGCCTAGGGGTTCGAGCCGGAACCGCCGTCGGGAACCACCCTTCCCCAACGGTCCGGAAGGCGCTGCGCCTCCACCGGGATACTACGTCAGGTGAGCGGCCAGTCCGTGGCCGGAAGCTTGCTTCAGGCCATGGCAGCACTTCGTCGTGTGGACGGTGGCGAGTCACCCGAAGGGCCGAAGCGAAGCGCAGGAGCGGCGCAGCCGCTTGACGCGCCGACGGCCGCGCGACACCTCGTCAGCTCTCCTCAAGCACCAGTCCAAACCTCAATCAGACAGCGACCCCGGACCGCCCGCAGAGACCATGAGCTCCTACGCTTCGATCCGGAAAAGACCGAGCAATCTGGGAAATCAGGGCAGCGATCACGTCAAATAATCTGGGAGATTCGGCGTCAAATAACGTGCGAAACAACACCAGGAGGCCACCATCGAATGGTTCGACGGCCGCGTCAGCGAGCTGGAATGTGCCCTGGACGAGGCCGCAGACGAGAGGCGGTGGATGGAGGCCGATCTTGCCGATCGCCCTCTGTTGCCCGTGGCCTTCGAACGACTGCGCACCCAGGAGAAGACGATCCAATCGCTCACCGAGAAGATCCAGTCCCTCTCCGAGAAAAACGAGCGGTTGCGGGCCCGGATCACGGACCTGGAGGCGACGGTTGCCAGGCACCGTGCGAGCAGGGCCGTGCTGTCCAAGGCACTGTTCGGCAGCAAGAGCGAGCAGCAGGAGAAGCCCAGCACGGGGCGCAAGCGCGGCCAGCAGCGCGGCGCTCCCGGCCACGGCCGTACCCCGCGGCCCGGGCTCGAGGAGCGCACCGACAAGCGCAACCCGCCCAAGGACGCGCGCGCGTGCTCCTGTTGCGGCAAGCCCTATGTCGCCAACGGCGAGCACGTCTCGACCATCATCGAGATCGAGGTCAAGGCCCACAAACGCAGGATCGTCCGCCCCCGCTGGCGCCGGGGTTGCGACTGCCCGTCCTCGCCCCTGGAAGTGACGGCGCCCCCGCCGCTGCGCCTGTTCCCCAGGACACCCTACGGAACCAGCGTGTGGGCGAGCTTCCTCTACGAGCGCTACGCCTCTCTGCGGCCCCTCAGCCAGGTCTCCGCGTGGCTGTCCGGCCTCGGTCTGCCGATCGCTGCCGGCACCCTCGCCGGCAGCGTGGAGCGCTTCATTCCTGTGTTCGAGCCCGTGGCGGACGCGATCCTCGCGCACCAGAACCAACAGGCGGTCCGTCACGGCGACGAGACCGGCTGGCGTATCCAGTCGCTGCGCGAGATCGGCCGCTCCAACCGCGCGTGGCTGTGGAACTCGGTCAGCGAGGATGCGGTCTACTTCCACTGCGACCCCTCGCGCTCGGCCGAGGCCGCGAAGACGTTGTTCGGCGATACCGCCGTCGTCGTGTTCGTGGTCTGCGACCGCCTCTCCAGCTACAAGAAGATGGCGCGCGACCTCGACGGCAAGGTGATCCTCTGCTTCTGCTGGGTCCATCAACGGCGGGACTTCATCCAATGCGCGGCCAGCCACAATCGGCTGACGGACTGGTGCCAGAGTTGGATCGAGCGCATCGCCTCGATCTACAGCCTGAACAAGGCGCGGCTGCGGCATTACGACCCCGCTCTGGAGCGCCAGACGCCACAGTTCGACGCCGCACAGAGAGAGTTGGAGAAGGCCGTCGACAAGCTGTTCGCGGACGCAAAAGCGGAACTGGCCGGCCTGCCGGCCGGCTCGCGCGAGGCCAAGCCGCTGCGCTCGCTGCTCAACCACCGCGAGGGGTTGTGCGTCTTCGTCGACAACCCGCAGGTGCCCATGGACAATAACGCTGCCGAGCGGGCGTTCAGGAAAGCGGTCATAGGACGACGCCTCAGCTTCGGATCCGACAGCGAGGACGGCGCGAAGTTCACGGCAATCATGTACTCCGTCGTCGGCACCCTCGCCATGAACGGCATCGATGTCCGGCGCTGGCTGGAGGCATGGCTGAAGACCTGCGCGAAGAATGGCGGCAAACCGCCGGACGACTTGTCGCCCTGGCTGCCGTGGTCGATGAGCGAGAAGCGAAGGCGCAAGTTCACGGCGCCGGGATGACCGGCGCCATCGAGTGCCGCTACTACGGGCGCGACTTCACTTCGGAAGAGATGGCGCTGCTGCGCGCGCTCATCGCCGCCGACCCGCCCCTCAACCGCCATGCCCTGTCCAAGGAGTTCTGCCGGCGCATCGGCTGGGTCAAGCCTGACGGCGGGCTCAAGGACATGATGGCCAGGGTCACCATGCTGGCCATGCACAAGGACGGTCTGATCACCCTGCCGCCGCCGAGATGGAAACCGGGTCCGCCAAAGCCCATCGTCTTCGGGCCTGACACCGAGCCGCCGCTCTTCCCCGCCCCCACTACCCTCGATGACGTTCGCCCGCTCGAGATGCGCACCGTCGTGCGCAACACCCGGGAGGGCAAGCTCTGGAACGAGTTCGTCGCCCGCTACCACTACCTCGGCTTCAAGACCCTGGTCGGTGCCCAGATGCGCTACGCCGTCCACGGCCGCGACGGCTGGCCGCTCGCCATGCTCGGCTTCTCCACCGCCGCCTGGAAGCTCGCGCCGCGCGACAGCTTCATCGGGTGGACGCCCGAGAAGCGCGAGAAAAACCTGCCGCTGGTGGTCGACAACCCGCGTTTCCTCATCCTGCCCTGGATCAAGATCCCAAACCTCGGCTCGCACATCCTCGCCATCGTCCGCCGCCGCCTGCCCGAGGATTGGATCGAGCGCTACAACACCACGCCCGTGCTCGTCGAGACCTTCGTCCAGAGGCCGCCCTACACCGGCGCCGTCTACAGGGCCTCGGGATGGATCCATGTCGGAACCACACAGGGGCGCGGCCGCTATGACAGATACTCCCAAAGGGCCCTGCCGCAGAAAGACATCTGGCTCCGGCCCCTCCGAAAAGACTGGAAACGAGCACTCAACCGATGACATCTCGGTCCTCATCACGCACCATCACCCGGTGACCGAAGGGATTCCAAGGTTCTGAATTTTCCTTCTGGTTTCGGGTGCCACATAGGTACCTATAGAACGCGAACCAGAGCGTACGATATCGTACTTCTGACCACAAGGGAATTCACATAATGCACTGAATATAGTGCAATATCGTACTTCTCTCGTCTTCTAGGGCCATAACCCCAATACCATGGTGCGGTGCACGGGACGAGCCGCCGGGGGCAGGCTCTGCGGATGCAGCGCACGGACCATCGCCCTACAGGAAAGGCCGGGCCGGAGCGGCCCCGGGGAGCCGGCTCGTGGCCGGGCGCTCGTCCCGCGGCCCTCTGCCGCCGCCGGGACGGGTCAGCTTGTGCCACCTTGTGCCACTTTGTGCCACTTTGTGCCGCCCGTTTCGTGCCACCTTGTGCCACTTTGTGCCACTTTGTGCCGGCGTATGCCGGAATATCCCGCCTTAAAGCCTTTCCGTGCAAACCAGAACCGCTCTGAGCCGTATTGCTTCACCAGGGTCATGGTCTGCGCGTCGCTGCTGCCCGGCCCGCAGGGCAGGAAAGGCGCGCGTACCCGCAGGTCGCGACACAGGCCGTGACCTTGGTGAGAATTGCGGGTTAATCTCCGGCTGCAGCGCGGCCGGCCCCGCGCGGACTTATTCGGCTTATTCGGGAGACGCGCATGGCGACGACGCACCGCACCAAGGTCCTGATCATCGGCTCCGGCCCCGCCGGCTATTCCGCCGCGATCTACGCCGCGCGCGCCAATCTTGAGCCGATCATGGTGCAGGGCCTGGAGCCCGGCGGCCAGCTCACCATCACCACCGACGTCGAGAACTATCCGGGCTTCGCCGACGTCATCCAGGGGCCGTGGCTGATGGAGCAGATGGCGGGCCAGGCGCAGGCGGTGGGCACCCGGCTCATCCACGACATGGTCGTCGCCGTGGACCTCGGCACGCGGCCCTTCGTCTGCACCGGCGACTCCGGCGACGTCTACATCGGCGAGACCGTCATCATCTGCACCGGCGCGCAGGCGAAGTGGCTGGGGCTGGAGAGCGAGCAGCGCTTCATGGGCTTCGGCGTCTCGGCCTGTGCCACGTGCGACGGCTTCTTCTTCCGCGGCAAGGAGGTCGCGGTGATCGGCGGCGGCAACACCGCCGTCGAGGAAGCGCTCTACCTCACCAACCACGCGAGCAAGGTGACGCTGGTGCACCGCCGCGATGCGCTCCGCGCCGAGAAGATCCTGCAGGACCGCCTGTTCCGCAACGACAGGATCGAGATCCTGTGGGACCATGTGCTGGACGAGATCGAGGGCGAGAGCGATCCGCTCTCGGTGACGGGGATGGCGGTGCGCCATGTCGGCACCGGGGCGGTGCAGCGGATTCCGCTCCAGGGCGTGTTCATCGCCATCGGGCACCGCCCCAACACGGAGCTCTTCGCCGGCCTGCTCACCATGGACGATGAGGGCTACATCCAGACGATGGCGGACAGCACGAAGACGAACGTGCCGGGCGTGTTCGCCGCCGGCGACGTGCAGGACAAGGTGTTCCGCCAGGCCGTGACCGCCGCCGGCACCGGCTGCATGGGCGCGCTGGAGGCCGAGAAGTTTCTCGCCGAGGCCGAGACGCCCGCGGCCGCCGCGGCGGAGTAGGCGCCGGGCGGGCGCCAGGCGTCGCGATGGACTGGAATCGCCTCCGCATCTTCCAGACGGTCGCCGAGCACGGCAGCTTCACCCGCGCCGGCGACATCCTCGAACTCAGCCAGTCGGCGGTAAGCCGGCAGATCGCGGCTCTGGAGAAGAGCCTGGGCGCGGTCCTCTTCCACCGCCATTCGCGCGGCCTGCTGCTGACCGAGCAGGGCGAGGCGCTCTACCGCACCGCCCGCGAGGTCTCGGCCAAGCTCGCGATGACCGAGGCGCAGATCACCGATTCGCGGGACCGGCCCAGGGGCCCGCTGAAGATCACGACCACGATCGCCTTCGCGTCCGCCTGGCTCACGCCCCGGATCCCCACCTTCAACAGCCTCTACCCCGAGATCAACATCACCCTGCTCACCTCCGACGAGCTGCTCGACCTCTCCATGCGCGAGGCTGACGTGGCGATCCGCATGATCGAGCCGACCGAGCCCGATCTCGTCCGCCGCCACCTGATGAAGGTCCACTCCCACATCTACGCCTCGCCGGACTACCTGGCCGAGTTCGGCCCGATCGAGACGGTGGACGACCTCGCCCGCCAGCGCCTCATCATCTATGGCCAGGGGCCGCTCACCCCCATCGCCAGCCCCGACTGGCTGATCGCGATTTCGGGCGATCCGCGGGCCGACGGGCGCATCGTGCTGGAAGCGAACAACATATATTGCATGCGCGAAGCGGTGGAGAGCGGCATGGGAATCGCGGCGCTGCCGGACTACGCGGTGTGGGGCAGCCAGCGGCTCCAGCGCGTGCTGCCGGACTATCGGGGGCGGCCCTTCGACGCCTTCTTCATCTACGCCGAGGAGCTGCGCTACTCCAAGCGTATCGGGGTGTTCCGCGATTTCCTGCTGGACGAAGTGGCCAAGTGGCGCGCCTAGGGCGCCCCTGTCATGCGTCAGGCGCATGGCTGATTTGCTTCCCGCACCCTAGCGCAAAAGAGTCATTGAACATACATATTGCGCCGCAGCATGACGCTCGCGTCGTGCGACGAGGATTGGCCGGGATGCCCATCTCGGCCCTGCGTCTTCAGGTGCAAGGCCTGAAGGGGGTCCTCGGATCCCACGTCTCCTAGACGTGAAGCCTCCCTGTTAGACTGGCCGGGTCTTCGGACCCGGCCTTTCTTTTGTCTGCACGGATGATCGTCATGGACTTCCTCCGCCCCGAAATCGCCGCCCTGGAGCAGAACGGTATCACCCGCGTGGCGCTGACGCGCATCGGCGACCCCGATGTGATCCCGCTCTGGTTCGGCGAAGGCGACGCCGTGACCGACGAATTCATCCGCGAGGCCGCCAAGGCGGCGCTCGATGCGGGCGATACCTTCTACACCCACACGCGCGGCAAGCAGGCGCTGCGGGACGCGCTCAAGCGCTACCTCGACGGCCTCTACGGCATCGACCTCGACCCCGACCGCATCACCGTGCCGGGCGCCACCATGCTCGGCATCACCATCGCCGCGCAGATGGCGCTGAGCACCGGCGATCACGCGATCATCGTGGGCCCCGTCTGGCCCAACATCGATGCCACCTACAGGACGACCGGCGCCGAGGTGACGTATGTGAGCCAGCGCCGGACCGACGCCGGCTGGCAGCTCGACCTCGCCGACGTTCGCGCAGCACTCCGCCCCCGCACCCGCTCGCTCTTCCTCAACTCGCCCTGCAACCCGACCGGCTGGGTGATGCCCGCGGCGCAGCAGGCGGAGCTGCTGGAGATCTGCCGAGAGCGGAACATCCTGCTGATCGCGGACGAGGTCTATCACCGCACCGTCTACGCGGGCGACGCAGCGCCCTCCTTCATGACGCTGGCCCGCGACGACGACCCGGTCATCGTCGTGAGCGGGTTCTCCAAGGCCTGGGCCATGACCGGCTGGCGCATCGGCTGGGTGGTGGCGCCGCGCCGGCACGCCGAGACGTGGGCGGTGCTCTCCGAGTGCTTCAACACCGGGGCGACGGTCTTCGTGCAGCAGGCCGCGATCACGGCGCTGGAGCAGGGCGAGGAGGCGATCGCCCGGCTGCGCGATCAGTACGCGAGGGGGCGGGAGATCGTGGGGCAAGTGCTGGGGCGGTGTGCGCGCATCGAGCTCACGGCGCCCGAGGGCGCGTTCTATGCGTTTCCCCGCGTGCGCGGGCTCGCGTCGAGCCTCGCGTTCGCGGAAGGTCTGCTGGCGGAGGAGGACGTCGGCATCGCGCCGGGCTACACCTTCGGCCCCGGCAACGAAGAGTTTTTCAGGCTCTGCTTCGCGCACTCGCACGAAGGGCTCCGCGAGGGTCTCGAGCGGATCGTCCGCTACATCGAGCGCCACGATAACGAGTTCGATCCGGCCTGAATCGAGGAAAAGAGAAGGGAATTATATGGGGCTTCGGCCCCTCCGCACATCTTACCTGGTGCCCACCAACGACGTGGCTAAGCCGCCTCTCCGATCGGCTTGTAGTGCTGCGGATCGCTCCCGTCGATCCGGATTGCCACTCCCGGAGCGCTGCTGTCTGCACTCAGGGCCATCATGTCTTCGATGGTCATATCGGATTCGATATCCAGCTTCTCCGCCGCCAGCAGCCTGACGATCAGCCTGACCTTGGGGTCAATCGTCTGGTCGCCGCGTTCCCATCGGGTGACGGTGACGCGGGTGTAGCCGAGCTTCTTCGCCAGTTCCCCCTGGGTCAGGCCCATCTCGCTGCGCAGGAAGCGCAACTCGGCCCCGGTCAGGTCGTGACCGTTGATGAGGGTGTGGGCGATCATCTTGTGAAGGCCCAGGATGTTCTCGATGCAATATACCTCGTCGCCGTGATCGTCCCTCTGAACGTCCACACCTTCGAGGTACACGTTGTCCAGTCCGCATTCGGTGTATCGGTAACCCTTCATTCCGTTTTTGTCCTTTCCGGGTCAGGTCCTCTTATTTCCTGTCCACCCACATGATTGTGACCACTTTTATGGTGGCGCTGGTCGGGCTAGGGATGATTACCAGCCTGACGGGGCGTCCATTCGAGTTGGGCGTCGTACACTCCATCTGGTACTTGAACAAACCTTGTTGCGTGGCCGGTTCGGCCGTCTCGTACACAGTCCCCTGACGTAGAACGTGGAGAACGTCGCTGACCAGCAAACCCCTCTCTTGCAGGCGGTCCTTCGCGTGCCTCGTGAGCATGAGCTGAAGGGCCGGTGTCACCTTGGCTCTGATCCGACGGGTCGCGTCTGCCGGACGCCACGGTCTTGCTGGACGTGGCGCGATGTCTCCCTTCTCCTCACTCGTCATGCGCGACGACATGTATCACAGCTATACATTCCACACGAGGAATTCCATGCCCGTTTAATCCTCCTGCTGACGCAGCCTCACGATCCAGCGGTAGCCGGCAAGTCATGGCGCGACAAGGTGTGGCGGGAATTGGTCCTCGTATCGTCGTGGATATGATTCCCAAAAGAAGAAGGCCGCCCCGAGCAATGCCTGGGCGGCCCTCAAGACGTCGCGTGGCCGCGGCGCTACATGTAGAGCGGCTCGGCCTTCAAATCGTCGTAGAGCGAGGCCACCTGCTCGCCGTAGCCGTTGTAGAGCTGGGTGGGCAGGCGCTCCTGCCCGTCGGGGCCGTAGAAGCGCTCGTGCGCCTGGCTCCAGCGCGGGTGCGGGACGTCCGGGTTGACGTTGGCCCAGAAGCCGTACTCGTTGCCCGCCAGCTCCTCCCAGAAGGAGGTCGGCCGCTCGTCCGTGAAGCTGAAGCGGACGATGCCCTTGATGTGCTTGAAGCCGTACTTCCACGGCACGGCGAGGCGGAGCGGCGCACCGTTCTGCTTCGGGATCGGCTTGCCGTAGTAGCCGGTGGCGATGAAGGAGAGCTCGTTGGTGGCCTCGGCCATGGTGAGGCCCTCGATGTAGGGCCAGGGATACCAGAACTGCTTCTGGCCCTCGGCCACGTCGTCGTCCTCGAAGGTCTGCATCACCAGGTACTTGGCATCGCCGAGCGGCCGCGCGAAGTCGATCAGCGCCTTCAAGGGGAAGCCGCTGTAGGGCACGGCGATGGACCACGCCTCGACGCAGCGGTGGCGGTAGAGGCGTTCCTCCAGCGGCATCTGCGCCAGCAGGTCGTCGATGGCGACCGTCATCGGCTCTTCCACCAGCCCGTCGAACTCGACCGTCCAGGGCCGGATCTTCAGCGCCTGCGCCTTCTGCCAGATCTCCTTGAAGGAGCCGAACTCGTAGTAGTTGTTGTAGGTGGTCGCAAAATCCTCCGGCGTGAGCGCCCGGTCGAGGGTGTAGGCCGGGTTCTGCTCCACCGGGTAGAGGTGGGCCGAGGGGTCCTCCTGCTCCTCATCCGCGAGCGCCGCGCCGATTCCGCCCGCGAAGGGCAGCGCCGCGCCCGCCGCGAGCAGCGGGCCCGAGGCGAGCCCCTTGAGCAGCGTGCGCCGGTTCATGAACACCGATTCGGGAGTTGCGGCGGAGTCCGGCAGCTCCCAGCCGCGCTTGATCTTGATGAGCATCGAAGGCCCTCCGCTCCTGCCTGTTGCATCATGCCCGGCGCGCGTGCGCGCGGGCTCCTGCTATGACAGATGACACCGGCGGGCGCTCACGGCAACTCAACGCTGCGTGAGCGGCCCGTCAGGCTGCTGTCAGGAAAGCTTGCTCGCCGCCCGCTGGATGCGCGTGCACGCCTCTGTCAGCGCCTCGGTGGAGGTGGCGTAGGAGATGCGGAAGTAAGGCTCGAGGCCGAACGCCGCGCCGAACACCACGGCCACGCCTTCCGCCTCCAGAAAGTAGCGGGCCACGTCCTCGTCGTTGGCCAGCGTCTCGCCGCCCGGCGTCCTGCGGCCGATCATCCCGGCGCAGCTCGGATAGACGTAGAACGCGCCTTCCGGCATCGCGCACTCGATGCCGTCCGCCTCGTTCAGCATGCCGACCACGAGGTCGCGGCGCTCCTGAAACACGGCGCGGCGCTCGGGGATCGAGTCCTGCGGCCCGTCCAGCGCGGCAATGGCCGCGTGCTGGCTGATGGAGGAGGGATTGGAGGTCGACTGCGACTGAATCTTGGCCATGCCTGCGATCATCTCGCGCGGGCCGCCGGCGAAGCCGATGCGCCAGCCGGTCATCGCGTAGGCCTTGGAGACCCCGTTGATGGTGATCGTGCGCTCGTGGAGCCGGGGCTCGACTTGCGCCATCGTGTGGAAGCGGAAGTCGTCGTAGACGAGGTGCTCGTAGATGTCGTCGGCGAGCACGCCCACCTGCGGGTGATCGACGAGCACGGCGGCGATGGCGGCCATCTCGTCCCGCGTGTACGCCGCGCCCGTAGGGTTGGACGGCGAGTTGAACATGAGCCATCGGCTCTTCGGCGTGATCGCGGCGGCCAGCGCCTCGGGCCGGAGCTTGAAGCCGTCGGCCTCGGCGGTCGGCACGATCACAGGCACCCCCTCCGCCAGAACCACCATGTCGGGGTAGGAGACCCAGTAGGGCGCCGGCACGATGACCTCGTCGCCGGGATCGATGCCCGCCATCAGCGCGTTGAAGAGCACGTGCTTGGCGCCGGAGCCGACGCTGATCTGTTCGGGCGCGTAGTCGAGGCCGTTCTCGCGCGCGAACTTGCGCGCGATCGCCTGCTTGAGCGTCGGCAAGCCGTCGACGCGGGTGTACTTGGTGAGCCCGGTCTCGATGGCCTCGATCCCGGCGGCCTTGACGGTATCCGGCGTGTCGAAATCGGGCTCGCCGGCGCCGAGGCCGATCACGTCCTTGCCTGCGGCCTTGAGGTCGGCCGCCATGGCCGTGATCGCCATCGTGGGCGAGGGTTTGATGCGCGAGAGGCGGCGTGCGAGATGGACCATGGGAGTCCCCGTATCGAGAAGCGGCGGCACCCTACGCGCCGGGGGGGTCTGCTACAAGCGCTTGCGCGTCCCCGAGAGGTCGCGAGAAGGCGCAGCGTGCTAAGCTCCCCCAAACCGGACCGAGGAGCGCGTATCGCCTCATGAACGACGCATCGCCCGCCGCATCATCGGACGCACAGGCCGCCAGCGAGGAGCGGCTCAGCGCCCTCAATCTCGCGGTCATGGCCAACCGCATGGACGCGATCTGCCGCGAGATGACCAACACCGTGCTGCACAGCGCACGCTCGGCCGTCATCGGCATCGCGCGGGATTTTTCCTGCGCCATCATCACCTCAGACCACGAGGTGCTGGCGACTGCGGAAGCCATGCCGATCCACGTCTTCGGCATGAACATCCAGACCACCATCATGAGCGAGAGGCACCCCGACTTCCGCGAGGGCGACGCCTATCTCGACAACGACCCCTACGGC
The DNA here is from genome assembly GCA_965221125.1 of Alphaproteobacteria bacterium. Classification (GTDB taxonomy): domain Bacteria; phylum Pseudomonadota; class Alphaproteobacteria; order UBA828; family UBA828; genus WTGU01. The sequence continues at coordinate 134,147 of CBDCRW010000005.1, forward strand.
GGCAACAGCCACGCGGCCGACCACACGATCCTGGTGCCGGTGTTCCACGAGGGCGAGCACTTCTTCACCGTGGGCGTCAAGGCCCACCAGGCGGACGTGGGCAACAGCCAGCCCACCACCTACTTCGCCGCTGCAAGGGACGTCTATCACGAGGGCGCGTTGATCTTCCCCTGCGTCCAGGTGCAGCGGGACTACCGCGACATCGACGACATCGTGCGCATGTGCCGCCGCCGCATCCGCGTGCCGGACCAGTGGTTCGGCGACTACCTCGCCGCCATCGGGGCTGCGCGCATCGGCGAGCGCCGGCTCAAGGCGTTCATCGAGAAGTACGGCGCGAAGGCGGTGCGGGACTTCATCCACGAGTGGCTCGCCTATTCCGAGCGGCGCGCGCGGGAATCGATCCGGGACCTGCCCAGCGGGCGGCTCGAGAACGAAGGCTGCCACGACCCGATCCAGCCCTTCCTGCCCGACGGCATCCCGATCAAGGTGAGCATCGACATCGATGCCGACGACGGCTTCATCACGGTCGACCTGCGGGACAACCCCGACTGCGTCGACGCCGGCATGAATCTCACCCGCGTCACCTCCACCATGGCGGCGGCCCAGGCGGTCTTCGCCTGCCTCGACCCGGACATCCCGCATAACGCAGGCAGCTTCCGCCGCCTCGACGTGCTGCTGCGCGAGAACTGCGTGGTCGGCATTCCGCGCTTTCCGCACAGCTGCTCGGTCGCCACCACCAACATGACCGACATGATCATCAACCTGATCCAGTCGGCGTTTGCGACGCTCGGCGACGGCTACGGCTTCAGCCAGGGCAACTTCTGCAATGGCGCCGGCACCGGCGTCTGCTCGGGCAAGGACTGGCGCAGGGACGGCGCACCCTACGTCAACCAGATGTTCATGTCGGCGGGCGGCATGCCGGCCTCGGCGCGGAACGACGGCATGCACGGCTTGGTCAACCCGGTGAGCGTCGGCCTCGTCTACCGCGACAGTATCGAGGTGAACGAGCAGCGCTTCCCCTTCCAGGTGGACAGCGTCCGCGCGCTGGTGGATTCGTGCGGCGCAGGGCGGAGGCGCGGCGGGCCGGCCTCGGAGGTGATCTTCGGCCCGCGCCACGACCCGATGCTGGTCATCAACATCTGCAACGGGCTCACCATCCTGCCGCAGGGCGTGCTGGGCGGCCTGCCGTCCCACGCGGGCTACCAGGCCAGGATCGCGGCCGACGGCACGCGCGAGGTCTACGAGACCGACGCCTACTGCCACCTCGAGCCGGGCTCGAAGCTCCACGCCATCGACAACGGCGGGGGCGGCTACGGCGACCCGCTGGAGCGCGAGCCCGAGCGCGTGCTCGACGACGTGAACGAGCGCTACGTCTCGCGCGCCAAGGCGGAGGCGCTCTACGGCGTGGTTATCGTGGGCTCGGCGGAGGACGACGACCTTGCCGTCGATGTGGCCGCCACCGAGGCGCTGCGGCGCGAGCGGCTCGGCGACGACCAACGGGAAGAGATCGCCGCGTCCTAGGCTGCCAGCATCTGCCGGCGGCGGGCGAGGTAGACCACGATCGCGGCGTTCAGCACGTTGAAGGCGATCGCGTTGATGAAGGACGCGGTGTAGGACCCCGTGAGGTCGTAGAGCGCGCCGGCCATCCAGCCGCCGAGCGCCATGCCGGCGAAGGTGAACAGCATCGCCCAGCCCACGCGCCGGCCCGCCTCGTGCGCGGGGAAGAAGGTCCTGATGATGATGGTGTACGACGGCACGATCCCGCCCTGCGAGAGGCCGAAGACGGCCGAGACCACATAGAGCAGGGTGAGCGTGTCGGCGCCGAGGAAGGCGACGATGGCGAGCGCCTGGAGCACCGAGCCGAGCAGCAGCGTGCGCAGGCCGCCGATGCGGTCCGAGATGAAGCCGGAGCCGATGCGGCTCACGATGCCGGTGCCGAGCATCAGCGACAGCATCTCGGCGCCGCGCTGCGCGGCGTAGCCGAGATCCGAGATGTGGGCGACGATGTGCACCTGCGGCATCGCCATCGCCACGCAACAGCCGAGCCCGGCCACGCAGATCAGGCACTGCAGCGTGCCGGGCGCGATGCCGAGCGGCCTGCTCGCGCCGGTCCACGCGTGCGCCGTCTGCGCCGCGAGAAGCGCGGCCGGCTTGCGGTAGAGCACGGCGGCGAGCGGCAGCATCGTGGCCGCCATGACGATGGCGATGATGACGTAGGTCTCACGCCAGCCCCGCGCATCGATGGAGGACTGGACGATGGGCGGCCAGAGCGCGCCGGCGAAGTAGGTGCCGGTCACCACGATGGCAACGGCGAGCCCGCGCCTGCGCGTAAACCAGAGCGAGATGTCGGCGGCGATCGGCGCGAAGACGGCAGAGGTGCCGAGCAGGCCGGAAAGAATGCCGAGGGCCGCGCAGAACTGCCAGAATTCTTGGGTGAAGGCGGCGCTCGCCATGCCGCCGGGCAGTCCCACGCAGCCGATCAGCACCGGCACGAGCACGCCGAAGCGGTCCGCGAGCCGGCCCATGACCACGCCGCCGACGCCGCCGGTGAGCATCAGCATCATGTAGGGGACGGAGGCGAGGCCCCGGCTCACCCCGAACTCGAAGGAGGCCGGCTTCAGCGCCACGATCACCGCGTACATGGCGGCGCCGCCCACGGTCACAAGCAGCAGCGACGCGATCAGGCGCACCACCGGGTAGATCGAGGGCGCGCCGCCCGGCATCGTGTGGTCGGTCTCGCTCATGTATCTTCCGCGCATGCGTCGGCCACGCGCCGGGCGGCGGAGGCAGGAATGGCGGCGCACGCTAGCACGCGGCCCTCGCCCGGGCGAGGCGGCGGGAGCCGGATGGCGGCGATCACGGGGGAGGCGCGGGACGGTGTTTCTGAAGGCGTTGCAGGCCCGGAACCGGGCGTTCCTCGAAGCCGCGGTCGCGCTTCACCGGGCCGGCCGGGTGCCCGCCGGCGCCTACCTGCTCGATCTCGACACGATGACCGAGAACGCGCGGGCGATGAGCGCCGAGGCGGCCCGGCTCGGCCTCGACGTGCTGGCGATGACCAAGCAGATCGGCCGCAACCCGCCGGCGCTCGATGCGCTCCGTGCGGGCGGGATCGAGCGCTTCGTCGCCGTCGACATGGCCTGCGCCCGGCCGATCCACGCCAGCGGCCACCGCGTGGCGCACATCGGCCACCTCACACAGATCCCGCGCCACGAGGCAGAAGAGGCCGCAGCCATGCGCGCCGACTACTGGACCGTCTTCAACGAGGAGAAGGCCAGAGAGGCCGCAGCGGCGGCAGAAGCGCAGGGCCACGAGCAGGCGCTGATCGCGCGCATCCAGGCGCCTGGCGATACCTTCTATTCCGGGCACGAAGGGGGCTTCGACGCGGGCGCGGTCGAGGCCGTGGCGGATACGCTCGATGCCGCGCCGGGCGGGCGCTTCGCCGGGCTCACCACCTTCCCCGCCCTGCTTTTCGACGAAGGCACGGGCGAGGCGCGGCCCACGCCCAATCTCACGACCCTGAGCGAGGCCGCGTCACGGCTCGGGAGGCAAGGCCGCAGCGGCCTCGTCATCAACGCGCCGGGCACCACGTCGGCGCGCGTGATGGCGGCGCTGGCGGACGGCGGCGCGACGCAAGTGGAGCCCGGCCACGGGCTCACCGGCACGACGCCCCTCCACGCCCGCAGCGCGCTGCCGGAGCGGCCTGCCATGCTCTATCTCACCGAGATCTCGCACTTTCACCAGGGCCGCGCCTACTGCTTCGGCGGCGGGCTCTACATCGACCCCGTGTTCGCGCCCTACCCGCTCAAGGCGCTGGTGGGCTCGGACCCGGAGGCCGCGCTCGCCCAGGAGGTCGCCGCCGCCACCCCGGACCCCAAGATGATCGACTACTACGGCCAGCTTCTGCCGGAGCCCGGCCAGCGCGTCGCAGTGGGCGATACGGTGATCTTCGGCTTCCGCGCGCAGGCCTTCTTCACCCGCGCCCTCGTCGTGCCGGTCGCCGACATCGGCCGGGGCCAGCCCGAGCCGAAGGGCGCCTGGACCGGCGACGGCCGCCCCGCCGCTTAGAGCGTTTCCGTCTGAGACGGAAACGCTCTAGCAATTTATCGCTCACGGCAGCCGGCCTTTGGCCGGCGCCTCCGCGAGGGCGCCGCATTCGCGGCGGGCCGCTGTCGCGGCCTCTCGCGCGTCCGTCAAAGACGGACGCGCTCGGGCCTTCCCCTGAGGCCTGCTAACCCACGGAGGTCGGGGCGAGGCGGGAGAGCTTGCGCGTCTCGGCGGTGATGACGTCGACCACCGCCGGCTGGCCGTCGCGGGTTGCGCGAATGCCGCGCTCCAGCGCGGGGCGCAACGCAGTGGGCTCGGTCACCGTCTCGGCGTGGCAGCCGAGGCTCGCCGCGATGGTCGCGTAGTCCCCCTGCTGCCTGTTGGCCTCGAAGCGCGCCGAAGCCTCGGGGATGTTGCGGTCGTAGCCCGAAAAGATCGAATCGTGCTTGATCACGGTGAGGATGGGGATGTCGTTGCGGGACGCGGTCTCCCAATCCATGCCCGTCATGCCGACCGAGGCGTCGCCCATCACGTTCACCACCAGCTTGTCGGGGTTCGCGAGCTTGGCCCCCATGGCGAGGCCGAGCGAGAAACCCAATTGCGAGGACTGCCCCCAGCCGAGGTAGCTGCGCGGCGGGCCGGACTCATAGAACACGCTCTGGATGTCCCGCGAGGCGCCGGACTCGTGGGTGAGCATGGAGGTCTCCGGGTCGAGCACCGACCACAGCTCGCGCATCATGCGGTAGCCGTTGATCGGCGCGGACTCGTCGGCGAAGAGCGGCTCGTACTCGGCCTGCCACGCGGCCTTGATGCGGGCGACGGTGTCCGCGGTCTCGGCCCTCCGCTCGGCCCTCCCGTCCCCCACATGGCGCCGCAGCTCGGCGGCAAGCTGGCCCAGGAAGAGCTTGGCGTCGGCCACGATGCCGACCGCCGTCTCGTACTCCTTGTTGATGTCGATGGCGTCGTTGGTCGCGTGGACGAGCGTCTTGCCGTCGGGCACGATCGGCGTGAACGGCGCCCGCGTGAGGCTGGAGCCCACCACAAGCATCGCGTCCGACGCCTGCAGGTAGTGCGCGGCCATGGCGGTGGTCGACAGCGCGCCGACGCCGGCGGCCAGCGGGTGCGCCTCGGGGAACGCGCTCTTGCCCTGCAGCGTCGTCATCACCGGCGCGCCGAGCAGTTCCGCGACCTCGCGCAGCTCGTCGCTCGCCTCCGCCCAGAGCACGCCCTGGCCGGCCCAGATCAGCGGCGTCTCGGCCGCGAGCAGGCGCTCGGCAGCCTCCCGCACCGCGCCGTCGTCGGCCGCAGAGCGCAGCCGCCGCACCGGCGTGTATTCGGGCGCGCCGTTCACCTCCGCCTTGCACACGTCGCCCGGCAGCTCCAGCATCACCGGCTGCGGCCGGCCGGAGCGGAGCGCCGTGAAGGCCTGGCGCAGCTTGATCGGCATGTGGTCGGCGGCCAGCACCTTCTGCGCCATCTTGGTCGTCGCCGCGTAGTTGGCCTTGCTGTCGAAGGTGGGCGGCTGGTCGACGTAGGAGGTGCCGGGGTGGCCGGGGAGGAAGAGCACCGGCGATGAATCCGTGTGCGCCTGGGCGACGCCGGCAAAGGCGTTCTCCGACCCCGCCAGCGCCTGGACGGTGAAGACGCCGATCTCGCGGCCGTTGGTGGAGCGCGAGACGCCGTCAGCCATGTTGCCGGCGACGCGCTCCTGCCGCGTGGTGATGACGCGCAGCCCGGCTCGCGCCACCGCCTCGATGATGGGCGTCATGGGGAAGCAGAGGCACTGGCGGACGCCTTCCGCCTGCAGGATTTTCACCAGTAGATCGGCGCCGGTCATGCTCGTCTCCCCACTACCCGTGTTCGGTTGTCCGCGTGCGCTCAGAGTTCCGCCAGCGCCTCGATGCCGTTCAGATCCGGCGCCGTGCTGCCGCCGGGATCGAGCGGCTGGATGCAGACGTGGCTCGCGCCGGCATCGAAATGCTCCCGGATGCGCGCGCGCACGGCCTCCGGCTTGCCCCAGGCGACCATGGCGTCGAGAAAGCGGTCGCTGCCGCGCTCGCCCAGCTCGTCCTCGCCGAAGCCCAGGCTCAGCCAGTTGTTGCGGTAGTTCGTGAGCGGCATGTAGATGGCGAGCGTTTGCGCGGCGACGTTGCGCGCAGTCGATGCGTCCGGGGTGACGCACACCTTCTGCTCGACGCAGAGCCAGGCGTCCGGCCCCATGATCTCGCGCGCCCGCGCGGTGTGCTCGGGCGTGACGTTATAGGGATGCGCGCCCCGCGTGCGCTCGGTGGCCAGCGCCAGCATGCGGGGGCCCAAAGCCGCGAGCACCACGTTCCGCTCCTGCGGCGGCATGGCAAGCTCGGCGGCATCCATGACATCGAGGTAGGCGCGCATGGTCGCCACCGGCTTCGCATAGGTGTGGCCGCGAAAACCCTCCACCAGCGGCACGTGGGAGACGCCGAGGCCGAGCACGAAGCGGTCGCCGTAGAAGTGGTTGAGCGTGTCGTGGCCCGCGATCGCGGCCACGGCGTCGCGCGCGTAGATGTTGGCGATGCCGCTCGCGGCGCAGAGCCGCTCCGTCTCCGACAGCACGAGGCCGGCGAAGCCGAAGCTCTCGAAGCCCGTGCCCTCGGGATACCAGAGCGCGTCGTAACCCAGGGCTTCCGCCCGCTGCGCCCAGGTCGCGACCTCGCGCGCCGACGGCGAGTCCGGAAAGATCCACACCCCGCGCCTGCCCAGCTCCTTCATGCCGCGCCTCTCCCTGGCAATCGCCCAACCGGTGCGCCGGAACCTAGCACGGATCGCCGACCGATGGCCCAGGGCGGCGGTGGCCAGGAACATTTTTTAGTCATGGCTGAGAGGGCGGGATGACCGAGAGCGGGCAGGCTTGGGCCGATGAAGGTCCTGGCCGAGCTTGGCTGGGCGGCTGCATGGGGTCCGCGGGGGCCGGTAGGGCTCGGTTTTCGGGCTCGCCGGGCAAAGCGATCCCGCCGCGCCGTTCGACGGCGCGTCCCGTCGCGCTCTGCGACGCGGTTACGCCCGCAGGATCATGCAGCGGGCGCGATCAGGATCGCGTCGAGAGCCTCCTGGGCGCGGGCGGCATAATGCCGGTTGGCCTCGGGCAGGAAGCGGAAGCGCCCGTCGCAGCGCACGATGGCGATGGCCGCGTTGGTCAGGCAGGAGAGATTGCGCGGCAGGTGGCGCACGTACGCCCGGCAGCGGTCTTCGTCATAGGTGAAGTCGCGCACGTAGTGCAGCCGGTTCTCGATGTGCCAGTGATTGCGGACCAGAGCCAGAAGCTCCTCGGGCCCGGCGCGGTCTGCGCCGAGCGAGGTCAGGCTCCAGGTCACCTCGACGCTGCGCTCGCCGGTCTTGAGGATCTCGCGCTCGCGTTCGATGCGCATCGCCTGGCGGCGTCCGTGAAGGTTGGCGTAGCCGTCCCATTCGGCAGCGGAGAGGTCGACGACGGCGCAGCGGCGGCGCTCGATGCGGCCATGGCCCTTGTCGACGGTTTCGTGCCAGGGCGCGTCGGAGAAGTCGATCGCCTTGAGGTCTTCGAGGATGGTCTCCTGATTGTCCTTCACCGCGGTGACCACGTAGTCGGCGCGACGCCCGAGCAGGCAGCGCGCGGTCTCGTGCTGGGCGTGCATCGCATCGAGGGTGACGGTCCGGCCTGCGAGGTCGAGACTGCTGGAGAGTTCGCGCACGGCGGGGATCTCGTTGCTCTTTCTATCGACCTCGACCTGTCCCAGGACCATGCCGGTCTTGTGCACCAGCGCCGCGACCATCATGCGCCGCCCGTCTTCGGTCTGCTTCGAGGCGCCGCGCAGGTCCTTTCCGTCCATGGCGACCGGGGCGTGCGCGCCGTCGTGCTGGCCGGTCCACCGGCCGATGGCGTTGTCCAGCGTCTCCGGCGGCAGGGCGGCGAGGATGTTGTGGAAGGTGGTGATCGCGGGCGCGGTGTAGCGCTTCTTCGAAGGGCTCCAGAACGCGCCGACCGCCTCGAGCTGCTCCTGCGAGAGCAGGGCGGCGAACTGGGCGAAGGCTGTCGAGCCCCGGTAGCCGGCAAGGCGGGCGGCGACGGCAACCGCCAGCACGGTCTTCAAGGGATAGCGCTTGCCCCGGGCATGGCGGCACTCGGGCACCTCGCCCAGGCACTCGAACAGGCTGCGCAGCCGGGGCGCCGTCATCGGCTCGCTGTGTTGCTCGGCGTTCCAGTTCGCCGGGATCTCGGCCCGGCTCAGCGCTTCGGCGGCGCCATCGCTAAGTTCGAACACGAAGACCTCCTTGGGCTGGCCGTGGTGGCGCCAGCGCGGAGCAGCTCCGGGGTCACGGGCAAAGCCGCGCGTCATCCCCAGCGAGCGCCAGTTCGACGCGCGGTAGCAGGTGCCGGCGAAGCGCGCGGGATCGACGAAGGTCTCGGCCAGGAGCGCCGGGTATCCATGCACCGCCTGGGTGTCCGCAGACAGCCGCCGCAGGCTCAGCCCCAGAACCCGCGAGGCCAGGTTGGGAACCCGCTCAGGCGTCAGGATCACGAAGCGCGAGTTGTTCGCGATCAGATGCAGGCGCCGGAACTGCTGCTCCGCCGACCAGCCGATCCAGCGGTCGCGCGCGGCCAGCTTGAACGCGCCCGGCTGCCAGCCGATCAGGGCGAGCCAGGTCTCGCCATGCACCGCGACATGGCGCAGCCCCTTGCCGACGACGCCGTGGAATCGCAGGTAGTGGTGCTCCTCCACCAGCCGGTCCCAGCGCCGGTGCTCCCGCGCGCCCCAGGTCGGGCGCACCGTGACCGCACGCAGATCAATGGACGAATCCAGGCCCGGCAACGTCGCCATGGCCGCTACACTGCCACAGCGAAAACGAAATGACCAGCGCCGCGATCACCTCACGCCGCTCGCCGGGCGGACAAAAAACGAGCCCTGCGGCGGTGGCGGCTATGCTTGCCGCCCTAGAGCGTTTCCGTTTTGCACGGAAACGCTCTATGAATTTTTCGCTCACGGCAGTCGGCCTACGGCCGACGCCTCCGCGAGGGCGCCGCATACGCGGCGGGCCGCGGTCGCGGCCTATCGCGCGTCCGTGCATGTCGGACGCGCTCTGGGAGAGGCAGAAGGAGGCGACGCATGGCAGGCGAGACGGCGGCCCACCACGACCGGGACAAGATCTACCTCGAGCGCTTCGACAGGCAGCTCCGCGCGCATCTCAGGACCCTGGTCACGCCGGCGCTCATCGAGGAGTACCGCGCGAACCCGCTCGGCCAGCATTCGGGCGACCTGGAGCGCGTGCTGAACTACTTCCGCCGCGCGCCTTTCGAGGGCAAGTACGTGCTCTTCGAGCTGGAGGCCAACGCCAAGTACAAGATCGTGACCACCACGGCGAAGGAGGGCGGCCTGCCGCAAGACGCGGACGGCACGGTCTACACCGACAAGAACGAGGCGCTCCACGCGGTCTTCCTCAAGCGGGTGGACGCGCTGATGGCGAGCGGTTCCTGAAGGCCGGGGGATAAGGCGATGACGGAGATTCATCTGGCAGGCTACTGCGACCGCTTCAGCGCGCGGCCGGGCGAGCGGCTCGACATCATGGTGAGCGCGGAGGGCACGGATGAGGCGGCGGTCCAGCTCGTGCGCCTGATCCACGGCGACGAGAACCCGGAGGGCCCGGGCTTCGTCGAGCGCGAGGTGGACGCGGCGGTGAACGGGACCCACGCCGTCGCCAAGCAGCACACGCAATTGGGGAGCTTCGTCCGCGTCGCGGACCCGGACGGCAGGCTCGCGCCTTCCAGTCCCTTCACGCTCTGGGCCTACATCTGGGCGCGGACGCCGGCGCAAGGCCGCCAGGGCATCCTCACCCGCTGGCAGGAGGCCGACGGCTGCGGCTACGCGCTGGAAATCGGCGAGGACGGCGCGCTGGCGTTCCGCGCAGGCGACGGCGCGGCCACGGACTCGCTCTCGGCTGACGTTCCGCTCATCGCGCGCCAGTGGTACCTGGTGGCGGCGTCATATGATCCCGCGAGCGGCGAGGCCACGCTCTACCAGGAGCCGGTCGAGAACCGCTACAGCAACCACCTCTCCAAGATCGTGCCGCTCGAGCGTTCCTGCCACGCGAGCGGGCGGCTCGGCGTCGCGCCGGCGGCGGCGGACGCGGACTTTCTCTGGGCCGCCGCGGGCGACCGCGCGGCCGGGCGGGGCCCGTTCGCGAGCTGCCTATACAACGGCAAGATCGACCGCGCGGGCGTCGCCGGCACGGTGCTGAACCGGCGCGCGCTGGACGGGGCGCGGGCAGCGGGCGGCGCACCGGCAACCGATGCCGTGCTCGCTGCCTGGGACACCACGGAAGGCTACAGCGCGACCGGCATCGGCGACACGGTCGTCGACACCGGCCCCCACGGCCTCCACGGCGCGGGCGTCAACCGCCCGGTGCGGGGCATGACCGGCTTCAACTGGAGCGGCCACGAGGACTGCTTCCGCCACGCGCCCGCACAGTTCGGCGGCATCGAGTTCCACGAGGACGCGCTCGCCGACTGCGGCTGGCAGCCCACCATCTCCATGAAGGTGCCGGACGTGAAGAGCGGCGTCTACGCCGCGCGCCTCACGGCGGGCGATGCGGTGGAGCACGTGGTCTTCTTCCTCCGCCCGAAGCAGCCCACCGCGCCCATCGCCATGCTGATGCCCACCTGCAGCTACCTGGCCTACGCCAACGAGCGCATCGGTCTCGCCACCGGCATCGCCCAGGTGCTGAGCAGCCAGGTGACGGTGATCCACGAGTGGGACCTGGAGCTGCGCAAGCGGCCGGAGTACGGCGCCTCCTGCTACGACAGCCACCGCGACGGGGCGGGCGTGTGCTACTCCACGCGGCTCCGGCCGATCCTCAACATGCGCCCCCGCCACCGCATGGCGCCCACCGTCGTGCCCTGGCAGTTCCCGGCCGATCTCTCGATCATCTACTGGCTCGAGACCATGGGCTACGACTACGACGTGATCACCGACGAGGACCTGCACCAGGAGGGGCTCGCCTGCCTCGAGCCCTACAACGTCGTCATCAACGCCACCCACGCCGAGTACTATTCCGAGCGCATGATGAACGCGACCGAGGACTACCTCGCGTCCGGCGGCAGGCTCATGTACCTCTCCGGCAACGGCTACTACTGGGTCGTCTCCTTCCGCGACGGCGACATGGACGTGATGGAGGTGCGCCGGCTCGACATGGGCACGCGGGCCTGGAACGCCGAGCCCGGCGAGCACTACATGGTGAGCAACGGGGAGCGCGGCGGCCTCTGGCGCGGGCGCGGGCGGGCGCCCCAGAAGCTGCTCGGCACCGGGTTCACCTCCGAGGGCATGGACGAATCCAAGCCCTACCGCAAGATGCCGGATGCCGACAACCCGGCGGCCTCGTGGATCTTCGACGGGATCGACGGCGACATCATCGGCGACGCGGGGCTCGGCATCGGCGGCGCCGCCGGCATCGAGTTCGACCGTTACGACCTCGCCCTCGGCACCCCGCCGCACACGCTGATCCTCGCCTCCTCCGAGGGCCATTCGGACAACTTCCCGCTCGTGGTGGAGGACATCCTCTGCAACTACCCCGGCATGGGCGGTACGCAGGACCACCGCGTGCGCGCGGACATGACCTACTTCACGACGCCGGGGGACGGCGCGGTGTGGTCCGCCAGCTCCATCGCCTGGGGCCAGGCGCTCCCCATCAACGCCTGCGACAACAGCGCGTCGCGGGTCACCGCCAACGTGTTGAACGCGTTCATGAAGGATGGGCCTTTGCCGGGGGTTGGGGGTAAGGAATGAGTGGTTGTGTGGTAGAATGACACTGGCCACTCGTGGTGACACTCGATGCGGCGCCAGATTGGATGAAATGAGCACGCTTGGCGACAATCTGATCCGTTCACTTGAGGAAGCAGTGGCTCATGCCAATGGCGACGGTCCTGGGATTGTCCATAAGCCCAAGACCCCACAACGTTTGAGGACAGGAAACACTCCAGTGAACGCAGTGGGCGCGGTCGAGGAGACAGACTTATCGTCGTCTGGCAGCTCGGCTCGGTGAGTGCGTAAGTACCACACTCCAACCGACTATGTACGTTAGACGACTATCTCTTGCCATTGAGAGGCAACTGCGATGCGGCACTGCGAGGGAAGCGTACTATCGGCCTTCAGCATAGATCATGCAGCCTCCATTACCGGTCTGTCGAAAGCCCGCTTGACCAAATGGGATCGTCTTGGATTTTTTGCTCCAGAATATATCGGTGATGACGACCGCCGTAACCCCTACTCCCGTGTGTATTCGTTTGTAGACCTTGTGGGGCTTCGAACACTTAAGCTCCTTGCCGACAATTACCGAGTCCCACTTCGTGAACTTCGCACAGCAGCAGAGGAGCTAAGGAAGCGTTCGGATCGTCCCTGGTCCGAAATCCCGCTCGCCGTATTGAAACGAAGAGTGGTATTTGATCTTGACACGTCGCCTCGAAACGTCACCGACGGCCAATATGCAATCAAACATATTCCGCTTCAGCCTATCGCTCAAGAAATCAGAGAGCAAGCAGAGAAGCTGCGTCGTCGAGATGCTTCTCAAATTGGACACACTGAAAAACGCAAATTTATTCAGCACAATACAGAGGTCATTTCTGGAACAAGAATACCCGTATCTGCAATAGGCAGCTTTATTGACGCAGGATATAGCAATCGCAAAATCCTTAAAGAATATCCATCCCTAGCACTGGGTGATATTGAGGCTGTGCGTCAAAGAGCCAAGTCTGCCGCTTAGCACTATCCGTCCAAATGAAGTTTTTCGCCGACCACAATGTCACAGAGTCGGTGTGCCGACTTCTGGAAGAGAGGGGGCATGAGGTAGTCCGTCTGAGAGACGAACTTCCTCCGGATTCGCCCGACCCGGTTGTCGCGAAGTACGCCGAGCAAATAGACGCAGTCTTGATCAGCCATGATCGCGACTTCAGAAAAATTGCTCCTAGAATTCCTCGCGGTGGCAAGGCGAGGTTTCGGAGGCTAAGTCGAATTCATTTGCAGTGCGACTATCCTGAGGCCGAAAACCGCGTCGCCGCTGCATTGGGTCTCGTGGAATTCGAGTGGAACCTCGCGCAAGAGAGGGCTGACAAACGTATCCACATTGTCATCCAGAAAACGGGGATCAAGACAAACCGCTGATGTGCTAACCCCCGTGCTGCCCCAGCTGAAGCGGCAGATGGGCTTCTTCATCTGGGTCATCGTTTGGGACGGACCGTTGGGTCGGCGCACGCGAGAGCGTGGGCAAGCCCACACCCCCACCGCTTTGAGCACTCCGGCCTCTGCCGCTATGGTATCGCCCCGCGAGGCGGTGAGGGGGAGCTGAGAGGAATGAGCGAGGCGGCAAGCGGCCCGATGCGCTTTACGGGCACCAGCGACGAGGTCATCGACTGGCTGCGCGCCAACGGCGTGCAGCGCGTCCGCATCGAGTACTGCGACTACGGCGGCGTCGCCCGCGGCAAGGCCATGGACGTCGCCCACTTCGCGCATTCGCTGCACCACGGCATCGCCTTCTGCGCCACGGTGCTGGCCTTCGACATCGCCGGCAACGTGGTGCCGGGCACCGACTACGGCGAGACCATCGGCTACGCCGACTTCATCGCGAAGCCGGACCTCTCGAGCCTGCGCATCCTGCGCCACGAGGCCGACACCGCGCTGGTGATGGGCACGCTCGTCTGGCCCGACGGGCGGCCGGTCGAGGGCGACCCCCGCAACGTGCTGCACCGCGTGGCCGGGCGCATGGAGGCGATGGGCTTTGGCGCCACCTGCGCGCCGGAGTTCGAGTTCTTCCTGCTCGACGGCGAGCACGAGATGGTCGACGTCGGCGTGCAGTGCTACTCGATGCAGAAGCGCACCCAGTTCCTCGCCGAAGAATATTCGCTGCTGGACGCGGCCGCCGCTCACGGCCAGCTCGAGTGCAGCCACTACGAGTACGGCCCCGGCCAATACGAGGTCAGCATCCGCCACCAGCCGGTGCGCCAGATGGGCGACGACGGCCATCTCTTCCGCGCCTCCATGAAGGAGGCGGCGATGCAGATGGGCAACCGCGTCACCTTCATGGCCAAGCCCTTCGACAAGATGACCGGCAACTCCTGTCACTTCCACCTGTCCCTGGTGGACGGCGACGGCAACAACGCATTCGCAGCACCGGACGAACCGCATCGCATCAACGACACCTGCCGGCACTTCATCGGCGGCGTGCTGGCGCGGCTCTCGGAGCTCACGGCCATCTTCTTCCCCAACTCGAACTCGTACCGCAGGCTCGTGCCCGGCCTCTTCGCACCGATCTCGCTCGCCTGGGGCGTGGACAACCGCACCGCGGCGATCCGCGTCATCAACGAGAGCCCGGCCGCGACCCGGCCGGAACTCCGCGTCTGCGGCGGGGACGTGAACGTCTACCTGGCACTCGCCGCCTACCTCGCCGCCGGCCTCGACGGCATCGCGAACAAGACCGATCCGGGCCCGGCGGCGGAGGGCGACCTCGACATGCAGGAGCTGCCCCGGCTGCCCGACGACTGGGGCGAGGCGCTCGACAGGTTCGAGGCGTCGGAGCTGGCCAAGGACTGGTTCGGCGAGGAGTTCTGCCGCAACTACGCCACGGTCAAGCGCTACGAGTACGACGACGTCCGCCGCCAGGTGCCGGACACCGAGCGCGCGCGCTACGTGGAGTGGTTGTAGGGCGAGTCCGACGAAGTCGGACTCGCCCTACAGGCCGCGACAGCGGCTCGCCGCGTATGCGGCGCCCTCGCGGAGGCGTCGGCCGCAGGCCGACTGCCGTGAGCGATAAAGAAACAATCTTCCCCGCTACAGCGGCTCGCCGCGCGCAAGCCGGGGCAGGTCGCCGGCGAGGCCCATGGCGTGGCGCATGAAGAAGCGCTTGAGCGGCGGCATCTCGTTGACCGCCGCGAGGCCTGCGTCGCGGATCAGGCGCAAGCCCTGACTCTCGTTGGAGAAGAGCCGGTTCAGCCCGTCGGTCACGCCGATCAGCACCACCGAATCGAAGCGCCGCCGGCGCTGATAGTGCGTGAGCACGTCGCCCTCGCCGATGTCGAGGCCGAGCCGCGCGCGGTCGACGACGAGCTCGGCCAGCACCGCGGCGTCGCGGATGCCGAGGTTGAAGCCCTGGCCCGCGAGCGGGTGGATCGCGTGGGCCGCATCGCCGGCGAGCGCGAGGCGGGGCGCGGTGTAGCGCTTGGCATGGGTGAGCCTGAGGGGATAGCTCCAGCGCGGGCCCGTGGGCTCCAGCGCGCCCAGGAAGTCGCCGAAGCGCGCGCCGAGCTCGCGCGCGAAAATCTCCGGCGGAGCCTCCATCAGGGCCGGCGCGAGGGCCGCCCGCTCGGTCCACACCAGCGAGGAGCGGTTGCCGGTCATCGGCAGGATGGCGAAGGGGCCGGCCGGCAGGAAGCGCTCGTGTGCGATGCCCCGGTGCGCCCGCTCGTGGGCGACCGTGCAGACGATCCCCGTCTGCTCGTACGACCAGCGCACGGCCTCGATCCCGGCGGCGGCGCGCAGCCTGGAGTTGGCGCCGTCGCAGGCGACCGCGAGGCGGGCGCGGACGCACCTGCCGTCCGCGAGCCGGGCCTCGACGGCGCCAGCCGTGGGCTCCAGCGCCTCGACCGAAGCCGGCGCCACGAGGCGGAGCGCCGGCAGCGCCGCCGCCCGCGCGAGCAAGGCCGCGCGGATGGCCCGGTTCTCCACGATGAAACCAAGCGGGTCCTCGCCCACGGTCTTGTGGTCGTAGTGGAGGAAAAGCGGCGCATCGTTGTCCGAGACGCGGATCTCCAGGATCGGCTGGGCGTCGCCTGCGAGCGCGGGCCAGAGGCCGATGCCGTCCAGCACGCGCATGGAGCCGAGGGCGATGGACGAGACCCGCCCGTCGAACGCGGCATCCTTCATCGCCTCCGGCGGCGCGCCGTCGACGACGACCGTCTCAATTCCGGCGCTGCCGAGCGCGACACCGAGGGTAAGCCCGACGAGGCCGCCACCGACGATGACGACGTCGCTCTCGATACGCCCGTCAGGCCCGGCCGCCATGTCCTGCTCTCGGCCTCGTTCGCCGTACCGGGCTAGCGCTTGAGGCCCGAAAGATCCCAGCCTACCTGGTTGTACATGTCGGGCGCGTTCCAGAGGCCGCGCAGGTACGTGATCCTGCCGTTCTCGACGAAGCAGAGCTGGGAGAACTGGCAGTCAAAGCGCTGGCCGTTGCCCGGCAGGCCGAAATAGTCCTTCGTGATGGTGCCGCTCATCCAGCCCATGTCGCAGACGACGTTGCCTTGGACGCAGAAGGCCTCGATATGGAGCGAGAGGTCGGGCACCGCGTCGAGCCAGCCGCCGCCGAATTCGCGGATCGCGTCATGACCTATTGCCGGCGGCAGGGTGATGTCGTGATAGACCCCGTCTTCCGCCATCACGGCCACCACCTCCTCGATGTCCTGGCTCGACCAGCCCCGGCACTGCCTGACGAGCAGCGCCAGGTTGTCGCGCTCGGCGTCGCTCATCTCGCCCAAGCTTTCGACCGGCTCGTCGGCCAGATTGCGCTCGCTCATCAACCACTCGCGTGTGCCCATGCGCCTCTCCTTCGCTCGCGCCGGTGCGGCGCGCGTCCGCCGTATCATCCCACCAACCCGGACTTCCCGCCACGGCCGCGGCGCCTGCGGGATTTGAAAGAAACTCATGCCGGCGCATAATGCCGCGGCGATGGCGGACGTGACGGCAGAACGGCGCGGGCTCGGCGGCAGAGGCCGCCGCAGGCTCCTGATCGGGGCGGGGGCGGCGCTTGGCCTGGGGCTGGTGGCCGCCAATTGGGGCACCTGCTGCGCGCTCGCCGCCGACGCCTACCAGAGCGTCACCGACTCCTACCTCGTCATGTGGATCGAGCGCGCGGGCACCGCGCTCGGCTGCTTCTAGCCCGCATTTGCCCCGGGGCCGCCGGGCGCCGGAGGAACCATGCCGAAATTCGCCGCCAACCTCAGCTTCCTCTTCCAGGAGCACGATTTTCTCGACCGCTTCGCGGCGGCGCGGCGCGCGGGTTTTCGAGCGGTCGAGTATCTGTTCCCCTACGACCTCGCGCCGCCGGCGGAGATCGCGGGCCGGCTCCAGGACAACGGCCTCACCCAGGTGCTCTTCAACCTCGGCCAGGGGGACTGGGAGGCCGGCGAGCGCGGCATCGTCGCGCTGCCCGGCAGACAGGACGACGTGCGGCGCGCGGTGGACGACGCGCTCCGCTACGCCGATGCGCTCGGCTGCCGCCAGCTCCACGTGATGGCGGGCCTGGTGCCGGAGGGCGCGGACGAGCGCGCCTACGAGGACACGTTCGCCGGAAACCTCGCCTACGCGGCCGATGCGTTAGGCCGCGAGGGCGTCCGCGCGCTCGTCGAGCCGCTGAACACGATCGACATGCCGGGCTACCTGCTCACCACCGCCGGCCAGGCGCAGCGGCTGATCGAGACGGTCGGCAGCAAGAACCTGTTCCTGCAGTACGACTTCTATCACCGCCAGATCATGGAAGGCAGCCTCGCCACCGGCTTCGCGCAGTACCGGGACATCGTCAGCCACATCCAGATCTCCGGCGTGCCCGGCCGCCACGAGCCCGACGTCGGCGAGATCAACTACCCCTACCTCTTCGACATGCTGGATAACGCGGGCTACGACGGCTGGATCGGCTGCGAGTACCGGCCCAAGGGGGGCACGCTGGAGGGCCTGGGCTGGCTCATGCCCTACGGCATCGGCGCTGCGGTAATCACCGCCTGAACCGCCGGGGTGCGGCGGCGACAAAGGGGACGACGATGAGCGACGACACCTATCAGGACATCGGCTACGGCGCGATGGAGATCGGCTTCGGCGAGCGGCCGGGCGTCCTCGTGGTCGACTTCCAGACCGGCTTCACCCAGCCGCAATTCCCCATGGGGGGCTGCCCGCTGGTGCATCGCGCCGTGGAGAACACCGCGCGGGTGCTCGAAGCCGCCCGCGCGGCGCGGGTGCCGGTCGCCAACTGCTACACCGCCTATCACTCCGAGGGCGACATGCCCTACTGGAAGATCGCGCCTGTGCGCGAGAACTTCTTCGAGGGAGACCCCTGCGCCGAGATGGAGCCCCGCACCTCCGACCCCGACTACGACTACATCCTGCGCAAGTCCGGCCCCTCGATCTTCTTCCAGACGCCGGTCACGGCCTTCCTCACCAAGCACGGGGTGGACACGACCATCGTCATGGGCTGCATGACCAGCGGCTGCATCCGCGCCTCGGTGATCGATTCCTTCTCCTACGGCTACCGCACCATGGTGCCGGAGGACTGCGTCGGCGATGCCGACGAGCGCCCGCACCGGGACAACCTGCGCGACGTGGGCCGGCGCTACGCCGACATCGTCTCGTCCGAGCGCGTGCTGGACTACCTCGACGAGATCAGGAAAAGAAACGTCTGAAGGCGGCCAAACCTAACAAGACGGCCTGAGCCGGTAGGGATCGGGCGAAGGCGCGATGTCGGCGCGGCCGGGCGCGAGCGCCTGCCCCTTCAGGGCCGCAGCGCGCAGAGTCGCCTCGTCGACGGCGCGCTTCTCGTTGAGCGCGCGGGCGAGCGAGAGCGCCGCGCGCCGCGTCTGGCAGGTGCCGACGAAGGCGTAGAGCCGGCGCCCCCTGGCGTGCTCCTCGGCCCGGACGACGCGCCAGGTCGAGTCCTCGCCTACCAGCCCCTCCACGACCAGGTAGTGGGTGGGCGTCTCCTCACTCATGGCGCCGAGGCTAGACCCGCGCGCGGACCCCGGCAACCCGTTCGCCCGCTTGCGTGGAAGATGGGAGCCGGCCCCCTCCTCTCCCCGTCCCTCTCCTCCCCAGGGAGGAGAGGGGGCGCCACCCGGCCGGGCTACGTCCCCCCTCCGCCCTCCGGGGGGAGGGGGACAGGGGGAGGTGGGGGTCGCTCGGTGGATATGGTTACCGCCCGTCGCGGACGTGCTTGTAGATCTCGGTGAAGTCGGAGTCCGGGTGCGCGGCCTCCATGCCGTCCCAGATCTCGCGGAGCTGGCCGGCGAGGCGGCCGGGCGCGCCGGCAGCGGCGACGCTCGCCTGGTAGAGGCGGATGTCCTTCGCCATGAGCTTTGTCGCGAAGCCGGAATCGAAGGCGCCGGTGGCGATGCGGTTGGGGAACTTGTCCTCGGTCGCGGTATTGCGCCCGGTGGAGAGATTGACCGTCTCCAGGATCATGGTCATGTCGAGGCCCTGGCCGACGCCGAAGGCCACCGCCTCGCTGGTCGCCGCCATCGCCGTGGCCGAGAGGAAGTTGTTGAGGAGCTTCATCGCCATGCCGTGGCCGGGCCGGGTGCCGACCTGGCGCGCGTTCGCTGCCATCGGGCGCAAGTAGGGCTCGATCTCGGCGTAGAGGTCGTCGGGTGCCGCCACCATCATGGCGAGCGTGCCGGCCTTCGAGCCCTTGGTGCCGCCGCTCACCGGCGCATCGGCGTAGCGGATGCCGGCTTGGGCCAGCAGGTCGTGAGCCGCTTGCGCGTCGTGCATGCCGGCGGTGGTGCTGTCCACCACGATCGCAGCCGCGCGGTTCGGGCAATCGGCGATCTCGTGGGCCACCTTCAGCACGGTCGGCCCGTCGGGCAGGCAGAGGAAGACGATCCGCGCCCTCTGCGACACTTCCGCCGCAGACTCGGCGCAGGGCGCGCCCGGCGGCGCCAGCGCTTCCGTGCCGGCGGCGTCGAAGCACACGACCTCGTGGCCCGCGGCGGCCAGGTTGTGCGCCATCGGCCCGCCCATGTTGCCGAGGCCGATGAAGCCGAGGGTGGGCATCAGCCGCCCTCCGCCTTGCGGTGCTCGTCGACCACGCGGCGCGCGATGCGGAAGCCTTCGACCGCCGCCGGCGCCCCGCAATAGACGGCGACCTGAATCAGCGTCTCCTTGATCTCGTCGACGCTCGCGCCGTTGCGGAGCGCGCCCTTGAGATGCAGCTCCAGCTCGTGGCTGCGGCCGAGCGCGGACAGCATGCAGATGTTGTTGAGGCTGCGCTGCTTGCGGCTCAGCCCCGGCCGGCCCCACACCGCGCCCCAGCAGTACTCGGTAAGGATCTCCTGAAACTCCTGGTTGAAGTCGTCGGCGCTGCCGATGGCGCGGTCGACGTACTCCGCGCCCAGCACCTCGCGCCGGATCTGGAGGCCTTTCTCGTACATCTCGTTGGGCATGGCGGTTGCTCTCCTGCGTGGAGGTCTAATCGGCCGTGTGGGCCGCGAGGAATTCTTCGTCGATAGTGACGCCGAGGCCGGGGCGGTCGGGAATGGCGATCATGCCGTCCACCACCTCGAAGTTCTCCTCGGCGAGGTCGTGGAGCAGCGGGTTGGCGCCGAGCGAGTACTCGGCGATCACCGCGGCCGGCGAGGCCGCCATGACCTGAAGGCCGGCGGCGAAGTTGAGCGCGCCGCCCCAGAGGTGGGGTGCCAGCTTGATGCCGTAGCTCTCGGCCAGCGCCGCGATGCGCACGGCCTCGGTAATCCCACCCGCGATGGCGAGGTCGGGCTGGAAGTAGTCCACGGCCTCGTGCTCCGCCAGGTCGCGGAAGTCGAAGCGGGTGAACTCGCTCTCGCCGGCGGTGATCGGGATGTCGGTCGCGGCCCGCACGGTGGCCATGCCGGCCCTGTCGTCCACGTTCACCGGCTCCTCGAACCAGGCAAGGTCGCAGTCCTCCACCTGGCGCGCGAAGCGGAGCGCTTCCTTCACCGAATAGGTGCCGTGGGCGTCCACCATGATGTCGACGTCGTCGCCGAGATGGGCGCGCGCGGCGTGGACGCGGCGCACCGAGGTCGGGACATCGCCGTCGCCTGCGCCGACGCGCATCTTCACGGCGCGGAAGCCGCCGCGTGCGATGTAGCTTTCGAGCTGCTCGCCGATCGCCTCGGCCGGCGCCCAGCCGCCGGAGGCGTAGGCCGGGAGCGACTCCCGGCACCTGCCGCCGAGGAGCTGCCACACCGGCACCCCGAGGGAGCGGCCGAGGATATCCCAGCAGGCCATGTCGATGGCGCCGATGGCACTGATCCTGCTGCCGCGGCGGTCCAGCACGGGGAAGCCCCGGCCGCGCGTGAGCGCGAAGTGCGCGCGGCCGCCGTTGTAGCCCAGCTCCCACAGGCGGCGCGGGTTGCGCGGGTCCTCGCCCACCAGCGCGGGCCCGAGATCGCGGTTGATGAGCGCGGCCATCGCCGCGTTGTTGCCCATGCTGCCGACCGAGGCCTTGGCCTCGCCCCAGCCGACCAGTCCGCATGCGGTCTCGATCCTGACGATGGTGGCGTCGAAGTAGTCGGCGACCCCGAGGTCGCTCCTGTGCTGCTGCGCCTTGGGGATCGGCACGTGCACCCAGCGTGCCGTGACGCTCTCGATCTTCATCGGGCTGCTGTTCCTCGGTGAACGGTCACTCGGCGCGAGGGACCTCGGGGCGTTGCAGGACGGCGGAGAAAATCTCGTCGATGCGCGCGCGCAGCGCCTCGTCCTCGCGGGCGGCGTTGTAGATCGCGTAGTACTCGTCCGCGTCGATACCGTCGGTCTCGTCGATGGCGCGGGCGAGGTCGGCTTGCGCGTCCTCGATCAGGTCCTCGCGCGCGTCCTCGTCGGCCGCGCCCTCGATGACCGGCCGCCAGGTCTCGATGCGCTTGCTGACCTCGACGGCGGCGGAGACGAAAGCCGCGAGCGTGGCGTCGCTGTAGTCCTGCGCGGACGCGCGCGGGGCCGCCGCCAGCACCGCGCCGGCAAGCACGACCACGAGCAGCAGGGACGCGAGCCTGGGTGCGACGCGAGTCATGATGCGAAAGGCGCCGCCGCCACTACGCGCCCGACTGCAGGGTAAAGCTCATCGTCGCCATGGGCGCGTCCGAGAACGGGTCCATGCCCCGCAGGCTGGTGATGGTGCCGTGCGGCACGGTCGCCGGGTTGTCGAAGGAGAAGTCATCCCCCTCCTCGGTGCCGGCATCCCAGGGGTAGAGGTTCACCGTGAGCGCCTCGATCCATTCGCCCTCGTCATCCAGCAGGGAGAGGCCGAAGACGCCGACGAACCAGTCGGAGCTCGGCGCGATCATCGTGAGCAGGGTGATGCGTGAATGCTCGGCGGTAAGCGTGACGGTGTCGAAGGAATCCGAGGCCGTCGCCCCCGGCCCCGACTCCTTGCGGAGCACGCTCAGCGCGTTCGCACCCGCTGCCTCGATCTCTTCCGTGAGCGTCGCCGTCCGCCCGCGCTCCGCCATGGATTCGATCCCGGGTGTGGCCTTGCCGCCGGCCTCCAGGAACGCCACGTCCCCGTTGTGGACGCCGCCGATCAGCGGCGAGAAGTGCACACCATCGGGAACGCCGCCCGGCGTGGCCTCGACGGTCCAGGTGCCGGTGAAGGTGACGGTATAGGTCGCGGACGCGCCGGTGGCGGCCTCGTGAGCCGCGGGGTCGAGCAGCGTCTCGCCGGAGGAATCGCCGTAGGCGGCGCAGCCGGGGACGAACGCGGCGACGAGGAGAGCGGCATGGGCCGCGCCGAAGGATCGCGCGCCGCGCCGGGCGGTGCGGCCTGGAGCCTGGTTCATCGCGTGGTCTCCTTCAAGTCACCTGGAAGCCGTGGGCGAAGGGGTCGTCCTCGTCGACGAAGATCGTGTTGAGCCCGGTGACCCGCGCCCAGCCCTCGACGCTCGGCACGATCGCGTCGTGGTTGCCCACCTTCGTCGCGCCCTCGACGCGGCAGCGGAAGAGGCTGCCGATGATGCTCTCGTGCACGAACTCGTCGCCGGGCGCGAGTTTTCCCAGGGCCGCCCACTGCGCCATGCGGGCCGAGCTGCCGGTGCCGCAGGGGGAGCGGTCGAGCGCGCCGGAGCCGTAGAAGACGGCGTTCCGCGCGTGCGCGCTCGCGTCGCGGGGCGCGCCGGTCCACATGACGTGGCTCACGCCCGCGATGGAGGGATCGTCCGGGTGAATGCACTCGACGGCCTTGTTGCAGGCCTCGCGCAGGCCGGGACTCATCGCCAGCAGCGCGGCCGCCGAGAACGCCTCCATCCCCGCGTAGCCCGGCTGCGGGTCGACGATGGCGTAGAAATTGCCGCCGTAGGCGATGTCCACCGTGAGCGAGCCGAGGCCGGGGCATTCCACCTCCACCCCCGTCTCCGCCAAAAAGCTCGGCACGTTGGTGATGCGCACGCCTTCGACGTGCGTGCCGTTCCGCCGGTAGCGGGCGTCGACGCGGCCCGCCGGCGTATCCAGCACTAGGAAGCCCTCGTCGCGGGGCGTGACGAGGCCGTGCTCCAGCGCGATGGTCACGGTGCCGATGGTGCCGTGGCCGCACATGGGCAGGCAGCCGCTGGTCTCGACGAAGAGGATGGCCAGGTCGGCGTCCGCCGAAATGGGCGGGTAGAGAAGCGAGCCCGACATCAGGTCGTGGCCGCGCGGCTCGAACATCAGCGCCCGGCGGATCCAATCGTAGTCGCGGAGGAAGTGCTGGCGCCGCTCGCTCATGGTGGCGCCCGCGAGCGCTGGCCCGCCGCCGGCGACCACGCGGACCGGATTGCCGCAGGTGTGGCCGTCGATGCAGAAGAAGGTGTGGCGCGCGCCCATCGCTCAGCCCTTACCCGCGACCTGCACCCACTGGCCGCTGGCCGCGGCCTCGACCAGCGCTTCCATCACGGCGATGCAGTGCACGGCCTCCTCGGTCGTCACCGTGAACCGCGTCTCGCCGGCGCAGGCGGCGGCGAACTCGTCGAGCTCCAGCCGGAGCGTATCCAGCGCCTCAATGGGCTCTTCGCGCCTGGTCCCGTCCGCTGCCTGGAGGATGAGCTTGCTGTTGTCGATCTCGGCGAACGCGTTGCCGCCGGTGCCGTAGACGTTGATGTAGGAGGTGTGCGGGCAGGCGAACATCGTGCCGAGATAGCCCGAGACACCGGATTCGAAGGCGAAGAGCACCGAGGTCGTGTCGTCGATGTCGACCGGGACCGCGCGCCGGTACGCCTGCGCGCCCACCCGCGCGATGGGCCCCAGCAGGTAGACGAGGGCGTCGATCATGTGGATGCCGAGGCCGGTGATGGAGCCGGCCGGGCTCTCGATGCGGTTGGAGCGCCACAATTCCGGCGAGTAGCTGAGCGCGCTCGGCACGGAGAAATTGGCTTCCGCGTGGAGCACCGTGCCGAAGTCGCCTGCCTCCAGCCTGGATTTCAGCGCCTGCGTCCCGCTGTGCCAGCGCCGGTTCTGCCCGATGGCGAGAACCACGCCGGCTGCGGCGCAGGCATCGACCGCGGCCTGCGCGCTCGCGCGCGTCAGCGTGAAGGGCTTCTCGCAGAAGACGTGCTTACCCGCCGCCGCTGCCGCGATCACCTGCTCGGCATGGAGCGAGTGCGGCGTTGTCAGGATGACCGCGTCGACCCCGTCGTCGGCAAGCACCGCCTCGTAGGAGTCGTGCTGGGCCGTGCCGTACTTTTGGGCGAAGGCCGCGCGCTTCTCTTCGGACCGGGTGTAGCAGGTCACGATACGGATGGCGTCCGACTTGCCCTGTGCGGCATCCGCAAGCTCGTCGGACCACCAGCCCATCCCGATTGAGGCGGCGCGCAGCATGGCTTACACCCGATCCTGTGAGTCCTGTCCCGACACTAGCCCGGATTTCTCGCCACGGCCAAGGTCTGCGGCTGTCGACGGCGAACCCGTTTCGCTGCAACGCGCTCCCGCTTAGCGCTTTGCAATCGTCCACCCACCTCCCCCTGTCCCCCTCCCCCCAAGGGCGGAGGGGGAACGCTGTCGGCGCCGTCCGTATTCTCCCTCTCCTCCCCACCGGGGAGGAGAGGGCCGGGGTGAGGTGGGGGCTTTGCTTCAGGCGTCCGTGGCAGAGAGAGCTTTCCGCGCTCCGATCGCGCCCGGTGCGGCATGACAAACAGCGTCGTTTCTCCCGATGCGGTCGTCCGGGGTAACGATGGAAGCCCTGGTCGGCGCGGCGCTGCACACGCCGGAGGGGATCGTCTCCGCCCGCGCCCTGCTGCTGGCGGCGGGCGCAATCCGCGACATCGTGGCGGAAAACGCGATCCCCGCCGACGCCCGGGTCACGCGGCTCGCGGGCGGCACGCTCGCCGCTGGCTTCATCGACCTGCAGGTGAACGGCGGCGGCGGTGTCATGTTCAACGACGTGCCGACGGCGGCAACCGTCGCGGCGATCGGCCGTGCCCACCGGGCGCGGGGCACCACGGGCTTTCTGCCGACCTTCATCTCCGGCCCGCGCGCCGCCATGGCGCGGGCGGTGGCGGCGGTGCGAGACGCGATGGACGCCGGCGAGCCCGGCGTGCTCGGCATCCACTTCGAGGGGCCGCACATCAACCCCGCGCGCCGGGGCGCCCACGATGCGTGCCAGATCCGGCCGCCGGCGGACGGCGACATCGACCTGCTCACCTCGCTCGGCGTTGGCCGCACGCTGGTGACGCTCGCGCCGGAGTGCGTGGCGCCTGCCGACATCGCCGCGCTGGCCGCCCGCGGCGTCATCGTCGCCGCCGGCCACAGCGAGGCCGACGCCGGCACCATCGACCGGGCGGCGGCGCAGGGGCTTGCCGGCGTCACCCACCTGTTCAACGCCATGGGCCCGCTCGGCCACCGCGAGCCCGGCGCGGCCGGCGCGGCGCTGACGCGCGACCGTCTCGCCTGCGGCATCATCGCCGACGGCGCCCACGTGCGCTGGGAGGTGCTGCGCCTCGCCTGGCGCGCGAAACCCCCCGGCACGCTGTTCCTGGTCTCGGACGCGATGGCGCCGGTGGGTGCGGCGGATGCGGAGACGGTCCGCATCGGCGACGAGACCGCGCGGATCGTGGACGGCTGCCTGCGCCTCGCCGACGGCCGGCTCGCCGGCTCGCTGCTGGACATGGCGCAAGCGGTGCGAAACAGCGTCGTGCACGCAGGGATCCCGCTGGTGGACGCGCTCGCCATGGCCGCTGCGTACCCTGCGGACTTTCTGGGCGTGGGCGAGGAGCGCGGGCGGCTCGCGCCGGGTTTGGGAGCCGATCTGGTCTGGCTCGACGACGACCTCCGCGTCCGCGCCACCTGGATCGGCGGGGCACGCACCAATCGGGCTGAGGAGCGGTAGCACGCCATGCACATCGGTATCGACATCGGCGGCACCAAGCTCGCCGCCATCGCCCTCGACGCGGACGGGCAGGAGCGCGCGCGCCTGCGCCAGCCGACGCCCACGAGCTTCGACGCCGTGATCGACGCCGTCGCCGACGTCGTGGAGCGGCTCGAAGCCGAAGGCGGTCGCGCGCCGGGCGTCGGCATCAGCCTCCCCGGCATCATCACCCGGGCGCAGGAGATCAGCATGATCGTCAACCTGCCCTGGCTCGAAGGGACGCCGCTCCGCCGGGCCATGGAGGCGCGGCTCGACCGCCCGGTGACGCTCGCCAACGACGCCAACTGCTTCGCCCTTTCCGAGGCGACCGACGGCGCGGGCGCAGGAGCGGAGGTGGTGTTCGGCGTCATCCTCGGCACCGGCGTGGGCGGCGCGCTGGTCGTGCGCGGCGAGATCGTGGTGGGCGCCAACGCCACCGCCGGCGAATGGGGCCACAACCCGTGGCCCACGCCGGGCGCGGGCGGCGTGCCCTGCACCTGCGGGCGCTTCGCCCAGGGCTGCGTCGAGACCTGGCTCAACGGCGCGGCGCTCGCGCGCGACTACGCCGCCCTCGGCGGGGGCGAGGCGACGGCAGAGAAAATCGCCGCACGGGCGGATGCGGGGGACGCGCAGGCCGCAGACGCCATCGCCCGCTATGCCGAACGGCTGGCGCAGGCGCTCGCCGGCGTGATCAACGTGCTCGACCCCGACGCGATCGTGCTGGGCGGCGGCCTCTCGGAGATCGCAGCCCTTTACCGCCTCGTTCCCGCGGCCTGGGGTGCGCACGCGAGCGTCGCCCGGCCCGCCACCCGGCTCGTCCGCGCCCGCTTCGGCCCGGAGAGCGGCCTGCGCGGCGCCGCGCGGCTCAGAGTAGGTGCAGGCCAGAGCACAACTCGACCGGATTGAATCGTATCCGGTTGCCGCACGGTCACGCCCTCACATATCGCACGGTCAAAAATGAATCCCCCACCTCACCCCGGCCCTCTCCTCCCCGCCGGGGAGGAGAGGGAGAACAGGCGGCGCCGGCTTGCGTTCCCCCTCCGCCCATTGGGCGGAGGGGGACAGGGGGAGGTGGGAATGTTCTGGCCGCAGGGATATCAGTGCAGTTGAGGGGCCTTCATGAACTCGTCGCGGGTGGCGGTGAGCACGCGCACCTCGTGGTGCTCGCCGTTGCGCATGACGGTGAGCGGCACCGCGACGCCCGCCTCGCCCACGGCCCAGACGCTGCGGAACAGCTCGACGAGGCTGCCCACCGGCTGGCGGTTCACCGCGAGCACCTGGTCGCCAACCTGCAGCTCCGCCTGCTCCGCCGGCCCCTCAGGCGCCAGGCCGGCGACCACCAGCGCCTCGTCCACCTCGGTCACGTAGGCGCCGAGCCATGGCCTCGGCGGGCGCTGGCTGCGGCCCAGCGTCTGCATCTCGTCGAGGATCGGCGGCAGCAGGTCGATGGGCACGATCATGTTGCCGTCGAGCGTGTCCGACCCGCCGCCGCCGGCATGGCGCACCAGCAGCGAGCCGATGCCGGCGAGCCGGCCGTGGCGGTCGATCAGCGCGCTGCCGCCCCAGTTGGGATGCGGCGGCGATGTGAAGATGGCCTCGTCGAGCACGTATTCCCAGTAGCCGGCGAACTCGCGCTTCGCGGTGACGCGGGAGTTGAGCGAGTGCCGCCGCCCGCCCTCGCCGGCGACGATCACGAAGTCGCCCACCTCCAGCGCGGACGAGGAGCCGAGCTCCAGCGCGGGCACGCCGAAGCGGCCGAGCGCCTGCACGAGACCGAACCCGGATTCGAAGTCGTAGCCCAGCGCGTGGCCCGCGAGCACGCTGCCGTCGCTCGCCGTCAGCCAGACCGAGTCCGCCTCGGCGATCAGGTAGCCGATGGTGACGACGAGGCCGCTCGCGCTGATGAGCACGCCGTTCCCGGTCCGCTCCGTCCCCAGGATGCCGGCGGTGAACGCGTCCTCCGGGATGGTCGCGCGCAGGCCCACGACGGCGCCGAGCGCGGCGTCGAGGTCGAAGGACACCTGCTCCGGCTTCGGCTGCGCCGACAGCGGGATCTCCCAATCGAACTCGTCGCTCATGACGCGGCCCCCGGACTGGTCCGCAAAACTATCCCGCCCCTGCCGCAGCGTGGCAAGGGCTCCGACCGTCTTGTCGCTCACGGCAGCTGGCCTTCGGCCAGCGCCTCCGCGAGGGCGCCGCATTCGCGGCGGGCCGCGGTCGCGGCCTGTCGCGCGTCCGTCGGAGACGGACGCGCTCCAAGCCCCTCGGCAGCAAGCGCTCATTGGGGCGCGTCGTCGCCGAAGAGCATGTCGAAGGGAAGGCCGTTCACGGTGACGGCACCGTCGCGGCGGAGGTCGATCTCGTAGGCATGGAACGGCTCGTCCTCGCCCGCTTCGAAGACCGGCTTGCCGAGGCCCTGAAGGACGAGCAGCAGCGCCACCAGGTCCTTCTCGCCCTCCACCGCAGCCAGCGCCATGAGCGTGCTCAGCCCCCGCACCCGCGCTTCCACGCGCCCGACGATGCCGAAGACGCTGGCCGGCTCGACCCGGAGCCGGCCGTCGGCGCGAAGCTCGCTGGCCGGCGTGGCGATACGGACGGCGCGGATCTCGATGGCGGAATCCGCCGCGTCCAGGTGCGCGAGGAAGACGTCCGCGATCGACCCGCGCTGGGGCATGTCCGCGCCGCCCGGTGAGGACAGCGCCTCGGCGATGCGGCGGAGCGGCAGCCGTGTGAGCGCGATATCGACGGTCGCCGCATGGGGCATGAGCGCGGGCGGGATGCCGCTGCCCACCCCGTCGCCGGGCCGGAACCCGGCGGCCGAGATGCGCGTGGAGATGTCCGTGAATTCGCTTCGGCCGTTGGCGCCGACGTGCCATTCGAGGCTGCCGAGCGAGAACGCGCCGCTCTCGCCGAGGCCCGTATCGCCGCCGCTGACCGTCACGTCGTGTAAGGCGACGGTCATGTCGGAGCGCCCCCAGCGGCCGCTGACGAGAGGCGTGAGCGCGTCGCCCAGCGCCGTCGGCCCGCCCATGGCGCCGGCGAACGAGAGGGCGTCGCCCCGCATCTGCATCACCAGGTCGCGGTCGAAATCCTCGCCCTCGCTCGTGGCGTCGAGGTGGCCCAGGGCGAAGCCCTCGCCCCGGAGGCCGGCGAGGCTGAGGGTGGTGCGGCCGTCCCACAGCCCGTCGGCGCCCTCGCTCAGCTCGTCCGCGAGGGAGAGCGATGCCAGCGACAGCGTTTCCGTCGCCTGCGCCCCCTCGCCCGTCACGAGCCGCAGGTTCTCGGCCTCCGCTTCCACCCTGGTCGCAATCTCCAGGTCGGAGCGCCACGTGCCGGCGACCGTGCCCCTGCCGATGGTGAGCCGTTCTCCCTGCCTGTCGACCGTGGCGGGCAGCGCGGTCTCGAAGTCGTAGGCCGTCTCGCTCCGGGGCGTCACGGCAATAGCGAGATCGCCCAGCACCCACTGGCCGAGCGATGCGGATTGCTCGACGAGGCGCGCGCCCGGCAGATGGACGGTGACGGTGCCGTCCCGCTCCGCCGCCCACATCGGCGCATCGAGGGCGAGCCGCATGCTGTCGGAGCCGAAGCCCAGGCGCTTCTCCAGCCAGTCGGCGATGGAAAGCACGATCCGCCCGGCCGTGCTACCGGGATCGACCGGCGCCACGGGGATAGCGCGCGCGGCCGGCTCCGGCGGCGCGGCCGCACCCTCCTCCAGCGCAGCCAGGGCAGCCGCCGGGATCGCCGCCCCGGCGAGCGTGAGCGCGGAGACGAGGACGGCCGCCGCCAGGATCCGTCTCGCCGTCTCCATTGCCCGAGCCACCCCGATCAGTCGGCCCGCGGGATGTCTTCCGTCGGCGTCGTGATGGACGCATAGAGGTCCGGGCGGCGGTCGCGGAACATGGGCCACGCGCGCCGCGCCGCGAAGACGCGCGCACGCTCGAGGGTCGCCGTGATGGTCTCGTCGCCGTCGTCGCCCGCCTCGGCCAGCACTTCGGAATCGGGCGCCACGATCATGCTGCGCCCACCGAAGGTCCACTCGCCTTCCAGCCCCACCTTGTTGCAGGGGGCGAAGTAGACGCCGTTCTCGAAGGCGCGGGTCTGCATGGTCTCGCGCCAGCAGGCGATGGGCGGGCAGGCGAAGGGAACCACGATCAGCTCCGCCCCGTTGACCGCGGCGCAGCGTGCGGATTCGGGAAAGAACGTGTCGTAGCAGATGTTTATGCCAACCCGCCATTCGCCGATGCGGAACACGGGAAAGTGCGAGCCGTAGCGGAAGTAGATTTTCTCAAGGCTGCGAACCGCCGCCGGATGCGCCTTGCGGTAGCGGCCGAGTATCGCGCCCGCCGGGTCGATCACGATGGCGCTGTCGTAGCAGATGCCGGCGGATTCGGCCTCGAAGATGGTGGCGACGATGTGGATGCCGTGCTCGCGCGCCTTGGCCCGCATGGCGGTGATGGCGATGCCGTCCTCGCTCTCCGCCTCGTCGATGTGCCGGTAGTCGCGGTACTGAAAGACGTAGGGGTGGTTGAAGAACTCCGGCACGACCACGAGATCGGGTTTTTGGGCCGCCACCGTCCGGTCGATATGGCCGGCGGCGCGGGCCACGTTCTCCGCGTGGTCGGGCGTGCTGTTCATCTGGATCAGGCAGAGTTTCATCGCCCCCTACTCCCGTGCTATCCCGCCCCGAGGTGCGGTTCAGCCTAGCCCGGAATTCCCACCACGGCCATGAGCCGCCAAGGAAAGGGATCGACCCCATGAGCGAGGGCGTACTGACCACCGCCGTCGTCGGCAGCTATCCGCAGCCGGATTGGCTCGTCGACCGCGACAACCTGACGAACCGCCTGCCGCCCCGCGTGCGCGCGCAGGAGATGTGGCGAATTCCGCCCGAGCACCTGCAGGAGGCGCAGGAGGCGGCGACGCTCGTCGCGATCCGGGACCAGGAACAGGCCGGCATCGACGTCATCAGCGACGGCGAGATCAGGCGCGAGAGCTATTCCAACCGCCTCGCCACCGCGCTCGGCGGCATCGACAGGGAGCGGAGCGGCACCCACATGGACCGCACCGGGAACCCCGCGCCGGTCCCGCTGGTCTCAGGGCCGATCAGGCGCGAGCGCCCGGTCGAGGTCGACGACGTGAGGTTCCTGCGGGCCAACACCGAGCGCAGGATCAAGATCACCCTGCCCGGCCCCTTCACCATGACCCAGCAGGCGGAGAACGCGCACTACCCGGACGACGAGAGCCTCGCCATGGCCTACGCGGAGGCGGTGAACGAGGAGATCAGGGACCTCTTCGCCGCCGGCGCCGACATCGTGCAGCTCGACGAGCCCTACGTGCAGGCCCGGCCCGAGGCCGCGCGCGCCTACGCGGTGAAGGCGATCAACCGGGCGCTGGAGGGCGTGGACGGCAAGACCGCGCTGCACCTCTGCTTCGGCTATGCGGCGGTGATCAAGACGGAGAAGCCCAGCGGCTATTCCTTCCTGCCGGAGCTGGAGGCGGCGGCGGTCGACCAGATCTCCATCGAGGCGGCGCAGCCGGGCCTCGACCCGGCGATCCTCGCCCACCTGCCGTCCAAGGAGATCCTCTACGGCGTGATCGACCTGAACGACCCGCAAGTCGAGCGGCCGGAGACCGTGGCGGCCCGGCTGCGCGCGGCGCTCGCCGTGGTGCCGGCGGACCGCCTCGTCGCCGCGCCCGACTGCGGCATGAAGTACCTGACGCGGGACACCGCGTTAGGCAAGCTCAAGGCCATGGTGGAAGGCGCCGCCATCGCCCGCCGCGAGGTCGCGGGGTAGCGGCCGGTTTTCGACGGACTGAAGAGCGGGAACGTGGGGCCCGATAACGGGAACTTCTCGATCAGGACACCAAGCCCGTAATTCTCACCCCGCTCACGCCTCGTGCCGCGCGGCGATCAGAAACTCGGCGTTGCCGTCGCGGCCCTTGATGGGACTCTCGACGAGCCCCGTCACCGGCCAGCCCTCGGCCGTGAGCCAATCGCGGACCGCCCTGCACACCTCGTCGTGGACAGCCGGATCGCGGACGATGCCGCCCTTGCCCACGCGGCCGCGCCCGGCCTCGAACTGCGGCTTGATGAGGGCGACGAGCCGGGCGCCCGGTGCGGCGAGCGCGAGCGGCGCCGGCAGGATCGTCCGCAGCCCGATGAAGCTCGCGTCGCAGACGACGAGATCGACCGGCTCCGGCACCTGCTCCCGCGAGAGATGGCGCGCGTTGGTGCGCTCCAGAACGGTCACGCGAGGGTCGTTCCTGAGCCGGGCGTCGAGCTGGCCGTAGCCGACGTCGACGGCGTAGACCCGCCGCGCGCCGCGTTCGCACAGCACATGGGTGAAGCCGCCGGTGGAGGCGCCGATGTCGAGCGCCACCTGGCCCTGCGGATCGATGCGGAAGTGCGTCAGTGCATGGTCGAGCTTCACGCCGCCGCGGGAGACCCAGGGGTGCGCCGCGCCCCGCACGGTGAGCGGGAGAGCGGGGTCGACCTGCATGCCGGGCTTCTCGAGGCGGCGCTCGCCCGAGAACACCAGCCCGGCCAGCAGCAGCGCCTGCGCCCTTGCCCTGCTCTCGGCGAGTCCGCGCGCCACGAGCAGGGCATCGAGCCGCTCCTTGCCCCGGCGGCGCCCGGTCGGTGCGGGCGTTGCGTCGCACCCGGTTCGGCGGCTCAGTGGCGCCGCTCCACGATGTAGCGGGCGACGGCGCGAAGGGGCTCCGCCTTCTCGTCGAAGGGGCCGAGCGCCGCGACGGCGTCGTCCACCAGCGCCCCCGCCCGCCGCCGCGCTTCGTCCGCGCCCAGCAGGCCGACGAAGGTCGCCTTGCCGGCTTCCGCGTCCTTGCCCACGGCCTTGCCGAGATCGGCCTCCGAGCCCTCGTGATCGAGCAGGTCGTCGGCGATCTGGAAGGCGAGCCCGATGCAGGCGGCGTAGTCGCGGAGCGCCGCGCGCCCGCCGCCGTCCTCCCGCGCGAGGATGGCCCCTGCCTCGCACGAGAAGCCGAAGAGGGCGCCGGTCTTGAGCCGCTGCAGTTGGATCACCTCATCGAGGTCAAGCTCCCGGCTCTCCGCCGCGAGGTCGATCGCCTGGCCGCCCGCCATGCCGTCCGCGCCGGCGGCCTGCGCGAGCGCGCAGGCGAGCTCGGCCCGCACCGCAGGGTCCGGGTGTCCCTCCGGCGTCGTCACTGCCTCGAAGGCCAGGGTGAGGAGGGAATCGCCCACCAGAATCGCGGTCGCCTCGTCGAAGGCGATATGGCAGGTCGGCTTGCCGCGGCGCAGCTCGTCGTCGTCCATCGCCGGCAGGTCGTCGTGAACCAGCGAGTAGGTGTGCACCATCTCGATGGCGGCGGCGGTGTTGACCGACCACGCGCGCGGCACGCCGAAGAGGTCGGCGCCCGAGAGCACGAGGAAGGGCCGGAGCCGCTTGCCGCCCGCGAAGAGGGAGTAGCGCATGGCTTCGAGGAGCTGCCCGTCGGCGCCGTCGGGCTCGGGCGCAGGGACCAGCGATTCGAGCGCTGCGTCCACCGCCGCTGCGGAGTCGCGAAGCGCATCCTCCAGCGGCGTCACCGGCGCCCCTCAGCCGGTCTCGAACGGCTCCGTCCGGGCCGCGCCGTCGCCGTCGATCTTCTCGACCCGAAGCTCGGCCTGGCGCAGCTTGTCCTCGCAGAACTTCTTGAGCTTGACGCCGCGCTCGTAGGCCGCGATGGCCGCTTCGAGGCCGGTGTCCCCGGCCTCCAGCTCGTGCACGATCCCCTCAAGCTCGCGCATGGCGCTCTCGAAGGTCTGCGCCTCGCCGTCCTTGTCGCTGCCCTGTCCCATGCCCGGAGTCTAGAGAGTGCCCGGATAAGCGGCAAGCTGCAGGCCGGACGGTCTAACCCGCGATGCTGGGGCGGGCGGAGACCTCGGCGTGCCAGCGCCGCGCGTTGGCGTGATCCTCCGGCAGGCCGACCTTGGCGCCCCTGGTCGCGAAGTCGACGATGCAGAGCGCGGTGATGTCGGCGACGCTGAAGCGGGAGCCCGCGATGAAGCGGTTGTCCGCAAGCTGGCGCTCGATGCGGCCGTAGAAGCGGGCGAGCCGCTTCCTGCCGCGCTCGACCAGGGCCGGGATCTGCTCGATCGGCTCCTCGAAGCCCGGCAGGCCGCGGCCTGCAAACGCGGGCGTGGAATTGCGGAAGACTTCCGCCACGCCGGCGAAGCCTTCGGTCTCGGCGCGGCGCTCCCACATGTCCACCAGCGCGCGGTCCTTCCTGTTCACGCCGAAGAGCGGCGGTGCCGGGTAGGCGTCCTCAAGGAAGCGGCAGATCGCCATCGCCTCGCCGATCTGCGTGCCGTCGTCGAGCTCCAGCATGGGCACGATGCGCCCGTCGTAGCGGGCGAGGAAGGCGTCGGTGAGGTGCGCGCCCTCGCCGACCTCCGCCACCGGAATCTCGATGCCCTTCTCGGCGAGGTAGATCAGCACCCGGCGCGGATTGGGCGCGGCGCCCCAGCTGTAGAGCTTCATCGCAATTCCCTTTCGGTCCGGCCGTTGGCCCCTAGATCGCCGGCCGCTTGCCGTGCCAGGGTCGGGTCGCCGCCTCGAACGCCGCAGACGCGCGGAAGACGGTGCGGTCATCGTAGGGTCGCCCCACGATCTGCAGGCCGATCGGCACGCCACTGGAGGAGAACCCGACCGGCACGCTCATCACCGGGCACTGGCTCACCTGGTTGAAGCCGTAGGTCGCGATCCAGCCGCCGTAGGCCGAAAGCGGCACCCCGTTGATCCTGAAATCCGGGTCCGCGTTGTCGTGGTCGGCCTTCACCGCCGGCACCGCCAGCGTCGGGCAGATCAGGATGTCGTGGGACTTGAGGATCGGCTGAAGCTGCTGCCACATCCGGCCGCGCACGCCGTAGCACTGGTAGAGGCGGGCGGCGCTGAGCCGCAGCCCGCGCTCCACCAGCCGCACGACGAAGGGGTCCATCTCGTACTGCCAGCGCGGCAGGTACTGGCCGACGAGGCCCGCGAAGATGCCCTCCCACCAGGTCACGCAGACGTCGAGGGCGCCGTAGTCCCAGCCGAGGTCGACCTCCTCCACCTCACAGCCGAGCTCACGGAAGAGCGCCGCCGCGCGCCGCGTGTGCTCCTCCACCTCCGGGTCGACCTGGAGGTAGCCGAGGTCCATGCTGAGCGCGACCTTGCAGCCGCGGATACCGTCGTAGGTGGCCGGCAGCCGGACTCTCCCCGGCAGCGAGCGGTGATCCTCCGGGTGCGGGCCGGACATGACGTTCTGCATCAGCGCGGCATCGGCGACGCTGCGGACGATCGGCCCGTAGTGCAGGATGGTCTCGAACGGGTGGTCGCGGTCCAGCGGATTGCGGCCGAAGGGCGGCTTGTAGCCGAAGAGGCCGCAGGCCGATGCGGGGATGCGGATGGAGCCGCCGCCGTCGGTTCCGTCCGCCAGCGTCGTCATGCCGGCCGCCACCGCCGCGCCCGCGCCGCCGGAGGAGCCGCCGGGTGTGTAATCCAGGTTCCACGGGTTGCGCGTGACTCCCCAGAGCGGGCTGTGGGTCGCGCCGGAATGGGCGAACTCGGGCGTCGTGGTGCGCAGGTGCATGATGGCGCCCGCGCGCAGCAGCCGATCCACCGTCGGCGCCGTGTAGTCGGGGCGGAAGTCCTCGAAGATCTTCGAGCCAAGGGTGGTGATCTCGCCCTTGACCGCGTGGAAGTCCTTGATCGCCACCGGCACGCCTTCCAGCGCGCGAAGCCTGCCATCGGTCTTGCCGTACTTGGCCTCGGCCTTCTTCGCCTGTTCGCGCGCCCGGTCGAAGAAGTCGTAGGTGATGGCGTTGATCTTGGGGTTGACCGCCTGCGTGCGCGCGATCTGCGCGTCCAGAAGCTCGACCGGCGAGAGCGTCCGAGCCTTGAAGCGCTCCAGCGCCTCGCTCGCCGAGAGATAGCAAAGCTCCAGATCCGCCATGGCCTTGCTACCCCGCCCCTAGATCGTGGGCCGCTTGCTCTGCCAGGGCCGGGTCGCGCCCTCGAAGGCGGCGGCGGCGCGGAACACGCTGAGATCGTCGTAGGGCCGGCCCACGATCTGCATGCCAGTCGGCACGCCGTATGAGGAGAAGCCCGTCGGCACGCTCATCGCCGGGCACTGGCTCAGCAGGTTGAAGGGGTTGGTGCAAATCCAGCCGACGTAGGCGGGGAGCCGGACGCCGTTGATCTCGAAATCGGGGTCCGCGTCGTCGTGGTCGGCCTTGACCGCCGGCACCGCCAGCGTCGGGCAGATCAGGATGTCGTGGGACTTGAGGATCGGCTGGAGCTGCTGCCACATCCAGCCGCGGAACACCTGGCACTGGTAGAGCCGGGCGGCGCTGTGGCCGAGGCCGGTCTCCAGCAGCCTGACGACGAAGGGGTCCATCTCGTAGCGCCAGCGGGGCAGCAGGTCGCCGGCGACGGCGGCGAAGAGGCCCTCCCACCAGGTCATCCAGCAGTCGAGGACGCCGAAGTTCCAGCCGACGTCGACCTCTTCCACCTCGCAGCCGAGGTCGCGCAGCGTGTCCGCCGCGCGCCGCGTGTTCTCCTGCACCTCGGGGTCGATCTGGAAGTAGCCGAGGTCCATGGAGAAGGCGACCTTCCAGCCCCGGATGTCGTCGTAGGTTGCGGGCAGGCGCACCTTGTTCGGCAGCGTGCAGATGTCGTCCGGATGGGGGCCCGACATCACGTTCTGCATCAGCGCGGCGTCGGCCACGCTGCGGACCATGGGGCCGTAGTGCAGGATCGTCTCCAGCGGATGGTCGCGGTCCAGCGGATTGCGGCCGAACGGCGGCTTGTAGCCGAAGATGCCGCAGGCCGACGCGGGGATGCGGATCGAGCCGCCGCCATCCGTCCCGTCGGCGAGCGTGGTCATGCCGCCCGCCACCGCCGCCCCTGCGCCGCCGGACGAGCCGCCGGAGGTGTACTCCAGGTTCCACGGGTTGGGCGTGATCCCCCAGAGCGGGCTGTGGGTGGCACCCGAGTAGGCGAACTCCGGCGAGGTGGTACGCATGTGCATGATGGCGCCGGCGCGGAGCAGCCGGTCCACAGTCGCGGCCGTGTAGTCGGGCCGGAAATCCTCGAAGATCTTGGAGCCGAAGGTGGTGATCTCGCCCTTGACGGGATGAAAATCCTTGATCGCCACCGTCACGCCTTCGAGCGCGCGGAGCCTGCCGTCGGTCTTGCCGTACTTGGCCTCGGCCTTCTTCGCCTGCTCGCGCGCGCGGTCGAAGAAGTCGTAGGTGATGGCGTTGACCTTGGGGTTGATCGCCTGCGTGCGCGCGATCTGCGCGTCCAGAAGCTCGACCGGCGAGAGCGTGCGCGCCTTGAACCGCGCGAGCGCCTCGCTCGCCGTCAGATAGCAGAGTTCCAGATCAGCCGTTGCCATGACCTGCCTCCCCTTGGGCTGGAGCGTATCCGTTTTGCACGGAAACGCTCCAGCCATTTGTCGCTCACGGCAGCTGGCCTGCGGCCAGCGCCTCCGCGAGGGCGCCGCATACGCGGCGGGCCGCTGTCGCGGCCTATCGCGCGTCCTCCAAAGTCGGACGCGCGATAGCCACCCACACCCGGAAGCGACGACGCGCGCCCTCAGCCGAGATGCACGACCTCGCGCCGCTTGATGCTCTCGTCGGCCGCGATGACGATGCGCAGGCTGTTGACCGCGCTCTCCATGTGCTCGGAGAGGTCGAGGTCCTCGCGGATCGCCTTGAGCAGGAACGCCTGCTCGCGGTCGCACAGCTCCTGATGGGTCGGCTCGTCGGCCATGTCGACCCATTCGTCCTCGTGCACGAAGTTGTTGGCCTCGTCGATCTCGCTCGAATGGCAGAGCAGCGCGTTGGTCTTGGTGTGCGAGTCGATGTCGTCGGAGGCGGCGTGCTCCTGCCCCTCCTGCGGCATGACGATGCTGACGCAGCCCTTCGGCCCGACCACGTCCTTCACGAAGAACGCGACCTCGCTCATCATCGGGCCCCAGCCAGCCTCGTACCAGCCGACCGAGCCGTCATCGAACTCGACGTGGAGGTGGCCGTAGTTCTGCACCTTGGTCTGGTCGGTGAGCTGCGCGCCCATGCCGTGCACGCGCACCGGCTTCGCGCCCGTCATCTGGCACATGACGTCGACGTAGTGCACCCCGCAATCGACGAGCGGCGTGAGCGATTCCATCAGGTTGCGGTGCCAGTTCCAGGCGGGGCCCCGGCTCTGCTGGTTGAGGTTCATGCGCATGACCAGCGGCTTGCCGAGCGTGCGGGCGCGGTTGATGAACTCCTGCCACGCCGGGTGAACGCGCAGGATGTAGCCGATGACCAGCTTCTTGCCGGCAGCCCGCGCCTTGTCCACCACGGCCTGCGCGCCGTCCACGGTAGTGGCCAGCGGCTTCTCGACAAAGACGTGGCAGCCGGCGTCGAACGCCTTGAGGCAAAGCTCCTCATGCGTGTTCGGGTAGGTGTTGATCGAGACCGCATCGGGGCGTGACTCGGCGAGCGCCTCGTCGACGTCTTCGTAGCGCGGCAGCGACGCGAGTGCGGCGGGCAGGTCGTTCCGCCCGCGAATGGACCGGCTGCACAGCCCGACAAGCTCGAAGCCCTCGATCTTGTCGTACGCGAGCGCGTGGCTCAGCCCCATGTTGCCGACGCCCACCACGAGCACCCTGATCGCTCCGTTCTGCATGACCGCCTCCCGTTGTCTCGCCATCCGCCAAGCAGTGCGCCCCGCCGGGCGGTGCGCGATTTCCGCCTCTGGTTCTTCTTGCCGTTCATTGTGCCGCCCTCAGCGGACCCGATCAAACGGCGGCAAGGCGGATCAGGCGCCGAGTGGCGTCGCGACGGTGCCCTCGATCTCGATCAGCATGCCGGGATGCGCGAGCTCGGTCACGCCGACCAGCGTGCGGGGCGGCGGGTTCGCGGGGTCGAAATGACGCGCGGAAATCTCGTTCACCACGTTCTGCCCGGACATGTCGGTGAGATAGATGTTGAGCTTCACGATCTGCGAAAAATCCGCTCGTGCCGCGTCCAGGATGATGCCGATGTTGGCGAAGGTCTTTTCGGTCTGCTCGCGGATGCCGCCTGCCAGCCACTCGGCCTCCGCCACCGGGTCGTGCGGGTGTGCGTGGTAGATGGGGATCGGCCCGCAGCCCGAGAACATGAGCAGCCGGGCGTCCTCGACCGCGAAGGCCGCGCTGAAGGGGCTGCGGTACTCGGGCCTGAGCGGAACGTGGTGGATCGGCGTGATCGGCATGGCGGCATCCCGTGGTCGGCAAGGGGGCGGCATGCTATCCCATCGTCCACAGGTCCGGAACGGCGCACGCGGATGCGGACGGGGCGGCCAGGGGAAGGGAGGCAAGAACGATTTCCGACCTCACGAGATTACTGCGGCCCGAGCGTTCCCACCTCCCCCTGTCCCCCTCCCCCCAATGGGCGGAGGGGGGACGCTGACGCCGATGGCGGAGTCTCCCTCTCCTCCCCGCCGGGGAGGAGAGGGCCGGGGAGAGGTGGGGGTTTTCGGGCCACACCGCATGCAACAACGGGACTGTGCGGCAACCAGGTGCGATTCCGTCCGGTCGGATTGTGCTCTAGTGGCCGAGGTCCGAAATAAACTGGGGCGGCCACGAGGACCGCCCCAGCAGGAGGATCGACCAGTCGTTCGGGGGACAGCGGGAGGGACGAAGCGCTTCACCGTCACCCGAATTCTTATCTAGCGGTTGATTGTGGCATTGATGTGGCAAATTCGGACATGACCGGCGGGCGGGCGGACAGCGGCGGAGGCAGCCTCGGCAGGCGCGTGGCCTCGGCGGCCGTGCTTGCGCCCGCCGCGCTCGCCGCAGCCTATCTCGGCGGGCCCGTCTTCATCGCCGCCGTGGGCGGGGTGGGGCTCCTGGCCTGGCTCGAGCTGCGGCGGCTGCTCGGCAGGCCGGGCGTGGATGCGGCGGGCGTCGCCGGCGTCGCGGGTCTGACTGCGGTCTGCGTGCTCTTCGCCGTGATGGGCACAGTGGCGGCCGCCGTCGCCGCAGCCGCCGGGGCGCTCGTCGTCGCGGGCGCGGAGCGGGGCCGGCTCGGGCAGCGCGCGGCGGGGCTGGCGGGGGCGGCCGTCGTGCTCTTCCTCGTCGTGGCCACGCTCGCGCTCCGGGGCGACGATGCAACAGGCCGGGCCACGATCTTCTGGCTCTTCGCCGTGGTCTGGGCGAGCGACACCGGCGCCTACGTCGCCGGGCGCGCGCTGGGCGGCCCCCGCCTCGCGCCGCGCATCAGCCCGGCCAAGACCTGGGCCGGCGCGCTCGGCGGCGTGGCGGCCGGGGTGGGTGCCGGCATCCTGCTCGGCTGGTTGATGCCGCTCGCCGGCTGGGTGGCGGAGCGGCCTGCGCTCGCCCTGCTGGCGGCTGCGGGCGCGCTCGGCTCGATGGCGGGGCAGATGGGCGACCTCGCCGAATCCGCGCTCAAGCGGCGGGCCGGCGCGGATGATTCGGGGAGCCTGATTCCCGGCCACGGCGGCATTCTGGACCGCGTCGACGCCTATGCCGCGGCTGCGTTCGCGCTGATCCTGGCGACCGTTGTCAGCGGGGGCGCGCCGCCCTGGTCCTATTCACCCTGACCGCGCAGCCGCGCCCCCCAGTGGTGCCAGACGCCGATGGCGAACGTGACCGCCGTGGCGAGCAGCAGGAGGATGGCGAGGGTCCACCCGCCCAGGCGGGCCATGGGCGTCCGTGATTCGAGCGCCGGCGGCAGCGCTGCGTCGAGCACGCCGGCCTCTCCCAGACCGAGTTCGCCCACGATGCGGCCGTAGGAGTCGACGACGGCCGAGATGCCGGTGTTCGCCGCCCGCACGAGGGGCATGCCCTCCTCGATCGTGCGCAGACGGGCCGCCTGGAAATGGTGATAGGGCCCGGCGGTCCGCCCGAACCAGGCGTCGTTGGTGAGGTTGAGCAGCCACTGCGGCCGCTCGCCCGCCGTCTCGTGGTCGGCCACGACCTCGCCGGGAAAGACCGCCTCGTAGCAGATCAGTGGGCTGAAGGGCGGCACGCCAGGCACGCGCAGGGTGCGCGGGCCGGGCCCGGAAGACGTGTCGGCCGCACCGAAGGTCAGCGCCCTCAGGTTGACGATCGAGCGCAGCGGCATGTACTCCCCGAACGGCACCAGGTGGTGCTTGTCGTAGCTGGCGACGACGCTGCCCCCCAGCTCGAGCGCATGGAGGCTGTTCCAGTAGGCGACGGTGCGCCCCGCCGAACGCGTGCGCCGCAGCGCGCCGGTGATCACGTGGCCGCCGGGCGGAGCCGCCCGCGAGACGAAGTCCATGAGCGTCCTGCTCTCGTCCAGGAAGAACGTCGCCGCCGCCTCCGGCCAGATGACGATGTCCGCCTCGTCGAAGCCGGGCTCGTGCGACAGGATGACGTGCTGCGCGAGCGCCGCCTCGCGGGCGCCGTCCTTCCACTTCTCGGCCTGGTCGATGTTGGCCTGCACCACCCGCAGGTTCACGCCCGTGGGCGCGAGATCGGGCGCGAGCACAAGACGCGCCTGCCCGCCGACCCAGATCGCCGCCAGGAGAGCGAAGGCGGCGGCAGGCACCAGCCAGGGCCGGCGGCCGGGCGTTTCGCCCGAGGGCGTGTCCCCTGTGCGCGGCGCGGCCAGCGACGCGGGCGACGCCGCAGCGAGCACGGTCACGAAGCTGAGCCCGTAGACCCCGAACCACGCCGTGGACTGGATCATGCCGAGGGACGGCATCCAGGCCGTGCCCACCAGGTTCATGGGAAAGCCGCTCAGGATGTTGCCGCGCAGCCATTCCACGGCGGTCCAGGCGACGGCGAAGGCGATTACGCGGCCCCCGAGCGGCAACCTGTTCAGCCGCACCGCGAAGGCCGCCAGCGCCGGGAAGAGCGCGAAGAAGGCAGAGAGGCCGAGCACCGCCGGCACCATCAGCCAGCCGAAGCGCGAGGGATCGGTCATGAACGCGGCGCCGATCCAGTAGATGCCGACGAGAAAGTGGCCGAAGCCGAACCACCAGCCCGCGAGCGCCGCGCGCCACGGCGAGCGGCTGGCGTGGATCAGCCAGACGAGGCCGGTGAACGAGACCAGCAGCAGCGGCAGCGCGTGCCCCGGCGGCAGCGCC
This sequence comes from Alphaproteobacteria bacterium, assembly GCA_965221125.1. Lineage (GTDB taxonomy): Bacteria > Pseudomonadota > Alphaproteobacteria > UBA828 > UBA828 > WTGU01. The sequence goes on from CBDCRW010000005.1 coordinate 176,395, forward strand.
ACAGCCGCGACGGCGCCGAGCGCGCACGCCAGTGCGGAACGGCGCCAGCCGGTCGCAGCGCCGACCGTCAGCGCGAGCGCCGCGAGCCGCCGAGCGGCGGGCCGCCCGGACTCGGTCACAGGTGACCGTGTGCGGAGTGCGTTTCGGTGCGGCTGACCCGCAGCCTCTTGATGCGCCGCGGGTCGGCCTCGAGCACGTCAAAGGTGAGGCCGGCCGGGTGGCGGATGCGCTCGCCCGCGCGCGGCACCCGCTCGGCGAGCGTGAACACGAGGCCGCCGAGGGTATCGACCGCATCCTCCTCGTCGCCGTCGAGCAGGCGCAGCGCCAGGCGGCGCTCCAGCTCGTCCACGCGCACGCGCGCGTCTGCCTCCATCGCGCCGTCGTCGAGATGGATCAGGGCGGGGGCCTCGATCTCGTCGTGCTCGTCCTCGATCTCGCCGACGATCTCCTCGACCACGTCCTCGATGGTGACCAGGCCGTGGGTGCCGCCGTATTCGTCGACGATCACCGCCATGTGCAGGCGGGTCTCGCGCATCTCCTTCAGCAGCGCGGGGATCGGCATGGATTCGGGCACGAACAGGATGTCGCGCCGGATCGCCTCCAGGTCGAAGGGGCCGTCCCCGCCCCAGTGGCCCATGACGTCGCGGATGTGGATCATGCCGACGATGTCGTCGAGATTGCCGCGGTAGAGCGGCATGCGCGAGTGCCCCTTCTCCTTGATCGTGGCGACGACCTCGTCGAGCGGCGCGGAGACCTCGACCGCCGTGATGTCGTTGCGGGGCACCATCGCGTCTTCGGCGGTCAGCCCGCCGAAGCGGAGAAGGTTGAGCAGCAGGTCGCGCTCGTCGGGGCTGATCTGCTCCGCGATCTCTTCTTCTTCGAGGATCTCGCCGAGGGAGTCGCGCCACGACCCGCCGTTGCCGCGGCCGAGCCCCTTGCGCAGCCAGTTGCCGACGAGGCCCACGACCGAGGCGCGGACCCGCCCGCCCCGGTCGCCGCTCGAACTGTCGTCGCTAGATGGAGGTTTGTCGTCGTCGCTCATCGTTCCGCCGGCGCGGCCGCCTGCCGCGGGGCATGCCGGACCGTCACAGGTTAACGTAGGGATCGCATAAGCCAAGTGCCAATAGCGATTCGCTCTCGAGCGCGCGCATGCGCCGCTCCGCCGCCGGCTCGTCATGGTCGTGGCCCAGCAGATGGAAGACGCCGTGGACCACCAGGTGGCTCACCCGGTCGGCGAGCGCCACACCGGCGGACGCGCTGTCGCGCTCCACGGTCTCGCGGGCGAGCACGACGTCGCCCAGCATCAGCGGCTGCGCCGTCGGCCGCGGCTCCAGGCCGGGCTGCTCGTGGATCGGGAAGGAGAGCACGTCGGTCGCGCGGTCCTCGCCCCGGTAGGTGCGGTTCAGCGTGCGCACGAAGCAATCGTCGGCCAGCACGACGCCGAGCTCGACCGCCTCCGGCATCGCGCCTGCGGCCTCCAGCGCTGCGACGGCGGCGCGGCGGGCCACAGCAGCGGCGTCAGGAAGAGCGGTCGACCACGCCGAATCGCGGAGGCTGATCTCGATCTCGGTCATCGTCGGGGATTGCGGCGTCGTAGGCCTCGAGGATGCGGGTCACCAGGGAATGGCGCATGACGTCGGCGTTGCCGAAGCGGACGAAGCTGACATCGCTCAAGCCCTCCAGCGTCGCGGCCGCGTGGCGCAGCCCTGAGCGCGCGCCGGCCGGCAGGTCCACCTGCGTCAGGTCGCCGGTGACGACCATGCGCGAGCCCTCGCCGAGGCGGGTGAGGAACATCTTCATCTGCAGCGGCGTCGTGTTCTGCGCCTCGTCGAGGATGATGAAGGCCTGCGAGAGCGTGCGCCCGCGCATGAAGGCGAGCGGCGCGATCTCGATCTCCGCCGAATCGATGCGTCGCGCCACCAGGTCCGCCGGCAGCATGTCGTGCAGCGCGTCGTAGAGCGGGCGGAGGTAGGGGTCGATCTTGTCCTTGAGGTCGCCGGGCAGGAAGCCGAGATGCTCGCCCGCCTCGACCGCCGGCCGCGACAGCACGATGCGCTCGACCCGGCCGGCAAGGTAGAGGGAAACCGCCATCGCCACGGCGAGATAGGTCTTGCCGGTGCCGGCGGGGCCGAGGCCGAACACCAGCTCGTTCTCCATCATGGCGCGCACGTAGTCGGCCTGGCGCGGCGAGCGCGGGCTCACCGGGCGCTTGCGGGTGCGGAGCACGAGCTCGGGCTCGGCCCGCGCGGGGTCCGAGGCCACGGCGTCGCCCCCGCCCGGCCCCATCGCCATGCGGATCGCCCCATCGACCTCGCCGCCGCCCATCGGCAGGCCCTGCTTCAGCTTGTCGTAGAGCGTGCGCAGCACCGCCTCCGCCGCCGCGACCGCCGACGGCGGGCCGCTGATCGCGACCTCGTTGCCGCGCGAGCGCAGCACCACGCCGAGCGCGTGCTCGATCCGCACCAGGTGGCGGTCATGATCGCCGAAGAGGAGGGGCAGAAGGGAATTGTCGTCGAAGCGAATGTGCGCGCCGGCCTCGCCCGGCGCCCCGGATGCGGTACGGCTCACGCGGGAACGCCCCCGATCGTATCCGCGCCGGCGGCGGCATCGCGGGCGATGACGGGCGCATCGGCAACGCCCGTGAGCGCACCGGCAAGGCCGTTGGGCGACGCCTCGGTCACGGCCGCCTCGGCAACCGTGCCGATCAAGGCGTCGCCGCCGTCGACGTGGAGCCACTGCATGAACGGCGTGCGGCCCGCGACCTGGCCGGCGTGGCGGCCGCGCCGCTCGAACAGCACGGGGAGCGTCCGCCCCACCATGCTGGCGTTGAAGCGCCGCTTCTGGCCCTCGAGCAGGCGCTGCAGCCGGCTCAGCCGCTCGGCCGCGACCTCGCCCGGCACCTGGTCGTCGCGCTCGGCCGCCGGGGTGCCGGGGCGCGGGCTGTACTTGAAGGAGAACGCCTGCGCGTACTCGACCTCGCGCACGAGCGCGAGCGTCGCCTCGAAATCCGCCTCGGTCTCGCCGGGGAAGCCCACGATGAAGTCGCTGGAGAGCGCGACGGCGGGCTGGGCGGCGCGGAGCGATTCCACCAGGCGCAGGTAGCGCGCGGCGCGGTGGCCCCGGTTCATGGCGGCAAGCACGCTGTCGGAGCCCGACTGCACCGGCAGGTGCAGGAAGGGCATCAGCTTGCGCTCCGTGCCGTGGGCGCAGATCAGCGCGGGCGTCATGTCGCGCGGATGCGAGGTGGTGTAGCGCAGCCGTTCCAGCCCTTCGATCGCAGCCAGCCGGGCGATCAGCCCCGCCAGGTCGATCTCGCTGCCGCCGGCCGCGTCGCCGGCGCCGTGATAGGCGTTGACGTTCTGGCCCAGCAGCACGATCTCGCGGGCGCCGGCGGCGACGAGACGCCGCGCCTCGGCCTCGACATCGGCGGCCGGGCGCGACTCTTCTGCCCCGCGGGTATAGGGCACGACGCAGAAGGTGCAGAAGCGGTCGCAGCCTTCCTGGATCGTGAGGAAGGACGAGACCCCCCGCCCCGGCTGGCGGCCGGCCAGCTCCTCCGGCAGGTGGTCGAACCGCGATTCCGCCGGCATGGCGGTGTCGACGGCGGTGCGGCCCGCCCGCGAAGCGCCCGCCACCATGGCGGCCAGCCGGTGATAGGCTTGCGGGCCCACGACGATGTCCACGAAGGGCGCGCGGGCCGCCACCTCCTCGCCCTCGGCCTGGGCGACGCAGCCGGCGACGGCGAGCAGCATGTCTCGGCCGCTCCGCGCGCGCGCTTCCTTCAGCGCGCGCAGCCGGCCCAGCTCGGAGTAAACCTTCTCTGCCGCCTTCTCGCGGATGTGGCAGGTGTTGAGGACGACCAGGTCGGCATCCTCGACCTCCGTCGTCGAGCGATAGCCGAGCGGCGCCAGGACATCCGCCATGCGGGCGGAGTCGTAGACGTTCATCTGGCAGCCGAAAGTCTTGACGTAAAGTTTTTTGGCCACGGCCTCGCCGTGTGTCGGGGCCTCGCTGGAGACCGCGCGGCGCGCCAATCGTGCCGCTCCCTACCCCGTATTCCGGCCGCCGACCCTAGCACCCGCCACCACCCTGTCAAGCATGCGTGCCCCTGGTTCCAGGGACGGGCGCGCCCGGAATGCGAGCGGGGGCAGGCGTTTGCGCGGCGCGGAAGCCGGCAGGGTTCTGGCCTATTCCGCCCTGGCGAACGCGCCGGTGGCGGGGTCCATGGTCCAGAGCGCGCCGTGGGCGATGTCGAACCAGGCGCCGTGCAGGCTGAGCCGGTCGCGGTCCTCCAGGATCGAGACGAACGGGAAGGTCCGCAGGTTCGCGAGCGAATGGCGGATGGAGGCACGTTCGAGCGCGGTCTGCCGCTCTTCGTCCGTGAGCCCGGTGCTCGCGGCGATCTCGTCAGCGGCGGGCCCGAGCGGCTTCATCCACTTGCCGATGAAGTCGCCGGGAGAGAGCGGTTCCGCCGCCGGATGCAGCGCCGCATGAATGCCGCCGCAGCGCCCGTGGCCGAGCACGACGATGTGCCGGACCTTGAGGCTCTGCACGGCGAATTCGAGCGCGGCCAAGGTGCCGTCGAGGGAGCCGTCCGGCTCGTAGGGCGGCACCAGGTTGGCGACGTTGCGGACGACGAAGATCTCGCCGGGCGCGGCATTGAAGATGGTCTCCGGCGCGGAGCGGGAATCGCAGCAGGCGACGACCATGACCTCGGGCCTCTGCCCCTGCTCGGCGAGCGCGCGGTAGCGGGCGTGTTCCCTGGCGTAGCGGTCGCCCTTGAACGAGCGGTAGCCGGTCAGAAGAGAATCCGGGAAAGCGGTCATCGGTCTTCGGCAGCTTGCGAGCGGGAGCCTGGGAGCAGCATGCGCCGCAGCGTCGATCCCCCGTCGACGACGTGGTGCTTGAGCGCTGCAATGACGTGCAGGCCGACCAGGCCGATGCCTCCATAGGCAACGTAGAAGTGAATGTCGATGGCGAGGTCGCGGGTCGCGGCCGTCACGTCGAACAGCGCGGGCACGTCGAAGAGGTCGAACATGCCGATGCCGGCGCCCTCCGAAGTCGAGATCAGGTAGCCGGTGACCGGCAGCAGGACCATGAGCGCGTTCAAGAGCCAGTGCATCGCGGTGGCGCCCGTGCGCTCGTGGGGCTTCACCTCCGGCCCGTATGCGGGGTAGCGATCCGCGAGCTTCCAGCCGAACTTCGCCAGCGCGAGCGCCAGGACCACGATCCCGATGGCCTTATGGAGCGCGAGGGAATCGTTGTACCAGGGATCGTAGTAGGTGAGCCCCACCATCCAGGCCCCGAGCCCGACGAGGCCGACGAAACCGAGCGCGATGGCCCAGTGAAGGCCCGAGGCGACAATGCCGTAGTGGCCGGCGCCGCTCCGCCACATCGCCGTTCCGCAGATGTCCGCCTCGGCCCCCGGCCTATTGGCGGACGCCCTCGATGAAGAGGAAAAGCTCCATGGATTCGGACGCAGGCCCCAAGTTGTAGCCCATGCCGAAATCCTTGCGAACGAGCGACACGGTGCCTTCGAAGCCGGCGCGGTAGCCGCCCCAGGGGTCCTTGCCTTCGCCCACCTTGCTGACCGCGATGGCGATGGGTTTGGTGACCCCGTGGAGCGTCAAGTCGCCCGTCATCGTGCCGCCGCCGGCATCGCCCTCGTAGCCGGTGCTGACGAAGGTGGCGGTCGGGAACTCGTCGACGTTCAGGAAGTCGGCCGAGCGCAGGTGCTTGTCGCGCTCGGCGTGGTTCGTGTCGACGCTCGCGGTGTCGATCTCGACCGCGATGGACTGTGCCTCGGGCCCGGCCTCGGAATCGAACGTGAAGTTGCCGGACACGGTCTCGAAGGTGCCGATCATCCAGGAGACGCCGATGTGCGAAATCTTGAACTGAACGAAGCTGTGCCCCGAATCGATCGTGTAGTCGGCGGCCTGGCCGGCCGTGCCTGTGAATGCGAGGGCGGCGGCCACGAGAGCGGCCCCGAGCGAACGCTTGATCATTGCAAGAGCCTCCTTCCGAAGACCAGACGGGACGGCGGCGGGGTCAAAGCGCCTCGGCGACGGCCTTGCCGAAGTCCTGCGTGCTGGCGCTGCCGCCCAGGTCGGGGGTGAGAGGGGCGCCGGCGGCCAGCACCGTCTCGATGGCGCCTTCGATGGCCCGTGCCGCATCGCCGTGGCCGAGGTGGTCCACCATCATCGCGGCGGTCCAGATCATCGCGACCGGGTTGGCGACGCTGCGGCCTGCGATGTCCGGCGCGGAGCCGTGGACCGGCTCGAACATGGAGGGGTGGTCGCGGTCAGGATTCAGGTTGGCGGCCGGTGCCAACCCCATGCCGCCGGCCACGGCGGCGCCGAGATCGGAGAGGATGTCGCCGAACAGGTTGCTGCCCACCACCACGTCGAACCAGTCCGGATGCTGCACGAAATGCGCGCTCAGGATGTCGATGTGGTAGCTCTCGGTCTCCACGTCCGGGTAGTCGGCAGAAGCGGCGGCGAAGCGCTCGTCCCAGTAGGGCATGGTGTGGATGATGCCGTTGGACTTCGTCGCGGACGCGACGCGGCCCCGCCTCGTGCGCGCAAGCTCGAAGGCGTAGCGCATCACCCGGTCGACGCCCTGGCGGGTGAACACGCTCTCCTGCACCACCGCCTCCTGCTCGGTGCCGGCGTAGATCCGCCCGCCCATCTCGGAATACTCGCCCTCGTTGTTCTCGCGGACGATGACGAAGTCGATGTCGGCCTGGCTGCGGCCGGCGAGCGGCGAGGAGACGCCCTTGAGCAGCTTGATCGGGCGCAGGTTGACGTACTGGCGGAAGGCGCGGCGGAGCGGGATCAGGAGGCCCCAGAGCGAGACGTGGTCCGGCACGCCGGGGAAGCCCACCGCGCCTAGCAGGATCGCGTCGAAGGGGCGCAGCACCTCGATGCCGTCCTCCGGCATCATCCGGCCGGTCTTGCCGTAGGTCTCGCAGCTCCAGTCGAAGTGCTGCCAGTCGAAACGCACGTCGAAGCGGCGGCCGGCGGCCTCGAGCACGCGCATCGCCTCGGGCATGACCTCGTTGCCGATGCCGTCGCCGGGAATCACCGCAATTCGATAGTGCGCCATGGACACGGCCTCCGTTCGCCGGCGGCTGACCCGGACCGGCGGCGCGTACTCTACTCGCGGCACGCAGGTTCGCGCTACAAGACGATGATGTCCGCCTCACGGGCGCAGGGTGCTTCCTTACCCTTCGGGGCCTTTACCCCTCAGAAGCGGACAGGAGCCGGTTCAGTAGCGAAAGATACTTGCCCGCGATGGGGCGGAGGCGGCCCTGATCGGTCAGCATGCCGCAAAAGTGGTTGTCGCGTTCGACGTAACGATCGCCGAGCTCGACCAGCGCGCCCGTTTCGAGGTGCCGGTCGACGAAGCGCCGCCAGCCGAGGGCGATGCCCTGCCCTGACGCGGCGGCCTCGAGAGAGTAGATGTAGTTGTCGAAGCCGGTGAACCGGGGCCGGGGCTCGGGGTGGCCGGCGGCCTGGAACCAGTCCTCCCACGACGCCCAGCCCGCGTTGGGGAGGCCGGGTTCGAGAAATGCAAGCGCGCCCCACCCGCTCACGGGCCCGCTCAGCGTCCTCTCGTGGGCCGTGGCGTATTCGGGCGCGCAGACGGGCCGCACCGCCTCCCTGAAGAACGCCGTGCGTTCCTTCGGCCCGATGACACGGTCCCAGTCCAGGACCACGTCGGGCACGGGATCGAGCGGCAGGTTCCGCGCGTAGCTGTTGAAGATCGCGGTGCCGATCCGGGTCTCCTCGCCGAGAGCCTCCTGAAGCGCGCTGCGAAGTGGCATCAGCAGGTAGTGGGACGCCGGTTCGGAGCAGGCGATCATCACCTGCTCGCGCGTCGACGGCTGGACGACCTCGGAGATGGCCGTCTTGATCAGACCGAGACCGGCGGCGGTCTTCTCGTGATAGCGCTTTCCTTCTTCGGTCAGTCTCACGCCGTTCCGGGACCGCTCGAACAGGCGGATGCCGAGATGCGTCTCGAGGCTCGCCATATGGCGGCTGACCGCAGGCTGCGAAATCCCCAGCTCCTTCGCGGCGCCGGCAAAACTGCCGTGCCGGGCGGCGCACTCGAAGGCATTGAGAACCGTCGTGGTCGGCAACCGATAGGAGTCGTCCTTTGCCATAACGAGTTTGATACAGGCATAATATTGACAGTGCAATTGGCTTCGAAAGGAAGCATAACGACAGCTCTGATTTCAATAACTTTGAAGTTATATATATGCTTAGAAAGTGGCCACATATATGTTTATTAGGTTATGTAAATGCCTATTGCTCATACGGTGGCCTGATTGCCGGCTCACATTTGGACGCCGGCAAATGTCATAACGTTCTGATTATGCGTATGCGAAATAACGGCGTTGCCCGGCGGCACGGGGTCCTGCGAGACCGCCGCCGAGACCCTGACTCACTCGCCAGCAATTGCGAATTGGATCGATCCAAATAAATGTGCTATACGCCCGCGCACATTCCCCGTGAACAGGGGGAAACGTCATTTGGATCGTGCCAAATCCGGGCGGGCGGCAGGAACGGAGCGGCGGATGAGCCCCGGTGCTCAGGAACCGAGACAGACGAGCCGGCGTATCACGGTGGCCGATCTGGCCCGCGCCACCGGCGTGTCCCGCTCGACCGTCTCCCTCGTGCTGCGCAACAGCCCGCTGGTCAAGCGCGAGACCCGGCACCGCGTCGAGGAGGCGATCGAGCGCCTCGGCTACGTCTACAACCGGAGCGCCGCCAATCTGCGCCGCCAGACCAGCGACATGGTCGCCATGGTCATCCACGACCTCACCAACCCGTTCTTCGCGGAGCTGGCGGTCGGCCTGGAGGAGGCGCTGGAGGCCGCCGGCTACGTCACGCTCATGGCCAACACCGGCGAAGACCCCGGGCGCCAGCGGCGTGTCATGGAGACCATGCGCGAGCATGGCGCGGCGGGCTTCATCCTGTGCCCCGCCCTGGGCAGCGAGACCCGGCAGATCGCGGCGATGACCGACTGGAACGCCCCGGTGATCCAGGTGATGCGCTGGCTGCCGGGCGCGGGGCTGGGCTCGGTCGCGCCCGACTATGCGCTGGGCGCGCGCATGGCCGTCGAGCGGCTGCTCGCGCTCGGCCACCGGCGCATCGCCTTTCTCGGCGGGCGCATGGAGACCATCGTCACCACCGAACGGGTGCGCGGCTATCGGGCGGCGCTCGACGCCGCCGGTATCGCGGCGGACCCCGCGCTGATCGTGCCGGCGCAGGTCAACCGCGGCGGCGGGGTCGAGGCGGTGCGCCACGTGCTCGCTCTCGACCGGGCGCCGACCGCCGCGCTCTGCTTCAGCGACGTGGTCGCGTTCGGCGCGCTGGACGCCCTGGTCGCGGCGGGGCTCCGCGTGGGCCGTGACTTCAGCATGATCGGCTTCGACGATATCGCGGGCGCCCGCTATACCCTGCCGCCGCTCACCACCGTCGCCGCGTATCCGAAGGAGCTGGGGCGGCGCTCGGCGGCGGCGCTGCTGCGGCGCATCGCCGATCCGAGCGAGGCGCCGGAGGACGAGATCCTGGCGCCCTCGCTGGTCGTGCGCGGCACCTGCGGCCCTGCGCCAACGGGAGACGAGACACGATGACCGAAACTCTGGGCTGGGCTCTCGTCGGCGCAAGCACCATCGCGGCGGAGTGGATGATCGGCGCGATCCGCGCGCAAGGCGACAGCGACGTCGTCGCGGTGATGAGCAGCAGCGCGGAACGCGGCGCGGCTTACGCTCGCGAGCACGGCATCGGTCGCTCTTGCGATAGCGTCGAAGCGCTTCTGGCCAACCCCGCCGTCGACATCGTCTACATCAGCACGACGAACGAATCGCACCTGCAGCACACCCTGGCGGCGGCGGCCGCCGGCAAGCACGTGCTGTGCGAGAAGCCGCTCGCGCTGACCCTGGCCGACGCGCGACGCATGGTCGAGGCCTGCGCGGCGGCGGGCGTGCAATTGGGCACCAATCACCACCTGCGCAACGCCGCGACCCACCGCGCGATCCGCGACGCGGTGCGAGATGGCAGCATCGGCACACCCATTGCGGCGCGCGTGTTCCACGCCGTTCACCTGCCGCCGCACCTGCGGACCTGGCGCGTCAACAGCCCCGAGGCCGGCGGCGGGGTCATCCTCGATATCACGGTGCATGATGCCGATACCCTGCGCTTCGTCCTCGACGACGAGCCGGAGCACGTGGTCGCCCAGACCCAGTGCGCCGGCATGGCCGAGGCGGGGCTGGAAGATTCGGCCATGGCTGTCGTGCGCTTCCGGCGCGGCGTGATCGCGCAGGTGCACGAGGCCTTCACGATCGCCCACGCCGGCACGGGGTTCGAGGTCCACGGCAGCGAAGGCTCCATTATCGCGCGCGACGTGATGACCCAGCGGCCCGTCGGCACGGTCGTGCTGCGCAACACGGGCGGCGAGACGGCGCTTCCGTTCACGCCGAACGATCTCTACGAGCGCTCGGTGCGCTGCTTCAACGATGCGGTCCGGGGCCGTGGCAGCCCCGCCGCCACGGGCGAGGACGGCGTGCGTTCGCTCGCACTGGCCCTCGCCGTGCGCGAAGCGGCCGCACGAGGCGCGCGCGTCGCGGTGGAGGAGTGAGGGCATCGTGGCCCGCGTGATCACGGCGGACGAAGCGGCGGCGCTGATCCCCGACGGCGCCGTGGTCGCGGTCAGCGCGTCGAGCGGCCTCGGCTGTCCCGACCGCGTGCTGCGCGCCATCGGCGAGCGCTTCGAGAGCGCGGGCCACCCGCGCGGACTGACGACGCTGCACCCCATCGCCGCCGGCGACATGTACGGCATCGGGGGGATCGACCATCTGGCCCGGCCCGGCCTGCTCGCCCGCGTGATCGCAGGCTCCCTGCCCTCCGGCCCGTCGTCCCTGCCGATGCCGGCGATCTGGCGGCTGATCGCCGACAACGCGATCCCGGCCTACAACGTGCCGAGCGGGATCCTCTACGACATGATCCGCGATGCCGCGGCCAGGCGGCCGGGCGTGCTCACCAAGGTCGGCCTCGATACCTTCGTCGACCCCGAACTCCAGGGCTGTGCCATGAACGACGCGGCCGCGGCGGAGCCGATCGTCCGCCGCACCGAGTTCGACGGCGAGACGTGGCTCTACTTCCCGGCGATCGCGCCCGATGTCGCGATCATTCGCGGCACGACGGCGGACGATCGCGGCAATGTCTCGTGGGAGCACGAGGGCGCCTACCTCGGCGCGCTCGACCAGGCGCTGGCGGCGCGCAACAACGGCGGCATCGTCATCGCCCAGGTCAAGCGGCGCGCGGACGCCGGCACGCTGAAGCCCATGGCTGTCCACGTGCCGGGCGTTCTGGTTGACCACGTGGTGGTCGAGCCGGAGCAGTGGCAGACCACCCAGACCGTGTTCGACCCCGCCATCAGCGGGGAGTCGGTCCGCGCGGAGGAGAGCTTCGAGGTTCCCGACTTCGGGCCGGAGAAGGTCGTCGCCCGCCGCGTCGCCCTGGAGCTCAGCCAGGGCATGGCGGTGAACATCGGCTTCGGCATCGCCGCCAACGTGCCGCGCATCCTGCTGGAGGAAGGCGCGCACGGCACCGTCACCTGGGTCATCGAGCAGGGAGCGGTCGGCGGCATTCCGCTCCTCGGCTTTCAGTTCGGCTGCGCGGCCAACGCCGAAGCCATCATCCCCTCGCCGCAGCAGTTCACCTACCTGCAGGGCGGCGGCTTCGACGCCTCCCTGCTGTCGTTCCTGGAGATCGACCGGGCGGGCAACGTCAACGTCTCCAGGCTCGCGGCACGCCCGCAGGTCACCGCCGGCGCCGGCGGCTTCGTGGACATCACGGCCAATGCGCCCCGCATCGTCTTCGCCGGCTACTTCACCGCCGGCGCGACGCTCGCCATCGAGGGCGGCGCGCTCCGGATCGAGCGCGAAGGGAAGGTGCGGAAGCTGGTCGAGCGGGTCGAGCACGTGACCTTCAGCGGCCGGCGCGCACGCGCGCAGGGCCAGGACGTCCTCTACGTCACCGAGCGCTGCGTGCTGCGCCTGGGCGAGAGCGGGCCGGAGGTGATCGAGGTCGCGCCGGGCGTGGACTTGGCGCGCGACGTGCTGGGGCAGGCGGCGTTCCCGCTCGCGGTCGCCGACGATCTCAGGGAAATGCCGACAAACCTGTTCCGGCCCGAGCCCATGGGGCTCGCGCTCAGGGAGCGCGCGGCATGAGCGACGGGCGCGTCATAGTCGCGCGCGACGGCGCGCTCGCCCGCATCACGCTGGACCGGCCCGAAAAACTCAACGCGCTGACGCCGGCGATGCTGGCCGGACTGCGCGACGCCGCAGAGCGCATCGAGCGCGACGACGGCATCCGCGTCGCCGTCCTGAGCGCGGCCGGCGAGCGAGCCTTCTGCGTCGGCGCCGACATCGAAGCCTGGGCCGGCGCCGATGCCCTCCACGTCTGGCGCCACTGGGTGCGGGACGGCCACGCCGTCTTCGACCGCATGGCGCGGCTGCGCCCGCCGCTGATCGCCGCCATCGAGGGCCTGGCGCTGGGCGGCGGGCTGGAGCTTGCGGCGACGGCCGACCTGCGTATCGCCGGAGCGGACGCAGCCTTCGGCCTGCCCGAGGCGGACGTCGGCGTGGTGCCCGGCTGGTCCGGCACCCAGCGCCTCGTCCGCGCCGTCGGCGCCGCTCCGGTCAAGCTGATGGCGCTCACGGGCGAGCGGCTGGACGCGCACGCTGCCGCGCGCGCCGGCGTGGTGCACCGGGTCGTGCCGGCGGGCACCGCGCTCGATGCGGCGCTCGCCATGGCCGCACGCATCGCCGCGCGCGCTCCGGTCGCCGTCCAGCTCACCAAGCAGCTCATCAACGCCGCTGAGGGAGAAGACACGGCGGCGACCCTCGAAGCGCTCGCGTCCGGCGTCGCCGCCGGCACGCAGGATATCCGCGAAGGCATAGCGAGCTTTCGCGAGAAGCGGCCGCCGGTGTTCTCCAACCGATGAGCGGCAGCGCAAGCAGGGCGGTGCATCGCCCGGAATATCGGACCGGCTCGCAACGGAATGCGCGAGCGAGCCGGCCGTTCAGAGTGTGAGACGCGCATTCAACCAACCGAGGGGAGACCCGACATGACGATCCGATCCGTTCTGACCGCAGGCGTCGCAGGCGCTGCGATGACCCTTGCGGTCGGCCTGGCGCCTGCCGCCCAGGCCGCAGAAGAAGTCGAGGTGCTGCACTGGTGGACCTCGGGCGGCGAGGCTGCCGCGCTCAACGTCCTCAAGCAGGACCTCGAAGGCCAGGGCGTCACCTGGCAGGACATGCCCGTCGCAGGCGGCGGCGGCACCGAGGCGATGACCGTGCTGCGCGCGCGCGTCACCGCCGGCAATGCGCCGACCGCCGTGCAGATGCTGGGCTTCGACATCCAGGACTGGGCCGCCGAGGGCGCGCTCGCCGACCTCAACGCCGTTGCCGAAGCTGAGGGCTGGGACGGTGTGGTGCCGGCGGCGCTCCAGCGCTTCGCCAAGTACGACGGCAAGTGGATTTCGGCCCCGGTCAACGTGCACTCGACCAACTGGGTGTGGGCCAACAAGGCAATCCTGGACGAGCTCGGCATCGCCGCGCCCGGCACCTGGGACGAGCTGGTGGCCGCGCTCGACGCGATCCAGGGCGCGGGCTACGTGGCGCTGGCCCACGGCGGCCAGGCCTGGCAGGAGGCCACGATCTTCGACGGCGTCCTGATGTCCACCGGCGGGACCGATTTCTACCAGGCGGCCATGGTCGAGCTTGACCCGGCCGCGCTCGGCTCCGATACCATGAAGGAAGCGTTCGACCGCATGGCGACGCTGCGCTCCTACGTGGACGACAACTTCTCGGGCCGCGACTGGAACCTGGCCACCGCCATGGTCATCGAGGGCACGGCCGGCATGCAGATGATGGGCGACTGGGCCAAGGGCGAGTTCCTCAACGCCGGCAAGCAGCCGGGCGTCGACTTCGTCTGCTTCCGCCATCCCGGCACGCAGGGAACGGTGACCTTCAACGCCGACCAGTTCGCCATGTTCGCGGTGGGCGAAGAGCGCCGCTCCGCGCAGGAGAAGCTGGCATCTTCGATCATGTCGCCCTCCTTCCAGTCCGCCTTCAACGTGGTCAAGGGCTCGGTGCCCGCGCGCACGGACGTCTCCGACGAGGCCTTCGACGACTGCGGCAAGAAGGGCATGATGGACTTGGCGGAGGCCAACGCCAACGGCACGCTCTACGGCTCGTTCGCGCACGGCCACGCGTCGCCGGCGTCGGTGAAGAACGCCATCTACGACGTCGTCACCGCCCACTTCAACGGCGAGTTCGATTCCGCGACCGCCGTGGAAGAGCTGGTGAACGCCGTCGAAGCGGCGATGTAGCACGACTGGCCGACCGGCTCCGGCCCGCGCGCCGGGGCCGGTCGACCGTTCTCCCGGAAGGGCGGGGCATGCGGGTGTATCCGTCGTGATGGACTACGGTCGTTACCTGCGCGGCTGGGCGCAGCAGGCGCTGCCCCGGCTGGTGCTCGCGCCGAGCTTCGCGGCGATCGTGCTGTTCGTTTACGGCTTTATCGTCTTCACCGTTTACCTCTCGTTCACCAACTCCCGCATCCTGCCCAAGTTCAACCTGATCGGCTTCGAGAATTACGAGAAGCTGTTCGGGCTGCGCCACTGGTCGACGGCGGTCGAGAACCTGGCGATCTTCGGCGGGCTCTACATCGCCATCTGCACCGCGATCGGGCTCACCCTCGCCATCCTTCTGGATCAAAAGATCCGCAACGAGGGTGTGCTGAGGCCGATCTACCTCTACCCGATGGCGCTCAGCTTCATCGTCACGGGAACCGCGTGGAAGTGGTTCCTCGACCCCGGCATCGGGCTGGAGCAGACCCTGCAGAGCTGGGGCTGGGCGAGCTTCGAGTTCGACTGGATCAAGGACCGCCAGATGGCGATCTACACCATCGTGATCGCGGCGGTGTGGCAGACCTCGGGCTTCGTCATGGCGATCTTCCTGGCGGGCCTGCGGGGCATCGACAACGAGATCATCAAGGCGGCGCAGATCGACGGCGCGTCGAACTTCAAGCTCTATGCGCGGATCATCATTCCGCAGCTGCGCCCTGCGTTCCTCTCCGCCTTCGTCGTCCTCGCCCACATGGCGATCAAGTCCTACGACCTGGTGGTGGCGCTCACCGGCGGCGGGCCGGGGCGGGCGACCGAGATGCCGGCGACCTTCATGTACTCCTACACCTTCACGCGCAACCAGATGGGGATCGGCGCGGGGTCTGCCGTGATCATGCTGATGATGATCGCGGCGATCATCGTGCCCTACCTCTATGCCGAGCTGCGGGAGCCGCGCCATGGCCGCTAGCGCTATCGAGACGGCGGTGCGCACCGGGCGGCTCACGCGGGCGCTGATCTACGCCGTGCTGCTGGTCTTCGTCGTCTACTACCTGCTGCCGCTCTTCGTCATGATGGTGAACTCGTTCAAGGAGCTGGACGAGATCCGCGGCGGCAACATGCTGGCGCTGCCGGAGCTCGCCACCATCGCGCCCTGGATCAAGGCCTGGAACCAGGCGCAGATCGGGGTCCAGCCGACCGGGCTCGCGCCCTACTTCGTGAACTCGATCAAGATGGTCGTGCCGGCGGTGGTGATCTCCACGCTGCTCGGCGCGCTCAACGGCTACGTGCTCACCAAGTGGCGCTTCCGCGGCGATACCCTCGTCTTCGCGCTGATGCTGTTCGCCTGCTTCATCCCCTTCCAGATCGTGCTGATCCCCATGGCCCGGGTGCTGGGCTTCCTCGGCATCGCCGGCACCACCTGGGGCCTGGTGCTGGTGCACGTGGTCTATGGGCTGGGCTTCACCACGCTCTTCTTCCGCAACTACTACGCGGCGTTCCCGACCGAGCTGGTGAAGGCGGCGCAGATCGACGGGGCTAACTTCCTGCGAATCTTCTACCGCATCCTGCTGCCGAGCTCCGGCCCGATCATCGTGGTCACGGTGATCTGGCAGTTTACCAACGTGTGGAACGACTTCCTGTTCGGCGCCTCGTTCGCGGACTTCGATTCGCAGCCGATGACGGTGGCGCTCAACAATCTGGTCAGCTCGTCGACCGGGGTGAAGGAGTACAACGTGCACTTTGCCGGCGCGGTCCTGGCGGCGATCCCGACGCTGGTGGTCTACGTCGTCGCCGGCCGCTACTTCGTGCGCGGCCTCATGGCCGGCGCCGTGAAGGGATAGGCGCATGTCGTTTCTGGTGGTCAGCGGTCTCGAAAAACGCTTCGGCGCGGTCGAGGTGCTCAAGGGCATCGACATCAGCGTGCCGCAAGGCGGATTCCTCGTGCTGGTGGGGCCGTCGGGCTGCGGCAAGTCGACGCTGCTCAACACCATCGCCGGGCTGGAGACGGTCTCCGCCGGCGAGATCCTGATCGACGGCGCCCGCGTCAACGAGCTGCATCCGTCGAAGCGCGACATCGCCATGGTGTTCCAGTCCTACGCGCTGTACCCGAACATGAACGTCGCCAAGAACATGTCGTTCGGCATGGAGATGCGGGGCGTGCCCAGGGCCGAGCGCAGGCAGGTGGTGGCCCGCGTGGCCAGCATGCTGCAGATCGAGGACTTGCTGGAGCGGAAGCCCGGCCAGCTTTCCGGCGGCCAGCGCCAGCGCGTCGCCATGGGCCGCGCGCTGGTGCGCGACCCGAAGATATTCCTGTTCGACGAGCCGCTCTCCAACCTCGACGCCAAGCTCCGCGTCGAGATGCGGACGGAGATTCAGAAGCTGCACCAGCGCCTCGGCACCACCATCGTCTACGTCACCCACGACCAGATCGAGGCGATGACGCTGGCCACCGTGATCGCGGTGCTGAAGGACGGCGTGCTGCAGCAGGTGGGCAGCCCGGCCGAGATCTACAACACGCCCGCCAATATCTTCGTCGCCGACTTCATGGGCTCGCCGTCGATGAACCTGGTGCCGGCGCGGCTTGACCGGGCGGACGGCGCGCTGGTGGTCGGCCTGCAGCGCGCCGACGGCTCGACCACGGTGCTGCCGCTGCACCGGCCCTCCGACGCGGCGCGCGCCTTTGTCGGCCGCGACGTGATCCTCGGGCTCCGGCCCGAGAGCATCGACGATGCCCCTTCTGCCGACGCCGAGGGCGCGCAACGCCATCCCCTCGAAGCCCACGTGGAGGTCACGCAGCCGACCGGCGCCGACACGCTGGCGATGATCCGCCTCGGCGGCAGGGAGGCCGTGGCGCGGCTCAGGGCCGAGACCGGCGCCCGCGCCGGGGAGCGCCGCCGGTTCATGGTCGACATGTCCAAGGCGGTGCTGTTCGACCCCGAGACCGAGGAGAGACTCTGAGCCGGTGAGCGGCGCATTCGACGTCGTCATCATCGGCTCCGGCGTGGGCGGCGGCTGCGTGGCCCATACGCTGGCACCCACCGGCGCCCGCATCGCGATCCTCGAGCGGGGCGCGCGGCTGCCGCGCGAGGAGCGCAACTGGGACCCCGAGGCGGTCTACGCCGATGCCGTCTACAAGTCGGACGAGCGCTGGGTCGACGGCACGGGCCGCGCCTTCCGGCCGGGGCAGTTCTACTACGTGGGCGGCCATACCAAGGTGTTCGGCGCCACCATGTTCCGCTTCCGCCGCGAGGATTTTTCGGCCATGGAGCACGCGGGCGGGCTCTCGCCGGCCTGGCCCATCGACTACGAGACGCTCGAGCCCTGGTACGCCCGCGCCGAGCGCCTCTTCGGCGTCCACGGCGAGGCCGGCGCCGACCCGACCGAGCCGCCGCGCTCCGGCCCCTACCCCTATCCGCCGCTGCGCCACAATCCGGTGATCGCCGAGGTCGCCGAGCGGTTGCGCGCGCAAGGGCTGCGCCCCTTCCCCATGCCGACGTCGGTGCAGGACCACGACGGCGGCGCCTGCGTGCGCTGCAACACCTGCGACGGCTTCCCCTGCCGGCTCGGCGCCAAGGGCGACGCCGAGACCCGGCTGATCGACCCGGTGCTGCACCACGGGAACGTTTCGCTGCGAACGGAGGCGCAGGTCGCCCGCCTGCTGGCCGATCCGAGCGGCCGGCGCGTGGTGGCCGCCCAGCTTGCCGACGGCACGGAGGTCCGGGGCGATCTCTTCGTGCTGGCGGCGGGCGCGGTCAACAGCGCCGCGATCCTGCTACGCTCGGTCCATGCGAAGCATCCGAATGGTCTCGCCAACGCCTCCGGCATGGTCGGGCGGCACTACATGAACCACAACTGCACGGCGGTGATGGCGATAAGGCCCTTGCATACCAACCGGGAGCCGTTCCAGAAGACGCTGGCGCTCAACGACTTCTACCTGGGGGACGGCGCGGGCGGGCCGCCGCTCGGCAACGTGCAACTGCTGGGCAAGATCATGGAGCCGATGCTGCGGAGCGAAATCCGCGCCGTGCCGCGCTGGGCGCGCGCCTGGCTCGCCGCCCACAGCGTCGACTGGTACGCCATGTCGGAGGACCTGCCGCACCCGGAGAGCCGGGTGACGGTGCGGGGCGACGGGTCCATCGTCCTCGACTGGCGCCGGACGAATGTGGCCGCGCACGGGATGCTCGTCGCCAGGGTGCGAAGGCTGCTGCGGGCGGCGGGCTTCCCCATCGTGCTGACCAGGGCGTTCTCGAAGGACACGCCGTCGCACCAGTGCGGCACCGTGCGCTTCGGCCACGACCCGGCGGCGGCGGCGCTCGACCCCTTCTGCAAGGCCTTCGACCTCGACAACCTCTATGTCGTCGACGCCTCGTTCTTCCCCTCGTCCGCCGCCGTCAATCCCGCGCTTACCGTGGCCGCCCAGGCGCTCCGCGCGGGCGAGCACATCGCGTCGACGCGGCTGCACTGAGGGGCGCCCGTGGCCGACACCCCGATCTCCTCCCTCGCCAGCCGCCCGGTCGCGCTGGTGACGGGTGCGCGGCGCGGCATCGGCGCGGCCATTGCCGTCGCGCTGGCCGAGAGCGGGTTCGACGTGGCCTGCGCGGACATCCTGCCCGCCGAAGCCGACGACCCGGTACGGGCGGGAATCGAGACGGCTGGCGGCCGCGCGCTCGGCGTCACAAGCGACCTCGCCGACCTCGACGCGCATGGCCCCCTGGTCGAGACGGTGGCGGACTGGGGCGGCGGGCTGGACGTGCTGGTCAACAACGCGGGCGTGGTGTGGCCCGAGCGCGGCGACATGCTGGCGGCGACGCCGGAGGCCTTCGACCGGGTCATGGGCGTCAACCTCAGGGGGACCTTCTTCCTCAGCCAGCGCGTGGCCGCGTGGATGGTGGCGCACCCGCGGGGCGACGGCTTCCGCCGCAGCATCGTCAGCATCGGCTCGGTCAGCGCCGAGATGGCGACGCCGGAGCGCAGCGAGTACTGCATCTCCAAGGCGGGGCTCGCCATGCTCACCAGGCTGCTCGCGCTGCGCCTGGCCGATGAGGGCGTTTCGGTCTACGAGGTGCGGCCCGGTATCATCCGCACCGACATGACCGCGAGCGTGACGGACAAGTACGACCGCGCCATCGCCGCCGGGCTGAGCCCGATCCGCCGCTGGGGCGAGCCGGCGGACGTCGCGCGCGCGACGTCTGCCCTGGTGCGCGGCGACTTCGCCTTCGCCACCGGCAGCGTCGTCCACGTGGACGGCGGCCTGTCGGTTCAGCGGCTCTAGCCGTGCGCGAATACGACTACGTCATCGTCGGCGCCGGCCCGGCTGGCTGCTGCCTCGCGGCGCGGCTCTCCGAAGACCCGGATGTCTCCGTGCTGCTGCTGGAGGCCGGCGGCGGCGACCGGCACCCCTATATCCATGCGCCGGCCGGCTTCGCCAAGCTCACCGGCACGTCGCACACCTGGGGCTATTCCACGGCGCCCCAGCGCGAGATCGACGGGCGCGAGATGTGGTACCCGCAGGGGCGCGTGCTGGGCGGCGGCAGCTCGATCAACGCCATGATCTACGCCCGCGGCAACCCCAGGGACTACGACGGCTGGGCCGCAGCAGGCTGCCCCGGCTGGGCCTATGCCGACGTGCTGCCCTACTTCAGGCGGCCCGAGGACAACGAGCGCTTTCACGACGACTACCACGGCTCCGGCGGCCCGCTCGGCGTGAGCGACCCCGTCCGCCCCCTGCCGATATCGGCCGCGTTCCTGCGCGCGGCGCAACAGGCCGGGCTGCCCTACAATGCGGACTTCAACGGCACGGCGCAGGAAGGCTGCGGCTACTACCAGGTGACCAACCGCAAGGCCCGGCGCTGCAGCGCGGTCGAGGCGTACCTGCGGCCCGCGATGGCGCGGTCGAACCTCACCGTGAGGACCCGTGCGTTGGCGACCCGCGTCGTCCTCGAGAGCGGCCGCGCGGTGGGCGTCGACTGCGGCCGGCGCGGGAGACCTGAGCGCATACGGGCCGCGCGCGAGGTGATCGTGAGCGCCGGCGCCATCGGCTCGCCCAAGCTGCTGATGCTGTCCGGCATCGGCCGGGGCGACGACCTGCGCGCGCTCGGCATCGACGTGGTGCACGACCTGCCGGGCGTCGGGCGGAACCTGCAGGACCACTTCGACGTCTACGTGGTGAGCGAGTGCCGCGGCGACTTCAGCTACGACAAGGTCTTGCGGCCCCACCGCACCCTCTGGGCCGTGCTGCAGTACCTGCTGTTCCGCCAGGGGCCGATCGCGTCCACCCTGATCGACGCCGGCGGGTTCTGGTACGCCGATGCGGACGCGCCGGCGCCCGACATCCAGATGCACTTCGTGCTGGGCTCGGGCCTCGAGTACGGCCTCGCCAAGCTGAAAGGGGCCGGCGTCACGCTCAACTCGTGCTTCTCCCGGCCCAAGGCGCGCGGCACGGTGACGCTGCGGGACGCCGACCCGCGCGAGCCGCCCGCCATCGACCCCAACTACTGGGGCGACCCTTACGACCACGAGATGTCGCTCAGGGGCTTCAAGCTCGCCCGCGAGATCATGGCGCAGGAGGCGTTCCGCCCCTTCATCCTGTGCGAGCGCCATCCCGGCCCCGACGTGCGGAGCGACGCCGATATCGCCGCCTATGCCCGCAGGGCGGGCAAGACGGATTTCCACCCGGTGGGCACCTGCAAGATGGGAAGCGACGACATGGCGGTGGTGGACCCTGCCTTGAAGGTGCGGGGCCTCGACGGTCTGCGGGTCATCGATTCGTCCGTGATGCCGCTGCTCACCACGGGCAACACCAACGCGCCGACCATCATGGTGGCGGAAAAGGGCGCCGACCACGTGCGCGGCCTGATCTGAGGCCGCGCGCGCCGATGCCCGCCCTCGCCATCGACCTCCCCGACGAGACCGGCCGGTTGGCCACCTATGAGCTGACGGCGCGGCCGGTTGCGGCGCCGGCCGGCCCGCGCCGCTTCAACCGCCGGGCCTTCGCGGCGGTGCATGTCGTGGCCGACCCGTTCGCGGCGCAGGAGCCCGCTCAGGGCGCGGCCATCGACTGGGAGGCGACGCTCGCCTTCCGCCGCCATATTCTCGGCCTGGGACTCGGCGTCGCCGAGGCGATGGACACGGCCCAGCGCGGCATGGGCCTCGACTGGCCTGCCGCGAAGGCGCTGATCGAGCGCACCCTCGCCGACGCGGCGCCGGAGGAGCGGGCACGCATCGTCTCGGGCGTCGGCACCGACCACCTCGACCCGGCGGAGGCGCGCTCGCTCGACGACGTGGTCGCCGCCTACCACGAGCAGCTTGCCGCGGTGCAGAGGGCCGGCGGGCGGGTCGTGCTCATGGCGACCCGCGCGCTGGCCCGCATCGCGACCGGCCCCGCCGACTACGAGGCGGTCTACGCCCGCGTGCTGGCCGAGGCCGAGGCGCCGGTGATCCTGCACTGGCTGGGCGAGATGTTCGACCCGGCGCTCGCCGGCTACTGGGGCGCGAACGACTTCCCACCGGCGCTCGAGACCGCGCTGGCGATCGTCCATGCCAACGCCGGCAGGGTGGACGGGATCAAGCTCTCCCTGCTGGACGACGCCAAGGAAATCCAGATGCGCCGGCGCCTGCCGGACGGCGTCAGGATGTACACGGGCGACGACTTCAACTACCCGGCGCTGATCGAGGGCGACGCGGAGGGTCACAGCGACGCGCTGCTCGGCATCTTCGACCCCATCGCGCCGGCGGCCTCGGCGGCGCTCTCGGCGCTGGCGACAGGCGACCTGGCGGCCTACCGGCGGATACTGGAGCCGACCGTGCCGCTGTCCCGCCTGGTCTTCCGCGCGCCGACGCAGCACTACAAGACGGGCGTGGTCTTCCTCGCCTACCTCAACGGCTTCCAGGACCACTTCGTGATGATCGGCGGGGCGCAGGCGATGCGGCCGCTGCCTTACTTCACCGCCCTCTTCCGCCTGGCCGATGCCGCCGGCCTGCTGCGCGACCCCGAACGCGCCGTCAGCCGCATGCGGCGCTTCCTCGGAGCGTTTCCGTCTTAGCCGGAATCGCTCCGAGTCTTTCTCGCTCACGGCAGCCGGTCGTCGTGCGCTTGCGCGCGCCTGCCGGCGCGACGACCGGCGCCTCCGCGAGGGCGCCGCATACGCGGCGGGCCGCTATCGCGGCCTGTCGCGCGTCCGTCAAGGACGGCCGCGCTCTAGCCTGTACGGTCCCGGTCCGCCAGCAGCTCGTTGATGCAGGAGTCCAGGAAGCGCAGGAAATCGCTGCCCGTGCGGCCGGGGGACGCGACGCAGTGGCCCCAGGGCGAGACATAGGGCCGGAGGTCGGCGTTCGGCATGTGCCGCGCCTCGATGGCGTTGTCCTCGGGCGGGAAGTAGAGATCGGTGGTGCAGGGGACGAGGATCGCGCGGGCCGTGATGGCGCCGAGCGCGCGCTCGAAATCGCCCCGGTAGCGGTCGTTGGCGCTGATGTCGCCCAGCTGCCAGGTGTGGAGCTTGGCCAGCAGGTCGTTGGCGTCCCAGCCGAGGTGGTCCTGCTCCCAGTCGAGCAGCAGGTCCTCCCAGGTCTCGAAGCCGAGCTCGCGGTGAAGCCCCTCGCGGTAGAAGGTCTGCGAGTAGGCCCAGCCGGCGTAGACCCGCCCGAACGCGCGAAGCCCCGCCTCCGGCGGCGCCGTGTAGTCGCCGCCCGCGAATGCGGCGTCCGCCGTGAGCGCCGCCTTCACCCCTTCGAGGAACACCTTGTTGTGCGCAGAGGTCCGGGCGGAAGCGCAGAACGGCAGGATGGCGTCCACCATCTCGGGATACTGCGCGCCCCACTGGTACGACTGGCAGCCGGCCATGGACCAGCCGAGCACGAGGGCGATGCACTTGACGCCCAGCGCTTGCGTGAGCAGCCGGTGCTGGCAGGCGACGTTGTCGTGGAGGGTGACCGTGGGGAAGCGCGGCCCGTCGCAAGGCGGCGGCGTGTTGCTCGGCGATGACGAGAGGCCGTTGCCGAACATGTTGATCGAGACGATGAACCAGCGCTCCGGGTCCAGCGCCGGCACCTGCGTCACGTAGCCCTCGTTGCGCTCGTGCGTGCCGGTGTAGAAGGTCGGCATGACGATCGCGTTGTCGCCGTCGGCGTTGAGCGCGCCCCAGGTCCTGTAGGCGAGCCGCGCCGCCGGCAGCGTGGCGCCGGATTGCAGCGCCACGTCGCCGAGCTCGAAGGTCTCGTAATCCGGTGCCACGGTGGCGCGCCCTCAGTAGAGCCGCAGGTACTCCTCCACCTCCCAGTCGGTCACCGTCTGGTGGTAGCGCTCCCACTCGTCGATCTTGTAGCGGAGCCAGGAGTTCATCATCGTCGGGCCCAGCACTTCGGCCGCCAGCGGGTCGTCGCGCAGGATCTCGACCGCTTCCAGCAGGTTGCGCGGCAGGCGCTGACCGCCGCTCGCCACGATCTCCTCGTCCGTGAGGTCGTAGAGGTCCTTGTTGAGCGGCGGGCCGGGGTCGATCTTCTCCATCACGCCCTCGACCGCGGCCGCGCTCGTCATGCCGAGCGCGAGATACGGGTTCATGCAGAGGTCGGAGGCGCGGTTCTCGATGCAGAAGCGGTTCTGCGGCAGGCGCAGCATGGCGGAGCGGTTGTTGCTGCCGTAGGTCATGTGGGTCGGCGCCCAGGTCACGGTGCCGCCCTCGAAGCCGCCGACCCGGGCCACCAGGCCGTTGTACGAGTTGACGGTCGTGGCGGTGAGCGCCGTGAGCGCGCCGCCGTGGCGCAGCAGGCCGCCGACGGCGTGGTAGGCGGCATCGGCCCAGCCGGCGTCGTGGTCTCCGAGGATGTTGACTCCCGGATTGTCGAGGCGCTGGATCGAGTAGTTGATGTGCGCGCCCGAGCGCCAGTCGCCGGTCGTGGGCTTCGGCATGTAGGTGGCGAAGAGGCCTTGGCTCTTGGCCACCTCCTTCAGCAGCACGCGCAGGAACACCAGGCGATCCGCCATGCCGAGCACGTCCGTGTAGCCGAAATCGAGCTCGAACTGGGAGTAGGCGCCCTCGCAGACCACGTCCTTCAGGCCCCAGCCGAGGTCTTCGAGGATGTCGATGACCGCGCCGAGGAAGCTCATGGAATCGATGGTGTACTCGATGTCGTAGCCGAAGGCCTGGCGGCGTGAGCGGACGCCCGCGCCGGGGAGCGGGTCGTTGTCGAAGGCCTTGACCGGCTGGCCGTCCTCCCAGCGCATCACGATGAACTCGGGCTCGATGCCGGCGTAGCCCACGTAACCCTTGGCCGCCACGTCGCGCATCACGCGCTTCAGCGCCTGCCGGGGGCAGAGGTTGTAGGGCGCGTCCTCCCACCAGAGGTCCGCGAACATCCAGGCGCAGGTGCGGTCCCACGGGCAGATGACGAGGGAATCTATGTCGGGAATTGGAATCTGGTCCGAGTCCGCCGCGCCCAGCTCCGGCACGAAGGAGATCGAGTGCACGGCGAACTGCGGCCCCTTGCCCATGCACACGTTCTCGAACTCGCTGATCGGCACCGGCTTGGTCTTGGGCAGGCCGTGCATGTCGATCCAGCAGGAGAACACGTAGCGGACGCCCGCCTCGACAAGCTTCGCGTGCTCCTCGCGGACGCGCTCGATGTCAGGCAGCGCCTCCATCATGTTACCCGGTGCTGTGTTCATCGGATCGGTTTCCTCGCGTGGTGGGACAGGTGGATCAGGAAGACGTCATCCTGTCCCGGTGTGTGGTGTGTGGTGTCGGATCGTGGCGCTTGGACAATCCCGTCAGTTTGCGTGCAGGACGGCGGGCGGTATCGCCCCCCCGGCGCTCATCGCAGCCGGCTCACCACGCGCTCCTGGAAGCTGCGCACGGCGTCCTCCCAGTGCGGGGAGAGCACGCCGCCGCCGTCGGCGACGGCAGACGCGCGCCCCTGCTGCAGACGCTCGCAGATCACCTGGTCCTCCTCGTGCACGTCGCGCCAGAGCCGCGCCAGCTCCTCCGCCTCCTCGGCCGTTACCGGCTCCGGGCGCAGGCTGTAGACCGCGCGGCGCTGGCTGGTGCGCCCCGGCGCGAGCGGCACGTCGAGGTGCACGCCCACTTGGTCCGGCAGATAGAGGCCCAGCACGAAGTTGGGAAAGAGCGTGAGGTAGCGGGAGTCCGCCGAGAGCGTGTCGTCCCGCCTGGCCTCGGCCGAGACGTCCACGGCGCAGCCGAGGCAGCCCGGCTCGTTCACCGTGTAGTGGTCGGTCAGCGGCTGCTCGGTCGTCGTCGCATGGACGAAGGGCACGTGGTAGGGCTCGATGAAGTTCTCCATCAGGAGCTTCCAGTTCGCCGCGATCTCCCCCAGGTCCACCGTGACCACGTGCCTCATGCGGGAGAGGTCGAAGCCGCCCAGGTGGCTCTGCAGCGGGGCGACGAAGTCCTCGATGGGCGGCGCGTCGCCGCTCAGGTTGACGAAGACCCAGTCGTGCCAGATTTCTGTGCGCACCGGCAGCAGCCCGTGCTCCGCGCGCTCGAAGCCCTCCGGCACCGCGCGCGGGTCGGTGCCGCCGAAGTAGGGGGCGACGTGGAGCGCGCCGTCGAGCCGGTAGGTCCACGAGTGGTAGGGGCACTGGATGGCCGGGCCCACGTTGCAGGGCTCGTCCACCAGCTTGAGGCAGCGGTGGCGGCAGACGTTGTGGAAGGCGCGGACCTCGCCCTCGCCATCGCGCAGCAGCAGCACCGGGCGGCCGGCGACGGTGACGGGCACCGCGTCGCCCGGCCGGGCCAGCTCGTGGGCGAGGGCGGCGAAGACCCAGGATGGGGCGAAGACGCGCTCGTACTCCAGCGCCAGGAACGCCTCGCTGGTATACGCCGCCGCCGGCAGCCCCCGCGCCACCGGGCCGGGCGCGTCGAACGCGGCCAGGGCCTCGGCCCCCAGGATCGACTGCAGCGACAGGCTCATGGCACGTTCCTTGAGAGCACGGTCAGGGCACGTGGCGCTTGAGCAGGAACTGGTTCTTGAACATGCCGAGCTGGGTCATGACCTCGACGTGGGCGATGTCGGTCTGGCCGTGGACGTGGTCGTTGAGGAAGGCCGCGAGCTCGGTCTCCTCGTCACAGACGACCTCGACCAGCAGGTCGAAGCGGCCGGCGACCCACATGACATAGACCACGACAGGGTGGGGTTCGAGGCGCTGCGCGACCTCCGTGGGTGCTATCCCCGGCGCGGCCTTGATGCCGAGCATGGCGTCGGACTCGTAGTCGACCGCCACCGGGTCGACCACGGCGACGATGCGGAGGATGCCCGCGTCCCGCATCCGGGTAACGCGGTTGCGGATCGTGCCGCCCGAGACGCCGAGCTTCTGCCCGATCTCGTCATAGGCCGCGCGCCCGTCCTCCTGCAGCAGGCGGATGATCCGCTGGTTGAGATCGTCGTTGGGAGAGGAGAGCCGCGAGATTTCGCCGGCGTCGCCGACGCTGCCTTCGCTCACTGACTGAATCACACGTGGTGTGGGTCGGGGCATGTGTCGCCTCGTGGCGTCGGTGGTCGCGGCGTGTCGTCTCCGATATCAATTCGTTATCGTATCTCCCGAATGTTGACGATATCTGAAGTATAGGCAAGAAATACTTTAATTTGGTTATCACAGTGAGGATATTTTGCAGAATCATGCACGCGCATGAGGCTTCGAGGGGCGAGGGGGAAGGGCGGATGATCGTGCCGCCGCGCGATGGGAACAGGCGGGGTAGCGATCCGGGTGCCGGTTCGCCTATCTTGCCGCACGATCATTCAGGGGGACTGACCATGCAGCTTCTTCACACCATGCTCCGCGTGGGCGACATGCAGCGTTCCATCGACTTCTACACGAAGGTCATCGGCATGGACCTGCTGCGCAAGACGGAGCGCCCGGACCAGGGGTACAGCCTTGCCTTCGTCGCATTCGGCGGCGGCAACGAGAACGGCGAGGCCGAGCTGGAGCTGACCTACAACCACGGCGTCTCGGAGTACGACCTCGGCACCGCCTACGGGCATATCGCGCTCGGCGTGGAGAACGTGGCCGAGACCTGCGAGCGCATTCGCGCGGCGGGCGGCAACGTCACGCGCGAGGCGGGGCCGGTGAAGGGCGGGACCACGGTGATCGCGTTCATCGAGGATCCGGACGGCTACAAGGTGGAGCTGATCGAGGAAGGCACGCATAGCTCCTGAACGGGTTTCCCTCCCGAATTCGCCGAAGCGCGCGGGCCGCTTGCGCCGGTGCGCCGATCGGCTAGGCTCGGCCCGCACGCCTGAGGAGAAGCCCCATGAGCCAAGCCGCCGCCACCGTCGCCCGCGTCTCCGCGCCGAGCGCCCATCCCTTCTCGCCGCCCGATATCGTGCTCGCGACCGACCCGGAGGACGAGCGCATCTGGGTCCCCCTCAAGGAGGGCGTTTGGCTGCGCCCGCTCATGTACAACACCGTGCAGGGCGGCTGGTGCGAGGTGGTGAAGGTCACGGGCGGCGGCTTCGTCTCGCGCCACCGCCACCCGGCGCCGGTGCACGGCCTCGTGCTCAAGGGCGCCTTCCGCTACCTGGAGCACGACTGGATCGCCGACCAGGGCACCTACATCTACGAGCCGCCGGGCGAGGTCCACACCCTTGTGGTCGACGAGGACTGCCCGGAGATGCACTGCTTCTTCGCGATCTCGGGCTCGGTCAACTACGTGGACGAGGACGGCCGGGACGACCATGCCGAGGACGTCTTCCACCGCCTCGACCGCGCGCGGCAGCACTACGAGGAGGTCGGCCTCGGCGCCGACTACGTGAAGAACTTCGTGCGCTAGTTGCGCGAATTCTCGGGGTGATCGGAGGGCGCCGACACACCCGAAACAGCCGTGCACGGCAGCGCGTGCCGCACCTATAATGGCGCGCCGGTAAGCAATGGGGGGCAGCCAGCATGTATCCAGCACCGATCGACGAGTACGTGAGGCCGGCGACGGTGGCCGACGCGCTCGCCGCGCTCGGCCGCTACGACGAGGGCGATGCGGCCTTCATCGCCGGCGGCCAGAGCCTCATGCAGGCGGTGAAGGCGCGGCTGGTGCGCCCGCGCTGCCTGATCGACCTGCAGGCGGTGTCCGGGCTCTCCGGCATCGAGGTCGGCGCTGACGGCGTGCGCATCGGGCCGATGACCCGCTACGCGGAGATCGCCCGCGACGAGCGGCTTGGCGGCGCCTGCGCCGCGCTCCGCGATGCGGCGGAGCGGGTGGGCGACCGCCAGGTGCGCAACCGCGGCACCATCGGCGGCAGCCTCTGCTGGAACTACGTTGCGGCCTGCATGCCGCCCACGGCGATCGGCCTCGGCGCCCGGCTCGAGCTGACCGCAGCCGGCGGCGGCACGCGCACCCTGGCCGCGGAGGATTTCCTGGGCGGCCCGCTGGAGACGGCGCGGGAGGAGAACGAGATCCTCACCGCCATCACCATCCCGGCTGCGGGCAGCAATGCCGGGAGCGCGTACAAGAAGTGGGGCCTCGTCACCGACGCGCTGCCGGTGATCGGCGTCTGCGTCGCGCTCGAGGTGGCGGACGGGCACTGCGCCAGCGCGCGCGTCGCGGTCGGCGGCCTGGCCGACGGGCCGACGCGCTCTGCCGCCGGCGAGGCGGCGCTCACCGGCGTCGCCCAAGGCGACGGGGACGGCATCGCGGCAGCCATGGACGCGGCCGCGGCCGAGATCGAGACCCAGGCGGACCTCTGGGCCGACAGCGACTACCGCAAGCAGCTCATCCGCTCGCTCGGCGCCGAGGTCACGGCCACGGCGTTTGCGCGGGCGGCCGGCTAGACGTTGGGGGAGGAAACCGGCAATGAGCACGACCACGATCACGGTGACGATCAACGGCGAGGTCTTCGAGGAGACCGTGCCGGTCCGCATGCTGCTGGTGGACTTCATCCGCGAGCGGGCGGCGCTCACCGGCACCCACATCGGCTGCACCTACGAGGGCGTCTGCGGCGCCTGCACGGTGCAGCTCGACGGCGAGGCGGTGAAATCCTGCCTCATGGTCGCCGCCCAGGCCGACGGGCACGAGATCACCACCGTCGAAGGCCTGGCGCAAGGCGGCACGCTCTCGCCGCTGCAGCGGGCCTTCAACGAGCAGCATGCGCTGCAGTGCGGCTTCTGCACGCCGGGCATCCTGATGAACATGGACGAGTTCCTGCGCGAGAACCCGGAGCCTACGGACGACGAGATCCGCCGCGGGCTGGTCGGCAACCTCTGCCGCTGCACGGGCTATGCGCACATCGTCGATGCGGTCCGCGAGGCCGCGAAAGCGAGCAGGTGAGGGAGGAGAGGCCGATGACCGGAATTAGCGAAGGCTGGGTCGGCAGCCACTTCCACCGCAAGGAGGACCATCGCCTCATCACGGGGCGGGGCCGGTTCCTCGCCGACCTCGCGCAGCCGGGCGCGCTCCACATCGTGTTCAAGCGGAGCGACCACGCGCACGCCATGATCACGGGCATCGACACAAGCGCGGCGAGCGCGATGCCGGGCGTGGTCGCGGTCGTCACCGGGGACGACATCAAGGACGAGATCCTGCCCATGCCGCAGCCGGTGGTGCAGCCCGCGCTGCCCGCCACGTACCCGAAGCACTGGCCGCTCGCGGTCGGCCGGGTGAAGTGGCACGGCGAGCCGGTGGCGGCGGTGATCGCCCGCGACGCCTACGTCGCCGAGGACGCGGCCGAGGCCATCGAGGTGGGATACGACCCGCTGCCCTACGTGGGCGATGCCGAGAGCGCGCTGGCCGACGGCGCCACCATCATCCACGAGGACTGGCCGGACAACGTCATCTTCCAGATGGATTTCACCGGCGGCGCCGACGAGGAGAGCCAGAACGCGCACGAGGCCAAGGTGCAGGAGGTCTTCGACAGCGCCGACGTGGTCATCAAGCAACGCTTCACCTGCCACCGCTGCGGCGTGGCGCCGATGGAGACCCGCGGCGCGCTGTTCGACTGGGACGAATCGGACGGGCTCACCGGCTGGCTCACCACCCAGCGCCCGCATATCGACCGCCTCGCGCTCGCGGACATCCTCGAGATCCCGGCCGAGAAGATCCGCATCATCGCGCCGCGCGACCAGGGCGGCGGCTTCGGCGTCAAGGCGCCGTTCTACCGCGAGCCCATGCTGATCGCCTACATGGCGAAGAAGCTGGGCCGCCCGGTGCGCTGGATCGAGACCCGCCAGGAGCACCTGATGGCGGTGAGCCAGGAGCGCGACCAGATCCACGATCTCGAGGTCGCGGCGGCGAGCGACGGCAAGCTGCTTGCGATCCGCGATCGCGGCATTGCCGACTGCGGCGACGGTTGCGAGGGGGTCTACTGGGGCTTCCTGATGCCCTTCCTCGGCGCGATCGAGCTGCCCAACGCCTACGACTGGCCGATCGGCGACATCAAGGTGAAGGTCGCGATCACCAACAAGTCCGCGCTCTCGCCGGCCCGCGCCTTCGGTGAACTGCCGACCCGCTTCGCCATGGAACGCGCCATCGACATGGTGGCCAAGAAGTGCGGCATGGAACCGGCGGACGTGCGCCGCAAGAACCTCGTCGCCTCGCTTCCCTACACCTCGATCACCAACGAGTATTTCGACAGCGGCGACTTCATCAAGGTGTGGGACAACCTGATGGCAGAGGCGGACCTGCCGGGCTTCCGCGCCCGCCAGGCGGAGGCGCGGGCGGAGGGCCGCTATCTCGGCATCGGCTTCGGCCTCGGCGTCGAGCTTTCGGGCGTCGCCTCCGAGCTTTTCGTGCCGATGGAGAACCAGCCGGGCTACGGGGCTGCGACGGTGCGGCTCGACCCGCGCGGCAAGGTGCTGGTGTTCGAGGGCGATGCGCCCGGCGGGCAGGGGCACGAAACCACGGTGGCGCAGGCCGTCGCCCACAGCTTCGGCATCCACCCCAACGACGTGGTGGTGACGACGGGGGATACGGGCACGACGCCCTTCGGCTCCGGCACCGTGGGCGCGCGCGCGGGCTCCTACTTCGTGAGCGCCGCAGTGCAAGCCTGCGACGTGCTGAAGGAGAAGATCGCGCGCATCATGGCGCATGACCTCGCGCTCGCCGATGCCTCCCCCGCCGACTTCGCGTTCAGGGACGGCTTCGTGACCTACGCCAAGGATTCGAACATCAAGAAGACGTTCCGCGAGGCGGTGGAGCGCGTCATCATGGCGCCGATCAACCTGCCGGAGGGCGAATCCGGCGGCCTGGAGCACACCGCCTTCTTCGAGGCCGAGAAGCCGATGATCGCCTTCAATGCCGATGTCTGCACGGTCGAGGTCGATATCGAGACCGGCCAGTTCAAGATCCTGAGCTGGACCACGTCGGAGGACGTGGGGCAGATCATCAACCCGCAGATCGTCGAGGGGCAGATGCAGGGCGCCATCGTGCAGGGGCTGTCCAACACCATGTTCGAGGAGTTCGTCTACGACGAGAACGGCCAGCAGCTCTCCGCCGACTTCGAAAACTACAAGCTGGCGACGGCGGCGGACGTGCCGGACATCAAGGTGACGCACGCGCCGACGCCGTGCCCGTACACGCCGCTGGGCAGCCGGGGCATCGGCGAGGGGCGGCCGTCCGACGTGCCGGGGACGCTGTGTAACGCGATCTGCGATGCGCTCAGCCCCTTCGACATCGAGATCACGGACCTGCCGCTCAGGCCGGACTCGCTCTGGCGCAAGATCCAGGCGGCGCGCGCGGCCTCCTGATCCTGGCCCCCGCCATGCCGCAGCGGTAGGGCGCGATGGCGGGGCAGAGCGTGCGCATCGGCTCCGGCGCGGGCTTCGCCGGCGACCGCTGGGAGCCTGCGGTCGAGCTGGTGGAGCGGGGCGGGCTCGACTACATCGCCTTCGAGTGCCTGGCGGAGCGCACCATCGCGCGCGAGACGCTCAGCCTGCGGCGTGGACAGGGGAGCGGCTACAACCCGCAGCTCGAGGAGCGCATGCGGGCCGTGCTGCCGCCGGCGGCCAAGAACGGCGTCGTCGTGCTCAGCAACATGGGCGCCGCCGACCCGCTGGCGGCAGGCCGCAAGACGGCCGAAATCGCCGCCGACCTCGGGCTCGGCGACCGGCGCTGCGCCGTGCTGCTCGGCGACGACGTGCGGGACGCCGTCGCCGCCCGCCCCGATCTCCCCCTGATGGAGACGGGCGCGCCCGTGGAGAGCATCCTGCCGCGCATGGCGTCCGCCAACGGCTACCTCGGTGCGGACGCGGTGGCGACTGCGCTCGCGACCGCAGCACCGGTGGTGGTGACGGGCCGGGTCGCCGACCCCTCGCTCTTCGTCGGCCCCATCCTCCATGCGCTGGGTTGGGCTTACGACGATTACGCCCGCCTCGCCCAGGCCGCGGCGGCGGGCCACCTGCTGGAATGCGCGGGCCAGGTGTCAGGCGGCTACTTCGCCGACCCCGGCGCCAAGGACGTGGCGGGCCTCGCGCGCCTCGGCTTCCCCTTCGCCGACGTGACGGGTGAGGGCGCAGTGACCCTCGGCAAGTGCGAAGGCTCCGGCGGGCGCATCGATGCGGCGACCTGCACCGAGCAGCTTCTCTACGAGGTGGAGGACCCTGCAGCCTACGTCACACCCGACTGCGTGCTCGACATGAGCGGCATCGCGCTCCGCCAGGTGGGGCCCGACCGCGTGGCGGTCTCGGGCGCCCGCGCCCGGCCGCGCACCGGCACCTACAAGGTGAGCATCGGCTATTTCGACGGCTATCTCGGCGAGGGGCAGCTCTCCTACGGCGGGCCGAACGCCGTGGCACGCGCCCGGCTCGCGGGCGAGATCGTGGCGGAGCGGCTGCGGCTCCGGGGCTTCGCCTACGATGCGCTCGACGCCCGCCTGATCGGCCTCGACAGCCTGCACGGGCCGGGCGCGGGGCGGCCCGAGCCCTACGAGGTGAGGCTCCGCGTCACCGGCCGCACGCAGGACAGGAAGGCCGCCGAGGCCGTGGGCTTCGAGGTCGCCGCCCTCTACACCAACGGGCCGGCCGGCGGCGCCGGAGACGCGGCGAGCGTGCGCGAGATCCTCGCCGTGCAGTCGGTGCTGCTGCCGCGCGACCTGGTGCAGCCCCGCGTCGAGGTGGTCGAGGCCGCCTGATGCTGAGCGTGCGCGATCTCGCCCACGCCCGCGCCGGCGACAAGGGGCATTCCGTCAACGTCTCGGTCGTGGCCTACGACGAGGCGGGCTACGAGCGGCTCCTGAGGGAACTCACCGAGGCGCGGGTGGCGGCGGCCTTCGCCCCGCTGGCCGACGGCCCCGTGCGGCGCTACGCCCTGCCGGGCTTGAGCGCGCTCAACTTCGTCATCGAGCGGGTGCACGGCGGCGGCGTCACCGCCACCGGCGCGCTCGACATCCACGGCAAGAGCCTGTCGTCGCTCATGCTCACAATCCCGCTGCCCGGCAACGAGCCGGAGGAGCACGGCGCGTGACCGGCCCGCGCGGGCGTAAGGGAAAAGGACCGCCGTGAAAGCCGCCTATTTCGAGAGGCACGGCGGCCCCGAGGTCATCCGCTACGGCGACCTGCCGGATCCGGCGGCCGGCCCCGGCGAGATCGTCGTCGACATCCACGCCGCCAGCGTCAACGGCGCGGACTGCAAGGTGCTGGAAGGCCGCTACAGCCAGGTCGCCCGATTCCCCTACGTGCTCGGACGCGATTTCTCGGGCGTGGTCGCCGCGCTCGGCGACGGCGTCGACGAGTTCGCGCCGGGCGATCCGGTCTTCGGCGTCTGCGCCGTGGGGCAGGAAGGGGCGCATGCCGAGAAGATCGCGATGGCGGCGGCGCTGGTGGCGCGCAAGCCGGACGGGCTCTCCCACGTGGAGGCCACGGCGCTCGCGCTGATCGGGCTCACGGCGGTGGTCTCGATCGAGGACACGCTGGCCCTGCGACCGGGCGAGACGATCCTGATCCAGGGCGGGGCCGGCGGGGTCGCCGGCTTCGGCATCCAGCTCGCGAAGCATATCGGCGCGCATGTCATCGCCACGTGCAGCGCCCGCAACGTCGACTACGTGCGGAGCCTCGGCGCCGACCGGGTGATCGACTACGCGGCGCAGGATTTCACGGACGCGGTCTCGGACTGCGACGCCGTGTTCGAGACCGTGGGCGGCGACGTGGCCCAGCGCTCATTCGCCGTGCTCAAGCCCGGCGGCCGCGCGGCCTTCATCGCCTCGGGCCCGGCCGCGCTGGCGCCGCCGTGCGCCGACGTGACCGCGCTCCGCCCCAGGGTGGGGCGCGACCGCCGGCATCTGCTGCGTATCCTGGAGCTGGTCGAGACGGGCGCCGTCCGCGTGCCCGAGATTCGCACCTTCCCGCTGGAGGACGCCGCGTCCGCGCTCGCGACCAGCGCCGCCCGTCATCTCAGGGGCAAGCTGGTCCTGACGATTCGCTAGTTGTCGCGGGCCGGGCAGCATTCACCCCCGGCGAGACCAGCACTGTTCCGCCACGCGGAGGAAATTCCCTCCCATGATGGCCGCGATGTCGCCTTGGGCGTTCGCTGTCTCCAGCCCGACCACCACCGTCATGCCGGGATCAGGCGCCCTCGCGGGCTTCACCTTCCTCGCGGGTGGCGAGGGCCACCATCGCGTTGAGCAGCACGTCGCAGCCGGCGGCCACGTCGGCCTGGGTCGCGGCCTCGATCTCGTTGTGGCTGATGCCGTCCTCGCAGGGGATGAAGATCATGCCGGTGGGTGCGACGCGCGAGACGTAGACCGCGTCGTGGCCCGCGCCCGAGGTGATCGGCTTGTTCGCGTAGCCGAGAGACTCCGCCGCCTCCTGCACGGCGCCGACGCAGTCGCGCGCGAACTTCACCGGCGGCGAGTGCCAGATCTCGTCGACCGTGATCTCCAGCTTGCGCTCGGCGGCGATCTCGTCGGCCTGGCGGCGAGCCTCCAGGGTCATCGCGGCCAGCGTGTCGGCGTCGGGGTGGCGCAGGTCGATGGAGAAGTAGACCGAGCCCGGAATGACGTTGCGCGAGTTCGGGCTCACCCGCATGACGCCGACGGTCGAGCGGGCGTCCGGCGCGTTGTCGAGCGCGAGCTGGTCGATCGCGGCGACGAGCCTGGCGGCGCCGACGAGCGCGTCCCTGCGGCGCTCCATCGGCGTCGTGCCAGCGTGGGATTCCATCCCCGTCACGGTCACGTCGAACCAACTGATGCCCTGCACCCCTTGCACGATGCCGATGGTCTTCTCTTCCGCCTCGAGGATCGGCCCCTGCTCGATGTGGGCCTCGAAGAAGGCGCCCACGGCGCGCCCGCCGCATTCCATCTCGCCGGCGTAGCCGATGCGCTCAAGCTCCTCGCCGATGGTCTTGCCGTCGACGTCCGCGCACGCCAGGCCTTCCTCCAGCGTGAAGACGCCGCCGAAGACGCCGGACGCCACCATGGCCGGCGCGAAGCGCGAGCCTTCCTCGTTGGTCCAGGCCGAGACCTCGATGGGGGCGTCGGTCTCGTAGCCGAGGTCGTTCAAGGTGCGGATCACCTCCAGGCCCGCGAGCACGCCGTAGATGCCGTCGAACTTGCCGCCGGTCGGCTGGCTGTCGATGTGGCTGCCAGTCATCACCGGCGGCAGCGAATCGTCCCTGCCGGCGCGGCGCGCAAAGATGTTGCCCATCCTGTCGACGCTCACGCTGCAGCCGGCCTCCTCGCACCACTGGACGAAGAGGTCGCGCGCCGCCTTGTCCACGTCGGTGAGCGCGAGCCGGCAGACGCCGCCCTTCTCCGTCGCGCCGATCTTCGCCATCTCCATGAGGCTCGCCCACAGGCGATCGCCGTCCACCTTGAAGTTCCGCACCGTCCCGCTCCGTCGCTGTCGTAAGCCCCAGGGTGTCTATTATAGAGCGCGCCCGCGATCGCAAGGGGAGAGCGCCGCGCCATGCCCGCGACGATCCTGCCGGATGTATTGCCCGACGTGCTGCCCGATGTGCTGGGGCCGGAGCTGCACATCGTCTTCTGCGGCTCGGCGGCGGGCGCGGCCTCGGCGCGGGCGGGCGCCTACTATGCCGGGCCCGGCAACCGCTTCTGGCCGACGCTCCACAGCGTCGGCCTCACGCCCCGCCTGCTGGCGCCGGCCGAGTTTCGCACCGCACTCCGCTACGGCATCGGCCTCACCGACCTCTGCAAGACGGAATCCGGGGCGGACTCCGGCCTCTCGGCGCAAGCCGACGATGCGGCGGCGCTCGCAGCCAAGATCGCGCGCCACCGGCCTACCGTGCTCGCCTTCAACGGCAAGCGGGCGGCGCGCGTCTTCCTGGATGCGGAACGCCTCGCCTACGGCGAGCAGCCGCGGCGCATCGGCGAGACCGCGATCCACGTGCTGCCGTCGACCTCCGGCGCGGCGCGGCGCTGGTGGGACGAGGCGTTCTGGCGCAGAGTCGCGGACGCCGCGCGCGCGGAATGACGGAGGGAGCCATGGCGATCGGCAGCGAGACCATCAGGCGGTTGAACGAGGAATGCCAGCGCATCCCGCTCACGGACGAGCGGGCGGCCGAGCTTCCCGTCGAGCTGGGTCAGCTTCATGCGGCGGTCGAGGCCGCGCGGCCCGACCACGACTTCGACCGGCTGCCGGCTGCCTTCGAGCAGGCGCTGCACGCGCTGCGGGCCGAGGACGACGCGCAGGCGGACGCCGGCACTGGCGCCGCGAATGGCGTGGGCACGAGCGCGGCCGGCGACGGCGGCGAGATCGCGGCGCTCAGCCTCTGCGAGGCGGCGGATGCGGTGGCGGGCGGCGATCTCTCCGCCACCGACCTGGTGGAAGCCGCGCTCGCGCGCATCGACCGGCTGGATCCCGAGCTTCACGCCTTCGTCCGCCTGGAGGCTGAGGACGCGCTGGCCCGGGCGCAGGCGATGGACCGCAACCGGGGCTGCGGCGAGGCTGTTGGCCCGCTCGCCGGCGTGCCCATGGCGCACAAGGACATGTACTACCGCGCCGGCAAGGATTCCGGATGCGGCTCCCGCATCAGGCGGGATTTTCGGCCGGCCGCGACCGCCACCGTGCTGGAGCGCCTGGACAGGGCCGGCGCCATCGACCTGGGCGGCCTCGCCATGGTCGAGTTCGCCATGGGCCCCCACGGCTTCAACGCCCACCTGCCGCGCTGCCGCAACGCCTGGGATTTCGAGCGCATCCCCTGCGGCTCGTCGTCCGGCTCGGGCACGGCGGTGGCCGGCCGCCTCGTCTACGCCGCGCTGGGCTCGGACACCGGCGGCTCCATCCGCTGCCCGGCGGCGGCCAACGGCATCGCCGGCATCAACCCGACGATGGGGCGCGTCAGCCGCTTCGGCTGCATGCCGATGTCGTGGTCGCTCGACGTGATGGGGCCGCTCGCGCGCACGGTGCGGGACTGCGCCCGCGTGCTCGGCGCGATCGCAGGCGCGGACGAGAACGACGCCACCACGAGCCCGGTGCCGGTGCCGGACTACGAGGCGACCATCGAGCGGAGCGTGCGGGGCCTGCGCATCGGCATTCCTGCCGGCTACTTCGACGAGGACCTCGACCCGGACGTGGCCGCCGTGATCGAGGCCACGCACGCGGTGTTCGCGGATCTCGGCGCGACGCTCGTGCCGGTGGCCATGCCGGCGCTGCTCGACACCGTGTCCGCGATCCACCCGCTGCTGATGAAGGTCGAGGGCGCGGCCAATCACCTGCCGTGGAAGCGCGCGCATGACGCGGACTACTCCGACGAGGTGGGCAAGCGCCTGCAGGCGGGCTTCTTCATCCCCGCGACCGACTACGTCAACGCGCTGCAGTACCGCGCGCACGCGCTCCGCGTCTTCGCCGACGACGTGTTCGGCGCCTGCGACGCGCTGCTGGCCCCGGTGCTGCCGATGCCGACGCCCTCGCTCGCGGACACCGCCTACCGCGACGGCCCCGCCTACTTGCGGATGGTGGTGGGGCTCACGCGCAACACGCGCGTGGTCAACTACCTCGGCCTGCCGGCGCTGAGCGTGACCTGCGGCTTTACGCCGGACGGCATGCCGACCTCGTTCCAGCTCATCAGCCGGCCCTTTGCCGAGGCTCTGCTCTTCCGCCTCGGCCACCAGTACCAGCGCGAGACGGACTGGCACCGGCGCTGGCCCGCCGCGCTGCCGGCCTGAGCGGCGGGGGCGCAGCCGGGGCGCGATGCGGCGGCGGCGCGCGATCGATAGGGCCGGCTGGGGGCGCACGGCGCTCTGCGCCGTCGTCGGCTTCGTCTACTTCCTGCCCGTGCTCTGGATCGTGCTGACCGCATTCAAGAGCCCGCGCGACATCCTCTCGTCCACGCTGGTCTTCACGCCCACCCTCGACAATTTCGCCAACATTTTTGCGCGCGTGCACTACGAGGGCGGCGCGTCGGTCGAGACCGGGTTCGAGCTCTACTTCGTGAACAGCATCGTGATCTCGGGCGCGAGCGTGGGGCTGGCGCTGATCCTCGGCACGGGCGCGGCCTACGGCTTCTCGCGCTGGCCGCTCAGAGGCAACGACACCTACCTGCTCGTGGTGCTGACCGCGCGGATGCTGCCGCCGATCGTCCTCATCATCCCGCTCTTCGTGATCTTCCGCATGACCGGGCTCGCCGGCAGCTACCTCGGCATCATCCTGCTCTACACCGCCTTCAACCTGCCGTTCGCCATCTGGATGATGAAGAGTTTTTTCGACGACCTGCCGCGCGAGGTGGAGGACGCGGCCAGGACCGACGGCAGCGCGGAGTGGCGGGTGTTCTGCCGCGTCTGCCTGCCGCAGGTGAAGGCCGGCCTCGCCGCGACCGCGACGCTCGGCCTGATCCTCACCTGGAACGAGTTCCTGATGGCGTTGATGCTGACGGGGCCCGAGACGCGGACCGTGCCGGTCGGCATCGGCGGCAGCCTCGGCACGGGCATCGGCGTGGACTGGGGCCGGCTCGCGGCGATCGAGACGCTGTTCCTGATCCCGGTGGTGGTGGTGACCTTCGTCCTGCAGAACCAGCTCCTGCGGGGCGTGACCTTCGGCACCATCACCCACGGCCGCCGCGGGCGGTAGGGCGCCATCGCCCCCACCTCACCCCGGCCCTCTCCTCCCCCGAGGGGAGGAGAGGGAGACAAGGCCGGTGCGGCCAGCGTTCCCCCTCCGCCCTCCGGGGGGAGGGGGACAGGGGGAGGGGGACAGGGGGAGGTGGGAAAACTCGGTGTCCCGCCGGAGTCCTACGGCTGCCGGGCGCAGTGCCGGTAGGTCTCGGGGCGGCGGTCGCGGAAGAACTGCCACGTGTCGCGGACCTCGCGGATCTGGTCGAGGTCGAGCGCGGCCACAACCAGCTCGTCGTCCTCATCGCCGCCTTGCGCCAGGATCTCGCCGCGCGGGTTGCAAAAATAGCTCGAGCCGTAGAACACGTGGTTGCCGAGGCTGGGCTCGGTGCCGACGCGGTTGTTGGTGCCGATGAAGATGCCGTTGGCGATGGCGGCGCCCACCTGCTCCAGGTTCCAGATGTGATCGCTCACGCCCCGGAAGGTCGCCGACGGGTTGAAAACCAGCTCCGCGCCCCCCAGCGCGAGGGCGCGCCAGCCCTCGGGGAAGTGGCGGTCGTAGCAGATGTAGACGCCGACCTTGCCCACGGCCGTGTCGAACACCGGGTAGCCGAGGTCGCCGTCGGCGAAGTAGTGCTTCTCGTCGAAGCCGTCGATCTTGGGGATGTGGATCTTGCGGAACTTGCCGAGGTAGCTGCCGTCCGCATCGATCACCGCGGCGCAGTTGTAGAGCGTGCCGCTGCGGTCGCGCTCGTAGACCGGCGAGACGATGACCATGCCGTGTTTTTTGGCCTCTGCGCACATCGCCTGGGTGGTGGGCCCGTCCGGCACCGCCTCGGCGGATTCGAACCACCTGTCGTTGATGGTGGCGGGGAAGTAGGGCGCGTTGAAAACCTCCTGCAGGCCGAGGACGTGGACGCCCTGCCGCGCCGCCTCCTCGATCAGCGGCAGGTGGGCCGCGATCATGTTGTCGCGGATGGTCTCGATGGAATCGGTGGCGGGGTCCCCCTTCAGGTTCATCTGGATGAGGGCCGCCTTGACCTTGCGCATCGCCGGGCCTCCTCTCGCT
Source organism: Alphaproteobacteria bacterium (assembly GCA_965221125.1). Taxonomy (GTDB): domain Bacteria; phylum Pseudomonadota; class Alphaproteobacteria; order UBA828; family UBA828; genus WTGU01. The sequence continues at coordinate 216,815 of CBDCRW010000005.1, forward strand.
CGCCCGCTCAGACCTGCCAGGACGCGACGGCGCCGTAGGTATCGGGCCGGCGGTCGCGGTAAAAATTCCACGCGTCCCGCACCTCGCCGATCATGGCGAGGTCGAGATGGGCGGTGACCAGCGCGTCCTTGTCGTCCGGCCCCTGGCTCAGGATTTCGCCGCGCGGATTGCAAAAATAGCTGGAGCCGTAGAAGTGGCCGTTGTTCCACGGCGGCTCCATACCCACCCGGTTGTTGGCGCCGATGTAGACGCAGTTCGCGACCGCCGCCGCCGGCTGCTCCAGGGTCCAGAGGTGGTCGCTCAAGCCCCGCACGGTGGCGGACGGGTTGAAGATCACCTCGGCGCCGTTCATGGCGAGCTCGCGCCAGCCCTCGGGGAAGTGCCGGTCGTAGCAGATGTAGACGCCGACCTTGCAGAACGCGGTCTCGAACACCGGATAGCCGATGTCGCCGGGCTTGAAGTAGAACTTCTCGCAGAAGCCCACGACGTGGGGGATGTGGATCTTGCGGAACTTGCCGAGGTAGCGCCCGTCCGCGTCGATCACCGCGGCGGTGTTGTAGTAGACGCCGGTCTGGGCCTCCTCGTAGACTGGCACCACCAGCGCCATGCCGAGGCGGGCGGCCTCCGCCCGCATCCGCTGCACCGTGGGCCCGTCGGGCACGCGCTCGGTGGCGCGGTACCAGCGCCTGTCCTGCTCGGCGCCGACGTAGGGCAGGTTGAAGAGCTCCTGGAGGCCCAGCACCTGCACGCCCTCCTGCGCCGCCTGCTCGATCAGCGGCAGGTGGGCGGCGATCATCTTCTCGCTGATCTGCTCGGGCGTGTCGCTTTCCACGTCGCCCTTGAGGCTCATCTGTATGAGCCCGGCCTTCACCACCGCCATTGCCGCAACTCCCCTGCCGTCACCGAAGCCGGCAGCCTAGCCCGGAAGTCTCGCCGATGTCATGGCTTGCAGGGCATTGCCCGGCCGACTTGAAGCGTTCCCCATTTGTGGTACACTCGGGCGCAAGAGGAGAGAGCCCATGGCCAAGACGGAAATGATCCGTGCCCGCGTCGAGCCCGCGCTGAAGCACGAGGCCGAAGCGGTATTCTCCCAGCTCGGGCTTTCGGCGACCGAGGCGATCACGCTGTTCTACAAGCAGGTGACGTTGCAGCACGGCCTGCCCTTCGCGGTGAAGCTCCCCAACACCGAGACGCTCGAGGCGCTGCGGCAGGCCCGCGAGGACGAGTCTCTTACCGAGTACGACGGTGTGGAGGACCTGAAGGCCGCGCACCGCTGATCGGCACGGCCCCAGTCCCCGCTACGACATCATCGGGAAGGAGAGGTCGATGCCGGAGCGGATGCCGGTGGGCCAGCGCGAGGTCACGGTCTTGAGCTTGGTGTAGAAGCGCACGCCCTCCATGCCGTGCATGGCGTGGTCGCCGAAAAGCGAGCGCTTCCAGCCGCCGAAGCTGTGGTAGGCGACCGGCACGGGGATCGGCACGTTCACGCCCACCATGCCGATCTCGACCCTGTTCGCGAACTCGCGCGCGGCGTCGCCGTCGCGCGTGAAGATCGCGACCCCGTTGCCGAACTCGTGCTCGTTGACCATCTGCACCGCCGCGTCGTAGTCGGGCGCGCGGACCACGGAAAGCACCGGCCCGAAAATCTCCTCCTTGTAGATGCGCATGTCGGGTGTCACGCGGTCGAACAGGCACGGCCCGATGAAATAGCCGTTCTCGTAGCCCTGCAGCGAGAGGCCGCGGCCGTCCACCACCAGCTCCGCGCCTTCCTCCACGCCGAGGTCGACGTAGCCCCGCACCTTGTCGAAGTGTGCCTTGGTCACCAGCGGCCCCATGTCGGCCTCGCCGTCGGTGCCGGGGCCGACCTTGATGCTGTCGATCTTGGGCTTGAGGTCCTCGATCAGCGCATCGCCCACCTTGTCGCCGATGGCGACCGCGACCGAGACGGCCATGCAGCGCTCGCCGGCGGAGCCGTAGGCCGCGCCGATGAGGGCGTCCGACGCCATCGTGAGGTCGGCGTCGGGCATGACCACCGCGTGGTTCTTGGCGCCGCCCAGCGCCTGCACCCGCTTACCGTGGGCGCAGCCGGTGTGGTAGACGTACTCGGCGATGGGGGTGGAGCCGACGAAGCTCACCGCCGCGATGTCGGGATGCGCGAGGATCGCGTCCACCGCCTCCTTGTCGCCGTGGACGACGTTGAAGACGCCGTCGGGGCAGCCGGCCTCCTTCAGCCATTCGGCCATCATGATCGTGGCCGTGGGGTCCTTCTCCGACGGCTTCAGGATGAAGGTGTTGCCGCAGGCGATGGCCACCGGGAACATCCACATCGGCACCATGGCCGGGAAGTTGAAGGGCGTGATGCCGGCGACGACGCCGAGCGGCTGACGGCTGGAGAAGCTGTCGACGCCGGTGCCGACCGACTGCGTGAAGTCGCCCCGCAGCAGGTGCGGGATGCCGCAGGCGAACTCCAGCACCTCGATGCCGCGGCTGACCGAGCCCATCGCGTCGGACAGCACCTTGCCGTGCTCGCGCGTCACCACCTCGGCCAGCTCCTGCTTGCGGCTCTCGACCAGCTCCTTGAAGGCGAAGATCACGCGCGCCCGCTGGATGGGGGGCGTCGCGGCCCAGCCGGGCGCGGCGTCGGCCGCAGCCTGCACGGCATCGTCCACCTCGGCGGACGACGCGAAGGGCACGCTGGCGATCACCTCGCCGGAAGCCGGGTTGTAGACGTCGCCGAAGCGCTCGGACGCGCCGGCCTGGGCGGCGCCGTTGATCCAGTGAGAGAGCGTTGCAGTCATCGTGGTCCCCCGGTGTCCGTCGGTTCGATTCTTAGGGTCAGGCAGCAAGCGCCTGATCCGGCGCGAGGTAGTCGTGGCCGAGATCGAGCGCCACCGCCTCGTGGGTCACCTGCCCGCGGCAGACGTTGAGGCCCTGCATGAGGTGGGCATCGTCGCGCATGGCCTGGCGCCAGCCGCGCCCTGCGAGCGCGAGCACGAAGGGCAGGGTCGCGTTGCTGAGCGCGAAGGTCGACGTCCGCGCCACGGCGCCCGGCATGTTGGTGACGCAGTAGTGCAGGACGTTGGCGACCTTGTAGGTGGGCTCGGCATGGGTCGTGGGCCGGCTGGTCTCGAAGCAGCCCCCCTGGTCGATCGCCACGTCGACCACCACGGCGTTGCGCCGCATGTCGGCCAGCATGTCGCGGCGCACGAGCTTGGGCGCGGCGGCGCCGGCGACGAGCACCGCGCCGATCACCAGGTCGGCGCTCTGCACCGCGCCTTCGATGGTATGGACGGTCGAGAAGAGGGTCGTGGCGCTGGCGCCGAAAATCTCGTCGAGCTGGCGAAGCCTGGGGATCGAGCGGTCGATGATGGTGACGTTGGCGCCCATGCCGACGGCCATGCGCGCAGCGTGGGTGCCCACCACCCCGCCGCCGAGCACCACCACGTCGGCGGGCGGCACGCCGGGGACCCCGCCGAGGAGGACGCCGCGCCCGCCCTGCTCCTTCTCGAGGCAATGAGCGCCGGCCTGGATCGACATGCGGCCTGCGACCTCGCTCATGGGCGCCAGCAGCGGCAGGCCGCCGCGGCTGTCGGTCACGGTCTCGTAGGCGATGGCGATGCAGCCGGACTCGATCAGGGCGCTGGTCTGGGCGGCGTCGGCCGCGAGGTGGAGATAGGTGAACAGCACCTGATCGCCCCGCAGCATGGCGCACTCGGCCGGCTGGGGCTCCTTCACCTTCACGATCATCTCGGCCGTGCCGAAGATGTCCTCCACCTCGGCCACCACCTGGGCGCCGGCGCGCTCGTAATGCGCGTCGAGCAGGCCGATCTCCGTGCCGGCGTCCTTCTCCACCATGACCCGGTGGCCGTGCTGCACGAGCTCGCGCACGCCGGCGGGCGGAATGCCGACGCGGTACTCGTGAACCTTGGTTTCCTTGGGAACGCCGATCAGCATGGCCGTTCTTTCCCCGATTGGCGATTTAACCCGCTGCGGCCGGCAAGGCGGCCGGCGCAGCGCGGCTTCTGTGGCCGGCGTTCAGCTCTCGGCCGCTTCCGGCTGCAATGCGTCCTGCGGCCCGCCGCCCTCGCCCGGCAGGCACGGATCGGCGGGGCCGGACTCCGCCGGCGCGGCCGGCTCGGCGTCGGGGGCGGCCGGCGGCGCGGCATCGTCGACGGGCGGGGCGGCCGGCTGCGCGTCTTCGACCGGCAGCACGGGCGCTGCGGCGGCTTCGGCGGCAGCCTCGGCTGCGGCTGCCTCGGCTGCGGCAGCGGCGGCGGCCTTTTCTTCCCGAGCCGCCGCCCGCTCGGCCTTGGCGCGCGCCTTGCGCACCGCGTCGAGAAGCTCCGCCTCGGTACAGATGCCCAGCAGGATCGGATCCTGCGGCGTGATGTTCTGCGTGTTCCAGTGGGTGCGCTCGCGCACCGCGGTAATCGTGGCCTTGGTGGTGCCGAGCAGCTTGCCGATCTGCGCGTCGCTCAGCTCGTCGTAGTTCTTGAGCAGCCAGGCGATGGCGTTGGGCCGATCCTGCCGCTTGCTGACCGGCGTGTAGCGGGCGCGCCGGGTGCGCTGGGGCACCTCCGCGACCGGGGCGATAGCCTCCAGCCTGAGCGCCGAATCCTGCTCGCAGCGCTGCAGCTCCTCGCGGGTGACCTGCCCGTTCGCGACCGGATCGAGGCCGCGGATGCCGACGGCGACCTCCCCGTCCGCGATGCCCTGCACCTCGAGCGGATGAAGGCCGCAGAACGCCGCGATCTGATCGAAGGTGAGCGTGGTGTTGTCGATCAGCCATACGGCCGTGGCCTTGGGCATCAGCAATTCGGCCATCTTGTTCGTTCCTTCCCCTGCCGCCCGCGCGCGAACGCGCCGCAACCGGCGGGACCGCTTTCGGGCGCGCGTGAAACGGTCGGTATATCGCCTTGATGTGGGGAGCGCAAAGCCGCAGTTCACCCGAACCTTTACCGGGCGTCGCTCTCCAGCAGGATCTTGCCGATGTGCCGGCCGGCCTCCATGCGGGCGTGCGCCGCCGCCGCCTCTTCCAGCGGCAGGCGGGTGTCGATGACGGGCCGGACCAGCCCGGATTCGACGAGCGGCCAGACCTGCGCCTCCAGCGCGGCCGCGATGCGGGCCTTGCTGTCGACGCTTTGCGGCCGGAGCGTGGAGCCCACGATGGAGAGGCGCTTCCGCATGAGCGCGAAGAGGTCGATCCGGGATTTCGACGCCTCCTGGACGGCGATCTGGGCCAGCCGGCCCTCGGGGCGCAACGCCGCGAGGTTGCGCTGCAGGTAGCTGCCGCCGACGATGTCGAGCACGACGTCGACCCCCTCGCCCCCGGTCAACGCCTTGACCACGGTGACGAAATCCTCGTCCCGGTAGTCGATCGCCCGCTCGGCGCCGAGCCGCTCGCAGGCGGCGCATTTCTCGGGCGAGCCGGCGGTGGCGAAGACGCGAACGCCGAGCGCAGAGGCCAACTGGATCGCGGTCGTGCCGATGCCGCTGCTGCCGCCGTGGACGAGCAGGCGCTCGCCGGCGCGCAGCCGGGCGCGCTCGAAGGCGTTGGTCCAGACGGTGAAGCAGGTCTCGGGCAGGCCGGCGGCATCCGTCACCGAGAGCCCCGCCGGCACCGGGAGCGTCTGCGTCTCGGGCGCCACGCAGTATTCGGCGTAGCCGCCGCCGTGGGTGAGCGCGCAGACGGCAGCGCCCACCTCGTAGCGGCGCGCGCCCGGCCCGTTCGCGACCACGCGGCCGGAGACCTCGAGGCCCGGAAGATCGGACGCGCCGGGCGGCGGCGGATAGAGGCCCTGGCGCTGCATCGTGTCCGGCCGATTGACGCCGGCCGCCGCCACCTCGATCAGCACCTCGCCGAGGGCGGGCTCGGGCAGCGGGCGGCGCGCTGGGCGCAGCACCTCGGGCCCGCCGGGCTCGGTGATCTCGATCGCGGTCATTTCTGCCGGCAGTTGCACCATGATTCCTCCAAAGGCATTGCGCGCGCGACTATACTCAAGCCGGCCCGGCCGGCGCAGGAGAAATGGGATGGACGAGGAACCGATCCGCATCCCGCGTGAGCAGGAATGGTCCCCGCGCGTGCTCGACGACATGTCGGTAGACGCGCTCAACGCCTACGCCGGCCAGCTCGAGGAGGAGCTGGAGCGGGTGCGCGGCGCCATCGCGGCGAAGTCGGACTACCTGAGCAAGGCGGACTCGCTGTTCAAGAGCTAGAGTCGCTCCCGTCCTGCAGAGAGCGGATGGCCGCGAGCCCGACCGGGGCGCCGTCGTACTCCGCCATCGCATCGAGCAGCGCGCCCCAGAGGTAGACCGCCGACGCCACGTCGGTGATCAGGTCGAAGGCCGGCACCGCGCCGATGTCCCTCCGGATCACGATGACGTTGAGGCGGGCGACGTTGGTCTGCGCGATGTCGCCGGGCGCGAACGCCTGCGGCCTGAGGTCGACCGCACAGACCTTGGCGAGCATGGGGGGCGCATGCGCGCCGGTGAGCAGCAGCCAGCAGCTCGTCTCGTCGCGGGCGACACGGTAGCAGCCGTCGGCCTCCGCCATGCTCCAGGCCGCATCCAGGGTTTCGATCAGGGCGCCTTCGCCTGTGCGGCCGGCGAGCACCAGGGCTTCGCCGGGCGCGAGCCGGGCGATGCGCGTGCCGTCGGGCTGGGGATAGGCGCGGTTGCTCGCCTCGCCCATCTCGGCGCCGGCGCTGCTGAGCCAGGGAGCGATGGTCCAGCCCTTGAAGCCGATGCGCGGGAACGGCGTGAGGTCGGCGAGGCCGAGCAATTCCGCCTGCGCCGCCTCGTCGGCGGCGTCTCGCCCGAAGTCCCGCGCGATCGCGAAGCCGTTCACGGCCTCGAAGCGCGCGCCGTGCCCCTCCAGCGCGCGGTAGAGGGGCGAGCGGCGGGTCTGCTCCGCAGGCGTCGTCACGGTCACAGCTCCTGCCGCGCGCCGTCGGGGTCGAAGAAGGGGAGCTTCGCCACCGTGGCGTCCACCATGCGGGCACCGTCCACCCTGATCTCGATGCGGGTGCCGGGCTCGCTTTGATCGGGCGCCACGTAGGCGAGGCCGACGATCTTGTCGAGGTTGGGCGAGTAGGCGACCGAGGTGACCCGCCCGGTGATCTCGTCCCCTCGGATCACCAGGTGGCATTCCTTCGGCTGCTCGACGCCGACGCCCGGCATCTCGAAGCCCACCAGCTTGCGGGTGAGTCCCTTCGCGGCCTGCATCCGCACCGAGCGGATGCCGACGTGAAAGGGCTTCTTCTTGGCGAGCGCCCAGGCCATGTCAGCCTCGTGGGGCGTGGTGAGGCCGTCGGTGTCCTGGCCGATGATGATGTGGCCCTTCTCCAGCCTGAGCAGCCGCTGCGCTTCGACGCCGAAGGGGCGGATGCCGTGCTCCCTGCCGGCGTCGGCCAGCGCGTCCCAGAGCGCCTCGCCCTGGCTCGCCGGCACGTGCAGCTCGTAGCCGAGCTCGCCGACGAAGCCCACGCGAAGGAAGAGCGTGGGGATGCCGGCGACGTGGCCCTCGCGCACGCCCATGTAGGGAAAACCTTCCGGCGAGAGGTCGACATCGTCGCAGAGCTGCTCCAGCACCGCGCGGCAGTTGGGGCCCGCGATGTTGACGCCGGCCAGCGCCGCGGTGACGTTGGTGACATCGACCTTGAGCCGCCACTGGGCGTTGTACCAGAGCATCTCGCGGTAGACGTTGTCGACGCCCGACGTCGTCGCCGTGACGTAGAAGTGGTCCTCGTGCAGGCGGCAGGCGACGCCATCGTCCACCACAACGCCGCCGAGGTCGGTCATCAGCACGTAGCGCGAGCGGCCCACCGGCTGCTTGAGGTAGGCGAAGGTGTACATGCGGTTCATGAACTCGGCCGCGTCCGGCCCGCGCACATCGAGCCCGCCGAGGGTGGAGACATCGATGATGCCCACGTTGTCGCGGACGTTCTTGGCCTCCTCGCGGATCAGCACCTGGCGCCGGGCCTTGTCGCCGTAGAACTCGGGCCGGAGCCAGAGGCCCGCCGGCATCATGGTGGCGCCGGCCTCCAGGTGGCGGAAGTGCATCGCGGTGTAGCGCACCGGCTCGAAGCTGCGGCCCGCGAGATGGCCCATGGTGACCGGCACGATGGGCTGGCGCACCGTGGTGACGCCGGTCTCGTCGACGCTCCGCGACTTGGCGCGCGCGAGGACTCGCACCGCGTTCAGCGAGGAGTGCCGGCCCTGCGAGGGGCCCATGCCGTTGGTGGTGAAGCGCTTGAGCAGCTCGACGTGGTCGTAGCCCTCGGCGATGGCGTCTTCCAGGTCGTGGACCTGCACGTCCTCGTCGAGATCGACGAAGGCCTTGTGGTCGGGGTGCGGGAAGATCGGCCACGCGGCTTTCGATCCCGCCGGCGCCGCCTCGGCGGGCGCGGCGGGCTCGGGCCCTGCGTCGAGGCACGCGCACTGTGCCGCCTGCCAGCCGGCCCGGCGGCCCTCCGCCATCGCCGCATCGAGGCCGGACGCGCCGGCCACCGCGCCCGCGGCGAAGACATCCGGGGGAAGGTCCGCGACGGTGGTCGCGCGGCGCGCGCTGTCGTAGGCGAAGGTAGCGCCCGCCTGGCGCAGCAGCGCCGCCGCCGGCGCCTGGCCGCCGCTGACCACCAGCAGGTCGCAGCTGAAGCTGTCGACGGAGGGCGCGCAGACGCCGTCCGCCTCGATCCGGGCGACGCGCACGCGGGCGAGCCGGGGCCCCTTGCGCTGGGGCACGGCCTCCCACGGCGCGGATGCGGCGTGGATCGGCACGCGGCGCGCGGCCAGGGTGTCGCTCATCGCGGTGCGCTGCGCCTCCATGCGGAGGTCGACCACGGCCGCCACCTCGACGCCCGCGTCCAGGAGGTCGAGGGCCGCGCCGTAGCCCTCGTCGTTCACCGTGGCGACCACGGCGCGGCGGCCGGGCTTCACGCCGTACAGCTTGATGAGGCGCTGCGCGGCCGAGGCCAGCATGACGCCCGGCAGGTCGTTGTTGCGGAAGACCAGCGGCTGCTCGAGCGCGCCGGTGGCCACCACCAGCGCCTTGGCGCGGAGCTTGTAGAGGCGGTTGCCGCGCACCAGCGGCAGCCAGTTGTCGGCGTAGCGGCCGAGGCACGCGGTCCCGGTCATCACCGAGATGCGTTCGGAGCCCTCGACCTCGCCCACGAGCCGGGCGCGCTCCTCTGCCGCGCGGAGGCCGCCGGCGTCCGGGCGGCCGTAGAGAAGCCCGCCGCCGAGCGCCGCGTTCTCGTCCACGAGCACGACCTCGGCGCCGGCCTGCGCCGCCTGCGCCGCCGCCGCCAGCCCCGCCGCGCCGCCACCCACCACGAGCACGTCGCAGAAGAGGTACTGCTTGTCGAAGTAGCCGTGCGGAGCATGGGTATCGACGCTGCCGAGGCCGGCGATGCGGCGGATCATCTTCGCCCAGAGCGGCCAGGTCCAGCGCGGCTTGTAAAACGCCTTGTAGTAGAAGCCGACGGGGAAGAAGCGGTGCAGCAGGCCGAACACCGCAAGCCGGTCGTGCCTGAGCGTGCCCCAATAATTCTGGCCCATGACCTCCAGATCGGGCGCGAGCGGCTCGCGGTCGGCGAAGCGGTTGGGCGCGGGGCCCACCTGCACCAGCGTGTTCGCATCGAGGCCCGAGAGCGAGTGGATGCCGCGCGGGCGGTGATACTTGAAGGAGCGCGACAGCACCGGGACGTCGTTGGCCGCCAGTGCGCTCGCCACCGTGTCGCCGCGATAGCCCTCGTACCGCTTGCCCTCGAAGCGGAAGGCGATGGGCTGCGAACGGTCGAGAAGGAGGCCGGCGGGCTCCGGCAGGCGCGCCATCATGTGGCGGGATCCTTGGGCTCGCTGGGAGCACTATCGCTTGCGGGCTCTTCGGCGGCAGGCGCGGCCTCGACAGCCTGCGGCTGCGGCTCGGGGGCGGGCGGCGCCTCGGGCGCTTCGGGTGCGGCCTCCTTCGGCGGCTCGGGCCTGGCCTCGGCCGGCGCGGGCGTAGCCTCGGGCGGGGGCGCCAGCGGCTCGAAGTCGACGCGCTCGCCAAAAACCTCGCTGGCCGGATAGGTGGTCAAAATCTCGTCGGTCACCGTGTTGCGCTCGGCGATGAACCAGTAGGACGTGGCGACGTGGCACCACCACTCGCGCACCACGCCGGCCACGTTCTCCTCCAGCCACACATACGCCGCCCATTCTTCGTCCGAGCAGCGGTTGGGATCGGGATGCGGCTCGACCGGGCCGGCGCAGACGAACTCCTGGATGTTGCGCGGCCCGTTGAGCGGACAGGGCATGATCTTCATCGGCGCGCCCCTGCCCTAGTGCCCGACCGAGGCCGCGCCCTTCTCGCCCAGCAGCGAGAAGTCGCGGAAGCGATCGAGACGGAACGTCCTGATCAGCTCGGGCACGCGGCCGGTCGCGATCATCTCCGCCATGGTGGTGCCGCAGACCGGCGTCGCCTTGAAGCCCCAGGTGCCCCAGCCGGAATCGATGTAGTAGTTCTCGACCGGGGTGAGCCCCATGACCGGCGCGAAGTCCGGCGTCATGTCGGTCATCCCGGCCCACTGGCGCAGCACCGGCACGTCGCCCATGAAGGGGAAGAGCTCCAGGATGTGCGCCATCAGCCCTTCCATGAAGTCGAGCGTCGACGAGGTCTGGTAGCGCGGGTAGGGATCGGTGGCGCCCCCCATCACCAGCTCGCCCCGGTCCGACTGCGAGATGTAGACGTGCAGGCTGCCCGAGACGATGATCGGGTCGAGAAAGGGTTTTAAAGGCAGCGAGACGCAGGCCTGCAGCGGCACGGTGCGGATCGGCAGCGTGAAGCCGGCAAGCCGCGCGACCTGGCCGCTCAGCCCCGCCACCGCCTGCATCGCCTTGCCGCAGGCGACCGGCCCCCGCGTGGTCTCGAGCCCCGTGACGCGGCCGTTCTCGATCTTGATGCCCGTGACCTCGGTCTCCTGGTGGATCTCGACGCCAAGCTCCTGCGCGCGCCCGGCATAGCCCCAGGCGATGGCATCGTGGCGGGCCAGCGCGCCCGGCGGATGATAGAGCGCGCCGAGCACCGGGTGGCGGACGTCTTCAGACATGTTGAGCAGCGGCACCAGCCGGGCCAGCTCCTCGCGCCCCACCACCTCGGAATCGACGCCGAGGTGCTTGTTCACCTCGGCCCGCCAGCGCGAGGTGCGCATGGCCGCGTCGGAATGCGCGAGGGTGAAGTGCCCGCGCTCGGAATAGAGGATGTTGTAGTCGAGCTCCTCGCTGAGGCCCCGGTAGAGCCGCATCGATTCCTCGTAGAACCTGACCCCTTCCGGCGTCAGGTAGTTGGAGCGGATGATGGCGGTGTTGCGCCCGGTGTTGCCGCCACCGAGCCAGCCCTTGTCGAACACGGCGACGTTGCGCACGCCGTGCCGCGCCGCGAGGTAGTAGGCGGCCGCGAGCCCGTGGCCGCCGCCGCCGATGATGGCGACGTCGTAGCTCGGCCTAAGCTCCGGCCGGGCGCCGAGGAAGCGCTTCACCGGCCGGCGCCGGGAGAGGCCGTATTTCAGGAGGCCGAACGCCATGGTTCGCCGTCGTCGCTAAAATGCTCGCGGTTGATAGGCCGATTTGCGTGACGCGGCAAGAACTTGTCGTCGTTATTGGTCCGACCGCTCGGCCTCGTAGCGGGCGGCCTGCTCGCGCAGCCCCCGCGCGGTGCCGGCGTTGATGAGGACTAGGCTCAGCACCAGCACGGCGACCGCCGCCCACACCCAGTGGCTCAGCGCCGCGCCGAAGAAGATGCTGGCCCAGAAGATGCCGGCGGCGACGACGACGTAGTTGAGCTGCGCGAAGAAGAGCGCGCCGGCGCGGCGCACGATCTCGAAGAAGCAGCTGTAGGTGATCGCTTGGCCCGCCGTGGCCCAGAGCAGGCCCCAGAGGCCGGAGGACGCGGCGTCGGTCGGCAGGAAGAACGTCGCGCCTTCGGCGAGCATCACGACGAGCAGCAGGAGCGCCGCCGTGATCATCATGCCGCCGCAGAGCGCGAACGCGCTCACGCCCACCGGCGAGAAGCGCGCGCCCGCGACATTGTTCACCGCCGCGGACAGCGGCATCAGCAGCGAGAACAGCACCCACACCCAGGCGCCCGCGACCGGCAGGCTGCCCGTGGGCACGACGATGAGCAGGATGCCGCCGAAGCCGAGCAACACGCCGGCGACGCTGAGCCAGCGGAAGCGGTCGAATCGGAGCACGAGGGTGAGCGAGTACGTGGCCGCCGGGATCAGCGCGGCGCAGAGCGTGAGCACCGCCGGCGGCAGCCGGTCGGCAACGTAGGTGACGACGAGCAGGGGCCCGAGGAAGCCGAAGACCGCGACCAGCGCGAAGACGCGCAGGTTCTCGCGGCGGAGCGACGGCAGCTTGGAGAAGACCGCGGACAGCGCCAGCGTGACCACGCCCGCGAACAGCGCCTGCCAGAACGAATACGCGATGAAGGGGAAGCCCGCGTCGATGGCGATCTTGTTGGCGGTGAACAGGCTGCCGTAGGAGATGCCGCCCAATAGCAGCAGCACCGTCGGCAGCAGGAGCTTGCTCTGGCGCAGGTCTTGGAGCGACCAGCTCATGGCCCAGGCTCGCGCACGGCAGCCCGGCGTGCGTTCCGATCCGGGAGGTGGGATGACATGAAGAGGCGGGACGGGGCGGCTCGCGCCGGCCGTTCAGCCCGTGCTCGCGAGCGAGGGCGGCGGCGTGGTGGGCGCTGATGGATTTGAACCATCGACCTCTTGCATGTCAAGCAAGCGCTCTCCCCCTGAGCTAAGCGCCCGTGCCGCGGTGCGCGAGATTGCCATCGTGCGCGCGGCGTTGGCAAGGCCGGGCGCACGGATGACAGGGCCGGCCTTTTGCTCTAAACCGCGAGGGATGAGCCGAGGACGACCAAACGCCCGGCGACGCCGCGAGGAGCCCCCGCCGGAGGCCGTCAACGGGGTCATCGACGTCCGCCTGCCGCAGCACCAGACGGCGCCGCTCATCCTCGCCTCCCCTCACAGCGGCAACGATTACGACCCCGCGTTCATCGCGAGCTCCCGGCTCGACGAGAAGAGCCTGCGCCGCTCCGAGGACAGCTTCGTCGACGAGATCTTCGCGGGTGCGCCGGAGAGCGGCGCACCGCTCCTCTGCGCGCTCTACCCCCGCGCCTACCTGGACCCCAACCGCGAGCCTTACGAGCTCGACCCCGAGATGTTCTGCGAGCCGCTCCCGAGCCACGTGAAGACGCGCTCCGACCGGGTGCGCGCCGGCTTCGGCACCATCGCCCGCATGGTCGCCTCGGGCGCTGAGATATACGCCGGCAAGATGTCCTACGCCGAGGCCGAGCGGCGCATCGACACGCTCTACCGCCCCTATCACCGGGCGCTCGAAGGGCTGATCGAGGCGACGCTCAGGGACTTCGGCGCGGCCTTCCTGCTCGACTGCCACTCGATGCCCTCGGTGGGCGGGCCGACGGACCGGGACCGCGGCACGCCGCGCCCCGACATCGTGCTCGGCGACCGCTTCGGCGCCTCGTGCACGCCTTCCGTGGTCGAGGCGGCGGAGCGCATCCTGCGCGATCTGGGCTTCTCGGTGCGGCGCAACGAGCCCTACGCCGGCGCGTTTACCACCTCCCACTACGGCCAGCCGGGAAAACGCGTCCACGCGCTGCAGATCGAGGTCAACCGCCGCCTCTACATGAACGAGGCCACGGTCGCCCGCTCGCGCGACCTGCCCGGGCTGAGGCGCAAGATGACCGGCTTCATCGCCGCCATGGCGGAAGAGAGCCTCGCGCTGGTCGAGACGCTCTGAGCGTGCCACCCATCTGTTGAACGGGCACGATGCCTGGAATTATGATGGCCGCGCGGCGGCACGGGGCCGCCAGGCAACTCGCAGGGAGCAGACCATGAGACTGAGCCGCAGACAGTTCTTCCAAGCCGCATCCGGCGCGCTGGCCTTCGCCAGCTTGCCTCATGTTCTGCGACGCGCCGGCATCGCTGCCGAGGACCCGATCAAGGTCGGCAACATCCTCGACCGCACCGGCATCCTCAACATCTACAGCCTGAAGCAGATCCAGGCGACGGCGATGGCGGTGGACGAGATCAACGCCGCCGGCGGCCTGCTGGGCCGGCCGCTGGAGCTGGTGTTCTACGATTCCCAGTCCGACGGCCAGTACAACTCCCAGTACGTCACCGAAGCCCTGGTCAAGGACAAGTGCGTGGTGGTGCACGGCGGCATCACCAGCTCCTCGCGCGAGGTGATGCGCCCCATCGTCAACCGCTTCAAGGGGCTGCTCTTCTACAACTCCCTCTACGAGGGGGGCGTCTGCGACCGCCGGCATGTTTCCACCGGCATGGTGCCGGCGCAGCAGCTCGAGCCGCTGTTCGACTACGTGGTGAGCGAGCTCGGCGGCAAGCGCACCTATATCCTCGCGGCCGACTACAACTACGGCCACATCACGTCCAAGTGGATGCAGAAGTTCACCCGCGACAACGGCGGCGAGGACCTGGCGGTCGAGTTCTTCCCCCTCGACGTCACCAACTTCCAGCCGGCGATCTCGCGCATCCAGGCGGCGAAGCCGGACGTGGTGATGTCGGCGCTGGTGGGCGGCGCGCACATCGCCTTCTACCGCCAGTTCGAGGCCTCCATCGGCAAGGACAACATGATGCTCGCCTCGGGCTCCTATGGCGTGGGCCTGGAGCACACCCAGCTCAGCCCCGAGGAGGGCAACGGCATCATCCTCGCCACCTCCTTCGTGGACGACCTCGACACCGACGCGGCGCGGGACTTCGTGAGCCGCTTCCACGCGTATACGGGCGATACCGGCTACGTGGGCGAGTACGGCGAGTACGGCGAGCGCGGGGTCAAGGTCTGGGCCGAGGCGGTGCGCCAGGCGGGCGATGCCAGCCCCGACGCGGTGATCGAGGCGCTGGCGTCCTCCAACGTCAGCGTCGCCGGCGCGGGCGGGCAGTACACGGTCGACGGGCAGACCAACCACACGACCATGGACATCCACATCGTGCGCGGGAACATGAGCCAGACCTTCGACGTGATCCGCTCGTTCTCGCAGCGCCCGCCGCTGGATACGCAGCAGGTCTGCGACCTGCACGCGAACCCCGACGACAAGACCCAGTACGAGGTCGAGGTCGAGTAGGCGACGCGGCGTCACGACGACGGTTTCGTAGCCGGGACGCAGGCTCCGTCGGCGGCGGGGATCGCCGCCGGCGGAGCGTCTCGCGTTCGCGGATGCGCATCCCGGCCCGGCCGGCCTTGCCGGGGCGGCGGGAGTGAGCGGTGGATCAGGTCGCGAACTATCTCTTCCAGATCGGCTTTTCCTTCTCGATCTTCATCCTGATCAGCCTCGGGCTCGCGGTCATCTTCGGGATGATGCGGGTCATCAACCTGGCGCAGGGCGAGTTCCTCATGCTCGGCGCCTACTTCTGCACCCTCGCCAACCAGGCCGGCATCAACCTCTGGCTCTCGTTCATCCTGGCGGCGCTCGCCGTGGGCGTCTTCGGCATCATCGTCGAGCGCCTGGTCATCCAGTGGCTCTACGGCCGCATCATCGACACGCTGCTGGCCACCTGGGGGCTCAGCCTGCTGCTGGTGGGGGGCGTGACCACCATCTTCGGGCCGCAGACCGAGAGCGTGGCAGCGCCCCTCGGCAACGTGCAGGTGGGCGCCTTCGGCTTCCCCATCTACGGCCTCGTGATGATGGCGATCGCCGTGGTCCTGCTGGGCGCGGTCTACGCCTTCTGGCGCTTCACCCGCTTCGGGCTGATCGTGCGTGGCACCATGCAGAACCCGAACATCTCCGCCGCCCTCGGGGTCAACCGCAGCCTCGTCTACATGCTGACCTTCGCCTTCGGCTCCGCGCTCACCGGGCTCGCCGGCGCGGTGCTGGCGCCCATCGTCGGCGCGTATCCCACGCTCGGCATCGTCTACATCGCCAAGGCCTTCATCACGGTCATCACCGGCGGCCACCTGCCACTGATCGGCACGGTGAGCGCGTCCGGCCTCTTCAGCACCATCGACGGCATCGTCGCCACCGTCTCCAGCTCGGTGATCGGCGAGATGACCGTGCTGTTCGTCGCCATAATCCTGCTCCGGCTGCTGCCGCTCGGCATCACCGGGCGCATGACGCGCGGGGTCTGAGCGATGATCCACGGCATCGTCGCCATGCAGCATTCGAGCGAGAAGCCCAAGTGGTGGTGGTGGGCCTTCGTCGCCGCTCTCGCGGCCTTCTTCATCACCATGCCCTTCCACCTGGAGATCTTCGTCATCCTCGAGATGTCGCGCTTCTTCGGGATGGCGATGCTGGCGCTCAGCATGGGCTTCCTCTGGGGCTTCAGCGGCATCCTGAGCTTCGGGCAGACGGCGTTCTTCGGCCTCGGCGGCTACGGCTTCACCGTGCTCGCGCTGAATACGGGGGAGACCACGGGCTCGGTCTTCTTCGCCGTGGCGCTGGGCGCGGCCGGCGCGGGCATCCTCGGCTACTTCATGATCTACGGCCGCATCAGCGAGATCTATCTGAGCGTCATCACCCTCGTCTTCACGCTGATCCTGGAGAAGGGCATCCGCGCCACCTCGGGCGATCAGTACGTCATCGGCAAGGTGCGGCTGAACGGCCAGAACGGCATCCCCACCGTGCCGCAGCTCGACGTGCCGTGGAACCCGAGCGTTCAGCTCGACATCAACTGGTTCTTCTGGGTGGGCGCCGTGCTCATGATCCTGGTCTACATCGGGCTCCGCATGATCCTGACCACGCCCTTCGGCCGCGTGCTGGTCGGCATCCGCGAGAACGAGCGGAGGACCGAGCTGCTCGGCTACGACACCCGGCGCTACAAGCTCGCGGCCTTCATGCTGGCGGGCGGCGTGGCCGGGCTCGGCGGCGCGCTCTACGCCATCTCGATCCCGCTGGCGCACCCGGAGATGTTCAGCCTGGGCCGCGCGGCGGACGTCATCATGTGGGTGCTGGTGGGCGGCAAGGGCACGCTGATCGGCCCCATCGCGGGCGTCTTCGCCATCGAGCACTTCAAGGGCTGGCTGGGCACGCAAGGCGTGGGGCAAGTGACGCTGGTGCTGGGCGCGGTGCTGATCCTCTTCGTGCTCGTCTTCCAGCGGGGCCTCGTGCCGAGCATCGGCTCCCTGCCGGCGCTGTGGCAGGACCGCGCCTCGATCGGGCGGCGGCTGGGGGAGGTCGCGGCGGACGTCCGCGCGCCGATGCGGCGCCGGGCGCGGCCCCGCCGGGAAGGCCGGTCATGAGCGAGGCGGCGCGCGAGCACGAGGTCATCCTGGAGACGAAGGCGCTGGAGAAGCGTTTCGGCGGCGTGAGCGCCATCGCGGGCGTCGACTTCTCGCTGAGAAGGGGCGAGCTGCGCTGCCTGATCGGGCCGAACGGCGCGGGCAAGAGCACCTTCTTCAAGATGCTCACCGCCCAGATCAGGCCGTCCGCCGGGCAGGTGCTGTTCGACGGCCGCGACATCAGCCGCGCGCACCCGCACGAAATCTCCCGCCTCGGCATCGGCATCAAGAACCAGGTGCCGGACGTCTACGACGGCATCACCGTGGACGAGAACCTGTGGCTGGCGGCGCGCTTCCGCCACGGCGCACGGGCCGCGCGCGCCAAGGTGGACGAGACGCTCGCCCGGCTCGACCTCGGCGACATCCGCTGGCAGATGCTGGGCGCCTTGGCCCACGGCCAGCGCCAGTGGGTCGAGTTCGGCATGGTGATGGCGCTGGAGCCCGAGATCATCCTGCTCGACGAGCCGACGGCGGGCATGAGCATCGAGGAGACGAACCGCACGGCGGCGCTGATCCGCGAGGTGAACCGCACCACGACCATCGTCGTGGTCGAGCACGACATGCAGTTCATCCGCCAGATCGCCGATATCGTCACCGTGTTCCACCAGGGCCGCATCCTGGCCGAGGACACCATGGCGCGCATCCAGGCCAACCGGGCCGTGCGCGAGGTCTACCTGGGGACCTCCGGCCTTGCTTGAGGTGGAAGGCCTTAGCGCCGGCTACGGCCGCATCCCGATCCTGAACGGGATCGAGTTCTCCATCGCGCGCGGCGAGATCGTGGGCGTGCTCGGCCACAACGGCATGGGCAAGACGACGCTCTTGCGCACGCTGATGGGGGAGATCCGCGCCACCGGCGGCAGCATCCACTTCGAGGACGAGGACATCACCCGGCTCGCCATGCACCGGCGCGCGCGGCTCGGCATCGGCTATGTGCCGCAGGGGCGCGACATCTATCCGCAGCTCAGCGTCATGGACAACCTGCGCATGGGCGAGATCGTGCGCCGCGGCCAGAGCGCCGTGCCGGAGCTGCTCGACTACTTCCCGCTGCTGGAGACGCTGCTGGAGCGGCCGGGGCGCGCGCTCTCCGGCGGCGAGCAGCAGATTCTGGCGCTGGCCCGCTGCCTCGCCGGGCGGCCGCGCCTCCTGCTGCTGGACGAGCCCACGGAGGGCATCCAGCCCTCCATCGTCGATCAGATCCAGGCGAAGCTCGCCGAGCTTGCCGCGGCGCTCGACCTCACGGTGCTGCTGGTCGAGCAGAACCTCCGCTTCATCCAGGCGCTGGCGGAGCGGGTGCTGATCATGCAGAAGGGCACCATCGTCGCGACCATCGCGCCGGAGCAGCTCTCCGACCAAGCGATCGTGGACGAGTACCTGGGCATCTGACCGGCGGGCACCGCCGGCCCCGCACCATGGTGCCTTGTTCAGCTACAGACCGAGAGTCATGGGTTCATGGATCGCGAATGGTGGTCGTCGACCGTTTCATTCGTGTTCCAATGGCGTGCGCTGTCCCAGCTTCGCCAGGCGCCGCGCGAATTCCCGTTCAAGCCGCCTTCGGCGGAACGGTGTGAGCTTGAGCCAGTCTCCGATCTCGGCGGCGGTCCTGCCACAGCCCAGGCACCACCCCGTCTTCGGGTCGAGTTGGCAGACGTCGATGCATGGGGATTGCGCGCGTCTCGCCCTCCGTCTCATGGAAGAACCTCGATTGGAGTTCCCTGTTCGCGCTCATGATGGAGTGCGCCAGTCGGAAAGGCTAATTCGACCGACAAAGCCGCCCTCGGTACCGAGCGCGAGATGCTGCCCATCCGCCGACCATGCGAGCGCGGTGACGGCGCCCTCGCCGGGTCGCTTGACCACGGCCGGATGATCGCGGTCGATCTGCACGAGGATGGCGGCACCGTCCTCGTATCCGGCGGCGACCACGTCATGCCGGGGGTGGGCAGCCACCACCGTCACCACGCCCTCGAAGCCCCACCCGAGGTCGAGCGCCGCCTTGCCGAGTGGACCGCTCTTGCCGTGGAATGGCCAACAAACCACGGACTCCGCGCCGGCGGTCGCCAGATACCTTCCCTTCGGCAGCCAGCTCATCGACTTGACCTTCGTCGGGTAGCCGGGCATCTGCATATCGGTGCCGTCGGAGACACGCCAACCGTGCAGTTCGTTCTCCTGCATTGCGGTGACGATGTATTTCCCGTCCGGGCTCCAGGTCAGACTGAGGTGCGAACCCGACCAGCTGAGTCGCTTGGGTTTCTGCGTGCTGGGCTTCGCCCACCAGAGGCTGACCCCACCATAGTGCGCGGCGGCGATCCGCCGCCCTTTCGGGTCGAATGCCAGACCGCCGACCGTGTTCGCATGATCGAACGCTCCGACCGCTCTTCCATCCTGCGCGAAAAGGGAAACTGTCTTGCCGAAGACCGCAGCGCATAGTCCGGATGCCCTGCTCACGGCAATCGGCTCGACCCATCGCCCCGCAATGGCTGCGATTTCGATGGTCTCGCCGTCGCTATCGGTGCTCACCAGCCGAGCGTCGTCTCCGCCCGTCAGAACGCGCTGCTGCCCCGAGTCGACGGCCAGCGAAAGACAAGGCCCGTCATGCACCGAAACGAAGGACGGAGAATTCGTGCTCTCGCTGTCGATGAACGCGACCCGACCGTCCCCGAGTGCAGCCGCGAGCAGCCCCTCCTCAAGGAACGCGAGGCCCACCACATAAGCGTCGAGCGAGCAGCCGGCGCCGATGCGATCGAGCAGCGACGTCTTGTCCAGCTCAGTGGACAAGCTCATGCGATGCAGGCGTCGAACTGCTGACGAAGCTCCAGCTCATCGATGTTTCGCCCGATGAAGACCAGGCGACTCTCTCGGTTCTCGTTTGGGCTCCACGGCTTCGTGAAATTGCCTTCCATCAGCATATGGACCGCCTGGACGACAAACTGCTTGTCCTGACCGGCGATCGACAGGATCCCCTTGGTTCGCAGAAAGTCTTGACCGCGCTCGGCGAGCAGGCGCTGCAACCACCCTGTGAGGCGGGTTCCGTCCAACGGCCGCTCGGTGCGCAGGCAGACGCTCTTCACGGCATCGTCGTGTTCATGGTCGTCTTCCGAGAGAAAGTCCGGCTCGATCGCCAGGATGCGATCGAGATCGAAGGCGCGGCGCCCCAGAACCGTGTCGAGCCCCACCTCGCATCGCTCCGTGCGATGAATAACCGCCGTCGCATTGATCGAACGGATGCGCGTTTCCACCTGCGCCAGCTCATCGGCCGGCACGAGATCCGTCTTGTTGAGAAGGATGACGTCGGCAAAGGCAATCTGTTCCAGCGCCTCATGGCTGTCTTCCAGCCGCCGGACGACATGGCGGGCGTCGACCACCGTCACGATCGAATCGAGCCAGGTCCGTCGCCGAACGTCTTCGTCCACGAAGAAGGTCTGGGCGACGGGCGCGGGATCGGCAAGGCCCGTGGTCTCGATGAGGATTCCATCGAAGCCGTCTTGCCGTTTCATCAACCCGCCAAGGATGCGGATCAGATCCCCGCGTACGGTGCAGCAGATGCAACCGTTGTTCATCTCGAACACTTCCTCGTCGGCGTTGACCACGAGGTCGTTGTCGATACCGATTTCGCCGAACTCATTGACGACCACGGCGTATTTCTTGCCGTGCTCCTCGGTCAGGATGCGGTTCAGGAGTGTTGTCTTGCCGGCGCCGAGATAGCCGGTCAGAACGGTAACGGGGATCTGGTTCATGGATTCCGTCTCCTTCGATCTTTGAAGCCGTTCAGCAGCGCGCTGCGGCCTCCACTCAGTTCACGGATGCTGGCTGAAAGCGCTGTTCGGGACACGCCCCCATGCGCGATGTGCCGACCTGTCCCTCTCGTTCGTGGACGTCCAGCGTCCCGTCTTCCGCAGGCTGCGCCGGGCCTTACGGAGCCAGCGCCTGCGCGAGGGTCGTCGCGTTGTGGCGCATCATGTCGAGGTAGGTCGGCGCCGGGCCGTCCGGGCCGGACAGCGCGCCGGGATAAAGCGTGCCGCCGATGGTGGCCCCGGTCTCGTTTGCGATCTGCTCGAGCAGGCGCCCGTCGGTGATGTTCTCGACGAAGACGGCCGAGATACCCTCGTCGCGGATGCGCACGATCAGCCGGGCGACGTCCTGCGCCGATGCCTCGGACTCGGTGCTGAGCCCTTGCGGTGCCAGGAAGGTCAGCCCGTAGTCGCGGCCGAAATACTGGAACGCATCGTGCGAGGTGACGACGGTGCGGCGGTCGGCCGGCAGGGCTGCCACGATCTCGCGGATCTCCGCGTCGAGCGTCGCGATCTCGGCGCCGTAGGCTGCGCGGTTCCAGTGGAAGTCGGCCGCGTTCGCCGGGTCGGCCTGAGCCAGAGCGTCAGCGATGTTGTCGACATAGGCTGCGGCATTGCGGAGGCTCTGCCAGCCGTGCGGGTCGAAGGCGCCGTGGTCGTGGTGGTCGTGGCCTGCCTCGGCTTGCTCCTCGTGGTCGTCATCGTGGTCGTCATCATGACCGGCCTCGGCATGGTCATCGTGGCCGTGGTCATGCCCGGCCTCTTCGGCATGCTCGTCGTGGCCGTCATCATGACCGTGCTCGTCGTCGAACGCGATCGGGTCGATGCCGTCGGTCGCCACCACCCGGACACCGCGGAAATCCGAAGCGGCGATCAGACGGTCCAGCCAGCCCTCGAACTGCAGCCCGTTGACGACAAGGATCTCCGCTTCGCTGACGGCCCGCGCGTCGGCGGGGGTCGGCTGGTAGACATGCGTGTCGCCGTCGGGGCCGACGAGCGTCGTGACGGCGACGTGCTCGCCGCCGATCCGCTTCACCATGTCGCCGAGGATGGAGAAGGTGGCGACCACCGGGGTCGGTTTGTCGGCCTCTGCGACGGCCGGAGCGGCGAGCGACACGGCGAGGAGGGCTGTGGCGGACATCAGAAGCGCTCTGCGGGTGGGCATTGATACTCCTTTCAGGCTTCGAGGTGGCGGCGCGGGAAGGCCCGCGTGGCGAGACCGCCCACCGGCCCGAAGACCAGCGACAGCGCGCAGGCGAAACCCGCGACACCGCCATCAGCGTGCCGAGCGCCGCCCGCGGAAATCCGGATCGGTGCCGGGCCGGGGTCGGGCCGGCGGTTTCGTCATCGCCTGTCTCACTTTGCGAGGCGTAGAAGTAATGTTATAACGTTTTATATCGTTTCTTACAAGCATCGGTGGGGAAATCCACCATCTATGTCTCCGAGCCGGGTACGACGCCGCGCGGCAGACTCACGACGTGGTCCGCGATCTCGCCCGGCCGCGTGAACCACACATGCCCACTGTCAACGTGCGTCCGAATATGCTGAAGCGCGCGCCGGAGCTGGACCAGCCGGAACGGCTGTCCGACGACGGGCGTATGGAGCGAGATTGCGCAGACGAGCGGCTGTCGTGCGGATTGACGCAGCATTTCGTCGAACTGATCGACGATCAGGCCGGTAAAGTCGGCGGCCGTGTGATGGCGGGTGAGCATGGCCGGCGCGTCGTTGATCTCGACCGGATAGGGCATCGCCATTAGCGGGCCGGCACGCGTCGCGAGCCAAACCGGCTGGTCATCCAGCGGCCAATCGAGAACGTAGGAATAGCCTGCCTCCTTGAGCAGGTCGGGGGTGATTCCCGTTTCCGAAATCCACGGACCCAGCCAGCCCTGTGGCGAATGGCCTTCATGTCGGGCGATCGTTGCGGTTGCCTCGGCGATCAGCGCGCGCTCGGCCGCTTCGTCGAGATCGCCCTGGCGTTCGGAATTCGTCCGGCCGTGCGCGACGATCTCGTCACCCCGCGCCCGAGCGCGTTCGAGAATCTGCGGCGCATAGTCATAGACAGCAGAGTTGACCAGATGGCAGGCGGGAATTCGCAACTCGTCGAAAAGATCGAAGAGCCTCCAGATGCCAACGCGCAGGCCATAGTCGCGCCAGGCAAAGTTCCTCACATCGGGCTGAGGTGTCGCATAGGACGGCGTATGACCGAGCCCCTCGCCGAAATGAAAGTGCTCCACATTGACGGCGACGTAGAAGGCGAGCCGCTTGCCACCGGGCCACTCGTAATGCGGCCGGCCGGAGATGGGACTGTAGTGGTAGCGGCCGTGCGTCTTGAGGGTCATTGCGGTCTACGCTCCGCCTGCTCGAACCAGCCAAGACGCGAAGAGCGCGCGGATGAATTGGAAGGTCCGTGCGCGGGATCGGCGACCGGGCGAGGCGGGACGACGCGCATGGTCAGAACTCCCCCTCAAGGCGCTTGTATCCCTGAACGAGGGCGTTGTTGGTGCGCACGACGTCCTCCGAGAACGCAGAGGCATCGGCGCTGACCTTCGGTATGGCGGCGAGGTCGGTGTGGGGTCCGATACGCTGTGTGGAGGGGACGTAGAACCCGGCCGGCAGGTCACAGCCATCGACCACCGCGTTGTGACCCACGACGCAGCCTTCGCCCACCGCGCAGTTGAAGAGCACGCTGTTAAAACCGATGAAAGCACTGTCGCCGACCGAGCAGGGGCCGTGGACGATCGCGCGATGTGCGATCGAAGTCCGCTCGCCGATGGTGACTGCCGCGCCGGACTTGGAGTGAATGACCACACCGTCCTGAATGTTCGAGTGCGCACCGATGACGATGGCCTCCATATGGCCGTTCGCGTCCACCTCGTCGGCGCGGATCACGGCATAGGGGCCGATGAAGACGTTCTCATGGACGACCACACGACCGCAGAGAATGGCCGTTGGATCGACAAAGGCGCTGTCGTGGACAACCGGGAGGTCGCCGCACGGGTTCTTGCGGATCATCGGGCCGGCGATCCCGTTTTCATGGCCGACATGGATTGAAACCAGCGGGGACATCGCGGCATCGGCCTATCCGGCTTTCTGCCAGGCCGGGCCATCGGCCCGATCCTGAACCACGACGCCGAGGCCAGCGAGTTCGTCGCGGATCCGATCCGCGGTGGCGTAGTCTCGTGCCGATCGAGCGGCCCGCCGTGCCTCGACCAGTCGCCGGATCCTCGCCGTCTCTCCGTCTTCTCCGGTGGGCTGTCCGAACCAGGCTGCCGGATCCTGCTGCAACAGGCCCAGCAAGCCGCCAGCATCGCGCAAAGCCGCCTTGTACTTGGCACGATCCGCCTCGGTCGTCGCCCGGCGTGCCGCCTTCGCCATTCGGAAGAGTTCGGCGATTGCTCTCGGGAAATTCAGATCGTCCTCAAGGGCCGCCACGAACGCGTCCAACAGGCCGAGCGGACAGGCAATATCGGGAGCATCGCCGAGATCGCGGAGCACGCCGTAAAGACGGTCGAGACCATGCCGCGCCTGAGCGAGTCCGTCCGTGCTCCAGTCGAGCGGCTGGCGATAGTGCGCGCCCAGCAGCGCGAAGCGGATGGCCTCGCCCGGCGCCTCGTCGAGGAGATCGCGGACGAGAAGCACGTTGCCAAGCGACTTCGACATCTTCCGTCCCTCGACGGTGACGAAGCCGTTGTGGACCCAGTATCGGCAGTACAGCTCTCCGTCATGGGCGCAGGTGCCTTGGGCGATCTCGTTCTCGTGGTGCGGAAAGATCAGGTCTTGGCCGCCGCCATGAATGTCGATCGACGCCCCGAGATGCCGCTCGATCATGGCCGAGCATTCGATATGCCAGCCGGGTCGCCCGCGGCCCCAGGGGCTCTCCCAGCCCGGCAGGTCCGGAGTCGAGGGCTTCCAGAGAACGAAGTCCGCCGGGTCTCGCTTGAAGGGGGCCACTTCCACCCGCGCACCGGCGATCATTTCATCGCGATTGCGGCCAGACAGAGCGCCGTAAGCCGAAAACGAGGGCACGTGGAACAGGACATGCCCCTCGACCGCATAGGCATGACCCCGCGCGATCAGCCGCTCCACCATGCCGATGATCTCGGCGATATGCTCCGTCACGCGCGGCTCAAGGTCCGGCGTCAGGACCCCGAGCGCGGCCATGTCGGCATGGTAGGCCTCGATATAGCGTTCAGTGACGAACGAGATCGGCTGGCCGGCCTCCTTCGCGGCGGCGTTGATCTTGTCGTCGACATCCGTGAAATTGCGGGCGTAGACGACCCGCCCGAAGCGCCGCTTGAGGAGGCGATACAGAACGTCGAACACGACCGCCGGTCGGGCATTGCCGATGTGGGCGAAGTTGTAGACGGTCGGTCCGCAGACATACATCGTGACGTGATCGGGGCTCGCCGGCGCGAACGGCTCTTTCGTTCGCTTCAAGGTGTTGGTCAGGCACAGCGTCATCTTCGCGCCTCGAACATTGCGATGTCGCTGTCGCCCGAGTCGACGGGCAGGATTTTCGGCTGCCGGACCTCGCGGGTCCCGAGCATCTTCAGCGTGTCTCGGAGCGCGGACTCGTCTATGTCGCGCGTGATGAAGACGATCCGGGAGCGGCGGTCTTCACCCGGCCATTCCTTCAGCATGACCGCCGGGTGGAAGATGTGCTGGACGCCGTGAATGACAATCGGTCCATCGAGATCGACCACATTGATGAGTCCCTTGGTTCGCAGAAAGTCCGCGCCCCGGAGCAGGAGCAGCGTTTCGAGCCAGAGATCGAGCGCGTCGCCATGGATCGGCTCATCGATCGTGAGGCAGAGCGCCTTGATGTGAGCGTCATGGCGATTGACGTCGTTGTGTTGGTGGCCGTGGCCGGCCGTTCCGTGTTCATGATCGTGCGGCTCGGCGTAGGCCTCCGCCTTGAGCCAGTTCTGCACGTCGAGGCTCTTGGTCTTCGGGTCGTAAAGGCCGGCATCGAACAGCGATGCCGGATCCACGACGCCGTTTTCTGCAACGATCTGCGGAGCTGCGGGGTTCAGGCCCCTCAGACGGTCCTGCAATCTGCGCAGGACATCGAGGTCGACGAGATCGGTCTTGGTCAGCAGCAATCGGTCCGCCACCGCCGCCTGCTTGACGGACTCGACCTGGCGATCGAGCGTGTCGCCGCCATTGACCGCATCGACCGTGGCGATGACCCCGTCCAGGCGATAGCGCCGCGCGACGGCCGGTTCGGTCATCAAGGTATGAAGGATCGGGGCCGGATCCGCGAGCCCGGTGGTCTCGATGACCACCCTGTCGAACCATGGCTCGCCGCCCCGCGCAAAGCGTCCGGGGGCCTCGCGCAAGGTCTTGGCAAGGTCGCCCCGGATGGTGCAGCAGAGGCAGCCGCTCGACATCTCGATGACGACGTCATCCTTGCCGTGCGTGACGAGGTCGTGGTCGAGGCCGATCTCGCCGAACTCGTTGATGAGCACGAGTGTCCGGCTCAGTGCAGGCTGCCGGATCAGATGGCCGAGCACGGTCGTCTTGCCGCTGCCAAGGAAGCCGGTCAGCACCGAGACCGGCAGACGTTGCGAGGGTCCATCGAGAGTCCAGCTTTCCACGGCGTGCCCCTCGTTCCTGTTCAGGCCGCGCCGGCCGCGATGCAGCTCGCGCAGGTGCCCTCCACCTCGACCACGCGTCGCGTCACCCGGTACCCCAGGACGGCGGCATCCTCGGCAAGCAGCTGCTCGACCCGCAAATCCTCCAATTCGGCGGACGCTCCGCAGTCGCTGCAAATG
Source organism: Alphaproteobacteria bacterium (assembly GCA_965221125.1). Classification (GTDB taxonomy): domain Bacteria; phylum Pseudomonadota; class Alphaproteobacteria; order UBA828; family UBA828; genus WTGU01. The sequence continues at coordinate 243,675 of CBDCRW010000005.1, forward strand.
AAGAACAGGCAATCATGGCCGCGCTCCGGATGCGCGCAGGGGACGTAAGCATTCCGGCTTTCGATCTTCGAGACGAGTCCCTGGGACATCAGGAACTCGAGCGCCCGGTAGACGGTGGGCGGCCCGGCCGGGCGGGAGCCCCGAACCTTGAGCGCTTCGATCAGTTCATAGGCGCCCGTCGGGCGACCGCTCTCCCAGAGCAACTCCAGTATCTGGCGCCGCAGCTCTGTAAGCTGCACCCCGCGCGCGCTGCAGAGGGACATCGCCAGCGCAACCCGTTCAGCCGGCGCATGCTGCCCGCGGCAGCTGGAATCGGTGCAGGGCCGAGGCTGGGTCGGCGGGAGCGTCATCGGCTTGATCTCTATTGCGCTCTGAGTACGCAACGCTATAACGTTGCATTGCTCGATTGCAAGCGCCCAGCCCCCTTGGAAGCCGGGCGTGGCCGCCGGAAAGGGTTTGACATGGACACAGCGGTGGTCGGAAGCCCCAGGAGCGGCTCCAATGGCTCCTGACAAGTCCGTTCCGGCAACCGTCGCCGCTTTCGCCGCCCGGACGACGGTCGAGCAGGTCGAAGAAGGCCTCGCCCTGGCACCCAGGTTCGACGCCGACGGACTGATCCCCTGCGTCACCACCGACGCCAGCACGGGCGACGTGTTGATGCTGGGCTACATGAATGGCGAGGCGCTGCAGCGAACGATCGCGACCGGCGAGGCGCACTACTGGAGCCGAAGCCGCCAGTGCCTCTGGCGCAAGGGCGCGACCAGCGGCCTCGTCCAGGAGGTTGTCGAGATGCGCATCGACGACGACCAGGACGCCGTCTGGCTGCGCGTCCGGGTCGCCGGTTCAGGCGCCAGTTGTCACGTCGGATACCGTTCCTGCTTCTACCGCTCGGTTGAGCTCGGCGGCCCTTCCGGTGGACCTGCTCGGCTCGTGTTCACGGAGCAGCGGAAATCATTTGATCCGAAGGACGTCTACGGTGACGCGCCGAATCCGACGCAGCTTTGAGGGTCTCCAACGAGCCAGGCGGCGCCCGCACCCGGCGCACCCGGCGTCGCGATCACGCTCTGACGAATTGCCATGACCCAGCCGCTGGAACGACCCGTTCTGCCCGTCACCGTACTTTCCGGCTTCCTAGGCGCCGGCAAGACCACGCTGATGAACCACATCCTCAACAACCGCGAAGGCAAGCGCGTCGCGGTCATCGTCAACGACATGAGCGAGGTCAACATCGACGCCGATCTCATCCGTGGCGGCGGCGCAGATCTGAGCCGCACGGACGAGACTCTGGTCGAAATGACCAATGGCTGCATCTGCTGCACGCTGCGCGATGACCTTCTCAAGGAGGTACGCCGGCTCGCTCAGGATGGCCGGTTCGACTACCTTCTCATCGAATCGACCGGCATTTCCGAGCCGCTGCCCGTGGCGGCCACCTTCAATTTCCGGACGGAAGAGGGCGAGAGCCTGGAGGATGTCTCGCGCCTCGATACGATGGTGACCGTGGTCGATGCCGCAAACCTCCTGCGCGACTACGCATCGACCGATTTCCTCAAGGACCGGGGCGAGGCGCTAGGCGAGGATGACAACCGCGCGCTGGTCAATCTGCTCGTCGATCAGATCGAATTCGCCGACGTCATCATTCTGAACAAGATCGATGCGGCAAAGCCCGAACAGCTCGATGCCGCGCGCAAGATCATCCGGTCGCTCAACAGCGATGCGGAACTCATCGAGACCAGCATGTCCCGCGTGTCGCTGGACAAGGTGCTGAACACCGGCCGGTTCGACCGTGACAAGGCGCAGGAACACCCGCTTTGGTTCAAGGAGCTGTACGGCTTCGCCGAGCACAAGCCGGAGACCGAGGAATACGGGGTGCGCAGCTTCGTGTATCAGGCGCGCCGTCCCTTTCATCCCGAGAAATTCCACGCCTTCATCAACTCGTCGTGGCCGGGAGTCATTCGTGCCAAGGGGCGCTTCTGGCTGGCCAACCGTCCTGAATGGGTCGGCGAGTTGAGCCAGGCCGGCGCGCTTGTCCGCCACGGGGCCGTGGGCTTCTGGTGGGCGAGCGCCCCCAAGGAACATTGGCCCGATCACCCGGAATGGCGTCGGAACATCGCCAAGTCCTGGGATCCCGTCTACGGAGACCGCCACCAGGAAATCGTCTTCATCGGCACTGACATGGACGAGGCCGCGATCCGACGCTGGCTCGACGACTGCCTTGTCGGCGATACCAGTGCCAAAGCCATGCAGCCTGCCGCCTGGAAAAAGCTCAAGGATCCGTTCCCGGCCTGGAAGCGGGCCGAGCCGTCATGACCGTTCCGTCGGTATCCCTGGACGGCGAGTCCGTGAGGACCTCCGCCACGTTGGGCGTGGGCATCGCGACGTGCGACGCGGCGGAAGGCCTCGCCGCCATCGACGAGCCCAACATGGAGCTCGTGATCTGGCGGCGCGCGCTTCCCTTGTGTCTGCAGACCTGGCTCGACCGAATGGATGCGTCGTGTCTTCCTGACTTGCGGGTTCTTGTCCGGCCCTGCGACCTTCGACGGGCGGTGGAACCGCATCTGGACGAATCCGGCATGCCTGCCGGAGACATGCGCGACCTGCTGGTCGGGGACGTCGACGATCTCGTCTCGGCCTTTGCCGGCATCGCCCGAAGCGATCTCGTCGATGTAAGGCTGGAGCGCGTCAGCCACGATTCCTGCTGGAAGTTCCACCGCGACTTCGTGGAGGCGCGCCTCCTGACGACGTACCGCGGTCCCGCCACCGAGTGGGTCCAACCGATCCATGCCGAGCGGGCATTGCGCGCACAGAAGCGGTTCGAGGGACCGTTGGAGCACATCCGTGGCAACGACGTGGCGTTTTTCAAGGGAAACTGCGGCGGACCAGGCAGCGGAATCGTGCACCGCTCGCCGCCCATCGCGGGCACCGGCTGCACGCGACTGCTGCTCTCCCTCAACAAGCCGTCGGACGCATCTCCGGAGCCGTGGCCGGGAGGCGTCTAGCACGAGACGCCGCTGTCATGAATATCGAGCGACCGACCATTTCGGTATGCACGCGCTGTCGACCGCAGGGCTGGCAAGACACTGCAAACCGCGAGCGCCCTGGCGCGGCGCTGGCGAGCGCTTTGCAACGGTCCCTGTCCGATGCGGTTTTGCCGCCACCTATAAATCTGCGCCGCGTGCGCTGCATGAGCCAGTGTTTGCGCCCCTGCGTTATTGCGTTCTCGCATCGCGACCGATTCACATACCTGTTCGGCGACCTGGATCCGGCACGCCACGTCGACGATATTCTCGCGGCGGTCCGGATGTGGCTGTCGCGAAGCGATGGGTTCGTGGAGCGCAACAGGCGGCCCCCGAGCATGCGAAGCGGCATCCTGGCGCGTATTCCGCCGCTCGATTGCACCCACGAAATGATAGAGGGCCAGACTCCCTACTTCGGCTCTTGCCAACCCCACCAACTTACCCCGTCACCTTAGCAATACGGCTCGCAATCCGATTGGCCGCCGCCTTGACCGGGTCGCTGGCCAGATGCGCATAGCGGGCGGTGGTCTGCACCCTGGTGTGGCCCAGCAGCTTCCCGATCATCGGCAAGCCCTCGCCAACCAATAGCCCGCCGTTGGCGAAGCTGTGACGCAGATCGTGGATGCGGAGATTGCGACGCTGCATGTCGGCCGGAGAGCGCCGCGCTGACCATGACCTTGGTGAGAAATACGGGCTGGCCCGGATTCACCACCAAGGCCACGGTGAGAGATGCGGGCGGGGGACCCGGACCATGGTGCGGTGCACGGGGCAGGCGGGTGGGGGCAGGCTCTGCGGATGCAGCGCGCACACCATCGCCTCTCCATGACAGCAGACCAACGCTCTTCTGCGACATCAGACCATCGCCCTGCCGGGAGAGGCGGGCCGGAGCGGGCGGGGCGAGCCGGCTGATGGCCGGGCGCTCGTCCCTCGAGCTCTTGCCGCCGCCGGTTCTGGCGGGGGTGCACGAGGCGATCGTCGAGGGCGCCACCATCGACGAGATCGTCCGGCGCATCCGCGCGGATGGCGGGAGCTGCTCGCGCTCGGCCGTCGTCCGCTACGTCAAGGGGGAGCGCGAGAGGCTGCGGGCCTGGCGGGAGGAACATGCGCGCGGCGCTCTCTGGCTCGCGTCGCTCGGCGTACAGCCCGAGGGCGGCACCGGGCCGCGCGCGCTCGAGGCGGTGAGGGCTCTCGCCATGCGGGCCGCCGGCGCCCTCGGCAGCGAGGAGGAACCGCCGCCGGTCGATCTGATCGCCACGCTCGCGCTGGCCCTGCAGCGCATCGAGTCCGCCGACAAGAGCGGTGCGGAACGCGAGAGCGCGGCTGGCCGCAGCGCCGGCGCGCCCCCAGGATGGCCCAGGTCTGCGGAAGAGCAGAAGAAGGGGCTCTCCCCCGACGCCGTCGCCCACATCCGCGCCGCCGTGGAGGGCCACTGGGGCATCCACGATCCGGTCGCGGGCGAAGAAGCCGTCGCCGAGGCCTATTGGCAATTGAAGGCCCGGGATGCGGAGGGCGAATGAGGCCGGCGGCACGCGCGGCCGGGTGGCGGCCCTGGGCGGGCCGGCTTGGGCCACCATGAGCCGCCTTGGGTCACTTTGGGCCACTTTGGGCCGCTCGTTTGGACCATCTTGGGCCACTTTGGACCACTTTGGGCCGGAATAGACCGGAATGCCGCTTTAGAGCGCGTCCGACTTTGACGGACGCGCTCCAGGCCGCGATAGCGGCCCGTCGCGAACGCGGCGCGCCCGCATCGTGCGCTCCGCGCGCGTCCCGCGCGACGGCGCCGGCCGTCGCGCCGGTAGGCGCGCGGAATCGCACGACGGCCGGCTGCCGTGAGCGAGAAATGCTTAAACCTTTCCGTGCAAAACGGAAACGCTCTAGCATTCGCGCCGGACCGCCCGGCGGGGGCCGGCCGCAGCGGGTGGCGGGGACGAGCGGCACGATCGACACCGGCTGAGGAGAGCGGCATGGCGCGCGCAAAAATTCTGCTGGCAGGCGAATCCTGGGTGACGACGGCGACGCACGTCAAAGGCTTCGACCAGTTCCCCACGGTCACCTTCCATCGCGGCGCGGACGCGCTGGCCGAGACGCTGGCGGACAGCGACTTCGCGCTCACCTACATGCCGGCGCACGAGGCGCAGACGCATTTTCCGTCCACGCTCGACGGGCTGCGGGACTACGCCGCCGTCATCCTCAGCGACATCGGCGCCAACACCCTGCTGCTGCATCCCGATACGTGGATCGACAGCGAGCCCACGCCGAACCGGCTCAAGCTCATCCGCGACTACGTGGGCGCGGGCGGCGGCCTGATGATGGTGGGCGGCTACTACAGCTTTCAGGGCATCAACGCGGGTGCGCGATACCGGGGAACGCCGGTGGAAGACGTGCTGCCCGTGACGATCCTCCCCTGGGACGACCGCGTCGAGGTGCCGGAAGGGTTTCGCGCTGAGATGCGGGGGCCCGCCGCGCACCCGATCCTGGCCGGCCTCGGCACGGAATGGCCGCTGCTGCTGGGCTACAACGAGGTCGCGCTGAAGGAGGGGGCGGAGCTTCTGCTCAAGGTGCCGGACGACGCGGGCGGCCATCCCCTGCTGGCGACGGGAGACTACGGCAAGGGCCGCGCGATCGCCTGGACCTCGGACATCGGCCCGCACTGGTGCCCGCCCGATTTCGTCGCGTGGGCGGGCTACGGCCGCCTCTGGCGCCAGTGCCTCGCGTGGCTGACGCAGGCTTCGGGAGAGTGAGGCGGGCCTTCTTCCCATACGCCGCAGGAACGATTTCCGACCTTACGAGATCACTGCGGCCAGAACACTCCCACCTCCCCCTGTCCCCCTCCTCCCATTGGGAGGAGGGGGGACGCTGACGCCGATGGCGGAGAGTCTCCCTCTCCTCCCCGCCGGGGAGGAGAGGGCCGGGGTGAGGTGGGGGATTCTTTTCGGACCGCGCAGCACTTGAAGGCGCGACCCTGCGGCAAGCGCGAACGATTCCATCCGATCGGATAGTGCGCTAGCGGGTGAAGCGCGATTCGGTGTCCGCGGTGCCGAACCTGCGGCTGTCCTCGTCGCTCCAGCGCGCGCCGCTCGCCTGGGTCGCGAACTTCTCGACCATGTACGCGCCGGCCGTGATCGGCGGATATTTCGCCGGCCGCTCCGCGCTCTGGCAGGTCGGCAGGCACTCGATCACCGCGTCGTGACGGGGCTCGACGAAATAGCAGAGCGACAGGCGCGGCCCGGCGGCGCGCGGCGGATTGACCACGCGATGCCGCGTGGAACGCCAGCGGTCGTTGGTCCACCGCATCATCTGGTCGCCGATATTGACCACGAACGATCCGGCGACGGCCTGCACGTCCACCCAGGCGCCGTCGGGGCTCCGCGCCTGCAGGCCCCCCGGCTTGTCCTCGATCAGGCAGATCGTGAGGTTGTCGTAGTCCGAGTGCTCGCCGGCGCGGAGCTGCCCCTCGTCCGGCGCCGTCCGCTGCTCCGGATAATTCAGCACACGCAGAATGCTGAATCCGTTCTCGAGCCGCGCGTCGAAATGATCCTCCGGCAGGTCGAACGCCAGCGCCGCGATCCTGTGCAGGTGCCGGCCCAGCCGGTCCAGCGCCCGGATGTAGGCCTCGATCGCCGGCCGGAACGCCGCCGGACGCCGCGGCCACAGGTTGGGCGCGTAGTGGGGCGCCGCCGCCGCCGTGCGGAAGGAGGGATCGTCCGGCACGTCGAGCGGCCCGATGGTGTTGTTTTCCGGTCTAGCCGGATAGAAGCACGGGTTTTTTTCTCACTTTGATTGGTTGGTGGATTTCCCGGGATGGTGGCCGAGTGCGGGAAGGACGCTGCCTGCGGCATTTTTTTGATCCTCAGCAGAATCCTCATTGCTGTTGAAGCTGTGGAGCGGTGGGCGCGAGATCGGCGAGTGTGGTCAGGCGGTGGGCAAGCGCCAGCTTGTCCACGGGCTGTCCACACGGTCCGCAGGACGCCGATCGGTCCGCAGGACGCGTCCACGGCTCCACAGCTTGGCGGCGGCGGGGAGCGTCCGTAATCTTGGCCTCTCACTGAACGACAAAGAGAGGCCCGGGGGACGGAACTCCCGCCGGGCCAGGGCCGGTGCAGCTTCGCTACGAAACGGGGCTCACCAGCGAGGAATACGTTAAGACCGAGGCGTGGCGCGACGCAAGGCTTGAGCGCTGCCCGAATCACCCGCACGGCGGATGTTCTGTGGCAAGCCACGGCACCTACGAGCGGAAGACCCCGCCCGGCGCAAGGGTTCCTCGCTGGTATTGCCGTGAGAGCCATACGACCATCGGCCTGCTGGCCGACTGTCTGGCGGCGCGGCTGCCGGGCACGCTCGATGCGCTGGAAGCGGTTGTTGTCGTGGCGGAGGAGGCCGGCAGCCTGGAGGAGGCAGCGGACGAGGTGCGCTGCCCCGAGGACGAGGACGCCATCGAGCTTCCCGGCGCCGTGCGTTGGATCCGCCGCAGGCTGAAGCTTGTGCACGACGCGCTTGTGCGCGTCATCGGCCTGATCCCCGACCTGCTCGCGGGCTGCGCGCCCACCATGAGCGCGGTGCGCGAGCGTCTGAAGAGCGACAGCGCGTTGATGGAACTGCGCGGCCTGGTCGCCGGGCAGCTCCGGACGCTACCCGCGCCTCTGGGCTTCCAACCCCACGGCATCGACGTGGGGAATCGCAAACCGCAGTTCCAACAACGGGCGGGGCCGGACCCGCCGCCGGAGAGTTCGTAGCGTGACGATCCCGGGGCCAGGGAGTCCCTGAACGAGGATCGCACCATGAACAGCTCAGACGACGACCTTCGCCAACAGATCGCGCTCTTCCGATACGACGTCATCGCCGATCTGGTGCATCTGCCCGTGGGTGCACCGGGTGCCGGCGCGATGATGCGCGCCAAAGCCGAGAAGACCTACACGATCCCCGGAACCACCAGGACCCGGGTCGCCGCCGAGACCATGCGGCGCTGGATCAAGGACTACCGCTACGGCGGCTTCGACGCGCTCTACCCCAAGCCCCGCACCGACCGGGGGAAGCCCCGGCGGCTGCCGCCCGAGGTCGCCGAGCGCCTCATCGCGCTGAAGACCGAGAACGACGCATTGTCGGTTCGCGCCATCATCCAGAAGGTCAAGGAGGAGGGTATCGACCACCCGCTCGCCTCGTCCACCGTGCACCGCCTCTTCAGCCGCGAGGGCCTGTTCGACAAGAAGCCGCCCGACGGGGCGGATCGCCGCCGCTTCGCCTTCCGGCATGCCGGCGAGATGTGGATGAGCGACGTCATGCACGGACCCAAGGTCCGGCACGGCCGAACCCGGCGCAAGACCTACCTGATCGCCTTCATCGACGACGCCACCCGCGTCATCCCGTTCGCCGCCTTCGCCATGGCGGAGAACACTGCGGCGTTCCTGCCGGTGTTCAAGGACGCGCTGATCCGGCGCGGCCTCCCGGCCCGCTTGTACGTCGACAACGGAAGCGCCTACCGCTCCCGTCATCTCTCCCTGGTCTGCGCCAGGCTCGGCGTTGCGTTGATTCACGCAAGGGCGTTCCAGCCAGCGGGAAAGGGTAAGATCGAGCGCTTCTTCCGCACCCTCCGGGCCGGCTGGCTCCGCCACCTCGGCGATGACGTCGACAGCCTGGAGGCGCTCAACCGCAGCCTCTGGGCCTGGATCGAGGGGGAGTATCACAACAGCCCGCATCGTGGCCTCGACGAGGGGCGCACCCCGCTTGAGCAGTGGGCGCTGGCCTCGGCCGGCGTGCGCTATCCCGACGCCACCATGGACCTCGACGATCTGTTCCTCTTCGAGGCCAGGCGCCGTGTCTACAAGGACCGCACCGTTAGTCTGAACGGCCGCGTCTACGAGGTCGACGCCCTCCTGGTGGGTCAGAACGTCATCCTGCGCTACGACCCGGCCGCGCCGCCCTCGCGCCCTCTCGACGTGGTCCATGACGGCAAGCCGGCCGGCAAGGCCAGCCCTCTCGACGCCTACGCCAATACCGCCGTCAGGCGCACCTACCCGGCCAGGGAGATCGAGGCCGAAGATCCGGCGCCCGAGCCTCCGCCCTCGCCGCTGGCCATGCGCAACCTCAAGGACAAGAAGGAGGACGAGTGATGTACCTGCGCCACTTCGCCTTCACCCGCCTGCCCTTCGAGACCCCGGCAGAGACCGACGAGCTGTTCGAGTCCAACGCGCGCCGCGAGGCCGAGGCCAGGCTCGGCCACCTCATCGACCTGCGCGGCATCGGCCTGCTCACCGGCGAGGTGGGCTCCGGCAAGACCACCGTGTGCCGGCATCTGACCGCGCAGCTTCATCCAGGCCTCTACCGGGTCCACTACGTCTCGCTGACCACGGGCAACGTGCTCGACATGTACAAGGCGATCGCGTGGGAGATCGGCCTGCCCATCGAGCGCTCCCGCGCCTCGGCCTATCAGGCCATCCGAAACGAGATCTCCCGCCTCGTCACCGAGGCCAAGCAGCTGCCGGTCCTCGTCATCGACGAGGCCCATCATCTGCGCAACGACGTCCTTGAGGACCTGCGCCTGCTCACCAACTTCGCCATGGATGCAGAGCAGCGCCTGTGCCTCGTCCTCGTCGGTCTGACCGAGCTCAGGCGCCGCCTGGCCATGGCCATGCACGAATCCCTCAGCCAGCGCCTCGTCGTCCGCCACCACCTGAGCGGTCTCGACCGCGACGAGGTCGACGCTTACATCAAGCACCGCCTCAGGCTCGCGGGATGCGAACTGCCGCTGTTCGAAGAGCCCGCCGTCGAGGCCCTGTTCCAGGGCGCGCGCGGCCTGCCGCGCCAGATCAACCGCATCGCCCACTACGCGCTCTCCGCCGCCGCTCTCGACGAGGCGAGGACCGTCAGTGCCGACCACCTGCAGCACGCGCTCGAGGAACTGCGGCCATGACCGGCTTCCCGACCCGCGCCCCGATCGAGCTGGAGGAGCGGCCGCGCGAGCAGCAATGGCTGGTGGACACGCTATGGGGCGAGCAGGCCGTCGGCATCGTCGGCGGCGAGCCGAAGTGCGGCAAGTCCATCCTGGCGCTGGACCTCGCGGTCGCAGTCGCCGCCGGCGTCCCATGCCTGCGGCACTTCGCCCCGGCCCGGCCTGGCCCGGTCCTGCTGTTCGCCGCAGAAGACGCCGGCCACCTCGTGCGCAAGCGCCTGCAGGGGATCGCCCGCGCCGCAGGCGCCCGCTTCGAGACCCTCGACATCGCCGTCATCGACGTGCCCACACTGCGCCTCGACCATCTCGACGACCGCCGCCGCCTGCAGCAGACCGTGGAGCGCATCGCACCGCGCCTCGTGGTCCTCGACCCCCTGGTCCGCCTGCACGGCGTGGACGAGAACACGGTTGCGGACGTCGCCCCGATCCTCGGCTTCCTGCGCGACCTGCAACGCCGCTTCGAGACCGCCGTCCTCCTCGTCCACCACGCCCGCAAGAGCGGGGCCACGAGGCCGGGGCAGGCCCTGCGGGGCAGCAGTGAGCTGCACGCCTGGGGGGACTCGAACCTCTACCTGCGCCGCCGGGACCGGCAGACCCTCATGACCGTCGAGCATCGCGCCGCACGCGGTCTCGACGACATCGAGATCGAGCTCAAGGAAGACGGAGAGGAGCCCTCCTTCCGGCTGCGCCAGCCGCCCACGGCCGGCGGCGGGGCGCCTCAGCCCGAAACACCCGAATGCCGCGTTCTCAAGGCGCTCGCCGACGCCGGGGCGCCGCTCTCGCAACGCCAGATCCGGGAACGCGCCGCGACCCGGCACAAGACCGTCGGCGTAATCTTGCAAAAGCTCGTCCAGGAGGGTCGCGTCGCGCGCAACGCCGAGGGCGGCTACAGCGTCGTCGCAGGCGCAGCGGACAAGCGGGCGGCGGCCGCCGCCGCCAACGGCAGCAGTCGGCCGCAGGCCCCGCGGTTCCCGGAGCCCGGTTCCGCCAACGCCTAGGGGTTCGAGCCGGAACCGCCGTCGGGAACCACCCTTCCCCAACGGTCCGGAAGGCGCTGCGCCTCCACCGGGATACTACGTCAGGTGAGCGGCCAGTCCGTGGCCGGAAGCTTGCTTCAGGCCATGGCAGCACTTCGTCGTGTGGACGGTGGCGAGTCACCCGAAGGGCCGAAGCGAAGCGCAGGAGCGGCGCAGCCGCTTGACGCGCCGACGGCCGCGCGACACCTCGTCAGCTCTCCTCAAGCACCAGTCCAAACCTCAATCAGACAGCGACCCCGGACCGCCCGCAGAGACCATGAGCTCCTACGCTTCGATCCGGAAAAGACCGAGCAATCTGGGAAATCAGGGCAGCGATCACGTCAAATAATCTGGGAGATTCGGCGTCAAATAACGTGCGAAACAACAGATGGAGACGGACTCCTTCAGGTCCGGCGGCGTCGTGAGGCCGATGGTGGCAGAAAGCTGCTCGGTGCCGAGCGGCTCGTAGCCCCGGTTGGCCTCGTCGCCCGGGTCCTGCCTGATGGCGAGCTTCTCAGCCAGCGGCAGGTCGAAGAAGGCGCGGGAGGCGTCGCGCGCCCGCGCGCACAGCGCCGGGTCGACCCCGTGGCCCGTGATCAGGAAGAAGCCGATGCGCTCGCAGGCTTCGCTGACCGCGTGCGCCACGCGCTGCCGGTCGGCGCGGCCCCCGGCGAAATAGGGGCCGAGGTCGATGAGGGGGATCTGGGGTTCGCTCGACATGGCGGCTCCTTGCGCGACGCTACTCGCCGGCGGCGGCGGTGCTATCGAAGGGGTGGCGGCGCCGAAAATCGGCGGCCATCTCGGCCTTGGTCACCATGCGCACGCCGGAGTGCGACATGATGTGATCGATGAGCCGCTCCACCATCATGAGGATGTGCGGCTTGCCGGAGCAGTCGGGGTGGATCACGCAGTTGTAGACGGCGTAGTCGTGGTGGCGGTAGATCCAGTCGAACTGGTCGCGCCACATCTCCTCGATGTCGCGCGGGTTCACCCAGCCGTGGCTGTTGGGGAAGGTTTTCACGAACATCATGGGTGGCGCGTCGTCGAGGTACCAGCTCGCCGGCAGCTCGACGAGATCGACCGGCTCGCCCGCCACCCAGGGCTTCATCCACGTGGCCGCGTCCTGGCTGTAGTCGATCTTGGTCCAGCTGTCGCCCTTGCGCAGGTAGTAGGGGGAGAAGTCGTCCTCCATGAGGCTGCTCTCGTAGACGAAGCCGCGCTCGGTCAGCAGGTCGATGGTGTTGGGGCTGAGCTCCCACCAGGGGGCGACGTAGCCGGTGGGCCGCTCGCCGCTGAGCTCGGTCACCAGCTCGACGCACTTGTCGAGGACGTCGGCCTCCTGCTGGCGGGACATGGCGAGTGGGTTCTCGTGAGTGTAGCCGTGGACGCCGATCTCGTGGCCGTGCTTCGCGACCATCTCGGCTTCCCTCGGGAAGCTCTCGATGGAGTGGCCGGTGATGTCCCAGGTCGTCCTGATGCCGTAGCGGGCGAACACGTCGAGGATGCGCGGCACCCCCTTGCGCGCCGCGAAGACGCCGCGCGAGATGTCGCAGGGCGAATCCGCGCCGCCGAACGATCCGATCCAGAGCGAAACCGCATCGAAGTGCGGATTGATGCAAACCTGGATGTCCTTTGCCGTGGCCATGGTCTCCCCTCCCCGTGCAGCCCGGTCGCCGTGTCCGCCGATGATAGCGCGCGACGCGCCGGCCGGGCTCCTTTTCCGCCTTCTCTCGGCCTCTAGGGCGCGCTACGCTCACGGCAAGGCGCGGGGCAAGAGGGACGCGGCCGGCGGCGGCCGCGGGGAGGCGAGCGATGACCAAGCCGGTGCTGAACCTGACGGGCGAGCCCAAGGATCGCGGCCGCGCCCACGGCGAGATTCTCTCGCGGGAGATCGACCAGAACCTCGACCGCTACCTCAAGCGCTTCCAGCTCTTAGGGTTCGAGAAGGACGCGCTGATGGCGGAGTCCGCGACCTGGGCCGAGGCGCTCCGACCGAAGGACCCGATCTTCTGGGAGGAGATCGACGGCGTGGTCGAGGGCTCGGGCAGGAGCCTGGAGGAGATCACGCTGCTCAATGTGCGCTACGAGCTGCTCGTCGGCATGATGAAGAGCAAGGCACAGGCCGCGCCACTGCCGGCCGGGGCGGCCGACGGCTGCACCTCGTTCGCGGTGCTGCCCGAGCGCTCGAAGAACGGCGATACCGTGATCGGCCAGAACTGGGACTGGGTGCGGGACATCAACACCGCGGTCTCGCGGGTGACGCGGGACGATGGGCCGGACTTCATCCACATCGGCGAGGTCGGCACCATCGGCGGCATGCAGGGCGTGAACGAGCACGGCATCGGCGTCTGCATCAACGCCCTGATGACGACGGAGGACGGCACCTACGAATACGAGAGGCCCTTCCGCATGCGGGTGCGGGACATCCTGAATGCCCGCAACATGCACGAGGCGATCCTCGCCATCTGCGGCACCAACCGCACCGTCGCGATGAACTTCCTCATCGCGCACGAGGACGGCATCGCCATCGACATCGAGACGAGCCCGGACAAGGAGGCCTTCATCTACCCGGAGGACGGCCTGCTCACCCACTCCAACCACTTCTGCGCGCTCGACGTGGAATCGGAGGTGGTGAAGCTCTGGCCCAACACCATGTACCGCCACGTGCGCCTCGAACGGCTGCTCAGGCAGTCGCAGGAGCTGGACGTGCCGGCCATCGGGGACGCCATGGCCGACCACTTCGCGCACCCGCACTCGATCTGCGCGCACTACGACGAGGACGAGCCGGAGAACCTGCGGCTGGAGACCAACCATTCGGTGGTGATCTCGCTGAAGCAGCGGACGCTGCACATCACCGACACCCAGCCCTGCCGCTCGTCGTTCGAGGCGTATCCGCTCGCCGCGTGAGCGCCGGCCCGCGGGGCTCGGACGAGGCCGCGCCATGTGCGCCTTCTGCGCGATGATGGCGGACGGCAGCACCCATTGGACCGAGGCCGGCACCGATGCCGGGCAGACAGAAGAACCCGAGAGCGGGCGCGCGCGCTACCTCGGCCGCCTGCGCCGGGTCGCGCTGGTCAACCGCATCCTCGATCACTACGGCTGCGAGGCGTCGGACTGGGCCAACAACCAGTACGTCGTCAGGAGTCGCGACGGGCGGACGAGCCTGGTGGCGCACCTGCCCCAGGTCTGGGCGGCGGCGGAGGAGATCGCCGGCCGCCCGCTCGACCCCCTGGACCCGGCGCTCGTGGATGCGCTCCGCCGCGCCACTGCGCCTGCGGGAGTCTAGCCCGGCCCGGCGCGTTCGAGCGCCTCGGCCGCGGCGAGCCAGTCGCTCTCGGCCGCCGCCTCCGCCCGCTTCGCCTCGGCCAGCTCCCGGCCGAGCGCGGCGATCCGCGGGGCATCGTTCGCCTGCGCCGCGGTGGCGAGCGCGGCCTGCAGGGATTGCTGCGCCTCCTGGGCGCGGGCGATCCCGGCCTCCGCCGCGGCCACGGCATCCTTGAGGGGCTTCCGCCTGGCGCGGGCCGCTGCCGCCGCCTGCCGCTCCGCCTTGCGTCGGGACGGTGGACGCGGCCCGCCTGACGCGCGGCTCTCGCTGCCGAGGATCTCGGCGCGGTAGTCGGCGAGGTCGCCGTCGTAAGCGCGCACCGTGCCGCCGTGGACGAGCCACAGGCGATCGGCCACGAGCTGCACGAGGTGCATGTCGTGGGTGATCAGGACGACCGCGCCGTCGTAGATGTCGAGCGCTTCCACCAGCGCGCGGCGGCTCTGGATGTCGAGATGGTTGGTCGGCTCGTCGAGCACCAGCAGCTGCGGCGCCCGGTGCGAGACGAGGGCGAGATTGAGCCGCGCCTTCTCGCCGCCGGAGAGCGCGGCGACCGCCACGTCCGCCTTTTCTCCGCCGAAGCCGAAGGCGCCGAGGCGGGCGCGGATGCGCTCGGGCACGGCATCGGGCATGAGCCGCGCCAAGTGGCCGAACGCCGTGTCTTGCGGCTCCAGCATGTCGATCTGGTGCTGCGCGAAATAGCCGACGGCAAGCCGGGGCGCGCGCGTCACGGCGCCGCGCTCCGGCACGAGCAGGTCCGCCAGCAGCTTGGCGAAGGTGGACTTGCCGTTGCCGTTCGCGCCGAGAAGCGCGATCCGCTCGCCCGGATCGATCCGCAGGTCGAGGCCGCGCAGCACGGGCCGGCCCGGCGCGTAGCCGACCGCGACGGCTGCTAGGCTCATCAGCGGCGGCGCGAGCGTCGCGGGCTCGGGGAAGGTCAGGTCGGCCGTCCGCTCGTCGGCCACGACCGGCAGGTCCTCGAGCCTGGCCAGCGCCTTGATGCGGCTCTGCGCCTGCCGCGCCTTGCTCGCGTTGTAGCGGAAGCGGTCGACGAAGCCCTGGAGCTGGCGCCGCTTGGCCTCGATCCGCGCCCGGTGCGCGCCGGCGGCGGCGAGGGCCTCGGCGTGGGTCCTGGCGAAGCGCGTGTAGTTGCCGGCGTAAGTGGTCAGGCCCCGGCCCGCCATGTGGAGGATGCCGTCCGGCACGGCATCGAGCAGGGTACGGTCGTGGCTCACCACGACGAGCGAGCGGGGATAGCGCTTGAGGTGGGATTCCAGCCACGCGGCCGCCTCGAGATCGAGGTGGTTGGTCGGCTCGTCGAGCAGCAGCAGGTCGGGCTCGGCGAAGAGCGCCGCAGCGAGCGCCACCCGCATGCGCCAGCCGCCGGAGAGGTCGGAAAGCGGCACCTGCTGCATCGCCTCGTCGATGCCGAGGCCGGCGAGAAGCCGCGCCGCCCGCGCCGGCGCCGCGTGCGCGCCGATCTCCGCGAGCCGAGCCTCGATCTCGGCGCGGCGCGCGCCTGCGGCCGCCTCCGCTTCGGCGATGAGGGCCGCGCGCTCCTCGTGCGCT
Source organism: Alphaproteobacteria bacterium (assembly GCA_965221125.1). Taxonomy (GTDB): domain Bacteria; phylum Pseudomonadota; class Alphaproteobacteria; order UBA828; family UBA828; genus WTGU01. The sequence goes on from CBDCRW010000005.1 coordinate 259,542, forward strand.
GCGAGCACGGCGGTGCGAGGCGTCTCCGGCCCGCCCGGCACCTCCTGGTCCACGAGTCGCACCGAGAGGCCGCGGGCGCGGACGATCTCGCCCCCGTCGGGCTCCAGCCGGCCCGCGACGAGGCGCAGCAGGGTGGTCTTGCCGCAGCCGTTGCGGCCCACCAGCCCGAGCCTGCGGCGTGCGCCGACCTGCGCCGTCACGCCCTCGAAGAGGAGGCGCCCGTCGACGCGGTAGGCGATGTTGCGAAGGCTCAGCATGGCGGGTTTCTGCGCCGTCCGCGCGTGCGGCGCAAGGCCCGGCCGACGCCGATTCCGCGGATGTGCGACAATGGCGGCCACACACAGGGATGAGGGAGAGCGCCCCATGCTGATCGTCGCCGTCGTCTTCGAGTTCGTGCCCGGCGGGTTCGACCGCATCGAGGCGGAGGTCCTCGACGCCGTCGAGAACTCGCGCAAGGAGCCCGGCGCGCAGATCTACGACTGGGCCATCGACGTCACCGCGCCCAACCGGGCCATCATCTTCGAGGTGTGGGACGACCAGGCGGCGCTCGATGCGCACTTCACCCATCCCTACATGGACACCCTCGTCGCGGCGCTGAGCGCGGCCAACATCCGCGGCGACATCACCCACTACTCGGCGGAGATCTACGACGTGAGCGGCAAGCGCGACATGGGCTTCCGGCTGCCGACCGAATAGTGCGTGCCGAACGAGGTATCGCCGTGAGCGCCGGCCCCATCGCGCCGCCCTTCGACGAGAGCGCGGCGCGCGCCATCGTCCAGGCCTTCGAGGACGCCTGGAACCGCAGGGTCGCCGAAGAGATCCCCAAGACCTGCACGGCGGACACACGCTGGCGCTACCGCGAGGCCTTCGTCGAAGGGCGGGAGAACATCGTGCCGTTCCTGCGCGAACGCTGGCCGCTGCAGGAGCACTATCGGCTCAGGAAGGAGCTGTGGAGCTACACGGCGAACCGCATCTCCGTGCGCTTCGTCAGCGAATGGCGCCACCGCGACAGCGGCCAGTGGTACCGGACGCACGGCAACGAGCACTGGGCGTTCGCGGCGGACGGGCTGCAGAGCGTGCTCGATCTCTCCGCCAACGACATCCCGATCGAGGAGTCCGAGCGCTCGCTCTGATTACCAGCCGAGTGGGGATTACCAACCCAGCGCGCGGCTCATGCGCCGGGGGTCGGCGGCGCCTTCGATCCCGCCGGTCTCGAGGTCCTGGCGGACGGCGCAGACGCCGCCGGTCCAGTGCGACCAGTCGTCCAGCCGCTCGACCCGGTGGCCGCGCGCGGCGAGCGCATCGCCGGTCGTGTCGTCAAAGCGCCCTTCGAGGGTGACGAGGCCCGGACGCGCCGCGTGGGGCGCGAAGGAATCCGGGTGGCTGTGGGTGACGAGGCGCGGGGCCTCCACCGCATCCTGCAGGCCGAGGCCGAAGGCCAGGTGGCCGAGTAGCGTCTGCAGGTTCGCCTGAATTTGCGTGTCGCCGCCGGGGGTGCCGAAGGGCATGACCCAGCGGCCGGGAGAGAGGGCGAGGCAGGGGTTGGGCGTGAGCCGCGGCCGCTTGCCCGGCGCGAGGCAGGAGGGGTGCCCCCGCACTGCCCGCGACTGCGCGCCGCGCGAGGAGACCGCGAGCCCGGTCCCCGGCACCACCGGCGTATCCCAGCTCGTGTCCGACGGCGTCGAGCAGAGCGCGTTCCCGTCCCCGTCGATGACGCAGACGATGGACGTGTCGGCCGGCGGCTTCAGCGACGCGGAGCACGCGCCCGCCGGCGGAACGTATGGCTCGTGGCCCGCGATCCGGCCGGGGCGCGGCATGCCGGGGGATGCCGTGCGGGGGTCGATGGCCTTGCTCCGCTCCGCCGCGTAGGCGTCGCTGGTGAGCGCATCGAGAGGCACGTCCACGAAGTCCGGGTCGCCGAGGTAGCCTTCCCGGTCGGCGAACGTGAGCTTGAGGGTCTCGGCGATTGTATGCAGGTAAGCGTCCGAACCGTACTGCCGATCGGCGATGCCCGCCGCCTCGGCGATGGCGAGCGCCTCCAGCAGGAACGGCCCCTGGCACCAGGCGCCGCAGGTGTGGACCTCGACCGCCTCGCCGTCGAAGCGGAAGCGCCGGGAAACGGAGGGCACGATCCGGCAGCGGAAGGAGTCCAGGTCGTCCGCCGTGAGCAGCCCGTCGTTCTCTCTCTGGTGCGCGAGAATCTGGCGCGCGATGTCGCCCCGGTAGAACGCGCGGCGCACGGCGGCGAGGCCGGCCATGCGGTCGCCGCCGGCCGCGCGCTCCTCATCGCAGAGGAACTTGAGGGTCCGGCCGAGATCGGCTTGTACCAGCCGCTCGCCAGGCGCCGGCACGGCGCCGCCGGGCATCCAGATCGCGACGTTCTCCGGCCACTGGCGGAATTCATCGGCGTGGCTGCGCACGTAATCGAGCATGACCGGGTGGCGGGGAAAACCCTCGGCCGCGTAGCGCACCGCGCGCGCCGCCACGTCGCGGAAGCACATGGTGCCCCAGCGCTCCAGCGCCTGGATGCAGGCGTCCGGGGCGGCCGGCACCACGGTGCGCCGCACGCCGAGGGGGATGGTGCCCCCGTGGCGCGCGATGAAGGCGTCCGCGTCGAGCGCCCGCGGCCAGCCGCCGACGCCGGCGATGGTGACGACCTCGCCGGTCGCCGCGAGGCGGACGATCATCGGCGCGACCCCGGCCACGCTCACCTGGTCGCTGTAGACGACGCCGAGGGTCAGGATCGCGGCGACGCCCGCGTCGATCGCGTTGCCGCCGTTCTCCAGCGCCTCGAACGCGGCCAGCGCCGCGAGCTCGTGGCCTGCGCTGACGACGTGGTGGTGGCCGCGGGTGACGGGGACGACGGACATGGCAACCTGCGAAAGCGGTGGACGGGCATGGGTTGGCCCGGAGCAGTATAGACTGTAATGCAACGGCGGCGTCTCGCCTGCCGATCAACCTCACGGGGGCCGAAAGTCAATGCAACGTGTGTGTCTTGTCATCGGCGCCGGCGCCGGGATCGGCAGCCATGTCGGAAGCCGCTTCGCCCGCGAGGGCTACCACGCCGTCCTCTGCCGGCGGACGGACGAGCAAGGGCTGAGCCGCGCGGTCGCCGCCATCGTCGCGGAGGGCGCCGCCGCCTCGGGCTTCCTGCTGAACGCCGTGGCGCCCGATGCGATCGAGGAGCGCATCGCCGCGGTCGAGGCGGAGATCGGGCCGATCGAGGTGGCGGTCTACAACCTGGGCGCGCAGATCGGCGACCGGGCGCTTGCAGACACCAGCCACAAGGCATTCGAGCTGGGCTGGCGGCTTGCGACCTTCGGCCTGTTCCGCACCGCATCCAGCGTCTGCCCGCTGATGGCGGAACGGGGCGGGGGGACGATCCTCGTGACCTCGGCGACTGCGGCGATGCGCGGCAACAAGGGCCAGCATTCCCACGCTTCCGCCATGGCCGGGCGGCGCATGCTGTGCCAGAGCCTCAATGCGGAGTTCGGGCCGAAGGGCATTCACGTGGCCCACGTCATCGTCGACGGCATGGTCGATGCGCCCGATACCCTGGGCCGGATGCTGGGCGCGGACGGGTTCCGCAAGCTGCGGGAGGAACGGGGGCTGGAGAAGGACGGCCTGCTGCTCCCCGCCGCGATCGCCGATACCTATTTCCACCTGTCGCAGCAGCACCGCTCCGCCTGGACGCAGGAGCTGGATTTGCGGCCGTTCTCCGACAAGCCGTGGTGGAACGACTGAGGTCGGAGCGTTTCCGTACCTGACGGACGCGCTCTAAAGCGATTTCCGATCTTACGAGATCACTGCGGACGGAGCGTTCCCACCTCCCCCTGTCCCCCTCCCCCCAATGGGCGGAGGGGGGACGCTGACACCGATGGCGGAGTCTCCCTCTCCTCCCCTCGGGGGAGGAGAGGGCCGGGGTGAGGTGGGGGATTCTTCTGGCCGCGCGGAATGTGAAGTCGTGACTCTGCGGCAACTGCGAACGATTCCGGCCGGTCGGAAACCGCTCCAGCCAGCCGGTGACGCCGGCCTGCTTGTCAGGCGTGCTTGCAACGCGACCGTCCCTCCGCCACAATCGCAGGCGCTCTGGGGGAGCCGTACGCGGCTGAGAGGTCGGACCCACCCGACGACCCCTTGAACCTGATCCGGTTAGGACCGGCGTAGGAAACGAGACGTGCCCCCGCCACAACACCAACACTCCGAATCGAACCACGCCGTTCGCGTGCACGGCGCGCGCGCTTCGGCTTCGAAGGCACGCTGCTCTTCGACGGCCTGGAGCTCGGCCTGGAGCGGGGACGCTGGACCTGCCTGCTGGGGCCGAGCGGCGTGGGGAAATCCAGCCTGCTGCGGGTCATTGCGGGCCTGGAGCGGCTGGAGGCCGGCGGCCTCGCCGTGGACGGCGGTGCGTCGGTCGCCTACATGGCGCAGCAGGACCTGTTGATGCCGTGGCTGAGCGCGCTCGGCAACGTCTCCCTCGGCGCGCGCCTGCGCGGCGAGACGCCGGACCGCGCACGCGCGCGCGCGATGCTGGAGCGCGTGGGCCTCGGCGGAGAGGCCGACGCGCTGCCGCACACGCTCTCCGGAGGCATGCGCCAGCGGGTGGCGCTCGCGCGTACGCTGATGGAGGACCGCCCCATCGTCCTCATGGACGAGCCGTTCTCCGCGCTCGACGCGATCACGCGCATGCGGCTGCAGGAGCTTGCCGCCGGCCTGCTCGCCAGCCGCACGGTGCTGCTGGTGACCCACGACCCGCTGGAGGCGCTGCGGCTGGGGGATCGCATCTACGTCATGGCGGGGCGCCCGGCCTCGCTGCAGAGCGCGCCCGCGCCCGACGGCCCGCCGCCCCGCAGGCCCCGCGACCGCTCCCTGCAGGCGATGCATGCGGAGCTGCTCGAACGGCTCGGCGCGGCCGACGACGCCGGGGCCGAGCTGCGGCCCGCCACCCGATGACGGCGGCGGGGAATGCGCGCCCTCAGGCTGACGGCGGTCTGCGGCCTTCTGGTCCTGGTCTGGCAGGCGGTGGTCTGGCTGGCGGAGACGCCCCACTACATCCTGCCGGGGCCGGCGCGGGTTGCTGCGACCTGGTGGGAGCACGCCGGGCTGATCCTGGAGCATGCCCAGACCACGGTTCTGGAGATCGCGCTGGGGCTCGTCCTCGGCACGCTGCTCGGCGTCGTCAGCGCGCTGGTGCTCACCTACGTGCGGCCGGCGCGGCTCTGGCTGCTGCCGGTGCTGGTCGCCTCCCAAGCGGTGCCGGTCTTCGCGCTCGCGCCGATCCTCGTGCTCTGGCTCGGCTACGGCATCGCGTCCAAGGTCGCGATGGCGACGCTCATCATCTACTTCCCCGTGGCCGCCAACTTCTTCGACGGGCTGAGGCGGACCGAGCCCGGCTGGCTCGACCTCGCCCGCGCCATGGGCGCGCGCCCGTGGCGGACGCTCTGGCGCATCCGCGTGCCGGCGGCGCTGCCCGCGCTGGCCTCGGGCGTCCGCGTGGCGGCGGCGGTGGCGCCCATCGGCGCCGTGGTGGGCGAGTGGGTGGGCTCGAGCGCGGGCCTCGGCTTCCTCATGCTGCACGCCAACGGGCGCATGCAGATCGACCTGATGTTCGCCGCGCTGCTCACCCTCGCGGTCTTCGCGGTGACGATCTACTTCATCATCGACCACGTGCTGCGCCGAGCCCTGCACTGGCAGCCCGACGCGTAGCGCACCGGCAGGGAGGACGTTAGATGCGGAAATTGACCAGGACGCTGATGGTTGCGGCCGCCGTTTGTCTGGCTGCGGCGGTGCTCGCCCCGAGACCTTCCGGGGCTGCGGAGACGATGACCCTGATGCTCGACTGGTTCATCAACCCCGACCACGCGCCGCTCTTCGTGGCGCAGGAGAAGGGCTACTTCGCGGAGGCCGGGCTGGAGGTCGAGCTGATCGCGCCGGCCGATCCCAACGACCCGCCGAAGCTGGTCGCCGCCGGCAAGGCGGACCTCGCGGTCTCCTACCAGCCGCAGCTTCACCTGCAGGTGGCCGAGGGGCTGCCGCTGGTCAGGATCGCGACGCTGGTGGCGACCCCGCTCAACACGCTGCTGGTGCTGGCCGACGGGCCGGTGCAATCCATCGCCGACCTCAAGGGGCGCACGGTGGGCTACTCGGTCGGCGGCTTCGAGGACGCGCTGCTCGGCGCCATGCTCGAGCGCCACGGCCTGAGCGTGGACGACGTGACGCTGGTCAACGTCAACTTCTCGCTCTCGCCGTCGCTGATCTCGGGCCAGGTCGATGCGGTGATCGGCGCCTACCGCAACTTCGAGCTCAACCAGATGGATATCGAGGGCCGCCCCGGCCGCGCCTTCTACATCGAGGAGGAAGGCGTGCCGCCCTACGACGAGCTGATCGTCGTGGCCCAGAGCGGGCGGCAGGGCGAGCCCGCGATGCGCCGCTTCGTCGATGCGCTGGAGCGCGGCGTGCAGTTCCTCATCAACCACCCGGACGAGTCCTGGCAGCTCTTCCTGCGGGGGCGGGAGGAGCTCGACGACGAGCTCAACAAACGCGCCTGGCGCGACACGCTGCCGCGCTTCGCGCTCCGGCCGGCGGCGCTGGATACCGCGCGCTACGAGCGCTTCGCGGCCTTCCTCCAGGCGCAAGGCCTGATCCCGGAGGCGCTGCCCGCTTCGGCCTACGCGGTGGAACTCGACTGACCGGGGGCTGTCGCGCCGGCAGGCGCGCGGAAGCAAAGGACGGCCGGCTGCCGTGAGCGGAAAATTCGTAGAGCGTTTCCGTTCAGGGCGGATACGCTCTACTTTCCCGCCCGACGCCGCCTGCGGAGGATCCCGGCCCATGATCGACGCCCATTACTGGCCGACGCCCAATGGATGGAAGATCTCCATCGCGCTGGAGGAGATGGACCTCGACTACCGGATCGTCCCGGTCAACATCTACCGGGGCGAGCAGTACGAGCCCGACTTCCTCGCCATCAGCCCGAACAACCGGATGCCGGCGATCGTCGATCACGATCCGGCTGACGGCGGCGAGCCGCTCGCGGTGTTCGAGTCCGGCGCGATCCTGATCTATCTCGCCGAAAAGACCGGGCGCTTCCTGCCGGCGGACCTGCGCGGGCGCAAGACGGTGCTCGAATGGCTCTCGTGGCAGCTCGGCGGCCTCGGCCCGATGATCGGCCAGGCCGGCCACTTCAAACTCTATGCGCCGGAGCAGATTCCCTACGCCATCGAGCGCTACCGCGCGGAAATGCTGCGCCTCTACGGCGTGCTCGACCGCAGGCTGGAGGGGCGCGAGCACATCGCGGGCGACTACTCCATCGCCGACATGGCCTGCTGGCCCTGGGTCATCACCTACAAGGGGCAGAAGGTCGACCTCGACGCCTTCCCCAACGTGAAGCGCTGGTACAAGGCGCTGCAGCAGCGCCCGGCGCTCCGGCGCGGCTACGACGCCGGCAAGGAGCTCGGCAAGCTCAAGACGGAGTGGGACGAGGAAACCAAGCGAAACCTCCTGCCCGGCTACCGGCCGGAGCGCGCGGCGGGTAGCGCCGGCTGAGACGCGCGCCGGGGTGCGGCGCCTCGGGGCGAGGTGCCATAATGGCGGCGCGCAGTCGCGTCAGAGGGAGGCAGGGACCATGGCCCAGCGCAAGCCGCTGAAGACGCTCCGTATCGGCATGATCGGCGCGGGCTTCATCGCCCGCTTCCACCTCGAGTCCTTCACCGGCGTGCGCAACTGCGCCATCACCGGGGTCTACAGCCCGACGAAGGAGAGCCGCAACGCGCTGGCGGCGCGGGCCAACGCGCTCGACCTCGGGCCGTGTACCGCCCATGCTTCGCTCGACAAGCTGATCCGGGCGAAGGACGTGGACGCGCTCTGGATCCTCGCGCCCAACGATACCCGCGTCGCCACGATGCAGGCGATCCACAAGGCGGTGAAGGGCGGCAAGCGGCTGCGCGGCGTCGCCTGCGAGAAGCCGCTCGCGCGCAACCTCGCCGAGGCCCGCGCCATGGTGGAGCTTGCGGACGACGCCAGGCTCGCCACCGGCTACCTGGAGAACCAGGTGTTCTCGACGGCGGTCGAACGTGGCAAGGAGATCATCTGGCGGCGCGCCGTGCCGCTCACGGGCCGGCCCTACCTCGCGCGCGCGGCCGAGGAGCATTCCGGCCCGCACATGCCGTGGTTCTGGCAGGGGGAGAGGCAGGGCGGCGGCGTCCTCTCCGACATGATGTGCCACTCGGTGGAGGTCGCGCGCCACATGCTGACCGCGCCGGGGGAAGCGCGGGATTCGCTCAAGGTCATCAGCGCGAACGCCACCATCGCCAACCTGAAGTGGACCCGGCCGGCCTACGTGCGCCGGCTGAAGCGGGAGATGGGGCGCGAGGTGGACTACGGCCGCCGGCCCGCCGAGGATTTTGCGCGGGGCACCCTGGTGCTGGAGGACGCGGACGGCAACGAGGCGATGATCGAGACCACCACGTCCTGGGCCTACGTGGGCGCAGGCCTGCGCATCCAGCTTGAGCTGCTGGGGCCGGAATACTCGATGGAGTTCTCCTCCCTCGGCACCGGACTCAAGGTCTTCATCTCGCGCGCGGTCAAGGGCGACGCCGGCGAGGACCTGGTGGAGAAGCAGAACGCCGAGCAGGGGCTGATGCCGGCGCTGGAGGACGAAGCCGGGGTCTACGGCTACACCAGCGAGAACCGCCACATGGTGGAGTGCTTCCGCACCGGCGCCACGCCTTCCGAGACCTTCCGCGACGGGCTCGCCGTGACCGAGATCCTGATGGCGCTCTACCGCTCGGCAGAGCTGGGGCGCACGGTGCACTTCGGCGAGGAGGACCTCACCGACTACATCCCGCCGGTCGCCCGCGCCGCGTCCTGAAACAGGCGGAACACACCCTCGCCCGCCGACGAACCTGCACATCGGTGGCTACCCGAAAGGAGACCGTGGAGCGATGAACGGCGACTCTCTGCTCTGGACGCCGTTTCGCCTCGGCGAAATCGAGCTGCGCAACCGCTTCGTCATGCTGGCGCACTGGAACGGGCTGGAGGCGGCGGACGGGACGCCGACGGAGGACCTCGCCGCCTACTACGCGGCGCGGGCGCGGGGCGGGACCGGCCTCATCGTTACCGGCAGCCAGTCCGTTCATCCCTCCGGCCTGATGTGCCCCGCTTACGGCCGGGCGTGGGACCGCGCGGCGCTGCCGGCCTACCGCCGGCTGGTCGACGCGGCCCATGCCAACGGCGCGCACATCTTCGCCCAGCTCAACCACGGGGGGCACACCAGCCTGGAGCACCCGCCGAAGGAGCTCTGGGCGCCCACCCAGATGCCCGAGCCCCATGCCCGCTACAACACCCTCGAGATGGGGCCGGGGGAGATCGAGGCGGTCGTCGAAGGGTTCGCGACATCGGCGGCGAACATGCAGGAAGCCGGCTTCGACGGGCTCGAGTTCAAGATCGGCCACGACGGACTGCTGCGAAGCTTCGTCTCGCCCTTCTTCAACCGCAGGGAGGACCGCTACGGCGGCTCCTTCGAGAACCGCATGCGCCTTCCCCTGGAGGTGCTGGCCGCGATACGGGGCGCGGTCGGCCCCGACTGGCCCATCTCGATCCGCCTCTGCCTGCACGAGTACACCTCCTTCGGCTACGACTTGGACTACGGTCTCGACATCGCCCGCGCGCTCGCGGCGAGCGGGCACGTCGACCTCTTCTGCTCCGATGCCGGCACGTTCAGCAGCTTCTGGATGGAGATACCGCCGTCGGCGGTGCCGCAGCTCGTCTTCAACGACCTGAACGCCGCGCTCAAGCGCGCGACCCCTGTGCCGGTGGTCGCCTTCGGCCGGATCAAGAAGCCGGAGGACGCGGAACGAATCCTGCGCGACGGCGATGCGGACCTCATCGGCATGGCGCGCCAGCTCGTGGCCGACCCCGAGATCGCCAACAAGGTGCGCGACGGGCGGCTCGGCGAAGTGCGGCCCTGCATCGCGTGCAACGCCTGCCTCCTTCGAGTCTCGCGCCAGCTCCCGATCCGCTGCGGGCAGAACCCGCAAGCCGGGCGCGAGCGCACGATGGGCGCGCCTGCACCTGCCACCCTGCCCCGTCACGTGGCCGTGGCAGGCGGCGGGCCGGCCGGGCTCAGCGCCGCGGTGACCCTCGCCCGGCGCGGCCATCGCGTCACCCTGTTCGAGCGCGAGAGCGAGCCGGGCGGCCTTATCCGGCTCGCGGAACGCCAGCCCCTCCACGCCGAGATCGGGGAATCGGCGTGGCACTTCGCGTCCGAAGCGGAACGCCTCGGCGTCGACATGCGCCTCGGCGTGGAGGCGAGCGCAGACACGATCGAGGCGCTCGGGCCCGATGCCGTGATCGTCGCCACCGGCTCGCGCCCCTACCTGCCGGGGCGCGACGCTCGGGACGGGCCGAGCCCGCCAATCGCGACGGAGGGGCTGTGGGCCTCGATGGGCGGGCTGGTGCCGGGCCTTGCCGACGATCCGAGGGTCGTCTCGGTCGACGACGTGCTGTCGGGGCGCGTCGACGCGGGGGGAAGGGTCGTGGTGCTCGACCGCAACGCGCACTGGGAGGCGTGCGGCACCGCCGAGTTCCTGCTGGAGGCGGGCCGGGATGTCGAGTTCGTGACGCCGCTCGGGGGAGCGGGCGTGGACCTTGAGCCGGGCAACGTCGAGCTCTTCTATCAGCGCGCCCGGCGGCGGGGGCTTCGCATTACCACGCACACGGATATCCGCGCCATCGCGCCGGAGGGCGTGGCCCTCGTCGACGTCCATACGAACGAGGAACGCGTCCTCCGCGACGTGGACACGATCGTGCTCGCCATCGGGCGGCGCTCCAACGACGCGCTCTACCGCGCCTTGCGCGAGCGGCTGCCCACCTTCCGCATCGGCGACTGCCGCGCGCCCCGCCTCGTCGAGCACGCGATCCACGACGGGGACGCCATCGGGCGCGATCTCGAGGAACAGCTCGCCGGGCGCGCGTGACACCGGCCACGGCGATCGTCAGCCGTCCCCCGCCTGAAGGTACGCACGCAGTCGGGCCGCGCCGTCGGCGGAGACGCCGAGACCCTTGCGGGTGCGCCGCCACAGGATGTCCCCGGCGGTCCGGGCCCACTCGTGCTCGACCAGATACGCGACCTCCGCCGCGTAGAGCCCGGCGCCGAAGTGCTCGCCCAGGTCTTCGACGCCGTTGCAGCCCGTGAGCAGCGCGTGCAGCTCGGCGCCGTAGTGGCGGAGGTAGTGACGAAGCAGCCGCTCCGGCAGCCACGAATAGCGCGCGGCGCATTGCGCGGCGAAGGCGCCGATGTCCGCGCCCGGGATGTCGCCGCCGGGGAGAGGCGCGGCGCTCGTCCACCGCGACCCTGCGGCTTGGAGCGGCCCCGCCAGCATGTCCACCGCCTGCTCGGCGAGCCTGCGGTAGGTCGTGATCTTGCCGCCGTAGACCGAGAGCATCGGCGCGGGTCTCGAGTCGAGGTGCAGCGCGTAGTCGCGCGTGACCTCGCTCGCCTTCTCGGCGTGGTCGTCGAAGAGCGGCCGGATGCCGGCGTAGCTCCACACCACGTCGCGCGGGGCAACGGGCGCCGCGAAGTAGGCGTTGGCGGCGGCGCAGATGTAGTCGACCTCCTCCGGCGTGATTTCGACAGGACCGGGCGCGCCTTCGAACTCCACATCGGTCGTCCCCAGCAGCGTGTAGTCCTCCTCGTAGGGGAGCGCGAACAGCACGCGGCCGTCGCCGGTCTGGAAGATGTAGGGGTGATCGTGGTCGAAGAGCCTGCGCACCACGATGTGGCTGCCCTTGACGAGCCTCACCCTGTGCGTCGCCCCGCCACCGCCTGCGAGCGAGCGGACCTGGCCGACCCAGGGGCCGCTCGCGTTGACGACGGCCCGCGCTTCCACCGCGACACGCGCGCCGGATACCTGGTCGGCAAGGACCGCCGTCCAGCGCGCGCCGGACGGCGTGAGCGAGACGCAGGCGGTGCGGGTGCGAACCTCCGCTCCGCGGGCGTGCGCGTCGCGGGCGTTCAGCACCACCAGCCGCGAATCCTGCACCCGGCAGTCCGAGTACTCGAAGGCCCGGCGGTAGCGGCCCTGCAGCGCGCGCCCGCTCGCGTGCCGGCCGAGGTCGATGCTGGCTGACGGCGGCAGCGGGCCGCGCGGGCCCAGATGGTCGTAGAGAAAGAGGCCGAGCCGGATCATCCACCAGGGGCGGAGCCCTGCGTGATGCGGCAGCACGAAGCGCATGGGCCAGATGATGTGCGGGGCGATCCGCAGCAGCACCGCGCGCTCCCGCAAGGATTGGCGCACCAGCCGGAAGTCGCGCTGCTCCAGGTAGCGCAGCCCGCCGTGGATGAGCTTGGTGCTGGCGGACGAGGTGTGCGCGGCCAGGTCGTCCTGCTCGCAGAGCAGCACGTCGAGGCCGCGTCCCGCCGCGTCCCGCGCGATGCCGCAGCCGTTGATGCCGCCGCCGACGACCAGCAGGTCGACCGTGCGGGGCGCCCCATCCCTCATGCCCATCCGAGTCCGGCTCATGGCTGAACATATAGTCTCACGTTCGCGCATTGCCCGCGGCGCGGAGGCCGTGACCCTGGCGAGACAAGCGGGCTAGCTAGAGCGCGTCCGACTTTGACGGACGCGCGACAGGCCGCGACAGCGGCCCGCCGCGAATGCGGCGCGCCCGCGCAGGCGCTGGCCGGTCGCGCCGAAAGGCGCGCGCAAGCGAAGACCGGCCAGCTGCCGTGAGCGACAAATGGCTAGAGCGTTTTCGTGCAAAACGGAAACGCTCTAGCATGCCTCGCATGGCGTCCGGCCCGCTCCTGCTCGCCCTCGACCAGGGCACCACGTTCACCCGCGCGATCCTGTTCGACGGCGCGGGCACGCCGCTGAGGCAGGCCCAGCGCGAGCTTCGCCAGATCTACCCGGAAGCCGGTTGGGTGGAGCACGACCCCGAGGAAATCTGGGAGGCCAGCGTCGCCGTGCTGCGCGAGGCGGCCGGCGGCCACCTGCCCGCCGCCATCGGCATCACCAACCAGCGCGAGACGACGCTGCTCTGGGACCGCGCGTCCGGTATCTGCCTGCACAACGCCATCGTCTGGCAGGACCGGCGCACGGCGCCCGTCTGCGAGCGGCTTCGCGCGGAGGGGCGGGAGCCCTTCGTCACCGCGCGGAGCGGCCTCCTGATCGACCCCTACTTCTCGGCGACCAAGCTCGCCTGGCTGCTCGATACCGTGCCCGACGCGCGGGAGCGGCGCGACCTCGCCTTCGGCACGGTCGACAGCTTCCTCGTCTGGCGGCTCACCGGCGGCCGGCTCCACGCCACCGACGTAACCAACGCCGCGCGCACCAACCTCTTCGACATCCACGACTGCGCCTGGAGCCCGGCGCTGCTCGAACTCTTCGACGTGCCCGAGTCCGTGTTGCCCGAGGTGCGCGGCAACGCGGACGGCTTCGGCACCACGGACATCCTGGGCTCGCCCGTGCCGGTGGCGGGCATGGCCGGCGATCAGCAGGCAGCGACGCTAGGCCAGGGCTGCCTCCGCGCCGGCGACGTGAAGAGCACATATGGCACCGGGTGCTTCCTGCTGGCCCATACCGGCGCAGCCCCGGTCGCCTCGCGCCACCGGCTGCTCACCACCGTCGCCCTCAGCCTCGGCGGGCGGACCACCTACGCGCTGGAAGGCGCCGTCTTCGTGGCGGGCGCTGCTGTGCAGTGGCTGCGCGACGGGCTCGGCGTGATCACGCACGCGGCGGAGACGGAGGCGATGGCGCACGAAGCGGGCGAGAGCGGCGTGGTCATGGTGCCGGCCTTCGTCGGCCTGGGCGCGCCGTGGTGGGACGCGGATGCGCGGGGCGCGCTCTACGGCCTCACCCGCGACACGGGGCCTGCCGAGCTTGCCCGCGCGGCGCTGGAGGCCGCGGCGCACCAGACCGCCGACCTGCTGGATGCGGCGGCGGCCGACGGCGTCAAGCCTGCGCTCATCCGCATCGACGGCGGCATGAGCGCGAACGACTGGTTCGCCCAGACGCTGGCCGACGTCGTGGGCCTCACCGTGGAGCGCCCGGCGGTCACCGAGACCACGGCCTGGGGCGCGGCCGTGCTGGCCGGGCTCGGCGTCGGCGCGTTCTCCGATCCGGCGGACGCCCCGCGCCCTCCGGGCCGGCGCTTCTCACCGCGCGGCGACCCCGCACCCGCCCGCGCCCGCTGGGCCGACGCGGTGGCCCGCACGCTCACGCGCCGGAGCTAGAGCGATTTCCGACCTTACGAGATCACTGCGGTCCGAACGTTCCCACCTCCCCCTGTCCCCCTCCCGACTCTTTCATTTCCCTCAGACGCCGGGCGCTCGCTCCGCTCGATCGTGCGCTCCGCGCACGTGGCCGTGCGACGCTTCGCGCTACGCGCGCGGCGCGGTCGCGCCGTCCGGGCCTGCGGCCCGGCAGGCGGAGGGGGGACGTCGACGCCGATGGCGGAGTCTCCCTCTCCTCCCCTAGGGGAGGAGAGGGCCGGGGAGAGGTGGGGGTTTCTTTTCGGGCCGCACTGCACGCAAATTCGGACCCTGCAGCGAGTGGGTCGGATGCTATCCGGTCGGATCGTGCCCTAATACATATGCGTGCCGCCGTTCATGGTGATGGTGGAGCCCGTGGTCCACGCCGCCTTGTCGTCGACGAGGAAGAGCACGGCATGGGCCACCTCGTCCTCGTGGCCCATGCGGCGGATGGGGGACTTGTCGACGATCTTCTTCGCGATCCGCTCCGGCATGTTGCGCATGAGGTAGGTGTCCACGTAGCCGGGCGCCACGGTGTTGACCGTGATCCCGTGCTTCGCCCCCTCCTGCGCGAGCGCCTTGGTGAAGCCGTGCATGCCGGCCTTGGCGGCGACGTAGTTGACCTGGTTGAGCTGGCCGGCCTGGCCGTTCATGGAGCCGATCTGGATGATGCGGCCCCAGCCGCGCTCCATCATGCCGGGGTAGACCGCCTTCGACATGTAGAAGACGGAATCGAGATTGACCCGGACGACGCGCTGCCACTGGTCGTCGGTCATGTTCTCGAACTTGTTGTCGGAGACGGTGCCCGCGTTGTTGACGAGGATCTCGACCGGGCCGTGCTCGGCCTCGATGGCTGCCACGCCCGCGCGGCAGGCCTCGCCGTCGCTCACGTCCCACTTGAGCGCGGGGATGCCGGTCTCCTCCGTGAAGGCGGCGGCGCATGCCTCGTCGGCATGGTAGTTGACCACCGCCGGGTGGCCCGCGTCCTTGAGCGCGCGCGCGATGGCGGCGCCGATGCCGCGCGTGCCGCCCGTAATCAGTGCCAGCCGTGCCACGCCCGCCTCCCCTCAGTCCGTGCCCTCAGTATTAGTACATGTGGTGGCCGCCGTTGACCGAGATCGTGGACCCGGTGATGAAATCGGCGTCGTCGGCGGTGAGGAAGAGCACCGCGCGCGCGATGTCCTCGGCCCGGCCGAGCCGGCCCACGGGGATGGACGCCACGATCTTCTCCAGCACTGCTTCCGGCACCGCGCGCACCATGTCGGTGTCGACGTAGCCGGGTGCGACCGCGTTCACGGTGATGCCGTGGCGCGCGCCCTCCTGCGCCAGCGCCTTGGTGAAGCCGTGGATGCCGGACTTGGCGGCGGCGTAGTTGACCTGGCCGTACTGGCCGGCCTGGCCGTTGATCGAGCCCACGTTCACGACGCGGCCGAACTTGCGCGCGCGCATGCCGGGGAAGGTGGCGTGGCAGAGGTTGAAGCAGGAGCCGAGGTTGGTGTCGAGCACCGCCTGCCATCGCTCCGGCGTCATCTTCTGCAGCGTGCCGTCCCGCGTGATCCCGGCATTGTTCACGAGGATGTCGATGGGGCCGAGCTCCGCCTCGATCCGCTCCACGCCCGCCTCGCAGGCCGCGAAGTCGCTCACGTCCCACTTGTAGACCGCGACGCCGGTCGCCTCGCGGAAGCGCTCGGCCGCCTCGTCGTTCGCGCCGTAGTTCGCGGCCACCCGGCAGCCGGCGTTCTTCAGCGCCTGGGAAATTGCAGCGCCGATACCGCGCGTTCCGCCCGTCACCAGTGCGACCCGATCCATTCTCTCTCTCCCGGCAATGATGCGCGCCGCCGGGAGCCGACTCCTCGGCGGCGCGCGGCCCTCATATGCGCTCGCGCCCGCGCATTTTCAAGCGCTGGTGCCGATAATTGGGATCAGGCCGCGGCGTGATCCGCGATCCAGGCCGCGAGCTTGCGCCAGAGCAGGCGCTTGGCGCGGGGACTTGCCATCATGCCGATGTGGCCGAGGGGCGGGCGCCAGGTCTCCACGTGCGGCAGCGCATCGCTCAACGCCTCCGCCGAGGCCGGCGGGACGATGCGATCCCGCGCCGGCACGACGTTGAGCGCCGGGCAGGTTATGCGCTCGGGCCGCACCGCCTCGCCGCCCACCCGCCAGAGCCCGCGCGCGGGCGCGTTCCCGCCGTACCAGTCTTCGAGGCAGGCGCGGGCCACGGGGCCGGTGAGCGGCACGGCGTCGTTGAGCCAGTCCTCCAGCGCCACGAAGTTGCGCGCCGCGGCGCAAGCCGGCGGGAGATCGGCGAAGGCCGAGAACTTGCGCGCCGCCAGCAGCGGGTCGAGGGCGGCGAACATGGCCTGCAGCGCGTCGGGCGGCAGCTGCCCGAGACTCTCGTTGAGCAGGGTGAGCCCCGGCCGGTGGGCCGCGATCAGCCGTGCCTGATGGCCACCGTCGGCCCGAAAATCCCAGGGCGTCGCGAGCAGGACGAGCGCGGCGACGTCGGCGCGGGCGGCCAGCGGCAGCACCATGGTGCCGCCCATGCAGTAGCCGGCGAGCGCCAGCGGCCGGCCCGCGTGCCGGCGCACCGCCTCCAGCGCCGGCGCGAGGCGGCCGAGGATGTAGTCGTCGAGGCCGAACGCGCGCTCTTCCGCGCCTGGCGCGCCCCAGTCGAGCAGGTAGGGGCGGAGGCCGCGGCCCCGCAGGTAGCGGGCGAAGCTGCGCTCGGGCCTGAGGTCGAGGATGTAGGCGCGGTTGATGAGCGAGGGTACGAGCAGCGCGGGCGCGCCGGCCGCCTCGCCGCCGAAGGCGAGGACCCGCGTGGTGCCGGCCTGCCAGAGCACCGGCGGGTCGGCGAGGCGGCGGCGGTAGGGATGCGCGCGGTAGCCCTCGATGCCGTCGAGGAAGCGGGCGATGCGGGCCGCCGCTTCGGCGCCGAGCGCGCGTGCGAGCGCTTCAGGCTCGGCCTTGGCGAGGGCCTCCTGCAGGGCCGTCGCCTCCGCCGGGATCGCGCTGCGCCAGTTGAGCGATCCGCTCCTCGCAGGCGGCAAGGCGGCGAGCGAGCTCAGCCAGCCGCCGAGCGCCATCCCCAGATGGAGGGGGAGCGGCCTCGGCCCGAGACGCGGGCGTGCCGGCGCGGCCATTCAGGCCGCCGGGCGCGGCGCCCGGCGCCAGCGCCGCGAGGTGCAGGGCGCCGAGGCGGAGCGTGAGCGCGCCGGGGCCTTCGTCCCGCCCGGTGCCGGCGACCTCCTCCTGCCAGAGGTCGAGGAAGCGCCGGGCGAGCGCCGCCGGGTCGTCGTCATCGCTCGTGCCCCTGCTCATGGTGCCAGTATAGCCGATGCGGCGGCCCCGTCGCGCGGCCGCCCCGTCGCGCGGCTACCTGGACATGCGGCCGCCCGGTCGTTGACTTGGCCGGCCCCGCCAACCATGCTCGGGCCATGACCATCGAGCAGAAGATCGAGGCCGCGGGCCTGACCCTCCCCCGGCTCGAGGACAGCTACGGCAACAACCCGGCGGGCGCGAAATACGTCTCGCACCATGCGCTGGGGCGGGTGCTCTACCTCTCAGGCTGCACGCCGTTCAAGGACGGCAAGCCCTACATGACCGGGATCCTCGGCGTGGACCGCACCATCGAGGATGGCTACGAGGCGGCGCGCCAGTGCATGCTCTGCTACCTCGGCCTGATCAAGTATGCGCTGGGCGATCTCGACCGGATGCACCGCATGCTGCACCTCACCGGCTACGTGAACTCCGGCCCCGGCTTTGCGGATCAGCCGCGCGTCATCAACGGCGCCGTGGACCTGCTCGTCGAGCTCTGCGGCCAGCGCATGATGCCGACGCGGGCCGCCATCGGCTGCCACGGACTCGCGGTCAACCATTCGGTCGAGCTGATCGCGATGGTGGAATTCGACGGCGGCAGCGTGGCGCCGCCGCTCGCCCGCGACGGAACGGTGCTCGACTGAGGCGCGCGCCCGCCCGCCAGTCCCCCCGCCATTCACGAGACCTGACGCCATGAAAGCGGTTCTGTGCAGGGCCTTCGGCCCGCCCGAGATTCTTGCGTTCGAGACCGTGGACCCGCCCGCGCTCGGACCCGGCGAGGTGCGCGTCGCCGTGGCCGCGGTCGGCGTGAACTTCCCCGATCTGCTGCTGATCGAAGGCAAGTACCAGATCAGGCCGCCCTTTCCCTTCAGCCCCGGCCTGGAGTGCGCGGGCACCGTCACGGAGCTGGGAGCGGGCGCAGACGGGCCGGCGCCCGGCACCCGCGTGCTCGTCTACTGCACCCACGGCTGCATGGCAGAGGAGGTGGTGGCGCCGGCGTCTTCGGTCATCCCGATCCCCGATGCGATGCCCTTCGACGCCGCGGCGGCCTTCCCCGTGGTCTACGGCACCGGCTACCACGCGCTCGTCGGCCGCGCGGCGCTCGCCGAAGGCGAGACCCTGCTGGTGCTGGGCGCCTCCGGCGGTGTGGGGCTGTCGGCGGTGGAGATCGGCAAGCGGCTGGGCGCAACCGTGATCGCGGCCGCGAGCAGCGACGAGAAGCTGGCTCTGGCCGGGCAGCACGGCGCCGACCACCTCGTCAACTACGGCACGGACGATCTTCGCGAGCGGGTCAAGGCGCTGACCGACGGGCGCGGCGCGGACGTGATCTTCGACCCCGTCGGCGGCGATTTCTTCGACGCGTCGATGCGCTGCATCGCCTGGAACGGCCGGCTGCTGGTCATCGGCTTCGCCTCCGGGCGCATCGCCGAGGCCAGGACCAACATCATCCTGCTCAAGGAGATGAGCGTGGTCGGAGTCGCCTGGGGCGCCTTCGCCTTTCGCGATCCCGCCGCGAATCGCGCCTATTTTGCCGAATTGCTGCGCTGGTACGAGGCCGGCGCGCTGAAGCCCCTCGTCTCCCGCAGCCTGCCGCTGGCCGACGCCCCTGCGGCGCTGGCGGCGTTCCAGAGCCGGAGCGTGGTCGGCAAGCAGGTGCTGACGGTGGAGCGGCCTGGCGGCTGACTGCTTTACCCAAGCGCGCGAATTTTCTACCTTGTTGCAGCCCCGCGGCGCCGCGGAGCAGTGGACTGCAGAACGGCTAGGACAGAGCGTGGCTGGGGAGGCGATCCGAGGCGCTGCGGGGCCGCTCGTGGACGATCCCGTCATCGGACATGCGGTCCGCGCCGGCGGCTTCGCGGATCACGCGGCCTCGTCCTACATGCTGGCGGCGGACGCCCTCGATGAGGGCCGCTTCGCCGACGCCGCGGCGCTGGCCCGCCATACGGTCGAGGAAGCCCGCGAGGGCTACGAGCTCTACGCGCTCTGGGCCGAGCAGATCAGGGAAACGCTCGCCGCCGAAGGCGTGGACGACGCCGAGATCGCGGCGGGCGAAGCGCAGCTGCGCACGCTGCTGGCGGGCGAGGCGGGGGAGCCGTTCGACATTCACGCCGGCTGGGCCGCCTATACGGGCGAGATCGGGGCGGTCGAGGCCGCCTGCGGGGCGGGCGATGCGCCGGCGGCCCGCGCGCGCCTGGAGCGCGCCCGCACGCTCTGGCTCGAGACCCACGACAGGGGCTGCGACCTGGTCTACGGCATGCTCGACCTTGTGGTCCGCCATCTCGGCGAGCGCCGCATCGGCCCGCTCTGGGACGAACTGATGGCGCCGATGTACGAGACCTACGACGTCTACGATACCGCCACGCACCCGTGGCCGCGCTCCATGCACCGGCTGATCCTGATCGCGGCGCTCTCGCTCCGCGGGCACCTGAGCGGGCCGGGGCGCACGGGCGCCATCGACATCGCGGAGGAGGCCGACCGCTGGGTGCTGAGCTTCGACCCCTGCGGCTCCGGCGGGCGCACCTACCGTGACGACGACCCGAAGGGTCCCCGCATGGAGGCCCCTTACGGCTTCGCCGTGACCACGGAGGCCCATGACTGGGCCTGGGGCAAGACCGGCGTCTGCGTCTACTGCGTCCACTGCTGCCAGCTCAACCAGCGCATGCCCATCCGGCGCTTCGGCTATCCGACGCGGGTGATCGACCCGCCCACATGGCCCGCGTCCAGGGCGGGCGGCGTCTGCCGCTGGTCGGTCTACAAGGATCCTGCGCTCGTGCCCGACGAGGCCTATACCAGCGTGGGCTACGAGAGGCCGGCGGCGGCCGGTGCGGGAGCGGCGCGATGAGCGGGACGGAGAACGAGGGGCTGGATGCCGTGCGCGAGCGCATGCGGGCCGACGGCGTGCGCTACGTTCAGGTCGAGGTGCCGGAGCTCGACGGCGGGCTGCGCTGCAAGCTGCTCGCGCTTGACAAGGGGCTCTCCGACGGGATCGGCTGGTCCAACATCATCTACGGGCTGACCGCGGCGGACGACGTCTATGAATCGCCGTTCTCCTCCTACGAGAACGGCTTCGCCGACGTCTTCGGAACGCCGGACGCGGCCACGGCCTGCCGCCTGCCCTGGCGGCAGGACACGGCGGCGGTCCTGATCGACGTTCACGATGCGGACGGCACCATGACGCCGGAAGGCCCGCGCACGATGCTGCGGCGCGCCGTGGGCAAGGCGGACGCCATGGGCTTCCAGCCGCGCTTCGCGGTCGAGTACGAGGTCGCCGTCTACTACGCGGACGACGCCGCCTCGCCGCCCTCGCCCGCGACGCTCACGCCGGTCTCGCGCACGCGGAACGCCTACAGCGTGGTCCGCATGCCGGAGCTGCGCGCGCTCTTCGAGACCTTCATGCAGCGCATGGAGGAGGTGGGCGCGTCGGTCCTCTCCATGCACACGGAGTTGGGGCGCGGCGCGGTCGAGTTCGCGCTCGCCCATGCGCCGCCGCTGGCTGCCGCCGACGGCGCCATGCGCGCCAAGGCCTATCTGAAGGAGCTCTGCGCCGAGCGCGGCATGGTCGTGACCTTCATGGCCAAGGTCGACCCCGACATGCCGGGCTCCGGCGGGCACGTGCACCAGAGCCTGTGGCGGGACGGCGAGAACGTGTTCTGGGACGGCACGGGTGCGAGCGAGACGGCGCGGCAGTACGCCGCCGGGCAGATCGAGCACCTGCCGGCGCTCACCGCGCTCTTCATGGCCAACATCAACTCGTACCGGCGGCGGGACTGGCAGCACTGGGTGCCGCTCAACGCATCCTGGGGCGACGACAACCGCAGCGCGGCGCTCCGCCTCATCACCCGGCCGGTACCGCACGGGGCCCGCTTCGAGAACCGCGTGCCGGGCGCCGATTCCAACGCCTACCTCTGCATCGGCGGCATGCTGGCCGCGGGGCTCGACGGCATCGAGCGCGGCCTCGTGCCGCCGCCGCTCTGTTCGGGTAACGCGGCGCTCGACGAGAGCTATACGAAGCTGCCGGCCACGCTGGCCGAGGCGGTGGACGCCTTCGCGGGCTCGGCCTTTTTGCGCCACGCCTTCGGCGAGCGCTTCGTCGATCACTACGCGCTCTCGCGCCGGGTCGAGCTCGATCACTGGCACGCCTGGCTGCGGAGCCACGTGAGCGCCTGGGAATACGAGCGCTATTTCGAGACAATTTGAGGCAGGCGCGGCCAAGCGCCTTTTCGCTCCGGCCTTCTGCCACTATATCGGTAGGGTCGGGCCGGCGCGGCGTGCCGGACCCGAGGGGACGAAGAGGGACCGATGACCGATCAGGAGACCATCGCGCAGCGCCTGGAGGCGTTGCGCGCCCAACATCAGTCGTTGAACGACGAAATCGATGCGCTTGCGGGCCGCGGCGACGCTCTCGAGATCCAGGGGCTCAAGCGCCAGAAGCTGCGGCTCAAGGACGAGATCGCGCGGCTGGAGAGCGAGCACGCGCACGCGGGGTAAACCGCGGAACGCGAAATTGAAAAACGAACCCAATTTCGCATAGAACCCTGTTTTACATTATGAATTTAGAGCGCGTCCGTCACGCACGGACGCGCGACAGGCCGCGATAGCGGCCCGCCGCGTATGCGGCGCCCTCGCGGAGGCGCTGGCCGCAGGCCAGCTGCCGTGAGCGATAAAGAGTCAGAGCGTTTCCGTGTGAACGGAAACGCGCTGAGGGATCAGGCCGGGGCGGGCTTCACCCCGGTGCCGATCCGCACGTGGGCCGCGAGAGGGATCTCGTCCCCCTCGCGCAAATGCTCGAAGCCTGCCGCCACCGCCTCCAGCAGGGCCGGGCGCTTGTCCTCGCCGGCGCCATCGAGTGCGCGGCCGAAGGTCATGTCGAACTGCGCCTGCCAGAAGGGGGCGCCCGCCGGGACCCGCGGCGCGAAGCGAACCTCGCGCTCTTCCACGTCCGTGAACCCGCCCTCGGTGAGCGCGCCGGCGAGGGCGCCGCTGGCGCCCAAGGAGAAGGGCCGGGCGAGGTCGATCTCGTCCACCTCGTCGAGCGGGCCGAGCACGGCCTCGGCGGCGGCGGCGAAGACGACGAACATGGTGGTCTCCGCGCGCGGCCCCCAGACGAGATAGGCCACCCGCCCGCCGGGCTTGAGCACGCGGAGCGCCTCGGCGGCGGCGCGTGCGGGCGCCGGGCAGAACATCAGCCCGAAGCGGCAGATCACCCGGTCGAACGCGGCATCCGCATCGGGCAGCGCCAGCATGTCAGCGGTGCGGAAGGTCATGTTGCTGAGCCCATGCGCTGCGGCTCGGCGGCGGGCGCCCAGCATCATTTCGGGGCAGAGGTCGGTGGCGAAGACGCGGCCCTCCGCGCCCACCAGTTGGGCCACGCTGAGCGCGGGCTCGCCCGCGCCCGTCGCGATGTCGCAGACCTGCTGGCCGGGCGCGATCTCGGCGGCCTCGATGAGCGGCGCGTTCATGCGCGCCGCCTGGTCGGCGATCTCGTCGGCGCGGCGGTCCCAGTGGCGCCCGCGCCCGGCCCAGTCGGCCCGCACGCGCTCGGTCTCGCGTCTGATCGCGTCAGCGTCCATGGCTCCGCACTCTCCCCGCGCCCGCGCCCGTGTCAAGGCCGGTAAACCCGTTCGTCAGAATAGCTGCACGGCGAGCAGGCCCGCGAGTAACGCGGCGATTACCGCCAGAATAAGCGGGAGCGCGCTGCCGCCCCGCCTGCGGCCGCTCATCGCCTCCAGGGTGTCGGGCGAGAGCGAGACGCCTTCCTCCAGCCCGTCGAGGACGCGCTCGGCGCGGGCGGCGAGGCGCGGGATTCGCCCTGCCGCCTCCAGGAACTCCTCCGCCGCATCGCGCACGCGCGCCTGGACCCCCAAATTCTCCCGCGCCCAGCGCTCGATGAGCGGGCGGGTGAAGACCCACATGTTCTGGTCCGGCGTGAGCCGGCGCGTCAGCCCCTCGGCCATCAGCATCGTTTTCTGCAGCAGCAGGAGCTGCGGCTGGGTCTCCATCTCGAAGGCCTCGGTGATCTGGAAGAGCTGGCCCAGCAGCTGGGCGATGGAGATCTCGTGGAGGGGCCGGCCGAGGATGGGCTCGCCGATGGAGCGGAGCGCCTGCACGAACGCGGCTTTCGAGGTGCGCCGCGGCACGTAGCCCGCCTCGACATGCACCTCGGCCACGCGCTCGTAGTCGCCGATCAGGAAGCCCAGCAGCATCTCCGCGAGGTAGCGCCGGGTCTGGGCGTCGAGCCGCCCCATGATGCCGAAATCGACGGCGACGACGTTGCCCTTCGCATCCACCAGAAGGTTGCCGGGGTGGAG
Organism: Alphaproteobacteria bacterium; assembly: GCA_965221125.1. Classification (GTDB taxonomy): domain Bacteria; phylum Pseudomonadota; class Alphaproteobacteria; order UBA828; family UBA828; genus WTGU01. Next base: position 283,416 of record CBDCRW010000005.1, read on the forward strand.
GTCGGCGTGGAAGAAGCCGTCCCGAAACACCTGGTTGAAGAAGGCGGCGGCCGCCTTGCCCAGCACCTCGTGCGGGTCGTGGCCGGCCGCGACCAGGGCGTCGCGCTCGTCGATGGGGATGCCGTCCACGCGCTCCAGCGTGAGCACGCGCCGGCTGGTCCTGCGCCAGTCGACCGCCGGCACCAGGAAGCCTTCGTCCTCGGCGAAGTTCTGGCGCAGCTCCGATGCCGCGGCGGCCTCGAAGCGGAGGTCCATCTCGATCATCACGCTCTGGGCAAAGGTGCGGATGACCTCGACCGGCCGGAGCCTGCGCCAAGAGGGGAGCGTGCGCTCGGCAATCTCGGCCAGCCAGTAGAACAGCTCGAGGTCGCGCTCCAGGGCGCGCTCCACGCCCGGCCGTAGGATTTTCACCGCCACCGGCTCGCCGGCCGCGGTGACGGCGAAGTGCACCTGGGCGATGGAGGCGGCGGCGACCGGCTCGTCGGTGAACGCGCGGAAGAGGGAGTCCAGCGGTGCGCCGAACTCGGATTCAACGATGGCGCGGGCGGCCTTCGCGTCGAAGGGCGGCAGGCGGTCCTGCAGCGCGGACAGCTCGGCCGCGGTCTCCTCGCCCACCAGGTCCGGCCGGGTGGAAAGCGCCTGGCCGAACTTGATGAAGCTCGGCCCCAGCGCCTGGAACGCGCCGGCAAGGCGCTGGCCGGGCGAGCCGAGGCCGCGCTTCCTCGGCGCCATGCCGGCGAGGACGGTGACCGCCGGCACGAGGCCGTAATCGCTCAGCAGGAAGAGCGCGTCCCAGCGCCCCAGGGTCCAGGCAATCCGCAGCAGCCGCCCAATATTTCTGAGCGCCCGGCGCACGATGGTTGCTCTAGGTGCGCCAGCCCGAATGGAGCGTGGCGATGCCGGCAGACAGCGGGCGCACGCGCACGCCGCCGAAGCCGGTGTCGGCCATCATCGCGGCGAGCGTCTCCGGCGGGGGGAAGCGCCGGATGCTCTCCACGAGGTAGGCGTAGGCGTCGCGCTGGCCGGTCACCGCCGCGCCCAGCAGCGGAATGACGGCGAAGGAGTAGGCGTCGTACAGCCGGTCGATACCCACAGGCGGGCGGGCGTTGAACTCGAGGCAGAGGAAGCGCCCGCCGGGCCTGAGCACGCGCGCGGCCTCGGCCAGCCCATGTTCGATCCGGGTGAGGTTGCGGATGCCGAAGGCGATCGTGTAGGCGTCCACCGAGCGGGCCGGGAGCGGCAGCGCCTCCGCATCGCCCACCAGCCACTCGATGCCGCCGACGATGCCCGCGTTCCAGGTGCGCTCGCGGCCGGCGTCCACCATCTGCGCGCTCGCGTCGCAGACGACCACGCGGCCCTCGCCCCCCATCGCCGCCAGCACGCGGCGCGCGATGTCGCCGGTGCCACCCGCCACGTCGAGCACCGCCATGCCGGGGTGGGGTGCGAGCCACGCCACCATCTCGCGCTTCCACAGGCGATGAACGCCGCCGCTCATCAGGTCGTTCATGAGGTCGTAGCGGCCGGCGACCCGGTCGAACAGGTCGCGGACGAGACCGGGCTTCTCGTCCTCGCCGACGCGGCGGAAGCCGAAGTCGGCGCCATCCGTGGCGTCGTGCTCTCCGCGCGCCCAAGCCATGACGGCGACCATAGCCCAGCGCCGAAACCCGCGCTACCGTGGCCCGAGGATGCCGGAATTGCCCGAGGTCGAGACCGTGCGCCGCGGGCTTGCCGCGCGGCTTGCGGGCCGGCGCATCACCCACGTCACGGTGCGCCGCCCCGATCTGCGCCGCCCGCTGCCGCCGGACATGGGGCAAGCGCTCACGGGGCGGACGCTGCAGGGCTTCGGGCGCCGGGGGAAATATCTCCTGCTGCGCCTCGACGGCGGCCGCGTGCTGATCGTCCACCTCGGCATGTCGGGGCGCATGTCCGTGGGCGACGCGCCCAGCGGGGGCGCGCACGAGCACGTCGTCCTGCACTTCGACGACGGCGCGGTGCTCAGCTACGAGGACCACCGCCGCTTCGGGCTGATGGACCTAGCGGACGCCGGGCGGCTCGAGGAGCACGACCTGCTGCGCAGCATGGGGCCGGAGCCGTTGGCGCCCGACTTCGACGGGCCGGCGCTGGCGCAGCGGCTCCGCGCCAAGGACACGCCGATCAAGGCTGCGCTGCTCGATCAGCGGGTGATCGCGGGCCTCGGCAACATCTACGTGTGCGAGGCGCTCTTCCACGCGGGGCTGAGCCCACGACGCCGCGCGGGCTCGGTGCAGGGCAGGCGCGCGGATAGGCTGGCGCGCGCGATCCGCGACGTGCTGGAAGACGCCATCGCGGCGGGCGGCTCGTCGCTCCGCGACTACGTGCAGGCGTCGGGCGAGCTCGGCTACTTTCAGCACCGCTTCGCGGTCTACGACCGGGCGGATCTGCCCTGCCCCGGCTGCGATTGCGGGGCCGCGGTGCGGCGCATCGTGCAAGGCGGGCGCTCGACATTCTATTGCGCTAAGCGGCAACGGTGAGTAATAGGCGAGCCGCACGCCCCTCACAGCGCCCGGCCGGCAGCAGCCTGCCGCTTCAGAACGCGGGCCCCGGCCGCTCAAGGGAGAACACGATGGCGTACGAACACATTACCGTCGACCGGCGCGGCCGGGTCGGCCTGATCACGCTGAACCGGCCCAAGGCGCTCAACGCGCTGAACGGCGCGCTGATCGATGAGCTCAACGCCGTGCTCGACAGCTTCGAGGCGGAGGAAGAGATCGGCGCCGTCGTCCTCACCGGAAACGAGAAGGCCTTCGCGGCCGGCGCCGACATCACCGAGATGCGCTCGATGAGCTTCGTGGACGCGCACGACAGCGACTTCATCGCCAGCTGGAACCGGATCACCGCCTTCCGCAAGCCGGTCATCGCTGCGGTCGCGGGCTATGCGCTGGGCGGCGGCTGCGAGCTCGCCATGATGTGCGACATCGTGATCGCCGCCGACAACGCGCGGTTCGGCCAGCCGGAGATCAAGCTCGGCACCATCCCCGGCGCCGGCGGCACCCAGCGGCTCACGCGCGCGGTCGGCAAGTCGAAGGCGATGGAGATGATCCTGACCGGGCGGATGATGGACGCCGAGGAGGCCGAGCGCAGCGGGCTCGTGAGCCGCGTGGTGCCGGTCGCCGACGTCGTCGACGAGGCGATGGCCGTCGCCAAGCGGATCGCGCACTTCTCCGCCCCCACCGTGGCGCTCGCCAAGGCAAGCGTGAACCGCGCCTTCGAGACCACGCTGACCGAGGGCGTGCTGTACGAGCGCGCGGTCTTCTACGCGACCTTCGCCACCGAGGACAAGCGGGAGGGGATGGACGCCTTCATCGAGAAGCGCGAGCCGGCCTTCACCAATCGTTAGTCCGTATCAGCCGGTGGCGGCGTTGACCCTGCCGGAGCGCGTGGTATAAGGCCGCCCAACCAGAAGAGAGACCTCCGCCATGGCCCATTCGCGCCAGGCCCGCAAGCGGGTTCGGCAGAACAAGCGCCGCGTCGCGATCAACCGCACGCGGCTTTCGCGCATCCGCACCTTCATCCGCCGCGTCGAGGAAGCGATCGAGAGCGGCGACAAGAGCCGGGCCGAGCAGGCGCTGCGCGAGGCCCAGCCGGAGATCATGCGGGGCGCGTCGAAGGCGCTCCTGCACCGGCGGACGGCATCGCGCCGGGTCTCCTCGCTCGCACGCCGCGTGGGCGCGCTGCCCGACGGCTGAGGGCGGGGCGCGGGCGCTCGGGCGCCGCGTCAGTTCAGCGCAGGTGCGCCGGGGCAGGGCCGCGCCGCACGCGGCCCGTCCGCCATTCCCCTCGACAACGATGGCCCGAGACGCCCTGCCGCGGGAGGGTGCTCACTCCCGGCGGGCTGCCTTTCAGCTTTCTCCATAACAATCTTGAGAGGTCGCGGGCGCCGATCGGAATCCCGGCGTGGCGCCAACCGATTGCAGTCCCGCGTTCACGCCGGCAGCCAAGAGAGTGGCGGAAGTCGGGGCGCCATAATTTTCGCCGGTTCCGCTTTCATACCTGTTGCCAGCGCCGACTCCGCACTTTAACCTGACCGTCACATTCCGCCGGAAGGAGCCGCCGGTGGAATGCAAACCGAAAACACAGCGTTCACGACGGCGAGGCAGGCAGTGCTTGCCCCGGAGAGAAGACCCCTCGCCGTGCCCGAGAACCGCGACACAACACAAGAACATAAATGGGACCAAGCAGGGAGATAACAGGAACATTCGGCCCGACGCGGCCTGAGCGGTGCCGTCACGGTGCGCGCATGAGCGTTGCCCACAGTCGCCGGGCAGGCCCATGCGGCTCGCTCCGCCGGCCGCAGGCAAGGCGCCCGTGATGGACTGCACGCCGGCGCCGGCCCGGGACGGGCAGGACGCCTGGGAGAGGGTGCGTGCGCGCCTCCTCGCCGAGGTCGGTCAGGCCACCTTCGCGAGCTGGCTGGCGCCGCTCACCCTGGTCGGCGTCGACGGCGACCAGGTCACGCTCGGCGTCGGCACGCGCTTCCTCCGCGACTGGGTCGTGTCGCGCTTCGCGCACCGCATCGCGGCGCTCTGGTCCGACGAGCGGCAGGGCATTCTGGGCGTTCGCATCGTGATCCACGCGGGGCAGCCGGCAGCGGCTGAGGGCGAGCCCGGTGCCGCCGGCGAGCCTGTTCCGGCCGGTCGCGGCAACACGGGCAAAACGCCGGTGCGCGCACAGGACGGCGTGCTGGCCGATTTCGGCTCGCCGCTCAACGGCCGCTTCACCTTCCGCGAGTTCGTCATCGGCGAGACCAACGAGCTTGCCCACGCGGCGGCGCAGCAGGTGGCGGGCGTGGATCACCTGCCCTTCAACCCGCTCTACCTCTATGGCGGTGTCGGCCTCGGCAAGACGCATCTGCTGCATGCCATCGCATGGTGCATCCGGGACCGCGAGCCGGGGCGGCGCGTCGTCTACCTCTCCGCCGAGCGCTTCATGTACCAGTTCGTCCAGGCGATCCGGCGCAAGGACACGGTGGCGTTCAAGGAGCGCTTCCGCTCCGCCGACGTGCTGCTGATCGACGACATCCAGTTCATCTGCGACAAGGAAAGCACGCAGGAGGAGTTCCTCCACACGCTCGATGCGCTGCTCGAGCACCGCTGCCAGGTGGTGGTCTCCGGCGATCGCGCGCCGTCGCGCCTCGACGGCATGGGGGAGCGCCTCAAATCCCGCCTTGCCGGGGGCCTCGCCGTCGACGTCCACCCCGCCAGCTACGAGCTGCGCCTCGGGATCCTGCGGGAGAAGGCGGCGCCGCTCGGCATCGCCGACGCGCCGGCGGAGGTGATGGAATTCCTGGCCCGGCAGATCACGTCGAACGTGCGCGAGCTGGAGATGGCGCTCAATCGTATCGCAGCCCATGCGGCCCTCCTCGGCGGCGCGATCACGCTGCAGACGACCCAGTCGGTGCTGCGCGACGTGCTCGGCGCGAAGGAGCGGCGGATCACGATCGAGGAGATCCAGCGCCGCGTCGCCGCGCACTACAACATCAAGCCGGCGGAGCTTTCCTCCAGCCGGCGCGCCCAGGCGGTGGTGCGCCCGCGCCACGTGGCGATGTACCTCGCCAAGCAGCTCACCGCGCGCTCGCTGCCCGAGATCGGGCGCAAGTTCGGCAAGCGCGATCACACCACGGTCATGTACGCGATCCGCCGCATCGAGGAGCTGCGGGCGGGCGATGCGGCCTTGGACGAAGACGTGGAGTTTCTCTGGCGAAGCCTTGAAGACCCGCACCGTTGACGGCTGCATGGCCCGAGTGGCCGGCTGAAAGCCGAAGGGGCACGGCGCGCCCTGCCCCGAGCGCTTGTCGCGCGCCGATAGTGCTGCGAATTCCGCCACTTCTCCGCTATAATCCGGGGTGATTCGGCGACGGCTCAGGAGTCCGGGCGATCATGAAGCTGACCATCGAACGCTCAACGCTTCTGAGCTCCCTGGCGCACGTGCAAAGCGTCGTCGAGCGCCGCAACACGATCCCCATTCTCGCCAACGTCCGCATCGACGCGCAGGGGGGCGATCGCCTGCGGCTCACCGCGACGGACATGGACCTCGCCGTCGTCGACGAGGCCGACGCGGCGGTCGAGCAGGAAGGCGCGGTGACCACGACCGCGCTCACCCTCTACGACATCGTCCGCAAGCTGCCGGACGGCGCGCAGGTCGCGATGAACCTCGACGGCGGCGACAGCGGGCAGCTCGACGTGGTCTCGGGCCGCTCCCGCTTCCGCCTCTCGTGCCTGCCCATCGCCGAGTTCCCGGCGATAGCCGACGACGAGCTGCCCAATTCCTTCGAGCTGCCGCGCGAGCACCTGCGGCGCCTGATCGACAAGACCCGCTTCGCCATCTCCACCGAGGAGACGCGCTACTATCTGAACGGCATCCACCTGCACAGGGCCGAGGACCAGGAGGGGATCGCGCGGCTGCGCGCCGTCGCCACCGACGGCCACAGGCTCTCCTGCGCCGACGTGGCGCTGCCGGAGGGCGCGGCGGCGCTGCCCGGCGTGATCGTCCCGCGCAAGACCGTGACGGAGGTCCGCAAGCTGATCGACGACGGCGACGAGGCGGTCACCATCGCGCTCTCCGAGACGCGGATTCGCTTCGACATCGGCGCGGCCCAGCTCACGTCCAAGCTCATCGACGGCTCGTTCCCCGATTACGAGCGGGTGATCCCGCGCGGCAACCAGAACGTGATGACCGTGACCAGCGGCAGCTTCGCCGAGGCCGTGGACCGGGTCTCCTCGATCTCCACGGACCGCTCGCACGCGATCAAGCTCTCGATCCGCTCGGGCGCGGTCACGCTGCAGGCCAACAGCCCCGACACGGGCACCGCGACCGAGGAGCTGGACGCCGAGTATGGCGCCGAGCCGCTCGATATCGGCCTCAACGCGCGCTACGTGCTCGACGTCGCGGGCCAGATCGAGAGCGAGTCCATCCGCTTCTTCTTCGGCGATGCCGGCTCGCCGACGCTGGTGCGGGACACCGGCGATTCCGGCGCGCTCCACGTCATCATGCCGCTCCGAGTCTAGGTGACCTCCCCGACCCCACACGCCGTGACCGGGCGGGATGCGCCGGCGCCGGCGGCCGCGCGCTACGCGCTCACCCGGCTCGCGCTGAGCGATTTCCGCAGCTACCGCGCCGCGCGCATCGACATGGACGAGCGCCCGCTGGTGCTGACGGGCCCCAACGGCGCCGGCAAGACCAACCTGCTGGAGGCGGTCTCCTACCTCTCGCCCGGCCGGGGGCTGCGGGGCGCGCGGCTTGCCGATGTCGCGCACGCGGCCGGGGCGGACGAGGGTCCCGCCGAGGCGTGGACGGTCGCGGCCACGCTCAGGGCCGAGGGCGGCGAGACTACTTTGGGTTCCGGCTGGCGGGCGCCGGCCGAGGCGGGGGAGGCGGAGCGCCGCGTGGTCAGGATCGACGGCACCACGGCGTCGGGGCCGGCGGCGCTGGCCGAGCACGTCGCCATGGTCTGGCTCACGCCCTCGATGGACCGGCTGTTCTCGGGCCCGCCGGCGGAGCGACGGCGCTTCCTCGACCGGCTGGTGTTCGCCATCGACGCGGGCCACGCCGCGCGGGTGCAGCGCTACGACCGGGCGCGCCGCCACCGTGCCCGACTCCTGCGCACGGGCACGCGCGACGACGCCTGGCTCGGCGCGCTCGAGCGCAGCATGGCGGAGAACGCGGCGGCGATCGGGGCCGCGCGTCTCGATCTCGCGATGCGGCTCACGCAGTTCCTGCCCGAGGGCAGGGAGGCCTTCCCGCGCGTAGCCCTCGGCGTCGACGGGCTGGTCGAGCGCTGGCTCGGCTCCCGGCCCGCGCTCGCCGCGGAAGAGCGCTTCCGGGAGCATCTGGCCGAGACCCGTTTGGCGGAGGCGGAGGGCGGCACGGTCGACGGGCCGCAGCGGAGCGACCTGACCGTTACCGACGCCGGGCGCGGCATGGCGGCCGAGCAGTGCTCCACCGGCGAGCAGAAGGCCATGCTGATCGCGCTCGTCACCGCCCACGCCCGCCTGGTGGCGAACCAGCGCCGCTCTGCGCCCGTGCTGCTGCTGGACGAGATCGCGGCCCACCTGGACGAGAGCCGCCGGCGCGCGCTCTTCGAGATCATCCTCGACGTGGGCGCCCAGGCGTGGCTCACCGGCACCGATGCGTCCGTCTTCGGACCCCTGGCCCAGCACGCGCAATTCTTCACGGTGCGGCCCGGCGCGGTGGAAGGCGTGTAAGAGTCATGGCCGACCCCGCTCCGCGCGCCCCCACGGCCGCCAAGGCCTACGGCGCCGAGTCCATCACGGTGCTGCGCGGCCTCGATGCCGTGCGCAAGCGGCCCGGCATGTACATCGGCGATACCGACGACGGCTCGGGCCTGCACCGCATGGTGTACGAGGCCGTCGACAACGCCGTGGACGAGGCGCTGGCGGGCTACTGCGAGCACATCCACGTGGTCCTCGGCGCCGACGGCTCGGCGTCGGTGAGCGACGACGGGCGCGGGATCCCCACCGACATTCACGAGGAGGAGGGCGTCTCCGCCGCCGAGGTCATCATGACCAAGCTGCACGCGGGCGGGAAGTTCGACCAGAGCACCTACAAGGTCTCCGGCGGGCTCCACGGCGTCGGCGTCTCGGTGGTGAACGCGCTGTCCGAGTGGCTGCAGCTCGACATCCGCCGCGACGGCAAGGAATACGCCATGCGCTTCGCCGGCGGCGAGCCGGAGGCGCCGCTCCGCATCACGGGCGAGACCGCGGAGCGTTCGGGCACGAAGGTGACTTTCCTGCCGTCGAGCCGGATCTTCTCGCAGATCGAATTCGACTTCGACGAGCTGGAGCACCGGCTGCGCGAATTGGCCTTCCTCAACGCCGGCCTGCACATCACGCTGCGGGACGAGCGCGCGGCCGAGCCCAGGCTCGCGGAATTCCACTACGAGGGGGGCATCGAGGCCTTCGTCAGCTACCTCGACCGCGCCAAGCAGTCGCTGGTGGGCGACGCCATCATGATCCAGGACCGCCGGGGCGACATCATCGTGGACGCCGCGCTGCAGTGGAACGACAGCTACCACGAGACGGTGCTGTGTTTCACCAACAACATCCGCCAGTCCGACGGCGGCAGCCATCTCGCGGGCCTGCGCGCGGCGCTGACGCGCGCCGTGAACGGCTACGCCGCCCAGAGCGGCATCGCCAAGCGGGAGAAGGTCTCGATCACCGGCGACGACGCCCGCGAGGGGCTCACCTGCATCCTCTCGGTCAAGGTGCCGGACCCGAAATTCTCGTCCCAGACCAAGGAGAAGCTGGTGAGCTCCGAGGTCCGGCCGGTGGTGGAGGGGGTGGTCGGCGAGGGCCTCGGCCAGTGGCTGGAGGAGCATCCGACGGAGGCCAGGTCGGTCGTCGCCAAGGCGGTCGAGGCCGCGGCGGCGCGGGAAGCGGCGCGGAAGGCGCGCGATCTCACGCGGCGCAAGAGCGCGCTCGAGGTCACCAGCCTGCCGGGCAAGCTCGCGGACTGCCAGGAGCGTGACCCCAGCCGCTGCGAGCTCTTCCTGGTCGAGGGGGATTCCGCCGGGGGCTCGGCCAAGCAGGCGCGCAACCGCCGCAACCAGGCGGTGCTGCCGCTGCGCGGCAAGATCCTGAACGTCGAGCGCGCGCGCCTCGACAAGATGCTGAGCTCCGCCGAGATCGGCACCATCATCACCGCGCTCGGCACCGGCATCGGCTCCGAGGACTTCGATCTCGGCAAGCTCCGCTACCACCGGATCGTCATCATGACGGACGCGGACGTGGACGGCTCGCACATCCGCACGCTGCTGCTCACCTTCTTCTACCGCAACATGGAAGAGCTGATCCGCGCGGGCCACCTCTACATCGCCCAGCCGCCGCTCTACCGCGTGAAGCGGGGGTCGAGCGAGATCTACCTGAAGGACGACCGCGAGCTGGAGGACCACCTGATTGCCGCCGGCCTGGAGGACGCGGTGCTGCGCTTCCACAGCGGCGAGGAGCGCTCGGGCGCCGACCTGAGCACCATCGTCGACACCGCGCGCGATACCGCGTCTCTGGTCAAGGCGCTGACACGGCGCGTCGCCCAGCATATCGTCGAGCAGGCGGCGATCGTCGGCGCGCTCACGCCGGACATCCTCAACGATCCGGGAAAATCGGGGCCGACGGCCGAGTATATCGCCGGCCGGCTGGATGAGCTTGCGCCCGAGATCGAGCGCGGCTGGCACGGCGCCGTGCTGGATACGCGCAACGGCCCGGCGTTCCGCTTCTCGCGCACGCTCCGCGACGTCACCGAGAGCCACATGATCGACCAGGTTCTGATCACCACGCCCGAAGCGAGGCGCCTCGACGAGCTGGCGAAGCTGCTGCAGCAGACCTACAACCACCCCGTGATCCTGCGGCGGAAGGAGACCGAGACCGCGGTCAACTCGCCGAGCGCGCTGCTGGAGGCGGTCTACGCCGCCGGGCGCAAGGGGCTCACCATCCAGCGCTACAAGGGCCTCGGCGAGATGAACCCCGAGCAGCTGTGGGAGACCACGCTCGACCCCGAGGTGCGGACCCTGCGGCTGGTGGAGATCAAGCAGGCGCAGGAGGCGGAGGAGATCTTCTCGACCCTCATGGGCGAGGTGGTCGAGCCGCGCCGCGAGTTCATCCAGCAGAACGCGCTCAAGGTCGTCAATCTCGACGTCTAGCCCGCTCCAGGGAGGCCGATGGCAACACGCCGCCGCTCGCCCCCGCCGAAGCGGCCCCGCGCGAAGGCGAAGGCCGCGCCCAAGAAGTCCAAGCAGGCTGCCGCCAAGCCGAAGACCGCCACTGCCAAGGGAAAGTCCGGCGGCGCGAAGCCGAAGGCGGGAGGCAAGACGCCCCGCATGCCAGCGCGGCGACGGCGGCTCGGCTGGCGCATCGCCAAATGGTCGCTCGTCTTCGTCCTCTGGCTGGTGGTGCTGGGCGCGGGCTTCGTCGGCTACTACGGGCACGACCTGCCCGATACCGAGCACCTCACCGGGCCGGAGACGCCGCTCGCGATCACGGTGCTGGCGGCGGACGGCTCCGAGGTCGCCACCGCGGGCGAGATGTGGGGCGAGCTGATCCCGGCGGGCGAGATGGCGCCGGTGCTGCCGGAGGCCGTGCTCGCGATCGAGGACCGGCGCTTCTTCACCCACGGCGGCATCGACGCCTTCGGCGTGATCCGCGCGGCCTGGCAGAACGCGGTCGAGGGCCGCGTGGTGGCCGGCGGCAGCACGATCTCGCAGCAGGTGGCGAAGCTGGTGTTCCTCTCGCCGGAGCGGAGCGTGAAGCGCAAGATCCAGGAGGCGATGCTCGCCTTCTGGCTGGAGCGCGAGTTCACCAAGGAGGAAATCCTCACGATCTACCTGAACCGGGCCTACTTCGGCGCGGGCGCCTACGGCGTGGATGCGGCCGCGCGGCGCTACTTCGGCCGCTCCGCCCGCGACGTGGACGTGGCGCAGGCCGCCATGATCGCGGGCCTGCTGAAGGCGCCGTCGCGCTACAGCCCCGCCAACGACCTCAAGCTCGCGCGCAAGCGCGCAGGCGTCGTGGTCGATGCGATGGTGGACGCGGATTTTCTGACGGAGGCCGAGGGCGGGGCGGCGAAAGGACGGGTCGACGCCCTCACGGTCGCCCGGCGCAGCGGCCCGCCCGCCGGCTATTTCGTCGACTGGGTGCTGGAGCAGGTGCCGGGCTATGTCGGGCGCGACCATGGGGCGCTCCGCGTCTTCACGTCCCTTGAGCCCGCGCGCCAGTGGGCGGCGCAGGCGGCGCTCACGGACGTGCTCGCGGCCGCCGGCGAGAGCCGCAGGATCGGCCAGGGCGCGCTCGTCGCGCTGGACGAGAACGGCGCCGTGCGCGCCATGGTGGGCGGGCGCGACTATTCCAGGAGCGTGTTCAACCGGGCGACGCAGGCGAGGCGGCAGCCGGGCTCGGCCTTCAAGACGGTGGTCTATCTCGCAGGCATCGAGGCAGGGCTCGCGTCCGACGACGTGCTCGACGACGCACCCGTCACCGTCGCCGGTTGGTCGCCCCGCAACTACGACGGCGAGTACCGGGGGCCGGTGACGGTGCGTGAGGGCTTCGCGCGCTCGATCAATACCGTGGCGGTCCGCGTCGGCCTGCGCGCCGGCGTGAAGGGGATTCATGCGGCCGCGCGCCGCCTCGGCATCGAGAGCCGGCTGCCGACCGATGCGAGCATTGCGCTCGGCTCGGGCGAGGTGACGCTGCTGGAGTTGACCTCCGCCTACGTGGCGCTCGCCAACGGCGGCGCGCGCGCGTTGCCGCACGGCATCGTCGAGATCCGCAACCGCGCGGGCGACGTGCTCTACCGCCGCGCAGGCTCCGGCGCGGGTCGGGCGGCGGATGCAGCGCCGGTGGCGGCGATGCGCGACCTGCTCCGCGCCGCCGTGGCGTGGGGCACCGGCCGCGCCGCCCAACTGCCCGAGGCGCTGGGGCCGGCCTACGGCAAGACCGGCACCAGCCAGAAGTTCCGCGATGCGTGGTTCGTAGGCTGGGCCGAGGGACTCGCCGCCGGCGTCTGGCTCGGCAACGACGACGGCAGCGCGATGGACGAGGTGACGGGGGGCAGCTACCCGGCCGAGATCTGGCAGCGGTTCATGGTGGAATCACTCTAGGGCGGGCCGGCGCGGTAGCCGTAAGGGGCGGTCTCCGCCTCGCATTCCTGCCAGGTGCGGATGGTGGCGTTGGTGTCGAGGCTCTCCAGGCTCAGCGCCGCCACGGAGACCGCGAGCGCGAGGCCGCGCGGCACCGGCCAACCCTCGTGCAGGCCGTAGACGAGGCCGGCCGCGAAGGCGTCGCCCGCGCCGACCGCGCTCACGATGCGCGACTCCGGCCAGCGCACCGCCGCCTGCGCGTACACGTCGCCCGCCGCATCCACCGCCACCGCGCCCTCGGGGAAGTGGATGGCCGCCACCTGCCGGACCCCCATCTCGCGGAGCCGCCGGCAGGCTTGCCCTGCCGCCCTCCAGTCGAGGGTCCCGCCGGGGCGGATCTCGATCTCCGTCACCGCCTCGCCCTCGAGGTCGTTGATGACGATGCTGTCGAGGAGCGGAAGGCACGGCCGCACGATGGGGCGCAGCATCTCGCCATCCAGGCTCGCCATCTCCATGTTCGTGCGGAAGCCGAGCGCGCGGGCGCGTTCGAGAACCCGCGTCCAGCCGTTTCCGCCGTCCGGGTGCGGGCGGTCCAGGCGAGGGTGAAGGCCGGGGGCGCCCAGGTGGAAGATGCGGGCGCGCGACGCGCCGGGGTCGACGTGGCTCTCGTCCAGCAGGTCGGCGGTGCCCCGGAAGAAGAAGAAGGTCCGCCGCCCGGTCGCCTGCGACGCCATGACCTCGACGTAGACCTGCGGCGCCTCGGCCGTGAGCGTCATCCCGTCCGCCGCGATGCCGTGCCGGGCGAGGGCGTCGAGCACCACCCTGCCGTTCTCGTCGTCGCCGAGCAGGCCGTGGCACTCGACCCGCATGTCAGGATCGAGCCGGCGCAGGTTCGCGGCGATGTTGTAGCCCGGCCCGCCGGCTGCGAGGTGGCGGCGGTCGATGAAGGTCGTCTTGTCCTCGGGCGGATAGGACTCGATGGCGAGGTTGTGGTCGGTGATGAACGACCCGAAGGTGAGCACGCCGCTTCTCGGCTCCGCCATCCTGGTGTCTCCGCGATGCCTGCCGCGCTCGGGCGTCTCGTGCCGCTCAGGCTCACGCCAGGAGGGCGGGCTCGGTGATCCGCAGGTCGTCGTCGAGGGAGCGGGCCGGCACGAGGCCAGCCGCCCGGATCGCGGCGTGATACGCCTGGACCGCCTCCTCCGGCGCGAGCTCCCCGTCGACCACCAGTCGCATGTGGCGGACCATCTCGAGCGGAGACTCCGCGAGCTTGATCTTGCGGCCGAAGAGGGCCACGCGGGCGCCGTCCCGCTGGGCATTGGCCAGGAGCTGGAAGGTGTCGCGGTTGGTCCCCGCCGCCCCGCCGAGGATGCCGACGATCAGCTCGGGGTCGTAGGAGCAAAGCTCGGTCATCGCGCGCGGGCCGTTATAGGCGATCTTGAGGAAGCGGGGCCGCTCGGCCCGCGTCAGCCCCGCGAGGCAGCTGATGATGCGGTCGCCGACGTAGGCGCCGGTCTCCTCCAGCGAGGCGAAGCCCGCGTCGACGTTGGGGTTGAACACCTCCAGGAAGTAGCGCATGCCGCAGGCGCCTGCGTCCTCGCGGAAGTGCGCGAAGGCCTCGAGGCTCCGCAGGTCGTCGTCCACGCGGTTGTTGAAGGTGATCGAGTAGAGGCAGAGGTCGCAGCCGAGCTCGCGCGCACGGGAGAGCGACGCGGTGCGGAACGGGCGCGACGGCGTACCCGTGTAGGCGGCGCCCCGCCCGCCCCAGATGTCCGTCGTGTCGTTGGCGCGAATGGCGGGGGTGACCTGCGAGCGCTCGAACAGGTCCGCACCCAGCCGCTCCAGGGACGAGGACGAGACGAGCATCACGTCGACGATACCCTGGCGGGTGATCGCCCGGATCTCGTCGAGGTACCCGGAGAGCGGCCGGAACGCATCGAGCGGCCGCCCGTCCGCGCCGCGTTCCGGGCCGGGGGAGGGCCGCCCGCCGCCCATGTCGGCGTCCTTGGCGTCCGCGATGATGAAGTCGCCCCTTGCGCCGGCTCCCTGCAGGAGTGCCGCGAGCTTTCGATCGAGTGTCTTCATGCAGGTGGCTCCCCAGGGTCGTGCCGTCCGCCGCGCTTCGCGGCGCATCAATGGGCCGGATTCTCCGGATTCGCAAATGCGGGCTAGGAGGAGGCTTCGAGAATCTGCATGCGGATCGGGGTCGGGCGGCCCCCGGCAGCCGGGTTGTTGACTTGAGGGCAGTTGGAGACGATCGCGAGGACGTCGCGCTCGGCCCGCAGGTCGACGCGATCGCCGGGCCTGGACGGGCCGGCGACGAAGGTCCGCTCCGCCAGGCGGCCCCCGTCATAGACCGGCACGGCGCAGAAGAAGTTCACGTTGGGCACGATGTCCGTCCATCCCAGGCCGTGCTCCGCGAGCGCGGCCAGGAAGTTCTCGCGGCAGCCGGGCACGCCTTCCACGCCGTAGAGCATGGCGTTACTGGGGGCGCTGCAGCAGCCGGCGATGGTGTCGTGATGGCCGCAGGTGTCGGCCACGATCGTGAAGAGCGCGCGTCCCCGGTCCGAGTAGAGCGCGTGGCCCTCGGTCAGGCGAAGCGTGCCGCTCTTCTTGATGGTGTTCGGCGCGTTGTAGCGCTCGCTCGGATCGGCCGCGTCGTAACAGAGGAAATCGACGCCCTGCTCGCCCTCCAGGTCGACGATGCGCAAGGTCTGGTCCCGCCGCAGGTGGGCCGACCACGGCGCGCCGGGTGCGACGATCTCGTCCCGGACGACAGGCAGCGCCCGCTCTTCATTCATCACCGTGCCCTCCACTCTGGCCCGCCGCGTAGCCTAGCTCATTTGGGACGCATCGAATCCCGACGAGTCAGGTTCGCGCTCACGCGCGGTCGATGAGGTGGATGAAGGAGCCTGAGACCGTGCCCACGCTCATGCCGGCGTCACCCAGCGGCGCGCCGGTGGCGTCGGAGGCCGCGAACAGGGGTTGCTCGGCGTCTTCGGAGACCACGCGGCAGTAGTGGAACTCGTGGCCGCTGTAGGCGGTCCCCGCCCTGCCGAGGGGGCCGTCGGCGGCAAGACGCGCCTGGCGGTAGCCGAGGGCAAGCCCGCGGGCCTCGAAGCTGGTCTCAAGCGGCAGCAGGCCCGCCATGGCGTGGCGGCGGCCGTCGGCGTCCGCAAGCCCCCGGCCCAGCACCATGTAGCCGCCGCACTCGCCGAAGAGGACCGCGCCACGCCCCGCCGCAGCCCGCAGCCCGGCGAGGAAGCGCGGGGCGGCGGCGATGCGGCCTGCGTGAAGCTCGGGATAGCCGCCCGGCAGGTAGACCGCGTCGGCCTCTGCATCGGGCGCCTCGTCCGCGAGCGGCGAGAACGGCAGGACCGCCGCACCGGCGGCGCGCCAGTCCTCTAGCAGCGCCTCGTAGCAGAAGCCGAAGGCCGCGTCCCGCGCGACCGCCACCCGCTGGCCGAGAGGGGGGATCGCCGCGCCGGGCGCTTGCGTTTCCGACAGCAGCGGGCGGGCGAGGGCGGCGAGGGCGTCGGTGTCGACCGCGCCGGCGACGGTGGCGGAAGCGTCCTCCAGCCACGGCGCTTCGCTCTCGCAAGCCTGCACGAGGCCGAGGTGGCGCGAGGGCAGGCTAAGCGCGTCCGCCCTGGGCACGGCGCCGAGAACCGCGATGGCGCGCGCGTCGAGGGCGCCCCGCAGCAGCGTCTCGTGCGCCGCACTCGCCACCCGGTTGAGGAGGACGCCTTCAACCGCCACGTCGCTGCGGTGATTGGCGAAGCCTTCGGTGAGCGCCGCGACGGAGGCGCCCTGGCCGCGCGCGTCCACCACCAGCACCACGGGGAGCCCGAGCCGGGCCGCGAGGTCGGCGGTCGACCCGGTGCCGTCCCGCGCGCCGTCGAAGAGGCCCATCGCGCCCTCGCCGACGACGAGGTCTGCGCCCGCCGAGAGCGCCGCCACGCGGCGCGCCAGCGTCTCGGCCCGCATCCCCCAGGGGTCGAGGTTGACGCAGTCGTGGCCCGTGGCCAGGCGGTGATAGCCGGGGTCGATGTAGTCGGGCCCCGCCTTGAAGGCGCGGACGGCGAGGCCGCGGCTCCGGTAGTGCGCGAGCAGACCGGCGCACAGCACGGTCTTGCCGCTGCCAGACGCCGGCGCGGCGAGGATGATGGCGGAGGCCAAGGCTCAGCCCGTCAGCGCGCGCTCGATATCGATGGCGAGCTTGGTCGGCCCCTCTCTCGACTCGAAGGACTGGATGAACCTGCCGTCCGGCCCCATGAGGTAGAAGAACGACGCGTGGTCCACCATGTAGTCGGTGTCCTCCGGCCCCTCCGCGTGGGAGCGCCGGTAGATGCCGAAGGATTCGAGCGCGCGCGCCACCGCCTCCTCCGAGCCGGTGAGGCCGATCAGGCCGGGCACCAGCGCCGAGACGTAGGCCGAGAGTTTTTCCACCGTGTCGCGCTGCGGATCGACGGTGATGAAGAGGGGCTGGACGATGGTCTCCTGCGCCTCCAGGTCCTCGACCACCTGCGACATGGTGAGCATGGCGGAGGGGCAGACGTCGGGGCACCAGGTGAAGCCGAAGTAGATGAGCGTGTGCTTGCCGAGAAAATCCTGGTTGGTGCGCGGCGTGCCGGTATGGTCGATCAGCGAAAACTCGCCCTTGATCTGCTCGGGCGCCAGCGCCATGCGGGAGACGTGGCTCTGGTTGACGGGGCCGAACAGGTTGCCGTCGGTCTGCGTGTAGATGAGGATCGCGCCGATGATGAGGATCCAGAGCAACGGGTTGTTGCGCCTGAGCGGGTTCTTCGGTCCGCCTGGCTGCTGACCGCCGCCGGACGGCGGACCCATGCCGAACTTGCCGAGTTCCTTCCACATGAGCGGGCTGTGCGTGGCCGGGGGGATCGCGCGGCGTCAGACTAGCCCCGCTACGGCCCGCGCGGCAAAAGGATTCGATCCTCTCCGCACCCTCCTACCCCGCGACGCGGCGCCAGTGCCGGGCGAGAGCCTGGGCCGCTTCAGCCCTTGATTCGAGGGAGGCCACTGGGTCCAGGGCGCGGCGGAGCCGCACCACGTCGCCCACGACCACGAGGCAGGGGGCCTCGATGCCCGCGCGTTCAGCTGCTGCTGCGGCCTCGGAGAGCGGGGCTTCGACAACGCGCTCGGCCCCGGTGGTGGCATGGCTGATGAGCGCCACCGGCGTCTCGGCCTTCAGCCCGTTCCGGGTGAGCCGGGTGGCAATGGCGTCGAGCTGGCGGAGCGCCATGTAGAAGATCAGCACCGGCGCGCCGTGCGCGATGGCCTGCCAGTCGAGCCCGTCCGGCACGCCGCCCGCCGCGTCGTGGCCGGTGAGCAGCGTCACCGCCGAGTTCGTGGTGCGATGGGTCATGGGGATGCCGGCCGCCGCCAGCCCGCCGGCAGCGGCGGTGACGCCCGGCACGAGGCGGACGGGGATGCGGGCGGCGGCGAGCGCCAGCGCCTCCTCGCCGCCCCGGCCGAAGACGAAGGGATCGCCCCCCTTGAGCCGCAGCACGCGGAGGCCCTGGCGGGCGAGGCGGATCAGGCGGCCGCAGATATCGGGCTGGCGGGCGGACGGCTTGCCGCCCCGCTTGCCGGCGTATTCGAGCGCCGCACCCGGCCGGGCGAGCGCCAGAATCTCCGGCGAGACCAGGGCGTCGTAGACGACGCAGTCGGCGTGGGCGAGCGCGTTCGCCGCGTGCAGCGTGAGCAGCCCCGGATCGCCCGGCCCTGCGCCCACGAGCCAGACGGAACCGGGCTCGATGGCAGGCAGCGCGGGCAGGCGCGGGGGCGTGGCGGGGTCGTCCATCGCCGCACTCTACACCGGCCGGTGGCCTGCGCGGTATAACCGGCGGGATGACGGCGCGCGCGGGCAGAGCAGGCGAGCTGAGGCGGGGCTGGACCACCGGCGCCTGCGCCGCTGCTGCGACCCGCGCGGCCTACACCGCGCTGGTCACCGGGCGCTTCCCCGACCCGGTCTCGGTGACGCTGCCGGGGGGCGAGGAGCCCTCCTTCCCGCTGGTGCTGGCCGAGCGGGGCGCGGGCCACGGGCGGGCCGCGGTGCGCAAGGATGCCGGCGACGACCCGGACGTGACCCACGGCGCGCTGGTCGAATCCTGGGTGCGGCCCGCGCCGGCGGGGGCCGGCATCGTCTTCCGCGCGGGCGAGGGGGTGGGCATCGTGACCAAGCCGGGGCTCAGCCTCGCCGTGGGCGAGCCCGCCATCAACCCGGCGCCCCGCACGATGATCGAGACGATGCTGGGTGCGCTCGCGCCTGCGCTCGGCGGGCCGGCCGACGTCTCCGTCGCCATCGGCATCCCGGACGGCCGCCGGCTGGCGGAGCGCACGATGAACGGCCGCCTCGGCATCGTGGGCGGCCTCTCGGTGCTCGGCACGTCCGGCATCGTCAAGCCCTACTCCTGCGCCGCGTGGATCGCCTCGATCCGCCAGGGCATCGACGTGGCGGCCGCGACCGGCGCCACCCACCTCGCGGCGGCGACGGGCCGCGTCTCGGAGGAGGCGGCGCGGGCGCTCTATGGCCTCGGCGAGAGCGCGCTCATCGACATGGGCGATTTTGCGGGCGCCACGCTGAAGCTGATCCGCCGCAAGCCCGTGCCCCGGCTCACCGTCGCCGGCGGCTTCGGCAAGATCAGCAAGCTCGCCGACGGCCACATGGATCTGCACTCGCAGCGCAGCACGGTCGACCGCGCCGGCCTCGTCCGCCGGCTCGCGGCCCTCGGCGCGTCGGAGGCGACGCTGGCGCAGGCGGAGGCAGCCGGGTCGGCGGCGGCGATCCTCGAGGTCGCGAACGAAGCCGGCCTGCCGCTCGCCGATGCGATTGCCGCCGAGGCCCGCGCCGTTGCGGAGGGCGCGCTCGCCGGCGCCCGGCCCGCGCCCAGCGTGGACGTGCTCATCGTCGACCGCACGGGCTGCATCGTTGGCCGCGCCGGACCCTGAGCGGCGGTCGCGGCTGCTGATCCTGGGCGGCACGGCCGAGGGCCGGGCGCTCGCGGCGGCTGCCGAGGCGCGCTTCGGGCCGGCGCTCACGGTGATTTCGGCACTCGCGGGCCGCACCCGCGCGCCGGTTTTGCCGGCCGGCGAGGTCCGCATCGGCGGCTTCGGCGGGGTCGAAGGCCTGGCCGCCTATCTGCGGGACGAGCGGATCGGCCTGCTGGTCGACGCCACCCACCCGTTCGCCACGCAGATATCGGCGCAAGCCTGCGCGGCGGCGGCTGAGGCGGGGGCGCAGCGGACCGCGCTGGTGCGCCCGCCCTGGCGCAGGGGCGCGGGCGATCGCTGGATCGAGGTCGACACGGTGGACGACGCTGCGGTGGCGATCCCGGCCGGAGCGGACCGGGTGTTCCTCACCGTGGGCGTCCGTTCGCTATCTCCCTTCGCCGGGCGCCGGGATTGCTGGTTCCTGGTGCGGCTGGTGGACGAGCCGTCCGAGGCGATCCCGCTCGCGCGGCACCGGCTCATCTGCGCGCGCGGGCCGTTCACGGAGGCGGACGAGCGCGCGCTTCTCACGGCGCACGGCATCGATTGCCTGGTCACGCGGGCGAGCGGCGGCGATGCAACGGTGGCCAAGCTCGCGGCGGCACGCGGGCTCGGGCTGCCCGTGGTGATGGTGCGCCGTCCGGCCCCGCCGCCCGGCGCACAGGCCGCCTCGGTGGACGACGCCCTCGCCTGGATCGCGGAGCGCCTCGGCTAACGCTTCGGGCGGAGCACGTGGTGGTGGGCGGGGTCGTAGAGGTGGCTCTCGTCGAAGTCGGGCGCGTCGAGCGCGCGGCCGACGAGGATCAGCGCGGTCCGCGTCAGCCCGAGGGCCTTCACCCTGTCCCTGACGGTGCCGAGGGTGCCGCGCACGATCCGCTCGTCGGGCCAGCTCACGCGGTAGGCGACGACGGTGGGGCAGTCCGCGCCGCGGTGCGGGATGAGCGCTCGGGTCACGGCTGCCAGGTTGTTGATGGAGAGGTGGATGGCGAGGGTCCCGCCGGCAGCGGCGAGCGTCTCCAGCCGCTCGCCCTCGGGCATGGAGGAGGCGCGCACGGCGGTCCGGGTCAGGATCACGGTCTGGGCAATGCCGGGGAGCGTGAGTTCCTGTTTGAGCGCCGCCGCGGCCGCGGCGTAGGCCGGCACCCCCGGCGTCACGTCGTAGGCGATGCCGAGGCGGTCGAGGCGGCGCATCTGCTCGGCAATGGCGCCGTAGAGGGAGGGGTCGCCGGAATGCAGCCGGGCGACCTCGTGGCCTGCGGCGGCCGCCCGCTCGATCTCCGCCATGATGGCGTCGAGGTCGAGCGGCGCGGTATCGACGATGTGCGCACCCGCCGGCGCCTCCGCCAGGATCATTGGCGGCACCAGCGAGCCCGCGTAGAGCACCACCGGGCAGCGCCGCAGCAGGGCGAGCCCGCGCACGGTGATCAGGTCCGCAGCGCCGGGGCCGGCGCCGATGAAGTGGACCGTCACGCGCTCTCGGCCGCGCGCGGTGCCTCGGCACGCGGTGTCGCCACGTCGCCCGCGCCGTAGCCGCGTGGGGTGTAGAGCCAGGCGCGGCCCGCGTGCTCCACGCGCCGGGTCTGGCTGCTGCCGACGACGACGACGGTGAGCATGTCGACGGCATCCGTATCGAGGTCGGCCAGCGTGGTGACGGTGACCTGCTCGCCGTCCCGCCCGAGGTTGCGGGCGACGACCACCGGACAATCCGGTGGACGGCGGGCGGCGAGGATCGCCCGCGCCTGCGCCAGCTGGGTGCGCCGCCGCCCCGACGCCGGGTTGTAGAGCGCCACCACGAAATCGGCCTCGGCGGCGGCCCGGAGCCTGCGCGCGATCGCGGGCCAGGGCGTCAGCAGGTCGGAGAGCGAGATCGCGCAGAAATCGTGGCCGATGGGCGCGCCGGCACGCGCCGCGGCGGCCTGCAGCGCGCTGATGCCGGGCTCCACCGCAAGCGCGATGCCGCGCCAGCCGAGGCCAGCGGACTCGCCGTCCAGCAGTTCGAAGAGGAGCGAGGCCATGCCGTAGACCCCGGCATCGCCCGAAGAAACCAGGGCGACGCGGCGGCCCTCTGCCGCGAGTGTGAGGGCTGCGCGGCAGCGTTCCTCCTCCGCGCCGATGGGGAAGGCATGGCGCGCGCAGCCCGGCGGCAGCGGCTCCAGCAGGTCGAGGTAGCGGGCGTAGCCGACGAGGTCGGTGGCGTCCGCGATGGCGGCGTCCGCGCCCGGCGTCCGCCAGGCCCGGTCGCCGGGGCCGATGCCGACCGCCGTGACCCGGCCACGCCCGCGCCCGCAGCGCGCGGGCTCGATGACCGCCAGCGCCCGGGCGATGGCGCAGGTGCCGCGCGCGCTCCTGGTCTTGGGCTGGGCGAGCGTGCCGTCCGCGCCGGCGCAGGCCAATGCCGCGGCTTCTGCGACGCCGTGGCAGCCGACCGCGCGGAACACCACGTCGGACGGTGCCGTGAGCCGCGGGGTCTCGCGCTCCAACGCCGCGGCGTCGAAGAGGCGGAGCGGCACGCCGAGCCGGTCCGCGACGGCGTTCACCGCCGGCTCGTCGGCCTTGAGGTCGAGGGAGGCGACGCAGGCCACGGCCTCGGGCGCGAGTCCGCCGGCCGCCAGCGTGCGCTCGGCAAGGTCGATCAGCTCCTCCGGCGCGCAGCCGCGCTCGCAGCCGAGGCCGAGGGCGAGGACCGCAGGATGCAGCGTCACATCGGCTACGTCGTCACCGGGCGCGGGCCGCCGGTCGGTGATGCGCACCGTGAGTTGGCCTTCGTCCGCGAAGGGCGCGCCGCCTGCGGTGAGCCAATCCGCCGACGCGGCCTCGGTCACGAGGCGCACCGGCTCGCCCGCGAGCAGCACGGCGGTGACCTCCTTCACCCGCGCGCCCTCGCCGAGGCGCCAGCCGGGGGGCGGCGCGTCGAGGGCGAAGCCCAGCGCCGTGTCGCCCGCGGTGGTGATGGCGGCGCGGGCGCCGAGGGCGTCGGCAATGGTGCGGGCGAGCCGGTTCGCGCCGTGGTGGCCGCCCAGGAGCGGCACGACGCTCTCGCCGTCCTCGGAGACGGCGATCACCGGGGGCTCGGCGTGCTTGTCCGCGAGATGGGGGGCGAGGAGGCGGATGAGGATTCCCGAGGCGCAGATGCCGACGACGGGCGTGCCCGCGCGGAAGAGGGCGGGGAGGTGGGACGCGAGGCGTTCGTAAAGGACCTCGGCGGCGCCGTCGAGCGACGCCGGGCCGTGGATCGCAGCGCCCGGCAGCGCCGCCTGGATGCGCCGCGCCAGCGCCATCTGGCGCCGGTCGAGGATCACGACGGCGGCCCCGGTCAGCGCCATGCCGCGCCCCGCTTGTGGACGATGATCATGGAGAAGTAGGGAGCCGGCGGCTCGACCGCGGCGAGCGGCAGGACCCGCTCCGCCGCCATGGACGCGCGCTCGACGTAGTGCGCGCGCTCCAGCAGGCCGAGGTCCGCCACCACGCCCCGCACCTTCCCGAAGTGGCGGCCCACCTTGACGATGGCGGCGGCGTCGCAGTTGGCGAGCTGGGCCGTGAGCCGCTGGGCATCGAGCGGCGCCGGGATCACCGCAAGCACGTCGTTGCGCGCGGCCAGCGGCAGGCGCAAGGCTGCGGCGCAGGCCATGGGCGACGAGACGCCGGGGATCACCTCGACCCGGTGGCGCTGCGCCAGGCGCTCGAAGAGGTAGAGGAAGGAGCCGTAGACGAAGGGGTCGCCCTCGCAGAGCACGGCCACGTCGCGGCCCGCGTCCAGCCGCGCGCCGAGCGTCGCCGCCGCCTCGTCGTAGACCTCGGTCGCCGGGAAGCGGGCAGGCTCCAGCGGCATGCGGATGGCGATCTCCTCCTGCCCGCCGGGGAGGTGGGGGGCGGCGATGCTCCGCGCGAGGCTCTCGCCCTCCGGCGGCGCAGGGTAGGCCACGACCGCGGCCCGCTGGAGCGCCTTCAGCGCCTTCAGCGTGATGAGGTCGGGGTCGCCGGGGCCGACGCCGATGCCGCTGAGCAGGCCGGCGCTCATGGCTCCCGCGCGCGGGTGCCGCGTGCCTCCCCCTTGACGAGCGCGAGCTGGGTTACGGGCATGAGCGGGCGCCAGGCGAGGTGGCTCCCCACGGGCCGGGCGCGGGAGACCGCGAGGCGGGTGAGCGTGCCGTCGTGGCGCGCGGCCCAGTCCGCGAGGACCGCTTCGCCGGCGAGGGTGACGGCGTTCGCCACCAGCACCCCGCCGGGCGCGAGCCGCGCCCAGCAGGTCTCGATCAGGCCGCCGACTGCGAGCCCGCCGCCGATGAAGACCGCGTCCGGCACCGGCAGCAGCTCCAGCGCCTCGGGCGCCGCGCCCTGCTGCACCTTGAGGCGGGGCACGCCGAGGGCCGCGGCGTTGCGCGCGATCCGGGCGCAGCGCTCCGCGTCGCGCTCGATGGCGATGGCGCTGCACGTGCGCTCGCTCAAGAGCCATTCGATGGCGACCGAGCCGGCGCCCGCGCCCACGTCCCAGAGCAGGGCGTGCGGCCGCGGGTCGAGCGCGCTCACCGTCTGCACCCGGATCTCGCGCTTGGTAAGCTGGCCGTCGTTCTCGAACGCGCGGTCCGGCAGGCCGGGCGCGCCGCGAAAGCGCTTCACCCGGCCCTCGGCGCGGCACTCGATGGCGATGGTGTTGAGGTCCGGCATCTGCGCTTCGGACCAGCCGTCGGCGCGCGCGCTCACGCTGGCCTCGTCGGCGCCTCCCATGTGGGCGAGGACGGTGAGCCGGCTTGCGCCGTAGCCCACCTCGGTGAGTTGCGCCGCCACCTGTGCGGGCGTGGAGCCGTCGTGGGAGAGGACGAGCAGGCGCTGGCCCGGTGCGAGGTAGGCGCGGAGGGTCTCCAGCGGGCGCCCGTGGAGCGTCACGCCCACCACCTCGTGCGCGCTCCAGCCGAGGCGCGCGCGGGCGAGGCTGAAGGCGGACGGCGCCGGGATGGTCAGCATTTCGTCGTCGGGGAAGGCGCGCCGCAGCGTCGTGCCGATGCCGAAGCAGAAGGGATCGCCGGTGGCGAGCACGACCACGCGCCGGCCGCGTGCGGCGCGGATATCGTCCATGGTCTCGGCGAGCGGGCTGCGCCAGGTGAGGCGCTCAGCGTGGCCGTCCGGGATCATGGCGAGGTGCCGCGCGCCGCCGATCAGCACCTCGGCCTGCTCGATCAGCGCGCGGGCGGTGGGCGTCAATGCCTCCGGCCCCTCCTCGCCGAGGCCGACGACGGTGAGCCAGCCGCTCACGGGGCGGCCTCGGGACCGGGCGGTACGGCCAGCGCGTTCACGGCGGCGGCCGCGACGGCGCTGCCGCCCCGCCGGCCCAGCAGGGTGAGGAAGGGGACGCCGTGATCGCCGCCAGCCAGCGCCGCCTTGCTCTCGCTCGCGCCGACGAAGCCGGGGGGCGTGGCGACGATCGCCGCGGGCCGGGGGGCACCCTCCGCCACGAGTTCCAGCAAACGGAAGAGCGCGGTGGGCGCGTTGCCGATGACGCAGAGCGCGCCCGCGAGCTGCGGCCGCCAGAGGTCTACCGCTGCCGCCGAGCGCGTGGTCTGCGCCGACGCCGCGCGTTCGGCGAGGCCCGGTGCGCCCAGCGTGCAGATCACCGCGTTGCCCGCCGCGAGCCGCGGGCGGGAGATGCCGGAGGCCACCATCCGGCAGTCGGCGAGGATGGGGGCGCCGGATGCGAGCACCGCGCGCGCCTTCGCCGCCACGTCCGCCGAGAAGGCGAGGTCCGCCACCAGGTCGGTCATGCCGGAGGCGTGCACCATGCGGTAGGCGACATCCACGAGGCCCGGCGGCAGGGCGCTCACGTCCGTCTCCCGCCGGATGATGGCGAAGGAGCGCCGCGTGATCCCCTCCGGGTCGCGCAGGTAGTCAGCCGTGGTTGTGGCCGCCATGTCCGTCGCTTCCGTGGTGGTGGTGGTGATGGTGGGCGTGGTCGGCGTCGGTGCCGATGCCCTCGACGTGGTGGTGGTGGCCCACCTGCGGCGCGCCGAGGTCGCCCTCGTGGCCGATGATCTGCTCGCGGTACTTGCAGAGCCGGCAGTTCATGCGGTTGTCGCCTTCCGGGATCTCGGCGATGCGGGCGAGGAAGGCATTCAGCACCAGCGGATGGTCGTTGAGGTAGGCGGCCTTGCGGAAGGCAATGGCGGGGTGCGCGCGGGCGGCCTCGTCCACGGCGTCGTAGATGCGCCGCACCAGCACGCCGGTGAAGAGGAAGTAGGGGAAGACCACGATGCGCCGAAAACCGAAGCCCGCGATCCGCTCCAGCGCAGGCGCGACGAGCGGCGTGGTGACGCCACTATAACACGTCTCCGCCCAGCTGAAGCCGAGGCCCTCCCACAGCATGCGGGTGACCTTGGCGACGTTGCTGTTGGCGTCGGGGTCGGAGGTGCCGCGCCCGACCACGACGAGGAGGCTGTCGGCCGGCGGCGCGTCGCCCGGCTGCTGGGCCGCCTCGACGCGCTCCGCCGCGGCGCGGAGCAGGAGCGGATCGACCGCGAGGTCGCGCCCGTAGCGGACCGCGACGCCGGGATTGGCGGCGGCGAAGTCGTTCAGCACCGAGGGGATGTCGTTCTTCGCGTGGCCGGCGGCGAAGAGCATGCCGGGGACGGCGTCGATGGCCTCAGCGCCGTCGTGCTTGAGCGCGGCGAGGGTGGTGCGGATGGTGGGCCGCGCGAACTCGAGGAAGCCGTGGCGCACGCGGCGCTCCGGCAGGCGGGCTGCGACCACGCGGGCCAGGTGCTCGAACTCAGCGACCGCCGCGTCGTCGCGGCTGCCGTGGCCGCAGAGAAGCACCGCAGGTGCGCGCACGGCGGGATCGCTCATCGCCCCGCTCCATTCAGTCCATTGACCGGGCTGCGTGGCCTTTTCATTGTGGGCCGATGCTCCTCTTCGCCGCGCCCGACTGGCCCATCGGCCAGGCGGTGCCGTTCATTCTTCTCATGGCGCTGGCGCTGGATGCGCTCGCGGGCGACCCGCGCTGGCTGCCGCACCCGGTCCGCGCGATGGGCTGGCTCACCGGGTTTTTGGACCGTGCCCTCAACCGGGAAGGCCTGGGCGAGGGCGCGCGCATGTTCCTCGGCGCGGTGGCGGTCGTGCTGGTCGTCGGCGCGAGCGCCGCTGCCGGCTGGGCCGTCGCCCATTACGTGGCGGTCCTCAGTTGGGGCTGGCTCGCGGAACTGGCGCTGGTCGCGATGCTGCTCGCGCAGCGGACCATGTGCGACCACATGGTGCGGGTGGCCCGCGCGCTGGATAGCGGCGCAGACCCCGCGCGCGATGCCGTGCGCCACATCGTCGGCCGCGACGTGCGCGCGCTCGACGAACACGCCATCGCGCGGGCGGCGATCGAGAGCGGCGCCGAGAATTATTCCGACGGTGTGGTGGCGCCCGCCTTCTGGTACCTGCTGCTCGGCCTGCCGGGGCTCTGCGCCTACAAGGCGATCAACACCATGGACAGCATGATCGGCCACCGCTCGCCCCGCCACCGGGCCTTCGGCTGGACGGCGGCGCGCCTCGACGATTGGGCGAACTGGGTGCCGGCGCGGATCGCGGGCGGGCTCGTCGGGCTGGCGGCTGTGTTCGTGCCGGGCGGCGCGCCGGGGCGGGCGTGGCGAACCATGGTGAGGGATGCGCCGAAGCACAGCTCGCCCAACGCCGGCTGGCCCGAGGCCGCGATGGCGGGGGCGTTGGGCCTCGCCCTGCTGGGCCCTCGCCGCTACGAGGGCGAGGCGGCAGGCGACGAAGCCTGGCTCGGCGACGGCCGGGCGGAGGCCACGGCCGACGATCTCCGGCGCACGGTGCGGGTCTTCGCCGTGGGCTGCGCGCTGGTGGCCGTGCTCGCCGCCGCCATCGCCGCGGGAACGGCGCTCGGCGGGTCCTAGCCGGGGTTCAGCGCGCACGGGCCACCTCCAGCAGGCGGTCGAGGTCGAGATGGGCCTCGAGGTGGGCGGCGAGCGCGTCCAGGGTCTGTTCGACAAGCGCGTCGTAGGCGATGCCGGCGGTCTCCCGCCCGCGCAGCCGGGCGAGGAAGGCGCGGCGGAAACCGTCGGCGGCGAAGAGGCCGTGCAGGTAGCAGCCCATGACCCGGCCGTCGCGCGCGCGGGCACCGTCGGGGCCGCTTTCGAGGTCGATCAGCGGGCGCGCGGTGTCGGGCCCCGTGGTCTTTCCTAAGTGCATCTCGTAGCCCGCGACCGCCTCGCCGCCCTCGCACGCGTGTCCCCGCGCCCGGACGAGGCGCTTGCCCGCGCTCATCACGGTTTCGACGTGGAGCAGACCCAGGCCGGGCGTCTCTCCCGGCGGGCCTTCGATGCCGGCGGGGTCGGCGACGCGGCGGCCCAGCATCTGGTAGCCGCCGCAGAGACCCACCACCCAGCCGCCGCGGCGGACGTGCGCGGCGATGTCGAGGGCCCAGCCTTGGACGTGCAATGCCGCGAGGTCGCTGCGGGTGGCCTTGCTGCCCGGCAGCAGCACGAGGTCGGCGTCGCCCGGCAGGGCGCGGCCCGGCGGCACCAGCTCCAAGACCGTGTCGGGCTCGGCGCGGAGGGGGTCGAGGTCGTCGGTGTTCGAGATGCGGGGCAGGCGGGGCACGGCGATCTTGATCGCGCGGCCGGGGGCGGCCGCGGCGGCGACGGCGGGGGTCGAGTCCAGGCCGACGCTGTCCTCCGCCGGCAGCAGCCGGGCTGCCTCGAACCAGGGCACGAGACCGAGGTTAGCCCACCCGGTCTTCTCCTCGATGATCGCGTTGGCGCCGTCAAAGAGCGTGGCGTCGCCCCGGAACTTGTTGACGACGAAGCCCCTGGTGAGCGCGCGCTCGGCCGCCGGCAGCAGCGCCCAGGTGCCGACGAGGCTCGCGATCACGCCGCCGCGATCCACGTCGCCCACCAGCGCCACGGGGACGCCGGCCGCGAGCGCGAAGCCCATGTTGGCGATGTCGTTCTCCCGCAGGTTGACCTCGGCCGGGCTGCCCGCGCCTTCCACCAGGATCAGGTCGGCGCCCTGGCCGAGCCGCTCGAAACTCTCCAGCACGCGCGGCATGAGCCCGGCCTTGAGCGCGTGGTAGCCGCGCGCATCCGCCGTGCCGGTGACGGCGCCCTGCACCACCACCTGCGCGCCGTGCTCGCTCTCGGGCTTGAGCAGCACCGGGTTCATGTCGGCGTGGGGCTCGATGCCGGCGGCGCGGGCCTGCAGCGCCTGGGCGCGGCCGATCTCGCGCCCGTCGCCCGCGATGGCGGCGTTGTTGGACATGTTCTGCGGCTTGAAGGGGCGCACGCTGAGCCCGCGCGCGGCATAGGCGCGGCAGAGGCTGGCCACCAGCAGCGACTTGCCGACGTTGGAGCCGGTGCCCTGAAGCATCAGGGCCGGCGGCTGGCGGGCGGCCATCGCCATCAGAACTCGATGCCCACCTGCGCCTTCACGCCGGCGCGGAAGGGATGCTTGATCTCGGTCATCTCGGTCACCAGGTCGGCCGCCTCGATGAGCGCGGGCTTGGCGTTGCGCCCGGTGACCACGACGTGCTGGCCCGCATCGCGCGCGGCGAGGCCGGCCAACACGTCGCCCAAGTCGAGGTAGTCGTAGCGCAGCACGATGTTGAGTTCGTCGAGGACCACGAGGCGATAGGAAGGATCGGCGAGGAATTCCTGCGCCGATTCCCACGCCTTGCGGGCGGCGGCGATGTCGCGCTGGCGGTCCTGCGTGTCCCAGGTGAAGCCCTCGCCCATGACGCGGACCGTGACGAGGTCGGGGAAGCGCTCCAGCACGGCGCGCTCGCCGGTCGCCCACTTGCCCTTCACGAATTGCACGATGCCCACCTTCATGCCGTTGCCGATGGCGCGGGCGGCGAGGCCGAAGGCGGCGGTGGACTTGCCCTTGCCCTTGCCGGTGTGGACGATGAGCAGGCCCTTCTCGATGGTCTTGGTCGCCAGCATGCGCTCGCGCGCGGCCTTGCGCTTGCGCATCTTCTCGGCGTGGCGCCGGTCGAGCGCGGCCTCGGTCTCGGTCTCGCGTGCCATCAGAGCGCCTCCTGCCTGCCGTCGCGGAGCGCTGCGAGGAGCGCGTGCGCGTGGTTCGCGCGCGGCCGCCAGAGGCTCCGTTCCTGCGCCTCCAGCAGCCGCGCGGCAAGCTCGCGCAGGGCCGCCGGGTTCGCGTCCGCCATGAACGCCCGCACGTCGTCGTCCGCCACGTAGGCATCGAACACGGCGTCGAAGTGGTGGTCCTTCACCGCGCCGGTGGTGGCGGCGAAGGCGAAGAGGTAGTCCACCGTCGCCGCGATCTCGAAGGCGCCCTTGTAGCCGTGGCGCATGACGCCGGCGATCCACTTCGGGTTGGTCACGCGGGCGCGGACCACGCGGCCGAGCTCGTCGGCAAGGGTGCGGATGCGGGGGTTGTCGGGCACCGAGTGGTCGTTGTGATAGAGCGCGGGCGCGCGGCCGGCGTGGACCGTGACCGCCGCCGCGAGTCCGCCCTCGAACTGGTAGTAGTCGTCGCTGTCCAAGAGGTCGTGCTCGCGGTTGTCCTGGTTCTGCACCACGGCCTCGACCGCGCCGAGGCGGCGCTCGAAGAGCGCGTGCTCGGCAGCGCCGCCTTCGCCCGCGCCATAGGCCCAGCCGCCCCAGGCGACGTAGGCGGCGGCGAAGTCGCCCGCATCGGCCCAGCCGCGCTCGTCGATCAATGCCTGCAGGCCGGCCCCGTAGGCGCCGGGCTTCGAGCCGAAGACCCGGTAGGAGGCCATGCGCCGCGCGCGGGTCTCGGAGGTGCCGTTGCCGGCGAGCGCCCGCGCGTCGGCGGCGACCTTGGCGGCCAGCGGGTTGTCGTCCGGGTCTTCGTCGAGCGCCGCGACCGCGCGCACGGCGGAATCGAAGAGGTCGATCAGGCCGGGGAAAGCGTCGCGGAAGAAGCCGGAGACGCGGAGCGTCACGTCCACGCGCGGCCGATCGAGCAGGTCGAGCGGCATGATCTCGAAGCCGGTGACGCGCCCGGACGGCCCCTCCCAGCGCGGGCGGGCGCCGATGAGCGCCAAGGCCTGGGCGATGTCGTCCCCGCCCGTGCGCATGTTGGAGGTGCCCCAGGCGCTGAGCGCCATCGCGCGCGGCCAGTCGCCGTGGGTCTGGGCGTAGTGCTCCACCAGGAGCTGGGCCGAGGCCCAGCCGAGCTGCCACGCCGCGGCGGTCGGCACCTGGCGCGTGTCCACCGAGTAGAAGTTGCGGCCCGTGGGCAGCACGTCCGCGCGGCCCCGCGTGGGCGCGCCGGCGGCGCCCGGTGCGACGAAGCGGCCGTCGAGCGCCGCGAGCAGGCCGGCGGTCTCGGCGTCCGCGCTTGCGTCCAGCGCCGGGCCGATGGTCTCCGCCACCTCGCGCAGCACGGCGGCGCTGGCGGCCCACTCGGCGGGCAGGCGATAGGTGCCGGCGATCAGGCTGGCGGCAAGGGTCTCCAGCCGCTCCACCGTGTCGCCGGTGCTGCGCCAGGCGGCACCGTTGGCGAGCGCTTGCGGCCGCGGGCCCTGCCAGGGCTCGCCGAGCGGGGCGGAGAGCGGGTCGATGCCGAGGGCGAGGTCGTCCGCCAGCGCGCGGAGCAGCGAGGCCTCGCCGGCAGCAGGGCCGCGCACGCTGCGGGCGATGGCGCGCAGCAGCGCGGTGCGGCGTTCCGGCGCGGGCGCCTCGCCGAAGACGTGGAGGCCGTCGCGGATCTGCATCTCCTTGATTTCGCAGAGATAGCCGTCGAGCTTGCGGAGCGCGTCGTCGCTGCCGTCGCCGGCCTGGATGCCGCAATCCTCATCCAGCCCGGTGGACGCGGCAAGCTCCAGGATGCGCGCCGAGAGCGGCGCGCAGCGGCGGGGGTCGACCGAAGCGGCGTCGAAGAACTCGTCCACGAGGCGCTCCAGCTCCTCCAGCGCGCCGTGGCTGCCGGCGCGCGTGAGCGGCGGCGTCAGGTGGTCGACGATGACGGCCGCGCCCCGGCGCTTGGCCTGGCTGCCCTCGCCGGGGTCGTTCACGATGAAGGGGTAGACGTGGGGAAGCGGGCCGAGCGCGGCCTCCGGAAAGCAGTCGGCGGAGAGCGCCAGCGCCTTGCCCGGCAGCCATTCCACGTTGCCGTGCTTGCCGACGTGCACCACCGCGTGGGCGTCGAAGGACGTGCGCAGCCAGGCGTAGAGGGCGAGGTAGCCGTGCGGCGGCGGCAGGTCGGGGTCGTGGTAGCTCCTCTCGGGGTCGATGTTGTAGCCGCGCGCCGGCTGGATCGCGACGGCGACGTTGCCGAAGCGCGTAGCGGAGAGCGCGAAGCAGCCTTCGTCCGCGCGATAGAAGGGGTCCGCCTCGGGGACTCCCCATCGTTCCGCGACGGTGGTGCGGACCGCCTCCGGCAGCGCGGCGAAGAAGCGTTCGTAGGCGGCAAGCGGGAGCGTGGCCTCGGCCGGTTTCGTGCGGCTGTCGGCGGCGTTGGTGGGGCCCGCGGTGAGCCGCGCCATCAGCGCCGCGCTGTCAGTCGGCGGGTTCTCCACGCGGTAGCCGGCGTTAGCGAGGGCCGCCATGATGCGCGCCGTGCTCGCGGGCGTATCGAGGCCGACGCCGTTGCCGATGCGCCCGTCGCGGTTGGGGTAGTTGGCGAGCACCAGGGCGATGCGGCGCTCCGCCGGGGCCGCGCGGGCGAGGCGCACCCAAGCTGCGGCGAGGGCTGCGACGAAGCGGCAGCGCTCCGCGTTCGCCTCCGACACCACGATGGGCGCCTGCGTCGCCTCGTCGAAGCGCGCCTCGGTCTTGAACGCGACCGCGCGGGTGAGGATACGCCCGTCGACCTCGGGCAGCGCCACGTTCATGGCGATGTCGCGGGGCGACAGCCCGCGCGTGGCCTCCGCCCACTGGCGCGCAGTGGCGCCCGCAAAAACCGCCTGCAGCACGGGTACGCGGGCTTGCGCGAACGGGGTTTCTTGCGGCGTGCCGGGGCGGGAGACGGCGAAGCCCGTGGCGTTCAGCACGATTTCGGGGCCGGTGGTGCGCATGAGCGCCGCGATCAGCTCCGCCGCCGGCTTGTCTCTCAGGCTGGTGACGAAGACGGGGAGCGGATCGAGGCCCGCGTCCCTGAGCGCCGCCACTAGCGCATCCACGGGCGCGAGCGATCCGCCCTGCAACAGCGCGCGGTAGAAGACCACGCACGCGCGTGGTGCGCCGGCGCGCCAGTGGCGGGCCAGCGCCTCCAGGTCGAGCACGCCCGCGCCCGGCCAGTAGAGGCCCGCGCGGGGCACCGGGCGCGGCGGCTCGCACGCGCCGCCCCGCCCGATCAGCAGGGCGGCGTGGCGGAGCGCGTGCTCGGCATTGTCGATGCCGCCGTGGGTGCAGTAGCGCCAGAGCGTCTCTGCCGCGTCGGCTGCGAGCGTGCTGCGGGCAGCGAGTCCTGCGTCCGGCTTGTCGTCGCCCGGCAGCCAGGCGATGGGGATCGCGCGCGCGGCGCAGACGGCGCTCAGCCGCTCGACACCGTAGGGCCAGTAGCTCTCGCCGCCGAGCAGGCGCACGATCACGAGGCGCGCGCCGCCGACCACCCGTTCGGCATAGCGATCGACCGAATGGTTATGGCCGAGCTGCATGAGGTTCGCGAGGCGGAGCGTCGGCGCGCCCGCACCGAGGCGGCCTTGCGCCTGGGCGAAGCAGGCGAGCTCGGTATCGGCGGCCGACAGCAGCACGATGTCGCCCGGCGACTGGCCGAGGTCCACGGCCTCCGCGCCGTCCTCGATGGCGCCGGGCTGGGCTGCGAGCAGGTGCAAGGCGCGGGCCTCCCTAGCCCCGGATCGCCGCTTCGACCGCCGCGCGGTCGAGGGGGGCCAGGCCGATCACCACGAGGCGGCTCTCCCGCGCCTCGCCCGCGCGCCAGTCGCGGTCAAAGTGGCGGTCGACGCGGCTGCCGACCGCCTGCACCACCAGCCGCCGGCGCTTGCCCGCCACGTCCAAGAAACCCTTGGCGCGGAGCACCCCGTGCGCGGCCGCGGCCCCGCTCAGCCGCTCCGCGAAGGCCGCCGGGTCGTCGACGGGCCCGGGCGCCATCACGAAGCTCTCGAACTCGTCGTGGTCGTGCTCTTCGTCGAGGCCGTCGTGGTGCGAGCGGCGGCTCGCGAGATCGTCCTCCGCCGCGGCGTCGAGGCCGAGCAGCAGGTCGGGCGGCACGCGCCCGTGCGCCGCCCTGACGACGCGGGCGCCGGGGCGCAGGTGCGGCTCCATGCGGGCCGTGCCCTCCTGGGCGCCGTTCGCCGCCAGCAGGTCGGCCTTGTTGAGGATCACCATGTCGGCGCAGCCGATCTGGTCCTCGAACACCTCGGCGAGCGGGGATTCGTGGTCGAGCGCCTCGTCCGCCTCGCGCTGGGCCTGGAGCGCCTCTTCGTCCTCGGCGAAGCGGCCTTCCGCCAGCGCCGGGCCGTCCACCACGGCGACCACGCCGTCCACCGTCAGCCGGGTGCGGATCTCGGGCCAGTTGAAGGCGGCGACGAGCGGCTTCGGCAGCGCGAGGCCCGAGGTCTCGATCAGGATGTGCTCGGGCGCGGGCTCGCGGGCGAGCAGCGCCTCGATCGCCGGCACGAAGTCGTCGGCCACGATGCAGCAGATGCAGCCGTTGGCGAGCTCGACGATATCGGCCTCGTCGCAGGCCGTATCGCCGCAGCCCTGCAGCACCTCCCGGTCGATGCCGAGGTCGCCGAACTCGTTGATGATGAGCGCGATGCGCCTGCCGCCGGCTTCGCCCAGGGCGTGGCGGATGAGGCTGGTCTTGCCGGCGCCGAGGAAGCCGGTGATCACGGTCGCGGGGATTTTCTGGTCCTGCATCGTTCTTCACGTCTCCAGGCGGGCCCACCCGGTGCCCTCGTGGCCGAAGTCGAAGTGCGCCGGGTGGAGGATCTCGGCCAGGATTTCGGCGGACTCGACGAGCCGCGGCCCCGGCCGGTTGAAGTAGGCATTGCCGTCGGTGGCGTAGATCTCGCCGGCGCGGACGGCGCGCAGTTCCGCCCAGGCCGTATCGGCGAGCAGCGCGCGGCCGTCGTCTGCGGTGCGGGGCAGGTCGTAGCCGCAGGGCATGAGCACGATCACGTCGGGATCGGCCGCGGCCACCGCGTCCGCGCTGACGACCGGCGCATGGCGGCCCTCGGCGCCGAGCGTGTCGATGCCGCCCGCGAGCGCCACGATCTCCGGCACCCAGTTGCCGGCGCTCATGGGCGGGTCGGTCCACTCGACGGTGACGATGCGCTTCGGTGGAAGACTCCGCGCCCGCTCGGCGATGACGGCGATGCGGGCGCGGAGGCCATCGCAGACCGGCCCCACATCGACGCCGAGGGCATCGCCCACGCGCGCGATGTCGCCCCAGACGTCGCCAAGGCGCATGGGCGCGAGGGAGACGATCTCCACCGGCGCCTCCAGGAATTCCGCCGCCGCCGCCCGCACCTCGCCGAGCCCCACCGCGCAGACGTCGCACTGGTCCTGCGTGACGATGTGGGTGGGCCGCGCTGCGCGCAGGATGTCGGTATCGAGGTCGTAGAGGCTGAGCGCTGCGGCGAGCAGCGCGCCCACCTCCTCGTGGATCGCGCCGCTCGGCTTGCTCGCGTCGATGCGGGCGCGGGTGCACGCCGGCGCGCGGGCGACCTGCGCCGGCCAGTCGCACTCGTGGCTGCGGGCGACGATGTTCTCCGCGTGGCCGAGGGCGGCGACGATCTCCGTCGCGCTCGGCACCAGCGAGGCGATGCGGGGCGCGCTCACGGCTTCAGCACGAGCGGCAGGCCGGACGCGACGAAAACGACGCGCCCGGCGGCCTGGGCCACGGCCTGGTTGAGGCGCCCGGCATGGTCGCGGAAGGCGCGCGCAGTGGCGTTCTCCGGCACGATGCCGAGGCCGACCTCGTTGGCGACCAGCACCGTCCGCCCCTCCAGCCGGGCGAGGCAGGCGGTGAGGCGCTGGGTCTCGGCGGCGATGTCGCGGCCGGCGTCCATCAAGTTGCTGAGCCAGAGGGTGAGGCAATCGACCAGCAGGGCGGCGCCGGGGCGGCTCTCGGCCTCCAGCGTCTCGGCGAGCGCGAGCGGGGCTTCCACCGTGCGCCAGCCGGGGCCGCGCCGCGCGCGGTGGGCGGCGATGCGGGCTTCCATCTCGGCGTCGCGGGCTTCGGCGGTCGCGATGTAGAGCCGCGCGCCGGCGTGGCACGCCAGCAGCGCCTCCGCATGGGCGCTCTTGCCCGAGCGGGCGCCGCCGAGAACGAGGGTGATGCGCGCCGGATCCGGCGCCTGGTCGAGACCCGCCATGATCCTCCCTCCGAGGACGTTGCAGCCCTGTCGCGCAGCCGGTCTCCTGGCTCGGGGTCGTCGACGGGGCCCGGCCTTCCCGACCCTTGCGGATCAGTGGCCTGCGCGGTGCGCGAACGGGCCCGTCTCGCCGCTTACAGTTGCGGGGGCAGCGCCGGACTGGCCCGTGCCTCGGCCGAGGCGGGCGTCACCGGCTTCCCACGCTGCGTGACGGGGCCACGCTACCCCAGGCGGGCGCGAAACGCTACTGCGCGCGGGCCCGTCTCGGAAGGGTCATCGAACCGTCACACGAATGGGGCAGTCTTGGCGCCGTGTGGCGCAGGCTGCGTGCCCTCTGCGCGCGGCGTCCTGCCCAGGGCCACGGGGGAAGACATGGCCGACCGGGTCTACAACGTCCTGTTTCTCTGCACCGGCAACTCTGCCCGCTCGATCCTGGGCGAGGCGATCCTGAACCGGGTGGGCCGGGGGCGCTTCAAGGCCTGCTCCGCCGGCTCGCGGCCTGCGGGCCGGGTGCACCCCTACACGCTCGACCTGCTCGCGACCCTGAACTACGGGACCGGGTGGGCGCGGTCCAAGAGCTGGGATGAGTTCGCGGGCCCGGACGCGGCGCACCTGGATTTCGTCTTCACGGTCTGCGACAACGCCGCCGCCGAGGTCTGCCCCGCCTGGCCGGGCCAGCCCATGAGCGCCCACTGGGGCGTGCCCGACCCTGCCGAGGCCGCCGGCACGGATGCGGAGATCCGCTACGCGTTCTCCGAGGCCCACCGCATGCTCCACGCGCGCATCTCGATCTTCACCAGCCTGCCGCTCGCCAGCATCGGCCGGCTCGCGCTGCAGGAGCGCCTGGACGAGATCGGCAAGACGGCGTAGCCGCCCCCTCCGCGCGCTGTCAGCTCGCTGGTTCCCGTCGCACTCGGTCCCGATTGAGGCAGGGTGGCGCACCCGGCACGATTCGAACGTGCGACCTCTGCCTTCGGAGGGCAGCGCTCTATCCAGCTGAGCTACGGGTGCTCTCGGCGGACCGCTGGCGCGCACCATAGGCAAGCCGGGCGCCTGCGGCAATGGCCTGGGCAAGAGAGTCGATCCGGTCCGCGTGGGCCAGCGCCAACCCCCTCCTCACCCCAACCCTCTACTTGTTCATTTCCCTCAACGGCGGGCGCTCGCATCGCGCGCTTGCGCGCGTGGACGCGCGACGCTCGCTTGCCTACGCGCTTCGCGCGCGGCGCGCCCGCGCCGTCCGGGCCTACGGCCCGGGAGTGCTCGCGCGGTGTTTTTTGTTGCGCGCGGGACTCTGCGGGCGCGACTCTTCTTTCGCGCTCGCGACCCTTCGGGCGCGAGCGACACGCACCATGGTGCGGTGCACAGGGCGGGCGGGTGGAGGCAGGCTCTGCGGATGCAGCGCGCAGAGCATCGCCCGTCCCGGACAGTCGGGCCGGAACGGCCGGAAAAAGCCTCCTGATGGCCGGTCGCTCGTCCAGCGGGCTTCTGCCGCCCGCGATTCTGGCGCCGGTGCACGGGGAGGGAGAAGAGCGGCCCGATGGCTACGCCCCCAAGACGGGCCAGTTTGGACCGTCATGAGCCACCTTGTGCCACTTTGTGCCGCCCGTTTCGTGCCACCTTGTGCCACTTTGTGCCACCTTGTGCCGGCGTATGCCGGAATATGCCGCTTTAAAGCCTTTGTCGCTCACGGCAGCCGGCCGTCCTCTGAGTCCGCGCTCACGATCCTGCGGGTGTGGGCGATTCTGGATTCCGCGCTCGCGACCCTTCGGGCGCGACTCTATCTTTCGCGCTCGCGACTCTTCGGGCGCGAGCGACGCCCTTGTCGGCGGGGCGGTGTTCGCTATTCTGCCGCCGGCTCAGGCAAAGGGAGGGCGCAAGCCATGCCGTCGATGCTGGTCACCGGGGCGAGCAGAGGGCTCGGCCTCGAGATGGTGCGCCAATTCGTGGGCGACGGCTGGCGCATCTACGCCTGCTGCCGCACGCCGGAGACGGCGGACGACCTCGCCGCGCTCGCCGCCGATTCGGGCGGCCTCATCACGCTGCACACGCTCGACGTGAGCAAGCCGGATCAGGTCCGGGCGCTCGCGGACGAGTTTCGCGGCACGCCCATCGACATGCTGGTGAACAACGCCGGCCTGCTCGGCTGCACCATCGACCAGATGGGGCCGGCCGCCTTCGGCAGCATCGACTACGAGGCCTGGGCCAAGGTGCACGAGATCAACACCATGGCGCCGCTCCGCGTCACCGAGGCGTTCGTGGACCACGTGGCGGCGAGCGACCTGAAGCTGCTCTTCTTCATGTCCACCCACATGGGCTGCATCACGGAGCTTGCCGACGGCGGGCTCTATCCCTACCGCTCCAGCAAGGCGGCGCTGAACCTGCTGGTGAAGGGGCTCTCCATCGACTTGGCACCACGGGGCGTGCGCACCATCGCGGTCCACCCCGGCTGGGTGGTGACCGACATGGGCGGGCCGGACGCGCCGGTCAACAAGGTGGACAGCATCGCCGGCATCCGCAGCGTGGTGGCGAACTACGGCGCGGAGCAGACCGGGTGCTTCTACCAGTACGACGGCAGGGAGCTGCCCTGGTAGCCGCCGGCCCGCGAGAGACGAGGGAGTATGAGCAATGGCCGTGGACCTGGCTCAGGCCGCGAAACAGAAGAAGATCCGCTATTTCCTGATCAGCTTCGTGGACCTCTTCGGCGTGCTCAGGGCGAAGCTCGTGCCGGCCGCGGCGATCGGCGCCATGCAGGCCGACGGCGCGGGCTTCGCCGCCTTCGCCGCGTGGCTCGATTCGACGCCGGCCGAGCCCGACATGCTGGTGAAGCCCGACCCCGCCAGCCTGATCCAGCTGCCGTGGAAGCCGGAGGTCGGCTGGCTCGCCGGCGATTGCTGGATGAACGGCGAGCCCATGCCGGACACGCCCCGCCTCAAGCTCAAGAGCACGCTGGAGGCGGCGAAGAAACAGGGGTATCGGGTCAAGACCGGGGTCGAGGCCGAGTACTTCATCGTGAGCGCGGACGGCACCGCGATCTCCGATGCGCTCGATACCCAGGCCAAGCCCTGCTACGACCAGGCGGCGCTGATGCGGCGCTACGACGTGGTCTCGGAAATCTGCGACGCCATGCTGAGCCTCGGCTGGGGGCCCTACCAGAACGACCACGAGGACGCGAACGGCCAGTTCGAGATGAACTGGGAGTACGACGACGCGCTGGTGACCGCCGACCGCCACGTCTTCTTCAAGTACATGGTGAAGTCGCTGGCGGAGAAGCACGGGCTGCGCGCGACCTTCATGCCGAAGCCGTTCTCCAATCTCACGGGCAACGGCTGCCACGCCCACGTCTCGGTCTGGAACAATTCCGGGCGGAAGAACCTGTTTCACGACGCGAAGGGGGAGCTTGGCATCTCCGCGCTGGGCTACAAGTTCCTCGGCGGCATCATCCACCGGGCGCCGGCGCTCTGCGCGATCTGGAACCCGACCGTGAACAGCTACAAACGGATCAACGCGCCGGTCACGCTCTCCGGCGCCACGTGGTCGCCCAACCAGGTGGCCTACGGCGGCAACAATCGGTCCACCATGGTGCGCATCCCGGATGCCGGGCGCTTCGAGCTGCGGCTGATGGACGGCGCGGCCAACCCCTACCTGCTGCAGGCGGGCGTGGTCGTCGCCGGGCTCGACGGCATCGAGAACGAGCGCGATCCCGGCGCGCGGACCGACCTCAACCTCTACGCCGAGGGCCACAAGCTGCGGGGCGCGCGGAAGCTGCCGCTCAACCTGCTGGATGCGCTCAGGCTCTTCGAGAAGGACAAGGTGGTGCGCGCCGGCTTCGGCGAGAGCTTCGTGAGGAGCTACGTCAAGCTCAAGACACGCGAGTGGAACGAATACGCCGGCACGATCTCCGACTGGGAGCGCAGCAACACGCTGGATTGCTAGCGAGCGTCCGTCATCGACGGACGCTCGCTAGGCCGCGATAGCGGCCCGCCGCGAATGCGGCGCCCTCGCGGAGGCGCTGGCCGCAGGCCAGCCGCCGTGAGCGAAAAAGGGGCAAGAGCGCCTCTGTATAAGACGAACACGCTCAAGGGCGGCTGGTGCGGGCGGTGAGACTCGAACTCACACTCCCGAAGGAACGGGTTTTTGAGACCCGCGCGTCTACCGATTCCGCCACGCCCGCTTGCGCGCCAGCCGTAGCACCCGTCATAGCGCCTTGGTGCGCGCAAGGCCACCGCGCTTGAGAAAAGTGATTAGCTTGAGCGCGTCCGTCTGAGACGGGCGCGCGATAGGCCGCGACCGCGGCCCGCCGCGTATGCGGCGCGCCCGCGCAGGCGCCGGCCGTCGCGCCGATAGGCGCGCGCAAGCGCACGACGGCCGGCTGCCGTGAGCGAGAAATGCTTAGAGCGCGTCCGTCTCTTGCGGACGCGCTCTAAGCACCCGTCTCCAGCGAGAGGGTGCAGCCGAGGGCGCGGGCCAGCGCGTCGGCCGCCGACAGCGCCTTGCCCGACACCAGCGGCCGGTGCTCGGGCGCGATGCGGAGCACGAGGCGGTCCTCCTCCGCCGCAAGCCGCGATCCGTCGAGCACCGCAGGCTCCCCGCAGGAGAGCCGCTCCGCCAGCCTGAGCGCGAGCCCGAGGGCGCGGGCCTCGGCCTCTGCCCCGTCGGGCAGCAGCCGGCTCGCGGCGCGGTCCGCCTCGGCGGGGAGGCCGGACTTGTAGCGCTGGGCCACGGCGAGCGCGAGGAAGACGCGGCCCGGATGGTCGATGCCGACGAAGGGCGCGCGCGCGATGCGCTGGAAGGCGTCGGCCGCGCGGAGGTCCGGGTGCTGACGCCAGGCGATCTCGGAGAGGAAGGCGGCCGCCGGCAGCACGCCCCGGTGCGCTTCGAGGGCAGGCAGCGTCGCCCGCGCGAGCCAGGATTGGAGCGCCTCGGCATAGGCGAGGGAGCGGCCGTCGCGCCGCGCGATGGCGCGGCAGGCGTCGTGCAGCGGGTCCTGCGCGCGCACCGCCTGCGGCAGCCTGTCGAAGAGCAGGCCCTCGCGCAGCCCGAAGGCGGAGAACAGCACGTCGCTCGGCCGCGCGCTCTCCAGCAGCGCGATCAGGACCGAGGCGCCGCTCGGCACGGTCGCGAGCCGCCGGGGCCACATGCCCTCCGGCCCCGGCTTGAGCGTGGCGGGATCGGCAACGGCGAACGCCTTGGCGGCTTTGCGGGCTTCCGCCGCCGCCATGCGGTAGTGATGGACGACGGCGATGGGGTGCTGCTCGGCGGCCATGCGGAGCCGCGCCAGCGCCCGCCACGCACCGCCCACGAGGTAGACGGGCTCGCCCCGCACGCGTTCTAGCCAGTTGAGCGCTTGCAGCCGTTCCGCCGCGAGCGCGGCGCGGCGGCCGGGCTTGAGGCTGCCGAGGCGGAGCACGCCGAGCGGGAGCGTCGCGTGCTCGGCAAGCTTTCCCTTCTCGAGGCGCACCAGCTCGAGGCTGCCGCCGCCGAGGTCCGCCATCAGCCCGCTCGCGCCGGGGAACGCCGAGACCACGCCGAGCGCCGCGTAGCGGGCCTCTTCCTCGCCCGTGAGCACCCGGAGCGAGAAGCCGGCCTCGCGGGCCACGGCCGCGCGGAAGCGCTCGCCGTCGCTGGCGTCGCGCACCGCCGCCGTGGTCACGGCGTCGAGCGGGCCGACGCCGAGCGCCCGTGCTGCCGCGGAGAAGCGCCGCAGCGCATCGAGCGCGGGCGCCACCGCGTCCGGCGCGAGCGCCCCGGTCTCGCCCAGGGTAGCGCCGAGGCCGCACAGCTCGCGCTCGTTGAAGACCGGCGCGGGTGCGCGCGTGAGCCCTTCGAAGACCACGAGGCGGATCGAGTTCGAGCCTACGTCGAGCACGCCGTAGGGCGCTTTGGCAGCCGCGGCAACGGCCGCCGGCGCTGACGGGAAGCGCTCGGGCCCGACTGCCAACGGCGCCGCGTCGGCCATGAGGCGGGCGGCCCCCTGCTGCTCCGTCACGCGTCGTCCGGCTCGCCGCTCGTCTCCGCCACTGCACGCAGCGGCTCGCGCCGCGCCGTGCCGCGGCCGGAGAGCGACGGGTTGGTCATGAAGAAGCGGTGGGCGTTGAAGGGATCGCCATCGGGCGCGAGCCGGGTGAAGGCACCGTCAGCGTCGAGCGTCCAGCTCTGCTCGTTGTCCCTGAAGTTCGCGGTCATGATCTGATCGAGGATCTGCTCGTGCACCGTCGGGTTCTCGATCGGCACCATGAGCTCGACGCGCCTGTCCAGGTTGCGCCCCATCCAGTCGGCCGACGAGATGAACAGCCTGGCCTGCGGCGAGGGCAGGCCGTGGCCCGCGCCGAAGCACATGATGCGGGAGTGCTCGAGGAAGCGGCCGACGATGCTCTTCACCCAGATGTTCTCCGAAAGCCCCGGCACGCCGGGGCGCAGGCAGCAGATGCCGCGCACCACCAGGTCGATGGAGACGCCTGCGGCGGAGGCGGCGTAGAGCGCCTCGATCACCTCGGGGTCGACCAGCGAGTTGAGCTTGACCCAGATCGCCGCCGGCCGGCCGGCGAGCGCGTGGGCGGCCTCCGCCTCGATCAGCTCGTCCAGGGCGGAGCGCATGCCGAGCGGCGCCACCGCGAGCTTCTCGTAGCGTTCCGGCGCGGCGCCGCCGGTCAGGTAGTTGAAGAGCAGCGCCGCATCGCGGCAGAACGCCGGCTCGCAGGTGAAGAACGAGAGGTCCGTGTAGATGGCGGCAGTGATGGGGTGATAGTTGCCGGTGCCGTAGTGGACGTAGCTGCGCAGGCCGTCGGCCTCGCGGCGCGCCACCAGCGATGCCTTGGCGTGGGTCTTGAGGTCCATGAAGCCGTAGACCACCTGGGCGCCGGCGCGCTCCAGGTCACGCGCCCAGCGGATGTTCGCCGCCTCGTCGAAGCGCGCCTTGAGCTCGACCAGCGCAGTGACGGACTTGCCCGCCTCCGCCGCCTCGATCAGCGCGTTCACGATGGGCGAATCGTTGCTGGTGCGGTAGAGGGTTTGCTTGATCGCGATCACGTCCGGATCCCGCGCCGCCTGGCGCAGGAACTGGACGACGACGTCGAAGCTCTCGTAGGGGTGGTGGACGAGGATGTCCTTGGCCCTGATCGCGGCGAAGCAGTCGCCGCCGAAGTCGCGAATCCGCTCGGGGAAGCGCGCGCGGTAGGGCGGGAACTCGAGGTCGGCCCGGCCGCACTTGATGAGCATCGAGATATCCGCGAGCCCGAGAATCCCCTCGACCTTGACCACGTCGCGGCGGTCGACGTGAAGCTGGTCGGTGAGGAATTCCAGCATGCTGAGGGGCATCGTGGAATCGACCTCGAGCCGGATGACGCTGCCGCGGCGGCGCCGCTTGAGCGCGCTCTCGAACGAGTGCACCAGGTCCTCCGCTTCCTCCTCCAGCTCGATGTCGCTGTCGCGGACGATGCGGAACCGGCCCACCGCGCGCGGCGCGAAGCCGGGGAACAGCCGGTCGAGATAAAGCTCCACCACGTCTTCCAGCGCGATGAAGCGAACCTCGCCCCGCTCGCCCTCGGGCAGGCGGATGAAGCGCTCCACCTGGCTCGGGATGCGCACCAGCGAGGGCACCTGACGCCGGGTGCCCTGCTCCACCAGCTCGAGCGCCAGGCTGAAGCCGAGATTCGGGATGAACGGGAAGGGGTGCGCCGGGTCGATCGCAAGCGGCGTCAGCACCGGGAAGAGGCGGTCGATGAAGTAATCGTCGAGCCACTGGCGCTCGTCGTCGCGAAGCCGGTCGGCGGAGAGGATCGCGATGCCCGCCTCGGCCAGCTCGGCGCGGAGCGCGAGCCAGCGCTCCTGCTGCTGCGCCATGAGCCGATTGGCGCGCGCGTTGACCGCGCGAATCTGCGCCGCCGGGCTGAGGCCGTCCTGCGAGGCGTCGAGGATGCCGGCCTCGACCTGGCCGTGCAGCCCGGCCACGCGGACCATGTAGAACTCGTCGAGGTTGGACGCCGAGATCGAGAGGAAGCGCAGGCGCTCGAGCACCGGGTGGTCGAGGTTCTCGGCCTCCTCCATCACCCGCTCGTTGAAGGCGAGCCAGCTCAGCTCGCGGTTGATGAACTTGTCGGACGGCGCGAAGCTCCTTGGCTCGACCGCCCGCTTGGCTTTCGCCATTCGGCTGCTCCCGCGTCCCTGCATATGTGGCGTGATTCGCGGTTTCCTACAATACGGCGATCGCTGCCGCGAGACAAAATCGCACCGTGCCGGTGTCGCAGCGGTGCTTGCGCCCTGCGGCTCAAGTCTCGGGCGGCGTGCCGGAGCCGGCCTCGCCGCGCGCGAGCACGCTGCGCACGAAGGGCACGGTGACCGGCCTGCCTTCGGCGAGCGCCGCGCGATCCAGCCGTTCCACGAGGCGCGCCACGGCCTCGAAGGTGCGCTCAATGCGGGGCACGACGTAGGCAGGCACCTCGGGCGCCACCACGATCTGCCTGTCCGCGAAGAGCTTGACCATGAGGGCGGCGAGCAGCGCGTCGTCCGGCAGGCCGATCGCCACCGCCGGCGCCAGGCGCAGCCGGGAGACGAGATCGGGGAGCGTGAGCGGCCAGAGCGCCGGCGGGGCCAAGGCGGTGAGCA
Source organism: Alphaproteobacteria bacterium (assembly GCA_965221125.1). Lineage (GTDB taxonomy): Bacteria > Pseudomonadota > Alphaproteobacteria > UBA828 > UBA828 > WTGU01. Next base: position 327,914 of record CBDCRW010000005.1, read on the forward strand.
GCAGGTGGCCGCCCCGCTCGGCGACGTTGTTGTAGGTGTGCAGGAGGGCGCGCTCGTCGAGCGGCGCGTCCAGCCCGTCCACGACCAGCGCGCCCGGCGCATCCCCGCCGCCGGTCGAGGCCTGAGTGAGAGCAGACGCATCGAGGGTCTCGGCGCCGCTGCGGCGCCGCCAGACCTCGGCGAGATGGCTCTTGCCCGAGCGGGGCGGCCCGTGGATCACGAGCGCTGGGCCCGGCCACTCCGGCCAGCGGTCGAGCCACGCCACCGCCGCCTCGTTGCAGGGCGCCACCAGAAAATCCTCCCGCCCGAGAGCGGGGCGGACGCCCCAGTCGAAGGTGCGCTGTTGGCTAGCCCGCATTTCTCACCAAGATCAGCTTGCGTCATTCTCGGCGCCGTGTTCGGCCTCGCCTGGGGCAGATTCGTCAGGCGCTTTCGGCTCCGGTTCGGCGGCACGGGGGGCCAGCACCCACTCGTCCGCCAGGGGCTCGAGAGCCAGGTCGTTCTGGTCGAGGGCGAGGCGAAGCTGGTCGGCCGTGCCGTGGTAGCGGAGGGTGAGCCGGGCCTCGCGCACCGAGAGGGAGTCGATCTCGACCGCGGCGACCATGGCGAGCGCCGCGAGGCGCTGCTGGATCGAGACCCATTCGCCGAGGCTCGCGATCGGAACGGTCGCCTGGAGCGCGTGGTCCTCGCCGTAGCGGATCAGGTTCGCGGCCTTCCAGGCGTCCTCCAGCAGAGTGACGATCCTGTCGGTACCGCGCTCCAGCAGCGCGCGTTCGCTCTCGTCCGCGCGGCCGATCAGCGTCTTCTGGACTGCTCCGTTTCCGCCCGCCGCGATCCGGCGCAGCGAGAGCGTGAGCGCGCGCCCGGCCGCCGGGGTCTCGCCGTCCGCACCCTCCGCCTCCTCTACAGCGGGCGCGGAGGGTTTTGCAACGGCTGCGGAGCCCGAAAGCCCGGCGACCGCGACGGCCACCTCGCTCGTGCCGTAAAGATCGCCGAGCGCGGTCAGTGCCTCCGTGTCGGACGCCAGCGCCCGCGCGGCGTCCACCGTGCCGAGGTCGATGATGTCGCCGAGCGGCAGGAGGATCGGCACCAGGCCGCCGTGGGGCGGGCGCTCCTCCCACGCCCGGCGCCAGCGGTTTCCGACCTCCCACAGTTTCGTGCCGCCGGGGTCGCGCTGAACCGCCACGACGAGGACCGGCTTGCTCACGGTCTCGGCATAGGCGATGCCGCTCTCGCGCAGCAGGCGGCGCACCTCGGTGGGGTCGAAATCCACGGTCAGCGATGCGCGGTAGCGGGTGGTCGAGACCAGCTCGCCGTCGATCTCGAAGCCGGCGACCATCGCTGCGATGGAGTCCGCGGGCGGCGCCGGCAGAGGCGTGCCTGCGACCGTGAGGCGGCGCAGCAGGACCTCGAGCGCGGCGTGCTGGCCGGCCGCGATGGCAAGCTCGCGCGCTGCCGCCGACGACGCGGCCTCGGCATCGATGGGAACATGGGCGACGGTGAACACGCCCTCGCCCCGCGCCACGCCGGCGGCGAGGAACAGCGTCAGCGCGCAGACGAGCGCGATGCAGCGCGAAGCGGTGGCGAGACGTGCCGGTCCACCCATCGTTCAGACCCTGTCATCCGGCCGGGCGGGATAGGGCCAGTAGCGGCCCCCCGATGGCGGCCCCGGACCCGCGCCTCAGGGTATCATGGGGCCAGGAGCAAGACGACCGGCGGCAGCGACCGACGGTAGACATCGGACGCTTGCCGGACGGCGGCGGGAGGCGACATGGCGCGGCTGAAGGTAGGCGTCCTGATCTCGGGCAGCGGGACCAACCTGCAGGCCCTCATCGACGATTGCGCCCGCGCCGATGCGGTGAGCGAGATCGCGCTCGTGCTCTCCAACCGGGCCGACGCCTTCGGGCTCACGCGAGCCGCAGAGGCCGGTCTGCCGCATTGCACGATCGATCACCGGGAATACGGCACGCGGGCGGATTTCGAGCGGGCGTTGAGCGCGGCGCTGGAGGCGAGCAGCGTCGAGCTGGTCTGCCTCGCCGGCTTCATGCGCGTGCTCACGGCGGAATTCGTGGAGCGCTGGCGCGACCGGCTGATCAACATCCACCCCTCGCTGCTGCCCGCGTTCAAGGGGCTGGATACCCACGCGAGGGCCATCGCGGCCGGTGTGCGCATCGCCGGCTGCACGGTTCACTTCGTCCGCCCGGAGGTGGACAACGGGCCGATCGTCGTCCAGGCGGCGGTGCCGGTCCAGCCGGACGATACGGCGGAGAGCCTCGCGGCCCGCGTGCTGCGCGAGGAGCACCGCTGCCTGCCGCTCGCCGTGCGCCTGATCGCCCAGGGCCGGGTCTCGGTCGCGGGCGAGCGCTGCGTCATCGATGCGGCGGGGCCGGGCGGCGCACTCGTCAACCCCGCGCCGGAAACATAGGCACATAAGGAGAGGGCCCGGAACCGTCCGGCTCCGGGCCCTTCGTCATGCGTTGAAAGGTGCCGCTAGAGCGCGTCCGATCTTGACGGACGCGCGACAGGCCGCGACAGCGGCCCGCCGCGTATGCGGCGCGCCCGCGCAGGCGCCGGCCGTCGCGCCGGTAGGCGCGCGGAAGCGCAGAACGGCCGGCTGCCGTGAGCGACAAAGAGTCCAAGCGTTTCCGTGTCAAACGGAAACGCTTTAGACGGCGGGCTTGGCGTAGCGCTCGACCAGATCCTCGGTCCGCGCGCGGATCGGCTCCATCGTCTCGCCGGTGGTCTTGACGGTCATGTCCGCGATGCGGTTCCCGGCAGCCATGGAGCGCTCGAACGCGCCCTTCGCCTGCACGGTCTGGACGTCGGTGAGCTCGGCCCAGCTGCGCGCGCCCATGATGGCCTCGGCGGCGCCGGCCTGGGCCGCCATGGCCTCCTTGGCGAAGTCGAACCAGGCGGCGCCGATGGCGCCGTAGCCCTTCGCCGCGATGGTGGAAGCCTCGACCATGCTGTCGAAGCTCGCCCGGCTCTCCTCGGCGATGGTCTCGAAAGAGAGGTTGCCGTTCCAGGGGGACTTGGGGCCGTTCGCGGCGGCCTTGCTCGTGGCGTCGGTCTTGGCGGTCATCGGTTCATCCTATCGCGTTGCTGTTGTTCTCGGCGATGCGCGTCGCCCCGAGGCGCGTTGCCATATTGCGCTGCAGCATCATGTTGCGCTGCAATATACTCGAGTCGCGCCGACCGTCAAGTACTTGTGGACGTGAAAATTCACCCGACGCAGCCTTTCGTTGCCGCCGCGCCTGGGCTGTGGCAATGTCGCGCCCGCGCCGCCGTAGCTCAGGGGTAGAGCACTCCCTTGGTAAGGGAGGGGTCGGAAGTTCGATTCTTCCCGGCGGCACCATTTCATCTCAAGCACTTGGCGGCAATCGGCTAACCCCGGAATGCGGCGATAACTGTGCGAACGCACAGAAACGCCCTTCATCCGTCCGCGGAACATCCCCTCCTGAGCAGCTGGAGCTGCCCTTGGCGGCCGCCCCGGCACCCGTGCTGGGGCATGGTCTGAGAGGATCGTGTCCCGAGGAGTGGTGTAAGAGCGTCGCGCTTTACGCGGCATCCGGCGGGTAGGGCCGGGTTATTCAGGCTGCCACAGCGGACAGCTTGATCGTGGGATTGTCGCTCAGGGGAGCGATCGATTCCAGCGTCATGTACCTCCTTCCGACGGTCCATTCGTCGTTCTGCTCGAGCAGCACGGCGCCGACGAGGCGGGTGATGGCGTCCTCGTTGGGGAAGATGCCGACGACGTTGGTGCGTCGCTTGATCTCGCCGTTGACGCGTTCGAGCGGGTTGGTCGAGTGAAGCTTGACCCGGTGCTCCTTGGGGAAGCTCATGTAGGCGAGGACGTCGTGCTGGGCCTCGTCCATGAGGGCCGCCAGCTTGGAGGCCTTGGGCCTGAGCTGGTCGGCGATCAGGCGCCACTGGGCGGCAGCGGCCTCGGCATCGTCCTGGGCGAAGGCGGTGGCGACGAAGGCGGAGACGACGCGCCGGCCCTGCTTGCCGGCATGGGCCAGCAGGTTGCGCATGAAGTGGACGCGGCATCTCTGCCAGGTGGCGCCGAGGATCCGGGTGGTGGCGGCCTTCAGGCCCTTGTGGTCGTCGGAGATCACCAGCTGCACGCCGCGCAGGCCGCGCCTGGTCAGCGAGCGCAGGAACTCGGTCCAGAAGGTCTCGGCCTCGGAGGCGCCGATCGCCATGCCGAGGATCTCGCGCCGGCCCTGGTCGTTGACCGCGACGGCCACGGTGACCGCGACCGGGACGATGCGCCCGGCCTCGCGCACCTTCACGTAAGTCGCATCCAGCCAGAGATAGGGCCAGTCGCCTTCGAGCGGGCGGTCGAGGAAGCTGCGGATCTTGTCGTCTATCTCCCCGCAAAGGCGCGAGACCTGGCTCTTCGATATCCCGCTCATGCCCATGGCCTGAACCAGTTCGTCGACCGAGCGGGTCGATACCCCCTGGATGTAGGCCTCCTGGATCACCGCCGTGAGCGCCTTCTCCGCCGTCCGTCGGGGCTCCAGGAAGCCGGGGAAGTAGCTCCCCTTCCTGAGCTTCGGAATCTTCAGGTCGACCGTGCCGGCCCGGGTCTCCCAAGGCCGATCGCGGTAGCCGTTGCGCTGGTTGATCCGCTCCGGCGTCCGCGCGCCATGCTCGGCGCCGGTCAGGCCCTCGACTTCCAGCTCCATAAGGCGCTGCGCAGAGAAGGCGATCATCTCACGCAGCAGATCGGCGTCAGAGCTCTTCTCCAACAGCGTCCGCAGGGTAAGCTTGTCATCGGTCATCGTGGTTCTCCTTAGGCTCGGGTCGATTCGGATTCACCCAAACCCTAAACCGGAACCGCGATGGCCACCCCGCTGTGGATAACCGGCTTGGCGCCACCAGACTCGAGGGCGGTCGCGGCGCCAAGCCGGTTACCCACAGCTACCGGGGGTAGCGGGAGCTCCTACACCACGTCTGGGGACACAACCTCTGAGAGCCGCTCACCCGTTCCCGCTCGTGTCCACAGGGAAGCAACCGGGACGCCCCTATACATCATTCCGCACGACACCCGAGAAGGCGTGGCGCTTCCCTGAGGTCGAGTACGGCAACGCCGGATCATCCATCGCAGCGCTGGTGCTGGACTGCGACAGGCCAGCCGAGCTGAGATGCGGCCTGCCTGAGCTACCGGACAAGCGTCATCCCCTTCGGGTGGGAGCCGCCCACCGTTCGACAGACAGGCGTGGGCCGCAACGTGGCCCTATTCGAGGCCGGCATGAGGTGGGCTGGTCGGCGGACCAACGAGCACTTGGGCGTGCTGCCTGCCCTGCTCGCCCTCAACCAGGACTTCCATCACCCCCTCCCGCTCTCTGAGGTGCAGGCGACGTCCCGAGCGCCGTCTGTAGCGAGCGGTGGGCGACAAAGATAATGCCGCGTTCGCCGACATTTATGCCGACACGGCATTACCCAAGGCTGCCGTGGCCCGCGGCGGCCCGCGCTTGCCATCGCCCCCGCGCCGTGAAAGTTTCGTCGCCGCGCGGGGAGCAACGGGACGGCGGATGAATTGCAGAGCGTCGGACTGGTGATATTCGACTGCGACGGGGTCATCGCCGACAGCGAGGTTCTCAGCGCGCGTGTCCTGGTCCGGGAGCTTGTGGCCCACGACATTCGCATCGATGCCGAGTACGTCTATCGCAACTTCGTCGGCAAGAGCTTCCCCGTGGTGGCCGACATCATCGCCGAGCGCTTCGAGGCGGCGCTGCCCGACAGCTTCGTGAGCGATTACCGGGCGGCGCTGCGCGAGGCCTTCGCGGAATGCCTGGATACCACGCCCGGATTCCGCGCCATGCTGGGTCAACTGACCTGCCCCGCCTGCGTCGCCACCAGCTCAAGCGCGCCGCGCGCGGCCAACACGCTGGAGGTCCTGGGACTGGCCGAGCGCTTCGGCGCCGATGTCTTCACGGCCTCCCAGGTCGCGCAAGGCAAGCCCGCGCCCGATCTCTTCCTGTTCGCCGCCGGCGCGATGTCGACACCGCCCGCGCGCTGCCTGGTGATCGAGGACAGCGTCGCCGGCATCGAGGCGGGGCTCGCCGCCGGCATGATGGTCTGGCGCTACGTCGGCGCATCGCACATCGCCGACCGCGCGCGGGCGCACGCCGAGACGCCTGCGGGCGTCACGGTCTTTGACAACTGGGACCAGTTTTACGTACTGGCGCCCTGCTTGAGGGCGTGACAGGGCGAGCATGGCCAGGAGCAACGGCGGCAGCCGACTGGACGACGCGGCCCGGGCCGGGTGGCTCTACTACGTCGCGGGCAACACGCAGGACGAGATTGCCCAGAAGCTCGGCGTCTCGCGGCAGTCAGCGCAGAGGCTCGTGTCGCTCGCGGTCAGCGAGAAGCTGATCAAGTTCCGGCTGGATCACCCGATCGCGCGCTGCATGGAGCTTTCCGAGCGGCTGAGCGAGCGCTTCGGCCTGCAGTCATGCGAGATCGTGCCTTCCGATCCGGGCGCGCCCGAGTCGATCGCTGGCGTCGCCATCGCCGGCGCCGCCGAGATACAGAAGCACCTCGATACGAAGACGCCCAGGGTTGTCGCGGTGGGGACGGGTCGCGTGCTGCGCGCCTGCGTCGAGCAGCTGCCGGCGATGGACTGCCCGCAGCATCACCTCGTCTCGCTGGTCGGCAACACGATGCCCGACGGGTCCGCCACCGCTTACAACGTGGTGGTCCGCATGGCCGAGCGCGTGGGCGGGCGGCACAACCCGATGCCGCTCCCCGTTCTGGTGCGCAAGCCGGCCGAGTTGCCGATCCTGCACAGCCAGGAGCCGGTCGCGAAGACGCTGGGGCTCTGCGCCGACGCTCACGCGATCTTCGTGGGCATCGGCCATATCGACGGCTCGGCGCCGCTCACCGTGGATGGCTTCATCACCCATGAGGAAAGCCGGGCGCTGATCCGCATGGGGGCGGTGGGCGAGATCGTCGGCTGGGTCTTCGATTCCGGCGGCGCGCTGATCGAGGGGCTGACGAACGACCGGGTCTCGAGCGCCCCGCTGGTGCCCGCCAACCCGCGCCCGGTGGTGGGACTCGCCGTCGGCGAGGTCAAGGTCGCCGCGATACTGGGGGCGCTGCGCGGCCGGCTGATCAACGCGCTGGTGACCGACGAAGCCACGGCCGAGGCCGTTCTGGCGCGAGCCTGAATACCCCAACGCTCTGGTATGACGTGACGTTCGTGCATCGCCGCCGGCGGCGCCCATTCCACATTGACTCTTGGAATCGCTTCAACGAGTATTTGCCCGTCTCAATAGCAATTGCTCACCCCGAGCATGGAGAGAAAGCGATGAAGACCAGACTTGGTACCCTAATGGGCGCCGTTGCTGCCACGTGCCTTCTGGCCACGGCAGCCGCCGCCGAGACGCTGACGATCGCCACCGTCAACAATGGCGACATGATCCGCATGCAGGGTCTCACCGACGACTTTACCGCCAACAACCCCGGCATCGAACTGGAGTGGGTGACGCTGGAGGAGAACATCCTGCGCCAGCGCGTGACCACCGACATCGCCACCAAGGGCGGCCAGTACGACATCATGACCATCGGCACCTACGAGGTTCCGATCTGGGGCAAGCAGGGTTGGCTGGTCGGCCTGAACGACCTGCCGGAGAGCTACGACATCGACGACCTGCTGCCGGCGATCCGCGGCGGCCTCACCGTTGACGGCGAGCTCTATGCCGCGCCCTTCTACGGCGAGAGCTCGATGGTGATGTATCGCACCGACCTGATGGAGAAGGCCGGGCTTGAGATGCCGGAGGCCCCCACCTGGGACTTCATCGCCCAGGCTGCCCGCGCCATGACCGACAAGGACAACGAGATCTACGGCGTCTGCCTGCGCGGCAAGGCCGGCTGGGGCGAGAACGCGGCCTTCATCACGGCCACGTCCAACAGCTTCGGCGCGCGCTGGTTCGACGAGAACTGGAACCCGCAGTTCGACAGCCAGGCGTGGTCGGACACGCTGACCTTCTACCTCGACCTGATGGCCGACGCGGGCCCTCCGGGCGCGTCGTCCAACGGGTTCAACGAGAACCTCGCGCTGTTCCAGACCGGCAAGTGCGGCATGTGGATCGACGCCACCGTGGCTGCGTCCTTCGTGACCAATCCGAATGACTCGACAGTGCACGACAAGGTCGGCTTCGCGCTCGCTCCCGATAACGGGCTCGGCAAGCGCAGCAACTGGCTCTGGGCCTGGTCGCTGGCGATCCCGGCGGGTTCCGAGAAGGTCGAGGCCGCGAAGAAGTTCATCGCCTGGGCCACCTCGAAGGAGTACCTCGCGCTGGTCGCCTCGAAGGAGGGCTGGGCGAACGTGCCGCCGGGCACCCGCACCTCGCTCTACGAGAACCCGGAGTACGCCAAGGTTCCGTTCGCCAAGATGACGCTGGACAGCATCAACTCGGCCGATCCGACGAACCCGGCGGTCGATCCGGTGCCGTACGTCGGCGTGCAGTTCGTCGCGATTCCCGAGTTCCAGGGCATCGCGACGGCCGTGGGCCAGCAGTTCTCGGCCGCGCTCGCCGGCACGGTGAGCGCCGAGGAGGCGCTGGCGAACGCGCAGGCGCTGACCGTTCGTGAAATGACGAAGGCGGGCTACATCAACTAGCCTGGATACCCGCATTCCGGTGGGGGCCGGCTGACCGGCCCCCATCGGACCCGACGCAAGCGAGAGATCCGTTCCATGCCGACGCAACACTCCCGAGTGAGAGCGCGGCTGATGATCTCTCCGGCGGTCCTGCTGCTGCTGGGCTGGATGCTCATTCCGCTCGGCCTCACGGTCTATTTCTCGCTGCTCCGCTACAACCTGCTCATGCCGGGCATGGAGCAGTGGACCGGCGTGGACAACTACCGCTACTTCCTCACCGACCCCGCCTTTTACGACGCGCTGCGGAACACCCTGGTGCTCGTCGGCGGCGTGCTCGCGATCACCGTCATCGGCGGCGTGCTGCTGGCGCTGCTGCTCGATCAGCCCTTCTGGGGGCGCGGGATCGTCCGGGTCCTGGTGATCGCGCCCTTCTTCATCATGCCGACCGTCTCGGCCCTGGTGTGGAAGAACATGTTCATGAACCCGGTCTCGGGCCTGTTCGCCCATGCCGCCAAGGGGCTCGGGCTGGAGCCCTTCGATTTCCTGGCGCATGCGCCGCTTTTCTCGATCATCCTGATGGTGAGCTGGCAGTGGCTGCCGTTCGCCACCCTGATCCTGCTGACCGCGCTGCAGTCGCTCGACAGCGAGCAGCTCGAAGCCTCGGAGATGGACGGGGCGAACTACTGGAACCGCTTCCTCTTCATCGTGCTGCCGCATCTCGCGCGCGCGATCACGGTGGTGATCCTGATCCAGACGATCTTCCTGCTCTCCATCTTCGCCGAGATCCTGGTGACCACGACCGGCGGCCCCGGCACGGCGACGACCAACCTGACCTTCCTGATCTATGCCCAGTCGCTCCTCCACTTCGACGTGGGCGGCGGCGCGGCCGGCGGAATCATCGCCATCGTCCTCGCCAACATCGTCGCGATCTTCCTGATGCGGATGATCGGCAAGAACCTGGACGCGTAAGGGGATCGCGGCATGGCGCGCAACGTCTCACCCTCCCGCAAGGCCGCGACGACGGCGCTCGCCTGGATCATCGGGCTCGCGATCTTCTTCCCGATCCTGTGGACGATCCTGACCAGCTTCAAGACCGAGGCCGAGGCCATCGCCTCGCCGCCGAGCTTCATCCTGTTCGACTGGACGCTGGAGAACTTCGCCATCGTTCAGGAGCGCTCGGACTATTTCCGCCACTTCCTGAACTCGGTGATCATCTCGGTCGGCTCGACGGTGCTCGGCCTGATCATCGCGATCCCGGCGGCCTGGTCGATGGCCTTCGTGCCGACGAAGCGCACCAAGCACGTCCTGATGTGGATGCTGTCGACCAAGATGCTGCCGCCGGTCGGCGTCCTGGTCCCGATCTACCTGATCTTCCGCGATGCCGGCCTGCTCGACACCCAGGCGGGGCTGGTGATCGTGCTCACCCTCATCAACCTGCCGATCATCATCTGGATGCTCTACACCTACTTCCGGGAGGTCCCCGTCGAGATCCTGGAAGCCGCACGGATGGACGGGGCCACGCTGCGCTCGGAAATCGTCTACGTGCTCACGCCGATGGCCGTGCCCGGCATCGCGTCGACCCTGCTGCTCAACATCATTCTCGCCTGGAACGAGGCGTTCTGGACGCTCAACCTGACGGCGGCCAAGGCGGCCCCGCTCACGGCCTTCATCGCCGCCTACTCGAGCCCCGAGGGCCTGTTCTACGCCAAGCTGAGCGCCGCCAGCACGCTCGCCATCGCGCCCATCCTGATCATGGGCTGGTTCAGCCAGAGGCAGCTCGTGCGCGGGCTCACCTTCGGCGCGGTGAAATAGGAGGCCGGCCATGGGCCAGATACGACTGAGCGAAGTCTCCAAGAGCTTTGGCGACGTGGAGGTGATCCGGCCGCTGGACCTGGAGATCGCCGACGGCGAATTCGTGGTCTTCGTGGGCCCGTCCGGCTGCGGCAAGTCCACCCTCCTGCGCCTGATCGCCGGGCTTGAGGACGTCACCGCCGGCCGCATCGAGATCGACGGGGCCGACGCCACCCAGCTCCCCCCCGCCAAGCGCCGACTGGCGATGGTGTTCCAGTCCTACGCGCTCTATCCGCACATGTCGGTGCGCAAGAACATCGCCTTTCCGCTCCGCATGGCCGGGCTCGGCAAGGACGAGCAGATGAGGAAGGTCGAGGAGGCGGCAAGGGTTCTCAACCTGACCGAGTACCTCGACCGCCGCCCCCGTCAGCTCTCCGGCGGGCAGCGCCAGCGGGTCGCCATCGGCCGGGCCATCGTGCGCGAGCCCACCGCGTTCCTCTTCGACGAGCCGCTCTCCAATCTCGACGCGGCGCTCCGCGTCAACATGCGGCTCGAGATCTCCGAGCTGCACCAGAACCTGGCCACCACCATGGTCTACGTCACCCACGACCAGGTCGAGGCGATGACCATGGCCGAGAAGATCGTCGTGCTGCAGGAGGGCGTGATCGAGCAGGTGGGGAGCCCGCTGGAGCTGTACAGCGCGCCCCGTAACAGGTTCGTGGCGGGCTTCATCGGCTCGCCCACGATGAACTTCCTGAACGGCGCGGAGGCGGCACGGCACGGCGCGCACAGCATCGGCATCCGCCCGGAGCACCTGGCGATCTCCGCCAGCGAAGGCGCCTGGCAGGGCACGGTCGGCGTCGCCGAGCACCTGGGATCCGACACGTACCTCTACGTCCATCTCGCGGAGGGCCGGGGAACGCTGACCGTCCGCGCCGGCGGCGAGTTCGGCGCGCACCACGGCGATACCGTCCACGTGACCCCCGATCCGGCCAAGATCCACCGCTTCGACGCCGCAGGCCTGCGCATCGAATGACGGGCCGGATCGGACATGCGGCACCGCTCGCGCCGCAGGGCCTGAGCGGAGCGATCCCTCGCTTCTCTTCGTGCGCGGCGTGCCGCGTCACCCGCATCCAGCGGCACGGACAACAAGAATGAACGGAGCGGTCAAGCCTGTGAAACTTTCCCTCGCCAATCTCGACCGCCTGCCGGATGGCGTCGCCGGCCCGTGCTACGAGCGGTCCTCGCTCAGCCCCGGCATCCTGCACATCGGCGTCGGCAACTTCCATCGCTCCCACCAGATGGTCTACCTGGACAGGCTCTTCGCGCAGGGCCGCGACCGCGACTGGGCGGTCGTCGGCGCCGGGATCAAGTCCCACGACGCCGAGCAGCGCCGCCGGCTCGCGGCGCAGGACTGGCTGACGACGGTGGTCGACCTCAGCGCCGACGGGTCCTCGGCGCGGGTCGTGGGCTCGATGGTCGATTTCTGCGAGGTCCGCGCCGAGGCGATCATCGCCCGCCTTGCCGACCCGGCGATCCGCATCGTCTCGCTCACGATCACCGAGGGCGGGTACTACATCGATGCGACGACCGGCGGCTTCGACGCGGACCATCCGGAAATCCGCCACGATACCGCGCATCCCGGCGATCCCCGGACCGTGTTCGGCGTGCTGCTCGCAGCGCTCGGGCAGCGCCGCGCGCAGGGACTCGCGCCGTTCACCGTGCTCTCCTGCGACAACGTGCCGCACAACGGCGACGTCACCCGCCGGACCGTGCTGGGCCTTGCGGCGCTGGTCTCGCAGGACCAGCACGACTGGATCGCCGACGCCGTCGCCTTTCCCAACGCGATGGTCGACTGCATCACGCCGGCCACGTCGGAGCGCGAGCGCGAGCTGGTGGCGCAGCGCTTCGGCCTGGACGATGCCTCGCCCGTCGTCTGCGAGCCCTTCAGACAGTGGGTGATCGAGGACGACTTTCCTCAAGGGCGCCCGGCGCTGGAGCACGTCGGCGTGCAGTTCGTGGACGACGTCACCCCCTATGAGACCATGAAGCTCCGCATCCTCAACGCGAGCCACATGGCGATCGCCTATCCCTCGGCCCTGCTTGGCTACGAGGCCGTTCACGACGCCATGGACGACGCCGACATCGCGCGCTGGATGCTGCAGCTGATGCGCCGCGAGGTCATTCCCGTGCTCACGCCGATTCCCGGCCTCGATTTCGACGACTACCTGACCACCTGCGCCCAGCGCTTCTCGAACCCCGCGCTCGGTGACACCATCGCGCGGCTCTGCCAGGATGCCTCCAACCGGCTGCCGAAATTCGTGCTGCCCACGGTCTCGGACGCGCTTGCGCGCGGGGCGCCAATCGACGGTCTGGCGCTGGAGATCGCGTTCTGGAGCCGCATGTGCGCCGCCGCCGCCGACTCAGGCATCGCGCTCGACGACATGAGGAGCGATCAGTTGACCGCCGCAGCGCGGGCCGCACGGCGCGATCCCACGGCCTTCCTCGGTCTCTCCGAGGTTTTTGGCGACCTCGGCCGGAGCAGAGCGCTGGCGGAGGCCTTCGCACGGCAGCTCGAAGAGGTATCGTCCAGGGGGCCGCGCGAGGCCATGCGGCGCTTCTTCGACGGCGTGGAGGCCTGATCCGATGCTGCTTTGCTGCGGCGAAGCCCTGATCGACATGATCCCGATGCCAACCGGCGTTTCATGCTTCCCGAGGATATCCCTGAGAACCAGTTGTCTTTCGAAGCGCCCCACGCATCCTGACGGGCCGATTGCCAAGTTAGCCCCCAAGGATAGGTTGGAGTTTCTTGGGGGGCAGCCTGAAGCCGGCGCGACCCAAATGGCCTCAATTTTCATCATAGACCACATCGCCGGCTACTCGCCCTAGGTGCGCGGCGGCGTGCCGGCGCTGATCGAGCATTTTCGGAGCTCGAGATGCGCGTCTTGGGTGTCGCACGGGCCAGGCGGAGCGGGAGCGCGTGTCGCCTTAGATGGCTCTCGGCCAAGCTCGGTAGCGAGGGACGCAGGCCGTGACACTATCGAGAGTTCCGGGCTAGGCTCCTGCAGTCGGAAAGACGCCGCGGGCCGGGGCTCCTGCGGCAGGAATGGGCCGGCGAATTACCGAGGCGATCTGGCGGGCGCAGCAAACGGCGGCGCTTCGCCGCCAGGGTGGGGAGGCCGCTCCGTCTCGCCACGGTCGTCGAGGCCGTGAGGCGCACAGGAGGCTCCAATGGCAATCGCGGGCGAGTTCGGAAACCACGATGCGCTCGGTTTGGCCCGGCTCGTTCGCGATGGCGAGGTGTCCGCCGCCGAGGTGATGGATGCGGCGATCGAGCGGATCGAGGCCGTCAATCCCAAGCTCAATTTCATCGCGGTGAAGTGCTACGAGCTGGGACGATCGCTCGCCGCGGGCGGGATTCCGGTCGGTCCGTTCATGGGTGTGCCCTTCCTCCTCAAGGACAGCTTCATGGACTACGAGGGCACGGTCTCGACCCAGTGCTGCAGGATGTTCAGGGACTACGTGTCGACCTTCGACATGGGGGCCGTGACGAGCGCGAAGGCGGCGGGCTTCCTGCTGGTGGCGAAGACCACGGCGCCCGAGTGTGGCTGGGGCTCGCAGACGGAATCTCCGCTCTTCGGCGACACGCGCAATCCGTGGCACCCGGACCACACGCCGGGCGGCTCCAGCGGCGGCGCGGCGAGCGCGGTGGCCGCCCGCGTCCTGCCGATCGCAAGCGCGGCCGATGGCGCGGGGTCCATCCGCTTTCCCGCCGGCGATTGCGCGCTGGTGGGCCTCAAGGTCTCGCGCGGGCGCACCACCTTCAATCCGGCCTACCCGGACGTGCTCTACGGTGGCGGCGTCGTCGGCTGCGTGTCGCTCAGCGTGCGCGACACGGCGGCCTACACCGATGCCGTCGCCGACTACTCGCCCGCCAACCAGTACCGCCTCCCCAAGCCGGCGCGGCCGTATGTGGAAGAGACCGCGAGAGACCCGGCGAGGCTGCGGATCGGCTACGCCACGAAGTCGCCGAGCGGGCTGCCGCTCGACGCCGACTGCGTCGCCGCGGTCGAGGCGGCGGCGGCGCTTTGCGAGTCACTCGGGCATGACGTCGAGCAAACCGGCTTCGACTACGATTTTGCCGGCATGGCCGAGCTCGAGCGCCGCTTCGTGACCATCCTGCACGCCATGGTCTACGACTTCGCGCGCAAGGAATACGGGCGCGAGCCGGCGGAGGACGAGTTCTCGAGCTTCGTCCGGTCCTCGGCGGCCGAAGCCGGGCAGATCTCCGGCCTTCAGCATGCTTCGGACATCGCCGCCTACCGCCGGCTGAGCGCGGACATGCTCGCGATCAGCGCGCCCTACGACGTGGTGCTGACGCCGAACCGGGTGATCTCCACGCCCAAGGTGGGCCGGCAGAACGTGGCGACGACCCCTTACGAGGAGTACTGGCGCCAGATCATGCTGGAGGACATCCCCTTTACCGTGGTCGCGAACTGGACCGGCCAGCCCGCCATATCGGTGCCGGTCTACTGGAACGCGATGGACGTGCCGATCGGCATTCAGTTCATGGGGCGCATCGGCGACGAAGCGACGCTTCTCCGCCTCGCCGGTCAGATCGAGCGGGAGCGGCCGTGGTTCGATCGACGGCCGCAGATTTGCTGCGACTAGCTCCCGAATCTTGACACGATTCCGGGTGCGGCATACCGTCGTTGGACAAGAAAAAACCGAATGTAGGGAGGATTAGAGAATGAAACGGCTCACGATTTCTGTTCTCACGGCGCTCCTAGTTTTGGCCGGCGCCTCCAAACTTTATGCAGAAGAAGACAAGGGCGCGGTCGCGATGAGCTTCGGCGGCTCGACCATCGCGCTCTGGAACGACATCATCGCGCTGATGGAGCCATCCCTTGCAAGCAAGGGATACCAGCTCATCACGCATGATCCGCAGTTCCGCGTCGAGCAGCAGGTGCAGGACTGGAAGTCCTGGATCGCGCAGCGCAAAGTCAAGGCGATCATGGGCTGGCCGATCAACGCGGACGCCATGATCCCGGTGACGCGGCAGGCCCAGGATGCCGGCATCCCGGTGATCGGCTACGCCGTGCACTGGCGTGGCATCTCGGCGGCGATGCTGACCAATCCCGAAAAGGACGGCAGGTCGATCGCCGAGTATGCGGTCAACTGGGTCACGGAGAACATCGGCGCGGACGCGGCCGTCGAGATCTGCGTGCTCAGCGACGAGCAGAACGACCTGACCGCGTTGCGCGTCAAGGGCATCTACGAAGGCGTCAAGGAAGGCCTGCCCAACGCCCAAGTCTACAAGGTGCCGGCGCTCTCGCGCGAGAACGGCTACACAGCGGCCAAGCAGCAGCTCACGGCGCATCCGGATACGACCATCTGGCTCTCCTTCTCGAACGACAACATGAAGGGGGTCTACAAGGCGCTGACGGATGCGGGCGTGGCGCCGGACGATCCGCGCTACTTCCTCGCCGGCATGGACGTGACCAACGAAGATCTCGACCTGATCCAGCTTCCGAACAGCATCTACCGGATGGCCTTCGCCTTCCGCAGCGAGACGCTCGCCGAGGTGAACGAGAACTTCCTGGTCGCGGCGGCGGAAGGTCAGCCCCTTGAGGACGTTTACGTCCTGCCGGAGCTGGTCAATCCCGAGACGGCGAAGAACTTCTACGTCGGCAACGTGAGGCACTGACTGCGCCCCGCTTCGCCGGGCGGACGCAGTCGCCGCCGTCCCATGGAGCAAACGGCCGGCGCTCCCGCTGCCGCCGCGAGTGACGCGGAAGCGGGGGCGCCGTTGCTCCGCATGGAAAGCGTCCATGTCGCGTTCGGCGGCAATGTGGCGCTCGCCGATGTGGCCTTCGACATTCGTCCGGGCGAGATCGTCGGGCTGCTGGGGCACAACGGGGCCGGCAAGTCGACACTCGTGAACGTCGCCACCGGCGCGCTCCGTCCCCAGCGCGGCACGATGGAGGTGGAGGGGCGGCCGGTGCCCCTGCGCGGCAACCCGCGCGACATGGAGCGGGCGGGCATCAAGGTGATCCACCAGGAGCCCGCGCTCTCCGAAAACCTTTCGGTCGCGGACAACATCACCCTCGGCCGGGCGGACGAGCGGCTCTCGCCCCGAAAGCGCCGGCAAATCGCGCGCGACGCGCTGGCGCTTCTGGGCTCGACGCTGCACGTCGATCTGCCGGTGTCCGCGCTTGCTTTTGGCGAGAAGCAGGTCGTCGACCTGGCGCGCGCGCTGTCGACGCACCTGCATGTGCTGCTGCTCGACGAGCCCACCGGCGCGCTCGGCCAGCACGAGGCCGACCGCCTGCACGATCTCCTGCGCCGGCTCGCCTCGGAGGGCCACGGCATCGTCTATGTCTCGCACCGCCTGCGCGACATCCTGGAGGTCTGCACGCGCCTCGTCGTCCTGCGCGGCGGCCACGTCGTGCTCGACCGGCCGGCTGCGGGCTTCGGCATCGCCGAACTTTCGGCCGCGCTCGTGCCGGAGATGCAGGAGATCGAGCACGTCCATGTCGACAGCACGCCCGAAGAGACCATGCTCGGCGTCGACTGGGCCGGCGGGCAGCATTTCCAATTCCAGCGGGGCGAGATCGTCGGCCTGTTCGGCATGGCGGCGGGGCCACAGTTCACGTTCCTCGAGGCGCTCTACGGCCTCGGCGAGCGCGTCGACGCCGAGCTCGACGGCCGGCGCTTCGCGCCGCATTCACCGCGCGAGGCCATCCGGCGCGGTGTGTACTACGTCAGCGCCAACCGCGAGCGCGACGGCCTGCTCGCGCACATGTCCTCGCTCGACAACTTCGTCCTGCCGTGGATGCGCCATCACACCAGGTTTCTCGCCTTCTCCCATGCGAAGGCGGCGAAGGTCTACGCGCGCGCCGAAGAGGCGCTCAACGTCGAGACCGGACATATCGACGACCCCATCGTCGCGCTGAGCGGCGGCAATCGCCAAAAGCTCGTCGTCGGCCGCTGGCTCTTCGGCCGCCAGCCCAAGGTCCTGCTGCTCTCCCAGCCAACGCAGGGAGTCGACGTCGGGGCGCGGGCCGACATCGCGCGGGCATTGCGGCGCCTGACGGGTGAGGGCGTGACGGTGCTGGTCGCGTCCTCCGAATCCGACGAGATCGAACTCCTCTGCGACCGCGCCTTCGTCTGCGAGGGCACGCCCTGGCAGGCATCCGAGCGGGCGGCGGACTGGAGCGAGCGCCTGCTCGAAGCCCTCATCCGGCGGGCGGCATGAGGGCGCGGGACATCACTCCGGGTGCCGTGACATGACGACCATGGATCTCGCCAGAAGAGTCCAGTTCGCGCTCGCCCGGAACGGGACCCTGGTCGGTCTCGTCATCCTGATCATCTTCTTCAACTTCGCGAACGAGCATTTCCTGACCCTGGCCAACGCGCGCAACGTGGGCGAAGCCGTCTCCGCGCTCGGCGTCGTGTCGATCCCGCTTGCGCTGCTGGTCATCTGCGGCGCGGTCGACCTTTCGGTCGGCTCGATCGCGAGCTTCGCTGGCATCATCGGCGCGCTCATCATGCGCGATACCGGCTCCACCGTGGGCGGCATCGCGGCGGGGCTGGGGGTCGGGCTCGCCGCCGGCACGATCAACGGCATCCTCGTGAGCTACCTGCGGCTCAACTCCATCGTCGTGACGCTGGGCGCGCTCTCGGTCTGGGGCGGGCTCGCGCTCTACGTCACCGGCGGGCGTACCGTGGCCGGGCTGCCCGACGCCTTCATCGACCTCGGCCTGATCCGGGTCGGCGGCATCCCGCTCGAAATCTTCATCCTGGCCGCGGCGATCATCTACGGGGTCCTCGTGCTGGAAAGGCTACCCTACGGCCGGCGGCTCAAGGCCGTAGGCGGCAACCAGCGGGTGGCCTTCCTCATGGGCGTGCCGGTCCAGCGGGTGCAGTTCCTGATGTTCGTCCAGGTCGGTATCGCCTCGGGCCTCGCCGGCCTGATGCTCGCCTCAAAGCTTGCCGCCGCGACGCCGATCACGGGTCAGGGCCTGGAGATCAACGCGCTCACCGTGGTGCTGCTCGGCGGCGTGGCCTTCGCCGGCGGGATCGGCCGCATCTCCGGCGTGGTCGCCGGCCTGTTCTTCGTGGGCGTGCTGCGCAACGGGCTGGTCGTCACCGATACGTCCCAGTTTCTGCAGCAGGTGCTCATCGGGGTGACGCTCATCGCCGCCGTCGCCATTGACGACACCTTCCGGCAGACGATGTTCGGATCACCTGGAGCCGCCAGGAAGGCGCGCAGAGGCAAACGCAAGACGAAAGGTAAGGACCCCCCTCCCTAGGTGCATGACTAGCTGTGGAGCGTCAATAGGTTGTCCTGGGCCAGGCGGGGTCTGCTCGCACATCCTCCATGAGGAACGCTGACACATCGATCACAATCGATTGATACCGGATCTGGATCCGCTGGAGCCTTACTGAATTGCCACTGTAGCTGACAATTTCGGTGTGCGGGGGTCGGGTTTTCGCGGACCGCTGCGCGGCGAGACACCGAAATTTATTTTTCTTCTTGAATTCCGCCGTCCTTTCGGCGGTTCACACGAATGATGTTGGGCGGCCGAATAGGTGTCAAGCACGCGTCCCGCCCGATCCGCCTCGACGGGGTTCCGGCGCTTTGCGATACTCGCGCATCGCAAGCGAAGCCGCCGGGGAGGACTGGTCATGGAGGTCGCGGAACGCATGGGCGGCCTGCCGCGGATCGGCCTCGACATCATGGGGGATCTCGCCGACGAGCAGGACAGCACGGGAACCGGCGCCGAGCCTTCCTTCCGGCTCGAGAACGCCGACAGCGACATCCCACCGCCAGAGATCGCCGTCCGGGCGACGCGCGAGACGGTGGGGCAGGACGCCTACAACAGCTGGCTGCCGCTGGTCGGCCTGCGTGAGCTGAGACAGGCGGTCGCGGACAGCATCCGCCGCGACGACGGCCTCGACTACGACTGGTCGAGCGAAGTCATCATCACCAACGGGGTACAGGAGGGACTGCTCTCCACCTTGCTCGCGCTGCTGGACCCGGGCGACGGGGTGATCACGCCGGAGCCCGCCTACTCCGGCATCATCAACCGCATCCGCCTCGCCCACGGCGTGCCGCTCTTCGTGCCGCTGCGCGAGGAGCGGGGTTGGCGCCTCGACCTCGACGAGCTGGAACGGCAGGGGGCCGAGGCGAGCGCCAAGGCGATCGTCTTCAATGCCACCAACATGCCGACCGGCGTGCTCTACACGCGGGACGAGCTCGACGCCATCGCCGACCTTGCAAGGCGGCGCGACCTCTGGGTCGTCTATTCCGCGCCGACGTCGCGGCTCACCTTCGATGTCGAGCGCGCGCCCAACATCGCCACCTGGCCCGGCATGCGGGAGCGGACCATCATCCTCGACGGGGTCTCCAAGGACTTCAACATGACCGCCTGGCGGATCGGCTGGGCGGTGGCCGACAAGGCGGTGATCGAGCACGTCGGCAAGGCGCACATGTACAACGGCACACTCACCAGCGCCTTCGCCCAGGCCGGCGTCATCGCCCTGCTGAACGATCATGAGAACGCGCGGGCGTACTTGCGCAACTGCGCTCGCATCCTCGCCGAGCGCGGGCGCGTCGCCGCAGACGGCCTCAACGCGGTTCCGGGACTCAGCTGCGTGCCGCCGGAGGGCGGCTGGTGGTTCCTGCTGGACCACCGGGCGTTGGAAGCGGACGACGCGGCGTTCGCGCACGCCCTGCTGGAGCAGGCCAACGTCGCGGTGACGCCCATGGGCACGTGGGGCCCGTCGACGGCGATGGGCCATGTGCGCATCATTTTCGCCAACGAGCCCACAGACCGCCTGCGCGAGGCGGTCTCGCGCATCGGCCAAGTGGCGGCGGGATTCCAGGCCTGAGCCCATGTCAGTCTCAGGTCATTTCTCCGCCGACTATGTGGAGGCGCGCGGAAAGTTCCTGGATGCCTGCGCCGAGGCAGGCGCGGTTCTCACCCATCATCTGAATCCCAACGCCACCGGACCGGACGGCAGCGCGCTCTATACCGACGTCGCGCAGCTCGGGCCGGCGGATGCCGAGCTGCTCCACATCGTCGCCTCCGCGACCCACGGCGTGGAGGGATTTCTGGGCTCGGGCTGCCAGATCGGCTTCCTGCGCGAGGCCATCGTGGACGAACGGCCGCAGGAGTGTTGCCTGCTCCTGGTTCATGCGATGAACCCCTACGGCTTCGCCCACGCGCGGCGGGCGACCGAGAACAATGTCGACCTCAACCGCAACTTCGTCGACCACAGCCGGCCCTATCCGCAGAAGCCCGACTACGACGCGGTTCACCCGCTGCTGTTCCCCGCCGACTGGGACGGGCCGGCGCGGGAGGCCGCGGACCGGGGTATCGCGGCCTACATTGCCGAACACGGCTTCGCGGCCTACCAGAGCGCCGTCAGCAGCGGTCAATACAAACACCCCGACGGCATCTTCTACGGCGGGAACGCGCCCGCCTGGTCCAACCTCAATTGGCGCCGGCTGCTGGCCGAGCATGTGCCGGGGTGGCGCCGGGTCGCCTTCCTCGACCTCCACACCGGGCTCGGGCCCTACGGCTACGGCGAGCCGATCTTTCTGAGCTGGCCCGACATGGCGCAGTACGAGCGGGCGCGTCAGTGGTATGGCGCCGACGTAACGGCGCCCGAAGCGGGAGACTCCACGTCGTCAGCGGTCCAAGGCGTGGTGGCGGCGGCCTTCGACGATCTCGACAGCGATGCCGAGGTGACGGCGATCGCGCTCGAATACGGCACGATCCCGGTTACCGACGTGCTGGAGGCGATGCGAGCCGAGAATTGGCTCTACGTCCACGGCGACCCCGCCTCGCCCATGGGCCGCGCCATCAAGCGCCAGTTCCGCGATGCCTTCTATTGCGACGCGGACGACTGGAAAGAGCTTGTGTGGGAACGCGCAGTCGAGATCCTGCGCCGAGGTTTCGCCGGGCTCGCGGGCTGAGCCGGGGCGCCGAAGACCGTTGGCGGCAGACCATGACGGCATGGTCGCGCCGCGCTACGCTAGGAGACACCAAAGACAAACAAGAGCGCATGCTCACAGGGAGGAAGACATGAAAATTCGATTGGACCTTACGCGGCGGGGCTTTGGCCGCCTTATTGGGGCGTGTCTGGTTGCCGGCGTGTTTGCATTCGTCGCGTCCGCCGTGCCGCAGAGCGCGCAGGCTCAGCGGGTCGGCGGCACGCTCAAGCTGGCCTTCGGCCATGACGCCGGCGACTTCGATCCGGCCAAGGCGGCCTACGGCATGTCCCACGCCGTGATCGAGCAGGTGTTCTCGGGGCTGACGGCACTCGATGCGGACGCCAATCCCTACCCCGACGTCGCCGAGTCCATCGACATCTCGGAGGACGGCCTGGTCTACACCTTCCATCTCAGGAAGGGCGTCAACTTCCACGACGGCACGCCGTTCACGGCCGAGGACGTCAAGTTCACCTTCGATCGTCTCAAGGACCCGGAGACGGGCTACCCCTACGCCGTTCAGCTCGCCTCCCTCGAGGAGACGACCGTGATCGACGATCACACGGTGCAGATGCGGCTCTCGGTGCCGACCGGGCCGTTCCTCGTCAATCTCGCCTTCCCAGGCTCCGCGATCGTTTCGAAGTCGATCGTCGAATCGGGGCATGACCTCGGCGCGACACCGATCGGCACGGGGCCCTTCAAGTTCGTGAGCTACCAGCCGGGCACGATGACCAAGTTCGTGCGCAACCCGGACTATTACGAGGGCGACAAGCCTTACTTCGAGGCGATGGAGTACCGGACCATCGCTGACGAGACGGCCATCACCAACGCGCTGCTCTCGGGCGTGGTCGACTTCTCGAACGCGATCGCGGCCAAGGACTGGGCCACCGTGGAGGCCAATCCCGACCTCACCAAGGTGCCGATCGAGGGCGGCCGCTGGTTCTGGGTCGGCGTCAACAACAACGCCGAGCCGCTCAACAGCAACCTGGTGCGCCAGGCCATCGCCCATGCGGTGGACCGCCAGGCCATCGTCGATGCGGTCTTCTACGGCCTCGCCAAGCCCATCCGCGGCGGCGTGGTGCCCGAGTGGAGCTGGGGCCATGCGGCGGATCTCAAGGTGTTCGACACCGGCGCCAATCCCGACAAGGCGAAGGCGCTGCTCGCCGAGGCCGGCTATCCGGACGGCTTCGACATCACCTTCAAGATCGGCACCGAGTGGCCGCCGCTGATGGCGATGGGGCCGTTGATCCAGGCCAACCTGATGGCGGTCGGCATCAATGCCGAGATCTCGACCATGGGCACGGCGCAGTGGCTGGACGAGGTGTTCACCGCGCGCGACTACCACATCACCGACATGTACTGGCTGAGCCCGCTGGCCGATCCGGACGACTTCACGACGCTGAACTACCAGTGCGAGAACTCGATGAACTTCCAGGGATCGTGCAGCGAGGAGATGGATGCCCTGCTGGACGAGGCCCGCTCGGCCACCACGCAGGAGGCGCGCAAGGACGCCTACCGGCGCATGCAGGAGCTGTCGATGGAGCAGATGACTCTGGTTCCGCTTGTCAGCGCGCTCATCCTCCATGCACACACCGACAAGCTGAAGGGCTTCAAGCCCATGCGCACGGGCTTCCTGAAGACGCTCAAGGACGCCTGGCTCGAAGAGTAGGTGCACGTTTGGTAAGAGACGCCCCGGAGGGTTCCGCCCTCCGGGGTTTTCCCCTCAAGCGGCGGGCGAGCCCCGCTGAAGCGGCGCACACGGCATGATCCGGTTTCTCGCCGCGCGGCTTGCGGCGTATGTGCCGACGCTGTTCGCGATCTCGATCATCCTGTTCCTGGCGATCAACGTCGCACCCGGCAGTCCCGCCCAGGTTTCCCTCGGCATCAACGCAACGCCCGAGGCGATAGAGCGCTTCGAGCGCGAGCACGGCCTCGACCGGCCGCTCTACGAGCAATACGTCAACTGGCTCTACGAGGTCCTGCGGGGAGATTTCGGCGAATCCCTGCAATCGGGCGCGCCGGTGGGGCCGGAGCTGCTCTCGCGCCTCTACGTGACACTGGAGCTCGCGATCCTCGCCTTCATCATCGCCAACCTGATCGCGGTGCCGCTCGGCTGCCTTGCCGCCTACCACCATCAACGAACGGTGGACAACGCCTTCATCTTTCTCGCGACCCTCATGGGGTCGATGCCGAACTTCTGGCTGGCGACCCTGCTGATTCTTCTGCTCACGGTAACGCTCGGCTGGCTGCCGTCGGGCGGCTACGTGCCGCTGGGCGAGGCGCCTCTGGAGAACCTGCGCCTGATGATCATGCCGGCGCTCTCGCTGGGCGTCGTCTCGTCGGCGCTGCTGCTGCGCATCATGCGGACCGGCATGCTGGAGGTGTTCTCGTCGGACTACATCCGCACGGCAGTCGCGAAGGGCGCCGGCCAGCGCGTGGTGATCTGGCGCCACGCGGTGCGCAATGCGCTGATCCCCTACCTCACCGTCGGCGGCGTGGAGTTCAGCCTGCTGTTCGGCGGCGTGGTCATCGTCGAGAACATCTTCCTGCTGCCGGGCGTGGGCCAACTCGCGCTCATCGGCATCACCCAGCGGGACTATCCCTACCTGCTCGCGAGCGTGCTCCTGATCGCCGTCGTGGTGCTCACCGCCAATTTGATCGTCGATGTCCTCGCCGCGTGGCTCGACCCGCGGGTGGTGCGGACGGCGGGCGGAAGCTGAGGCGCGCCGATGGGCAAGCACTTTCCGTGGCGGCGCTACGGCCTCCTCCTCATCGGCGCCTCGCTGACCCTGACCCTCATCCTGCTGGCAGCGCTCGCCCCCTGGATCACCCCGTTCTCGCCCTACGAGATCAACATCCCGGACCGCCTGCAGGGGCCGAGCGCGGTGCACTGGCTGGGGACGGACGAGCTGGGCCGCGATACCTTCACGCGCACGGTCTATGCCGGCCGCATTTCGCTCATGGTGGGCGCCGTGGCGGTCGGCATCGGCATCTTCGGCGGCATTCTGATCGGCCTCACTTCGGCCTACTTCGGCGGCGCGTACGACATGCTCTTCATGCGCAACATGGACATGCTGTACGCCTTCCCGGCGATCCTGCTGGCGATCGTCATCATGGCCGGCCTCGGCACCAGCATGATCAACGCCATGATCGCGATCGGCATCATCTTCATACCCGGATTCGCGCGGCTCGCGCGCGCCACCACGCAGGTGGTGCTGCGCCAGCAATTCGTCGAGGCGGCGCTGACCACGGGCATGTCCACCCGGCGTCTGCTGTTCCGCGAGATCCTGCCGAACATCGCGACGCCGCTGATGGTGCAGGGCGCGATCGGCTTCGCCTATGCCGTGCTGATCGAATCGGCGTTGAGCTTCCTGGGCCTGGGAGCACAGCCACCCGAGCCCAGCTGGGGCGAGATGATCAACTCGGGCCGCGGCCAGATGGCGCAGGCGCCCTGGCTCGGGATCGTCCCCGGCGCCGCCATCTTCTTCAGCGTGCTCGGCTTCAACACGCTTGGTGACGGGCTGCGCGACTTCTTCGACCCCCATCTCAGGGACTAGACTGGACAGGCTCGGCATAGCGGAAGGGGAGGGCGTTCATGGAGATCAACACATTCTCGATCGTCGGCCGCTGTGCGCGAACCGGCCAACTCGGCTGCGCCGTCGCCTCGGCGGGAACGGCCGTGGGCCCCATGTGCCTCTTCGCCCGCGCCGGCGTCGGTGCGGTCGCCTCGCAATCCTGGTGCAACCCCTACCTCGCCCATGACGGCCTCGACCTGATGGAGCAGGGCATGGGGGCGCAGGCGGTCTGCGACAAGCTCGTGGCCGAAGACCCCGGCCGCGAGATCAGGCAGGTCGCCTACGTCGACGCGCAGGGCGGCAGCGCGGCCTTCACCGGCAAGGACTGCGCTGAGTGGAACGGCGCCGTCAACGGGACGAACTTCTCTTCGCAGGGAAACCTGCTCACCGGCCCGGAGACGGTGAGCACCATGGCCGAGGCCTTTCAGCGGCTGGAGGCGCTCGACCTCGCCGAACGGCTGATCGCCGCTCTGGAAGCAGGCGATGCGGCGGGCGGCGATGCGCGCGGGCGGCAGGGCGCGGCGGTGCTGGTAATGCACAAGGAGCGCTACCCGCTGGTAGATCTGCGCGCGGACGAGCACCGCTACCCGATCGTCGAGCTGAGGCGCATCTACGAGGTGGCCAGGTACCAGAGCCTGCCGTTCGTGGCGCAGATGCCCACGCGAGACAACCCGCTCGGCAGCTTTGCCGAAGACATGCGCCGCAGCATGAGCGTCTCGCCGGCCTACCGGCCGGGCGGTGGCGGCGGCGAGAGCGCGTGAGGGAGGCGGCCATGCAGTTCAACACATTCTCGATCGTCGGCCGCTGCGCCCGCACCGGCCAGCTCGGCGCCGCCGTGGCGACGGCCGCGCCTGCCGTCGGCGCCTACTGCCCCTTCGCGCGGGCCGGCGCCGGCGCGGTCTCGTCGCAATCCTGGTGCAATCCCTACCTCGCCTACGACGGTCTCGACCTGATGGAGCAGGGCATGAGCGCGAGCGCGGTGTGCGACAGGCTGCTGGCGGAGGATCCCGGCCGCGAGACACGGCAGATCGGCTACGTCGATGCGAATGGCGGCGGCGCGGCCTTCACCGGCAACGAATGCCCGCCCTGGTGCGGCCACCTCACCGGCCCCGGCTTCAGCGCCCAGGGCAATCTGCTGATGGGGGGCGGCTGCGTGCCGGCGATGGCTGAGTCCTTCCGGCACACCGAGACACTGGACCTCGCCGAGCGCCTGATCGCGGCGCTGGAAGCGGGCCAGTCGGCAGGCGGCGATTCCCGCGGCAAGCAGTCGGCCGCAGTCTATGTGGTGCACACCGAGGTGTATCCGCTGGTCGACCTGCGGGCTGACGAGCATCGCAATCCGATCGGCGAGCTTCGGCGCATCTATGCCATCGCCAAGCAGGTGAGCCTGCCGTTCATGGCCCAGATGCCGACCCGCGACAATCCGCTCGGCGCCTTCGGCGACGACATGCGCTGGGGCCTGAGCATCGCGCCGATGGACCGTCCCGGCGGCGGTGGCAGCGGCGTCGGCTGAGGGCAAGGCGGAGGGGATTTCATGCAGCTCAACACCTTCACCATCGTCGGCCGCTGCGCCCGCACCGGCATGCTGGGGGTCGCGGTGTGTACCGCGGCACCTGCGGTGGGCGGCTATTGCCCTTTCGTCCGCGCCAGGGCGGGCGCAGTCGCCACCATGTCGTGGGTCAACCCCTATCTCGCCATCGACGGCCTCAAGCTGATGGCGGACGGCGTCTCGGCACGGGATGCTCTCGACCGGCTGATTGCCGAAGACCCGGGACGTGCGGTGCGCCAGGTTGGCATGGTCGATTCACAAGGCGGGAGCGCCGCGTTCACCGGCGAGGACTGCGGCCCATGGTGCGGCCACCGACACGGCGACAACTACTCGGCCCAGGGCAACATCCTGGTGGGCGAAGGCACGGTGATCGCCATGGCTGAGACCTTCCAGAACACCGAGGCGCTGGCGCTGCCCGAACGCCTGCTGCTCGCGCTGGAGGCGGGTCAGGCCACCGGCGGCGACGCCCGCGGCAAGCAGTCGGCGGCACTGCTGGTCCACTGGAGGGAGGAATACCCCTACGTCGACCTGCGGGCCGACGAGCACCGCTATCCCGTGGCGGAGCTACGGCGCATCTACGAGGTGGCCAAGTATCAGAGCCTGCCCTTCGTCGCGCAGATGCCGACGCGGGACAATCCGCTCGGCAGCTTCAGCGACGAGATCGAGGCCAGCATGAGCGTGGCACCTGCCTATCGGCGGGGCGGCGGTGGCGGCGAGAGCGCCTGACGGCGCCTGAGCCCTGGAACTCCGGTAATCGGCATGACCCCCGCCTCCAGCAACGGCCGCGACATTCGCCCGCACGCGCGGGACGACCGGCCGGCGACGCTCCGGATCGATGACCTGAGCATCGAGTTTTCGGGCTCGCGCGGCACGGCGCGCGTGGTCGATCGCGCGAACCTGGAAGTCTGGCCGGGGGAGATCGTTGGCCTGATCGGCGAATCCGGCTCGGGCAAGACGATGACGGCGCTCTCAGTGCTCGGCCTCCTGCCCAAGCGCGCAAGGATCGCATCGGGCACCATCTCGCTCGCCGGCGAGACGTTGACCGGCAAGTCGGAGCGCGAGATGCGCGACATTCGCGGCAACCGCGTCTCGCTGATCCCGCAGGACGCGCTGCGCGCGCTCAATCCCGTTCTCAGGGTGGGCCGCCAGGTGGGCGAGCCCTATGAGCTCCACCGCGGGCTGGGGCGGGCGCCATCGCATGCGCGGGCGGTGGACCTGCTCGATTCGGTGCATCTGCCAGCCGCCGAGACCCGCGCGCGCGAGTACCCGCACCAGTATTCGGGCGGCATGCAGCAGCGGGCGATGATCGCGATGGGGCTCGCGCTCGAGCCGGAGCTGCTGATCGCGGACGAGCCGACCACGGCGCTCGACGTTACGGTGCAGGCCCAGGTGCTCAGGCTGCTGCGCGAGATCCGCGACACCCACGGGACCGCGATCCTGTTCATCACCCACGATCTCGGGGTCATCGTCGAGCTGTGCGACTGGGTCTACGTCATGTACGCGGGCGCCATACTCGAACGCGCCCCGGTCTCGCATCTGTTCGAACGGCCGAGCCATCCCTACACCCGGGCGCTGCTGCGGGCGACGCCGACGGTGAAGACGGTGCAGGAGGAGCTGCTCTCGATCCCCGGACAGATTCCCTCCCCCTACGAGCTGCCGGAAGGCTGCCGGTTCGCCGACCGCTGCGATCGCCGCTTCGACCGCTGCACCAGCGAGCCCGAGTTCATGGCGGTCGAGGCCGGCCACAGCGCCCGCTGCTGGCTGCTAGACGAAGCCGGTGCCTGATCCACTGGTGCGCTGCGAGGCGCTCTCCAAGCGCTACGGCGGCACCGGCCTCCTGAGCCGCCGCCACGCGGTAGATGCGGTCGCCAGCGTCTCGCTCGACGTGGCGCCGGGGGAGACCCTCGGCATCGTCGGCGAGTCGGGCTCGGGCAAGTCGACCCTGCTTCGCCTAATCCTGCGTCTCCTGCGCCCGACGAGCGGGCAGATCTGGTTCGAGGACCAGGACATCGCCACCCTCTCGCGGCGCTCGCTGCGGGAGATGCGGCGCCGCGTGCAGTGCGTGTTCCAGGACCCGACCTCTTCGTTCAACCCGCGCCAGTCGATCGGCGCTGCGCTCCGGACGCCGCTGGAGGTGCACGACATCGGCACCCGGCGCGACCGCGACTCCCACGTCGGCGAGGCGCTCGAGCTGGTGGGGTTGAATGCGGGGTTCGCCAGCCGCTATCCGCACCAGCTTTCCGGCGGGCAGCGCCAGCGGGCGGCGATCGCGCGTGCGATCATCCTACGCCCCGCGCTCGTGCTGGCGGACGAGCCGACGTCTGCTCTCGACGTCTCTGTCCAGGCGCAGATCCTCAACCTGTTCAAGCAGACCAAGCGCGAGCTGGGGCTCACCTACATCTTCGTCAGCCACGATCTCGGCGTGATCCGCTACATCAGCGACAGCGTGGCGGTGATGTATCTGGGGCGGGTCGTCGAGACCGGCGGCGCGGCCGAGGTTTTCACCGCCCCGCGCCACGACTACACCAAGGCGCTGCTGGCCGCGGTCCCGGGTGCGAGCCTGCAAATCCCCGAAGCCGACATGGGTTAGAGCATTTTCCGACTCTATAGAATCTTTAGAATTTTCAATCGCTTGGAAATGTGATTGAACGAAGGTGATCCTACCCCATCGGATTGGTCCACCCTTAGGTTATGGAAAGAGGAGGGCCGACGATGGCAAGGAAGCGTTACAAGCCCGAGGAGATCGTGAACTTGCTGCGGCAGGCGGAAGTCCTGCACGGCCAGGGCCTGTCGATGGCGGACGCGATCCGCGAGCTGGGGATCAGCGAGGTTACCTTCTACCGCTGGCGCAAGGAGTACGCCGGGATGAGCGGCGATCAGCTTCGCCGTTTGAAGGAGCTCGAGAAGGAGAACGAGCGGCTGCGCCGTGCGGTCTCCGATCTGACGCTGGACAAGCAGATCCTGAAAGAGGCCGCAGGGGGAAACTTCTAAGCCCCTCGCGCCGGCGGGCGTGCATCGATCATGTCTGCGACCGGCTCGGGATTTCGGAGCGCCGGGCTTGCCGGGTGCTGGGGCAGCACCGCTCGACCCAGCGCCGCAACCCGCGTGGCCGTGCCGACGAGGACCGCCTGGTGGCGGACATGATCGAGCTGGCCCGCCAGTATGGCCGCTACGGATACCGGCGGATCGCCGCCCTGCTGCGCGACGCCGGCTGGCAGGTCAACGACAAGCGGGTCGAGCGCCTGTGGCGGCGCGAGGGGCTGAAGGTGCCCGGGAAACAACCCAAGCGGGGCCGTCTGTGGCTCAACGACGGCTCCTGCATCCGGCTGCGCGCCGAGCGGGCGGACCACGTCTGGTCCTACGACTTCGTCCATCACCGGACCTATGACAGCCGGGCCTTCCGCATGCTCAATGTCCTGGACGAGTTCACCCGCAAGAGCCTGGCCATCCGGGTTCGGCGCAAGCTCTCCTCGATCGACGTCATCGACGTGCTGACCGATCTGTTCATCCTGCGCGGCATCCCGGCCTGGATCCGTTCCGACAACGGCCCGGAGTTCATCGCCGAGGCTGTACGGCGGTGGATCGCTGCGGTCGGCGCCCGGACCGCCTTCATCGAGCCGGGCTCACCCTGGGAGAACGGCTATATCGAGAGCTTCAATGCCCGGCTGCGCGACGAGCTCCTGAACGGGGAGATCTTCTACACCCTGAAGGAAGCCCAGGTTCTCATCGAATCCTGGCGGCGCCATTACAACGCAATCCGCCCACACAGCAGCCTGGGATATCGGCCGCCGGCCCCGGAGACGGTCGTCTTGCCAAGCTGGCCGCCCGGCTCCGCTACGCTCCGCCGGCCACCCAGCTTGGCCGAGAAACCCGCAATGCACTAATATTCGACCTGGACCAGTCGACGGGGGCAGGTCAATGAAACTCATAGCCCGTACCCTCTCCGCCGTGGCCTTCGTAGTCGCTTCGCTTCTTGCCAGCCACGGAACAGCCGGAAGCGTGGATGATGTTGTAAGGCCAGCAGAAGAGATTGCGCTGCATGACGCAGCGGGCCGTGTCGAGGCAGGCGGGCGTGTAGGGTTTGTTCCGACGGCGCTGCTGGCCGAAGCGGAAGTGGGGCCGAAGGCGGGGGAAACATTCCGGGATTGCCCGTCCTGTCCGGAAATGGTGGTGGTGCCGGCGGGTTCGTTCGTCATGGGCTCGCCGAGGTCGGAAGTAGGCCGTGACGGAGATGAAGTCCTGCAGCATGAGGTGACGATCTCGCAACCCTTTGCGGTGGGCAAACACGAGGTGACGTTTGCGGAATGGGATACCTGCGTATCCGCTGGCGGATGCGACGGGTATCGCCCCGATGACAAGGGCTGGGGCCGTGGAAGTCGGCCGGTCATCCATGTGACCTGGAACGAAGCGCGGTCGTATGTCGCGTGGCTGTCGCGGAAGACGGGGAAGGAGTACCGGCTGTTGACGGAGGCGGAGTGGGAATATGCGGCGCGCGCGAAGACGCGGACGCGCTATAGCTGGGGGGATTCGGTGGGCCGGAACCGGGCGAACTGCCGCGGCTGCGGCAGCCGCTGGGACGGCCGTGAAACGGCTCCGGCGGGTTCGTTTGCGGCGAACGGTTTCGGCTTGCATGACATGTCGGGCAATGTATCGGAATGGGTCGAGGACTGCTGGCACAATGACTATGCGGGCGCGCCGTCGGACGGCAGCGCTTGGGTGGCGGGCGGTGATTGCGGGCAGCGCGTATTGCGCGGCGGTTCGTGGAGCAACATACCGTGGTTCCTCCGTTCCGCCATCCGCCTCGGGTACAGCGTCGGGAACCGGGTCGTCACCTTCGGCTTCCGCGTTGCCCGGACGCTTACGCCTTGAGTGCTCACTTGTTTACCTCGGGGGTCCGGGGGCGGAGCCCCCGGCAGGATTATTTCGCGGGGCCTCGTGCCGCCTCGACGACTATCGGCACGAACCGGCCGACCCCGACACCGCCCGCCGGCTGGATCCTCCCCCATCGGATTGGTCCACCCTTAGGTTATGGAAAGAGGAGGACCGGCGATGGCAAGGAAGCGGTACAAGCCTGAGGAGATCGTGAGCCTGCTGCGGCAGGCGGAAGTTCTGCACGGCCAGGGCATGTCGATGGCGGATGCGATCCGACAGCTCGGGATCAGCGAGGTTACCTTCTACCGGTGGCGCAAGGAGTATGCCGGAATGAGCGGCGATCAGCTTCGCCGTCTGAAGGAACTCGAGAAGGAGAACGAGCGGCTGCGCCGTGCGGTCTCCGATCTGACGCTGGACAAGCAGATCCTCAAAGAAGCCGCGGGGGGAAACTTCTAAGCCCCTCGCGCCGGCGCCAGTGCATCGATCATGTCTGCGACCGGCTCGGGGTCTCGGAACGCCGCGCCTGCCGGGTGCTGGGTCAGCATCGCTCGACCCAGCGCCGCATCCCGCGCGGCCATGCCGACGAGGACCGCCTGGTCGCGGACTCCCTCTCACCGCAGCATTTGCTGAATCAGACGCTGCAGGTTCACCTGAGATCGATTTCATCGGTTGGCGGGGCTCTCCCGCTGGTTCTTGTACGCGACCCACCGGCCGTCATGCACCACGACGGGGAAGGGGACCACGACCTTGCGTGGGTCGGTGCCGGGGCCTCCCCAGCCGACGAGGTGCTCCCTGAAACCCGTCTCGCCGTCCCGGCTGTAGCCCAGGAACCGCATCTGGCGGGACCGGTGACTCTCGCCCTGCCGCTCGTGGACCGTCTGGGCGGACGTGTCGATGACGGGGACGGGGCGAAGGCCGCTGGTGACCACGCGCATGTCCGAGATGCAGGCGGCGATCAAGAGGACCGCGACCAACACGGTCGCCGCGACAATCCCCCTCACGTTCTCGATTCCATCTCGTCCAGCAGAGCCTCGGCCCGTCGCCGTTCCGCCGCCTCGGCGACCATATAAGGGACGCTCCTCTTCCCGATCGGGTTCAGTAGGGTGATCAGGGAGGATCAGAAGCGTACGCCGACCGTGCCGGTGCCGAGCCGCCTGCTGGCGCACCTTCGGCGCTGGGAGCGGATGGGCGCTCGATGGGTTGTGGAGATCGATGGCCAGCGTGTGGGGTCCGTCAGAACGGCGTGGAGGAAGGCGCTGCGCGACTCCGGGATCGATCCCTGCCGCCCTCATGATCTTCGACACACCTGCGCCACTTGGCTCATGCAGGCAGGAGCGGACAAGTGGGCAGTGGTTGGCTACTTGGGTATGGGCCTTGACGTGCTCGAACGGGTGTACGGCCATCATCATCCCGATCGTCTGCGCGGCGCCGTCGAGGCCATGGAGCGGCGCGGATGATGGGCGTTTCTGTGCGATCGCAGAGAAATAGGTGGATCAAAGCGAGTTGAACGTGAACGAAACAGGCAAATATTGGCGCCCACAAGGCGAACGAATGGGTCGCGAGTGTCTTGGTAAGGGAGGGGTCGGAAGTTCAATTCTTCCCGGCGGCACCGGCACCTTCACGAATGCGGCATTGCGGCCGGTCGCGCTTCCCGCCCGTGCCCCGCCTCGCCTATAATCCCCCTGAAGCGAGACCGCGGGGGTAGGCATGCAGATCGCCATCACGGGCCGGCACGTCAGCGTCAACGAGAGCTTTCGCGAGCAAGTGACGCAGCGCCTCGAGACGTCGACGGGCAAGTTCTTCGCCTCCGCCATCGACGCGCAGGCCGTGTTCGCCAAGGTCGCGCAGATGATCGAGACCGACCTCATGATCCACGTCGGCCAGGGGATCAGGTTCCAGAGCCACGCGGCGGCAGCCGACATGACGGCGAGCTTCAGCATCGCCGCCGAGAGGCTGGAGAAGCGCATGCGCCGCCACAAGCGGAAGCTGCGCGATCACCACAAGTCGCCGCGCGGCGCCAAGGCCTCGGGCGACGCGGAGTTCTCTCCGCAGCCGGCCGACTGAGCGGCGCCGCGGCCGGGCGCCGGCCGCCGCCAGCTCCGACCACCTGCCGCCTTCAGGGGCAACCAACAGAGCGATCGGACAATGGAGATCGCGGACCTGCTGTCGTTGGACGGCGTTGCGGACGCGCTCAAGGCAGCCAGCAAGAAGCAGGCCCTGCAGGAGCTTTCCGCCATCGCCGCAGCCCAGACCGCGCAGGACGAACGCGCGATCCTCGACGTCCTGCTGGCGCGCGAGCGCCTCGGCTCGACCGGGGTCGGCAGGGGAGTCGCGATCCCGCACGGGAAGCTCGCGGGCCTCGCACGGATATCGGCCGTGTTCGCGCGCCTGCGCGAGCCCATCGAGTTCGACGCGGTCGACGGGCGGCCGGTCGATCTCGTCTGCCTGCTGCTGGCGCCGGAGTCTGCGGGCTCGGATCACCTGAAGGCGCTGGCGCTGGTCTCCCGCCTGTTGCGCGACGAGCGTGTCTGCGCCCGCCTGCGCGGGGCGGACAGCGCCGAGGCGCTCTACGCCGTGCTCGCCGGTGCGTCGGGCACCGCCGCGACGTGAGCGCCCACCGCCCGCGCAGCCCCATGGTGCTGGTCCACGCGAGCTGCGTCGCCCTGGAGGGGAGCGGCGTGCTGCTGCGAGGCACCCCCGGTGCCGGCAAGTCCGACCTCGCGCTCCGCCTGATCGAGGACGGGGCTCGGCTGGTCGCGGACGACCAGGTAGCGCTGACGAGCAGCGGCGGGACGCTGCTGGCCGCGCCGCCGGCGCGCATCGCGGGGCTTCTCGAAGTGCGCGGGATCGGGATCGTCTCGATGGACTTCGTCCCCCGGTGCCCGGTTCGTCTCGTGGTCGATCTCGTCGCGCCCCAATCGGTCGAACGCATGCCGGAGGTAGCAAACGTCGCGCTCTCCGGCCATCGGCTGCGGCGCGTGGCGCTTGCTCCGTTCGAGGCGTCGGCGCCGGCCAAGGTCAGGCTTGCGCTCGCCGCCGGCGAGGCGCGCGCGCTGGCAACGCCTTCGGCCGGGTGATGGCCGCCCAGCGCACCGCCGAGCGGACCCTCGTGCTGGTGACGGGCATGTCCGGCGCCGGCAAGTCGACGGCGCTCAAGATTTTGGAAGACCTCGGTTACGAGGCGATCGACAACCTGCCGCTCTCGCTGCTCTCGGACCTGGTCCGGGAGAGAGACGACGGTAGCCGCGAAGGCGCGCTCGCTCTCGGCATCGATTCGCGCACGCGGGGGTTCGACCCCGGCGACATCGAGCGCTACCTCGGCCCGCTGCTGGGCGCACGCGGGCCCGACGTCATCGCGCTGCTCTTTCTTGACTGCGAGACGGAAGTGCTGCGCCGGCGCTTCAGCGAGACCCGCCGCCCGCACCCGCTGGCCCACGACCGCCCGGTCGACGAGGGAATCCAGCGCGAGCGGGCGCTGCTCGGCTGGCTCCGCGAACGGGCGGATCTCACCATCGATACCAGCCGGCTTTCCGTCCGCGATCTGCGCGGCATCATCGCCGCCCGCTTCCAGCCGGAGGCCGAGCACGGGCCGGCGGTCTTCGTGCTCTCCTTCGCCTACAGCCAGGGCGTGCCGCCGGAGGCCGACTTCGTGTTCGACGTCCGCTTCCTCCGCAATCCCCATCATGTGCCCGCGCTGCGGCCGCTCACCGGGCGCGAGCCCGAGGTCGCGGATTACGTGCGGGAGGATCCGGCTTACGCCCCCTTCTTCGACGGCATGGTTGCGATGCTCACTCCGCTGCTGCCGGCCTTCGAGCGGGACGGCCGGTCCTACCTCACCGTGGCGCTGGGCTGCACCGGCGGGCGCCACCGCTCCGTCGCCGCGGCGGAACACCTGGCCGCGGCGCTGGGGGGCGGCCGCTGGCAGGTCACGCTACGCCACCGGGACCTCGAAGCCGGGGACGGCGAGCGGGAACGGCAGGCGGTGGGCTGAGCCGATGATCGGCCTCGTTCTCGTCACCCACGGGCGCCTCGCCGAGGAATTCGTCGCGGCGACCGAGCACGTCGTCGGGCCGCAGCCGCGCACGCGCGCCGTCTGCATCGGCCCCGACGACGACATGGAGCGGCGCCGCCGGGACATTCTTGACGCGATCGGCGAGACCGACGCGGGCGACGGCGTGATCGTGCTCACCGACATGTTCGGCGGCACGCCGTCCAACCTCGCCATCTCGGTCATGGAGGGCGCGAACGTCGAGGTCATCGCCGGCGTGAACCTGCCGATGCTAATCAAGCTCGCGAGCGTGCGCTCAGGCCACGATCTGCGGAGCGCCGTGGCGGCGG
Organism: Alphaproteobacteria bacterium; assembly: GCA_965221125.1. Lineage (GTDB taxonomy): Bacteria > Pseudomonadota > Alphaproteobacteria > UBA828 > UBA828 > WTGU01. The sequence goes on from CBDCRW010000005.1 coordinate 363,652, forward strand.
CCCAGGAGGCCGGGCGCACCTATATCCATGTCGCGGGCCGGCTGCTCGAGGACGACGGGGCGTGAGCGAGACCGCGGCCGAGTGCAGCAAGGGAAGCCGCGGGCGCACCTGCCTGATCGGCAACCGGCGAGGTTTGCACGCCAGGGCGGCCGCGAAGTTCGTCAAGACCGCCTCGGGCTTCGACGCCGACGTCACCGTCTCCTGCAACGGCACGCGGGTCTCGGGCCACTCGATCCTGGGCCTGATGATGCTGGCGGCGGGGCCGGGCAGCGAGATCAGGATCGAGACCTCCGGCAGGGACGCGGACGCGGCGCTCGCGGCGCTCGCCGGGCTGGTCGAGGGCGGCTTCGATGAAGACTGAGGCCGTCGCGCGCCCGGCGGCCGAGGCGCTGGCCGAGCGGCCCGAGCGGCACTTCAAGGGCCTCGGCGTCTCCGCCGGCATCGCGGTGGGGCCGGCGCACGTGGTCGAGCGCGGCCTCATCGACGTGCCGGAATACCGTATCGAGGACGATGCGATCGAGGCCGAGATCGCGCGCTTCCGCGAGGCCGTCTCGCTCTCCGTCTCGCAGATCCACAGCCTGCAGGCCAAGGCCGAAACGCTGCCGGAAGAGGTCGCGGGCCAGCTGCGCTACCTGCTCGACGCGCACCTGCTGATGCTCTCCGGCTCCCGGCTCGTGCGGGGCGTCGAGGCCCGCATCCGGGATGCGCGCATCAACGCCGAGGCGGCGATTCAGATGCAGCTCTCGGAGATCGCCCAGGCCTTTGCCGGGATGGAGGACTCGTATCTCGCCGGCAAGATCGACGACGTGCGGGAAGCGAGCGGGCGCCTGGTGCGCAACCTGACCCGCGCCGGCTACCAGGCGTTCTCCGGCGTCGCATCCGGCACCATCGTCATCGCCGAGGAGATCACGCCGGCCGATACCGCGCTCATGGACCCGGCGCGCATCGGCGGTTTTGCGGCGGCGCACGGCGGGGCCGAGGGGCACACCGCGATCATGGCGCGCTCGCTCGGCCTGCCGGCGGTGCTCGGCGTGGCGGGCCTCGCGGGCGCCGTGCGCTCGGGCGACGTGGTGGCCGTGGACGGGGTGCGCGGCGGGCTCGTGGTCAACCCCGGCGAGGCGACGATCGCGCGGCTCGAGCGCAGGCGCCGCGCGCTGGAGCGCCGCGAGCGCCAGCTTGCCCGGCTGCGCCAGGTGGCCGCGGTCTCGCAAGACGGCGAGCGCGTGACGCTCCAGTGCAACATCGAGCTGCCCAACGAGCTGGCGCAGGCGCAGGAGGCCGGCGCGGAGGGCATCGGGCTTCTGCGCAGCGAGTTCATGTACATGAACCGCGACCAGCCGCCGAGCCAGGACGAACAGTACGTCGCGTTGAAGGACATCGTCGACGGCATGGAGGGGGCGCCGGTGACGGTGCGGACCCTCGACGTGGGCTCGGACAAGCTCGCCTACTCGCTCGGCGCGCACATCACGCCGAGCGTCAATCCGGCGCTAGGCCTCCGCGCTGTGCGGCTTTCGCTCAAGACGCCGGCGCTGCTGGAGGCGCAGATCGCGGCGATCCTCCGTGCCGGCGCCCACGGGCCGGTGCGCATCCTGGTGCCGATGATCACCTCGGTCGACGAGATCAGGGCCGTGCGGAAGGCGCTGGACAAGATGGTGCGCAGGCTGACCCGCGCGCGGGTGCCGATCGCCGATGCGCCGCCGCTCGGCATCATGATCGAGACGCCGGGCGCTGCGCTCGCGGCGGATGCGCTGGCCGGCGCCTGCGATTTCTTCTCCCTCGGCACCAACGACCTCACCATGTACACGCTGGCGATCGACCGCGGCGACGACCAGGTGGCTCACCTCTACGACCCCCTCCATCCCGCGGTGCTCCGGCTCATCCGCTTCGCCACCGACGCGGCCCGGCGTGCCGGCATTCCGGTCAATCTCTGCGGCGAGCTTGCGGGCAATCCGCGCTTCACCGCGATGCTGGTGGGCTTCGGCCTGCGCGATCTCTCCATGGCGCCGCCCAACGTGCCGCGCGTGAAGCAGCGCATCCTCGGCCTCGACGCTTCTGCCGCGGCGCACCATGCGGAGGAGCTGCTGAGCCAGTCCGAGGCGGGACGGATCGCGAAGCTGATCGACGAGTTCTCGAATGGAAAGTAGTGCCGCGCCAAGGCAGAGGCGGCGCCGGTTGTGAGCCCCCGGCGGCGATGCTAAAAGCCGCGCCGGCAGCGGATCGGATGTCGCGCGCCGAAGCGAACGTGTACTCAGGGAACAGCGCGATGCAGAACGGCGCCGACTACAAGGTGAAGGACCTCTCGCTGGCCGAGTGGGGCCGCAAGGAGATCGCCATCGCCGAGACCGAGATGCCGGGGCTGATGGCGCTCCGCGCGGAGTTCGGCGAGGCCCAGGTGCTGGCGGGCGCGCGCATCGCCGGCTGCCTGCACATGACGATCCAGACCGCCGTCCTCATCGAGACGCTGCGGGCGCTCGGCGCGGAGGTGCGCTGGAGCTCGTGCAACATCTTCTCGACCCAGGACCACGCGGCTTCTGCCATGGCCGACGCCGGCGTCCCCGTCTTCGCCTGGAAGGGCGAGACCGAAGAGGAGTACGAGTGGTGCATCGAGCGCACCATCGAGGGGCCTGACGGTTGGCGCCCCAACATGATCCTGGACGACGGGGGCGACCTCACCAAGATCATGCACGATGAGCACCCCGCGCTCATGGCGGACATCAAGGGGATTTCGGAGGAGACCACCACCGGCGTGCTCAGGCTCTACGAGATGGAGCAGAACGGCAGCCTGGGCGCGCCCGCCATCAACGTGAACGATTCGGTGACGAAGTCGAAGTTCGACAACCTCTACGGCTGCCGCGAGAGCCTGGTGGACGGCATCAAGCGGGCGACCGACGTGATGCTCGCCGGCAAGATCGCGGTGGTGAACGGCTACGGCGACGTGGGCAAGGGCTGCGCCGCGTCGCTGCGCGGGCAGGGCGCGCGGGTCTGCGTGACCGAGATCGACCCGATCTGCGCGCTGCAGGCGGCGATGGAGGGCTACGAGGTCTCGACCATGGACGACATGGCGGGCGAGGCGGACGTCTTCGTCACGGCGACCGGCAATGTCGACGTCATCACCATCGACCACATGCGCGAGATGAAGGACCGCGCCATCGTCTGCAACATCGGCCACTTCGATTCCGAGATCCAGATCAATGCGCTCAGCAACTTCCCCTGGCACGAGGTGAAGCCGCAGGTGGACGAGGTCGAGTTCCCCGACGGCAAGCGGCTCATCGTGCTGGCCAAGGGCCGCCTCGTGAACCTCGGCTGCGCCACCGGGCATCCCTCCTTCGTGATGAGCTCGTCCTTCTCCAACCAGGTGCTGGCGCAGATGGAGCTCTGGCAGAACCACGCGAACTACGAGCACCGCGTCTACACGCTGCCGAAGCACCTCGACGAGAAGGTCGCGGCGCTGCACCTCGGCAAGCTCGGCGCGAAGCTCACCGAACTCTCGGACAAGCAGGCCTCCTACATCGGCGTGCCGCAAGAGGGGCCGTTCAAGCCCGATCACTACCGATACTGACGATAGGGCGCCCGGCGCCACGGGAAGCGAGCGCGCCACGCCGCGCGAGCCGCTGACCGTGCGCGTGCGGACCCTCGCGGATACCGAGAGGCTGGCGGCGTGCCTCGCCCCGCACGCGGCACCCGGCGACGTGATCGGGCTTTGCGGGGCGCTCGGCAGCGGCAAGACCGCGTTCGCGCGGGCCTTCATCCGCGCGCGGCTGGGCCGGGATGCGGAGGAGGTGCCGAGCCCCACCTTCACCCTGGTGCAGCTCTACGAGCACGCGGCGGGCGCGATCTGGCACTTCGACCTCTATCGGCTGAGCGAGGCGAAGGACGCCTACGAGCTTGGCATCGAGGACGCGTTTGCGGGCGCGATCTCGCTGATCGAGTGGCCGGAGACGCTGGGCGCCATCCTGCCGGGCGACTGGCTCCAAGTGCATCTCGCGCCGGGGGAAGACGAAAGGGAGCGGCTCGTCACGATCGCCCCGCACGGCCCGCGCGCCGGCGCGCTCGCCGAAGCGCTGGTCCAAGACCCGGAGCGGGACGGGTGAACGATCGAGATCGCGAGCGCGAACGGTGGGCTTTCGTCGCAGACGCGGGCTGGGGCGGTGCGGCGCAGGCGCCGCTCGCGGGCGATGCCTCGGCGCGGCGCTACGCGCGGCTCGCGCAGGGCGGCGCGACGGCGGTGCTCATGGACGACCCGCCGCCGGGGCACTCGGTCGCCGCCTTCGTGCGGATCGCGCGGCTGCTGAGCGGCATGGGCTACAGCGCGCCGGAGGTGCTCGCGGCGGACGAGGAACAGGGCTTCGCCCTGCTCGAGGATTTCGGGGACGACAGTTTCTCGGCCCTGCTCGCCGGCCCGGCGGCAGCGTCCCTCGAACGCACGCTCTACGAGGCGGCGACCGATTTTCTGATCGACCTTCACCGCCGGCCGGTGCCGCCGGGCCTCTGCCGTTACGATGCGGACTGGATGCTCGACGACGCGACACTCTTCCTGGAGAGCATTGGCGATGAGGCGATGAACGCATCCATGGCGGCGGAATTCGAGGCGGCATGGCGGGCACCGCTGGAGGAAGCCGCAGCCGGTCCGCAGGCGCTCTGCCTGCGGGATTTTCACGCCGGCAACCTGATGTGGCTGCCCGCGCGCGGCGAAGGGAGCGAGGGGCGTGCGCTCGGCCGCGTCGGCCTGCTGGACTTTCAGGACGCGCGCGCAGGCCCCGCCGCCTACGACCTGGTCTCGCTGCTGCAGGATGCGCGCCGCGACCTCGGCAGCGGGCTGGAGGCGGCGATGATCGCACGCTACCTGCAGGCGTCGCCTGGCGTGCGTGAGGCGAAGTTCCGCGCGGCCTACGCCATCCTCGGCGCGCAGCGGGCGGTGCGGATCATCAGCGTCTTTCACCGCCTCGCGCGGCGGGACGGCAAGCCCGCCTACCTCGCCCATCTGCCGCGCGTGTGGGGGCACTTCGCCCGCGATCTCGCCCATCCTGCGCTCGCGCCGGTGCGGGCCTGGATCGAGCGCCGGTGCCCCGCGCGCATGGAGCGCGCCGCGCCGTGACCGCGCAACCCTCGCGCGGGATGGTGCTGGCCGCAGGGCTGGGCACCCGCATGCGCGCAGTGAGCGAGACGATCCCGAAGCCGCTGGTGCCGCTTGCCGGCAAGCCGCTCCTCGCCCACGCGCTCGAAAGCCTGGAGCGCGCCGGGGTGGGCGAGGTCGTCGTCAACACCCACCACCTGGCGGAACAGATCGAGGATTTTCTTGCCGGCCGAGCGGCCCGGCCCGGCGCGCCCCGCATCCGCATCTCGCGCGAAGAGGAGCGGCTGGAGACCGGCGGCGGCGTGCGCCGGGCGCTTCGATGGCTGGGCGACGACGCCTTCTACGTGATGAACAGCGATGCCGTGATTGCCGAGCGCGGCACGCCCGCGCTGGCGCGCCTGGCCGGGGCGTGGGAGGGGGAAGCGATGGATGCGCTCCTGCTCCTCTGTCCGCTCACGTGCGCGCTCGGCTGCGGGGGCGCCGGCGACTTCTTCCAGGGCGGCGACGGGCGGCTCGCCCGGCGCGGGACGGCGGCGCGCGCGCCCTACGTCTTCACCGGCGTGCAGCTTCTCCATCCCCGGCTCTTCGCGGATGCCCCCGCCGGCGCCTATTCGCTCAACCGCCACTACGACGAGGCGATGGGCGCGGGCCGCCTGTTCGGCGTCGTGCATCGCGGCCACATGCTCCACGTCGGCTCGCCGGAGGGGCTGGCAGCGGCCGAGCGCTTCCTCGCAGGCGAGGGAGGGGACGGGGAGGGATGAGCGACGGCACGCCCACCGTCTACACGGTGCCGCCCTGGCAGCCGTTCGTCGACTCGCTGGCCGGCGGCATCCTGTCCGGCCGGGCGGTGCCCCTCGACCCCGGCGACCCGCTGGCGCTGAGCCGGCTCACCATCCTGCTGCCGACGCGCCGCGCCTGCCGGGCGCTCGGCCTCGCCTTCCTGCGGGCGGTGCCGGGGCGGGCGCTGCTGCTGCCGCGCATCCGACCCCTCGGCGATATCGACGAGGACGAGATGAGCATCGGCGACGAAGACGACGCGGCGCTGCCCGACGCCGTCTCGCCGCTGGAGCGCCGGCTGCAGCTCACCCGGCTGGTCCAGAGGTTCATCGAGACAGCACGGAGCACGGCGCTCACCGGCGCGGGCGGCGTGGACCAGGCCTCGCGACTGGCGCGGGCGCTGGCGTCCCAGCTGGACGAGATCCAGATCGCGCGCCTCGACCCCGACGCGCTCGCCGCGCTCGCGCCGGAGGAGTACGCGGCCCACTGGCAGGAGGTGCTGCAGTTCCTCGCGATCATCATGGACCAGTGGCCGGCGCACCTGGCGGAGCAGGACAAGATCGACCCGTGGGCGCAGCGCGACGCCCTGCTGACGCGCCTCGCCGCGCGCTGGCAGGCGGAGCCGCCGGCGCATCCCGTGATCGGCGCGGGCTCGACCGGGAGCGTGCCGGCCACGCGCGACCTGCTGGCTGCCATCGCGCGCCTGCCGCAGGGCATGGTCGTCCTCCCGGGCCTCAACGGGGAGGCGGACGACGAGACGTGGGAGGCCATCGGCCCCACCCATCCGCAGTACGCGCTGAGGGGGCTGCTTGCCCATATCGGCGTCGCGCGCGGGGAGGTGCAGCCGTGGCCTAGCGGCACCGGCGCCGGAGAGGCTGCCCGCGCGCGCGCGCGGCTGATCGCCGACGCCATGCGGCCGGCGGAAACGATCACCGCCTGGCGCGCGCGGCCGCCGCAGGGGCCAGAAGCGCTCCGCGACGTTCACCGCATCGACTGTGCCAGCCCGCAGGAGGAAGGCGGCGTCATCGCCATCGTCATGCGGCGGACGCTGGAGACCCCTGGCCGCACCGCGGCCCTCGTTACCATGGATCGCGCGCTGGCACGCAGGGTCGCGGCGGAACTCCGGCGCTGGGAGATCGCGGTCGACGATTCGGCCGGCGTGCCGCTCGGCGAGACTGCGCCGGGCGCCTTTCTCCGGCTCACCGCGCGGATGATCGCGGAGGAAGCCGCGCCGGTCCCCCTGCTGGCGGCGCTCAAGCACCCGCTCGCGGCGGGCGACATGGCGCCGGCGGCGTGGCGCCGCGCCGTCCGGGCGATGGAGCAGAAGATCCTGCGCGGACCCAGGCCCGCACCGGGCTTCGCCGGCCTGGCCGCGGCGCTGACGACGGACGATGCCGCCATCGGACGCTGGCTCGCCCGGCTGGAGGAGGGCGCCGCGTCGTTTGCCGCCCTGATGGCCGGGCCGGAGGCCGCGCTGGGCGATCTCGTGCGGGCCCACGCCGCGTTCGCCGAGTGGCTCGCGGCCAGCGACGGCGAGGAGGGGGCCGCGCGGCTCTGGTCCGGCGAGGCAGGCGAGCAGGCTGCGCGCTTCGTCGCCGGCCTCGCGGAGTCCGCCTCGGCGCTGCCGCCCGCAGCGCCCCGCCACTATCCGGCGCTGCTGGATGCGCTGATGGAGGACCACGTGGTCCGCCCGCCCTTCGGCCGCCATCCCCGCCTGCAGATCTGGGGTCCCCTGGAGGCCCGCCTGCAGCACGCGGACTGCATGATCCTGGGCGGGCTCAATGAGGGCGTCTGGCCGCCGGCCGCGGCAGGCGATCCGTGGATGAGCCGGCCCATGCGTTCTGACTTCGGCCTGCCGCCGCCGGAGCTGCGCATCGGGCTCTCGGCTCACGACTTCGTCCAGTGCTGCGGCGCGGCGGAGGTCTATCTCACGCGGGCGCGGCGCATCGAGGGGACGCCCACGATCCCGTCCCGCTGGCTCCAGCGGCTCGATGCGCTGCTGGCGGGCGAGCCCGGCGGGGCTGCCGCGCTACGGACCGTGGAGCCGGCGCTCCTCGCCTGGTGGGCGGCGCTCGACCACCCGGCAGACGCGCCCGGCCCCCTCCCGCCGCCCGAGCCCAGGCCGCCCGTCGCGGCACGGCCGCGGCGGCTCTCGGTCACGCGGGTCGAGACCTGGATCGCCGATCCCTATTCGATCTATGCGCGGGACATCCTGCGGCTCAAGCCGCTCGATCCCATCGACGCGGACCCGAGCGCGGCGGAGCGTGGCAGCATCATCCACCGGATACTGGACGCCTTCGTGCGCGCCCACGGGCACGCGCTGCCGGCGGATGCCGAGGCACGCTTGCGGGCGCTCGGCCAGGCGGAATTCGAGGCGGCGGGCGCGCGGCCCGGCGTGCTCGCCTTCTGGTGGCCGCGCTTCGAGCGAATCGTCCGCTGGTTCGTGGAGACCGAGCGGGCGCGCCGACCCGCACTCCAACCGCTCGCGACCGAGGTGGAGGGTGCTCTCGACCTCGACGCACCCGGCGGCGCCTTCCGCCTCACGGCGAAGGCAGACCGCATCGACAGGACTCACACGGGCGCGCTGGAGATCATCGACTACAAGACCGGGGGGGTGCCGCCGAAGACGCACGTCGCCGACGGCAGGCGGCCTCAACTTTCCTTGGAAGCGGCGATCGCGGCCGCCGGTGGCTTTGCCGGCGTGGACGCGGCCGAGGTCGCAGCACTCGCCTACTGGCGCTTGAGCGGCGCCGAGAGCGCCGGCGAGATCACCGCGATCGGCGGCGATGCCGAAAAACTCGCGCGCGAGGCGGCGGACGGCCTGCACGCGCTGGTCGCGCGCTTCGACGATCCGGCGACGCCCTATCACCCGGTGCCCCGGCCGGCGCTGGCGCCGCGCTGGAACGACTACGCCCACCTCGCCCGCCACAAGGAGTGGTCGGTGCCCGGCGGAGAGCCGTAATGGCGGAGCAGGCGCGCGGCATGACGCCGGCCCAACACAAGGCGTCGGACCCGGCGGCCTCGGTCTGGGTCGGCGCCTCGGCCGGCACGGGCAAAACCAAGGTGCTGACGGACCGCGTGCTGCGCCTGCTGCTGGGGGGCACGGCGCCGGAGCGCATCCTCTGCCTCACCTTCACCCGCGCCGCCGCCGCCGAGATGGCGCTCAGGATCACGCGCGAGCTTGCGCGCTGGACCGTGGCCGATGATGAGGCGCTTGCGGGCACGCTCGCCGCGCTGACCGGCGCCCGGCCGCGGCGGGCCACGCTCGACCGCGCGCGCCGCCTCTTCGCCGCCGTGCTCGACGTGCCCGACGGCTTGAAAATCCAGACCATCCACGCCTTCTGCCAGTCGCTGCTGCGGCGCTTCCCGCTGGAGGCGGGCGTGGCGCCCAACTTCGAGATCGCCGACGAGCGCATGAGCACGACGCTGCTGGGCGCGGCCCGCGCGCGCCTGTTGAGCACGGCGCGACCGCAAGCGGACGCCGCCCTGGCATCGGCCATGGCCGTCATGACCGCCGTCATCGGCGAGGAGAGTTTTGGGGCGCTGCTGGCGGACGTGAGCCGGGAGCGGGACCGCTTCGCCGCGCTGATCGCGCGTCACGGCAGTATCGAGGGCGCAATCGGGGCGCTGCGCGCCCGGCTCGGCGTGGCCGAGGGCGAGACGGCGGAGGGGCTGCTGGCCCAAGCGTGCGCCGACGGCGCCTTCAACGCGGAGGCCCTTGCGCGTGCCGCCCGCGTGCTCGCCGGCGGGACCGTGACGGACCAGAGGCGCGGGCAGAAGATCGCGGCGTGGCTCGACGCCGATCACGCCGGGCGGACGGCAGGCTTTGCCGCCTATCGCCGCGCCTTCTTCAGCCAAAAGGACGAGCCGCTGCAGCGGCTCATCACCAGGAAGCTGGGCGATGCGCAACCCGAGGCGGCGGACGCGCTGGCCCTGGAGCAGGAGCGGATCGGCGCATTCCTGGCGCGCTGGAATGCTGCCCGCGTCGCCGAGAGCAGCGCCGCCCTCATCGAGGTCACGGCCCGGCACCTCCGCCTCTACGACGACGAGAAGACCCGTCATGCCGTGCTCGACTACGGCGATCAGATCGCGCGGAGCCGCAGCCTGCTGGCCCGCGCGGGCATCGCGCCCTGGGTGCTCTACAAGCTCGACGGCGGCCTCGACCATCTGCTGATCGACGAGGCGCAGGACACGAGCCCGACCCAGTGGGCCGTGATCGCGGCGCTGGCCCAAGAATTCTTCGCCGGCGAGGGCGCGCGGGCCGCGCCGCGCACGCTGTTCGCGGTCGGCGACGAGAAGCAGTCGATCTTCAGCTTCCAGGGCGCCGATGCACGGGCGCTCGCCGCCGCCCACCGGCAGTTCCGGGAGCGGGCGACGGATGCCGGGCGCCCGTGGGAGTCGCTGCCGCTCGCCGAATCGTTCCGCTCCACCGGCGCGGTGCTTGCCGCGGTCGATGCCGTGTTCGCCCGGCCCGAGGCGCGGGCCGGCGTCACCGCCGGGGCGGTGCCGATCCGCCACCGGGTCCACCGCTCAGGCGCCGCCGGGCGGGTCGAGGTGTGGCCGCCCGTCGTGCCCGAGGAGAAGGAGCCGGTCGAGCCGTGGACGCTGCCGGTCGTGCGCGAGGGCGCCGACGACCCGGCGGCGCGGCTCGCCGGGCTCATCGCGGAGCGGGTCGCGTCGTGGACGCAAGCGCCGGCGGCGGCCGGGGGCGACGGCTGGCTCGAGGCGCGCGGGCGGGCGATCCGGCCCGGCGACGTGCTGGTGCTGGTGCGTCGGCGCGGCCCCTTCGTGGACCACCTGCTGCGCGCCTTCAAGAGCCGCGGCGTGCCGGTGGCGGGGATCGACCGCATGGTGCTGACCGAGCAGCTCGCGGTCATGGACCTGATCGCGCTCGGCGCGTTCTGCCTGCTGCCGGGAGACGACCTGACGCTCGCCACGGTGCTGAAGAGCCCGCTCATCGGGCTCGACGAGGATGCGCTGTTCCGACTCGCCTACGGGCGCGGCGACGCGAGCCTGTGGGCGACGCTGGCCCGTCGCCGCGGAGAGGACGAGGCATTTGCGCGCGCTCATGAGGCGTTGGTCGCCTACCGCAGCGCTGCGGACGCGATGGCGCCGTTCGAGTTCTACAGCGAGGTGCTGGGCGCGCGCGGCGGGCGGGCGGCGCTGCTCGGCCGCCTCGGCCCCGAATCGGGAGACGCGATCGAGGAGTTTTTGGCGCTCGCGCTGGCGTACGGCCGCGCGCACCCGCCTTCGCTCCAGGGTTTTTTGCACTGGATCCAGGACGGGCGCGCGGAGATTGCGCGCGACTTCGAGCAGGGCCGGGACGAGGTGCGGATCATGACAGTGCACGGCGCCAAGGGGCTGGAGGCGCCGGTGGTCTTTCTCCCCGATACTATGCGCAAGCCCCTCGCCAGGGACCCCCTCGTCTGGCTGGAGGAGGAGCGGGCGGACCTTGGCGTCGGCGCGGCGGAGGGTGTGCTCTTTCCCGGCCGGGCAGACCGCGAGGACCCAGTTACGCGCGAAGCCCGTGCCCAGGCTCGCACTGCTCAGGAGGAGGAATACCGCCGGCTTCTCTACGTCGCCATGACCCGCGCCGAGGACCGGCTCTACGTGTGCGGCTGGCAGGGCCGGGACACGCCGCCCGAGGATTGCTGGTACGCGCTGGTGCGCTCAGGGATGGAGGGCCTGGGCGGGGTCGGGACCTTGGCGGGGCCGGAGGGCGACGCCCTGGTCTATGCCGACCCGCAGACCGCGCCGCTCCCTCCGCCTGCCGCGCCGGTGACGGCGAGCGATGCGCCCCCGCCGCTACCGCCAGAGCTGCTGGCGCCACCTGCCGCCGAGACGCCGACGCCGCGTCCGCTCGCGCCCTCCCGCGCTCTGGCTGAACCCTCGCACGGCTCGCCCATCGACAAGAGTGCGGAGCAGGCGCGGTTACGAGGGATTGCTGCGCACAAGCTGCTTGAGCATTTGCCGGCGCTGGCGCCTGCCGAGAGGCGCGGCGCGGCGCGGCGCTTGCTGAAGTCTTCCGGTCTCGGTCACGGCGAGCAGGAGAAGCTGGCCGCGTCAATGATCGCCGTCATCGAGAATCCCGAGTACGCGCCCTATTTCGCACCCGACACTCTGGCCGAGGCGCCCATCAGCGCCGTCGTGGGCAAGCGGGTGATCTCCGGCCAGATCGACCGCCTGCTGGTGCGCGAGCGGGAGGTGATCGCGCTTGACTACAAGACCGGCCGCGCCCCGCCGGAGGACGGGAGCGACGTGCCCGAAGTCTATCGTGCCCAGATGGAGAGCTACCGCGCGGCGCTGGCTGCCGTCTTCCCGGACCGCAAGATTACCTGTGGCCTGCTCTTCGTCGACGCCCCCCGCCTGATCTGGTTGTAGGCGGGAGCGCTCTACGTCAGCCGGCGAAGCGGTGCTCCGGCAGGCCGCGCACGCCGAGGCCCGAGACCGCGAGGATGCCGCCGCCGTGGGGCTGCGGCTTCGACGCCTCGCCGAATATCTTCTGGGCCTCGGGGCCGAGGAAGTCGGTGCGGCCCATGGAGGTGAGGTAGGCCACGTCGAGGTTCTCGCCGCCGAACATGATGCTGGTGATGGTCTTGGTCGGTACCGGCACGCGGCGGTCCACCGTGCCGTCCGGCGCGTAGCGGACGAGCTGGCCGGAGACGATCTGCGCGTTCCAGAGATAGCCCTCGGCATCCACCGTCGAGCCGTCGGGGATGCCGGGCTCGTCGTGGGTGTTGGCGAAGACGCGCTTGTTGGAGATCGCGCCGGTCTCGATGTCGTAGTCGTAGGCGTAGATCTCCTGCATGTAGGAATCGGTGTGATAGAAGGTTTTGTTGTCGGGGCTCCAGCTCGGCCCGTTGTTGCAGATGATGCCGCGCTCCAGCTCGTGCACGGTGAGGTCGGGGTCGAGCCGGAAGAGGCCGCAGATGGGCGATTCCGAGATCTCGTCCTCGCCGCCGGCGAAGAAGCGGCCGCGGCGATCCACCTTGCCGTCGTTGAAGAGCGAGCGGGGCTCGTCCGCGTCGACCTCGGCGATCAGCTCCGTCTCGCCCGTATCGAGGTCCATGAAGTAGAAGCCGTCCCGCATGGTGAGCACGCCGCCCCCCTGCTCGCGGAGCGCGAACGCGCCCACGGTCTTGGGCATGGTCCAGGTGCGGGTCCTGCCGGTGCGGGGGTCGAGGCGCCAGACCTCCTTGTCGAGCATGTCGACCCAGTAGAGGACGCCGTCCACCGGGTCCCAGACGGGCCCCTCGCCGAGATAGTTCTTGGCCTCCACCACGCATTCGATCCTGACCATTGCAGCCTCCCTCGGCATTCGCCCGACCCTCCCCCGCCGGCGCGGAGCCGGCAGGCAGAGGAGCCGGGATCCGGCAACTATACGCCTGAACGTGCGCGGGCGGAGTCTCCGAGGCGCTGCGCGTCCGTGGCTCTGCGTCAGCACCCCATGACCCGCAGGTGGCCTTCCTTGCCATAGGCGAGCAGGTGGCGATCGCGAGTGACCAGCGTGTGGCCGAACGTGCGCGCGGTCGCGGCGAGGATGCGGTCCACCGGGTCGGCGGGTGGTGCGCCGGGAAGCGCGCAGGATTGGATCAGCACCGCGGGCGGCAGTTCAGCGAGCGCCAGCCCCGGCAGCCCGAGGAAACGATCGAACCATACCTCGGGGTCGAGCGAGAGCGCGATCTTGGCCTTAGCCGCGAGCATTGCGACCTCCCACGCGGTCATGGGAGACACCGCGAGCGTGCTGCCATCAGCACATGCCTCGCGTAGCACGCTCGCGGCCGGCTCCCGCAGCGGATCGCCGTTGGCAATCCAGATGACCGTGCAGGTGTCGAGCAAGTAGACGGCCATCGCCGGCTACCGCGCAGCCTCCCAATCCGCCTCGACCGGCGCGGTCAGGTCGGTTTCTGGATGGATCGTCACGGTGCCCTTCAGCGCGCCGAAGACGCTAGAGAAGGAACCGGCCTCGGCGGCCGCGTGGGCAGGCGCCGCATCCCGCAGCGCAGGGGCGCCGGACCCAGGCGGCGGCGGATATTGCGCTGCCTTGACGAACACGAGCTTCTTTGCGGCCATGTCCACGTTCTCCGTCTTGTAGCCTGCCTCGAGCCAGGATCGGGTGATCGAGCTGTTGGACGGGTTGTTCGACCACCACGGCCGATGCTTGAAGGCCGAGGGCGGTAGGTCCGCGCCGATCACCCGCGCGATGTCGGCGAAGGTCATGGGCACCGCGTCCTGCCCCGATTCGCGCAGGTGGGCTTCCAGGGCTGCGTACTTGGTCATGTAGAATGCTCCTGTAGTAGAGTTAGTATTAGTAGTATACCTATATGCACGCCGTCAAGCGCCAATTGAAGGGACACACTGCCGGCCCCGCCCATTGCCTGCCTGAGCGTCTCGGGCGTACCGTGGCCGGCCAGTCCGCGCCGCTCTGCCGGCGGCGCCTTTCCGGGACGAGACGCGATGACCGTTGAGGAGGCGCCCGGCCGCGGGCAGGCCCGCGTCATCGGGCTGATCTCGCTCGCCCACGGCGCGAGCCACTTCTACCAGCTGGCGCTGCCGCCGCTCTTCCCGCATCTCAAGGAGGCGTTCGCGGTCAGCTACACCGAGCTTGGCACGCTGATGACCGTGTTCTACGTGAGCTCCGGCGTTGCGCAGACTGGGGCGGGCTTCCTGGTCGATCGCTTCCCGGCGCGCACGGTGCTTCTGAGCGGGCTCGCGCTGCTGTGCGCCGCGATCATGCTGATGGGATTCGCGCCGGCGTTCTGGATGCTGTTCCCGCTGGCCGTGCTGGCGGGGCTCGGCAACAGCGTGTTCCACCCGGCCGACCTCTCGATCCTCACCGCCAGCGTCCGCCGCACGCGACACGGCCGCGCCTACGGCTTCCATACCCTCGGCGGCAATCTCGGCTACGCGCTTGCGCCGATCGTGATGGTCGGGCTCGCGCTGGAGCTTGGCTGGCGCTCCGCGCTGGTGGTGGCCGGGGCGGGCGGACTGGTTCTCTTCCTGCTGCTGCTGTTGAACCGGCGCCTGTTCCTTGACGCGCAGGACGAAGCGCATCCCGTGCCTGCCCCGCCGGCTGCGGCGAACCGGCCGGAGGCTCCGCTCTGGCGCCGGCCGTTCGCCGCCCTGCGCCACGGGTTCGCGCCTCTGCTATCGGCGCCGGTATGGCTCTGCTTCGCCTTCTTCGTGCTCCTGAGCGGGGCCACCATCGGGCTGCAGTCGTTCTTCCCGGCGCTGATGGACCAGCTCTACGGCCTGCCGATCGCCGAGGGCGCGCCGCTCCTCTCCGTCTTCCTCTTCGGCGCATCGGGGGGCGTGCTGCTCGGCGGCTTCCTGGCCGAGCGGGTGGGCGCGCGGCACCAGGTGGTGATCGCCACGGGCCTCGCCTCCGCCGCCGCGTTCTTCGTCGCCATCAGCCTCGGCCTCTTCCCGGCCGCCCTGCTGGGCGTGCCCTTCGCGCTGGCCGGCATCCTGGTCGGGCTCACCATGCCGTCCCGCGACATGCTGGTGCGCGAGACCGCCGCAGCCAGCGCCAGGGGGCGGGTCTTCGGCTTCGTCTATTCGGGCCTCGACGTGGGCGCCGCCGCCGCGCCGCTGATCGTGGGGCTGCTGCTCGACCACGGCAATCCCCGCGCGGCGCTGTGGCTGATCGCGGCGCTGCTCCTGCTCGCTATCGTGAGCGCCGTCGCCGCGAAGGCGCGACGGGGCTGAGCAGGTAGAGCACGTCATGCGCTACAATCGGCCCGCCCGGCGCGCGGGCGTTCGTGTTCCCCTCTGCAATCGGTGATCGGCATGGTCAGCTTCGGCTTGTTCTGTCTCATGGGCTATCGGGATCGGGGCAGCCCGGTTTCCGACGTGCTCGGCAACGCGGTGCAGATGGTGCGGTGGGCGGAGGAGGCCGGATTCGAGGCCGCCTGGTTCGCGGAGCACCACTTCTCCAACTACTGCGTCTGCCCCTCGCCGCTGCTGATGGTCAATCACTGCGCGGGCCTGACGAAGCGCATCAAGCTCGGGCCTGCGGTGATCGTGGTGCCGCTCTATCACCCGGTGCGGCTCCTCTCCGAGATCGGCATGACCCAGGCGCTCTGCGGCGACCGCCTGCTGCTGGGGCTCGGCAGCGGCTATCAGCCCTACGAGTTCGAGCGCTTCGACGCCGACCTCGGCCGCTCCAAGGCGGAGCTGGAGGAGTTCCTCGCGCTCTTGGACCGGGCTTACGCGAACGAGACCTTCACCTTCGACGGCGACTTCACCACCCTGCCGGAGACCTGCATCAGCACGCGCCCGCCGGGCGGCGTGCCGCCGATCTGGGTCGCGGGCGATTCGGAATCGACGCACCGGCTGGCTGCGCGGCGGGGCTTCGTGCCGATCATCACCGGCCGCTGGTTCGGCGCCGGCTACCTGGCCGAGCAGCGCCAGCGCATCGATGCGTCCTACGCCGCCGAGGGCATGGGCGACGCGAACCACGAGCTGGGCATCCTGCGCTTCGTCTGCGTGACCGAGAGCGACGAGGAGACGCGCGACTACCTGGTCAACGCGCGCCAGCAGATGCGCTTCGCCGCGGCGCTCCGCAACCGGCAGGAGACGATGGAGGGCGGCATGCTCGTCGAGCGGCCGTTCGCCGGCGAGCCGCCGCTGGACGAGATGGCGGCGAACCTGCCGGTGGGCGATGCCGCCACGGTGGCGGAGAGGCTCGCCGCCGACATCCGCGCCTCGCGTGCCAGCCACATGATGCTGAACATCCAGGCGGCGGGCTCGACCATGGCGCAGGCCGAGCGCACCATCCGCGCCTTCGCGAGCGAGATCAGGCCCGCCATTGAGCGCGCCCTTGCGGAGGATTCCGGCGCTGAGAATTAGAGCGATTTCCGACCTTACGAGATCATTGCGGCCCGAGCGTTCCCACCTCCCCCTGTCCCCCTCCGCCCAATGGGCAGAGGGGGGACGCAAGTCGGCACCGCCTTTTCTCCCTCTCCGCCCCTGGGGGCGGAGAGGGTTGGGGAGAGGTGGGGGATTCTTTTCTGGCCGCGCAGCACTTGAAGGCGTGACTCTGCGGTAACCGCGAACGATTCCATCCGGTCGGAAATCGCTCTAGCCCGGACCATGGTGCGGTTCACGGCGCGCGGCGGGCGGGTCAGAATCGCGACATGGCGTGCAGGGGCGAGCAGGGTCCGGCGGGTGGTATCGGCGGGTTGCCGCCCTGCGCCGGGGAATGCCCCGCGCCGGGGAACGCCCTTCCCGCCATCTTGGACCACTTTGGGCCACCTTGGGCCACTTTGGGCCGCTTTGGACCACCTCGTGGAGCGGGTTCTTGGGCCACCTTGGACCACTTTAGGCCACTTTGGTCCACTTTGGGCCGGCGTGGGCCGGTTTGGGCCGGTTTGGGCCGCATGATTCCGCAAGAAGCATCGTGAACGTCTCGCCGGGACGGGGCGGCGGGCGCGGCTCGCGGCAGAGTTGCGGAATCGGGCTTAGCCCTTGCCCGCGCCCTCCGCTGCTCCGCCGATACGGGCCGCGAGCGATGCCGCGAGGAAGCCGTCGATCTCGCCGTCGAGCACGGCATCCGGGTTGCTGCTTTCGACCCCGGTTCGCAGGTCCTTCACCATGCGGTAGGGCTGCAGCACGTAGGAGCGGATCTGGTGGCCCCAGCCGATGTCGCTCTTCTGCTCGGCGAGCGCCTGCGCCTCGGCCTCGCGCTCCTGCAACGCCTGCTCGTAGAGGCGCGCGCGCAGCATCGACATGGCCTCGGCCTTGTTGCGGTGCTGCGAGCGCTCGGCCTGGCATTGCACGACGATGTTGGTGGGCAGGTGGGTGATGCGGACCGCGCTGTCGGTCCGGTTGACGTGCTGCCCGCCGGCGCCTGAGGCGCGGTAGGTGTCGATCCTGAGGTCCTTGTCCGCGATGTCGATGTCGATGGTCTCGTCCACCACGGGGTAGACCCAGACCGAGGCGAAGCTCGTGTGGCGCCGCGCGCCCGCATCGAAGGGAGAGATCCGGACCAGGCGGTGCACGCCGCTCTCGGTCTTGAGCCAGCCGTAGGCGCTCTCTCCGGAAACCTTGATGACGGCGGACTTGATCCCCGCCTCCTCGCCGGGGCTCTCCTCGATCCACTCGGCCTTGTAGCCGCGCTGCTCCGCCCAGCGCACGTACATGCGGAGCAGCATCTCCGCCCAGTCCTGGGATTCGGTGCCGCCGGCGCCGGCATGGACCTCGAGGAAGCCGTCGTTGCCGTCGGCCTCGCCCGAGAGCAGGCTCTCGAGCTCGCGCCGCTTCGCCTCCGCGCGGGTCTTGGCAAGGGCGGATTCCGCCTCGCCGTAGGCCTCCTCGTCGGATTCCTCGTCCGCCAGCTCGGCAAGCGCAAGGGCGTCGTCCAGCTCCTGCTCGAGTCGCCGGTAGGTGCCGATCGCGGCATCGAGCCGGGTGCGCTCCTGCATCACGGTGCGGGCGCGCTCGGCATCGTTCCAGAGGTCCGGGTCCTCGGCCTCGCGGTTCAGCACCTCCAGGCGCGCGCGGGTGGCGTCGAGGTCAAAGGTGCCTCCTCAGCAGCGCCAGCGACTGCTTGATGTCTTCGGCAAGCGACAGGACTTCGGCGCGCATCGGATCGGCCCCCTCCGGTGGGCGCTCAATATACGGCGCCCAGCCCCTCGAACGGAACCGTCCCGGCTTCGAGATCGCCGTCCGGGCGATCCGCCTCCCTCAGCGCCGCCCGCTGCGTGGGCTCCGTGCCGGGGAGGAAGGCCTCGACGATGACGTCGTTGCTGGCGGTGCCGGGCAGCGCGCCGGACTCGCGCTCGATCCGCACGAAGCGAATGCCGGGCGGCACGCGGAAGGGGACGGCCGGCTTGTCCTCCAGGGCGGCGGCGAAGAAGTCGCGGACGATCGGCGCCGCGACCCGGCCGCCCGATTCCTTCCGGCCCAGCGATTGCGGCTGGTCGAACCCGACGTAGGCGGCCGCCACGAGGTCCGGGGTGAAGCCCACGAACCAGGCGTCGCGGAACTCGTTGGTGGTCCCCGTCTTGCCGCCGATCGGCGCGCCCAGCTTGCTGAGCGCGCGCCCCGTACCGCGCCGCACGGCGCCCTCCAGCATGGACACGACCTGGTACGTGGTGCGTGGGTCGGCGATCACCGGGCGCTGGTCGCGCGGGGCAGGCGGCAGCTGGTGGTGCCATGCGGCGGGCCGGCAGTTGTCGCAGTCGCGCGCATCGCGCCGGTACACCGTGCGCCCGTTGCGGTCCTGGATGCGCTCGATGAAGGCCGGTTCGATCCTGCGCCCGCCGTTGACCAGCATGGCATAGGCGGCCGCCAGCTCGATCGGCGTCGTCTCCAGCGCGCCGAGGGCGGCCGACGGCAGGTCCGGCAGGTCGGGGTGGAGCCCGAAGCGGGCGGCGTAGTCGGCGACGGTCCGCATGCCGATGTCCTGGGCGACGCGCAACGTCATCAGGTTGCGGGATTCCTCCAGCCCGACCCTGAGCGTGCTGGGGCCGTAGAACCGCTCCGTGTAGTTCTCCGGCTTCCACTTGCGCAGGTGCTCGCCCTGGTCGATCACCACCGGCGCGTCGAGCACGATGGAGGCCGGCGTGTAGCCGCTGTCCAGCGCCGCCAGATAGACGAAGGGCTTGAAGGCGGAGCCCGGCTGGCGCCGCGCCTGGGTCGCGCGGTCGAACTCGCTGGTGGCGTAGTCGAAGCCGCCGACCAGCGCCAGAACCCGCCCCGTGTGCGGATCGAGCGCCACCAGGGCGCCCGAGACGGCGGGAACCTGGCGCAGCGCGAAGGCGGCGTCCCGGTCTGCCACAGCCTCGACCGCCACCACGTCGCCCGGACTCAGCACCTGGTTCGCCGCCGTGACCTCGGGCCCGAGCCGGCCCCTGCCACGGGCCTCGCGCGCCCACGTGAGATCGTCCAGCGCGATGGCGCCCCGCGCGCCGTCGGCGAAGCCGATCTCCGCCTGGGCGTGCTCTACCGCCAGCACCGCGGTAAGGCGCCACGGCGCCGGCACCGGCGGCAGCTCGTCCGCCGCGAGCGCCTGCTGCCAGTCGCCGGCGGGGTCGATTTGCGCGAGCGGGCCGCGCCAGCCGCGGCGGGTGTCGTAGGCCACGAGGCCGCCTCTCAACGCCCGGTCAGCCATCGCCTGCAGCGCCGGGTCAACCGTCGTGCGGACCGAGAGCCCGCCTTCGTAGAGCGTGTCGTCGCCGTAGCGGGCCTGCAGCCAGCGGCGCACCTCCTCGGCGAAGTAGGGCGCCTCGACGTAGGTCTCGGGCGCGCGCTCGCGGGTGCGAAGCGGCGCCTGTATCGCGGCCTCGGCCTCGGCGGCGCTCACCGCGCCGTTGGCGCGCATCTGGTCCAGCACCCAATTGCGCCGCGCCACCGCCGCCTCGCGCTTGCGCACCGGGTGATAGTTGTTGGGCGCCTTGGGGAGCGCCGCGAGATAGGCCATCTCCTCCAGCGTGAGGTCGTTGAGGGAGCGGTCGAAGTAGTTGAGCGCCGCGGCGGCGACGCCGTAGGAGCCCGCGCCCAGGTAGATCTCATTGAGGTAGAGCTCGAGGATGCGGTCCTTGGTAAAGGCGTCCTCGATCCGCATGGCGAGGATGGCTTCCTTGAACTTGCGGGAGAAGGAAAGCTCGCCCGAGAGCAGGAAGTTCTTCGCCACCTGCTGGGTGATGGTCGACGCGCCCACCGGCCTGCGGTCGCCGCCCAGGTTAACGAGGTTCGTGACCACCGCGTTCGCCACGCTCAGGGGATCGATCCCGAAATGCTCGTAGAAGGCCTTGTCCTCGGCGGCGAGGAAGGCCTGGATCAGCCGGCGCGGCATGGCGGCGAGCGGCACGTAGAGCCGCTTCTCGCGGGCGTGCTCGGCGAGCAGCCGCCCGTCGCCCGCGTGAACGCGGGTCATCACCGGCGGCTCGTAGGCCGCGAGCTGGTTGTGGTCCGGCAGGTCCCGGCCGTAGTGAAAGAACACGAAGGCGATGGCGCCGCTGGCGATGGCGGCGAGACTGCGGCGAGCAGAACGATGCTGCCGAGGACGATGCCGAGCGTTTTCATCGGAACACGGACCTGACGGTCAACGGAGTCGCGGGTGCGTCAGCCTACCACCGATCGGCGGCGATCAGGGCCGACGCGGTGCACGTGGCCAACAGACGGCATGAATATGGCGAGACTGCGGCGGGCCGCAAGCGGTCGCGTCAATTTCGGGTCAGCACGGCTCGCGGAAATAGGTATCCAGCGCGCGCAGGATCGCGCCTGCCAGGACCCTCCTGTGATTCCCGTCTCTCAGCCGCGCCGCGTCCCGGTCATTGGAGAGGTATCCGAGCTCGACCAGCACGGAAGGCATGTCCGGCGCCTTGAGGACGCGGAAGTCGCCGAAGCGGTGCGGGCGGTTGATGAGCGGTGCGACGCGGCCGAGCTCCGGCAGCAGCGTTGCCGCGAGGGTCGCCGAGCAATTCATCGTGTTCTGCTGGACCAACGAGATCAGCACCTTCGCCACGTCTTCGTCATAGCCTTCGGTGAGATCGATGTCGGCGACGATATCCGCCTTGTTTTCGCGCGCGGCCAGCTCGGCGGTCTCCGCGTCCGACGACTCGTCGGCAAGCGTGTAGACCGATGCGCCGCGCACGTCGCGGTTCTCGACACGGTCAAGATGAATGGAGAGAAAGAGATCGGCGCCGGCGTTGCGGGCGATGACGACACGCTGATGCAGTCCCACCTTGCGGTCGCTGTCGCGCGTCATGACTACCCGATAGCGGCCGGACTCCGCGAGCACCTGCCGAAGCTCGCGGGAAAAGATCAGCGCCAGGGTCTTTTCCTTCAACCCGCTCGTCGCGATGGCGCCGGGGTCGCGTCCGCCGTGGCCGGCGTCGATCGCGACCAGGTGGCGCACGGGCGCGGGCGCAGGCTTGGAGCGCGGCAGAGGGACGGGCCCTGCCGGGGCGGTCAGTCCGGCCTGGGTGGCAGGCTTTGCCGGTGCCGGCGGCTCGGCGTGCGCGCTTGCCGCGACAGCCGCGACGAACATTGCGGCCAACGTCGCAATTGCGAGCCCGCGTCGCCACATCACGATGTCGGTCCGTGCTCTGCCGGCATCTCTACTCCCTCAAACCGGCAACCGCCTGCCTTCATAGCGGCTCGCCCCGAGTCCCGGCAACGCCCCCAATATGATTCCTCTGCGAAAGTGGGTTTGCGGATTGGGTGGCATGTGATTCGTTGCTGCAGCGATGGGGAGGTCGATTCGATGAGCGGCACGGGTCAGCTGGGGTTTGCGGAAGCGTTCATGTCTGCGGGGCTGGGGACAAACCGGAAGCTGGAGCGTCTGGACGCCCTGATCGACTGGTCTCGGCTGGAGCGTCTGGCGTCGCGTGTGCGCGAGGGACGCCGGGGTCGTCCGCCCTATGCGCCGCTGGCGATGCTGAAGGCTCTCTATCTTCAGGCGCTCTACGACCTTTCGGACCCCGGCCTGGAGGAGGCGCTGCTGGACCGGCTCTCGTTCCGGCGCTTCTGCGGCTTTGCGCTGGATGGGGGCACGCCGGACGAGACCACGATCTGCCGCTTCCGCGCGGACGCAGGCGCGGTCCTGGAGGCGGCGTTCGAGGAGATCAACCGTCAGCTGGATGCCGCCGGCCTGATCCTGCGCAAGGGCACGCTGATGGACGCGACGTTGGTGGCCTCGGCCTCGCGGCCTCCGCCCTACAAGGCGGGTGCCGGTGCCGGGCACCCACGGGAGAGGGGCGCGGGCTGGACGCGCAAGAAGGGCCGCGCCGTCTTCGGCTACAAGGCGCATGTGGGTGTGGACCAGGGCTCGGGTCTGATCCGGCGCCTGGTTCTGAGCTCGGCCAAGACCTACGAGAGCGAGGTGGCCGACCGGCTGATCTGCGGCGACGAGGGGGCGGTCTATGGCGACCGCGCCTACGAGCAGGCGGCGCGACGGGCCAGGCTCAAGGCCTGCGGCATCAAGGACCGCATCATGCACCGGCGGAACAAGCACATGGCCTCGTTGCCGCCCTGGCAGAAGCGCCGCAACGATCTGATCGCCAGGCGCCGGGCACCGGTGGAAGCGGTCTTCTCGGCGCTGAAGCGCCTCTACGGGCTGAGGCGGGCGAAGAGCCTCACGCTCGAGAGGAACACCGCCCGCCTCTACGCCGTTGCCACCGCCTACAACCTGCGCCGCGCCAGCCTGATTGCGGGCTGCTGACACCGCATCGCACCCGCAAACCGCTGCTTCAGACACGAGAGCGTCCGGCGGTAGCGGCAAAATCGGCTCCATCAACACCGCTCAACGCCAAAATTCTCCCCCAACATCCCGCCAAGCCGATTTCGCAGAGGAATCCAATATGGGGGACCGTGCTACTCTTGCCGCGCGACCGGGGAGGGATGGCATGGCGCGGGACGACGGCACGGAAACGAAGGCGGGCCCGAAGACGCGACGCTCGCGGGCCGAGAGCCGCGCGCGGCGCGAGCTCGCCGCCTGCTATCGCATGTTCTACCGGCGCGGCATGGACGACCTGATCTACACGCACCTTTCGGTGCGCATTCCCGACCAGCGCGAGCGCTACCTCTTCATCGGCTTCGGCCAGCTCTTCGACGAGGTGACGGCGTCCAGCCTGCTGACCGTCGACATCGAGGGCGAGAACGTCGGCCGCACGCCGGGCGAGGCCAATCCGGCGGGCTGGGCGGTGCACCGGACCGTCTACGAGGCGGTGGCGGAGGCGGAGAGCGTGATGCACCTGCACACGGTGCATGGCGTCGCCGTCTCGGCGCAGAAGGGCGGACTGCTGCCGATCAACCAGTTCGCGGTCACCCATACCGGCCAGATCGCCTACCACGACTACGACGGACCGGGTCTCAGGCCCGCCGAGCAGAAGACCCTGGTCCGCGACCTCGGGAACAAGCGGATGATGTTCCTGCGCAACCACGGCACGCTGACCTGGGGGCGCTCGATCGCCGAAGCCTTCACGCTGATGCACTACCTGGAGCGCACCTGCGAAATCCAGATCGCGGCCCAGGCGGGCGGCCAGCCGGTGCTGCCCAAGAAATCCGTCATCGAGCGCACGGCTGCGGAGCGCCAGGGGACCGGCAACGTGGAGTGGGCGCGGGTCGGCTTCGAGGCGCTGCTGCGCCGCCTCGACCGCGAGGACCCCTCCTACCGCCGCTAGCGTTCAGCGGCCTGCGCGCTATAGTGCCGCCATGGCAACACTCCTGAAGAATACCGACACACAAAGCGCGATCGAGGAACTCGGCGCGCTCCTCGGCGACCGGCTCTCCACCTCGCCTGCGGTGTGCGAGCACCACGCGACGGGGGAGACCTACCATGCGCCGCGTCCGCCGGATGCGGTGGTCTTCCCCGAGACGACGGAGGAGGTCGCCGAGATCGTCCGCATCTGTGCCGCCCACGGCGTGCCCATGGTCCCCTACGGGGTGGGCACGTCGGTCGAAGGCAATGTCTGCGCGCTGGAAGGCGGCGTCACGCTCGACATGGGGCAGATGAACAAGGTGCTCCGGGTGAGCCAGGAGGATCTCGACGTCACCGTCCAGGCCGGCGTCACGCGCAAGCAGCTCAACACCTACCTGCGCGACACCGGGCTCTTCTTCCCCATCGACCCGGGCGCCGATGCGACCCTCGGCGGCATGACCGCGACGCGGGCGTCGGGCACCAACGCCGTGCGCTACGGCACGCTCAAGGAGAACGTGCTGGGCCTTACGGTGGTGCTGCCCGACGGGCAGGTCATCACCACGGGCGGCCGCGCGCGCAAGTCGGCGGCAGGCTACGATCTCACCCGGCTCTTCGTCGGCTCCGAGGGAACGCTCGGCGTGATGACCGAGATCACGCTCAAGCTCTACGGCATTCCCGAGGCGATCTCGGCGGCGGTGTGCTCCTTCCCCTCGCTGGAGGCGGCGGTCAACACGGTGATCCTGACCATCCAGTCGGGCATCCCCATCGCCCGCGTGGAGCTGCTGGACGACATCCAGATGGATGCCTGCAACAAGTTCTCGAAGCTCGACTACGCGCCCAAGGACACGCTCTTCTTCGAGTTCCACGGCACCGAGCAGGGCGTCGCCGAGCAGGTGGAGCAGGTGCGCGAGATCGTCGAGGAGTTCGGCGGCTCGGACTTCCGCTGGGCGACGAAGGCCGAGGAGCGGAACGCGCTGTGGCAGGCGCGGCACGACGTCTATTACGCCTGCCTCGCGCTGCAGCCGGGCAAGTCGGGCTGGGCGACGGACGTCTGCGTGCCCATCTCCCGCCTCGCGGACTGCCTGATGGAGACGAAGGAGGAGCTCGACGCCTCGCCCCTGCTGGCCCCGATCGTGGGCCACGTGGGCGACGGCAACTTCCACGTCTGCTTCCTCATCGACCCGGACGATCCGGCGGAAATGGCCGAGGCCAAGCGCCTCAACCAGCGCATGATCGACCGTGCGCTCGCCATGGGCGGGACCAGCACGGGCGAGCACGGCATCGGCTGCGGCAAGCTCGACTACCTGGAGGCCGAGCACGGCGCCGGCGCCGTCGAGCTCATGCGCATGCTCAAGCGGACGGTCGACCCCCAGAACCTGATGAACCCGGGGAAGGTGGTCGTCGTCTGATCGCAGGCTGCTGCGCGCGCCCGTGGCGCGGACGCAACATTTCCTAGAAAGACGACCTGGCGGCCGGGAACGCGGCGGTTCAACCGTCGCGTGCGCCCTCAATCATTCGAGCATCGTGCGCGGCAGCCACATGGCGATCTCGGGGAAGGCGATGACCAGCCCGAGCCCGATGAGCTGCAGGAACACGAAGGGGATGATGCCGCGGTAGATCTGCTGGATGCGCACTTCGGGCGGGGCCACGCCCTTCATGTAGAAGAGGGCGAAGCCGAAGGGTGGCGTCAGGAAGGAGGTCTGCAGGTTGACCGCCATCAGGATCGAGAACCAGTAGACCACCTCGAGCTTGGGCACGTGATCGCCGAAGTCGAGGCCTGCCAGGATCGGCGCGAACACCGGCAGCACGATCAGCGTGATCTCGATCCAGTCGAAGAAGAAGCCCAGGAGGAAGGTCACGATCATCAGGATGAAGAGGATTCCCCAGGGCCCGACGCCCACGGAATAGACCAGGTCCTCGATCAGCTGGTCCCCGCCGAGCGAGCGGAAGACGTAGGAGAACGCCGTCGCACCGACGAAGATGAAGAACAGCATGCCGTTGGTGAGCGCCGTGCGCTCGACCACGTCCCGCAGCACCTTCCAAGAGAGCTTACGGTTGATGACTGCCAGCAGGACTGAGCCGAAGGCGCCGACACCCGCCGCCTCGGTGGGCGTCGCCCAGCCCATCACGATCGAGCCCAGCACCAGCAGGATGAGGAAGACCGCCGGAATGAAGCCCCTGAGCAGCAGGATCACGAGCTCGCCCGTGCTCTTCGGCCCCATCTCCTTGGGCAGCGGCGGCGCGAGGTGCGGTTTGAAGCGGCAGAGCGTGAAGATGTAGATGAAGTAGAGGCCCGCCAGCATCAGGCCGGGGAACACTGCCGCGACGAAGAGCGTGCCGACCGAGCGGCCCAGCAGGTCCGCCATGATGACCAGCATGATGCTGGGCGGAATCAGGATGCCGAGCGTGCCCGAGGACGCGATCGTGCCGGTGGCGAGCTCCATGTTGTACTTGCGCTGCAGCATCACCGGCAGCGCCATCAGGCTGATCATCACCACCGAGGCGCCGATGATGCCGGTGGTCGCGGCGAGGATGGTGCCCATCACCGTGACCGCGAGCGCGAGCCCGCCCGGCGTGCGCCGCAGCAGGACCTGGAGGCAGTAGAGCAAATCGGCGGCGACGCCGGAGCGCTCCAGCATCGTGCCCATGAAGATGAACATGGGGATCGCCACCAGCACCAGGTTGTCGGCGATGCCCCAGATGCGGAGCGGCAGGTTGAAGAACTGGATGACGTGAAAGACGTCGAGCGCGGCGCCGAGGAAGCCGAAGCCCAGCGCCACGCCGCCGAGGACGAAACCGACGGGGAAGCCCGAGAACAGCAGGATCGCCAGCGCGCCGAACATGAACGCCGGCAGATAATCCTCGATGTAGAACATGCCCTAGAGCTCCCGGCCCGGCGTGGTGGGCTCGGGAGGCTTCGGCACCTCCGGGGTGTCGTCGCTGAGGGCGCGGCGATGCTCGGCCGAGCCGAAGAGCTCGATGAACTTGCGCAGCACGACCGCGACGGCGGCCAGTCCCAGGAGGAGCATCCCGGCCGGCAGGAAGCCCTTGATCGCCCAGCGATAGGGCAGGCCGGTCGCGGAGTCCGAGGCCTCGTTCAGGTTCCAGGAGCGCTCCACGAAGTCCATCGCGAAGTAGAAGACGATGGCGCAGTAGGGGATGGCGAAGACGAGGCAACCGATGAACTCGATCCAGCGCTGGGTCGTGGGGCTGAAGCGCTCATGCACCAGGCTGATCCGCACATGGGCGTTTCTGAGGTAGGCGAAGCCCAGGCAGAGCAGGAACAGCGCCGCATGCAGGTGCCATTCGCCTTCCTGCAGCTTGGTCGAGCCCAGCACGAGGAAGCGGCGGGTGATGACGTCGAAGATGATGACGATCATCAGCGGCACCGAGATCCAGGCGCCGATGCGCCCGACCCAGGTCGCCACCGAATTGAGGACGCCCTCGATTCTCAGGAGGTACCGCATACGGTCCGTTACCGCCTACCCACCGCGACAATAGGGGAGCGCCGGAACGCGGTCCACACCGCCTCCGGCGCTCCTCGAAGAATGAGAAGCCGCACGCGGTGGCGCGCGGCTTCAGATCGGCCTTAGTTCAGGTAGCCGAGATCGTTCCAGACCGCATACTCGGCACGGAACGCCGTGTAGGACTCCCAGACCTTGGCGAAGTTCGCGTCACGCGCCGCGTCCTCGGCCGCGACCTCGTTCCACTTCTCCTCCAGCGTGTCCAGAATCTCCTGCGACCAGCGGTGGATCGTCACGCCCTTCTCCTGGAGTTCCGCCAGCGCCTTGCCCTGAATGGCCTCGCCCTCGGCCAGGCCTTCGCGGAAGGCATCGCCACAGGCGACCTCGATCTGCGCCTGCTGCGTGTCGCTCAACGCATCCCAGGCGGCCCGGTTCAATAGCAGCTCGAACACCGTCGACTGCTGGTGCCAGCCGGGGAAGTAGTAGTGCTTGGCGACCTGGTAGAAGCCGAGATTGAGGTCGATCGCCGGCATGGAATACTCGGTGGCGTCGATGGAGCCGCGCTCGAGCGCGGGGAAGATATCGCCACCGGCAATGAGCTGGGTGGAGACGCCGACCTTCTCCATCACCTTGGCGCCGAGGCCGAAGAAGCGCATCTTCAGGCCCGCGAGATCCTCGATGGAGTTGATCTCCTTGCGGAACCAGCCTGACGCCTCAGGCGCGATGACGCCGCAAGGCAGCGACTTCAGGCCATGCGGCTCGTAGATCGAATCCCACAGCTCGTAGCCGCCGCCGTAGTAGATCCAGCCCATATACTCGCCGGCCCTCGGGCCGAAGGGCACGGCCGCGAACATGGCGAGCGCGGGCTCCTTGCCGTACCAGTAGCCGGGCGTGGACCAGCAGGCATCAACCGAGCCTGCGGCCACGGCGTCGAAGCATTCCTTCGCCGGAATCAGCGCGTTGGGCTCGAAGAACTTGATCTGGATGTTGCCGCCGGAGATGCGGTCCAGGCGGTCCACCATGCTCTTGCCGAGCGTGCCGAGCTGGGTCAGGCTGCTGGGGAACCAGCTCGCCATGTTCCAGCGTACGCGCTCGTCCTCGGCCTGGGCGAGGCCCGCCGTGAGAAGTGCTGCGCTCAACACGCCGGCGGCGAGGCCGGCCTTGATCGATTTGCCAACTTTCATCTTCGTTCTCCCTCCGATCGGTTCGCCGCGCCTCGCGCTGGCGCACAATGATCCGGACTCCGGCGTGCACAGCCGGGGCGGTGCCAACCAGTGTCGCGCCCTGGCGCCCGCCAATCCACCACGCTAGAACAGGCGCAAGGGCACGGCAAGCACATCGGGAACGAACTTTGATCTATGTCAACCGCGTCGCGGTGGTGACCGGCGGCGCCAGCGGCATCGGGCGCGAGGTTGCACGCGCATTGGCCGCGCGCGGAGCGGCGGTCGCCGTCGCCGATATCAACGTCGACGGCGCCCGAGACGTCGCTGCGGCGCTGGTGCAGGACGGCGCGAAGGCGGAGGCCATCGCCGTCGACGTGAGCCGGGCCGAGCAGGCCGACGCGATGATCGCGCGCGCGATCGAGGCATTCGACAAGGTCGATATCCTGGTGCACAGCGCGGGCGTCGGCGTGGAGCGCAGCTTCCTCGAGACGACGCCGGAGGAATGGCGGCGCATCCTCGATATCGACCTCTCCGGCACGTTCTTTTGCGGCCAGGCGGCGGCGCGCCACATGGTCGAGCGCGGTTACGGCCGCATCGTCAATCTCGCGTCCACCGCCGGCGTGCGCGGCGGCACCGGGCGCGCCGCCTACGGCACCGCCAAGGGCGGCGTCATCGCGCTCACCAAGGTGATGGCGGTCGAGCTCGCGCCCTTCGGCGTGACCGTGAACGCGCTTGCGCCCGGCGCGATCGAGACCGAGCTGGTGGCGAAGATGCACTCGGCGGAGACGCGGACGGTCTACCGCGCCGGCATCCCGCTCGACCGCTACGGCACGCCGGAGGAGACCGCGGCCGCGGCGCTCTTCCTCGCGAGCGAGGAGGCCCGCTACGTCACCGGCCACGTGCTCGCCGTCGACGGCGGCTTCCTCGCGGCCGGGGTGATGCACCGGCGTTAGAGCGTTTCCGCTTTGCACGGAAACGCTCCGGTCTCTAGTACTGAACGCGCTGGGTGATTCCGCCGTCCACCACCAGGTTCGCGCCCGTGGTGAAGCCCGAGAGCGGGCTCGCGAGGAAGGCCACGGCATCCGCCACCTCCTCGGCCGTTCCCATCCGCCCGGTGGGGTTGCGCGCAAGCGCCGCCTCGTAGGTCTCGGGGTCGTTCAGACGCCGCTGATCCCACACGCCGCCGTCGAAGAAGATCGTGCCCGGCGAGACGCAGTTCGCACGAATGCCCTGGCCGGCCAGAGCATTGGCGAGGTTCGACGTGTAGTTGATGAGAGCGGCCTTGACCGAGTTGTAGGGGCGCACGCCGCCGAAGCTCTCCACGCCGGCGACGCTGGAGACGGTGACGATCGCCGCGGCCTCGGAGTCTTCGAGGTGCGGCAGGGCCGCCTCCACCGTGCGCACGGTGCCGAGCACGTCGATCTCGAAGCCGGCCCGCCACGCAGCCTCGTCCGACGCACCGGCGAGCGCGCTCGGGTTGGCGACCACGATGTCGATGCCGCCGAGCGCGGCCGCCATCGCTTCGGTCCATTGCCCGACCGCCCCGCCGTCGGCCACGTCGCAGGCGGCGCCGATGACGGCGAGGTCCTCGGCCGCGAACGCCGCCAGCGCCGCATCGAGACCCGCGCTGCCGCGGGCGCAGATGCCGACCCGGCAGCCCTCCAGCGCGAGCCTGCGCGCGATGGCGCGGCCGATTCCCCGCGTGCCGCCCGTTACGATGGCCTTCTTGCCGTCAAGTTTGAGGTCCATGTCCTCGACCCTGTGTGACCATGGGTTCCGTGTAGCCTTGGGGAGTGTCGTGGGGTCTCACGCGCTTGTCCAGTTGGCGGAGAACCACCTTACGACTGGCCGGGAATCAGCTCGCGATAGACGTCGAGGGTCGCGCTGCACATCCCCTCCAGCGTGAAGTTGGCGCGCACGTGAGCCTGGCCCGCGGCTGCCATGCTCTCGCGCTCCGCCTGGCTCGCGCCCAACGCCCGGCTGATCGCCTGCGCCAGCGCGGCCGTATCGCCCGGCGGCACCAGCCACCCGGTCTCGCCGTGGATGACGGTCTCGCACGCGCCGCCGTGGGCCGTGGCGATCGCGCGCCGCCCCATGGCCTGCGCCTCGGCGGGGACGCGCCCAAAACCCTCGGGGCGGAGCGAGGGCGAGACCACGACATCGGCCAGCATGTAAGCCGCCGCCATGTCCCGGCAGGCGCCGACGAGCTGCACACGGTGCCTGGGCCCGAGCGCCGCGATCCGTTGCTCGATGCGGGCGCGATAGCCCGCGTGCGCCGCGTCGGCGGTGCCGACGAAGAGGCAGCAGACGCCCTCCCCGACCGCCGCCAGCGCGTCGAGCAGCGCGAGATGCCCCTTCAACGTGGTCACGCGCCCCGGCAGCATGACGACGGGCTGCCGCTCCGGCACGCGCCACGCATCGCGGAGCGCGGCGATCCTCTCGGGGCCGACATGCGCGGGGTCGAACACCGAGAGGTCCACGCCGCGCGGGATGATCCTGATCCTGTCCGGCGGCACGGCGTAGGTCTCGGCGATGTGACGGGCGATGAATTGCGAGATCGCGATGACCCGTGCGCCCCGCGTCATGATCGCGTTGTAGCGCCGCTTGCCCGGCCAGCCGGCGGAATAGGCGCCGTGAAAGGTCGTGACGAAGGGCCGCCCCGCACGTCTGGCCGCGTAATGGGCGAGCCAGGCGGGCCAGCGCGAGCGGGCGTGGACGAGGTCCGCGCCCTCCTCGGCAATCAGGCGTGCAAGGCGCAGAATCGCACCCGGTGCCTGCGCGGGGTTGCGGCGGGCGACGGGCAGCGCCGCATGCTGCGCGCCGGCAGCGGCGGCCTGTTCCCGGTCCGCCTGCTCTCCGGTCACGATGAGGGAGCGCCAGCCGGCTTCAACCAGCGCGCGCGAGATGTCGAGCGTGCCCCGCTCCACGCCCCCGCCCCCGGCGAGGCTCGGCAGGACTTGAAGGACCGTTGGCATGAAATCCGTCCCGGACCGGGTCGGGCCCGGCCAGCGAGTATCGCAAACCGCCGCGCTTGCGTCGAGACGGGCTCAGCGTACGAGTGAGGTCATCTCCCTGTCGGGCGCGCGTCCTAGACCGTTTCCGTTGTAGACGGAAACGGTCTAGGAATTTGTCGCTCACGGCAGCCGGTCTTCGTGCGCTTGCGCGCGCCTACCGGCGCGACGACCGGCGCCTGCGCGTGCGCGCCGCATTCGCGGCGGGCCGCTGTCGCGGCCTGTCGCGCGTCCGTCAAAGTCGGACGCGCATCTAGCTAGCGACCCGCACAGAGGCCGGACGGCCGCGAGCGCACGACGTCGCCGCGCACTGCGGCGTCGATGCAGCCCCGATTGATGCCGATATCGGCGAGTTCGCGGTCGGTCAGGCTCTCAAGCTCGTGCCGCGCGCGGTGGCGCTCCTGCCAGTTCCGAACCGCCTGGGTGATGGTTGCGAAATCCATGACTTCACCTCCTGTTTCCGAAGTGTCGAAGGCGCAGCGGCGCCCGTTCTCGGGCATGCCGCTCACCGTTCCTGGGTCGGATATGTGACCGGCGGAAGCGCGCGCGAACCCCCGGACCCGGCATGGCTGCCATGCTGCGGGGACAATGCGTGGCGTGTGCGGTGCGACAGGCGGTCTCTCGCACTCGATCCGCGTGCGGGGAATGCCTATCTTTCGAGCGAGACGCGCCCACTCACGACGGATGAACCAGCCATGTTCGACGGCTTCACGAAGACGCGGATCGAGACTTCGACCATCGCGATCAATCTGGTGAAGGGCGGCGCGGGACCGCCGCTCCTGCTGCTGCACGGCTACCCGCAGAGCCACGTCATGTGGCACAAGGTGGCGCCGTTGCTTGCCCCGCACTACACGGTGGTGGTGCCCGACCTGCGCGGCTACGGCGACAGCGGCAAGCCGGCCTCCGACGACTTCGAGGACCACTGCAAGCGCGCCTCGGCGCAGGACCAGGTCGACGTGATGGCAGCGCTCGGCTTCGACCGCTTCCACCTCGTCGGCCACGACCGCGGCGCCCGCGTCGGCCACCGCATGGCGCTCGACCACCCGGCGCAGGTCCGCACCTTCACCTCGCTCGACGTGGTGGCCTCGCAAGCGGTCTTCGAGAACATGGACCGCGACCTCGCCTTCTCCTTCTTCCACTGGCACCTGATGCGCCAGCCGGCGCCGTTCCCCGAGACGCTGATCGGCAACAGCCCAAAACTCTTCCTCGATTTCCTGCTGGAGCAGTGGACCGCCGTGGACGGCGCGATCACGCCCGAGGCCTACGCGGAGTACCTCCGCTGCTTCAGCGATCCCGAGACGCTCCGCTGCATGTGCCTGGATTACCGCTCCATCGCGCTCGACCTCGTCCACGACGAGGCGGACCGGGGCCGCAGGATCGCCTGCCCGATGCTGATGCTCTGGGCCGGCGACATGGCCCGGCGCCCCGGCTGGCAGACCGGCGGGTCGCTCGACGTGCTGGAGAGCTGGCGCGAGCGGGCCGAGGACGTGCGGGGCCGGGCGCTCGACTGCGGCCACTTCCTGCCCGAGGAGGCGCCGGAGGAGACGGCGCGGGAGATCCTGGCCTTCCTCGCCGAGCGCTGACGCGGCCCCTTCGCCCGCGCTCTAACTTCCCTCGCGCAGCCTGTAGCGCTGAACCTTGCCGGTGGCGGTCTTGGGCAGGCTGCCCACGTAGCGGAGCCAGCGCGGGTACTTGTAGCGCGCGAGCCCGGCCTTGCAGTGAGCCACCAGCGCCTCGCTCAGGCGCTCGCCCGGCGTGCGCCCCTCTGCGAGCACGATCCACGCCTCGGGCTTGATCAGCCCGTCGTCGTCGGCACGGCTCACGACGGCGGCTTCCAGCACCGCCTCATGGGCGATCAGCCGGGCCTCGATCTCGACAGGCGACACCCAGATGCCGCCGACCTTGAGCATGTCGTCCGAGCGCCCGCAGCAGACGTAACAGCCGGACTCGTCGATGGTGTAGGTGTCGCCGGTTCTGAGCCACGCGCCGTCGAAGGCAGTAGCGGTGCGCGCGGGCTCGCCCCAGTATTCGGCGATGAGCGACTGCCCGCGGATCAGCAGGTTGCCGGTCTCGCCCGGCGCCACGTCGCGCCCCTCGTCGTCGACGATGCGCACCGCGTAGCCCGGCACGGGCGTGCCGCTGGTGCCGGGTCTCACCCGGCCCGGCCGGTTGGAGATGAAGATGTGCAGGCTCTCGGTGGTGCCGATCCCGTCGACGATGTCGAGCCCGGTGGCGGCCTGCCAGCGCTCGAGCAGCGGCGCCGGCAGCGGCTCGCCGGCCGAGACGCAGAGGCGGACACTGGAGAGGTCGGGCGATTCGCCTTCCAGCGCCTGTAGCTGCGCCGCGTAGAGCGTCGGCACGCCGTAGTAGACGCTCGGCCGGAACGCCTCGATGGTGGCGAAGGTCGAGGCCGGCGTCGGCCGCTCGGCATTGAGCACCGCGGTGCCACCGGTCCAGAGCGGGAACGTCATGGCGTTGCCAAGGCCGTAAGCGAAGAAAAGCTTGGCGGCGGAGTAGTGGACGTCCTCCGCCGTGATGCCGAGGGTGTCCACCGCGAAATACTGGCTGGTCACCACCATGTCGCGATGGCGGTGAACGGCGCCCTTGGGCCTGCCCGTGGATCCCGACGTGTAGAGCCAGAAGGCCGCGTCGGCGGCGGCCGCAGGCGCCGGCTCCAGCGCATCGGATGCGCCGGCCAGCCGTGCCAGAAACGTGTCGCCCTCGCCGTCGGCGGGCAGTGCGCGGGACGGCCGGTGGGATGCCTCGGCCAGTGCGCCGGCGATCTCGCCCACGAACTCCGGCGACCACACGACGCAGGCGGCGCGCGCGTTCTCGATGACGAAGCGGTAGTCCGGCGCGCGCAGCAGCGTGTTGAGCGGGACCGGCACGAACCCTGCCTTGATCGCGCCCCAGAACAGATAGAAGAAAAGCGGGCAGTCCTTCACCACCATGAGCACGCGGTCGCCGCGGCCGAGCCCCAGCGCGGCCAGCGCGTTGCCCGCGCGGTTCACGTTGGCGGCGAGGTCCGCATAGCTCACGTCCCCCGCCGCGTCGCGGATCGCCACACGCGCGCCGCGTCCCTCGGCGACATGCCGGTCGATGAACGGCACCGCGACATTGAACACGTCGGCGAACGCCAGCGCGGTCGGCGTCTGCGCGGTATCGACCGCGACGGTGTGATCGTCCATGGCGTTCCCCCGCCATCCCGAATGCCGTTTCGCGCCCGGCGGCGCTACCGGGGTAACCTAAGCCCAATTGCGCGCGCCCGCAGTCGCCAAATCGACAGGCGGCGAGGGTGTGGCGCGGGACGTGGGCTGGGCGCAGGGGAGGGCAATGACGGCGTGGGATTACATCGTCGTGGGCGCGGGCTCCGCCGGCTGCGCCGTTGCCGGGCGGCTCTCGGAGGACGGGCGAAGCCGCGTACTGGTGCTGGAGGCCGGCGGCTCGGACCGGCGCCTCGCCATTGCGATGCCGGCGGCGAGCTTCCTCCTCGCGCTGGGCAACCCGCGCTACGACTGGGCGTACAAGGCCGAGCCGGACCCGACACGCGGCGGACGCCGGGACCTCATGCCGCGCGGCAAGGTGTTGGGCGGCACCAGCGCGATCAACGGCATGTCCTACGTGCGCGGACAGCCGGTGGATTACGACGAATGGGCCGCGCAGGGCTGCCACGGCTGGGACTTCGCGAGCGTGCTCCCCTACTTCAAGCGGGCGGAGGACAATGAGAACGGCGCCGACGCCTACCACGGCACGGGCGGGCCGCTCGCGGTCTCCAATCGCCGCACCCTGCACCCGCTGTCCGAAGCCTACCTCCAGTCCTGCATCGCGGTCGGCATGAGCCGCATGGCGGATATCAACACACCGCCGCAGGCGGGCGTCGGCTACGTGCCCGTGACCCAGCGCCGGGGGCGGCGCTGGAGCGCGGCGCGCGCCTACCTGCGGCCGGCGATGGGGCGGCGGAACCTGCGGGTGCTGACGCACGCGCATGCGCGGCGCGTGCTGTTCGAGGGCAGGCGAGCCACCGGCGTCGAGTACACCCGCCGGGGGCGCACCGAGCGGACCGAGGCCGCGCGCGCGGTAATCCTCTCCGCCGGCACGTTCGCCTCGCCGCAGCTCCTGATGCTCTCAGGCGTGGGCCCCGCCGCCCATCTGGGCGAACACGGCGTTCCCGTGGCTCACGACCTGCCGGGCGTCGGCGAGAACCTTCAGGATCATCCGGGCCTCGCCCAGACCTGCTGGGCGAACGTGACCACCTACAACATGCTGACCGGCCCCGCTCGTGCGCTGGCGCTGGGCGCGCAATGGCTGCTCACCGGGACCGGGCCGGGCTCGACGCCCCATTCCCAGGTGACCGCCTTCACGTGCCACGACGGGGGCAGGGGCCGGTCCGACATCCAGTACCTGTTCTCGCCCGCCGGCTTCGATCTCTCGGAGGATGGGCCGGTGCTGTTCGACCGCCCGGCGGTCACGGGGCTGCTCAACGTGCTCAGGCCCTTCTCGCGCGGCCGGGTGCGGCTTGCCTCCGCCGACCCCTTCGCGCAGCCGGCAATTCAGCCCAACCTCTTCGCCGACGAGCGCGACCTCGAGCTGCTGCTCGCCGGCGCCAAGCTGCAGCGCCGCATCTTCGAGACCGCGCCGCTCTCCCGCTTCATCGCCGGCCACCTCCGGCCCGGCCCTGACGTGCAGAGCGACGACGAGTGGCGCGCCTACCTGCGCGAGGGCGCCATGAGCGCCTACCACCCGGCGGGCACCTGCAAGATGGGCCACGACGGGATGGCGGTCGTCGACGACCGCCTGCAGGTGCGGGGGCTCGCGAACCTCTACGTCGCCGACGCGTCGATCATGCCGGCGATCGTGAGCGGCAATCTCCACGCGACCTGCGTCATGATCGGCGAGAAGGCGGCAGACCTCGTCCGCGCCTCAGGCTGAGCGGCCGGAGCGCTCCAGCCACGCGTTCACGGCGTCCTCCATGGTGAGGAAGGTCGCGCCGAGCCCCTTCAGCGCCTCGATCAGCCGCTCCATCATCATCATGCGGTGGCCCCGGCCAATCACGAAGGGGTGGCAGGTGTAGGTGAGCACGCCCCACTCCATGGTGCGGGTCATGTACTCGAAGTCGTCCGCCCAGTTCTCCAGCACGCCGCCCGCCGGCATCAGGCCGGGCATGCTGTACTGCTTGTTCCGCACGTACTCGAAGTGGGGGTAGTCGTCGAGCGTCCAGCTTATCGGCATCTCGACCAGGCTGGTCTCGGGTCCGAAGCGCATGGGCTCGTCCAGCGCGATCACGTCGCCCGTGCGCGCGAAATAGGGCGTGTAGTCGTTGCCCATCATGCTGCTCTCGTAGAGGAAGCCGCGGCCGACCAGGAGCTCGACCGTGTTCTCGCTCAGGTCCCACGCGGGCGAGCGGTAGCCGCGCGGCTTTCGCCCGCACAGCTTGACGATGGCGTCGGTGCCGCGCTGGAGGCCCGTCTCCTCCTCGTCGCGCGACATGGTGACGGGCGACATGTGGGTCCAGCCGTGATGGCCGATCTCGTGTCCGGCTTCGGCGATGCGGGCCGACATCGCAGGATAGGTCTCGATCGTGTGGCCGGGGATGAACCAGGTGGCATGGATGCCGTGCTGCTCGAGCAGCGCCAGGACGCGTTCGGCGCCCACGAGGCCGAACTCGCCGCGGCTGATCGACGTCGGCGAGTGCTGGCCCTGGGCGATGTAGCCCGAGACGGCATCGAAGTCGAAGGTCAGGCAGGCGATGTGCATGGCCGTCCCCCTATGTCGCATTTCGTTTTCATGATGTCCTTTTCCGCATCGTTTCGCACTATTGTTCCCTGCCACGCCCATCGCATTGCGGTATCGTGAGCGTCCCGCCACTGCGTGAATCCGCCATGTCGATCATGCGCCGTCCGATCCCCGGCGTGGCCCGTTGCGGCCGCGCGCCTCGCCCGGCCGCGCCGTGATCGCCGGCTCTGCGCTCTTCGGCGTCGGCGCCGCGGCCAGCTGGGGCGTCGGCGACTTCACGTCCCGCTTCCTCGGCCGCTCGATCGGCGTGCCGGCTGCGCTGCTTGGCATCATGGTGATCGGCAGCCTCGTGGCCGGGCTCTACATCCTGATCAGCGGCGAGCCCGTCATCTGGGAGCTTTCGGGCCTCTGGCTGCTGGCGCTGAACGGGCTCGCCACCATGGCGGCGACGTTCATGCTGTTCGAGGCGCTCACCCGCGGCCCGGTCTCGCTCGGCTCGCCGATGGTCTCCAGCTATCCGGCGTTCGCGGTGCCGATGACGGTGGTCTTCGGCGCCCGGCCGGAGCCCATCCACTGGGTCGCGATGGCGGCCACTCTCGGCGGAGTCTGGCTGGTGGCGCTCGCCGTCTACCGCATGGAAGCCGGCGACAAGCCGGAATACGAGCCGAGGGTGCTGCGGCGCTCGGTGCTGATGGCGATCGGCTCGGCGTTTCTCTTTGCCGTCGCCCTGCTTGCGGCCGACGAGGCAATCGGGCGCTACGGGCTGCCCCTCACGCTGCTGTCTGGGCGCCTGGTCAGCGTCCTGGTTCTGGCCGCAGTCTTCCTCGCGCTGCGCCGTGCGCCGTGCTATCCGGTCAAGTCCTGGCCGCTTCTTGGCGTCCTCGCCGTGGCGGACACCCTCGGCTACATCTTCGTCTACGCCGGCCTCGCGATGGAGAACGGCGAGTTCGCCATCGTCACCAGCTCCGCCTATTCGGTGGTGACGATCCTGCTGGCGCGCATCATCCTGAAGGAGCAGGTGGTGCCGCTTCAGTGGCTGGGCGTCGCCATCGTCATCGCCGGGATCGGCACGCTGTCCGCGACCGGATAACCCGAACTAATTCAGATCACCCGCTCGCTCTCCGGGTCGACGAGCACGGCCCGCTCCATGTCCACGTCGAGCGTGAGCGCATCCCCCGGCTGCTCGCCCGCCGAGCCGTCGAGGCGCACCAGCATCGACGTCTCTCCCAGGTGGAAGTTGACGAGCGTGTTGGCGCCCATGGGCTCCACGATCTCGACGGTCGTCGCCAACCGCGCGCAGCCGGGCCGCTGCGCCTCGCCCTCGGCCCGGTACATGTGCTCGGGCCTGATGCCGAGCAGCACGTCGCGGCCGCCGTCGCCGGCGTAGCGCGCGGCCCGCTCCGCCGGCAGGGCGAAGGCGTTGCCGCCGGCCGCCACCGACGCTGCGCCGTCCGCCGTCTCGATCCGCGCCGTCGCGAAATTCATCGCGGGCGAGCCGATGAAGCCCGCGACGAAGCGGGTCGCGGGTCGCTCGTAGAGCTCCAGCGGCGGCCCCTCCTGCTCGATCTGGCCGTCGCGCAGCAGCACGATCCGGTCGGCGAGCGTCATCGCCTCCACCTGGTCGTGGGTCACGTAGATCATGGTCCGCTGCATGTCCTGGTGCAGCCGCTTGATCTCGGTCCGCATCTCGTCCCGCAGCTGGGCGTCGAGGTTGCTGAGCGGCTCGTCGAAGAGATAGAGCTTCGCGTCCCGCACGAGAGCGCGGCCCATGGCGACGCGCTGGCGCTGGCCGCCCGAGAGCTGGCGCGGCTGGCGCTCGAGCAGGTCCGTGATCCCCAGCATGTCGGCGGCACGCTCCACCCTGGGACGAATTTCGGCGTTGGGCGCGTTCCGCATCCTGAGCCCGAAGGCCACGTTCTCGAACACCGACATGTGGGGATAGAGCGCGTAGTTCTGGAACACCATGGCGACGTCGCGGTCCTTGGGGCGGACGTCGTTCACCACCGCGCCCTCGATCTCCACCGTGCCCTCGGTCAGCTCCTCGAGCCCTGCGATCATGCGTAGGAGCGTGCTCTTGCCGCAGCCCGACGGCCCCACCAGCACGGTAAACGCGCGGTCCGGGATCTCGATGTCCACGCCCCGCACGGCATGGACCTTGCC
This sequence comes from Alphaproteobacteria bacterium, assembly GCA_965221125.1. Lineage (GTDB taxonomy): Bacteria > Pseudomonadota > Alphaproteobacteria > UBA828 > UBA828 > WTGU01. Next base: position 403,182 of record CBDCRW010000005.1, read on the forward strand.
GAAACGCTTGTGCACGCCGCGCAGCCTGACACCGGCCATTGCGCCCCTCCTACCCCTTGACCGCGCCCATGGTGATGCCTCGCACGAGGAAGCGCTGGAGCGTCGCCACCGCGAAGAACACCGGGAGCGTGCCGAGCACCGAGAGCGCCGCGATCTTCGTCCAGAAGGTCGACTGGGCGCCGTAGTAGTGGGTGACCAGCACCGGGAAGGTCAGCACCTCGGTGCGGGTCAGGATCAGCGCGAAGACGAACTCGTTCCACGCGAAGATGAAGGTGAACACCGCCGTCGCGAAGATTCCGGTGCGCGCCATGGGGAAGACGATCTTGCGCAGCGCCTGCCAGCGCGAGCAGCCGTCGGTCAGCGCGCTCTCCTCCACCTCCACCGGGATGTCCTCGATGTAGCCGCGCATCATCCAGATCACGTAGGGCAGGTTGAAGGCGATGTAGAGCAGGATCAGCCCGATGTAGCTGTCGATCCAGCCCAGCCAGACGAACAGCAGGAAGACCGGGAAGACGATGACGATGGGCGGGATCATCCGCTGCGAGATGATCCAGATCGCGAGGTTCTGCCCGCCGGTCTTGAAGCGCGCGATGCTGTAGGCGGCCGCCGTGCCGATCACCATGGCGACGACCGTGGACACGGTGGCGATGATCAGGCTGTTGTAGATGGCCCAGACGTCGCCGTCCTTGAACAGGACCCCGAAGATGCGAAAGGTCGGCTGCTCGGGGAACCAAACCGGCGGGCGGGCGAAGATGTCGCCTGCCGACTTGATCGACGTGATGAAGAGCCAGTAGACGGGGAAGAGGAAGAACACCAGCACCACCAGCGCGAGCAGGAAGCGCCAGGCCAGGCGGCGGCGCTCGCGGGTGAGCCAGTGCGGCCAGCGGCTGGGGGGCTGGGGGGCCGGCGTGTCGGATACCGTCATCGCGCAATCTCCACGCGCTTCAAGGCGAAGATGACGATGATCGAGAGCAGGATGATCACCAGGAAGGCGATCGCCCCCGCGTAGCTCGTCTCGAACTCCTTGAAGGCCCGGATGTAGGTGTAGATCGAGATCGTCTCGGTCATCGTGCCGGGGCCGCCCTTGGTCATCGCCCAGATGATGTCGAAGATGCGGAAGAGGTCGAGCGCGCGGATCAGGATGGCGATGATGAGCACCGGCTTGATCACCGGCAGCGTGATCTTGAAGAAGATCTTCCAGAACGAGGCGCCGTCGATCTCGGCCGCCTCGATCAGGCTGCGGTCAACGTTCGACAGCGCGGCCAGCAGGATCAGGAACATGAACGGCGTCCACTGCCACACTTCGCAGATCAGGATCGCCGGATAGACCCACTCCGGCCGGGACAGCCAGAGGATCGCCACGTGCTCCGTCGTGAACCAGTTGATGATCTGGTTGATCGGCCCGTACTGGTTGTCGAACATCAGCCGCCAGGTCGAGCCCGCGACGATCGGCGAGATGACGGTGGGGATGATCAGGAGGGCGATGAACACCTGCTTGAGCGGCATCTTCTCGAGGAAGAGCTGCGCCATGAGCAGGCCCAGCACCAGCTCGATGGGGAGCGCGATGGCCAGGATCAGGAAGGTGTGGCCCATCGATTCCCAGAGCCGCGTGTCCGAGAAGAGGGCTGCGTAGTGCTTGCCGCCGGACCAGGAGGTGTCCTCGGCCAGCATGGTGATGTCCTGGAAGCTGACGATGCCGGTGTGGATCAGCGGGTAGAGGCCGACCATCAGGAGCACGATGATCGAGGGCGCGATCACCAGCCACTTGAAGTGCCGGTCGGCGAAGATGCTCGCGCGGCGACCGATGTGCGGGTTCCGGCCCGCGACGGCCGTCATGCGCAGACTCTCACCGCCGGAACGCCGGCGGGGTCAGAAACCGCTCCCGCCATGCCGCTCCCGTCCATGCCGGCCCGCTGCGTTCCATCCGCACAGCCGTGAGAGGTAACGGAAACGCCCGCGGGGCGCAACGTTCGCCGTGCCGGTGCGCTCACCGGGCCGGTGCGCTCACCGTGCCGGTGCGGCGATGCGCGATCGGCCATGGCACGGCGGCCGCTTGCGCGTATGATGCGGCGGCAATCGGAACGGCGGGGCCCCGCATGAGCAGGGGCCGTGCGGGCAAGAGGGAGATTGTCGGATGAGTCAGATCGGCTACGCCATGCAATTCAAGGGGTCCGCCGGGCCGAAAGAGGGCAAGGAAAACGAGCTCTGGGCCAAGTCGGGCTCCACTACCAACGGGCTCTCCACCGCGCTCGGCGCAGGCGGCCCCACCCTCGCCATCGACGAGGCGGCCTCGCAGCGGGCGACGTTCACGTCCAACGTGCAGATTCTCGAGGACGGCACGTTCACCGAGGACGGGACCATCGATTTCGGCGAGGCCGGCACGCTCGACTTCAGCACCATCGGTACCGGGTGGATGGGGCCGAGCGCGGTGGACGGGCTCACGCACGGCGGAATCAGCTGGCGGATCGACGGCGGCACGGGCCCGCTCGCGGGCGCGAGCGGCATCATCACCTCCAACTTCACCGTCTCGGGCGCCGGCGAAGTCACCGACAACCAGTGGGGCGTGATCTTCGTCGGTGACTGACGCGCGCGTACGCTCGCGCACCGGGCGGAGAGCGGATGGCGTGAGCCGTAGTCCGAGACCGAAAGACGCGGCCACGCTGGTGCTGGTGCGGGGCGGCGCGAATGGGCCGGAGGTCCTGATGGGCCGCCGCCCCCGCCGCCAGGTCTTCATGCCGGATCAATACGTGTTCCCCGGCGGCGGCGTCGAGCCCTGCGATCGCTGGGTGCGCCCGGCGACGGAGCTTCGGCCCGGCGTGGCAGCCAGGCTTGCGCGCGCATGCACGCCGGGGCGCGCCCGCTCGCTGGCGGCCGCGGCGGTGCGCGAGACCTTCGAGGAGACGGGCCTTGCGCTCGGCCTGAAAGCGTCGGACGTGAACGGGCGGCTGCGGCCCGAATGGCAGGCCTTCCACGCGACCGGCCTCGCGCCCGCGCTCGACAGGCTCGACTACATCTACCGCGCGGTCACGCCGCCGGGGCTGCCGCGGCGCTTCAACGCGCGCTTCTTCCTCGCCCGCGCTGACGACGCGTCGGGAACGCTTGCCGGCAACGGCGAGCTGCTCGATCTCGGCTGGTTCCCTGTGGCGCAGGCGATGGACCTGCCGATCCCCTACATCACCGCCGTCGTGCTGGAAGAGCTCGAGCACATGTACGCCTCACCCCCCGATCCCGACGCCGACCGCCCCGTGCCGGTCTGCATCCGCGTCGGCCGCGACCACATCCACAGCCAAGAGTAGAGCGGGTCCGTCTCCGACGGAGCCGCGACAGGCCGCGACCGCGGCCCGCCGCGAATGCGGCGCCCTCGCGGAGGCGCTGGCCGTAGGCCAGCTGCCGTGAGCGACAAAGAGTCGAAGCGTTTCCTGCGGAAAAAAAGGAGACACCTCTGCAGGGCGCCTACTCCGCCGAGACCCTGACCAGCAGCTTGCCGAAGTTGCGCCCGTCGAACAGGCGCTGGAAGGCCGCCGGCGCGTTCTCGAGCCCGTCCACGATGTCCTCCCTGTAGGCGAGCCGGCCCTCGCCAAGCCAGCGGGCGAGGCGCTTGCGCGCATGCTCGTAGTGCGCGCCGTAGGAGTAGATGTTGAAGCCCTTCACCTCGGTCTCGGTGAAGAGGATCGGCGCGAGGTGGCTCGCGACCCTGGGCGGCTCGGTGGCGTTGTAGTGCGCGATGCCGCCGCAGATCACCACGCGCGCACCGTGAGCGAGCAGCGGATAGATCGCATCGCCGATGGGCCCGCCCACGTTCTCGAAGTAGACGTCAATGCCGTCCGGGCACGCCGCGGCAAGCGCGCCCGGCAGGTCGTCCCCGTGCCGGTCGATGGCCTCGTCGAAGCCAAGCTCGCCGGTGAGGTAGCGCAGCTTCTCCGTTCCGCCGGCGATGCCGACGACCCGGCAGCCGGCGATCTTCGCCACTTGGCCCACGACCGCGCCGACCGCGCCTGAGGCCGCCGAGATCACCACCGTATCGCCGGGCGCCGGCCGGCCCACCTTGACGAGGCCGAGGTAGGCGGTGAGCCCCGGCATGCCGAGCACGCCGATGGCGGTGGACAGCGGCCCCAGCGTCGGGTCCACCTTGCGCGCGCTCGCGCCCTGCGCGATGGCGTAGTCCTGCCAGCCGGCGTAGTCGTCCACGATGTCGCCCGGCGCGAAGCCCGGATGGCGGCTTTCGACCACCCGGCTCACCGCGCCGCCCACGATCACCTCGCCGAGCGCAAGCGGTGGGTAGTAGCGGAGGTCCGTGCCCATCCTGAGCCGCATGTAGGGGTCGAGCGAGAGCCAGATCGTCCGCACCAGCAGCTCGCCGTCCTGCGGCGTCGGCACCGGCCCCTCGACGAGCCGAAGATCCGTCTCCTTCGGCGGCCCGACCGGGCGCGCGGCGAGCACGATCTGGCGGTTGCTGTTGGCAATCATGGGCGACGCTCCCTCCTTGGCGAGAGCGTTGAGTCTATGCATGGGGCCGGTGGCGGCAAATTCGGCTGTTTTCGGCGCGTGCCCCCGACTACTCTGGTGCGGCGATGCAAAAGGGAGGCAACGCCCGATGAACCTCAACCCGACGGAGCAGGAGCGGCTCACCATCTTCACCGCCGCCCAGCTTGCGCGCGAGCACAAGCGCCGCGGCATCAAGCTCAGCCACCCGGAGGCGGTCGCCTACATCTGCGACGAGCTCCTGATGTGCGCGCGCGAAGGCCGCCCGCTCAGGGACCTCATGGGCTACGGCGCGGAGATCCTGAACTCTGACGACGTGATGCCGGGCGTGCCGGAACTCATTCCGGTGATCCACGTCGAGGCGGTGTTCCCGGACGGCGCCAAGCTCATCACCGTGCATCAGCCGATCCGCCCCGGCAAGGCGGAGACCGCGCCCGGCCCCCGCGCCGGCGAGATCATCACGCCGGACGCCGAGATCGAGCTGAACGCGGGCCGGAAGACCGGGGCGGTCAGGGTGACCAACACCGGCGACCGCCCGGTGCAGATCGGCAGCCACTTCCACTTCTTCGAGGTCAACCGGGCGCTCGATTTCGACCGGGCGTCGACTTTCGGCATGCGCCTCGACATTCCCTCCGGCACCGCGGCCCGCTTCGAGCCGGGGCAGGAGAAGGAGGTGGCGCTGGTGGAGTTCGGCGGCAGAGGCCGCATCAGCGGCTTCAGCAACCTCACCGAGGGCATGATCGACTCGCCCGAGGTCAAGGAACAGGCGATTGCCCGCGCGAAGGCGGGCGGCTTCCGGGGAGCGTAGGCAAATGGTGAAGATCGCGCGCGAGACCTATGCCCGCTACTACGGGCCGACCAAGGGCGACAAGATCAGGCTGGGCGACACCTCGCTGATCGGCGAGATCGAGCACGACCACACCGCTTACGGCGACGAGTGCTGGACCGGCGCGGGCCGGGTGATGCGGGACGGCATGTCCTACGACGCCCACACGTCCGCCGCCGACGGCGCCATCGACATGCTGGTGGAGAACGCGACCGTCATCGACCCCGTGCTGGGCCTGGTGAAGGCCGACATCGGCATCAAGGACGGCAAGATCGCGGGCGTCGGCAAGGCCGGCAACCCCAACACGCAGGACGGCGTGGATTCCAACCTCGTCTGCGGCCCCAACACCACCTACTACCCCGCCAGCGGGCTCATCGTGACGCCGGGCGGCATCGACGTGCACGTCCACTGGATGTCGGCGGACCAGTGCAACCACGCGCTGGCGAGCGGGCTCACCACCATGATCGGCGGCACCATGGGGCCGCTCTTCGCCATCGACTGCGGCGGCCCGTGGAACACCTACCGCATGCATGAGGCATCCGAGGCCTGGCCGATCAATTTCGGTTTCTTCGGCCGGGGCTCGTCGCACGACCCGGCGACCGTCGCCGAGCACCTCGACGGCGCCATCATCGGCGTCAAGATTCACGAGGACTACGGCGCCATGCCGGCCACCATCGACGCCTGCCTGCGCGCCTCGGCCGAGCACGACTTCGCGGTGCAAATTCACACCGACACGCTGAACGAGTCCGGCTTCTACGAGGACACGATGGCGGCGATCGCGGGCCGCACCATCCACATGTACCACACGGAAGGCTCCGGCGGCGGCCACGCGCCGGACATCATCCGCTGCAACGGCGAGCCGCACTGCCTGCCGTCGTCGACCAACCCGACCAACCCCTACACGGTCAACGTCTTCGACGAGCAGCTCGACATGACCATGGCCTGCCACCTGCTGCGCTACGACCTGCCGGAGGACGTGGCCTTCGCCGAGAGCCGGGTGCGCCACGGCACCATCGCGGCCGAGGACGTGCTGCACGACATCGGTGCGGTCTCGATGTTCGGCTCCGACAGCCAGGGCATGGGTCGAATCAACGAGGTCATCACCCGCTGCTGGCAGCTTGCCAGCAAGATGCGCGACCAGCGCGGGCGGCTGCCTGAGGAGACCACGGCCGACGCCGACAACGAGCGCATCAAGCGCTACATCGCGAAGTACACCATCAACCCGGCGATCGCGTTCGGCATCGACCAGTACGTGGGTTCGCTGGAGCCCGGCAAGATGGCCGATCTGGTCACCTGGAAGCCCGCCTTCTTCGGCATCAAGCCCTTCGGCGTCATCAAGGGCGGCTTCGTCGCCTGGGGGCTGAGCGGCGATCCCTCGGGCAGCTACTTCCAGACCGAGCCGGTCGTCATGCGACCGCAGTTCGGCCACCACGGCCGGGCGCCGGCGACGCTGAGCGCCAACTTCGCCCACCGCCGCGCGCTCGACATCGACGTGCCGGGCCGCATCGGGCTGCGCAAGCCGATCCTGCCGATCGGGAGCTTCACCAAGCTCACGAAGAAGGACATGCTGCACAACGACGCCTGCCCAGACATCCGCGTCGATTCCCAGACCTTCGAGGTCTTCGTCGACGGGACGCTGGCTGCGTGCGAGCCGATCGACACGATCACCCTCGGCCAGAACTACCTGCTGCGCTGAGCGCCTTGGCCGCCACCGCCCTGCCGGCCGCCCGGCCCAACGAGGGGCCGCAGGCCGCGCTCCGCTTCGCCCGCGCGCCCGACGGGCGGAGCTACATCGCGCGCCAGCGCGTGGGCTACCCGTTCCACATCACCCGGCCGTTTCATTTCGACGAGGCGCCGGCCGGCGCGCTCACGCTCTACCTGCAATCGGTCTCCGGCGGCATCTACCAGGGCGAAGACCTGCAGATGACCTGCCGCGCGGACGCCGGCAGCGCCGCCCACGTGACCACGCAGGCGGCGACCATCGTGCACCGCATGCCCGCCGCGCCGGCACGGCAGACGGTGGCGCTGGAGGCGGCGGACGGCGCGCTGCTCGAATACCTGCCGGACCCGCTGATCATGTTTCCGGGCGCCCGGCTTACTTCCGTGCTGGAGATCGAGGCGTCGGCGGACGCCACCGTCATCGCGTCCGAGAGCTTCGCCCACCACGACCCCGGCGGCGAGGACCGCCGCTTCGAGAGTTTCGAGGCCGAGTTGCGAATCCGCGATGAGGGAGGACGCCTGCTCGCGCTGGAGCGCTATGCCCTCGCCGGCGACCGCCTGACCGAGGGCGCAGGCCAGATCGCGCGCTGGCCCGCGCAGGGCAGTTTCGTCGTCGCCCACCGTGGCCCTGCCCGCGAGGGCATCCTGGCCGCTCTCCGCGCGGCCCTTGCGCCGACGGACGATTTCTACGGCGGCGCCTCGGCGCTTGCCAATGAGGCCGGCGTTGGCGTGCGCCTGCTTGCGCGGGATGGTGCGCGGCTGCGCAGCGGGCTGGAGGCCGCGTGGCGCGCGGTCCGCCTCGCCCTCTACGGCGCCCCCCCGGCTCCCCGCCGCAAGTGACCCTCGAAGACCCCGGTACGGTCTCAAGCTCCTTCCCGAGGCGCGCCCCGGCTTGAATTGCGTTCGATGAGGTCCCACCGGTTGCCGTATTTGTCCGCAAATACGGCTACGATGCCGTATTGTTCGTTTCGCGGTTCCTCCTGGAACTCGACACCCCGGCTCATGTAGGTCCGATAGTCGCGCCAGAAATCATCCGTCGTCAGAAACAGGAATACGCGTCCACCCGACTGGTTACCGATCGCAGCGACCTGGCGTTCGCCATCCGCCTTGGCCAGCAGAAGACATGTGCCGAACCCCGGCGAAACCACGATCCATCGTTTCTCGTCTGAAAGCCTCGTGTCCTCAACGAGCGTGAAGCCGAGTGTCCCTACGAAATAGTCGATCGCCTCGTCATAGTCCGGGACCAGAATCGTGACGGCTCCAACGGACCTCTGAGGGCTTTCAGATTCCTTCATCTCCCCTTTTTCCGATCGTTGCAGGGAGGAAGCCGCAGCTCAGGCGGCGAGGGCGCCGGTCCCGGCGTGCCGGCGGTGCTCGTCACGCGCCGGACCCTCCCTCGGCGGCGACCGGCACGGGCCTGCCCAGCCGGGCGGACTCCTGCGCGGCGAGCGCGAAGCGCAGAACCTGCCGGCCCTCGCGCGCGGTGAGCACGGGCCGCCCGCCCTGCGTGAGAACCTCCAGGAAGTGGCGCGTGGAAAGCACGAAGCTCTGCTCCCAGCCGGTCTCCACGTCGCGGATCTCGGTCAGCGCGCCGTCGCGGTAGAGCGCGAGCGGCGCCGCGTCGCCGAGCCGCCCGTGGCCGCCGTTCATCCAGATCACGCCCTTGCTGCCGGTGATCTCCACCCGGTCGTCCTGGGCATAGTGCCGGGTCGCGATCTCCAGCTCCGGCGAGTGGACGATCTCCAGGTTGCCGATGCGGTTGCCGGGAAAGCGGAACGAGACCATCGAGGGCGCATCCAGCCGCTCCCGGTGGTCCGCCGTCTCGGTCTGCCCGATGAAGGCGTGGACCTCCTCCGGCTCGCCCATGAAGTGCCAGGCGAGGGCGAACTTGTGGTGGCCGTCGTCGAACACCAGCGGCCCGCCGCCGGACTGCTCGGGCCGCTGCCGCCAGGCGATGGCGCTCTCCGGCACGTCCCAGGCGGTGGCACTCCGCCCCGGGTTGCTCTTGATGCGGATGGAGAGCGGCGTGCCGATGGCGCCGTCTGCGATCAGCGCCCGCGCCCGGAGGACGGGCGGATAGAACACGAAGTTCTCGAACACCTTGAACGGGCGCCCCGAGGCGTCCGCAGCGTCGACCAGGTGGTCGGCCTCCGCGAGCGAGATGCACATCGGCTTCTGCAGCGAGACGATCTTGCCGGCGGCGACCGCCTTCAGCGCCGCGTCGAGGTGCAGGTGGTGCGGGAGCAGGATCTCGACGAGGTCCACGTCCGGGCGGACGAGCAGGGCGTCGATGTCGCCGCAGATGGCGACGTCGTCGAGGCCCCAGGCCGCCGCGCGCGCCTCTGCGCGCGCCGTGTCGACGTCGCAGAGCGCCACGATCCGCGCCAGCGGGCTGGCCAGGTACTCGATGGCGTGCAGGTCGGAGATGCGACCCGTGCCCACGATGCCGACGCCGATGGGACCGCTCTGCATGTCTCGTCAGCTCCTGTCGCGGCAGCGGGTGGATACACCGGCCACGCGGCGCCCGCCCGTGACGGCGTTGCGCTGCGAACCTAGGCGGAGTCCGCGCCGCCGTGCAACACGTGCGGGCGTCCAGGTAGAGGGCCGCGAGCAATCTTGGGTTGAAGGTGCGTCAAGCCCCTTCTGCGAGTTCGATCTCGATACGGCAATGGTCGCTTGGTCCCCATTCCTCGGGCGCGTTCAGAGCACGCACTTTGAGCAAGCCGGCTAGCTCGGTGGAGGCGAAGACGTAGTCCAACTGGCGCTTCGCCGTTTTTGGCGATTGCTGGTTGGAATGAAAGGTTGGGACATTCTTGCTGTCCCTCGGAAGTTCGTCCGGCCAGGGATCGGCCTGCCTGCCGTTCGGAAATTCCGGCCCGACGCAGGGCAACCCCATGACCTCCATCCGGTCGAACACGGTCTTGTAGCGGGCGCCCCAGTACTCGCTGCCGTACTCACCGTAGCCTCGCAGGATGTTCAGATCGCCGGCCGCCAGAATGCGGTGACCATCTTCTTTCGCGATGAACGCGGACAAGTCGGAAACGACGTGGTGAGCGGAGCCGTCCGAGAAAAGGAAGTTGCTTCCTGCTCGGGTATGTGTGCGCACCCACTGCGCATACATCGAAACGACTATCAGGGAGTTGCCCGAGGGGAGCTTGACCGCTGCAGCGGCAAGCGTGCCGGGCCAACTGGCCACCAAGTCCCTGGGCTCTGACTTGTCGATCGACCTCGCTTCGATCCAATCGATTTCAATGCGGTTCGAGAGTTTGACAATTGCCGTTCTGAACTTGGAAACGCCGCCTATGAATTTGGTCTCCCACGGCGCCGAATCGACCTCAATTGCGGGGTTCTTTCGAATTCGTTCTGCGACATCGGGCGGGGGCTTGCCGGCCTCCTGAAGCAGCGCCAGGTCGACATCCATGTCGAGCAGGCGACGCCACGGTTCGTACCTGTGAGCCATGTTCCAGGAGATGATGTTCATCGCACCTCGCACCTTGGGGGCATCCCTAGCTCCTCTGTCGGCATCTATTCGTCTCTACAGTGGTGTTCTGTCATATCGGTATGTTCGCATGGAATACTTTGACGATTTCGCCGTGTATTCGTTGACACCCAGAGGAGCGATGCGGTTCACTGCCGGATTGCCCAACCATGATGCTGGCATGTCAACCGCACGGGGGGAAAAATCCATGATCACTCTCAACAGGCGCGGGCTGCTGGCCGCCGTGGCGGTCGTGCCGGCCCTGGCGCTCGGCGCCCCCGCCTTCGCGCAAGGCGGCGACGTCACGCTCACGCACTACTTCACCGGCGAGTTCGGGCTCAAGATCTTCAACGAGCAGGTCGCGAAGTTCGAAGCCGCCACCGACTACACCATCAAGAACAGCCCCATCGGTCACGAGGACTTCAAGACCGACATCCTGGTGCGCGCGGCCGGCGACAGCCTGCCCGACGTCTTCAGCTACTGGGCCGGGGCGCGGACGCAGTTCGTCGTCGATGCCGGAGCTCTCCATCCCATCGACGACATGTGGGCGCGGGACGGCCTCGACAATGTCGTCGCGAAGTCCGTGGCCGACAGCGCCACCATGTACAACGGCCAGCGCTACCTGGTGCCGTTCAACTACCACTACGCGGGCATGTTCTATAACACCCAGGTGATGGCGGACGCGGGCGTCACCGAGATGCCGACGACCTGGGACGGCTTCATGGCGCTCTGCGAGACGCTGAAGGGCAAGGGCGTGACACCCATCGCGCTCGGCTCGAAGAACCGCTGGCCCGCCCAGTTCTGGTTCGACTACCTGCTGCTCGGCACCGCCGGCCCCGACTACCGCGCGGGCCTGATGAACGGCTCCGCGGCTTACGACGACGCCGAGGTCAAGGCCGCCATGGCGATGTGGAAGGACTTGGCGGACAAGGGCTACTTCGCGCCCAACGCCAACGCCGATTCATGGACGGATGCGTCCGACAAGGTGGCGCGCGGCGATGCGGCCATGACCCTCATGGGCACCTGGATCACCGGCTACTGGAACGGGCTGGGGCTCGAGCCCGGCAAGGACTACGACTTCTTCCCGTTCCCGGCGATCGCCGACGGCGTGCCCGTGTCGGTGGTGGGCCCGGTGGACGGCCTGGTCATCTCCAACGACGGAGAGAACCGCGCGGGCGCCGAGGCGTTCCTCAGCTTCATGATGTCGAACGCCGACGTGCAGGCGAGCTGGACCGGCGCCTACGGGGCCTTGTCGGCCAACGTCAACGTGGACCCCGCGAACTTCAACGTGGTCATGCAGCGGGTCTCCGGCGTCGTAGGCGGAGCCGACAACTTCGCGTTCAACTACGACCTCGCGACGCCGCCGCCGGTGGCCGAGGTCGGGCTCTCCATGTTCTCGCGCTTCATGGACGACCCGAGCCAGGTGGACGACATCCTGGCGCAGGCGGCCGCGGACGCAGCACAGGCGTTCACGGAATAAGCGCAGTCTCGTGCAGGCGGGCCGCCGGGCGGTATCTCCCCGGCGGCCCGTTCACTTGCCGGCATGAGCAGTGACCGATGGAACGGGAGAACCGTTTCTGGCGGGTGATCCTGTTGGCGCTGCCGCTTGCGGTGTTCGCGGCCTTCGTTGTCTGGCCGCTGGCGAGCTCCTTCTACTACAGCTTCACCAACTGGAACGGCTTCAATCCCGACTACGACTACGTCGGCTTCGCTAACTTCCTCAAGATCCACACCGACAAGCTGTTCCTCAACGCCGCGATCAACACGGCGTTCTGGATCGTGGCCGCGATCGTCGTGCCGACCGCGCTGGGGTTAGGCCTTGCGCTCCTGATCGACAGCCGCATCCCCGGCGGCTCGGTGTTCAAGTCGATCTTCTACCTGCCGATCTGCCTCTCGGCCGTGGTGGTGGGGCAGATCTGGGTCTGGATCTACCAGCCGGACTGGGGGCTGCTGAACACCGTGGTCGAAGCGGTGAGCGGCGAGAACTTCAACTACGCGTGGCTCGCGAAGCCGGATAGCGCGCTCTGGTCGGTGATCCTCGCCTGGTCGTGGCAGCAGACCGGGCTCTCGATGGTGATCTTCCTGGCAGGCCTCACCACCATCCCCGAGGAGCTTCTGGAGGTCTGCGAGATCGAGGGCGCGAAGGCCTTCCAGCGCATCCGCCTCGTGGTCATCCCCCTGCTCACGCCGGCCACGGTGGTGGTGATCGCGCTCAACGTCATCAACTCGCTCAAGGGCTTCGACATCCTCTACACCATGACCGGCGGCGGGCCGTTCAACAGCTCCGACACGCTGGCCATGCACATGTACAACGAGTCCTTCAAGAAGTACCTCATGGGCTACGGCAGCGCGATCTCGGTGGTCCTGTTCCTGATCGCGCTCACCATCATCCGCCTCTACTTCCGCCAGCTGCGCAAGGTGGACGAGCTCCATGGCTGACATCGCGTTCAGCCCGGTGCCGGCCAGGCGGTTCAACCCGTGGCCTGCGGTGATCTTCATCTCGCTCGCGGTCCTCGCGGTGCTGTTCCTGGCGCCGACCGCCGGCGTGCTGCTGTCGTCGATCAAGACCACCCGCGACATCGCTTTGGGCCAGCTGTGGACGATCCCGTCGGAGCTCTTCTGGGGCAACTACGCCGAGGTGCTCGCGAACCCCGCCGTTCACCGCTACTTCCTCAACACGCTGCTCGTCACCGCGCCCGCGACGGTGGCCTCGATCGCGCTGGGGACGCTCGCCGGCTACGTCTTCGCTAAGCTGCCCTTCCGCGGCGGCAACCTGCTCTTCCTCGTCGTCGTCTCCGGCATGTTCTTCCCGCCGCAGGTGATCCTGATCCCGCTGTTCCGCCTCTTCAACGCGATGGATCTGATCGACACGCTGTGGCCCATCATCGTCATCCACACCGCGATGGGCATCCCCATCTGCACGCTGCTCATGCGCAACTTCTTCGCCACCGTGCCGAGCGCGCTGCGCGAGGCGGCGATCCTGGAAGGCGCCAACGAGTGGCAGGTGCTGACCCGGGTGGCGCTGCCGCTCAGCCTGCCGGCGCTCGCGGTGCTGGCGACGCTGCAGTTCACCTGGATCTGGAACGACTTCCTCTGGCCGCTCATCTTCACCCAGTCCGACGAGAAGCGGACCATCATGCTGGGGATCGTGAACCTGCAGGGGCAGTACTCGGTGGCCTGGGGCGTGCAGGGCGCGCTGTCGCTGATCGCGAGCCTGCCGACGCTCGTGGTGTTCCTGTTCTTCCAGCGTTACTTCATCAAGGGGATGACCATGGGCGCGGTGAAGGGATAGCGATGGCGGAGCTTGCGCTCCATGGCGTCTCCAAGCGCTTCGGCTCTGTGCTCGCCGTCGACGGTGTCGATCTGGCGATCGCGCACGGCGAGTTCGTGGTTCTCGTGGGCCCCTCCGGCTGCGGCAAGTCGACCACGCTCAGGATGATCTCGGGCCTGGAGAGCGTGACGGAAGGGCGCATCCTGATCGGCGGGCGCGACGTGACGAACGTGGCGCCCGCGCGGCGCGGGGTGGCGATGGTGTTCCAGTCCTACGCGCTCTTCCCCCACATGACGGCGGCGCAGAACATCGGCTTCGGACTCAGGCTCGCCAAGGTGCCCAGGGCCGAGATCGCCCGGCGCGTGGCCGAGGTCGCCGCGACGCTTCAGATCGAGGAGCTGCTCGGCCGCTACCCGCGCGAGCTTTCCGGCGGGCAGCGCCAGCGCGTCGCCATCGGGCGCTCCATCATCCGCGACCCGCAGGTCTTTCTCTTCGACGAGCCGCTCTCCAACCTCGACGCCGCGCTCCGGGTGCGGATGCGGCTCGAGATCGCGCGACTGCGCGACCGCCTCGACGCCACCATGGTCTACGTCACCCACGACCAGACCGAGGCCATGACCCTGGCGGACCGCATCGTGGTGTTCAACCAGGGGCGGATCGAGCAGGTGGGCGCGCCGGACGCGCTCTACGCAGCACCCGCCAACCGCTTCGTGGCCGGCTTCATCGGCGCGCCCGCGATGAACTTCATTCCCGCCGAGGTCGAGGCCGGCGAGGGCGGCGCGCCGCAGGTGCGCTTCGGCCCGGTGTCGCTGCCGGCAGGCCGGCAGCACGACGTGGCGCCGGGGCCGGTGACGCTCGGCGTGCGGCCGGAGCACCTCTACATCGCGCCGGCGGCGGACGCGGATTTCCGCGGGCGGGTCGAGATCGTCGAGAAACTCGGGTCGGAATCGCTGGCCTATCTGCAGACGGAATTCTCGGCCGAGCCGGTCACGATCAAGATCCCCGAGCAGCCCATCGTCCATCCCGGCGACGAGGTCCCGGTCCGCATCGGCCGGGAGCGCTTCCACCTGTTCGGCGAGAGCGGCGACGCCCTGTAGAGCGCATCCGACATGCACGGAAACGCCTCAAAGCGGCATATTCCGGCATACGCCGACACAAAGTGGCACAAGGTGGCACAAGGTGGCACGAAACGAGCGGCACGAGGTGGCACAAAGTGGCACAAGGTGGCACAAGGCGGAACAAGATGGCCCGTCCCGGCGGCGGCCGGCGCCCGCTGGACGAGCGCCCGGCCGCGAGCCGGCTCCCCGGCGCCGCTCCGGCCCGGCTTTTCCTGAAGTTCGATGGTCTGCGCGCTGCATCCGCAGAGCCTGCCCCCACCAAGCGGCCCCGTGCACCGCACCATGGTCCGGTGAATCGCCCGCGGCTGAACTGTGGCGGGCGCAGGTTGATGCCATGAAAAACACCCCCTCCTCACCCCGGCCCTCTCCTCCCCGGTGGGGAGGAGAGGGAGAACAGGTCGTGCCGCCTGCGTTCCCCCTCCGCCCTAGTGGATTCCTCTGCGAAATCGGCTTGGCGGGATGTTGGGGGAGAATTTTGGCGTTGAGCGGTGTTGATGGAGCCGATTTTGCCGCTACCGCCGGACGCTCTCGTGTCTGAAGCAGCGGTTTGCGGGTGCGATGCGGTGTCAGCAGCCCGCAATCAGGCTGGCGCGGCGCAGGTTGTAGGCGGTGGCAACGGCGTAGAGGCGGGCGGTGTTCCTCTCGAGCGTGAGGCTCTTCGCCCGCCTCAGCCCGTAGAGGCGCTTCAGCGCCGAGAAGACCGCTTCCACCGGTGCCCGGCGCCTGGCGATCAGATCGTTGCGGCGCTTCTGCCAGGGCGGCAACGAGGCCATGTGCTTGTTCCGCCGGTGCATGATGCGGTCCTTGATGCCGCAGGCCTTGAGCCTGGCCCGTCGCGCCGCCTGCTCGTAGGCGCGGTCGCCATAGACCGCCCCCTCGTCGCCGCAGATCAGCCGGTCGGCCACCTCGCTCTCGTAGGTCTTGGCCGAGCTCAGAACCAGGCGCCGGATCAGACCCGAGCCCTGGTCCACACCCACATGCGCCTTGTAGCCGAAGACGGCGCGGCCCTTCTTGCGCGTCCAGCCCGCGCCCCTCTCCCGTGGGTGCCCGGCACCGGCACCCGCCTTGTAGGGCGGAGGCCGCGAGGCCGAGGCCACCAACGTCGCGTCCATCAGCGTGCCCTTGCGCAGGATCAGGCCGGCGGCATCCAGCTGACGGTTGATCTCCTCGAACGCCGCCTCCAGGACCGCGCCTGCGTCCGCGCGGAAGCGGCAGATCGTGGTCTCGTCCGGCGTGCCCCCATCCAGCGCAAAGCCGCAGAAGCGCCGGAACGAGAGCCGGTCCAGCAGCGCCTCCTCCAGGCCGGGGTCCGAAAGGTCGTAGAGCGCCTGAAGATAGAGAGCCTTCAGCATCGCCAGCGGCGCATAGGGCGGACGACCCCGGCGTCCCTCGCGCACACGCGACGCCAGACGCTCCAGCCGAGACCAGTCGATCAGGGCGTCCAGACGCTCCAGCTTCCGGTTTGTCCCCAGCCCCGCAGACATGAACGCTTCCGCAAACCCCAGCTGACCCGTGCCGCTCATCGAATCGACCTCCCCATCGCTGCAGCAACGAATCACATGCCACCCAATCCGCAAACCCACTTTCGCAGAGGAATCCAAAGGGCGGAGAGGGACAGGGGGAGGTGGGAACGTTCGGACCGCAGTGATCTCGTAAGATCGGAAATCCCTCTAGCGCGCGCCTGAGCGCGGCCGGCGGGGGCGGAGCCTGCTACGATACCCGGCCATGCATCAGGACGTCGTCGACCTCAACGCCTTCTACCTGACCCGGCTCGGCCGCATCACGCGCCGCATCCTCGGCCAGCAGATCCGCCGGGTGTGGCCGAGCGTGCGCGAGGAGTCGGTGCTTGGGCTCGGCTACCCGGTGCCCTTCCTCGGCCTCTTCCGCGAGGAGGCGGAGCGCGTGTTCGCGATCATGCCGGCGGGCCAGGGGGTCATGGCCTGGCCCGAGAGCGGCGGGCGGCAGGTGGCGCTCGCCGACGACGGCTCGCTGCCGCTGCCGGACGGCTGCATCGACCGCATCCTCATCGTCCACGGGCTCGAGTTCAGCGAGCAGCGGCGTGCGATGCTGGAGGAGGTGTGGCGCGTGATGCGGCCGAACGGGCGCATCCTGGTGCTGGTGCCGAACCGCCACGGCCTCTGGGCGCGCGCGGAAGCCACGCCCTTCGGCCACGGCTCGCCCTTCAGCGCCTCCCAGCTCGGCCGGCTCCTGCGCGAGCACCGCTTCGCCCCGGTGGCCAGCGGCGCGATGCTGTTCCTGCCGCCCACGGGCTGGCGCGGGGTGCTGCGCACGGCCGCCATCTGGCAGCGCCTCGGCCGCCATCTCGGGCGCCCCTTCGGCGGCCTCGTCTACGTGGAGGCGGGCAAGACCGTGTTCGAGGCCCGTCCGGTGACGGCGCGGCAGAGGCGCCGCGTCATCATGCCGCTGCCGCAGCCGGTGCCGGCAGGCGCGCGAACGGCGGCAGGAGGCTTGGAGCGCGACCGTCTCTGACGGACGCGCGACAGGCCGCGAAAGCGGCCCGCCGCGAATGCGGCGCCCTCGCGGAGGCGCCGGCCGCAGGCCGGCCGCCGTGAGCGACAAAAGGCCTTACCGTTTCTCCGACGAGAGCAGGAACACCGCCTGCTCGCCGAAGAGGTTGGCGAAGCGGCCGGTGCCGGAAAACCGGCGCACGCGGCCGCGTGAATCGACCTGGGTGCGCCGCTCGATACGGATGCCGAGCTCGCGGCAGAGCATCACGAAGTCCTTGATCGTGCACGGCCTGATCACCGGCGTCTCGTACCAGAGATCGCCGGAACCCAAGGCCGCCGGCATCCGGCCCCGCGTCATCAGGTGCAGCCGGTTGCGCCAGTGCCCGAAGTTGGGGATGGACACGATGGCGCTCCGGCCGATCCTCAGCAGCTCCAGCAGCACGCCCTTGGGGTCGCGGATCGCCGGCAGGGTCTGGCTGAGCACGACGTAGTCGAAGGCCGCGTCCGGGTAATCGGCGAGGTCGGTCTCCGCATCCCCCTGGATGACCGAGAGCCCGCGCCTCACCGAGGCGTTCACGCCCTCGTGGCTGATCTCGATGCCGCGTCCGTCCACGTTCTTCTCGCGCGCCAGCAGCTCCAGCAGGGCGCCGTCGCCGCAGCCGATGTCGAGCAGGCGCGACCCCGGCTCCACCAGCTCGGCGATCAGGCGATGGTCGGGGCGGGCGCCGTGCCGCCCGCGCTCGATGCTCACCGGCCGGAGCTCACGGCGTCAGAGCCCGCGCCTTTCCGCGGCGCCGCTGAGAAAACCCCGCAGGGTCTCGAACATGTCGGGCTCGTCGAGGAGGAAGGCGTCGTGCCCCTTGTCGCTCACCACCTCGACGAAGCTCACGTTGGCGGCGACGGCAGCCAGTGCGCGGACGAAGGCGCGGTTCTCCGAGGTGGGATAGAGCCAGTCGCTGGTGAACGAGATCACGCAGAAGCGGGTCTCGGCGCCGCGAAACGCATTCGCCAGCACGCCGTCGTACTCGGCCGCGAGGTCGAAGTAGTCCATCGCGCGCGTGATGTAGAGGTAGGAGTTGGCGTCGAAGCGCTCGACGAAGCTCTGACCCTGGTGGCGCAGGTAGCTCTCCACCTGGAAGTCCGCGTCGAAGCCGTAGGTGACATTGCTCCGGTCCTGCAGCGCCCGGCCGAACTTGCGGTGCAGCGCGGCCTCCGAGAGGTAGGTGATGTGCGCCGCCATGCGCGCCACCGCGAGGCCGCCCTCCGGGTTCGTGCCAAGCTCCTGATAGCGCCCCTCGCGCCATTCGGGGTCGGCCATGATCGCCTGGCGGCCGACCTCGTTGAGCGCGATGTTCTGGGCCGAGTGCTTGGCCGCGCACGCGATGGGGAGCGCCGTGAAGCAGCGCTCGGGATAGCTCGCCACCCATTGCAGCGCCTGCATGCCGCCCATGGAGCCGCCGGAGACGCAGAACAGCTGCTCGATCCCGAGGTGGTCGATCAGCATGGCCTGCGCCTTGACCATGTCGCGGATGGTGATGACGGGGAAGTCGAGGCCCCAGGGGCGCCCGGTCGCGGGGTTGGTCTCCTTCGGCCCGACGGTGCCCATGCAGCCGCCCAGCACGTTGCTGCAGATCACGAAGTAGCGGTCGGTATCGAAGGTCTTGCCCGGCCCCACCATCATCTCCCACCAGCCGGGCTTGCCGGTCACCGGGTGCGGCCCAAGCACGAACTGGTCGCCGGTGAGCGCATGGCAGAGCAGCACCGCGTTGGAGCGCGCGGCATTCAGTGTGCCGTAGGTCTGATAGGCGAGCGTGAAGGGCCCGAGAGAGACGCCGCAGTCCAGCTCGAGCGGCGTATCCCCGCCGAGCTCGACGCTCAGGCCGGTCTGCACGTGCGCCGCCGCGGCTTGGCTCTCAGGCAATGCGGTCATCGCTATCAGGCTCCGCCCGGCCGCGCCCCGCCATCGGAGCGCCTGCCGGAATTGTCGCCGAAAGGGGGCCAGACAGTTGCGATTTGAACCCGAAAGTCAATGTTCTCTTTGATTTTACCACGGTCTTGGACTAGGACTCGCCACCCCCTCTAGCCGTGTCAGCACCGCCATGAACAGGCCTCCGCCGGAGGATTCCCCGCTCGCCGCCCTGCGTGACGAGATCGACGGGATCGACGACGCGATTCACGATCTCATCATGCGCCGCATGGTGCTCGCCAACCGCATCAGCGAGACCAAGCGCGCCCGGGGCGCCACCGGCGCTCTGCTGCGGCCGGCGCGCGAGGCCGGCATCCTGAGGCGGCTGATGGCCCGCCACGAGGGCCCCTTCCCCTTCCCGGTGATCGTGCGGATCTGGTCCGAGATCATGTCGGCGACCCTCTTCGCCGAGGGCGGCTTCGCGGTCTCGGTGTTCACGCTGGACGATCCCGGCGAGGAGAGCCGCTTCCCCGACCTGGCTCGGGTCCACTTCGGCGCCGAGACGCCCCTGCTCAACGCCCGGACGGAGAGCGGCGTGCTGCGCGGCGTGCGCGACGGCAAGGCGTCGATCGGCGTCCTCCCCGTGCCGGCGGACGCGATGAGCGGCGATGTGGGCGTGAGCGCCGAGCCGTGGTGGCTGACGCTCGCCGTGAGCGACGAGGAGCGGCCGATGATCGTGGCCCGCCTGCCCTGGCTCGACGGTGCGAAGAGCTCCGCCGCCAAGACCAGCGCGCTGGTGGTGGCCATGACCCGGCCGGCGCCGTCGGGCGACGACGTGTCCTACGTGGCGGTCCAGTCCTCGGACACCATCAGCCGCGACCGCATCCGCTCGGCGCTCGCCGTGGCCGGCGTCGCGGTGACCGGCTCCGTCGCCTG
Organism: Alphaproteobacteria bacterium; assembly: GCA_965221125.1. Taxonomy (GTDB): domain Bacteria; phylum Pseudomonadota; class Alphaproteobacteria; order UBA828; family UBA828; genus WTGU01. The sequence continues at coordinate 423,386 of CBDCRW010000005.1, forward strand.
GCACGACGAGAACGGCGCGCCGGGCCGCTGGCAGCTCATCGAGATCGACGGCTTCGTGGCCGAGGACGACGAGCGCCTGCACGACTTCGCCGCGCACTTGGGCGACGACGTCGGGCGCGTCGAGGTGCTGGGCAGCTACCCGAGGCCGCCTGCCCCCTGGAAAGACGGCTGACGGGCGGCGGGCACGACAATGCCGGTCAAACCGACGCCCCGCCCCGGGATCATGGAGATCTCGCCCTATGTGGGCGGGCGGTCTGTCGCCGACGGCCACGCCAACACCATCAAGCTCTCGTCCAATGAGTCCGCGCTGGGGCCGAGCCCCAAGGCGCAGGCCGCCTACCGGGAGCTTACGGGGACGCTCCACCGCTACCCCGACGGCGGCGCCACGGACCTGCGGCGCGCGCTTGGCGCGCTCCACGGGATCGACGCGGACCGCATCGTCTGCGGCAACGGCTCGGACGAGCTGCTCCAGCTCATCGCCCACGCCTATGCCGGCCCCGGCGACGAGGTCATCTACTCCCGCCACGGCTTCCTCGTCTATCCGCTGGCGACGCTCGCCGTCGGCGCGGCGCCCGTCGTCGCGCCGGAGAGGGACTACACGGCGGACGTCGACGCGATCCTGAGCCGCGTCACCGAGCGGACCCGCATCGTCTACCTCGCCAATCCGAACAACCCGACCGGGACCTACATTCCCAGGGGCGAGCTGCGCCGCCTCTGGGGCGGCCTGCCGGAGCACGTCGTGCTGGTGGTGGACTCGGCCTATGCGGAATACGTCACCGCCGCCGACTACGACCCCGGCCTGGAGCTTGCCGGCATGGCGCCCAACGTGGTGATGACCCGCACCTTCTCCAAGGCTTACGGGCTCGCCGCGCTCCGGCTCGGCTGGGCCTACGCGGCGCCCGCCATCGTCGACGTGATCCACCGCATCCGGGGCCCCTTCAACGCCAACGCGGCGGCGCTCGCCGCGGCACTCGCCGCTCTCGACGATCAGGATCACATCGTCCGCTCGCGGCGGGACAACGAGGCATGCCGCGGCGCGCTCGCCGCACGGCTCGCAGCAACCGGGCTGCATGTCGTGCCCAGCGTCTGCAACTTCCTGCTGGTGCGCTTCCCGGACGAGCCCGGCCGGGACGCGGCAGCGGCCGACCGCTATCTCAGCGAGCGCGGCGTCGTCGCCCGCCGCATGGAGCCCTACCACCTCGCCGACTGCCTCAGGCTCACGGTGGGGCTCGAGGCGGAGAACGAGGTCGTGGCGCAGGTGCTCGAAGCCTTCATGGCGGCCCCTGCGGCAGAGACGGGCGGCAGCCGGTGAGCCAACCCGAACGCTTCTCCCGCGTCGCACTGATCGGCCTCGGCCTGATCAACTCCTCGCTCGCGCGCGTGCTCCGCGAAAAGACGCCCGAGACGGAGATCGTGGGCTGCGCGCGGAGCCAGGCGACCCTCGACACGTCTGAGGCGCTCGGCTTCGTCGACCGGGCGACGCTCGACCCGGCGGAGGCCGTCGCGGGCTGCGACCTCGTGGTGCTGGGCACGCCGGTCGGCACGTTCGCGCCCCTCGCAGCGCAGATCGGCCCGCACCTCGCCGCCGGCGCGATCCTGACCGACGTGGGCTCGGTCAAGGGCGCAGTGATTTCCGCGCTCTCCCCGCACGTGCCGGCGGGCGCCCACCTGGTCCCCGGCCACCCGGTGGCGGGTACCGAGCACTCCGGGCCGGAGGCCGGGTTCGCCGCGTTGTTCGAGGGCCGCTGGTGCATCCTGACCCCGCCGCCGGGCACGGACGCTCGGGCGGTGGAGCGCGTCGCGGCGCTCTGGCGCATGGCCGGCATGACGGTGGAGCTGATGGACGTCGAGCACCACGACGCCGTGCTCGCCATCACCTCGCACCTGCCGCACCTGATCGCCTACAACATCGTCGGCACGGTCACCGACCTGGAGGAGGAGACCCGGCAGGAGGTGTTCAAGTACGCCGCCGCCGGCTTCCGCGACTTCACGCGCATCGCCTCGTCGGACCCGGTCATGTGGCGCGACATCTTCCTCAACAACCGGGGCGCGGTGCTGGAGATGCTGGGCCGCTTCACCGAAGACCTCTCGGCGCTGCAGCGCGCGGTCCGCCGGGGCGACGGCGACTACCTGGAAGCGCTCTTCACCCGCACCCGCGCCATCCGGCGCGGCGTGATCGAAGCCAAGCAGGTGTAGGGCGGCTTCGCCGGGGGTGGAAACGCTCTAGGTAAGGCCCAGAACGTCCGCCATCGTGTAGAGGCCGGGCGCACGCCCTTCCGCCCAGCGCGCCGCCTGCAGCGCGCCGCGTGCGTAGGTCTGGCGGTTGGACGAGCGGACGGCCAGCTCCAGCCGCTCGCCGTCGGCCGCGAAGATCACGGTGTGCTCGCCGATCACATCGCCGCCGCGCAGGGCGGCGAAGCCGATCTCGCCGCGCGGCCGCGCGCCGGTCACGCCGTCGCGGCCACGCGCTGCCACCTCGTCGAACGGGACCCCCCTGGCGCGGGCTGCCGCCCGGCCGAGCCCCAGAGCCGTGCCGGAGGGCGCGTCGATCTTGTGCCGGTGGTGCATCTCGACGATCTCGATGTCGTAGTCGGCGTCCAGCAGGCCCGCGACCTGCTCGGTGAGCCTGAACAGCAGGTTGACGGCGAGGCTCATGTTGGGCGCCTGCACCACCGCGGTCCGCTCTGCCGCCGCATCCAGCGCGGCCTGCTCGGCCTCGCCGATGCCGGTGGTGCCGACGACGAGGATCGTGCCCTCGGCAGCCGCGAGCGCGGCGTGGCCGGCGGTGGCGGCCGGCAGCGTGAAGTCGAGCACCGCGTCCGCCGCGCGGAACATTCCTTGCGAATCGTCGCTCACCGCGACGCCGAGCGGCTCGATCCCGGCCAGCGCCCCGCAGTCCCGCCCGAGCGCGGGATGGTCCGCAACCTCGGTCGCCGCGACCACGGTGCAGCCCTCCGTGCCCGCCACCTGGCGGGTCAGCGCCTGGCCCATGCGCCCGCCGGCGCCCGGAATGCCGATCTTCATTGTGCCGTCATAGTGGCGGCGCGCCTGCGCCCGCGCAAGCGAGCGCGGTCGTATCCCGCGCCCTCAAATCAACGACCCCTGGCCGTCGTCCTCATCCCGTGCGGTTTTGCGGGGCCTGGGCTTCCCGGCCGCGCGGGCGGCGGCGCGGCCGTCGTGGAATTCGAGGGAGAGCGCGGCGCCGGACTTCACCGCCGCAGCGCTGGTCACGGGCCGCTCCCGCTGGTCGCGCACCACCGCGAAGCCCCGCGCGAGCACGCCCCGATAGGAATAGCTTTCGAGCAGGCGCGCCGCCGTCTCGATCCGTGCCGCCCGCTCGCTCAGCGCAGCGCGCCGGGCGTGGCGCAGCCGGCCGGCCAGCAGCTCCGTGCCCCGGCGCTCCCAGTCGATGCGGGCGGCGGGGTGCCCGGCCGCAAGGCGTTCGGTCGCGTGCCCGAGCTGCTGGCGCTTGAGCGCGAGGAGCTGGCGCGGACGGAGCGGCCGGAGCCGGTCCACGGCTTGCCGCTCCGCGCCCAACCGGCCGCGCACGCCGCGGCCTAAACGTTCCGACCAGTCGTCGAGGCGCTGGCTCGCCGTGGCGAGGCGGTCCCGCGCCGCCGGCAGGCCGCGCCCGAGCCCGTCGACACGAGCGCGCCGCTCGGCGATCAGCCGGCGGAGCGACGCGCCAAGCCGATGCTCCAGGCTCTGCGCGCGCTCCAGCAGGTCGGCGCGCACCGGCACGGCCATCTCGGCGGCGGCCGTCGGCGTGGGCGCGCGGCGGTCGGCGGCGAGGTCGATCAGCGTCACGTCGGTCTCGTGGCCCACGGCGGAAATCAGCGGAATCTCGCTCGCGGCCGCCGCGCGCACCACGACCTCCTCGTTGAAGGCCCACAGATCCTCCAGGCTACCGCCGCCGCGGGCGACGATCAGCACGTCCGGCCGCGGCACGGCCCCTTGCGTATCGAGGCGGTTGAAGCCCGCGATGGCCGCCGCGATTTCCTCCGCCGCGCCCGCGCCCTGCACCTTGACCGGCCAGACCAGCACGCGGCGGGGGAAGCGGTCCTCGATGCGATGCAGGATGTCGCGGATCACCGCGCCGGTGGGCGAAGTCACGACGCCGACGGTCTCCGGCAGGTAGGGCAGATCGCGCTTGCGCGCCTCGTCGAAGAGGCCCTCGTCGGCGAGCGCCTTCTTGCGCGCCTCCAGCAGCGCCAGCAGCGCGCCCGCGCCGGAAAGCTCCAGCCGCTCCACCACGATCTGGTAGCGCGAGCGCCCCGGATAGGTGCTGATCTTGCCGGTGGCGACGACCTCCAGCCCGTCCTCCGGCGCGATGCCGAGCCGGCCGGCGACGCCCCGCCAGCACACCGCGTCCAGCACCGCGTCCGCGTCCTTGAGCGCGAAGTAGAGGTGGCCCGACGCGGCCCGCTTGAAGCCCGAGACCTCGCCCCGCACGCTCACCCAGGCGAACTCGCCCTCGACCACGCGCTTCAGCGCCTGCGATAGCTCGCCGACCGTGAGCACGGGCCGGTTGCTGCCGTCGGCGAGGGTGCCGTCCGCCTCCGTCATCGCCGCTCGGTGACCGCCGCCATCAGGGGGCGAAGAAGGCGAGGGTGCGGGATTCGATGCTCTGGCGCGGGCGCGCGTCCGCCGGCGCGTTGGGGTCGGCGAAAGCGGTGTGCGCGGTGAACCGCGCCCGGCCGTCGGCGAGCGAATCGAAGGTCTTGAAGATCAGCGCCTCGCCGGGCGCCATCTCGGGAAAGTAGAACCAGCGGTGGCCGGGATTGTGGCTGAGCTGCATCACCTCGCCGACGCGGTGGGTGTAGACCAGATCGGTGAGCACGAAGTCGCCCTCGTCGATGCTCTGGGCGTCGCAGATGGCGAGCGGCATGTCCTGCACCGGGCCCGCGATGGGCCGCCAGACCTGCACCACGGCGAAGCGATGCCGCAGCAGCTCCTCCGCGCGATCCGCCGGCAGCAGGTCGCGCACCCGCTGCGGGGCCGAGCGTTTGGTGTAGTCGTTGTGCGCGACGTGCACGGGCTCGCGCACCTTGCGCTCGGTCCTGAGCGAGTCGTCGGCGACGCGGATGGTGTGGTCGAAGACCACGACGTCCGCCGCGCCGCTCGCCGCCTTCACCAGCCGCTCGACCTCCGGGCTGTAGACCGCCTCGATCTCGTCCTTGTCGTAGAAGTTCGAGACCGCGCTTCCTTCGGTGTTGAAAGTGAAGCCCTCGCGCTCCAGGTCGAGGGCATCCGCCGTCGGCCGGGCGTCGCGGATCGTAACCTCGACCTCCCGGTACTCGGCGTTGCGCTGTGCCGGCTTCTTGCCCGGATTGGTGAGGTAAGTGACCGGCTTCTCGTCGGTCGGCAGGATATAGTTGATCGCGGCATGGACGGCTCCGGACATGGCGGCGTTCTCTTTGGCTTGAAGGGTGCTGCGGCGGCAGAGCTTAACCCGAAGATCGGTCTGCGGCGATACCAGCGTCTCTCAAATGCCAGCGTCGCTCAAACGGCGGCGATCTCGACCTCGACGCCGTGGACGCAGGTGCTCTCCCCCATGTCCGACTTGATGCCGGGGTTGAGCACGTTGACGTTGGCCCTGGTGCCCTCCTGGCGGGGCCAGCGGCCCTTGGGGCTGAGCGCCACGCCCTGCGGGATGGTCTCGGCCACGGCCAGCGCAAGCTCCAGGCTGCCGGTCTCGTTGCTGAGCCGCACCCGTTGCCCGTCCGCGAGCCCGCGTGCCTCGGCGTCCGCCGGGTGCAGCGTCACCGTCGCCGCGCCCATGCGGTCCGCGATCCGCTCGTCGTTGGCGTAGGAATCGTTCATGAGCCAGGGCGAGGCCGGCGTCAGCAGGCGCAGCCTGCCGCTCTCCGGCCGGGGGTCGGCATCTGCCAGCGGCAGGCGCGGGTGCCCGTCCGCCTCGGCGCGGGCAGACGTGATCTCGATCTTCCCGCTCGGCGTCGGGAAGGCGAGGTCAGGAAACTGGATGATCGGCTCCGCCGTCGGGAACACCGTGCCGGCCTTCTTGAAGTCCTCGAACGAGCCCGCGACGCCCACCTGGCCCATGACGCGCTCGATGATCTCGTCATCGGGTTCGTAGAGCTCCGGCTCCGCGTAGCCCATGGCGTGCGCGAGGCGCCGAAAAATCTCCTGGTTGGGGAGCGAGTCTCCAAGCGGCTCCTGCAGCCTCGCCTGCGCGGACATCGAGAGGTTGAAGTAGCCCGAGACCAGGTCGTCGAATTCCAGGAACGACGCCGCCGGCAGCACGTAGTCGGCGTAATCCGCGGTGTCGGTCTGAAAGATGTCCACGACCACGGTGAAGAGGTCTTCGCGCATCAGCGCCCGGCGGAAGCGCGCCTGCTCGGGGCTGGAGGCCGCCGGGTTGATGTTCCAGCAGAGGAAGGCCTGGATGTCCGCCGGGTCCTCCAGCCGGGCCGCAAGCTCCATCTGGCTGAAGCTCGGCGGGCTCCGGCTCAGCGCGGCGCCTGACAGGTAGTCGCCGTCCACCCCCTTGCGCGCGCCGCCGTTGAGGTAGAGCAGCCCGGCGCCGGGCTTGCCGAAGTTGCCGGTGACCGCCGGCAGCAGAGCGCAGGCACGGATCACGTTGCCGCCCATGGCTTGGCGTTGCAGCCCCTGGCCGAGCCAGAGCAGCGCCGGGCCTGCGCCGTAGATCCGCGCCACTTCTTCGATCTGCGCGGCCGGCACGCCGGTCCGCGCCTCGCCCCAGGCCGGCGTGCACGGCAGGGTGGCGGGCTCCAGCTCGTCCCAGCCGATCGTGTGCGCGTCGAGGAAGGCGCGGTCGATCAGCCTGTCGCGCACCAGCACGTGGACCATGGCGAAGGCCAGCGCCGCATCGCTGCCGGGGAAGGGCTGCACGTGGATGTCGGCCTGCTCGGCGGTCGGGTGACGCACCGGGTCGACCACGATCACCGTGCCCGGCGCCTCCTTCAGCCAGTGCTTGTGCTGGTGCGGCGCGGACGCAGACGGGTTCGCGCCCCAGACGACGATCGAGTGCGCGTCCTTCGCGGTGCGCGGGTCGAAGCCGATCCCCGACGAGCCGATGGCGTAGTCGAGCGCCACGTGACCCGCCATGTTGCACACCGTGTCGGGCTCGACCTCGCGGGCGCCCAGGCGGCCCAAAAAACGCATCGGGAAGTTGTTGGCGATCAGCGAGCAGGTGCCGGTGTAGTGGGCGTGCACGATCCTGTCGGCGCCGTCGCCCGCCGCGATCTCCTTGAAGCGCCCGGCGATCGCGCCCAAGGCCTCGTCCCACGAGACCGGCTCGAAGCGCCCCTCCCCCTTGGCGCCGGCGCGCCTGAGCGGCGTCTGCAGCCGCACCTCCGGGTCGCGGAAGACGCCGTTGTACGCGAGCGCGCACTTGCCGCAGAGCGCGCCCCGGCTCACCGGGTGGTCCGGGTCGCCGAGCACGCGGGTGATCGCGCCGTCCCGCTTGATCGCGACGATGCCGCAGGCGTCGTAGCAGTCCCGCGGGCAGGTGGTCTTCAGGACTTCCTTCTCGCCCGGCATGGCGGCCTCCAGGATCAGATGCTGAGCCTCAAGGTAGCGCGCCGGGCGCTGCGCCGGAACCCCGTGCAGGAGCGCGTCCGACATTGACGGACGTGCGACAGGCCGCGACAGCGGCCCGCCGCGAATGGGGCGCCCTCGCGGAGGCGCTGGCCGAAGGCCAGCTGCCGTGAGCGACAGAGACTTAGAGCGTTTCCGTGCAAAACGGAAACGCTCTAAGCTCCACGCCATGCAAAGGGAGGACAGGCCACGATGCGGACGCTAAGGCTGCCGGGCGGCGACGAGGTGGTGGCGCTCGGCCAGGGTACGTGGCGCATGGGCGAGCGCCGGGCCGCGCGCAAGGACGAGGTGGCGGCGCTCCGCCACGGCATCGCCAACGGCATGACGCTGATCGACACCGCCGAGATGTACGGCTCCGGCGGGTCGGAGCGCGTGGTGGGCGAGGCGATCCGCGGGCAGCGAGATCAGGTCTACATCGTGAGCAAGGTCCTGCCGTCCAACGCCGGGCGGAAGCGCATGGTGCGGTCCTGCGAGAAGAGCCTGAAGTGCCTGGGTACCGATTACCTCGACCTCTACCTGCTGCACTGGCGTAGCGGTGTTGCCCTGGACGAGGTCGTCGAGGGTTTTCTGGCGTTGCAGGAGTCCGGCAAGATTCGCCGCTTCGGGGTCAGCAACTTCGACATCGACGACATGGAGGATCTTTGGGGGACCCCGGACGGCCAGGGCTGCCAGACCAACCAGATCCTCTACAACCTCTCGCGGCGCTGGCCCGAGGCGGAGCTTCTGGCCTGGTCCCGCAGCCACGACCAGCCGCTCATGATCTACTCGCCGCTGGAGCAGGGCAGGCTGCCGGAAGGCGGCGCGCTCGGCGCCATCGCGGGCGCGCGCGGCGTCACGCCCATGCAGGTGGCGCTCGCCTGGGTGCTTCGCCACGAGGACGTGTTCGTCGTGCCCAAGGCGAGCCGCATCGCCCACGTCGATGCCAACCTCGGCGCGCTCGACATCGCGCTCACCGCCGACGAGCTTGCCGCCCTGGACGCGGCCTTCCCGCCGCCCGAAGGCGCAGCCCCCCTCGAAATTCTCTAGCCCGCATTTCTCACCAGGGTCACGGCCTGCGTCGCGTCCAGGCGTTCGATCCGCCAGGAGCGGGCCGAAAAGCGTATCGGGGAATACGGTTGAGGCCCGCGACGCCGCGGGCGGGCGCCTGGGCGCGACCCGAAGGGCGGCCTCTCACTCCCCCTGGCCGATCATCTTCATGATGCCGGAGAAATCGTCCGCCCCGTTGCCGGCGTTGCAGAAGAGCGTGTAGAGCGCCGCGGCCTCCGCGCCCAAGGGCGAAGCCGCGCCGGCGGACGCCGCCGCGGCCTGGGCGAGGCGGAGGTCCTTCAGCATCATCTGGGCCGTGAAGCCCGGCGCGTAGTCGCGATTGGACGGCGCGGCCTCCACCGGCCCCGGCACCGGGCAGTAGGAGGTGAGCGCCCAGCACTGGCCGGTCGCCTTGGAGACGATGTCGAAGAGGGTCTGGCGCTCGAGCCCGAGCCGGTCGGCCATGCCGAAGGCCTCGCAGACCCCGATCATCGAGACCGCGAGGATCAGGTTGTTGCAGACCTTGGCCGTCTGGCCCGCGCCGGAGGCGCCGGCGTGGATCACGGCCTTGCCCATGTCGCCCAGCACCGGCCGCGCGCGCTCCACCGCGTCCACCTCGCCGCCCACCATAAAGGTGAGCGTGCCTGCCGCAGCGCCTGCGACACCGCCCGAGACCGGCGCATCCAGCAGCGGCCAGCCGCCGTCGGCCGCCGTCGCCGCGACCGCACGCGCCGTATCGACGTCGATGGTCGAGCAGTCGATGAGCAGCGTTCCGGGCGCCGCGGCGGAGAGCACGCCGCCCGCGCCGCGATAAACCTCCGAGACCTCGGCGCCTGCGGGAAGCATGGTGACGACCACCTCCCGCCCGGCCGCCGCCTCGGCGACCGACGCCGCCGTCGCGGCGCCCGCCTCGCGCGCCTTCGCCGCCGCGTCCGCGCTGATGTCGAAGGCGGCGACCGCATGGCCGGCCTTCGCCAGATTGGCGGCCATCGGCCCTCCCATGTTGCCGAGCCCGATGAAACCCACGTCAGCCATGTCGGCGTCTCCCTCCAATATCCGTCAGCGGTCCGGGGACCGGCTGCGGCCGCTCACCACGTCATGTCGCCCTTGGGCGGCACCTCGAAATAGGCATCGACCGCCGCCGCCGTCACCTCTTCCAGCCGCGCCGGGCGCCAGGCCGGGTTGCGGTCCTTGTCGACGATCTGGGCGCGGATCCCTTCGAAGAAATCCACGCCCAGGTTGCAGTGCATGGCGAGGCGGTATTCCAGCGCCATCGCCTCCTCGAAGTCCCGCTCGCCGTACTCCGTAAGCTGCTTGTGCGTGACCTTGAGGCTGGTCGGCGACTTCTGGGCGAGCGTCGCCAGCGTCTCAGCCGCCCAGTCCGAGCCCTCGGCCTCGAGGTTGGCCACGATCTCCTCCACCGAGCCTGCGGCGAAGCAGCGGTCGATCTCCGCCTGCCGCGCGGCCAGCGGCGCGGGGCCCAAGTCCGCGGCGCTCTCCGCCAGCATCCGCTCGATGGCCGCGCCCGCGTCGCCGCCGAGGTCCGCCGCCAACAGGGTCTCGTCCAGCGCCTGCAGCGCATCGCTCTGCACCACGTGCGTGGCGAGGCCGAGATAGAGCGAGTCCGCAGCCCCGATGCGCGCACCCGTGAGGCCGAGGTAGAGCCCGGCCCGACCCCTCAGCCTCGGCAGGAAATAGGTGGCGCCCACGTCGGGGAAGAGCCCGATCCCGGTCTCCGGCATGGCGAAGAGCGCGCGCTCGGTCATCACCCGGTGCGAGCCGTGGATCGAGATGCCGACGCCGCCCCCCATGACGACGCCGTCGATCAGCGCGACGTAGGGCTTCGGGTAGCGGAAGATGAAGGTGTTGAGCCGGTACTCCTGCGCGTAGAAGACCGTGGCGAAGCGGCGCTCGGGATCGCCCTGCTCGCCGTAGAGCAGGCGGATGTCGCCGCCGGCGCAGAAGGGCACGCGCCCGTCGTCGCGCGCAGCCCCGCGGACGACCACGGCGGTGATGGACGGGTCCTCCGCCCATTCCTTCAGCCGCGCGTCGAGGCCCAGCACCATGGGCTGAGTCAGCGCGTTCAGCGCCTTCGGCCGGTTCAGCGTCACGCTGCCGATCCGGCCCTTCCGCTCCAGGATGATCTCGTCGCTCACGGCTGCTCCGCTCGATGGCCGGCGCATCCTACTCGCGAGCGTTGTGGTCTGCACGGCACTTTGCACCCGGCATGATCCACGTCATACCCGCGCCTGCGGCCGGTGGCCTAAACTGGCGCAGTCCGGGCCGGATGCCGCCTTGGGTCCCGATTCCGGGCAACGGACGCTGCGGAGAAGGAGGCTTGACCATGGCCTACAAGGAAATCGTCGTGCACGTGGCTCCCGACGAGCGTGCGCCCCAGCGGCTCGATGCCGCGGTCGAGCTGGCCGAACGCCACGACGGCAAGGTGATCGGCCTTTACGCGCTGACCCGGCTCGTCGTCCCCGGCTTCGCGAGCTTCGAGCTCTCCACGGAGGTCTACAAGCGGCTGGACACGGAGCAGCGCGCGCTCGCCGAAGCGGCCGAACGTCGCTTCACCGAGCGGATGGCGAAATCCACGGCTGCGTCCGAGTGGCGGCTGACCACGGGCGAGGCCGTCGACGCGGTCACGACCAGCGCGCACTACGCCGACATCACCGTGGTGGGCCAGACCGACCCGGACGACAGCCACAGTGTCGCCGGGATGGCAGACAGCGTGGTGCTGGGCGCCGGCGGCCCCGTGCTCGTCTGGCCCTACGCGGGCACCTTCAGCGTCAACGCGGAGACGGTCATGCTCGCCTGGAACGGTACCCGCGAGGCGAAGCGGGCGCTCTCCGATGCGCTGCCCCTGATGCAGCAGGCGGAGAAGGTGATCGTGCTCGGCATCGACACCGGCGACGGCAAGCACATACCGGGCGCCGACGTCAGCGCCTACCTCGCGCGCCACGGCGTCAACGCGGAGGCCCGGCACACGGTGAGCTCGTCGGACCTCGGCGCTAGCGACGCCCTTCTCTCCGAGATCAGCGATCACGGGGCGAACCTCCTCGTCATGGGCGGCTACGGCCACCACCGCATGCGCGAAGTGCTGCTGGGCGGCGTCACGCGCGACATCCTGCGTCAGATGACCGTTCCGGTCCTGATGTCGCATTAGCTTGATCTATCGTGTGATCGTCTGACACGAAATCACGCTAATGATCGCAGGCGGCCGCCGCCGCCTGCACTCGCACGCGCCGGATCGCCCGCCACCCGCGTCAGGGCATTTCTGGAGCGCGTCCGACCATGACGGACGCGCGACAAGCGGCCCGCCGCGAATGCGGCGCGCCCGCGCAGGCATCGGCCGAAGGCCGACTGCCGTGAGCGATAAAGACTCAGAGCGTTTCCGTGCAAAACGGAAACGCTCTAATGTCTCGTGCGAGGCTGGCCGGGTAGACTGCCGCCGACGCCCGGACGCGCCCGGCGCAGGGCACGACGCGAGAGCAGGCATGAGCAGGACGATGCGGGCGAAGGCCGGAGCCGACGCCCCGGAACCCCGAATTCGGGCCAGGAACAAGGCGCGGATTCTGAACGCCGCCGTCGATCTCTTCGCCGACAAGGGTTTTCATGGCACGCACGTGAAGGAGATCGCGCTGGCGAGCGGCCTGCCCAAGACCAACGTCTACTACTATTTCCCGACCAAGGAGAGCATCTACACGGCCCTGATCGAGCGGCTGATCGAGGGCTGGGACCTCGCCTTCGAGCACATCGTGGCCGAGCGCGCGCCGCGCGATGCCATCGCCGCCTACATCCGCGCGAAGCTCGAGTACTCGCGCCTGCACGCCGCCGAATCCCGCTTCTTCGCCAACGAGATCCTGCGCGGCGCGACGTTCCTGGAGCGCCGCCAGCGCCGGCACATCTGCGACGTCACCACCCAGCGCGCCCATGTGGTGGAGGAATGGATCCGCACGGGCCAGATGGCGCCGGTGGACCCGCGCCACTTCTTCATCATGCTGTGGTCGGCGACCCAGTTCTATGCGGATTTCGGCGTGCTCGCCGCGGACGTGCTGGAGAAGCGCCGGCTCACGCGGAAGGACTTCGACGACGCGGCCAAGACCATGACCCGGGTCATCCTGGACGGCTGCTGCACGTCGCGCCGGTAGGCGCGCGGAATCAAATGACGGCCGGCTGCCGCGAGCGATAAACGCTCTGAGACCGACGCCGCGCCGCTTGCGATGCGGCAGCGATGATGTATAGTCCGCCGCCTGGGTCTGCCGCCTCGCGGCTGCGGGGCGGGTGGCCTATTACGCGCCGCGACGGACATTCAGGAGAACAGCGCCGCATGCCGCTCTACGAGAGCACGTTTATCGCGCGACCCGATATCTCGTCCCAGCAGGTGGACGGCCTTGCCGAGCAGTTTCGCGAGATCCTGACGGAGGCCGGCGGCGAGATCGCCAAGACCGAGTATTGGGGCCTGCGCAGCCTTGCGTACCGCATCAAGAAGAACCGCAAGGGCCACTACTACTTCATGAACATCGACGCGCCGCCGGAGGCGATCGATGCCATGGAGCACACCATGCGCATCAACGAGGACGTCATTCGCTACCTCACCGTGCGGGTCGAGGAGCACGACCCCAACCCGGCGCCGCTCACGCAGTCGCGCGGACGCGGGCGCGACGGACGCGGCGGGCGTGGCGGCCGCTGGGAAGGCCGGCGCCGCGAGGACGGCGAAGGCCGGGGACGCGACGAGTCCAGCGAGCGCAAGGAAGCCGCGCCTGCCGAGGCAGCGCCCGCTGATGCAGCGCCTGCCGAAGCCGCACCAGCCAAACCTGCGTCTGCCGATGCCGGCGTGAGCGAGCCTGCGGCCGGCGGCGAGGCGGAGAGCGGCGGCGCCGAGGAGAAGAGCGATGGCTGAAGGCGAACGGACCGAGAGCGGCCCACCGCTCGCCGGCGCAGGCCGGCCGGGGCCGGGCGGCGGCAGCCGCAGCCAGCATCCCTTCGGCGGACCCCGCCACGGCGGCGGACATGGCGGCGGCCGCGGCGGGGGCGGCGTGCCGGTGGTCTCATTCCCGAGGCGCCCGTTCTTCCGCCGCAAGAAGTCCTGCCCCTTCAGCGGGGCGAACGCGCCGAAGATCGACTATCGCGACGTGAAGCTGCTCCAGCGCTTCCTCTCGGAGCGGGGCAAGATCGTGCCGAGCCGCATCACCGCCGTCTCGGCCAAGAAGCAGCGGGAGCTCGCGCGGGCGATCAAGCGCGCGCGTCATCTGGCGCTGCTGCCCTACGTCATCAAATAGCCGGGCAGCCGGTCTTCGCCCGGCGCCGGTTGAGCGGTGCGGGCGACACCCACGCGGAGAACAGGGGCATGGAAGTCATCTTGCTCGAGAGGATCGAGAAGCTCGGCGGGATGGGCGAAATCGTCGGCGTGAAGGACGGCTACGCCCGCAACTTCCTGCTGCCGCGCAAGAAGGCGCTGCGCGCCACGCCCGAGAACATGCAGCGCTTCGAGCGCGAGCGCGAGGCGCTGGAGCAGCTCAACAGCGACCGGCGCGATGCCGCAAGCTCCGCCGCCACCCGGCTAGAGGGCGAGAGCATCATCCTCATCCGCCAGGCGAGCGACACGCTGCAGCTCTACGGCTCCGTCAGCGCGCGCGACATTGCCGAGGCGATGGGCGAGCGCGGCGCCGAGGTCAGGCGCCAGCAGGTGCGGCTCGACCGCCCCATCAAGTCGCTCGGCGTCCATGACGTGCGCATCGCGCTGCACCCGGAGGTGACGGTGACGGTCAAGGTCAACGTCGCCCGCTCGCCGGAGGAGGCCGAGATCCAGGCCCGCGGCGGCACGATCCTCGACGACGACGAGGACGCCGCAGAGGGCGCCGAAGCCAAGGCCGCAGCCGAAGCCGAGGACTCGTCGGACGACGACACTGCGGCGGCGGAAGAAGCGGCCGCAGACGCGGACTCGGGCGAAGGCCCTGACGAGCCGCAAGACGAAGGCTCCGCCGGCACCTAGACCCGGAACTCGAGGCTTCCTGCCATGCTTGTCGCGCCCCTGCTCAGGACTCTGATGAAGCGGGGCACGCTTCGCGTGGTCGACGCCAGGGGCAAGCTCCACACCTTCGAAGGCGAGCCCGGACCCAGCGTCACCATCCGCCTGCACGACCGCTCGCTCCACTGGAAGCTGCTGCTGAACCCGCGCCTCGTCGTCGGCGAGGCCTACATGGACGGCACGCTGACGGTGGAGGACGACGCGACCATCCGCGACTTCCTCCACCTGGTCGGCGCGAACCTCCACCTGCTCGACGAGAACGCCGTCATCAAGGCGCGCAACTGGCTCGCGCAATGGGTCCGCCCGCTGCAGCAGCACAACCCCATCGGCCGCGCCCAGCGCAACGTCGCCCACCACTACGATCTGTCGGACGACCTCTACGAGCTCTTCCTCGACCCCGACCGGCAGTATTCCTGCGCCTACTTCGACACGCCCAACCACTCGCTGGATCAGGCCCAGCAGGCGAAGAAGCGCCACCTCGCGTCGAAGCTGCTGCTCGACCGGCCGGGCCTCGACGTGCTCGACATCGGCTCCGGCTGGGGCGGCCTCGGTATCTACCTGCACAAGGAGGCAGGCGCGTCGGTGACCGGCCTCACGCTGTCCCGCGAGCAGCAGGCCTTCGCGACCGAGCGCGCGCAGAAGCTCGGCATTCAGGACCATGTCGGCTTCCACCTGCGCGACTACCGCGAGGACACCGGCAGCTACGACCGGATCGTCTCCGTCGGCATGTTCGAGCACGTGGGCGTCAAGCACTACGTCGAGTTCTTCCGCAAGGTGGAGCGGCTGCTGAAGGAAGACGGCGTGGCCCTGCTGCACACCATCGCCCGCTGGGACGGGCCGAGCGTCACCAATCCGTGGCTCCGCAAGTACATCTTCCCCGGCGGCTACTGCCCCTCGCTCTCCGAGGTGTTCGCCGCGCTGGAGCAGACCGGCCTCAAGTCCCTCGACGTGGAGATGCTGCGCCTGCACTACGCCGATACGCTCAAGCACTGGTCGCGCAACTTCCAGGCCAACCGCGAGCGGGTGAAGGCGGTCTACGACGAGCGCTTCTGCCGCATGTGGGAGTTCTACCTCGCCGGCTCCGAGGCCGCCTTCCGCCACCAGGACCACATGGTGGCCCAGATCCAGCTCGCCCGGCGCCAGGACGCAGCGCCGCTGACCCGCGACTACATGGTGGATTGGGAGCGCGCCCACGCCGCCTGAGCCGGCAAGCGCCGCAGCCGTGCCGGTCACTCACAGCTTGCTCACAGGCGACGTGGCGAAAACACGAGGGTTTGAACGGTTTTCCCCGTAATTCTGGCCCTGTGAACACGGAAAACGTGCAAAACCGGGTTTCCACGATATCCCCAATTTTCATACATCGAGGCCGCTAACACCCGGCGTGCGTTTCCGTGTATTACAGTGAGCATGGCGACGCGCGTTCCCCTGCAGGAAGCAACGACCGAGACGCCGGGCTACCGCTCGCCCCCCAGCAACCTCGAGGCCGAACAGGCGCTCCTCGGCGCGCTGCTGGTCAACAACGAGGCCGCCAGCCTGGTCAGCGCCTTCCTGCTGCCGGAGCATTTCTTCCTGCCGGTGCATGGCCGCATCTACGACGCCGTCCTCCGCATGATCGAGCGAGGGCAGATCGCCAACCCCGTGACCCTGAAGCACTTTTTCGAGCGCGACGAAGCGCTGGAGGAGGCCGGCGGCGGGCAGTACCTGGCGCGGCTCGCTGGCTCCGCCGTCACCGTGATCAATGCCGAGCACTACGGCCGCGCCATCCACGACCTGGCGATGCGGCGCGCGCTGGTCTCCATCGGCGAGGTGGTGGTGAACGAGGCCTACGACGGGCCGCTCGACCAGCCCGCGACGGAGCAGATCGAGGAGGCCGAGCACCGGCTCTACCAGCTCGCCGAGGACGGCCGGGTCGACCCCGGCGGGCAGCAGTTCGCGGCGCCGCTGGCCAGCGCCGTCGAGATGATCGAGCAGGCTTACAAGCGCGACACGCCGCTCACCGGCGTGCCGACGGGCTTCGTCGACCTCGACCGCCTGCTGGGCGGCTTGCACGCCTCCGACCTGGTCATCATGGCCGGCCGGCCCGGCATGGGAAAGACGGCGCTCGCCACCAACATCGCCTTCAACGCCGCGAAGATGTACAGCCCAGGCGACGGGCCGGACGGCAAGAACCCGCCCGACGGCGCCAAGGTCGCCTTCTTCTCGCTGGAGATGTCGGCCGAGCAGCTCGCGACGCGTATTCTCGCCGAGCAGACCGAAATCTCGTCGGACAGGCTCAGGCGCGGCGACGTGCGCGACGTGGACTTCGACCGCATCGTTGCGGCCTGCCGCACGATGGAGAGCCTGCCGCTCTTCATCGACGATTCGCCCGCGCTCACCATCGCGGGCCTGCGCGCCCGGGCGCGCCGGCTGAAGCGCCGCCACGGCATCTCGTTGATCGTGGTCGACTACCTGCAGCTCATGCGACCCACCACCAGCCTGCGGCTCAACAACCGCGTGCAAGAGGTCTCGGAGGTGACGCAGGGCCTCAAGGCGCTCGCCAAGGACCTCGACCTGCCGGTTCTGGCGCTGGCCCAGCTCAGCCGCGCCGTCGAGCAGCGCGACGACAAGCGGCCGCAGCTCGCGGACCTGCGGGAATCGGGCTCCATCGAGCAGGACGCGGACGTGGTCATGTTCATCTACCGCGAGCAGTACTACCTCGCGCGCAAGGAGCCGGACGAGGGCACCGCCGACCACGCCGAGTGGCAGGAGAAGATGGACAAGGTCCACAACAAGGCCGAGATCATCACCGCCAAGCAGCGCCACGGCCCCATCGGCAAGGTCGAGCTCTACTTCAACGCGCTGCTCACCAAGTTCGACAACCTCGACAGGATCCATGAGCCGGCGGACGATCCGCCGTTCTAAAGCGCGTCCGACTTTGACGGACGCGCTTGGCCGCGACAGCGGCCCGCCGCGAATGCGGCGCACATCGCGCGCCCCTGCGCGCGTGGCCGCGCGACGCGGAGGCGCTGGCCGTCGCGCCGATAGGCGCGCGCAAGCGCACGACGGCCAGCTGCCGTGAGCGATAAAGACTCAGAGCGTTTCCGTGCAAAACGGACACGCTCTAGCGGCGCGCTCAACGGCGCGGGCGCGCCGCGGGTCGTGACCGTGGCGAGAATTCCGGGCTAGAGTCCGGCGCGCTCGGCGCCGAGTCGAGGATCGGCCCGGAGGCATCATCGACGGATACGCTGCGTGAAGAGCAATCCGCTGCAGGCGATCGGCCATGGCGTCCTGGCGCTGTTCGCGGCCATCGGGCGCCTCTCCCTCTTCGCGATGGAGGCGACCTCGCACTGCGCGCGGCCGCCGTTCTACCCGCGCCTCGTCGCCCGCCAGATGGTGGAGATCGGCTTCTACTCGCTGCCGGTGGTGGGGCTGACCGGCCTCTTCGCCGGCATGGTGCTGGCGCTGCAGAGCTATACGGGCTTCTCCCGCTTCTCGGCCGAGAGCACGATCCCCACCGTCGTCGTGCTCTCGATCACGCGCGAGCTGGGCCCGGTGCTGGCCGGCCTCATGGTCGCCGGCCGGGTCGGCGCCGCGATGGCGGCGGAGATCGGCACCATGCGGGTCACCGAGCAGATCGACGCGCTCACCACGCTGTCCACCAACCCGCACAAGTACCTGATCGTGCCCCGCCTCATCGGCGGCTTTCTCATGCTGCCGTTCCTGGTCCTCGTCACCGACATCATCGGCGTCGGCGGCGGCTATATCGTCAGCGTCTTCAAGCTCGGCTTCAACCCGGACGCCTACATCAACAACACCCTCGAGTATCTGGAGGTCATGGACGTGGTCTCCGGCTTGGTGAAGGCCGCCGTCTTCGGCTACCTGATCGCGCTGATGGGCTGCTACCACGGCTTCTACTCCAAGGGCGGCGCCCAGGGGGTGGGCAAGGCCACCACCAACGCGGTCGTGACCGGCGCGATCCTGGTGCTGATCTTCAACTACGTCATCACAGAGGCGTTCTTCGCCCAATGAGCGCGCCTGCCAACGAGCGCGCCGGCGGCGGCGCCAACCGGCCTAACCCGCAATTCTCACCAGGGTCACGGCCTGCGTCGCGCCCAGGCGTTCGATCCGCAAGGAGCGGGCCGAAAAGCGTATCGGGGAATACGGTTGAGGCCCGCGACGTCGCGCGGGACGCGCGCGGAGCGCACGATGCGGGCGGGCGCCTGGGCGCGACCCGAAGGGCGACGCTGTCCGGCCGACAGTGTGCGTCACGGCTCTTGCCCGATGTCCCTGCATCGCGCTGCGCGCCGTTCCTACCCTGTCGGCCGGACAGCGCCGCGCAGACCATGACCGTGGTGAGAAATGCGGGTTAAGATCGCCCTTCGCGGCCTCAGCAAGACCTTCGCGGGCCAGGTCGTGCTCGACGGCCTCGACCTCGAGATCGGCACCGGGGAATCGGTGGTGGTCATCGGCTGCTCCGGCGTCGGCAAGTCGGTCATGCTGAAGTGCCTGCTCGGCCTGCTGCACCCCGATGCCGGCAACGTGACCATCGACGGCGAGGAGCTGGCCCGCGACCGCGCGGCGCGCGAGGCCGCCATGCGCAAGATCGGCATGCTGTTTCAGAACGCCGCGCTCTTCGACAGCCTGTCGGTGTGGGAGAACGTGGCCTTCGGGCTGATCCAGGCGCACGGCATGGCGCGCCGCGAGGCCCGGGGCATCGCCATCGAGACGCTGGCCCAGGTCGGCCTCGGCACGGATTCGGCCGATCTCTACCCGGCCGCGCTCTCCGGCGGCATGCGCAAGCGGGTGGGCCTCGCACGGGCCATCGCGACCCGGCCCGAGATCGTCCTCTTCGACGAGCCGACGACCGGGCTCGACCCCATCATGGCCGACGTGATCAACGACCTCATCGTCGCCTGCACCCACGAGCTTGGCGCGACCGCGCTCACCATCACCCACGACATGCGGAGCGCGCGCAAGATCGCCGACCGCATCGCCATGATCCACGAGGGCGCGATCATCTGGCAGGGGCCGGCCGGCGAGATCGACAGCAGCGGGAACGCGCACGTGGAGCAGTTCATCAACGGCCGGGCGGAAGGGCCGATCCGGTTGCCGGCGGCCGATGCCGCGCTCGGCTGAGCCGCCGGCAGGCTGAGGAAACCCGTGGCACGGGCGGAAAAGCGCTTCGTCTGCAGCGATTGCGGCGCTACGCGGTCGCGCTGGGCCGGCCGCTGCGACGCCTGCGGTGCCTGGAACAGCATCACGGAAGAAGCGCCGCGCACCGCGCCGCCGCGCGCCCTCGGCAAGGGCAAGGGCCGGGTCATCGACTTCCTGCCGCTGGACGGGCCGGGCGGCGTGCTCGCGCGCCGCCCCTGCGGCATCGGCGAGATCGACCGGGTCGTGGGCGGCGGCTTCGTGCCGGGCTCGGTCGTCCTGCTCGCGGGCGATCCCGGCATCGGCAAGTCCACCCTGCTGCTCCAGGCCGCGGCGGCGCTCGCCGGGCGCGGCGGGCGGATCGCCTACATCTCGGGCGAAGAGGGGCTGGAGCAGATCCGCATGCGCGCGGCCCGCCTCGGGCTCAGCAGTGCGCCGGTGGGGCTGGCCGCGGCCATCGACGTCCGCGACATCGCGACCAGCGTGGAGGACGAGACGCCGCCCGACATGGTGGTGATCGATTCCATCCAGACCATGTACCTCGACACCCTCGATTCCGCGCCGGGCACGGTCGCCCAGGTGCGGGGCTCGGCGCAGGAGCTGATCCGCCTCGCCAAGCGCACCGGCACGGTGCTCGTGCTCGTGGGTCACGTCACCAAGGAGGGGCAGATCGCCGGCCCCCGCGTGCTCGAGCACATGGTCGACTGCGTGCTCTACTTCGAGGGTGAGCGCGGCCACCAGTTCCGCATCGTGCGCGCCATCAAGAACCGCTTCGGGCCGACCGACGAGATCGGCGTCTTCGAGATGACCGACCGCGGCCTCGTGGAGATTCCCAATCCCTCCAGCCTGTTCGTCGACCCGGAGCGGGGGCCCGTCCCCGGCGCTGCGGTCTTCGCCGGCGTCGAGGGCTCGCGGCCGGTCCTGGTCGAGATCCAGGCCCTGGTGGCGCCGGGGCCGGCGGGCTCGCCGCGCCGCACCGTGGTGGGCTGGGATGCCGGCAGGCTCGCCATGGTCCTCGCCGTGCTGGAGGCCCGCGCCGGGCTCCGGCTCAGCGTCTGCGACGTCTACCTCAACGTGGCCGGCGGCTTGCGCATCACCGAGCCCGCCGCCGACCTCGCGGTCGCCGCCGCGCTGGCCTCGTCGGCGGCGAACCGGGCGCTCGACCACGGCGCCGTGATCTTCGGCGAGGTGGGACTCGCCGGCGAGGTGCGGGCGGTGAGCCAGGGCGAGGCCCGGCTCAAGGAGGCGGCGAAGCTCGGCTTCACCCACGCGCTGGCGCCTGTGCCGGACCGCGCCCAAGGCGGCGAAGCGGAAGGGCAGGGCATCGCTATCAGGCGGCTCACCCACGTGCGCGACCTGGTGGCGCTCTTCCCCGCCGATGCGCCGCTCGGCTGACGGGCGCGCGAGCATGGAGAGCCTGCCGGTCAATCTGATCGACATCCTGGTGGCGCTGATCATCGTCCTCTCGGCGCTGCTCGCCTTCGGGCGGGGTGCGGCGCGGGAAATCCTCGGCATCGGCGCCTGGGTCGGCGCGGGCGTCGCCACCTTCTTCGCCTTCCCCCATACGCGGCCCATCGCCCGCGACCTCATCCCGGATTCCACGCTGATCGCCGACGTGGTTGCCGGCGTCGCGGTCTTCGTCGTCGTGCTGGTGATGCTCACAATCGTCAACCAGATCATCTCGGGCCGCATCCAGCGGAGCCGGGGCGGCGCGCTGGACCGCACGTTGGGGTTCATCTTCGGCATCCTGCGGGGCGCGGCGCTCGTCTGCATCGCCTACATGCTGTTCGCCTCGGTGGTGCCGCAGAGCGACTGGCCCGCCTGGGTCGACGAAGCCAGGACCTTGCCCTATATCAAGCAGGGCGTCGCGGCGCTGCGCGAAGTGGTGCCCGAGGACGTCGCCGAGGAAGGAACCAGGCACATCGAAGAGACCTTCGAGGACGGCCGCGAGCGCAGCGTGAAGGAGCTCACCGAGCCGGTGCCGGCCGAGCGCAGCGAAGAGGAAGGCGAGACCGGCTACAGCGACCGCGAGCGCAACCAGCTCGACGGGCTGAGCGAGACCGTCGAGTGATTGCGGCATCCAGCGCGGGCGCGGCAGCAGGCGGCATCAGACCCGACGACGACAAGCTGCGCGAGGAATGCGGGGTCTTCGGCATCTTCGGGCATCCCGACGCTGCCGCCCACGCGGCACTCGGCCTGCACGCGCTGCAGCACCGGGGCCAAGAATCCGCCGGCATCGTCAGCAGCGATGGCACGCTCTTCCACTCGCACCGGGCGCTCGGCCGCGTCGGCGACATCTTCTCCTCGGGCGAGGTGATCGACGCGCTCGCGGGCCGCGCCGCCATCGGCCACAACCGCTACTCCACCCAAGGCGCGCCCGAGGTGCGCAACATCCAGCCGCTCTTCGCCGACATCGCCACCGGCGGGCTCAGCATCGCGCACAACGGCAATCTCACCAACGCGCTCTCGCTCCGCGCCGATCTCGTCGCCCACGGCTGCATCTTCCAGTCCACGTCGGACACGGAGGTCATCGTCCACCTGATCGCCATCAGCCGGCGCGCGCACCTGGTGGAGCGCATGATCGAGGCGCTAGGCCGCGTGCGCGGCGCCTACTCGCTGGTGGCGCTCACCAGGGACTCGATGATCGGCGTGCGCGATCCCCACGGCGTGCGCCCGCTGGTGCTGGGGCAGCTCGACGGCGCGATGATCCTGGCGTCCGAGACCGTGGCCTTCGACATCATCGGCGCGAGCGTCGTGCGCGACATCGAGCCGGGCGAGATGGTCATCGTCACCGACGCAGGGGTGGAGAGCATCAAGCCCTTCCGCCCCGCCGCCAAGCGCTTCTGCATCTTCGAGTACATCTACTTCGCGCGGCCAGACAGCGTCTCGGAAGGGATCGGCGTCTACGAGGCGAGGCGCCGCATCGGGGCCGAGCTCGCGCGCGAGGCGCCGGCGCCGGCGGACGTGGTGGTGCCGGTGCCGGATTCCGGCGTGCCGGCCGCCATTGGCTTCGCCGCCGAGGCCGGCCTCCCCTTCGAGCTCGGCATCATCCGCAACCACTATGTCGGGCGCACCTTCATCGAGCCCACGGACCGGATCAGGCACCTCGGCGTGAAGCTCAAGCACAACGCCAACCGCCAGCTCATCGAAGGCCGGCGGGTCGTGCTCGTCGACGACAGCATCGTGCGCGGCACCACGTCGACCAAGATCGTGGAGATGGTGCGCTCGGTGGGCGCCAGCTCGGTCCACATGCGGATCGCGAGCCCGCCCACCGCTCATTCCTGCTTCTACGGCGTCGATACGCCGGCGCGCGAGAAGCTTCTCGCCGCGCGTCACGACGTGGACGCCATGGCGCGCTCCATCGGCGTGGACAGCCTCGCCTTCCTGAGCATCGACGGCCTCTACCGGGCCATGGGCGAGCCGGGCCGGGATCCCGAGCGGCCCGCCTATTGCGACGCCTGCTTCTCCGGCGACTACCCGATCCCGCTTTCGGATCACGAGGTCGGCGAGCCGCCGTCGCAGCTCTCCCTGCTCGCGGAATCGGGATAGCCGCTGCCGTGACGGCGCCGCGTCTCGAAGGCCGGATCGCGCTCGTCACCGGCGCCTCGCGCGGCATCGGCGCGGCCGTCGCCCGCCGCTTCGCGGCCGAGGGTGCGCGGCTCGTCCTCGTGGCCCGCACCAGCGGCGGCCTGGAGGAGGTCGACGACGCCGTCCAGCGCGCATCGGGAGAGCCCGCGACGCTCGTGCCCATGGACCTCCGCGACGGCGAGAAGATCGACCGTCTGGGCGCTGCGCTCGCCGAGCGTTTCGGCCGCCTCGACATCCTCGTCGCCAACGCAGGCGTCCTGGGCCAGCTGAGCCCGGTCGGCCATTACGCGCCGGACGACTGGGAGGCGACGCTCGCGCTCAACCTCGGCGCGAACTGGCGCCTGATCCGGAGCCTCGACCCCCTGCTGCGCGCCTCGCCTGCGGGCCGAGCGATCTTCGTCACCGCCGCCGCAGCGCAGGACTCGCCCGCCTTCTGGGGCCCCTATGCTGCGAGCAAGGCGGGGCTCGAGGCGCTGGTGCGCTGCTATGCGGCGGAGGTCCGGCGCAGCCCGCTCCGCGTCAACCTGCTCGAGCCCGGCCCGGTGGCGACCGAGCTCCGCCGCCGCGCCTATCCCGGCGAGGACGCGAGCAAACTGCCCCAGCCGGACGCGGTGACCGAGCCCTTCGTCGCCCTCGCCGAAGCCGCCTGCACCGAGCACGGCGCGCGCATCGGCCCGCCCTGACCCCGCGTCTGCCCGAGCGAGAACAACGGAGCATCGAGCCATGAAGATCGGAATCGTCGGCGCCGGCGCCATGGGCTGCGTCTACGCGGCGCTCATGGCCGATGCCGGCAACGAGGTCTGGGCCATCGACACCTGGCAGGCCCACGTCGATGCCATCGCGGCCAACGGCCTCCGGCTCGAGGGCGCGAGCGGCGAGCGCACGGTGCGGATCGGCGCGACCACCGACCCCGCCGCGGTCGGCCCCTGCGATCTCGTCATCATCGCGACCAAGGCCGCGCAGGTGGAGGCTGCGGCGAGCGGCGCACGCGCCCTGCTCGACCCCGAGACGCCGGTTCTCACCATCCAGAACGGCCTCGGCAGCGCCGCGAAGGTGGCCCGCGTCCTGGGCGAGCGGCGCGTGACCATCGGCGTGGTCGGCGGCTTCGGCGCCTCGATCAAGGCGCCGGGCCACGCCCACCACAACGGCATGGAGCTGGTGCGCCTCGGCGAGGCGAACGGCGCGGTGACGCCGCGGCTGGAGCGCATCGCCGCGCTCTGGCGTGACTCGGGCTTCACCGTCAAGTGTTTCGACGACATCGACCAGCTGGTCTGGGAGAAGCTCATCTGCAACGTCTGCTACAGCGGCACGGCGACGCTCACGGGGCTCACCGTCGGCGAGATCATGGCGGATGCCGACGCCTGGTCCATCGCCTCCGGCTGCGCCGCCGAAGCCTACCGCGTCGCCCGCGCCAAGGGCATCCGCCTCGATTTCGAGGACCCCGTGGCCTACGTGCGGGACTTCGGCGCCAAGATCCCGGGCGCCCGCCCGTCCATGCTGCTCGACCACCTCGCCGGCCGCCGCTCGGAGATCGACGCGATCAACGGCGCGATCCCGCCCGAGGCTCTGGCGCTCGGCCTGGAAGCGCCCTACAACACGCTCGTCTCGGCACTGGTCCGGGCCAGGGAGACGGCCTTCGAGGCGGCGCAACAGCAGCGGGAGCAACAATGACCGACTCCGATCTCAAGGAGCTGATCGAAGGCTACCGCCGGCTCTCCACCGCCAACGTCTCGGACGGCCTCGACCGGGCCGGGATCGCCGGCGCGCCGCACGGCATCGGCCCGCTGTGGGACAGCTGCCGCAAGATCGTGGGCCCCGCCGCGACGCTGAAGCTGGTGCCGGTGGGCGAGGCGGACGAATCCCCCGTGCTCGGCACGCTGGAGGCGGTCAAGCGGGGCAATCCCGGCGACGTGCTGGTGATCGACCAGGGCGGGCGGATGGACGTGAACAGCTACGGCGGCGTGGCCGGCTTCACGACGCGGCACTTCGGCCTCGTCGGCACCGTGATCGACGGCGTCACCCGCGACATCGACGAGTACAAGGAGCTCAACCTCCCGGTCTACGGCCGGGGCTTCATTCAGCAGTCGATCCGCAACCGCTGCGCCTGCGCCGGCTACGGCATCCCCGTGGCGCTCGGCGGCGTGACGGTGGCCCCCGGCGACATCATCGTCGCCGACGAGAACGGCGTCTGCGTCGTCCCCCGCGCCAGGGCGGCCGAGGTGCTGGGGCACGCCACCCTCTTCAAGAACATCGAGGAAGGCATCATCGAGGCGGTGCGCCAGGGCGTCGACCCGGTCGAGGCCCATGACCGGGTGCGCTACGACATGATGACCAGGGCAGGCGCCGGCGCATGAGGGTCGACGGCCAGCCCTACCGCAGCATCTGGCTGGACGAGGACGGCCGCACGGTCGTCGTCATCGACCAGACGCGGCTCCCCCACAGCTTCGCGATCCGCAAGCTCCACACGGTCGAGGATGCGGCGGACGCCATCAGGATCATGGTGGTCCGCGGCGCCCCGCTGATCGGCGCCACTGCGGCTTACGGCCTGGCGCTGGCGCTGGCCCGCGACCCGAGCGATGCGAACCTGGAGAGCGCCATCGCGCTCCTCGCCGCGACCCGGCCGACGGCGGTCAACCTGCGCTGGGCGCTGGAGGATCTCGGCCACAGGCTCCGCCCCCTGGCCGCCGAGGATCGCGCCGCCGCCGCCTACAGCCGCGCCGGCGAGATCTGCGACGAGGACGTCGCCATCAACCGCGCCATCGGGGAGAACGGGCTCGCCTTGATCGAGCAGGCGGCCAAGGGCAAGACGGGCCCGGTCAACGTGCTGACCCACTGCAACGCCGGCTGGCTTGCCGCGGTCGACTGGGGCACGGCGCTGGCACCCCTCTACATGGCCCACGACAAGGGCATCCCGATCCATGTCTGGGTCGACGAAACCAGGCCGCGCAACCAGGGCGCCGCGCTCACCGCGTGGGAGCTTGCCCGCCACGGCGTGCCGCATACCGTGATCGTGGACAACGCGGGCGGCCACCTGATGCAGCGCGGCATGGTCGACCTCTGCATCACCGGCACCGACCGCACGACCGCCCACGGCGACGTCTGCAACAAGATCGGCACGTACTTGAAGGCGCTCGCCGCCAGCGACAACGACATCCCGTTCTACGTGGCCCTCCCCCATCCCACCATCGACTGGTCATTGGCCGACGGGGCGGAGACCCCCATCGAGCAGCGGGACGAGGACGAGGTGCTGACCATCACCGGCCGCGACGAGGCCGGGCAGGAGACCAAGGTGGCGCTCACGCCCGCCGGCAGCCGTGCCGCCAACTACGCCTTCGACGTGACGCCGGCGCGGCTCGTCACCGCGCTCATCACCGACCGCGGCGTGTGCGAAGCCTCCGAAGAAGGGCTGCAGACCCTGTTTGCCGACCGCGCCGCCGAGGCGCCCTCGTCATAACGCCACAGGCTGCGCCGGCGAGAGCTCGCCGAGGCGCGCCTCGATCTCGGCTGCCGACGGCATCGCCGGCGCCGCCCCCTCGACCAGACAGGCGAGGCCGCCGATGACGCTCGCCCGCCGCAGCATCGCGGGCAGCGGCGCCCCCTCCGCAAGCCCGAGGGCCAGGCCCGCGACGAAGGCGTCGCCTGCGCCGACCGTGTCCACGGGCTCGATCGCGAGCGCGCCGCAGCGCCAGGCCTCACCGGCTGCGAAGGCGGCGGCGCCGGCGCTGCCCAGGCTCACCACCGTGGTCACGCCGAAGCGGGCGGCGATGGCGCGGCCGGCCTCCTCGCCCGATACCGCGCCCAGCCCCTGCGCGCCGGCCAGCATCCCGGCCTCGATCTCGTTCAGCACGATGAGATCGAACGAGGGCAGCACCTCGGCCGGCGCCGGCTTGGCAGGCGCCAGGTTGAGCACGACGCGCGCACCCCGCGCCTTGGCCCGGCGCGCGACCGCCCAGTTGGACTCGAGCGGCACCTCCATCTGCAGCAGGAGCACCGTCTCCGGCCCGAGCCAGTCGTCGGGCAGCGCCTCCGGCGCCAGGTCCGTGTTGGCGCCGCTCGCCACGGTGATCTGGTTCTCGCCCGCGCGGTCCACGATCACCGCGGCGCAGCCGGTGGGGAGCGCGCTCTCCGTGACCGCTTCGGTGCCCACGCCCGCGTCCTTCAGGGCCTGCAACGCGAGCGGGGCGAAGCCGTCGGGGCCGACACGGCCCACCATCTGCACCGATGAGGCCGGGTCCGTGTTGGCCCGGGCTGCGGCGACCGCCTGATTGAGGCCCTTGCCGCCGGCGACCGCCTGATGGCCGGGGCAGAGCACGGTCTCGCCCGCGCGCGGCAGGGCATCCACGCTGAATACGAGATCGGCGTTCATCGAGCCGAAGACGACGATCATCGCAGCCTCCACCTGGAGCGCGTCCGACTTTGTCGGAAGCGCGACAGGCCGCGACAGCGGCCCGCCGCGTATGCGGCGCGCTCGCGCAGGCGTTGGCCGTAGGCCAACTGCCGTGAGCGATAAAGGCATAGAGCGTTTCCGTGCAAAACGGAAACGCTCTAGTGCCGGAAGTGACGGATGCCGGTGAAGACCATGGCGAGGCCCTGCTCGTCGGCCGCGGCGATGACCTCCGCGTCCCGCTTCGACCCGCCCGGCTGGATCACTGCGGTGGCCCCGGCCGCGGCGGCGGCCAGGAGCCCGTCGGCGAAGGGAAAGAACGCGTCGGACGCCACCACGCAGCCCTCCGCGCGCGAGCGTTCCTCCCCGGCGGCGGCGGACGCGTCGGCGGCCTTCTGCGCCGCGATCCTGGACGAGTCGACCCGGCTCATCTGGCCCGCGCCGATGCCGACCGTGGCGCCGTCCTTCGCGTAGACGATGGCGTTTGACTTCACGTGCTTGGCCACGGTGAAGGCGAACAGGAGGTCCGCGCGCTCCTGCTCCGTCGGCGGGCGCCTGGTCACGGTCTCGAGCGCGTCCGCCGTCACCCTTGCCGCGTCCTGCGTCTGCACCAGGAATCCGTCCTCCAGCGTGCGGACCACGAGCCGTTCCGTGCCCGCGTCACCGATCGCGCCGGTGAGCAGGAGACGCAGGTCGCCCTTCGCGGCGAGCGCGGCGCGGGCCTCCTCGTCCGCCTCGGGCGCCACCACGACCTCGGTGAAGAGACCCGCGATGGCCCGCGCGGTGGCACCGTCGAGCGGGCGGTTGGCCGCGACCACGCCGCCGAAGGCGCTTACCGGATCGCAGGCCCGTGCCTTCTCGTAAGCCCCGGCGAGGGTGCCGCCCAGGCCCACGCCGCAGGGATTGCCGTGCTTGATGATGGCGATGGCGGGCGGGCCGAACTCGCGCACCAGCCCGTGGGCCGCATCGGCGTCCGCCAGGTTGTTGTAGCTCGGCTCCTTGCCCTGGATCAGCGCGGCCTGCGCCACGCCGGGGGCCGCCGTGGGATCGACGTAGAGAGCCGCGACCTGATGCGGGTTCTCCCCGTAGCGCAGGACCTGGCGGCGGGCGCCACCGAAGGCGAAGCGGGCAGGCAGGCGGCTCTCGCCCCCGTCGGCACCGAGACGGCGGGCGATGGCGGCGTCGTAGGCGGCGGTGCGCGCGAACGCCGTCGCCGCGAGCCGGCGGCGGAGCGCGAGGCTGGTGGCGCCGCCCAGCGCCTCCATGTCGTCGATCACGACCTGGTAGTCGCAAGGCTGCACCACCACGGTCACGTCCTCGTGGTTCTTGGCCGCG
The DNA here is from genome assembly GCA_965221125.1 of Alphaproteobacteria bacterium. Lineage (GTDB taxonomy): Bacteria > Pseudomonadota > Alphaproteobacteria > UBA828 > UBA828 > WTGU01. Next base: position 452,461 of record CBDCRW010000005.1, read on the forward strand.
GCCCGGATCATGGCGGGCCCGCCGATGTCGATGGTCTCGATGCAGGTGTCGAGCGCGGCACCCTCCCGCACCGCCTCCTCGAAGGGGTAGAGGTTGACCGCGACCAGGTCGATCCCGGCGATTCCGTGTTCTTCCATCGCCGCGCGGTGGTCGGCGTCGTCTCTCCGGCCGAGAATCCCGCCGTGGATCGCCGGATGCAGGGTCTTCACCCGGCCGTCCATGATCTCGGGGAAGCCCGTGTGGTCGGAGACATCGGTGACCGCGACGCCGGCATCGCGGAGCGCCCGCGCGGTGCCGCCGGTCGACAGGATCGCGACGCCCCGCCGTGCCAGCGCCGATGCGAACGCCGCGAGACCTGTCTTGTCCGACACCGAGATGAGCGCGCGTGCAATGGGCCGGCCTTGGCTGTCGGGCATCGGGCTACTCCGTGGTCCGGCGCCGTCAGCGCCCAAGCGCCATTCCGGTGTCCGCCGGGGCGGCGGAAAGAGCCGCGTCGCTCGGCTGGTATTCCGGCACCATCGCCGCCAGCAGCGCCAGCGCGTCCTCCGTGCGCCGGTCCTGCGCGGCGGTCGCGAGCTGCTCGAGCCGGCGGCGCATGAGCGCGAAGTCGGCGGTGCGCGACCGCGCCCTCAGGATACCCGGCGTCTCGGTCGCGATCATCGGCTCGGCCGGGTGGAACAGGCTCTCGTCCTTCTTCTCGCCGGGGCGCAGTCCGGTGAACACGATCTCGATGTCCTCGCCGGGCCTGCGCCCGGCGAGGCGGATCATCTGCCGTGCGAGATCGACGATCTTGATGGGCTTGCCCATGTCGAGCACGTAGATGCCGCCGCCCTCTTCCCCTGCACCGAGCGCCGAGGCCTGAAGCACGAGCTGCACCGCCTCCCGCGTCGTCATGAAATGGCGCGCGACGTCGGGGTCACTCACGGTCACCGGCCCGCCGTCGGCGATCTGGCGCTGGAAGAGCGGCACCACCGAGCCCGAGGAGCCGATCACGTTGCCGAAACGCACCGTCACCAGCCGCAGTCCGCCCGCCGCCGGCGAGTCCGCGAGCGCCTGGCAGTAGCTCTCCGCAATGCGCTTGGTCGCCCCCATGACGCTCGCCGGGTTGACCGCCTTGTCGGTCGAGACCAGGATCATGGTCCGCGTGCCGGCCGCGACGCAGGCATCGGCGACGTTGCGTGTGCCCACGGCATTGGTGAGCACGCCCTCGTTGGGGTTGGTCTCGACCATGTGCACGTGCTTGAGCGCCGCCGCATGGAATACCAGCTCCGGCTCCGCGCGGGCGAAGGTCGAGGCGAGGCCGCCGGGGTCGCGCACGTCGCCGAGCACCACGCTCCGCGAAAGGCCCGGATGCGCCCCCTGCAGCTCCTGATCGATCCGGTAGAGGTTGTACTCGCCGTTGTCGATGAGGGTGAGGTGCGCCGGGCCGTCGTCGGCGATCTGCCGTGCAAGCTCGGCCCCGATGGTGCCGCCCGCGCCGGTGATGCACACCCGCCGGCCGTTGACCAGGGCACGCATGGCCGCACGGTCGGGCGCTGCCTGCGGGCGGCCGAGCAGGTCTTCGAGGCGGATCGGCCGCACGTCGATGTCGGGTTCGTCACCGGGGCGGAAATCGGTCAGCGCCGGCAGGCGGGAGAGCGGCAGCCCGACCGCCTCGCAGTCCGCGAGCAAGGCGCGCAGGCGGTCCGGATCCGGGCTGGATTCCGTGAGCACCGCGCGCTGCGGCCCCGCCCCGCGGGCGCGGAGCCCGCGCACGATCTCCGGCAGCTCGGCCGTCGTCCCGAGAATCCGGATGCCGTGGATGTGACGCTTCGCCTGGCGCGCGTCGTCGTCGACGATGCCGACGACGCGGTAGTTCGACGACGAGCCCCGCGTTGCGGCGCTGATGAAGAGCTCGGCATTGTCGCCGACGCCTAACAGCAGCACCGGCACGCGCTGCGCGGCGCTGCCGCCCCGCCGCAGCACGCCGGCAAGACTGCCGTCCAGCACCGCCCGGTAGATGACGCGTGGCCCGACCAGGAGCGCGATCAGGATGAACCAGTTGATGAGGAAGGCCGAGCGGGGATAGCCCTCCAGCCGCGTCAGCGCGAAGAGGATCGGCACGAAGATCAGCACCGCAAGGCTCACGGCCTGCACGACCCCCACGACGTCGCGCAGCGCCGTGTAGCGCCAGACCCCGCGGTAGATGCGCATGCGCCAGAAGACGAGCGCCGAGACCGCCGCGAAGAGCAGCATCCCCTCGACGATGAAGCCGCTCGAGAGCTCCCAGAACGAGCCGAACCCGTAGCGGAGAAGCAGCGCAAGCGCGAACGACGCGCCCGCCATGGCGACGTCGTGGGCCGCCACCAGATGCGTGCGGCGGACGATCAAGCCTCTCCCGATGCGCCGCATGTCAACCCTGTTCCGACGCGCCGCATGATGCCCGAGCGGCAGCGTGAAGATACCACAGGAGCGCGGCGACGAGCACCGCGCCTGCCGCGAGCGCCGCACCCGCCGCGACGGGGCCCTGCTGCGCGGCGAGCGCCAGCCCCACCAGCAGCAGATTGTGGCCGGCGATCAGCGCGGCCGTGCGGCCGTGGCTCCAGCCCGCCGCGACGACGCGCTGATAGAAGTGCTCGCGGTGCGCCTGCCATATCCGGCGGCCGCGCAGGAGCCGGCGAAACAGCGTGAACGTCGCATCCGCGAGATAGTAGGCCGGCAGCAGCAGCGCCGCCTGCCACGCGCCCGCTGCGGCGAGCGCGAGCAGGAGCCACCCCGCCAGGTAGCCGAGCGGAACGCTGCCGACGTCGCCGAGAAAGATCCTGGCGGGATTCCAATTCCAGAGGAGAAATCCGAGCGAGACCCCGGCGAGAGTCAGCCCGAGCGGCCCGAGCCCCGCCGGCACCATGCCGAGCAGGGCCAGCAAGAAGGCGCCGAGACCCAAGCTCGCGCCCTCGACGCCGCTGATCCCGTCGATCCCGTCCATGAAGTTGAAGAGGTTCACGAACCAGAGCCACGCGGCAGCGGCCAGCGCGTGATCCACGAGGGCTGGAACCGCGCCCTGGAAGAGGAGGCCCTCGCCGGGGAGAGACGCGATTCCGGCGCCGACCGCGGCGATCTGGGCCAGGAAGCGCAGCAGGGCCGAGAGGCCGCCCCGCACATCGTCGAGCCAGGACACCGCGGCGAGCCCCAGCCCGCCCGCGAGAGCGACCCAGAAGAGCGACCCGCAGTCTTCGCAGGCATCCCACAGCCACAGCGCGAGCCAGGCCGTGAGCAGGACGCCCACGACAGCGATGCCGCCGCCGCGGGGCACCGCGCGGATGTGGCTCGAGCGCTCGTTGGGGCGGTCCATGACGCCGTGGCGCTGCAGCGCGGCCCGCACGAGGCCAGTCAGCGCCGCCGCACCCGCGAAGCTCGCCCCGCCGGCGGCGAGAGAGGCCGCGAGGCTCACCGCGCCCAATGGGATGCTGCTTGCGGGGGCTCCCTGCCATCACTCATGCCATATGCCCCTGCGTTCCGCCGCATGGCGCTCCAATTGCACCCTGTGTTGCGCGGCGCTCCACGCTCCCGCTCTGGCACCCGAGTTCCTTTCGCCCATAGCGGAATTCAGCGTAATTTCCGACGATTGTGAACGTCGAAGGATCATGTCCGATCCGCCATGGCGTGCAAACGCGATCGAGCGTGGCGGTCGTGCGTGCGATATGACATACTGACACCGAAATTGAGGAGGCTGTCCGGTACGACCCGTAGAATGCTCGCATCGAGAACGTGCCAGTGAGAATCACCAACTGATGTATTCGCGGATCGACCCTCTTGTTCTGACCTTCGAGGTCGGGGTCGACGACTATCTCGCGACACTTGCCGCGAAGCATGCTGGACTCGAACGGGCCATTCAGGAAGAAGCCGGAAGACCGGCACCTGACGGACTATCTCTTACCGATCTGAAGCGTCGCAAACTCAAGGTAAAGGACGAAATAGCAAGACTGCGAACGGAGGCGGCGAGCGCGAACCGTCGTTCAGGCGTTCAAAGTCGGCGTTGACCGCCCGGTCGGCGGCCCGCGCTGAGCGAGCATCCCCATGCCGGAATGGAGAGCATTTCCGGAAGGGGGATGCTGTCGCCTCGATTGACAGGGAGTGGTCGCGCCTCCAGTGTCGGCAACCGTTCGCCGCTGTTGCGCTGACGAAACGACGAACGCGTGTATGGTGCAGAGACCTATTCGGGGTAGCAATCGCCAGCCTGGCCGCTGGATCGGCCGGATTGCGGCGCTCGCGCTGATCGCCCTGTTTGCGGCCAGCTTGCCCGCGCCGGTGCAGACCGCCCTCGCGGCGACGGCGGTCGAGGCCGAGACGGAGCTGGAGACCCTGCGCTTCGGTCGCGGCGACAGCCTCTCACTCCTGCTGAGCAGGGCCGGCGTGCGCGCCGTGGACGCCGACAGGATCAGCAAGGCCATCCAGAAGAGGACGAACCTGCGGCGCATCGGCATAGGCCGCGAGGTGCGGCTGCTGTTCCGCGCCGACGGCGAGGGCCGGCGCATCCCGGTCGCGGTCAGCGTCGAGACCGGGAAGGACCGCTACGTCGAGGCGACGCGCGGTGCGAAGGGTCGTTACGCGGCGCACCGCACGGGCGTCCCCCTCACCCGGCCGGTGCCGCTCAGCGAGGTGGTGCTCGGCCAGGACGGCCTGAAGGTGAAGGTGCGGCGCAACGATACGCTGGGCGGCATTCTCGGCCGCCACGGCGTCGACGGTCCCACGGTCGATGCCGTCGCACGGGCGCTGCGCGGCAGTTTCGACCCGCGCGACCTCATGCCGGGCCACGCCGTCACGATCGTCGCCGGGCGCGACGCCGGCGGCGCACCCGTTCTCAACGCCATCGCGCTCCACCTCGACGACGACAAGGCCGTGGCCGTCGTTCGGGGCGAGTCCGGGCGCTTCGCCGCACAGCGCACCACCAGCACGGCGCTCCGCACCGTGGCGCTCGCGCCCGCCTCCAAGCCGACGTCGGGAGACACCGTAACGCCACCCCGAAAACCGGAGGCCAAGGTTGCCGAGGCCGCCCCTGCCGACGCCGACCAGCCTCCCGCCGCGGTTGCCACGGCCGCCCCTGCGGACGCCGATCAGCCTCCCGCCGCCGACGAGGCCTACGAAGGCCCGGAGCACCCGGTAGAGCCCGCGTTGGTGGAGCTTCGCCGCACCTTGCGCACGGGCAGCACCCTGATGGACCTGCTCCTCGGCGCCGACGTGCGGAGACCGGAGGCGGATGCCCTGGTGCAGAGCCTGCGCCGCGTGTTCAACCCGCGCCGGCTCCCCGCCGGGATCACCGTGCGCGTCATGAAACGGCCGGTGCCGGGTTTCGAGCCGCGCATCGTCTGGCTCGACATCGAGCTGCCGAAGGGGCGGCGCATCCTCGTGGAGCGGGGGGAAAAAGGGCGTTTTTCCAGCCGCATCACGAACCAGCCGCCGCCGCAGCCGCCGGCTCAGCCGCGCGCGGTGGCCGACGCAGCCGCGGCGGACCCCGCCGTCGACGATCCCGCAGCGAGCGCCGAGCCGGTTGCGGCGGAGGCTCTGCCGCCGTCGGCCACACGCGTCACGGTGCGCTCGGGCGATACCCTGATGGCCATCCTGAGACGCCACGGGATCGACCGCGTGGAGGCGGATCGCGCCATTCAGGCGGCCCGCAGCCTGTTCAACCTGAGGCGGCTCAGGATCGGACAGGAAGTCACGCTGGTGACCGGCACCGACGAGACGGGCGCGGACACCCTCAAGGCGATCGCGTTGCACATCGGCGACGACCGCTACGTCAAGGTTTCGCGCGCTGCCGACAACCACTTCGAAGCCGAGCAGGTGGACCGGCTCGCGTTCGTGGCGGCCCCGCTCGAGCGGAATGCTGCGGCGAGCACCACGCCGGATGTCGTGAAGCGCCCCGACCGGACCGCCGCCGCGGACCGCGGGCACGTGATGAGCGCCGCCTTCGTCGCCGCTGCTGCACCGTTCACGGCAGTTCTCCCGGGGCTCGAGCCCCAGGGCGCGGCGGACCCCCACAACGGAGCCGTCAACGGCGTCGCCACAAGCACCGTCAACGGCGCTTCCATCGGCACTCTCGACGGCATCGCCGGCGCTGCCCTCGAACCCGACGACGGCCTTGTGCGCAAGACCGTGGTCATCGGCAGGGGGGACACCCTGTCGGTGGCGTTGACGCGGGCGGGCGGCACGCGCGCGGAGTCGGAGGCGGCAATCGTCGCCTTCCGCAAGGTCCACAATCCACGCCGCCTGCGGGTCGGCCAGACGCTCTCCCTCGCGTTCGATCCGGCCGACGAGTCCAACGGCGCTGCGCGTCTGGCCTCGCTCGCCCTCGACGTGGCGGCGGATCGCGATGTCGTCGTGACGCGCGGCGATGACGGCATTTTCGTGCCGAGCGTGGTCGACCGGCCGCTCGAGCGCATCCTGCGACGGACGGTCGGCATGATCGATTCCAATCTCTACGACGCCGCGATCGCCGCGGGCATGCCGAACCAGGTCCTCATGGAGATGGTGCACATCTTCAGCTTCGACGTGGACTTCCAGCGCGAAATTCAGCACGGCGACCGCTTCGAGGTCCTCTACGAAGCGGTGTTCAACAAGGCCGGCGAGTTCGTGGAGAACGGCCCGATCCTCTACGCCCACCTCGAGGTCGGCGGGCGCGACGTCGAGCTGTTCCGCTTCCAGCCCGACGAGGGGCCGGCGGACTATCTCGACGCAAAGGGCGCGAGCGTACGCAAGGCCCTCATGCGCACGCCGATCAACGGCGCCCGGCTCTCATCGGGCTACGGCATGCGCAGGCATCCGATCCTGGGCTACAACAAGAAGCACCTGGGCGTCGATTTCGCAGCGCCAACGGGCACGCCCATCTACGCCGGGGGCGACGGGACGATCACCATGATCGGCCGTCATGGCAATTACGGAAAATACATCCGCATCCGGCACAACGGCACGTACAGCACCGGCTATGCCCACCTCAGCGGCTATGCGAAGGGCATGAAGAAGGGCAAGCGGGTGCGCCAGGGGCAAGTCATCGGCTATGTAGGCTCCACCGGGATGTCGACCGGGCCGCACCTCCACTACGAGGTGATGCAGGGCAACAAGCGAATCAACCCGATGACGCTCAAGCTCCCCTCCGGCCGCAAGCTGAAGGGTCGGGAGCTTGCCGCGTTCCAGCAGCAGGTGCAGAAGATCACGGTGCTGCTCGCCGAGGTGCCGGCCGTCACGCGCGTCGCCCAGCGCTGACCGAATCCTACCGAAGACCGCCCGCCCTCCGCTTTCGCAAGGACTTCGCGCCGCTCCCGTAACCACGGAGCGCGTCCGTCATTGACGGGCGCGCGACAGGCCGCGACCGCGGCCCGCCGCGTATGCGGCGCCCTCGCGGAGGCGCTGGCCGCAGGCCAGCTGCCGTGAGCGAAAAATGCGTAGAGCGTTTCCGTTCTACACGGAAACGCCCTACGCCGCGCTGGCGAGGGCGCCGGCGTCCTGCCCGTCGATGACAAGGCCGTCCGTGCCGGCCGAAATGCGCACCGTCTCGCCGTCGCCGAGCCGGCCGGCGATGATGAGCTGGGCCAGCGGGTTCTGCAGGCTGCGCTGGATGACGCGCTTGAGCGGCCGCGCGCCGTACGCCGGGTCGTAGCCCGCCTCGCCGAGCCAGGCGCGCGCGGCGTCGTCGAGTTCGAGCGTGATCTTGCGCTCGCTCAACCGCTCTGCCAGGCCCGCGATCTGAATGTCGACGATGGCGCCCATGTGCGCACGGTCCAGCCGGTGGAACAGGATCGTCTCGTCCAGCCGGTTGAGGAACTCCGGCCTGAAGCTTGCCCGCACCAGCTCCATGACGGGCTCGCGCACCGCGCTTGAGGGCTCGCCCTCGGGCTGCGCCGCCATGATCTCGCCGCCCAGGTTGGACGTCATGATGATCACGCTGTTGCGGAAATCGACCGTCCGCCCGTGCCCGTCGGTCAGCCGCCCGTCGTCGAGCACCTGCAGCAGCAGGTTGAAGACGTCGCCGTGCGCCTTCTCGATCTCGTCGAACAGGATCACCTGATAGGGGCGGCGGCGCACCGCCTCGGTGAGCGTTCCGCCCTCCTCGTAGCCGACGTAGCCGGGCGGCGCACCGATCAGCCGGGCGACGGCGTGCTTTTCCGTGAACTCCGACATGTCGATGCGGATCATCGCCGCCTCGTCGTCGAAGAGGAACGCCGCCAGCGTCTTGGCAAGCTCGGTCTTGCCGACCCCCGTAGGCCCGAGGAAGAGGAACGAGCCCGTCGGGCGGTCCGCGTCCTGCAGGCCGGCGCGGGCGCGGCGAACGGCGTTACTCACGGCGACCACCGCCTCCTCCTGCCCCACCACGCGCTCGCGCAATGAGCGCTCCATGTGCAGCAGCTTCTCGCGCTCGCCCTCCAGCATCTTGTCCACCGGAATGCCGGTCCAGCGCGAGACGACGCCCGCGATGTGCGACGACCTCACCGCCTCGTCGAGCAGCGGCTCGTGGGCCGCGCTCTCGAGCGCGCCCAGCTCCCGCTCGAGGTCGGGAATGACCCCGTAGGCGAGCTCGCCCGCCCGCGCGAGGTCGCCGTTCCGCTGCGCGATCTCGAGCGCGCTCCGCGCGGAATCGAGCTTCTCCTTGATCCGCTGTCCGCCGGCGAGGCGCTCCTTCTCGGCACGCCAGACCGCCGTCTGGTCGGCCGAGCGCTTCTCCAGCGCCGCGAGCTCCTCGCCCAGCCCCTGCAGCCGGTCGCGCGAGCGCTCGTCGGTCTCCTTCCTCAGCGCCTCCCTCTCGATCTTGAGCTGGATGATGCGCCGGTCGAGCTCGTCGAGTTCTTCGGGCTTGGAATCGATCTCCATCCTGAGCCTGCTCGCCGCCTCGTCGACCAGGTCGATCGCCTTGTCGGGCAGGAAGCGATCGGTGATGTAGCGGTTGGAGAGCGCTGCTGCCGAGACGATCGCGTTGTCGGTGATGGCAACGCCGTGATGCACTTCGTACTTCTCCTTCAGCCCGCGCAGGATGGACACCGTGTCCTCGACCGTGGGCTCGGACACGTAGACCGGCTGGAAGCGCCGCGCCAGCGCCGCGTCCTTCTCCACGTGTTTGCGGTACTCGTCGAGGGTCGTGGCGCCGACGCAGTGCAGCTCGCCCCGGGCAAGCGCCGGCTTCAGCAGGTTGGAGGCGTCCATCGCGCCCTCGGCCGCGCCGGCGCCGACGAGTGTGTGCAGCTCGTCGATGAACATGACGATCTCGCCCGCCGCCGCGTTGACCTCGGTCAGCACGGCCTTCAGGCGCTCCTCGAACTCGCCGCGGAACTTGGCGCCGGCCACCATGGCGCCGAGGTCGAGCGCCAGCAGCCGCTTGTCCCGCAGCGATTCCGGCACGTCGCCGTTGACGATGCGCTGGGCGAGGCCCTCGACGATCGCCGTCTTGCCGACGCCGGGCTCGCCGATGATGACCGGGTTGTTCTTCGTCCGCCGCGAGAGCACCTGCATGATGCGGCGGATCTCCTCGTCCCGGCCGATCACCGGGTCCACGGTGCCGCCGCGCGCCGCCTCCGTCAGGTCGCGCGCATACTTCTTGAGCGCGCCGTAGCCGGATTCGGCGGAGGCGCTGTCCGCCGTCCGTCCCTTGCGCAGGTCGTTGATCGCGGCATTCAGCGTCTGCGGGCTGACGCCGGCATCGGCCAGGATGCGGGCGGCGGGCGTCCCCTTGGCGAGCGCCAGCGCCAGCAGCAGGCGCTCGGCGGTGACGTAGCTGTCGCCGGCCTTCTTCGCTATGTCCCCGGCGGAATCGAACAGCCTCGCCGTCTCGGGCGCGAGGTAGATCTGGCCCGCGCCGTCTCCCTCCACCCTCGGCAGCGCGTCGAGCGCGGCTTCGGTCTTCTCCAGCGCGTCCTCCGGCCGCCCGCCGGCAGCGCGGATGAGATTGGCGGCGAGGCCGTCTGCGTCGTCGAGCAGGACCTTGAGCAGGTGTTCCGGCGCGAAGCGCTGGTGGCCGCGCCCGAGCGCGAGCCCTTGCGCTGCCTGCACGAGGCCGCGCGAGCGCTCGGTAAACTTGTCGAAGTCCATGTGCCCTCCCTCGCTGGCCATCCGCCGCCGAGAGCCGAACGCGGTCGCGCTCTCATGGCCTCAAGCGAGGCCCGCTTGCGGATGCCGGGTCTGCGAGCAACCGCACCCTATATGGGGTCGTGCGGCAGCCCGGCAAGGGCGCGGCGCCCGCAAGCGCCGCTCGGAGGACTGGGATAAGGCCGCGTCGGCGACACCCCCTCTCAGGAGGGCTGGGGCGCGCGCTGCTCTGCCGGCGCCGGCGCGTCTTCGCTCGCCACCGCCTGGGGCTTGGGCTCGGCGGCCGCGGCTTGCGGCTGCTCTCCGCCCGGCTGCTGCTCGGGCTCGACCCGCGGTTGCGATTGCTGCTGCTGGGGCTGTTGATTCTGCGGGCGCTGGCCCCGCTGATCCCAGCCGTTGGCGGCAACCACGCGGTAATAATGCTCGGCGTGCTGGAAGAAGTTTTCGGCGCCGATACGGTCTCCCGCCGACAGCGCGTCCTGCGCTAGGGCCTGGTATTTCTCGATCACCTGGAAGGCGGTTCCGCGGATCTTTCCCTCCGGCCCATTGCTCTCGAAGGTCGAGCCGCGCCCGTGAAAACCGGGGCGCCGTCCGTTGCCTCTATACCCGCGTGGGCGTTTGTTGTTTGGACCCTTCATACCGCGCACCTTCCGACCTAACTTGCGTCCACGCGCCGCGTTCCGACTGCGTTGCGTCCGGAAACGCCTGCCAGCTTCTATCGCTGAGGAACTCTGCGAGACCGTCTAACCGGTCAAGTATCGCGAGTCCCGCCGACCCTAACCATGATCGCGGAGTTTGCAACCTCTTTTTTGCATACCGGCATGTTTCGGCAGCAGAAAAACATGCCTCTCGAATCATAACGCGGCACAGGCTGCGCGGGCGAACAATGCGCAGCGATCGATGTCCGCTAGATCGCGGCGACGCTCGATCTCCGCGAGTCCCTCCGCAGCAAACAATGAAGCGACTTCATCCGCCATCCCGGCGCCGACTTCGATTGCAGCCAGCCCCGCCGGCGCCAGCAGGCGCGCAACTTGCGGCGCGAGCCGACGGTAGCACGCGTATCCGTCCGCCCCGCCGGCAAGCGCCGTCTGCGGCTCGTGAGAGACGATCTCAGGCGCTAGCGATGCCAGCGCCTCGGCCGCCACGTAGGGCGGATTACTGACCACGACGTCGAAGCGCGCGGCGAGCGGCGCGCCCCAGTCGGCGACGATGAACGAGGCACGCCCGTCGAGGCCGTGGCGGGCCGCGTTGGCCCGCGCCAGGGAGACGGCGGCGGCGCTGATATCGATGCCGAGCCCGGTCGCACTGTGAAGCTCGCTCAGGAGGGCGACCAGCAGGCAGCCCGAGCCGGTGCCGAGATCCAGCAGGCGCGGGCGGGGCGGGAGGTGCGCCGCCCGTGCCAGCACCGCCTCGACCACGGTCTCGGTCTCGGGCCGCGGCACCAGCGCAGAGCGGTCGACGGCGAACGCGAGGCTCCAGAATTCGCGAACGCCCGTGACGTAGGCGAGCGGCTCGCGCCCGGCCCGGCGGCGGACGAGCGCCGCGAGCCGCCTAGCCTCGGCGTCGTCGAGCGGGCGGTCGTCGCCGGCGAGAAGGGCCTCGGGCCGGAGCCCGAGCGCATGCTGCATCAGCAGGCGTGCCTCGCGCCGGGGCGCGTCGATGCCGGCCGCGCGCAGCGTCGCCGCCGCAGAACCGAGCGCCGCGGCCACGCGCGCAGCGCCACCGCTCATTCCGCCTCCGCGAGGCGGGCGGCGCGATCGGCCGTCATCAGCGGGTCGATGACCTCGTCGAGCGCCTCGCCGCTCAACACCTTGTCGAGCTTGTAGAGGGTGAGGTTGACGCGGTGATCGCTCACCCTGCCTTGCGGAAAGTTGTAGGTGCGGATGCGCTCGGAGCGGTCGCCCGAGCCGACCTGCCCACGCCGCGCCGCGGCTCTTTCGGCATCGCGCAGCGCGCGTTCACGGTCGTAGAGCCGGGCGCGCAGCACCTTCATGGCCTTGGCCTTGTTCTTGTGCTGCGACTTCTCGTCCTGCTGGGTGACGACGATGCCGCTCGGCAAATGGGTGATGCGCACGGCGCTGTCGGTGGTGTTGACGCTCTGCCCGCCCGGCCCGCTGGAGCGGTAGACGTCGATGCGGAGGTCCTTCTCCTCCAGCGCGATGTCGACATCCTCGGCCTCCGGCAGCACGGCGACGGTCGCGGCGGACGTGTGGATGCGCCCGCCGGCCTCGGTCTCCGGCACCCGCTGCACGCGGTGCACGCCGGATTCGAACTTGAGCCGCGCGTAGGCGCCGCGCCCGCCGATCGAGACCACCGCCTCCTTAACCCCGCCGAGCCCGGTCTCCGACATCGACATCAGCTCGAAGCGCCAGCTCTTGCCCTCGACGTAGCGTTGATACATGCGGAGCAGGTCGCCGGCGAAGAGCGCGGCCTCGTCCCCGCCGGTGCCGGCGCGGATCTCGAGGATGGCATTGCGCTCATCGGCCTCGTCCGCCGGCAGGAGGAGCAGCTTGAGCGCCTCCTCCTTCGCCGGCATCGCCGCCATTAGCTGGGCGCGCTCGTCCTCCGCCAGCGCCCGCATTTCCGGCTCGCTCTCGGCGTCGTCGGCCATCGCCTGGAGGTCGTCGGCTTCTTCGCGCGCGGCGCGCAGCGCCGTGATTGCGTCCACGATGGGCGAGAGCTGCGTGTACTCGCGGGAGAGCTGCGCCAGCTCGTCGGGCGGCGGCGGCGGCATGGCCGAGAGCGCGTCGCCCAGCTCCCGATGGCGGTCGAGCACCCGGTCGAGGCGCTCCTCGAAGCCGGCAGCGCTCATCGAGGGGGCGCGTAGCGGGCGAGGTGTTCGCTGAGCGCGTCCTCCGCCGTCTCGACCTGTTCGCCGCTGTCGAGATCGCGGACCGTCGCCGTCCCGCGCTCCATTTCGTCATCGCCCAGGATGATCGCCGCCGCCGCGCCCGCCTGGTTGGCCCGCTTCATGCGCTTGGACAACGTGCCGCGATAGGTGAGGTCCACCGTGAAGCCCTCGTGCCGCAACCGCTGCGCAAGCCCGAGCGCCGCGGCCTCCGCCCGCGCGCCAAGCGGCACGATGGCGATGGGGCGAGGCGCAGCCTCCACCGCGCCCCCTTCGGCCACCAGCGCGGCCAGGCGCTCGATCCCGCCAGCCCAGCCGACACCGGGTGTCGCCGGCCCGCCCATGGTCTCGATCAGGCCGTCGTAGCGGCCACCGGCCAGCACGGCGCCCTGGGCGCCAAGCGCCTCGGTCGTGAACTCGAATGCCGTGTGGCAGTAGTAATCGAGGCCGCGCACGAGGCGCGCGTTGCGGGTGAAGGCGACGCCGATCCCGGCCAGCCCGTCGCACACCGCATCGAAGAAGGCCGCGGCATCCGGGCTCAGGTGGGCATCGATCACGGGCGCGTCGGCCAGCACCGCGCGGTCGCCCTCGTCCTTGGAATCGAGAACGCGCAGAGGATTGCGCCGGAGCCGCTCCCTGCTCTCCTCCGAGAGCGCATCCTCGTTGGCCTCGAGGTGGGCGACGAGCGCAGAGCGGTAGGCGCGCCGGCTCGCCTCGTCGGCCAGCGTGTTGATCTCGAGCGTGACCCGGTCGAGCACGCCGAGCGCATCCAGCAGGTGCGCGCCGAGCGCGATCACCTCGATGTCCGCCAGCGGCTCAGGAGCGCCGATCAGCTCGACGCCGATCTGGTGGAACTGGCGGAGTCTGCCCTTCTGCGGCCGCTCGTAGCGGAACATCGGCCCTGCGTAGAAGCACTTGAAGGGCCGGCGCTCGCCCAGGGTGCCGCCGATCACCGCGCGCGCCACGCCCGCCGTGTTCTCCGGCCGGAGCGTGAGCTCCGAGCCGCCGCGGTCGGCAAAGGTGTACATCTCCTTGGTCACGATGTCCGAGGTGTCGCCCAGCGTGCGACGGAACACGTCGCTGAACTCGAAGATCGGCGTCGCTACCTCGGCGAAGCCGTAGCGGGCGGCGAGCGTGCGCGCGTGCTCGACCACGTGACGGTGGCGGCGCATTTCGTCTGCCGCGAGGTCGTGCGTTCCACGAACCGGCTGGATCTTGCGCACTGTTCGGGTTCCCGAGCGGTGCCGGCCCATGTGCCGGCGTGACGGCGGCGGGTTTAGTGACTCAATTCGGCGGCCCCCGCAAGCGGCGGCGGACGCCGCGCGCGCCTACCCGCTGGTGGCGGTCCCGGCCAGGAGGCGATCGGGGTCGAGCGCGATATTCCGCAAGACCACGCCGAGCGGCCCGAGGGTGGGCGCGATCGCGTCATCGACCGTGACTTCGAGCCCGCCGGCATTGCCGGTCACCATGAGGAGACCGGGCCGGTCGGGCACCCGGTAGGAATCGCCCGCGTGCAGGATCCGGGTCAGCAGCAGCTCGTTGTCCGGGCCCATGATCTGAACCCAGCTGTCGTCGACCGCGGTGATGACCACGCGGGCATCCAGATTGGTCCGCCCGTAGACCTTGGGAACATAGTCGGCTTCCACCGCCGGCAGGGTCGGCTCTTCCGTCGCGGCCGATGACGACGCGCCGGCGGGCACGGACGCGACCTCTTCCACGACGGCGGTATCGGTGGTTGCGGTCTCGGTGACGGCGGCGGGGTCCGTGGACCCGCCAGGCTCGGAAACGGCGGCTGCGGCCGTCTCCTCGGCGCTGCTCGTGCTGCCGGTCGAACTGCTCGCTCCCCCGACCTCCGCAACCGCAAAATCGAGCGGCGATGCGATCTCCGGGCTCGCATCCGAAATTTCCACTTCTGCGACTTGCGGCTCGCTCGGCGGGGCCTCCACGGCCACATCGGCCGGCTGTGCGGTCTCGGCCGGCGCGTCGGCAATATCGGTCGCGGCCTCGACACTGGCGGGCGGCGCATCGAGCGCGGCGACGTCCGTCGCCCCCTCCGGCCCCGCCTCATCCCACACCTCGGCCGCCGGTATGAGGCCTTCCTCCGCGTCGTCGGTCGGGGCGGAGGCCACGTCCGCGGTGACCGCCGGTGCCGGTTCTTCCTGCCGCGGCGCCGCCGGCGCTGGGGCGGTCTCCGCCTGATCCTGCGCCCCGGACGCAAGCTCCGGCTCCACCGGGCCCGGCACGTCCGCCACGATTGGCGCGGTGGCCGTCTCCGCCACGGTCTCCTCCGCGGGAGCAGCGGCGGTCTCTTCGGTCGCCACGACCGCGCCCTGCGTGGCGCTTGTAGCGGCAGCCGCCTCAGGCGCTGCGCCTTCGCCCGCAGCACCCCCCACTGCCACGTCCGTCTCGCCCAGGCCGACCGCCTCGGTCAGCCGGGTGGAGACATCGTCGACCAGGTCCGTCGCGATCTGGCCGCCGGTCGACTGGTACTGCCAGCCGCCGTAGGCGAGGCCCGTAAGCACGAGGACGAGGAGGATCAGCCAGAACTTCGGCTTGGGGCTTGAATCGCTCGGCGACGGGAAGGCAAGACGATGTTCCTTCGTGTCGAGGCCCTGCTCGCGCTTGAAGGCCTCGACCATCTCGTCCGGGTCGAGCCCGAGAAAGCCCGCGTAGCTCCGCAGGAAGCCGATCGTGTAGGTGGTGCCGGGAATCCGGTCGAAGCGCCCCAGCTCCAGCGCCTCGAGGTAGTGCTCCTGAATGCGCAGCACGTGGGCGGCGTCGGCCACGCTGTAGCCGCCCCGCTGCCTCGCTTCGCGTAACTCGTCGCAGAAGCTCGGGACGGCGCGCTGGTCGCCGCCGCCCGTCTCGTGAACGAGCCGCGGCCCTGCCAGATCAGGCTCGGCTGCCTCTAGCGGCATCCGTAGAGGTTCCTTCATGACTCGCGTCCTGCAACCGCGAGCCCGCACGCCACCCTCCCTGCCGGCGTTGCGCGCTCAGGCACCCAATTGCGATCCTCAGACTCGCTCCACTGTGTACACGTGCCGCCTCCTCACTTCGCCAGTTATGAGACCGGCGTTTCAAAGACCGCGACCCGATCAGCCGTCCCCCGATGCTAACAGTTAGGAACAGTTACTTTATCATCGGCTGCCAGCGCACGCAAACGTTCACTTATGAAGACTGTGACTGTCGTCAAACGCCGGCAGGCAGAGGGCGATTCGTCGAGGAACCCGGACCGTCAATGTTTGCGGAACCCCGTTCGGCACTGGCCGCGAGCGCGGTCACGGCCTGATCGATGAGGTCGGCAATGATCTCGCCCGTCGGCTGCTCCGCCCTCACCATACCGACGCTCTGACCCGCCATCAGGGAGCCGTTCTCGATATCGCCCTCGATGGCGGCACGCCTGAGCGCGCCGGCCCAGAAGTGCTCTATGGCGAGGCGCGCGTCCGCCAGCTCGACCTCTCCCTGGCGATAGCGCGCGATGGTCTCCCGCTGAAACGCCTCGAAGCGCTCGGACGCCCTGTTGGCCACGGCGCGCACCGGGATGACGGGAAAATCGGGGTCGATCTGCACCGAGAGCCGCGCATCGCGCGCATTCGCCCGGATCATCGCCTGCTTGAACTTCGGATGGGCGATCGATTCCGTCGCGCAGACGAAGCGCGTTCCCAGCTGGCAGCCGGCGGCCCCCATGGCCAGGTAGAGGGCCATCGCGTCGCCCCGCCCGATCCCGCCGCCGACGAAGACCGGCACCTCGTCGAAATGAGGCAGCACCTCCTGGGCGAGTACGTTGGTGGACACGGGCCCGATGTGCCCGCCCGCCTCCATGCCCTCGATGATGAGCGCGTCGATGCCCTGCTTCGCGAGCCTGCGGGCGAGCGGCAGCGTCGGCGCGAAGGCGACGACGCGGGTGCCGGCCTCCTTCAGGGTCTCGACCGTGCGCTTGGGCGGCATCCCGCCGGCCAGCACCACGTGGCCGACGCGGCGCTCGACGCAGGTCGCAACGAGGGCATCCAGCTCCGGGTGCATGACGATGATGTTGACGCCAAAGGGCTTGTCGCAACGCTCGTAGACGCCGTCGATCTCTGCCGCGAGCTGGTCGGGCGCGAGCGAGCCGCAGGCGACGACGCCGAAGCCGCCTGCGTTGGAGATGGCGGCCACCAGGTTCCGCTCGGAAACCCACGACATGGCGCCGCCCATGATCGCGTAGCGCGTGCCGAGGAAGGCCCGCCCCCGCGCCCAGTAGGCATCGAGCCGGCGCCGCGCGCTTTCATGCGCCTCAGTCATTTGCCGGGCCCGCAACGGGGCTCAAGGGTCGTCGAGCCCGTAGGCCGCGTGAAGGGCGCGGACGGCGAGCTCGGTATAGTCTTCCGCAACCAGCACGCTGATCTTGATCTCCGACGTCGAGATTACCTGGATGTTGATGCCCTTGCCGGCGAGCGCGGCGAACATGGTCTGCGCCACACCGGCGTGGCTGCGCATGCCGACGCCGATCACCGAGACCTTGACCACGCCCCGATCCGCCACCAGCCGCTCGTATGCGACGGCGCTCCGCGCCTCTTCGAGGATGGCGATGGAGCGGTCGAGGTCGGCCTCCGTCACCGTAAACGTGAGGTCGGTCGTGCCGTCGGCGGAGATGTTCTGCACGATCATGTCGACGTTGACGTTGCCGTCCGCCAGGGGCCCGAAGATGCGCGCCGCGACGCCGGGGCGGTCGGCCACGCCCATCACCGTGATCTTCGCCTCGTCCCTGCTGTAGGCGATCCCGCTGACTCGCTCCTGTTCCACGATGTCGTCCTCATCGACCACGAATGTTCCGGGGGCATCGGTAAAGCTGGACGCGACCTGAAGCGGCACCTGGTGCTTCATCGCCATTTCGACGGCGCGAATCTGCAAGACCTTGGCGCCGAGGGAGGCGAGTTCCAGCATTTCCTCGTAGGTGATCTTATTCAGCTTGCGCGCCGTCGCAACGATGCGCGGATCGGCGGTGAACACGCCTTCCACGTCGGTGAAGATGTCGCAGCGGTCGGCGCCCAGCGCTGCGGCCAGCGCCACCGCCGAGGTATCGGTGCCGCCCCGGCCGAGCGTCGTGATCCGGCCGAGGGGGCCTAAGCCCTGAAAGCCGGCGACGACCGGCACCTCGCGCCGCTCGATGCGCCGCTGCAGCTCTTCCGTCTCGATGCTCTCGATCCTGGCGCGGCCGTGGCCGCCGTCCGTGCGGATCGGGATCTGCCACCCGAGCCAGGAGCGCGCCGTGACGCCCCGGCTTTGCAGCGCCAGCGCCAGCAGGCCGGATGTGATCTGCTCGCCCGCCGCCGCCACGGTGTCGTATTCCCGCGCATCGTGGAGCGCCGCCGCCGCCCGCACCCACTTGACCAGCTGGTCGGTCGTCCCGGCCATGGCGGAGACCACGACGGCGACGCTGTCCCCGGCATCGCTCGCCGCCTTCACGCGGTCGGCAACGACGTTGATGCGGTCGAGGTCGGCCAGCGACGTGCCGCCGTATTTGTGGACGATGAGAGCCATCGGGTGGGGTGCGCCCGCGCCGGAGAGGCGACGCTTGCCGGTCGTGGAGACGCCCCTACATACTGGCTGCACCCCGGCCGCGCAAGCAGGCGGCCGGGCTAACGGAGAGCGCGCCCATGGCCGCAGACGAGCAAGAGCGGCAATCGCCCGAGGCCGCGGCGCCCGACGGGGCGGCTGGCGCCGGCACCGACCCCAGCGTGGATCCGGCGGAGGTCGCGCGCTTCGCCGCCCTCGCCGAGCGCTGGTGGGACCGCCACGGCGCCTTCCGCGCGCTGCATGCGCTGAACCCGGTCCGCATCGCCTACGTGCGGGATGCGCTCGTGGCCGGGAGAGAGCCTGCTCCGTCCTCCGACGGTTCTGCGGCGCTGAAGCCGCTTGCCGGCCTCCGGCTGCTCGACGTCGGCTGCGGCGGCGGCCTGATGGCCGAGCCGCTCTGCCGTCTGGGCGCGGACGTGGTCGCCATCGACGCGGCGGAGGCCAACGTCCGCGCGGCCCGCCTGCACGCCGAGGAGCAGGGGCTCGCCGTCGACTACCGCCACGCCACGGCGGAGGCGCTGGCCGCCGCCGGCGAGCGCTTCGATGCGGTTCTGGCCCTCGAAATCGTCGAGCACGTGGCCGATCTCGACGCCTTCGCCGGCGCGTGTGCGGATCTCGTGAAACCGGGCGGCACGTTCGTCGTGGCGACGCTCAACCGCACGCTCGCGGCCTATGCATTGGCCATCGTCGCGGGGGAGCGGATTCTCGGCTGGTTGCCCGCCGGCACCCATGACTGGTCGCGCTTCGTCCGCCCGGCGGAGATGGTGCGCCTGCTGCGCCGCCACGGTCTCGCCGTCGCCGACATGCAGGGCATGGTCTTCAACCCGCTCGCCGGCGGCTGGACCACGAGCCCCAACCTCGCCGTGAACTACATCGTGCACGCGAGGAAGCCTCCCGCCTGAGCAGGGTGGCTACACCGGGGCGGCTTGAGAACTCGAGCGCGTCCGTCTTTGACGGGCGCGCGACAGGCCGCGACCGCGGCCCGCCGCGAATGCGGCGCGCCCGCGCAGGCACCGGCCGGTCGCGCCGGTAGGCGCGCGCAAGCGCAGAACGGCCGGCTGCCGTGAGCGATAAAGGCATAGAGCGTTTCCGCGCAAAAGCGGAAACGCTCTATGCGTCGTGGCGGGGGACCCAGGGGACCTCGCCGACCTCGATCCCCTCGTCGGCGAGATCGCTGACCTCTTCCTTGGTCGCGTCGCCGTAGATGCTGCGCTTCTCGGTCTCGCCGTAGTGGATCTTGCGCGCCTCCTCGGGGAAGCGCCCGCCCACGTGGTCGAAGTTCTGCTCGATGTAGCTCCGCATCCGCCGCAGCGTGCCGATGGCGCGCGCCATCTCCGGCGGTGTCGGCTTGCGCGCGGGCGCCGGCGCAGGCTCGGGCTCGCCCCGCGCCTTGTTGCCCACCGCGATGTTGGGCGCCATCGGCGCCTTGGCGATCTTGGCGTCGCCGCAGTAGGGGCATTCGATCTCGCGCGCCTTCGCCTGCCGCTCGTAGGTCGCGGAATCGGCGAAGTAGCCCTCGAACACGTGGTCCTTGCCGCACTTGAGGTCGAAGACGATCATGGGAACTGCGCCCGGCGCGCTGTCACGGTCACCGCAATCTAGCATAGAAGCCCGGAATCCATACGCAAACTCCCTTCGCTTCCCAGCCGGCTCCGCCATGCACCGTCATCGCTCACGCGTCCCCTCTCCCTGGATCACCCGCCATGCCGGGCTGATCGCCGCCGGCGCCCGTGTCCTCGACCTCGCCTGCGGCGGCGGCAGGCACACCCGCTACCTGCGGGGCCGGGGCCTCAGGGTGACGGCCATCGACATCGACACGTCGGGCCTTGCCGATCTCGCGGGCGATCCCTTGGTCGAGATCGTCGAGACGGACCTGGAGCGGCCCGGCACGGCGCCGCTCGCAGGGCGCCGCTTCGATGCGGTGGTGGTGACGGACTACCTGTTCCGCCCGCTGCTGGTCCCGCTCGTCGACTGCCTGGAGCCGGGCGGGATCCTCCTCTACGAGACCTTCGCGCGCGGCAACGAGCGCTTCGGCCGCCCCCGCAACCCGGACTTTCTGCTACGGCGCGGCGAGCTGCTGGCGCTCGCCGAAGGCCGGCTCACGGTCATCGCCTACGAGCACCGCGCCATTCCGCCGCCTGCGCCGAAGATCGTCCAGCGCCTCTGCGCCCGGAAGCCCGCGGAGTAGCGGACGGGAAAAGACCCGGATCGCGCGCCCGCCGTCTGAGGAATCAGAAAAAGTTCGCCGGCTTCAACCCGCAGCGCGGCGCGGCTCCTCCTCGGCGGGTGGCAGGAAGGCGCGGTCGTGCGCCAGCGCCGGGATCGCGGCGCGGGCCTTGTCGATGCGCGATAGCTCCAGATCGGCCACTGCGATGCCCACGCCCTCGCCGCCGTCGGCCAGCACCTCGCCCCAGGGATCGACGATGAGCGAGTGACCGTAGGTCTTGCGATCGCCCGAGTGGCTGCCCCACATGCAGGGCGCGATGACGAAGCAGCCGGTCTCGATGGCGCGCGCACGCATCAGCACGTGCCAGTGCGCCTCGCCGGTGTGCTTGGTGAAGGCCGCCGGCACCGCGATCAGCCGCGCGCCCGCGTGCGCCAGCGCCCGGTAGAGCTGGGGGAAGCGCAGGTCGTAGCAGACGGTCATGCCGAGGCCGCCCCAGGGCGTCTCCGCCACCACGGCCTGGCCGCCGGGGCGGAAGGCCTCGCTCTCGCGGTAGCGCTCGCCCGTGGGCAGGTCCACGTCGAACATGTGGATCTTGTCGTAGGTCGCGACGATCCGGCCCGCCGGGTCGATCAGGACCGAGCGATTGGCGATGCGCCCGCCGCCGGCATCTGCCGCCATCGAGCCCGCAAGCAGCCAGACCTGCGTCTCTTCCGCGAGCGCGCTGAAGAAGCGGGCCGCCGGGTGGGCGTCGAGCGCGGCTGCGCTCGCCTGCACCAGCGCCGTGCGGTGCTCCATGAGCGCGACGTTCTCAGGCAGCGCCACCAGCTCCGCGCCGGCGGCGCAGGCCTCGCGCACGAGCGCGGCGGCAGCCTCGAGGTTGGCCTGCTGGTCCTGGCCGCTCGAGGGCTGAACGCAGGCGGCACGAAGGGTCTCGGTCATGGCTTCCCCCAAGGCTCGGTGCAGGCCGGCATCATGGACGGCCCGGCACGACGCGCGCAAGCGTCGCGACGTCGACCCGCGCGGCGCCCGCCTTGCGCAGCGCACGCGCGCAGGCCGAGACGGTGGCCCCGGTCGTCAGCACGTCATCCACCAGCAGGACGCTGCGCCCGGCCACGAGATGCGCGCGAGAGGGCCGCACCGCGAACGCGCCCCGCACGTTGCGCCGCCGGGCGGCTCCGGAGAGCCGGGTCTGGGGCGGCGTGCGACGGGTCCGCACCAGCAGGTCCGGCACCGCCACGGCATTCGCCTCGCGCGCCATGAGCCCGGCGAGCACAGCCGCCTGGTTGAAGCGACGTGCGAGCAGCCGCCAGCGATGGAGCGGCACCGGCACCACCAGATCGGCATCCGGCAGGAGCGGCGCTGCCGCGCGGTGCAGCCACGCCGCGAGCCTGGGTGCCACCCACGAGCGGTCGGCCATCTTGAAGGCGAGGATCAGCTCGCGCCCCGCTCCCTCGTAGAGGAACGCCGCGCGCGCCCGGTCGTAGGCCGGCGGCGTCCGGGCGCAATCGCCGCAGACCGCGTCGGGAGCCGCCTCGATGGCGAAAGGAAGGCCGCAGCGGGCGCAGCAGGGCCGGCCGATGAAGGAGACCCGGTTCCAGCAGTCGGGGCAGAGCGCGCCGGAATCGCCCACGGGCGCATTGCATACGAGGCAGGAGGGCGGCAGCACGACATCGACGGCACCCACCGCAGCCGCGCGCCCCATCGCCGCCATTCGTGCTCCACTTGCCATGCTCTGCATATCGCGCGCGCCCGTGCTTCCCGCTTCCCCGCCATCATGCCATAACCGCCGCCATGGCCCAGCGCCCGCCCATGCCCGACGGCGCCGCGGTCTTCGACCGCAGAGCCGTGCGCCTGCACCGCGACCGTGCCGCCGCCGGCTTCGCGGGGCGCGGGGACTTCCTGGTCCGCGAGGTGGGCGAGCGGCTGGTGGGCCGGCTCGACGACGTGAAGCGGCGCTTCGCCCGCGTGCTCGACCTCGGCTGCCACGGCGGCCAGCTCGGGCCGACGCTGCGCGAACGGACGACACCTGAGCTGCTGGTCGAAGCCGATCTTTCGCAGGCCATGGTGCAGCGGGCCGGGGGTCCGTCGCGTCTCGTCGCCGACGAGGAGTGGTTGCCGCTCCGCCCCGCCTCGCTCGATCTCGTGGTGAGCGCGCTCAGCCTGCACTGGGTGAACGACCTGCCGGGCGCGCTCGTGCAGATCAGGCAGGCGCTAAGGCCCGACGGGCTGCTGCTCGCGGCGATGCTGGGCGGCGAGACCCTGTTCGAGCTGCGCGAGGCGTTCCTGCAGGCGGAAGCGGGCCACGAGGGCGGCGTGCGCCCCCACGTCTCGCCCTTTCCCGACGTTCAGACGCTGGGCGCCCTGCTGCAGCGCACGGGCTTCGCGCTGCCGGTGGTCGACAGCGACCGCATCACGGTCATCTACGAGAGCGCGGACGCGCTCATGCACGATCTGCGCGCCATGGGCGAAGCCAACGCCACCCGGGGGCGCGCCCGGCACTTCGCCCGACGCGAGACGCTCCGCGCGCTGGAAGCCCGCTACCGGGAGAGCTTCGGCCACGCGGACGGGCGTATCCCGGCGACCTTCCAGGTGCTCTACCTCACCGGCTGGAAGCCGCACGACTCCCAGCAGCAGCCCGCGCGCCGCGGCAGCGGGACCGTGCGCCTGTCGGACGTACTCGAGTCCGACCCGTCCTAGCCCGTCTGGTCGATGGGGCCGATCACGCGCTCGATCGCATCGGCCGTCACGACGCCGGCGCGGAGCAGGCGAGGGGTCGCCCCGGTGAGGTCGAGCAGTGTCGAGGCGAGGCTGCCGTCGGCCCGCCCGCCGTCGATCACCAGTGCCACGTGCGCCCCGAGGCCCGCCACGACCTCGGCCGCCGTCAGGGGGCTCGGCGCGCCCGAGGGGTTCGCGCTCGGCGCCGTCAGCGGCCGCTGGGCAGCCTCCACCACCGCGCGCGCGGTCTCGTTGCCGGGGATGCGGAGCGACACGCCCGGCGCCCCCTGGTGGACCAGCGGCGAGAGCGGGGAGGTCGCGGCGCGGGGCAGCACGAGGGTCAGCGGGCCGGGCCAAAAGGCTTGGGCAAGCGCGCGGGCGGGCGCGGAGAAGTCCGCGCAGCCTTCCGCCATCGCTTGTGTCGCCACCAGGGCGATGAGCGGCTTGTCCGGCGGGCGCCCCTTGGCGCGAAAGACGCCGGCCACGGCGTCGTCACGGGTCGCATCGGCGGCGAGGCCGTAGACCGTATCCGTGGGCAGGCCGACCAGCTCGCCCTCGCGGATCACCTGCGCGGCCTGCGCGATGGTCTCCGGGGTCGGCGCCAGACAGGGCGGCACGCCCGGAGTGCCGAAGTCCGCCACGTGCCCTAGTCCGCCCCGCAGGCGACGAAGGGCGGGTTGACGAACCCCGCCTTGCCGTAGCGAAGCGCGCGCCCATCCAGATCGCGCACGTGGCCGCCTGCTGCCTCCAAGATCGCCTGACCCGCCGCCGTGTCCCACTCCATGGTCCGGCCGAAACGCGGGTAGAGATCGGCCTCGCCCCGCGCGAGCAGGCCGAACTTGAGGGCGCTGCCGGCGCTTGCGGTCCGCGACGGCCGCAGCGCCGCGATATAGGCATCGGTCTCGGCGTCGCGGTGCGAGCGACTGGCGATCACGGCAGGGCGCGCCGCCGGCACCTGCCCCGCGCGCATCGGCTGCGGCGGCCCATCGCCCACGAAGCGCACCGCGCCCCCCTGCCCGTCGGCAACGTAGGTCTCGTCCTCGGCCGGCGCGTGGAGCACGCCCAGCACCGGGCGGCCCGCCTCGATCAACGCGATATTGACCGTGAACTCGCCGGTGCGTCCTATGAACTCCCTGGTCCCGTCGAGGGGGTCCACCAGCCAGAAGCGCAGCCCGGCCGGCGGCGCGGTGTTTCGGGCGTCCGTGCTCTCCTCCGAGACGACGGGGATGCGCGGGTCGGCGGCTTGCAGGCCGGCGACGATGAGCCGGTCTGCCGCCCGGTCCGCCTCGGTCACGGGCGAGCGGTCCTCCTTCGTCTCCACCGCCGTGCCGTCGCGGTAGAAGGCCATGATGGTCCACCCGGCCTCCTGCGCGAGACGCCGGGCCGCAGCCGCCAACTGCGCCAATTCCTCTCTGCTGGTGCCGCTCATCGACCGTCCCGCGTGTTCAAATTACCGTCAACGAGGCGAAATCGCTTTGCCGCGCTGCGGATATACACCAGAATGACCTAGGTTTCGCGGAGCGCGATCCACCGAGACGGTGGTGCGAAACCCCTATTCCAAGCAACTCAAGAACGCGCCTGCGAGGAGGAGATACCGAGGATGATTAAGGAAACTGTGGTCGCCGTGAGTATCGTCACCATGGCGGCCGGCGCCGCACTTGCGCCGTCGGCCGTATCCGCCGACGATCAGCCGATCGTCGTCGCCGATTCTCACGATGATCCGTGCAACCCGTGCGCGGCCTGCAACCCGTGTGCCGCGGATGAAGAAGATCCGTGCAACCCCTGCGCCGCCTGCAATCCCTGCGGCGCCTGCAACCCCTGCGCTGCCGAGTAAGCTCGGAAGTAGCTGCGACCTTACCCGAGGGCGCCGCCTCAGGAGAGGCGGCGTTCTTGCATCGGGAATCGGTGCTGTACGGGCCGGCCGGGCGTCGGCGGGCGTCCCTCACTCGGCGGCCTTGGCCTCCCGCGCATCGAGGGCAGCCCTGACCGCCGCCATCTGACCCTCGATGTCGACCTCGGCCTGCGAGACCACCTCCAGACCGCGATCCTCCAGCGTATCCTTGCCCCCGTTCCGAGGGGTCCAGCTCTCGATCACCTGATCCCGCGCCTTGAGCAGCAGGATGATCTGCGGCCAGAACAGCCGCACCATGGCGCCGACCCAGCGGTTGGTCGGCCAGGAGGGGCGCGCGTGGTCGATGCCGAAGAGGCCGATCACCTTGGCGACGTCGTCGGCGCGATACCAGGTCTCGCCGGTGACCCAGCGGTTGGTGGTGAACAGCCTGAGCGGCTGACCCTTCGAGCCCATCGAGATGGCGATGATGTGGGTGAGCGCGTCGTCGCCCTTAGGCCACTTGTCGCGGCTCTTGCGGCGCGCGGGCTTCATCCCACGCGGCAGCCCCTTGGCGCGCACGAAGGTATGAAAGTGCCCGTGCTCCGAATCCCTGAAGCCGCCGGGATGGGCGTGATAGAAGTACTGGGAGCTGCTCTGGCCGTCGAAGACGTCGCCCTTCGGGTAGTGATCCCACTCGTAGAAGGTCTCGTGCCCGCGCAGCAACTCGCTCACCACGTTGTCGCCGGTCCGGCCGAGCACCCGCTCGACCTCAAGCACCTCCTCGCCGGCGGCGAGCATCATGCGCAGCCGCTTCGCCGGCTGCGTCGCCATGTCGAGGTGGCGGGTCTCCTCCTGCCGCTCGTTCTTCTTCGCCGTGGCCTGGGCCATGCTGCCGCCCTTACGCTCGTTCGCCGGCCATGCCGCTGGTGAAGGATAGTGCCGCGGCCCGGCTCTTGCCAGACCGCCAGCCGTTCGCGCTCCTCCGCCGGCTACTCCCCTTCGCCCGGATCGACGACGAGGCGGAAGCCCACGAGGATGTGCTTGATGTCTGCCGGCCGGCCGTGGCGCGCGGCAGGGCGGCAAACGCCGCAGCCGCTGTCGTCCCACGAGCCGCCCTTGACGAGGAAGCGCCCCGGATTGCCCGGCGAGGCGGTCCACTCGAAGACCTGGCCCGCCGCGTCGAGCATGCCGTAAGGGCTCGCGCCGGCGGGGAAACTGCCTACCGGCAGCGTATCGAAGGGCCCGGCGTCGTGGCTGTTGAGCAGCGCCGCGTCGTACGTGTCGCCCCAGGGGAAGATGAGGCCGTCCGACCCCCGCGCGGCCTTCTCCCATTCGAGCGCGGTGGGGAGCCGCCAGGCGCGCCCGGTCTCGGCCGAGAGCCAGGCGGCAAAGGCATTGGCGTCGTCGTGGGAGACCATCACCACCGGATGGTCGTCGCGCCCGGCGGGCGGCTTTCCATCCACCCACGCGTGGCGGCGGGTGCGCTCGTAGGGGTGGATCAGCCGGTAGCCGCGCCAGGTCTCGGGGTCGACGTCGGGCACGCGATGGCCGGTGGCGTTCACGAACGCCTGGTACTGGGCGTTGGTGATCAGCGAGCGCGTGATGAAGAAGCGCTCCAGCGACTTCGGCCCGCGCGGGCGCTCGCGGTCGTACCAGCCGCGCTCGCGCGTGACGGAGTGGCCGTAGGCGGCCTCGTCGAGCCGGTAGCCGTACTCCCGCTCGGCCGCGTCGGAGCCCGCGATGAAGGGGCCGGCGGGAACCTCGACCACATCCGGTGGTGCTACGCTGCCGGCGTGAGCCGCGCCCGCGAGGGCCGCGCCGGAAAGCGCGAAACAGAGTGCGAGCAAGGCGCGGGCGAGGATCATCCCTGGAATCTATTCACGAGCCGCCCGGCGGGGGAATCACAAAAATTTGAGCGGAAGGCATTTGCCCGGCACCATGCGCTCGCCGACAATTCGCAACGAAAACGGTCATCAAGGGAGGCCCGACATGCCACGCTCGAAACCCCTGCTTGCCGGAACGGTGGTCCCCGTGGTCATCGGGCTCGCGGTCGCCACCGGCGGCCACGCCACGGCCGACTCATCGTCCGGCGAGAGCCCGGCCGCGACCCCGCAGCAACAGGATCCGGGCGTGTTGCTCTTCGCCTCGTGCAACCCGTGCGGGCCGTGCAATCCCTGCGACCTGTGTGCGGCGGCATGCGGGCCTTGCAGTCCATGCAACCCCTGTGCCGGCGCATGCGGCGCCTGTGGACCGTGCAACCCCTGCAATCCCTGTGCTGCCGGATGCGGTCCCTGCGGGCCGTGCAACCCGTGCGCGGCCGGTGCTGCGGCCGCCTCCGACTGCGTCGTTCCGCGCCTCGCCGCAGCGTGCAATCCCTGCAACCCCTGCGGGCCATGCAATCCCTGCGCGGCGGCGAACCCGTGCAACCCGTGTGCGCCCTGCAATCCGTGCGCGGCTGCCTGTGCGCCCTGCAATCCCTGTGGGCCGTGCAATCCTTGCAATCCGTGCGCGGCAGCAAACCCGTGCGCCCCGTGCAATCCCTGCGGCGCCTGCAACCCGTGCAACCCATGCGCGGCCGCCGAGGAGGTCGAGCTGACCGCCGACGAGGCGAGAGACGCCTACGCCTGCATCAGTGCGACCATGGCCGAGGGCTACGCCAAGTCGGGCAACCAATGGGCCGCGTCCTACCGGAACTGGAGGAACGTCGCAGCCCAGCCCTACGTCTCCGACACCCACGGCGCGCGCTACGTCAACAACTACGCCAACGACATCGGCGCCGACAACTACAGCCTCTTCGAGGACGCGGGGCCGTCTCCTGCCGGAACCGTGCTCGCGAAGGACAGCTTCGTGGTGAGGCCGAACGGCAACGTGGGCGCCGGGCCGCTCTTCCTGATGGAGAAGATGGAAGCCGGCTTCGACGCCGACACCGGGGACTGGCGCTACACGCTGATCATGCCCAACGGCAAGCTGATCGGCACCACCGGCGGCAAGGGCGCGAAGAACGTCGTCTTCTGCGCCGAGTGCCACCTCGGCGTCGCGGAATATGACAGCCGCTTCTTCCTCGACGAGGAGTACCGGGTCCAGTAAGCACCCACCGGCGGCGCGCCGCCCCCCGGCACAGCGCGCCGCCGGCTTTATCGCCTTCTTGATCGCGGGAGCGAACCCGGCCTATGTTCGCGCCTGTACCGCCTCGGCGGTGACCAGACCCAAGGAGATACCCGTGCGCGCACGACACGTTCTCGCCATCGCCCTCGCCACCGCCATGATGGCGGCGAGCGCCTCCGCCATTGCCGCCGATGCGAAGAAGGGCAAGAAGGTCTTCAAGAAGTGCAAGGTCTGCCACACCGTCAAGGAAGGCGGCAAGCACAAGGTCGGCCCCAACCTCTACGGCGTCTTCGGCCGCGCGTCTGGCACCGCCGAGGGCTTCAAGAAGTATTCGAGCGCGATGAAGGACGCGGCGATCGTCTGGGACGAAGAGACCATCGACGCCTACATCGCCGACCCCAAGGGCTACATCCCGAAGAACAAGATGGCGTTCAAGGGAGTCCGGAAAGAGAAGGACCGGGAGAACCTGATCGCCTATCTCAAGGAAGCCACCGGCACCGAGTGACCCCGGTGGACGAAGCCGCCCTGCGCTGACCGGGGGCAGCCATGTCCGCCATCGACCTGCGTGACCACATTCGCGCGATTCCCGACTTCCCCAAGCCCGGCATCCTCTTCTACGACCTCTCGACCCTGCTTGCCCACGGGCCGGCATGGAGCGAAACCGTGCACCGCCTCGCCGACGTGGTGCACGAGCACAAGCCCGATTTGCTCGCCGGGATAGAATCGCGGGGCTTCCTGGTGGCCGCACCCCTTGCGCACGCGCTCGGCTGCGGCTTCATCATGGTGCGCAAGAAGGGCAAGCTGCCGGGCGAGACCGTGGCGCACGAGTATGCGCTTGAGTACGGCACTGATCAGGTCGAGGTGCAGGCCGACGCCGTGGCTCCCGGCCAGCGGGTCGTCCTCCTCGACGACCTGCTTGCGACCGGCGGCACGGCGGCCGCGGCGCATGCGCTGCTCCGCCAGGTGGGCGCCGAGGTGGTGGCGGCGGCCTTCATCATCGAGCTGACCTTCCTCGGCGGGCGCTCTCGCCTCGACCTGCCGATCACGTCCCTCGTCGCCTACGACGCATAGCGGCGGCACCGGGACAAGCGGGAGAGTTTTTCGTGGCAATCGCCTTGATCGGAGGCACCGGCCCGCAAGGGCGGGGCCTGGCGCAGCGCTGCGCGCTCGCCGGCATCGACGTCGTCGTGGGCTCACGCGATGCCGCCCGCGCGGCGGACATCGCAGCCGATCTGCGGGCCGGCGTGCCCGGCGCGCCGGGCGCGATCGAAGGCGCCGCCAACGCCGATGCAGTGGCGCAGGCCGAACGCATCGTGGTGCTCGCGGTGCCGTGGGGGGCGCACCAGGTGACGCTGGCCTCGCTCACGCAAGCGCTGCAGGGAAAGATCCTGGTCGACATGGCCGTGCCGCTCGCGGAGGGCAACCCCCGCAAGGCCGCCATGCCGCCGGAAGGCTCGGCGACCGAAGCGGCGCAGGCCATGCTGGGCCAGAGCGTCGCCGTGGTGGGCGCGCTCCACAACGTCTCCGCCCATGTGCTGGCCGCGCTCGATCAGCCGATCAACTGCGACATCCTCGTCTGCGGCAACGACCTGGAGGCGAAGCGCGCGGTCATGGAACTGATCGAGACGATCGGCGCCCGCGCCTACAACTGCGGCCCGGCCGAGAGCGCGCGCTGCATCGAGGCGCTCACCCCGCTGCTCATCCGCCTCAACATGTCGAAGGCGATGGGCTTCAAGCACGCGGGCGTGAAGATCTGGCCGGAAGCCGAGTGAGGGAGACGACCATGGAATTCGCGATTACCTTCCGCGGCGATCTCGAAAAGGATCGCGTCGTCGCCATCTGCCGGCAGGCCGAGGCGGCCGGCTTCGACTACGCCTGGTTCTTCGACAGCCACGCGCTGTGGCGCGACCTCTACCCGCAGATGGCCGTCGCCATCGACCACACGCGGCGCTTGCGCGTCGGCCCCTGCGTCACCAACCCGATGACCCGCGAGTGGTCGGTGGCGGCGAGCCTCTTCGCGGCGATGGCGGTGCAGTCCGACGGCCGCTTCGACATGGGCGTCGGGCGCGGCGACAGCGCCGTGCGGGCAATCGGCAAGCGGCCGGCGACGGTAGCGCGCCTGGAAGAGTTCTGCCGCGCCATGAAGGCGCTGGTCCGCGGCGAGGCGGTGCGCTACGAGGGCGTGCCGGAGCCGGTGCAGTTCGACTGGACCGGCGGCTACGAGATGCCGGTCTGGGTCGCGGCCTACGGGCCGAGGGCGCTGGCGGCGGCGGGCCGCGTCGGCGACGGGCTCATCGTGCAGCTCGCCGATGTCGGGCTCTGCCAGTGGATGGGGGACCAGGCGCGGGCTGCCGGCAGTGCGGCGGGGCGCGACATGGCGGGCTATCGCGTCATGGCCTGCGCGCCCGTCTGGGTCGGCGACCGCGAGACCGGGATCGCGCAGACCAAGTGGTTCCCGGCGCTGGTGGGCAACCACGTGGCCGACATCGTCAAGCATCACGGCGCCGGCACTGACCTCGTGCCTCAGAGCCTCACCGCCTACATCGCCCGGCGCGAGGGCGTCGGCGCCGACGAAGGCTATGACTACCGCCAGCACACCGCGCTGGAGTCAGACAACAGCGCCTACGTCACGCCCGCGATCACCGACGATTTCTGCGTGATCGGACCGGCCGAGGCCCACGTCGAGAAGATCCGTGCGCTGGAAGCCGCCGGCGTCACCCAGTTCAACATCTACCTCACCAACGGCGGCGAGGAGCAGATCGTCGCGGCTTACGCCGACCAAGTCCTCCCGCACTTCCGGTAGACGCCGGCAGGACCGCGCCTGCCCGCTCAGTACAGCTCGATGTATTCGTCGCGCTCCCACTGGGTGACGTAGGCGTTGAAGCGGGCGAGCTCCGCGCGCTTCATCGTGGTGAAGACGGCCACGAACTCCTCGCCCAGCAGATCGACCATCGCTTCATCTGCCTCGAGTGCCGCCAGCGCCGCCTCCAGGTTGGCGGGGAAGGGCGGCAGGCTCGGGTCATCCTCGCTGGGCCCGTCCGACTGCGAGACGAGGTCGCGCTTCTCGCTCATCCCCAGCAGGCCGCAGGCGAGCGTGCCGGCGGCGCAAAGATAGGGATTGCTGATCGCCGACGACGCCCGCATCTCCACGTGCATCCCCGGCGCGCCCGGCTGCTTGATGCGCACCATCGCGCTCCGGTCCTCCTCGCCCCAGCTCACGTTCGACGGCGCGAAGGTGTGGGGCGTGAGCCGGCGGTAGCAGTTGGGCGTCGGGTTGAAGAGCGCCATGCAGGCGGCGCCGTGGTCGATGATGCCTTGTACGAAGTGCCGGAGCGTCGCCGTCATTTCTCGTGGATTATCCGGGTCGTAGAAGGCGCTCCGCCCGCTCTCCCGCTCGAACAGGCTGATGTGGTAGTGGCAGCCGGAGCCCGCCGAGTCCGCCGACGGCTTGCCCATGAAGGTCGCGGTCAGCCCCGCGTGCTGCACGATCTCCTTCACCCCGTTCTTGAAGGTGAACGCGTTGTCGATTCCGGCCATGCCCTCGGCGTGGCTGTAGACCAACTCGTACTGGGAGGGCGCGTATTCGGCGTTCGCCGTCAGCATGGGAATGCCGGCCGCGCGCAGGCCGTCGACCACGTCCCGGATCGCGGGAATGTGGTCGTTGCGCAGGTTGTTGAAGATGTGGACGCCGCCGAAGAGCGGCTGATGCGTCTCGCTGTCGAGCACGTAGAACTCGTACTCGTGGGCGCTCTGGATGCCGAAGCCGAGCGCTGCAGTCCTCTCCAGCAGGCGGCGGGCGACATTGCGGGGCGCCGCGTGCAGCGGCGTGCCGTCCTCCCACTCGGTATCGCAGATGACCTTCGCCATGCCATCCAGCCACGGCACTGCTGCGAGGGTCGAAAGGTCGGGGCGCAGGGTCTGGTCCTTGTACTTGACCTCCTCGTTGTAGCGGGTCCCCGGAATCACGTGGGAGGCGCTGTCGAGGGCGACGATGCCGCCGTACATGTTGACGCCGTCCCGGGCGAAGGCCCCGAACTGCTCGATCGGCACCTGCTTGGAGCGGGCGGAGCCGTGCATGTCCGGCAGCTCGAACCGGACGTGCTGGATGCCGTCGCGCTCGAGCCTTGCCAGCGCTTCGTCTACCTGATCGCGGGCGCCTTGCCCTCCGTTGTCGGCCACGGCTGCCTCCTCTCGCCAACGCTGCCCTCGCCCGCCTTGCGGGCGGCCTGAATTCGCGGCGTCGAGCGCCGCGAGTCAAGGGCGGATGGTATACCCGCTATCCTGCGGCCGCCTTCGCGTCTTCGAGAAGCGGGCGGCGGCTGAGATCGACCTTGCGCGCGACGTGGGCGCCAGACGTGATGGTCCCGTAGCGGGGCGGGTTGGCTGCGTCGGTGCAGCTCGGCAGGCACTCGATCACGGCGTCGTAGTTGGGCTGGTGGAAGAAGAGGAGCGAGAGCCGGCTGCTGTCGGCCTCCTCGCGGGGCGGGTTGACCACGCGGTGGAGCGTCGAGCACCAGCGGTCGTTGGTCCACTCCGCCATCAGGTCGCCGAGATTGATGACGAAGGTGCCGGGGATGCAGGGCACGTCGGACCAGGCGCCGTCCTTGGCCAGAACCTGCAGGCCGCCCACGGGCGTATCGGACGAGACGATCGTGAGGCTGCCGTAGTCCGCGTGCGCGCCGCAGCGGAGCTGGCCGGGGAGTGGTGGCGTCGTCTGCGGCGGGTAGTAGGAGGCGATGAAGTTGGTGATGTGCCGGTCGATCTTGTCGGCGAAGAAGGTCTCGGGCAGGCCGAGAGCGCAGGCGAAGATCCGCATCAGGTCGCCCGCCAGGCGTTCCATCTCCCGGTAGTAGGCCTCCCACAGCGGGCGCATCCCCGCCGGCCGGTCGGGCCAGAGATTGGCGGCGAAGAAGCGCCAGCCAGCGGGGCCGTAGTGATACTCGTCGTAGTCGTGGTCGTGCGGACCGATGACGAAGCTCTCGCGCCAGTCGGGCGCGTTCTCTTCCTCGTCCATGCTGTAGGCCGTGTCCTCGCTGCCGACGGTCATCAGCCCGCGGTAGCGGTCGGGCGGCATCTTGACCCGGAGCTTCTCCCAGTGCGGCAGCTCGAAGAAGGCACGGGTCACGCGGCGCATCTCGTCGATCTGCGCCTGGGCCACGCCGTGGCCCGCGATCACGAGGAAGCCGATCTCGCGGCAGGCGGCGTCCACCTCGGCGGCGATGCGCGCCTTGTCTTCAGCATCGCCCGCGAGAAACGGCGCGATGTCGACGACCGGGACCAGGGACTGTGCCATCGTCAGCGCTCCACCAAGTGGCCCTTCGGCGCGCGACTTTAGCAGCCGCAGCGCCAGCCACGCGAGTGGACCGGTTGACGCGGCCGGGATCGCGCCCAGATTCTCCGGGAGAATTCGGGCGCCCTCGCGTAATATGCGGCGTGGCGTGCGGCTCTGGAGCCGCCGCGCGCCCGCGGAGTGGAAACCATGCTGATCGACCCGTTCGAGCGCCACGTCACCTATCTGCGCGTCTCCGTCACCGACCGCTGCGACTTCCGCTGCGTCTATTGCATGTCGGAGCACATGAGCTTCCTGCCCAAGGCGGAGCTGCTGACGCTGGAGGAGCTGGATCGCCTGTGCAGCGCCTTCGTGGGGCTCGGCGTGCGCAAGCTCCGCATCACCGGCGGCGAGCCGCTGGTGCGCAAGGGCGTCATCGGCCTCTTCGAGAGCCTGGGCCGCCACCTGAGGAGCGGCGCGCTCGACGAGCTCACGCTCACCACCAACGGCAGCCAGCTGCCGCGCCATGCGGAGCGGCTCTATGCCGCGGGCGTGCGCCGGGTGAACATCTCCCTCGACACGCGCGACCCTGACAAGTTCACCGAGATCACCCGCTGGGGCCGGCTAAGCCAGGTGATGGCGGGCATCGACGCGGCCCGCGCCGCCGGCCTCAAGATCAAGATCAACACCGTGGCGCTGCGCGGCGTCAACGAGGACGAGATCGAAGACCTCGTCGCCTGGTGCGCCGCCGAAGGCCACGACCTCACCTTCATCGAGACCATGCCGCTCGGCGAGATCGACGGCGACCGCACCGATCAGTACCTGCCGCTCTCCCTGGTGCGCGCGAAGCTCCGCAAGCGCTGGGCCCTGGACGAGAGCGACCACCGCACGGGCGGGCCGGCGCGCTACGTCACGGTGCGCGAGACTGGCCAGCGCCTGGGTTTCATCACGCCGCTCACCCACAACTTCTGCGAATCCTGCAACCGGGTGCGGCTCACCTGCACCGGCACGCTCTACATGTGCTTGGGCCAGGAGGACGCGGCCGACCTGCGCACGCCGCTCCGCCGCAGCGAGAGCGACGAGGCCCTGGTCGCGGCGATCCACGAGGCGATCGGGCGCAAGCCCAAGGGCCACGACTTCATCATCGACCGCCGCCACACGCGCCCTGCGGTCGGCCGCCACATGAGCGTGACCGGCGGCTGAGCCGCCGCCCGGCCCGCTTTCCGTATCGCGCCGCGCCGGCGCAGCCCATCGGGGGATTTCATGCGCTACCGGAGGATGGCCGCCGTCGCCTCGACCGCCGCCGAGGCGCAGGCCGCGCTCGCCGACGTCGCCGCCCGCTATCCCCTGGTCGAGCCGGACGAGGCCGACGTCATCATCGCGCTCGGCGGCGACGGCTTCATGCTGGAGACGCAGCACCGCCTGCTCCGCCAGGGCAAGCCGATCTACGGCATGAGCCGGGGCACGGTCGGCTTCCTGATGAACGAGTTCTCCTTGGACGACCTGCCCGCGCGGCTTGAGCAGGCCCATGCCACGACCCTGCACCCGCTCAGCATGCGGGCGGAGACGATCCACGGGGCAACGCAGGAGGCGCTCGCCATCAACGAGGTCTCGATGCTGCGCGAGACCCGCCAGGCCGCCAAGGTCAGGATCAGCGTGGACGGCGTCGTGCGCGTGCCGGAGCTCATCTGCGACGGCGTGCTGGTGGCGACGCCCGCCGGCAGCACCGCCTACAACCTCTCCGCCCACGGCCCGATCATCCCGCTCGGTGCCAACATCCTGGCGCTCACGCCGATCAGCGCCTTCAGGCCGCGCCGCTGGCGCGGCGCCCTGCTGCTGCACGAGGCGACCGTGCGGTTGGACGTGCTCGAGCACGACAAGCGCCCGGTCAGCGCGGTCGCCGACTACACCGAGGTGCGCGACGTGGCGTCGGTCGAGGTCGCAGTCGATCACGCGACCGCGATCCGCCTCCTTTTCGACCCTGAGCACAGCCTGACCGAGCGCATCCTCACCGAGCAGTTCACCCCTTGAGGGGGCGCGGCCAGCGCACCGCGGGTCTCGCGTGCCGGGCCGGCCGCCTCCCGCGCCGGCCTGGCCGATGAAACGCCCGGCAGCACTGTTCGTCGACGGATTCCGCGCGGCGCGGCTCCGCGTCGGCGCGCTCCGGTTCGCCCTCTCGATCGGGCTCGGCGCCGTGGGCGGGGCGGTCTTCTTCGCGCTCGCCCTGCCGCTCCCCTGGATGCTTGGCGCCATGACGGTGGCGACGGGAGCAGCGCTCGCCGGTGCGCCGCTCGCGGTCCCGGCCCAGATCCGCAACGCCATGATCGCGATCCTCGGCGTGCTGCTCGGCAGCCAGTTCACCATCGACCTCTTCGACCGGATCGCGGAGTGGTACGTCGGCCTCTCGGGCGTGGTTCTCTCCACGGCGGCGGCGGCGGGCATGGCCTACGTCGCCTTCCGCAGGCTCGGCGGCTACGACCGGGTGACCGCCTACTTCGCGTCCATGCCGGGGGGCTTGAGCGAGATGATGGTGCTGGGCGAGACCTTGGGCGGCAACGGGCGCACCATCTCGCTCACCCACGGCACGCGCATCCTCGTCGCCGTCTTCCTCATCGCGTTCTACTTCCGGCTGGTGGAGGGGGTGGCCCCGGTCGGCCTGCCGGTCCCGGCCGGCCCGGCGGCGGCGTCCTGGATCGATCTCATGGCGCTGGTCGCCTGCGCGCTCGTGGGCTACCCGGCGGCCAAGGCGCTCCGCGTGCCGGCGGCACAGCTCGTGGGCCCCCTGGCGCTGAGCGCGGCGCTGCACCTGAGCGGGGTCGTCGCCGCGCACCCGCCGGGCGAGCTGATCGCCGCCGCCCAGGTCGTGCTCGGCGCCGCTATCGGGGCGCGGTTCGTCGGCATGGCGTTCAGCGAGCTGCGGCGCATCGTCCTGCTGGCGGCCCTGGTCGCGGTGTTGATGGTGCTGGTGACAGCCGGCGCGGCCTACGGCCTTTCCGCCGCGACCGACCAGTCCGGCCCGGTCCTGTTCCTTGCGTTCGCACCCGGCGGGCTCGCGGAAATGAGCTTGATCGCGCTCACGATGGGCAGCGCCGCCGCCTTCGTCTCCACCCATCACATCGCGCGGATCATATTGATCGTGATTGCGGCACCCCTGCTTTTTCGTCTCGCCCGGGGGCGGCGGCACTCGCTAAGTTAGGCGGGCCATGGATTTCACCCTCTCGGAAGAGCAACAGGCGTTCCGCGAGCTGGCTGAGAGCTTCGCCGAGAACGAGCTTGCGCCCTATGCCGCGGCATGGGACCGGGACTGCACCTTCCCGGTGGACACCCTGCGCAAGGCCGCGGCATTGGGCTTCGGCGGCATCTATGTGGGTGACGACGTCGGCGGATCGAACCTGACGCGCCTCGACGCCGCCCTGATCTTCGAGGGGCTGGCGCGGGGCTGCGCCTCGACCGCGGCCTACATCTCGATCCACAACATGGCGTCCTGGATGATCGACCGCTTCGGCGGGGACACCCAGCGCAGGCGCTTTCTGCCCCGGCTCGCGAGCATGGAGTACTTCGCGAGCTACTGCCTGACCGAGCCGGGCGCGGGCTCCGACGCCGCCTCGCTCAAGACCAGCGCGCGGCTGGAGGGCGAGCGCTACGTGCTGAACGGCACCAAGGCCTTCATCTCCGGCGGCGGCTTCGCGGATGTCTACGTCTGCATGGTGCGGACCGGCGGACCGGGACCGAGCGGAATCTCGTGCATCGCGGTGGAGCGCGACACGCCGGGTCTCAGCTTCGGCGCACAGGAGAAGAAGCTCGGCTGGCACAGTCAGCCGACCGCGATGGTGATCTTCGAGGACTGCCGCGTGCCGGCAGAAAACCTCATCGGCGCGGAAGGGCAGGGCTTCAGGATCGCCATGGCGGGCCTCGACGGTGGGCGCATCAACATCGGCGCCTGCTCGCTCGGCGCCGCCCAGGCGAGCCTTGAGATCGCCCGCGATCACCTGCTCCAGCGCCAGCAGTTCGGCCGCAAGCTCGCGGACTTCCAGGCGCTGCAATTCACGCTCGCCGACATGGCGACGAACCTCGAGGCCGCCCGCCTGATGATCCACCGTGCCGCCGCCGCGCTGGACGCGCACCAAGACGGCGCCACCGCCACCATCGCCATGGCCAAGCGCTTCGCCACCGACGCGGGCTTCGAGGTCTGCAACCAGGCGCTCCAGCTCCTCGGCGGCTACGGCTACCTGATGGATTTCCCCGTCGAGCGTCACCTGAGAGACCTGCGCGTTCACCAGATCCTCGAAGGCACCAACGAGATCATGCGCCTCATCATCGCCCGCCGTCTTCTTGCTGAATGAGGCTGGCGCGGCCCGCCAGCTATTTCCCCGCCGGGGGCTAGTCCTTAGGATGCGCCGGCACGATCTGGAGGGCGTGGCATGAGAATTGGCGTCGATGTCGGCGGGACCAATACGGATGCGGTGCTGATGGACGGCGCCATTGTCGTGGCGTCCATCAAGGCGCCGACCACCGCCGACGTGGGCGCAGGCGTGGTGGCCGCCATCGAAGGCGTGCTCAAGCAGTCGGCGGTGGCGCCGGAGACCATCACCGGCGTGATGATCGGCACCACCCAGTTCACCAACGCGATCGTCGAGCGCAGGCGGCTCGTGCCGGTGGCCATCGTGCGCCTCGCGCTGCCGGCGACCGAGAGCCTTAACCCCCTGATCGACTGGCCGCGCGACCTGGTGGATGCCATCGGCCGCAACGTCTACATGGCGAAGGGCGGCTACGAGGTGGACGGGCGCGAGATCTCGCCGCTCGACGAGGCCGAGGTCGCCCGCATCGCCCGCGACATCGCGGTCAAGGGCCTCGAATCCATCGCCATCTCCTCGGTCTTCGCGCCGCTCAACAGCACGCAGGAGGACCGGGCCGCCGAGATCATCCGCGCCGAGCACCCGGAGGCCCAGATCACGCTCTCCAACGAGATCGGCCGCGTCGGGCTGATCGAGCGCGAGAACGCGGCGGTGATGAACGCAGCCCTGGTTCAGCTTTCCGCACGTGTCGTGGGCGCATTCCGCGACTCGTTGAAGGCGCTCAAGATCGACGCGCCCTTCTTCATCAGCCAGAACGACGGCACGCTGATGAGCGCGGCTTATGTCGAGCGCTATCCGGTGCTGACATTCGCCTCCGGCCCCACCAACAGCATGCGCGGCGCGGCCTTCCTCTCCGACCAGGAGAACGCCGTGGTGGTGGACATCGGCGGCACCACCACCGATGTGGGCGTGCTGGCCCGGGGCTTCCCACGGGAATCGGCGGTCGCCGTCGATGTCGGCGGGGTGCGCACCAACTTCCGCATGCCGGACGTGCTGGCGATCGGGCTCGGCGGCGGCAGCCTGGTGCGGGGCGACGAGGTGGTGACCGTCGGCCCCGATTCCGTCGGCTTCGAGCTGACGGAGAAGGCGCTGGTCTTCGGCGGCGACACGCTGACCGCCACCGATGTCGCCGTCGCCGCGGGCCTCGCCGATATCGGCGACCGCGGGGCCGTGGCCGGGCTCGACGGCGCCGCCGTGAAGCGCGGGCTCGATACCATCCACACCATGGTCGAAGACGCCATCGACCGCATGAAGACCAGCGCGGAGCCCGTGCCCGCGATCCTGGTGGGCGGCGGCAGCATCCTGGTCGAGCGCGATCTGGCCGGCGTCTCGAGCTTGAGCATCCCCGACCACTCGGCCGTCGCCAACGCCATCGGCGCCGCCATCGCCCAGGTGGGCGGCGAGGTCGACCGCGTGTTCTCCTACGAGCAGGAGGGCCGCGAGAACGCGATTCAGCAGGCCAAGGACGAAGCAAAGGCTAAGGCGGTCGACGCCGGCGCCGAGGCCTCCAGCATCGAGATCATCGAGGTCGAGGAGATCCCGTTGGCCTACCTGCCGGGCGCCGCCTGCCGGGTGCGGGTGAAGGCGGTGGGCGATCTCGCCGAAGGCTGAGCGGGACGCGAGCGGGAAGGGAAGCCAAGGACATGCCGACGATGAAGATGCACCTCGACCTGCTGCCGGATTTCCTGCGCGGCACGGCCTTTCTCGGCACCGGCGGTGGCGGCGATCCCTATGTCGGCGGGCTTATCCTCAGGCAGAAGCTGGAGGAAGGCGCCGACATCACGATCATGGACCCGATGGAATTGGACGACGACGACTTCGTCGTCTCGGTCGCCAACATGGGCGCGCCGACGGTGATGGTGGAGAAGATCCCGAGCGCGCTCTCCATGGTGAAATGCCTGCGCTCGCTGGAGCGCGAGAAGGGGCGCAAGGCGGACGCGCTCATCGCCGCCGAGGCCGGCGGCATCAACGGCACGCTGCCCATGGTGATCGGCGCCTTGACCGGGCTTCCCGTGGTGGATGGCGACGGCATGGGCCGCGCCTTCCCGGAGCTGCAGATGTGCACCTTCGGCGTCTACGGCGTGCCCGCGTCGCCCATCGTGCTCCGCGACGAGCACGACAACGAGGTCATCGTCCGCGCCCGCAGCAATCTCGAATCCGAGTGGTTCGCGCGCGTGGTGTGCACCCGCATGGGCACCAAGTCGGAGATCGCGCTCTATTCCATGTCCGGCAAGCAGGCAAAGGAGACCGGC
This sequence comes from Alphaproteobacteria bacterium, assembly GCA_965221125.1. GTDB lineage: Bacteria > Pseudomonadota > Alphaproteobacteria > UBA828 > UBA828 > WTGU01. The sequence goes on from CBDCRW010000005.1 coordinate 492,609, forward strand.
GTGCTCTACACCACCACCCTCGCCATGGAGATCGGCCGCTCGATCCGCGAGGCGCGGGAGACCCAGAGCGACCCCTTCGCCGGCCTCCAGCGCTACTTCGCGACCTCGCGGGACAAGCGCTTCTGCAAGGTGCTGTTCGAAGGCAAGGTGGTGGACCTGTTGCGCGAGACCACGCGCGGCTGGGCCATCGGCCGGGTGAAGTTCGAGGGGATCGGCACGAGCACCGGGGAACAGCTGGAGGTGCGCTTCCAGAACGAGTTCCTGGTGGCGCAACAGGGCGAGCGCATGCTCGGCATGGTGCCGGACCTCATCTGCATCCTCGATCAGGAGAACGCCGAGCCCATCACCACGGAGGGTCTCAAGTACGGCCAGCGCGTGCGCGTGGTCGGCGTCAGCGTGCCGCCTGTCATGCGCACGCCCGAGGCGATCGAGGTCTTCGGCCCCAAGTATTTTGGCATCTCGGACGTCTACACGCCGATCGAGGAGCTGGTCTGAGGGTTCGGCCGCAGCCGACCCTGATCAGTCGACGAGCAGCTCGCTGCTCGCCACGGTCCAGCCGATTATGGCCTCTGCGCCGTCGGCGAGAACCGGCTGATCCGGCCGGTTGGGCACTTCCGCCACGATCTCCTGGCCTTCGAGCTGCAGCCGGTAGCGGATGATCGCGCCCTGGTAGCTGCGATCGACCACGGTCGCGGTAGCCTTGGGGCCGTCGACGGCCTCTGCGTCGGGGCCGATCAGCACGCGCTCCGGCCGCACCACGAAGCCGACCGCTTGGCCGGTCTCGATCCCGTCCCGCCTGGGCGCTGCGAACTCGACACGGCCGACGGCGACGCGGCACTCATCCCTGCTCACCGCCGCGACGCGCGCCTCGAGGATGTTGGATTCGCCGATGAAGTCGGTGACGAAGCGATCGGCCGGATGCTCGTAGATCGTGTCAGGCGCGCCGATCTGCACCACCTTGGCCCGGTTCATCACCGCGATCCGGTCCGACATGGTGAGCGCCTCGCCCTGGTCATGGGTGACGTACACCGTGGTGATGCGCAGCGAGTGTTGCAGCCCCTTGATCCAGTACTTCATCTCCTCCCGGAGCTTCTTGTCGAGCGCGCTCAAGGGCTCGTCGAGGAGCAGGATCTTGGGTTCGGTGATGAGCACGCGGGCGAGCGCCACGCGCTGCTGCTCGCCGCCCGACAGTTCGCGCTGGTAACGGCGTTCGTAGCCGTCGAGATTGACCTGTTCCAGCGCCTTGCCGACGCGGCCGCGGATCTCCCGCTTCGGCACCTTCCGCATCCTCAGGCCGAAGGCGATGTTGTCGAACACCGTCATGTGCGGAAAGATCGCGTAGTTCTGGAAGACGATGCCGATGCCGCGCCTCTCCGGCGGCAGCAGGGTCATGTCGTCGCCGCCGATGAAGACCTGGCCCTCGTTGGGCCTGACGAAGCCCGCGATCATGCGGAGCGTCGTCGTCTTGCCGCAGCCGGACGGGCCGAGGAGGGAGAAGAACTCCCCCTCCTCGACCCGGAGCGACACGTCGTCGACCGCGAGCGTCTCGCCGTAGCGCTTCGTCAGGCTCGAAAGCTCGACGTCAGACACGCGCGGTCTCCCTCAGGCGCCCGGCCCGGCGACGATGGATCAGGACGCGAAGATCTCGTTGGTGATCTCGACGATGTCGTCCTCGTTGTCGACATACCAGTTCCAATCCGGGATCCAGAGCCCGTCCATGGCATTGGCCGTGTTGACCACACCCTTGCTAGCCACGTTTTCCGACACCTCCGCCTTGCTGTTGGTCGGGCGCAGATAGAATATCGAGCCGGCCTTCGACTGGTAGCCGGGGTCGAGCGCCTCGTTCATCAGCGCATAGCCGAGCTTCTTCTGCATCGGCTCGGAATAGCGGCTGATGGTCTTGGTCTGGGTCAGGATCGGCTTGGCGTCCCAGATGACGGGAGCGACGGAAATCCCCTTGTCCATCTGCAGGTAGACCTCGCCTTCCCACTGGACGCCGATGTGCACCTCGCCGCGCTCCACCAGGGTCTGCATGTTGCCGGTGAAGTCGCTGATCTTCATAGGCATGGCGCGGCGCATGGCGTCGAAGCCCGCCTCCATGTCCTTCGGCCCCTCGCCCCAGGCGGCGCTGGCGGTCATGAAGAAGACCATCTGCAGGGAGTTGACGGTGATGTAGGTCGCCCGGTTGCCGGCGAAGCGGTCCTCCCAGAACGACTTGAAGTCGGTGGGCGCCGGATCGACCAGGTCGGTCCGGTAGACGTAAGCGTACTGGCCGAAGGCCCAGGTCACGCCGATGCCGTTGCCGAAGGCGAAGTCCCAGCAGTCGGCTGCGTTCGGCACGTTGGCCCTGATGTCGTCGATCGGCAGGAAGTAATCGCCCGCCCGCGCGGTCTTCGTCATCTCGGACAGGTTCCAGTTGCACATGTCGAAGGCCGGATCCTGCGGCCCGCTGGCGACGTATTTCGGGAACCACGGCCACGACCCGTCGTAGGCGATCTTGCAGTTGTAGGTCTTCTCGAACTCGTTCAACTGCGCTTCGCGGACGAACTCCTCCCAGAAGCCGGGCCACTCGCCGAGGGTGAAGGTGGCGCCGCCCGCATCGAAGGGCTCGCCGTCCCAGTGCACGTCCTGCGACCAGGAATGGTTGATGTTGAAGAGGCCGAACTTGGTGGACGCCGCTGCAGCGCCGCCCGCCGCAAGACCCTTGAGGACGGTGCGCCGCGAGGGCTTGGAAATGCGCTTATCGGTCATCGTTCATTCTCCCTGTGTCGATTACGAGAACTTGATTCCGGCGAAGCGCCGGATGTTGATGAGCCGCGAAGTCAGCAGCATCGAGACCACGACCAGCGCGATCGCGAAGATGCCCGCCGCCGCCGCCGTCGGCTCGAACGTGTACCTGAGCGAAATATAGAGGGCGATCGGCAGCGGCGTATAGTTCGGCGTGCTCAGGAAGAGCGAGACGTCGAACTGCCCGAAGGACACGATGAAGGCGAAGATCGCACCGGCGGCGACGCCCGGCCCGATGATCGGCAGCGTCACCTTGCGGAACGCCGTGAACGGGCCGGCGCCGAGGCTGCGGGCGGCCTCCTCCAGCGCGATGTCGAAGTTGAAGAGCGCCGCTGAGACCGTGCCGATCACGTAGGGCGCCGTCACCAGCACGTGGCCGATAATGAGCCCCGGCAGGGTACGCGACAGCCCGATGCCGCTAGAGACGTAGAAGACGTAGAGCGCGAGCCCCAGCACGATCCCCGGCAGGATCAGGGGCGAGAGGAAGTAGGCCCGGAGCAGGTTGCGGCCGGGGAAGGTCATGCGCGTGAGGAAGATCGCCGCCATGGTGCCGAGCGTGGTCGAGATCACCATGACCACCACGGCCAGCCAAAGGCTGAACACGTAGGCGTCGAGGAACTCGCTCGCCTCGAAGAACGCGAAGATCCAGCGGGGCGAGAGCCCCTCCGGCGGCCAGGTCAGGTGATCGCCGGAGTTGAGCCCGGCCAGCACCACGATGACCAGCGGCAGCAGCAGCACCACGAAGGCGATCCAGGCGCCGATCTGCAGCGGCAGCGCGACCGCCGGCTCCTCCCTGGGTCCGTTCCGTTTATGGAAGGGCCTCCAGCCGCCGTTGCGCGGCTCCGGCGCGGCATCCGTCACCATCTCCGCCATCTCAGGCCCGCCCGCCTGCGGTCCGCGCCGCGAAGCGCTGATAGACGTAGACCGCGATTATGCTGGTGACGAAGAGCACCACCGCGATGGTTGCGCCGAACTGCCACTTACCCATCTCGGCGATCTGCTGATAGATGTGAAGCGGCATCACGATCACCTTCCAGCCGCCCATCAGCGCCGGCACGACGTAGGACGAGATCGAGAGCGCGAAGACCAGCAGCGTGCCGGCGAGGATGCCCGGCATGCTGAGCGGGAAGGTGATGCGCCAGAAGGTGGTCCAGCGGTTGGCGCCGAGGCTTCGCGCCGCCTCCTCCAGCGACGGGTGGATGCTTCGGATGATGCCGATCAGCGAGAGCACCATGAAGGGCAGCGTGAACTGCACCAACCCCACCACCGAGCCGAAGAAGTTGTACATCAGCGGCAGCGGATCGCGGATCGCGCCGATGTCGCGCAGGACGCCGTTGATGATCCCGTTGTCGCCCATCAGCACCATCAGGCCGAAGAGGCGGATCACCATGTCGAGCTGCATCGCGCTCAGCACGAGGATCATGTAGAAGGTGTTGCGCCCGGGATGCTTGGTCTTGGCGACGAAGTAGGCCAGCGGGTAGCCCAGCGCCAACGTGACGACCGAGACGATCGCCGCCAGCCCGATCGAGCGTATCGCCGCCTCGTAGTAGAGCGAGCGGTTGAAGAAGCGGATGTAGTTCTTGAGCGTGAAGTCCCACTGGATGTCGACCACGCCCGCGACAGATTTGTCGAAGGAGATCAGGAACAGCGAGACGGTCGGGATGACGAAGAAGATCAGGAAGAAGACGAAGGCCGGCAGGACCAGCCAGTAGAGCTTGGAATCGGCCATGATGCGCCTGAGGTCGGGCAGCTGGGGCGTGCGCGCCGCCTGGGCCTCGGCAAGTGCCATCTATCCGTCCGATCCCTGATCTCTTGAAGAGCCGATGTTGCCCTAACGCCCGCCTCGCGCCAACCCGGCGCGCGCCGGCCAGCAAGAATCAGGTGGTGACGACGACCTTCCCCCGCTGCACGTTGGACTCCATGTAGCGGTGCGCGTCGACGATCTCCTCGAGCGGGAAGGTCCGGTCGACGATCACCTTGAGCGCGCCGGACGCCACCTGGTCATGCACGAAGGCGAAGCAGGCGGCGCGCTTCTCCGGCAGGCGCATCGTGTCGTAGAGGCTGTGGAACTTGAAGAAGAGCCGCTTGGCCAGCATCGGCAGGACCGGGATGTCGATGGGCTCGGTGCGGAGGTTGCCGTAGTTGACGATGAGCCCGTAGGGCTGCGCCGCGGCAACGAGGTCGCCGATAAATTCGCCGCCCACCGGGTCGTAGGCGATGGTGAAGCCCTGGCCGCCGGTGATCGCCTTCACGCGTGTCTCGAGATCCTCCTCCTCGGTGGCGACCACGTGATCGGCGCCGGCGCCAAGCAGAAAATCCGCCTTGTCCGACCTGCGCGTCGCGGCGATCACCATGGCGCCGGCGTTCTTCGCGATCTGCAGCCCGGCGAGCGCGGCGCTGCTGCTCGCCGCCGTGACCAGCACGATGTCGTCGGACGAGACGTTAGCGTGGTCCACCAGCCCGCCCCACGCGGTGCCGTACTGGCACCAGATCGCGCCGGCGTCGACCGCCGATATGTTGGCGGGATTGCGGGCGACGGCGAACGCGGGCACCACCGCGCTCTCGCCATACATGCCGTACTTGGTGACCGAATCGCTGGTCCAGTTGCCCCACTGGTCCCACGAGTTGAAGGGAACCGCGCCGGCGCGCTCGCCGATGGAGAAGCCGGAGACGCCCGGCCCCACCGCATCGATCGTGCCGCTCGCCTCGATCCCGATGCGCGACGGGAAGGTGGGGTTCGCGATGTAGGCGCCGCTCCGGAACATGATCTCGGCCCGGTTGAGGCCGATCGCCTCGATCCTGAGGCGGACCTCGCCCTCCCCCGGCTCCTGCAGCGGCTCGTCGCGAACTTCGAGAACCTCCGGGCCGCCGTGTCTGGCGAAGCGTACGATGCGTGGCATGGTGGTGACCTTTCCCGTTCCTGGAGCCGAGCCGATCGAGCGTTTCCGGTCTCGATCTTTACCCGGAAATCTCGGCGCGGTCATGGGCCGCGCGCTGCGGCTTCTGGAGCTTGGAGCGCGGCCGTGGTTGACGGACGCGCGACAGGCCGCGACCGCGGCCCGCCGCGAATGCGGCGCGCCCGCGCAGGCGCCGGCCAACGGCCGGCTGCCGTGAGCGACAAAGAGTCAGAGCGTTTCCGGTGCAAACCGGAAACGCTCTATGCGCCCTTGTTCAGTTCCCGCCGCAGATCGCGCAGAAAGTCGCCCGCCGCATGGGCCGGGACCGTCGAGGCCCGCACCAGGGCGTCGAAATGCCGCGTGAGCACGCGGATGTGCTGCAACGTGTTGAAGGCGAAGAACATCTGGCCGACGTAGACCGCCGCCCGCTGCGGCCCGAACACCGTGTAGGGCACAGAGAAGTGGGTGAGGCCGTCGAAGAAGAACATGCGGAGCGTCGGGTAGAGCTCGTCGATCAGCCCGATCATGTGATCGAGCTGCGCGCGCCTGGCCGGCAGCGACAGATCGCGCCAGATGCTCTCGCCGCGCGCGAACGTTTCCAGGGACTGGCGCGACTGGCAGATCTCGATGTCCGTCTCCGGCAGCCGCACGTAGGCGAGGCGGCCGTGGGAGGCGGCAATGGCCCGGTCGGCGGACCGGGCGGCGAAATCGCGATACTCGTGGTCCAGCACCTCTTCGGTCTTCATGAGGTCCGGCAGGGTCGCCGGCACGTGGCGGATCTTGTAGCCCGCCGCCTCTGCGTACCAGGCGGCGAGGCTCTCATCCGCCGGCTCGTCGGCGCTCTCCCGCACCTCCACCGATTCCAGCAGGATGTCGGCGCCGACTTTCTGCTGCTGGCTGAGACCGAGCAGCCAGTCGAGGCTCACGTGGAGAGCGGACGCGATTGCCGCAACGGTGTCGGCGCGCGGCAGGCGGTCGGCCTCCGGCGTCAGAAGCTGCGAGAGGGTGGAGCGGTCGACGCCGATCTGCGCCGCGAGGGTCGAGCGGTTGACCCGCGCGGTCGCCATGGCCTCGGCCAGCCGCTCGCGAAAGCGTTGCGCCGTATCGCGCCTGTCCATGCACCTTCTCCCGCGGATGCGAGGCGTACTCAACTAAATGCGTACTACATCACCAAACGCGGAACTATTGCGGACATTATGACCTAGCGCGCGAATTCGCACGTTGTTTCATCGGTTGGCGGGTCGCAGTGTGGACTCTCGCTGCCGTCACAGCCGGGTCAATTCGTTGCAGAGCACCGATAACTCCCTCGCACGAGTGGACCTCCCTGCCCTCTGGCGACGTGCCGAGGGGCCGACCTGGCTCGTGGCGGCAGCGGTCTACGGCGGATGGTTCGTGCTCACCTGGTACCACCATGCCCTGCCGTGGTGGCTGGTCCTGCCGCTCGGCGGTTGGCTGATCGGCTGGCACGGCGGCCTGCAGCACGAGGTGATCCACGGGCACCCGACGCGCCGGCCTGCGGTCAACACGGCGCTCGCCATGGCCCCGGTCGCGCTGTGGCTGCCCTATCCCCTCTACCGCAGCCGCCACCTCAGCCACCACGCCACGCCGCACCTCACCGACCCGCTGGCCGATACCGAGAGTTTTTACGTCGAACCGCGGCGGTGGCGGCGGCTGGGGCCGGTCCGGCGGGCTCTGCTGCGAGTCCACAACACGCTGGCAGGCCGGCTGCTGCTCGGACCGGCGCTCACGATCCTCGCCTTCTGGCGGGAGGAGGGCGCCCGGCTGCTGCGCAACGAGCCAGGGTGCGTGCGCATATGGACGGAGCACGCGGTGCTGACGGCTGCGGTGCTGATCTGGGTGCTCTGGGTCTGCGGCATCCCGCTCTGGGCCTACGTGATGCTCTACGTCTATCCGGGCGTCGCGCTCATCCTGCTGCGCTCCTACACCGAGCACCGCCCGGCGGCGGACCAAGCCGGGCGCACCGTCATCGTGGAGGCCGGGCCGCTGATGAGGCTGCTCTTCCTCGGCAACAACTTCCACGCCCTCCACCACGAGCGGCCCGGCATCGCGTGGTATGACCTGCCCCACGTCTACCGCGCCGAACGGCAGCGGGTGCTCGCCGACAATGGCGGCTTCCTGTTCACCGGCTACGGCGATATCGTGCGGCGGTTCCTGTGGCGGGTGAAGGATTCGCCGCTGCACCCCGGCCCGGCCGGCCAGGAGACATAGGGAGGGCTGCCTCATGACCGACGCCACCGTGGCTGGCGGACCGGGCCTGCTCGAACGGCTCGACACGGGGCCGGTCATCTGCGCCGAGGGCTATCTGTTCGAGATCGAGCGCCGGGGCTACCTCTCCGCCGGCGCCTACGTGCCGGAAGCCGTGCTCGAGCACCCCGACGCGGTGGCGCGGCTGCACCGCGACTTCCTGCACGCGGGCTCCGAGGTCATGCTCGCCTTCACCTACTATGCCCACCGGGAAAAGCTCCGCCTGATCGGCAAGGAGGGCGCGCTGGAGGAGATCAACCGCACCGCGCTCCGCCTTGCGCGCGAGGCGGCGTTGGAAGGCGATGCGTTGGTCGCCGGAAATGTGTGTAATTCCAATATTTTCGTCCATGGCGACCCTGAATCTGCGCGGACGGTCCGCGCCATGTTCGACGAGCAGGTGGGCTGGGCCGTCGACGAGGGCGTGGACTTCATTGTCGCCGAGACCATCTCGTTCGCGAGCGAGGCCCGGCTCGCGCTGGACGCGATCAAGGCGGCCGGGGTGCCGGCGGTCATCAACATCGCCATCCACCGCGAGCCGCACACGCGGGACGGGCTGACCCCGGCCGAAGCGGCGAAACGCCTGGAAGACGCGGGCGCCGACGTGGTCGGGCTCAACTGCGCGCGCGGGCCGGCCTCCATGCTACCGCTGCTGGGCCCCATCTGCGAGGCGGTGAGCTGCCATGTCTCGGCACTCCCGGTGGCCTACCGGACGAGCGCGGACGAGCCCACCTTCCAGTCGCTCAGCGATCCCAATTGCGGCTGCCTGCCCGACGGGCGCCCCTTCCCGGTCGCCCTCGACCCCTTCACGGTCAATCGCTACGAGATCGAGGAATTCACCCGAGATGCGCACGCGCTCGGCGTGAACTACCTCGGCGTCTGCTGCGGCGCCGGGCCCCACCACGTCCGCGCCGTGGCCGAGGCGCTCGGCCGCCGCCCGCCCGCAAGCAAGTACTCGCCCGACATGTCGCGCCACGCCTTCTACGGCACGTCCGACCAGGTCCCGTCCGCATACAAGGACTTCTCGAAGAACCTGTAGCGCGGGTCTCACCCGCAAATTGTGGCGAGCCTCGCCGACCCGAGAGGCCGGCGCGAGCGAGGAGAATTCTCGATGGACGACCCTTCAGCGACCGACGTGCCGGGGCTTCTCGAACGGCTCGAAGCGGGGCCGGTCATCTGCGCCGAGGGCTACCTGTTCGAGCTCGAGCGCGCCGGCTACGTCACCGCCGGCCCCTACGTGCCCGAAGCGGTGCTCGAACACCCCGATGCGGTGGTACGCCTGCACCGCGACTTCCTGCGCGCGGGCTCCGACGTCATGCTGGCGTTCACCTACTACGCCCATCGGGAGAAGCTAAGGCTGGTCGGCAAAGAGGATGCGCTGGAGGAGATGAACCGCACCGCGATCCGCCTTGCGCGCGTGGTGGCGCAGGAGGGCGGCGCGCTGGTCGCGGGCAACGTGTGCAACTCGAACATCTACGTGGACGGCGAGCCCGAGTCCGCGCGGACGGTGCGCGCCATGTTCGACGAGCAGGTGGGCTGGGCCGTCGACGAAGGCGTGGACTTCATCGTCGCCGAAACCATCGGGTATGCCAGCGAGGCGCTGCTCGCGCTCGACGCGATCAAGGAATCCGGCCTGCCGGCGGTGATCAATCTCGCCATCTTCCGGGATCCGCTGACACGGGAGGGGCTGACCCCGGCGGAGGCCTGCAAGCGGCTCGAGGATGCGGGCGCCGACGTGGTCGGGCTCAACTGCGCGCGCGGGCCGGCGACCATGCTGCCGCTGCTGCGCTCCATCCGCGAGGCGGTGAGCTGCCACGTCGCGGCGCTGCCCGTGGCCTACCGCACCAGCGCAAACGAGCCGACCTTTCTCTCCATGAGCGATGCGGACTGCGGCTGCCTGCCGGAGGGGCGCGCCTTCCCCACCGCGCTCGACAACCTCGCCTGCAACCGCTACGAGATCGCGGAGTTCACCAAGGCAGCGCGGGAACTGGGGGTGAACTACCTCGGGGTCTGCTGCGGCGCGGCTCCCCACCACATCCGCAGCATGGCGGAGGCGCTCGGCCGCCGCCCGCCGGCGAGCAAGTACTCGCCCGACATGTCGCGCCACGCCTATCTCGGCACCGTCCCCGAGATTCCGGCGGCCAACAAGGCGTTCGTGAAGGGCATGTAGCCCGCGCCGGCGCGGGCCTCTCTCAGCCGCCCACCCCGCCGTAGGCGACGCCGGAGAGGCGCGCCATGTCCTCCTTCCAGGTCACGAGGTCGTCGAGCGCGAATTCGCCGAGGTGCGTGTGCCCGCAGGCGCGCGCCATGATCTTCATCAGCTCGACGCTCGCCTCGAAGAAGCTCGCGAGCCGCCGCGCCGACTTCTCCACCTCGATCCGCGCGGCAAGATGAGGCTTCTGCGTCGCGATGCCGACCGGGCAGTTGTTGGTGTGGCAGGCGCGCATGCCGAGGCAGCCGATGGCCTGAATCGCGGCATTGGAAACCGCGACCGCATCGGCGCCGAGCGCCAGCGCCTTGGCGAAATCGGCGGGCTTGCGAAGGCCGCCCGTGATCACCAGCGTCACGTCCCGGCGCCCGGACGCGTCGAGATGGCGGCGGGCGCGCGCCAGCGCCGGGATCGTCGGCACCGAGATGTTGTCGCGGAAGATGAGCGGCGCCGCCCCGGTGCCGCCGCCGCGGCCATCCAGGATGACGTAGTCGACGCCCACGTCCAGCGCCGCGTCGATGTCCTTCTCGATGTGCTGGGCCGAGAGCTTGTAGCCGATGGGGATGCCGCCGGTGCGGCTGCGCACCTCGTCGGCGAAGTCCCGCACCTGGCGCCAGTCCGTCCAGTCCGGGAAGCGAGGCGGCGAGACCGCGGGCGTGCCTTCGGGCAGCCCCCGCACGTCGGCGATCTTGCCCATCACTTTGTGCCCTGGCAGGTGCCCGCCGGTGCCTGTCTTGGCGCCTTGCCCGCCCTTGAAGTGGAAGGCCTGCACGTGCTCGAGCTTGTCCCACGAGAAGCCGAAGCGGCCGGAGGCATACTCGTAGAAGTAGCGGCTGCAGGCCTGCTGCTCCTCCGGCAGCATGCCGCCCTCGCCCGAGCAGATGCCGGTGCCGGAAAGCTCCGCGCCGCGCGCGAGCGAAACCTTGGCGGGCTCCGAGAGCGCCCCAAAACTCATGTCGGAGACGAGGAGCGGAATCTCCAGCGTGAGCGGCTTCTGCGCATTGGGCCCGATCACCACCTCGGTGCCGACCGGCTCGTCGTCCAGGTGCGGCATGCGGTGAAGCTGCGCCGTGATGAACTGGATGTCGTCCCAGCTCGGCAGGTCCTGGCGCGGCACGCCCATGGCCACGACCACGCCGTGGTGGCCGGTCTTGGCAAGCCCGTCCTTCGCGTAGCCCTGGATGAGGCCCACATGGGGCTCCTCGGCTGCCGGGTGCGTGTCGGCGTAGAGGCCGAGATACTCGTCCCGCTTGAAGGGCTGCGGGTGCTCCTCCTCCCAGGTGCCGATCTCGTCGGCGTCCACCAGAATCTGCCCGTCCTCGATCCACGAGGCGAACCTGGGCAGGACCTCCGCGTTGTTGTACTCGCTGACGCCGGTATCGAGGCGGTAGTCCCAGTCGTGCACGCCGCAGATCAGGTTCTCGCCGTCGACGTAGCCGTCGGACATGAGCGCGCCCCGGTGCAGGCAGCGGCCGTAGAAGACGGACACGTTGTCGTCGTAGCGCACGACGCAGAGATCGACGTCGCCGACCAGCGCGTAGGCCGGCTCGCGGTCAGCCAATTCGTCGAGCGTCTTGATCGCGATCTTGTTCATCGGCTTGTGCCTTTCGCCGCCGCGCGCGGCCCGCACGGCGCCCTGTCGATGCTCAGGCGCCGCCTCAATCGCCTGGGTCGGCGAGGGAAACGCCGCGTCTGCGCAGCAGGAGTTCGGCTCGCCTGAAGACGATGTGGGCGACGCACAGCAGGGCGAAGGCGCCCATGACGCCGGCGAAGATGCCGAAGCCGGAGATGAGCGTGCCGCGAATCTGCTGCTGCACCTCCAGATAGACCCAGTAGGAGGCGTAGCCCAGGCCGGCGGTCACGATTGCGCCGATAACGATCCAGGCGGCGTTGCGCATGGCTCAGAGCACCTTGGCCTTGTCGATGTCGACCTTGAAGACGAGCAAGTCGTCGAGGCGCTCGACCTCGCCTTCGAGCTGGACGAGGACCGCCACGTAGTCGCCGAAGTTGTCGGGGAGCGGCCCGCCGTCCTCATCGGCCATCAGCAGGAAGGTCTCGCCGGCGACCGCGCCTTCCTCTTGCGTGACGAAAATCGGCGGCGCGCCGGAGGAGATGCAGAGGTTGGCGCAGGCCTTGTGCGCGAGCCCGTCGCCCGGCCGCATCGCGCCGAGATGGCACTTGCTGTCGCAGATCTCGCCGATCAACCGCCAGCGCCCGAGGGGCTCGGCCGGGGCCGGGGTGAACGTCGGCGGCGGCTCGCCCTCGCCCGCCTCGGTCGCCTTGAGGGACTTCTTGCCCTGGACCTGCAGCATGTCGATGTCGCCGCGCTGAAACATGAAGCCCTTCACGTCGACGAGCTGGCCGAAAAGTTTTCTGCCGCGGCGCTTGACGCTGCGCTTGCCGGGCACCGTGAGCATGACCGTCCGGGCTTCGGGATTCTTGGCGTCCGGGCGCACGCGCAGGATCGGATAGGGCTTCTCCAACAGCACCCCCGTCATCTCCTGCTTGCCGAGCTTGCGCGCGAACGCGCCGTCGCCGGGGTCGTTCGCGTTGGTGCCGAGCGCGTAGCCGAGGCCCGCCATGCTGCCCACGAGCAGGGCGGCGACCGCCACGAGGAAGATCGCGAGCGGGCGCGGCACCGTGTTCAGGTAGCCGATGAAGAAGCCGGAATCGGGTGCGCGGCCTGCCATGTTACGCCTCCGTCACGTCTGCGGGAGCGATGCGCACCGGCTCGACACGGGTGCCGGGCTCGTTGGCCCGCGGGTCGAGCAGGATGCGCCGGCCGTCGAGCTTGAGCCGGTAAGTCGCGACCTTCTCGGTAAACGGCGGCGGCGCGCGGCCGTCCTCCGGCCGGTACTGGAAGCCGTGCCACGGGCAGGTCACGCAACCGTCCATGATGCGCCCCTCGCCGAGCGGCCCGTTCTGATGGGCGCAGACGTTGGCGAGCGCCGACAGCTTGTCGTCGTAGCGGAAGATCGCGACCCGCTCGTCCCCGTCCAGCGGCACGACGATTCCGCGCCCGTCCGGCACCTGCTCCACATAGCCGGCGACGACCCAGGGCGCCTCCTCGGCGTCCTCGGCCGCGTTCCGGTCCTTCTGCCGCTCGATGCGCCCCGCGACGAGGTGCAGGCCGGTGACCAGCACCACGCTGAGCCCCACGATGGCGGCGAGGATCGGGCTCTGCTTCGACTGCAGGGAGCCGAGCACGATATGGCAGACGATCGCCGCATAGGCGACGTAGACCGAGATGTGAATCGCCTTCCAGATCGACGGAGTCAGGAACCTGAGCCAGAAGTCGTGGCTCGTCGCCGCGAGCACCAGCAGCAGGAAGAGCGCGAAGATGCCGAAGGTCTCGAAGGGGAAGCCGAGGAAGCGATCGTAGCTCGTGTTGCTTGCCAGCACGGCGACGTACTTGTTGAGCGGGCTGAACGAGTAATAGATGCTGACGATGCTGGCCGCGTGGGTGAACGCCACCGCGCAGGTGATCACGCCGAAATGCCGGCGGTTGTAGAGCAGCGGCAGGAAGCGCGTATCCAGCCGCGCGAGCGGCCCGATACAGAGGACGAACGTCAGCATCAGGAAGGCGCAGGTGCCGAAGGCCTGCGACCTGAGGATGACTCCGGTGGTGGGCTTGGTGACGTCCTGAAAGCTTGGCGCGATCTTGATGTAGAGCAGAATGAATGCGACGACGGCCGCCAGCAGCACGACGTCGTAGATGATCTTGTTGCGGTTCCAGCCGACCGGCGCGTAGCGCACGCTCATCGCTCCAGCGCCCCCTTACTCGTCCGCCGTGGCGGCGGGCGCGGCGGCCTCGGCCGCGGGCTTCTCGATCTGGACCGCGGATTTCTCCGTCGGCCCGTGCTGGCGAATGGCGAGCGCCGCGATCAGCATCGCGGGCAGGAAGATGGCGAGCACCTTCCACATGTAGGCGTGGGTCTTGCGGTGGCGGCGCAGCATGGCGAAGCCGTCAGCCGCGCTGCCGCTCGACCGCGACCCAGCGGGCGATCACCAGCGGCCAGAGCACGATGCAGCCGGGGATCAGCAGTGGGCGGAAGGCATAGGTGCGGCGCGCGCGCGGGTCCACCCGCTCGATGCCGTAGAGCAGGAACGCGGCGGCAACGGCGAGCCCGATGTAGCCGTAGTACTGCAGAATTTCGATGACGATGCGTGCCGCGTCCACGCTTCACCCCCCTGAAGAGCGGGCGCCGCCCATGGCCCCCGCCGGAGATCGTGTCCCGTCGCCCACCCCTGTCCTCGGCGCGGCTGAACGATACGAACGTTCGCGGCCCGTGCCAACCCAAAGTGCGATCAACAATGCGCGAGGCGCATATCAGGAGGGCCGGGCTTCGCGTAACCGGGAGCCGGCGTGTCAGCCGGCGAGGACCTCGAGCGCGGCGGCCCTGGTCGGGTGGACCGCGATGAGCCTGTCCGCGCCGCTCCCCGCGAAGACCGCGGCGACGACCCCCTGCGGCGCGCAGATGGCCAGGCTCACGTCGCGGTCCCGCAGGATCCGGGCGGTGATCCGAAGCGCGCGCAGGCCGACGTTGCCGATGTAGGCGAGCTGCTCGAAGTCCAGGACCACGGCGCGGTCGCCTCCCTGAAGCGCCCCGGTAATCGCTGTCTGGAGCGCGCTGGCGCTCTTCGGATCGATCCGCCCGCTCACCGCCGCGATCAGGACATCGCCGCGCCGCTCCGTGCTCACTTCCATCGCCCGCCTCCCCGCGCAAACAGCGCGCGGCTATACCACGCGCGCAGGCTGCCCCGCCAGCCTGGGCAGCCGGCTACACGTTACCGCATGCAACTGGAGTGGAGCGGCATAGGGGAAGTGCTGGAATTCGCCCGCCATCCTCCCCATGATAGGAGCGAGCGGCGGCACCCCACGGCCCGGCCAGGGACGCGACACGAACGGGCGGGGAACCCGACCGCAGAGGGCTGGGAGATGGCCACCTCGACGATACCGATGGCGCGGGGCCTGCCGGTCGTCGGCAGCGTCTTCGACTTGGCGCGGGACGTGCGCGCCTTCATGACCGACAACTACCTGGAGCACGGGCCGGTCTACGGCATGCGCCTGTTCAACCGGCGCTTCACCGTGCTGGCCGGGATGGAGGCCAACCGCTTCCTCGCGCGCGAGGGCACGAAGCACGTTCGCTCGTTCGAGTTCTGGAGCGGCTTCAACGCCTGGTTCGGCGCGGCACGGTCGACGCTGAGCGCCGACGGGCCGGAGCATGCGGCGTTCCGGCGCACGCTGAAGCGGGGCTATTCGCGCGAGTACGCCGTGGAGCACATCGACGGCCTCGTCGACATCGCCCGCCGCGAGATCGCGGCGTGGCCAGAGGGCAAGCCGATGCCCGCGCTGCCGGCGCTGCAGCGCATCGTCACCGACCAGGTGGGCACCCTGGTGGCCGGCGTCTCGCCCCGCCCCTACAACGACGACCTCGTCCGCTACGTCCACGGGCTGCTCTCGGCCACCATGGTCCCCGGCCCCTACGTGCGCTGGTCGCCCCGCTTCCGCCGTGCGTCCGCACGCGTGGACAAGCTCTACCACGAGGTGATCGAGCGCCATTCCGGCACGATGCGGGAGCGGCACGGCGCAGAGCCCGACCTGATCGACGACCTGCTGGACATGCACGAAGCGGACCCGAAGTTCTTCCCCGAGGCGGACCTGAAGATCGCGGCGATGGGCCCCTTCGTCGCGGCGCTCGACACGGTGGCGGGCACGACCGCCTTCATGCTCTACGCGCTGCTGCGCAACCCGGACGTGCTGGAGCGCGTGCGCGACGAGGCCGACGCCCTGCTTGCCGGCGACGTGCCGGCGGAGCAGGCGCTGCGCGAGATGGATGCCACCCACCGCGCGGCCATGGAAACCATGCGGATGTATCCGGTGACCCCGATGCTCATCCGCACCGCCGCCAATTCCTTCGAGTTCGCGGGCCATCGCATCCCCGCCGGCGCGCGGCTGATCGTCGCCACCGCCGTGCCGCACTACCTGCCTGAATACTTCCCCGAGCCCGAGCGCTTCGACATCGACCGCTACACGCCGGAACGGGCGGAGCACAAGCAGGCTTACGTCTATGCGCCCTTCGGCCTCGGCCCCCATCGCTGCCTCGGCAGCGGCTTCGCCGAGGTGCAGATCGCCGCGACCATGGCGACCATCCTGAACGAGGTCGACCTCGACCTCGATCGGGCCGGCTACAGCCTGAAGACCACGCAGTTCCCCGTGCCCGCGCCGGCCGAATCGTTCAAGATCCGCGTCAGGGGCCGGCGCGGGGCCGCGCAGCCGCTCGCGGAGGGCAAGCCCTGGGGCGCGACGGGCGCCGTGCTCGGCAGCGCGCTGCTCGGCGGCGCGCTCTGGGGCGCGCTCGGCGCCGAGGCTGCGCGGGAAGCCTTTCGTTCGATAACGCCGGCGCAGCTCGGCCGGCGTCCGCTCATCCG
This sequence comes from Alphaproteobacteria bacterium, assembly GCA_965221125.1. GTDB lineage: Bacteria > Pseudomonadota > Alphaproteobacteria > UBA828 > UBA828 > WTGU01. Next base: position 509,196 of record CBDCRW010000005.1, read on the forward strand.
ATAAGGGCGGCGTAGCGGTCGAGCAGCGGCATCACCCCGTCGCGCCCTTCGGAGGGCAACAGCAGCAGGGCGCGGTCCATCCCCGCCGCACGGCAGGCGTCCAGGTAGCCGGCTTCCGCCGCCGCCCCGAAGACCGTGGCGGAGACCGTGGCCGGATCGCGCCCTGCGGCCTCGGCGGCGGCCCTGAGCCTCGCCATGCCTTCCGCCGGATCGGGCAGCAGCGCGCCGCGCGGGAACCAGCCCGAGCAGAAGTCCATCACGCGGCGCATGGTGTGCACGGTCTCACCACCCAGCAGGATCGGCGGATGCGGCTTCTGCACCGGCTTGGGCCACGACCAGCTCGGCTCGAAGGCGGTGAACTCGCCCTCGTAGGCCGCCTCGTCCTCGGTCCAGATCGCCTGCATCGCCTTGACCCGGTCCTCCATCAGGCGGAAGCGCATCTCGAAGCGCGTGCCGTGGTGCTCCATCTCCTCGGCGTTCCAGCCGGCGCCGATCCCGAAATCGAAGCGCCCGCCGGAGACGAGGTCGAGGCTCGCCACCGCCTTGGCGGTGACGATGGGGTCGCGCTCCGTCACCAGGCAGATGCCCGTGCCGAGCCGGAGCGTGCTGGTCACCGCCGCTGCCGCAGAGAGGCTCACGAAGGGGTCGAGCGTGTGGGAGTATTCCGGCGGCAGCTCCGCCCCGCCCCGCCAGGGCGAGCGCCGGCTGGTGGGGATGTGGGTGTGCTCCGGCACGAAAAGCGCCGCGAAGCCCCGCTCCTCCAGCGCCGGCGCAAGCTCGGTGAGCGCAATGGAATAGTCGGTGGCAAAGATGGTGACGCCGATTTGCATGGGTGTCTGCTCCGAATGGGGTGGCGGATCGCGGCGGGGCCGGCGCGGCGGAAGCTCTCACGCCCCGCACGCCTTGACAAGGCGCCGGGGTGCGCGGAGCCTGCCCGCGCTGTCTCCGCCACCGCCCCGAGTAGCGCCATGACCGAGGACACCTCCGCCGTAACCCCGGCCCCTTGGGAAAGCCCGACGCTGAGCCTCAAGGGCAGGGTCGCCATCGTGGCCGGCGCCGGCCAGACGCCGGGGCCGGTGATCGGCAACGGCCGGGCCACGGCCATGCTCTTCGCCCGCGCCGGCGCGCACGTGATAGCCCTCGACCGCGACCGCGCCTCCGCCGGGGAAACCGCCGCCATGATCAAGGAAGACGGCGGCAGCGCCGAGGCCATGGTCGTCGACGTGACCGAAGAGGCTGCGCTGGTCGAAGTCGTGGAGGCCGTCGTCACCCGCCACGGGCGCATCGACGTGCTGCAGAACAACGTGGGCGTCGCCTACACCGGCGGGGATTCGCCGCTGGCAGACCTCGACGAAGCGAGCTTCGACCGGGTCATGGCGATCAACCTGCGCGGCACGGTGATGGCCTGCAAGCACGTCGTCCCGGTCATGCGGAGCCAGGGCGGCGGCGTCATCACCAACATCTCGTCCATCGCGGCGGTGGTCGACTACAAGTCGGTCACCTACAAGACGAGCAAGGCCGGCATGATCGCCTTCTCCCGCCAGCTCGCGCTCGACTGCGCGCCGGACGGCGTGCGCGTGAACGCCATCCTGCCGGGCTACATGGACACGCCCATGGCGGTGGACACGCAGGCGCGGCGCTACGGCAAGCCGCGCGAGGAGATCGCCGCCACCCGCGACACCTGGCAGCCGCTCCGGGGCGGTATGGGCAGCGCCTGGGACGTGGCCCAGGCCTCGCTCTTCCTCGCTTCCGACGCCGCCCGCTTCATCACCGGCATCGCCCTGCCGGTCGACGGCGGCGTCATGGCGCGGATCGGCTGACCGGCGCGCGCGGTACTCACCCGTTCCAGATCGGGTCCTTCAGGGTGGCGACGAAGGCGGCGTGCGCCGCTGCCTCGGCCTCCGAGGGCGGCGCGGGCGGGCGCGGCGTCCTGGTGCGCCTCGGCCCAGCGCCCGGCGCCGGTGCCGCGACAGCTGCCGGCGCTGCCTGCTGCAGGCCGAGCGCCGGCTGCCGGCCGCCGGTGAGCTCCAGGTAGACGTCGGTGAGCAGCTCGGCGTCGAGCAGGGCGCCGTGCTTCTCGCGCATGGAGCGATCGATCCCGAAGCGCTTGCAGAGGGCATCCAGGCTCGCCGGCGCGCCCGGATACTTTCGGCGCGCGATGACCAGCGTGTCCACCGTCCGCTCCGGCGGGATCGGGGGCCTCTCGATGCGCTCCAGCTCGGCGTTGAGGAAGCCCAGGTCGAAGGGCGCGTTGTGCATGACGAGCTTGGCGTCGCCGATGAATTCGAGGATCGCGTCGGCCTCGTCGGCGAAGCGCTTCTGCTTCGCGAGGAAGTCGCGGGTGAGCCCGTGCACGCGCTCGGCGCCCTCCGGCATGTCGCGCTCGGGGTCGAGATAGCGCTGGAAGCGGCGGCCCGAGGGGATGTGATTGACGAGCTCCACCGCGCCGACCTCGACGATCCTGTGGCCCGCCGAGGGGTCCAGGCCGGTGGTCTCGGTATCCAGCACGACTTCACGCATGATCGCCCTGCCCTTCCTGCGTCAGCGCCCCGGCCCAGCACTTGGGCCAGCGCGTGCCCCGCATGGCGCCGAGCCGGGCCGCGAGCCGCCGGGCCGCGAGCCGCGAGACCCGCCTGTCGAGGCCGGTTCGGATCACGAAGTCCGCCCGCCGGCGCTTCTCGGCATCCGGCATCTGGCGCGCGAGGATGGCGGCCAGCCGTTCCTCGCTCATCCTCGCCCGGCCCAGCACCCGCGCGCGCTGCACCGCGGCCGGGGCGGAGACCACCAGGGTGGCGTCGCAGCGGGCCTCGCCGCCCGTCTCGAAAAGGAGCGGCATGTCGAGGACCGCGAACCGGCAGCCCCGGCGCTGGCTCGCCGCGAGGAAGCGCCGCTCGCCCGCACGGACGAGGGGGTGAAGGATCGCCTCCAGCGCGGCGAGCGCGTCCGGGTCGCCAAAAACCTGGGCGCCGAGCGTCCCACGGTCGACCGCTGGCGCGTCACCCTCGCCGGCGGCGGCATCGGGAAAACGCGCGAGCACCGGCGCCACGGCGGCCCCGCCGGGCCCGAGCAGCCGGTGGACCGCCGCATCGGCGTCGTAGACCGCAGCACCCGCGGCCTTGAGCGCGCCGGCCACGGTCGTCTTGCCCATGCCGATCGAGCCGGTGAGCCCAAGGACGACCACGGCCCGCCCTCCGTCAGAGCCCGTCTGCGGCGAAGGCGCGAAGCGCCGCCGTCGCCTCGGCCTCGGCGCCGAACCAGGCCGCGAAACCCGGCCGCGCCTGGTGGATCAACATGCCGAGGCCGTCCACCGCCACGTTGCCGCGCGCCCGTGCCGCCCGCAGCAGCGCCGTCTCCAGCGGCGCGTAGACGAGATCGTAGACCACCGCGCCGGCCGGCAGCCGCCCCAGATCGAGGTCGAGCGCAGGCTTGCCCCCCTGGCCGAGTTGCGTGGTGTTGACCAGCAAGCCGCAGCCCTCGAGCGCCGCCTCGCGCTCTTCCCACGGACAAGGACGGACGGCGTCGCCGGCCGCCGCGGCGAGCGCCGACGCCCGCGCGCGCGTTCGGTTGGCGACGCGGATTTCCCGAATCCCTTCGGCCTGCAGCGCATCCACCACGGCGCGTGCCGCGCCGCCGGCGCCGAGCATCGCCACGGGCGCCCCAGAATTCCAGCCGGGCGCCTCCTGGCGCAGGTGGCCGATGAATCCGAAGCCGTCGGTGTTGTCGCCGTGAAGCGCGCCGCCCTCGCCCACCGTCACGGTGTTCACGGCGCCGATACGCCGCGCGGTCTCCGACAACGAGGCCATGTGCGCGAGCGCCGCCTCCTTGTGGGGCGCGGTCAGGTTGCAGCCGCGAAAACCCAGAGCCGGCAGCCCGGCAAGCGCCGCGCCGAGGGCCTCGGGCCGGACCGCGAGTGGCACGTAAGCGCCGTCGATCCCCTTCTCCTCGAGCCAGTAGCCGTGAATGCGGGGCGAGCGCGAGTGCGCGACCGGCCAGCCCATGACACCCGCAAGCCGTGCCCCGCCGGTGAGGATCATGTCTCCGCGAGTCCGTGCTCGCGGAGGAAGGCGAGCAGCGGCATCAGCGGCAGGCCCAGCACCGAGAACCAGTCGCCCCTGATCTCCGCCAGCAGCTGCGCGCCCAGGCCCTCCGCCTCGTAGCCGCCGACGCAGGCGAGGATGCCGTCGCCCGCGCGCTCCAGGTAGCGCTCCAGAAAGGCGTCGGAGAAGGGCCGCATGGTGAGCTGCGGGCAGGCCACGTCGCCCCAGATCTCGGCGTCGTCGCGGGCCACGCAGACCGCCGTGACCAGCGTATGGCTGCGGCCCCGGAGCCGCCTGAGCTGCCCGCGCGCGTCGTCCACGTCCACCGGCTTGTCGAACCACTCGTCGCCGCAGACCAGGAGCTGGTCGGCGCCGATGACGAAGGCGCCGGACGCGCCTGCGCTCACCCGCCGTGCCTTGAGGCCGGCCAGCATTCGCGCGGTCTCGCGGCCGTCGGGGTCCTGGGCCCGCATGGCCTCCTTGACAGCGCCCTCGTCCACCCGCGCCGGCTGCACGGTGAAGGAGAGCCCCGCCGCCCGCAGCATCGAGGCCCGCACGGTCGCCTGGGAGGCGAGCACCAGGCGCCTCTCGGCGGCCTCTCCGTGCGCGCTCGGGCCCGCCTCGGCGATTGCCATGCTCACCGCTTCCTCTTGCCTTCCGTCCCGGGTGCGCTGAAGCATATACGCTTCGTGCGCCGCGCCAACCGCTCAGCCGGCCTGGGCACGCCGGTCGTGCAGCTGCAGGATTGCGGCCGCGGTTTCCTCGATCGAGCGCCGCGTCACGTCGATCACCGGCCATCCGCGCCTGGCGAAGAGCCGCCGCGCCTCCCTCACCTCCTCCTCGACCTGGAGAGGATCGACGTAGCCGGTCTCGCCGACATCGCCGATCATGCGCATGCGGCTGCGGCGCACGTCGATGAGCTGCTCCGGGTGGCAGGTGAGGCCGACCACCAGCGCACTCCTGAGCGCCTCCAGCTCCTGCGGCAGCGGGCAGGCGGGGACGAACGGCACGTTCGCGGCCTTGAGGCCGCGGTTGGCGAGGTAGAAGCAGGTGGGCGTCTTCGACGTTCGCGACACGCCGACGAGGACGATGTCCGCATCGCCGAGCGTCGCCGGCGAGCGGCCGTCATCGTGGCCCAGCGCATAGTTCATCGCTTCGATGCGCTTCAGATAGGCCGCATCCATGACATGCTGGCGGCCGGGCTGGTTGCGGCTCTCCGCGCCGAGGAAGCCGCTCAGCGCGGCGATCGCGGTATCCAGCAGCGGAATGCAGGGAACGTCGATGCGGCTGCACTCGTCGAGCAGCAGAGCGCGAAGCGGCGGGTCGACCAGAGTGAACATGACGACGCCGGGTTCGGCCTCGACATGAGCGAGGACGCGCCGGAGCTGGCTCTCGGTCCGCACCAGCGACCACAGGTGCTCGACCGCATCCACGTCCTGGAACTGCGCCGCCGCTGCGCGGGCGATGGTGATGCAGGTCTCGCCGGTGGCGTCGGAGACCAGGTGCAGGTGGAAGTTCCGCATGACGTCGCTCGGGTTCCCCGTTTGCACGGCCGCGGCTACGCATTGTTCAACACTCGCCTCTGGAAAAGCCGTGGGCAACGCGGCCGCAGGCGATATCCTACAGACTATCCCCAGCTTGCCGGCTCAACCAATATGCAGGGCCGGCATAGCGGGGATAACGGTGGAGTCACCGGCGCGCTCCCTCTCTGTCCCCGCTGTCCCCACGTTTCCCAGCCTGCTGGAACGCCTCGAAGCAGCGCCGATCGGCCGCTTTTCCACCGGCGCCGCCGCGTGCCGGAGCCCCGCTTCACGACCCGGCCCACAGCCGGGATGAACGGGATAATCCCTTCTTCCCGGCCTGCAACATCAACCATCCTTATCTATAAAGGATTAATTGAAGATAGTCTGACGAAGCCGGGGACAGAGGTCGAGCCGTGGGCGAAGGCAGAGACGACAAGCCGCTCCTCGCGGCGCTCAGGGGGGAGGTACGCCAGCCGCCGCCGCTCTGGCTCATGCGCCAGGCGGGGCGCTACCTGCCGGAGTACCGCGCGCTCCGGGCGAGGGCCGGCTCCTTCCTCGATCTCTGTTACGACCCGGCGCTGGCGACGGAAGCCAGCCTCCAGCCGTTGAAGCGCTTCGCCCTCGACGGCGTGATCCTCTTCTCCGATATCCTGGTGGTGGCTGAGGCGCTCGGGGTGAAGCTCTGGTTCGAGGAGGGGGAAGGTCCGCGGCTGGAGCCGGTCCGCGAGGGCGGTGCGCTCCCGGTTTTCGATCGGGGGCGCCAGCGGCGCCATCTCGCGCCGGTCTACGCGGCGATGGGCCAGGTCGCCGCAGCAGTGCCGGCCGGGGTCACGGTCTTGGGCTTTGCCGGCGCGCCGTGGACACTCGCGACCTACATGGTGGGCGGCGGCAGGAGCAGAGATTTTTTGGCCGTGAAGGGCTGGGCCTATCGCGATCCCGAAGGTTTTTCGCGGCTGATCGCGACGCTGCAGGAAGCGGTCGCGGACCACCTGATCGCCCAGCTCGACGCCGGCGCCGATGCGGTCCAGATCTTCGACAGCTGGGCCGGCGCGCTGCCCGAGAGCGAGTTCCGCCGCTGGTGCATCGTGCCCGTGGCGAAGATCGTGCGCGCGGTGAAGGCGGCGCACCCGGATGCCCCGGTGATCGGCTATCCGCGCGGCTCCGGCCTCGCCTACGAACGCTTCGCCGAAGAGACCGGCGTGGATGCGATCTCCATCGACAGCACGGTGCCGCCGCACTGGGCGGCCAGGCACCTGCAGCCCTTGTGCGCGGTGCAGGGCAACCTCGACCCCGCGGCCCTGGTGGCGGGGGGCGAGGCGCTGCACCGGGCAGCCGGCGCCATCCTGGATGCACTTGGGCATGGCCCCTTTGTGTTCAACCTCGGCGAGGGCGTCGTGCCCCAGACCCCGCCGGATCACGTCGCGGCGCTCTGCGACGTCGTCCATTCCTGGCGAGGCGGGGCGACGCGATGAGTCGCGTCGCGGTGGTCCTGTTCAACCTCGGCGGGCCGGATTCGCTCGATGCCGTCGAGCCCTTCCTGCGCAACCTGTTCCGCGATCCGGCGATCATCCGGGCGCCTGCGCCGCTCCGCCACTTGATCGCCCGGCTGATCGCGCGCCGGCGCGGCCCAAAGGCGCGGGACATCTATCGCGAGATCGGCGGCCGCTCGCCGCTCCTGCCGGAAACCGAGGCGCAGGCGGCCGCGCTGGCCCAGGCCCTGGACGATCTCGGCGCGGTTTCTGTCACCGTCGCCATGCGCTACTGGCAACCCATGAGCGCGGCGGCGGCGCGGCAGGTGGCCGCCTTCCGGCCGGAGCGGATCGTGCTGTTGCCCCTCTACCCGCAGTTCTCGACCACGACCACGGCATCCTCGCTCGCGGCTTGGCGCAGGGCGGCGGCGAGCGCCGGCATCGCCGCGCGCACGCACGCCGTCTGCTGCTACCACCGGGCCGACGGGCTGATCGCGGCTCATGCGGCGCTGATCGAGCCGGTCCTGGAGGCAGCGGCCGAGACGGGCACGCCGCGTGTGCTCTTCTCCGCCCACGGCCTGCCCGAGAGCGTGGTCGCGCGGGGCGATCCCTACCAGTGGCAGGTGGAGAACACCGCGCGCGCGATCGTCGATCGCCTGGACCGCGAAGAACTCGACTGGACGGTCTGCTATCAGAGCAGGGTAGGACCCATGGCCTGGCTCGGACCTTCGACCAAGGACGAGCTGGACCGTGCCGGCCGCGACCGGGTGCCTGTCGTGGTGGTCCCCATCGCCTTCGTCTCCGAGCACAGCGAGACCCTGGTGGAGTTGGACATAACCTATCGCGATCACGCCCGTGGGGCGGGCGTCCCCGCCTACCACCGCGTGCCAGCCCTCGGCACCCAGCCTGCGTTCATCGCGGCCCTGGCCCAACTGGTGCGCGCTGCGCTGGAGCGCGACGCCGGCCTCGACTCTGGCGAAGGCGGGCGGCTCTGCCCGGCCGCTCATCGCTGCTGCCCGCTGGCGGGGACGTAATGGCCGACGACCTCTACACCTGGCTCCGCGCGCTCCACGTGATCGCGGTGATCGCCTGGATGGCGGGGATGCTCTACCTCCCCCGGCTCTACGTCTATCACGCCCGCGCCACGCCGGGCTCCGAGCTCTCGGAGACACTGAAGGTCATGGAGCGCCGCCTGCTCAGGATCATCGTCAACCCCGCCATGGTGGCAACCTTCGCCTTCGGCGGCGCCCTCCTGGCGCAGCCCGGCGTCATCGACTGGTCGAGCGACATCTGGGTCTACCCCAAGCTCGCCCTGGTGGTGCTGCTCGCCGCCTACCACGGGCTGCTTGCGCGCTGGCGCCGCGACTTCGCCGCCGACCGCAACCGGCGCAGCGAGCGCTTCTTCCGCAGGATGAACGAGGTGCCGACGCTCGCCATGATCGGCATCGTGATTCTGGTTATCGTGAAGCCCTTCTGAGCGGGCGGAGAGCGTGAGCAATGGCTGAGCGAGCAGGCGTCCTCTCGAGCACGGCGATCGCGGCGCTGATCGCCGAGGGCGGGGTCTCGGCGGGCACGCGCGTCGCCGCGGCGCAGATCCAGCCGGCGAGCCTCGATCTCCGCCTGGGGCCCGTGGCCTACCGCGTGCGCGCGAGCTTCCTGCCGGGGCGCGAGAGCGTGAGCGCGAAGATCGCGCGCCTCGGCATGCACGAAATCGACCTCGGCCAGAGCGCCGTGCTGGAGCGTGGCTGCGTCTACATCGTCCCCCTCATGGAGACGCTCGCGCTGGCGCCCGACGTCTCGGCGCACGCCAACCCAAAAAGCTCCACCGGGCGGCTCGACATCTTCACCCGGCTCATCGCCGACGAGGCGCACGAGTTCGACCGCGTCCAACCCGGCTATCGCGGCCCGCTCTATGCCGAGGTCTCGCCGCGCACCTTCAGCGTCGTGGTCCGCGCCGGCAGCCGGCTCAACCAGATTCGCTTCAAGCGGGGCGATCCCGGCTACTCGGAAGGCGCGCTCGAGCGCCTGCATGCCGAGCGGCGCCTGGTCGAGGGCGAGGTCGCGCGCGGCGGCTTCGCCGGCGGCCTGCCGCTCTCCGTCGATCTCGCGGGCGACGGCGGCGGCCTCGTCGGCTGGAAGGCGAAGCGCCACACCGACCTGATCGACCTCGACGAGGTCGGCCGTTACGAGCCCGGCGACTTCTGGGAGCCGATCGCGCGCCCCAGTACCGGCGGCGTGATTCTCAATCCGGACGACTTCTACATTTTGGCGTCGAAGGAGGCCGTGCGCATTCCGCCGGACCACGCTGCCGAGATGGTGGCCTACGACACCCTGGTCGGCGAGTTCCGCGCGCACTACGCGGGCTTCTTCGATCCCGGCTTCGGCCACGACGAGGCCGGCGGCGGCGGCACGCGCGCGGTGCTCGAGGTCCGCTCCCACGACGTGCCGTTCATGATCGAGGACGGCCAGACCATCGGCCGTCTCCTCTTCGAGCCGCTCACCGAGCGCCCGGCGGCGCTCTACGGGCGCGGCATCGGCTCGTCTTACCAGCGCCAGGGTCTGGCGCTCGCCAAGCAGTTCAGGCAGCCGGCTCCGGACGGCGCCTAGAAGGCATGACCACCAGGCATGACGTCATCGAATCTTCGTTTGACACGGCGGAACGGCAGCCGATAGGGTAGCGTTCACGTCCGCCGCAGCGGGCGGGCTTCCTGTCCGCCGACGGCGCACCCTCTCATAAAAGCCGCTCGCCGCCCTCACCAGGTTTGCGCCCTTCACGTGCCGCCGTCCGGCGGTGCGGCTCTCCTTCCACAACGGCAGCTCCCGCCATGCATTTGCAAGAGCTCAAGACCCAGACCCCGACCCAGCTGATCGACTACGCCGAGGAGCTCGAGATCGAGAACGCGAACTCGATGCGCCGGCAGGACCTGATGTTCGCGATCCTGCGGCAGCTTGCGGAGAACGATCAGGCGATCTTCGGCTCGGGCGTGCTGGAGACGCTGCAGGACGGGTTCGGCTTTCTGCGCTCGCCCGAGGCCAACTACCTGCCGGGGCCCGACGACATCTACGTGAGCCCGAGCCAGATCCGCCGCTTCGGGCTGAGGACCGGCGACACCCTCGAGGGCCAGATCCGCGCGCCCCGCGACGGCGAGCGCTACTTCGCCCTGCTCAAGCTCAACAACATCAACTTCGACCCGCCGGAGAACCTGCGCCACAAGGTCAACTTCGACAACCTCACGCCGCTCTACCCCGAGCAGCGCTTCAGCATGGAGGTCGCCGACCCTGCGCGGAAGGACACCACCAGCCGCATCCTCGATATCGTGGCGCCGCTCGGCAAGGGCCAGCGGGCGCTGATCGTGGCCCCGCCGCGCACCGGCAAGACCATGATGCTGCAGAACATCGCGCACTCGATCGAGGAGAACCACCCCGAGGCCTATCTCATCGTGCTGCTGGTGGACGAGCGGCCCGAGGAGGTGACGGACATGGACCGCTCGGTGCGGGGCGAGGTGGTGAGCTCCACCTTCGACGAGCCCGCGTCCCGCCACGTCCAAGTGGCGGAGATGGTGATCGAGAAGGCCAAGCGCCTGGTGGAGCACAAGCGGGACGTGGTGATCCTGCTGGATTCCATCACCCGCCTTGCGCGGGCCTACAACACGGTGGTGCCGTCGTCGGGCAAGGTGCTGACCGGCGGCGTGGACGCCAACGCCCTGCAGCGGCCCAAGCGCTTCTTCGGCGCGGCGCGCAACATCGAGCACGGCGGCTCGCTCACGATTATCGCGACCGCGCTGATCGACACGGGGTCCCGCATGGACGAGGTGATCTTCGAGGAGTTCAAGGGCACCGGCAACTCGGAGATCATCCTGGACCGCAAGCTCGCCGACAAGCGCACCTGGCCCAGCATGGACATCGCGCGCTCCGGCACCCGCAAGGAGGAGCTGCTGGTCGACCGCGCGACGCTCGCCAAGATGTGGGTGCTGCGCCGCATCCTCTCGCCCATGGGCACGGTGGACGCCATGGAGTTCCTGGTCGACAAGCTCAAGGCGACCAAGACCAACGAGGAATTCTTCGCCTCGATGAACACGTAAGTCGCGCACGCCCGCAGGTTCGTGCGCGCGCAATCAAGAGGTCCGCACGCCCGCAGGCTCGTGCGCGCGGCATCCCGAGCCGGAGTCTGACCACGGCGCTCATACCCAGTAGGCGATGCGCCAGCGGTAGCGGCGGAAGAACGCGAACGTCACGAGCCACCCGCCGAACGTCAGGCTCAGCACCACGATCCAGGAGAGCAGTCCCGGCGTCTGTCCCAGCAGGGGCGCCCGCACCACCTCGATGAAGTGGTAGAAGGGGTTGACGTCCAGCACCATGGGGCGGGTCGGTATGAGGTCCGGCGTCCAGATGATCGGGGTCACGAAGAAGCAGATCCGCAAGACGCTCGACACGATCGGCGGCACGTCGCGAAACCGGGCCGAGACGATGCCGAAGAGCAGCGCCACCCAGAGGCCGGTGAGGCACAGGAGCACGAGACCCGGCAGCGCGAGAAGCCCGTTCCAGCCCGGCCACACCCCGAAGACGATCGCCACGACGACGAAGACGACGGCGTTGTGCACGAGGGTGAGCAGGTTGCGCCAGAGCAGCCGATACACGTGGACGGAGAGCGGCAGACCGACCTGCTTGATGATGCTTTCCGAAGCGATGAACGCGTTGCAGCCGTCGCGGATGATGTCGGATATCAGCGTCCAGACGATGAAGCCAAGCGCGAGGAACGGCATGTATTCCGCGATGTCCGCGTCGAACAGCAGGCCGTAAAGCGCGCCCAACGCTCCAACAAACGCACCCATGCTAAGGGTTAGCCAGAACGGGCCGAGCACCGAGCGCCGATACAGCTGCCGCATGTCCTGCCAGCCGAGCCGTCCCCACAGGTAGCGCGCCCGTGCGCCTTGCACGAGATCGAGCAGGGCCAGACGGGCTTGCGACGGCGGCGGCGCGGACTCCGGCGTACCGCCCTGGGCGCCGGCAGCCATGTCGTCGCCCGCCGCAGTAGATCGAGACTCCGCTCTCACTCTAGCCCGCATTTCTCCGTTTTGCAGGGAAGGGCACTAAAGCGGTCCATTCCGGTCTATGCCGGCCCAAAGTGGTCCAAAGTGGCCGAAGGTGGTCCAAAACGAGCGGCCCAAAGTGGCCCAAAGTGGCGCAAGGCGGCTCATGGTGGCCCAAGCTGGCCCGTCCCGGCGGCGGCAGGGGGCCGCGGGACGAGCGCCCGGCGACGAGCCAGCTCCCCCGAGCCGCTCCGGCCCGACTCCCCCTGACGTGCGACGGTCTGCGCGCTGCATCCGCAGAGCCTGCCCCCACCAAGCGGCCCTGTGCACCGCACCATGGTCCGGGGTATCGGAGAGTGCCGGGCACGGAGCTCATTAGTTAGCACGACATCTAATCGTGAGGAGATAGCGCTAACACATTGAAATACCTGCGGAAAGGCGCGCCCAGTCCCTAGACGGCCTTGAGGGGTGGGCGGGGGAGGGGGCCTGCGCGCAGGCGGCCGATGAGGGCGTCGAGCTGCTCGGGCTGCTTGTAGGCGATCGTCATGCGGCCGCCGTCGCCGCGCTTCGCCGGGGCGATGGTCACCTTGAGGCCGAGCGCGCGGCTGAGATCGTCCTGCAGCGCCTTGACGTTGGGGTCGGCCGTGCGGGGTCTGGCCTGGCGGCTGCGGGCTTCGCCCGCGCGGCGAACCAGCGCTTCGGTCTGGCGCACGGTAAGCCGCAGGCGCACCACTGTCTCCGCCAGCGCCGCCGGGTCGGGGGCCGCCAGCAGCGCGCGGCCGTGGCCGGCGCTCAGCGTGCCGTCCTGCACCAGGGCCTTCGCCGCCTGCGGCAGGTCGAGCAGGCGCACGGTGTTGGCGACGTGGCTCCGAGACTTGCCGAGCGCGCGCGCCACGTCCTCCTGCCGGTGGTCGAAGTCGCGGATCAGGCGGCGGTAGGCGGAGGCTTCCTCCAGCGGGTTGAGGTCCCGCCTCTGCAGGTTCTCGACCAGTGCGATCTCGATGCTCTCCGAATCGCTCAGCGCGCGCACCACCGCCGGCAGCTCGTGGAGCCCTGCGCGCTGCGCCGCCCGCCAGCGCCGCTCGCCGGCGACGATCTCGTAAGGTGCTGCGTCGTCCCCGCCGGGGCCGGGGCGCACCACCAAGGGCTGGACCACGCCCTTCTCCCGGATCGAGGCGGCGAGGCTCTCAATCTCCGCCTCGTCGAAGTGCTGGCGCGGCTGATCGGGGTGCGGCGTCAGGTGCTCGATGGGGATCGAGAGCAGGGCGCCCGGCCGCGCGCCGGACGCAGCCGGTTCCATGGTTTCGCCGAGGAGGGCGGCAAGGCCCTTACCCAGGCCGCGCTGGCGCGTCTGGCCGCTCACATCCGTCGTCATGCTGCGCTCTCCCTCTCGCTTCGCTCGCGGCGCAGCAGCTCGCCCGCGAGGTGGGCGTAGGCCTGCGCGCCGGGGCAGCGGAAATCGTGGAGCAAAACAGGAACGCCGTAGGACGGCGCCTCTGAAACCCGCACGTTGCGCGGGATGATGGTCTCGTACACCGCATCGCCCAGGTGGGTCCGCACGTCGTCCCGCACCTGGGCCGAGAGATTGTTCCGCTTGTCGTACATGGTGAGCACCACGCCCTGGACCCGGAGCGCCGGATTGAAGGCGATGCGCACGCGGTCGACGATGCTGAGTACCTGGCTCAGGCCCTCCAGCGCCAGGAACTCGCACTGCAGCGGCACCAGCACCGAATCCGCCGCGACCAGCGCGTTCACCGTCAGCATGCCGAGAGAAGGCGGGCAATCGATCAGCACGTACTCCGGCCCGTCGCCCTGCGCGAGCGCCGGCGCCAGCGCCAGCGCCTCCTTCAGGCAGTGCTGCGGGCGCGGGCTCTGGGACAGCTCGATCTCGGCGGCGGCGAGGTCGCGGGTCGCCGGCACGACCGCGAGCCCCGGAACGGGCGTCGTGCGCCGGGCCTCGGCAAGTGGTGCGCCCTGGAGCAGCCCGTAGCTGCCGGGCACGCGGTCCGCTTGCGCGATGCCGAGGCCGGTGCTGGCGTTCCCCTGCGGATCGAGATCGAGGAGCAGCACCGGGTGCCCGGCGGCGGCGAGCGCCGTGCCGAGGTTGATGGCGGTGGTGGTCTTGCCGACGCCGCCCTTCTGGTTCGCGACCGCGATGATGCGGGGCCGCGCCGCCGGGGCCGCCACGTCCTCCGCCTCCGCTATGCCGGTCTCAAGCGCGGCGGCGTTCGACATCGCTGATCCTCAATATGCGCGCCTCCGCCGCTGTGCGGCTGGGGACGATCTCCGCCCGGAAATCCCACCGGCGTCGCGCCTCCTCCAGCTCGCTCCGGTAGCGGCGCCCCTTCGGGAATATACAATATGTATGGGGTTCCAGCACGGGGAAAACCAGACCTAGCAATTCCACCAGCGGCGCGCAGGCGCGGGCGACGATCGTGCCGGCCGGGCTAAGCGCGGCCTGCACCTGCTTGTCTTCGAGCCGGCCCTCGATCACGTCGACGGCGGTGCCCGTGGCGTCCGCGACCTCGCGGAGGAAGGCGCAGCGCTTGCCGTTGGCCTCGACGAGCGAATAGCGCCGCCCGCCGTCCATGATCGCAAGCACCATGCCGGGAAACCCGGCGCCGCTGCCGACATCAACCGTGTGGCCGCTCGAATCGTCGGCGAGCAGGGGGGCGAGCTGCGCGGAATCGAGGAAGTGCCGGGTCCAGAGCGCCGGCAGAGAGGCGGCCGAGACCAGGTTCGTGCGCCGCTGCCGGCGCCGGAGCAGGGCTTCGTAGATCTCGAGCCGCTCGCGTGTTTCACGTGAAACATCGCGCCGGAAGGCCTCGCCCGGCTCCATCCGGCCTAGCCGCGCCCGGCCTCCGCCGTGTTCTTGCGCACATCCGCCTTGCGCACGTGGGCGAGCAGCGCCGTCAGCGCCGCCGGGGTCACGCCCGGCACGCGCCCCGCCGCCCCCAGCGTCGCCGGCCGCGCGGCGGAGAGACGCTGGCGCATCTCGTGGGAGAGGCCCCCCACCCGGTCGAAGCGGAGGTCGCCCGGCAGCCTCAACGCCTCGTCCCGGCGGAAGGCGGCGATGTCCGCCTCCTGCCGCTCGACGTAGCCCCGGTAGTGGGCGTCGTTCTCCAGCGCCTGGGCGATCTCCGGCGGGAGCGCGCCCACCGCCGGCCAGAGCGCCGCGAGCGTCTCCAGCGTCACGTCGGGATAGCCGATCAGCGCGCGCGCCGTCCGCCTGCGCCCGTCCCGGTTCGCCGCGATTCCGTGGCGCCGCAGCACGTCGGGCGTGGCGTCGAGGGAATCAAGCAGGCGCTCGGCCTCGGCCAGCGCCGCGCTCTTGGCGGCGAAGCGCCGCGCCCGTTCGCCGCCGACGCAGCCGGCCTCGATCCCGCGCCCGGTGAGGCGGCGGTCGGCATTGTCCGGGCGCAGCCGCAGCCTGTATTCGGCACGGGAGGAGAACATGCGGTAGGGCTCGCTCACCCCCTGCGTGACGAGGTCGTCGATCAGCACGCCAATGTAGCCCTCGGTCCGGTCGAGCGTGAACGGCCCGCTGCCTGCCGCCGCCCGCGCGGCGTTGATGCCGGCGACGATGCCCTGCGCCGCGGCTTCCTCGTAGCCGGTGGTGCCGTTGATCTGGCCTGCGAGATAGAGGCCGCGCGCCCGTACTGTCTCCAGCGCTGGGCTCAGCTCGCGCGGGTCCACGTGGTCGTACTCGATGGCGTAGCCGGGCCTAAGGATCGCCGCCCGCTCCAGCCCCGGAATCGTCGCGACCAGCGCCCGCTGCACGTCCTCCGGCAGCGCGGTGGAGATCCCGTTGGGATAGACCGTGTGGTCGTCAAGCCCCTCCGGCTCAAGGAAAATCTGGTGCGAGGCGCGGTCCGCGAAGCGCACCACCTTGTCCTCGATGGAGGGGCAGTAGCGGGGCCCGCGGCTCTCGATCGCGCCCGAGTACATGGGGGAGCGCGAAAGGTTGCGGCGGATCAGGTGGTGGCCCTCGGGCCCCGTCGCCGTGATGTGGCAACGCACCTGCGTGCGCCGGATCGCGCCGGTCAAGAACGAGAACGGCTCCGGCGGCCGGTCGCCCTCCTGCGCTTGCAACCCTGCCCAGTCGATGGTGCGGCCATCGAGCCGGGGCGGCGTGCCCGTCTTCAGCCGGCCGAGGCGGAAGCCGAGCCGTTCCAGCGTGAGCGCGAGGCCCGTCGCCGGCGCATCGCCGACGCGGCCCGCCGGGATCTGCCGCTCGCCGATGTGAATGAGCCCGCGCAGGAAGGTGCCGGTGGTGAGCACCACCTGCGAAGCCGGGATGAGCGTGCCGTCCCCCAGCGCCACGCCCCGCACGCAGGGCTTGCCGTCCGCGCCCTTCTGGAGCGCCAGGTCCTCGACCGTGCCCTCGCGGATCGTGAGGTTGGGCTGGGTTGCGAGCGCCGCCTGCATGGCCGCGCGGTAGAGCGCGCGGTCCTGCTGCGCCCGGGGCCCGCGCACCGCCGGCCCCTTGCTGCGGTTGAGCACGCGGAACTGGATGCCCGCCTCGTCGGCGATGCGGCCCATCAGCCCGTCGAGCGCGTCCACCTCGCGCACCAGCGTGCCCTTGGCGAGCCCGCCGATGGCGGGATTGCAGGACATCGCGCCGATGGTCTCGCGCTTCTGGGTGACGAGCAGGGTCGCCGCGCCCACGCGCGCTGCCGCCGCTGCCGCCTCGCAGCCTGCGTGGCCGCCCCCGATCACGATGACATCGAAACGCTCGCGGCCCATGGCCGCCCTCCCGGCCGTCATCCCGGCCCGGCTCCAACGAACGCCGCACCCTATAGGGCAGACGCGCGCGCCCGTAAAGCGCCTACTTGCCGATGCAGAAGTCGCGGAAGACGAGGTCGAGCACCGCCTCGACGTCGACCCGCCCGGTGATGCGGCCAAGCGCGCAGGCCGCGAGCCTGAGCTCTTCCGCCAGCCGCTCGTCCGCCGGGCCGTCGATGGCGCGCACCAGCGCGTCGCGGCATTCCATGACCGCCGCTCGGTGCCGGGCGCGGGTCATCGTCGGCGCGCCGCCTGCCGGGTAGCGCCGTGCGATCTCGTCGGTCAGCGCTTCGAGCAAGCCGTCGATGCCGGCGCCGGTGAGGCAGGAGACCCCGCGCGCCGGATGGTCCGCGATGACGGCAGGGGCGGGGCCTGCGAGGAGGTCGGTCTTGTTCAGCACCGCGAGCGCGCCCGCGCCCAGCAGCGCGACGCTCTGCGGATCGGCGTCGGGCCAGCGCGCGCCGTCGAAGACCACCAGCGAGAGGTCCGCGCTTGCGGCACGCGCCAGCGCGCGGCGCACGCCTTCGCTCTCGATCTCGTCGCCGCTCTCGCGCAGGCCCGCGGTATCGGCGAGGGTGAGAGGCCAGCCGCCAAGGTCGAGCCGCACCTCGACCACGTCGCGGGTGGTGCCCGCGCGGGTCGAGACGATGGCCGCGTCCCGTCCCGCCAACCTGTTGAGAAGGCTTGATTTTCCCGCATTCGGCGCGCCCACGATAGCGATGCAGAAGCCCTCCCGCAGGCGCTCGCCCCGGCGCGCGTCGTCGAGGTGCGCCGCGATCTCGCCCGCCAGCGCCGCAAGGCCCGGCGCCGCCGCCGCCATCGGGTCCTCGCCCAGCTCCTGGTCGGAGAAATCGATGGCGGCCTCGACGTTGGCCCGGAGCGCCATCAACCGCTCGCGCCAGCCGTCGTAGAGCCGATGCAGCCCGCCATCCATCTGGGCCAGCGCCTGGCGCCGCTGGGCCTCGGTCTCGGCCGCCACCAGGTCGGCGATCCCCTCGGCCTCGGTGAGGTCGAGCCGGCCGGCCTCGAAGGCGCGCCGGGTGAACTCGCCGGGCTCGGCGGGGCGCAGGCCGGGCACGCCTGCGAGCGCGTCGGTGAGCGCGGCGAGGACGGCAGGCCCGCCGTGGACGTGGAATTCCGCCATGTCCTCGCCGGTAGCGCTGCCCGGCGCCGGCAGCCAGAGCGCGAGCCCCCGGTCGATGGCCTCGCCCGTCTCCGGCCGGCGGAAGCGGCGCAGCGCAGCCCGGCGCGCCTCAGGCAGCGGCACGCCGCCGATCCGCGCGAGCGCGTCGCCGGCAGCGGGGCCCGAGACCCGGACCACCGCGATGGCAGCGCGAGCGCCCCCGCTCGACAGCGCGAAGATGGTCTCGCCGGTCATGGTCTGGGGATCTCCGCCGCACGAGGCCCTGCGGCAGGCCGGCGCCGGATCAGGAGGCGGCGACCGCCGCCTGGCCGGGTCCCTCGGAATCCTCGGCCTCGTCGGGGAACGGCTGGTCCGGCATCAGCATGAGCCGCTCGACCCGGCCGCCCCTCACCAGGTGGGTCTCGATGATCTCGTCCACGTCCGCCACCGTCTTGACCGCGTACCAGACGCCTTCGGGGTAGATCACCATGGTCGGCCCGAACTCGCAGCGGTCGAGGCACTGGCTCGCGTTGATGCGCACGTCGGAAAGGCCGCGCTGCTTGGCTCTGGCCTTCATGTGGGCGCGGAGCTTGACCGAGTCCTTCGCGCTGCAGCAGCCGCGCGGGTGGCCCGGCGCGCGCTCGTTGACGCAGCAGAAGACGTGGCGCCGGTAGTAGAGCGGCGGGTCCGCCCGGCTCATCCCCCGCCGCCTCCGCTTCTCTCCTTGGGCGCGCCGCCGCTGGCCTGCCCAAAACCTTCCCAGAAGGCCTGCTGCATGGCCTCGAAGCCCTTGAGCCCGCCCGGCAGCCACGTCTTCATCAAGGTCTCTGCGTCGATGCTGCCGACGGCGTCGGCGATGCGGTCTTCCAGGCCCTTGGCCATGGCCGCGTGCGCCGCCGTCAGGTCCGGCATCCCGCAGAAGGCCCGCGCTTCCTCCGGCGTGCAGTCGATCTCGATCTTGACCTTCATGGTGGCCTCGCTCGCAGCGCCTCTCTCGGTCGCCCGACGGCCGCGACCATACTCCGCTGCTAGGCGCTTGAACAGCTTCCATCTTCCCGTGGTGGGTTACTTTGAAATCGCCCATTTGCGATGAGTGACCGGACGCTCGGTCTTGCCATCAAGCTGTTCATGCATCATATGCTGTTGACAACCGACCAAGCATCAATTATTATTTGATTGTACATCAGTTGCACAATGGAAATGATCATGCTGTTCACATATCGTTCTCTGGATGACGAAGAGAAGCGGGTTGAGGAGGCGACGGCTCACCTGCGAGTAGACCTACGCAGATACGTCACAACGGAACCGCGACGTTGGACGGGTTTGCTCGCCCGTATGACTCGGGCGCGCGCCCTTGCTGCATCGAACAGCGTGGAAGGTATCAATGTGTCTGATGATGATGCCATCGCCGCAATCGATCGTGAAGACCCGGCCAACACTGACCGTGAAACATGGCAGGCTGTCACGGGCTACCGGGAGGCAATGGACTACATCCTCCAGCGCCGCCAGAGCCCAGCCTTTAGGATCACAGAGGACGTGCTCCTGACCGTCCATTTCATGATTTGCCAGTCAGATTGGAATGCAAATCCGGGTCAGTATCGCCCGGGATGGATTGGCGTGAGAAACACCAGCACCGGTGAATTGGTACATGAAGGAGTAGATCGCGACGACTTAGAGGCCCTTATCGATGAGCTTCTTCACTACGTAAATGATGGCGAGGTCGAATCGACCTTCCTACGCGCGGCTATGACGCACCTAAACCTGACATTGCTGCATCCGTTCAAGGACGGCAACGGTCGAACCGCTAGGTGCATCCACACCGCAGTGTTGGCAAGCGATGGGATTGTCGCGCCAGCGTTTTCGTCAATTGAGGAATACATCGGCCGCAATCAACAGGGATATTATGACGTTCTGACGGAGGTCGGCGGGGGCTCGTGGCAACCCGTGCGCAATGCCAAGCCATGGGTACGTTTCTGCCTGACCGGTCACTATGTGCAAGCGCGAACCCTTGTTCGCCGGATGCGAGAGTTGGAAAGGCTTTATACGGAGCTGACAGAACTAGTAACCACAAACGGGCTTCCCGACCGCATGGCCATGGCACTACTCCAGGCCGCCTTTGGTACGCGAGTTAGAAACTCCTCGTATCGGGTGAGCGCTGACTTGTCCAAGAATCTCGCCAGCCGAGATCTAAAGGAACTCGTAGACGCCAAGTTTCTCGTCCCGGAAGGTCAAAAGCGTGGCCGCTTCTACAATGCGGCTCCCATAGTGGCAGAGATTCGCCAGAAGGTACGTCTTCCCAAGAATATAGAAGATCCTTTTGGGAAAGATGGGCCGGCTCGGGCTCCTCAGAGCAGCCTTTTCCCGGAGATTGATTGAGTGTGCGTCTCCTGCGGCCAGCATTTCTCGATGCACGGTCCGCCCATTTGCGTGGCGAGTCGGTCCATGGGGCGGGGTCGTCTCGGTCCTGCGGTATTTTGAGTGGGGTCCGGCATACCCCTAGCCGTTAGACACGAGTCTAGTACCGGAAGATTCGAACTGACTTAATTCCTCGCTCACCGGGACCTCCCCCCGCACTGGCGGCGCGGCACGCCCCGCCCTATGCTCGGGCCCCACGGCCGCTCCCTTGCCACGCGCGGCCCGAACCAGACGGGAAGGGCCATGAGCGAGAACCTGCTCGGCGCGGAAACCAGCCCCTATCTCATCCAGCACGCCGACAACCCCGTGCACTGGCGCCCCTGGGGGCCGGAGGCGCTGGCCGAGGCGAAGGAGGTCGACAAGCCGATCCTGCTCTCGGTCGGCTATTCCGCCTGCCACTGGTGCCACGTCATGGCGCACGAGAGCTTCGAGGACGACGAGACGGCGCAGCTGATGAACCGCCTCTTCGTTAACATCAAGGTGGACCGCGAGGAGCGCCCCGACCTCGACACCATCTACCAGCGCGCGCTCGCGCTCATGGGCCAGCAGGGGGGCTGGCCGCTCACCATGTTCCTCACGCCCGACGCCGAGCCCTTCTGGGGCGGCACCTACTTCCCGCTGGAGCCCCGCTTCGGCCGCCCCGGCTTCAAGGACGTGCTCCGCCTGATCGAGCAGACCTACCGCGGCGACCGCGAGAAAGTGGACAAAAACAGAACGGCGCTAGTTGAAGCGCTCCAGGGACTCGCCCGCAGCAAGCCCGGCGAGGCCATCGACGCGGCACAAATCGAGAACATGGCGCGCGCCTTGCTGCGCGAGGTCGACGGACGCCACGGCGGCATCGGCGGCGCGCCGAAGTTTCCGCAATGTTCCATGCTGGAGCTGCTCTGGCGCAGTTATCTCCGCTCCGAGTCGCAATTGATGAAAACCGCCGTCCTGCTCAGCATGGAGCGCATATGCCAGGGCGGCATCTACGACCACCTTGGCGGCGGCTTCGCCCGCTATTCCACCGACGAGCGCTGGCTCGCGCCCCACTTCGAGAAGATGCTCTACGACAACGCCCAGCTTCTCGACCTGCTCTGTCACGTCTGGCAGGAGACGGGCGAGCCGCTCTTCGCCGCCCGCGCGGCCGAGACCGTGGCCTGGGTGCTGCGCGAGATGCGCACGGGCGAGGGCGCGTTCGCGAGCGCGCTCGACGCCGATTCCGAGGGCGAGGAGGGCAAGTTCTACGTCTGGGACGAGGCCGAGATCGACGAGGTGCTGGGCGCGGACGCGGCCGACTTCAAGGCTGTCTACGACGTGACGCCGGGCGGCAACTGGGAGGGCAGGACGATCCTCAACCGGCTGCTCCCGCCCGGCACCGAGGACGCGCCGGACGAGGCCCGCCTCGCGACGCTCCGCGCGCCCCTGCTGGCGCGGCGCGCGGTCCGCGAGCGCCCCGGCTGGGACGACAAGGTGCTGGCCGACTGGAACGGCCTGATGATCGCGGCGCTCGCCAACGCCGCCATGGTATTCGGCGCGGACGCTTGGCTCGATGCGGCGGCCCAAGCCTTCGACTACGTCGCAGGCCCCATGGCGGCGGGCGAACGGCTCCGCCACGCGGCCCGCCACGGCCGCTCGAAGGACGTGGAGTTCCTGGACGACTATGCGGAGATGGCCCGCGCCGCGCTGACGCTGGCGGAGGCGACGGGCGAGGGCGCTTACGTGGAACGCGCGCGCGGCTGGGTCGCGGTCCTCGACGCCCACTACTGGGACGCGGCCGAGGGCGGCTACTTCTACGCGCCGGACGACGGCGAGACCGCCATCAGCCGCACCAAGACCGCCCACGACGCGGCGACGCCCGCCGGCAACGGCACCATGGTGGGCGTGCTCGCCCGCCTCCACCATCTCACCGGCGAGGCCGCCTACCGCGACCGGGCCGAGGCGCTGGAGAAGGCGTTCTCCGGCGAGCTGGAGCGCAACTTCTCGCCGCTCGCGACGCTCGCCAACAACAGCGAGGTGCTGCGCCGCGCGGTGCAGGTGGTGGTCTGCGGCGTGCGCGAGGACGCGGGGACGCAAGCGCTCGTCGATGCCGTCTACGCGACCAGCCTGCCCGACCGCGTGCTGACCCGGATCGCGCCCAAGGATGCGCTGCCCTTGGGTCATCCCGCCTTCGGCAAGGGGCAGCACGAGGGCAAGGCCACGGCCTATGTCTGCGTGGGCCCGGTCTGCTCGCTGCCGGTGACCGATGCGGAGGCGCTCAAGGCCGCGCTCGCCGCCGCCCGCGCGCCGGCGGAAGGCTGAGGCCGATGGCCGCCGCCCGCTGCACCATCGAGAGCCCCGTCGGCCCGCTCACAATCACCGCCACCGACGAGGTGATCACCCAAGTCGATTTTGGCGCTGGCGGCGGCGCCCGTCCCAACGCGGGCGTGCTGGCGGAGGCCGCGCGCCAGCTCACGGAGTATTTCGCCGGCGAGCGCCGCGAGTTCGCGTTGCCGCTTGCGCCCTCCGGCACGCCCTTTCGCCTCCGGGTGTGGGCGGCGATGCAGGCCATTCCCTACGGCCAGACGCGGAGCTACGGCGACCTCGCCCGTGCGCTCGACAGCGCGCCCCGCGCCATCGGCGGCGCCTGCGGGGCCAACCCCATCCCCCTCGTCATCCCGTGCCACCGGGTCGTGGGCGCAGGCGGGGCGCTCGGCGGGTTCTCCGGCGGCGCCGGCTGTGATACCAAGCGCCAGCTTCTCGCGCTGGAACGCGCGCTTCCGCCGGCGGCTCCGGCCTGAGCCGGACGCGGCCGGGCGGGCACCCCCGAACAGGAAAGGGAGACACATGGTCAAGGCGGTTCGGATGCACGAGGCCGGCGGGCCCGAGGTGCTGCACTACGAGGATGTGGCGCTGCCCGAGCCCGGCCCCGGCGAGGCGCTGGTGCGCCACGAGGCGATCGGCCTCAACTATATCGACGTCTACCACCGCACTGGCCTCTACCCGGTGCCCTCGCTTCCCTGGCCTATCGGCATGGAGGGCGCAGGCACGGTCGAGGCCGTGGGCGAGGGCGTCACCGAGGTCGCGCCCGGTGCGCGCGTCGCCTACGCCAGCCCGCCGCCGCCCGGCGCCTATTCTGAGGCCCGCGTGATGCCGGCAGGCTCGCTGGTCGAGCTGCCGGCCGACATCAGCTTCGAGCAGGGCGCGGCGATGATGCTGCAGGGCATGACGGTCGAGTACCTGATCCGCCGCACCTACCCGGTGAAGGCGGGCGAGACAGTGCTGGTGCACGCCGCCGCCGGCGGGGTCGGGCTGATCCAGTGCCAGTGGCTGAAGCACCTGGGCGCGACGGTGATCGGCACCGTGGGCTCGGAGGAGAAGGCGGAACTCGCCCGCGCCCACGGTTGCGACCACCCGGTTCAGTATCGGACCGAGGATTTCGCCGCGCGCGTGATGGAGATCACCGACGGGCAAGGCGTGCCGGTGGTCTACGATTCCATCGGCGCCGACACGCTGGAGGGCTCGCTCAACTGCCTCGCGCGGCTGGGAACGCTCGCGAGCTTCGGCAACGCGTCCGGCCCCATCACCGACTTCAACCTGGCCCGTCTTGCGCCCAAGAGCGCGTACATCACGCGGCCCACCCTCTTCGGCTACAACGCGACGCGGCCGGAGCTTGAGGAATCGGCCGGCGCGCTCTTCGACGTGGTGCGCTCGGGCGCGGTGAAGATCGAGATCCACCAGACCTACCCGCTGGCCGACGCCGCCCAGGCGCACCGCGACCTGGAGGCCCGCAAGACCACGGGCTCGACCATCCTGACCCCCTGACCGGCGGCGGAGCGCCGCGCCGCAGCGGCCGGTGAGCGCGTCCGCCGACCGGGCGGAGGGCCGGGGCGCCTTCCGCGATCCCGCCTTCATGGCCAACCGGGACGCGCCGGTGCACAGGTGGGTTCCCTGGATCGCGGGGTTCTCGCGGCAGTTCGTGCAAGACGCGCTGGCCCGCCACCTGCCGGAGCCGGGAGAAGGCGTCGTGCTGGACCCTTTCGCCGGCGTCGGCACGACGCTGATCGAGGCCGATCTCGCCGGCCACGAAGCGGTCGGTTTCGAGATCAATCCCTACGCTGCCTTTGCCGCGCGAACGAAGCTGGGCGCGCACCGGCTGGAGCCCGTGCCGCTAAGGGCGGCCATCGCTGAATTCGAGGCGTTCATGGAGGAAGCGGGGCGTAAAGGCCGCACCCCGCAATCGCAACCGCCCCATGGATTTCGGTCGCGCGCGCCGTTCTACAGCCCGGCGGTGGAGCGCAAGGTCTTGCTGGCCTTCGATTTCATGGCGACGCCGGAGGTGCCCGCCGCCAACCTCTTCCGGCTCGCCTTTGCGGCGACCATGGTGGGCTACTCCAACTACTCCTACGAGCCCAGCCTCGGCCGCAAGGCATCGGTCGGGCGGCCCGAGGTGGACGACGACGACGTGGCCGGCGCCATCGCGGCCAAGCTCCGCCAGATGGCGGACGATGCCGCGTGGTACCGCGCCTCCCGCGCGAACCCTGCGCGCGACGACGGGCGGGTCTTCGAGCGTTCCTTCTTCGATGGCCACGACGCGCTCGACGAGGGCAGCGCGGACCTGCTCGTCACCTCGCCGCCCTACCTCAACAACTACCACTACAACCGCAACACGCGGCCGCACCTCTACTGGCTGGGGTTCTGCACCGCCCCCGGCGACCTCAAGCGGCTGGAGGCGCTCAACGTCGGCACCTACTGGCAGAACGCCCGCGACGAGGAGCGCATCGACCTCGATTCCTCCATCGAGGACGCCGAAATTGGAGAAGCAATCGACGCCGTGCGGCGGAAGAACCCCGAGAAGGGCATCTACGGCGGCAACGGCTGGGCCAACTATGCGGCGCGCTACTTCAACGACTGCGCGCGCTTCGCGGACGGCGCGGCCTGGTGCCTCCGGCCGGGGGCGACGGCGCTGGTGGTGATCGGCAACTCCATCCTGCAAGGGGTGCCGATCCCGACCGACCGCTTCCTCGCCAGCATCGCGGAAGCGCGCGGGTTCCAAATTGCGGACATCCACGTTCCCCGTGAAACGCGCGTCGGCAGCAGCATCGTCGAGTCCAGCGTCCGCGCCGGCAAAGCGGCGGGCAGCACGCTCTACGAATCCGTGGTGGAGCTGCGCCGGCGCTGAGTCCGGTATGCGTCGCGGGCCGTGTTCGTTCGGTCAGCGGATGGGATCGGCGACTGCCAATCGCAGAGAAGCGATCCAGCGCCAGCGCTGGCAAGATGCGGTTAGCGGGACGGCCAAATTCTGTAGCCAGAAGGGGGGAATCTCGACCGGGTGTTATTGCCGCTTCACGCCGAAGGCGCCCACGATGTCGGACTGCTCGAAGATGCCCCCCGCCTCGGCGTGGTCGGGACCGTAGAAGCCGCCCTGGATGCGCGCGCCCGACTGGCCTCGCGAGAACGTCCCGTCCGCGCCGACCTCCAGGTCGGAGAAGATAACCGCCTCGACGCTATGCGCCGTCCCGCGGTCGATGTTCTTGATGCCGCTGAACCCGGCATCGAGCACGCCGGCGGTCATGTCGTAGTTCAGAGCCGCCGTCCCGACCAGCCGGTCGCCGCGATCGTCCCCGGCGATGGGCGTTCCCACCATGATGCCGAGCCACGAGGCAGACCCGGTCAGCGGAAGATCGGTGAGATCTCCCAGGGCCACCGCGTGCAGGGTATTGCTCTGGGAGTCCTCGTCGACCGCGCGCAGACCGTTGAGCATGAACGCGCCGTGCTCCATCCAGGCACCGAGCGAGGACGCGTCAGCGCCACTCTGCTGCCCGCTTTTCGACACCAAGGTGATGCCATGCGCAGAGCCGATGGGTTCCGCATCGCCAAGCTCGACCACCGCCGTGTCGAGGCCGGCTGTCTCGGTCTCGCCGGTTATGGGGTTGAGCAGCTGGCACTCGGCCCCGGAGCATTCCGCCACCTGCCGGATCGTGAGGGTCTCGTCCGGGAGCGCGAGCTCCATGTGCACCGTGGAAACGACCAGGGAATCGGCGCGCGCGGATATGTCTTGATGGCGCGCCTGCTGCGTGGCCGCGGTCTCGACGGGCGCCGACAGGCCGGTCAGCTCCCTGATGTCGTCGGGGGTAAGAGCCGGCCTCGAATTCGAGTCGCCGCCCCCGCCACAGGCCGCGAGGGAGAGGATGGCTGCCGCCGCCAGGACGCAAGCAACATGGAATCTCATGTCGGTATTCTCCAGACAAAGCGATCAACAAGGCGGACCGCCGCATCGACGGTCGATGTCGTGCCAGCCGACTCGGCGAGCCGCCCGCGGCATAGGCAAGAACTGCTCTAATAGCGGCTCCAACATCGGAAAGACAATGCTGCATCGGTCGAAGCGTATGTCATCCGGGGCATGGATCGGCGCATCCCGCCGGATCGCGGCTGCGCGTGCGCGCCATCCCCGGGGAACACGCATATCGAAGTGCGTTCGTTCACAGGGCGAAGACGATGAGGGCATCGATGGCGAATCCGTGTTCCTCCGCTCCGGCACTCTTTAGGCGAACGCTTACCGCCGGCCACAGGGGCCGGGGTTGTTGGCCCTCCCGGCAGGTGGGATAAGGGCGCCATGAGCGAGCCCGCCACCACCGAGCGCCGCTACCGCACCCGCGGCGGCATCGCCGTCCACCGCAGCGACCGCGAGACGGCGATAGGCCCCGCGGCCGCGGCCCTGGTCGAGCGGCTGGACCGCTACCCCGGCGTCTTCATGTCGTCCTGCTTCGAGTTCCCCGGCCGCTACACGCGCTGGGACTTAGGCTTCGCCGCGCCGCCGCTCGCCATCACCTGCCGCAGGCGCGAATTCGAGGTGAGCGCGCTGGATCCGCGCGGCCGGGTGCTGATCGAGCCGATCCGCGCCGCCATCGAGCCGCTCGCCGCCGTCGCCTCCCTGGAGGCGGAGGTCGATCGCCTACATGGGCAGATCCACCCGCCGACGGAGATCGTGCCCGAGGAGCAGCGCAGCCGGCAGCCCTCGATCTTCAGCCTGCTGCGCGCGGTGATCGACCTCTTCGGCAACGACGAGGACCAGCATTTTGGGCTCTACGGCGCCTTCGGCTACGACCTCGCGCACCAGTTCGAGCCGGTGGAGCTGCGCCTGGAGCGTCCGGCCGACCAGCGCGACCTGGTGCTCTTCGTGCCGGACGAGATCCTGGTCGTCGATCACATGTCGGAGAGGGCGGTGCGGCACCGCTACGACTTCGTCACGCCCACAGGCGACACGCGCGACATGCCCCGCGCGCCGGTGGAGGACGCCTACGCCCCCGCCAGCGCCAACCCGCCCGCCAACGACCACCAGCCGGGCGCGTACCCGGCCACCGTCGAGCGCGCCAAGGATGCCTTCCGCCGCGGCGACCTCTTCGAGGTGGTGATGAGCCAGCAGTTCAGCGAGGCCTGCGCCGACGCGCCCTCCGTCGTGTTCGACCGCCTGCGCACGCTGAATCCCGCGCCCTACTGCGCGCTGATGAACTTGGGCGCGGGCGAGTTCCTGGTCGCCGCCTCGCCGGAGATGTACGTGCGGGTCGAGGGCCGGCGCGTCGAGACCTGCCCCATCTCGGGCACCATCGCGCGCGGCCAAGATGCGCTGGGCGACGCCGCGCAGATCGCGAAGCTGCTCAACTCGGCCAAGGACGAAGCCGAGCTCACCATGTGCACCGACGTCGACCGCAACGACAAGTCGCGCATCTGCGAGCCGGGCTCGGTCCGCGTGATCGGCCGCCGCCAGGTGGAGCTCTACTCCCGCCTGATCCACACGGTCGACCACGTCGAGGGCATCCTGCGGCCCGAGTTCGATGCGCTCGACGCCTTCCTCAGCCACACCTGGGCGGTCACGGTCACCGGCGCGCCCAAGCACTGGGCGATCCGCTTCATCGAGGCGAACGAGCGCTCGGCGCGGCGCTGGTACGGCGGCGCCATCGGCCGCATCGGCTTCGACGGCGCGATGAACACCGGGCTCACGCTGCGCACCGTCCGCATGCAGGACGGCATCGCCGAGATCAGGGCCGGCGCCACCCTGCTCTACGACAGCGATCCGGAAGCCGAGGACGCGGAGTGCCGCCTCAAGGCGTCCGCGCTGTTCGCGGCCGTGCGTGCGGAGGCGGCGCCCGCGCCGGCGCGCGCGCCCTCCGCCCGGCCGGGCGCGGCCAGGCGCGTGCTCCTGGTCGATCACGAGGATTCCTTCGTCCACACCCTCGCCAACTACCTGCGCCAGACCGGCGCCGAGGTCGAGACGCTGCGGCCCGCGCCCGCGCGCCGGATGCTGCAGGAGGCGGCGCCCGATCTCGTCGTGCTCTCGCCCGGCCCCGGCCGGCCCGGGGACTTCGGCACCGCCGAGACCATCCGGCTGGTGCTGGCGAAGGGCGTGCCGCTCTTCGGCGTCTGCCTCGGCCTCCAGGCCGTGGCCGAGTATTTCGGCGGCGAACTGGGCCAGCTCGACGAGCCGGTTCACGGCAAGCCCTCCGAGGTCACGGTGCAGGCCAGCGCGCTCTTCCGGGGCTTGCCGCAGCGCTTCCGCGTGGGCCGCTACCACTCGCTCTACGCCCGGCGCGTGTCGCTCCCCGACGACCTGCTGGCGGTCACGGCCGAGACCGACGACGGCGTCGTCATGGCGCTGGAACACCGCGAGCGCCCCATCGCGGCCGTGCAGTTCCACCCGGAATCGATCCTCTCGCTCGACGAGGGCATCGGCATGCGGCTGATCGACAACATGGTGACGGTGCTGACCGGAAACAGAGGCCCGGCGGTGGAAGAGTAGAGCGCGTCCGTCCATGACGGACGCGCCAGGCCGCGACAGCGGCGCGCCCGCGCAGGCGCTGGCCGATCGCGCCGATAGGCGCGCGCAAGCGCAGGCAGGCCAGCTGCCGTGAGCGACAAATGCCGAGAGCGTTTCCGTGCAAAGCGGAAACGCTCTAGGATCGCGGCCACGATTCCGGGGAGGACGCAACGGTGGACATCGCGGCGCTGCGCGCGGCCGGCGCGCGTCATCTGATTCAGGGCGAGCTGCTCTCGGACGTGGTTGCGGCAGCGGACGGGCCGGTCTTCGTCCGCGCCGACGGCGCCGAGATCTTCGATTCCGAAGGCCAGGCCTACCTCGACTTCAACTCGGGCCAGATGTGCTCCGCCATCGGCCACAACAACCCGCGCGTGACCCAGGCGGTGCGGGACGGGCTCGGCACGCTCACCCACGCGAGCTCGGTCTACTTCAACGCGCCCCAGCTTCGCCTTGCCGCGCGGCTCGCGGAGACCTTCGATGCGCCGCTCAGCCGCTCGCTCTTCATCCAGTCCGGCGCCGATTCCAACGAGGCGGCGGTGCTCTTCGCCCGGCGCGCGACCAGGCGGAACGGCATCGGCGCGCTGCACCTGAGCTTCCACGGCTACACCGACGTGACGCGCGGCATGAGCTTCGCCGCGACCACGGCCGGCAACGGCCCCTCCATCCCCGACGTGCACGCGATCCCGGCGCCCTACGCCTACCGCTCGCCGGTGGGCGCCGAGGGCGAGGACTGGTGGGCGCCGCTGCTCGCCATCGCCTTCGACCTGCTCGATCGCGAATGCCCGAACAATCTGGCGGCCGTCATCGCCGAGCCGCTCATCAGCGCGGGCGGCGTGATCGAGATGCCGCCGGGCTACCTCAAGGCGCTCAAGGCGGGGCTCGCGGCGCGCGGCGCGCTGCTCATCCTGGACGAGGCGCAGACCGGGCTCGGCAAGCTCGGCACCCTCTACGCCTACCAGCAGCATGGCGTGGTGCCGGACATCATGACGCTGTCGAAGCACTTCGGCGGGGGGCTCCCCATCAGCGCCATGGTGACGACCGACGATATCGCCGCGCGCGCGCTGGAAGGCGGGCTCACCTTCGGCCATTCGCACTCCTCCGATCCCATCGCGTGCACGGCGGGCTTGGCCAGCCTCGAGGAAATCCTGGCCGAGGACCTGCCGGCGAAGGCGCGCGCCATCGGCGGCCATTGGCGCGGGCGCATGGAGGCCCTGCAGCAGCGCTTCCCCATGATCGGCGACCTGCGTGGCAAGGGCTGCCTGCAGGGGGTCGAGCTGGTGCGCGACCGGGCCACCAAGGAGCCCGCGAGCGCGGAGGCCAAGGAGATCTACCGCGACTGTCTCGCCGACGGCCTCCTCTTCTCGGTGCGCGGCCAGCACGGCAACGTGCTCCGCTTCGTGCCGCCCTTCTGCACCAGCGAGGCGCAGATCGACCGCGCCGCCGCAATCCTGGAGCGCGCGCTCGCGCGCCACGGCTGAGGCGGCGATGGCTTTCATTCAATACCCGGCCCTAGGGGTCGGCAGGACACGCACATGAGCCGGCCTGCCGTCAACGTTCTCGCGCTCGTTCTCTGCGCGGCGCTGGTGCTGACCATCAGCAACGGAATCCGCAGCAGCTTCGGCCTCTTCCTCACGCCGATGAGCCTCGACATCGGGGTCTCGCGCGAGACCTTCGCGCTGGCCATCGCGATCCAGGGCCTGGTCTGGGGGATCAGCCAGCCGGTCTTCGGCGGGCTCGCCGACCGCCACGGGGCGATCCCGGTCGTCCTGCTGGGCATCGTGATCTACGTCGCGGGCCTGCTGTGGATGGCATGGGCAGGCGATGCGGTCGGGCTGCACCTGAGCCAGGGCGTGCTTGTCGCCCTCGGCATCAGCGCCACCGGGTTCGCGGTGGTGCTTGGCCCGGTGGGCCGCGCGGTGCCGCCGGAGAAGCGCAGCATGGCGCTCGGCATCGCAGCCGCCGGCGGCTCCTTCGGGCAGCTCGCGCTGGCCCCGGTCGGCGGCGCCCTGATCGACGGCGTCGGCTGGTCCATGGCGCTCATCGCCTACTGCGGGATCGCGGCGATGATGCTGCCCTGCCTCATCGGCATGCGCGGCAGCCACGTGCCGCCCGAGGGCAGCGCCCAGTCGCTCGGCGAGGCGCTGGTGGAGGCCCGCGCCCACAGCGGCTTCTGGCTGCTCTGCGCCGGCTTCTTCGTCTGCGGCTTCCACGTCTATTTCATCGCGACGCACCTGCCGCCGTTCCTCACGGACGCGGGCCTCGCGCCGATGATGGGCGCCACGGCCATCGCCGTGATCGGGCTCGGCAACATCGTCGGCACCTTCGCCGCCGGCTGGCTCGGCGACCGGCACCGCAAGAAGTACGTGCTCTCGCTCTTCTACCTCGGCCGGGCGGCGGTGTACGGCGGCTTCCTCGTGGTGCCGGTGACCGAGGCCAGCGTGCTCGTCTTCTCCGCCCTGATGGGGCTGCTCTGGCTCGGCACCGTGCCGCTCACCAGCGGCCTCGTCGCCCAGATCTTCGGGCCGCGCTACCTCGGCGCGCTCTTCGGCATCGTCTTCTTCAGCCACCAGCTGGGCTCCTTCCTCGGCGCCTGGCTCGGCGGCTACCTGTACGACACCACCGGCTCCTACGATGCGGTGTGGCTGATCGCCGTGGCGCTCGGCGTCGCGGCCGCGGTGATCCATTGGCCGATCCGCGACCAGCCGCTCGTGCGCCGGCAGCTCGGCGCGCAATAGAGCGGACGGGGCCGGCGGCAACGAAGACGCTTGGCGCAGGGGCCGCCCCAGGTTTACCCTGTCGCATGATGTCCTGGAGCCGCTGCCTGCGCTCTCTGCCTGCGCTGGTCTTGGCGCTGACGCTGGCGCTCGGCACGACGGGGACTGCCTTGGCCGATCAGACCGACCCGGCGCTGGACGGGCTCTTCCGCGACCTCAAGGCCGCAGAGAGCCCGCAGGAGGTGCGCCGGATCGAGTTGCAGATCTGGACCCTCTGGTTCGATACCGGCTCGGAACAGATGGACCGGATGCTGCTCGCCGGCGACAGGGCGATGTCGGCGGGCCACTTCGACCAGTCCTACGCAATCCTCAACGGGGTCATAGAGCACCGGCCGGACCTCTCCGAGGGCTGGAACCGCCGCGCGACGCTGCGCTACCTGATGGGCGACTACGACGGCTCGATCGCCGATATCGAGGAGACGCTCAAGCGCGAGCCGCGCCACTTCGGCGCGCTTTCGGGGCTCGGCCTCTGCAACATCGCGCTCGGCAACGAGGAAGAGGCGCTCGCGGCGTTCGAGCGGGCGCTGGTCCACAACCCGCACATGCCGGGCGTCAAGCGGCGGGTGAAGCAGCTTCGCGACCGGCTCGGCCGCCACGCGATCTGAGTGCTCCGGCCAAAGCCGTCGCTCGAGCCTTTTTTCGCTCACGGCAGCCGGCCGTTGGCCGGCGCCTGCGCGGGCGCGCCGCATTCGCGGCCTGTCGCACGTCCGTCGAAGACGGACGCGCTCTACCGTCTGAGTGCCCGGCCGGGCCGGTTGCCGGTAACCCGGCCCCCTTCGCGCACGATGGCGCCGTTCACCATGACGACATCGATGCCGGCGGCGGGCCGGGTCGGCTCGTCGAAGGTCGCCCGGTCCGCGACGGTCTCCGCGTCGAACATCACGAGATCGGCGTAGGCGCCCGCGCGCACCTCGCCGCGGTCGGTGAGCCCGAACCGGGCGGCGGTGAGCCCGGTCATGCGGCGCACCGCGTCCTCCAGCGTGAGCAGGCCGAGCTCGCGCGCGTAGTGGCCGAGCACGCGCGGGAAGGTGCCCCAGAGCCTGGGGTGCGGGTGGCGGTCGTGGGGCAGGCCGTCGGAGCCGATCATGCTGTGCTCGTAGGCGATGATGCGCTGCACGTCCGCCTCGTCCATCATGAAGTAGATGCCGCCGGCCGGGAGCAGTCTCTGCGCGGCGGCGATCGGATCGAGGCCAAGCTCCGCGGCGACGTCCGCGAGGTCGCGGCCGGTATGCTCGGGGTGCGGCTCGGACCAGCTGACGATCACGCGCTCCGCCTTCTCCGCCATTTCCGGCATCAGCACCGTGGAGCCTGCGGTGTAGGGATAGACGTCGAGGCCGATGGACTGGCGCTCGCGGGCCTTGTCGAGCAGCGCGAGCGTGTCGCGGCTGCGCCCGAAGTTCTGGCGTCCGGCGCACTTGTGGTGGGAGATGACGACGTCCGCGCCGGCGCGGCGGCCGATCTCGAAGGCTTCCTCCATCGCCTCCTCGACGCCGTCGTGCTCGTTGCGCATGTGGGTGACGTAGAGGCCGCCGGCGGCGCCTGCCACCTCGGCCACCGCCGCCACCTCCTCGGTGCTCGCCGCCTTGTTGGGGCCGTAGATGAGCCCGGTGCTGAAGCCCAAAGCCCCGGCTCCCATCCCCTCGGCGAGGCGGTCCCGCATGGCGTCGATCTCGCCTGCCGTCGCCGGGCGGTCCACGTCGTCCATGGTGTCCAGGCGGAGCGCCGAATGGCCGACGAGGAGCCCGGCATTGGCGGCTGGCGGGGCCTCGTCGAGCGCCGCCACGTAGTCGGCGAAGCGGGGATAGCGGAAGTCGGCAGGCCCGCCCAGCAGGTCGAGCGGCGGCGGCACCGGGCGCCCCGGCCCGAGCGGCGCGAGGCTCACCCCGCAATTGCCGGCGATCACCGTGGTGACGCCCTGGCTGGTCTTGGGCGTCATGTCGCGATCGACCAGCAGCAGGTTGTCGTCGTGGGTGTGGGCGTCGATGAAGCCCGGCGAGACGATGCGCCCGGTCGCGTCGATGCTCCGCCCGGCCTGCACGCCGGCGAGGTCGCCCACGGCGGCGATGCGATCGCCCGAGACGGCGACATCGGCCCGCGCCCGCGGCGCGCCCGTGCCGTCGATCACCGTCCCGCCCGCAAAGAGGACGTCGTAGTGCCCGTCCGCCGCCATTGCCGCCTCCCGCTTTCGCCCGTGAATGCCGGGTGGACCATGAACGCGGC
The DNA here is from genome assembly GCA_965221125.1 of Alphaproteobacteria bacterium. Taxonomy (GTDB): domain Bacteria; phylum Pseudomonadota; class Alphaproteobacteria; order UBA828; family UBA828; genus WTGU01. The sequence continues at coordinate 543,345 of CBDCRW010000005.1, forward strand.
AGCGGGCCGTGACAACAGCTTTGGCCGCGCCCGCGGCGACGGGTAAGGTGATCCTCAAGGAAGAACCGCGCGCAGGATGTGCGCGGCCCAGGCGGGAGAGGACGATGAGCGAGAACGAGAGCGGCGCGGGCGCCGATCTCGCGGCGCTGCAGTTCGGCGACAGCTTCTTCCCGAGCGGCGCGGTATCGTTCTCGCTCGGGCTGGAGACGCTGCACGCGGACGGCATCGTGGCCGACGCGGCCTCGCTCGAAGATTTTCTTGCCGACCAAGTGACGGAGCGCTGGGCCACGGCGGAGCGCGCCTTCTTCGCCGCCGCTCACCGCGCCTCTCCCGACTGGCCGGCGGTCGCCGAGATCGACGCGCTGCAGGAGGCGATGACGTTGCCGCGCGAGCTGCGCGAGGGCTCGCGCAAGGGGGGCGCCGCGCTGCTCGGCGTCCACGCACGCATGAAAACGCCCGGCGCCGCGGACTATCGCGCGCGCCTTCGCGCCGGCGAGGCGCACGGCCATCTCGCCGTGGTGCAGGGGCTGGTGCTCGCGGGCTCCGGTCTCGATCTCCCCCGCGCCGAGGCGGTGAGCCTGCACGGGCTCTGCGCCACGATCCTGGGGGCCGCGCTCAGGCTCGGCTTGATCGGCCACCTCGACGGGCAGATCATGCTGCGCAGGCTCAGGCCCCGGATGGCGGCGCTGCTGGCCCGGCCGGCGCCCGGCCTCGAGGACGTGCGCTCTTACGCGCCGCTGGCCGATGTGGCGGCGGCCCGCCATGAGGAGGCGGCGGTCCGACTCTTCAGCAACTGATCAGGGTGGCCCACGATGCTGCTGACACCGACGGAGACGGAGCGGCTCACCATCTTCACCGCCGCCGAGCTTGCGCGCCGCCGCCGCGCACGGGGCCGCGCGCTCAACCACCCGGAGGCCGTGGCGCTGATCAGCGACGAGATCCTGGAGGGCGCGCGCGACGGACGCTCGGTGGCCGAGCTGATCGAGCAAGGTGCTGCCATCCTCACCACCGACGACGTCATGCCCGGCGTCGCCGAGATGATGCCCGTGCTGCAGGTCGAGGGCACCTTCCCCGACGGCACCAAGCTGGTGACGGTCCACGAGCCGATCCGCCCCGGCAAGAAGGTGCAGGACGAAAGCGTGCGCCCCGGCGAGATCATCCCGGCGGACGGCGAGATCGAGATCAACGCCGGCCGGCCGACCGCCACGGTCTCGGTCACCAACACCGGCGACCGGCCGGTGCAGATCGGCAGCCACTACCACTTCTTCGAGGTGAACCGGCACCTCGACTTCGACCGCGCCGCGTCCTTCGGCATGCGCCTCGACATCCCTGCCGGCACGGCAGTCCGCTTCGCGCCCGGCGAGACGAAGGAGGTGACCCTCGTGGAATTCGGCGGCAGCGGCGAGATGGTGGGGCTCAACGACCTCACGCAAGGCTCGCGGCGCTCCGAGAGCGTCAAGCAGGAGGCGCTGGCCCGTGCCCGCGCCCGCGGCTTCAAGGGAGCTTGAGCGATGGCACGGATGAGCAGGGCGGACTACGCGGCGCTCTACGGGCCCACCACCGGCGATTGCGTCCGGCTGGGAGACAGCGAGCTGCTCGCCGAGATCGAGCACGACCACGGCGTGCCCGGCGAGGAGTGCCTGCACGGCGGCGGCAAGACGCTGCGGGACGGCATCGGCCTCGTCGCCGGCCTCGACAGCGCGCAAGGCTCGCTCGACATGCTGGTCTCCAACGCCGTTGTCATCGATCCCGTGCTGGGGATCGTCAAGGGCGACATCGGTATCAAGGAGGGGCTGATCGCGGGCGTGGGCAAGGCCGGCAACCCCGCGGTGATGGACGGGGTGGACCCCGAGCTTCTCTGCGGCGCCGCGACCACGGTGCGCGATGCCGAGGGGCTGATCGCGACGCCCGGCGGCATCGACGTGCACGTCCACTTCGACAGCGCGCAGCTCTGCCAGCACGCCATCGCGAGCGGCGTCACGACCATGCTGGGCGGCTCGCTCGGGCCGATCACCGTCGGCATCGACTGCGGCGGCGCCTGGAACGTGGGCAAGATGCTGCAGGCGGCCGAGGAATGGCCGATCAACTTCGGCTTCCTCGGGCGCGGCAACTCGGCCAGGCCGCACTCACTGGTCGACCAGATTGCGGGCGGCTGCATGGGCCTCAAGATCCACGAGGACTGGGGCGCCATGCCGGCGGCGATCGACACCTGCCTCGGCGTCGCCGACGACATGGATTTTCAAGTCCAGCTCCACACCGACACGCTGAACGAGAGCGGCTTCCTCGAGGAGACGCTGGCCGCGATCAAGGGCCGCACGATCCACATGTACCACGCGGAAGGCGCCGGCGGCGGCCACGCGCCCGACATCATCCGCATCACCGGCGAGCCCAACTGCCTGCCGTCGTCCACCAACCCCACCAACCCGTACACGCGCAACACCTTCGACGAACACCTCGACATGATCATGGTGTGCCACCACCTGAACCCGGCGGTGCCGGAGGACGTGGCCTTCGCCGAGAGCAGGATCCGCGCGCAGACCATCGCGGCCGAGGACGTGCTGCACGACATCGGCGCGATCTCGATGCTGGGCTCGGACAGCCAGGGGATGGGGCGGATCAACGAGGTCATCTGCCGCACCTGGCAGCTTGCCTCCAAGATGAGGGGCCAGCGCGGGCGGCTCGTCTCGGAGCGGACGGCCAAGGGCGACAACGAGCGCATCAAGCGCTACATCGCGAAGTACACCATCAACGCCGCCCGCACCTTCGGCATCGACAGCCACATCGGCTCGCTTGAGGCGGGCAAGCTCGCGGACGTGGTGCTCTGGCGCCCGGCCTTCTTCGGCATCAAGCCGGAGCTGGTCATCAAGGGCGGCTTCATCGTGTGGTCGGCGATGGGGGACAGCGCCGCCTCGCTGATGACCTGCGAGCCGCTGATGATGCGCCCGCAGTGGGGCGCCTTCGGCCGGGCCAAGGAGGCGCTCAGCCTCAGCTTCATCTCGCAGGCGGCGGCGGAGGCAGACGTCGCGGGCAGGCTCGGGCTGCAGAGCCGCACCGTGCCCGTGCGGGGCACGCGCAAGCTCGCCAAGGGCCACATGCTGCACAACGACGCCTGCCCCGAGGTGACGGTCGATCCCCAGACCTTCGAGGTGATGGTCGACGGCGAGCTTGCGACCTGCGAGCCGGCGGACGAGCTGCCGCTCGCCCAGCGCTACATGCTGCGCTAGGGGGCGCGCGCACGCGAGGGCGAGGGCATGGACCGGATCCTGCGCGGCGCCCTCGTCGCCGGCGGCGACGGCGCCCGGCTCGACATCGGCATCGCCGACGGGCGCATCGCCGAGATCGCGCCCCGGATCGAGGCGGATGCGCCGGTGCTGGACGTGGACGGCCGCCTCGTGGCCCCCGGCTTCGTCGAGACCCACATCCACCTCGACAAGGCCTGCATCCTCGACCGCTGCAGCGCGGAGAGAGGCGATCTCGCCGAGGCCATCGACGAGGTGGCGCGGGTCAAGCGGGCGTTCACGGCCGACGACGTGAACACGCGCGCACGCCGCGTGCTCGACGCCTGCATCGCCCAGGGCACGACCCACATGCGCACCCACCTGGAGGTCGACCCCGGCATCGGCATGCGCGGCTTCGACGGCGTGCTGCCGCTGATCGAGGCCTACCGCTGGGCCATCGACCTGGAGATCTGCGTCTTTCCGCAGGAGGGGCTGCTCAACAATCCGGGCACCGACGCGCTGATGGTCGACGCGCTGGAGCGCGGCGCCCGCGTGGTCGGCGCCGCGCCCTACACCGACAGCGACCCGGCCGGCCAGATCGACCGCGTGTTCGCGCTCGCCCGGCAGTTCGACGTCGACATCGACATGCACCTCGACTTCGGCGAGAGCGCGGATGATCTCGACCTTGACCAGGTCTGCGCGCTGACCGAGCGCTTCGGCTACGGCGGGCGGGTGACGGTCGGCCACGTCACCAAGCTCTCGGCGGCGACGCCCGAGCACCTGGCGCGCGTTGCCGGGCGCATGGCGGAGGCGGGGGTCGCCTGCACCGTGCTGCCGGCGACCGACCTCTTCCTCATGGGGCGTGGCGATGCGGCCAATGTGCGGCGCGGCGTCACGGCCGCGCACCGGCTGCTCGGCCATGGCGTCAACTGCTCGCTCTCGTCCAACAACGTGCTCAACCCTTTCACGCCCTTCGGCGACTGCTCGCTGGTGCGCATGGCCAACCTCTACGCCAACGTGGCCCACGTGGGCGCGCGCGCGGAGATGCTCGACTGCTTCGACATGATCACGCGCCGCTCGGCCCGCATCCTCGGCCTCGACGACTACGGCATCGCCGTGGGCAAGGCGGCCGATCTCGTGGTGCTGGACGCGCAAGATGCAGCCCAGGCCGTGGCCGCGGTGGCCCCGCCGCTCTACGGCTTCAAGCGCGGGCGCATGACCTTCCGGCGCCCGCCGGCGGAGCTCCTGGGACCGCCCTAGCGCTGCAGTGCAGCGTGTGCAGTGAACGTCGCAGGTTGTGCGGTCGCGACGGCGCCGGTCATTGGACGAGTCGATTCGAGAGCGCACCGCTATAATGTTCTGCCCCCCGGTCCGGCCGGGGGCCTCTCGCGCTTGCGTCCGAAGAAGGAATCGCCGGTGAAGCGCTGGGGCTACATCGGACTCATCGTCGGCATCGCGCTGGTCATCGGGCTCGTCTGCTATCAGGGCGCCGGCGACGTGGCGGCTGCCGTCGCCGCGGTGAGCTGGGGCATCGCGGTGGTCGTCCTGGTGCGCCTCGTGCCGATCATGCTCGACGGCTACGTCTGGCGGCTGCTCTTCCTGGACGGCCACCGGCCGTCGGTGCTGACGGCGCTTTGGGCGCGCTGGATCGGGGAAGCGGTCAACACGCTGGTGCCGGCTTTCCAGGTGGGGGGCGCGGTGGTCCGCTCCAGGCTCCTGGTGATGCGCGGCGTGCCGGGGCGCATCGCAGGTGCCAGCGTCGTCGTCGACCTCACCCTCAGCACGATAACGCTCCTGTTCTTCACCCTGGTCGGTATCGGCCTGCTGATGGCCCACCACGGCGAAAGCGATATCGCGCGGGCCATCGGCTACTGCGTGGCGGGCGGGTTCGTGGTCGTCATCCTGCTCTGCGTCTTTCAGCAGCGCGGGCTCTTCGGCTGGATCATCGGCCGCGTGGCGCGCTTCGCCAGAGGCAAGGCATGGGACAACGCCATCGGCGGCGCCCAGGCGCTCGACGAGGCGATCCTCGACCTCTACCGCCACCGCTGGCTGCTGGCGGGGAACGCGAGCGGGCAGCTTGCCGCCTGGGTGCTGGGCGCCGCCGAGATCTACGCTGCGCTCCACTTCATGGGCTACGAGGTCACCGTCGCCGACGCGCTGCTGCTGGAAAGCCTCATCCTGGCGACGCGGACGGCCGCGTTCTTCGTGCCGGGCGCGCTCGGCGTGCAGGAGGGCGTGCTGGTGCTGCTCGGCGGCATGATCGGCTTGGGGCCCGAGGTGGCGCTCGCGCTCTCGCTGATCAAGCGGGTGCGCGAGCTGGTGATCGGCGTTCCCGGCCTCATCGCCTGGCAGATCGCCGAAGGGAAGAACCTTTTCTCCGGCGTGCGCAAGCGTCGGGGCAAAGCACCGTCGGCGCCGGAGCCGCCGGCCTCTGTCGCGCCCGCGCCCGCCGCCGGCCGTTCGCGCGAAGCTCTCTGAGACGGCGACCCACCACCAAATGGAGACCATTCGATGGGCAGGATGATCGACGGCGTGTGGCACAAGGCCGATACCGACCGGAACGCGGCCGACGGCCGCTTCCTCCGGGCCACGACCTCGTTTCGCGACACCGTCACCGCCGACGGCTCATCCGGCTTCAAGGCCGCGCCCGGCCGCTACCATCTCTACGTCTCGCATGCCTGCCCGTGGGCGCACCGTACGACCATCCTGCGGGCTCTGCGCAAGCTGGAGGACGTGATCTCGCTCTCGGTGGTGGACCCCTTCATGAGCGACGAAGGCTGGCACTTCAGCGACGGCCCCGGCTGCATCCCCGACACCGTGAACGGCGCGCGGTACCTGCGCGAGGTCTACAAGCTGGCGAAGGACGACTACACCGGGCGTGTCACGGTGCCGGTGCTCTGGGACAAGCGGGAGAAGACCATCGTCAACAACGAGTCTTCCGAGATCATCCGCATGCTCGACACGGCGTTCAACGCCTGGGGCGACGGCGAGCCGGAATTCCATCCCGCAGCGCTGAGGGACGAGATCGATGCGATCAACGAGCCGATCTACGAGCACGTGAACAACGGCGTCTACAAGACCGGCTTCGCCCGCTCGCAGGCGGCCTACGAGGAGGCCTTCGACGCGCTGTTCGCGACCCTGGACGAGCTCGAGGCGCGGCTTGGCAGGCAACGCTATCTGGTGGGCGCGCGCATCACGGAGGCGGACTGGCGGCTCTTCGCCACGCTGGTCCGCTTCGATGCCGTCTACGTCGGACACTTCAAGTGCAACCGGCACCGGATCGAGGACTATCCCAATCTGAGCAACTACCTGCGGGACCTGTACCAGCAGCCGGGGATCGCCGGTACCGTCGACATGACGCACATCAAGCGGCACTACTACGAGAGCCAGGACAGCGTGAATCCCTCCCGCGTCGTGGCGAAGGGGCCGGTGCTCGACTTCACCCGCCCGCACGACCGCGACCGCTTTTCGCTGCCGGAGGCGCAGGCGGCCGCACAGTAGCCCTGCGCCCCGCAGCCGTCGGGGGCCGCGAAGGGCCGGGGCGGAGCAGGGCAATGTTGCGATGCAACAATCTGTTCACAACGGCGTTGCGTTTGTTACAATGACCTCATGTTGCGGCGCAGCATGACGCGCCGGGGCGGCCGCGAGCCGCCCGCACGGCCTCGCAAGGGAGGCAACGACATGGCCAACGACAGCCCGGTCCGGCGGCTCACCGTCCGCAATATCGCCCGCGCCAAGGGGGGCGAGCCCATCGTGAGCCTCACCGCCTACACGGCGCCCGTCGCCCGCATCGCCGACGAGGCCTGCGACTTCATCCTGGTGGGCGATTCTCTCGGCATGGTGCTCTACGGCATGGAATCGACGGTCGGCGTCACGGTCGACATGATGGTCGCGCACGGCCGCGCCGTGGTGCGCGCCACCAGGCGGGCCTGCATCGTCGTGGACCTGCCCTTCGGCTCCTACGAGCAATCGCCCGCCCAGGCCTTCGGCACCGCCGCCCGCATCGTGGCGGAGACCGGCTGCGCGGCGGTCAAGCTCGAGGGCGGCCAGGAGATGGCGGAGACGATCGACTTCCTCACGGCGCGGGGCGTGCCCGTGCTCGGCCATGTCGGGCTGATGCCGCAATCGGTGAACGCCGCCGGCTTCCAGGTGCAGGGCAAGACCGAGGAGAGCGCGCGCCGCATCCGCGCCGACGCACGCGCGGTGGAGGCCGCAGGCGCCTTCGGCATCGTGATCGAGAACACGGTCGAGCTGCTCTCGCGCACGCTGACGCAGGAGCTCTCCGTCCCCACCATCGGCATCGGGGCGTCGCCGGCCTGCGACGGCCAGATCCTCGTCACCGAGGACATCGTGGGCCTCGCCGGCGCCTTCACGCCGCGCTTCGTCAAGCGCTACGCCGAACTCGGCGACGGACTCGCCGATGCGGTGCGGAACTACGCGGCCGACGTGCGCGCCCGGCGCTTCCCCGGGCCTGAGCACACGGCCAACCCGGCAGTGCCGCAGGCAAAGTCCAAGGCCTGAGGACCGTGTTCCCGCGCTCTCCTTCCGGAGACGACGGGGCCGCTCGATGCCCGTTTGCCGCCAATGGGCTCGATTCGCATGCCGGTCTGCCACATTGCGAACACAAAGATTTGACAACAGCACGGGTTCTGCACAGATCATGATGTGTGGGCTGGAACGCGCGCCCGGAGTCGGCGCTCCGGCTCCTGCAAGCCGGGACTGGGGGTTAGGGACGTGAGGAGACGATCCATGCACAAGTTCAAGTTCGCGCTGCTCGGCATCGCCGCGCTGGCATTGGCCGGCTGCAGCGAGACTACCGGCTCGAAGGAGGGCCTGGGTACGCTTCTCGGCGCCGTGGCCGGCGGTGTCGCCGGCGCGCAGGTCGGCGACGGCCGCGGCCGGCTGATCGCCACGGGTGTCGGCACGCTCCTCGGCGCAGCCATCGGCAGCGAGATCGGCAAGTCGCTCGACCGCGCCGATCAGCTGGCGCTGCAGCATGAAACGCAGAACACGTTGGAGTACGCGCCCTCCGGCACGACGAACACGTGGCACAATCCGGACAGCGGCAACAGCGGCACGATCACGGCGGCCCCGGCGTATCAGCAGAACGACGGGACCTACTGCCGCGAGTTCACCCAGACCGTGACGGTTGCCGGCGAGACCCAGCAGGCCTACGGCACCGCCTGCCGCCAGCCCGACGGGACCTGGCAGATCGTCTCGTAACGAGCGGCGCGTCTCGGGAAACGCCGTCCCGGGACGCTGGCCGCCGATGGCGCCTGCGGTCATCGAGAGCGTCGCCGGCTTGCGCGAGGCCGTCGGCGCGTGGCGCAGGCGCGGCCTGACGGTTTCTCTCGTCCCCACCATGGGGGCGCTGCACGAGGGCCACATGGCGCTCGTGCGGGCCGCCCGCGTGCACGGCGGGCGCACGGTGGTCAGCCTCTTCGTCAACCCCGCGCAGTTCGCGCCGAACGAGGATTTCGACCTCTATCCCCGCAATCCGGCCGACGACCTCGCGAAGCTGGCCGAGGCGGGCGTCGAGGCGGTGTTCATGCCGACGGTGGACACGGTCTACCCGCCGGGGTTTGCCACCACGGTGCACGTGGACGGCGTCACCGCCGGGCTGGAGAGCGCGGCCCGGCCTCACTTCTTCGACGGCGTCGCCACCGTCGTCGCCAAGCTCCTGCTCCAGTGCCTGCCCGATGTCGCGCTCTTCGGCGAGAAGGACTATCAGCAGCTCGCCACCGTGCGTCGCCTCGTGGCCGACCTCGACATCCCCTGCCGGATCGAGGCGGTGCCCACCGTGCGCGACGGCGACGGCCTCGCGCTCTCCTCCCGCAACGTCTATCTCTCCGCCGAAGAACGCCGGGTCGCGCCCCGGCTCTTCGAGGTGCTGAGCTGGATGGCGGCGGCGCTCGCCCAAGGTGCGACCTCGGCCGACGCGATCGCCAACGGCGCTTCTGCGCTCACGGCTGCGGGCTTCACCCGTATCGACTATCTCGCGGTCTGCGATGCCGAGACGCTCGCGCCGGTGGAGCGCATTGCCGCACCGGCACGCGTGCTCGCCGCCGCCTGGCTCGGCGAGACGCGGCTTATCGACAATGTGCCGGTGAACCCTGCCGACTGACGGCCGGCGTTGGCCCGCAATTCTCACCAAGGTCATGGTTTGCGCGGCGCTGTCCGGCCGACAGGCAAGGAGAGGCGCGCAGCGCGATGTGGGGCATCGGGCAAGCGCATCGACGCAGCATGTCGGCCGGAGAGCGCCGCCCTTCGGGTCGCGCCCAGGCGCCCGCCCGCGGCGTCGCGGGCCTCAACCGTATTCCCCGATACGCTTTTCGGCCCGCTCCTGGCGGATCGAACGCCTGGGTGCGACGCAGGCCGTGACCTTGGTGAGAAATGCGGGCTAGGAGAAAAGAAAAGCGACGAACCCAGGTCCGTCGCCGCTCGGACCGTGGATGCGGAAACTCAGTGGGAGTCTCTCGCTCCTCCGTCGACCTCGCCGGGGCCCGCGTCGGTGCCCTCCTGCCGGCGCGCGTCGAACAGCAGCGTCTTCGCCGACCAGAAGATCCCGATGGACAGGATAAGGGTGGCGAGCGCGACCAGCAGCGGCAGTCCAAGGTCCCAGGGCATGGGTTGCGAAGCCCCCGTTTGGCGATCCGACAGCGCTGAATAGCCAAGCGCCCCGGCCGCGTCAAGATGGAGTGGTGTACTCTAGTCGGGCACGATCATCGTGCCGGTGCCGTGCTCGGTGAATAGCTCGAGCAGGATCACGTGCGGCACGCGGCCGTCCAGGATGTGGGCGGCCCCGGTCGAGCGCTCGATCGCCTCGAGGCAGGTCTCGAGCTTGGGGATCATGCCGCCGCTGATCGCGCCGCCGGCGAGCATCTGCCGCGCCTCGCCGGTGGTCATCTGGCTGACGAGCGCGCCGCCCACGTCCAGCACGCCGGGGACGTCGGTGAGCAGCAGCAGCTTGATGGCGGAAAGCGCCGAGGCGATGGCGCCGGCCGCCGTGTCGGCGTTGATGTTGTAGGTTTCGCCGCCGGCGCCCACGCCGACCGGCGCGATCACCGGGATGATGTCGGACTCGCCCAGATGGTCCAGCAGCTCGACGTTGACGCGATCCGGCTCGCCGACGAAGCCGAGGTCGACCACCGTCTCGGCCCCGGTCTCGGCATCGCGCGTGCGCCGCTTGAGCGGCGTCGCCTCGATGAGACGGCCGTCCTTGCCGCTCAGGCCCACCGCGGTGCCGCCCTCCGCGTTGATCGTGGTCACGATCTGCTTGTTGATGGTGCCAGAGAGCACCATCTCGACGACCTCGATAGCCGCTTCGTCGGTGACGCGCAGGCCGTCGACGAAATCACTCTCGATGCCGAGGCGGCCCAGCATGCGAGCGATCTGCGGCCCGCCGCCGTGGACCACCACCGGGTTGATGCCCACCTGCTTCAGCAGCACCACGTCGCGCGCGAAGTCTTGGGCGAGCGCGGCATCGCCCATGGCGTGGCCGCCGTACTTGATCACCAGGCTCCGGCCCGCGAAACGCCGCATGTAGGGCAGCGCCTCGGAGATCGTGGCCGCGGTGCGCAGCCAGTGCTTGGTATCGCTGATGCGCTGCATGGGGGTGTCCGGGTCGCTCGCAGGCGCCGGCGCACGCAGGGGCGCCGGCCGGCCGGGGATGACTAGCCTATTCTCTCCGCCGTGGCCAGCGCGGCGAGATGGCCCCTGAGCGCCGGAATGCCGGCGCCGGTGCGCGCGCTCGTGGCGATCAGCGACGGATAGGCGGCGACGTGAGTGGCGAGCGCCGCCTCGATGGCGACGACCTGCGCCGTCAGCGCTTCCGCCGTGAGCTTGTCGCACTTGGTCAGCACCGCGAGAAAGGACACCGCGCTCTGGTCGAAGGCGGCCATGACGGGCTCGTCGGCGGACGTGATGCCGCGCCGCGCGTCCAGCAGCAGGCAGACCCGCTGCAGCGTCGGCCGGCCGCGCAGGTAGGCCTCCGCGAGGCGCGTCCAGGCCTTGATCTTCTGCCGGGAGGCGGCGGCATAGCCGTAGCCCGGCAGGTCGACGAGGGTGAGCCGGCCGTCCAGGTCGAAGAAGTTGAGCTCACGCGTGCGCCCCGGCGTGTTCGAGGTGCGGGCCAGCGCGCGCCGGCCGGTGAGCGCATTGACGAGGCTCGACTTGCCGACGTTGGAGCGTCCGGCGAAGGCGATCTCGGGCAGGCCGGGCGCGGGCAACCCGTCGGGCCCGGCTGCGCCCGCGACGAAAAGGCAGGGCCGCGCGAACAGCCTGCGGCCGGCCTCTAGCGCCGCCTGGCGCGCTTCCGCGTTCTCTGCCGGCGCGGCCTCGGCCGGTCCTGGCTCGTCCATTCGCTGCCGTCGGCGGGCGCGTCCGAGGATGACTCGGCCGCCGCCGCGTCGCCATCGTCCGCTGCCTCGGCTTCCGCTGCTTCCGCCTCCGCCGGCGCCTCGTCGAACGCCGCCTCGGCCGCGTAGTCGCCGTCCTCGTTGGCGCGTGCGGCGGCGCGTTCCGCCTTGCGCTGGCGGCGCGACTTCCTGGGCTTGTCATCGGAGGCGCGCGGGGGCGGCGCGGATGCGCGGGCAGGGGCGTCGTTGGCAGGCGGAATCCCGAGGCCGGCCTTCAGGCGATCCATGAAGCCCGAGGGCTGGTTGGCGGCGGGCGCCGCCTTGCGCCGGCTCGCGGCCTTCTGCCGCTGCTTGCGGGCCATGGCCTTCCGCCGCGCGATCCGCGCACGCTCGGCGGCGGCCTGCTTGAACGACGAAGGCCGGGCGCCGCCCTCGCTCCGCGCTTCGGTCTTGCGGTCGCTGCGGGAACCGCTGGCGCTCTTGGCGTGAGGCTTCTGTGCGCCGGACGCATCGCTTGCCCGGCTGCGGGTCTGGCCTTCCTTGCGCCCGCTCGCGCTGGCGGTGCCGGTCTTGCGGCGGGGCGCATCGCCCTTGCGCTGGTCCCCCTCGCGGCGCTTATTCCCGGTGCGGGGCTGGGCCTTGCGGGCGCGGGCGGCGCTGTCTCGCTGCGTCCCATCCTGGCTGCGCGCGGCATCCTCGCGACCCGCCGAGCCCTCGGCTCTGGCCTCGGCGCCGGCGTGCGCCTTGTCCTTGGCCGGGTCCGGCCGCTTGGTCTTCTTGCGAGAGGAACGGCTCGGCTTCAGGAGGTCGCCTTTCTCCGCCGCCTCCTTGATCTTCTTTATCTTCTCCGCGTCCTCGGCGAGGCTCTGGCGGGTGATGCCCATGCGCCGCATGATCAGCCATTGCTGGCCGATGGAGAGCACGTTGTTCCAGGTCCAGTAGACGACCAGCCCCGCCGGGAAGCGCGCGAACAGGAAGAGGAAGATGATGGGCAGCGCCATCATGATCTTCTGCTGGATCGGCTCCATCGGCTGCGGGTTGAGCTTCATCTGCAGCCACATGGTCGCACCGAAGATGAGCGGCCAGATGCCGACCAGCAGGAACTCCGGCGCCGGCCATTCGAGCAATCCGAAGCCCGTGATGAAGGTCATCGGGTCCGGTGCGGAGAGATCGTCGATCCAGCCGAAGAAGGGCGCGTGGCGCATCTCGATGGTGACGAACAGCATGTAGTAGAGGGCGAAGAACACCGGAATCTGCGCCAGCAGCGGCAGGCAGCCCGCGACCGGGTTGGCCTTCTGCTCCTTGTAGAGCTTCATCAGCTCCGAGTTCATCCGCTGCTTGTCGTCCTTGAAGCGCTCGCGCAGGCGGATCATCTCAGGCTGGAGCTTGCGCATCCGGCTCATGGACGCGTAGGCCTTGTTGGCCAGCGGGAAGAGCAGCACGCGCACGCAGATCGTCAGCAGCAGGATGGCCACACCGAAGTTGCCGGTCGCCCTGTTGAAGAAGTCGATGACGTAGAACATCGGCTTCGACAGGAACCAGGCCGGCCCGAAATCGACCGAAAGATCCAGGCGGTCCGCACCGAGCGACTCCTCATAGGCGTCGAGCAGGCTGATCTCCTTGGCGCCGGTGAAGAGGTGCGAGGTGAGCGAGACCGCCTGCCCCGGATTCACCGTGAGCACCTCGGCCTCGTAGATGGTCTGGAAGGAATCCGCCTGTCCGCCGTCCACCGGCACGTACTCGAAGCTGCCGCGGAACGGCATCTGCTGATCGGGGATCAGCGCCACCAGCCAGTACTTGTCGGTCAATCCCATCCAGCCGCCGGTGGCCTCGTAGCGGTAATCGACGCCGCCTCTGGGGTTCTCCACCCGCGCGTCGTAGGCGTCGCGCATGTCCTCGTAGTCGGCGTCGCGATAGTCCTCGCCGAAGACGCCGAGCGCGCCGTCCTGGAAGATGAAGAGCGGCTTGAACGGCAGGATCGACTCGGTGGCGTCGCTGAACCGTGCGATCCGTGCATAGGGCGTGAGCGCGAGCGGGGCGCCGGTCGTGTTCAGCACCGACTGGGTGACGGTGAAGACGAAATTCTCGTCGATGTCGATCTTGCGCGTGAACTGAAGCCCCGCGCCGTTGTCCCAGCGGAGCGTCACGGGCCGGCCGGGGGCTACGGTCGACTTGTCGGCGGCCCAAAGGGTGTCGGGCTGGGGCAGCGCGATGCCTTGGGCCGCGGTGATCCAGCCGAAATCAGCGAAATAGGGCCGCACTGAATCGCGGGGCTGGAGCAGCACGATGTTCGGGCTGTCCTCGTCCGCTTCCTCCCGGTAGTCGAGGAGTGTGATGGAATCGATGCGCCCGCCGAGGCGCGCGATCGAGCCGCTGAGGCGCGGTGACTCGATCGTGATGCGGGGGCTGTCGATACTCGCTTGGCGCAGCTCGGCCTGGGCCGCGGCGTCTCCGCCTGTGCCGGGCGCCACCTGATCCAGCGACGGCGGCGCGGTCCCCGGCACGGGTTGCTCGGCCACGCGCCGCGGCCGCTCATCGGTCGGGAAAAGCGCCGGCATGAGGAATTGCCAGCCCAGCAGGATCACGAAGATCACGCCGATCGCGATGAGGAGGTTGCGTTTGTCTTCGCCGCCGCCAAACATGTGACGCTCGCTCGCCCCGGTCAGCGGGGGGCGCGCCCCCCGGATGCGCTCAAGATGCGGAGCGGACGCTCGGGCACCTCGTCCACCCCGCCGGGGCAGAACGGGTTGCAGCGCAGCACCCGCCACAGCGCGAGCGCGAGACCAACCACCGCCCCGTGACGCTTCAGCGCGGTCATCGCGTAGTGCGAGCAGGTCGGCTCGAACCGGCAGCTCGGCGGCACCAGGGGCGAAATGAAATACTGGTATCCGCGGATCAGGCCCACGATCAGTAACGCGATCGGTTTCATGCGTCTCCCGCTCTTGGGCCCGCCCTGCGCTGCCGGCCGGCGGCGGCTTGCCGTCCGCCCCTCGGCGACCGATCGCGCATCCGCGCACTGACCCGCGCGAGCGCTGCGGCCAGATCGTCGAGCAGCGCGTCGAACGGGCGGGTCAGCGTGGCGGCGCGCGCGATGACGACATAGTCGCAGCCGCATTGCGCCGAGGCCGGCATAACATGGGCCACCGCCGCGCGCAATCGGCGCTTGGCGCGGTTGCGGGTGACCGCGTTGCCGATGCGCCGGCTCGCGGTGTAGCCCACGCGCACATGTCCGGCTCCGGAACTCGCCTGCGCTGGTGCCGGCGCCGCCTGCAGCACCAGCCCCGGTGCTGCCCAGTGGCACGCCGCGGCGCGCACGCGCAGGAAGTCGCTCCGCTTCTTGAGTGTGGCGATGCGCATCGAGCGTCCGGGAAGTAACCATGGGCGAGGCCGCGCCCCGCCAACCCTACACGGTGAGCCGCTTGCGCCCCTTCGCGCGCCTGCGCGCGAGTATGCGCCGGCCGCCGACGGACTTCATGCGCTGCCTGAAGCCGTGGCGCCGCTTGCGCACGATGTTGCTTGGCTGATAGGTCCGCTTCACGCCTTGTCTCCGCTCCCGGCAGGGTCGCTCGCGAGCGCCGGGGCCGCCGCTGTATAGGCGTGCCCCCGGCCCCTGTCAACGCGCGTGGCGCGCTCCGACCGGAGTCAAGGTGGAATGCGGCCGGCGAGCCAGTCCTCGATCAGGCGGCGGGAGATCGAGTAGCGGCCCGGCAGGCGGAACGCGTCCGAGTCCCGCCGGCCCAGCAGGTCGCGCCGCTTGTACCAGTGCGCGTACTCCAGCTCGGTCTCGTCGACCGCGATCTCGCGGGAACGCGCTTCGGCCATGAACCCCACCATGATCGTGCCGGGGAAGGGCCAGGGCTGCGAGGAGTGGTAGCGGACATCGCCCACCTTGATCCCGCTTTCCTCCTTGATCTCGCGGGCGACGCACTCCTCGAGGCTCTCGCCGGGCTCGAGGAAGCCCGCAAGCGTGGAGTGCATGCCCGGCGGCCAGCGCGACTGGCGGCAGAGGAGGCAGTCGTCGCCGTCGTGGACCAGCGTGATCACCGCCGTGTCCGTTCTCGGGAAGTGGACCGCCCCGCAGTCCTCGTTGGTGCAGCGCCGCTGGTGGCCGGCCTCCAGCGCCTCAGCAGGCGCGCCGCAGGCGCCGCAGAAGCGGTGCCGCCGGTGCCAGTAGGTGAGCCCCCGCGCGTATGCCACGAGCGCCGCGTCTGTGCCCGGTACGATCTGCACCAGCTCGCGCAGATCCATCAGCTCGCCGCCGGGCGAGCGGGCCAGCAGGGTCTCGGCCTCCACGTGCGAGAAATCGACGACGAAGTGCGCCGCGCCGGCCTCGGCGGCCGCGCCGTCCTCGCCGTTCTCGACCTCGACGCCCAGCAGCGAAGGCTCGGCGCCGGCGTCGAGCAGGCCGTCGAGGGTCTCGCGGTAGTGGATAACGGCGCGCGGCTCGGGGCCGAGGCGGACGACGGCATTCTGCCGCCAGATCGCGAGGAAGCGCGTCGACGGGTCTTCGAGGCGCGCTGCGAGCCATGCGGCGTCGGTCCGCAGATGCGCGGCCCGGTCGAGCGGCATGCCGGCCAGCACGTTGCCGTGGATGCGCGTGAGCCTGCTCATGCCTCAACCTCGCACACAGCCTGGGTCTTTCATACCCCTCAGGCGCATCGCGCGCTCATGCGCGCGTAACCGCGCGACGCGCTCGTCTCGCGGTCGCCGCAGGCGGGGACTATAGTGGCCGTCTCGATGCACGAAACGTCCGGAGGCCACGAACCACTGCGATGAGCGCCCTTCTGCACGTCCCACTGGAAGACCGCGGCGTCGTATCCGTCGACGGGCCGGAGGCTGGTCCCTTCCTCCAGGGGCTGATCTCCAACGACATCGAGCGCGTGACGGATGCGCGCGGCATCTACGCGGCGCTGCTCACGCCGCAGGGCAAGTTCCTGCACGACTTCTTCGTGCTGCGCCGGGGCGCGGGCTACCTGCTAGACTGCGAGGGCCCGCGCACGGGCGATCTCGGGCGCAGGCTCATGGCCTACAGGCTGCGCGCCGACGTCGCCCTTGCCGACGCCACCGAGGATTTTAGGGTGATCGCGCTGTTCGGCGGCGATGGCGGCAACGGTGCGTTCGACCTGCCGGCGGACGAAGGCAGCGCGGCGCCCTGCGCGGGCGGCACGCTCATGCGGGACCCGAGAGGCGCGGTGCTCGGACTCCGCGCGGTGCTGCCCGTCGGCGCGGACCTCGCGTTCCTGGAGCAGGCGGGCTTCGCGCGCGGCAGCCCGGCCGACTACGAGCGCCACCGCATCGCCATGGGCGCGCCCGACGGCAGCCGCGACATGGAGGTCGGCCGGGCGACGCTGATGGAGTGCGGCTTCGAGGCGCTCAACGGCGTCGACTTCGAGAAGGGCTGCTACGTCGGCCAGGAGCTGACGGCGCGGACCAAGCACCGGGGCCTCGTGCGCCGCCGCCTCGCGCGCGTGGCGCTGGAGGGCCCGCTGCCGCCGGCCGGCACGCCGATTGTGGCGGGCGAGCGCGAGGTCGGCGAGATCCGCTCCGGCCTGGGCGCTGCCGCGCTCGCGGTGCTGCGGCTGGAGCGGATCACCGCCGCCGCCGAGGCTGGCACGCCGCTCACCGCCGGCGACGCGCGGGTTATTCCTCCCGACCGTCCCTGAGCGTTCCCGCTGCGCCCTCTACGTGCGCGATGGCGGCCTGGGCGGCCGCGAGCCGCGCCACGGGCACGCGGTAGGGGGAGCAGGAGACGTAGTCGAGGCCGACGCCCTCGAAGAAGTCGATGGACGCCGGGTCGCCGCCGTGCTCGCCGCAGATGCCGAGCTTGAGGTCGGGCCGCGCGGCCCGCCCGCGCTCCGCGGCGACCTGCACGAGCTCGCCCACGCCTTCGCGGTCGAGGCTCGCGAAGGGGTCGCGCGCCAGGATCCCGGCGCGCTCGTAGTCGCCGACGAAGCTCGCCGCATCGTCGCGCGAGATGCCGAAGGCGGTCTGCGTCAGGTCGTTGGTGCCGAAGCTGAAGAAGGACGCGCTCTCGGCGATCTCGCCGGCACGGAGCGCCGCGCGCGGCAGCTCGATCATTGTGCCGATGGCGTAGGCGATCGCGGCGCCGGTCTCCTCCTCCACCGCGCCGTGGACGCGCTCGATGACGGCCTTGAGGATGTCGAACTCGCGCCTGGTCGCCACCAGCGGAATCATGATCTCGAGCGCGACCGGGCGCTCGCTTCTCGCCTCCGCCGCCGCTTCGAAGATGGCGCGCGCCTGCATCTCGTAGATCTCGGGGTAGGAGATGCCGAGGCGGCAGCCGCGATGCCCCAGCATGGGGTTGATCTCGTGCAGCTGCGCGATGCGCGCGCGCAGCGCCTCCACCGTGACGCCGGCGGCCTGCGCCACGCCCGCGATCTCGGCGTCCGAGCGCGGCAGGAACTCGTGCAGCGGCGGGTCGAGCAGGCGGATCGTCACCGGCAGCCCCGCCATGATGCGGAAGAGCGCGGCGAAATCGCTGCGTTGCGCCGGCAGCAGCTTGGCGAGCGCGGCGCGGCGGCCCTCCGCATCCGTCGCCACGATCATCTCGCGCACGGCGACGATGCGCGCATCGTCGAAGAACATGTGCTCGGTACGGCAGAGGCCGATCCCCTCCGCGCCGAAGCGGAGCGCCGTCTCGGCGTCGGCGGGCGTCTCGGCGTTGGCGCGGACCCTGAGCCGCCGCGCGCGGTCCGCCCAGCCCATGAGGGTCGCGAAATCGTCGGAGAGCGCGGGCTCGATGGTGGGCACCGCGCCGTCGAGCAGTTCGCCGCTCGCGCCGTCTATGGTGACCGTGTCGCCGGCGGCGATCACCGCATCGCCCGCCCGGCACTCGCGCGCCGCCTCGTCGATGCGGAGCGCGCTCGCCCCGGTGATGCAGGGCCGCCCCATGCCGCGGGCGACGACGGCGGCGTGGCTCGTCATGCCGCCCCGGCTGGTGACGATCCCGCGTGCCGCGTGCATGCCGTGGATGTCCTCAGGGCTCGTCTCGGTGCGGAGCAGGATCACGGCCTCGCCCCGATTGGCGCGGTCCTCCGCCTCGTCGGGGTCGAAGACGACCGTGCCGCAGGCCGCGCCCGGCGATGCCGGCAGGCCCCGCGCCAGCACCCGGCGGGGCGCATCGGGGTCGAGGGTGGGGTGGAGCAGCTGCTCGAGCGCGAGCGGATCCACCCGCGCGAGCGCCTCCGCCTCGCTCACCAGGCCCTGGCGCGCCATGTCGACGGCGATCTTGAGCGCCGCCTTGGCCGTGCGCTTGCCGGCGCGCGTCTGCAGGATCCAGAGTGTGCCGCCCTGCACCGTGAACTCGACGTCCTGCATGTCGCGGTAGTGGCGCTCCAGGCGCTCCATCACCGCCTCAAGCGCGGCGAAGGCGTCCGGCATCGCGCGTTCCATGGAGGGCGCGTCGGTGCCGCTCGCCTCTCGCCCGGCCTCGCTCACGGCGCTCGGCGTGCGGATGCCGGCGACCACGTCTTCTCCTTGAGCGTTGACCAGGTACTCGCCGTAGAGCGCGGCCTCGCCGGTGGACGGGTTGCGCGTGAACGCGACGCCGGTGGCGCAGTCGTTCCCCATGTTGCCGAAGACCATGGCCTGCACGGTGACCGCCGTGCCCCACTCGGCCGGGATGCCGTGCAGCCTGCGGTAGGTGACGGCGCGCGCGTTCATCCACGAATCGAGGACCGCGCGGATCGCGCCCCGGAGCTGCGCCCGCGCATCCTGCGGGAAGTCGCTGCCGGTCTCGTCCCGCACCAGGGCCTTGTAGGCGTCGATCAGGCGGTACCAGTCGCCGGCCTGCATCTCGGTGTCGAGGCGGTAGCCCCGCGCTTCCTTCTCCTGCTCCAGCAGCTCCTCGAAGGCGCGGTGCTCGACGCCGAGCACGACGTCGCCGTACATCTGGATGAGGCGGCGGTAGCTGTCGTAGGCGAAGCGGGCATCGCCGCTGGTCCGCGCGAGGCCGTCCGCCGTCTCGTCGTTGAGGCCGAGATTGAGCACGGTGTCCATCATGCCGGGCATGGACGCGCGCGCGCCGGAGCGGACGGAGACCAGAAGCGTGCGGGCCGGATCGCCGAAGCCAGCGCCCGCGATCCGCTCGACATGGGCGAGGCCGGCCTCGATCTCGGCGTCGAGGCCGGCGGGCACGGTGCGCGCTTGCGCGTAGTAGGCGTTGCAGAGCGCTGTCGTGATGGTGAAGCCGGGCGGGACAGGCAAGCCAATCGCGGCCATCTCGGCGAGGTTGGCGCCCTTGCCGCCGAGCAGCCCGCGCATTTGGGCGTTGCCGTCCGCCTCGCCCCCGCCGAAGCGGTAGACCCAGCCGGCCACCTAGCCCTCGATCTTGGAGAAGTCGGCGACCATATCCAGCGTCACTCGGATGCGGGACAGCATTAGCAGGCGGTTGCGGCGCACCGCGGGGTCCTCGCAGTTGACAGTGACGTTGTCGAAGAAGGCATCTACGGGCTCTCGCAGCGTCGCCAAGAGCGCCATCGCTTTTTCGAAATCACCCCGTATGAATGCGTCATGTGCACGGGGGAGGGTCCTGTTAATTTGGATGTAAAGCGCGTGCTCTTCCGCTTCAGCGAAGAGTGATCGGTCCGAGAAACCGTCATAGCGCTCGGCGTCCTTCTTCTCCTCAATACGGAGGATGTTGGCGGCGCGGCGATAGGCGGTGAGCAGGTTGGCGCCGTCCTCACCGTCAAGGAAGCGAACGAGCGCATCGACCCGAGCTATCACACGCACCAGATCATTCTCTTCGCCCGCCCGATAGACCGCGCTAATCAGATCGTGACGGTAGCCCTGCTCGCGCAAGTGCACCTTGACCCGGTCGGCAAAGAAAACAAGCAGCGCATAGCGAGTGTCTGCCTCGCCGGATTCCTTTGGCAGCAACACACCGTAGCCAGCCAGCGCATTGCCCAGTACATTCTTGAGGGATAGGCGCAAATCATTCTCGATGATGAGGCGGATCACCCCGAGGGCAGCGCGGCGTAGCGCGAAGGGGTCCTTGGAGCCGGTGGGCCGCTCGTCGATGGCGAAGAAGCCGGCTAGCGTATCCAGTTTGTCCGCGAGCGCCACGGCGACGCTGACCGGCTCGGTCGGGCAGGGATCACTCGGCCCCGCGGGGGAATAGTGATCGCGAATTGCGTCGCTTACCGCAGGCCCCTCACCACCATACAGCGCATAGTAACGTCCCATGACGCCCTGGAGGTCCGGGAACTCGCCCACCATCTCGGTCACGAGATCAGCCTTACAGAGAAGGCCGGCGCGCGCCGCGTCGTCCGGTCTGGCTTCGCCCGCCCACTCCGGGTTCGCGTCCTGAATGACAATGAAGAGACTGTGCGCCAGCTTCTCGATGCGTTTGGCCTTCTGAGCCATAGAGCCGAGCCGAGTATGGAATACGACACCCTCAAGCTGCGGCACACGGTCGGCCAGCCTTGGTCTCTTGCCATGCTCCCAATAGAAGCGCGCATCGGCGAGGCGAGCCCGCAATACCCGCTCATTGCCGGCGATGACGGCGATTGCGCCTTCGGCCATCTCGGCATTTGCGACCATGACGAAGCGGGGTGCCAGCTTGATAATGTCGTCTGTGCTGAGCAGACCGAAATAACGCTGGTGGGTACGCATGGCGGAGCGCAGCACCTCTTGTGGCAAGTCCATAAAGCGCTCGTCGATGGACCCCATCAGCACCACCGGCCACTCTACCAGTCCGGCGTTTTCCGTTACGAGCCAGTCGTCCGTCGCCAGCGTGAGCCCTGCGCCCTTCGCTAAAGCCCCGGCTTTGACTTTGATTTCTTGAGCCCGTTGCTCCGGGTCGAGCATGACCTTGGCGTCTTTGAGGGTCGTCGCGTAGTCGTTCACGTGTTCGATGGTGAGCGGGCCGGTAGAGAGGAAGCGGTGGCCGAGGGTGGCGCGGCCGCTCTCGATCGTGCCGAAGCGGAAGGGCACCACCGCATCGCCCAGCAGGCAGAGGATGGAGCGGATCGGGCGTACCCAGCGCACGCCGCTCTCGTCCCAGCGCATGGACTTGGGCCAGGAGACGGCGGCCAGCGCCTCGGGCAGCAGATCGGCGAACAGGTCGCTGGTGGGGCGGCCTTTCTCCTTTTTGACCGCGAACCAGACCGGGCCCTTGGGCGTCTCCCGCTGCTCGCAGTCGTCCAGCGTAAGGCCGGTGGACTTGAGGAAGCCCTGAATCGCCTTCTCGGGCGCATCGACGCGGGGTCCCTTGCGCTCCACCGTGATGTCGGGTTGCCCCGTCGGCAGGCCGGGCACGATCAGTGCGAGCCGGCGCGGCGTCGCGTAGGACTTCACCTCCGCGGCGTCGAACGCGAGCCGGGCCTCCTCCATCCGAGAGCAAACCTGCTTCTCAAGCTCCCGCGCCCCGCCCGCCTGCATCCGCGCCGGGATTTCCTCCGAAAGGACTTCGAGCAGCAGGTCGGGCATGGCCTACTCCGACCCCGCCAGCCATGCCTCGCAGCAGGCCTTGGCCAGCGCGCGCACGCGGCCGATGTAGGCCGCGCGCTCGACCACGCTGATCGCGCCCCGCGCATCCAGCAGGTTGAAGAGGTGGCTCGCCTTCATGCACTGGTCGTAGGCCGGCAGCGGCAGCGGCTTAGCGCACGCCAGCAGCGCCGCGCACTCGGCTTCCGCATCGTCGAAGTGGCGGCGCAGGCGGTCCACGTCCGCGTGCTCGAAGTTGAAGGCCGAGAACTCGCGCTCGGCGCGCAGGAACACGTCGCCGTAGACCGTGCCGTGGCCGTCCCAGTCGAGGTCGTAGACGTTGTCCACGCCTTGCACGTACATGGCGAGCCGCTCCATGCCGTAGGTGAGCTCGACCGGGACCGGGTCGCAGTCGATGCCGCCCACCTGCTGGAAGTAGGTGAACTGGGTCACCTCCATGCCGTCGCACCAGACCTCCCAGCCGAGCCCCCAGGCGCCAAGCGTCGGGCTCTCCCAGTCGTCCTCGACGAAGCGGATGTCGTGGGCGCGAACGTCGATGCCGAGCGCGCCCAGGCTGCCCAGATACTGGTCCTGCACGTCGTCGGGCGACGGCTTCAGGATCACCTGGAACTGGTAGTAGTGCTGCAGCCGGTTGGGGTTCTCGCCGTAGCGCCCGTCGCCGGGCCGGCGCGAGGGCTGCACGTAGGCCGCGCGCCAAGGTTCTGGGCCCAGGCTGCGGAGCGTCGTAGCAGGGTGGAAGGTGCCGGCGCCCACCTCCATGTCGTAGGGCTGCAGGATGACGCAGCCGCGCCTGGCCCAATAGTCCTGCAGCCCGAGGATGAGCGACTGGAACGACCGGTCGCGGCTATTGGCGTCCATCGAAGGTCAGCGATTCGGATGAATGGGCGGGCGGACAATGCCCCCCGCCAGGGCAGCGGTCAACCGCGCGGATGCCGCCCGGCTGCCGCAGGCGCGCGCGTCAGCGGTTGTCGTCGATGTTCTGGTGCTCCTCGTGCTCGAGCGGCTCCGCGGCCTTGGCCTTGGCGCGCACCCGGCCGATTGCCTTGAAGCCGAACCAGACGGCCGCAATCAGCACCACGAGGATAAGCAGCTTCATCGGACTGAACATGTCTCACGCTCCCATCGCACGGCAGGCCGCGCGGCGACAGCCGCAGGCGCGCCGTTACCTTTGCCGTAACTCTGAAGCCCGCGGGCGGACGGGTCAAGCATTGTCTCGACGGCACTGTCTCGGGATTGTGAACCGGGGCGGGATTGACGCTGTAGATGCCAACGGCCATCGTCCGCCCCGTGCCGCGACTCCTCAGCATCGTGATCCCGACCCTCGACGCCGCCGGCGTTCTCGGCGCGACGCTCGCCGGCTTGCGCGGCGGCATCGCGGGCCTCGAAGAGCGCGGAATCGGCGTGGACGTCGTGGTTGCCGACGGCGGCTCAGAGGACGGCACAGCGGACGAAGCCCGCAGGCACGGGGCGCGGGTGGTGGCGGCAGAGGCCGGGCGCGGCCGCCAGCTCGCGGCCGGCGCGGCAGCGGCCGAGGGGGCGTGGCTGCTCTTCCTCCATGCCGATACGCGCCCGGCACCGGGCTGGCACGAGGACGTGAGCGCGTTCATCGACCAGCCCGCCAACCAGGGCCGCGCCGCCTGCTTCCGCTTCGCCCTCGACGACCGGGCCGCCGCCGCGCGCCTGCTGGAGCGGCTGGTGGCGCTGCGGTGCCTGCTCTTCGCGCTCCCCTACGGCGACCAGGGGCTCCTGATCCACCGCAGCCTCTACGAAGCGCTCGGCGGCTTTCGCCCGCTGCCGATGATGGAGGACGTGGATCTCGTGCGCCGGCTCGGCCGCCGCCGCCTCGCCTACCTGAGAACCCCGGCGGTCACGTCCGCCGTGCGCTTTCGCCGCTCGGGCTACGCGCCCCGCATGGCGCGCAACCTCTGCTGCCTGCTACTCTTCTCCATGGGCGTGCGGGCCGAAACCGTGGCCAGGCTCTACGGATGAAACCGGGCGGACGCCACCTCGCGATCTTCCTCAAGGAGCCGCGCCTCGGCCGGGCCAAGGGGCGCCTCGCCCGCGATGTCGGGCACGGCGAGGCCTGGCTCTTCTACCGACGGCTGGTGCGCCGCGTGCTGCCTCCCCTCGCGCGCGACGCGCGGTGGGCGACGTGGCTCGCGACGACGCCGGACGGCTGGCGCGGGCGGGAGCCCTTCTGGCCCTTCGCGCTGCCGTGCCTGCCGCAGGGCCCGGGCGATGTCGGCCAGCGCATGCTGCGGGTCTTCCGCAGCCTGCCGCCGGGGCCCGCGATCATCGTCGGCAGCGATATCCCGGACCTCACGCCTTCCCATGTGGCGCGCGGATTCGAGGCGCTCGGGCGCGCGGACATGGTGCTGGGGCCGGCAGACGACGGCGGCTATTGGCTGATCGGCCTCGCGCAGCGGGCGCGGGCGATCGACCCCTTCGCCGGCGTGCGCTGGTCGAGCCGGTGGGCGCTCGCCGATACCGAGCGCGCGCTGCCGGCGGGGTTCAGGCTCGCGCTGGTCGACCGCCTCGCCGATGTGGACGACGGGCTCGCCTACCTGCGCTGGCGGGCTCAGGTGAGCGTGGACATCGGACCGCGCCCTCGGGCGAGCGACTCTTCGAGCAAGCGCGCTCAGGAGAGCGACTCTTCAAGTATGCGCGCTCAGGCGAGCGCGACGCACTCGATCTCGATGTCGAACTCCATCGGCCAGGACGCCATGGCGACGAAGGTCCTGGCCGGCGGCTCGTGAGGGAAGTAGCGCCCGTAGATCTCGTTCACGATCCGATAGTAGGCGGCGTTGGTGACGAACACCTGGCACTTCACCACGCGCTCCAGCGACGAGCCCGCGCTCTCCAGCGTGTGCTTCAGCACCTCCATCACCTGCCCGGTCTGCACGTCGATCCCGCCCTTCACCATTTGCCCGGAGTCGAGGTCGAGCGGCGGCAGGCCGGAGACGTAGAGGAAGCCGCCCGCGCGCACGCAGGGCGAAAGCGGCACGCCGATCTCGCGCAGCGCGTCCGAGAGCTTGGGGATCTCGACGATTTCCTTTTCCACCGTTCTTCTCCTTGTTCCGGGGCTCGGGCCGCGCCCTATATGGCGCGCGCGGCGTTAAGCAGCGCCCCTTCGTTCGGTCTCCTGCAGGCGGGGCATCAGCTCGACCAGGTTGCAGGGGCGCCAGCGATAGTCGAGCTGGTAGCGGAGGATCTTGTCCCAGCCGTCCTTGCAGGCGCCGGGCGAGCCGGGGAGCGCGAACAGGTAGGTGCCGCCCGCGACCCCGCCCGTGGTCCGCGATTGCAGGGTGGACGTGCCGATGAGGTCGTAGCTCAACTGGCGGAACAGCTCGCCGAACCCCGGAATCTCCTTCTCGTAGACGTCGTGGAAGGCCTCCGGCGTCACGTCGCGGCCTGTCACCCCGGTGCCGCCGGTGGCGATCACCGCGTCGATCTCCGGGTCTGCGATCCAGGCCTCGAGCGCGGCGACGATCTCCGCCCGCTCGTCGGGGATAATGCGGCGGTCGGCGACGCGGTGGCCGGCCCCTTCGATGCGGTCGACCAGCACCTGGCCGGAGCGGTCCTCGGCGGGCCCGCGGCTGTCCGAGACCGTGAGCACCGCGATGTTGACGGCGCGGAAGGGCCTCTTCTCGTCGATCCCGATCATGTCGCCGTCTCTCCGTTCTTCATCTTGTCCTCGATGGCGAGCAGGTCGCGCCAGACCTCGCGCTTCGCCGACGGCGTGCGCAGCAGGTAGGCGGGATGGAAGGTCGCCGTGGCTTCGATCGTGCCCTCCAGGCGCGGCGTCGAGAAGGGGAACCACTGGCCGCGCAGGCGGGTGATGCCCTCGCGCCGGCCGAGCAGCGCCTTCGCCGCGATGCCGCCCACCAGCACCAGGATGCGGGGCGCGATCAGCTCGATCTGGCGCTCGAGAAAGGGCTGGCAGATGGCAAGCTCCTCGGCGGTGGGCGAACGGTTGCCGGGCGGCCGCCAGGGCAGCATGTTGGTGATGTAGACGGCCGAGCGGTCGAGGCCGATGGAGGCCAGCATCCGGTCCAGGAGCCGCCCTGCCGGCCCCACGAAGGGGAGACCCTGGCGGTCCTCCTCGGCGCCCGGCGCCTCGCCCACGATCATCAGCCGGGCTGCGGGGTTGCCGTCGCCGATCACGGTGTTGGTCGCCGTGCGCTTGAGCGCGCAACCGTCGAAGGCGCGCACGGCCGCCACCAGCTGATCGAGGCTGGTGCAGGCGGCGGCGATCTCGTGCGCGCTCCAGGTGGCATCGCCCGGCGCGAGCAGCGGTGCGGGCGGGGGAGCAGGCTCTTGCGGGGCGGCGACGGCGGGCTGAGGCGTGCTAGGCGGCGCGGCGGCCTCCGGCACGGGCTCGCGGGCTACGGCCACAGGGGCGGTCGCTGCGGCAGCCGTCGCCGCTGCGGCTTCCCGGTAACGGTCGCGCGGCGCGTCGTCCATCGCTTGGTCGACGCCTGCCAGCACGTACCAGTCCAGCAATGCCCGCATCGCTCGATCGCCGCTCATCGCCGGCACGATATCAGAGCCGGACCGCAAGCTCATCCGCCGGCGCGTCGCCGGTTGCTGGCGCCTACGGCTTCTTGTCCCCGCTGCGCGGCAGGTCGATGACCCGCCCGCCGTCCCGGCGCGGATCGAAGTCGTATCCCTTGCGCACCTCGACATTGCGCAGGATGACCTCCAGCGCGGTCGCGTCGAAGGGATCGACGTCGATCGGCTCGCGATACTTCGCCTTCAAGCTGTGCAGCATCTCGCGCTCGTTGGGCATGAGACTCTCCTCGACCGCGTCCGCCTGCTCGATCAGGCGCTGAAGCGCGACGAAGGCCGCCAGTTCGACCATTCCGCTCTCCCGTCTCTCCGCGTTCCCCCTTCCAAGCGATCTTCTGCCGTTTGTCAAACGCGCAGGCGATTGCAACGTCAGTGCGCGCGGCTCAGGATGGAGCGAGGCGGCCATGCACATGCGGCAGGGGGAGAGACGAATGAGCGACTACGAGATTTTCGACGCGGGCGACGTGGTGCTGCAGAAGGGCGCGACGCTGAGGGACGCGAAGCTCGCCTACAAGACCTACGGCACGCTGAACGCCAAGAAGGACAACGTCATCATCCAGCCGACCTGGTACTCCGGCCATCACACCGACGTGGAATGGACCATCGGCGAGGACCAGGCCCTCGACCCCCGGCAGTACTTCATCATCGTGCCGAACATGCTGGGCAACGGCCTCTCGTCATCGCCCAGCAACACGCCCGCGCCCTACGACAAGGCGCGCTTCCCCAACGTGACGGCCTGCGACAACGTGCGCCTGCAGCATCGACTCGTTACCGAGGTCTTCGGGATCGAGCGCATCAAGCTCGTGACCGGCTGGTCCATGGGCGCGCTCCAGACCTTCCACTGGGGCTGCCTCTACCCCGACATGGTGGAGCGCATCGTGCCGACCTGCGGCTCCGCCAAGTGCTCGCGCCACAACTTCGTGTTCCTGGAAGGCGTGAAGGCGGCGCTCACGGCCGACGACGCGTGGCAGGGCGGCTGGTACGACGCGCCCCCTACCAAGGGGCTGCGCGCCATGGCCCGGGTCTACGCGGGCTGGGGCTTCTCGCAGACCTTCTACCGGGTGGACGAGGACTTGAAGCTGGGCTTCTCCTCGCTCGAGGATTTCCTGGTCGCGTTCTGGGAGGGGTTCTTCATCCACAAGGACGCGAACAACCTGCTCGCCATGCTGTGGACCTGGCAGAACGGCGACATCGGCGACAACGAGCTCTACGGCGGCGACTTCAAGAAGGCGCTCGCCGGGATCAAGGCCAAGGCCATCGTGATGCCGGGGCGCACCGACCTCTACTTCCCGCCGGAGGACAGCGAGATCGAGGTCGCGAACATGCCCAACGCCGAGCTACGCGTGTTCGAATCCTACTACGGCCACTTCGCCTCGAGCTTCCTCAACCCGGCGGACGTGGCGTTCCAGAACGAGGCGATCAGGGAGATCCTGGCAAGCTGATGCACTGAAGCGGGTGGTATCGGCCTTGCCGGCCTTGAGGGGCGGTATCGGGCGAAGCCCCTCGGAGAGGGGAATTCGTGATCAGGCGGCGTCACGGGGGCCCGAGCGCCAGGTAACCGCCTCGCGCAAGCCGTCCAGCAAGCCTTCGAGCTTCGCCATGCGCTCCCGCAGCTCCGCCTGACCCTCGCGCAGCTCGACCTGGCCCTCGCGCAGCGCGGAGAGTTCGCTCTCCGGCTTTGTTCGCGGCTGAGCTTGCGGCATCTTGAGTGCCATGCGTAGATCAGCCATGGCGCCCCGAAGCTCGGTGCGCGCTAACTGAATTTCCCTACGCATCAAAGCAGTCAAGACGATCAGCAGGATCGCAAGGCCGACAAATCCACTGATCTTGATCATCGCGGCCCACCATCACCCGCCCCGTAAGTGCGCGTCAACGACAAAGCCCCAGCTATAGCGCAAGGGGAATAGATCGGGACTTGAATGGATATATCGCGCGGGTGGCGCTCAGACGACGAAGCAGAGTCGCGGCCAAGCGCTAACCCCGCCCGATGAACGGCATCGTCGTCGCCATCACCGTCATGAACTGGACGTTCGCATCGAGCGGCAGGCGCGCCATGTAGACCACCGCTTGGGCGACGTTCTCCACCGCCATCGTCGCCTCGGAGGCGACCGAGCCGTCGGCCTGCGGCACCCCCTGGCTCATGCGCTGGGTCATCTCGGTCGCCGCGTTGCCGACGTCGATCTGGCCGCAGGCGATGTTGTACTTGCGCCCGTCGAGGGAGGTGGAGCGCGTGAGGCCGGTCACCGCGTGCTTGGTCGAGGTGTAGGGCGCGGAGTTGGGCCGCGGCACGTGCGCCGAGATCGAGCCGTTGTTGACGATACGCCCGCCCATGGGCTCCTGCGCCTTCATGATGCGGAAGGCCTCCTGGGTGCAGAGGAAGACGCCGGTGAGGTTGGTGTCGACCACCTGCTGCCACTTGTCGAAGCGAAGGTCCTCCAGCGGCACGGCGGGCGCGCTGATGCCGGCGTTGTTGAGGAGCAGGTCGAGCCGGCCGAACACGCTCTTGGTCTCGGCGAAGAGCGCCGCGACCTCGTCCTGCTTGCCGACGTTGCAGGGCACCGCAAGCGCGGTATCGGGGCCGGCACCGGCCTCGGCGATGGCGCTCTCCAGCGTCTCCCGCCGGCGGCCCGAGAAGACCACGGACCAGCCGTCCTCCAGCAGCGCGTGCGCTGCCGCCTTGCCGATCCCCTGCCCTGCGCCCGTGACGAGGGCGACCTTGCGCTCAGCATTCATGCGTGATGTCTCCGCGCGCCGGCCGCAGCAAAGGGCGGCGTGCGCCGTGTTCGTGAGGCGCCGCGTATAGCACGGCGCGGAACCATCGCGAAGTAGAGCCTATCGCGCGCGCTTGCGCTCCCGCAGGTCGTGACAGCCGGCGACCGTGCGCGGGTCCACCTCGGCGGGGAAGAGGCTCACCTTCTGCACCTTCTGGGTGCTGGTCACCGGCAGCGTGTCGAGGAACAGCAGGTAGCCCGGCGCCTTGTAGTAGGCGAGCCGCTCCAGGCAGAGGGTCTGCAGCGCCTCCGCCGCCGCCAGATCCGCGCCCGCGCCCGCCGCAGGCACGATGCAGGCCATGACCTCCTCCTGCCGCAGCTCGTCGGGCACCGCGATCACCGCCGCCTGGGCCACGCGCTCGTCCGCCTGCAGCACCGCTTCGACTTCGGCGGCGGCGATGTTCTCGCCGCTGCGGCGGATGATGTTCTTCTTGCGGTCGACGAAGCAGAGCATGCCGTCCGCCGCCTGTGTCACTACGTCGCCGGTGTGGAACCAGCCGCCCCGCCAGGCTTCAGCAGTCGCCTGCGCGTCCTTCAAATAGCCGGAGAAGAGCCCGCGCCTCGGATCGTCCCCGGTCATCCGCAGCGTGAGCTCGCCCGGAACGCCCGGCGGAACCTCGCGGTCGCTGTCGTCGACGACGCGCACCTCGCAGCCGGCGAGGGGGCGGCCGAAGGCGCGCGTGTCGACCTGCCTGGGCTCCACGCTCGCCCACGTGGGCATCGCCACTTCGGTCATGCCCCAGCCCTCGATGAGCGGAAAGCCGAAGCGCGCCTCGAAGGCCTCGTGATGCTTGGGGTCGATGCCCGCGCCGGCACCGAAACGCACAGCATGGGCGCGGTCCTCGGGCCCCGGCGGCAGGCTGAGCAGAAGCGGCGGCATGATGCCGAGATAGTGGATGATCGTCGCCCCGGTCGCCGCCACGTCGGCCCACCAGCTCCTGGGATGGAAGCGATCGGCCATGACGATGCAGCCGGCGGCGCTCAGCATCGCCATGCTGCCGATGGCGAGCGCATTCGCGTGGTGGAGCGGCAGCGGGTTGAGCAGCCGCTCGCAGCCGTCCTCCAGCGCCATCAGGCCGCCCGCCTCGCGATACCAGCGCGCCGCGTTCAGGAAATAGCGGTTGGTGAGGATGCAGCCCTTCGGCCGCCCCGTGGTGCCCGAGGTGTAGAGCAGCGCCGCCTCGTCGTCGGCGCCGGGGGCGCCCCCGCTTGGGCTCATGCGGGGCGCCGGCAGCCGGGCAGGAAGGTCGGCGGCATCGACGATGGGCGGCGGAGCGGCGGAGCCGGCGACGGCGGCCTCCACATCGCCCAGCCGCTCCGGCACCGAGACCACCAGGGCAGCCTCCGAGTGGTCGAGGAGATAGATCGTCTCGTCCCGCCGATAGGCCGGGTTGATCGGCACGATGCCGCAACCCAAGGCATTGAGCGCCCACCAGTGCAGGTGGAATTCGGGCCGGTTCTCCAGCAGCAGCGCCACGCGGAGGCCGCGGCCATAGCCTGCCGCCCGATAGAGGGCGCTGAGCGCCGCCACCCGCTCGCGCGCGTCGCGGTAGCCGATCTCGATGCCGTCGGGGTGGTAGGGCCTGCCCGCCATGAGCGGGGCGCAGAGGCAGCCGCCCGCCGGCGCACGCCTGGCCGCCGCTTCGAACAGCTCGAACACCGTCTCCGTCATCGCCGCCCCGTTTGTTGACCGCCGCGCCCTGGGGAAACTACCTTCTCGCCCGCCGATGATGCGCGCCGGACCCGCCGGCCGCCGCCGGCGCGGAGACCATGCCCATGGGCGCCATCGAGGACAAATACTTCCACCGCCCCGCAGGCGAGATCACGCTGTTGCCGCCCATCGACATCGAGCTTGGGCGGACGGCCCTCGTCGTGATCGACATGCAATATCACGACGCCCACCCGGAGCAAGGCGTCGTCGCCGCGCTGGAAAAGCTCTATCCGGGCTCGACGGCCTACTATGCCGAGCGCCTCGCCACCGTGGTGCCCGCCATTCGCCGCCTGCTCGATCATGCGCGCGCCACCGGGCTCGAGGTGATCCACGTGGTGGTCGGCTCCAGCCATCGCGACCTGCGCGACTTCAACAAGCGCATGCGGAGCTGGATCCTCGACCTGCAGGAGCGCTCCGGCATGGCCGATTTCTACTGGACGGAATCGCCCACGTACCAAATCCTGGAGGAGCTGACGCCGGCGGACGGCGAGACCGTGTTCCAGAAGCGGAGCTACGGCGCCTTCAACAGCACCAACTTCGAGAACCTGCTGCGCGAGATGGGGATCGACACCCTGCTCGTCACCGGCTGCGTCACCAACTACTGCGTCGAGACGACCGTGCGCGACGCGGCGGACCGCGGCTTCGCCTGCGCGCTGATCGACGAGGCGGTGGCGGGCTTCAGCCAGGAGTCCCACGACGCGACGCTCGCCTCGCTGCGGGGCGGCTTCGCCGCCGTCATCCCGACGGTGGACGGCGCGGTGGCGATGCTGGACGAGATCGCAGGGCGCGCCGCACCGCGCGCCGCGGCCGAGTAGGGGGCGCGGCATGGGCAAGTTCTACGAACCCGATCTCGGCGCGAGCCCGGACGACCCCTTCGCCCGCGACGGCGAGGGCAAGCTCATCCGGCGCGGCTTCTGGCTCGACATGAGCGACCGCTCGCTGGTGCTCGCCATGACGCAGGGCATCGGCGCCGCGCTCAGCAACGACCACAAGCGCGCTCACCTGGCCGACATCGGCCGTGCCCACGTGATCGACCAGGTCTGCGTTCAGGAGATCCTGCCGCCGGAGTGACGGACGGATTGGCCTACGACCAGCCTGCGGACAGCAGATCGGAGGCCCGCTCGGCGACGGCGACGATGGCCGCGTTGACCGGGCCGGTGGTGAGGCTCGGCAGGATCGAGCCGTCGACGACGTGAAGCCCCGGCACGCCCGCGACCGAGAGGTCGGGACGGACCACGGCGCCGGGGTCCGTCCCCATCCGGCAGGTCCCGACCGGATGGTGGTGGGTGAAGGCGGCGTGCTCGATGAAGGCCAGTCGCGCGTCGTGGCTCGCGAGGTCGCCCGGCTGCGGCAACAGCTCCTCGCCGCGCCACGGCGCATAGGCGTCCGCCCCGCCGAGGCGCCGCGCCCAGTCGAGCGCCTCCAGGAACAGCAGGCGGTCCTGCGCCGCGCTGAGATAGGCCGGATCGACGATCGGCTTCGCGTGCGGGTCCGCCGAGGCGATGGTGAGACGGCCGCGGCTCTGCGGGTGCGTGATGCCGAACATCAGGGTGTACGCCGCGCCGGGTGAGGGCACGCGGATACGGTCCGCCAGGGCCTCCGAGACCACGGGGAGCGTGACGCACCCCACTACGAGGTCCGGCGCGTCTCCGGGCGACTGCGAGCGCGCGTGGATGTAGGTGAGCGCTTCCGAGTGCTGCGTCGTGGTCGGCGGAAGCGTTTTTCGGGCGCGGTACAGGTTGCCGGCGGCGAGAAGATGGTCCTGCAGGTTCTGCCCGACACCGGGCATGTCGTGCCGGACCGCGATTCCGAGCGCCGCCAGCACGGAGCCCGGACCGAGGCCGGACCGCATCATGATGGCGGGCGTGCCGACGACCCCGGCGGCCAGCACGACGGCGCGCCGTGCGTGCAAGCGGTGGCCCGTGCCGCCTGCGAGGGCGTGGACCCCGTTGACGCGTCCGGCGTCGTCGAAGGCCAGCCGGTCGATGAGCAGGCCCGTGCGCAGCGCGAGGTTCGGTCGGGCGCGAACGGCCCCGGTCAGGTAAGCGTCGGCGACGCTCTGGCGCCGGCCGTCCGCGATCGTGAGCGTGTTGAGCGTGGACCCCGCCAGGTCCGGCCCGTTGTGATCGCGGATAGGCTGCAGCCCCAACTCCCTCCCGGCCTGGCAATGGGCGAGGCTCAACGGGTGCGGCGCGGCGGGCTGGCAAAGTCGCACGGGGCCGTCTCCGCCATAGCCCTCTTCCGGCGCGAAGGGCGAGGTTTCCGAGCGGATGAAGTAAGGCCGCAGGGTCGACCAGTCCCACCCCTCGGCGCCTGCGTCCGCCCAGCGGTCGAAGTCGCTCGGGTGGCCGCGCACATGGCCCATCGCGTGGATCGCGCTGCACCCGCCCACGACGCGGCCCCGCGGCCATGCGTGCGCGCGCCCGGCCGTGGAGCGCTGCGGCACGGTCGCGAACTGCCAGTCGACCTCCGAGCCTTGCAGGAGAGGCCAGGCGGCGGGGTCGGCGATGGCGGGGTTCTCGGGCTCTCCGCCCGCTTCCAGCAGGAGGACGCGGAGGTCCCGCCGCTCGCTCAGCCGGGCGGCCAGCACGCAGCCTGCCGAGCCGGCTCCGACGATGACGACGTCCGCCTCGCTCATGCCTGCCCGAATGCGCCCGGACGGGCGCTCAAGCCCGAGGCTCACGCGTCGCCGGGTACCGTGCCCTTGGGCAGGCTCTCGACGTGGGCGCAGATGTCGCGCGGGCGCGTGAGCCAGATGCGCTCGCGCTGCGGCGCGATGTGCTCGAAGAAGCGGCGCAGGTGGCGCAGCCGGTAGGGCCGCCCCATCACGAAGGGATGGAGCGAGATGGGGAAGACCAGGGGTTGCCCCTCGCTCTGGGCCAGCATCTCGTCGAAGCCGTCGATCAGCATGTCGACGAATTCCTGGGCCGTGTGGCCGTACCAGACGATGCCGCGGGTGTCGTTGCACTCGACCGGATAGGGCATCGCCAGGATGCGCCCCGCGCGGGTCGTCATCCAGATCGGCTGGTCGTCGCAGGTCCAGTCCATGAAGTAGCGGTAGCCCGCCTCCTGCAGCAGGTCGGGCGTGACCGCGCTGTTGGAGATCCAGGGGCTCATCCAGCCCACAGGCGGGCTGCCCTCGTGGCGCTCGATGGTGCGTGTGACCTCGGCGATCATCGCGGCCTCGGCTGCTTCGTCCAGGTGCTCCTGCATGTCCGAGTTGGTGATGCCGTGGCCCAGGATCTCGTGGCCGCGCTCTCTCAGCGCCGCCGGGATGTCGGGGCAGTGCTCGTAGACGGCGAGGTTCATCTGGGCTTCGATGGGCACGTCGAAGGCGTCGAACAGCTCCAGCATGCGCCAGATGCCGACCCGGTTGCCGTAGTCGCGCCACGAATAGACGCTGTGGCTGTTCGCCTGGTCCGGCGGCGCGATGGCCGCGCCCTTGCCCTCGCCGAAGCTGAATTGCTCGACATTGACGGCGACATAGACGGCGAGGCGGGCCCCGTTCGGCCAGTCGTAGACCGGGCGCGCGGCGATGCCGGAGTAGGGGTAGCGTCCGTGGGTGCGAATCATGTGGACCTCGATACCGGGCGCCGCCCCGATCCCGGCCGATCAGTCCCGCGCTGCAGCCGTGCCGACTGGGTTGAAATCGTGCTCGCCCACGCCTTGCACGAGGGTCACGCGGCAGCGTCCGCCGTCCTTGCCGCAGACCCGGTGCGCGGTGAGCGGCGGCACGACGCAGTGGTCGCCGGGCGCAAGCTCGTGACGGGCGCGGGGCGCGCGGGTCTCGATCACCACCGTGCCTTCGAGGCCCACGAACACGTCGGTGACGGCCGTGTGGTAGTGCCAGGGAACCTCCTCGCCCGCAGCCAACGTCATCACTTGGACGCGCATGCCGTCGGCTTCGGCGACGATGTCGTGGCCGGCGATCGAATAGGGCAGGTCTTCCACCGCCGTCATGGCGTCTTCCGCTCGTTCGCGCGCTGTCGTGCGTCGGCCAGCATAGCCCCTTTGGCCGTGACCCTGGTGAGAATTGCGGGCTAAACCCTTCTGCGCCATGATCCGGCCCACTCACAGCACGGCACGGATGGGGGATGCGTCATGGCCAAGGTACTCGTAATCGTTCCCTTCGCCTTCGACGAGAAGGGGCTCGCGAACCGGCGTTCGCAACTGGAATCGGTGGCGCTCGGGCCCGACCTCGCGTTCGACTTCCGGGGCGTCAAGGCGGGGCCGGCGCTGCTCGACTGCTACCACGACTACGCCATGGCCGACATCGCGCTGTTCGAGGCGGGCTTGAGCGCTGAGGACGACGGCTACGACGCGGTCTGCATCGACACCATGAGCGATTCCGGCATGAACGCGCTTCGCTCCGTGCTCGACATTCCGGTGATCGGGCCGGGCCGCGCTTCCTTCATGACGGCGCTGATGCTCGGCAACCGCTTCTCGGTCGTGACCCAATGGGACGGCTGGATCCCGCTCTACAAGAAGGGCACGCAGGAATACGGCGTCGCCGACAGGCTTGCCTCCATCCGCTCCATCAACGTGATGCCGGACGTGGAAAACCTGCTGGGCGGCAAGGAGGAGGTGGTCTTCCCCAAGCTGGTGGACTGCGCCATGCGCTGCATCGAGGAAGACGGCGCCGAGGTGATCCTGCTCGGCTCCACCACCATGCACCAGGCGCACGGCCACATGGCCGCCAACCTGCCGGTGCCGGTCATCAACCCCGGCCCGCTCACCTACAAGCTCGCCGAGTTCGTGCTGGGCCTAGGGCTAACCCACAGCCGCAAGGCCTATCCCAAGCCCAGCGTGCCGAAGCCCGCCATGGTCCACGCCATGATGGACGGCGCGGCCACGGTCGGCGACTGACGCAGGGAGGACGGCAGGATGGCACGACGACTGGACGGCCGTGTCGCGCTGGTCACCGGGGCCGCGAAGGGCATCGGCAAGGCCTGCTGCCGCGCTCTCGCGGCGGAGGGCGCGCCGGTGGCGCTCGCCGATATCGACAGGGAAGGGGGTGAGGCGCTCGCGGCCGCGCTTGCGGCGGACGGCGCCGAGACGACGTTCATCGCCCTCGACGTGACGAGCGAAGCCGACTGGGAGGCCGCGATCCCGGCGATCGTCGACCGTTTCGGCGGCCTCGACGTGCTCGTGAACAACGCCGGCGTCGGCATCATCGAGCCTTTGCCGGACGTGACGCTGGAGAGCTGGCGCAAGAGCATGTCGGTCAATTGCGAGGGCGTCTTCCTCGGCACCAAGCATGCCATGGCGGCGATGCGGCCGGGCGGCTCGATCATCAACGTCTCGTCGATCCTGGGCTTCACCAGCATTCCGGGGCTTTCCGCCTATAGTGCCACCAAGGGGGCGGTCAGGCTTTTCAGCAAGGGAGCCGCGCTCGACGGCGCCAAGGACGAGCGCCGCATCCGGGTGAACTCGATCCACCCCGGCTACATCCATACCGAGATGATGGAGGCCACCTGCTACCGCGACTACGGCAGCCTGGAGGCGGGCTTACGCGAGCTTGCGAAGCAGCACCCCATCGGCCGCGTGGGCAAGCCGGAGGACATCGCCAACGGCGTGGTCTTCCTCGCCTCCGAGGAATCGAGCTTCGTCACCGGCACCGAGCTGGTGATCGACGGCGGCTACCTCGCGGTCGGCGGCTATTCGGTCTTTCCGCAGTAAAAGCATCGCGCAGGCGACAGCCCTTGTCGCCACTTGTCCGGGAGTACGAAAAGAAACACCCCCACCTCTCCCCATCCCTCTCCTCCCCAAGGAGGAGAGGGGGCGCTAACCGGCCGGGCTGCGTTCCCCCTCCGCCCATTGGGGGGAGGGGGACAGGGGGAGGTGGGAATGTTCGGCGCAGGCCGAAGCGAATGGAGAGAGCATCATGAACGCCGTTATCAATCGCCAGATCACGCTCGCGGCCAGGCCCGTGGGCATGCCGAAGGGGAGCGACTTCTCGCTGGCCGAGGAGCCGGTGCCGGAGCCTCGAGCGGGCCAGGCGCTGGTGCGCGTGCTCTACCTTTCCCTCGACCCCTACATGCGGGGCCGCATGAGCGCGGCAAAGTCCTACGCCGCGCCGGTCGGCATCGGCGAGGTGATGACCGGCGGCGCGGTCGGCGAGGTCGTGCGCTCGGAGACGAGCGGCCTCAAGGAGGGCGATCTGGTCGAAGGTATGTTCGGCTGGCAGGAGTACGCGCTCTGCTCGCGCGGGGCGGTGCGGGTGCTGCCGCAGTCCGGCCATCCGCCGTCCTACGCGCTCGGCATCCTCGGCATGCCTGGCGCCACCGCCTATTTCGGCCTGCTGGAGGTGGGCCAGCCGCATCCCGGCGACACGGTGGTGGTCTCGGCGGCCTCGGGCGCCGTCGGCGCGGTGGTGGGGCAGATCGCCAAGATCGGCGGCTGCCGCGTGGTCGGCACGGTGGGCAGCGACGAGAAGGCGGCCTACGTTACGGGCGAGCTGGGCTTCGACGCGGCCATCAACTACCGCACGGCGAACGACATTGGCACGGCGCTCGACGAGGCCTGCCCCGCCGGCATCGACGTCTACTTCGACAACGTCGGCGGCCCGATGACCGACGCGGTGATGCAGCGCCTCGCCTTCAAGGCGCGCGTCGTGGTCTGCGGCTGCATCCACCACTACAACCTGACCGAGCCCTATCTGGGCCCGAGCCACCTGCGACACATCCTCGTCAACCGGGCGCGGGTCGAGGGTTTCCTGGTGTTCGACTGGCTGGCTCGCTACCCGGAGGCGTTCGCGCGGCTGGGCGCGTGGCTCGAGGACGGCGCCATCAGCTACCGGGAACACGTGATCGCGGGGCTGGAGAACGCGCCGGAGGGGCTCGGCATGCTCTTCGAGGGGAGCAACTTCGGCAAGCTCGTGGTCAAGGTGGCGGAGCGCTGACGCCGTGACCGAGACGGGGGTGAGCGCTCCGGAATCGGCCGTCTGCGCGCTGATCGAGGACATCTTCGGGGCGCTGGGCTTCACCGCGGACGAGCGCGCGGTGCTGACCGAGACCCTGCTGGAGGCGAGCCGCGCGGGCTATCACTCCCACGGCGTGATGCGGATCCCGACCTTCGCCGAGAACACGCAGGACGGGATGATCGTGCCGGCGACAGCACCCGTCGTCGTGCACGAGACCGAGGCCGCGGCGATGATCGACGCGCGGCGCTGCCTGGGGCCAGTCTCCTGCGTCTTCGCCGTGGAGCAGGCCGGTGCCAGGGCGCGGGCGCAGGGCATCGGCTGCGCCGCGGTGCGGAACGGCAACGACGTCGCCCGCCTCGGCGCCTACGTGGGCGGGCCGGCACGCGACGGCCTGATGACGCTGCTGCTGGTGAACGACGCCGGTGGCGGCGCCTGCGTCGCGCCCTTCGGCAGCGCAGCGCCCTTCCTCAGCACCAATCCGCTCGCCTGCGGTATCCCGCGCGCAGCCGTCGAACCGCCGCTGGTGATCGACATCTCCACCTCCGTCGTGGCCCTCGGCAAGATCAGGATGGCCGCGAACCAGGGCGAGCCCGTGCCGGAAGGCTGGCTGATCGACCGTGCGGGCAGGACGACCACGGAGCCATCTGGCTTTTTCGACTCGCCGCGCAGCGCATCGCTCCTTCCCCTCGGCGGCGCGGCCGACGGCCACAAGGGTTTTTTGCTCAGCCTCATCATCGAGGCCTTCGCCGGCGCGCTGGCCGGCGCGGGCATGAGCCGGGGCAACGAGAACGAGGACCAGGGCAACGGCCTCTTCGTGCTCGCCGCCGACCCGCAGGCGCTCGGCACGGGTGGCGCGTTCGTCCGCGCGATAGAGGAATTCGTGGCCGGGCTGGAGGCGCTGCCGCCGGCGGAAGGCAGCGCAGGCGTGCGCCTTCCCGGTGCGCGTGCGGGCGGCGGGCCGGGCGGCCCCTTCCCCATCGACGGGCCCACCTGGGCGCGGATCGCGGCGATCCTCGATGCGCTCTCGCTCGGACGCGACTACGACGTAAGGCCCGCCGCAGGCGGGGAGCGGTCGCCGCCGTGAGCGACGAGGCGGCGCGAAAGGCCCGCGCCTGCGCCTGGTTCGAGGCGCTGCGGGACGAGATCTGCGCCGCCTTCGAGGCGATCGAGGACGAGGCGGAGACGGCGGGCGACCGCTCCGGCCGCTTCGCGCGCAAGGCCTGGGAGCGCCCCGGCGGCGGCGGCGGGGTCATGGCCATCATGCGCGGCCGCGTGTTCGAGAAGGTGGGCGTCAACGTCTCCACCGTGCACGGCACCTTCTCCGAGACCTTCCGCCACAGGATTGCCGGCGCGGCGGAGGACGGCCGCTTCTGGGCGAGCGGACTCTCGGTCGTGGCCCACATGCGCTCGCCGCTCGTGCCGGCGGTGCACATGAACACGCGCCACATCGTCACCAGCAGGTGGTGGTTCGGCGGCGGCAGCGACCTGACGCCCGCCTACCCAGACGAACGCGACACGGCGGATTTCCACGCGGCGCTGAGGGCGGCCTGCGAGCGCCACGACACGGCCTACTACCCGCGCTTCAAGGAATGGTGCGACCGCTACTTCCACCTCGCCCACCGCGACGAGCCGCGCGGCGTCGGCGGCATCTTCTACGACGACCTCAATACGGGTGACTGGGAGGCCGATTTTTGCTTCACCCAGGATGTCGGCCGCGCCTTCCTGGACGTCTACCCGGCCATCGTGCGCCGCCGCATGGCGGAGCCCTGGACCGAGGAACAGCGCCAGCACCAGCTCGAGCGCCGCGGCCGCTACGTCGAGTTCAACCTGCTCTACGACCGAGGAACGCGCTTCGGGCTGGAGACCGGCGGCAACACCGAGGCGATCCTGATGTCGCTGCCGCCCGAGGTGCGCTGGCCCTAGAGCGCGTCCGACTTTGACGGACGCGCGACAGGCCGCGCCAGCGGCCCGCCGCGCATGCGGCGCCCTCGCGGAGGCGCCGGCCGAAGGTCGGCTGCCGTGAGCGATAAAGAATCAGAGCGTTTCCGCATAAAACGGAAACGCTCCAAGCGAAGCCGCCTCGCGCCGCCCGCCTGCGGCTCTTGCCGCGCTCGCCCCGCCCTCGTAGCGTATCCGCATGGAACAGGCGGGAAACGGCGGAGCGGATACCGCAGCGCTCGGCGGCAAGCGGGTGCTGCTGCTGATCGCCGGCGGCATCGCTGCCTACAAGTGCCTCGACCTCATCAGGCGGCTTCGCGAAAACGGCGCCGGGGTGCGCTGCATCCTGACGCGGGCCGGCGCCGCGTTCGTCACCCCGCTCTCGGTCGAGACGCTGAGCGGCGAGACGGTTTTTTCCGACACGCTGGCGCTCACCGAGGAGAGCGACATCGCTCACATCCGGCTCGGGCAGGAGGCGGACATCATCGTGGTGGCGCCGGCGACCGCCGACATCATGGCCAAGATGGCGCACGGCATCGCCGACGACCTGGCCACCTCCACTCTGCTTGCCACGGACAAGCCCGTGCTGGCGGCGCCCGCCATGAACACGCGCATGTGGTTTCACCCGGCGACCCAGCGCAACCGCGCGCGGCTGGAGGCGGACGGCGTGCGCTTCGTCGGCCCGAATGACGGCCCGCTGGCGGAGGGCGAGAGCGGCCCCGGCCGCATGGCGGAGGTGCCGGAGATCGTGGCCGCCATCGCCGGGATGCTGGGCGGCACTCGGCCCCGCCCGCTCGCGGGCCTGCGCGTGCTCGTCACCAGCGGCCCGACCCATGAGCCCATCGACCCGGTGCGCTTCCTCGGCAACCGCTCCTCCGGCAAGCAGGGCCATGCCATCGCATCTGCCTGCGCCGATGCGGGCGCGGCCGTGCTGCTCGTTTCCGGCCCGACGCAACAGCCGGCGCCGGCCGGCGTCGAGACGGTGCAGATCGAGACGGCGGACGAGATGCTGGCCGCCTGCGAGCAGGGTCTCCCGGCCGACATCGCCATCTGCGCGGCCGCGGTCTCCGACTGGCGGGCGGCGGCGCCCCGCACGAGCAAGCTCAAGAAAGGCGAAGGGGGAGACGGCCCGCCCACCCTGGAACTGGCCGAGAACCCGGACATCCTGGCCCGCCTCAGCGCCGCCGGGCCCGAGCACCCGCGCCTGGTCGTGGGTTTCGCCGCCGAGACCGAGGACCTGGAGGCGAACGCCACCGCCAAGCTCGCCGCCAAGGGCTGCGACTGGATCCTCGCCAACCGGGTGGCGGAGGGCGCGGTGTTCGGCGACGACGAAAACGACGTCTGCCTCCTGACGCGGGGCGCGGACGGCGAGCCGCCGGCGGTCGAGCGCTGGCCCCGCATGAGCAAGACCGAGGTGGCGGCGCGGTTGGTCGCGCGCATCGCAGACGCGCTTTCAGCCGACCAGGAGTCCGCATGAGCGAGGCGGTCGCGGCCGCGGTCACCGTCCAGCGCCTCGCCCACGCACGCGACCTGCCGCTGCCGCGCTACGCCAGCGCCGGCAGCGCCGGGCTCGACCTCCATGCCGCTTCCGGCCCGATCACGCTCGCGCCGGGCGCGCGCACCCGGATCGGGACCGGGATCGCGCTCGCGCTCCCCGAGGGCTTCGAGGGTCAGGTCCGGCCGCGCTCGGGCCTTGCGCTGAAGCACGGCGTGACCGTGCTCAACGCCCCCGGCACCATCGATTCCGATTACCGGGGCGAGATCGGCGTGCTGCTCGTCAATCTGGGCCCGAGCACCTTCGTCGTGGAGCGCGGCATGCGCATCGCCCAGCTCGTGATCGCGCCGGTCGCCCGCGCACATCTGGTCGAAGGCGATATCGACCCCACCGGCAGGGGCGCTGGCGGCTTCGGCTCGACCGGGCCCGGCCCCGAAGGCGGGGAGGGTCCACGGTCGTGAGCGAACGTCGTTGATCGCATGCGGCGCCCGTTGCACAATGCCCTGCCGGTGCCGGAGGGCGCGGAGCCGGCTGCGAATGGGGAGCGGAGCATGACGATGAGGCGCAGAGGTCGGTTTGGTGTTGGGGCCGTGCTGTCCATGGCGTTTGTCGCAGGCTTGGCGGTCGCGGCGGTCGCGAGCCACGGCGCCGGCGAGGCGCGCGCGGACGACCACCAGATCGAGCTGGTTTCGATCGAGGCGGAAGACGGCAAGGCTCAGTCGAGCATCGACCAGGCGCAAGCCACGCACGTTGCGTCCACGGCCGTCGAAGAGGCCGACACCCCGAAGGTCATGAAGAAGAGCAGCTGCCCGAGAGCCTCCAAGTAACACGGTCGGCGGCCGACTGCCGCCGCCCGTAAGAGTGCGTTTACCCAGCCCCCCCCCTTGCTTGGCGCGGCTGGAGGGCATCCCGGTGGGCATCTCGTCCGGCGCCGCAATCGCCGCGGCGCTCCAGGTCGGCGCACGGGAGGAGATGGCGGGCAAGCGCGTCCTCGTCATCGTGCCGTCCTTCGCCGAGCGCTACCTGTCGACCGACCTCTTCGCCGGGATGTAGGACCTATGTTCAACGAACGCCAGCTCGAACGCTACGCCCGCCACATCCTGCTGCAGGAGGTGGGCGGGCCCGGCCAACAGAAGCTGCTGGAGTCCAAGGTGCTGGTCGTGGGCGCGGGCGGACTCGGCTCGCCGCTCATGCTCTATCTCGCGGCGGCGGGCGTCGGCACCATCGGCGTGGTCGACGACGACGCGGTGGCTCTCTCCAACCTGCAGCGGCAGATCGCCCATACCGAGGCCCGCATCGGCGATCTCAAGACCGAGAGCGCGGCCGAGACCGTGGCGCGGATCAACCCGGAGGTGACGGTCGAGCGTCACCCCGTCCGCCTCGGCCCG
The DNA here is from genome assembly GCA_965221125.1 of Alphaproteobacteria bacterium. Taxonomy (GTDB): domain Bacteria; phylum Pseudomonadota; class Alphaproteobacteria; order UBA828; family UBA828; genus WTGU01. The sequence goes on from CBDCRW010000005.1 coordinate 586,181, forward strand.
GACAACGCCATGGACCTGATCGGGCGCTACGACCTCGTCGCTGACGGCAGCGACAACTTCGCGACGCGCTTCCTCATCAACGATGCCTGCTACCTGTCGCAAACGCCCCTGGTCTCGGCCTCGATCCTGCGCTTCGACGGCCAGCTCGCGACCTTCAAGGCGCATCTCGGCGGCGACAACCCGTGCTATCGCTGCATCTTCCCCGAAGCGCCGCCGCCGGGGCTGATCCCGTCCTGCGCCGAGGGCGGAATCCTGGGCGCCGTCGCCGGCTCCATGGGCTCGCTGCAGGCGACCGAGGTGCTGAAGGAGCTGCTGGGGATCGGCGAGAGCCTGTCGGGCAGTCTGATCGTCTACGACGGGCTCGCCGCGGTCTTCCGCAAGATCAAGGTGAAGCCCGATCCGGCCTGCGCGCTCTGCGGCGCCCAGCCCACCATCGTCGATCTCTCGGGCCACGTGGGTGCCAACGCAGAGCACTGCGCGGCTTAGAGCGTTTCTCGGTCGCGGCCTGTCGCGCGTCCGTGCACGACAGACGCGCTCTAATCTCCGGCGCTCACCACGCGGATCATCTCGTCGCGGGTGAAGCGCGGCACCGCACCGCCTGTGGAGAAGCCGACGCCGCTCCCCGCCTCGGCGCGGGCGATGGGCGCACAGGCGAAACCCTCGTCCGCAAGCGTCGCGCGCGCCGTCTCGGCGGCACCGGCGGGGAAGGCCGCGAGCAGCGCGCCGGAGGCGAGCAGGCCCCAGGGGTCGATGCCGAGCGCTTCGGCCATCGCGCGGCCCGGCTCGTACCAGAGGACGGCGTCGGCGGCGACCACGAGCCGGATGCCCGCCGTCTCCGCCATCTCGTAGAGCCCGGCCGAGAGCCCGCCCTCGGTCGGGTCGTGCATGGCGGTGGCGCCGAGCGCGGCGGCCCGAAGCGCCGCGTCCACCACCGAGATGCCGGGCTTGGTCAGCGCGCCCGCGCCCGCCGCCAGCATCGCCGGCGCCACCCTGCCCTCGAGCTGCGCGCCCGCCTCGGCGGCGAGCACCGCGGCGCCCTCCACCGGCGCGGGGCCGATCTGCAACACCACGTGCCCCGGCTCCAGCGCGGCCGTGCGGGCGAAGCCGCCGTCCTCCCGCAGGCCCATCATGTGGCCCACGACCACGGTGCGGCGCACCGCGTCGGTGATCTCGACGTGGCCGCCCACCAGCACCGCGTCGAGCGCTGCCAGCGCCTCGTGCATGCGCCGGTAGAGCACGCGCACGTCCGCCTCCGTGGTCCCCGGCGGCAGCAGGACCGTCGCGGTGAACCAGCGCGGCCGCGCACCCATGACCGCGATGTCGTTCGCGTTCACGAGCACCGCATGGGCGCCCACGTCCTGTCCGGTGAGCGTCACCGGATCGCTCGCGGCGATCAGCGCGCCGCGCTCGACGGCGACGACGCCCGCGTCCTCGCCCACCGTCGGCGCCAGCAGAAGCTCGGGTGGCACGGGCCGCCCTGTCACCAGCACCTCTGCCAGCAGCGCAGGCGGCAGCTTGCCGACTTCGAGAACCTCGTCGCTCATGTCACAGATCTCACACGATTCGCCGCCACTGAAGACCACGGCAGCGGCATGTAACAGACAACCGGGGCGTGTGCCACCACCCCGCGGGCGCGTCAGCCGTCCGACGCCCCCGCGACGACCGCGAGTGGCGCGAAGGCATCGATATCGCTCACCACGTCGATCACCGCCGGCCGTCCGGCAGCGAAGGCGGTTTCCAGCGCGCCGGGGATGTCGGCGGGTTTTTCGACACGCAGGCCCAGCGCTCCCATGGCCTCGGCGATCGTGGCGAAGTCGACGTCGCTGTAGGTCCAGAGCTCGCGCCCCTGCTCGGTCTGCTGTCCGCCGTAGGCGCGGTCGAAGCCGGGCGCCCCCTGGTTGCCCGAGCTGTTGTTGTTCACCAAGGTGACCGTGTTGATGCCGCAGCGGACGGCGGTCTCGATCTCGCCGAGGTGGTACCAGAAGCCGGCATCGCCGGTGAAGACGAAGACCGGGCGCTCCGGCGCGGCGCACTTCGCGCCGAGGCCCGCCGGGAAGGCCCAGCCGAGATGGCCGGCGCTCCGGATGTAGCTCTGCCGCGGCGAGCGCAGGTCGTACATCCCGCCCATCCACATACCGGAGTGCCCGGTGTCGGCCATGACGATGGCGTCCGCGGGCAGGTGCCGGGAAAGCTCGTGGCAGATGCGCTCCGGCCTGATGGGCACGGCGTCGGACTCCAGAAGCGGCCGGTAGCGCGCGCGCCAGTCGTCCACGATCCCGCGCGCGCGGGCCGTCCACGGCGCGCGGCGCTCTGCTGAACGGGTGTCGGCATGGTCGAGCATCCAGGCGAGCGCCAGCTTCGCGTCGGCGCAGACCGCCGCTTCGAGCGGGTAGTTGCGGCCGAGGGACTGGGGCTCGATGTCGATCTGCACCGCCGGCGTGCCGATGGGCGGCACCTGCCAGAAGTGCGTGGTCATGCCGCCGGTCTCGGAGCCGACGAAACAGACGAGGTCGGCCTCGCCCACGACCCGGTTGGCGGTCTCGCGGGAGTAGGTGCCGACCACGCCGACCGAGAGCGGATGATCGCCGGGAATGGTGTCCTTGCCGTGGAGCGAGGTCGCGACCGGGACGGCGAGGCGCTCGGCGAGCGCCACCAATTCCGCCGCCGCGCCCGATGCGCGCACGCCGCCGCCCGCGACGAAGACGGGCCGCTCGGCCGCCTCGATGGCCGCGAGCGCGGCGCGGGCGTGCTCCGGGTCGGGCGGGGGCCTGAAGGGCGGGACGCGCGCGAACAGGGCTTCCGCCAGCGGCTCCATCTCCGCTTCCTCGTAGTCGATCTGCCCCTCGTTGCCCCGGAACTGCAGGTGCACCGGGCCGGGCTTGCCCGAGACGGCGACGCGGAAGGCCTGGCGCACCAGGTCGGGTATGCGCGTCACCTCGTCCACGGTCGCGTTGAACTTGGTTACCGGCTCGAACGCGGGCACGTCGTCCAGGTCCTGGTACGCCTTGCGGAACTTGGTGTGCGGGTCGCGCCCGCCGGTCATGGCGATCACCGGCGCGTTGGCGAGATGCGCGTCGCGCAGGCCGGCGGCGAGGTTGAGCGCGCCCACCACCTGCGCCATGCAGATGCCGGGCCGGCCGCAGGCGCGCGCGTAACCGTCGGCCATGTAGGCGGCCGCCTTCTCGGCGTGGACCTGGATGCGTCGGATCGACGTCCGCCGCTCCATTTCGGCCAGCGTGGGCCGCAGGACCGACGGCACCATGAAGACATGCGTGACGCCGTAGCCCTGCAGCATCTCCGCCAGCACGTCCGCGCCCGTTCGCTTTACCATTGCCGAGGGTCCCCTTGTGGCTATCGCGCGTTCGCTTTGCGCGCGTTCGTGGCGTCACAATCCTGCTCGCGGCGCATCCTGTCACATCTGCCGCCGCAGCGAAGCCCGGTTGGCGTTGACTCGCGGGCGGGCGCGGTGGTAATGACCCATCGCCAAGGCGCGCGGCGCAGGCATCGCCGCGCGCCTTTCCCCCATTGAGGAGGCTCCAGCGTGGCGCGCATTGCTGGCGTCAACATCCCGACCAACAAGCGGGTCGAGATATCGTTGACCTACATCCACGGTATCGGGCGCACCAAGGCCCGGCAGATTCGCGAGACGGTCGGGCTCCCGCCGGAGAAGCGGGTGAGCCAGCTCAGCGATGCGGAGGTCATCCGCATCCGCGAGGTGATCGACCAGAGCTACGTGGTCGAAGGCGACCTGCGGCGCGAGGTGGCCATGAACATCAAGCGGCTCATGGATCTCGGCACCTACCGGGGGCTCCGGCATCGGCGCGGCTTGCCGGTGCGCGGTCAGCGCACCCACACCAACGCACGCACCCGCAAGGGGCCGGCGCGCCCGATTGCGGGCAAGAAGAAGTAGAGGGCAGCGAACATGGCGAAGCCGACGCGCACGCGGCGCCGCGAGCGGAAGAACATCTCCTCCGGCATCGCCCATGTCAGCGCCACCTTCAACAGCACGATGATCACCATCACCGACGTCCAGGGCAACGCGATCGCCTGGTCGTCGGCCGGCAGCATGGGCTTTCGCGGCTCGCGCAAGTCGACCCCCTACGCCGCCCAGATGGCGGCGGAGGAAGCCGGCCGCAAGGCCGCCGAGCACGGCGTGAAGTCGCTCGAGGTCGAGATCAAGGGTCCGGGCTCGGGCCGCGAATCGGCGCTGCGCGCGCTGCAGAGTGCAGGCTTCGTGATCACCGCGATCCGCGATGTCACGCCGATCCCGCACAACGGATGCCGGCCGCCAAAGAGGCGGCGCGTCTGACGGCATCGCTCCGGCGCGCAGCCGCGCGCCACATCGCTCATCCGGCGGGCGAACAACCCATCACACGGGGACAGTCTGCGTCATGAAGAAGAACTGGCAGGAACTCATCAAGCCGTCCAAGCTCGAAGTGACGCCGGAGGGCGATGGCTCCCGCTTCGCCCGTATCGTCGCCGAGCCGCTGGAGCGCGGCTACGGCATGACGCTCGGCAACGCGCTCCGGCGCATCCTGCTGTCGTCGCTGCAGGGTGCTGCGGTCACCTCGATGCAGATCAACGGCGTGCTGCACGAGTTCTCCTCGCTTCAGGGCGTGCGCGAGGACATCACCGACATCGTGCTCAACCTGAAGCTGCTCGCGCTCCGCATGCACGGCGAGGGGCCGAAGCGGATGACGCTCAAGGCGTCCGGGCCGGGCGAGGTCACGGCGGCGCAGATTCAGGCCGGCCACGGCATCGAGATCGTCGATCCCGGCGTGGTGATCTGCACGCTCGACGAGAACGCGCAGATCGACATGGAGTTCATGGTCGAGACCGGCAAGGGCTACGTCCCCGCTGCGCAGAACCGCCCGGAGGACGCGCCGATCGGGCTGATCCCGGTCGATGCGCTCTACAGCCCGGTGCGCAAGGTCGCCTACAAGGTGGACAACACCCGCGTGGGCCAGGTGACCGACTACGACAAGCTGACCATGCGGGTCGAGACCAACGGCACCGTCTCGCCCGAGGATGCCATCGCGCTCGCCGCGCGGATCATCCAGGATCAGCTGCAGCTCTTCATCAACTTCGAGGAGCCGCACGAGCTGCCGCGCGCCGAAGAGGCGGTCGAGCCAGAGTTCAACCCGAACCTGCTGCGCAAGGTGGACGAGCTGGAGCTTTCGGTCCGCTCCGCCAACTGCCTCAAGAACGACAACATCATCTACATCGGCGACCTGGTGCAGTACTCCGAAGCCGAGATGCTGCGGACGCCCAACTTCGGCCGCAAGTCGCTCAACGAGATCAAGGACGTGCTGGCCGGCATGGGCCTCTATCTCGGCATGGAGCTCAGCGACTGGCCGCCCGAGAACATCGAGGAGCTGGCCAAGAGGCTGGACGAGCCCTACTAGGGCGCGTACCGGGCCACGCCGCAGGGGGACAAGCCATGCGCCATCGACATGGCCAACGCAAGCTGAACCGGACGTCGAGCCACCGCCGCGCGATGTTCCGCAACATGGCGACGTCGCTGCTCAAGCACGAGCAGATCGAGACCACCGTGCCGAAGGCGAAGGAGCTGCGTGGCGTGGTCGAGCGCATGATCACGCTCGGCAAGCGCGGCGACCTCCACGCGCGCCGGCAGGCGCTGGGCTACCTCGTGGACGAGGCGGTGGTGCGCAAGCTGTTCGACACGCTGGGCCCCCGCTACGCCGAGCGCCCCGGCGGCTACACGCGCGTGCTCAAGGCCGGCTTCCGCTACGGCGATTCCGCGCCCATGGCGATCATCGAGCTTGTCGAGCGGGACGAGGACGAGAAGGGCAAGGATTCCGGCCCCGTCCCCGGCGACGACGACGACGAGATCGAGGAGGAAGAGGCCGCCGCGTAAGGCGTCGCGCGCCTCTCCACACCCCCCTCGACAGACCCCGATTCAGGTCGGGAACACCTCTCGCAACTCGGCGACCTGCTCGTCCGTCAGCAGCCGCACCGGCGCGCCCCGCAGCAGCAGGTGCAGCTTCGCCGTCTCCTCCAACTCTTCCGCCGCATAGACCGCCGCGTCCAGCGCCTTCCCCGCCACCACGGGGCCGTGGTTGGCGAGCAGCACGGCGTGATGGTCTTCGGCGAAGTCGTACACGGCCGAACCCAAGGCGCGGTCGCCCGGCCGGTAGTAGGGGATGAGCGGCAGCCGGCCCACGCGCATCACGTAGTAGGCCGTGAGCGGCGGCAGCACGTCCGCCGGATCGACATCGGCGAGGCAGGAGACGGCGACCGAGCAGGTGCTGTGCAGATGTACGATGGCGCGCGCGTCCGGCCGGGCGCGGTACATCGACTGGTGAAGGAAGGCCTCCTTCGACGGCGCATCGCCGGAGAGATGCGCACCGTCCGGCCCGAGCTTCGCGATCCGCGCGGGGTCGAGCCGGCCGAGGCAGGAGTTGGTGGGCGTCACCAGGATGCCATCGTCGAGCACGACGCTGATGTTGCCGGACGCGCCGCAGCCGTAGCCGCGCGTGAACAGGGATTCGCCGTGAAGGGCGATCTGCTCGCGAAGGGCGCTCTCGCTCACGGCAGGACCGTGAACGCCCGGGTGAAGAAGTCCGGCCCGCCGAAGTTGCCGGACTTCAGCGCGAGGTGGAGCCGGGGCTCGCCCACGCTCATGGTCCAGGGCACGCCGGGGTCGATCTCGGCCCCGATGCGGAGCGCCTGCACGCCGAGCGCGCCGACCACCGCGCCTGCCGTCTCGCCGCCGGCCACCACCAGCCGGCCCACGCCCGCGTCCACGAGGCCGCGCGCGATACGGGCGAGGCAGCGCTCGATCATGGCGCCGGCCTTGTCCGCGCCGAGCCGCTTCTGAATCCGCCTGACCCGCGCGGGCGGAGCGCTCGCGTAGATCAGGACCGGCCCGTCGGCGAGCCTGGGCCGCGCCCAGGCCAGCGCCTCCGCCGCCACGCGCCGGCGCGCGGCGAGCGCCTCGGCATCGACGAAGAACGCCGGACACGACGCCGCCATGGTCTCGATCTGCCCGAGCGTCGCCGGCGAGCAGCTTCCGGCGATCACCGCCGCGTGCCCGCTCGACGCCGGCAGCGTGGCCGCCTCCCCCGCCGCAACGAGCAGCCCGGCCGCCCGGAAGTTCGCCGGCAATCCCATGGCGACGCCGGAGCCGCCCGTCATCAGCGGCAGGTTCGCGCACGCGGCGCCGATGGCCATGAGGTCCTCGTCGGCGATGGCATCGACGACGGCGTGGCGCGCGCCGGCGCCCTGCAGCCCGTCGAGGGCGCGGCGGATGGCATCGGCGCCCTCGCGCACCGTCGCGTGCTCGACCAGCCCCACCGGGCGGGGCGTCTGCGCGCCCAGCACCGCCACGAGATTGGAGTCCCGCATGGGCGTCAGCGGGTGGTTGCGCATGCCCGAGTTCTCGAGCAGCACGTCGCCCACGAAGAGGTGCCCCTTGTAGACGGTGCGCCCGTTGGTCGGGAAGGCCGGGCAGGCGATGGCGAGGCCGGCGCCGAGGTCGTCGAGCAGCGCGTCGGCCACCGGCCCGATGTTGCCGCGCGGCGTGGAATCGAAGGTCGAGCAGTACTTGAAGAAGATCTGCCGCGCACCGCCTTGCTTCAGCCATGCGAGCGCCGCGCGGGACTCGCGAACGGCCTTGGCCGGCGCCACCGTGCGCGACTTGAGCGCGACCACCACGGCATCGGCATCGGGCACCGGGGTCTCCGCGCGCGGCACGCCGATCACCTGGACCGTGCGCATGCCGCCCGCCACCAGCGTGTTGCAGAGGTCGGTCGCGCCGGTGAGGTCGTCGGCGATCGCGCCGAGCAGAAGCCCCGTTCTTCGCCGCCTGCCGCCGCGCCGCGCCATGGTCAGGCGAAGGCCTGGATGCCGGTCTGCGCCCGGCCGAGGATCAGGGCGTGGATGTCGTGGGTGCCCTCGTAGGTGTTGACCGCCTCGAGGTTCATGACGTGGCGGATCACGTGGAACTCGTCGCTGATGCCGTTGCCGCCGTGCATGTCGCGGGCGGTGCGCGCCATCTCCAGCGCCTTGCCGCAGGAGTTGCGCTTGATCAGCGAGATCATCTCGGGCGTGGCGCGGCCCTCGTCGAAGAGCCGGCCCACGCGCAGGCACGCCTGCAGGCCGATGGCGATCTCGGTCTGCATGTCGGCGAGCTTCTTCTGGATGAGCTGGTTGGCGGCGAGCGGCTTGCCGAACTGCTTGCGGTCCATGGTGTAGTCGCGGGCCGCCCGCCAGCAGAACTCGGCGGCGCCGAGCGCGCCCCAGCCGATGCCGTAGCGGGCCCGGTTGAGGCAGCGGAAGGGGCCGGACAGCCCGCTCGCGCCGGGCAGCTCGTTCTCCGCCGGCACGAACACCTCGTCCATCTGGATCATGCCCGTGACCGAGGCGCGGAGCGAGAACTTGCCCTCGATCTTGGGCGCCGCCAGCCCCGCCATGCCCTTCTCCAGCAGGTAGCCCCGGATCGTGCCCTCGTCGTTCTTGGCCCAGACCACGAAGACATCGGCGATAGGCGAGTTGGAGATCCAGTTCTTCGCGCCGGAGAGGAGGAAGCCGCCGTCGACCGCCCTGGCGCGGGTCGTCATGCTGCCGGGGTCGGAGCCCGAGTCCGGCTCGGTGAGGCCGAAGCAGCCGATGGCCTCGCCGGCAGCGAGCCGCGGCAGCCACGCCTGCTTCTGCGCCTCGGTGCCGTAGGCGTCGATGGGATACATCACCAGGCTCGACTGCACGCTCATCGCCGAGCGGTAGCCGGAATCCACCGCCTCGATCTCCCGCGCCGCGAGGCCGTAGCAGACGTAGCTCACGCCGGCGCAGCCGTGGCCCTGGATGGTCGATCCCAGCAGGCCGAGGGCGCCCATCTCGTTCATGATCGCGCGGTCGAAGCGCTCGTGCCGGTTCGCCTCGAGGATGCGCGGCATCAGCTTCTCTTGGGCGTAGGCGCGGGTGGTGTCCCGCACCAGCCGCTCGTCCTCGCCGAGCTGATCGTCGAGAAGGAAGGGATCGTCCCACTGGAACGCGGGCTTCGTGCGGGGCGGTGCGGCCTCGGCGGCCGCGGCGGACTGGACCATGATTCCCTCCTGGACGATGCGCCGTTTTAGCCCGCATTTCTCACCAAGGCCACGGCCTGCGTCGTGCCCAGGCGTTCGATCCGCCAGGAGCGGGCCGAAAAGCGTATCGGGGAATACGGTTGAGGCCCGCGACGCCGCGGGCGGGCGCCTGGGCGCGACCCGAAGGGCGGCGCTCTCCGGCCGACATGCTGCGTCGATGCGCTTGCCCGATGTCCCTGCATCGCGCTGCGCGCCTCTCCTTGCCTGTCGGCCGGACAGCGCCGCGCAGACCATGACCTTGGTGAGAATTGCGGGCTGGCCCGCATTTCTTATCAAGGCCACGGTGAGGGATGCGGGCGGACGGCCCGGACCATGGTGCGGTGCAGGGTGCGCACGCGCTGCGTCAGGATCGCGCCATGAAGCAGGGGAGCATACGCGCCGCCGCGGCCGAAAGCAGGACCGGGGGACGCGCGGGGCTGCGGCAAATGGCCCCGCACGAGCACCGCCCAGGCCGTTGCGGGGGCCGTTCGGACACCCGGCAGCCCATCTCGCCTTGTCTCACTTTGTCTCGCCTTGTCTCGGAATATCTCGGCTTATCTCGGCTTTTTCGGCAAAAAAAGTTGCTAGGCGCGCCTCACTTAGCACTGCGCGGCGCGCACGACGGGCGGGCTCTTGGCGTCGCGCGCGTCCCCGCGAGACTTGCTTCGGCGCACGTTCCGCAAGAGGCTCCGCCCATGCCCGCCGATCAGCCCGCAGCGGAGAAACCCGGCGCCGCCGCCCGTCCGAGTCTTCTATTGATCGGGATGCTGTTCGTCCTCGGCGTCTCCTTCGCGCTCGCGGTCTCGCTCAACCGCTTCGCGGCCGATGGCGGCGTGCCCTTCCTCCCTTACGTGTTCTGGCAATCGTTCGGCGGGGGTGCGGCGCTGATGCTGCTGGCTGCCGCGCTTCGCCGTCTGCCGCCGGTGGACTTCCGCCACGTCCGCATCTTCCTCTCCACCGGGGCGCTGAACCTCGCCTTCCCCTACATGCTGCTCGCCTACCTCGCGCCCAAGGTGCCGGCGAGCCTGCTGTCGCTGGGTCTCGCGCTGGTGCCCATCATGGTCTACGTGCTGGCGCTCAGCCTCAGGCTGGATCGCTTCCACTGGCTCCGCTGCAGCGGCATCCTGCTCGGGTTCGCCGGCATCCTCATCGTGCTGGTCCCGCAGGCGAGCCTGCCGGCGCCCGGCATGGCAGGCTGGGTGGCGCTCGGCCTGGTGCCGTCGCTCTCCTACGCGGTGAACGCGGTCCTCGTCGCGCGCTGGCGGCCGCAGGAGACGACCTCGCTGCCGCTTGCCGGCGGCCTCATGCTGGCCTCCGGCGGCTACGTGCTCGTCGTGATGGCGGCGATGGGGGAGTGGTGGGCCTTCGGCGGCGATTTCGGCATCGGCCACGGGGCGACGATCGGCGCCATGGCCAACAACTGCGTCTCGTTCTACCTGGTGTTCGAGATCATTCGCCGCGCCGGCCCGGTAATCTTCTCCACCGTCAACTACATCGCCACGCTGTCGGGCATGGGCTTCGGCATGTGGTTCTTCGGCGATGCGCCCTCGGCCTATATCTGGGGCGCGATCGTCCTGATGTTCGCCGGCCTCTTCCTGGTGACCACGACCGGCCGCAGCGAGAATTCGGGCTAGCGCCGAACTCTACTGAGCGACATCCCCGCTCGACGAGGACTCGCCGCCTTCGCCGGCGCCGGCGTCGCCTTCCGCCGCCCCGGCCCGGCGCCGCTTCTGGCCGAGGCCGATCTGCTTCGCGAACTCCGAGCGCCTGCGCGCGTAGTTGGGTGCCACCATCGGGTAATCGGGGTCGAGCCCCCACTTCGCCCGGTATTCGTCCGGGGTCATGTTGTAGGTCGTGCGCAGGTGCCGCTTCAGCATCTTCAGCTCGCGGCCGTCTTCGAGGCAGACCAGGTAGTCCGGCGTGATCGACTTCTTGACCGGGACGGCGGGCTTCGGCGCCGCGGAGACGGCGGTCTCGCTGGCCTGTGCCTGGCGCAGGGACGCATGAACCGTACGAATGACATCGGCGAGGTCAGTCGGCGCCACTGTATTATTGCCCACATAGGCGGTCACGACGTCTGCAGTCATGCGTAACAGGGCGTCGTTCGAGCCGGGGTTTTCTGTCTCGTCGCTCATTTCACTGTCTTTATCATATGTGACCGGATATTCGTCACGAGTATATTGATGATATGCTTGCGTTGTCAAATGCGATTCTTCAACTCTAGTCTGCGTTGCTATAAGACGAAGACCGCGCCGAGCCAGTCAACGACCCGCTGCACCGGAGATTTCGCCATGATTCAAACGCCCGCGACGCGCGACGCCCCTGCCTTCGAGGCGCTCTATGCGCTGGTGAGCGAGAACCTCGACCCGGGCGCCGGCGACATCCCGGTGGACCGGCTCATGCAGGTCTTCCGCTGCCTCTCCGACCTCTACGACGCCGATGTCAGCAGCCCGCTCAACATGGGCTACTTCTGCATCGACGCGGACGCGGCCTCGCTCGCCGCCATGGACGAGACCAACCGGCGCGGCGCGAACGTGGCGGTCCGGGGGCAGCATCCGGCCTCCGCCGCCTTCGAGCAGTACGGCGTCGACCTGCTTCTCGAGGCCTTCGGCATCGACCCTGCGGGCGGGGCCGGCCACTTCACGGCCTGCGGCACCGAGGCGAACCACACCGCCATGATCGTCGCCCTGACCGATCGGCTCTCGCACCGCAATCCGCGCTGCCGCGCCTACGATCCGGCGCTGTGTACCGACGAGGCCGGGCGCGAGGAGCCCTTCGAGTACTGGCGCCACGGCGCGCTGCCGCTCCGGGTGCGGCCTGCGCTCTACGTCTCGCCCCAGACCCACGTCTCGATCGAGAAGAACGCGCGCAACCTGATCGGCACCGCGTCGATCCGCACCGTGCCGGTCGACGGCGCGCTGCGCATGGACGTGGGCGCGCTCGCCGAGATGATGGCGGCCGACGCGGCCTCGGGCGCCTTCCTGCCCTTCCTCGTCATCGGCTCGGTCGGCGCGACGCCGTCGGGCATCGTCGATCCGCTGGCCGAGATCGGCGCTGTCTGCCGCGAGCAGGGCGCATGGTTCCACGTGGACGCACCGTGGGGCGCCATCGCGGCGTTCTCGCCCCGCCTGCGCGAGGCCTGCCTCGCCGGCCTGGAGGCCGCGGACTCCCTCATCTTCGACCCGCACAAGACCCTGGTGCCGCTGGGGGCGGGCGGATGCGGCATGTTTCTCTGCCGCCACCGCGCGGCGGTGGAGCGCGCGTTCAACGTCTCCGGCGGCGACGTGAAGCCGCACGAGTTCGCCTATCTCTCGCTCCAGGGCTCGCGCGCCAACAGCGGGCTCCGCGTGCTGACGTCCATTCTCCAGCCGGACGCGCTGGCGCAGCGGATCGAGCGGGAGGCCGCGCTGGGCGACACGCTTCGCCGCCTTCTCGGCGATGCGGGCTGGGAGATCGTGAACCGGACGCCGCTGCCGGTCGTCTGCGCCGTTCACCCGGCGATGCGGGCGGGCGCGTTCACCGCCGCCGAGGCGGTCTGGCACCTGCGGACAGAAGGCGTGCTGGCTTGGGCGGAGGCGCTCAGGCCGGGCGAGCCGGAGGCCGTCCGCCTCGGCATCATCAGCCGCCGGACGACCGAGGAGTCGGTGCGCTTCGTCGTGGAGCGGCTCTCGGCCTTCGCCGCAGAGCGGACTTAACCCTTTCCGGGCCGCCAGCCGGGCGGAGCCAGCTCGAAGCCCGCGAACGCGAAGGCCGGCGCCACCGTGCAGCCGACCAGCGTCCAGTCGCCTTCCGAACGCGCGCTCTGCCAGGCGCGCACGGGAACCGTGACCTGCGGCCATGCGCCGTCGCCCACTCCCAGGCGATGACTCGCCGTCGCCACGCCGTCGAGCGAGAGCTCGAGCCTGAGCGCGGCGCCGGCATGGTAGTGCCAGATCTCCACCGCATCGATCCGGTGCCAGTGGGAGACCTCGCCCGCCCGCAACAGGTAGTAGATGGAGGTCACCGCGCCGCGTCCGCCGCCTTCGGGCAGGGCACGATATGTCTCGCGGTAGTGACCGCCCTCCGGGTGCGGGACCAGTCCGTAGCGGGCGATGATCTCGTCGGCGTTCATCGGCGCTCTCCCTCCGGCGGACGGTGACGGCACTGCGCGGAAACCGCCTCGGCAGGGCGGCCGGCGTGCCGCTTCGGAAGCATGGCAGCGCCCTCTTCTGTACTATACTGGGCGCATGATGGAATGCTCTTTCGGCATGGCTCGATCGAGGTGGGCGGCGAGGCCGGTGCGGACCGTGCGACACCGGGTGGGCGCGCGCGTTTTCGCGGCGGCGGCGGGGCTGGCGGCGCTGACGATGTGGTCGAGCGCCGGGGCGGCGGAGACGCTCATCGAGGGCTTCTCCTTCGGCTGCGAGACCGCCGACGGCACGATCGTCAAGCCCCGCCACGGCGACATCGAGGGCATGTCCTACCCGGACCTTCCGGCTCAGCGCGCCCAGTGCCTCGGCACCATCGATCGCAAGATCGCGCTCTGCTGGGAGAACACGGAGTTCGCGACCGGGGCCGACAACCAGGAGTACGCCGCCTGTCTCTCGGTCTTCCAGGATCAGGCGCGCGCGTGCGTCGGGCACTTCTCGTTCGAGCGATCGAAGTGCGGCGCCGAGGGTCCCGATTCCGACGCGGTCCAGGCGGGCGAGCAGGACGGCCAGCCGGCGCTGGAGGGCCCGCCGAGAGACCGTTACCGCGTGAAACCGCTCGTGCGGCTGATGACGGTGAGAGAGGCGGCCAATGTCAGGACCGGCCCCGGCCCCGACTACGACATCGTGGGCACGGTCATGGTCGGCGACGAGGTGCGCGTGACCGGCGAAGTGCGCGGCCGGGACTGGGTGCGGGTGGTGTACCCCGGCACCGGCGAGCCCGCCTTCATATACGCGCCGCTCCTGCATGGGGCGCGGGAGCCAGCGCCGCAGCCGGCACCGGATGCGGCGACTGCGGCGCCTGCGGAAACCGCGGTGCCGGCGCAGACGGCATCGCCTCTCGAGCCTTCCGGCCCGAGCTGGTCGGTCGCCGAGAACACCCCTTGCCTCGTGTGGAACTACGGCAACAGGGACTACGAGCCGTTCACCTGGTCGGGTGCCTGCGTGGACGACAAGGCCTCCGGCGAAGGGCGCCTGGTCTTCCGCGGCGGCGAGGGGGTCTACGAAGGCCCCATGCAGGCCGGCAAGATGCACGGACGCGGCGTCTTCGAATGGACCAACGGCTTCCGCTACGAAGGCGAGCTTCGCGAGGGCAAGCAGCACGGGCACGGGGTCTACGTCGGCACCAGCGGCGAGCGCTACGAGGGCGAGTGGCGCGAGGGCAGGCCGCACGGGCAGGGCACCTACATCGAAGCCGACGGCACCGTCTATGAAGGCGCGTGGCGCGACGGCTGCTTTGGAGACCGCGACAGCCGCTGGGCCTCGATCGGAACCTCGGCGGCGGCCTGCGGCTTCGAATAGCGCGCGTCCGATTGTGACGGACACACCCTAAATCAGGACACCCCCGTCCACGTTGATGGCCTGCCCGGTGACGTGTGGGGCCTCCACCAGGTAGAGGGCGAGCGCGGCCATGTCGTCGGCGGTCTGCGGCACGCCTTGCGGAATGAAGCCCTCGACGATGCGCGAGAAGGCCTGATCGGGCGTCTCCCCCGGCTCCAGCTGGGCCTCGGTGAGATGCGTCCACATCTGCGTTCCCACGATGCCCGGGCAGATGCAGTTCACCGTGATGTCCTCGCGCGCGACCTCCTTGGCGAGCGCATTGGTGAACCCGACCACGGCAAATTTCGACGCGCAGTAGTGCGTGATGTTCTTGTAGCCGTTCCGGCCCGCGATCGACGCGATGTTGATGATCCGCCCGCCTCCGCCTTGCGCGCGCATGCGGATGACCGCCGCCTTGTTCACCAGGAAGGTCCCCCTGGCGTTCACGTCCATGGTGTAGTCCCACTCGGCTTCGCTGATATCGGCGATGGCGTGGGTGACGATGACCCCGGCGGCGTTGACCACGACGTCGACCCGGCCGAAGCGTTCGACCGTCTGCGCGAACATGGCGTCGACCTGGGCCCCGTCGGCGACATCCGCCTCGATGGCGACGGCATCGCCGCCGATCTCGGCCGCCACGGCCTCAGCCGCGCTGTAGCCGCCGATGTGGGTCTTCTCGTACTGGTTGCCGGCGCTCGGCGCATGCTCCAGCCCCGCGAGCGCGACCTTCATCCCCTCCTCGGTGAAGCGGAGCGCGATGCCCTTGCCGATGCCGGTCCCGCCGCCGGTGACGAGCGCGACCTTGCCCGCTGCGTCCGTCATGTCCGTCCCACTCCCTCGTCAAGCTCTTCACGCACCGCTGCGTCGCGGTGGCCGTGAACGTGTGGCTTCGCGCGCCTGGAGTCCAGGCCTATGATCGTCCCGTGCAAACGCTCTGCCGCGACTGCGGCCACCGGCCGCTCGGCCCCGCCGGCAGCTGCCCGGCCTGCGGGTCTGCGCGCGTACTCAGCCACGCGGAGCTGCACGACCTCGCCATCGCCCACCTCGACTGCGACGCCTTCTACGCCGCGATCGAGAAGCGCGACCGCCCGGCGTTGCGCGAGCGCCCCGTGATCGTCGGCGGCCGCCACCGGGGCGTGGTCGCCGCCTGCTGCTACATCGCCCGCACCTACGGCGTCCGCTCCGCCATGCCCATGTTCAAGGCGTTGCGCGCCTGCCCCGATGCCGAGGTCATCAAGCCCGACATGAGGAAGTACGCGGCGGTCGGCCGCGAGGTCCGCGCCATGATGCTGGACTGCACGCCGCTGGTGGAGCCGCTCTCCATCGACGAGGCGTTCATGGACCTCTCCGGCACCCAGTCCCTGCACCGCGCGAGCGCGGCGGAGACGCTGGCGGCCCTCGCGCGCCGCGTGGAGGATGCGCTCTCCATCACCGTCTCCGTCGGCCTCAGCTACAACAAGTTCCTGGCCAAGATCGCCTCCGACCTCGACAAGCCGCGCGGCTTCGCGGTGATCGGCCGGGCCGAGGCCCGCGCCTTCCTCGCCGACAAGCCGGTGGGGCTGCTGTGGGGCGTGGGCGCGGCGATGCAGCGGCGCCTCGCGCGGGACGGCATCACGCGCATCGGTGAGCTTGCCTGCCTCGACGAAGCCACGCTCGTTGCCCGCTACGGCAAGATCGGCAAGCGGCTCGCCATGTGCGCGCGCGGCGAGGATGATCGCCCGGTCAACCCCGAACGCGAGACCAAGAGCATCTCCTCGGAGATCACGCTCGACGAGGACATCACCGATCCGGCAGCGCTGCGCTCGATCCTCTGGCGCCTCACCGAGACGGTGGCCCGGCGCCTGAAGAAGGCCGGGCTCGCCGGCGGCGGCGTCACGCTCAAGCTCAAGACCGCCGACTTCCGCATCGTCACCCGCGCGCGGCGGCTCGGCGCCGTGACCCAGTCGGCGGACGAGATGTTCCGCGCGGCCGAGGCGCTGCTCGCCCGCGAGTGCGACGGCCGCGCCTTCCGCCTCATCGGCATCGGCGCCCACGCCCTCGCTCCGGCCGGGGACGCGGCCGAGGCCTCCCAGGGCGACCTCTTCGCCGATCCCGCGCCTGCCGAGGACAAGGTCGACAAGGCATTGGATGCCGTGCGCGACAAGTTCGGCGAGGACGCCATCGTCAGGGGCCGCGGCTTCGGCACGAAGCTCGTCCGCCAGGGCCCCTCCAAGGTGGAGTAGACTCGGCGATTTCCGTGTGCAATTTCGCAAGTGCGAACCCTCGCCAATCTCAACACTTTGATCGCAAAGCGGAAAAAGAAAAGAGGGGACTTCCGGCTGGTGCTGGAAGTCCCCATATGAGGCCCAATGACCCTGGAAACATCTCCCCGAGATGATCGCTTGTCGACGAACAGCCGGGGCTGTGATCTTGGCGTACAGGGCCCTCAGACTAGGGTGAAGCCCTAATCTGGAGCCTCAACAGGTCGCCTGCGAAGGCCGGGTCGGGTCACTTCGCGGCGGCGTTTCTTGTTTTCCTCCTCGACTTCGCGAAATTCGGGCTCTAGCTCCGCCAGACGTGCTACGAGCCCACTGAGGTCGTATTCGTTGCTGAGTTTGCCCCGGTGGGGGGCCGTGCGCTCTATACGCTTGACGTAACCCATTTCCTCAAGCTCGGCGATGTAGCGTTGCACCTGTCGAGCGCTCAGGTTCAGGCGCTCGCCAAGCGTCTGCTTCTTGGGCCACGGTCTGCGCTCTGCATCCCACCAATAGTCGGCGAGGTGCATCACAACCGCTAACTGCGTCGGGCTCAGTTTCAATCTGGCCTGAGCTCGAAGCAGTAAGGAGGGCACAATGCAAAAGCCTAGCTTCATAACGGCTTTGCCCCACTTTCTCTCGGAAGCTTTGGCGGCACTCCGAGGGCGCAGGGCTATGATCTTGGCGGAATCGCGTGTCATATTGAGTTTTCCCATGTCGACGCGTGCTTCCCAGCGAAGATATAGCTCTAAATCAGGTATTTCAATGGACATCAATGAGACATACATGTCGCGTGCCACAGGACAGTAGTGACCAGTGCCTGGAGTTGGCCATGTCTTGTGAATAAGGACTGCCTAATGTCCATACCAAGCTATACTTACGAACGAGGACCAGATGCGTGCGGTCACTCATGTCCTGTCGGCTGAAGCGCCAAGGCCCCTCCAAGGTGGAGTAGGCCCGGCCGGAAACCGACTCTTACCGCCGCATCCCGACGGCAGCCTGCCCGCCGATGCTGCCGAGGATGATGAGCCCGCCGACGAGAGTGAGCACGCTCGGCACTTCGCCGAAGGCGAGCCATACCCAGATCGAGGCGAACACCACCTCGGTCAGCGACAGCACAAGCAGCTCGGCCGCCGGCACGTTCCTGGCGCCGATGGTCAGCATGAAGATGCCGGCGCCGATCACCAGCACGCCGTACATCGCAGCCAGGCCCACATCGACGATGGGTGCTGCGAGCCCGGTGCCGTCGGCTGCCGCCATCACGGCGCTGAATGCGGCGGTGATCGCGGCGCCGATCAGGATCGTCGGCGACATGTCCGTGTGGCGGCCGCGCCGGATCGCGACCGAGAAGCCCGCGAAGCCCACCGCCGAGGCGAGCGCCGCGAGGTCGCCCAGCAGGTCGGACTCGGCCAGCCCCTCGCCGATCATGATGGCGACACCCGCGATCACGCCGAACATGGCGAACCACATGGAGCGCGCCACCCGCTCGCGCAGCACCATCCAGCCGAGGAAGGCCGCGACCAGCGGCGCCGCGCTGATGAGGAAGAGCGCGTTCGCCACCGTGGAGTGCATGACCCCCCACACGTAGCCGGTGAACGCCACCGCGAGACCGAGGCCGCCCACCAGCCCGTTCGCGCCCGCGCTCCGCACCATCTCCAGCACCGGGCGGCGGGTGATGAGGAAGTAGAGCAGGATCATCGCCGCCGCGCCGAGGGAGCGGTAGAACAGGAACTGCCACGGCGTGCTCTCGTCGGCGAGCCGGATGATCGGCCCGCCGAGGCTCATGCAGAGCCCGGCCGAGAGCACCCAGAGCCGGCCCGTGATGCGGCCGCGGTCGGGCCCGGAACCCGGGATCGTGGTCAAGAGGCCTCCCCACGGTCTGCGAGAGCGGCCGGGACGCGCCGGGGCGCCCGCCGGAAGCGCGCAAGCATGCCCGCATTAGGCCGGCTTGTCGCCGTCCGATTCCGTCTCCGAACGCGGGTCCAGCTCGTAGAGCGTGGGCGAGGTGCGGGGCACCGCCACGAAGCCGCTGCGGTCCTCCTGCACCGGCCGCCGGCTGAGCGCGATGCGGGCGACGGTGAAGAGCGCCAGCGCCGCGTGGACGGAGGTGGTGAACAGGAACAGCCCGCCGCTGCCGTAGCGGTTCATCAGCGCCGATGCGATCAGCGGCCCGAGGGACGCGCCGAGGCCGTATATGAGAAGGAGCCCGCCGGCCGTCGCCACGAAGCGGGTGTCCTCCGCCTTGTCGTTCGCGTGCGCCACCGAGACCGCGTAGAGCGGCATGGCGAAGCCGCCGAACGCGGCAGACAGCCCGATCAGCAGCGTGGTCGACGGCTCCGCCCAGGAGCTGAGCAGCACCCCGCTCGCGGCGGCGCAGAGCGTGGCGCCCACGATCACGAAGCGCCGGTCGATCCGGTCGGAGATCAGCCCGAGCGGCCACTGCAGGATGGCGCCGGCCAGCGTCGCGCCGGCCACGAAGTAGACCAGGCCGTCGATGTCGAGGCCGCTCCGGCTCGCGAACACCGGCCCCAGCGACCAGAACGAGCCGTTGACGAGGCCGACGCTGAGGCAGCCGACGAAGCCCACCGGCGAGAGGCGCCAGAGGCCCAGGATGTCGAGGCCGATGGCGGCCGGCCGGGGCGGCTCCGGCGCCCTCGTGAGCGAGACCGGCACCAGCGCGATGGCGATGAGGATCGCGATCAGCGCGAAGGGCTCGAAGCCTGCGGGATCGTACGCCGTCAGCAGGAACTGCCCGGCCATCAGCACGCACAGGCTGATGAAGGTGTAGGCCGACATGATCGCGCCGCGGTTGGCGGGGCCGGCACGGTCGTTCAGCCAGCTCTCGATCGCCACGTAGAGGCCGGCGAAGGCGAAGCCCACGAGGAAACGCAGCACCCCCCACGCGATGGGGTCGATGATGAGCACATGGGCGAGCGCCGTGGCGGCGATGACGCCGGAAAGCGTCGCGAAGGTCCTGATGTGGCCGACGCGGCGCACCACCAGCGGCACGTTGAGGCAGCCCAGGATGAAGCCCGCGAAGTAGACGGTGCCGAGCAGGCCGATCTCGAGCGTCGAGAAGGCCTCGATCTCCGCGCGCACGGGCAGCAGCGTGTTGATCAGCCCGTTGCCGGTGAAGAGGATCGCCGTGCTGAGCAGCAGCGCTGCCAGCTGACGAAGTGTCGTGGTCATGGCGATGTGCAGGTAGGGTGGCGGACCCCTGTGAGCAACACAATTTCGCCCGCCACCGGAAGATTTTATTGGGCGGCGATGTCGCCCCTAAGCCACCGTCACGGCGACGCGGTGGAGCGCGTTGTTGAGGTAGCCCTTCGGGTTCCAGGCGACGGCGTGGGGCTGGCCGACGCCTTCCGAATCCGTCGCCCTGGCCCAGATCTCGTAGTAGCCCGGCCCCGGAAACTCCACCGAGGCGCGCCAGTTCTGCCAGGCCCCGGCGTTCACCGGCGTATCCAGCGCAGCGTCCGTCCAGGTCGCGCCGAAATCGATGGAGAGGCGGACCGCGCTCACCGTCCGCTCCCCGGCCCAGGCGTGCCCCCGCGCCTCCACCGCCCGCGCGCCCGTGCGGTGGCCGGTGGCCGGGCGCGTGATCAGCGATTTCACCGGCATGGCCTCGATGATGACGAAGTCCGCCTCGCCCAGCGCCTCCCCCGGCGCCAGCGGGCGGGCGGGAACGCGGTAGGATGTGCCGGTCATCTTCGCCCCGTCGTGCACCCGGTCCCGCAGCCGGAGGCGCGTGAGCCACTTCTGGGAGCACGACCCCGGCCATCCGGGCACGACTAGGCGGAGCGGCGCGCCGTTCATGGGGTGGATCGGCGCACCGTTCTGGGCGAAGGCGATGAGCATGTTCGGGTCCATGGCCTTCGCGATCGGCACGCCGCGCGAGATCGGCTGCCGGCCCGGCTCGCCCGAGGGGTGCGCGTCGGCACCTTCGTGCGCGGTATAGACGGCGCCCGCCTTCACGCCGGCTGCCTTCAGCACGTCGGCGAGGCGGACGCCGGTCCACTCCGCGCAGGCGACGGCGCCGTAGGTCCACTGCGCGCCGTCCGCCGGCGGGTCGAAGAAGGCGCGGCCGTTGCCGGCGCACTCCAGCGTCAGCGCGGCGGTGACGACATCGAACCGGCGCCTGAGGTCGGCGATGCCGAGCGTGAGCGGAGTCTCCACCAGGCCGTCCACGGTGAGCGTCCACGCCGCCGCATCCACGCTCTCGGGCAGGATGCCGTTGTTGCGGATGAAGTGCCGCGCGCTCGGCGTGATCGCGTCGTCCAGCAGGTGCGCCAGCGTCTCCGCGCTCAGCGGGCGCTCGTTGAGCACGACCAGGCCGTCCTTGCCCCGGATGACCGCTTCGCCGGCAAGCGCCACCGGCATGAAGTGCTCCGGCATGGTGCGGTGGAAGGGGATGCCCGCGCCCACCAGCGCCGCCATGGCGCCGAGCCCCGCGCCCTTCAGGAACCCGCGCCGGTCAGAATGGGTCACGCGGCCGAACATCAGACGGTCGGCCCTGTCCGGGTCTTCGCGATAGAGCGTGTGCAGGCCCCGGCTCGCGGGGGTCTCGCCCATGGCCCGCCTCGTATTCCCTGGCGGCGTGTACCATAGCGCCTGCGGCATGGAACGAACAGGCGTCGCGCCCAACGCAGCGCGGCACCGATCGGATAAACTGCGGGCGGTTTGGCAAGTGGAGAGCCGGGGGACACCAGACATGACCGCCGACTACGAGACCATGACGCTCACGCGCGACGGCCGGCTGCTGCGCATCGAACTGACGCGGCCGGAGCGGCTCAACGCCTTCGCCATGACCGGCACGCGCGAGCTGCTCGACGCGGCCCGGCGCATCGCCGCCGACGAGGACGTGCGCATGGTCTCGATCGCCGGATCGGGCCGGGCGTTCTCCACCGGCATCGACCTCAAGGACCTCGCCGCAGGCAGGATCGAGCAGAGCTATTTCGACATGTGGGACGCGGCGCTCCGCGTCTTCGAGACCATGGACAAGCTGGTGCTCTGCCTCATCCACGGCTATGCCGTGGGCGGCGGCCTGCAGCTCGCGCTCGCCTGCGACATCCGCGTCTGCACGCCCTCCGCCCGGCTCGGCCTGCCCGCGATCAAGGAGGGGCTGATTCCCGGCCTCGGCACCTTCCGCCTCGCGCGTTACGTCGGGCTCGGCCGCGCCAAGTCGCTCATCATCCGCGGCAACATGATCGACGGCACCGAGGCCGAGCGCATCGGCATGGTCGATCACCTGGTCGCCGAGGAAACCGCGTTCGAGGACTACGAGGCCTATCTCGCCGAGTACGCGTCAACCAACTCCGCCGGCTGCCGGGCGTCGAAGCAGATGCTGCTCGACTGCTTCGACCTCGGCTGGCAGGGCTTCTTTCACAAGTACCTGGTGCTGCAGAACAAGGCCATGGCCGCGCCCGACTTCGCCGAGGCGATGGAGGCCTACCTGGCCGGCCGCGATCCCCGCTGGGAGTAGGGCGCGTCCATCGTCACCCTGATTTCGGTAGTGGAAACTGCGGCTCTAGCCGATCCAGATCACGATTCGAGGGCCAGGTCGGCGGGCGAGATCAACACGCCGAACTGCACGCACCAGATGACCACGCTCGGGTAGTCGTTCAGGTCCACGCCCTTCGGTATGGGGTATTTCTGGCTGCCCTCGAAGGCGCGCAACTTGCCGAGATCGATGTACATCGTTCCCTTGACGTCCGAGGATTCGCGGACTTCTTCCTGGGGCACGAGGTAGACGTGAAACGCGGGCCCCGGCCCGACTTTGAAATCCTCTTCGAGGAACACGAGGTCCTCGTAAACCGTGACGTTTCCTTCTCCATAATGGATGGGATCGGAGGGATTCGCGTGAATGAAGGTGCCGCGCGCGAGCACCTCGGTCTGCTCCTCGGCGGTGAGGGTTTCCATCGCGGGCGGCGGCGGAAACACGTAGGGAAAGATGAAAAACCCGACGGCGACGCCGAAGGCCGTACCCATGACCCCACCAATGAAGAACGCGATAATCCATTTCCGCATCGCCACCTCCTTCAGCGTGACGGGCTGCAACCCCGTCCACATTAGTTGCAACAAAGGGCCGGGAATAACGGACTGCAACATGCGACTTTCGCAAACGAAACCGTCCGGAGAACAACCTCAACCGCGTGCTTTGACACTACCTTAGACAGTAGTTGCGCGGATTGACCCTTTCAAGGGGCGACGCCCGGCGTGGTCCGAATCACCAATGGCGGGATGCTGCCGCGCAAGGCTCGCACAGCCTCGCCGCCCGCAGCCGCCCGCTTCGGTTCCCGTCTACGTAACCCGGTTGGGGGTGGGCGGTCGACGCCAACGCCGAGCCGCGATAGGCGGCGCACGTGCCCCACGTTGATCATGCGCAGGTAAAGGTGCGGTGTTATCATCAATGCAGGTCACGCAGACCGGGACACCCTTTTTTTGGAACTGCCGGCGCACGCAATGACGGCGGCGGCTGCGCCCGAACCGGCTAAGCGGTTTGCGGCGCCACACCAAGGGGAGGAACAACGATGAGCAAGAACAGGACCGATACGAAATCGCAGCCGACGAAGCGCCGTGTATCGCGGCGCGGCGTGCTCAAGGGCGCGGCCGCGGCAGCGGTCGCCGGCTTCACCTGGAAGAGCACCGGCCCCTTCGTGCGGAACGCGGAGGCGGCAACGCTGGAGCTGCGCTGGCTCGGCTGGGAGCACTACAACGTCAAGAGCCTGACCGCAGAGTTCGAGGCCCGGCACGACGTCAAGGTCAGCGCCGGCTTCTTCGACGGCAACTCCGAAGCCTGGAACAAGCTCCGGGCCGGCGGCACCCAGGACTTCGACCTGGTGATGGCGGACGGGTTCTGGCCGCGCCTCTACGCCAAGCAGGGGCTGGTGCAGGCGGTCGACTACTCGAAGCTCGACCTCAGCAACGTGTTCGACGACTTCGTGCCGCCCAAGTTCACGCTGCTCCGCGCGGAGGACAGCGAGGACATGATCGCCGCACCCAACTGCTGGGGCGGCTACGGGTTCACGGTCAACATGGACAAGGTCGCGGCCGAGGATCAGGAATCGGTGAACCTGCTCTTCAACGAGAAGTACGACGGCCACCTCTCCACCAGCGCCCGCTTCGAGGAGAACATCGCGCTCGCCGGCATCCTTGCCGCCCACAACATGGGCACGAAGGACGGCCCCCGGCCCGACGGCAAGAGCTTCAACCCCTACGTGCTCTCGGACGAGGAGCTTGAGGAGTGCAAGCGCCTCCTGATCAAGCAGAAGCCGCTGCTGGTCAACCGCTGGAACGACGAGGACACGCTTGAGCGCCTGCTGCGCGCGCAGGTGGTGTGGGCCTCGCCGGAGTGGTCCGGCATCTACCGGCGCATTCACTTCGACAAGCTGGACGGAAAGTCCGACCTCAACATGCGCCACGTCCTCAAGCCCACGGAAGGCGGCCTCGGCTGGGTGGACCAGTGGTCCATCACGTCCGGCGTGACCGACAGCGAGAAGATGGAGATCGCGCACAAGTGGATCGACTTCCGGCTCGAGCGCGAGAGCATGAAGACCGTGGCGGTCGAGATCGGCTGGGCGCCCACGGTCGACGTTCGCGACATGCTCGACGATCGCTACGTCGACACCCTCTTCCTCAACGAGACCGAGGCGATCCACGGCCTCTACCAGTTCGACGCGCCGTCCTCGCCCGAGAAGTGGGAGCGCATCTGGTCGGCAGTGGAAGCGGCCTAGCCCTGACGACCGGGCAACCTGAGCAGGGAGGGATCGGACCTCACGGTCCGGTCCCTCTTTCAGGGCGCTGAGGTTGGTCTTGCGCAGACGAGGCCGGCAGCCGACGCTTGCGGCAGCGGCGCGGATGCCGGGGCTGCGGGCGCGATGACCGATCAGCCAATCCTGCGTATCGAGGCGGTCGAGAAGCGCTTCGGTACGGTCCGCGCGGTCGACGGCGTGAGCCTCGAGGTCGGCCGGGGCGAGTTCTTCGCGCTGCTCGGGCCGAGCGGCTCGGGCAAGACCACGCTGCTCCGCATCGTCTCCGGCCTGGAAGCGCCCGATGGCGGCCGGGTGGAGATCGGCGGCGTCGACGTGACGGCGCTGCCGCCCTATCTGCGGCGCATCGGCATGGTGTTCCAGGATTTCCTCCTCTTCCCGCACCGCACGGTCGCCGAGAACATCACCTTCCCCCTCAAGATGCAGGGCCGCAGCCGGGCCGAGCGCGAGGAGCAGCTCGACTGGATCCTGGGCTTCGTCCACATGGAAGGGCTCGGCGACCGCTTCCCGCATCAGCTCTCCGGCGGCCAGAAGCAGCGCGTGGCACTCGCGCGGGGGCTGATCGCACGGCCCGAGCTTCTCCTGCTCGACGAGCCGCTGGCCAATCTCGACCGCGAGCTCCGCAAGGAGATGGAGATCGAGGTGCGCCGCTACCAGGAGGAGCTCGGCATTCCCTTCGTCTACGTGACGCACAACCAGGAAGAAGCGCTCACCATGAGCGACCGCATGGCGGTGATGCAGCAGGGCGTCCTGGAGCAGATCGGGCCGAAGCTCGACGTCTACAACGCGCCTGCCACGCGCTTCGTCGCCTCGTTCGTGGGGGCGCCCAACAAGCTCGCAGGCCGCGTGATCGAGGGCGACGGCGAACGTATGCGTATCGATTGGGGCGGCATCGCGCTCACCGGTCGCGGCGCGAGCGGCGCCCGGCCCGACGATCCGGTGGAGCTGTTCATCAAGAGCGAGCGGATCGTGCTCGGCCCCGCGGCGGAGAGCATCGAACACGAGAACCGGTTCGAGGGGACGGTGCGGGACATCATCTTCAAGGGCCAGTTCGCCGATTACATCGTCCGCGCCGACAACGACGTCGAGCTGGTCGTGAGCGGGCCGCCCAGCATCGCGGGCGTGGATCGCAATTCCCGCGTGAGCCTGGGCTGGGCCGTCGATGCGGCCGACGTGTTCACGGTCGGGGACAGCGAGCCGTGACGGCGCGCCGCGCCCTGCATCTCGACCCGCGCGTGCGCTTTGCCGCGCTGGTGGGGCCGGGCGCCCTCTTCATCGTCCTCTTCCTGCTGATTCCGCTGCTCTCGATCCTGGTCTTCAGCTTCTGGCGGACCGAAAGCTACGAGCTGATCGACGACTGGAACGTGAACAACTACGCGTCGGTTCTCGGCGAGTGGATCTACCTCAAGTTCCTGCTGCGCTCGCTCCTCATGGCCGCCGCGGTCTCCGCCGTCTGCCTCGCGTACGCCTGGCCCTGCGCCTACCTGATCGCCAAGCACGGCGGGCGCTACCGCCTGATCCTCGTGCTGCTCACGGCGGCGCCGTTTCTCACCGGCATCCTGCTGCGCATCACCGCCATGCAGCAGATCCTGGGACCCATCGGGCTGGTCAACATGGCGCTGATGGAGCTCGGACTGCCCCCGGTCGAAGTGCTCATGTACACCAACGTCGCGAGCGCGGTCGGTCTGATCTACCTGTGGATCCCTTTCATGCTGCTCGCCATCTACCTCTCGCTCTTCAACTTCAATTTCGAGTTGCTGGAGGTGGCGAAGGTGAACGGCGCACGGCCGTGGCGGGCGTTTCTCGAAATCACCTGGCCACTCAATTGGATCGGGACGGCCATCGGCATCGTCCTCGTCTTCATTCCCACCTTCGCCGCCTCGGTGACGCCGCGCTTCCTGGGCGGCACCGACGGCGCGATGTTCGTCAACCGTCTCGAGCACCAGTTTGGCTCGGCCGGCACGTGGGCGCTGGGCTCGGCGATGGGGGTGGTGATGTGCGTGGCCTCGCTCGTGGTCACCTTCATGCTCTGGCGAACGATCCGGCTGCGGCGCGCAGGCTTCACGGGCGCGGGGGCCTGAGATGGCCGCGGTGAACCCCGGCGAGCGCTTCGTGGTCGGTGGCCAGACCGTTCTGCTGTTGGCGCTCTACCTCTTTCTCTACTTCCCGATCTTCTACATCGGCTACCTCTCGGTCACGGAGAACACCGTGTGGCCGTTCCCGCCGCTGTTCACCGGCGAATGGTACGGCCGCCTCATGATCATGAGCGACTTCCACACGGGCCTGGTGAACAGCGTGCTCATCGGGGCCGGCACCGCCGTGCTGTCGACGCTCTTCGCCACGACCGCGGCGATCGGGATTCTGCGCTACCCGCTGCGCCGCCGCGGGTTCGTCGTCGTCCTGTTTCTCGCGCCCCTCTTCATCGCCCAGATCCTCATCGGCATCTCGACGCTGATGTTCAACCGCAACGTCCTTGGCATCCCCGGCAACATCGAATCGGCGATCGTGGCCAACACGACCTACAGCGTCTCCTTCGCCTTCCTCGTGATCCTGGCGCAGCTCGTGCGCTACGACTGGCGCTTCGACGAGGTCGCCCAGGTGTTCGGCGCGCGCCCGTTCCGCTGCTTCCGCGAGGTCACGTTCCCCAACATCTGGCCGGCCGTGCTCGGCGCCTTCATCATCAGCTTCATCCTCGGCTTCAACAATTTCGAGATCACCTTCTACAACGTGGCCGCCATCCCGACGCTCCCCACCATCGCCTGGGGCACGCTGCGCCACGGCATCGAGCCGGAGCTCTATGCGCTGGCCACCATCGTCAACGCGCTGGTCTTCGTCCTTCTGTTCGTGATCTACCTGCTGATCCGCGTCGGCGCGCTCCGCCTCGGCGTCCCTGACGATTGAAATCCCGGCCGGCGGCTACGCCTGCACCCGATAGTCGCGGATGACGTCAGGGTCGGGCTCGGCGCCGAGGCCGGGGCCGGTGGGGATGCGGAAGCGGCCGTTCTCGTCCGGGTCGACGAACCCCGGATAGAGCGTCGCCTCGAGCCGCGTGTAGAAGCGCTCGGCCCAGCCGCCGCCGGGGCGGCCGGTGAGCGGCATCGCGCCCAAGAGCTGCAGCGTCGCGAGCCAGCCGGGGCCGAAGTAGGGCGAATGCGGCATCACGGTCACGCTGTAGCCCTCCGCCACGGCCAGCACCTTGAGGAACTCGGTGATGCCGCCCACCTTGGTCACGCTCGGCTGCGCGTAGCGCACGGCGCCGGCGTCGAGCATGCGGCGGAACTCGAAGGCGGTGCACGCGTTCTCGCCACAGGCGAGGTCGATGCCCGATTCCTGCTGCAGCCGCGCCAGCGCCGCAAAATCCTCGGGCGGGAAGATGGGCTCCTCCAGCCAGTGGAGGTCGTAGGGCTTGAGCCGCGCCACCATCGCGCGCGCCTCGGCCGGGGTCCATGGGCAGTTGGTGTCCGTGCACAGCGGCATGTCCGGCCCCATCGCCTCGCGCGCGGCCGCGATCTCGGCCTCGCCCGTCTCGTGCAGCTTGATGGCGGGGTAGCCGTCCTCCACCGCATCGCGCACGGTCTTGGCGACCAGTTCGCGATCCCGGTACTTGAGCAGGCTCGCGTAGCCCGGCACGAGAGGCGGCGTGGCCGGCCCGCCGAGGAGCTGGCCGAGCGGCCGCCCCGCCCGCTTGCCCGCGAGGTCCCAGAGCGCGATGTCGATGGCGGAGATCGCGAACATGGTGATGCCGTAGCGGCCGAAGAGGTGGAGCGCCTGCTGGAGGTCGCGGTTGATCGCCGCGATGTCCGTGGCGTCGCGGCCGATCGCGATGGGCGCCACCGTCGCATCGACGGCCGCCTTCAGCGCCGGCATGCAGTTGTAGCTGAAGCCTTCGCCCCAGCCGGTGGCGCCGTCCTCGGTCTCGATGCGGACCAGGAGGATCGTGAGCCCCTGCCACGCCTGCCCACCCCAGGCCGGCGGCGGCCCGCCGTGATCGTGCGGGATGGCGAGGGGGATGGTCTCGATGCGGGTGATCTTCATGGGTGTTTTCCGATGGCGGTGTGGCAACGCTAAATCAAGGAAGGTCGCCGACCAGGTCGCGGATGTGGCCGGGCGGCGGTGGTGGCAGCGCGATGTCGAAGCGGCGTTTCAACGCGTCGGCGATGAGCTCGAAGCAGGCGCCGTAGCGGACGACCTCGAACGTCTGCAGGTCGAGCAGCGTCGATGAGGCGCGGTACAGGTGATAGAGGCGGAGCCCGTGGTCGATGACGATGTCGGCGATGGCCATCAGCTCCGGCTCGATGTCGTCGACGCGGAACTTCGTGCCGGAGAGCGAAAGGTTGGCGGACGAGCCGAACAGCGGGTGCTGCGCCTCGCGGCTGAGCCGCGTGATCGCCGCGTGGAAAGGGCCCGCGTTGAGCAGCATCAGCACGGTGCCGGCGCTGGTGGAGGCTTCGAGCGCCGCCGGCTCCATCCCGGCGAGAATGGGGTGGTCCATGCGCGCGGGCGCGATGGCGCCGAGCGGCAGGTCGTAGTCCTCGATCAGGGTGCTGGCGACGTCCCACCCCCTCTGGTCGAGGACGTGCAGCGCGCGGTGCAGGGCCATGTCGCCCAGCATCGCGTTCAGCTTCGCGGGCGCGCGCCGCTTGGTCTCGAAGATCGTCTTCAGCGCCGCCGCCGACCCGCCGATGGCGGAATAGCCGACGCTCATGGGCAGGATGGCGATCCCGCCCCGTTCGAGGACGGCGAAGGCCCGCTCGGCATCGCGCCCGACGTCCGGTCTGCCTGTCACGTTCGGGATTCCCTCCTGCTTCGCGCGCCCCCGGCTGCCGTGCGCGAGACGTGCTTAGAGCGTTTCCGTGAAAAAGGGAAACGCTCTAGTATCCGCCGCACCCTCAGTATCCGCCGCGCCTTCAACCGGGAGAGCACGATGACCCCGTCCACCATCCCCGTCGGCAAGCGCGCGCCAAGGCACGCATGAACGACGCGGTCAGGGTGGGGGTCGAGGTCGGCGGCACGTTCACCGATCTCGTCGCGTTCGAGGGCGGCGGCGTGCGCATCACCAAGGTGCCGAGCACGCCGCAGGCGCCGCACCGGGGCGCCGTCGCCGCGCTCGACGAGTCCGGTCTGCCGCTCAGCGCCGCCGGCGATCTCGTGCACGGCTCGACCGTCGCCACCAACGCGGTGCTCGAGCGCAAGGGCGCAAAGGTGGCGTTCTTCGCCACCGAGGGCTTCCGCGACCTGCTTTCCCTGCAGCGCCAGAGCCGGCGCTCCATCTACGACATCCATTACCGCAAGCCCGAGCCGGTGGTGCTGCGCCGCGATACCTTCGAGATCCCCGAACGCGTGGGCCCGGACGGCGAGGTGGTCATCGCCCTGGATGAGGCGGCCGCGCGGCACCGCATCGCCCAGACGTTGCAGGGCGGCGGCTACGAATCCGTCGCGATCTGCTTTCTCAACAGCTACGCGAACCCCGCGCACGAGCGGCGTGTGGCGGCGATGATCGCCGAGCGCTTCCCCGGCGTCGGCATCACGTGCTCCTGCGACGTGACCCGCGAGTTCCGCGAATACGAGCGCGCGTCCACCACCGTGCTCGCGGCCTACGTGCAGCCCGTCATCGACCGCTACCTGGGCGCGTTCGCGCGCGCGTTGGGCGAGCGCGGGTTCGAGGGCCGCTTCAGCCTGATGCAGTCCAACGGCGGCCGGCTGCCCGCCCGCGGCATGGCCGGCAATGCCATCACCTCGCTCTACTCCGGGCCGGCGGCGGGCGTGATGGGCGCGATCCGCCAGGCGGAGCGCTCCGGCTACCGCGACCTCATCACCTTCGACATGGGCGGCACGAGCACGGACGTCTGCCTCGTGCGGGACGGCACGCCGGTGCTCACCAGCGACGCCGAGATCGACGGCCTGCCCATCCGCATTCCCGTGCTCGACATCGTGACGGTGGGCGCGGGCGGCGGCTCGATCGTGTGGCGGGACGACGGCGGCATGCTCCGGGTCGGCCCGCGCTCGGCCGGCGCCGAGCCCGGCCCCGCCTGCTACCGGCGGGGCGGCGCCGACCCCACGATCACCGACGCTCACCTGATCCGCGGCACCGTGCTCGCCGACACCTTCCTCGGCGGGCGCATGGACGTGGATCCTGACCTCGCCCGCAGCGCCTTCGCCGCGCTGGCAGAGCAGTTCGGCCGCAGCGTCGAGCAGGTCGCCGACGACGCGGTGCGGGTGGCCGAGCACAACATCATCCGCGCGATCCAGCTCGTCTCGACCGAGCGGGGGCGGGACCCGCGCGACTACGTGCTGGTCCCCTTCGGCGGCGCGGGGCCGCTCCACGCGGCACGGGTCGCAGACGTGCTCGGCATCGCCACCATCGTCATTCCGCCGGCGGCCGGCGTGCTCTCCGCCTTCGGCCTCGTCGCCTCGGACTTCGTGCGCTATGCGAGCCGCACGGCGCGCTTTGCCCTCGACGAGAGGGGTGTCGCCGCGCGCGTCCGCGCGCAGTTCGCGGCCATGCGGGCGGACGCCGAGGCCGCTTTCGCGGCGCTCGGGCTCACCGGCGGCCTCCGCTGCACCCACACGCTCGAGATGCGCTACGTGGGGCAGGCCTTCGAGGTCCCGATCCAGCTCGGCGAGGACGAGATCGCGCGGCTCGACGCGGCCCACCTCCGCGAGCGCTTCAACGAGGCGCATCACCGCATCTTCGAGTTCGACGATTCGCGCACCAACCGGCCGGAGATCGTCTCCTTCCGGCTCGGCATCGCGTCGCCGCCCCCGGCCGTGCCTCAGCTCACGGGGACGGACGACGCACCGCATGAGGCCGCCGTCACGCTCTTCGATGGCGGCACTGAGCTGGAGGCCCGCAGGCTCAATCGCCGCGCGCTGCTCGAGGCCGGCGCCAGCAAAGGACCGCTGCTCGTCGCCGACGAGACCTCCACGGCCTACGTCCCGCCGGGATGGCGTGCGCGCATGGATGCGCACCATAATGTCATCCTGAGCCGCTGAGCGCGGAGCGGAGAGCCAGGAGCCGCGAGGGGAGGGACCATGGCGCTCGACCAGGTCGACCAGGCGATCATCTCTCAGGCGCTGATCGCCGCCGCGAAGGAAATGGGGATCAAGCTCGTGCGCTCGGCCTATTCGCCGATCGTGCGCGAGGCCAACGACTGCTCGGCCGCGCTGCTCGACGTGGACGGCAACGTGGTGAGCCAGGCGGAGCTCATTCCCATGCAGCTCGGCCCCATCGGCACCACCTTCCGCCCCTGCGCCGCGCTCTATCCGCCCGAGACACTGGAGCCCGGCGACTTCTACATCAACAACGACCCCTACAACGGCGGCCAGCACATCCCCGACATCTTCATCTTCACGCCCATCTTCTACCGTGACCGGCTCGTGGGCTTCAGCGCGACCGTCGCCCACCACCTCGATCTCGGCGGCGGTGCGCCGGGTCTCAACATGGCGGCCGGCGACGTCCACCAGGAGGGCCTGATCTTCCCGCCCAGCCGCTACAACGTGAACCGCGACTGGAACGGCGGCCCCTTCGAGCGCCTGGTGCGCGCGAACGTCCGCGTGCCCGAAAAAACCATCGGGGATTGCAACGCCCAGTTTGCGGCCAACGGCGTGGGCGCGCGGCGCGTGGTCGAGCTCTGCGAGAAGTTCGGCGCGGACGCGGTCACGGAGGCGATGGCGGGGCTGCTCGACTACGCCGAGCAGCGCATGCGGGCCGCGATTGCCGCCGCGCCCGATGGCGTCTACGCGGGCCGGGACCAGCTCGACAGCGACGGCGAGAACGACGAGCCGCTGGTGGTCCGCGCGCGGGTGGAAATCGCGGGCGATACCGTCTCGGTCGACTACGAGGGCACCTGCGACCAGGTACGCACCAACGTCAACTGCCCCTTCGCGTCCACCATCGCGGCGGGGCTCTCCTGCATCAAGTCGGTGCTGACCAGCCCCGACATCCCCTTCAACGAGGGCGCGAAGCGGCCCATTACCATCGCCGCGCCCTACGGCTCGCTGCTCAATCCCCGCCCGCCGGCGCCTGTGCGCGCGCGCATGCTCTCCGCCTACCGCGCCTACAACGCGGTGATGAAGGCGCTGGCCCACGCGGTGCCCGAGCAGGTGATGGCCGCCGGCTTCGACACCACGCATGCCACCTGCCTCTCGCACCTGGGCGAGCAGGGCTACGGCATCTACCTCGAGATTTTCGGCGGCGGCTACGGCGCGAGCGCGCTGGGCGACGGCTGCGACGCGGTGGACAGTCCGCTGTCGAACTGCTCGAACATCCCCGTCGAGGCCATCGACATGGAGCACGCCTTCTTCCGCGTAGCCGAGTACGCGCTCGTGGCGGGCTCGGGCGGCGCCGGGGAGAACCGCGGCGGGCTCGGGGTCCGGCGCGTCTACGAGGTCCTCGCCGACGACGTCGAGTACCAGTCCTACTCGGACCGCTTCACCATCGCGCCGGAGGGGCTCTTCGGCGGCGCGGACGGCGGGGCGGCGTTCGTCAGCGTGCTGCGCGGCAACCAGGAAATCTCGCTCGGGTCCAAGACGAGCTTCCGGCTGGCGAAGGGCGACCGCGTGGTCATGAGCACCGGCGGCGGCGCGGGCTACGGCGACATCGCCCGCCGCACGCCCGAACGCGCAGCCCAGGACCGCGTGGACGGCGCCTGAGGGAGCCGGCCGCTACGTATACGGCTTTTCCGACACCTTGCGGCGGGGAGTGCGATGAAGGACCGCGTCGTTCTCATCACCAACGTCGAGCACTTCGTGGGCCGGCCCGTCGCGGCGGAGCTTGCCGCGCAAGGGGCGAGCGTGGTCTGCCACGACGGGAGCTTCGCCGATGCCGCCGCCGCGGAGGCGTTCGCCGCCGCCAATCCCGCGCTCAGCACGGTCCGTGCTCAGGCGCCGGCGGAGATCGTCGCGGCCGCGACCGAGGCCTGCGGCCGGATCGACGTGGTGGTCTGCAACGACGCGGGCGCTGCCGTCCGCGCGCCCATCGAGGCGGCGCGCCCCGACGACCTGCGCGCCGCGCTCGAGGAGATGACGGTCTTTCCCTTCGAGATGGCGAGCGCCGTCGTGCCGCAGATGAAGGCGCGGAAGAGCGGCAAGATCCTGTTCATCACCTCGGCGACGCCGCTAAGGGGGCTGCCCAACTACTCGATGTACGTGGCAGCGCGCGGCGCCACCAACGCGCTCACGGTCTCGCTCGCCCAGGAGCTCGGGCGCGACAACATCCAGGTCAACGCCATCGCGCCCAACTATGTCGAGAGCCCGACCTACTTCCCGCCCGAGCTGGTGAACGATCCCGCGACCCTGGCGAAGATGACCCGCAACATCCCGCTGAAGCGCCTCGGCAAGCCGGAGGAGGTCGCCGCGCTGGTGGCCTTCTACGCCTCCGACAGGAGCGACTTCATCACCGGCCACGTCATGCCCTTCGCCGGCGGCTGGGCCTGAGCGGCCCGCGCCGGCCGGCAGACCGAGGGAGAGAGCCTTGAGCAACATCGTGAGTGAGCACGCGGACGACTGCCTCCGCATCCGCCTTAGCAGAGGCACCGCCAACGCGCTGACGACGGCGGTCATTCAGGACCTTGCGCAGGCGGTCGCGGACGCCAACCGGGGCGCGCGCGGCGCAATGCTCTGCGGCGGCGAGAAATTCTTCTGCAACGGCCTCGACCTCGACTGGGCGCTCGCGTGTTCGCGCGCCGAGATCAAGGAGATGTTCCACGAACTGGCGGGGCTCATCCTAGCCATGCTGGAATCGCCGCGCCCCGTCGTCGGCGCGATCAAGGGCCACGCCATCGGCGGTGGCACGGCCATCTACCTCGCCTGCGACTACCGCTACGCCGCGACCGGGCACGTGCTCATCGGCAAGCCGGAAATCCTGCTCGGCATGCCCAATCCCTACTACGGCGACCAGTTGCTGCGCTTCGTGGCCGGCGACTTCGTCGCCTCGGACA
This sequence comes from Alphaproteobacteria bacterium, assembly GCA_965221125.1. Lineage (GTDB taxonomy): Bacteria > Pseudomonadota > Alphaproteobacteria > UBA828 > UBA828 > WTGU01. The sequence continues at coordinate 620,712 of CBDCRW010000005.1, forward strand.
TGATCTACACCGGTAAGCTCGTGCCGGCCGAGGAGGGCCGCGCTCTCGGCCTCGTCCACGAGACCGGGCCGAAGGCGGAGATCGAGGCGAAGGCGTGGCAGCGCCTGCTCTTCCTGCGCGACCTCGCGCCGGAGGCGTTCCAGGAATCGAAGCGCATGCGGCTCGGCAAGTTCTGCGCCGACCTGCGCGAGCAGATGCCTGCCCGCATCGCCCGCCAGGTCGAGATCTGGTCGAGCGACGAGGCGCAGGCCCGCCTCCGCGCCGGCGCGGAGCGGCTCAGGCGCCGCCGAAATGCGGGTTAACCGATCAGGCGGAGCGCGCGGGGGAAGGACGTGAGCGAACGCGCGCCGTCCTCGGTGACGGTCACGTCGTCCTCGATCCTGACGCCGACGTCGCCCGCGCCGTAGAGGCCGGGCTCGATGGTGATGACGTAGCCCGGCTCCAGTATCTGGTGGTTGCCGACCATGACCTGGGGCGCCTCGTGCACGTCGAGGCCGAGGCCGTGGCCGGTCTTGTGCACGATCAGATCGGCGAAGGGCGAGGCGCGAAGCACGCCGGTCACGGCCGTATCCAGCTCGTGCGCCGTGACGCCCGGCCCGGCCGTGCGGCGGCCGAGGGCGTTCGCCTCGCGCACGGTCTCGTAGATCTCCCCGTGGCGGTCGCTCACGTGCTCGCAAAAGAAGGTGCGCGTGATGTCCGCGCTGAACCCGTCGATCTTCGCGCCGAAGTCGATCAGCAGCGCATCGCCGGGACCGAGCGCCGTCTCGCCCGGCGTGCCGTGCGGGTTCGCCGCGTTGGCGCCCGCCAGCACGATGGGATCGAAGCCGAAGGCAGCCGAGCCGTGGGCCAGCATGCGGGTCTTGAGCAACGCCGCGATGGCCCGCTCCGTATCGCCGGCGCGGACCTCGTCCAGGGTTTCCGCCAGCGCCAGCTCGCTGATCTCGATGGCGCGCGAGAGGCTCGCGATCTCGTCCTCGTCCTTGGCGATGCGGAGCGCCTGCAGGGCGGCGTCGGCGTTCCGCACGTCGCCGTTGCCTGAGTGGCGGCGCAGCGCATCGTACTCGAACATGCGCATCCGCCCGCCTTCGACGCCCACCGCGGCGGCGCAGAGTGCGCGTGTCGCAGCCTCGAAGGCGTGCTCGAAGCCGTCGCTGTCCTGCCAGTAGAAGGTCTCGGCCTCGGGAAACGCGCTCGACCACTTGAGCCGCTCCAGCTCCGGCATGATAGCGAGGACTCCGCCCGCCGCCGTGACGAAGAGCAACGTCGGCCGCTCCATCAGGGGGAAGTCGAGGCCGGTGAGATAGTGAAAGCTCGGCCCCGGCACGAAGGCCGCGGCGTCGAGGCCCGCGCCCCGGATCAGCGCCGCCGCACGCTCGCGTCGCCCGGCATGGCGCGTCATAGCGCGCCGAGCCCCTCGCCGAAGCGCTCGAGCCCCATCGCCCCGCCGAAGCGGGGCTCGAGCGAGCGGGCGACGATCGCGGCGTCGGCCAGCATCATTCGCTCGATCGCGCGATCGCTCGCATCGGCATCGCCGGTGAGCACCGCCTCCGCCAGCGCCTGCAGCCGGGCGACAGACGCGCGGCGCTCGTCCGGGGTGGCGTTGGGCACGTAGTGGAGCACGCGCATGCGCATCCCCGCATCGATGACCTCGTCGAAGAACTTGATGAGAAAGATGTTGCGGGAGAGCCCCGCCAGGTGGCGCAGCACCTCCAGCTCGCTCCTGAGCGAATCCTCCCACTCGTCCGCGTCCACGGCGCGGACGAAGCGCTGCACGTTCTCGTTCAGCACCGCCGCCTCGGCCCGGCCGGAGAGCGCCGCGGCCCGGGCCACCGCGCGGCCGACGATCAGAGCGGTGTCGAGATAGTCGCCCGCATTGTCGAGCGAGAAGGGCGCCACGATGCTGGTCCGGTTCGGCAGGAACCGGACGAGCCGTTCGCCGGCCAGCAGCAGCAGGGCCTCGCGGATCGGCGTGCGCGAGACCTCGAAGCGGGCGGCAAGGTCGCGCTCGTCCAGGGCCGTGCCCGGCGCGATGCGCACCCAGAGGATTTCCTCGCGCAGCGCGTCATGGACCTGCAGCGCGCCGCGGCGCCCGCGCTTGCGTGTCTTTGCCTCGGGCTTCGCTGCCATGCGACGATGATCAGGCGGGCGATCCGCGCGTTCGGGGGCTTTGCATTATGTTGGCATAATGATAGGCTGACCCGAAGTCAAGACTGACCAGGGAGAGCATGACATGACGCGATCCATCTCATTTGTGCTGGCGGCTGCGGCCCTGGCCCTCGCCCTTGCCGCACCGGCAATGGCGGACTCCAAGAAAGTCGCCTTCTTCGCGGCCTCTTCGCAGAACGGCTTCAACCAGGCCACGTACGAAGGGGTCGAGGAGATGGCCATCAAGCTCGGCTACGAGGCCGAGATCTACGACGGCAAGTTCGACGCCATCCACCAGTACAGCCAGATCGAGGACGTGCTCGCCAGCGGCCGCTTCGCGGGCATGATCGTGGCGCCCAACGACCCCGTCGGCATCTCCGGCGCCTTCGAGCAGGTGATCGAGGCCGGCGTGCCGATCGCGACCGTGCTCTTCCCCATCGGGCCGGACCTCACCACCCTGCAGCCGCAGGTGGAGGGAATCACGTCGACCGTCGCATCGCCGCCCGTCGACGGCGCCACCTGGCAGGCCGAGGCCGCGGCGGCCCATTGCGCGGACAAGGACCCCTGCAACGTCATCATCATCATCGGCTTCAAGACCTTCCCCTTCGACAATCTCCGCCTCGAGACCTTCGAGAAGGTCCTGGCCGGGTATCCCAACATCAAGATCGTGGGGATCGGCGAGGGCTGGTATTCGCCGGATACCTCGCTGAAGGCGATGCAGGACATGCTGCAGGCGGCGAAGGACGTGCACGTGGTGCTGTCCAACGCCGACCAGCACCTGGTGGGTGCCGAGATCGCGCTGGAGGCCGAGGGCTACAACGTGGCCGACCTCTACCTCATCGGCGGCGGCGCGGCGGCGATCTCCATCGAGGCGATTCGCGAGGGCCGCTGGGATGCGACGCTCGCCTACTTCCCCAAGACCATGGGCGCGCTCGCCATGGAGCAGATCGCCAACGCCATCGAGGGCAAGCCCGTCGACAACGCCATCAACATGGACGTCTCGGGCCCGCTCCAGGCCATGATCGACAAGGCCATTCTCGACGCGAACCCCGACTTCAGGGGCGAGTGGGAGCAGTAGCCGACGATACTGCCTGCCGGGGCCTTCGCGCCCCGGCGGCGCACTCGCGCCGGGAGATGCCGCGTTGACCCGACACTACCGGGTGTCCGCCGATATCGGCGGCACGTTCACCGATATCGTCTACCAGGATTGCGAGTCCGGCGCCTGCGGTGCGGCAAAGGTTCTCTCGACGCCCGACGACCCGGCCCTCGCCGTGCTCCGGGGCATCGAGACGGCGATCCCTGCCGAAGCCGCCATCGATTTCTTCGTGCACGGCACCACGGTGGGGCTGAACGCGCTGCTCACCCGGCGGGGCGCCAAGGTGGCGCTGCTCACCACCGAGAATTTCCGCGACATCTACACGATCCAGGGCAACGACCGGGGCGAGATCTTCTCTATCCGCTGGAACAAGCCCGAGCCGCTGACGCCGCTGGAGCACACCTTCACGGCGCGGGAGCGGATGGCGGCGACCGGCGAGGTCGCGACCCCGCTGGAGACCGCCGACCTCGACCGCCTCGTGGACGCGGTGAGCGAGCAAGGCTTCGAGGCCATCGCCATCGCCTTCCTCTTCGCCTTCAAGAACCCCAAGCATGAGCTGGAGGCGGCGGACTATCTTGCCGCCCGCCTCCCCGGCATCCCCATCGGGCTCTCGCACCGCGTCTCGCCCGAGTGGCGGGAGTTCGAGCGGACGTCGACCACGGTGATGAACAGCTACCTCGCGCCGGTCGTACGCGGCTATCTGGAGACCCTGATCGGCGGGCTCAGCGACCGCCTGCCGCGAGGCCGGGGGCTCCACGTCATGCAGTCCAACGGCGGCGTGATGACGGCGGAGACCGCGAGCGAGACGCCGCTGCAGACGCTCCTTTCCGGCCCGGTCGGTGGCGCCATCGGCGGCCGGGCGCTCTCCGCCGCGACCGGGCGGCCCAACCTCATCTGCATCGACATGGGCGGCACCTCCTTCGACGCGAGCCTCATCATCGACGGGCTGCCGTCGGGCTCCAACCAGGCCAAGCTGGAAGGGCTGCCGGTGCAGATGTCGGTGGTGGACATCCACGTCATCGGCGCGGGCGGCGGCTCCATCGCGTGGGAGGAAGCGGGCGCCATGCGCGTGGGCCCCCAGTCCGCCGGCTCCATGCCGGGGCCGGCCTGCTACGGCCTCGGCGGGACGGAGCCCACGGTCTCCGACGCCAATCTCGTGCTCGGCCGCCTCGACGGCGCGAATTTCTCGGGCGGCGCCATGACGCTCGACCGCGCAGCGGCGGTGCGTGTGCTGGAGGGCATCGGCGCTTCGTTCGGGCTTTCCACCGAGGCCATGGCGCAGGGCGTCGTCGATGTCGTGAACGCCAAGATGGCGGACGCCATCCGCACGATCACGGTCCAGCGCGGCATCGACCCGCGGGATTTCTCGCTCGTCGCCTTCGGGGGCGCCGGGCCGGCGCAGGCCGGCGCGCTCGCCGAGGAGCTGCAGATCCGCGAGGTCATCGTGCCGGTGCACCCCGGCGCGTTCTCCGCCTGGGGCATGCTGCAGACCGACGTGCGCCACGACTACAAGGAGACCCTCTACGGCTTCTGGGACCTCATGGAGCCGGCAGCGCTCGAAGCCGCCTTCGCGGGGCTGGAGGAGAGGGGCCGCCGGCACCTGCTTGCGGAAGGCATCGCCGAGGACGCCATCGCCTTCGAGCGCTCCATCGACTTCCGCTACTACGGGCAGGAGTACGTCCTCACCATCCCGGTTCCAGATGGGCCGATCGACATGGCGGCCGTGCGCACCAGCTTCGATGTGGCCTACGATCGGCAGTACGGCCATTCCAGCCCGGAGAACCGCGTCGAGATGGCGAATATCCGACTGGCCGCGCTCGGCCGCCTGGCGCGCCCGGATTCCGCGCCGCCCGCGCAGGAGCCCGCGCGGGAGCCACGCGAGCGCGACGTCTTCTTCGCCGGCCGGGCGCTGAGGACGCCGGTCCTCGACCGCAACGGGCTTGAGATCGGCGATGCCGTGCCCGGCCCTGCGATCATCGAGGAGACGACGGCGACGACGCTGGTGCCGCCCGGCTGGCAGGCCGCGGTGATCGAGGGCGGCCACCTCTCCATGACGCTGGAGGCGGGATCATGAACGACACGCGTGCGCGGAACGTGGCGGACCCGGTGACCACCGAGATCGTGCGCAACTTCGTCATCTCCTGCGCGGAGGACATGAACGCCTCGCTCTGGCGCTCCGCCCATTCGGCGGTCATCTACGAGGGCCGGGACAGCGCCGTGGGCCTGCTCGATGCGAACGGCAACATGCTCGGGCAATCGAGCGGCGTGCCGCTCTTCATCGGCGCCATCGACGCCAACGTCCACCACGTGATCGACTACTACGGCGACGACATCGCGCCCGGCGACATCTTCATCATGAACGACAGCTACATGCAGGGCTCCCACCTGCATGACGTCTCCGTGGTCGGGCCCATCTTCTTCGACGGCGCGCTGATCGGCTTCGGCGCCGCGCGCGCACACTGGAACGACATCGGCGCCATCGACCCCGGCACGGTCATGGGCTCCACCAACATCTATCAGGAGGGGCTGCGCCTCGGGCCCACGCGCATCGTGGCCCAGGGCAAGCCCATCCGCGAGTGGTTCGACCTGCTCCGCCTCAACACCCGGATGCCGGACGCGAGCATCGGCGACCTCGGCGCCCAGATCGCCGCCGTGCGCACCGGCGAGCGCCGGCTGTCGCAGCTGCTGGAGCGCATCGGCATCGAGACCTACCGGGCGGCCTGCGACAACATCTTCGAGCAAGCGCGGCGCATGGACCGCGAAGCCATCGCCGCGATCGAGGACGGCACCTGGTACCGCGAAGGCTACCTCGACAGCGACGGCGCGGGCGACGACCCGGTCAAGGTCGCGCTCAAGCTCACCGTCGAGGGCGAGGCGCTGATCGTCGACCTCGAGGGCTCGTCCGGCATCGTCCCCGGCTCGGTCAACTGCGGCGCGAGCCAGACCGTCTCGCTGCTGCGCCTCGCCTACAAGACGATGATCAACCCGGAGCGCGCGATCACCGGCGGCTCCTTCGAGACCATGACCGTCCGTATCCCCGACGACTGCATGTTCAACGCCAGGGAGCCGGCGGCCTGCGAGTGGTACTTCACCGGCCTCGGCCTGCTGGCGGACCTCTTCATTTCCTGCCTCTCCGAAGCGATCCCCGAGCGCTCCACCGCCGCCCACTATGGCGATTCGATGGTCTCTCTCTTCTTCTCCGTCGACCGCACGCGGGGCCAGTGGATGTCCATCGAGGCCACGGCCGGCGGCTGGGGCGGCCGCAACGACGGCGACGGCCAGAGCGCGCTCATCAACCTGGTGAACGGCAGCTTCCGCAACATCCCGGCCGAGGTGATGGAGACGAAGTTCCCCGTCCGCCTCGAAGAATTCTCCATCCGCACCGATTCCGGCGGGCCGGGGCGGCACCGGGGCGGCTGCGGCGTCGTGCGCCGCTACAGGACGCTCGAGGACTGCTACTGCGCGCTCTGGTTCGAGCGCTCGCGCACGCCGGCCTGGGGGCTGAACGGCGGGAGCGACGCGCGCGGGCCGGAGGTCGAGATCACCCACGCCGACGGCGCGTGCGAAGGGCCGCTCAAGATGCGGGCGCGGCCCGTCGCGGCGGGCACCGTGGTCGAGACCAGGACCGGCGGCGGCGGCGGCAACGGCGACCCCAGGGCGCGCCCCTTCGAAGAGGTGCGGCGCGACGTGCAACGGGGCTATGTTTCCCCCGACGGTGCCTGGAGGGACTATGGCGTGCGGATCGGCCCTGGCCTCTCCATCGACGTGCAGGGGTCCGAACCGCGCGCCTGATTGCGGGAAGTGATGGCTGACGAGCCGGCGTTACGAGCGAACGGGATCGGCGTCGCCTTCGCGGGCGTCTGGGTGCTCAGCGACGTCTCGGTGGACATCCTGCCAGGCGAAATCCATGGGCTGATCGGCGAGAACGGCGCCGGCAAGTCGACGCTCGGCAAGGTGTTCGGCGGCTACTACGCGGCCAGCGCCGGCTCCCTCGACGTCTTCGGCGAGCGCACGAGCGCGTGGGACCCGCTGATGGCGCTGTCGAAGGGCGTCGCCATCATGCACCAGGAGCTCCAGCTCGTGCCCGCGCTCACCGTGGCGGAGAACGTCTTCCTCGGGCTGGAGGACCAGCGCTGGGGCGTGCTGCGCCGCACCGAGGCGGACCGCCTCACGGACCTGATGGAGGCGAGCGGCTTCCAGCTCGACCCCAACGCCATCGTCTCGCGGCTGCCCATCGCCGACCAGCAGAAAATCGAGATCCTGCGCGCGCTCGCGCGCGAAGCGCGCATCATCGTGATGGACGAGCCCACGTCCTCGCTCTCGCGGGACGAGGTCTCCCAGCTCCACCTCGCGATGCGGAAGCTCCGGGACGAGGGGCGCTCGATCATCTACGTCTCGCACTTTCTCCACGACATTCTCGAGGTCTCCGACCGGATCACCGTGCTCCGCGACGGCTTGCACGTGAAGACGGCGCCGGCCGCCGGCGAGACCCGCTCCAGCCTGGTCGCGGCGATGCTGGGCGGGGGCAAGAGCGAGACTCCCTTCCCGCCCCGCGCGCGCCCCGAGAAGCCCGAGCCCGTGCTGGAGGTACACGAGCTGGAGAGCGAGGCGGGCGCCAACGGCGCGAGCCTCTGGGTCGGCCGGGGCGAGATCGTGGGCCTCACCGGCCTCGTCGGCAGCGGCCGGAGCGAGATCGCGCGAGCCATCGTCGGCGCCGATGCGGCGACGGCCGGCGAGGTCCGGCTGCGGGGCGAGGCCTACCGCAACCGCTCCATCCGCCGCTCCGCCGCGCTCGGCATGGTGATGTCGCCGGAGGACCGCCGCAAGCAGGGCCTGGTCATGACCATGCGCGTCTCGCCCAACATGACCTTGCCTCACCTCGGCCGCTTCGCGCACCTTGGCGTCATGAAACGCCGCGCCGAGCGCACCCGCGCACTCAGCCTGATCGAGCACTTCAACGTGCGCCCGGCGGACCCCAACGGCAACGTCGCGACCTTCTCCGGCGGCAATCAGCAGAAGGTCCTGATCGGCAAGTGGCTCATGGAGAACCCCGACATCGTGATCCTCGACGAGCCGAGCCGGGGCGTGGACGTGGGCGCGCGCGAGCGCATCCACTTCGCCATCGCGGAGCTTGCGGCGGGCGGCACCGGCGTGCTGCTCATCTCCAGCGAGATCGAGGAGGTGCTGGGCCTCGCCCACCGCGCCTACCTCACCGACGGCGGGCGCATCGTCGAAGAGGTGATCCCCGAGGAGTCGAGCGAAGCCGACCTTCTCGCGCTGCTCTTCCAGCACCAGAGCCAGAGGCGCGGCGCCCAATGACGGTACGCGGCTTCCACGTCGGGCGCTTCCTGCAGACCTACGCGGTCCTGATCATGATCGTGTTCCTGGTCATCGCGCTCAGCATGATGTCCGAGAACTTCCTGACCGCCCGCAACCTGCTGAACATCCTCAACCAGAACGCGCCGCTCGCGATCATGGCCTCGGCGATGACGCTGGTGATCATCGCGGGCGGGTTCGACCTCTCGGTGGCGGCGATCTTTTCCATGGGCTCGGTCATGTCCGCCTGGATCGCGATCCACGTGGACCCCTACCTCGGCCTCTTCCTGGCACCCTTCATCGGCCTCATTCTCGGCACCATGAACGGCGTGGTGATCAACGCGCTCCGGGTGCACTCCTTCCTCGCCACCATCGCCACGAGCCTGATCTTCAAGGGCGTGGCCATCGTCATCTCCGACGGGCGGCTGATCTCCGTCCGCCTCGACACCTTCACCTGGCTCGGGCGCGACAAGGCGGGCGGCGTCTTCATCGCCGTCTGGATCATGGCGGTCTTCGCCCTGATCCTGACCTTCACGCTGACGCGAACCGCCTTCGGGCGCCGCGTCTTCGCCGTCGGCGGCAACGAGGAGGCCGCCGTGCTCTCCGGCATCCGCACGGACCGGGTGAAGACCGCCACCTTCGCCATCGCGGGCTTCGCGGCGGGCCTCGCCTCGATCATCGCGACCTCGCGCGTGGCGCTGGGGCAGGCGGCGGCCGGGCAGGGCATGGAGCTGCAGGCCATCGCTGCGGTGATCCTGGGCGGCACCAGCATCTACGGCGGCGCGGGCGCGGTCTGGCGCAGCCTCGGCGGCGTCTTCCTGCTGGCGCTCATCAGCAACGGCTTCAACATCCTGAACGCCGATCCCTTCTACCGCGACCTGACCACCGGGCTGGTCATCCTCGCCGCGATCGGAATCAGCGCGGGCGGCAATCGGAGGTAAGCCATGGGCTACACCATCGCCGAGAAGATCCTGGGGCGCGCGAGCCGCGCGGGCGCGCCGGTGCGCGCCGGCACGGAGGTCGAGGTCAAGCCCGACTACGTGCTGGGCTACGATTTCCCCGGCTACCTCGACCTGATCTTCAGGCAGATGAAGGAGGAGTTCGGCATCGAGCGCGTGGCCGAGCCGGAGCGCTTCGCCCTCTTCATCGACCACATGGTGCCCGCCAACACGCCGGAGGAGGAGGAGCTTCACATCGTCACCCGCACCTGGTGCGCGGAGAACGGCGTGAAGCTCCACGAGCGCGAGGGGATCGGCCACCAGGTCGCGGCGGAAGCGGGCTACGCCGTGCCCGGCGGCTTCGTCGTCCACTTCGACGGCCACGTCGCGCAGCTCGGCGCCTTCGGCACGCTCGCCGTCGGCATTCACACGCAGCTTCTGGAGGCCTTCGTCCGCGAGCGGATCGACTTCACCGTGCCGGAGACCACGCGCGTGAACCTCACCGGCCGGCTCGCGCCCGGCGTCATGGCGCGCGACGTGTTCCACCATCTGGTGCGCGTGCTCGGCCCCCGCTCCTGCCGCTTCCAGGTGCTGGAGCTGGGCGGGCCGGCGCTCGGCGACATCTCGCTGGAGGGGCGCCAGACCATCACCGGGCTTGCCATGTTCACCGGCGCGCTGACGGCGATCTGCAACCCGGACCGCCTCGCGCTCGATTACGCGAAGGCGCACGTGAGCCGGCCCTTCGCGCCGCAGGCGAGCGACGCGGCCGCCACCTACGCCGCGCTGCACGAGGTGGACCTTACCGATCTCGCCCCCGTCGTCGTGGTGCCGCCCAACCCGGCGGCGACCGCCGACCTCGCGGACCACGCCGGGCTCGCGGTCCAGGCCGGCTACCTCGGCTCCTGCGCCTCCGGCCGGCTCGAGGACCTGCGGGTCGCGGCGGCGGTGCTCAAGGGCCGCCGCGTCGCACCGGGCTTCCAGCTTCACGTCGTGCCGACGAGTCAGGCCATCATGGCCGACGCCGCCCGCGAGGGCCTGCTGACGACACTGATCGAGGCCGGCGCCTTCGTCACCTCGTCCTCCTGCGACTACTGCTACGGGCGGATCGCCACCATGACCGCAGGCCAGCGCGCGGTCTCCACCGGCACGCTCAACGTCACCGGGCGCATGGGGAGCCCGGACTCCGAGATCTACCTCTGCAACGCCGCGGCGGTCGCGGCGTCCGCGCTGGAGGGGCGGATCGCCGACCCGCGCCCCTACCTCTCGGAGTCAGATACGTGAGCCTCGCGCCGCTCTGCGGCCGCGTCGCCTACGTCTTCGCGGAGGCGGACTTCGACGTCGACCAGATCGTGGGCGTCGAGAACATCCGGCTCACGGACCCCGACGAACTCGCCGCGTGCGCCATGCGCCGCTTCGACCCCGGCTTCGCGGACAAGGTCGCGCCCGGCGACGTCATCGTCGGCGCCGAGAATTTCGGTTACGGCCATCCCCACTTCGCGCCGATGATCGGGCTCCGGCGCTTGGGCGTCCGCGCCGTGATCGCCGACTCCTTCGCCACCGGCTACTGGCGCGAAGAAATCGCCGAGGGCTTTCCACAGATCGCCTGCCCCGGCATCACCGGCCTGGCCCGGCGCTGGGACGAGATCGAGATCGACTGGGAGGCAGCGCAAGTCCGCAACCTCAGCCGGGGCGGGGCGCTCCCCATCGCGCCCTATTCCACCGCCGAGCGCGGCATGCTGCAGGCCGGCGGCCTAATCCCCTACCTGCGCGACAAACTGGCTGCCGAGAACGGCGGGTAAGGCCGCCTCCCCGGTTTCCTGTCTCGGACGTACCCGCGCACGACGCGAACTCTCGCTGCCATGGCCGGACTTGCTCCGGGCATGACGAAACGGGTTGCCGTGGACGGGTCGACGAGCGGGCGTGGCCGGCCCGGACGGAGAGTGTCAACCGCTGCCAAGGCACCAGAGCAGGATCGCCTTCTGCGCGGGCACGCGGTTGGCCGCCTCGTCGAGCACCACGGACTGCGGGCCGTCGAGCACCGCGTCGGTCACCTCGCAGCCGCGCTTCGCCGGCAGGCAGTGCATGAAGATCGCGTGGGGCGCCGCCATCGCCATCACCGCCTCGTCGACCCGGTAGGGCTCGAACGAGACGTTGCCCTTGCGCGCAGGCTCGTCGTGCATCGAGACCCAGCTGTCGGTCACGACGCAGTCGGCGCCCGCGACCGCGCTGGCCACCTCGGTGCCGACCGCGATGTCGGCGCCCCGCTCCCTGGCCCAGTCCACGATCTCCTGAGCAGGGGGGCAGGCGGCCGGGCAGGCGAGGCGCAGGCTGAAGTCGCAGAGCGCCGCCGTCTGCACCCAGGTGGCCGCCATGTTGTTGCCGTCGCCGAGCCAGGCGACCGTGCGGCCGGCGATGGGCCCGCGGTGCTCCTCGTAGGTCATCACGTCGGCCACCAGCTGGCAGGGGTGGCTGCGGTCGGAGAGCGCGTTGATGACCGGCACGCTCGCGCCGTCCGCCAGCGCCATCAGGGTCTCGTGCGAGCGGGTGCGCAGCGCGATCGCATCGACGTAGCGCGAGAGCACCCGCGCGGTGTCCTCGATGGTCTCGCCGCGCCCGAGCTGCATGTCGGCCGCCGTCATGGTGATGGTCTTGCCGCCGAGCTCGTCCATGGCGACCTCGAACGAGACCCGGGTGCGCGTCGACGGGCTCTCGAAGATCGCGGCGAGCGTCTTGCCGGCGAGAGGGGCTGCGCCGTTCCGCCCCTTCAGCGTGCGCGCGCTGTCGATGGTCGCGCGCAGCGTGGCGGCGTCGAGCGCGTCGAAGTCGAGGAAGTGGCGTGGCCCGGTCACGTGCCCACCTGGCCCAGCGCCCGCTCCAGCGCGCCGCAGGCCTCGTCGATCTCGGCCTCGCCGATGGTGAGCGGCGGCAGCATGCGGAGCACGTTGCCGTCCGCCGGCAGCGCCAGAACCCTGTTCTCGCGCAGCGCGCCGAGAAGCTCCATGTTGGGGATGACGCACTCCAGGGCCAGCATCAGGCCGCGCCCGCGCACGCCCGTATAGACGCTCTTGTTGCCGGCAAGCGCGGTCAGCCGCTCGGTCAGCAGCGCTCCGTTCTTCTGCACGCTGTCCAGAAAGCCCTCGCCCAGCACCACGTCGAGCACGGCGTTGCCCACCGCGCAGGCCAGCGGGTTGCCGCCGAAGGTGGTGCCGTGGCTGCCGGGGACCATGGCGGCCGCCACCTCCTCCCGCGCGAGGCAGGCGCCGATGGGAAGCCGTTGCCGAGCGCCTTGGCGACGGCCATGACGTCCGGCGCCACGCCTGCCCACTCGTGGGCGAAGAGCCGGCCGGTGCGCCCGACGCCGCACTGCACCTCGTCGAAGATGAGCACCAGGCCCGCCTCGTCGCAAAGCGCGCGCAGGCCCTGCAGGAACGCGTCGCTCGCCGGATAGACGCCGCCCTCGCCCTGGACCGGCTCCACCATGATCGCCGCCGTCTCGTCGCCGATGGCGGCGCGGGTCGCGTCCAGATCGCCCAGGTCCACCTGGTCGAAGGCGTCGACCGCCGGCTCGAAGCCCTTGAGGTGCTTGGCCTGGCCGCCGGCCGCGATGGTCGCCAGCGTGCGCCCGTGGAAGGCGTTGCGGAAGGTGATGACGCGGTAGCGCGCAGGCGCGCCCCGGCTCGTCTGGTAGATGCGCGCGAGCTTGAGTGAGGCCTCCACGGCCTCCGCGCCGGAATTGCAGAAGAGCACGCGGTCGGCGAACGTCGCGGCCGTCAGTTGCTCGGCGAGGCGCGTCTGCGGCGGGATGTGGTAGAGGTTGGAAACGTGCCAGAGCTGCTTCGCCTGGCCCTCCAGCGCGGCGACCACATGCGGATGCGCGTGGCCCAGGCTGGTCACGCCGATGCCGCAGCCGAAATCCAGGTAGCGCTCGCCGTCGGCGGTGAAGAGGTAGGACCCCTCGCCCCGCTCGAAGGTCAGGTCGAAGCGGCCATAGTTGGCCATCACGGACGTGGACACGGCAACGCCTCCTTGAATTTGGGAAGCGCGCACTATCCGTTCGCAGGCTCCGCAAGTCAACGCGAGTGCGCGGTCTGCGCGCGATCAGATTGGGTATTCGATCTTGCCCAGGCGGGCCGAGAGCTTCATGTTCTCGCCGTAGTCGATGGGCACGCCGATCACCGCAGGCCCCGGCTGGCTGAAGGCCTCCTCCAGCGCCGGGCCGAGCTCGTCGGCCTTCTCGATGGTTCGCCCCCAGGCGCCGTAGGACTGCGCCCAGAGCGCGAGATCCGGGTTGGTGAAGGAGAGGTCGAAGTGGCGGCCGTCGAAGGCGTTCCGCTGCTTCCACTCGATGAGCCCGTAGGCGCCGTCCATCCAGATCATGGCGACGACGTTGAGCTTGCGCCTGACGGCGGTCTCCATGTCCTGCGCGTTCATGAAGAAGCCGGCGTCGCCGTTGATCGAGAGGACGCGGCGGTCGGGCATGGCGATCTTGGCCCCGAGCGAGCCGGGGAAGGCGAAGCCCATGGTGCAGAAGCCGTTGGAGATGAGGCAGGTGTTGGGCTCGTCGCACTGGTAGTAGCGGGCGATCCACATCTTGTGCGCGCCCACGTCGGAGAGCAGCACGTCCCCCGGCCCCATGAACGCGCGCACGTCGTGGAGCACCTTCTGCGGGCGCATGGGGAAGTGGCTGCTGCCCCGCTCGGCAGTGAGATCGTCGTGGATGGTGTGGCGGAGCGCCTGGCGCTCGCCGATGTCGAAGAGCGGCAGGCTCGGGCCGCCCTCCCTGGCGCGGCGCTCGATCTCCTCGTTGATCTGCCAGAGCGCATCGGCGATGTCGCCTTGCACGTCCACCGCCACGTCGTAGTCGCCGTCCACCTCGGCGGGCCAGAAGTCGATATGGACGATGGTCTTGTCTGCCCCGCGGTTCCAGAAGGCCGGCGAATACTCCACCAGGTCGTAGCCGACGGAGACGATGACGTCGGCCTCGCGCAAGGCACCGATGATGTGGTCCTTGCCCTGGAGGCCCACGGTGAAGAGGCAGTGCTCGTCGCCCCTCGGCACGGCGCCCTTGCCCATGAAGGTATTGACGACGCCGATGCCGGTGAGTTCCGCGAGGCGCCGGAGCTGGGTCGAGGCGCGCTTGCGGATGGCGCCGTTGCCGGCGAGGATCAGCGGGCTTTTCGCGCCCACGATCGCGTCCACGGCGCGGGCCACCGCCTTGTAGTCGGCGCCGGGGCGCCGCGTCTTGACGGGGGCAATGGGCGCGCCCGCTGCCTCGTGCTCGGCGATGTCCTCCGGCAGCTCGATCAGCACCGCACCGGGCTTCTCGGCCTCGGCGACCTTGAAGGCCTTGCGCACGATCTCGGGGATGTTGTCCGGCTGGTGCACCGTCTGCGCCCAATTGGTGATGGGGCGGAACATGGAGACCGAGTCCATGTTCTGGTGGCTCTCCTTGTGGAGGCGCTGGGTGCCGGCCTGGCCGATGAGGCAGACCAGGGGCGCGCGGTCCATGTTGGCGTCGGCGACGCCGGTCACGAGATTGGTCGCGCCCGGGCCGAGGGTGCCGAGGCAGACCCCGGCCTTGCCCGTGAGCCGGCCGTAGACGTCGGCCATGAAGGCCGCCGCCTGCTCGTGGCGGCAGAGGACGAAGTCGATGTCACTCTCGATCAGCGACATCATCACGTCGGCGTTCTCTTCGCCGGGAATGCCGAAGATATGGGTCACGCCCTCGGTTTCGAGGCACTTGACCAGAAGATCGGACGCTTTCATGCAGCCCCCTTCCAGGGCGCGGTCTCGCCTTCTGCGCCCGCCTGAGTGCGCGGCGCACGATGCGGCCGCGGTACGCTCAAGTCAACGCGCCTGCGGCGTGGATCACGTCGCTGTTTGAAGAGTTGAATGATCGTCCCAAGCGAACGTTCTGCGCGACGCTGGCTTGACCTAATCGCGAGATGGAGGGAAGCGCGGCTTATCCTGCATCGCCTCAGCGTCGTCTTCGTGCGCCTGCCGCGCGATATCCTCCTCGCTCGTCGTATCCAGCACCGCATGATCGACCCGCCCCGGAGGAAGGCTGCGGCGATCGTCCGGGTCAATCTTGACGCGTGTCCTGCTCATACTCCCGAACCTCCTTGGCCTTGCGCGCTGAAATGATGCGGCACGCGCCTAACCCGCGTCTTCGCCCGAGCTGCTGCCCGCATCCTCCGGCCCGTCGGCGGTCCGCTGGCGGGGCGTGCGATCGCGCTGCTCTGCCCGTCTCTTCCGCTCCGCCTTGTCGTCACCGGAGGCGGGCGGCGACGCCGGGCCGTCCCCGTCCCCGCGCGCTTCCTCGATGACCACGCGGGCGGCAGGCGCCCGGCCCTGCTTGTCCTCGCCGAAGTAGATCTGGGTGTGGGGGAAGGGAATCTCGATGCCGCGTTCGTCGAAGGCGGCCTTGAGCCTGCGGTTGTACTCCCGCCCGGTCGCCCACTGCGTGAGCGGCCTGGTCTTGAGCCGGGCGCGGACGATGACGGCCGAGTCGCCAAAACTGTTGAGGCCCATGATCTCCAGCGGCTCCAGCATGTTGGGGCCGTGCTCGGGGTCCCGCTGCAGGTCGGCGCCCACCTCGCGCATGACGCCCGCCACCTCGTCGTAGTCCTCGCGGTAGGCCACGCCCATGTCGATCAGGTAGTAAGAGAACTCCTTGGTCATGTTGGAGATCGTGTCGACCGAGCTGTAGGGCACGGTGTGCACCTGCCCCTGCAGGTCCCGCATCCGGATCGTGCGGATGGTGATCGCCTCGACCGTGCCGGTATGGCCGCCGGCGGTCACCACGTCGCCGACGGCGACGCTGTCCTCCAGCAGGATGAAGAGCCCGGTGATGATGTCCTTCACCAGGGTCTGCGCGCCGAAGCCGATGGCGAGGCCGGCGACGCCGACGCCCGCCAGCACCGGCGCGATGTCGATGCCGATCTCGGAGAGGATCATCAGCGCCGCGATGATGCCGACGACGACGCGGAGCGCGTTGCGCGCGAGCGGCAGCAGCGTTCGCGCGCGCTGGCTCCGCTCCACCATCTCGCCCTTCTCGTCGACCTGAGTCAGGTAGCGGTCGATCAGGGTCGTCGCCACTTCCAGCACGATCGTGGCGATCAGCGCGATGGCGACGATGGAGGCGAGCGTCGCGATGACGGTGCGGCCCGTCTCGCTCGCGAGCCAGGTGAAGATGTCGGCGTTCCAGGCCTCGAGGATGAGGCAGATCCCCAGCAGCAGGATCACCGCCTGCGCCGCGCGCCGCGCCACCGGCAGGTAGCGGTTGACCCTGGCCTGGAGCCCCGGATAGCGCTCGTGCAGCTCGGCGCGAATGCGGAAGCCCCGCTCGAAGGCGCGGCGGACGCCTGCGAAGCCGAAGCCCGTGGCCCAGGCGATGACGACCGTGGCGGCGCTCCCCTTGACGAGGAAGAGGAAACCCTCGAGCCCCTCTGCCGCCGCCAGCAGCCCGCCGGCGACGACGTAGAGGATCGCCGGGATGTGCCAGAAATCCGCGAGCTTGCCGAGGAACGCGAAGACCCGCAGGTGCGCCCGCGTGCCGCTGGTCCGCCCGGTCTCGTGCAGCCAGCGCGCGAAGGCGATGCGGTTCTGCAGGATGAAGGTGATGAGGAGACCGACCAGGAGGACGCCGAGCAGGCGCACCAGCGCGGCATAGCCGCTCTCCGGCAGGCCGAGCAGCAGGGCCGCCTGGCAGAAGACGTAGCCGTAGGCCCCGATGTTCACCAGGCGCCGCCACCAGACCGAGCAATAGGCGGCGTTCTCGTCGCTGATCGGGGCGAGGCGCAGCTGCGGCGCGTAAGGCGCCAGCACCAGCGTGCCGGCCGCCTTGACCACGCTCACGATGAGGTGGGCGTTGATGATCGCAAGCGCGATCACGCGCAGCGCATCGGCCGGCGAGATGACGGTGAGGACGCCGTAGGCCACGCCGGCGGCGATCAGGTTGGGCGCCGCCCGGAGCACGGCGTGATAGAGCAGCAGCGGAGGCCGCAGCCAGAGGGAGGGCGCCTCCCGCCGCTCCACCCGGCGCCTGAGCGTGGTGAGCGCGTAGAAGGCGATCAGCCCGCCGGCGATGCCTGCGGCGATCACCGCGACCAGCTTGCCGAAGGAGATCAGCCAGGCGTCGCGCTCGTCGGGCTCGCCCCAGTGCTCGATGAGCCAGGCGATGGCATCGGGGATGCCGGCGATCTCCCGCGCGAGTGCCACGATGTGCTTGCCAAGCACGGCGACCCCGTCGGAGATCGCCCGCATGGCGGATGCACCCTCGGCATCCGCGCTCTCCTCCTCGGCCTGCCGGGCATCGAGCGCGGCCTTCAAATCGGCGAGGAAGCGCGCGCGCTGCTCCTCCGATTCGAGGGTCTCGACGAGGTTCTCGAGGGCCTGGGCATCCGCCGCGTCGGCGGCAGGCGCGCTCTCCTGCGCGAGCGCCGGCGCGCTTGCGGCGAGCCAGAGCGCCGTCAGGCACAGCGCCACCCAGCTCACGATCCATGCGCGCGAGGGGCTCAGGCGCGGCCTCTGGACACCCGGCGGAAGCGCGTGCCAGAGTGCCGCCGCCATGCGATGCACCGGGAGGGACGACATGGCGGTGACTATTTACCACAACCCGCGCTGCTCCAAGTCCCGTCAAGCGTTGCAGTTGTTGCGGGACCGGGGCGTCGAGCCGGAAATCGTGGAGTACCTGACGTCGCCGCCGTCCGCCGACGAGATCGACGCGGTGCTCGCCAAGCTCAGCCTGGAGCCGCGCGCGGTGATGCGCGCGAAGGAGGCCGCCTACCGCGAGGCCGGCATGGGCGACGAGGGCCTCTCGCGGCGCGCGCTGATCGACCTCATGGTCGCCAATCCCGTCGTGATCGAGCGGCCGATCGTGGTGAACGGCGAGCGCGCGGCCCTCGGCCGCCCGCCCGAGAACGTGCTCTCGGTCCTCTAGGTGCCCGTGGCGCTGCCGGTCGTCTTCCACCCGGACTACACCGTCCCGCTGCCGCCCGGCCATCGCTTCCCCATCGGCAAGTTCGGCCGGATCAAGGACGTGCTGCTGGAGGACGGCGTGATCGCGCCGTCCGATCTGGTGGAGCCCGTGCCTGCGAGCCAGGCGTGGCTCACGCGCGCCCATGACGAGGCCTACGTCGACGCGGTGATGGCGTTGGCACTCGACCGCCGGGCGGTGCGGCGCTTAGGGTTGCCGCTCTCCGACGCGCTGGTGCGCCGCGGGCGCGCGGCGGTCGGCGGGACCGTGCTCGCGGGCCGGCTTGCGCTCAGGCACGGGCTCGCCTGCAACACGGCGGGTGGCAGCCACCACGCCTTCGCCAATCACGGCGCGGGCTTCTGCCTCTTCAACGATGTCGCCGTCGCCATCCGCGTGCTGCGGGGCGAGGGGCTGATCGAGCGCGCGCTGGTGGTCGATCTCGACGTCCACCAGGGCGACGGCACCGCCGCGATCTTCCGGGGCGAGCCGGAGACCTTCACCTTCTCGCTCCACTGCGAGGCGAACTACCCGCCCGCCAAGGAGACGAGCGACCTCGACATCGGCGTGCCCCCCGGCACCGGCGATGCGGTCTACCACTCGGTGCTCGCGACCCACCTGCCGGGCCTCGTCGCCCGCCATCGGCCCGACATCGTGTTCTACAATGCCGGCGTCGATCCCCACGCCGAGGACAAGCTCGGCCGGCTCGCCCTCACGGGCGAGGGGATCGCCAGGCGCGACCGCTACGTGATCGAGACCTGCCGCGCCGCCGGCGTGGCGTGCGCCTGCGTCGTCGGCGGCGGCTATGCCGACGATCTCGACCGCCTCGCCCGGCGGCACACGAGCGTCCACCGGGCCGCGGTGGCGGTGGCGGCGATGGCAGCCCCGGCAGAGGGGCGGCCGCGGGTCCGGGTCGCGGGAGGAAGGCGATGAAGGCTGCGGTTATCCACGGCTACGGCGAGGCGTTCGACACCATCGTCTACGAGGACGTGCAGACGCCGGCGGCCGGCCCCGGAGAGCTGCTCATCGAGGTCCATGCCTCCGGCGTGAACCACTGCGATACCGACCTGCGCAAGGGCCTCTTCGGCGTGGACAGCCCCATGCCCCATGTCATGGGGGTCGACGCGGCAGGCGCGGTCGCCGACGTCGGCCCCGGCGTGACGGGGTTCGCCGAGGGCGACCGGGTCGCGCCCCACTTCATGCTGAGCTGCGGCGCCTGCGCCGACTGCCGCGACGGGCGCGAGAACCTGTGCATGAACGCCGGCGTGCTCGGCGTCACCCACTGGGGCGGCTACGCCGAGTACGTGAAGGTGCGCCACGACCACGTGGTCCGGATTCCCGATTCGCTCTCCTACGAGGACGCGGTGGCGGGCCAGATCCCCTTCGCGACGGCGTGGGAGGCGCTGATCGAGGAGATCGGCGTTCGCGCCGGCGAGACGGTGCTGATCACGGCGGCGGGCGGCGGCGTGGGCTCGGCTGCGGTGCAGATCGCGAAGCTTGCGGGCGCGCGGGTGATCGCGGCTGCCGGCGCCGAGGAGAAGCTGGAGAAGGCGCTCGCGCTTGGCGCCGACGCGGCCATCGACTACACGCGCGAGGATCTGGGCGACGCGGCCCGGCGGCTCACCGACGGACGCGGCGTGGACGCGGCGCTGGAGATGACCGGCGGCGCGATCCTGGTGGGCGCCATCGACGCGCTCGCGCCCGGCGCCCGCCTCGCCACCATCGGCGCCCACGGTGGCGAGCAGGTGGAGATCGACTTCATCGAGTTCTTCCGCAAGCACATCGCCGTGCACGGCTGCGGGCGGTCCACCAAGACCCACGTGGAGCAGGTGCTGCGGCTGATGGCGGAGGGCCACCTCAATCCGGTGATCCACCAGACCTTCGCCTTGAGCGAGGCATCGGCGGCGCATGCGCTGATGGAGAGCCGCAACTTCTTCGGCCGCATGATCATGCGGCCCTGATTCGATCGAACACGGTGCCCGATCCGCTCGGCAACTTCGCGTTCACCTGGCCGTTCTACGCGGGCGGGGTCATCGCCTATCTGATCGGCGCGCTGCCCATGGGCTTGATCGTGGCGCGCCTCTTTCGGCTCGGCGACCTGCGCCGCATCGGCTCGGGCAACATCGGCGCCACCAACGTGCTGCGGACCGGCAACAAGGCGGCCGCGGCGCTCACCCTGCTGCTCGACGGCGGCAAGGGCGCCGTGGCGGTGGTCATCGCCCAGCGCTTCGGCCCCGACATGGCGGTGATCGCCGCCGGTGCCGTGGTCGTCGGCCACGTCGCGCCGGTCTGGCTGCTCTTCAAGGGCGGCAAGGGCGTGGCCACGACGCTGGGCGTCCTGCTCGCGATCGCCTGGCCGCTTGGCCTGATCGCCTGCGGGCTCTGGCTCGCCGTCGCCGGGCTCTTCCGCTATTCCTCCCTCGCCGCGCTGATCGCGATCTGCGCCACGCCGGGGTTCGCAATCCTCTTCGACATGCCGCAGATCGCCTGGCTCGCGGGCTTCCTCGCGGTCATCGTGACGCTACGCCATGCCGGGAACATCGTGCGCCTCGCCCGTGGTCGCGAGCCCCGGATCGGGCGGAGCGCCCCGGCCGCGCCCGAGGCCGACCCCCCGGCGGGCCAGTGAGCGTTCCCGGTCCCGACGAGCGCCGCACGCTCTCGGACGCCGAGCGGCTCGACTGGCTGCGCCTCGCCAGAAGCGAGAACGTGGGCCCCATCACGTTTTTCGCTCTGCTGGAGCGCTTCGGCACGGCCGCCGCCGTGCTCGAGGCGCTGCCGGCGCTCGCGCGGCGCGGCGGCCGGCGGCGCCCGATCAAGGTCTGCGCGCGCACCGCGGCCGAGCGCGAAATCGAGGCGCTCAGCGCGCTCGGCGGGCGCATGATCGCACTGGTCGAACCCGCCTACCCCGAGCCGCTTGCTGCCACCGCCGACCCGCCGCCGGTGCTCAGCCTGCGGGGCCGCGCGGACCTGCTTGCGACCGACTGCATCGCGGTCGTGGGCGCGCGCAACGCGTCGGCGAACGGACTTCACTTCGCCGAGCGCCTGGCGGCGGACCTCGGCGCGGCCGGGCTCACCGTGGTCTCGGGCATGGCGCGCGGCATCGACGCCCGCGCCCACGTCGGCGCGATGGATACCGGCACGGTGGCGATCATGGGCGGCGGCGTCGACGTGCTCTACCCCAAGGAGAACGGCTCGCTCTTCGAGCGTCTCCTGACGGAAGGCGCGGTGATCGCGGAGGCGCCGCTCGGCACCGTGCCCATGGGCCGCCACTTCCCGCGCCGCAACCGCATCATCGCGGGCCTCTCCCGCGGCGTCGTCGTGGTGGAAGGGGCGGCGCGTTCCGGCTCGCTGATCACGGCCCGGCTCGCGCTCGAGCAGGGACGCGAGGTGATGGCGGTTCCGGGCTCGCCCCTCGACCCCCGCGCGAGCGGCCCCAACCGCCTGATTCGACAGGGGGCGACACTGGTGGAGAACGCGAACGACGTGCTCGACGCGCTGGCCGAAGGCGGCCGCCCGGTGCTTGCCGAGTGCCGGCAACGGTGGCCGTCAGACGCCGCTCCCGCCGCTCCGGAGGAGGACCAAGCGCCGGCCGATGCACGCGAATCCCTGGCCCAACTGCTGGGCGCCAGCCCGGTGCCGGTGGACCTTCTGGTGCGGCAGAGCCGGTTGACTCCCGCGATGGTGGCGACCATTTTGCTGGAGCTTGAGTTGGCGGGACGCCTGGAGAGACACTCGGGCAACCGCGTTTCACACTCTCAGCCGGCGGCGTAGCGCCGCCCACAGGCGCTACCGGAAATCGTTTCAGGATGAACGTCGTCGTCGTCGAATCGCCTACCAAGGCGTCAACCATCGGCAGGTACCTGGGGCCCGACTACACGGTCGTGGCCTCCTACGGCCATGTCCGCGACCTCCTGCCGAAGGACGGGTCCGTGCGCCCGGACGATGCCTTCGCCATGGACTGGACCGTCTCCGACGGCGCGGAGAAGCACATCGGCGCCATCGGCCGGGCACTCAGAGGCGCCCAAAAACTCTACCTCGCCACCGACCCCGACCGCGAGGGCGAGGCGATCTCCTGGCACGTGCGGGACGAGCTCGGCCGGCGCGGGCTGCTCGACGGCGTCGCCGTGCAGCGCGTGGTCTTCTCCGAAGTCACCAAGTCCGCCGTGCTCGACGCCATGGCCGCGCCCCGCGACCTCGACGACAACCTGATCGACGCCTATAAGGCGCGCCGCGCGCTCGACTACCTGGTGGGCTTCACGCTTTCGCCCGTGCTCTGGCGCAAGCTCCCCGGCTCGCGCTCGGCCGGCCGCGTGCAGTCCGTGGCGCTCCGGCTGATCTGCGCGCGCGAGGTCGAGATCGAGGCCTTCAAGCCCCGAGAATACTGGTCGATCGAGGTCGATCTCGACACGCCCAGGGACGAGCGCGTGGTCGCCCGCCTCGTGAGCCTGGAAGGCGAGAAGCTCGGCAAGTACGCGCTCGGCGATCAGGCGGCGGCGGAGCAGGCTGCCGCGCTGGTGCGCGACGGCCGCTACCGGGTCGCGTCGGTCGAAACCAGGCGGGTCAAGCGCAATCCGGCACCGCCGTTCACCACGTCGACGCTGCAGCAGGAGGCCTCGCGCAAGCTGGGGTTCGCCGCGCGGCGCACCATGCAGGTGGCCCAGCAGCTCTACGAAGGCATCGCCGTGGGCGGCGAGCAGGTGGGCCTCATCACCTACATGCGGACCGACGGCGTGCAGATCGCCGAGCAGGCGCTGCGCCAGGCCAGGGACGTGATCGGCCGGCGCTACGGCAAGGCCTATGTGCCCGAG
Organism: Alphaproteobacteria bacterium; assembly: GCA_965221125.1. Lineage (GTDB taxonomy): Bacteria > Pseudomonadota > Alphaproteobacteria > UBA828 > UBA828 > WTGU01. Next base: position 643,989 of record CBDCRW010000005.1, read on the forward strand.
AAAGCCCGCCGCTACCGCACCAAGGCGAAGAACGCACAGGAGGCGCACGAGGCGATCCGCCCCACCGATCTCGCCCGCGATCCGCGCTCGCTCGCAGGCGCGCTCAACAAGGACCAGGCCCGGCTCTACGAGCTGATCTGGAAGCGCGCGCTGGCGAGCCAGATGGCGAGCGCCGAGATCGACCGGGTGAGCGTGGACATCGCCTCCGGCGACGGCCGCGTGGGCCTGCGCGCCACGGGCTCCACGGTCGCCTTCGACGGCTTTTTCCGGGTCTATCAGGAGGGCCGGGACGACACGCGAAAGGACAGTGGCGACGACGCGGACGATGAGCGCACGCTGCCTGCGGTGAAAGAGGGCGAGGCGATGGCGGTCGCCGGCGTCACACCGAACAAGCACGTGACCGAGCCGCCGCCCCGCTACTCCGAAGCGAGCCTCGTGCGCCGGCTGGAAGAACTCGGCATCGGCCGCCCCTCCACCTACGCCTCGATCATCTCGGTGTTGCAGGACCGCAACTACGTGCGCCTGGAGAAGCGCCGCTTCATGCCGGAGGATCGCGGGCGCATCGTCACGGTGTTCCTGGAGAGTTTTTTCAGCCGCTACGTCGAATACGACTTCACGGCCTCGCTGGAAGGCCAGCTCGATACCGTCTCCGCCGGCGAGATCGACTGGCGGCAGGTGCTGAGCGAATTCTGGCGCGATTTCGCCGGCGCGGTGGAGGAGACCAAGGGGCTCAGGGTCAAGCATGTCCTGGATGCCCTTGACGAGACCCTGGGCAGGCACCTGTTCCCGGCCGAGGACGGCGGCGAGGATCGCCGCTGCCCCTCCTGCGAGGACGGCCGGCTCGGGCTCAAGCTCGGCCGCTACGGCCCCTTCGTCGGCTGCGCCAACTATCCCGAGTGCCGCTTCACCCGCCCGCTCGCCGACGCCGGCGACGAGGCGGCGGAGCCCCGCACGCTGGGCAGCGATCCGGAGACCGGCCTGCCGGTCGCCTTGAAGCGCGGCCCCTACGGGCTCTACGTCGAGCGCGTCGCCCCGGAAGGCGCCAAGGAGAAGCCCAAGCGGGTCTCCCTGCCGCAGGACCTCGCGCCCGACATGGTCGACCTGGAGACGGCGGTGGGCCTGCTCGCGCTGCCCCGCGAGGTCGGCACCCATCCCGAGAGCGGCAAGCCGATCACCGCCGGGATCGGCCGCTTCGGCGCCTACGTCAAGCACGACGGCGCCTATCGCTCGCTGCCGCGCGGCGAGAACGTGCTGACGGTGGGTCTCAACCGGGCGGTGGTGCTGATCGCCGAGAAGAAGGGGGGCGCAAAGGTGCTGCGCGAGCTCGGCGCCCATCCCGCGGGCGGCGAGCCCGTGCGGCTCTACACCGGCCGCTACGGGCCCTATGTCCAGCATCGCAGGCTGCGCGCGTCGCTGCCCAAGGGCACGTCCGACGAGGACCTGACCCTCGAGCAGGCCGTCACGCTGCTCGCCGCCAAGGCGAAGAAGGGCGGCGCGAAGAAGACCGCCGGAGGGCGGCGGAAGTCGGCGGCGGCGAAGGCCGGCGGGGCGCGAAGGACGAAGGCGAAGCGCGCCCCGAGCCCGCAGCCGGACGCGCCTGCCGGCGGCGCGCCATAGCGGCCCGCACACGCCTTGGCGGGCAAGCCGGCTCCCTTTCCCAGCAAGGACGAGGTGCTGCGCTTTGTCCGGGAGAGCCCGGGCAGGGTCGGCCGGCGCGAGATCGCGCGCGCCTTCGGCATCCGCGGCAACGACCGCGCCGCGCTGACGGAGCTCCTGCGCGCGCTGGAGGAGGAAGGCGCGCTCGAAGGCCGGCGCAAGCGGCGCCGTCCTGCCGGAACCCTGCCGTCCGTCACGGTGCTGGAGGTCGACGGCCTCGACGAGGACGGCGCGCTCACGGCCCGGCCCACGCGGTGGGAGGAGCCCGATCCGCCGCCGCCGATCACGCTCGACCCGGCGCCACGGGGCGTGCACGAGCCGGGGGAAGGCGACCGGGTGCTGGCGCGGCTCAGGCCCGCGCCGGATGGCGGCGGCTACCTGGCGCGGCCCATGCGCGTGCTGGACGACCGCCCCCGCCGGGTGGTCGGGGTCTTCCGCGCGGACGGGCGGGGCGGCGGGACGATCGAGCCGTCCGACCGGCGCTCTCGGCGGGATTTCGCGGTAAGCGCGGAGGATAGCGCCGCTGCCCGCTCCGGCGAGCTGGTGGTGGCCGACACCCTGGAGGGCCGGCGCCACGGCCTGGTGGAAGCCAAGGTGGTCGAGCGGTTGGGCGACGGGGATTTGCCCGGTGCGATCAGTCTGGCGGTGATCCATGGCCACGGCCTGCCGGTCGACTTTCCGGCAGAAGCGTTGGCGGAGGCGGAGCAAGCGGTGGCGCCGGGTCTCGACGGGCGCTCCGACCTGCGGGCGCTTCCGCTCGTCACCATCGACGGCGCGGACGCCCGCGATTTCGACGATGCGGTCTGGGCCGAGGCCGATTCCGCGCCAGACAATGCGGGCGGCTGGCGCGCCGTCGTCGCCATCGCCGACGTGGCGCACTTCGTGCGGCCGGGCAGCGCGCTCGACAAGGCGGCGCGGGAGCGCGGCAACTCCGCCTATTTTCCCGACCGCGTGGTGCCGATGCTGCCGGAGGCGCTTTCGGCCGGCCTCTGCTCGCTGAAACCCGGCGAGGACCGCGCCTGCCTCGCCGCGCACCTCAGGATCGACGCGGACGGCACACTGCGCGACTGGCGCTTCGAGCGCGCGCTCATGCGCTCGGCCGCGCGCCTCACGTACGCGGCCGTGCAGGACGCTGCCGATGGGGAGGGCGACGGCCTGCCCGAGCCAGCCAAGGCCGCGATCCCCGCCCTGTACGGGGTCTACGGCGCGCTCAGGGCGGCGCGGGAGCGGCGCGGTGCGCTCGACCTGGAGCTGCCCGAGCGTGTCGTCACCCTCGCGGACGACGGCACGGTGGCCCACATCGGCTTCGCGCGCCGCTACGATAGCCACCGCCTGATCGAGGAGCTGATGGTCGCGGCCAACGTCGCCGCCGCCAGCGCGCTCGAAGCGAAGCACGCACCCTGCATGTACCGCGTCCACGACCGGCCCGACACGGCGAAGCTGGAGACGCTCCGCGAGTTCATGCGCAGCCGCGGGATCGCGCTGCCGCGGGGCGGCGCGGTCCGCCCCGACACCTTCAACCGCTTCCTCGCCCTGCTCGAAGACCCGAGAAACGTGGGGGTCGCCAGCCTGATGATCCTGCGCGCCCAGGCGCAGGCCGAGTACAGCCCGCGCAACATCGGGCATTTCGGCCTCGGCCTCGCGCGCTACGCCCACTTCACCTCGCCGATCCGCCGCTACGCGGACCTGCTGGTGCACCGCGCCCTGATCGACGCCTACGGCCTCGGGCCGGGCGGCTCCGGGCGCGGCGGTGCGGACGCGCTGGAACTCGCGGGCACGCACATCTCGTCGACCGAACGGCGCGCGCAGGCCGCCGAGCGCGACGCGCTGGATCGCTACTGCGCCGCCTATCTCGCCCAGCACACGGGCGCGGAGTTCGCCGGCCGCATCGCCGGCGTGACCCGCTTCGGCGTCTTCGTCTCGCTCGACGAGACCGGGGCCGAGGGGCTCGTGCCGGCACGAACGCTCGGCGCGGGCAGGCCGCGCTTCGATGCCAGGCGCCAGACCCTCGATGCAGGCGGCCGCACGCTCTGCCTGGGCGATCCCGTGGTCGTGATGCTGGAGGAGGCGGAGCCCATGTCGGGCGGCCTGACCTTCTCGCTCGTCGCCGTGGGCGGAGAGGGCTGGGAGGCGTCGGGCCGAGACGGCGGGCGGCGCGGGAGGCCGCGGCGGCGGCGCTGACCGTGGCGCTCGTGCGCACCCGCTGGGACATCGTCGCAATTGCATTTGCGGCGGGCTTCATGGTCGGCATGCAGGTCGGCAAGGTGCCGCCGGCGCTGCCCATGCTGCAGGCCGAGCTCGAGCTTTCCCGCGTCATCGCCGGGCTGATCGCATCGTCGTACTACGGCATCGGCGCCATACTCGGCGTCGCCGGCGGGCTGCTCGTGGACCGGCTCGGCATCCGGCGCATGGTCGTCGTGGGCGGCGCCGCGATGGCGCTCGCGAGCGTTGCGGGCGCGTTCGCCGAGAGCGGGGGGCCGCTCCTCGCAGCCCGCATCGTCGAAGGTTTTGGCTTCGTCACCCTCACTGTCGTGGGCCCCAAGATGCTGGTCAGCGCGGCGGATGCCGGGGTGCGCCGCTTCCTCCTCGGCGTCTGGGGCACCTACATGCCGGTCGGCATAGCGCTCTCGCTTGCGATCGCGACCGCGTCGCTGGAGGGGATCGGCTGGCGCGGACTCTGGTTCCTCAATGGGGGGATCATTCTGCTCTTCGTGCTCGTCTTTCTCTGGGGCGCGGCACCGGGGCGCTGGCGGGCGCCGGCGGTGAGCGGCGGGGGCTTCGACCGCGCGGGCGTGCGCGCGACTCTGGCGCGGCCGGGGCCCTGGCTGTTCGGCCTGAGCTTCGCGATCTTCGCGGTCGAGTGGCAGGCGCTGATGGCATGGCTGCCGACCTTCCTGATCGAGACGCAGGCGCGCTCGCTCGCCGCCGCCGCGCTCTTCACCGCGCTTTTCGTCCTCGTCACCGCCGCGGTCTCGATTGCCTGCGCCCGGCTCCTGCAGCGGGGCATCGCCCGCTGGCCGCTGCTGGCGATCACCTTCGCAGGCATGGGGGTCAGCGCAGCGGCGCTCTTCGCGCCGTTCACGCCTGACGACGCCAAGCTGCCGCTCGCCCTCTGCTTCGCGCTCGCTAGCGGGCCGCTGCCTGCCGTCTGCTTCGAAGGCGGCGTGGCGCACGCGCCGAGCGCCGGGCAGGTCGCGATGGCCGGCGGCTTTGTGGCGCAGGGCGCCGCGCTCGGCGCGGTGCTCGGCCCGCCGCTGCTCGCCGCCGTGACCGAGGCACTGGGCGGCTGGGAGGCCGCGTGGTGGACGATGCTGGTCTGGTCCTCGCTCGGGCTCGCGGTCGCCGCCGGCGTGTGGCGGGCCGATGCGCGTCTCGCGCGCCTGGCGGCGGTCGCGCCATGAGCGGACGCCTGCTGGCCCGCATGGCCGTCGCCTTGCTGTTGGGCGCGGCGACGCTCGCGTCCGGCGGCGCTTCTGCCGCCTCCATCCAGCTTTCCGCGCGGCCGGTCGCTCTCGATCCCGATGACCGCGCCCGCCAGCAGGTCGGCGACTTGCAGTTCCTGGGCGGGCTGGACCTGCGAAGCGACGCGGCAGCGTTCGGCGGGCTCTCGGGGCTGAGCGTCGGCGCGGACGGGCGGCTCGCCGCCGTCACCGACCGCGGCCACTGGCTCACCGCCCGCATCGTGCGAAACGACGTCGGCCGCCTCGTGGATCTCGCCGACGGCGAGATGGGGCCGCTTAGGGACACGCACGGCCGGTCGGTGGCGAACGAATGGCGCGATGCCGAGTCACTGGAACGGCTGCCCGATGGCGACTGGCTGGTGAGCTTCGAGGGCGAGCACCGCGTCTGGCGCTACCCGGCGGAGACCGGAGGCCTGCAAGGCCGGCCCGTGCCCTTCCCGGCGCCCGAGGCCATCGCGCGCGCCCCTGCCAACGGCGGGGTGGAGGCGCTTGCGCCGCTCCCCGACGGGCGCATCCTGATGCTGGCGCAGGGCCTGAAGCGGGAGGGCGGCGCCCGCGCCGGCTGGCTCGTGGGCGACGGCGCGGTCGAGCCGCTGGGCTACCGCACCGCGCCGAACTTCCTGCCGACCGACGCCGCGGCGCTGCCGAACGGCGACGTTCTCGTGCTAACGCGCAATTTTACCGTGCTCGGCGGCGCCAGGGTGCGTCTGGAGCGCGTACCCGCGGCAGCGGTCGACGCCGAGACCACCCTTCAGGGCACACTGCTGGCGCGCTTCCAACGCCCGCTCACCGTGGACAACTTCGAAGGGTTGGCGACGGTGCAGGGCGAGGACGGCGCGACGCTCGTCTACATCCTCTCGGACGACAACTTCAACTTCTTCCAGCGCACGCTGCTCCTCCTCTTCCGCCTGCGGGGCGACTGACGGCCTCGCGCCCGTGACAGCGGCGCGAAATCCGCGCTAGCTTCTCCCCCATGCGGAAAATCCTCGTCACCGGGGCGCTGGGGCAGATCGGCGCCGAGCTCGTGCCGGAACTCAGGCGGCGCCACGGCGCCGACAACGTCATCGCGTCCGGCTGGCGGCGGCGGGACGTGGGGACGGTCGTTGACGGCGGGCCGTTCGAGATCGTCGACTGCACGAAGCCGGGCGACATCGCGGCCGTCGTCGAGAGGCACGAGATCGGCACCATCTACCACATGCCGGCGTTCCTCTCGGTGCTCGGCGAGGAGAAGCCGGAAGACGCCTGGGCGCTCAACCTCGGCGGCTACGCCAACGCGCTGGAGGTGGCGCGCCGCCACGATTGCGCGGTGTTCTTCCCGAGCTCCATCGGCGCCTTCGGGCCGGGCACGCCGCTCCAGAACACGCCGCAGGACACGATCCAGCGGCCGAACACCATCTACGGCGTCTCCAAGGTCGCGGGCGAGCTGCTCGGCGACTACTACCACGCGCGCTTCGGGCTGGACACGCGGGGCCTCAGGCTGCCCGGTCTAATCTCCCACGTGGCGCTGCCGGGGGGCGGCACCACGGATTACGCGGTCCACATCTTCTACGACGCGCTGAAGGAGGGGCGCTACACCTGCTTCCTGCGCCCCGATTCCCGCCTCGACATGATGTACATGCCGGATGCGGTCGCCGCGATCCTCGACCTGATGGACGCCGATCCCGCCGAGCTCCGCCACCGCAACGCCTTCAACGTGAGCGCCATGAGCTTCACGCCGGAAGAGCTTGCCGCCGAGATCCGCCGCCACGTCCCCGGCTTCGAGATCGACTACGAGGTCGACCCGCTCAAGCAGGCCATCGCGGATTCCTGGCCGGACTGGATGGACGACAGCGCCGCTCGCGAGGAGTGGGGCTGGCAGCCCCGCTACGACCTAGCCGCCATGACGGCGGAGATGATCGGGACGCTCCGGCGGAAGCAAGACCTCGCCTGAGGCAGCGGGGCGCGAACGGTCGGGACGCTCCGGCGGCAGCGCCACGTCGCCCGAAGCCGTCCGGCGGGGGAACGCTCGCTCCCCGAACCCCCAGCTGCGCACGGGGCCCACGTCGATGTGCACGAAGTCGGACGCCCGGTAGAGGCCAACGCCGCCCCGCCGCAGGTCGACCGCCACCCGCCACACCGCCTCGGAGGCGATGCCGGGCACCCTGATGTCGGCGGCCATGCCGATCGTGTGCAGCGAGTTGCGGGCGACGCCCCTGCCGTTGGCGCGGAGCCACGCGTTGGTCCCCGCCGAGCGGTAGCCCGAGACGAGATCGATCCGCGCGGGCCTCTCCAGCGCCTTCCACAGGAAGAAGAGCTGATCGAGCACGCCGTAGAAGATCGGCTCGACCTCGCCGTTGCGGCGGTCGCGAAACAGGTAGCTGTAGGCATCCAGCGCGTGCCGGTCGTAGGCGCGGTCGCGCCAGTAGACGAGATCGCGCCTCTCGCCGGTCCACAGGTTGCGGATCGGCACCCGGCGCTCGGCGTCGTCCAGAAAGCTCCGCGCGCCGGCCGCGCCGGGAGATGCTGCAAGGCCGAGCAGGGCCGCCGCTCCGGCCGCACAGAATTCCCGACGGGCGAGGCGCCTGCCCCGCGCCCCTCCCCGGTCGCGCATTCCGCAGCCTAACACGGTGCCCACCCTTGAGTGCAGAGGCGGGCGTGCCTTGCCGGCCTGGCGCCGCATCGGCGATACTGCCGGCCTTCCTCAGCACCCCAATCCGCCGACCGAAGGGATTCCATACCATGAGCACCGCCGCCGCCGAGATCGTGAAGGGCGTCTTCCTCCAGGACCAGTCGCTGTTCCGCCAGCAATGCTACGTGGACGGCAAGTGGCTGGATGCCAAGTCGGGGCGGACCACCGACGTGGTGAACCCGGCCGACGGCAACGTGATCGGCACCGTGCCGGCGTTCTCCGCCGCCGAGACCCGCGCCGCCATCGAGGCGGCGAACCGGGCCTTCCCCGCGTGGCGGGCCAAGACCGCCAAGGAGCGCGCCCAGATCCTGCGCAAGTGGTACGACCTGATGATGGCGAACCAGGAGGATCTCGCCATCATCATGACCGCCGAGCAGGGCAAGCCCATGGCGGAATCGCGGGGCGAGATCGGCTACGGCGGCTCCTTCATCGAGTGGTTCGCGGAGGAGGGCAAGCGCGCCTACGGCGACGTGATCCCGCCGCACCTGAGCGACCGGCGCATCGTGGTGACCAAGGAGCCGGTGGGCGTCGTCGGCATGATCACGCCGTGGAACTTCCCGAACGCCATGATCACCCGCAAGGCCGGGCCCGCGCTGGCCGCCGGCTGCACCGTGATCGCGCGCCCCGCCACGGCGACGCCGTTCTCGGCGCTGGCACTCTGCGAGCTGGGCGAGCGCGCCGGCATCCCGCCCGGCGTCTTCAACGTCATCACCGGCCCGTCCGGCGAGACCGGCGGCGAGATGACCGCCAACCCCATCGTGCGCAAGCTCTCCTTTACCGGCTCGACCGAGGTGGGGAAGATCCTGCTCGAGCAGTGCGCGCACACGGTGAAGAAGGTCTCGATGGAGCTCGGCGGCAACGCGCCCTTCATCGTCTTCGACGATGCCGACATGGAGTCCGCCGTGAGCGGCGCCATGATGTCCAAGTACCGCAACACGGGCCAGACCTGCGTCTGCGCCAACCGCTTCCTGGTGCAGGGCGGCGTCTACGACACCTTCGCCGAGCGCCTGGCCGAGGCGTCGTCGAAGCTCGTCGTCGGCCCCGGCCTCGAAGGCGAGACCCAGCAGGGGCCGCTGATCGACGCGGACGCCGTCGCCAAGGTCGAGGAGCACATCCAGGACGCCGTCGACAAGGGCGCCGAGGTGATCCAGGGCGGCAAGCGCCATCCGCTCGGCGGCAACTTCTTCGAGCCCACCGTGATCGCCAACGTGAACACCCAGATGAAGGTCGCCCGCGAGGAGACCTTCGGCCCGCTCGCGCCGATCTTCCGCTTCGAGACCGACGACGAGGCGGTGCAGCTCGCCAACGACACCGAGTTCGGCCTCGCGGCCTACTTCTACAGCCGCGACATAGGGCGCATCTGGCGGGTGGCCGAGCAGCTCGAATACGGCATCGTCGGCATCAACACCGGGATCATCTCGACCGAGGTGGCGCCCTTCGGCGGCATGAAGGAATCCGGCATCGGCCGCGAGGGCTCGCACTACGGCCTCGATGAGTTCCTCGAGGTCAAGTACATGTGCATGGGCGACATCGACAAGTAGCCGCGCTCCGAGCGCCGCGAAGCGACGAGCGCGAGAGAGCCCCGCTTGCGGCGGTGACCGCCCGCTACGCCATCTACGTCGCACCCGATGCCGGCTCGCCGCTCGCGCGATTCGGCGCCGCCTGGCTCGGGCGCGATGCCGAGACCGGCGCGCGCGTGAGGCGGCCCGCGGTCGAGGGTTTTGGCGACGAACGACTGGAACGGATCACCGAGACGCCGCGCGGCTACGGCTTTCACGCGACGCTGGCGCCGCCCATGCGGCTCGCCGATGGCTGCACGCCCGGCATGCTCGACGACGCGCTCACCGCATTCGCCGCCGGGCGCGCGCCGTTCCTGGCACCGCCGTTGCGTCTCTCGCCCATGAAGGGGTTTCTCGCCTTGCTGCTCTCGGCCGAGAGCGACGCCATGCAGGCGCTCGAAGACGATACGATCCGCACCTTCGAGCGCTTCCGCACACCGCCGAACGCCGCCGAGCTTGCACGGGGCGCGGACGAAGGGCTCACGCCGCGCCAGGAGGCCCTGTTCCGCGCGTGGGGCTACCCCTACGTGCTGGACGAGTTCCGCTTCCACATGACGCTCTCGTGCGAGCTCGATGCGCCCGAGCTGCAGGTGTTGCAGACGGCGCTCGCGCCGCTCGCGGCGCCCCATTGCGCCCGGCCGCTCGAAGTAGGCGGGATCGCGCTGTTCGAGCAGGCGACGCAGGACGCACCCTTCATGCTCGCCGGGCGCTACCCGTTCACGGCCTGACCGCGCGCCCGGCGCCCGCCCGACGAGGCCGGATGCGCCCTACGCGGCCTCCTCGGCGTCCGCCGGCTCGGCGCTGCTGCCCGGCAGGCAGCCGCCGCAGACGGTAAGCTCCTGCGCCGTGATGTGGCGGCCGCGCTCGCTCGCGAGGAAGACCGCCATGTCGGCGACGGAATCGGTAGTGACCAGCGCGCCCAGCATGTTGGCGCGCATGTTCTGCGCGTAGTGGGTCTCGTAGTCGAGGCCGAGATCGGCGGCGAGGCCGCGGTGCGCGTCCTGCGCCATCCTGGTCTCGACCCAGCCGGGGCAGATGGCGTTGACGCGGACGCCCACGCCGCCCACCTCGTCCGCGAGACAGTGCATGAATGCGTTCAGCCCGTTCTTGGTCATCGCGTAGGCACCCCAGCCGGCCGAGTAGGCGCCGGCCGCGATCGACGAGACGAAGATGATCGACGCGCCCGCGCCGGAAGCGCGGATCGCCGGCAGCGACGCCTGGGTCGCGAGAAAGGCAGAAGTGAGGTTGGTCTCCACCATGCTGTCCCAACTGGCGAGGTCCATCTCGGCCACCGGCTTGCGGATGAAGGTCCCGGCGTTGTTGACCAGGATGTCGAGGCCGCCGAGGCGCTCGATGGCGGCGGCGCACATGCGAGAAATGGCGGCGCGGTCGCGAAGGTCGGCTGCGGCGGCGAAGGCACGGCCTCCCGACGCCTCGATCGCGTCCACGGTCGGCCTGGCGCGCTCGTCGCTCCGGGCATGTACGGCGACATGCGCGCCCTCCCGCGCGAAGGCTTCGGCGATGGCGGCGCCGATGCCGCTTGCCGCCCCGGTAACCAGGGCGCGGCGGCCCTGAAGAGAAGTCTCCATTCTGGTCTCCCTGCGATGCTGCGTGTCGGTCCGGGACGGCGGCCCGGCCGGCCGCCAAATGGGGATCGAACAGGCGAGTTGCGCTATTGCCTCGCGGTCATGATGATCCGCTTCGCGCAATCATGCCAGAGACGAGGGACGACGGGGGAGCCGCGATGGCGACGGAAACACCGTTTCAAGTGAGAGAGGGTATGCATGCGCCGGCGGTGCGCCGCGCGACTGCCGCCGAGGTGCCGGTCGTCGATTTCGGCGCGCTCTATTCGCCGAGCGTGGCCGAGCGCAAGACCATGGCGCGGGCGATCCGCGCGGCCTGCGAAGGCCCCGGCTTCTTCTACATCGTGAACCATCAGTTTCCGCAGGCGGTGATATTGCGCGCGCAGGCCGCCATGGAGCGGTTCTTCGCGCTGCCGGTCGCCCGGAAGATGCGCAACCACTATCTCGACTGGCCCAATCACCGGGGCTACGTGCCCTCGGGCGGGATCACCGCCGACCACAGCCTCGAAGGCTCCAGCGACATCTCAGAGGCCATCGAGATGGCGCACGACCTGCCGGCGGACGATCCCGACCACGTGCGCGGCATCCGCTTCTACGGCCCCAACAACTGGCCTCAGGAGCCCGCCGACTTTCGCTGGGCGCTCGGCACCTATTTCGACTGCCAGCTGGAGCTGGGCCGCCAGCTCTTCCGCGCCTTCGAGTACGCCCTCGATCTGGAGGAGGGGTACTTCACCGCCAAGTACACCAAGCCGCTGGCGCGCCTCCGCGTCTGCTACTACGAGCCGCAGCCGGAGCCCCTCGACATCGCTCACATCGGGCTCGGCGCGCATACCGACTACGAGTGCTTCACCACCGTCTGGCAGGACCGCGAGGGGTTGCAGATGCTGAGCCGCGACGGCGAGTGGCTGATCCTGCCGCCGGTGGACGGCAGCTTCGCCGTCAACCTCGGCGACCTCATGCAGCAGTGGACGAACGACCTGTTCGTCTCGACCATGCACAGGGTCATCAACACCTCGGGCCGCAGGCGCTACTCGCTCGTGCAGTTCTTCGGCGTCGATTACGACGTGGAGGTCGAGGCGATCCCCGGCTGCGCCGGCCCGAACAACCCCTGGCGCTACGAGTCAATAAAAGCGGGCGACCACTCGGAGAGAATGGTCGCCCGCACGTACCACTACGACGAGTAGAGAGTCAGCGACTCCCTACTCGGCTTCGATCAACGAGACCTCTGCCCGGCGATTGCGGCCGTCGGCCACGTTGTCGCTGGTCTTGGCGATCGGCTCGGATTCGCCGAGGCCCTCTGCGTGGATCACGAAGCGCCCGGCCCCGTTCTCGATGAGGTAGCTCGCCACCGAGAGCGCACGCTGCTCCGAGAGCTTCATGTTGTACGCGTCAGGCCCGGCCCGGTCGGTGTGGCCGCGGATGAGGATCTTGTAGGGCCTCATCTCCGTCGCGGTCGCCGCCGCTTCGTCCAGCGTCTGCATCGCGGCGCCCGAGAGATCCGAGCTGTCGAACTCGAAGAACACCACGTAGTAGGTGACGTAGCTGGGCTCGGGCTCAGGCTCGGGCTCAGGCTCGGGCGGCGGCGGAGGCCGCATCGCCACCTCGGCGGCAACCACCGAGCCGTAGAACGCGTTGCGGCATTCGGCGATGTCGTCGGGCTGGTGGCCTTCCTCCTGCTCCTGCACCCAGCAGTCGAAGCTGAGCTGCGCGTGGGCTGCGGAGATGGGCGCCTTGCCCTTGCCGCTCCCGACCAGCATGGCCATGAGCCTGTTTCTCGCTTTCGCAAGCTCTTCCACCGCGTCGGCTGGAATCCGGCGCTCCTCCAGGGCGGTCGGCCGCACGTCGTCTCCCCTGGCCGCGACGGCCGCCTTTGCCGCGAAGTAGTCGGAATCCCGGTAGTCGTTCTCTCCAAGCTCGTTCGCGGAGAGCTCGATATAACCCGCATAGAGCTGCTGGTTGAACTCCGATCCCTGGGGATCGAGGCCCTGGACGCCTTCGAGCGCGACACCGCCGCACGCGCCGAGCATCGCGGCGATACCCGCGACCGCTGCGAGGCGAAGCCCGGTCGAAGAGACCTTGGTTCCCTTGAGCATTCTCATTCGTTGCCTCCCGTGCTGTCACTCGGACTATAGCGCGATCCACCGCACCGCATAAAGCACGATGACAGGTGAATTTGGGCATTTTGAGGCGGACGGAACCCAGGAACATTTTTTAGTCATGGCTGAGAGGGCGGGATGACCGAGAGCGGGCAGGCTTGGGCCGATGAAGGTCCTGGCCGAGCTTGGCTGGGCGGCTGCATGGGGTCCGCGGGGGCCGGTAGGGCTCGGTTTTCGGGCTCGCCGGGCAAAGCGATCCCGCCGCGCCGTTCGACGGCGCGTCCCGTCGCGCTCTGCGACGCGGTTACGCCCGCAGGATCATGCAGCGGGCGCGATCAGGATCGCGTCGAGAGCCTCCTGGGCGCGGGCGGCATAATGCCGGTTGGCCTCGGGCAGGAAGCGGAAGCGCCCGTCGCAGCGCACGATGGCGATGGCCGCGTTGGTCAGGCAGGAGAGATTGCGCGGCAGGTGGCGCACGTACGCCCGGCAGCGGTCTTCGTCATAGGTGAAGTCGCGCACGTAGTGCAGCCGGTTCTCGATGTGCCAGTGATTGCGGACCAGAGCCAGAAGCTCCTCGGGCCCGGCGCGGTCTGCGCCGAGCGAGGTCAGGCTCCAGGTCACCTCGACGCTGCGCTCGCCGGTCTTGAGGATCTCGCGCTCGCGTTCGATGCGCATCGCCTGGCGGCGTCCGTGAAGGTTGGCGTAGCCGTCCCATTCGGCAGCGGAGAGGTCGACGACGGCGCAGCGGCGGCGCTCGATGCGGCCATGGCCCTTGTCGACGGTTTCGTGCCAGGGCGCGTCGGAGAAGTCGATCGCCTTGAGGTCTTCGAGGATGGTCTCCTGATTGTCCTTCACCGCGGTGACCACGTAGTCGGCGCGACGCCCGAGCAGGCAGCGCGCGGTCTCGTGCTGGGCGTGCATCGCATCGAGGGTGACGGTCCGGCCTGCGAGGTCGAGACTGCTGGAGAGTTCGCGCACGGCGGGGATCTCGTTGCTCTTTCTATCGACCTCGACCTGTCCCAGGACCATGCCGGTCTTGTGCACCAGCGCCGCGACCATCATGCGCCGCCCGTCTTCGGTCTGCTTCGAGGCGCCGCGCAGGTCCTTTCCGTCCATGGCGACCGGGGCGTGCGCGCCGTCGTGCTGGCCGGTCCACCGGCCGATGGCGTTGTCCAGCGTCTCCGGCGGCAGGGCGGCGAGGATGTTGTGGAAGGTGGTGATCGCGGGCGCGGTGTAGCGCTTCTTCGAAGGGCTCCAGAACGCGCCGACCGCCTCGAGCTGCTCCTGCGAGAGCAGGGCGGCGAACTGGGCGAAGGCTGTCGAGCCCCGGTAGCCGGCAAGGCGGGCGGCGACGGCAACCGCCAGCACGGTCTTCAAGGGATAGCGCTTGCCCCGGGCATGGCGGCACTCGGGCACCTCGCCCAGGCACTCGAACAGGCTGCGCAGCCGGGGCGCCGTCATCGGCTCGCTGTGTTGCTCGGCGTTCCAGTTCGCCGGGATCTCGGCCCGGCTCAGCGCTTCGGCGGCGCCATCGCTAAGTTCGAACACGAAGACCTCCTTGGGCTGGCCGTGGTGGCGCCAGCGCGGAGCAGCTCCGGGGTCACGGGCAAAGCCGCGCGTCATCCCCAGCGAGCGCCAGTTCGACGCGCGGTAGCAGGTGCCGGCGAAGCGCGCGGGATCGACGAAGGTCTCGGCCAGGAGCGCCGGGTATCCATGCACCGCCTGGGTGTCCGCAGACAGCCGCCGCAGGCTCAGCCCCAGAACCCGCGAGGCCAGGTTGGGAACCCGCTCAGGCGTCAGGATCACGAAGCGCGAGTTGTTCGCGATCAGATGCAGGCGCCGGAACTGCTGCTCCGCCGACCAGCCGATCCAGCGGTCGCGCGCGGCCAGCTTGAACGCGCCCGGCTGCCAGCCGATCAGGGCGAGCCAGGTCTCGCCATGCACCGCGACATGGCGCAGCCCCTTGCCGACGACGCCGTGGAATCGCAGGTAGTGGTGCTCCTCCACCAGCCGGTCCCAGCGCCGGTGCTCCCGCGCGCCCCAGGTCGGGCGCACCGTGACCGCACGCAGATCAATGGACGAATCCAGGCCCGGCAACGTCGCCATGGCCGCTACACTGCCACAGCGAAAACGAAATGACCAGCGCCGCGATCACCTCACGCCGCTCGCCGGGCGGACAAAAAACGAGCCCTGGGACGGAACCGCTGCCGCTCGACAACATCGACAATTCCGCCTAGATCACAAGCGACCAGAGCAACGCAACCAGACCGGAGGCGCGCCATGCTGCAGAGGCTCCTCGTTCCCGTCCTTCTCGCCGGTGCGCTCGCCGCGCCCGCCGCCGCCGAGGAGGACTCGCGCTATTCCGAATGGCGCGCGGACGGCGCCGAGGCCGAGGGCACGGACGCGCTCGACGCGCTGGCGCGGGAGCTCGAGGCCCTGATCGACGATGCCGAGAAGGCGCGGGCGGCGGATCCGCGCTTCCTCCAGGACCTGCGCGACATGATCGCGGCCCACGTCGCCGAGGCCGCGCCGCGCGAAGCCCTGATCCGCGACGACTTCTCGGATGGCGACTACACGGACGATCCGAGCTGGGAGGTGGTGAGCGGCGAGTTCTCGGTCGAGGGCAGGCTCGGTTTGCGCACGACGATCCCGCTGAGCGGCGCCGATGCGGAGACGATGAGGATCTCCCTCGACACCATCATGGAGACCAAGGACGAGCTGCTCGACAAGGGCGGCGCGCTGCTCGACAAGGGCAAGGACACGGTCACCGACTTGCTGAGCGGCGAGAAGACCTTTGGCGACCTCCTGGGCGGCGACGACGACGAGGAGGCGAAGGAGGACACCGGGCCGGCCGGGCCGGAGCCTGCGGTGATCGTCCTCGACGCGGACATCCCCAACGCCTTCGCCCTCGAGGTGGAGATGATGTCGGGGATCGCGCACAGGGACGCCCAGTTCGAGGTCGACCTGTTTCAGGGCAGAGGCGGGGCTTCGGGCTATCGCCTCGCCTACATGGCGGGCGACGATCCCGGCCTCACGCTCTCGCGCTTCAGCCGGCGGGGCGCGGAGGTGATCGGCGAGCATGACGATGCGCTCGCTCTCGAAGACGGTGAAAGCCACACGCTCGCTCTCGTGCGCGAGGGCGACGGGACGATGACCGCGACGGTCGATGGCGCCGAGCTGATCCGGGTGAAGAGCAGCGCGCTGGAGGATCCCTTCGACGGCCTCTCCCTCGTCAACGGCGGCGGCGACTACGCCATCCGCAGCATCGCGGTCTATGGCGAGTAGTCGTTCGAGAGGGAACGCGCGGGCGGCGGTGGAGCGCTGCCTCGCGCGGATCGAACAGCTCGATCCCGTGTTCAACGCCATGATCACGACCACGGCGGAGCGGGCGCGGGAGGAGGCCGATGCCTGCGATGCCGCCGCCGCCGAGGGGCGCTGGCTCGGCCTCCTGCACGGCATGCCCGTGGCCCTCAAGGACAACATCGAGACGGCGGGCGTGCGCACCACCAGCGGCGCCGCGTACCTCGCCGACCACATTCCCAACAGCGACGCTCCCGTGGTGGGCCGGCTGAAGGCGCAGGGCGCGGTGCTGATCGGCAAGGCCAACATGCAGGAGCTGGCCTGGGGCGTGGTCTCGACCAACCCGGTGGTGGGCCAGTGCCGCAACCCGTGGAACCCGGAGCGCATACCGGGGGGCTCCAGCGGCGGCTCCGGGGCCGTGGTGGCGGCGGAGATGGCCGACGCCGCGCTCGGTACGGACACCGGCGGCTCGGTGCGGATTCCGGCCTCGATGACCGGCGTCGCGGGCCTGCGCCCCACCCACGGGCGCATCTCGATCCGCGGCATCACGCCGGTCAGCGTCGCGCACGACACCGTGGGCCCCATGGCGCGCACCGTGGCGGATGTCGCGCGCCTCTTCGCCGTGCTCGCCGCCTATGACCCGCTTGACCCGGTCTCGCGCGACCTGCCGCTCGAAAACTTCCTGCCCCTGCTGGATGACGGGATCGAGGGCGTGCGCATCGGCCTCGCGCGCAACTTCTTCTTCGACGAATTGGACGCGGAGGTCGAGGCCGCGGTCCGGGCCGCCGCCGGCACCCTGGAATCCCTCGGCGCTCGCCTGGTCGATGTCGCCGTCCCCGGCGCCGAGACCGCCCAGCGCTGGACCACGGTCATGGCCTACGCCGATGCCTGCGCTTATCACCGGGAACGCCTCGACGCGGGCCCCGGCGCGCTTTCTGCGCCGGTCTACGAGCGCATGATGATGGGCCGCGAGTTCAGCGCGGTGGACTACGCCGAGGCCATGCGCGGGCGCGAGGCCTGGCGCCGCGCGCTGGCGCAGGTGTTCGAGACCGTGGACGTGCTGCTCGCGCCGACCACGCCCCGGCCGGCGCCGCCGATTGCCGACGACCGCAGCCTCCACCGTGCCACGCAGGACGCGACGCGCTTCACCTATGGCGGCGCGCTGGCGTCGATACCGGGTCTCTCGGTCCCCTGCGGCTTCTCGTCGGACGGCATGCCCATCGGCATGATGCTGGAGGCCGCCTGGGGCGCGGAGCCGCTGCTCTTCAGGGTGGGCCACGCCTATCAGCAGGCGACGGAGTGGCACCTGCGCCGCGCGCCCTGCCTTGACGAGGGGGATCGAGGCACCACCTCGAACCAATGACCGGGGTTCCCGCTGCGCCTGACCCAGCGCCGCCGGGCGAGGGACGCGATGCGGCGGCCCGCCTGATCGTCGAAGAGGCCGCCGCGCGCTACTGCGCCGCGCGGCGCGCGAAAATCGACGGCTTCGTGGATCGCAACTTCTCCCTTCTCGGCGCGCTTCGGCTGCACCGCCGGGCGCTCGGCTGGGATCTCCTGCGCTCACCGGCCAATCTGGCGCTGGCCGCACCCCACCTCGCGGCGCGGGTGAGCGCCGGGCTCGCGCGGCGCGCAGGCCTTGCGCCCGCTGCCGACTGGCTCGACAGCCGGCGCTACTTCCTGCAGACCGACGTCGCGCGGGAGCTTGAGTGGCGCATCTACACCGAACTGCTGGAGCTTCCGTTCAGGCAGGGCGGGCGCGTCTCGGAGCGGGATGCGCTGGCGGACGAGATCCTGCGCGACCCCCGCATCGCAGCGGGCGGCGCGGATGACCTGCGCTCGCCGGCGGAGCAGGAGGCGTTGCGCGATTGGCTCACAGGCGCGGCCAGCACCTACGAGGGGACGCGCGTCGCCGCCGCCGATCTCACGACTGCGGCGGTGAGCGCCGGCGTCGGCGCCTTCGTCTTCAAGAAGTTCACGCCCGGCATGATGTCGCTCGGGCCCGCGACGGCGCAGGTGCTGGTGCAGAACGCGGCGATCGCGGGCTTTCCGCTCGGCAGCGGGGCGGGCGCGCTCTGGTACGGCGTCTTCCCGGCGGCGGCGCCGGCCGCGCTCGCCATCGGGCTCACCGGCGGCCTGCTCGCGGCGGGCGCGGTGGTCGGAGCCTTCTCCGGCGTCGTCACCGACCCCATCCAGCGCCGCCTCGGCCTGCACCATCGCCGGCTCAGGCGCCTGATCGATTGCCTGGAGCGCGAGTTGACCGGCAAGGGCGACAGCCGCTTCGTGGTGCGCGATCATTACGTCGCGCGCACGCTCGACGTGATCGAGGCGCTGGGCCTCGTCTGGCGCGCCGCCCGCTAACACCCCGCAGGAGTGCCCATGTCCGCCCGACCCACCACGCTCACGGACGCGCTGCACGACTACCTTCAGGCCCTCGGCGTGCGCGAGAGCGCGGTCATGCGTCGCCTCCGCGAAGAGACCGCCCGCCACGAGATGGCGATGATGCAGATCTCGCCGGAGCAGGGCGCGCTGATGGCGCTGCTGGTTGAGCTGACCGGGGCCACGCGCGCGCTCGAGGTGGGTGTCTTCACCGGCTACAGCGCGCTGGCGGTGGCGCAGGCGATGGGCGCGGACGGCAGGCTCACGGCGCTCGACATCAGCGCGGAATACACGGATATCGCGCGGCGCTTCTGGGCCGAGGCGGGCCTCGCGGAGCGGATCGATCTCCGATTGGGAGACGCGCGGGAGAGCCTGGCGGCGCTGCGGGCGGAGGGCCTCGACGGCGCCTACGACTTCGCCTTCATCGACGCCGACAAGTCCGGCTACGACACCTACTACGAGCACTGCCTTGCGCTCGTCCGCCCCGGCGGCCTGATCCTGATCGACAACACCTTCCACATGGGCCAGATCGCGGAGCGTGGGCGCTGGGGCAAGAACGCCCCCGTCGTCGACGCCCTGAACAGGAAGATCAAGGCGGACGAGCGGGTGACGATGGTCATGCTGCCCATCGGCGACGGCCTCACGATCTGCCGCAAGCGAGGGTGAGCGGACGGGCCGCTCCTGCTTTGCTTGAGACCCCCCGTGTTCTACGTTGCGCGGCGGGAGGTGGGCGCATGGACGCGAAGGCCGAAGCGCTGGCGGCCGCGGCGGCGGTGGACGAGGCGCGGCTCTGGACGCGCCAGATGGCGATGGCGGAGATCGGGGCGACCGAGAAGGGCGGGGTCAACCGTGCCGCGCTCTCGGACGAGGATCGGCGTGCCCGCAGGCTGATGGTGGAATGGGCGGGGGAGCTCGGCTTCGAGGTCGCGACCGATGGCATCGCGAACCTCTACGTCCGCCGCCCCGGCCGGCAAGCGGATGCGGCGCCCGTGGTGACGGGGAGCCACCTCGACAGCCAGCCGCGCGGCGGCAAGTTCGACGGCGCCTACGGCGTCATCGGCGGCTTCGAGGCGCTGGAGGCCATCGCCCGCGCCGGGGTGCAGACCGAGCGGCCCATCGACCTCGTCGCCTGGACCAATGAGGAAGGCGGACGCTTCCAGCCCGGCGCCATGGGGTCCGCGGTGTTCGCCGGTGTGCTCAGTCTCGAAGACCAGCTCGGCCACGTGGACGGCGAAGGGGTGATGCTCGAAGACGCGCTCGCCGAGACGCTGGCGTCCACGCCGGGACTGCCGCAGCGCCCCTTCGGCCAGCCCTTCTCGGCCTACGTGGAGGCGCATATCGAGCAGGGCCCGCGGCTGGAGAACGAAGGCCTGACCATCGGCGCCGTGACCGGGATCCAGGGCATCTACTGGTTCGGCGTGGAGGTGCGCGGCGCGGAGGCGCACGCCGGCACCACCCCGCTCAGGGTGCGCAAGGACGCGCTCAAGGCGGCGGTCTCCATGGTGAGCGCGCTCGAAGAGCTGATGGCCGACGAGACCGACACGATCCGCTTCACCGTCGGCCGCTTCGAGTGCCATCCCGGCTCGCCCGCCACGGTGCCGAGCCGCGTCAACTTCACCATCGACTTCCGCCACCCGGACCCGGAAGTGATCGAGCGCATCGGCTCGCAACTCGGGGCGGTCTGCGAAGCGCACGCGCGAGGCTGCGCGGTCACGGTCGAGCCCGTCATGGAGATCGCGCCGCTGACGTTCGACCCGGCCCTGATCGACATGGTGGAGGGCTATGCCGGGACCCTCGGCCACCCTGTGATGCGGATGCCGTCCGGCGCCGGCCACGATGCAGGCCACATCAATCACCTTTGCCCCACCGGCATGATCTTCGTGCCGTGCGAGCGCGGCATCAGCCACAACGAGGCGGAGAACGCGATCCCCGCCGACCTTGCCGCCGGCGCCCGGACGCTCGCCGCCTGCCTCGTCGACCTCGCCAACCGGGACTAGAGCGCGTCCGACTTTGACGGACGCGCGATAGGCCGCGACAGCGGCCCGCCGCGCATGCGGCGCCCTCGCGGAGGCGCTGGCCGCAGGCCAGCTGCCGTGAGCGAAAAATTCATAGAGCGTTTCCGTCTAGAACGGATACGCTCTAGCCATGAGCAAGCGTCAGAGCGAGTACGCGACCTTCGACCCCGAGGCGATCGATGCGCTCCGGCCGGTGATCCGCGGCCACAAGCACGGGATCGTCGCCGGGCACTACCTGGCGGCGCAGGCGGGCTTCGCGATCCTGGAAGCGGGCGGCAACGCCATCGACGCGGGCTGCGCCGCGGGCATCGCGCTCGGCGTCGTGCACAGCGATCTCGTCAACGTCGCGGGCGTGGCACCCATCATCCTCTACAGCGCGAAGACGCGGCAGGTCGAGACCATCAGCGGGCTCGGCACCTGGCCTGCCGCGATGACGCCCGATCTCTTCCAGCGCGAGCACGGCGGGCACATCCCGGTGGGCCCGTTGCGCACCGTCGTGCCCAGCGCGCCGGACGCCTGGATCACCGCGCTGGAGCGCCACGGCACCATGACCTTCGGCGAGGTGGCGGAGGCGGCGATCAGGCTCGCGCGCGACGGCTTCGTCATGTACCCGTTGATGGCGAGCGTGATCGCCAAGAAGGCGGAGAACTACGCCCGCTGGCCGTCCAACGCCGCGATCTACCTGCCGGAGGGCCGACCGCCCGCCGTCGGCGACGTCTTCGTGCAGGCCGACCTCGGGCGCTCGCTCCAGTACATGGCGGACGAGGAGCGCGCCGCCGCCGGCGGCCGTGCCGCAGGCCTCGCGGCCGCGCGCGATGCTTTCTACAAGGGCGACATCGCCGCGGCCATCGCCACGTACCATCGCGAGAACGGCGGCCTGCTCACGGCCGACGACTTGGCCTCCTTCCGCGTGGCAGTGGAGCCGCCGGAGCGGGTCTCGGTCGGCGGCATCGACGTCTATGCCTGTGGCCCGTGGTGCCAGGGGCCGACGCTGCTGCAGGCGCTCCGCCTGTTGGACATGAAGGCGCTGGCGGCGCACGGCCACAACAGCCCGGAGGCGCTGCACACGATGGCCGAGGCGCTGAAATTGGCCTTCGCGGACCGCGAGCGCTGGATCGGCGACCCCCGCTTCGTCGACGTGCCGATGGCGGCGCTGCTCTCGGACGAATACACGGAGCAGCGCCGCGCCCTCATCCGGCCCGGCGAGGCGTGGCCCGAGATGCCGCCGGCGGGCGATCCGGCCCAGGGTCTCGCGACGGCGGCCTGCGCGGAAGCGGCGGCTTCGGCCGGCCCGGCCGAGCCCGCGCACGATACCTCCTACGTCTGCACCATCGACGCAGACGGCAACGTCTTCTCGGCGACGCCGAGCGACATCTCTTTCGACTCTCCGGTGATCCCCGGCACCGGGCTCTGCGCGTCGTCGCGGGGCGCGCAGTCCTGGGCCGATCCCGCGCACACGTCTAGCGTGGCACCCGGCAAGCGGCCGAGGCTCACGCCCAACCCGGCGCTGGCCATCAAGGAGGGCGCCTTCGTCATGCCCTTCGGCACGCCGGGCGGCGACGTCCAGATCCAGGCGATGCTGCAGACCTTCGTGAATATCGTCGCTTACGGCATGAACCCGCAGGCCGCCGTGGAGGCGCCGCGCTTCGCCACCATGAGCTTCCCCAACTCCTTCGAGCCGCACGAGTACCACCCCAACAAGTTAGTGCTGGAGGCGCGCATTCCCGAGGCCGCCGGCGAGACGCTCGCGGCATGGGGACACGGCGTGGAATGGTGGCCGGAGTGGGCCTGGCCGGCGGGCGCCATGTGCGTGCTCGTGCAGGATCTCGCGCGGGGCACGATTTCAGGCGGCGCCGACCCGCGGCGGCCGGCCTACGGTCTCGCCTGGTAGGCGGCGGATCACACAGAGGAGCAGCACCGTGACGATCGTCTTCGAGGGATGCAGGGTCTTCGACGGGGTCTCGGCGGAGCCGCGCGAGAACGCGACCGTGGTGGTGGAAGACGGCCGGATCAGGGAGGTCGCCGACGGCCCGGTCCGCGCGCCGGCTGAGGCGCAGCACGTGGCCTGCGGCGAGCGCACGCTGATGCCGGGGCTGATCGACGCCCACTTCCACGCGCTCCTCGTCGAGATCGACGTGCCCGCGATCGAGGACATTCCGCCGTCGCTGCTCTACCAGCAGGCGCGGCACAGTCTGGAGGGCGCGCTGCGGCGGGGCTTCACCACGGTACGCGACGCCGGCGGGGCCGATCTGGGTCTGGCGATGGCGGTGGAGCGCGGCCTGATCGCGGGCCCCCGGATCTTCTTCGCGGGCAAGGCGCTGAGCCAGACCGGCGGCCACGGCGACATGCGCAGGCAGACCAGCTTCGAGCCCTGCGGCTGCGCCGCCTACCACGGGCCGGTCTCGGAGGTGGCGGACGGGGTCGATGCGGTCCGCAAGGCGGTGCGGGAGCATCTGCGCAAGGGCGCCCACCAGATCAAGATGATGGTCTCGGGCGGCGTGCTCTCGCCGACCGACCCGCTCTGGATGGACCAGTACTCCGACGAGGAGATCAGCGTCGGCGTGGAGGAAGCCGCGACGCGGCGGACCTACGTGATGGCGCACGCGCACACGGCCAACGCGGTGCGCCGCTGCGCCGCGCTCGGCGTGCGCTCCATCGAGCACGGCACTCAGATCGACGAAGGGGCGGCAAAGGTGGCGGCGGCGGCCGGGGCCTTCGTCGTGCCGACGCTGGTGACCCTCTTCGCCATGCTCGAATCCGGGGCCGACATCGGGCTGCCAAAAATCTATGCCGACAAGCTCCAGGGCCTGGGCGACGAGGGGCTGCGCTCCCTTGAAGTCTGCCGGGCCGCCGGCGTGCCGATGGGCTTCGGCACGGACCTGCTCGGCGAGCTTCAGGATCGCCAGAGCCAGGAGTTCCTGATCCGCAGCCAGGTTCTGGCGCCGGTCGACGTGCTGCGCTCCGCGACCTCGGTCAACGCCGAGCTGATCCAGCGCGCGGGCGAGCTCGGCACCATAGCTGCGGGCGCGGTGGCGGATATCCTGGTGGTGGACGGCGACCCGCTCGCCGACCTCGGCCTCCTGCAGGAGCAGGGCCGCCACATCCCCGTCATCATGAAAGAGGGCCGGTTTTGCAAGAACGCCCTTTGACGGATCGGGGTTCGATGGGCGGGACGGCGGCGCCCGGTCCGCGCCACGCGGGAGAGTGATCGATGGCGACCGTACTGCAGACCGACTTCGCCTGGCCCGACGTCGGCATCGAGCGCGACGTGATCGAGGGCGCCGGCCACAGGCTGGTCACGGGCCCCTCGGAGCCGAGCCCGGCGGCGGCGGTCGAGGCCATGGTGGCGGAGCACGACCCCGCGGCCATCCTCACCTGCTGGGCGGAGATCTCGGCCGAGGCGATCCGCCGCCCGACGGCGCTCAGGATCGTGCAGCGGCTGGGCGTCGGGCTCGACAACATCGCCATGGAGGCGGCGACGGCGCGCGGCGCCTGGGTCGCCAACGTGCCGGACTACTGCGTGGAGGAGGTCTCGGACCATGCGGTGGCGCTGGCCTATGCGTGGTTCCGCGGCATCGCGTCGTTCGACCACGCGGTGAAGGGCGGCCGGTGGGACCCCTCCGGCGCCAGGCTCCGGCGCGGGGCTGCGCTCACCGCCGGCATCCTGGGGCTCGGCCGCATCGGCCGCTGCACCGCGCGCAAGCTGGATGCGCTGGGCATGACCGTGCTCGGCCACGACATCGCCGCCCCGCCGGAGAGCGTGCCGGCGCGCATGGTCGGGCTCGACGCGCTCTCTGCGGACTCCGACATCGTCATCGTCCACCTGCCGCTCACCGACGAGACGCACCACCTGGTGGACGCGGCCTTCCTCGCCCGCGTGAAGCCCGGCGCCTTCCTCATCAACGTGAGCCGGGGGCCGGTGGTCGACAACGATGCGCTGATCGCCGCCCTGGAAGCGGGCCATCTCGCGGGCGCCGGCCTCGACGTGGTGGAGGGCGAGCCGAGCCCGCCCGCCGCGCTCGTGGCGCGGGCGGACGTGATCGCGACGCCGCACGTGGCCTTCTCCTCCGACGCGTCGCTGGCGGAACTGAGACGGCGCGGCGCGGAGGAGGTGGTGCGCGTGCTGGCCGGCGCGCGGCCCGAGAATCCCTGCAACGACGTCGGCTGACGATGGGCGGCACGCAGCGCCTCGCCGCTCCGGCCGGGCGCGAAGGGAGGGGGCGGTGAGCGCGCCGAAACCCGCCTTCGTCGATCAGGCGACCTTGGAGTGGGAGAGCAGTGAAGACTCCGGCCTCGCAACCGGCAAGGGCATTCGCTGGAAGCTGCTGGTCGCGGGCGAGCGGACCGGGAGCGAGGGCCTCGTCACCGGCATCGCCGAGATCGCACCCGGCGGGCAGCTCATGCGCCACCACCACGAGCCGGCGGAGACCTATTACATCGTGAGCGGCCGGGGCGAGATGGAGATCGAGGGCCGCGTCGAGGCCGTGGGGCCGGGCAGCGCGGTCTACATCCCGCCGGATGCCCGCCACACGGTGCGCTGCACCGGCGCGGAGCCGCTGGTCTTCGTCTTCTCCTTCCCGCGCGACCGCTTCGACCGGATCGTCTACCACTTCGATCATTAGAGCGGTCCCGTTTTGCACGCAAAGGCCTTAAAGCGGCCTATTCCGGTCTATTCCGGTCCAAAGTGGCCCAAAGTGGCCCAAGGTGGTCCAAACGAGCGGCCCAAAGTGGTCCAAAGTGGCCCAAGGTGGCCCGCCGCAAGCGGCCCAAAGTGGCCCAAAGTGACCCAAGGCGGCTCATGGCGGCCCAAGCCGGCCCGCCCAGGGCCGCCACCCGCCGGCCTCATTCGCCCTCCGCATCCTGCGCCTTCAATCGCCAATAGGCCTCGGCGACGGCTTCTTCGCCCGCGACCGGATCGTAGATGCCCCAGTGGCCCTCCACCGCCGCGCGGATGTGGGCGACGGCGTCGGGGGAGAGCCCCTTCTTCTGCTCCTCCGCAGACCTGGGCCAGCCTGCAAGCGGGCCGGCGCCGCGCGGGGCAGGGTTGCGCGCGGCCGCGCTCTCGCGTTCCGCACCGCTCTTCTCGGCGGACTCGATGCGCTGCAGGGCGAGCGCGAGCGTGGCGATCTGCTCGACGGGGGGCGGCTTCTCTTCGCGGCGGAGGTCGCCGGCGGCGCGCGTGGCGAGGGCTCTCACCGTCTCGCGCGCGTACCGCCCGGTTCCGCCCTCGGGCTGCTCGCCGAGCGACGCGAGCCAGAAATCGGCAAGCCCCTGGTCCTCCCGCCAGTCCCGCAGCCTCTCGCGCGCCCCCTTGACGTAGCGGACGACGGCCGAGCGCGAGCAGGTCCCGCCGTTCGCGCGGATGCGCCGGACGATCTCGTCGATGGTGGCGCCCTCGACGATCGCCTTGTGCACCCGCGCCAGGATCGGCGGCGGCAACAGCTCGAGGGACGAGCGCCCGGCCATCAGCCGGCTTTCCGGGGCCGCTCCGGCCCCACCGTCCCGGCACGGCGGTGGCCTGCTGTCCCGGAAGGGCGATGGTCTGCGCGCTGCATCCGCACAGCCTGCCCCCACCAAGCGGCCCCGTGCACCGCACCATGGTCCGGGTCCCCGCCCGCGGCTGAACAGTGGCGGGGTTGATTCGGCGGGGCGAAAGCGGTCACCATGCCCGCACTCGTCGAGCCCCGCACCGCCGCTGGCGCAGGGCCGCGCCATACGACCCAACTGCAGGGAGAGCAACCGATGACCGAACGCAAGGGCAAGCACAGCAAGCATCTCTACTTTCCGCTTTCGCGGCGCCACTTCATCAAGGGCGCGGCGGCAGGCGCGGTGATCGCCGGCGCGCCGGCGGTGCTGCAGGGGCTCACGCGCCGGGCCAAGGCGCAGGAGAAGGGCGTGATCCGCATGCTCTTCACGGCGCCCACCATGATCCCGGGCGACTGGACCCGCTTCGAGGCCGACACCGGCCTCAAGATGGAAGACACGGTGATCAAGGACGATCCCGGCATCTTCCTCACCGAGGTCGAGGTCAACGACGCCGGCGACCGCTTCGACCTGATCTCGACGCTCTCCGGCGTGGAGCAGAGCCTGATCGACGGCGGCTACATCATCCAGGCCGAGACCGGCGCGGTCCCCAACTGGGGCGGCATGCCGGACAGCATCAAG
Source organism: Alphaproteobacteria bacterium (assembly GCA_965221125.1). Taxonomy (GTDB): domain Bacteria; phylum Pseudomonadota; class Alphaproteobacteria; order UBA828; family UBA828; genus WTGU01. The sequence goes on from CBDCRW010000005.1 coordinate 670,868, forward strand.
GGCATCCCCTACCTGGTGCGTGACCTGAGCCCGGACGGCGGCAACGTCTGGGGCCTGCCGCTCGCCATGAACGCGGACAGCTTCGGCTATCTGCCGGCCAAGCTGAACGAGCCGCGCCCGCCGGAGGAGGCCTCCTGGGCGCTGGTCTTCGAGAGCGAGAAGACCATGGGCCGGTCCTCCACCGGCGACAACTACATCTACCTCTGGGAGGCGCTGGCCTACCTCAAGAACAGCGGGCAGCTCGAGGTGGCGGACATCCTCAACCCGTCGCCGGACGAGGCGCGGGCGACCGCCGACTTCCTCATCGAGCGCAAGCAGGCCGGGCAGTTCCGCAACTTCTGGAAGATTTTTGACGACCAGGTCGCCGACATGAAGAACGGCGAGGTCGACGCCATCCGCTGCTGGGAGCCGGCGGTGCGCGAGGCCAACAAGGCTGGCGGCGACTGGGTCTACGCCAACGCCAAGGAGTTCTACACCAAGTGGCTCCACGCGGCGTACATCCCGTCCCAGGTCGAGGATCGCGGCAATCTCGAGGAGGTCTACACCGCCCTCGACTGGTTCCTGAGCGGCGGCTACGCCTCCACCATCACGCCGCTGCGCGGCTACCTCAACGGCCGGCCGGACCTCGCGGTCGAGTACGCCGAGCGCAACGAGATCGGCGACATCTCGGCCGACATGGACGCCGCCCAGGCGAAGATGAAGCACAAGTTCGCCAAGGAGGATTTCTGGTTCAGCGCGGTGCCCGAGCACCTGCAGGAGATGCAGGCGCAGATGGACCGCGTGCTCAACGCGTAAACTCCGCCTCGCTTGCGGGCCGGGCCTGCCTCGCCGGACGATCCGGCGGGGCGGGCCCCGCCCCCTAGGGCGTCTCGTCCATGAAGTTGCACCGCGACCTGAAGGTGACGCAGAAGACCGCGTGGTTCATGCTGCGCCGTATCCGCGAGGCTTGGTCCGCAGAGAGCGAATCGCTATTCTCGGGGCCGGTCGAGGCCGATGAGACGTACATGGGCGGTCGGCGCGCAAACATGTCGAAGGCCAAGCGCAAAACGCTGAGCGGACGCGGCGCGGTCGGAAAGAGGCCGTGATCGGAAAGCGCCTGTGCTACGCGGACCTCATCGCCGACAACGGGTTGTCTTCCAGCGCTCGCAGCGGCTGATGCAGGATGCGCTGGAGGCGGCATTGCCGCCGAAGTTGCGGGCGCTAAACCCCTCCCAGGACCAACAAGCGATTCCAGCGTTGGCGAAGGACCGCCGCTCTACGGCGCGAATCCGCGCCCTGCTGCCGACCATGGAGACGACTCACGAAGTCATCTTGGGAGACGCCAGAGATGTGCGGTTGCCTCCATCGTCGGTGCATTTGGTCGTTACCTCGCCGCCGTACTGGACCCTGAAGGAGTATCCCGAGACGGCGGGGCAACTCGGGCGGATCACGGAATATGAGGCATTCCTGACCAGCTTGCGGGCGGTGTGGGAAGGCTGTTATGACGCCTTGGCCCCCGGCGGACGGCTGGTCTGCGTTGTCGGCGATGTCTGTCTATCCCGGCGCGCGAATGGCGGCCGTCACACCGTCATCCCGCTCCACGCCTCCATCCAGACACAGTGCTGCGAGATCGGGTTCGACAACCTTGCTCCGATCATCTGGCACAAGATCGCCAACATGAAGACGGAAGCGCGGGGAAGCGGCTCCTACCTCGGCAAGCCGTTCGAGCCGAACGGCGTCATCAAGAACGATATCGAGTTCATCCTCATGCTCCGCAAGCCGGGCGGCTACCGTAGCCCGAGCGAGGCGGCACGCCTTCTAAGCGTAATCTCCGCCGAAGAGCACGATCTCTGGTTCCGTCAGATATGGGACGATCTCAGCGGAACTTCGACGCGCGACCACCCGGCGCCCTTCCCGGCAGAGCTCGCTGAACGGCTGATCCGCATGTTCAGCTTCGTCGGCGATACGGTGTTCGACCCCTTCACGGGGACTGCCACCACCCAAGTCGCAGCGCGTCAACTCGGGCGGAATAGCATCGGTGTCGAGATCGAGCCGGTCTATCATGCAATGGCCGAAGCGCGGCTGACCGATGATCTCGCTGCAAGACGCGGTTGACACCCTCTACCGAGTCGTCGTGGTCGACAAGAAGCCGACTTCAAATGCGCGACTGGCGACACTGGCAGACATGTGTCTCCAGCAGCTCGCCGCGCGTGGGCTTGCGGACGGAACCACAGAAGCGTTGGTGCCTGGAATTGGGCGGACGAAGAAGTGGGACGTGGCATGGCCGAGTGACGGCAAGGTGCGGCTTGGCATCAGCCTCAAATCGCTGCTCAAGAACGTCGGCGGCTCTGTGCCTAACCGGGCCGACGATCTGATGGGGGAAGTAGCGAACGTCCAGCTTTCATCGCCGGAGATCGTCACCGGCTATGTCATGCTCTTCGACGTTGGGCAGAACGGAGGCGGAGTGCAGAAGAGCGGCGAGCGGTGGGTTGACACCTTCCGCTCCTATGTCGAACAGCTTTCCGGGCGGGCAGCGCCAGCGTGGGCGGCTGGAATGGTCGAGGCCGCAGCCATCGTTGAAATCGACTTTTCCGAGGGGCCCCGCATCGTAGCGGAACCTGACATGTCGGCCTTCTTCGATCGACTCGCCCACTGTGTGCGAGAGCGAAACCCAGGGACCATCGCAGGGGACACGCCATGACGGCAGAGAAGCGCAGGACAGAGCCTGAAATTCTGAATCCCCGCTACGCCGGGGCGACGCCTGAGCAGGTGGGCCGAGCGTTCTTGCGGCACGAGCCGGCGGCCGATGGCGGGGAGGCTAACAGCAATCCGGGCGTCGCTGCTGACGAACCGGAAGTTCGGTCAGATATATAGCCCCCTTTGGCTGAGCTGAGATGGCCGCCGCGCTACCCGCCAACGACGACCTCATACGCCGCCTGGTGCCGCGTCTGCCGGCGGGCGTGTGGTCGCTCTCGGGCTTCAGCGTCGTCTGGTTCGGCGGCATCGTCATCCCGCTGCTCGCGATCATCCTGGTCTCGTTCTTCCAGGGCCGCGGCATCAGGATCAACATCGACCCGACGTTCCTGCAGTACGAGCGCTTCTTCTCCTACGGCGGCGCCGATCTTCTCTCACGCTCGGTGCGCATCGCGGCGACAATCACCGTCATCGAGCTGCTGATCGCGTTCCCCTTCGCGCTCTGGCTCGCGAAGGGCTGCAAGAACAACACGGTGCGCCTGCTCACCTTCACGGCGCTCACCGTGCCCTTCTTCCTCAGCCCGGCGGCCCGCGTCATCGTCTGGCGCTCGGTCTTCGGCATCAACGGCGTGGTCAATCAGGCGCTGCTCGGCATCGGCGTGGTGGACGAGCCCGTGACCTGGCTGATCTTCTCCGAATTCGCCGTGCACTTCGGCTTTCTCGGGTTCTTCTTCCCCACCATGGTGTGGCCGATCTTTCTCTCCATCAGCCTGATCGATAACGATTTTCTCGAAGCCAGCAACGACCTCGGCGCGCATCGCTTCAGGACGCTCGTGCACATCATCTTCCCGCTCGCGCTGCCGGGCGTGGTCGCGGGCTTCGTCTTCACCTTCATCCCCATGCTGGGCGACACGGTGGTGGCGCAGCACATGGGCGGCAACAACGTGCTGATGCTGAGCGCCCAGGTGCAGAGCCTGATCGGAGTCTCGAATTTCCTCGTCGCCGCCGCCCTTGCCGCGGTCGTGCTCGCCATCATGCTGGCCTTCCAGGTCGTGCTCTGGGCCGCGCTCCGGCCCGTGGGCGGCCTCAACGAAGTCTTCGCGAACCTCCGCCGATGACGATGACCGCGCCCACCGAGACCATCACCTACGCGCGCGTGCGCCCGCCCTTCTGGCGCCGCGTCGCCGACGGGCTGCCGAACGGCACCGGCCTCTTCTTCGGCTACGGCGTGCTGTTCATCCTGTACCTCCCCATCGTCTGGCTGATGATCCTCTCGATCAGCGGCGAGCCGCTCACCGGCATTCCGGGCGACTGGACGCTGACCTGGTACGAGGACGTGATCTACGCCGACATCGCCCAGCGCGACGGCGAGGCCTACGGCAGCAACTTCCGCGTGGGCGATCCGCTGCTGCTCTCGATCATGCTGGCCTTCGTCACCTCCGCCGCGTGCGTGATCGGCGCGCTCATCGTGGGCCCGGTGCTGCCCCGGGTGAAGCGGCGCGGACCGCTGCTCATCGGCTTCCTCATGCCGCTGATGGTGCCGGGCATCGTGGCCGGCGTCGGGCTCTTCATGTGGTATCGCCTCGTGATCCACGTGAAGATGGGGGTCTGGTCGCTGGCGGTGGCCCATTTCGTCTGGGCCTTCCCCTTCGCCCTGCTGGCGATGCTGGTGGTCGCATCGCGCTTCGACACGCGGCTGATGGAGGCGGCGGAGGATCTGGGCGCCAGCCGCTGGCAGCGCTTCTGGCAGATCGAGGTGCCGATCCTGAAGCCCGGCATCTTCGCCGCGGGCTTCTTCGGCTTCCTGCTGTCGTTCAACGAGCTGCCCTTCAGCATCTTCATGCGCGCAGGACAGGACACACTGCCGCTCTATCTGTGGATACAATCGGGCGCGCACAACACGACCGTGCCCTTGATCTATGCGATGAGTACGCTGGTGACGATCGTGAGCATCGGGCTGACCTTCCTCGCGATCAAGCTTGCCTTCGGAGGAGGCCGAGATGGCAAATAGTGAAGTCGCAGCGCCGCGCGCTGCCGCCGCCGCAGGCGATCACATCCTGCAGGTCGAGCACGCCACCCACCGCTTCGGCGAGGTGGTGGCGCTCGACGACGTGTCGATCACGGCACGGCGGGGCGAGTTCCTGACCCTGCTGGGCGAGAGCGGCTCGGGCAAGACGACGCTGCTCAGGATCGTCGCCGGGCTGGAGCGCCCGACCCGGATCGCGCGCATCGCCATCGACGGCGAGGACGTCTCGGCCATTCCCGCGTCCAGGCGCAACTGCACCACGGTGTTCCAGCACTACGCGCTCTTCCCCCACATGTCGGTCGGCCAGAACGTCGAGTACGGGCTCCGCGTGCGCGGCATCGACAAGGACCAGCGTCGCAAGCGGGCGGAGGACGCGCTCGCCCTGGTGCGCCTCCTCGACAAGTACGGCCGCCGCGTCCATCAGCTCTCGGGCGGCGAGCGTCAGCGGGTGGCGCTGGCCCGCGCGCTGGTGACCGAGCCCGCGATCCTGCTCCTCGACGAGCCGCTCGGCGCGCTCGACGAGAAGCTCCGCGTCGACATGCAGGTGGAGCTGCTCGATCTGCACGAGAAGCTCGGCCTCACCTTCATCTACGTCACGCACAGCCAGGAAGAGGCGCTCACCATGAGCGACCGCATCATCCTCATGCGGCGCGGGCGCATCGTGCAGGAGGGGCCGCCGACCGACCTGTTCGACCGGCCGGCGACCCGCTTCGTCGCGGACTTCATGGGGGTCGAGAACCTGCTCGAAGGGACCATCGAGAGCGTGCAGAACGGCACGGCCAGCGTGCGCATCGGCAGCCACGTGATCAACGGCGCCTGGAGCGGCGCCGGCCCGGCGGAGAAGGGTGCTGCCGCCTGCGTCGCGGTGCGGGCGGAGCGGATCAGGCTCGCGCCGCACGGCGCAGCCATCGACGAGCCCGGCGTCAACACCCTGCCGTGCACCAGCGGGGCCACGATCTACAAGGGCAAGTACCTCGACCAGACGCTTGATACCGAGATCGGCCCGGTCAAGGCGCGGATCTGGGACCGCGGCGTCGATGTCGCCGATCTGGAGGCTCTCTGGTGGCGGGAGTCCGAGTGCGCCATCACCTCGGCCGAGAACGGTGCGGGCGCGGGCGCCGAGGCCGAAGGAGACTGATTGCCCGTCTGATCAGGCCTGGAGCGCGTCCGTCAACGCCGGACGCGCGATAGGCCGCGACAGCGGCCCGCCGCGAATGCGGCGCGCCCGCATCGTGCGCTCTGCGCGTCCCGCGCGACGGCGCCGGCTGAAAGCCGGCTGCCGTGAGCGACAGATGCTTAGAGCGTTTTCGTTTTGCACGAAAACGCTCTAAGCGGCGGCCAGCGCCTCGATCTCGATCAGCCAGCGCGCGTCGGCGAGGCCGGCGACGATGAGCAGCGTCGAGGCCGCCTGGTGGCCGGCCAGGTGGCGGTCCCTGATCTCGCGGTAGGCGCCGAGGTGGGCGCGGTCCACCAGCAGCGCGCGCACGATCACCAGGTTCTCCATGGTCATGCCGGCGGCGGCGAGCAGGGCGCGGATGTTGCGCCAGACCTGGTCGCTCTGCGCCTCGAAGCCGTCCGCCAGCGTGCCGTCCGGCGCGGCGCCCACCTGGCCCGAGATGTGGAGCCAGCGCTTGTCCGGCCCCACCTCCGCCGCCTGGCTGTAGAACGACGCGGGCGAGACGACGGTGTCCGGATTGTGCAGCGTGATCATCGGTTACTCCCTGGCAGGCGCCACAGCGGCGCGGCCCGTCATAGTGCCACGGAGGACAAGATTCGGAGAAGGAGCGGGAGATTCGATGCAGGGCGAGCGGCGCCGGACATTCGCGGTTCACTGATCCTCCGTCTCCCGCTATCGTCCTGTCCGACGATGCGTCGTCCGCAAGGTCTACCGGATGGACGAAATGGACATCACGGCATCCGATATCGAGGCCGCGCTGAAGCGCGAACTGAGGAACCCTCCGACCCCGGTCAGCTGGTGGGAGGTGGAAACCGGGGTCGACTGGGCGGACGACCCCGCAGTGTGGGTGTGGGTCTATCTCACGGAAGAGGAGGTGGACTTCGAAACCCGAGACCTGCTGCGGAATACAGTGCGCGATCTGGTCCGCCGCGAGACCGAATCCTCGATGTTGGTCTATGTTCGCTTCCGAGGGGCTTCGGAGGCCGCCTGAGTGTCGTGAGCCTGCATGTTGACCTGTTGCGGCAAGCCCGACAGCTTGCCGTCAAGGAGCCGCGGCGGCCCCTGCAGGCGAGCCTGCGCCGGGCAGTCTCGGCGTCGTACTACGCCCTCTTTCATCTGTTGGTCGATGAAGCGACGAAGCGCATGCTTCGTGGTCGCGACAGAGCCGCTCTCCGCCAGTGCCTGGCACGAGCGTTCGGTCACGCCGCAATGAAACAGGTCGCCCAGCAGTTTTCTGACAGCAAAGTTTCAACGAAGCTCTCTCCCGGGTTGGGCGGCCAACCCGTGCAACCCGAACTCGTTCGGGTTGCCAGCGCATTCGTCGAACTTCAGGGGGCCCGCCACGAAGCGGATTACGACACGGCCCGTCGTTTCACCCGTCGTGAAGTTCTCGATTTCGTGGAGCGGGCGGAGCAGGCGTTTGCCGACTGGCACGGCGTCCGCGGGAGCATTCAGGCAGATACCTTCCTGACCGGGCTTCTCGCATTCGGAAACATGCGCAGTTGACAGTCAGGGGGATACTTGCGTTTCGGGAGTTTCGACAGACTTTGCCGAGGGGTCTGGGCGAGATTGGGGATCGGCAGTGCGTAGAAGCGCGACGCACTAATGCGATACGTCAGCATAACTTATAAGCGCCATAAGTGGATACTCTTGGACGCTATATGGCCATATCGAATAGGTTATGGTTGTGTCCCCAGACGTGGTGTAGGAGCTCCCGCTACCCCCGGTAGCTGTGGGTAACCGGCTTGGCGCCGCGACCGCCCTCGAGTCTGGTGGCGCCAAGCCGGTTATCCACAGCGGGGTGGCCATCGCGGTTCCGGTTTAGGGTTTGGGTGAATCCGAATCGACCCGAGCCTAAGGAGAACCACGATGACCGATGACAAGCTTACCCTGCGGACGCTGTTGGAGAAGAGCTCTGACGCCGATCTGCTGCGTGAGATGATCGCCTTCTCTGCGCAGCGCCTTATGGAGCTGGAAGTCGAGGGCCTGACCGGCGCCGAGCATGGCGCGCGGACGCCGGAGCGGATCAACCAGCGCAACGGCTACCGCGATCGGCCTTGGGAGACCCGGGCCGGCACGGTCGACCTGAAGATTCCGAAGCTCAGGAAGGGGAGCTACTTCCCCGGCTTCCTGGAGCCCCGACGGACGGCGGAGAAGGCGCTCACGGCGGTGATCCAGGAGGCCTACATCCAGGGGGTATCGACCCGCTCGGTCGACGAACTGGTTCAGGCCATGGGCATGAGCGGGATATCGAAGAGCCAGGTCTCGCGCCTTTGCGGGGAGATAGACGACAAGATCCGCAGCTTCCTCGACCGCCCGCTCGAAGGCGACTGGCCCTATCTCTGGCTGGATGCGACTTACGTGAAGGTGCGCGAGGCCGGGCGCATCGTCCCGGTCGCGGTCACCGTGGCCGTCGCGGTCAACGACCAGGGCCGGCGCGAGATCCTCGGCATGGCGATCGGCGCCTCCGAGGCCGAGACCTTCTGGACCGAGTTCCTGCGCTCGCTGACCAGGCGCGGCCTGCGCGGCGTGCAGCTGGTGATCTCCGACGACCACAAGGGCCTGAAGGCCGCCACCACCCGGATCCTCGGCGCCACCTGGCAGAGATGCCGCGTCCACTTCATGCGCAACCTGCTGGCCCATGCCGGCAAGCAGGGCCGGCGCGTCGTCTCCGCCTTCGTCGCCACCGCCTTCGCCCAGGACGATGCCGAGGCCGCTGCCGCCCAGTGGCGCCTGATCGCCGACCAGCTCAGGCCCAAGGCCTCCAAGCTGGCGGCCCTCATGGACGAGGCCCAGCACGACGTCCTCGCCTACATGAGCTTCCCCAAGGAGCACCGGGTCAAGCTTCACTCGACCAACCCGCTCGAACGCGTCAACGGCGAGATCAAGCGACGCACCAACGTCGTCGGCATCTTCCCCAACGAGGACGCCATCACCCGCCTCGTCGGCGCCGTGCTGCTCGAGCAGAACGACGAATGGACCGTCGGAAGGAGGTACATGACGCTGGAATCGATCGCTCCCCTGAGCGACAATCCCACGATCAAGCTGTCCGCTGTGGCAGCCTGAATAACCCGGCCCTACCCGCCGGATGCCGCGTAAAGCGCGACGCTCTTACACCACTCCTCGGGACACGATCTAGGTTATGTCCTGTCGGGATTCGTGCCGGCCGGTCGGTGCCGCAGGCCTGCCGAACATGGAGTGACGGGCATGAAGAATTCGCGGTGTGTGGGCGTGCGAACGGGCGGGGACTCGCTTCGCCACAGGGCCAATTTTGACGCCGGCCGGCGGGCCCGCGACGGTGTCTGCAGAGCCTTGCGGGCATCCCGCGGAACGGGATCGGCCCCAGGTTCCGCCTGACGGAATCCGACATCGATGACTTCGGAACCGAGCATGCCGGCGGGCTCTTCGATGCCGCCCGTTTTCGTCACGGGTTCGGCCGGGCATGTCGGTGCCAACCTCGTGCGCCGGCTGCTCGACGAGGGCGTGCGGGTCCGGGTGTTGTTGAGACACGAGGACAACAACGAGGGCCTGGACGGTCTCGAGGTCGAACGCGTGTTCGGCGACATTCGGAATTTTGACGACACCAGGCGAGCGCTCGCGGGCTGTCAGGGTGTCTATCACTGCGCGGCCATGATCTCGACCATCGAAGGCAACCGCGCCCATCGCCGCGACATGTTCGAGTGCAACGTTCTCGGCACCCGCAACGTGCTGCGGGCGGCGCAGGAGGCGGAGGCCGGCCGGGTGGTCGTTACCGGCTCGTTCAGCGCGGTGGGATACGACCTGGACGATCCCTCCGCTCCCAGCGACGAGACGATGCCGTTCTACCCCATGGAGCGCACGATGCCCTACGAGCGCAGCAAGTCGCTCGTCGAGCAGGAGTGCTGGCGCGCGGCGGCAACGGGACAGGACGTGGTGGTCGCGACCTGCTGCGCGGTGGTCGGCGGCGCCGATTTCCTCCCCTCGCGCCTGGGGCGAACGCTCTGCGACTACACGAACGGCAAGCTCCGCGCCTATATCGATGGCGGTTTCGAGTTCGTCGCGGCCCGCGACATCGTCGAGGGGCACGTGTTGTGCATGCGCCACGGTCGCTCGGGCGAAAAGTACATCTTCAGCACCGAGTACAAGACCATTTCCGATATCCTGGATCTCTACGAGGAGGTCTCGGGCGTCCCGCGGCCGCGCCGGCGATTTCCGACCCGCCTCATGCTCGTCTTTGCCGAGATCGCGAGCTTCTATCTCAGCCGCTTTCACCCGGACTTCCCCCAGCGCTTCACTCCCGGCGCCATACGCCTGTTGCGAAAGTGCCGCCACGCCGACGTCTCCAAGGCGAAACGGGAGCTCGGCTATCGGCCGACCGGCCTCCGCGCCGCGGTTCAGGAGGCCTACGCGTTTCACTACGGCCGCAACGCGATCGCGAACCCGCAGGCGAAGCGCCCGCGCGAGGACACCGCGAATCACCGCGTCGCGCGAGAAGAGGACGATCCCGTGCCGGAGCGAGGCATGCGGACGATGGCGGGCGGGGGCGCGCCATGAGGGCGGCGCCCGACGCGCCGCCCGGCTTCGAGGATGCCGGCAACCTGCGCCAGCAGGCCCGCGCCGCGGGCATGGACCCGAATTACTGGTATCCGGTCGAGGAAGTGAGGCGGATCAAGCCGGAGACGGTGATCGAGGTCGTCTTCTGGAAGCGTTCCATCGCGCTCTTCCGGGGAAAGGACGGCAATTTCCAGGCGGTCGAGGACCGCTGCGCGCATCGCCAGCTCAAGCTCTCCATCGGCGACGTGCAGGGTTGCCGGCTCGTCTGCGCCTACCATGGCTGGGAGTACGGCGGCGACGGCCGCCCCGCCGGGGTGCCCTACGACGACCAGGGGCGGAGCTTCCCCAACCTTGCGCTCAGGACCTACCCGGTGAAGGTCCGCTACGGCCTGGTCTGGCTCTTCCCGGGAGATCCGGAGCAGGCGGAGGTGCGCCGGATCCCCGACATTCCCGAGCTCGAGGGACCCGGCCGCTGGGCCTGCGTGCCGCTCTGCTTCACCTGGTCGGCCCACCACTCGATGGTGATCGACAATGTGAGCGACTTCACCCACGCCCATCTGCACCGCCGCTACCGGCCCTTCGACGGCGCCACGCTCACCCGCTGCGAGACCGTCGGCGACGACGTGCACCTCGCCTACGACACGAGCGTCGGGCGCGGGCGCATCTCCGGACTCTTCGTCGATCACGACCGGATCGACACCAATTGCATGGAGCTTTGCTACGAGTACCCCTACCAGTGGTCGAACACCGATGACGCGATCAAGCACTGGCTCTTCGTGCTGCCGGTCGACGAGCGCACGACCCGCGTGTTCTTCCTGTTCTACTTCAAGTCGCTGAAGATTCCCCTGCTGCCGCTGCGCATTCCCCGCCCCGCCATGAACGCGGTCTTGAGGATCTCCAACCGCCTGCTCATCGCCCCTCTGCTCTCCCAGGACCAGTTCGCGCTGGAGGCGGAGCAGCAGGGATACGAGGAGCACTGGGACGCCCGCCCCGTCGAGTTCAACCCGGTGGTCAGGGCCTTTCAGAAGGTGACCGTGCGCAAGTGGCGGGAGCATCTCGCGCGCGAAGCGGAGAACGGCGATGCCGCCGCCTGAAGCGCTCGACCTCTCGTCGGCGCTCTCCTGCGGGACCCTGCTCGAGGCGGCGGCGATGGTGCTGGGGTTCATCGCCCTCCTCTTCGTGATGTCGCTGGTCCTGCCGGGTCGTCGCGTCACGGGCCCCGATGCCGACGGAAACGAGCGCGTCTACAAGCTCAACGGCCTCTCCCTCTATCTGATCGTCATGATTGCGGCGTGTGGCGCGCAGGCCTCCGGCATTCTCTCCCTTTCGGTGCTGCATACCCACATTCTCGCCCTCTTCGTCGTGGCGAACGGATTCGCGTTCGCGCTCTCCGGCTGGCTCTACCTGCGCGGCGTGCGAAAGCCTCATGCATCGCCCCGGTCCTGGCGGGACTTCTTCTACGGCGTGGACGCCGCTCCGGCCTGGTTGGGGCTGGATCTGAAGCTCTTCAGCTATTGCCCCTCGCTCATCGGCCTCGCCCTCTTCAACGCATCGTTTGCCGCCGTGCAGTACGAGACCTACGGCGAGCTGACCCTGGGGATGATGCTCTACCAAGTCTTCACCTTCCTCTACGTGCTCAACTACTTCCAGTTCGAGCAGGGGATGATCCACACCTGGGACATCCTTCGCGAGCGCTTCGGGTGGATGCTGGTCTGGGGCGACTACGTGCTGGTGCCCTTCTTCTACTGTCTCCCCGGCTGGTGGCTGGTTCACGCACCGGAGCCGCTGTCTCCGGCCGCCGCCGGCGGGATCGTCGTGCTCTTCGTTTTCGGCTTCTGGCTCTTTCGCGGGTCGAACCAGCAAAAGCACCGCTTCAAGCGCAATCCCGACGCCAGGATCTGGGGCAAGCCGGCCCGGACCCTGGACGGGCGCCTGCTGGTCTCCGGATTCTGGGGCATCGGACGGCATCTCAACTATACCGGCGAGATCTGCGTCTATTTCTCGTTCGCCCTCACCACCGGGTTTAGCTCCTGGGCTCCCTTCCTGTTGCCGGTATGGCTGGCGGGCCTGCTGTGGCACCGCTCGGGACGCGACGAGCGCCGCTGCCGCGCCAAGTACGGCGCGCTGTGGGAGCGCTATACCCAGCGGGCGCGCTTCGCGATGCTGCCGTTCATCCATTGAGGCCGGCGATGGCAAACCGAATTCACAGTCTGGATGCGCCGCGCTCGGCTCGGTTCCGGCCGCGCTCGGAGAACGCCGCTCCCATGCTCGCGGGCGGGTGGCCGTTGCTCGGCCATCTGCCGGAATTCCAGAGGGATCCGGTCGCCATGTTGAGCCGCGGCTGGCGCGAGCATGGCGCGCTCTTCCGCTTCCGGCTCGGGACCCGCGCTTTCGTTCTCTTCGCCGGGCCCGAAGCCCACGACTTCTATTTCAGGGCACCCGAGGAACAGCTGAACGCCAAGGCCGTCTACCGCTTCACCGTGCCCATCTTCGGACGCGGCGTGGCCTACGACACCTCCCCGGAGATCATGTCGGAGCAGCTGGGCTTTCTCTTTCCGGCGCTCCGCGAGGCGGCCATGCGCAGGTTCGCCCTCGTCATGTTCGACGAGGCGCGGCAGTTCGCCGACTCCCTGGGCAAGGAAGGGGAAATCGATCTGCCGCAGGCGATGAACGAGCTCACGGTCAAGATCGCCGGCCGCTGCCTGATCGGACAGGAAGTCCGCGATCGGGTGGACGCCGGCTTTGCCGAGATCTACCGCGACCTGCAGAAGGGCATTAACACCCTGGGATTTTTCCTCCCTAGGCTTCCCGTCGCAGCGCATCGAAAGCGCGACAAGGCCCGGCGACGGGTGGCGGAGCTCTTCGGCGGGATCATGGCCGCGCGCCGGGATGCCGGGGCCAGCCCCGACGACTTCATGCAGACGCTCATGAACGCCCGCTACAAGAGCGGCCGCGCCCTCAGCGACGACGAGATCACGGGGATCCTGCTGACGGTGCTCTTCGCAGGCCAGCACACCAGCGCGGTGCTCGCGACCTGGATCGGCCTGGAGCTGCTCAGGGCGCCGGCGTACCTGGCACGGGCGAGAGACGAGGTGCGGGAGGTTTACCGCGAAGCAGGGTCCGTGAGCATCGACAGCCTCCAGCGCCAGCCGGCCCTGGAGAACGCCGTCCGCGAATGCGAGCGGCTGCACCCGCCGCTGATATTGCTGATCCGGAAGGTGCTCGAGCCCCTGCGCTACGGAGACCGCGTCGTGCCCGCCGGCACCATGGCGATGGTGTCGCCGGCGGTCTCTCACCGCCTGCCCCACATCTTCGAGGACCCGGAGCGCTTCTTTCCCGACCGCTTCGCCGCTCCGGCGTGCGAGGACAAGCAGCACCACTACGCCCTGATCGGCTTCGGCGGCGGCAAGCACGCGTGCATGGGCAAGAACTTCGCGTACATGCAGCTCAAGGCGATCTGGACCGTTCTGCTCGATCGCTTCGATTTCTCTCTCAGCGGCGCGTTTCCCCGTCCGAACTACGGCAGCTGGGTGACCGGGCCTGAGAGACCGTGCCGCGTCCGCTACCGTCGCCGCGCGCAGCCGAGCGCATTCTCATGAGCGCCGCCGCGTCGCGGCGTTACGACGTGGCCATCGTCGGCGCGGGGCCGGTGGGGAGCCTGTGCGCGCTCGCTCACGCGCGGAAGGGCGCCCGGGTGGCCCTGCTGGAAGCGAATCCCAGGGCGTCCGAGCGCCTGGCGGGCGAATGGCTGCATCCGCCCGGCGTCCAGATACTGCGGCACTTCGGGATCGGGCCGGACACCCTGCCCCGCAGCACCGCGGGCAGGGGCTTCGTCGTGTTTCCCGATGACGGCTCGAAGCCGATCGTGCTTCCCTACATGAACGGCTCGCGGGGTCTGGCCTGCGACCATGCGGTGCTCGTCTCGAAGCTGCGGGACGCCATCGGGAACGAGCCGGACGTGGATTTCTTCGCCCCCGCGCGGGTCGGTGAAGTCGAAGACGGCCGGCTGGCCTTCACCAGCAACGGCACGGTTCACACCGTCCGCGCCGCACGGATTATCGGCGCCGACGGCCGGGCCTCGATCGTGCGCCAGTCGCTCGGCCTGTCGACGGACCCGATGCTCTGCTCGCGCATGCTGGGGGTCACGGTGAGCGGTGTGAGCCTGCCCTTCGAAGGTCATGGGCATGTGCTGCTCGGCGGCCCAGGGCCGATACTCGCCTACGGCGTGGCAAACGATTGCGTCCGGATCATCGCCGATGTCCCGCTGGACCGCTGGTCACGCCAGGACCGGGTCGGCTTCCTGACGGAATCCTATGCCGCCCTGCTGCCGGAGACTCTCAGGCCGGCGTTCGTCGAGGCGCTGCGAGCGGGGCAATTCGACGTTGCAGCCAATCAGCTGCGGCCGCGCGTCACTTACGGCACCCCGCTTCGCGTGTTGATCGGCGACGCGGCCGGGCACTACCACCCCATGACGGCGGTCGGCATGACCCTCGGATTCGGCGATGCGCTCGCCCTCGCCGAGGGCGGGAGCTTTCGCGACTTCGCCGCCAGGCGCTTCCGGGCGACCCATGTGCCGGAGTTGCTCGCCATGGGGCTCTACGAGGTCTTCGCCGATCGTCGGGCCGAGGCGGTGGCGATGAAACACGCGGTCTACCGGGGGCTGCGAACGAGCTCCGATTACCGGGAGCGGACCTCGCGGATACTTGCCTGCGAAGATCGATCCGCGCTCGGGATGGGTCTCGCGTTTTTCGGAACGGCAATCCGGGCGGCGGCCGTGGAGATTCCGCTCTCCCTCCGCCAGTTCGCTCCGCGCCGGGGTCTGAGGATCTTCGGTGCGCTCGTCGTTCGTCTCTGGTGGCTCCTGCGTTGGGGTCTGCAGCTGCGCCGGTCAAGACGCCGGGGCGGGCGGAACGACGAGCGGGCCCTGGACAGCCTGGCCCGAGCACTCCTGCACTCCATGCCGTCGGGGCTCGACGCGGCCGGATCCGGCCGGCCGAAGGACTCCGAGGCGCCCGATGCCGGTCCGGCACTGGCGAGCGCGACGGCGCAGCTCCTCAGCCTCCAGGGCGAGGACGGCGGCTGGGAAGGCGAGATGGTCTGGTGCCCCATGCTCACCGCGCAATACGTGCTGCTGCACCACATCATCGGCCGGCCGCTCGAGCCCGGCCGGCGCCGGCGCGTGCTGCGCTCCTTCGAACGGACCCGTCTCGAAGCAGGCTCCTGGGGCCTGCACGAGCACGCGTCGCCCCACCTCTTCGTCACCGCCATGGTCTACGTCGCGGCGAGGCTGCTCGGGGTCGAGCGTGACGATCCCCTTGTCGAGCCGGCCCGGCGCTTCATACAGGCCGAGGGGATCGTGGCCATTCCGAGCTGGGGAAAGTTCTGGCTGGCGCTGCTCAACCTCTACGACTGGCGCGGGGTCAACGCCGTCCTGCCGGAGCTGTGGAGCCTGCCGCGGCGCATACCCTTGCATCCCTCCAACTGGTACTGCCACACGCGGCTCATCTACATGGCGATGGCGGCGGTTTACGCGCACCGCTTCCAGGCACCCGTCACGCCCCTGATCGCCGCGCTGCGGGAGGAGCTGTTCCCGCAAGGATTTGCGGAGGTAGATTTCTCCGCCGCCCGCAGTTGCCTGCGGGAGGCCGACCTCTACGCGCGGCCGAGCGTGTGGCTCAAGGCTGGATACAGGATTGCGCGCGTGTTCGATCGGCTCCACGGCAAGCGCCTGCGTGCCCGATGCACGGAGGCGATCGTCCGGCAGATCAGATGGGAGCTGCAGACCACCAGCCATACGAGCATCTCTCCGGTGAGCGGCCTTCTCAACATGCTTGCCCTGTGGCTGCGCGATCCGGACGACGCCGATCTGCACCAGGCGCTCGCGAAGCTGGACGGCTGGTTCTGGGAGGACGAGGAAGAGGGTGCGCGCGTCGTCGGCGCGAGAAGCGCCTCGTGGGACAGCGGCTTCGCGTTGCAGGCGCTGGCGGCGGCGCCCGCGTTCGACGGGGTAGAGGACGCGCTGCAGCGCGGCGCCGACTTCCTGCTCAGGCAACAGATTGCCGCCAGCTTCGACGGGTTTCGCGAGGCCTATCGAACCGACCCCAGGGGCGGCTGGTGCTTTGCCGGGGGATGGCATGGCTGGCCGGTGAGCGACTGCACTGCGGAGGCGGTGCTCGGACTTCACGCTGCCGGTCGCGGCGCTCTGCACGCGAGCGCGTTGCGCGATGCGGTCGGGTTCATGCTGCGCTGCCAGAACCGCGATGGCGGATTCGGCAGCTACGAGGCGCGACGCGCGGCTTTCGGTCTGGAGTGGATGAATCCGGCCGAGATGTTCGGCGATTCGATGACCGAGCAATCCTATGTCGAGTGCACCGTGTCCTGCCTCGCGGCGCTCGCCGCCTGCAGGGAGGACGTTCCGCAAATCGTGGATGGAGCCGTGACGGGCGCGATCGCCCGGGCCGATGCCTGGCTTCGCCGAACCCAGGCAAGCGACGGGTCGTGGCGCGGCGTGTGGGGGGTTCAGTTCATTTACGGAACCCTCTTCGGAATCAGGGGTCTTCTGTCGGCCGGAGCCGGCCCCGACGATCCGGCGCTTCGCTCGGCCTGCCGCTGGCTGCTGGAGCGCCAGCGGGAAGACGGCGGATGGGGCGAGCACCACAGCGGCTGCCTGACCGGCCGATACGTGCCGCACGAGGAAAGCCAGGTCGTCCAGACCGCGTGGGCCTTGATCGCACTCCTCGAGGCGAACGAATCGAACTGGACTGCGATTTCGCGGGGCGCCCGCTTCCTGCTCGACGCGCAGGACGCCGACGGGACGTGGCCCAGGCAGGACATGGCTGGCGTGTTCTTCCGAACGGCGCTCCTGGATTACGTGCTGTACCGACGGTATTTCCCGCTGCACGCGCTCGCTCTCTACGAGCGCCGCCGCCGCGAGCGGCTGGGTCTCGCCGCCGCCCCGCGCGCCGCCGACGCGCCTGCGGCTCCGTCCGAGGCGGCTGCGGCCTGATTCCCGGTCCCGAGCGTCGGCGTTCCCGCAGAGGCGCGCGCGGCCGACAGATAACGCCCGCTTCGATCAGTCGTGCGGGGGGCCGGGCTTGCGGGCCAGGAAAAAGAACATCGGCGTGAAGACGCCGGACCTGCCGCCGTCCACCAGCGCGTCCGCCGCCGCGTTCAGGAGCGTGCTGACCGCGCGGGAGCCCTCGGGAAAGAGCCGAAGCCGTTCGCCCACCCGCAAGGTCAGGTTGGTCAGCGCGCGGCCGACGGGCGTGCGCGGAAGACTCGAAAGACTGAGGTCACGACCCTGCAAGGCACGATACCAGGGCATCTCCGGGTCCGCTTCGGGCGCGCGGTCGCGCGCGTCCAGGAGCTCGAATCCCGCCGTCCGCAACGCGGCGGAAACCTGCGACGTGGAAGCGATGTCCGGCAGCGCATCGCCGACCATGATGTCGTTCCTGATTCGCCGATGCTCCGCGTTGGCTGAATCGAATTTCTCGGTGAGGCACCAGTCGTAGCCCGCGAAGCAGGCTCCGGGACGAAGCACACGCAGGATCTCCCGGAACGCCGCTGTCTTGTCGGGCGCGTGGGGCATGGACTCGATCGCAATGGCAGCATCGTAGCGGTCGTCTTCCTCGGGAATCTGCATGTAGTCGCCGTGAATGAAGCGGCATAACGACCGGACATCCCGGGTGTGAAGTTTGGCGCGCTCGATCTGGTAGGCGTTGTTGTTGATTCCGACAAAGCTGGCCCCGGAATGGCGGGCCAGATTGCCCGTCGGCCCGCCGACACCGCAGCCGACATCGAGCACGTGCATACCCGGCTTCAGGGACAGCCTTTCGGCCAGAAAATGCTGGTGCCGGAGCAGCGACGCCTTGAAGCTCTCGCCCCGCCTTCGGGGAGCGAAGTGAAAGGACTGGCCCCAACCGAACTCATAGAAATCGGTCACCAGATCGTAGTAGCGATTCACGAACGAGCGATAATGCTCCTTCCTGCGCTCCAGGCCGGCATCGTAGATTTCGGTGTATCCGTCGACCGTGGACCTTACTTCGTCCGGGGCGAGATTCGCGAGGGTGCGCGCTTTCGATCGTGCGCCGGAGGTGCGATTCATCCGTGCATCTTGCCAGAGCCGCACGTCGTCCCCAAGACCGGCGTGTTGCGGGTTCCAGCGCTTCGCTTCATGTCACCGATACGGACCGCGTCCGGGGTGCCGCCCTCTCCGCGGGGTACAATGCGGCAAGCCTCAGCACCGGCGTATCCGAGAGGAGCGAATCGCATGATCGAAAGGCAAGCGGACCGAGGCCCATGCGAATCCGGCACTCACCGGACCTGGCTGGCAATCCCGCCGGTGGTGTTCGCCGGGTCGATCATCGCGATTCTGACAGCGGCCGGCATCGGTGCGCGCTACGGCGTTCGTGGCGATTTCGACGTCATTCATGCACTCCTGATGCTCTTCTTTTCGATCAACCTGTTGATATGCCACTGGGAGGTGTGCCTCTTCTTCAGGCGGGATTATGTCGAGAAGCGTGCCGAATACTGGCGTGAGCGCCGAGACGAAACAGGCCGGACATCGGCCGTCGAATTCCTCACCGGAAGGGTTCCGTTGACGCGAATATTGTCGTCGACGGTATGGGCCGACGTCTGGGCTACCTATTCCCAGTTCGACGGTTCCTACGCCGACCGGCGCACGTACGGCTACAACGTGGATATCGCCAACGGCTTCGTAACGCCGGTGCCGACGCTGATCCTCTTCGCCGCCTTCACCGTCGATTTCCTGCCCGCCCTCGTCGCCGGCATCGTCGGGGCGATGCTGTTCTGGCAGCTGACCTACGCGACCTCGGTCTATTGGGTCAGCTTTTTCGTGGCCAAGCGGCAAAGACGCATCGGCCGCAAGGATATGTACATCTACATCTGGGGACTGAATTGCCCGTGGGTGCTGTTCGCCCTGCTGGGCCTCTACGTCTCCATTCGCCTGATTCTTGACGGCAACTACAGCGTTCTCGGCCATTGATCGCGGCTTCCCCCGGAACAACGCCGATCGAGGGTAATCCTTCGGTCATAGAGTGATGGCATGTTGGGCGTTGACATCAACGACCGCGCCTGGAGACGCGCTCGGTAGGAATTGCTGGTAACGAATTTCGCCATGCGCTAGCGTGAGTGCATGGCGATTCGCGACGCGTCTGCCGCGGCACACCTCTCGCTGGTCGAGGGGTCTGACGGTCCATGGTCTTTTCCTCCTGATAATCCGTCCTCCGAAGAGCCGGACTGGCGATCCCTGTCCGAGCGGGCGCACGCCCGTGCGGAGAGCGAGGGGGCGCGGGCAGACGCGGCTGAAGCGCGCATCCAGGAACTGCTCGGCGATATCCGTCGGCTCCGCGCTTCTTTGCGCAAAACGGGAGCAGCCGGAAGTACGGGGGAGCCGCTGCCGAGGGGTGCCCGTGGAGCGCACAAAGCGCCGCGAAGATTGCGACGGAACGACACCATCGGCTCGCTGCATGTGGAGAACGCCGAACTGCGCGAGGAGGCCACAACGCTGCGCAAGGCGGCGGGTGCGGCACAGACGTCGCTCTCCAGGAAAGACGCCCGGCTGCTCAAGGCCCGGGAACGTTCGCAGGCCCAAAGGAGCACGATCGAGGAGCTGCGCCGGCAGGTCCGTTCCCTGGAAAGGCAGGTCGCCCGGCAGAGCCGCGACCTGGAGGAGGCGGAAAGCCGCAGGCAGACTATCCGTGATCTCTCCCGCGAGAACGCGGAACTCCGTGGAGCACTCAGGGATTGGCGCGACCAGGAGGCCACCATCGAATGGTTCGACGGCCGCGTCAGCGAGCTGGAATGTGCCCTGGACGAGGCCGCAGACGAGAGGCGGTGGATGGAGGCCGATCTTGCCGATCGCCCTCTGTTGCCCGTGGCCTTCGAACGACTGCGCACCCAGGAGAAGACGATCCAATCGCTCACCGAGAAGATCCAGTCCCTCTCCGAGAAAAACGAGCGGTTGCGGGCCCGGATCACGGACCTGGAGGCGACGGTTGCCAGGCACCGTGCGAGCAGGGCCGTGCTGTCCAAGGCACTGTTCGGCAGCAAGAGCGAGCAGCAGGAGAAGCCCAGCACGGGGCGCAAGCGCGGCCAGCAGCGCGGCGCTCCCGGCCACGGCCGTACCCCGCGGCCCGGGCTCGAGGAGCGCACCGACAAGCGCAACCCGCCCAAGGACGCGCGCGCGTGCTCCTGTTGCGGCAAGCCCTATGTCGCCAACGGCGAGCACGTCTCGACCATCATCGAGATCGAGGTCAAGGCCCACAAACGCAGGATCGTCCGCCCCCGCTGGCGCCGGGGTTGCGACTGCCCGTCCTCGCCCCTGGAAGTGACGGCGCCCCCGCCGCTGCGCCTGTTCCCCAGGACACCCTACGGAACCAGCGTGTGGGCGAGCTTCCTCTACGAGCGCTACGCCTCTCTGCGGCCCCTCAGCCAGGTCTCCGCGTGGCTGTCCGGCCTCGGTCTGCCGATCGCTGCCGGCACCCTCGCCGGCAGCGTGGAGCGCTTCATTCCTGTGTTCGAGCCCGTGGCGGACGCGATCCTCGCGCACCAGAACCAACAGGCGGTCCGTCACGGCGACGAGACCGGCTGGCGTATCCAGTCGCTGCGCGAGATCGGCCGCTCCAACCGCGCGTGGCTGTGGAACTCGGTCAGCGAGGATGCGGTCTACTTCCACTGCGACCCCTCGCGCTCGGCCGAGGCCGCGAAGACGTTGTTCGGCGATACCGCCGTCGTCGTGTTCGTGGTCTGCGACCGCCTCTCCAGCTACAAGAAGATGGCGCGCGACCTCGACGGCAAGGTGATCCTCTGCTTCTGCTGGGTCCATCAACGGCGGGACTTCATCCAATGCGCGGCCAGCCACAATCGGCTGACGGACTGGTGCCAGAGTTGGATCGAGCGCATCGCCTCGATCTACAGCCTGAACAAGGCGCGGCTGCGGCATTACGACCCCGCTCTGGAGCGCCAGACGCCACAGTTCGACGCCGCACAGAGAGAGTTGGAGAAGGCCGTCGACAAGCTGTTCGCGGACGCAAAAGCGGAACTGGCCGGCCTGCCGGCCGGCTCGCGCGAGGCCAAGCCGCTGCGCTCGCTGCTCAACCACCGCGAGGGGTTGTGCGTCTTCGTCGACAACCCGCAGGTGCCCATGGACAATAACGCTGCCGAGCGGGCGTTCAGGAAAGCGGTCATAGGACGACGCCTCAGCTTCGGATCCGACAGCGAGGACGGCGCGAAGTTCACGGCAATCATGTACTCCGTCGTCGGCACCCTCGCCATGAACGGCATCGATGTCCGGCGCTGGCTGGAGGCATGGCTGAAGACCTGCGCGAAGAATGGCGGCAAACCGCCGGACGACTTGTCGCCCTGGCTGCCGTGGTCGATGAGCGAGAAGCGAAGGCGCAAGTTCACGGCGCCGGGATGACCGGCGCCATCGAGTGCCGCTACTACGGGCGCGACTTCACTTCGGAAGAGATGGCGCTGCTGCGCGCGCTCATCGCCGCCGACCCGCCCCTCAACCGCCATGCCCTGTCCAAGGAGTTCTGCCGGCGCATCGGCTGGGTCAAGCCTGACGGCGGGCTCAAGGACATGATGGCCAGGGTCACCATGCTGGCCATGCACAAGGACGGTCTGATCACCCTGCCGCCGCCGAGATGGAAACCGGGTCCGCCAAAGCCCATCGTCTTCGGGCCTGACACCGAGCCGCCGCTCTTCCCCGCCCCCACTACCCTCGATGACGTTCGCCCGCTCGAGATGCGCACCGTCGTGCGCAACACCCGGGAGGGCAAGCTCTGGAACGAGTTCGTCGCCCGCTACCACTACCTCGGCTTCAAGACCCTGGTCGGTGCCCAGATGCGCTACGCCGTCCACGGCCGCGACGGCTGGCCGCTCGCCATGCTCGGCTTCTCCACCGCCGCCTGGAAGCTCGCGCCGCGCGACAGCTTCATCGGGTGGACGCCCGAGAAGCGCGAGAAAAACCTGCCGCTGGTGGTCGACAACCCGCGTTTCCTCATCCTGCCCTGGATCAAGATCCCAAACCTCGGCTCGCACATCCTCGCCATCGTCCGCCGCCGCCTGCCCGAGGATTGGATCGAGCGCTACAACACCACGCCCGTGCTCGTCGAGACCTTCGTCCAGAGGCCGCCCTACACCGGCGCCGTCTACAGGGCCTCGGGATGGATCCATGTCGGAACCACACAGGGGCGCGGCCGCTATGACAGATACTCCCAAAGGGCCCTGCCGCAGAAAGACATCTGGCTCCGGCCCCTCCGAAAAGACTGGAAACGAGCACTCAACCGATGACATCTCGGTCCTCATCACGCACCATCACCCGGTGACCGAAGGGATTCGATCGAGGCGACCGGCCTCGTCATGCCTTCAGCTCGTTCAGCCGCTCGAACGGCCATGGCGCAAGCCCTGACCTTGGCGAGAAATGCGGTCTAACACCCTGTATTACAATCCTTATTCAGGAGGACCCTGCAACGCTGTGCCACAGTCCGATCGCTTGTGGTCACGGTTAACTGCTGCCCACCATGGCGATCGCGTAGATTTCGTGCAGGTAGCCTTCGAGGTAGAGGCCGGTGCAGCCGATCGGCGTCCAGGCGGGGCCGCGGCCGGGCCGGAACAGCTCCTGGCCCACGCCCATCACGGTCTCCCAGGCTCGCGGGTCCTTGTGGAAGGAGACGATCTCGACGATGTCGTCGAGGCTAGCGCCGTGCTTTTCCAGCACGCCCCGGATCTGGCTGAAGCAGTAGTGCGCCTGGGAGGCGACGTCGCCGCGCGCGATGATGTTCTGCTGCCCGTCCGAAGCGACCTGGCCGGAGATGCCGATGAGCCGCCCGCTCTGCTTGCGGCTTGCGCCGGAGATGCGCTGGTCGTGCCAGTGGATGCTCGGCAGGTTGTGCGCGACGCGGGGGCCGGCGCTGAAGTCCGCGATGGCGCGGTAGCAGCCGACCTGGCCCATGCGGTGGAGGCCGGTCATGCCGATCGCGGTGTACGACGTGGCCTCGCCGATGGGGAGCCCTTCGACCGTCTCGTTGCACCAGGTATCGACCGCGGCGTCCATCCCGCGGGCGTCGTGATTGAAGCAGATCATGTCGACGATGTCGTCGAGCGAGCCGCCCGCCGCCCGCATCACGTCCTTGAGCCGGTCGTAGCAGAAGCGCGCCTGCGCCATGTGGTCGGCGGGCGCGACCACCGAGCCTCCGTCGTCAGCGGCGACGATGCCGCTGGTGAAGAGGTAGTCGCCCTTGCGGCAGGCGGCCGAGACCGGCAGCCCCTCCATCCAGCCGAAGCCGGCGGGCGTCACCCCCTGTTTCTCGCCGGCGCCCGCGTGGGCGACCACGCGGACCACGACCTCGAGGCCCGGATCGTGGCCGCCCACCATGCCGAGCGCGGTCCAGGCCGGATAGGGCGCGGAGAACGCCTCGCGCCCGGCGGCGAAGGCGGCATCCATGGTGCGGGGGTCCTTGTGGAAGGTCATCACGTCGAGCACGTCGTCCATGCCCGCACCCGCCGCCTCCAGCACGCTGCGCACGCGGGCGAAGGCGTTCCGCGCCTGCGCCGCCGCATCGCCCGCGTCGATCACCCGGCCGTCGTCGGAGACGCTCGCCTGGCCTGAGAGGAACACGAGATCGCCCGCCCTGACCGCCGCCGAGGCCGGGCGGCCGCTCATCCAGGCTTCGCTCGCGGGCGTGAGGTGAGTGCGATCGTCGGCCATCCTTGGGTCCTCCTCTGGGCGGCTACGGGCGCCGGACCACCGGCAGGTCGATGAACGACGGGCGGGCGCCGTCGTGGAACACGGTCTGATGCGCGGGCTCAAGGTCGAAGGCGTGCTCGCTGCCGATCGGCCCGCCGGTATTCGGGTTGCGGTCGAAGGCCGGGAAGTTGCTGCTCGAGACCTCGACCCGGACGCGGTGGCCCGCGCGGAAGAGGTGGCAGATCACGCCCACGTCGATGTCGAATTCGTAGACCCGGTGGGGCTCCAGCGGCACCTCGGCCTCGCGGCTCTCGCGGAAGCGGCCGCGGATCACGCCCTCGAACAGGTTGATCGCGCGCCCGTCCGGCTCCACGTCGCAGAGCTTCACCGTGAAGTCGGTGTCGGCGGCGCTGGTCGCCGCATTCAGCCGCGCCTTGACGAAGCCCGCGGCGAAACAGGGCGCCTCCAGCGGCGCGGACGTGTAGACCAGCACGTCGTTCCGGTACTCCACCGGCCGCTGGTCCATCGGCCCCATGGGCGCCACCTGCGGCAGGCAGCAGGAGTGGCCGCCCAGGCTCGGCACGGGATCGAAGGGGTTGTAGATGAAGAAATCCGGCGGCTCGTCGCCGGGAGCCTCGCGGTCGAGGGCGCCGTCCCCGCTCAGCGAGTTCGCGCGGCCGCCGCTATGGAGATACCAGCGCTCGGAGCCCGCGCCGGCGAGAGGCCACGCGTCGGCATCGTGCCAGCGGTTCTCGCCGGTGACGAAGACGCGCACCGGCGGGAGCGCGTCCAGCGCGGTCCGGTCGTCCTTCAGCCAGGCATCGAACCAGGCGCGCTCGTAGACGCTGACGGCGTTCTTCGCCTCGTCGCCGAAATCGATGGCGCCCACCTGCTGCGTCCACGGAATGTGATACCAGGGGCCGACCAACAGCCGGTGCTCGGCCTGGCCGGCAGCGCTCAGCGTCTCGTAGGCCGCGATGGTCTGGGGGATGAAGCTGTCGTACCAGCCGCTCACGTGGAAGCAGGGCACGTCGATCTGCCCTAGCCGGGGCGCGATCTCCCATTCCTCCCAATAGGCGCCCTGGGCCGGGTGGTCCACGTAGTCCTTGAGGAAGGGGAGCAGGTCCGGCGTCTCGAGGAAGGGGATATCCCGGAGCGAGAGCGCCGCCGGCCACTTGCCGCAGGCCGCCTGCGCCGCGCCGATGGCGCCGAGGACCTCCCTGTCGCCCCGCCGCTTCGCCGCGTCGCCCGCGAGAATGAGCGCCCAGTCCATCACCGCCGCGAGCCCGAAGGTGCCCCCCACGTGGCTGAAGCCCTCGTACATGCCGCCCGGATAGAAGCCGGGCACGGCGGCAGCGAGGTGCGGGGGCTTGAGCGCGGCGGCGAGCAGCTGGTTCACGCCGGGGATGGAGAAGCCGAAACTGCCCACCCGGCCGTTGCACCAGGGCTGGGTCGCGCACCACTCGATGGTGTCGTAGCCGTCCTCGGCATCGAGGCGAAGGGGGTAGAATTCGCCCTCGGAAGCGAAGCGGCCGCGCGTGTCCTCGATCACCACGGCGTAGCCGTGGCGCGCATAGACCGCCGGGTGGTCGTAGACGTAGGTCTGCGCCACGCGCTTGTCGTAGGGCTGGCGCTGCACCAGGGCGGGGACGGGGCCGCCCGAGGCCGGCCGGTAGACGTCGCAGGCGAGGTGCACGCCGTCCCGCATCCTCACCATGACGTCGGTCTCGACCACGATGCCGGCAGCGTCGCGCGCGTCCGTCATGTTCGCCCCTCCCCGGTCGGTGCCGGAGCCTAGCCCGGTCGAAGTGGGGCGGCAATTGACTCGTCCCGGCTGCGGGCGGCACACTCCGAAGATGAGGATCAACCGCTGTCGGAACACAGCGAACAAGGGAGGGAGACAGGTGAGGATCAGGGCAACCAAGGGCCTCGTCCGCTGGGCGATGGCCGCCGGCGTGGCGGTAGCGCTCGCCGCCGGCGTGACGGCTGAGAAGGCCGAGGCAAAAACCGAGGACGGCAAGTTCCTCGTCTATTACAGCATGAGCTATGTCGGCAACGCCTGGCAGACGGAAGCGAGAAACACCGTCATCGCCATGGCCAAGGCGCCGCAGTATCGCGACCGCGTCGAGCTCAGGGTTCAGGCTTCGGGCCCCGACGCGCAGAAGCAGATCCAGCAGATGAACGCGATGATCGCGGCCGGCGCGGATGCCATCGTGGCCTTCCCGATCTCGCCGACGGCGCTCAACAAGGTCATCAGGAACGCGTGCAAGAGGGGCGTGGTCGTGGCCGTGATCAACGGCGTGACCGAGCCCTGTGCCTATGTTGTGAAGATCGACGGCGTCGCACTCGGCGACTACCGCACCCAGTACGTGATCGACCAGATGGGCGGCAAGGGCAACATCGTCGCGATCACCGGCGTGCCCGGCGTCTCCTACGGCGAGGACCACCACAAGGGCTTCAAGCAGGCCGTGGCCCGGCACCCCGAGGTCAACGTGCTGGCCGAGCTGGTTGGCATGTGGAGCCACTCCGAGGCCCGCCTCAAGATGCGCGAGCTGCTCGCCACCCACAGCTGGGCGGACATCGACGGCATCGTGGCGCAGACCGGCTGCTACACGGTCTCGCAGATGCAGGTGGAGGACGGCTGGTGGCCGGACAACCCGATCATCCCGTGCGCGGGCGAGTCGGCCAACGGCAACCGGCTGCAGATGCTGCCTGTCGATTCCGGGATCGAGGGCGCGCTCGGCAAGAAGGGCCAGTCCATCGGCTCCGGCCTCTGGGCCGTCTCCTACACCTTCAAGACGGCGATGGAGGTTCTCGACGGCAACGAGGACGTGCCACACCTCAGGTGGTACACCGGCGTCGAGGTCACGCAGGACAACGTGAAGCTCTGCGAGAACGGCACGGCGGAGGAGTTCGCCGCGGGCTGCAACACCATCAAGCCCGGCATCGTGCCGCCCGACTATGCCATCGACTTCTGGTCGCCCCAGGTGCCGGAGCTCGGCTTCCGCGCGGCCACCGAAGGGAAGCTGGACGACGAGTCCTGAGGGATCGGCGGCTCGTCCGCCATGATCCCTGACGACCGTAGCGCCGGGGCCGGCCGCGTACTTGGCACGGCCCCGGCGCGCTTTCCTCCGCGCGGGCACGCATGAACGATGCGGCGCCCGCCATTGAGGTCGAGGGCCTCTCCAAGCGGTTCGACGCGACTGTCGCCCTCGACGACGTAACGTTTTCCATCCCCCAGGGCGAAATCCGCGCGCTGATCGGCGAGAACGGCGCCGGCAAGTCCACCCTCGTCAAGATCCTGGCGGGGCTGGTCCGCGAGGACACCGGCTCCATCCGCGTGTTCGGCGAGGACGCGAGCATCGGGCGGCCCGCCCGCGCCCACAGGTTCGGCATTCAGACCGCGTTTCAGGAAATGACCCTGATCGACGATCTGACCGTCACCCAGAACATGCTGCTGCCCTACGAGCCGCTGGTGGCGGGGCAGATCGACCGGCGCGGGAGCAAGCGCGCCGTGGTGCAGCACTTCGCCCGGCTCGGGCTCGAGGACGTGGACCCCAACGCGATGGTGAGCGACCTCGCGCTGTCGACCCGCCAGAAGATCGAGATCGCCAAGGCGGTCGCACGCGAGCCCCGGGTGCTGCTGCTGGACGAGCCCACCTCGACGCTCTCGGCCTCCGACGTCGACTGGCTCGGCGACCTCATCGAGAGCCTCAACGTGGACGGCGTGACCATCGTCTTCATCTCGCATCGCATGGCGGAGGTGCGCCGCTTCTGCCAGAGCCTCACCGTGCTGCGCAACGGCCGGCACGTGGGCTCCTACGGGATCGACGAGGTGACTGACGACGAGGTGGTGAGCCTCGTCATCGGCCGCTCCCTCGGCGCGATCTATCCCGAGCGCGAGAACTACCGCCAGGCCGACGCGGCGACGCCGGCCTTCGCGGGCGAAGGGCTCACCATCGGGGGCACGCTGGACGATCTCTCGTTCCAGCTCTGGCCCGGCGAGGTGCTCGGCATCGGCGCGCTCCAGGGCATGGGCCAGCGCGAGCTGTTCGAGGCGCTCTTCGGCGAGCGCGGCGTGGACAGCGGCACCATCGCGCTCGGCGGCAAGCCGCTCACGCTCGCCTCGCCGGCGGACGCGGTGCGCGCCGGCATCAGCATGGTGCCGGAGGACCGCAAGACCGAGGCGCTGTTCCTCAGGCTCACCGGGGGCGCCAACGCCTCGATCCCGATCATCGACCGCTTCGCGTCGGCCGGCTGGATCGACCGCAAGGCCGAGGCCGCCGCCGTGGACGAGGTGCTGAACGACCTGCAGGTGCACCCCCGCGCGCTCTACAAGACCGCGTCGTCGTTCTCCGGCGGCAACCAGCAGAAGATCGCCATCGCCAAGTGGCTGCTGGCGCGGAGCCAGGTGCTGCTCACGTTCGATCCGACGCGGGGCGTGGACATCGGCACCAAGCACGAGATCTACGTGCTGATCCGCGCGCTCGCCAGGGCCGGCGTCGCAATCCTCTACTACACGACCGAGATTCCGGAACTGGTGAACATCTGCGACCGGGTGCTGGTCATGTATCGCGGCCGCGCCGTGAAGGAACTGATCGGCGACGAGATCACCGAGCAGGCGATCATGGGCTACGCGCTCGGCGCCGAGCGGCCGGCCGACGCGGCGCAGCCGGGAGCGGCCCCGTGAGCGATATCCCGGCCACGCGCCTGCCGCGGCTCTCCTGGCAGCAGGGGCTTGCGCGGAACCGGCGGCTCCTGGTCGCGGTCACGGCCTTCATCGGCATCTTCGCCTGCCTCGACGTGATCTCGCCCGGCCCGATCAGCTATTTCGAGATCAACTTCCTCTCGTCCAACACCGGGCCGCTGGCCTTCGCCGCCATGGGCCAGACGGTGGTGTTCCTGATCGGCGGGTTCGATCTCTCCTGCGGCGCGGTGCTCTCACTGGTCAACGTGATCATGGCGCTGCACACCACCGATTCCCTGTGGAGCCAGGTGCTGATGTGCTTCGCGGGCCTCGGCATCGGGGCTGCCGTCGGCGCCGTCAACGGCTTCTTCATCGCCTACATGCGGCTGCAGCCGGTGGTGGTCACGCTGGCGGTGATGTTCATCATCCTGGGGCTAAACCTGCTGCTGATGCCGGACCCGGGCGGCTACATCCCCTACGGCCTCTCGATGGTCTTCACCGGCGACCTGATCCCCGACGGCTTCCCTGCAGCGCTCCTCGTCATCCTGCTGGCGCTAGGGCTGTGGGCGCTCATCAAGCGCTCGCGCTTCGGCACCGCGCTCTACGCCGTCGGCAGCAACGAGGACGCCGCCTTCGCCAACGGCATCTCGGTCGCGCGGACCAAGTTCTTCGGCTACACGCTGGCCGGCACCTTCTACGGCGCGGGCGGGGTCTTCCTCAGCGCGCAGACCAGCTCCGGCGATCCGCTGGTGGGCAGCGGCATGCTGCTCCTCATCTTCGCCGCGACCATCCTGGGCGGGACGCGAATCGGCGGCGGCGAGGGCGGCTGCCTCGGCACCGTGTTCGCGGCGTTCACGCTGATGCTGATCTCGAACGTGCTGATCGTGCTCAACTGGTCGCCCAACGTCATGCCGATCACGGAAGCCGTAATCCTGCTGCTGGCGGTGATCGGCGCCTCCATCGGCCGCGACACGTCCTTGGCCGAGTACTGGCGGGTGACCGGCCTCAAGATATCGGGGCTCCGGCACCGGAGCCTCCCCTCCTTCCACGGCAGCGCGCGGGCCAACGCGGGCAAGCTCGCCACGAGCTGGACCCCGCGGCCGAGCGACGAGCTGAAGGGGCCGCAGCTCTGGCAATGGACGACGAAGAACTGGGACGTGCTCCGCCTGATGGTGCCGGCGTGGACACTGCTGGTCGTGGTCTACATCCTCGTGGTCGCGGTGATCGGCGGCGAGAGCGTGAGCGTCCACTACCTCAACTCGCTGCTGACGCTGGCGCTCTTCCTCGCCGTGCTCGGTCTCGGCCAGGGCGCGGTGGTGCTCACCGGCGGGCTCGACCTCTCGGTGCCGCACACATTAGCCTTCACCGGCGTGGTGCTGGCGGCCGTCTGCAACGGGATGGACGCGCCGGCCTACTGGGCGGTGCCGATGGTGCTGGCGATCGGCATCGGCGTCGGCCTCTTCAACGGCATCGGCGTGGTGCTCTTCGGCATGCCGGCGATCGTCGTCACGCTCGCCACCAACGGCATCATGCAGGGCGCGGGGCTCCTCTTTACCGGCGGCATTCCCACCGGGCGCTCGCCGCCGGCGCTGGTGTGGTTCTTCACCGAGCGGCTGGCCGGGCTCGCGCCCGCCGCCTGGTTCCTCCTCGCCTTCGCCGGCGTCGCCTACGTCGTGCTGCACCGCACCACCTTCGGCCGGCGCGTCTTCGCGGTCGGCAACAGCGCGCGGGTGGCGCGGCTCTCGGGCGTGCGCGTCGACTGGACGACGCTCGGCGTCTACGTGCTGAGCGGCTTCTGCTCGGCGCTGGCCGGCGTGCTGATGACCGGCTTCTCCACCGTCTCCTTCCTCAACATGGGCCAGCGCTTCCTGCTGCCGGCGATCGCCGTCGTGCTGGTGGGCGGCACGCTCGCCATCGGCGGGCGCGGGCACTATCTCGGCATATTCGGCGGCGCGCTGCTGCTGACGGCGGTGGGCACGCTGGTCTCGGGCTCGGAGCTTCACTTCGCCTGGCGCGACATCATCTTCGGCATCGTTGTCCTCGGCGCCGTCCTGACGCTCCGCGAACGTGCGAGTTGACCGGGTAGACCGTGCCCGGCTTGCGGCGCCTGGGGCGCGCGGGTAGCCTCTCGCCCGCACGCGCGAGCGGGCTGACGCTCCGCGCTGCACAGTGATCGTAAGCCCGGTGCCCATGCAGAAACTCCTGATCGCGAACCGGGGCGAGATAGCCTGCCGGATCATGCGGAGCGCGCGCTCGCTCGGTATCGCGACGGTCGCGGTCTATTCCGAGGCCGACGCCGACGCCCGTCACGTGGCCCAGGCCGACGAGGCGCTCCCCATCGGGCCGGCGGCCGCGAAGGAGAGCTACCTGGTCGCCGACAAGATCATCGCGGCGGCGCGCGAGAGCGGCGCCGATGCGATCCATCCGGGCTACGGCTTCCTCGCCGAGAACCCCTCTTTCGCGCAGGCGGTGGAGGACGCGGGCCTCGTCTGGGTCGGACCGACGGCGGAGAGCATCGCCGCCATGGGCGACAAGGAGCGCGCGCGGACCATCGCGCGGGACGCGGGCCTTCCCGTCGTCCCCGGCAGCGCGCGGCTCACGGCGGACGATCTCTCCGGACTCGACGAGATGGCGCAGGCGGTGGGCTTCCCCCTGCTGGTGAAGGCGTCCGCCGGCGGCGGCGGCATCGGCATGCGGCAGGTGGACGACCCGGCCAAGCTAGCCGACGTGGTCGGCGCGACCCAGACCATGGCCGAGCGCGCGTTCGGCGACGGCACGGTCTACCTGGAGAAGCTGGTGCTCCAGCCGCGCCACGTGGAGATCCAGGTCTTCGGGCACGGCGACGGGCGCGGCTTCCACCTCATGGAGCGCGAGTGCTCGGTGCAGCGGCGCTTCCAGAAGATCGTCGAGGAGGTGCCGTCCCCGGCAGTGGACCCGGCGCTGCGCGCGCGCATGACCGATGCCGCGCTCGCCCTGGTGGAGCGGGAGCGCTACCGCGGCGCCGGCACGGTCGAGTTCATCCTGGCGCCGGACGGCGCGTTCTACTTCCTGGAGATGAACACGCGCATCCAGGTCGAGCACCCGGCGACGGAGATGATCACCGGCCTCGACCTGGTGGGCCTGCAGCTCCGCCTCGCGCGGGGCGAGGACCTGTCGGCACTCGCCGCGCCGGCAGACGGGCCCGACGGCCACGCCATCGAGTGCCGCATCTATGCCGAGAACCCGGACAGGAATTTCCTGCCCTCGCCCGGCCTGCTGGAGCGCTTCGCGCCGCCGCCGGAGGGAGAGGGCATCCGGCTGGATACCGGCGTGGCCGAGGGCGACCGCATCACGCCCTACTACGACCCCATGATCGCCAAGCTCGTGGCCCACGGCGGCGACCGCGCTGCCGCCATCGACAAGATGCTGACGGCCCTCGGCGAATTCCGTATAGAGGGGATCGTCACCAACATCGACTTCCTGCGCCGGGTTGTCGACCACGACGCCTTCCGCGCCGGCCGCACGCACACCGGCTTCGTGGACGAGCATCGGTCGGACCTGATGGCCGCCTGAACGCCGGCTCGAGAAAGCAGCGCCATGATCTACGAAGAAGCCAAATTCCTGCCGGGCGGCGACCGCTACGTGCTGATCGAGTTCGGCAACGAGATGAACCTCGAGCTGAACTTCATCGCGCAGGGGCTGGCGGCGCGCATCGTCGCCGACAAGACCAAGGGCATCGTCGAGACCGCGCCCTGCTTCGCCTCGATGCTGGTCCACTACGAGCCGCGCGATATCTCCTACGACGACGTGGTGAAGGAGCTGAAGGCGCTGATCGCGAGCCTCGGCTCCACCGACGACATCGAGCTCGACAGCCGGCTCTTCCTGTTCGAGACCATGTATCTCGACCCCTGGACGAAGGAGTGCATCGACGACTACAGCGAGAAGATCACGCCCAAGGAGTACGACCCGGACCTGGTGGCGCGGCTCAACGGCCTCGCCGACCGCGACCAGCTCGTCCGCGTCCATTCAAGCTCGGAGTACTGGGTCGCCTCCCTCGGCTTCTGGCCGGGCCTGCCATTCCTCCAGCCGCTCGACCCGCGGGCGATGATCACGGTGCCCAAGTACAATCCGCCCCGCACATGGACGCCGCAGGGGACGGTCGGCATGGGGGGGTCCGCGAGCGCGATCTACCCGGTCAACACGCCGGGCGGCTATCAGCTCCTCGGCCGCACGCCGGTGCCGATCTGGGACACCGAGAAGCGCTTCGACGTCTTCGGCGGGGACATCGTGCTCTTCCAGCCCGGCGACCGGATCAAGTTCGTGCCCGTGACCCAGGAGGGCTACGAGCAGGCGGAAGCGCGGATCGAGGACGGCACCTACCTCTACAACGTCGTCGAGTATCAGCGCTTCTCGGTGCACAACTACAAGCTCTGGATCGACAAGCTGGACCAGAGCCAGCGCTTCTGATCGACCCTGCGGACGACGCGGCTTACGGCCCGAGGCTCGCCTTCGGCCCCCGGCCGCCGCCGTGGACCGCCTCCCGGCGCGCGATGTAGAGCCCGCTCGCCACGATGATGGCCGCGCCCAGCCAGGTCCACAGGTCGACGACCTCGCCGAACCAGAGGAAGCCGACCACCGCCGCGCCGAGCAGCTGGCCGTAGTCGAACGGGCCCACCACCGAGGCGCGGCCGTACTCGTAGGCCTTGATGACGCAGTAGTGGCCGAAGCCGCCGAACACGCCGAGGCCGATGAAGGCGCCCCAGTGGGCAAGGCTTGCGGGCCACGTCCAGAAGAAGGGGCCTGCGATCGTGGTTGCCACCAGGGCGACGACGATCGTGTAGATCGCGGTCGTGCGGTAGTCGTCGTGGGCCGCGAGCTGGCGGGTCTGAATCTGGAAGAGCGCGTAAGCGGCGGCGGCGCCCAGCACCAGCAGGAACGACCAGTGGATGATCTCGCCGCCGGGGCGAAAGATCACGGCCGCGCCGGCGAAGCCCACCGCGACGGCGGCCCAGCGGCGGGGGCCCACGCGCTCCCCCAGCATCGGCACCGAGAGCGCCACCACCATCAGCGGCGCCGTGAAGAAGGCCATCGTGATCGCCGTGAGCGGCACGTGAGAGAGGGCGATGATGTAGAGCACCAGGGCCACGAGCTGCAGCGCCGAGCGCACGAGCTGCAGGGCAGGCCGGTTGCTGCGCAAGAGACGGATGCCGCCATAGGGCAG
The DNA here is from genome assembly GCA_965221125.1 of Alphaproteobacteria bacterium. Taxonomy (GTDB): domain Bacteria; phylum Pseudomonadota; class Alphaproteobacteria; order UBA828; family UBA828; genus WTGU01. The sequence goes on from CBDCRW010000005.1 coordinate 704,878, forward strand.
GAACAGCGCGAGCATCCACGCCATGTGGACGACGGAGCGCATCCACATGATCTGCACGATCGAATAGTCGTTCGTGAGCAGATACTTGACCAGCGCGTTGAGCAGCGGAAAGACGACCACCGCAGTGAGGCACATGAAGACGATGCCTCGGATCGAATCGTCGAGGCGCGCGGGCCGGGCGGTCATCAGCTCGTTCTATGGGATCGTTCATGACCGTGCCAGAGCAGGCGCCGGCCGACTCAGGCCGCCGTTCGCCTCAGGCGCGCTTCCCGGTGGGCGATGTAGAGGCCGCTCGCGATGATCACGGCGGCGCCCACCCAGGTCCAGGTGTCGGGGATCTCGCCGAAGAGCAGAAAGCCGAAGAGGCTCGCGCCCACGAGCTGGCTGTAGTCGAAGGGGCCGACCAGCGAGGCTTCGGCGTACTGATAGGCCTTGATGATGAAGTAGTGGGCGAGCCCGCCGACGATGCCGAGCGATATGAACAGCAGCCAGTCCGCCGTGCTGCGCGGCGTCTCCCAGAAGAACGGCACCGCGACCGTGGCCACGATGAAGGCGGCGAGGATGGTGTAGACCGCCGTCGTGCGCGGGTCGTCGTAGCCCGCGAGCTTGCGCGTCTGGATCTGATAGATGGCGTAGAAGAACGCGCCGCCGAGGACGAGCAGCGCGCCCCAGTGCACCACGTCGGCGCCGGGGCGGAGCACGATGAGCACGCCCGCGAAGCCGACGAAGACCGCCGCCCAGCGGCGCGGCCCCACCCGCTCGCCGAGGAAGGGCACCGATAGCGCCACCAGCATCAGCGGGCCGGTGAAGAGCACCATGGTGACGGTGGTGATCGGCGTCCAGAAGAGCGCGACCCAGATCAGCGTGAAGGTGACGAGCTGGGTGAGCGAGCGGATCGACTGCAGCCACGGGCGCCGGCTCGCGAAGAGCCTCGGTCCCATCGCCGGCATGAAGAGCGCCACCATCAAGCCCAGGTGCACGACGCAGCGGAACCAAATGATCTGCGCCATGTGGTAGTCGGCGATGAGCAGCTTCACGAGGGCGTTGAGCCCCGGCAGCCCGAAGCCCGCGGCCACGCACATGTAGAGCACGCCCACCAGCGGCGCGGCGGACTGGGATCGCGGGGAAACCATGCGGCACTTGTAGGCGCCCCGGCATGGGAAGGCCATGCCGGGAGAAGTGGTTAGGTGTTGGCAGGCGCCTCGGCCTGGAGCGGCGGCTTGCCGAGGATCATGTCGGCCGCCTTCTCCGCGATCATGATGGTGGGCGCCGCGGTGTTGCTGCTGGTGATCAGCGGCATGACGGAGGCGTCGACGACCCTCAAACCCTCAGCCCCGCGCAGCCGCAGCTGCTCGTCCACCACGGCGCTCTCGTCCCGGCCCATGCGGCAGGTGCCGACAGGATGCCAGACGGTGGTGAGGTTGGCCCTGATCCAGGCGTCGATCTCGTCGTCGCTTTGCGCGTCCTCGCCGGGCGCGATCTCGTGGCCGCGGTAGGGGTCGAACGGCGCCTGGGCCATGATCCGCCGCGCGAAGCGGACCGCGTCTCGCATCACCCGCCGGTCGGTCTCGGCGCTGAGCGTGTTGGCGTGGATCGCCGGCGGCAGGCTCGCGTCCGCCGCGGTGACGCGGATCTCGCCCCGGCTCTCGGGCCGGAGCTGATAGCAGTGGGTGAGGAAGCCGTGCCGCCCCTGCTTTTTGCGGGTCACGTCCAGGGTGAGGCCGGGGATGAAGGTGACCTGCAGATCGGGCGCGTCCAGCCCCTCGCGGCTCCGCGCGAAGCCGCCGGCCTCCAGCGCGATCGAGGTGCCGGGGCCGGTGCCGAAGAGGTAGGCGCCCAGGCAGGCGAGCGCCGCGCGGTCCGGCCTGAGCAGGCCGTAGAGCGCGACCGGCTGCGTACACGCGTTCTGTACGTAGACGCCAGCGTGGTCCTGCAGGTTGCGGCCCACGTCCGGGCTTTCCAGAACCACGTCGATGCCGAGGGAGTTCAAATGCTCCGGCGCGCCGATGCCCGAGAGCTGCAGCACCTGGGGCGAGTTGATCGTGCCGGCCGAGAGGATCACTTCGCGCCGCGCGCGGATCTCGTGCCGCCGCCCGCCCCGGCGGTAGGCGACGCCGACGCAGCGCCGGCCCTCGAACAGCAGCCGCTCCACGTGGGCCCGCAGCACCACGCGCAGGTTCGGCCGCTCGCGCACCGGCAGGATGAAGGCATGGCCCGTGTTCACCCGCCGCCCCTTATCGACGCAAAAGTCCTGCCGGCCGACGCCTTCCTGCACCGCGCCGTTGAAATCGTCGTTGCGCGGCAGGCCCATCGCCGCGCAGGCCTCGAGGAAGACGCCGTAGAGCGGGTTCTTCGACTGGGCGCGGTTGACGCGGAGCGGGCCGTCGGTGCCGTGATAGGCGTCGCGGCGCGAGCCGTGGCCCTCCGCCCGCTTGAAGTAGGGCAGCACGCTCTCGTAATCCCAGCCGTCGAGGCCGAGCTGGCGCCAGCCGTCGTAGTCCCGGCGGTTGCCGCGCATGTACATCATGCCGTTGATCGCGGACGTGCCGCCCAGCACCTTGCCGCGCGGCCAGGGGATGCGGCGCCCGTCGAGATGGGGTTCGGGCTCGGTCTCGTAGCTCCAGTTGATCGAGCGCATGAAGTAGACGAGCCCCGCCATCAGCGGGATGTGGATGAAGGGATGGCGCGCCTCGCCGCCGGCCTCCAGCAGCGCGACGCTGGCCTCAGGCTCGGCCGAGAGCCGGTTGGCCAGCACGCAGCCGGCGGTGCCGCCGCCGATCACGACGAAATCATGCTCGTCCGCCATGCTCCCCCCTGCATCGTGGCGGAGTGTGTCTTAGACTGCGCCGCCCGCAACCGCCAGCACGGATCCCGCCATGGCCCTCGACACCCTGTTCAGCCCCATCACGGTGGGCGGCCGCGAACTGCGCAACCGCATCGTTCACGCCGCGACCGTCACCGGGCTCGGCCGGGACCGCGCCGTGACCGACCGCCTCATCGCCTACCACGCGGCGCGGGCGCGCGGCGGCACCGCGATGATCGTGACCGAGCTGATGAACGTCCATCCGACCAGCACCGGCGCGCCGATCCTGGTGAGCATCCACGACGAGGCCAATCTGGGTGGGCTCGCGCGCTGGGCCGAGGCGGTCGAGCGCCACGGCTGCCGGCTGGTGGGCCAGCTCGGCCATATCGGCCGCCAGCAGCTCTGGGGCCTCGATTCCGTGCCGCGCAGCGCGTCCTCGCAGCCGGAGGCGCTCTACTGGAACTCGGCCCGCCCGCTCGCCGAGGACGAGATCGCGGGCGTCGTCGCGGGCTATGCGGAGAGCGCGGAGCGGCTGAAGCGCGCGGGCTTCAGCGGGGTCGAGCTGCACGGGGCGCACGGCTACCTGATCGCGCAGTTCCTCTCGCCCGCCTGCAACGACCGGACGGACGGCTACGGCGGCAGCTTGGAGGGCCGCACCCGCTTCATGCGGGAAGCGATGGCGGCGGTCCGCGCAGCCTGCGGCGAGGACTTCATCGTCGGCATCAAGCTGCCGGCCGACGAGCGCGTGCCGGGCGGCATCGACCCGGACGAGGCCGAGCGCATCGCCCACGCGGCGGCGGCCGAAGGCGTGCTCGACTACCTCTCCTTCAGCCAGGGCGCGTTCGGGCCCGCCTTCGACACCCACTTGCCGGACATGCACTACCCGCCCCGGCCCTTTCTGCCGCTCCACGCGCGGCTCCGCGCAGCCGCCGGCGGGCTCCCGGTGATCGGCCTTGGCCGGATCGAATCGGCGGAAGCGGCGGAGGCGGCGCTGGCCGAGGGCGCCTGCGACATGGTGGGCGTCAGCCGCCTGCTGATCTCGGACGCCGACTGGCCGCGCAAGACGCAGGCCGGCCGCGCCGGCGACGTCCGCGCCTGCACCTTCTGCAACTATTGCTGGGGCGAGATTCATGCAGGAAAACCCATCCGCTGCTTCCAGAACCCCGTGCTGGGCAGCGCCGACGAGTCCGGCTGGCGGCCGCCGCCGGCCGATGCGCGGAAACGCGTGGCCGTGGTGGGCGCCGGGCTCGCAGGGCTGGAGGCCGCGTGGATCGCGGCGGCGCGGGGCCACGCGGTCACCGTCTTCTCGGCCAGCGCCGAGGCCGGCGGCGCAGCGCGCCTCGAAGCCAGCCTGCCGGGCCGGGCCGACGTGGCGAAGACCGCCGCGTTCCAGTTGAGAAAGGCAGCGGAGGCCGGCGCCGCGTTCCGCTGGGGCGAGACCGCCACGGCGGCGGCCGTGATGGCCTGCGAGCCGGACGCGGTGATCCTCGCCACCGGCTCCCGCATGCGCCGGCCGCCGGCGCTGGCGGAGAGCGCCGAGGCCGTCGACTTGCGCAGCGCCGTCGCGGCTCTGGTCGAGAGCGATGCCCCGCCGTCGCCTGGCACGGCCGTGCTGCTCGACATGGATCAGACGCCCGCCGTTTACGGCGCGGTGGAGCTGCTGGCGGAGCGCTTCGCCCGCGTCGTGCTGCTGACGCCTGCGCCGGAGAACGCCCGCTTCGTCAACCTGATGTCGCGCATGGGCGTGGAGCGCAGGCTGGCACTCCTCGGCATCGACGTGCGCCGGCTTACGGAGCCGGTGGCACGCGCAGGCGAGCGCGTCACCTGCCGCCACGTCATCACCGGCGCCGAGACGACGATCGAGGACGTTGCGCTGCTGACTTACGCCACGCCACGGGCTGCGCGGGACGACCTGGCTGACGATCTCGCGGAGGCCGGGGTTCCGGTCACGCTGATCGGTGATTGCCTGCTGCCCCGCGACGCCGCCTCCGCCATCCACGACGGCCACCGCGCCGCGCTGGCGCTATAAGGTGGAGTGTGGAGAAACGCTTTCAGGAGATGTCTTCGAAGGTGAATGTAAACCCGTAACGCTTGAGCGCGACCATGGGTATCATGCGAGCAGCGTAAAGTGTTTTTTCCGTAAAGTCGCGAGCGATCAGCAATCCGCGGATATTTCCCGTTTCCTCTTCTTGCAGTGCGCCCATGTAGGCCGCCAGTTGGCTGACAGCCCTATCATTTGCCGTACCAGCCTTCAGTTCGATTACCCACCATGCGTCATTGGAATCGCGGGCAAGAATGTCTATCCGTCCAGTCGCGACCGATCGCTCTGAACCGTTGTCTGCAATCCTCAGGCCCGGTGCAAGCTGACCCAAGTTATCGCGGAGCGAGCGCTGCAGGTCGGCTTCAAGTGAAAATCCATCTGTCTCCGGGGCGGTGTCCTCATTGAGTTCACCGCTTATCTCCTCATAATCGCCATTCTCGCGAAGGAATTCTCGATAGCGGTTCACGGCTGAGCGATGCCAACTCTTGAGACCGTCAGGCAGTGATCGGTCGGCATCGTGGGCAAGGTAGTCATCAAGATCCTCGCCGATCGCTCGTTCCGCAGTGCGTGCGTCTGACAGTTGGGTTGAGGCAGTACTCTTGTTTGGATAACGACTATACAAGTAGTTCCTAAAAGCTTGCTCCTGCACTGTCATAACCTCCTTGAGGCGGCAAACAACGAGCACTCCGCGTATACCTGCAAATGCGAGCTTCGGGAAGAGTAGCGAGACTGTAACGAGCCGGCAGAGGAGCGAGTGTGACTGGTCCTAATCCGGAATCGCGTCCGCGCCGGGCAGGAGGGCGGCGAACTCGCGCTCGGCCGCCTTGGGGTCGCTCCGCATCAGCGCCTCGGTCTGGATCGAGTGATCGCCGATGCAAACATCCTCCACACCCTGTTCCAGCGCCTCGCAGATGCCGTCCGCGACCGCCTCGGGTCGCTGCTTCTCGCCGTCGAAGCCCGCGAGCATCGGGGTGTCGGTCGAGCTCGGGAAGACGGCGAGCACGTGGGTGCCCTGGGCGGCAAGCTCGGCCCGCATGCACTGGGTCGCGGACCAGACGGCGGCCTTGCTCGCGGAGTAGGAGCCGCAGAAGGGCGCGCTCACCCGCGCCACCTCGGAGAGCACGTTGGCCATCGCGCCGCCGCCGTTCCGCGCCAGCACCGGGGCGAAGGCGCGGGCCACGTGCAGGTAGCCCCAGTAGTTGATCTCGAACACGGTGCGCGCGGTGGAAAGCGTGGGCGCGCTCATCACGCCCTCCCAGGCGACGATGGCGGCGTTGTTGACCACCAGCGTGACGCCCGCGCATTGCTCCGCGGCGCGCTGGACCGCCGCCTCGTCGGTCACGTCGAGGGCAAGCGGTTCTGCGCCCGCGCCCTTCGGAAACGCAGCCTTCGCGAGCGGGCCGGCCAGGTCCGCCGCGTGGATGCGGCGCGCCCCGCGCCGTGCCAGCGCTGCCACCAGGCAGGCGCCGATGCCGCCGGCAGCGCCGGTGACGAAAGCCTCGCATCCATCGATACGCATGGGCTCAGTCGCTCTTGGAGGGGTCGCGGACATCGCTCTTCACCGTGGTGAGTTCCGTGTAGCTGAAGATGAGGCCGGCGGCGTCGAAGCCGCCGTCGACGTTGACGACGCTGCCGGTGAGATACGCCGCCTCGTCGCTGCTGAGAAAGAGCGCCGTGCCGGCGATGTCGCGGGCGTGGCCGAAGCGCTCCAGCGGGATGCGCTCGAGGTAGCGGCGCTCCTGGTCAGGCCCCATGCTGGTGATGCCGGTATCGATGGGGCCGGGCGCGATGGCGTTGACGGCGATGCCGCGCGGGCCGAGCTCCACCGCCATGATGCGCGTCATCTGGTGGATGCCCGCCTTGGTGACACCGTAGGCGGTCCGCCCGTAGCTGCCGCGCTGGCCCGAGATCGAGCCGATGTTGACGATCCGCCCGCCGCCGTTCGCCGCCATGATCCGCGCCGCCCCCTGCGCGCAGAGGAAGGCGCTGGTGAGGTTGTTGCGGAGCACGCGCTCCCAGTCCTCGAAGGAAAGCTCGAGGAAAGCGCCGTGATGGGCGATGCCGGCGTTGTTGATGAGGATGTCGAGGCGCCCGCCGAAGCACTCTTCCGCGTGCTCGAACAGGTGCCCCGCGCCTTCGGGCAGGCCGAGGTCGGCGGTACACGGCGTCGCCTGTCCGCCGGTTGCACCGATCTCGTCCGCCGCATCGCGCGCCCGCTCGCCGTCGATATCGGCGAGCAGCACGTGCGCGCCCTCGGCGGCGAAACGGCGGCCGATCTCGCGGCCGATGCCCCGCCCGCCGCCGGTGACGATGGCGGCCTTGCCCTCCAGCTTCATCGCGTCCGATCCGTCCCGTTCACGGCCCGGCGTATCGGCTGGCGGGGCGCGGAGTCAACCCTCGCAGGCCCCAGGCCGCCGGGCTATCCTGCGCCGGCCATGATGGCGGGTACGGATACATGAGGCTCGAGGGCAAGACGGCCATCGTCACGGGCGCAGGCTCCGGCATCGGCCGCGCCACGGCGCTACGCTTCGCCAGGGAAGGCGCGGCGGTGGCCTGCGCCGGGCTCAGCGCCGACGACAACGTCGCCACCGTGCGCGCCATCGAGGCCGCGGGCGGCAGCGCCGTCGCCATCGAGGCGGACGTCATGCGGGACGACGACGTGGCGGGGATGGTCGGCGCCGCCATCGAGGCGCTCGGCCACGTCGATATCCTGGTCAACAACGCCGGCCAGGCGGTGATCGGAGCCGTCGAAGAGGTCGAGCGGGCGGACTGGGACCGCCAGATGGACGTCAACGTCACCAGCATCTACCGCGGCGCCAAGGCGGTGTGGGGCCACATGCGCGAGCGCGGCGGCGGCGCGATCCTGAACACCGCGTCGGTCGCCGGCCTCATCGGCACGCCGGGGCAGGTGGCCTACGCCACCTCCAAGGGCGCGGTGGTGATGCTGACGAAGTGCCTCGCTTTGGACGGCGCCAGGGACCGGATCCGGGTCAACTGCGTCTGCCCCGGCTGGGTGCAGACGCCGATGGTCGACTATCACCTCTCCCAGCTCGACGATCCGCAAGCGTTCAAGGAGCGGCTGGCGCGCCTGCATCCGCTCGGCGTGGGCGATCCCGCCGATATCGCCGGGGGCTTCGTCTACCTCGCCTCGGACGAGGCGCGCTGGGTCACCGGCATCGCGCTCACCATCGACGGCGGCGTGAGCTGCGGGCTCGTGCCCGAGTGACGGCCGGCGGCACGTCCAGCCACCGACGGAGGCAGGGATGACGGAGAAGCCCGCCGGGCTCCGGCGCAAGCTCACGGACTACGGCGACCCCGGCTTCTCGCTCTTCCTGCGCAAGGCCTTCGCCAAGTCGATGGGCTACACCGAGGCGGAGCTCGACCGCCCGGTGATCGGCATCGCGAACGTGACGAGCGGCCTCGTGAGCTGCCACGGCACGGTGCCGGCCCTGATCGACGCCGCGGAGCGCGGGGTGACGGCCGCCGGCGGACTGCCGCTGACCTTCCCCACGATCTCGCTCGGCGAGCCCTTCATGCACCCGACGACCATGCTCTTCCGCAACCTGATGGCGATGGACACGGAGGAGATGATCCGCGCCCATCCGCTGGATGCGGTGGTGCTGATCGGCGGCTGCGACAAGACCGTGCCGGCCCAGCTCATGGCGGCGGCGAGCGCGGGCGTGCCCGCGATCCAGCTGGTCACCGGGCCGATGCTGACGGGGAGCCACAGGGGCGAGCGGCTGGGCGCCTGCACCGACTGCCGCCGCTACTGGGGGGCGCACCGGGGCGGCCGGGTCGACGAGGACGAGATCGCCGAAGTCGGCGGCCGGCTCATGCCTTCCGCCGGCACCTGCATGGTGATGGGGACGGCCAGCACCATGGCGTGCGCGGCCGAAGCGCTCGGCATGATGCTGCCGGGGAGCGCCGCGATCCCCGCCGTGCTCGCCGACCGCCAGCGGGTCGCGCGGGAAAGCGGGGCGCGGGCCGTGGCGATGGCCGCCGAGGGGCTCACGCCGGCGCGAATCCTCACGCCAGCCGCGTTCACCAACGCGCTCCGGGTGCTGCTCGCGGTCGGCGGCTCGACCAACGCGGTGATCCACCTCGCCGCCGTCGCCGGGCGCTGCGGCTTCGACCTCGACCTCGACCGGCTCGACCGGCTCAGCCGCGAGACTGCGGTGCTGGTCGACCTCAAGCCCTCCGGCCAGCACTACATGGAGGATCTGAACAAGGCCGGCGGGCTGATGCCGGTGCTGCGGGCGCTCGCCGATCAGCTCGATCTCGATTGTCTCACCGTGACCGGGCGGACGCTGGGCGAGGAAATCGCCATTGCGCCCGCGCCCTGGCCGCAGGACGTGGTGCGGGAGCCGGGCGATCCCATCTACCCCGAGGGCGGCATCGCGGTGCTGCGCGGCAACCTCGCGCCGGACGGCGCCATCATCAAGCAGTCGGCGGCGACGCCTGCGCTCTGCCGGCACGCCGGGCGCGCGGTGGTCTTCGAGTCCGTCGCCGACCTCACGGCGCGGATCGACGATCCCGCTCTGGACGTGACGCCCGACGACGTGCTGGTGCTGCGCAACGCGGGCCCCAAGGGCGCGCCGGGGATGCCGGAGGCCGGCTACATTCCGATCCCCCGCAAGCTCGCGACGGCGGGCGTGACCGACATGGTGCGGCTCTCGGATGCGCGGATGAGCGGGACGGCCTTCGGCACCATCGTCCTCCACGCGGCGCCTGAAGCCGCCATCGGCGGGCCGCTCGCGCTGGTGGAGAACGGCGATCGGATCGCGCTGGACGTGGAGGCGCGCACGCTCACGCTGGACGTGCCGCAGGCTGCGCTCGATGCGCGGCGCGCCGCGTGGCGGCCTCCGCCGCCGCCGGCCGGCGCCGAGCGCGGCTATCTCGCGCTCCACCTCGCCCACGTGGAACAGGCGGACCGCGGCTGCGATCTGGACATCCTCTCCGCCCCGCGCTCGGGAATTTCGGTGCCGGTCTGAGGCTGGACCGTTTCCGTCCTGCGCGGAAACGCTCTGAGCATTTCTCGCTCACGGCCTGTCGCGCGCTTTTGATTCCGCGCGCCCGTGGGCGCGACCGTGCATGTCGGAGGCGCTCCAACCCCGCACCATGGTGCTTTCTCCGCCCGGACATTCGCTACACCGGGTCTGGCCAGCGGAGTGTGCTATAATATTGCGTTATATCAGTAGGTTGAAGAACTCCCCCGACGGGCGCTGTCGCATTGGCCCAAATCCCAGGTACCGCATAGGCGCAATCAGGAATCGCATTCCTGCGTGCACGATTCACCAACTCAGCAGGATTCCTGCTACGATATTTCCGATTATCGAAATCTCACTCTGCCCCGACACAGCCCGCGTGACTGTCCGAGAGACCGTGCCGATCCGGACAACCACGGGTGGCGAACGGCCGCGAAGCGCAGAGATCCTTCATTTCAGACGCCAAGCTCAGCCGCGGGCCGCTCGGCTCCACGGCCTCTTGGAACGGGTTACCCTCTTCGCATGACTGTGCGCCAGGCGTTCGAATCCCGCCAACGGCGCCTCGTGCTCCTGCCGCTGGTTGGGGTCCCTGCGGACCGAGCGCACGCGTGCCTCCCGACGGCATTTCTCCTTCGCCCATCGCTTCAGAACCGCATGTTGAGGGTGACGAAGAAGGTCCGTCCCCAGCCTGCTGCGGTGGGTCCGTCGGTCGCGGAGGGGTTCGCGGTGTTGGTGGAGAGCTTCGCGTCGGTGACGTTGTACACACCCGCGGTCACCCGCGTGCTTTCGAGCCCCAGCGGCGCTCTCCAATCGAGCGTCAGGTCGTGGCCGATCCAGGACTTGAACCGTCCATCGCCCTGCCGGTTCTCGATCTCGTCGCGGTAGTTGACGGCCCAGAAGGCGGTAAGGTCGCCGCGCCCGGCCGAGGTCACGATGCGCACGGCGTTGCGCGGGAGCGGGTACGGCTGCTCGTCGCCTGCGATGCGCTCCTCGCTGCTGGCCACGTAGCGCCAGAATCCGCGCAATGCGACGAAGCCCCAGCCGGTCTCCGCGCGGGCCCCGAACCGGGTGTTGAGCCCCGAGATATCGATCTCGACGATGTTCGCGAAGCTGTCGTGGATGGTGATGTCTCCGGCCGCGCGCTCGATACAGCCGGCGCCGCCGCCCGGCGGGCACTCGGGATGGTTCAGCATCGCCCAGTCGGCGTCGTGCTGTCCCGGCAGATCAGAGGTCGTGAGCGAGTACCAGTCGGCGACGAGGTAGAACGGCCCGCTGCGGGCCTCGGCGCCGAGGGAGCGCCTCTGCGAGCGCGACGGGTCGAGCTCGGGGTTGCCGCTCGTGCGGCGCTCCACCTGCCGGTAATTCGACGTGTCGCATGTGCGCGGCGGCGGCCCGCTCTCGGGGACGCAACGGACATAGGGGTAGTCCTGCGCCGCTGTGCTGTGCAGGTGGTGCATCGAGGGCGCCTCGTCGCCCGCGCTCCACGAGCCGCGCAGCGCCACGATGTCGCTCGGGCGCCACTCGGCCCCGAGGCGCCAAGCGCGCAGACCGCCGACGTCGTCGTACTCGTCGGCCCGTGCCGCCGCTCTCACGTCCACGCTGTCGCCGATGGGCAGGGACAGCTCGGAAAATACACCCGCCTCAATGCGCTCGCCGGCGTAGCTGGTGCCGCCCGATCCGAGCACCCCGCTCACGTCGCGGGTCCCGCCGTCGCGCGCCCGGAACGAGAGCTGCCGGTGGGCCTCCACGTCGGCGAGTTCGACCCCCGCGGTCCATGCCGAGGCACGCCCGCCGATGCCCGGACCCGCCCCCTCGAGCGCGAGACGCGCGCCCTGGTACCTCCCGCCGAAGTCTTCTTCCTCGTGCAGGCTGCTCCTCTCAATCGCTCTCAGGTGGTCCGGTTCCACCGACAACGGATTGGTCAGGTCGTACCTTCCGGCCTCGATCTCCTGCCTGATGATCTCGGCGTCCACGAAGGTATCGCCTCTCAACGAGCCGTCGCGGTTCCAGGCGCTGATCTCGGCGTCGTAGCCCAGGCCGTCAGCGAGACGGCCCTCAATGCTTGCCGAGACATCGTACTCTTCGATGCTCGTCCTCCAGTCACGGTTTCCATGGCCGATGAAGCGGTGCCCAACCGAGAAGACGTCCTCTCCCGTCGCCTCGAACGCCGGGTCGGCCTCGCGCGCCGACGCGTTGATATCGTCGAGCAGGCTCTCGCTCGGGGTGACGGAGAAAACATCGATCGACGGTGCGTAGCGGAACGCCCAGCGTTCTTGCGTGACGTTTGCGTCCACGTGGAGCTCGGCGCTCTCCCCAAGCGGGTGGTCGAGGTTCAGGATGGTATTCTCCTGGCCGTAGCTCCCCCTGTCCCACCAGAAGTCGCCGTAGGCGAACCCGCAGCCCTTGTCGCCGGAGTCGATCCCCGGCGGGTTGCTGAGCGGGCCGGTGTAGCCGTGCGCCGGGTCGCACGCACCGAGCGGCACGGATCTCAGCTCGCCCGTGCTCGTGTCGAAGACGTAGACGGTGTTGCCGCCGACGCTCACGTTCCTCGCCTCGGCGAAGCTCCCGCCTTCCTCCCACTCGGAGCGGCTGTGCTCGCGTGTGTGGCCGGCGATCTCCTCGCGGTCAAGAACGTCGACGCCGAGGGCCATGTAACCGCCGGCGCCGATTTCGCCGCCCCACACGACGCTTCCCTGGCGCGCATCGCCGCCGTCGCGGCTCGGCAACCGAGCTACGGTGCGCACGTCGAAGCCGTCCAGGTCCTTCCTCAGCACGAGGTTGAACGCGCCACGCACCGCGGCGTGGCCGCCGATCGTCCCCAGGCTCTCGCCTCTCAGCACCTCGATGCGCTCGACCGCCGAAAGCGGGAGGGAGTCCAGATCGTGCGCGGTCGTTGCGTAGGGTCGCCCGTTCACCATGACGAGCAGGTTGCGCCCTCCGGTGAAGAAGTAGCGGATGATGCCCGTGTCGAGCATCTCGCCGAACGTCTGGGCGCCGGAGCGCTCGATGAAGCTGCGGTCGTATTCGGCGACGATCTGCGGGCCCGGCGCCAGCGCGCCGGCACGGACTTCACCGGCCGCGAGAATGGCAGCCACGGCGAGCGCTGCGAGGACTATTCTCATCGTAGGATCACCCATTCGCTAGTGGATGCAGGCATTCTCCTCCGCGCCGGTCGCACGTCGGCGCGGAGCGTGCGGAGCCAAGTTTACTCGACCGGCACGGGCGACGCTTTCCTCGCATTTGCCGCAGGCGCAATTTGGACGCACGGTGACGTTGACCAGAAGCTGCGCCGGGACGATGTGCAGCCGCGCGGCGCGGCGCTCGGCGATTCTCGTCATCTCACGGCACCCGGTCCTTCCAAGGCCCGCATCGTCGATTTGCCGGGTGACGCCGAGGCTTGGCGGACCCGCAGGGTGCCGACGGACAAAGCCGAACAGGTATCAAGTGAACCGCACCGTCGATTGTCGCTCATGCGGTCACCCGGTCCGGCACGCTCCCTCCGGCAAGGACGCGGCGACCCGAGACATGACCACTTCCGCTCCCCGCAAGGCCACCGCACTCAAGGAAGCGATGACCAAGATGCCGTAATGGGGCTCGGCGCCAATCGGCACCATCGGAGCCTGTCCCGATGACGACGAATCGGGTGTCGTTGCCCTTGCACGCTCAGCGTGCTCACGGGGTCTTGCCGGAAGGCGCGCCCCAATCCTTCGAGAGGAAAGGGCAACGACATGGCTGTCTATATCGGGCTGGATGTATCGCTGGCAAGCACGACAATCTGCGTGATCGGCGACAAGGGCAAGATCGTGACCGAGGCTCAGGTCGCCAGCACGCCTGACGCGTTGGTTGCGACAATTCGTGATGGGCAAGCGTGGAGGCACAGCAGACGCGTTGGTTCGCCGTGATCGTGTCTTGAGGCCGGTCCCCTGTCCCACTGGTTGCACAAGGGGCTGACCGACGCCGGCTTCGAGGCCGTCCTTATGGAGACCCGGCGGGTGAAGGCAGCGCTGAAGGCGATGCCGATCAAGACGGATCGCCGGGATGCCGAGGGCATCGCACGGCTTCTGCAGATGGGCTGGTTCAGGCCGGTGCACTGCAAGTCGGTATCGTCGCAGGAGATGCGCGCACTGCTGAACTCGCGCAGGTCCGTGAAGGACGCGCTCACCGATATGGAACTCTCGCTGCGCGGCGTGTTGCGCAACTTTTGCCTGAAGCTGGGCCAGGTCTCGAAGGGCCGCTGGGAGGCCCGCGTCCGGGAGTTGATCGCAGGCAACGCGATGCTGGAGGCCGCCGCCGAACCGATCCTGCGCGCGCGGGTGGCTCTGCGCCGCGAGCTGGCCGGCCTGGAGAAGCTGGTCCGCGATCTGGCCAGGGAGGATCCGGTATGCCGGCTGCTGATGACCATGCCCGGCGTAGGCGCGGTCGTGGCCCTGACCTTCAAATCGGCGATTGACGATCCCGGGCGGTTCCGGAGATCGAAGGATGTCGGCCCCTGGGTGGGACTGACGCCGGGCCGGGACCAATCCGGCGAGCGAGATATTGTCGGCGGCATCACGAAGTGCGGCGACGCAGGTCTGCGTACCGCGCTCTATCAGGCCGCCACGGTGATGCTGAACCGCACCGCCGGGCCGAACTGGCTGAAGGCCTGGGCGCTTCGTCTGGCGAAGCTCCGTGGCAAGAAGCGTGCGACCGTCGCCCTGGCCCGGCGCATCGGCGTGGTACTTCACCGGATGTGGCGGGACGGCACCGAGTTCCGCTTCACGCGCGAGGAGGCGATGGCGCTCCAGACGGCATAGGCGCGGCTGCATCCCACCGGCAATCGGAAGCGAGAGGAGGAAAGAGCCGCGCCTGAAGGTGGCGATCCACCGGTGTCCCCTCGCCGGGACGCGGTTCCCGTTGATGCACGCGCTGCGTCTTGTCGGCCGAACCGTTTCATCGCGTTCGAGCACGCGACCAAGATCGGCACTCGGGAATCGTTTGGACCAGGCATGACGTTGGCAGCCGCTGCGCTGACCACGGACGGAAGCGAGAGCCTGGCGACGGACACATCCGGGAATCCCGCTTCCTTCTTTGCCGCGCAGACGAGTCAGTTAGCCGCTCCCGCCATGGCAATCCGCTATGTTGACCGCGCCTGTGATTCGATTTGCAACAGGCTACGGTGCTTCATGTGCGAGCCACCGTGCCAGGCCGGAAGATCGTGAAGATCGGTGTTTGACATCAACCGCCCCATTACGGAAGACGCAGCTGGTGGCTTCGCTGTCCGAATCGACGGGGCTGCCGAAGAAAGACGTCGCGGCGGTGTTCGACGAGCTCGGTGTTCTCATCGAGCGCCACATCAAGAAGCGCGCGGTCGGCACCTTTACGCTGCCCGGCCTTCTGAGGATCACCCGCGCGCGCAAGCCCGCCAGGAAGGCGCGGACGATGATCTCGCCACGGACCGGCGAAGAAATCCAGGTGGCCGCAAAACCGGCGTCCACGGCGGTCAAGCTTCGGCCGCTGGCGGGCCTCAAGCGGATGGTGGAATAGCTCTCCGCCGCCCGGTCGAAACGGCGCCCGCGTTCCGGCGATACGTCCCGGCATGTGAGACGCATCGGCGCGCGCCGGAGTTCCGCCTCAGATGAGTTCGATATCCCTCGCCTGAAGGCCGCGCGCTCCCTGCTCCACCATCACGCTCACGCGCTGGCCCGCTTCCAGGCCGCCAAGGCCCGCACGATTGAGCACGATGCCCGGCACGAACACGTCAGGCCCGCCGTCGTCCGGCACCACGAAGCCGTAGCCCTTGGCCGCGTTGTAGAACTTGACCAGGCCGGAACGCTCCTCGGCCGGCCCGGCCGGCTGGCCGCGCTCCCACCTTTGCTCGCGCCGGTCCCGGTACGGCTCGTCGCGGCCCGCAGGTTGGGCCATGGCGGTCGAGGCATCGACGGCGACGATCGACGATACCATCGGACCCCGCTGGCCTTCCGCCACCTCGCAGGTCACGGTCGCGCCCTGCGGGAGCGTGTCGTATCCGGCGTCCCGGACAGCAGAGGCATGGCAGAACACGTCGGGCGAGCCGTCGTCGGGGACCAGGAACCCGAAGCCTTTCGACGGAACGAACCATTTCACGACAGCCTCGACGCGGCGGGACGGAGCCGGACTCCGCTCGCCATGAAGGCGTCCGTAATCGCCGCGCGGCGGCCCGCCGCTCCCCGGTGGGCTCGTGGTCGCGGTCGACGTATCGACGGCATGGATCTGCCAGACCTGCAGGCCCTGACGGCCCTGCTCGACCTCACAGGTGACGGTCGCGCCCTCGGGAAGAGTGTCAAAGCCTGCCTGCGACACCGCCGAGATATGGCAGAACACGTCGGCCGAGCCGTCGTCCTGCGTCAGGAAACCGAACCCCTTCACCGGATTGAACCACTTCACTGTCGCCACGACCGCGGCGCCGGGCGCCGATCCTGAACCGCCTTCCCGCATTCCGAACGACCTGCCTTCCGTGAGTTGCCGGGCCGCGCCCGCCGCCGGGCCGCCATCATAGCCACGGCCGGGACGCGGCGACAGACCGGCGGACGCCTCGTGATCTGCCCCGGCCGTCCCCCGGATCACCAATCGGCGGCGCCTGCCACCCCTGCACGTCTCCGCCCCGCCGCCTCACCGTCGCCCCTCCGCCGCCACACGCCTGCGCGCCGGCATGAGCGAGAGCTCGGCCGTGACGCGGGCGGCGGGGGCGGCGCTGTGGAGCGTGTCCTCGCCGTCGGCAACC
This sequence comes from Alphaproteobacteria bacterium, assembly GCA_965221125.1. Taxonomy (GTDB): domain Bacteria; phylum Pseudomonadota; class Alphaproteobacteria; order UBA828; family UBA828; genus WTGU01. The sequence continues at coordinate 721,446 of CBDCRW010000005.1, forward strand.
ACCACCGGGGGAGACGGCAGACCATGCAGACCGGCCGGATGTTCCATCGCAACGCGCGGACGTTCTTGATCCACCTGTTCGGCAGAGGCCTCGACGACGAGCGCTACGTGGTCGAGACCTACCGCTCCCTCCCCAGCGGCGAGATCCGTGCCGTCGACGCCGGGCAGCCCGAGACGAAGGGCCGGCGCAGGCCGCGCCGGAAGATCGTCTCGCGCAAGGCGGTCCGGGAGATGCGCCCCGAACGCGACGAGATCATCATCTGCACGGGGGTCAAGCTGGCCCGCTCCGGGGTCCAAATGTGGGGCTGCGCCGCCTCGGGCCTGAGCACCCTGCGCAACGCGCGCTGACTGGGAAGCCAAGCCATGCCGCTCAAGGACCCTGCGAAGCAGGCGCGGGATCGTCGCCACCGTCTGCGCCACGCCGATTGCCTCGCCAGTGGCGTATGCACGCGCTGCGCCAAGCGTCCCCCCGAGCCCGGACTCAAGGTTTGCGGTAGTTGCGCCGAGAAAAGGCGCGCCGCCGACCGCGCCCGTCGTGCCAAAGCCAGGCAGCAGGGGGTGCCATACGGCGGCCGGGATCCGGAGCAGTGCCGCCGCGCCGACCGCGCCGGCGACAGGCGCCGCCGCCGGGCGCGTCAGGAGGCAGGGCTATGCTCGTCCTGCGGCCGGCGCCGGCCGGAAGACAACCGCTCCGTGTGCGAGCCATGCCGCGAGGCACGCCGCGCACTCGACCGCCGGCGCTATGCCGCGCGGCGCGCCACCGGCCGTTGCGTGCGCTGTGCGCAGCCCACGGTCGGCGACCTGTCGCGCTGCGGCCGGTGCCTCGCGCTGGAGAAGGAACGCGTCTGTGCCGAGCGGGCAAATGCCGCCGGGAAGAGACGCTATGTCGCGAGACGCGCGCGGGGCGCGTGTGTGGATTGTGGAGTCCCCACCGGGGGCACGGCCCGCTGTCCGCGCTGCGCATATCGTTCCAACTCCCGCGCGCCAGAGCGTCACCTGGTGTCGCTCTGGCCGCCGCAGATCACCGTGGTCGAATTAGAAACAGGCGACGAGCTGGGCGTCTTCGAGACCGAATCCGAAGCCGCCGCCTGCATCGCCTTCGCCCGCCTGCGTCCCGACCAGGTCGAAGTCCTCTCCAACGTGCCGCTCTTGGCCCTGTCGCCGTCATGAGCGCGGACCCGCCGCGGCCGTCCCGAACGTGAGCCCGCTCCCGACATTCGCAATCCCGAATCGGCGCCGCGGCAGTCACCGGCCGTGCGGTCCGCGAGGCCCTCGTGAACCCGGCGAGCCTCGGAGCAGGCCGCGGCCAGGAGGAGGTGAAGAGCTTTCGAGGAGTGAACTGGAGGTGGATCGAGAGAGACCGCCCCGTTCGCCAACCATCGTCAGAACTCGCACGTGAAGGAGCACGATCATGAGTTTCGGACTGAACCGCGCAGAAGTCATTGGCCGCCTGGGTGCGGACGTCACCGTCAACAGCCTCGCCTCCGGCGGGCGCGTCGCCAATATGAGCATTGCGACCGACGAGAGCTACGTCGAGAAGCAGACAGGGAATCGGATCGACAAGACCGAGTGGCATCGCGCCGTCACCTTCCAGGACGGGCTGATCGACATGCTGGCGAAGCACGCGAAGAAGGGCCGCTTGGTCTACGTCGCCGGCAAGATGCAGACCAGGAAGTGGCGCAAGGACGGCGAGGACAGCGACCGGTTCTCGACCGAGATCCTGCTCGTCCCCGGTGGACGCGTGCAATTTTTGGACAAGCCTGCCGGCACCAACGGCAACGGCACCGCGCCGGCCAACGGTGACGATGCGCAGGCGGCCGCATCGGCCGACGCCCAGGGCACCGGGATTCCCTTCTGAACGGCCTGTCCTCGCAGCGGGTGCCTCCCGCCCGCTCGCCCCTGGGGCCGTGTTCCGCGTCATCTCCCGCGCGGGGCACGGCCCCTTCCTTCTTCAACCATGGCACGCGGCAGGCACCCTCCGGGCGCCGCCGCGCGCCGTTCGTCCAGGAGGTTCTGCCATGTCCGGCTACAGCCTCACCGCCGACGACATCGCCTTCCGCTCATGCGGCGATGACGAGTGGCTCGTCATCGCGGACGGCGAGACCGTCGGCACCGTCATGAAGCGCCCCGCCTACACCACTCCCGATCGCGGGGTCTACTACATACACCTCTACGACGACTTCGCAGGACCCGTGCCGGTCGAGGATGCGCGCGCCGTGCGCGCGACAGTGGCCGAGCTGCTGATCACGCGTGATCTCGCGCCCGCGATGCCGATCGTGCATCCCGCCTGGCTGGTGCAGCAGCACGCGGGCGCCTGACAGCACCACCGCCGTCCTCCGGCACCCTGGGGGCCGCGCCTGCGCCGATGACCGGCGCGTGCGCGTGCCCCCTTCTTCATGCAGCACGACCAGAGCCCCGTCCCGCCGGGCAGCGGCGCGGGTGCGCTGCGCGCCTCCCCGCCGCCCGCGCGCCGCCGAGAGTCCGAGCCCGGCCGGAACCCGGGCACTCTCTGGACGGAGCGGGGGAGCCCCATGAACGCCACCCGGATCGCCAAGGCCCTCGGCGAGCGCGCCGAGGAGGTCTGCCGCGCCTATCTGCCCCACGGGCGCAGGCAGGGGAGGTACTGGACCGCCGGCGACATTCGCGGCGCCCGCGGGCGCTCGCTTTTCGTCCGCCTCGCGCCTCCCGGCATCCCAGGCAAGTGGACCGACTCAGCAGAGGGCACGCATGGCGACCTCCTCGATCTCATCCGCCACCGCATGGGGGACGTGCCGCTGCGCGACGCCATGGCTGAGGCCCGCGCCTTCCTCGCCCTGCCGGCTGCGCCGGCATCGGGCTCGGCCGACGCGTACGACCCCTGCGAGGCGGCACGCCGCCTTTGGCGGCGCTGCCGCGCCATCGACGGCACCCACGCCGAGGCGTACCTCAGGGCCCGCGCCATCCACCGCTGCCGCTTTCCCGCGCTACGCTTCCATCCCTCTCTCTTCTACCGCGACGGCGGCGGCGTGCACCGCCTGCCGGCATTGGTCGCCGCCGTCACCGCCGACACAGGGGAACACCCCGGCCCAGGGGAACACCTTGGTCCGGAGGACCGCTCCGGTCCAGGTGAGTGCCTCGACCCGGGGGAGCAGCGCACGCATGGCGCCATCGTCGGCGTCCATCGCACGTGGCTCGATCCCCGGCGTCCCGCGAAGGCAGACGTGTCGTTCCCCCGCAAGGCCCTCGGCCGTGTCCATGGCCATGCCGTCCGCTTCGGCGACCCCAGCACCGGCACGCTGCTGGTGGGGGAGGGCATCGAGACCATGCTCTCCATCGTTACCGCCGTGCCGACCGTCATCGCCGCTGCCGCGCTCTCGGCCGGTGGCCTCGGCGCCTTCACGCCGCCAACGGGCGTCGCACGTCTCGTCGTGGCCTGCGACAACGACGAGGCGGGAGAGCGTGCCGCGCTTCGACTGCGCCGGCGATGTTCTGCTCTGCGCATCGAGTGCGCCGTTGTCGTCTCCCAGACCGGCGACTTCAACGAGGACATCGTGACCTTCGGCCCGCACGCCCTGGCCGCCCGCATCGCGCCCTTGGTCCGCACCGCCGCGGCATTGCCGGCAGGCAGGAAAGAAACAGGAGGCCGTGCGTGTTGAAATGGAAGCCTCTTCCGTCGTGTCCTCCAATTCTTCCACGCGTGCTCGCACCAGCAACCCTGCGGGTCCTCCAGTCGCTCCGCTCCTTCCGGCCTGGCCCAAGGAACTGTAAGGGCGGGCCGTGAAGTTCGGCGACCGTGAAGATGGCTTGCGTGTAATCGCCAACCGCCTCGTCTCGCAGCGCGCCGGCCCCTCTCGCGGGGCCGCCGCGTCACGCTGCACCGCCTCAAATCCATTCGCGGAACCATTCATGGCGGCGCCTAGACGCCGGGCAGGCCCAAGCGGGCCTGCCCGGCCCGGCGCCGTAAGGACCACTGGAATGGATTTGCTGCGGAGCACCGTTCCCACCGGCACGGCGGCGCCATCTTCCGCACCATCGCCAAACTTCCGCACCACCCCGCCCAACAGTTCCTAAGGCCAGGTGCTGATCCTGCGCGCGCGTGAAGAAGGAGGACACCACGACGGGGCACAGGGTCCCGGAGGGCGAACAAGGGAGATCGTCATGATCGACACCACAAGCGCTACCGCTTCTGCAACTGCTACGGTCTGCGAGAGCATGGCCCTCTACGGCACGGCGCCCGAGCGCGGCGAGCTCGACAGCAGGGTCGTCTGGGACGAGGACGACGCCACCGATGCGCTGAGCGAGGCCATCCGCGTCATCGTCGTCGGCGTCACCGTCGATGGCACGCAGATGGCCGACGAGCGCGAGCCCCTGATGTGGGGCTTCGTCAACATGCTGCACTCCCAGGTCGCCAGGCTCGACCGCGCCGTCGACCGCATCACCCCCGAGATGCGCGACCTCGAGAAGGCGCAGGATGGATCGGAGGTGAAGGCCTGGGAGTTGCAGACCCTCACGGACCGGGCGCAGAGCCTCGGCGACCGCCGCGACGCCTTCGAGAAGATGCGCGACATCGCAGCCGATGCCTACCGCGTCGAGACCGGCGATACATGGCGCCCGAGGCACGGCTCGCACACGAGCCGCACAGGGACGCTGACCTCCGCCGCCATCGATGCCCGCGACTTCCGCAGAGCCCGCAAGGACCGCGAGACCCGCGCGCACCTGCCCGAGGGCACCCTGGTCGCGATCACCGGCGGCAAGGCCGTCGCCGATGCCGACGCGGTCTGGAGCACGCTCGACCGCGCCCGCGAGAAGTACGGCGACATGGTGCTGGTCCACGGCGGCGGCCCCGGCGTCGAGAAGATCGCGGCGAGCTGGGCCGAGGCCAGAGGCGTCAACCAGGTCGTCTGCCGCCCCGACTGGACCGCCCACGGCAAGGCCGCGCCCTTCCGCCGCAACGACGAGCTGCTCAACCTGCTGCCCAAGGGCGTCATCGCCTTCCCAGGCTCAGGCATCACGGGCAACCTGGTCGACAAGGCGAAGCGCTTGGGCATTCCCGTGATGGTCGTACCGGCCTGATCGGCGCCCGCGACAGACACAGCGGTCGGTGCCTCACGGCACCGACCGCGTTCTGCGTTTTCACGACGGCTGTCAATGCGCGCAGTCCGGTGCACCCGACCGCCGGTATCCGTATCGGCCACCGGTGTGCGCCCTCGATGGCCGGTGCCGCCGCGCTTCGCGCAGGCGGCGCTCGCGCTCTCTGCGGTCGCTGGCCATCCCACATCACTCCGAGCCCCGCGTCCGGCTCGGCGCTACGCGCCATCGCCGGACGCTCGTCTCGCTGCAGAGAGACACACCGCGACTCAGTACGCGAAGTCAGAACCGCGGTCGAGCCGCGCGCCGCCATCGCCGGCCTTTGCAGCGGCGCGCGCATGGACTGCGCGCGCTCGCGCTTGTGCCGATGACGATGATCGCGGCGATGAAGATGGCGATGGTGCGCCGTCGACCGCCGCCGCCGACATCGTGCCGCAAATCACCTTCGACCGATGGACTGCAAGTCCCATGCGCGTGCTCGGCGTCAGCGCCGTCGCCGAAGACGACGAGCGCCTCCGCGGTTCGACGGACATTGGTGCCGTCGCGCCTGAACGGCCCGACGTCACCACGTCCGACACTCGTGACGATCATGGTGATCGGTCCACTGCGCCGACCATGATCGCTTGCCTCATTTCTACCGCATCTCCGAACGCCGCCAAGTCTGCGAGAACATGCGCCTGCACGAGCTCGGCAGATCGATCCCCGCGTGCATCCCGAGCCGTGCCGAGCGCACCGGAATCGCCACACACGGACAACACAAGTCGCCAATTGTGTTCTACATAACGCGTGCCATAAGAAATTCCGCGTATGCTCTGCGAAATACGCCCGAATTCCCGGATTCCTGGCCTCACCGTGCCTCCTGCGCCCCCTAAGTGGCTGGGCCTGATAGCTTTTCTGCGGACCCCTGGACCTGTCTTACGCCTTGAGGCGTTTTTTGCTCTCACACCTGACGCAGCCCGCTGCAGGCCTACGACAACACTACGCTCAGGCACGCGCAGGATACAGCCTGCTACGATACTTCGTAGAAGAGCGTAGCTCAGAGGGGCCGGAATAACTGCGTCGCATTTTGCGTCGCTCCGAGCTACATAAGAATTGTTCCGTAAGCGGTATCGATCCCCCATACTTCCAACGAATCTGATTTCGCGGCTGACTCTGGGCCTTGGCAAGGAGCCCTGGAGGAGGCATCGCGATGAAGGATTTGGATTTGCTGCGTGGCCACGAGTTCGGCGGTCACTCGGTCGAGGCACCAGCGCCTGAAGAAGCCGCCCCATCTGCTGCAGCTCCACCTACACCATCCACAGCAACTGATCCGGCTCATCACACTCGGCGATCATGGTCTGCCGAGGAGAAGGCGCGGATTGTCGCGGAGAGCGACAGACCGGGGGCCGTGCAGAAGGAGGTCGCGGCTCGCCACGGCATCACCGGGCAAACTCTTCGTCAGTGGCGCAGTCGGGCGCGCGCTCGTGGTCTCTCCGGCGCGCGCGGGGTGGCGGCATCCGGGAAGCGGGATGGCCGGCCTTGGCCGGATGATGTGAAGGCGCAGATCGTTGCGGAGAGCGAGCGCCCGGATGCATCGATATCGGCAGTTGCCCGCCGTCACGGCATCAGCGAGAGGACGCTGCGCACCTGGCGTCGTCAGGCGGCGAGTGGCGCTGGTGGTGATCGGCGGGGAGCCGAGTCTGCGCCTCCCTATATTCCGGTTGTGGTTGACGGGGCTGCGTCCGAGCAGACGGTCGCGATCGAGGCGCTGGGCGTCGTCGTTCGCCTTCCGGTGGAGAGCGCGGTCGATCGGATCGTGGCTGTGGCCTCGGGGCTGGGTCGGGCGTCGTCATGATCGCGGGTCCCTCGCTTCGCATCGTGTTGGCGACGCGGCCGGTTGATTTTCGCCGGGGCCACGACGCTCTTGCGGCGACGGCGGCGGGGGAGCTGGACCTCGATATCTATTCCGGGGTGATCGTGATCTTCCGCTCGCGCCGCGGCGACAGGCTCAAGCTGCTCACCTGGGACGGCACCGGTCTGGTGATGACCTACAAGCGTCTGGAGCAGGGCCGCTTCGCGTGGCCCGCGATTGAGGACGGTGTGATGCGCCTTACGAAGGGCCAGTTCGAGGCTCTCTTCGAGGGCCTTGACTGGCGCCGGGTGAAGGCCCGCCCGGTTCGCCGCCCGCTGGCAGCGGAGTGAAGAGACACGCAGGCGGGGGCGCAGATTCTGGTCGAGGTCCCGCCTGCGCTTTTCTCTGGTCACGCATTGGCGAATCGGATTAAGGGATCAGTCATGCCGAAGGCCACGCCCTCACCCCTCAGCAGCGCCGGTTCGCCGTCGCCTGGGGTGGTTTCTGCGGCGCTGGCAGCCTTGCAGGCGGAGCTTGCCGACGAGCGCGCGGCGCGCCGTGCGACCGAAGCGGCCCTGTGCGAAGCAGAGCAGGCACGCAGCACGGCGGAGGCGGCGAGGCAAACGGCGGAAGCGCGGGCGGCACGGCTGGAGGCCGAGAACGCGTACAGCGCGGAGCAGATCAGCCGGCTTGAGCATCTCAACAAGGAGCTCAGGAAGGCGCTGTTCGGTCCGCGCTCCGAGAAGCTCAACGAGGACGAGCGCCAGCTTACGTTCGAGGAGTTTTGGGCGGCGATCGCCGAAGCAGGCGGCCGACCCGAGGCAGATGACCAGGAGCAGGACGAGGAGGCCGGCAGCAAGCGTCGGCGGCGCTCTTCCCGGGGATCGCGCAGCGGGGTGCGCTTCGGGCCTCAGGTCGACCGGCGCGAGGAGGTGATCGAGCCGGACACGATCATGTGCCCGTGTGGCTGCGGCGAGATGACGAAGATCGGCGAAGATCGCAGCGAGCGGCTGGACTATGAGCCGGCGAAGTTCACCGTCATCGAGACCGTGCGTCCTCGCTACGCTTGCAACAAGTGCAAGGGCGGCGGTGTGGTGCAGTCGCCGGCGCCCGCCGCTCTGGTGGAGGGCGGCCTTCCCACCGAGGCTCTTCTTGCGCACGTGCTGATCGCGAAGTACGGCGACCACCTTCCGCTATATCGTCAGTCGCAGATTTACGAGCGCTCGGGGATCGAGATTCACCGCGCGACGCTGGCGACGTGGGTGGGGCAGGCAGCGTTTCACCTGCGCCCCGTGGTCGACTGCCTGAAGGATGAGCTGAAGACGTCGAGCCACCTGGGTCTGGACGAGACCACGATCCGCGTTCTCGACCCGGGCCGGGGCAAGACGAAGACGGGCTACATGTGGACCCTTGTGCGCGACGAGCGTCACTGGAGTGGCGCGGACCCGCCGGGCGTGGTCTATCGCTATGAGCCCGGTCGCGGCGGCAAGTATGGCGCCAGGCTGTTGAAGGGCTTTTCGGGGACGGTGCAACTCGACGCCTACTCGGGCCACAAGATCCTGGCGCGGCCGGATCGACCCGGCGGCCCTGTGACGCGGGCACTGTGTTGGGGGCACGCCAGGCGCAAGCTGAAGGAGGTGTACGACTCGAGCGCCTCGCCGATCGCGCTGACCGGTCTCATGCAGATCGCCAAGCTCTATGCGATCGAGGAGAAGATCCGGGGCGAGCCGCCGGCGACGCGCCAGGCGATCCGCTGGGAGGAGTCGGCGCCGGTCGTGAACGCCTTCGGTGTCTGGCTCGACGAGCAGCGCTCGAAGGTCTCACCGCGCTCCCGTCTCGGCGAGAAGCTCGCCTATATCGCCAACCAGTGGGACGGGCTGCTGGAGTTCCTGCACGACGGCCGCGTCGAGATCGACTCGAACCTGGTGGAAAACCGAATCCGCCCGCTGAAGCTCACCGCCAAGAATGCGCTCTTCGCCGGCAACGATGAAGGTGCGCAGGCCTGGGCCCGCATCGCATCGCTGATCGAGACCTGCAAGATGAATGGCGTCGAGCCTTACGCCTGGATGCGAAGCACGCTCGAAAAGATCGCCAAGGGTCACCCGCAGTCCAAAATCGAGGAACTGCTGCCGTGGAACTTCGAGCCCGAGACAAATTGACTCGCGCGCTCACGGCGCTCCTCAATAAGTCCCCGTCGTAGTCAACCCAGATTCCAGTATGGGGTCTGCGTAACGCTTACATTGTTCCCAATGAAGCAATGACTTGAGCGTCACGTTCGATAGACCTTCGGATATGGCGCTCCGATAGACATGGCCCTGTTCCCACATCCGCATCCCATTCCGCACCCGCATTCGGGGCAGGGCCAACTGCTGCACATTGCGTTCGGGAGCGCGTAATCGAGTCAAAATCGACGACAATGTTTCTGTCAGAGGCCCTCAAATCGTTCAACCAGCGACCCCGTTTCGGCTTCAAAGTCCCGCCAAACTCCGTTTCCGGCGCCACGCTGAACACGAATCGCCGTCGCAAGTGCGCGCCGCTTCACGGAAAATGGTGCGCGCGTCGACTCTACAGAGGGGACAGGAACCATGCCCGGCACGATCAGCAAGCACATCCGCATCGACGAGGAGCTCTGGAAACGCCTCGAAGCGGCCGCCGGGGAAGAGGACATGACCGCCAACCGCCTCCTCGCCGAGCTCGCGGAGCGGTGGCTGGAGACCAGGGAGTGGCCCCAATCCGAGGTGCAGGTGCGCGTCGCGCGCGCCTCACTGTTCGCCGCGCAGGCCATTGCGCTCGACATGATCGCCGCAGGCCGCAAGACCGAGGTCGACCAAATCCTCGAGCACGTGGCTACCATCGTTCCCGACGTGGCTCCCGAACCATTGGCGGAGGAAGAGGCGGTCTCGCAGGAGCATCATCTAAGCCGGCAAGACTCGTGAACCTCGCGCGCCGTCAGCCGCCGACGGCGGGCGCGGTGCTGCCTGGCAAAAAACGAGCCCTGCCACTACCAGGTCGTCACCACTACCAGGTCGTCATTGGGCGCAATGCGGATCATCCTATACACTGAATGCAGGGCGGTGCGCTCGCACCGCCCTTACAATGTCTAAGAGTGAGCCGGGCGGGACTTCGGGCCCACAAGGGGGCAGCTCAAGGGTTGCTGTCCGCAAGACGGGCAGCTGGCAACGATGGGTGAGGAACAAGCTCGGAACAGAACTTTGCCAGCAAGCCCTTCCTGTACCCCCCCCTTGCATTTTAACGCGCCGGATTTCCGGTAGTGCGTCGTAGATGAGTCTGCGCACTGGCTTCCGAGCAAACGGGCTAGGCGCTGGCCTGAGTATCCTGAGGTGGAGCCGCATTTTGCGGCTCGCCTGTTTTCTGGGACTGCTGACCGCCTTTATCGCCGCGCTGTGGGCGCTGACCGTTTTGGCGCAGACGCCGCCCCTCAAAGTGACCCTATCCGTCCCGGCCAACACGCAGCTCACGGAAGGCGGCGGCAATTCCGTTGTGACCGTCACGGCCAGCATCGCGTCGGGGCGCTCGGCTGACCTGATCATTGATCTCTCCCTCGGAGGCACAGCCAAGTCCAGCGACTACGAAGTCGTGGGTTCTCTTCCGGCCATCACGATCACGGCCGGTCAGACGACGGGTACGGGCGACGTGACACTGTCGGCGATGGACGACTCATTCTTCGAGGGGCCGGAAACCCTTCGCGTCGAAGGCACCATCAGGGGGCAACCCCAGGATGAAGTAGCCAGCGTGGACATCACCATTGCCGACAACGACAGCGCTCCGCAGTTGAACGTGACCGTCGATCCTCCAAATCGCTTGATCCAGGAGGGGGCGCGGCAGCAGTTCGATATCGTTGTTAGCCTCATCGGCGGAGGTCGCTTTGAAGAGTCCGAAACGATCACTGTGTCCTTGGCCGACGACAATCAGATTGAACCCCCCGACGAGAGAGACTTCGCTAAAGACGGACGCTACTTACCAAGCGAACCCCCTTGGAACCTGACGCTTCCGGCAGGCAGCGGTTCCGCCACGATTCGCGTGACGTTCGACTCTCGCGACGACATGAACGACAGTGAAGGCCGGGAAGAAGCAAGATTGGTTGCCGAGCTTAGTGCAGTGGGAGCGACGCTCAGCAAGCGCTTTCGGTTGTTTACGCTAACCGACCCGATAAGGTACGCAACCTTTAGCGTCCACTGTGACGAATTACCTGCCTACAGCGGAACGACAGACGCAACATGTCACGCCAGAATAAGTAACCCGCAAGCCATTAGAAGCTACGTCGTCACTATGACGGCAGAAAAGCCTCAGCTGGTTGAACCCGATAGCGTCACATTTCCTTCGATTTCGTACCGCGCCGGCGGAAATCGGTCTGCTGACATGGACGTGGAATTCACGGTGGATGAACGGGCCGCTGGCGAGACGTTGCGCTGGAATCTCTCCGTGACGCCGGACGACGGGATCTCCAACGCAGTCCTGAGACCGTTTGCGGTGGCTACTTGGCCCGCTGCCGATTCCGATTTCCAGATTTCGGAATATGACGCTCGCGTGGTCTCCACAACAAGCGGCATCGCTACTCGTGGTTTCACTGTGTTTGAGATCGTGTTCTCGACTCCACGCCCGGTCACAATTGTGGGTCCGCCAAGTGTCGAGATCGTTCTCGACAGCGGGGCCGTGTCAGCGCCTTGCACAGTCCAGGGCGCGAGAATTCGCTGTATATACCGTGTCCAGGAAGGGGACTACGACTTCGATAGGACGGTCGAACTCCGTACCGGCGCCGTCAAGTTCACCGGCTGGAGGGATCGCCGCGACACGACGGTCAGCGGCGGGGTTGCATCGCCCCTGCCGGCCCAAGGCGAGAGCTATAGCGGGTTTCCACTCGTCTTCGGAGGCACTCACGCGATCGACATTGGCGTCTCGCCCCAATCCCTGCAGGAAGGTGCTGGCGAACAGCAACTGACGATCACAGCGCAGGATCTCACAGGGAAGGCTGCGGCCACGGATGTGGTGATACCCCTTTCTATTGCGGACATCACCACGAGTCCAAGCGACTACAGCGTTACTGGCACCTTGAGCGTCACAATCCCGAAGGGCAGCTCCGAGGGCAGAACGACCGGCGTGTCCATGACGGCGATCGCCGATCCCATCAGGGAGAATCGCATAGAGAAGCTGCGGATCGAGGGCACCAAGGGCGCGATGATGACGCCCTTTGTTCGTGGCGCCGAACTTTCGATCATCGACAGCGCCAGCATCGCCTTGTCAGTGTCTCCGGCGGAGGTCGCCGAGAATGGCAGCGCACGAGAGGTGATGGTGACGGCTGAATGGGGTGACCCGGCGGACAGCGTCCTTCCGAGAGACACGGAAGTAACCCTTTCCTGGGGCGGCACGGCCGGTCCCGGCGACTATTCCCGCACGGGCGGCGCCACCGTGACGATTCCCGCGAACGGTCGCTCCGGCACAACCAGCGTTACGATCACGCCGACCGACGACAAGCTGCTCGAGGGCAATGAAACCGTCCATATCAGCGGAACCGCGCTGGGGCACTCGGTCTTTCCGGCTAATTTGACGATCACGGACGACGAGACGGTGCCCGCGGTAACTTTGGCGGTGGATGTCAATTCCCTGTCGGAGGGCGGCCGGGCCGAGATGGTCACGGTGAGCGCCACGCTCGATGCCGAGGTGGCGATGGCTAACGACGAGACGACTGTGACCCTGGATCTCGCCGGTACAGCCGCGCTGGGGGAGGATTACACCGCGAGTTGGTCGCCATCGTCGCGGGTGATAACCATTCCCCGGGGAGCGACGGCCGGGTCGAACACCGTCACCCTCACGCTGACGCCCACCGACGATTCCGTAAAGGAAGACGACGAGACCATCGTCGTGCAGGGCATGGCCACCACGGACATGGCCAACCGCGACCTGGTGGTGAAGGTGGCGACGATTACGCTTCTGGATGATGACGCGCTCGGCGTCTTCTTTTCTCCCACTGCCCTGACCGTCGACGAAGGCAGCACGGCCACCTACGAGGTCTGGTTGGGAACACGGCCCAGCGACACCGTCACGGTATCGCTGTCGAGCACGGACATGTCAGTGGCGACGGTCAATTCGAATTCGCTGACCTTCGGTCCAACGACCTGGAGCACGCGGCAGCCGGTCACGGTCAACGGGGTTGATGACGATCTCAGGAATGGGGAGGACGGCAAACGTACCGCCGAGATCCATCACACCGCCGCTGGCGGCGATTACGACGACGCGGAGGTGGCCACGCTGCCGGTGACGGTCAGCGACGACGAGGAGCCCGTGCGCTTTACCATCGCCGATGCATCCGCGGATGAAGGGCAGGCCATCACCTTCAACGTGACCCGTCTGGGTGCGGCGGGCGCCGCAGCCACGGTCGATTGGAGCACCGTCGACGACACGGACGGCAGTTATCCGGCGTCCGCCGGCGACTATACGGCGCAGACCACGGCGCAGACGCTGAGCTTCGCCGCGGGCGAAACCCGCAAGACAATCACGGTGCAGACGACCCAGGACACGCTCGACGAGGAGGACGAGACCTTCCTCGTGAAGCTGAGCGCGCCGAGCACGGGAACCTCCATCGGCGACGGAACGGCCACCGGGAAGATCACGGACGACGATGCGACCACGGCGCAAGTGTCGCTGGCCGCGCCCGCGGCGGTGGCGGAAGGCGCCGCCGGTGCCACGACGAAGATGACGTTCACGGTGGGGCTGTCCGCCGCCAGCGGGCGACAGGTTAAGGTGGACTACGCGGACGCGGGCAGCGGGACGGCCACGGCGGATGGCGATTATTCGTTGACCGCGGGCACGCTCACCTTTGCTCCGGGCGACACGAGCAAGACCATCGACGTGCCGGTGAACGGCGACGACGTGGACGAAATCAGCGAGACGGTCGTTCTGCGTCTGTCGTCGCCGGTCAACGCGTCGTTTGCGGACGGGGTGGCGATGCTCGACGCCACCGGCACCATAACCGACGACGACCCGACCAAGGTGACGCTTTCCGCTCCCTCCGGCCCCATCGCCGAGAACGGAGGGAGCAAGATCCTCACCGTCACTCTGGGTCGCGCGCTGACCGGCGACGAGGCGTTTGACGTGCCATTGAAGCTCCGCGGCGTGGCGACCTTGGGCGATGATTACACACTCGCCGCACCGACCAACACGCCTACCGGCGTCGCCTACTCGAACCTCGCGAGTGACGACCTCAAGAAGAGTCCGCCGACCGTCAGCTTCAGCGGCGTCGCCAACGCTGCAAGCAGTGCCACCCTGACGCTGACAGCGATGGCCGACGACATCGATGAGGGTACGTCCGAGCGGGTGACGGTGGCCCTCGGCACCCTTGACGCGAACTCTGGCACGAATCTCGACGGCGGCGCGTCCGGCATGGGCACAGTGAAATTCACCATCACCGAAGATGATGGGGTCCCCCCGACGGCGACGCTCACCGTGGACGCCGATACCGGCACCAACAACGCGCAGAACTCGCTGGCCGAGGACGGCGGCGCCAAGACGGTGCGGGTGACGGCGACGCTCGACGGCTCGACGACCTTTACCGCCGACAAGACGGTGACCGTCGAGGTGGGCGATGCCGGCGACAGCGCCGCCGAGGGCACCGATTACGCGATGGTGGCGACGCAGACGATCACCCTCAAGGCGGGGGCGTCGAGCGGGCATGTGGATTTCACCCTGACGCCGACCGACGACGCCGTCGACGAAGAGAGCGAGACGATCAGCTTCAAGGGCACCGCTACCGGCCTGACCGTGGCCGACGCCACGATCACGCTCACCGACGACGACACGAAGGGGGTGACGGTTTCGGCGGCGGCGGCCGGGCTGACGGTCCGGGAGACGGACGACGGCGGCACCACGGAGACGACGGAGAATGTGGCCACCTACACGGTGGTTCTCACGAGCCAGCCGACGGGCGACGTGGTGATCGATGTCGAGGTGCCGGAGGGGGCGCCGTTCACGGCGTCGCCTTCGCGCCTGACCTTCACTGCGAGCGGGGCCGGGATCTGGAGCACGGCGCAGGAGGTGACCGTGACGGCTGTCGACGACAACGTCGACAACACGGGCAACCAGCGCAGCGCGTCGATCACCCATGCCCTGACCGTCGGGAGCTCCGACTACGGCGGCGTGAGCGTGCCTGCGGTGACGGTCAGGGTCACGGACGACGACGCGGCGCCGACGGCCCTGACGCTGACGGTGGATGCGGACACGGAGACCGACAACGTGCAGTCGTCCGTTTCCGAGGGCGGCGGCGCGAAGACGGTGCGGGTGACGGCGACGCTGGGCGGTTCGACGACCTTCGCCGTGGACAAGACGGTGACCGTCGAGGTGGGCAAGTCCAGCGACAGCGCCACCGAGGGCACGGATTACGCGATGGTGGGGACGCAGAGCATCACCCTCAAGGCGGGAGCGTCGAGCGCGTATGTGGACTTCACCCTGACCCCGACCGACGATGCCGTCGACGAGGAGAACGAGATCATCAGCCTCGACGGGTCGCTTGCCGGGGTGACGGTGACGGATGCCGAGATCACGATCACCGACGATGACGACGCTCCAGGCGGCATCGCGCTTTCGGTCGACACGGACAGCGTCACGGCCGACAGCCAGACGGAGGTCGGCGAGGCGGCGGGCGCCACCACGGTTGAGGTGACGGCGACCGTGACGGGGAGCACGACCTACAGCGGCGCGCAGACGGTTGCGGTGAGCGTCAGCGGCGACACGGCGACCGTCACCGACGACTTCGCCGCGGTGACCGGTTTCACCATCACGATCCCCGCCGGGACGGCAAGCGCCCGGGGCATGTTCACGCTGACGCCGGTCGCCGACGCCATCGACGAGAATGACGAGACCGTCGACGTTACCGGCACGGTCAGCGGCGACGGCGCGCCCGCCGTCACCGGCGCCACCATCACCATCAAGGACGACGACACGAAGGGGGTGACGGTTTCGGCGGCGGCGGCCGGGTTGACGATCCGGGAGACGGACGACGGCGGCACCACGCAGACGACGGAGAATGTGGCCACCTACACGGTGGTTCTCACGAGCCAGCCGACGGGCGACGTGGTGATCGATGTCGAGGTGCCGGAGGGGGCGCCGTTCACGGCGTCGCCTTCGCGCCTGACCTTCACGCCGAGCGGGGCCGGGATCTGGAGCACGGCGCAGGTGGTGACCGTGACGGCTGTCGACGACAACGTCGACAACACGGGCAACCAGCGCAGCGCGTCGATCACCCATGCCCTGACCGTCGGGAGCTCCGACTACGGCGGCGTGAGCGTGCCTGCGGTGACGGTCAGGGTCACGGACGACGACGCGGCGCCGACGGCCCTGACGCTGACGGTGGATGCGGACACGGAGACCGACAACGTGCAGTCGTCCGTTTCCGAGGGCGGCGGCGCGAAGACGGTGCGGGTGACGGCGACGCTGGGCGGTTCGACGACCTTCGCCGTGGACAAGACGGTGACCGTCGAGGTGGGCAAGTCCAGCGACAGCGCCACCGAGGGCACGGATTACGCGATGGTGGGGACGCAGAGCATCACCCTCAAGGCGGGAGCGTCGAGCGCGTATGTGGACTTCACCCTGACCCCGACCGACGATGCCGTCGACGAGGAGAACGAGATCATCAGCCTCGACGGGTCGCTTGCCGGGGTGACGGTGACGGATGCCGAGATCACGATCACCGACGATGACGACGCTCCAGGCGGCATCGCGCTTTCGGTCGACACGGACAGCGTCACGGCCGACAGCCAGACGGAGGTCGGCGAGGCGGCGGGCGCCACCACGGTTGAGGTGACGGCGACCGTGACGGGGAGCACGACCTACAGCGGCGCGCAGACGGTTGCGGTGAGCGTCAGCGGCGACACGGCGACCGTCACCGACGACTTCGCCGCGGTGACCGGTTTCACCATCACGATCCCCGCCGGGACGGCAAGCGCCCGGGGCATGTTCACGCTGACGCCGGTCGCCGACGCCATCGACGAGAATGACGAGACCGTCGACGTTACCGGCACGGTCAGCGGCGACGGCGCGCCCGCCGTCACCGGCGCCACCATCACCATCAAGGACGACGACACGAAGGGGGTGACGGTTTCGGCGGCGGCGGCCGGGTTGACGATCCGGGAGACGGACGACGGCGGCACCACGCAGACGACGGAGAATGTGGCCACCTACACGGTGGTTCTCACGAGCCAGCCGACGGGCGACGTGGTGATCGATGTCGAGGTGCCGGAGGGGGCGCCGTTCACGGCGTCGCCTTCGCGCCTGACCTTCACGCCGAGCGGGGCCGGGATCTGGAGCACGGCGCAGGAGGTGACCGTGACGGCTGTCGACGACAACGTCGACAACACGGGCAACCAGCGCAGCGCGTCGATCACCCATGCCCTGACCGTCGGGAGCTCCGACTACGGCGGCGTGAGCGTGCCTGCGGTGACGGTCAGGGTCACGGACGACGACGCGGCGCCGACGGCCCTGACGCTGACGGTGGATGCGGACACGGAGACCGACAACGTGCAGTCGTCCGTTTCCGAGGGCGGCGGCGCCAAGACGGTGCGGGTGACGGCGACGCTGGGCGGTTCGACGACCTTCGCCGTGGACAAGACGGTGACCGTCGAGGTGGGCAAGTCCAGCGACAGCGCCACCGAGGGCACGGATTACGCGATGGTGGGAACGCAGAGCATCACCCTCAAGGCGGGGGCGTCGAGCGCGCATGTGGACTTCGCCCTGACGCCGACCGACGATGCCGTCGACGAGGTGAACGAGACCATCAGCCTCGACGGGTCGCTTGCCGGCGTGACGGTGGCGGATGCCGAGATCACGCTCACCGACGATGACGACGCTCCAGGCGGCATTGCGCTTTCGGTCGACACGGACAGCGTCACGGCCGACAGCCAGACGGAGGTCGGCGAGGCGGCCGGCGCCACCACGGTGACGGTGACGGCGACCGTGACGGGGGGCACGACCTACAGCGCCGCGCAGACCGTTGCGGTGAGCGTCAGCGGCGACACGGCGACCGTCACCGACGACTTCGCCGCGGTGACCGGTTTCACCATCACGATCCCCGCCGGGACGGCAAGCGCCCGGGGCATGTTCACGCTGACGCCGGTCGCCGACGCCATCGACGAGAATGACGAGACCGTCGACGTGACCGGCACGGTCAGCGGCGACGGCGCGCCCGCCGTCACCGGCGCCACCATCACCATCAAGGACGACGACACGAAGGGGGTGACGGTTTCGGCGGCGGCGGCCGGGCTGACGATCCGGGAGACGGACGACGGCGGCACCACGGAGACGACGGAGAATGTGGCCACCTACACGGTGGTTCTCACGAGCCAGCCGACGGGCAATGTGGTGATCGATGTCGAGGTGCCTGGCGGGGCGCCGTTCACGGCGTCGCCTTCGCGCCTGACCTTCACGCCGAGCGGGGCCGGGATCTGGAGCACGGCGCAGGAGGTGACCGTGACGGCTGTCGACGACAACGTCGACAATACGGGCAACCGGCGCAGCGCGTCGATCACCCATGCCCTGACCGTCGGGAGCTCCGACTACGGCGGCGTGAGCGTGCCTGACGTCACCGTGACCGTGACCGACGACGACGCGGCGCCGACGGCACTGACGCTGACGGTGGATGCGGACACGGAGACCGACAACGTGCAGTCGTCCGTTTCCGAGGGCGGCGGCGCCAAGACGGTGCGGGTGACGGCGACGCTGGGCGGTTCGACGACCTTCGCCGTGGACAAGACGGTGACCGTCGAGGTGGGCCACGCCGACGACAGCGCCACCGAGGGCACGGATTACGCGATGGTGGGAACGCAGAGCATCACCCTCAAGGCGGGGGCGTCGAGCGCGTATGTGGACTTCGCCCTGACGCCGACCGACGACCCGCTGCACGAGGGCCCCGAGACGATCAGCGTGGAGGGCGCGCTGTCCGGGGTGTCGGTGACGGACGCCACGATCACGATCACCGACGACGACACGGCGCCGACGGCTCTGACGCTGACGGTGGACGCCGATACCGGCACCAACAACGTGCAGAACTCGCTGGCCGAGGGCGGCGGCGCCAAGACGGTGCGGGTGACGGCGACGCTCGACGGCTCGACGACCTTTACCGCCGACAAGACGGTGACCGTCGAGGTGGGCGATGCCGGCGACAGCGCCGCCGAGGGCACCGATTACGCGATGGTGGCGACGCAGACGATCACCCTCAAGGCGGGGGCGTCGAGCGGGCATGTGGATTTCACCCTGACGCCGACCGACGACGCCGTCGACGAAGAGAGCGAGACGATCAGCTTCAAGGGCACCGCTACCGGCCTGACCGTGGCCGACGCCACGATCACGCTCACCGACGACGACACGAAGGGGGTGACGGTTTCGGCGGCGGCGGCCGGGCTGACGGTCCGGGAGACGGACGACGGCGGCACCACGGAGACGACGGAGAATGTGGCCACCTACACGGTGGTTCTCACGAGCCAGCCGACGGGCGACGTGGTGATCGATGTCGAGGTGCCGGAGGGGGCGCCGTTCACGGCGTCGCCTTCGCGCCTGACCTTCACTGCGAGCGGGGCCGGCATCTGGAGCACGGCGCAGGTGGTGACCGTGACGGCTGTCGACGACAACGTCGACAACACGGGCAACCAGCGCAGCGCGTCGATCACCCATGCCCTGACCGTCGGGAGTTCCGACTATGGCGGCGTGAGCGTGCCTGCGGTGACGGTCAGGGTCACGGACGACGACGCGGCGCCGACGGCCCTGACGCTGACGGTGGATGCGGACACGGAGACCGACAACGTGCAGTCGTCCGTTTCCGAGGGTGGCGGCGCCAAGACGGTGCGGGTGACGGCGACGCTGGGCGGTTCGACGACCTTCGCCGTGGACAAGACGGTGACCGTCGAGGTGGGCAAGTCCAGCGACAGCGCCACCGAGGGCACGGATTACGCGATGGTGGGGACGCAGAGCATCACCCTCAAGGCGGGAGCGTCGAGCGCGTATGTGGACTTCGCCCTGACGCCGACGGCCGACTCGCTGCACGAGGGCTCCGAGACCATCAGCCTCGACGGGACGCTTGCCGGGGTGACGGTGACGGACGCCGTGATCACGCTGACCGACGACGACAGCGCACCGACGACGGCGACGCTCACCGTGGACGCCGATACCGGCACCAACAACGAGCAGAACTCGCTGGCCGAGGGCGGCGGCGCCAAGACCATCCGGGTGACGGCGACGCTCGACGGCTCGACGACCTTTACCGCCGACAAGACGGTGACCGTCGAGGTGGGCGATGCCGGCGACAGCGCCGCCGAGGGCACCGATTACGCGATGGTGGCAACGCAGAGCATCATCATCAAGGCGGGGGCGTCGAGCGGGCATGTGGATTTCACCCTGACGCCGACCGACGACGCCGTCGACGAAGAGAGCGAGACGATCAGCTTCAAGGGCACCGCTACCGGCCTGACCGTGGCCGACGCCACGATCACGCTCACCGACGACGACACGAAGGGGGTGACGGTTTCGGCGGCGGCGGCCGGGCTGACGATCCGGGAGACCGATGACGGCAGCACCACGGAGACGACGGAGAATGTGGCCACCTACACGGTGGTTCTCACGAGCCAGCCGACGGGCGACGTGGTGATCGATGTCGAGGTGCCGGAGGGGGCGCCGTTCACGGCGTCGCCTTCGCGCCTGACCTTCACTGCGAGCGGGGCCGGCATCTGGAGCACGGCGCAGGTGGTGACCGTGACGGCTGTCGACGACAACGTCGACAACACGGGCAACCAGCGCAGCGCGTCGATCACCCATGCCCTGACCGTCGGGAGTTCCGACTATGGCGGCGTGAGCGTGCCTGCGGTGACGGTCAGGGTCACGGACGACGACGCGGCGCCGACGGCCCTGACGCTGACGGTGGATGCGGACACGGAGACCGACAACGTGCAGTCGTCCGTTTCCGAGGGTGGCGGCGCCAAGACGGTGCGGGTGACGGCGACGCTGGGCGGTTCGACGACCTTCGCCGTGGACAAGACGGTGACCGTCGAGGTGGGCAAGTCCAGCGACAGCGCCACCGAGGGCACGGATTACGCGATGGTGGGGACGCAGAGCATCACCCTCAAGGCGGGAGCGTCGAGCGCGTATGTGGACTTCGCCCTGACGCCGACGGCCGACTCGCTGCACGAGGGCTCCGAGACCATCAGCCTCGACGGGACGCTTGCCGGGGTGACGGTGACGGACGCCGTGATCACGCTGACCGACGACGACAGCGCACCGACGACGGCGACGCTCACCGTGGACGCCGATACCGGCACCAACAACGAGCAGAACTCGCTGGCCGAGGGCGGCGGCGCCAAGACCATCCGGGTGACGGCGACGCTCGACGGCTCGACGACCTTTACCGCCGACAAGACGGTGACCGTCGAGGTGGGCGATGCCGGCGACAGCGCCGCCGAGGGCACCGATTACGCGATGGTGGCAACGCAGAGCATCATCATCAAGGCGGGGGCGTCGAGCGGGCATGTGGAATTCACGCTGACGCCGACACAGGACCAGCTGGCCGAGGGCTCCGAGACGATCAGCTTCAAGGGCACCGCCACCGGCCTGACGGTGGCGGACGCCACGATCACGATCACGGATGATGACGCGGCGCGGATGATCACAGTCTTGCTCTCGGCATCGGATTACGAGGTGTTCGAGGGCGAAGCGCTCACGGTGAAGGTGAATCTGTCCGAATCCCGCGCTGCCGATACGGTGATTGCTCTGGATCCCGCGACCCAGACAGGCCAAACCGCGACAAATGGCGTCGATTACGACGGCAGCATGCGGACGGTGACGATCCTGGCGGGTGAGACGAGCGGGACAGCCCGCATTTCGACCACGGCGGACGACCGAAAGGACCCGAACGAAACCTTTACGGTGGCAATTCAGGAATTCGGATTGTCGGGTGATGTCATCCTCGGGGAGCCCCACACGGCTGTCGTCACGATCCGGGAGCGGGTGACCGGGGTAACGCCGCCGGCGACGGCGACGGTCGAGTATGCGGGCGCCGACAGCCGGATCACGCTGACCGTGCCGACGGACCTGCAAGGCAATGGCATCGATGTGGCGTTCCGATATAGCACGGACAAGGGGACGGCCAGGAGCGGCGGGTTCCAATGCGGGGATGATGACGACGCCGACTTGATCAATCGCGAAGTTGTCGGCTCCGGAACTCCGGGGGAGGTGATCAACAGGCCCACGCTGCGCCGGATGATGGATCTTGATGCCGACACGGTCGATCTGGAGATCAAGCTGTGTCCGGGATCCCGGGGCAAGACCTTCGATGTCATCTGGGACACCACTCTTTACCTCGGTAACCCGGACCGGGGCTTTCCTGGTATCAGGAGCACTCCGTTCGACGCCGCTGCGGCCCATTGCTCCTCGGCCAGTCTGTGCCGTACGAGAGTAACGATCGAAGGCGGCGACGCAGTGGAAGCGTGCGTTTCGCATAGTCTCAGGGAGACCGTGGAATTCTATGCCGGGGAGGCGCATCACGGTGATGCGCATGTCGACCGGTGGAAGCAGGTGCTGGCGGCCTTTGGCGATGACAATGGCTATACGCCGATAACCGCCGCCGAGGCGCAGCAGAATGCGAACCAATTCCAAGCGAGCCGCTGGAACCCGGTGGTGACGACGCTCCAGTGCCTGGAGGCGGCTCCTGCAGCCGAGGACTCCTCTGTTCCGGCCGGTCCTGAGGTCACGATCTTGGGCGGCGGCGATATCGCTGAAGGTGCCGCCGCCGTCCTCACCGTCCAGGCGAATCCGGTGCCGGCGTCAGACCTCACGGTTGCGCTTGCCATTGCCGACGACACTGCAAGCGACTTCCTGGCGGAGAACGATGAGGGCCCGAAGACGGTCACGATAAAGGCCGGCGAGAGTTCGGCTGCCTATACGCTCACCACGGTGGATGATAACGTCGAGGAAGCGGACGGCAGTGTGTCGGCAATGGTAGAGGCCGGAACCGGCTATCGGGTCGGCACCCCGTCCAAGGTCGTGGTGGCGGTTAGCGACGATGACGATCCGGCGCCGGTCGCGCCGGTGGTAAACATCGCAGGTGGTGCCGGGGTGACGGAGGGAGCCCCAGCCTCGTTTACCGTCACGGCGAACCCGGCGCCTGCTGCGCCGCTCACCGTGGCGCTGACAATTGACCAGAGTGGAGACTATGCCGCCACCGGCGAGACCGGTGTCAGGGAGGTCGTGGTTCCTACCGAGGGTAGCATGACCTTCGAGGTTGCGACGGTGAACGACACGGTGGACGAGCCCGACGGCTCGATCTCTGCAACCCTCGCCGCCGGCACGGGCTACGCGGTGGCGGCGTCTCCGGACGACATGGCCTCGGTCGCGGTCGCGGACGACGATGTCGCGGCGGCGGGCGTGCCGTCCTTCTCGGTGGACGATGCCGAGGGGAAAGAGAACGAATGGATGCTTCGCTACACCATCCGGCTGAGCCGGGTCTCGGACCGCACGGTTTCGGTGTGGGTGCATACCCGGGAGTCGGACCCGGTGTCGGCGCGCGACGGCGAGGACTACGTTGGCATGGGCTGGGGCACGCGGATCGTCTTCCGTCCGGGGACGACCGAGTGGGAGCTTGGGATCACCCTGATCAACGACAGCCATGACGAGGGTTCGGAGACCTTCGAGGTGGAACTGCTGGCCCCACAGGGCGGCGCGACGATCACCGACGGCGTGGGCGTGATGACGATCGTGAACGACGATCCGATGCCGGCGGCGTGGCTCGCGCGCTTCGGTCGCACGGTTGCGGAGCAGGCGCTCGACAGCATCGCCGGGCGCATCGCGGCGCCGCGCGAGGCGGGCGCGCAAGGCACGCTTGCCGGGCAGGCGCTGAACCTCGGTACGGGTTCGGGGGCTGACGGCGCGGCGAACGATGCCGGATCGTTGTCGATGGCGGCAAACGACAATGCGCCCTTGGGCGGTGTTTCCCGCGGCGTGTCGCTTGCGCAATCCGATGTCGCCCGCGCCTTCGGCGCTTCCGCCGACCGCCCCGGATCGGGTCCGGGGCAGGCTTTCGGCGGAGGCTATGGTCCGGATAACACGCATGGTCTGGGCCAATCCCGCACCATGACCGGTCTTGAGGCGCTGCTGGGCTCGAGCTTCACCGCTACGGGGGAGACCGACAGCAGCGGCGGCAGGCTTGCCTTCTGGGGCCGGGCGGCGCAGTCGAGCTTCGACGGCCGCGAGGGGGCGTTCTCGCTTGATGGCGAGACCACCACTGCCATGCTGGGCGCGGACTACGCCCGCAGTAACTGGCTGGTCGGGCTCGCGCTGATGCAGAGTTCCGGCGAGGGCGGCTATGCCGATGCCGGAACGGGGTCCGTGCGCTGTCCCCAGGACCTGGACGCGGAGACGCGGGCGGTCCTGTGCAACGGCGCGGTGCGGGAGGGCGACGGCGATGTCGAGGCGTCGCTGACGGCCGCCGTTCCCTATGCGGCGATCCAGCCGTCGGAACGCCTCAGGCTCTGGGGCGCGGCGGGCTACGGCACGGGCGAGGTGACGCTCAAGCCGGACGTGGGCGGCGCGCTCAAGTCGGACCTCTCCTGGACCATGGCGGCGGCGGGCGCGCGGAGCGACCTGCTGCCTCCGCCCAGGGAAGGGAACGGCCTTGCGTTGGCGCTGACTACGGACGCGTTCTGGGCGCGGACCTCCTCGGAGAAGACGCACGAGCTGGCGGCGTCGGACTCCGACGTGACCCGGCTCCGGCTCGGTCTGGAGGGCGGCTACGCCATCGCCATGGAAGGCGGCGGTAGTCTGATGCCCAGGGTCGAGATCGGTGCCCGCCATGACGGCGGCGACGCCGAGACCGGGTTGGGCGTGGAGCTCGGCGGCGGCATCGCCTGGACCGGTCCGGCGATCGGGCTCTCGCTCGACCTCTCGGGCCGGACGCTGATCGCGCACGGCAACGGCGATCTGGAGGACCGGGGCTTCGCGGCCTCGCTCGCCTTCGATCCGAACCCGGGCACGGAGCGCGGGTTGTCGCTGACGCTCCGCCAGGACTGGGGCGGATCGGCGCAAGGCGGGCTCGACGCGCTGTTCGCGACCAACCCGCTGGCGGACCGCACCGGCTTCGGCGAGGCGGAGAGCCGCTGGCAGGCGGAGGCCGCCTACGGCTTCCCGGCCTTCTCGGGACGCTTCACCGGCAGCCCGCATGCCGGGCTGGGGCTTGCCACCGGCGCGCGCGACTACACGCTCGGCTGGCGGCTCTCGCCGGCGGCCAATGCCAACGCGCCCGATCTCTCCTTCGGGGTGAAGGCAACGCGGCGGGAGAGCGACACGGCGGCGCCGGAGCACACCGTGGGGTTCGAGCTTCGGGCGAACTGGTGAGCGCGACGCCCGGCGATGGCGCGGCAGGTCCGCGGATGGGACGCCCTGCGGGCCTGGCGTTTCATCCGGGCCAGCAAGGCCTATCGCGACGCCTGGGCGAAGCATCGCTTTCTTCCCGGCCTGCCGGGGCGGGCGCCCTTCCCGGTGCGCCTCCAGACCGCCGTAAGCCTCCGGCGGGGACCGCCTGTGCGGTGACCTGAAAATCGGCGAGTCTTCGTGATCGGGGGTGGGCACCGTGGTGCCCACTGTGGACCAGACGGAGGCGATCGCGGATGTCGGACGATCAGCAGAAAAATTCGGGCGTTTACGCGCTTGTCGCGCAGCAGGGTGGCGTCGGTGACCGAGCGCGTCGCTCAGATTGCAGGGGCTGTCCGTACTTACCCCGTGACCTCGGCGATCCTACTCGCGATGCGATTGGCGGCCGCTTTTACGGGGTCGTTGGCCAAGTGCGCGTAGCGCGAGGTCGTCGTCACCCTGTTGTGGCCAAGGAGCTTGCCGATCATCGGAAGCCCTTCACCGACCAGCAGACCGCCGCTGGCAAAGCTGTGCCTGAGGTCATGGATTCGCAGATTTTCGATCCCGGCCCGGTCGAGAATGCGGCGCCACGAGTCGTGCAGGTAGGCGATGTGCTTGCCACCCCTGATGCCCGGCAACACCCACGGACTGCCGTCTGCGTGCGGGATGCCCCGCAGCACCGCTATCGCCGGATCGCCCAGGTGCACCACCTTCGACCCGGTCTTGCTATCGGGCAACCTGAGCTCGCCTGCTTCAAGATCGACATGCTCCCACCGCAGGCTCATGATCTCCCCGCTCCGGCACCCGGTCAGCATCAGCAAGCGGATCGCGGCGATCGCCACCGGGGAGACGAAGCCCTCCGCCTCCGCGTCCCGCAGCGCGGCGCCGAGACGGCGGTACTCGTCGTCCGAGAGAAACCGCTCGCGCTTGTGCTCGGGATACTTCTTGACGTGCCGGCACGGATTGACGCCCTCGGGCCGCATCTCCCAGACCTCGGCGAGGGTCAGCATGCGCGAGAGCACGCTCAGCGTCCGGTTGGCATGGCCGGGGACGTCGCGCATCTCGTGGTGAAGAGCGGCGACGTCGTTCTTGCCGAGATTGCCGACCCTGCGCTTGCCAAGCCGGGGAAGGATGCGGTTGTCGATGATCTTGCGGTAGAGCCGCGCGGTGCCGGGCTTCAGATGGGCAGGGGCGTACTCGTCCATGAAGCGCTTGGCGAGGTCCGCCACGGTGGCGCCCTTCTTGCCACGAGGGATCTTCCCTTCGAGATCGCGGCCGGTCTTCGCGAGGGTGACGATTTCTGCAGCCCTTGCCCGTGCGGCGGCGGGCGTGATGGGACCGTGGGGTCCGATGGTGACTTTGACGGATCGTCCCTCGTGTCTGTACTTGACGATGTAGACCTTGCGCCCGGTCGGATGCACGCGGACCCCGAAACCTTTGATGGCGTCGTCCCAGAGGACGCGCTCCCGCTCTTCGGGGACGAGGGCATCGACGGTTCTCTTGGTGATTTTCGGCAAGGTTCTGAATTTTCCTGCTGATTTTGGGTGCCACATAGGTACCTGAAAAACGCGAACCAGAGCGTACGATATCGTACTTCTGACCACAAGGGAATTCACATAAAGCACTGAACGTAGTGCAATATCGTACATCTCTCGTCTTCTAGAGCCATAATCCCAATACTATGGTGCGGTGCACGGAGCCGCTTGGTGGGGGCAGGCTCCGCAAATGCAGCACGCAGACCGTCGCACTTCCGGGACTATCGGGCCGGAGCGGCTCGGGGGAGCCGGCTCGTCGCCGGGCGCTCGTCCACCGGCCTCCCGCCGCCGCCAGCTTGGACCACCATGAGCCACCTTGTGCCACTTTGTGCCACTTTGTGCCACTTTGTGCCGCTCGTTTCGGACCACCTTGGGCCACTTTGGACCACTTTGGACCGGCATAGATCGGAATGGACCGCTTTAGTGCCGTTTCGTGCAAAACGAAAACGCTTCAGCCTTTTCTCGCTCACGGCCTGTCGCGCGCTTTTGATTCCGCGCGCCCGTGGGCGCGTCCGTGCATGCCGGACGCGCTCTGGCGCTTCACCCGTCGATGAGGGGCGCGAGGTCGGGGAGGCGGGGGACCACGGCGAGCGGCGCGCCAGCCGCAAAGAATTCCGGCGTGCCGATGCCGACGAAGGGAATGCCCGCCAGCGCCGCCTGCTGCATGTCGGTCTGGGAATCGCCGGCGAAGAGGGCATCGGCCGGGGACAGGCCGCGCGCCGCGAGGAACCGCGTCATGTGGACATGCTTGGGCGTCTCGCGCGTCGCTCCGTGGACCGAGGCGAGGCAGGAGGCGAGGCCGAAGCGCGCGAGCTGCCGCTCGGCTTCGTCCGCCGGCACGCCGGTCACCACGGCAACGAGCCGCCGCGCCGCCTGCGCCACGATGAAGTCGTGGACGCCGGGGAAGAGGCCGACCGCGTCGTTGATGGCGTCGACGCGCGCGAGAAAGGCATCGACAATGCGCGCGCGGGTGGCCGCATCGAGCGCGTTCCCGGTCAGGTCCCTGTAAATGCGGTCGAATTGCGCCTCGCGCCCGCTGCCCGCATGGCGGTGGAAGCCGTCGGCGATGGCGGCACGGTCGTCGCTGTAGGGCGCGAAGGCGTCCGCGATGGCCTCCGCCTTGGGCCCCATGCTGTCGACGATCACGCCGTCGTAGTCGAGAAACAGCACCTTGACCGGCATCCGCCGCGCTCCGCCCCCGCCGTTTGACCTCTGCGCCATAGTGCCGCAAAACCGCCCCTCTGCCGAATGGAGTGCACGATGACGGCACCCCACGAGCGGCTCCGGGCGCGCCTCGGCGACCCGGCGCTCTACCTCGACGACCCCGCCGACACGGCCCGCTACGCGCGGGACTGGATCGGCAAGTACGCAGGCACCGCGCCGCTCGTGGTGCGCCCGCGATCCACGGAGGAGGTGGCGGCGGTGCTGGCAGCGTGTGCCGAGCTCGACGTGCCCGTGGTGCCGCAGGCGGGCAACACCGGGATGGTGGGCGGCAGCGTGCCGCGCGCGGGCGAGGTGGTTCTGAGCGTGGAACGCATGCGCGCCATCGAGGCCTTCGACGAAGCCTCGGCGACCGTGCGCGTCCAGGCCGGCGTCGTGCTGGAGACGCTGCAGAATTTCCTGGCCGAGCGGGGCTGCGACATGCCGGTGGATCTCGGCGCGCGCGGCTCCTGCCAGATCGGCGGCATGATCGCGACCAACGCCGGCGGCGTGAAGGTGCTGCGCTACGGCCACATGCGCGAGCAGGTGCGCGGGCTCGAGGTCGTGCTCGCCGACGGCACGGTGGTGAGCGGCCTCAACATCCTCAAGAAGAACAACACCGGCCTCGACCTGAAGCAGGTCTTCATCGGCTCGGAGGGGACGCTCGGCGTCATCACCCGCGCCGTGCTGCAGGTGCAGCCCGCGCCGGAGGCGTTCCAGACCGCGCTCGCCGGGCTCGCCAGCCGCGACCTCCTGCCGGCCCTGCTGCAGGCGGCGCGCGCGCGCTTCCCCCGCCTCTCCTCGCTGGAGTTCGTCGACGGGGCGACCGTGGCCTACGTTCGCGGCGCGGACCCGGAGCTCCGCATCCCGCTCGACGGCGAACACGCGAGCCTCGTCGTGATCGAGGAGGAGTCCGGCGCAGGCGAGGCGGCGGGCGAGGCCTTCGCCGCCGGGCTCGAGAGCCTGCTGGAGGCGGGGCTGATCGCCGACGCCGTGGTCGCCGCCTCGGACGCGCACGCAAGGGCGATCTGGCGCGTGCGCGAGGCGCCGACCGAGACGGTGAGCCGGCGCGGGCTCACCCACAAGTTCGACGTGACGGTCCCGCCCGGCGTGATCCCCGCCTTCCTCGGCGAGATGGAGGCGCTGGCCGAGGGTTTTGAGGGCGTGCGCGTGGTCCTCTTCGGCCATCTCGGCGACGGCAACGTGCACGTCAACATGGCGCAGGAGCCGGGGCTCGCGGACGACGACTTCCTCGCTATGGAGCCCGCGCTGGCGGACGCGATCTACGCCGCCGTGCACGCCCGCCAGGGCAGCATCAGCGCCGAGCACGGCATCGGCGTGATGAAGCGCGCGTACCTTTCGCTCGCG
This sequence comes from Alphaproteobacteria bacterium, assembly GCA_965221125.1. GTDB lineage: Bacteria > Pseudomonadota > Alphaproteobacteria > UBA828 > UBA828 > WTGU01. The sequence continues at coordinate 750,839 of CBDCRW010000005.1, forward strand.
CGCTCGCCCGAGGAAATCGCGCTGATGCGCACCCTCAAGGCCGCCCTCGACCCCAAGGGCATCCTCAATCCCGGCGTGATCCTGGAGTGATTCCGCGCACTCGTCAGGCGCCGGCCGTCGCAGCCGGATCGTCCCGATCGGCGCAGAGTCTCGTCAACCGTGCTCGGCGATGGACGGGAAGATGGCCGCGAGGCGGTGCCTGATGTCGTGGCGTGCCAGCACGCGCGCGATGGCGGGCGCCAGGGGAACGATATCGGCATCGCGCGCCTGCCTCGGCACGATCGAGACCAGCGTTTCGAGCCAGGTGTCCACCCGCACCTGCTCTCCGGGAGGCATGAACTTGAAGCTGCTCTCCAGCAGGCGAAGATGGTCGTAGGCCATCTGCTGCTCCAGGGCGATCCCGGCCCTTGGCCCGTACTCGAAGTCGATCAGCCGACAGCCATCGCCAGCGTCGATCGTGTTGGCGAGTGACGCGTCCATATGGGTTATGGCGAGAGCGTGCAGGTCACCGAGGGCACGACTGGCGCGGACCAGCAGGTCCCAGAACGACGACGGATCCTGCGACAGCCGGTCGGACAGCCGGGGACCTGCGACGAACTCGCACATCAGCGCGTCCTCGTCGCGCCAGAGGGGGTTTGGCGTGATCCCCGCGGGGCCCGCTTCGGCATAGCAGCGCCACTCGCGCGACAGACGCTCGCCGTCGCTCAACGTGACGAAAGGCATATCGGCGGAAGGCGGTCTTCGTCGCAAATAGGGATTGCACAGGCGCAGCGCGCCCACGGTCCCGCGCGCGTCCTTCACCAGAAACACGCTGTCACGCCCCCGCGCACCGATCGTGTCCCGAGGAGTGGTGTAAGAGCGTCGCGCTTTACGCGGCATCCGGCGGGTAGGGCCGGGTTATTCAGGCTGCCACAGCGGACAGCTTGATCGTGGGATTGTCGCTCAGGGGAGCGATCGATTCCAGCGTCATGTACCTCCTTCCGACGGTCCATTCGTCGTTCTGCTCGAGCAGCACGGCGCCGACGAGGCGGGTGATGGCGTCCTCGTTGGGGAAGATGCCGACGACGTTGGTGCGTCGCTTGATCTCGCCGTTGACGCGTTCGAGCGGGTTGGTCGAGTGAAGCTTGACCCGGTGCTCCTTGGGGAAGCTCATGTAGGCGAGGACGTCGTGCTGGGCCTCGTCCATGAGGGCCGCCAGCTTGGAGGCCTTGGGCCTGAGCTGGTCGGCGATCAGGCGCCACTGGGCGGCAGCGGCCTCGGCATCGTCCTGGGCGAAGGCGGTGGCGACGAAGGCGGAGACGACGCGCCGGCCCTGCTTGCCGGCATGGGCCAGCAGGTTGCGCATGAAGTGGACGCGGCATCTCTGCCAGGTGGCGCCGAGGATCCGGGTGGTGGCGGCCTTCAGGCCCTTGTGGTCGTCGGAGATCACCAGCTGCACGCCGCGCAGGCCGCGCCTGGTCAGCGAGCGCAGGAACTCGGTCCAGAAGGTCTCGGCCTCGGAGGCGCCGATCGCCATGCCGAGGATCTCGCGCCGGCCCTGGTCGTTGACCGCGACGGCCACGGTGACCGCGACCGGGACGATGCGCCCGGCCTCGCGCACCTTCACGTAAGTCGCATCCAGCCAGAGATAGGGCCAGTCGCCTTCGAGCGGGCGGTCGAGGAAGCTGCGGATCTTGTCGTCTATCTCCCCGCAAAGGCGCGAGACCTGGCTCTTCGATATCCCGCTCATGCCCATGGCCTGAACCAGTTCGTCGACCGAGCGGGTCGATACCCCCTGGATGTAGGCCTCCTGGATCACCGCCGTGAGCGCCTTCTCCGCCGTCCGTCGGGGCTCCAGGAAGCCGGGGAAGTAGCTCCCCTTCCTGAGCTTCGGAATCTTCAGGTCGACCGTGCCGGCCCGGGTCTCCCAAGGCCGATCGCGGTAGCCGTTGCGCTGGTTGATCCGCTCCGGCGTCCGCGCGCCATGCTCGGCGCCGGTCAGGCCCTCGACTTCCAGCTCCATAAGGCGCTGCGCAGAGAAGGCGATCATCTCACGCAGCAGATCGGCGTCAGAGCTCTTCTCCAACAGCGTCCGCAGGGTAAGCTTGTCATCGGTCATCGTGGTTCTCCTTAGGCTCGGGTCGATTCGGATTCACCCAAACCCTAAACCGGAACCGCGATGGCCACCCCGCTGTGGATAACCGGCTTGGCGCCACCAGACTCGAGGGCGGTCGCGGCGCCAAGCCGGTTACCCACAGCTACCGGGGGTAGCGGGAGCTCCTACACCACGTCTGGGGACACAACCCGCGCACCTGCCCGATGCAGCGAGACCGGACGGTCGAAGTGAGCGGACAATTGCTCGATCAGCCGCCGTTTGCGTCCCCCGATGCGCCGATTCGCATATTCGCGGCGCAGCAAGCGCGACAGCCTCCTCACCGCGAAGCCTCCGCCCGCAACGCGGGCAGAGACTGCCTGATCCCCTCCCGTTCCTCCGCCGAGAAGAACAGGGGCAGATGACCCAACGCCTCCGCTTCGTTGTCGGTCGAGTGAATGGGGTTGTCCTTGGCGCGCGCCCCGGTCTCGCGGTGGAACCCGTCGCGCCACTCGACCTTGACGAACTGGTTGCGGTTGAAAACGAAGGGATGAACCTCGCGCTCCTCAGCCGTGGTCGGCACCGGCGCCAAGTCGAACACCACCACTGCGACGCGAGGTCTTCCGCCTCGGCGCCACTTGCCGCCACGCATGTGCCGGGCTTGGGTGAGGCGAGTCCACCAGTCGATCGCCTTCACGGACACGATGTGGAAGCGCTCTCGCAGGCGTTCGACGAACGCCTCGCTCTTGCCGTGTCTCACCGCCACTTCGCGGATCACGAAGAGGTTCAGCTCCCCCGGATGCCGGTCCTGCAGTCGAGCGTGGAAGATGGACTTTCGACCGTGGCGGAAGTCGTACTCGATGTAGGCGACAAGGCGCGCCTCGCTGACCGACAGGTCACAGGACTCGAGGTGACGGTGAAATCCCTCCAGGGTGCAGGGAACGGTGACGCCGTGTTGTTTTCCGGTCTAGCCGGATAGAAGCACGGGTTTTTTTCTCACTTTGATTGGTTGGTGGATTTCCCGGGATGGTGGCCGAGTGCGGGAAGGACGCTGCCTGCGGCATTTTTTTGATCCTCAGCAGAATCCTCATTGCTGTTGAAGCTGTGGAGCGGTGGGCGCGAGATCGGCGAGTGTGGTCAGGCGGTGGGCAAGCGCCAGCTTGTCCACGGGCTGTCCACACGGTCCGCAGGACGCCGATCGGTCCGCAGGACGCGTCCACGGCTCCACAGCTTGGCGGCGGCGGGGAGCGTCCGTAATCTTGGCCTCTCACTGAACGACAAAGAGAGGCCCGGGGGACGGAACTCCCGCCGGGCCAGGGCCGGTGCAGCTTCGCTACGAAACGGGGCTCACCAGCGAGGAATACGTTAAGACCGAGGCGTGGCGCGACGCAAGGCTTGAGCGCTGCCCGAATCACCCGCACGGCGGATGTTCTGTGGCAAGCCACGGCACCTACGAGCGGAAGACCCCGCCCGGCGCAAGGGTTCCTCGCTGGTATTGCCGTGAGAGCCATACGACCATCGGCCTGCTGGCCGACTGTCTGGCGGCGCGGCTGCCGGGCACGCTCGATGCGCTGGAAGCGGTTGTTGTCGTGGCGGAGGAGGCCGGCAGCCTGGAGGAGGCAGCGGACGAGGTGCGCTGCCCCGAGGACGAGGACGCCATCGAGCTTCCCGGCGCCGTGCGTTGGATCCGCCGCAGGCTGAAGCTTGTGCACGACGCGCTTGTGCGCGTCATCGGCCTGATCCCCGACCTGCTCGCGGGCTGCGCGCCCACCATGAGCGCGGTGCGCGAGCGTCTGAAGAGCGACAGCGCGTTGATGGAACTGCGCGGCCTGGTCGCCGGGCAGCTCCGGACGCTACCCGCGCCTCTGGGCTTCCAACCCCACGGCATCGACGTGGGGAATCGCAAACCGCAGTTCCAACAACGGGCGGGGCCGGACCCGCCGCCGGAGAGTTCGTAGCGTGACGATCCCGGGGCCAGGGAGTCCCTGAACGAGGATCGCACCATGAACAGCTCAGACGACGACCTTCGCCAACAGATCGCGCTCTTCCGATACGACGTCATCGCCGATCTGGTGCATCTGCCCGTGGGTGCACCGGGTGCCGGCGCGATGATGCGCGCCAAAGCCGAGAAGACCTACACGATCCCCGGAACCACCAGGACCCGGGTCGCCGCCGAGACCATGCGGCGCTGGATCAAGGACTACCGCTACGGCGGCTTCGACGCGCTCTACCCCAAGCCCCGCACCGACCGGGGGAAGCCCCGGCGGCTGCCGCCCGAGGTCGCCGAGCGCCTCATCGCGCTGAAGACCGAGAACGACGCATTGTCGGTTCGCGCCATCATCCAGAAGGTCAAGGAGGAGGGTATCGACCACCCGCTCGCCTCGTCCACCGTGCACCGCCTCTTCAGCCGCGAGGGCCTGTTCGACAAGAAGCCGCCCGACGGGGCGGATCGCCGCCGCTTCGCCTTCCGGCATGCCGGCGAGATGTGGATGAGCGACGTCATGCACGGACCCAAGGTCCGGCACGGCCGAACCCGGCGCAAGACCTACCTGATCGCCTTCATCGACGACGCCACCCGCGTCATCCCGTTCGCCGCCTTCGCCATGGCGGAGAACACTGCGGCGTTCCTGCCGGTGTTCAAGGACGCGCTGATCCGGCGCGGCCTCCCGGCCCGCTTGTACGTCGACAACGGAAGCGCCTACCGCTCCCGTCATCTCTCCCTGGTCTGCGCCAGGCTCGGCGTTGCGTTGATTCACGCAAGGGCGTTCCAGCCAGCGGGAAAGGGTAAGATCGAGCGCTTCTTCCGCACCCTCCGGGCCGGCTGGCTCCGCCACCTCGGCGATGACGTCGACAGCCTGGAGGCGCTCAACCGCAGCCTCTGGGCCTGGATCGAGGGGGAGTATCACAACAGCCCGCATCGTGGCCTCGACGAGGGGCGCACCCCGCTTGAGCAGTGGGCGCTGGCCTCGGCCGGCGTGCGCTATCCCGACGCCACCATGGACCTCGACGATCTGTTCCTCTTCGAGGCCAGGCGCCGTGTCTACAAGGACCGCACCGTTAGTCTGAACGGCCGCGTCTACGAGGTCGACGCCCTCCTGGTGGGTCAGAACGTCATCCTGCGCTACGACCCGGCCGCGCCGCCCTCGCGCCCTCTCGACGTGGTCCATGACGGCAAGCCGGCCGGCAAGGCCAGCCCTCTCGACGCCTACGCCAATACCGCCGTCAGGCGCACCTACCCGGCCAGGGAGATCGAGGCCGAAGATCCGGCGCCCGAGCCTCCGCCCTCGCCGCTGGCCATGCGCAACCTCAAGGACAAGAAGGAGGACGAGTGATGTACCTGCGCCACTTCGCCTTCACCCGCCTGCCCTTCGAGACCCCGGCAGAGACCGACGAGCTGTTCGAGTCCAACGCGCGCCGCGAGGCCGAGGCCAGGCTCGGCCACCTCATCGACCTGCGCGGCATCGGCCTGCTCACCGGCGAGGTGGGCTCCGGCAAGACCACCGTGTGCCGGCATCTGACCGCGCAGCTTCATCCAGGCCTCTACCGGGTCCACTACGTCTCGCTGACCACGGGCAACGTGCTCGACATGTACAAGGCGATCGCGTGGGAGATCGGCCTGCCCATCGAGCGCTCCCGCGCCTCGGCCTATCAGGCCATCCGAAACGAGATCTCCCGCCTCGTCACCGAGGCCAAGCAGCTGCCGGTCCTCGTCATCGACGAGGCCCATCATCTGCGCAACGACGTCCTTGAGGACCTGCGCCTGCTCACCAACTTCGCCATGGATGCAGAGCAGCGCCTGTGCCTCGTCCTCGTCGGTCTGACCGAGCTCAGGCGCCGCCTGGCCATGGCCATGCACGAATCCCTCAGCCAGCGCCTCGTCGTCCGCCACCACCTGAGCGGTCTCGACCGCGACGAGGTCGACGCTTACATCAAGCACCGCCTCAGGCTCGCGGGATGCGAACTGCCGCTGTTCGAAGAGCCCGCCGTCGAGGCCCTGTTCCAGGGCGCGCGCGGCCTGCCGCGCCAGATCAACCGCATCGCCCACTACGCGCTCTCCGCCGCCGCTCTCGACGAGGCGAGGACCGTCAGTGCCGACCACCTGCAGCACGCGCTCGAGGAACTGCGGCCATGACCGGCTTCCCGACCCGCGCCCCGATCGAGCTGGAGGAGCGGCCGCGCGAGCAGCAATGGCTGGTGGACACGCTATGGGGCGAGCAGGCCGTCGGCATCGTCGGCGGCGAGCCGAAGTGCGGCAAGTCCATCCTGGCGCTGGACCTCGCGGTCGCAGTCGCCGCCGGCGTCCCATGCCTGCGGCACTTCGCCCCGGCCCGGCCTGGCCCGGTCCTGCTGTTCGCCGCAGAAGACGCCGGCCACCTCGTGCGCAAGCGCCTGCAGGGGATCGCCCGCGCCGCAGGCGCCCGCTTCGAGACCCTCGACATCGCCGTCATCGACGTGCCCACACTGCGCCTCGACCATCTCGACGACCGCCGCCGCCTGCAGCAGACCGTGGAGCGCATCGCACCGCGCCTCGTGGTCCTCGACCCCCTGGTCCGCCTGCACGGCGTGGACGAGAACACGGTTGCGGACGTCGCCCCGATCCTCGGCTTCCTGCGCGACCTGCAACGCCGCTTCGAGACCGCCGTCCTCCTCGTCCACCACGCCCGCAAGAGCGGGGCCACGAGGCCGGGGCAGGCCCTGCGGGGCAGCAGTGAGCTGCACGCCTGGGGGGACTCGAACCTCTACCTGCGCCGCCGGGACCGGCAGACCCTCATGACCGTCGAGCATCGCGCCGCACGCGGTCTCGACGACATCGAGATCGAGCTCAAGGAAGACGGAGAGGAGCCCTCCTTCCGGCTGCGCCAGCCGCCCACGGCCGGCGGCGGGGCGCCTCAGCCCGAAACACCCGAATGCCGCGTTCTCAAGGCGCTCGCCGACGCCGGGGCGCCGCTCTCGCAACGCCAGATCCGGGAACGCGCCGCGACCCGGCACAAGACCGTCGGCGTAATCTTGCAAAAGCTCGTCCAGGAGGGTCGCGTCGCGCGCAACGCCGAGGGCGGCTACAGCGTCGTCGCAGGCGCAGCGGACAAGCGGGCGGCGGCCGCCGCCGCCAACGGCAGCAGTCGGCCGCAGGCCCCGCGGTTCCCGGAGCCCGGTTCCGCCAACGCCTAGGGGTTCGAGCCGGAACCGCCGTCGGGAACCACCCTTCCCCAACGGTCCGGAAGGCGCTGCGCCTCCACCGGGATACTACGTCAGGTGAGCGGCCAGTCCGTGGCCGGAAGCTTGCTTCAGGCCATGGCAGCACTTCGTCGTGTGGACGGTGGCGAGTCACCCGAAGGGCCGAAGCGAAGCGCAGGAGCGGCGCAGCCGCTTGACGCGCCGACGGCCGCGCGACACCTCGTCAGCTCTCCTCAAGCACCAGTCCAAACCTCAATCAGACAGCGACCCCGGACCGCCCGCAGAGACCATGAGCTCCTACGCTTCGATCCGGAAAAGAGGTTGTGTCCCCAGACGTGGTGTAGGAGCTCCCGCTACCCCCGGTAGCTGTGGGTAACCGGCTTGGCGCCGCGACCGCCCTCGAGTCTGGTGGCGCCAAGCCGGTTATCCACAGCGGGGTGGCCATCGCGGTTCCGGTTTAGGGTTTGGGTGAATCCGAATCGACCCGAGCCTAAGGAGAACCACGATGACCGATGACAAGCTTACCCTGCGGACGCTGTTGGAGAAGAGCTCTGACGCCGATCTGCTGCGTGAGATGATCGCCTTCTCTGCGCAGCGCCTTATGGAGCTGGAAGTCGAGGGCCTGACCGGCGCCGAGCATGGCGCGCGGACGCCGGAGCGGATCAACCAGCGCAACGGCTACCGCGATCGGCCTTGGGAGACCCGGGCCGGCACGGTCGACCTGAAGATTCCGAAGCTCAGGAAGGGGAGCTACTTCCCCGGCTTCCTGGAGCCCCGACGGACGGCGGAGAAGGCGCTCACGGCGGTGATCCAGGAGGCCTACATCCAGGGGGTATCGACCCGCTCGGTCGACGAACTGGTTCAGGCCATGGGCATGAGCGGGATATCGAAGAGCCAGGTCTCGCGCCTTTGCGGGGAGATAGACGACAAGATCCGCAGCTTCCTCGACCGCCCGCTCGAAGGCGACTGGCCCTATCTCTGGCTGGATGCGACTTACGTGAAGGTGCGCGAGGCCGGGCGCATCGTCCCGGTCGCGGTCACCGTGGCCGTCGCGGTCAACGACCAGGGCCGGCGCGAGATCCTCGGCATGGCGATCGGCGCCTCCGAGGCCGAGACCTTCTGGACCGAGTTCCTGCGCTCGCTGACCAGGCGCGGCCTGCGCGGCGTGCAGCTGGTGATCTCCGACGACCACAAGGGCCTGAAGGCCGCCACCACCCGGATCCTCGGCGCCACCTGGCAGAGATGCCGCGTCCACTTCATGCGCAACCTGCTGGCCCATGCCGGCAAGCAGGGCCGGCGCGTCGTCTCCGCCTTCGTCGCCACCGCCTTCGCCCAGGACGATGCCGAGGCCGCTGCCGCCCAGTGGCGCCTGATCGCCGACCAGCTCAGGCCCAAGGCCTCCAAGCTGGCGGCCCTCATGGACGAGGCCCAGCACGACGTCCTCGCCTACATGAGCTTCCCCAAGGAGCACCGGGTCAAGCTTCACTCGACCAACCCGCTCGAACGCGTCAACGGCGAGATCAAGCGACGCACCAACGTCGTCGGCATCTTCCCCAACGAGGACGCCATCACCCGCCTCGTCGGCGCCGTGCTGCTCGAGCAGAACGACGAATGGACCGTCGGAAGGAGGTACATGACGCTGGAATCGATCGCTCCCCTGAGCGACAATCCCACGATCAAGCTGTCCGCTGTGGCAGCCTGAATAACCCGGCCCTACCCGCCGGATGCCGCGTAAAGCGCGACGCTCTTACACCACTCCTCGGGACACGATCGGAAAAGACCGAGCAATCTGGGAAATCAGGGCAGCGATCACGTCAAATAATCTGGGAGATTCGGCGTCAAATAACGTGCGAAACAACACGCCGCACTCCCTCTGAAGCGCCGCGAGACGCTCGGTGTTCGGGTTCTCCACGGAGTGCGCTGGATCGCTGACATGAACACCGGACTGCAGGCTCTTGTGATAGGCCATGTGATAGAGAAGCGCGTTCAGCTCGTCCAGCGGCTGCGGCATCCAGATGCCCGCGACCAGGCGACGCTGAGCCAGAACTTGCCGGCCCAACCGTTCCGGCAGGTGGGGGAACCCGCGGTAGTCGCTCCCGTGCAGCCCCCTGATGCCGTAGCAATCGAACTTGAGGCCCGAGCGTCTGCCCTGGAACGCCGCTCTGAGAGCGGTGATTGCGCGGTCGTCGATCAGCAGGTCCAGTTCCTTCACCCGTGCGTCGAGCACACGGTGACCGCCCCTCAAGACGACATGCTCCACCCGATTCTGCTCGAGCCAGGCGAAGAACTCCCGGGGCGGTGCGCGCAGAGACACCGGCCTAGCGCAGGCTGACCCGCAGATCGCTGCGGAGAACGGGCGCCCGCTCCCGCATCGAGCACACAGGAAAGCCCCCCTCGAATTCCGGCATCCTCATCAAGAGCCTCGTCGTGGCGTTGCCGGCCGGCCGCGCAAACCACGACCGGCGCGACCGCGCACTTCCAGTGTCTGCCGAACAGGCGACGCCGGCGAGGAAGCCGTGCCGGCGGCAGTCAGCCCAGGTTGCGGTCCGCCATCACCTCGCGGATCGCCTGCTCCGCCACGTCGACGCAGCGGTCGACGTCCTCTCTGGTGGCGATGAGCGCGGGGCCGAACTCGATCGCCGTGCCCTCCTCGCCGCCGAGCACGCCGAGATCGGCCATGCGCCGCGTGATCGCCTTCACCGTGTCGTCGGTGAACGCGGCCTTGGTCTTCCTGTCGGTCGTGAAGTCGATGCAGGTCCACATGCCGAGCCCGCGCACGTCGCCGACGATGGGCAGCTCCCGCAGCCGCTGCATCTGCTCCAGGAAGTAGGCGCCGGTCTCGCGGCCGTGCTGGATCAGGTTGTCGCCCTCCAGGATGTCGATGGTCGCCATTGCCGCGGCGCAGGCGCCGGGGTGGCCGTTGTAGGTCTGGACATGGGTGAACACCGGCAGGGCCTCAGCCACCCTGCGGCTCGCGGTCGACGCGCCGAGCGGGAAGTAGCCGGCGGTGATCGCCTTCGCCGTGCTCATGATGTCGCACTCCACGCCCCAGTGCTCGAGCGCGAACCAGTAGCCGCAGCGGCCGAAGCCGGTGATCACCTCGTCGCCGATCAGGAGCACGTCGTACTTGTCGCAGACCGCCCTCACGCGGGCGAAGTAGTCGTCGGGCGGCACCTGCACGCCGTCGCCCTGCATCACCGGCTCGGCGATGAAGGCGGCCACCGTCTCCGGCCCCTCGTGGATGATGTGCTGCTCAAGGTAATCGACGCAGAAATCGCAGACCTCCGAGGGGTCCATGCCGAAGGGCGTGCGATACATCGTCGGCGGCGGGATGCGGCTGTAGCCGGGCACGCCCGGCTCGGTAATGGCGCGGGTGCCGAGATAGTCGGTACACCCGATCACGCCCATGGTGGCGCCGTGATAGGAGTCCCAGCGCGAGATGATCTTGTGCGCGTGCGGCTTGTCCCCCTTGGCGATGTGGTACTGCTTGGCAAGCTTGATCGACATCTCGTTGGCTTCCGACCCGCTGCCGGCGTAGACCGTCGCCGTGAGCGAGCCGGGCGCAAGCTCCGCGATCCTGGCCGAGAGGTTGACCGTGACGTCGACCACGTTGGCGACCGTGCCGGCGTAGTGGAGCTGCATCAGCTGGTCGTAGATCGCCCGCGCAATACGCTCCTGCCCGTAGCCGAGGGAACTAGCCCGCGTGTGGGAGCTCATCATGTCGAGGTAGGACTTGCCGCCGGCGTCGGTGATCTCCATTCCTTCCGCGCTCGTGAAGATCATCGGGCCTTGCTCGCGAACGTCCTGCTTGCTCACGAGCGGGAACAGGTAGTAGTCGAGCGCGTCGCGGGTGAGCGCGTCGAGATTGGAAGCGTCCATTCGATCTCTCCTCGGGCCGGGGCGGTTCGCGTGCGGGCGATCTTGGTGCGGCACGCTGCCTCGCGCAAGCGGCGCGGGAGGCCGCTCAGGCCGCGTCGTCGCTCTGGCGGAAGGGGCCGTGGCGTTCCAGCACGGCGATCTCGCGGTCGATCTCCCGTGTCTCGTGGTCGAGGTAGTTGGCGACTGCGTCCCGCAGGCTCTCGTTGGCGACCCAGTGCGCGGAATAGGTGGGCACGGGCAGGTAGCCGCGCGCGAGCTTGTGCGGCCCCTGGGCGCCGGCCTCCACCCGCTTCAAGCCGTGGGCGATGGCGTAGTCGATGGCGCGGTAGTAGCAGGCCTCGAAGTGCAGGAAGCGATGCTCCTCGATACAGCCCCAGTTGCGGCCGTAGAGCGCATCCGCGCCCGCGAGGTTGAGCGCGCCCGCGATGGGCTTGCCTGCGCGCTCCACCATCACCAGCACCACCGCATCCGCCATGCGCTCGCCCAGCAGGCTGAAGAATTCGCGCGTGAGGTAGGGCACGCCCCACTTGCGGCTGCCCGTCGTCTGGTAGAAGGCGAAGAAGGCATCCCAGTGGCGCTCCTCGATCTCGCTGCCGGAGAGCGCCGCGATCGTGAGGCCGGCGTCGGCGACGGCCTGCCGCTCCTTGCGGATCTGCTTGCGCTTGCGCGAGGCGAGGGTCGCGAGGAAATCGTCGAAGCTGCCGTAGTCCTCGTTGAGCCAGTGGAACTGGATGCCCGTGCGCTGCAGGAGCCCGGCCTCGCCCATCAGGTCGAACTCGTCCTCCGTGGGGAAGGTGACGTGCAGGGAGGAGACGCCGGCCTGGTCGCAGAGGCCGACGCAGGTGGAAAGGAGCGCCGTTCTCACGGCTTCGGTGTCCGCCCCGGCCGGGGCCAGCAGGCGCGGCCCCGTCACCGGCGTGAACGGGACCGAGACCTGGAGCTTGGGGTAGTAGCGCCCGCCCGCGCGCTCGAACGCGTCCGCCCAGCCGTGGTCGAAGACGTACTCGCCGTAGGAGTGGTTCTTGAGATACATCGGCACGGCGCCGAGGACGGCGCCGTCCCCGGTCTTGAGGACGATGTGCCGGGGATGCCAGCCGGTCTCCGCCGTGCTCGACCCGCTCTCCTCGAGCACGGACAGAAACGCATGGCGGACGAAGGGATTGCCCAGGCCGGCGCAGCGGTCCCAAGCGGCCTCGTCCACCTGGGCGATCGAACTCAGAACATGCGCTTCGACGGCGGCGTCATCTGTTGCCGGATCAGCCTCGCCGGCCTCCGTCGCGTCGTCTGTCACGTCGCGGCCGGCGGCCATGGTCACTGCATCTTGGCGCCCGAGGCCGCGAGGTCGCGCATGTCGGTCTTGAGGTGAATCAGCGCGGGGCCTTGCGCCGCCAAGGCCCCCTCCAGGGCCGGCGCGAATTCCTCGGTGGCCGCCACCGTCCAGGCGTCCGCGCCCCAGGCGCGTGCGGCGGCGGCGAAGTCCGGGCGGTCGAGCGCGATGCCGTAGGTGGCGCCCGCGCCGTAGCGGTTGTGCTGGTGCATGGCGATGGTGCCGTAGCCGCCGTTGTCGCAGACCAGCACGACGATCGGCAGCCGGTTGCCGACCGCCGTGATCAGCTCCTGCCCGGTCATGCCGAAGCCGCCGTCGCCGACAAGCGCAACCACGCGCTTGCCGGGCCTGGCGAGCTGCGCGCCGATGGCGCCCGGCATGGCATAGCCCATGGCGCCGACCGCCGGCGCGGCCTGCGAAAGCGGATGCTCGTAGGGGTAGTGGCGGAGCAGCCATGTGGAGAAGTTGCCGGCGTCGTTGACGATGGTGGCATCCGCCGGCACCTGCTCGGTGAGCGTCTGCACGACCTGAGCGAGGTCGACCGCGCCGAGCGCCGGGGCAGCGGCGTTCTGGCGGAAGGCATCGAACGCCCCGCGCTGGGCCGCGCGCCAGGCGGAACGCGGTGCGGGCGGGGCTTCCGGCGCGGCGGCGATCAGGCCCTCCAGGACCGGCGCAATGTCTGCACAGACCTGCATGTCAGCGCCGGCCGCGGCCAGCGCGTCCGCATCCGGGTAGACATGGATGACGAAGCGCGCCTCCTCGGTCACGCGGTCGTCGAGGGTCGTGGCGAGGTCGAGCCGCGTGCCGAGGGCCAGCACAAGGTCAGCCTCGGCCAGCAGGGCCTCCTGGTAAGGCGGCAGCGCCAGGCCGAGCGTCCCCAGGTAGGCGGGTGCGCGCACGGCACCACGCCCTGCTGGCGGAAGGAGCTGAGCACGCCCACGCCATAGGCCTCGGCGAAGGCGGCGAGCGCCTCGTTGGCGCCCTCGAAGCCCACCATCTCGCCCGCGAGCACGACGGGGCGCTCGGCGCGCGCGAGGCGCCGGGCGATGTCGGCCACCGCCTCCGGCGCGGGCGGCCGGGCGCCGCGGGCGCGGGGCTCCGGCGGCGGCGCGTTGCCGGCCGCGCCCT
>CBDCRW010000006.1:0-922749 GCA_965221125.1 Alphaproteobacteria bacterium
CGTTGGCTGTGATCTGAGCAAGGTATTCGGCTGGTGTTTGTCCGCCAAGGGCGTGGTGTGGCCTGAAGCTGTTGAACTCGTCGGCGAAGGCGTCGATCCATCGGTTGATGTCCTTGAGGCTGTCGCTGGGCAGCTCCCAGGTAGCGTAGAACTCGTAGCGCCAGGCGCCGTTGTTGCGCTCGACATGGCCGTTGAGTTCGGGCGTGCGGGGCGGCAGCTCGTAGAGGGCGATGCCGCGCCGCGCGCATTCGGCCTCGAAGTCGGCCTTGAACTCCGATCCGCCATCGACCTGGATGGCCTGGATGGGGAAGGGCATGTCGGCCTGGAGCTTGTCGAGGAAGTTCTTGGCGTTGTGCGCGCTGGCGCGTCGGAAGGCTTGGGCGCAGGTCCACTTGGCGAGCGGATCGCAGGCGGTGAACTGCTTGAGCGTGCGCCGCTCTGCGCCGAGAGAGACGCTGAGCGTGTCGAGCTGGACGATCTCGCCGGGCCGGCTCGGCCTCAGGCCCTTGGGCAGGCGCCTGGCGTGGGGCCGCTTGCGGCGGACGCCATGGCGGCGGCGGCGCAGGGTGGGCACGGGCACGACCCGGCCTCGGGCGACCAGCATCGCCAGGATGCGGCCTACGGTGCTCTCCGAGACGACCCAGCCCTCGCGGCGCAACAGGACGACCAGCTTGGCCTTGCCCCACATCGGATAGTCGCGGCGCATGGCCTCGACCGCCTCCACCAGCGCCGGCGGCCAGGTCGGCCGGCGCAGCCGGTGGGGCCGGCGCGAGCCGGGCTCCGGGCGCTTCGCCCAGCGATAGAGGGTGGCGCGCGGCACGCCGACCGCCTCTGCGGCATCGGCGGCACTCAGTCCCCGCGCTCGGGCCTGCTGCCAACGCATAAGCGCATCGCGCCTGATCGCCGCTGCGCTGTCGGGGGGCTCCGCGCCGATCAGGCGCGACCCGACCATCGCGTTTCGGATAACATGGCGGGGCAGGCTTCTGACCTGCATGGGGGCCTCCTTCAGGCTGCTTCGGTTCGCACCAACAGCCTCGGAGACCCCCACCCCCACTTCAAGGGGCCCGTCTCATATCTCTCTGAACTTGGTCAGCAGCGGCGCGCCTCGTTCTCGCCTTGCGCCGGACGCGAGCCCGCCCGACCATGAGCGCCTTCGCATGGAAACGGAGGAGGACGCGTTATGGGACTCGCAAGACGTGACATCCTCGTCGGTCTCGCCGGGCTGCCGCTCGCGGCGGTCCTCGCCAACCCGCGGCTCGCGCGTGCCGCCGCGGCCGGCCTCGAGACCGTCACCATCACTACAGAAGGCGGGCGAGAGGTCTCGGCGGCGCTCGGCGTCCCCGCAGCGCTGCCGGCGCCGGCCGTGATGCTCGTGCACGAATGGTGGGGGCTGAACGACCAGATCAAGTCGGTCGCCGCCGCGCTCGCCGACACGGGCTACCTGGCGCTCGCCATCGACCTCTACGACGGGCAGGTGACCGCGGATCCAGGGAAAGCGCGCGAACTGGTCGGCGCGGTGAACGCAGAAGCCGCGACCGACACCTGCGCCTCGTGGGTGGGCTGGCTCAGGGGCCACGAGAGTAGCACCGGCAAGGTCGGCACCGTGGGCTGGTGCTTCGGCGGCGGCTGGTCGCTCAACGCCTCGCTGGCAGCGCCGGTGGATGCGACCGTCGTCTACTACGGCAGCGTGAAGAAGGGGCGCGAGCGCCTCGCGGCGCTGGCCGGGCCGGTGCTCGGCCACTTCGCCACCAAAGACAAATGGATCAACAGGGACATGGTCGACGGCTTCGAGGCGGAGATGGCGGCGGCGGGCAAGAGCGCCGAGAACCACTGGTACGAGGCCCACCACGGCTTCGCCAACCCGACCGGCGCGCGCTACGACGAGGAAGACGCCGCACTCGCCTGGCAGCGGACCCTGGATTTCTTCGCGGCCCACCTCGCCTGAGCTGAAGGTGAGGGGTTAAGCGCTCCGGATTCTGGGGCGGGATTCGAAGGCGCGCTCGTCGCGGGGCTTCTCGTCGAAGAGCTCGGCGAGCTTCTCGGTCATCGTGCCGCCGAGCTGCTCCGCATCGGTGAGCGTGACCGCGCGCCGGTAGTAGCGGGTCACGTCGTGGCCGATGCCGATGGCGAGCAACTGCACCGGCGAGAAGGTCTCGACCCAGTCGATGACCGAGCGCAGGTGCCGCTCCAGATAGTTGCGCGCGTTGACCGAGAGCGTGCTGTCGTCGACCGGCGCGCCGTCGGAGATCACCATGAGGATGCGCCGCTCCTCGGTCCTGCCGAGCAGGCGGTCGTGCGCCCACAGCAGCGCCTCGCCGTCGATGTTCTCCTTGAGCAGGCCCTCGCGCAGCATGAGGCCGAGGCTGCGCCGCGCCCTGCGCCAGGGCTCGTCCGCGTTCTTGTAGATGATGTGGCGGAGGTCGTTGAGGCGCCCCGGATTGCGCGCGCGCCCCTCGGCCAGCCAGCGCTCGCGCGACTGGCCGCCCTTCCACGCCCGGGTGGTGAAACCCAGGATCTCCACCTTCACGCCGCAGCGCTCCAGGGTGCGCGCCAGGATGTCGCCGCTCATGGCGGCAACCATGATCGGCCGCCCGCGCATGGAGCCCGAGTTGTCGATGAGCAGCGTGACCACCGTATCCCTGAACGACGTCTCCTTCTCCATCTTGTAGGAGAGCGGGTGCAGCGGGTTGGTGACGACGCGCGAGAGCCGCGCGGTATCCAGCAGGCCTTCTTCCAGGTCGAACTCCCACGAGCGCGTCTGGCGCGCGAGCAGGCGGCGCTGCAGCCGGTTCGCGAGCCGGCTGATGACGCCATGCAGCTGCGAGAGCTGCTGGTCGAGCTGAAGCCTGAGCCGGGTCAGCTCCTCCGCGTCGCAAAGCTCGGAGGCGCTGACGATCTCGTCGAAGGCGGTCGTGTACGCCTTGTAGGGCGGCTCCTTCGGCTGGCCCGGCCCGGAGCCGGGATGGAAGCGCCGCCGGCCGGCCTCCTCGTCGTCCTCCTCGCCCTCGCTCATGGAGGCGTCGGCGTCCTCGTCGGCCGCGTCCTGCGCGTCGGCGTCCGCATCCGCGTCGGCATCCGCCTCCCGGTCGCTGTCCGAGTCCATCTCGTCGCCGCGCTCGGCCTCGCCCGGCTGGCTGGCGTCGTCATCGTCGGTCTGTTCCGGGCTCGACTGGTCCTCGGCGTCGTCCGGGTCCTCGGCGTCCTCGTCAGGCAGGTCCAGGTCCTTGATGAGGCGCCGGGAGAGCATGGAGAACTGGGACTGATCCTCCATCGCGCGCATGAGCTGCGTCGTGTACTTGGCGCCCTTGTTTTCGAACCACGGCCGCCACAGGTCGGCCATGTGGCGGGCGGACTGCGGCAGGTGCCGGCCGGTGAGCTTCTCGCGCATGATCATGGCGAGCGCTTCGGCGACCGGCACCTCTTCCGGCATCGTGCTGTGATCGTAACCCTTGCGCCGGCATCTCTGTTCGAGCGCGGAATCGAGGTTGGCCGCCACGCCCGCCATCCGGCCTGCGCCCAGCGCTTCGACCCGCGTCTGCTCGATGGCATCGTAGATCGCGCGCGCGGTCTTGCCGCGCGGCTGCTCGCGCACGTGGGCGCCCTGATCGTGGTAGCGCAGCCTGAGCGCCAGCGCGTCGGCCGAGCCCCGCACCAGCTCCACGTCGAGCGCGTTGAGATCGCGCGCCGGAAACGGGAGCTGGACCTGGTCGCCCGCGACCTGCGGCTGGTCCGCGCCGAAGGAGACCTGCAGCTCCTCGTCCGTGCGGCCCGCGATGGCGCGCAACGCCGAGCCGACGGCCCGCTGGAAGGTCTCGACCGGAGTTTCCTCTTCGGCCACGGGGCGTGCTCCGGCTCAGGCGCTCGGCAGCAGCGGCGCCGAGGATTCGGGAAGCTCCATGCCCAAGCACCGCTGGAAGTACTCGGCGATGATCGGCCGCTCCATCTCGTCGCACTTGTTCACGAAGGTGGTGCGGAAGGCATAGCCCACGTCGCCGAAGATCTCCGCGTTCTCGGCCCAGTGGATGACCGTGCGGGGCGACATGACGGTGGAGACGTCGCCCGCCATGAAGCCCGCGCGGGAGAGCGCCGCGACCTCGACCATCGCGTGGATCAGCTTGAGCTTCTCCTCGTTCTCGTAGGACGGCACCTTCGAGAGCACGATCTTCACTTCCTCGTCGTGGGCGAGGTAGTTGAGCGTCGCCACCAGGTTCCAGCGGTCCATCTGGCCCTGGTTGATCTGCTGCGTGCCGTGATAGAGGCCGGTCGTGTCGCCGAGGCCGACGGTGTTGGTGGTGGAGAAGATGCGGAACGCGGGATGCGGCCGCACCACCCGGTTCTGGTCGAGCAGGGTGAGCTTGCCGTCGACCTCGAGGATGCGCTGGATCACGAACATGACGTCCGGCCGGCCGGCGTCGTACTCGTCGAACACCAGCGCCGTCGGGTGCTGCAGCGCCCACGGCAGCAGGCCCTCGCGGAACTCGGTCACCTGCTTGCCGTCGCGGATCACGATCGCGTCCTTGCCGATCAGGTCGATGCGGCTGATGTGACTGTCGAGATTGATGCGGATGCAGGGCCAGTTGAGGCGGGCGGCAACCTGCTCGATATGGGTAGACTTCCCGGTGCCGTGATAGCCCTGGATCATCACCCGGCGGTTGTGCGCGAAGCCGGCCAGGATGGTGAGCGTGGTATCGCGGTCGAAGCGGTACGCGGTGTCGATGTCTGGCACGTGATCCGTCGGCTCCGAGAACGCCGGCACCTCCATGTCGGTGTCGATACCAAACGTCTGGCTGACGGAAACCTGGATGTCCGGCACGCTGCCGTTGGCGCCCGCCGCCTCTGCCTCGTTCTTCTGCATTGCGCGCTTTCCCTCCGCACAAAGAAGGCCGCCATCGGCGGCCCGTCCCGTGCCAGTCCGATCGACCTCGCCTTCGTCTATAAGCACTCCTTCTTGAGGTAGTTATAGGCGTGATTGATGTGTTTCAAAAGCTCCTCGGACTCGCGCGAGCCTCCGTTGGCGTCGGGGTGATGCCGCTTGACCAGGGTCTTGTAGCGCCGCTTGAGCAGGTCGAGGTCGAAGGGCGGCGTGAGGTCGAAGAGCGCGAGCGCTTCGAGCTTGGCCTCGGAGAGCGCGTGCGCGCCGGGGCGCCGATGTCCGTTCTGCCCGACGTCGTCGCCCAGCCACTCGCGCGCGAAGATGCGGAATGCCTCTTCCAGCTCCTCCCGCCGGCGCCCGCCGGGGCCGTTGCAGAACGGCCAGGTGGGGCGGTGGCCGGTCATGTCGTCGCGCTGGAAACGCTCGATGTCGTGCTGGCTCCAGCCGGCGAAGAAGTTCCACGAGCGGTTGTAGTCGCGCACGTGGTCGAGACAGAACCAGCGGTAGGAGCGGAGGTCGTCCGGCGCGCGCGGTGCGCGGTGGTCCGCCTCGCGCTCGCAGTCGGGATGCTCGCACACGCGGACAGGCGGCTCCTCCGCCTCGTGGGGCGCTCCCCCTTCCGCTGCATGGCGCCATTCCATGGCCGCACTATGCCGCCCCCACCAGGGCGGAGCAAGGCGAGGAACGGAGACAATTCGGTGACTAAGGGTTGCCTGAGCGGCTGGCCCTAACGCGCTCTAATTATGGTCGCGGCGGATCATGTCGGCGGCCTTCTCGCCGATCATGATGGTGGGCGCATTGGTGTTGCCGGACGGAATCGCGGGCATGATGGAGGCGTCGGCAACCCGCAGGCCGGCGATGCCGTGGACCCGGAGCCTGGCGTCGACGACGCTCATGGCGTCGCTCCCCATCTTGCACGTGCCCACCGGGTGATAGACCGTGCCTGCGGTCTCGCGCACGTAGGAGATCAGCGCTTCGTCGCTCTCCACGTCCGGCCCCGGCCGCTCCTCGGCGACGACGCAGGAGGCGAAGGGCTCGGTGGCGAGGATGCGGCGCAGGATGCGCACGCCCCGCACGAGGCTCATCACGTCTTCGTCGTGATCGAGGTAGTTGGGTTGGATCGCGGTGCGCTGCGCACCCTCGGCATCGCGGGCGAGCGTGACCCGGCCGCGGCTCCTCGGCCGGGTGGCGCAGACCGAGCCGGTGCCGCCGGGGTAGGGGTGCGCGCGCCAGCCGCCGTCCGGCAGCAGGTCGAAGCTGAGCGGGCGGAAGGTGATCTCGATGTCGGGTCTGCCGCCGCGCTCCGTGGAATCGAGAAAGCCGCAGACCTCGCACGAGGTCAGCGACAGCGCGCCGGTGCGGAAGAGGCCGTAGCGCAGCACCTCCGCCGCGAGCCGCGGGCGGCTGCGGAGCAGCCGGTTGAGCGTCGGCACTCCCTTCTTCAGCCGGGGCTGCACGAAGACGAAGAGATGGTCGTGCAGGTTCTCGCCGACGCCCGGCAGATGATGGACCGGCGCGATGCCGAGTTCCTTGAGCGCCGCCGCATCGCCGATCCCGGATTGCTGCAATATCTGGGGCGAGGCCACGGCGCCGGCGCAGAGCACCACTTCCCGCTCGCACCGGGCGGTGACCGTGGCGCCGGATTTCTCCCTGTAGACGACGCCGGTAGCGATGCCGTCCTCCACGACGATGCGCTCTGCCAGCGCCTCGGTCACGATGCGCAGGTTCTCCCGCGCCGTCGCCGGCCGCAGGTAGCCCACGGCGGTGGTCATGCGCCGGCCGTTCCTGATCGTGCCCTGGACGTGGGCGATGCCGTGCTGGTCGCCGGTGTTCAGGTCGTCGAGGCGGGGAATGCCGCTCCGCACCGCGGCGTCGACGAAGAGCCGCGACGCCGGGCTGCTCGGCCGCGTGTCGCTCACCCCGATGGGGCCGCCGGCGCCGTGGCTCTCGCTCTCGCCGTGCTGCTGGTCCTCGGCCTTGCGGAAGTAGGGCAGCACGTCGTCCCAGCCCCAGCCTTCGTTGCCGGCGTCGCGCCAGGCGTCGTAGTCCTCCGCCTGGCCGCGGATGTAGAGCATGCCGTTGATCGCGCTGGAGCCGCCAAGCACCTTGCCGGCGGGGAAGGGCATGCGCCGGCCGCCGAGGCCCGGCACCGGCTCCGACTGCCGCCGCCAGTTGAGCGTCGGGTGGGTGAGCAGGCGGGTGAACCCGGCGGGGATGTGGATGAAGGGGTTGGTGTCTTTCGGCCCCGCTTCGAGCAGCAGCACGCGGTTGCGCGGGTCCTCGGCAAGGCGGCCTGCGACTGCGGCGCCGCCGGAGCCCGAGCCGATGACGATGTAATCGGCCTGCATGGGCTGCGCGTCAGGCGAGCGCTTCCGCGAGCGCCGTCGTGTCCGCGACGATCAGGTCCGGCCGGTGCGGGGTCTCGCCGAAGGGCCGGCTGCGGCGGTCGATGAAGACCGTGCGCATGCCGTAGGCCTTGGCGCCGATGCAATCGAAGGCGTGATTGGCGACGAGGGCGCAGGCCGTGCGGTCGACGCCGATGATCTCCGCGGCCCTGGCGTAGGTCCGCCAGTGAGGCTTGAAGGCGCCGGCCTCCTGCACCGAGACGACGTGGTCGAAGGGCACGCCCACGTGCGGCATGGCGGCCTCCAGCATGTCGCGGTCGCCGTTGGAGAGGATGGCGAGCGCGTAGCCGGCGGCGCGCAGCCGCTCCAGCGCCTCCGGCACTTCGGGGAAGGGTTTTAGCGTCTCGATATGGCTGACGAGGCGCATCACCTCCTCCTGCGTGTAGGGAAAGCCGCAGCGATCCATCACGTAAGAGAGCGCGCGGTGGCTGATCTCGCGATAGGAGGTATGGCCCCGGTCGCAGAGGGAATCGATCATCGAGTTCTCGAAATGGGTGCGCCGCCACCACGTGACGAAGCGGTGCGGCATGCCGTCCCAGCCCTTCTCCTTCAAGTACGGGGCGGCGGCCTCGGTCAGCCCGGCCTGCATGTCCACGACCGTGCCGTAGAGGTCGAAGACCAGGACCTTCGTCTCGCGCCTGAGGATCGCCGCCCGCTCCGTGCCGGCGCCGGGATCAGTCGACAAAGCGGGCTGCTCCCGGCTCCAGGTAGGCGCGCCACGAGTCGGGATAGGTGAGGCCGTCCTTCACCTTGGCCTCCACCTCGCTCTCCATGCGCTTGATTTCGTCGACGTGGGCGATCACGTCGCCGAGCGCATCCTGGGGCACGACGACGACGCCATCGACGTCGCCCACCAAGACGTCGCCGGGGTTCACCGTGACGCCGCCGATGCTGATGGCCAGGCCCACCGTGCCGGGGCCGTTCCGTTGCGGCGAGTTGGGGCTTACGCCCGCGCAAAAGACCGGCAGGCCGACGGCGATGATGCCGGGCGTATCGCGCACCGCGCCGTCGGTGACCAGCCCCGCAGCCCCGCCGTTCAGCAGCATGCCTGCCATCAGGTCGCCGATCACGGCGGTGCCGAGATAGCCCTCGGTGCCGACCACGAGCACGTCGCCGGGCTCCGCGTACGCCAGCGCGCCGACCAGGCCGAGCTGGTCCGCCGGGCTGGTCATGCAGGGCAGCGCCGGGCCCACAAAACTCTTCATGGCGGGCGGCGCATCCGCGATCGGCTTGATCGACGCATCGAGCGCGCCGAGCCCGCCGAGCGCGTCGACGACCTGGCCGGTCATCGCGCCCTCCAGCGTGGCGATGGCGTCGCGCGGCGGCCTCCGGAACGTGCGGCGAATGGTGAGCGCGGGCGGGGTCTCGAGCATGGCGTGGTCCTCTGGTTGTTCTGCGGTCTCGAATCGTCGGAAACGCTGCCTCAGGCCTCGACGCAACGGATCGGCAGGGATTCCAGGCCGCGCAGCACGATGCTGTTGCGGAAGCGCGGCTCTCCATCGAGCAGGCCGATCCGCGAAAAACGCTCCAGCAGCATCTCCAGGACGATCCGGCCCTCCAGGCGCGCGAGGGGGGCGCCGATGCAATGGTGGATGCCGCGCCCGAAGGACAGATGGGAGCGGTCTCCGCGGCCGACGTCCAGCGTGTCCGGATTCTCGAACACGTCCGGGTCCCGGTTGGCCGAGCCGAGGAGCAGGACGATGTTCTCGCGCTGCTTCAGGGGGAATCCGTTCACCTCGCAGTCGGTGAGCACGCGCCGGAAGTCGGTCTGCACCGGCGAATCGAAGCGCAGCAGCTCATCCACGGCCAGCGGGATCAGGCTTGGATCGTCCCTGAGCCGCTGGAGCTGATCGGGGTAGCGCAGCAGCGCCAGAAAGCCGTTGCCGATGAGGTTGGTGGTGGTCTCGTTGCCGGCGATGAGCAGCAGGCGCAGCATGTTCAGCATTTCGCGCTCGGTCAGGCGGTCGCCTTCTTCCTCGGCCTGCGCGAGCCCGCTCAAGATGTCGTCCTGCGGTTCCGCCCGGCGCTCCTCGATGATCGGCCGGAAGTATGCATCGAGCGCCCTGGACGCGGCTTCGGAGGCCGCGCGTTCCTGCGCGCTGATAATCGGCTCCAGGGTACGCGCGCGCTGGTCCGACCAGATCTTGAACTGCGCCCGGTCTTCCGCCGGTATGCCCAGCATCTCGGCGATGACGATGACCGGCAGCGGCTGAGCCACCGCCTTCATGAGGTCGAAGCCGGCGGGATCGTCGATGTCGTCCAGCAGGGACCCGAGCAGGCTGCGGATGTGGGGCTCGAGCGCGTTGACCGCCTTGGGCGTAAACGCCTTGTTGACGAGTGCTCTCAAGCGCTTGTGGTCCGGCGGGTCGAGGAACAGCATCGTGAATTCCTCGTCCGCCGGCAGCTTGGCGCGCTGATCGCGGGAAAGCGTGCCCTTGCGCGGGTCGTTGCCGAAGCGCTGATGGTCGCGCAGGATGATGTCGATGTCGGCGTGGCGCGAGAACAGCCAGGCGTTCATCAGCCTGCTGTGGTGCACGGGCCCCCGCTCGCGCAAGGCCGCGTAGACGGGATAGGGGTCCTGAGCCGTAGCGTCGGACAGCGGGTTGTAGGCCACGCCGCTCTGCCAGCGCTCCCGCGCGAGCATCGAGCCCACGACGACGGACTTGATCGCTTGGCGCATTAGCTGCATCGAAGCCTCCTTGCTGCCGCCCCTGTCGTGGCACCGTCGGTGACGCGAGAATAGCGCGGCAGACCGAGAGAGCGCCATCGGCGCGGTGGGAGTCCCCAACTGGCAGCGCCCATCGAGACTCAGCCGCGCGGACCGCGCCTTTCATGCCGAAAGCGGCATGGCAAGGCCCGCAACCGTACTGAGGCAGCGACGAATCGGCGCCCGCTCGGCGCAAAGCGCGCGCTACGCGGAAAACTTGTCTTTGTCCGAAACGTCGACAGTCACACTAATGTGTCAAACATCGGTTTCCGCCAGTCGGCAACTCAGCCCGTCGATCGCGTTCTTGCCACCGCGTTCGAAAACCCCGACCCGAAGAATGGCCAATCCGGTTTGTCGATACAAAGGCAAGCAGTCGCCGACAATCCTCAATGGTGTCGTTGTTGGCCTCTTTCTCTTCAATTGTGACGGCAAAGCGCCGGATGTAGAATTCGCAATCTTGGCCATTTAGGATGGCAAATGGGGTGGCGCTAGCTGGAAAAGCGGCGCCCGTGGCTATCCTCCTGCCTCCAGAGTGACGGCCTCTGGCTAATCCAATGGCTCTTCAGCCGGCCATATGATTGTTTGGTATTGACGGTCCGGCAGCGTAGTCGGCGTAGTCCGAGCAAGTCGGGTGCTTACCGCCAGACCCTTCCCGATGCTCGTTTTGTCGACGCGAATTGCAGCTACTGCGAAAAGGCCTGACGCACCGCCCAGGGCGAGCGCCTGTTGCCGACACGGGCCACCATGGCGCGCCCGAACGGTACGCTCCGGGTCTGCAAATCGAAAACGGCCCCCGGCGCTCGGGGACCGTTCGGAGCTGTGCTGAACAGTTACTGTTTGGCCGGCTCGACGATGATCCGTCCGCGACCGCGCCTGAGCAGATAGCCGCCCCGCGGGATTGCCAAGGTGCCCTGCTGGACGAGGGGCCAGAGAGCATCGACGATCATCGCCGCATTCTCATCGGCTTTTGCGACCGGCCGCGACGCAAGCCACTCGGCAAACGCGCGCTCGCCGACCTCGTCGCCCACCGATTTTCTGAGCGCATTCAGTTTGCGGCGCTGACCCTTGGTCAGAGCGCTTTCGTCGATCCGGGGAGGAGAATTTTGAGCCATCGAATTGCCTTTTGTGATTGCATCAGCGGGGCGCCTCTCCTGCTTCATACCATCTTTGTCGCCGAAAGTCCTTAACATGATCCAAAATTTTGTTTGCTGAATCCGCAATACGGCAAAGAACGCCTGCTCGGTCCGCGTGTGACGAGCGCGGTCAAAGGCACCGTCTGCACCGTCGCGTGTGTCGGCTCGTCCGTGGACCTCGCAGCCAATACGGCCGCGCCCATGCTTGACTCCAACCGAAGTGCGGCGAAACGACCCGCGAAACTAAATGGACGCTGCGAATTCCTGCAGGGCGATGGAGAGGCCCGGCCGTTTTCCCTTCATCTCAATACACACGGCTCCCCGATTGGCGCTTTCGGTTCGGACGTGCGACACCTGACGAGACGTGCGGAACAAGGATGACGACGATGGAGCAGCTCAAGACGATCCGGAACGGAGAGAGGGTCAGGCCGACATTCTCGGCCAGCGAGATGAACCGCCGGCTCAAGGCGTTGCGCGCCCACATGGCCGAAAGGCAGATCGATGCCTGCCTCTTCACCTCGATTCACAACATCCACTACTTCAGCGACTTCCTCTACTGCTCCTTCGGGCGCACGTACGGCCTGGTGGTCACGCAGGACGGCCAGACCACGATCTCGGCCAACATCGACGGCGGGCAGCCCTGGCGGCGCACCTTCGGCGACAACATCGCCTACACCGACTGGCACCGGGACAACTACTTCGTCGCCGTGAAGCAGCTGATCCGGGATGGCTCCAGGGTCGGCATCGAGCTCGATCACATCACCGTTGAGAACCTGCGCAAGCTGCAGGGCGCGCTGCCGGCGGCGGAACTCGTCGACGTGAGCAGGCCTGCCATGCGCATGCGCATGATGAAGTCCGACGAGGAGATCGCCTGGATCCGCGAGAGCGCCCGCGTCGCCGACGTCGGCGGCGCGGCCGGTGTGGAAGCGATCGCCGTCGGCGTGCCGGAGTACGAGGTGGCGCTCCACGCGACCCAGGCCATGGTGCGGGAGATCGGCCGGAGCCAGCCCCACGTGGAGCTGATGGACACCTGGACCTGGTTCTCCTCCGGAATCAACACCGATGGCGCCCACAATCCCGTCACGTCGCGCAGGATCGAGCGCGGCGACATCCTGAGCCTCAACTGCTTTCCCATGCCGGCGGGCTACTACACGGCGCTGGAACGCACGCTCTTCGCCGAGGAATGCCCGGACGATCACCTGCGGCTCTGGACCATCAACGTCGAGGTGCACGAGGCGGGGATCGCGCTCATCAAGCCCGGCGCGCGCTGCTGCGACATCGCCGCCGAGCTCAACACGATCTACGAGCGCCACGGGCTGCTGCCCAACCGCACGTTCGGCTACGGCCACAGCTTCGGCGTGCTCTGCCACTACTACGGCCGCGAGGCGGGCCTCGAGCTTCGTGAGGACGTGACGACCGTGCTGGAGCCCAACATGGTGGTCTCCATGGAGCCGATGATCATGATTCCCGAGGGCGAGCCCGGCGCGGGCGGCTACCGCGAGCACAACATCCTGGTGGTGACCGAGGAGGGCGCCGACGACATAACCGGGTTCCCCTACGGGCCGGCGCACAACATCGTCCGCGCCTGACGGGCCCGGCCTGCGGAGGCACCGACGGGGCCGTTCGGTCGCGCAGCGCTTGGGTTTCGTGCTAAGACCCGGAGGCGGCGGCGCAATTGCCAGCGCTGCCGGTTAGGGAGGGCGATGGACGACATTCGCCATACGCTGGAGGAACGCCGTGCCCGGGCCCGGTTGGGCGGCGGCGCGGCGCGGATCGACCGCCAGCACGCAAAGGGCAAGCTCACGGCCCGCGAGCGCCTGGAGCTGCTCCTCGACGACGACTCGTTCGAGGAATACGACATGTTCGTCGAGCATCGCAGCACCGACTTCGGCATGGCCGAGCAGCGCGTGCCCGGCGATGGCGTCGTCACCGGGCGCGGCACGGTCAACGGGCGGCTGGTCTTCGTCTTCAGTCAGGATTTCACCGTCTTCGGCGGCTCGCTCAGCGAGGCGCACGCGGAGAAGATCTGCAAGGTCATGGACCACGCCATGCGAGTGGGCGCGCCGGTCATCGGCCTCAACGATTCCGGCGGCGCGCGCATCCACGAGGGCGTCGCCTCGCTCGCGGGCTATGCCGAGGTCTTCCAGCGCAACGTGCTGGCCTCCGGCGTCGTGCCGCAGGTTTCGGTGATCATGGGCCCCTGCGCCGGCGGGGCGGTCTATTCGCCGGCCATGACCGACGCGATCTTCATGGTCCAGGACAGCGCCTACATGTTCGTCACCGGGCCGGACGTGGTGAAGACCGTGACCCACGAGGTGGTGACGCACGAGGAGCTGGGCGGCGCGGGCACCCACACCGGCCGCTCCGGCGTCGCCGACCAGGCCTTCGAGAACGATGTCGAGGCGCTGGCCGAGACGCGGCGCTTCATCGACTTCCTGCCCGCCAGCAACCGCGAGCAGCCGCCGACGTGGCCGGCCAGCGATCCCGCGAGCCGGGCGGAGCCCTCGCTCGACAGGCTGGTGCCGGCCAACCCCAACATGCCCTACGACATGAGGGAGCTGATCGCGAAGGTCGTGGACGAGGGCGATTTCTTCGAGCTGAAGCCCGCGTACGCGCAGAACATCATCACCGGCATGGGCCGCATCGGCGGCGGCACCATCGGCATCGTCGCCAACCAGCCGACCGTGCTCGCCGGCTGCCTCGACATCGCGTCATCGCGCAAGGCGGGGCGCTTCGTCCGCTTCTGCGACTGCTTCAACATTCCGCTGCTCACCTTCGTCGACGTGCCGGGCTTCCTGCCCGGCACCGATCAGGAATACGGCGGCATCATCACCCACGGCTCGAAGCTGCTTTATGCCTATGCCGAGGCGACGGTGCCGAAGGTGACCGTGATCACGCGCAAGGCCTATGGCGGCGCCTACGACGTGATGGCGTCGAAGCACCTGCGGGGCGACCTCAACTACGCGTGGCCCACCGCCGAGATCGCGGTGATGGGCCCGAAAGGCGCGGTGGAGATCATTTTCCGCGGCTCGCTGGACGACCCGGCGGCCGTGGACGCCAAGACCGAAGAGTACCGCCGCACCTTCGCCAACCCTTTCGTCGCCGCAAGCCGGGGCTTCATCGACGACGTGATCCGCCCGCAGGACACCCGCGCCCGCGTGGCGCGCGCCTTCGAGACGCTGCGCACCAAGCGCCTCGAAAACCCGTGGAAGAAGCACGGGAACATCCCGCTTTAGGCCGGGAGGAGCGGCGCCGGTGTTCCCCAAAATCCTGATCGCCAATCGCGCGGAGATCGCTTGCCGGGTGATCCGCAGCGCCCGGCGATTGGGCATCGGCACCGTCGCGGTCTATTCCGAGGCCGACGAGGGCGCGCTGCACACGCGCATGGCGGACGAAGCCGTCTGCATCGGCCCCGCCGCGGCGGCCGAAAGCTATCTGAACGTGGACGCCCTGCTCGCCGCCATCGCCGAGACCGGCGCGGAGGCGGTGCATCCCGGCTACGGCTTCCTCTCCGAGAGCGCGGCGTTCGCCGAGGCGCTGGCTGAGGCGGGAGTCACCTTCATCGGCCCGCCTGCGGGCGCGATCGCGTCGATGGGGGACAAGCTCGCCGCCCGCAGGATCGCGGCCGATGCCGGCGTCGCGACCATTCCGGGCACGGAGGATGCGGTCGACGACGCCGAGGAGGCGATCGCCGCGGCGCGGGAGATCGGCTATCCGGTGATGATCAAGGCCGCGGCGGGCGGCGGCGGCAAGGGCATGCGGCTCGTCTGGGACGAGGCCGCCCTGCGCGACGACATGGCCTCCGCCATCAACGAGGCGACGTCGGCCTTCGGCGACGGGCGGGTCTTCGTCGAGCGCTTCATCGTGGACCCGCGCCACATCGAGATCCAGGTGCTCGCCGACGGAGACGGCACGGTCGTCCACCTGGGCGAGCGCGAGTGCTCGATCCAGCGCCGCCATCAGAAGGTGATCGAGGAGGCGCCGAGCCCGCTGCTCGACGAGGAGACGCGGGCGGCGATGGGGGCGCAGGCCTGCGCGCTGGCCGCCGCCGTCGGCTATCGCTCCGCCGGCACGGTGGAGTTCGTGGCCGACCAGAGCCGCAACTTCTACTTCCTGGAGATGAACACGCGGCTCCAGGTGGAGCACCCCATTACCGAGATGGTCACCGGCGTCGATCTGGTGGAGCAGCAGATCAGGATCGCTGCCGGCGAGCCCCTGGCATTCGGCCAGGCGGACGTGACGCGGAACGGCTGGGCGATGGAGTGCCGCATCTATGCCGAGGATCCGGTGCGGGGCTTCGTGCCCTCCATCGGCCGCCTCTCGCGCTACCGCGAGCCGCCCGCGAGCGCGACCTGCCGCGTCGATGCCGGCGTCGACGAAGGCTCCGAGATTTCCATGTTCTACGATCCCATGATCGCGAAGCTCGTCGCCTACGGCGCGGACCGGCCGGCGGCGATCGCCGCGATGCAGGACGCGCTGGACCGCTACGAGCTGCAGGGCGTCGCCCACAACGCGGGCTTCCTCAGCGCGGTGATCGGCCACCCGCGCTTCGCCGAGGGGCGGCTTTCCACCGCCTTCATCGAGGAGGAGTTCGGCGCGGGCTTCGATCCCACGGCGCTGACCGACGAGGCCCTTGCGGTCCTCGTGCCGGTGGCCGCCCTGGTACACGCGCGGCTCGCGGCCCGCGCAGCCCGCATCTCGGGCCAGATCGAGGGCACGGCGCCGCTCCGGCACATGGGCGACTGGGTGGTCGATCTCGGCTCGTCCCGCCACGACGTGCGGCTGAGCGAAAGCGCCGAGGGGCTGGTCGTGGATCACGGCGGCCAGAGCGTCCCGGTCTCGGGTGCGTGGCAGCCGCACGAGAGCCTCTTCACGGGCACCGTCGCGGGCAACGCCGTCACGGTGCAGATCGCACGCAAAGGCACGGCGCTCACGCTCCGCTGGCGGGGCTACGAGGTTACGGCGCGGGTGCGGACGCCGCGGGCCGCCGCGCTTGCCGCGACCATGCCGGCGAAGGAGGCGCTCGACATGTCGCGCTTCCTGCTCTCGCCCATGCCGGGCCTGGTGGTGGCGCTGCCTGCGGGCGAGGGGGACGAGGTTCGGGCGGGCCAGCCGCTCGCCATCGTCGATGCCATGAAGATGGAGAACGTGCTCCGCGCCGAGCGGGACGGGCGCGTCGTCGCCGTCTGCGTCGAGGTGGGCGACAGCCTCGCCGCCGACCAGGTCATCATGGAGTTCGCCCCGCAGGAGTAGCGCCCGTCGGCGCTTGCCTGCGGCATCGGATGGGCGCATTGTGGCGCCCATCCGCGGAGGGCGTGCGCGCAGGATTGGCGCGGCGGCGCCCCAGCGCGGGCGCATCCCCCGGCAGGAGTCTCGGCCATGGCGTATCCCGATCCGCACTCGCGTTCTGCCGCGCTCGGCGCGAGAGCCCGCGCGGTGTTCCCCGGCGGCGGCACGCGCGGCCTCACGCAGCTCTCGCCCTATCCGATCTACGCGCAGGAGGCCCACGGCTGCCGCGTCGCCGACGTGGACGGCACGGAGCGGATCGACTTCATCAACAACTACACGGTCCAGCTCTTCGGCCACTCGCACCCGGCCATCGTCGAGGCGGTGGTGAAGCAGGCCGAGCGCTTCATGTCGCTCACGCTCGCGACCGAAAGCGAGATCGAGCTTGCCGAGGCGATCTGCGGCCGGGCGCCGTCGCTGCAGCAGATCCGCTTCACCAACACCGGCACGGAAGCCGTGATGCACGCCATCAAGGGTGCGCGCGCCTACACCGGGCGGCCCAAGATCGCGAAGTGCGAGGGCGTCTACCACGGCGCCTACGACTATGCCGAAGCGAGCCTCGACCCGGACCCGCAGAACTGGGGCACGGACCGGCCGCGCGCGGTGGGCTACGCCAAGGGCACGCCGGCCGGGCTGCTGCAGGATGCGGTGATCATCCCCTTCAACGACGTGGCCGGGACCCGCGCGGTCCTGGAGCGCCATGCCCAAGACATCGCCGCGGTGCTGATCGACCTCGCGCCGGCCCGCTGCGGGGGGCTCCCCATGAGCGCCGCCTACATCGACATGCTGCACGCGTTCCGCCGCGAATCCGGCGCGCTCATCATCGACGACGAGGTGATCACCTTCCGCCTGCACGAGGGCGGCGCGTTGACGCTCTACGGGCTGGAGCCTGACCTCGTCACGCTCGGCAAGGTGATCGGCGGCGGCCTGCCCATCGGCGCCGTGGCCGGCACCGAAGAGGCGATGGCGGTCTACGACAGCAGCGCGGGCAAGGCCGCGTGCCCGCAATCCGGCACGTTCACGGCCAATCCGCTCTCCATGGCCGCAGGCGTCGCGGCCATGCGCTTGTTCACGGCGGAGGCCGTGGATCGCCTGAATGCCCTCGGCGAGAGCGCGCGGACCAAGCTGGCTGACGCCTTCCGCATCGCCGGCTGCGAGGGGCAGGTCACGGGCGAGGGCTCGCTGATCCTCTTCCACATGAGCGACGAGCCGCTCACCGATTACCGCGCCGTCTACCGCGCCGGCACGGAGGGGCGCGCGCGCAGGCTGGATGCGCTGTTCCGCGCGCTGCTCAACCACGGCGTCGTGACCTCGGTTTCCGGCATGGCGTGCCTGTCCACGCCGATGGAGGAAGCGGAGATCGACCATCTGGCGGACGCCGTGCTGGCGAGCCTGCGGGGCCTCGCGCAAGAGGCCGCCTGAGCCTAGGAACTCACCGGGCGACCTACGCCATGCGCCGCCGCGTCCTCTGCCGCCTCGCCGAGATTCCCGATCCCGGCTCCAGGGGCTTCGACTTCCGCGAAGGCGACGCGCTGCACTCGGTCTTCGTCGTCCGCGCGGGCGACACGCTGCGGGCCTACGAGAACGCCTGTCCGCACACGCAAGGTCCCCTCGACTGGGTGCCGGACCAGTTCCTCACGCGGGAGAAGGACATGATCCTCTGCGCCACCCACGGCGCGCTCTTTCGCATCGACGACGGGCACTGCCTCTCCGGCCCCTGCGTGGGCGAGAGCCTGCGGCTGCTCCCGCTCTCCGTCGAGGGCGACACGGTCGCGGTAGACCTCTAACCGTATATAATCCCGCCGCGCCGAGACGGTCGGCCAATCCGTGAGGGAGGCGTTGCGCCACGATGTCGGAGACCGAGCTGTTCCCCGTGCCCGAGGGCCTCGACCGATCGGCCCATTGCGACGACGCGACCTACCGCGCCTGGTACGCGCGCTCGATCGAGGACCCGGAGGGGTTCTGGGCCGAGCACGGCAGGCGGATCGACTGGATCAAGCCCTATGCCAAGGTGAAGGACGTCTCCTACGCGGCGGAAGACCACCACATCCGCTGGTTCGAGGACGGCACGCTCAACGCCTGCGCCAACTGCGTCGACCGCCACCTGGCGGACCGCGCCGACCAGGTCGCGATCATCTGGGAGGGCGACGACCCGGCCGAGGATTCGACGCTCACCTACCGCGAACTGCACGCGGCGGTCTCGCGCTTCGCCAACGGCCTGCTTTCGCTCGGCGCCAGGAAAGGCGACCGCATCACGATCTACCTGCCGATGATCCCGGAGGCGGCCATCGCCATGCTGGCCTGCGCCAGGATCGGCGCGATCCACTCGGTGGTGTTCGGCGGCTTCTCGCCGGACTCGCTGGCGGGGCGGATTCAGGACTGCGACTCCACGCTCATCATCACCGCCGACGAGGGCCTGCGCGGCGGCCGCGCGATCCCGCTCAAGGCCAACACCGACGCGGCGCTCGAAAGCTGCCCCAGCATCGGCACGTGCGTGGTGGTGAAGCGCACCGGCGGGGAGATCGGCTGGGTGGATGGGCGCGACGTCTGGTACCACGACCTCGTGGCCGATGCGTCGGCCGATTGCCCGCCGGCGGAGATGGCGGCGGAGGACCCGCTCTTCATCCTCTACACCTCGGGCTCCACGGGAAAGCCCAAGGGCGTGCTGCACACCACCGGCGGCTACATGGTCTACGCCTCGATGACGCACCAGTACGTCTTCGACTACCACGACGGCGAGACCTACTGGTGCACGGCGGACGTGGGCTGGGTCACCGGCCACAGCTACATCCTCTACGGCCCCCTCGCCAACGGGGCGACGACGCTGATGTTCGAGGGCGTGCCCAACTACCCGGACGCCTCGCGCCACTGGCAGGTCTGCGACAAGCACGGCGTCAACATCTACTACACCGCGCCGACCGCGATCCGCGCGCTGATGCGGGAAGGCGAGGGGCCGGTCCAGAAGACTTCGCGCGCCTCGCTCCGGCTGCTGGGCTCGGTGGGCGAGCCGATCAACCCCGAGGCCTGGCTCTGGTATCACCGCGTCGTGGGCGACGGGCGCTGCCCCATCGTGGATACCTGGTGGCAGACCGAGACCGGCGGCATCCTCATCACGCCGCTGCCGGGGGCGACGGCGCTCAAGCCCGGCTCCGCCACGCGGCCCTTCTTCGGCGTGCAGCCGCTCATCGTCGATCAGGAAGGCACCCCGCTCGAAGGCGCGTGCTCCGGCCTGCTCTGCCTCGCCGATTCCTGGCCGGGGCAGATGCGCACGGTCTATGGCGATCACAAGCGCTTCATCGAGACCTACTTCTCGCAGTATCCGGGCCGCTACTTCACCGGCGACGGCGCGCGCCGGGACGAGGACGGCTACTACTGGATCACCGGCCGCGTGGACGACGTGCTCAACGTCTCCGGCCACCGCATGGGGACGGCGGAGGTCGAGAGCGCGCTGGTGGCGCACCCGGCGGTCTCGGAATCGGCGGTGGTGGGCTATCCGCACGACATCAAGGGGCAGGGCATTTACGCCTACGTGACGCTCACCGCCGGCCGCGAGCCGAGCGAGGACCTGCGCGGCGAGCTTACGCGCTGGGTGCGGAAGGAGATCGGCCCGATCGCCACGCCGGACCTCATCCAGTGGGCGCCGGGGCTGCCCAAGACGCGCTCCGGCAAGATCATGCGCCGCATCCTGCGCAAGATCGCCGCCAACGAGCACGACGCGCTGGGCGATACGTCGACCCTCGCCGACCCGGCGGTGGTGGACGACCTGGTCGACAACCGGATGAACCGGGGGTGAGGCGCGCTGCCCCGCGCCGCCTGCCGAGAGCGGCCGACGACCATGCCTGAGGCGACGGACATCCACGCGCTGCTGGAGCGGGGCGGGCGGGACGACATCGCCATCGCGGCGCCGGAGCGGGAGCCGCTGAGCTACGGCGGCTTGCGCGATCAGGTCGGGCGGACGGGCGATGCGCTGGGTCGCGCCGGGATCGGGCCGGGCGACCGGGTCGCCATCGTGCTCCCCAACGGGCCGGAAATGGCGACCGCCTTCCTCGCCACCGCCGCCCACGCCACGGCGGCCCCGCTCAACCCTGCCTACCGCGTCGACGAGTTCGCCTTCTACCTGGAAGACCTCAGCGCCAGGGCGCTGATCCTGCAGGCGGGCGCGGAGACCCCGGCCATCGAGGCGGCTGAACGCGTGGGCGTGCCGATCATCGGGCTCGCGCCGGAGCCAGGCGCGGGCGCCGGCAGCTTCACCCTCGACATACCCGCCGACGCGGGCGATGCGCGGGACGACGGCGAGCGCGACGACGCGGCGCTGGTGCTGCACACCTCGGGCACCACGTCGCGGCCCAAGATCGTGCCGCTCACGGCTGCCAACCTCTGCGCGTCCGCGCGCAACATCGCCGACTGGATCTCGCTGGAGCCGGGCGAGCGCTGCCTCAACATCATGCCGCTCTTCCACATCCACGGGCTGATGGGGGGCGTGATGGCCTCGCTGCACGCGGGCGCCTGCGTGATCTGCACGCCGGGCTTCAACGCGCTCCGCGTCTTCGCCTGGCTCGACGAGATGGCGCCCACCTGGCTCACCGCCGTACCCACCATGCACCAGGCGATCCTCGCCCGCGCCGCGCGCAACCGGGAGATCGTCGCCCGCCGCAGGCTCCGGCTGCTGCGCTCCTCCTCCTCCTCGCTCCCGGCGCCGGTGATGAAGGAGCTGGAGGCGACCTTCGATGCGCCGGTGATCGAGTCTTATGGGATGACGGAAGCCTCCCACCAGATGACCAGCAACCCGATGCCGCCGGCCGAGCGCAGGCCGGGCGGGGTGGGGATCGCCGCCGGACCGCAAGTCGCGATCATGGACGAGGCCGGCCGGCTGCAGGCACCGGGCACCGAGGGCGAGGTGGTGATCCGCGGCCCCAACGTCACCTTGGGCTACGAGAACAACCCGGAGGCCAACGCGGCGGCGTTCGCGCACGGCTGGTTCCGCACCGGCGACCAGGGCGTGATCGACGGCGCGGGCTATCTCACGCTCACCGGGCGGCTCAAGGAGATCATCAACCGGGGCGGCGAGAAGATCGCGCCCCGCGAGGTGGACGACGTGCTGATGGCGCACCCCGCCGTGGCGCAGGCGGTTGCCTTCGCCGTGCCGCACCAAAAACTCGGCGAGGACGTGGCGGCGGTGATCGTGCTGCGCGAGGGCGCCGAGGCGGGCGAGCGGGAGCTGCGCGCCTTCGCCGCGGATTCGCTTGCCGACTTCAAGGTGCCGCGCACGATCCTCTTCCGCGACGAGATCCCCAAGGGCGCCACCGGCAAGCTGCAACGCATCGGCCTCGCAGAGAAGCTGGGCCTCGGGACGTGAAAATCTGCATCGTCGGCGCAGGCGCCATCGGCGCCTATTTCGGGCTGGAGCTTGCCGAGGGGGGCGCGGAGGTCTCGCTGATCGCGCGGGGGCCCCACCTCGCGGCGATGCAGGCGGGTGGCGTGCGCGTCCGCGCCGGCGGCGAAGAGCGCCGCGCCGATATCCGCGCGACCGACGACCCGGCAGAGCTCGGGGTCCAGGATGCGGTCATCATCACGCTGAAAGCGCACTCGGTGCCCGGCATCTGCGCGCGCCTGCAGCCGCTGCTGGGCCCGGAGACGGCGGTGGTCACAGCCTCCAACGGCATTCCCTGGTGGTATTTTCACAAGCTGGAAGGCCCCTATGAGGGCCGGCGCATCGCCGCCGTCGACCCCGAGGGCACCCAGTGGGACCTGATCGGGCCGGAGCGCGCCATCGGCTGCGTGATCTTCGCGGCCGGCGAGATCGTCGAGCCCGGCGTGATCGAGATTTCGGGCCACCTCAGCCAGAAGCGCCTCCCCTTCGGCGAGCCGGATGGCTCGCGCAGCGAGCGGGTGCAGGCGCTGAGCCGGGCCTTCATGGCCGCGGGCTTCAAGTCGCCGGTGCGCACCGACATCCGCTCGGACATCTGGGTCAAGCTCTGGGGCAACCTCGCCTTCAACCCGGTGAGCGCGCTCACGGGTGCGACGCTGGAGGACATCGCGGGCAACCCCGGCACCCGCGCCGTGGTCCGCGCCATGATGGAGGAGGGGCAGGCGGTGGGCGAGGCGCTCGGCGCGCGCTTCGCCATCGACGTGGACAAGCGCATCGAGGGCGCCGAGCAGGTGGGCGCGCACCGCACCTCGATGCTGCAGGACCTCGACCTGGGCCGGCCCATGGAGATCGAGGCGCTGGTCGGGGTAATCAGCGAACTGGGGCGGCTGGTCGGCGTGCCGACGCCCGCCATCGACATGGTCTACGCGCTGGTGACGCAGCGCGCGGTGGAGGCGGGGTGTCTGCCGGGGTGAGCCAGATAGGCCGTTGAAGTATAGGAGGAAGTTTTGCGCGTTATACGGAACGGCCCTATATTGCGCGAGTACGCGCCCGCCCCAATTGACGCCGCGGCAAAGGCGCGTTGGAGCTAAATGCGATGGCCAACTCATACAGCGTTGATGTTTTTCGGTGCGAGGAAGCCGACGTATTCGTGGCTACAAGCGAGGACATACCGGGCCTGACGCTCGAGGCCGACTCGATCGGCGGCATGCTCGAGGCCGTCATGGAGATGGTCCCGCAACTGATCGAGCGCAACTTGGACCTGCCCCAAGACGCTGACGTTCAGATGGCGGTGCGGCTGCAACAGGCATAGCAACCTGCGGCGCAATAAAGACACGGTCGAGACGGGTTGCCTGCCGGGGGCGAGGGATCGCTCTTATCGTTTCGAATTCTTGTGGTGCAACACGCTTCACGCAATTTACTCAATGCTCTTGCACTATTGTCGCCGACTACGATTTCAACACCGGATTGTCTCGGGGTATTTCACTCAAGACGCGATCAATGAGATTTGAAAGAACCGAAATGTCATCCATATAGTAGCGCCATTTCTTTTCTTTCATCGCTTCCCACGGATAACGCGTCTTCCATAGCTTTGTATTCTTGTCCAAATACTCAAAGAGACCTTCGAGACGATCGTGTCCCGAGGAGTGGTGTAAGAGCGTCGCGCTTTACGCGGCATCCGGCGGGTAGGGCCGGGTTATTCAGGCTGCCACAGCGGACAGCTTG
Organism: Alphaproteobacteria bacterium; assembly: GCA_965221125.1. Lineage (GTDB taxonomy): Bacteria > Pseudomonadota > Alphaproteobacteria > UBA828 > UBA828 > WTGU01. The sequence goes on from CBDCRW010000006.1 coordinate 23,498, forward strand.
ATCGTGGGATTGTCGCTCAGGGGAGCGATCGATTCCAGCGTCATGTACCTCCTTCCGACGGTCCATTCGTCGTTCTGCTCGAGCAGCACGGCGCCGACGAGGCGGGTGATGGCGTCCTCGTTGGGGAAGATGCCGACGACGTTGGTGCGTCGCTTGATCTCGCCGTTGACGCGTTCGAGCGGGTTGGTCGAGTGAAGCTTGACCCGGTGCTCCTTGGGGAAGCTCATGTAGGCGAGGACGTCGTGCTGGGCCTCGTCCATGAGGGCCGCCAGCTTGGAGGCCTTGGGCCTGAGCTGGTCGGCGATCAGGCGCCACTGGGCGGCAGCGGCCTCGGCATCGTCCTGGGCGAAGGCGGTGGCGACGAAGGCGGAGACGACGCGCCGGCCCTGCTTGCCGGCATGGGCCAGCAGGTTGCGCATGAAGTGGACGCGGCATCTCTGCCAGGTGGCGCCGAGGATCCGGGTGGTGGCGGCCTTCAGGCCCTTGTGGTCGTCGGAGATCACCAGCTGCACGCCGCGCAGGCCGCGCCTGGTCAGCGAGCGCAGGAACTCGGTCCAGAAGGTCTCGGCCTCGGAGGCGCCGATCGCCATGCCGAGGATCTCGCGCCGGCCCTGGTCGTTGACCGCGACGGCCACGGTGACCGCGACCGGGACGATGCGCCCGGCCTCGCGCACCTTCACGTAAGTCGCATCCAGCCAGAGATAGGGCCAGTCGCCTTCGAGCGGGCGGTCGAGGAAGCTGCGGATCTTGTCGTCTATCTCCCCGCAAAGGCGCGAGACCTGGCTCTTCGATATCCCGCTCATGCCCATGGCCTGAACCAGTTCGTCGACCGAGCGGGTCGATACCCCCTGGATGTAGGCCTCCTGGATCACCGCCGTGAGCGCCTTCTCCGCCGTCCGTCGGGGCTCCAGGAAGCCGGGGAAGTAGCTCCCCTTCCTGAGCTTCGGAATCTTCAGGTCGACCGTGCCGGCCCGGGTCTCCCAAGGCCGATCGCGGTAGCCGTTGCGCTGGTTGATCCGCTCCGGCGTCCGCGCGCCATGCTCGGCGCCGGTCAGGCCCTCGACTTCCAGCTCCATAAGGCGCTGCGCAGAGAAGGCGATCATCTCACGCAGCAGATCGGCGTCAGAGCTCTTCTCCAACAGCGTCCGCAGGGTAAGCTTGTCATCGGTCATCGTGGTTCTCCTTAGGCTCGGGTCGATTCGGATTCACCCAAACCCTAAACCGGAACCGCGATGGCCACCCCGCTGTGGATAACCGGCTTGGCGCCACCAGACTCGAGGGCGGTCGCGGCGCCAAGCCGGTTACCCACAGCTACCGGGGGTAGCGGGAGCTCCTACACCACGTCTGGGGACACAACCTTCGAGACGATACACTTCTCGTCTTGGTGGGGAATATTCAGGACCAGGCGCGCCCCGTGGCCTATTGATAAATCCGGCAAAACCGAGGCCTTCAGGAAGACCCCTCCCCGTAGCTCTGTACTTGATTTCGAGCTGATCCCTAAATTCCTTAGGAATCTTGGCGTATAGGCGAGTCAATGAGTGACGCCGGCTCTTGGGAATGTCGCACCAAGGAATATTGTGGAGATGGAGAATTAGCTTGAGCAACAACTCCAGAGCCGTTCCTATATTGAAGTGGGAGACAGTTTTGTACGATATCCACATTTCGTGATGAATGCGGCCGTCAGTATCAGGCACCTCTTCCCAACTGTCGTAAAGTAAGCCGAGACGAACGATTTCTGACTCGACATGCTCGGCAGCGCCCTTAAAGTCGATTATGTTATCATACAGTAGGCGGATCGCGTCCGCTCCTGAATTTTTCCCTTCCGATTTCACCAAGAAGCTAATTCCGTTTGCCACGTGATGTAACAATCATTGCGCGCACTCCGTACAATATTCCGGCAAACCAGCCCCCCTTCTAAATCCCCAGCGCGCAGCCGTCCTTGCGGGGGTCGGAGCCGCCGGTGAGAACACCCGTCGCGCGGTCGATGGCGATGGCCTGGCCGCCGCCGTGGGGAATCTCCGACCACGCCACCTGGTGGCCGAGGACGGCGAGGCGGAGGGCAACCTCCTCGTCGATGGTGGTCTCCAGCGCCATGACGCCGCCGAAGTGGAAGGCGCGGGGGCAATCCAGCGCCGCCTGCGGGTCCATACCGTAGTCGATCACGTTGGTGAGGAAGTGCGCGTGGCCGCAGGCCTGGAAGTGCCCGCCCATCACGCCGAAGGGCATCACCGCGTGCTCCCCCTGCCCCACCATGCCGGGGATGATGGTGTGCATGGGCCGCTTGCCGCCGGCGATGCGGTTGGGATGGTCGGGGTCGATGACGAAGCTCGCGCCCCGGTTCTGCAGCATCACGCCGGACGCCGTGCAGAGGCCTGAGCCGAAGGACGCGAACAGCGAGTTGATGAATGAGATCGCGTTGCCCTCACCGTCCACCACGGTGAGGTAGATCGTATCGCCGTGGGCCGGGTAGCCGGGCGGCAGCTCCGGCGGCATGGCGCGCTCGGCGCTGATGTGGCGGCGCATGGCATCCGCGTACGCCGCCGAGAGCAGCCCCGCGACCGGCACGTCCACCGCGTCGGGGTCGGCGATAAGCGCGGCGCGGTCGCGGTAGCCGAGGCGGCAGGCCTCAGCCTCCAGGTGCAGGCGCTCGGCGCCCACCGGGTCGAGCCCGGCAAGCTCGAAGCCCTCGAGGATATTGAGGATGATGAGCGCGATGATGCCTTGCCCGTTGGGCGGGCACTCGTAGATGTCGAAGCCCCGGTAGTTGGTGCTGATCGGCTCCACCGCCTGGGGCGAGAAGGCGGCGAGGTCGTCCGCCGTCATCAAGCTGCCGTGGGCCGCGAGGTGGGAGGCGATGTCGTCCGCGATGGCGCCCTTGTAGAAGGCGGCGGCACCGTCCTTCGCAATCAGCCGGAGCGTCTCCGCAAGCTGTGGCAGGCGGTGGATGTCGCCGGCTCTCGGCGCCCGCCCGCCGGGCAGGTAGAAGGCGCGTGCGTTCTCGCAGGCGCGGAGTTTTTCCGCGTTCTGGCCCCAGTCGTAGGCGACGCGGCTGTGGACGACGAAGCCCTCCTCGGCGTAGCGGATGGCGGGCTGGAGCACCTCGTCGAGGCCCTTCGTGCCGTGGTCCGCCAGCAGCCGCTCCCACGTGCCGACGGCGCCCGGCACGGTGACGGCATGCGCGCTCTCGAAGTCGATGGCGTCGATGCCGCGCTCATGGAACCAGTCCACGCTCGCCGCAGCCGGCGCAGGGCCTGAGCCGTTGATGGCGTAGGGCGGCACCCGCCCGCCCGGTGCATAGAGGGCGAAGCAGTCGCCGCCGATGCCGGTGGACTGCGGCTCGACCACGCCTTGCACGGCAGAGGCCGCCACCGCCGCATCCACGGCGTTGCCGCCCGCGCTGAGCACCTCGATCGCGGTCGCGGTGGCCAGCGGATGCGAGGTCGCGGCCACGCCGCGCGTGCCGTGGACCGTGGACCGGCCCGGCCGCTGGAAGTCACGCATCGCCTTCTCCTCCCGCCTCTGCGCGGCCATTCCGCCGACGCTGCGGGGGTTTTAGACGGTTTGCCGCTTGCGCGAAACGGGCGAGCCTGCGGCGGCGGAAGTCGCCGCCGATGTCGCACCCTGCAGCCAGTCTTCTTGACGGTCTCGAGTCTGGCGCATAGCCTTCCAAAAAAAGAGCGGTTCGGGATGTGGGAGGCAAGAAGACCATGTTCATGAAATCATTCAGGAAAACGACACTCGGCGGGTGGCTCAAGCGGTCGCTCGCGACGGCGATTGTGGCCGGGGCGGTCGCGTTCGCGGCTCCGGCACAGGCGAACGACACCATCAAGATTGGCTTCAGCATGGCGCTCACCGGCGGTCTCGCCGGCGCGGGCAAGGGCGCGCTCATCGCCATGCAGGTGTGGGCCGAGGACGTCAACGCCGCGGGCGGGCTGCTCGGCAAGCAGGTCGAGCTCATCTACTACGACGACCAGACCAACCCGGCGACCGTGCCGGCGATCTACACGAAGCTGCTCGACATCGACGAGGTGGACTTCGTGGTATCGGGCTACGGCACGAACCTGATCGCGCCGGCGATGCCGATCGTCATGCAGCGGGGGCTCGTCTTCCCCTCGCTGTTCGGCCTCGCGGTCAACGAGAAGTTCAACTATCCGAACTACTTCCAGATCATGCCGTCGGGCCCGGAGCCGATGACCGACTGGTCGAAGGGCTTCTTCGACGTCGCCATGGCGCAGGATCCGCCGCCGAAGACCATCGCGCTCGTGGGCGCCGACGCGGAGTTCGCGCGGAACGCGGTGAACGGCGCGCGGACCAACGCGGAGAACCTGGGGCTCGAGATCGTCTACGACGAGTCCTATCCGCCGAAGACCGCGGACTACACGCCGATCGTCAACGCGATCCAGGCGCGCAATCCGGACATCGTGTACGTCGGCTCCTATCCGCCCGATTCCGTCGGCATGGTGAAGGCGGCCACCGAGGTCGGGCTCAAGGCCAGGATGTTCGGCGGCGGCATGGTGGGGCTGCAGTTCGCCTCGATCATGACGGCGCTGGGGCCGAAGCTGAACGGCATCGTGAACTACGACTTCTGGGTGCCGGAGCCGACGCTGAAGTTCGAGGGCGTCGAGGCCTTCCTCGCCAAGTACCAGAAGGCCGCCGAGGGCGAAGGCGTGGACCCGCTGGGCTACTACCTGCAGCCCTATGCCTACGCCTATCTGCAGATCCTGGGGCAGGCGATCGCCGCCACGAACAGCATGGATCACGCCGCCATCGGCGAGCACATCCGCAACTCCGAGTTCGACACCGTCGTCGGCAAGGTGAGCTTCGCGCCGAACGGCGAGTGGGCGAACACCCGCGTGCTGATGGTCCAGTACCAGGGGATCGCGGACAACGAGCTCGCGACCTTCACAAAGCAGGGCACGCGCGTGGTGCTCTATCCGGCGGAATGGAAGTCGGGGGACATCAACTACCCCTACGCCGAGTAGGCTCTGCTCCCGAGAGGAGCCGGGCAGCGACTGAAGATGGAAGTGTCGTCCCGCATCCGACGGGATGACACTTCCTGTTTCCGCTAGGGCAGCCGTTCGTTGTTCTCCGTCGAACTCCTGGTGAACGCGCTCATCGCCGGCGTGATGCTGGGCGGCTTCTATGCCGCGGTGAGCCTCGGGCTCACCGTCTCGTTCGGGCAGCTCAACATCGTCAACATCGCCCATCCCGCCTTCATCATCCTGGGCTCCTACATCGCCTACATGTGCAACAGCCTGTGGGGGCTGGATCCCATCCTGGTGGGGATCATCTTCATCCCCGTCTTCTTCCTGATCGGCGCCGGCGCCTACCGGCTCTACTACGAGAGCTTCGAGCGCAAGGACGACGAAGCGCTGCGCGGCCTCGCCTTCTTCTTCGGCGTCATGTTCATCATCGAGGTCGCGCTGATCATGGTCTACGGCGTTGACTTCCGCACGGTGCAGGCGTCCTACATCGGGCAGAGCTGGAAGGCCGGCGGGATCGGGGTGCCGACGCGAATGTTCGTGCCGTTCTGCGTCTCCATCGCGATGTTCACGGTCGTATTTCTCTACATGTCGCGCACCTTCAACGGCCGCGCGATCAAGGCGGTGGCGCAGGATAGGCTCGCGCTGCAGCTCATGGGCGCCGATCCGGTCAAGATCAAGCAGCTCGGCTTCGGCATCAGCATCGGCACCGCCGCGCTCGCCGGCGCGCTGCTGATCATCATCATTCCGGTCGAGCCCTCGGTGGGGCGGCTCTACATCGGCCAGGTGTTCGCGATCGCGGTCCTCGCAGGCCTCGGGTCGATCCCCGGCACGCTGGTGGCGGGCCTCGTCCTTGGCGTTGCCGAGAGCCTGGTGTCCACGTTCTTCGGCCCGTCCTGGGCGCCTGCCGTGGCCTTCGGCATCCTGCTGGCGGCCCTGGCGTTTCGGCCGCAAGGGCTGTTCGGCCGATGAGAGCGCCTGCGGTGAAGCTCTCCGCCTTCTGGATCGGCGCCGCGACCGTGGCCCTCGTGGGAGCGCTGCTGACGATCTTCGACGTGGTCGCCATCAACAAGTTCATCTTCTTCGCGGGCTACGTCGTGCTGCAATACGTGGTCCTCGCCACCGCCTGGAACATCATGGGCGGCTACATGGGCTACGTGAACTTCGGCACCGCCGGGTTCTTCGCCGTGGGCGCGTATGCCTCGGTCGTCCTCTACAACCTGATCGAAGCGCCGCTGGCCCTGATGATCCCCTTCTCGGGCGTCGTCTGCGGCCTGCTCGGCCTCGCCATGGGGTATCTCACGCTCCGCCTGCGGGGTGTGTTCTTCGCCATCGCCACGCTCGCGATGGCGATCGTGCTCGAGACCTTGATGATCAATTGGGACTACGTGGGCGGCGCCACGGGCGCCTACATCCTGCGCTCGCGCGAGATGGCGCCCTTCGGCGACTACGTGGAGTTCCTGTTCTTCGTGATGCTTCTGCTCGCGATCTTCGCGGTCGCGGTCGCGCGCTGGCTCGAGCTGTCGAAGGCGGGGCGCGGCTTCACCGCCATCCGCGACGACGAGATCGCCGCCGAATGCGCGGGCGTGCCGACGCTCAGGCTGAAGCTGGTCGCGACCACGGTCTCAGGCTTCCTGATGGGCGTCGCCGGCGCGCCCTTCGCGCTCTACGTGGGCTTCATCGAGCCGTCGTCGGCCTTCAACCTCGTCTACGCGGTGAACGCCATCGCCATGCCGATGATCGGCGGCGCCACCACGTGGCTGGGCCCGGTGATCGGCGCGCTGCTGCTCGGCACCGTCCAGCAGGTGGCGACGGTGACGATCTCGTCCGAGCTCAACCTGCTGATCGTGGGCGTGGTGCTGGTGTTCTTCGTGATCGTGGCGCCCGAGGGGATCGTCGGGCTGATCCGGAAGTGGTGGAGGCCCCGCAAGTGAGCGCCGACGCGCTGCTCGACGTGCGCGCCGTCACCAAGCGCTTCGGCGGGTTCACGGCGCTCGACCAGATCAGCATGGAGGTCCGCGCCGGCGAGCGCTTCGGCATGATCGGGCCGAACGGCTCCGGCAAGACCACCATGATCAACTGCATCTCCGGCACGCTCGCGAACGACGGCGGCGAGATCGTCTTCAAGGGCGTGAGGCTCGACGGCAGGAAGCCCCATCAGCGCACGCGGCTCGGCATCGCGCGATCGTTCCAGATCCCCAAGCCCTTCCGCTCCCTGACGGTGCTGGAGAACCTCGGCATCGCGCTGGAATACGCGTCCGACTCCGCGCCGGGCGAGGTGCAGGAGCGCGGCATGGCGATCCTGGAGACGATCGGCCTTGCAGAGCGCGCGGGCACCAACGCGGGCGCGCTGACGCAGATCGACATGCGCAAGCTCGAGCTCGCCCGCGCCATGGCGACCCAGCCGGAACTGCTGATCTCCGACGAGGCGATGGCCGGCCTGTCCTCGACGGAGGTCGACGACATCCTCGACATCCTGTTCAGGCTGAACGAGGCCGGCATCACCATCATCATGATCGAGCACATCATGCGGGCGGTGATGCGCTTCTCGACGCGGATCGTCGTGCTGGACGCGGGCCGGAAGATCGCGGAGGGGACGCCGGACGAGATCGTCAACGACGCGGAAGTCGAAAGGGCCTATCTCGGTGAGTAGGATCGTCGTCGATAACGTCGAAGCCGGCTACGGCTCGGTGCGGGTGCTGCACGGCGTCTCGGTCTCGGTCGATCCCGGCGAGACGGTGGTGCTGCTCGGCACCAACGGCAACGGCAAGTCGACGCTCATCAACTGCATCATGGGGATCGTGGCGCCTTCTGCCGGCTCGATCACCTACGAGACCGACGAGGGCGAGAAGATCGAGCTCGTGGGCAAGACGCCCGAGGACGTGGTCGAGCTCGGCATCACGCTGGTGCCGGAAGGCCGCCGGCTCTTCCCGCAGCTCACGGTGGTCGAGAACCTGATGCTGGGCGCCTACCGGGCATCGGCGCGGAAACGGATCGACGACAACCTCGCCTTCGCGTTCGAGGCCTTCCCGGTGCTGGCCGAGCGCCGGCGCCAGCTCGCGGGCTCCATGTCCGGCGGCGAGCAGCAGATGCTGGCCATCGCGCGCGCGCTGATGTCGGAGCCCCGCATCCTGCTCATCGACGAGCCCTCGGTCGGGCTCGCGCCGATCCTGGTCAGCCGCGTGATCGCCAAGATCCGCGAGCTGAAGGAGCGGCGCAGTCTCACCGTGCTGATGGCCGAGCAGAACTTCAACCAGGCGATCAAGATCGCCGATCGGGGCTACATCATCGTGCACGGCGAGATCGCTTTCGCCGCCGCGAGCGCCGCCGATCTGTCTGAAAACGAGATGGTCAAGCAGTACTACCTCGGCGCGTGACGAAGGCTTCCGCCGGGGAGCCTGAGCGCACCGACTAAAGAGCCGCGATCTTTCACGAAATGTTGCGCGGCCGTGTCTGCCGCTCCTGTGGCCGGGGCATGGCGTTTTCGCTAGTGTCCGCACAAGGCTGGCGAGCCGATTGCTGAGGCTTGAGATCGGCGCCGCGCCAGCCGATATCACGACAAGGGGCTGCGTGCGGCCATCGCGCCGGGTGCCGCCCGACGAGGACGGCAACACAAGGATCGAGACCATGCGATTAGTGGGATTTGCGGCCGCCGGCCTGGCCGCCGGCGCGATCGCTCTCAGCGCCGGCGCCCTGCAGCCGGCATCGGCGGCGTCGGAGCCGCAGCGGGTCACTATGACCGGCGAGATCATCGATTCCTGGTGCTATCTGAGCGAGATCATGTGGGCCGAAGGCTCGGCCCATCACCGCTGCGCCGTCTGGTGCGCGCGCGGCGGCGTGCCGGTGGGCATCCTCGGCGAGGACGAGGAGGTCTACATCGTGCTCAAGATGGAGAACGACCCCGGCGTGATCGGCAACAGGGCGGTGTTCCGCATGCAGACCAACGAGGTCGTCGTCACCGGCGATCTCTACGAGCGCGACAGCGTCAAGTATCTCGCCGTCGGCGAGATCGTCGAGGACCACGGGATCGTGAACTACTCCCACGAGGACTTCGACATCCAACCGGGAGGGCTCTGATCATGCGGGCCAACCGAACATTCGTCCGTCTCGCCGCCGCGCTCGCGTTCGCAGGCTCCATGGCGGTCTCGGGGATCGCGGCCGCGGCCAACAGCTGGGGGCTGCCCGAGGAGGTCGAAGCGCGCTTCGACGCGCAGGTGACCGACGTGCTCTGCGTACTCAGCGGCGACTGCCCCGAGGACTGCGGCGCAGGCTCCCGCCTGCTGGGCCTGCTCCAGGACGACGGCACCCTGGTGCTGCCGCTCAAGAACGCCGGCCCGTTCACCGGGCCGACCGCCGATCTCATCCCCTTCTGCAACCAGCGGGTGACCGTCGACGGTCTCTTCACCACCAACTACGGCGTCACCACCTTCGCGGTCCAGTTCGTGCGGCCCGAGGGCGGCAAGTGGCGCGGCGCCAACGGCTTCGTCCGCCAGTGGGCCAAGGAGCGCGGACTGGAGACGAAGGACAAGAAGGCGCGGCGCTGGATGCGCCACGACGAGGCGATCCTCGAGGTGATCGAGGAGCAGGGCGTGCTCGGCCTCAAGGACAAGGGGATCACCCCTTAGAGCGCGTCCTTACTTGACGGATGGGCGGGCGGCGCGCAGGCCCGGCGCGCCGCACCCCCGCCGCCGCTTGAGCGTCGACGCCGCGCGGTGCGGCTGGTAGGCACGCGATGAGCCGGTTCCCGCTCGATCCCTCCGGCCTCTGGCGCGAGGTGCGGAGCGGCCGGCCGGTCGAGCCGGGGCCCGCGCTCTTCCTCGACCGGGATGGCACGCTCATCCGGCTTGTGAACTACCTGAGCCGCGCAGACGACGTCGCGCCGGTCCCCGGCGCCTTCGAGAGTCTCGCGCAGGCGCGGCACGCGGGCTTCCGGGCGGTCATCGTCACCAACCAGTCGGGCATCGGCCGCGGCTGCTACGGGTGGGACGCGTTCGCCGCGGTGCAAGCGCGCGTGATCGCGCTGGCGGAGGCGGCGGGTGGGGCGATCGACGCGGTCTATGCCTGCCCGGCGCTGCCGGGGAGCGGCGCCGCCTGCCGCAAGCCCGCGCCCGGCATGATCCTGGCTGCCGCAGAGGACCTCGCCATCGACCTCGGCGCAAGCTGGATCGTGGGCGATTCGGCGAGCGATCTGGAGGCCGGCCGCCGCGCCGGCCTCCGCCGCGGCTGGCTGGTGCCGACCGGCTACGGCGCGGGCGATCGCAGCCTCGCTGCGGGCTTGGCCTCCGGCAGTTTCCGCGTCACCATCGGGCGGCCGATCGCCGCGCTGGGCGCGGCGCTCGCCGCAGAGCGAGCCTGAGGCGTGCAGGGAGCCCCATGACCTTTCCCGACAAGGCCTATCCGTCGATCGCGGACTTCTGCGACGATTACCTGGCCTGCCTCGCACGGGCGGGCGCCTCCATCGACCGCGCCCGGCTTACGGAGGCCAGCGCGCTGCTCGATGCGGCGTTCGCCCGCAGCGCGTGGCTCTTCGTCTGCGGCAACGGCGGCTCGGCCGCGATCGCCAATCACCTGCTCTGCGACGTCGCCAAGGGCGTGCAGACCGACACCGGCGTGCTGCCGCGGGTGATGAGCCTGAGCGCCAACTTGGAAATCGTCACCGCGATCGCCAACGACATCGCCTTTGAGGACTGCTTCGCCTACCAGCTCAGGACCGCGGCCCGGCCCGGCGACGTGCTGATGACCATCTCGGCCTCGGGCGATTCGGAGAATATCGTCCGCGCGCTCGACTGGGCCAGCGCCAACGGGCTCGAGAGCATCGCGCTCACGGGCTTCGACGGCGGCCGCTCGGCGCCGCTCGCCAGCGTCAACCTCCACGTGGACGGCGACAACTACGGCGTGATCGAGGACACCCACCAGTCGATCATGCACATGCTCGCGCAGTACCTGCGCCAGGCGAACATGCCGGACGCGCTCATCCCCGAACGTAAGTTCTAACGCGCGACCGACTTTGACGGACGCGCGTCAGGCCGCGACAGCGGCCCGCCGCGAACGCGGCGCGCCCGCGCAGGCGCCGGCTGAAAGCCGGCTGCCGTGAGCGATAAAGGCATAGAGCGTTTCCGTGCAAGACGGAAACGCTCTATGCGGCGAAGCGGATCGCCAGGATCGCGGCGATCAGTACGGCGAGGGCGGCGAGGGCGACCCAGCCCAGGTGGCGCTCGACGAAGGCGCGCGCCGGCGGGCCGAACTGCCAGAGCAGCGCCGCCACGATGTAGAAGCGCGCCCCCCGCGCGAGCAGCGAGGCGAGAATGAAGACGCCGATGTCGAGCTTGCCCGCGCCGCTCGCAATGGTGATCAGCTTGTAGGGGAGCGGCGTGAAGCCGCCGGCGACGACGATCCAGGCGCCCCATTCGTCGCGGTAGCGCTGGAAGGTCGCGAGCTTGTCCTCGTTGCTCCAGAGCTCGAGCAGCGGGCCGCCGAAGGCATCGAACAGGTAGTAGCCGATGGCGTAGCCGAAGAGGCCGCCGGCGACCGAGAAGAGGGTGCAGACGCCTGCCAGCAGCCACGCCGCCGCCCGGCGCGCAAGCACCATGGGGATGAGGAGCAGGTCCGGCGGGATGGGAAAGAACGAGCTTTCGGCAAACGCCACGGCGGCGAGCGCCCAGACGGCGTGGCGCTTGCCGGCGAGCGCCAGCGTCCAGTCGTAGAGCCTGCGGAGCGGCCCGGGCCTTCCACTCACAGCCACGCTCCGCCCGAGGCCGGTTGACCGTTGCCCGGCCCCGCCCAACAATGCCGCGAGCGCTCCGGACGGGCACCCCTCATGCAGTCACGACTCATCCTCTTCGCCGCCTCGGCCGGTATCGCCGCCCTCACTATCTATCTCCTCATCTCGGGGCGGAACATCCTGATCCCGATCGCCATCGCCGTCATGGCCTGGTACCTGATCAACGCGATCGCGCGCGGAATTAGGCGCATCAGCATACGCGGCGTGCGCCCGCCGCGCTGGGCCGCGCTCACGCTCACGGTGCTGGTGGTCATCGCGGCGGTGATGTCGCTGGCCGAGATGGTGAGCGGCAACTTCTCCGCCGTCGTCGATGCGATCCCCACCTACCAGGCCAACCTGCAGCGCCTGATCGGCGAGGTGGCCGCGCTGTTCGGGATGCAGGAGACGCCCAACCTCACCGATCTCGTCGAACGCATCGACTTCAGGTCGGTCGTCAGCAGCATCGCCGCGACGCTCACCGGAATCGCGGGCGAGGCCGGGCTCATCCTGGTCTACGTGCTCTTCCTCTTCGTCGAGCAGGGCAGCTTCGACCGCAAGATGAAGGCGCTCTTCCCCGACCCCGAGCGGGAGGAGCGGGTGCACAAGATCCTCACCCACATGAGCGAGGAGATTCAGAACTATCTCTGGATCAAGACCTTCACGAGCGCGCTGACGGCGGGGCTGAGCTACGCCGTGCTGGCCTCGGTCGGCCTCGACTTCGCCGGCTTCTGGGTGGTCATCATCTTCCTGCTCAACTACATCCCGACCATCGGCTCGCTGCTCGGCATCATCTTCCCGGCGCTGCTGGCGCTGGTGCAGTTCGATACCTTTGTGCCCTTCCTCATCGTTACTCCGAGCCTTGCCGTGATCCAGGTCTTCGTCGGCAACTTCCTGGAGCCGATGCTGATGGGCTCCTCGCTCAACATCAGCCCCTTCGCGACGCTCGTCTCGCTTGCGGTGTGGGGCTCGATCTGGGGTATACCGGGGATGTTCCTGTGCGTGCCCATCACCGTGATCGCCATGATCATCTTCGCCCACTTCCCCCGCACGCGGCCGATTGCGGTCATGCTGTCCACCGACGGCCGCGTCGCCTGGGGCGAGACCGAGCCTCGCCCGCCGCCAGACCCCCGCCCGCCGCCCGGAGCCTGACCATGACCGTTCCCCAGGAAGACGCCCTCGCGATCGACGCCGGGCGGCTGAGAGAGGCTGTCGCCGCAATCTTCACGACCGCCGGCTGCGCGGAGGAGGAAGGCGCGCGCATCGCCCGCTACCTGGTGGAATCCAACCTCACCGGGCACGACAGCCACGGCGTCATCCGCGTACCCCGCTACGTGTACTGGCTCGACGCCGGCACCGTGCGCGCAGGCCGGCACGTCAAGACGGTGATGGACGCAGGCGCGGTCGCCGTGCTCGACGGCGACCACGGCTTCGGCCAGACCATCGGCGAGGAGGCGATCACCCTCGCGGCGGAGAAGGCGCGCGAATACGGCGTCTCCGTGGTCGGCCTGCGCAACTCTGGCCACCTGGGGCGGATCGGCGACTGGGCCGAGCTCGCGGCGGCGGAGGGCCTGATCTCCATCCACTTCGTCAACACCAGCGGGCTCGGCATGATCGTGGCGCCCTTCGGTGGCACCGAGCGGCGCATGTCCACCAACCCCATCAGCATCGGCGTGCCGATGCCGGACGGCCCGCCGCTGGTGCTCGACTGCGCGACGTCGGTCGTGGCCGAGGGCAAGGTGCTGGTCGCGCTCAACGGCGGCAAGCCGCTGCCCGACGGCGCCCTGATCGAGCGGGACGGCACGCTCACCACCGATCCCAATGCCCTCTACGGCGAGGTGGACGGCACCCAGCCCCACGACCAGCGCACCGGCGCGGCCGCCGTGCGCGCGATGGGGGAGCACAAGGGCTCCGGCATCAGCTTCATGTGCGAGCTGCTCGCGGGCGCGCTCACCGGCGGCGGCTGCGGCAAGGCGGGCCACAAGACGCTGGAGAACAATATGCTGTCCATCCTGCTCGACCCGGCGCGCTTCGGGACCGAGACGGTGCTCTGGCCGGAGATCGACCGCTACATCGAATTCGTGCGCAGCGCGCGTTCGGCGCCGGGGCATGACCAGGTGCGCCTCCCCGGCGAGCCCGAAGAGGAGATGCGCGCCGAGCGGCGTGCGCACGGCGTCCCCCTGCCGCGGAAGGTGCGGGCGAGCCTCGCGCTCACGGCGAACTCCCTCGGCCTGGCGGAGGTGGCCGCCGTGTTCGAGCCCGAGGCGCGCGCGTAGGCCACAAATCGTGTAAGCTTTCCTTTACGATGCTACCCTTTCGCTCAATCATCCATCTTGCACCAGCCTCAGAGAGGTAGCTTGGGTTATGCCTGCCGCCACCCCTGACCAGCTGGCTCATCAGCTGGGAACCCAACGAAGAATGGTCGACTTCGATACCTTCGACATTCAACTTCAAGAGCTCTTGCGAATGCTTGAGGGTGGCCAAATTACAATCGCCCCGGCCTACCAGCGCCAATTCAGATGGGATACTGAGAGATGCGCTCAGCTAATTGAATCTCTAATGTTGGGAATTCCCATCCCAAATCTATTTATGGCAACTAACGAGGACAACACTTGGGAGGCAGTCGATGGAGTTCAACGACTGAGTGCGATTGTCAAGTTTGCGGGCAACGATGAATTGAGGCAAAAATTAAAACTCGGGAAGGCTCTTGTTCTCGAAGGGTTACACAAGGTTAGTATGTTCAACGGACTTCCCTTTTCCAAGCTTCCGCAAACAATTCAACAACACATTAGAACACGCCCTCTGAAGGTTGTAACTTTAAACGACAAGAGCGATAAAGTTGTGCGGTTTGACTTGTTTGAACGGCTCAACACCGGAGGTGTTTCGTTATCGAGTCAGGAAATTCGTGATTGTGTATATCAGGGACCATTTGCCGAAAAGCTAGACGAATTGGCGGCGACCGGTGAGTTTAGAACGGTAGTAAGGTTAACAAGCAGACAGATCAAGGACGGAACAATAGAGGAATGTGTCTTGCGCTTTTTCGCATTCTTGGAGCGATATAAAAAATTTGAACACAGCGTGACGGACTTCTTGAATGATTACATGAGGGACGCTAGTGAACATTTTGAGCAAGCGAGAGAGCGTGAGTTTCGACGTACATTTGCTGAACTTGCAGAGTGCTTCCCTGATGGCATTAGGCGTCCAGGCCGGAAAGGTAACACACCCCTGAACTTGTTCGAAGGAGTGGCAGTTGGAGCTGCATTGGCTCTCAGGAGACACGCAGGCCTGGAGATTGCAAACTTACAACAATGGTTGGGCTCTGAAGAACTCCGACAGTATACAACCGGCGCAACCAATAATCGTCGTGCTGTGAATGGTCGTATCGAATTCTGCAGAGACCGCTTCATGGGAAAGCCTTATGTTCCCCACGTTGAAGAGTGAAGTTGAGGCGAGATTTGGGGCTATCGAGAAGTTCTTGCAGGAGACCAAATGTCTAGAAGGAGATCACGCAGCAACTGCAAAGGGCTTGATGTTTGTTCAAGTTTACGCTGTGTATGAGTATACGGTGAGGAGCGTAGTAAGGGCAGCGGTTGATTCAATAAGGGCTCGAAAAGATAAGTTGAAGCACCTTTCCCCGTCAATGTTGGCGTTGTTCCTAGATCCAGAGTGGGAGTCACTCAGAGACAGTGGAAGAAAAAGTCAGTGGCAGAGGCGCCTGAATATTATGGAACGGGCGTTTTCGAATGACGCTGTTGACTTATCTAGCGATACAAAATTACCAGACGATGGTTCGCACTTTAGGTACACACATTTGCTCATGATATTCAAGGTTTTTGGTATATCGCGGTTGCCAGTGCGCCGTAGGCGACACAGACAAAGAATCGACGAGGTGGTTGCTCACCGAAATTCAATTGCTCACGGGGAAGAGAAAGCGGACGACATAGGTAGGAGGTATAGTCGGTCGGACATTCGCCATATGACACGTCAGATGAAAAGTGTTTGCCTGCTGCAAGTAGAGGTTTTCGAAAGCTTTTGCTCGAGCAATTTGCCGCGTCGAAGATAGGAGGGGGGAGCACAAAGAATGGTGCCATTTGGAGAGTTTGTATTGGATACTTTCAACTCCTTCCGGTTGTACAGGCCCCTGCTTGACCTTATTTCGGCAGATAGCTTTACGATGGCGCGCTACCACACGCCGGGGTAGCGGCCCCCGTCGATCACCAGGTTCTGGCCGGTGATGTAGCCGGCCTGCGCGCTGCAGAGGAAGGCGCAGGCCTCGCCGAACTCGGTCTCGTTGCCGAAGCGCTTCGCCGGCACGCTCTCCCTCTGCCGCTCGGCGAACTCGTCGACGCTGAGGCCGGCCCTCTTGGCGCCCTTCTCGATGCCGTCGTAAAGCCGCTCGGTATCGAAGAAACCCGGCAAGAGGTGGTTGATCGTCACGTTGCTCGCGGCGACTTGGGGCAGGACGCCGGCAAGGAAGGCGGAGAGGCCTGCGCGCGCGCCGCTGGAGAGGTCGAGGCCCGGCACCGGCATCTTCACCGAAACCGAGGTGATGTTGACGATCCGCCCGAAGCCGCGTGCGGCCATGCCGTCGATCACGTGGCCGATCATCTCCACCGGGGTCGCCATGTTCATCACCACGCCCTGGATGAACGCGGGGCGGTCGATCTCGCGGAAGTCGCGGCGGGGCGGGCCGCCGTTGTTGTTGACGAGGATGTCGGGCTCGGGCACCGCCTCGATCAGGGCGGCCTGAATTGCGGGCTCGCTGATGTCGCCGGCGACCGTCTGCACGGCAACGCCGGTCTCGTCGCGGATCGCCTGCGCCGTCTCCTCGAGGGAGGCGCGGTCGCGCCCGTTGATGACGATGTCCACCCCGTTCCGGGCGAGCGAGACGGCGCAGCCCCGGCCGAGCCCGCGGCTTCCGGCGCAGACGATGGCGCTGCGCCCCTTGATACCGAGATCCATGGCTCCTATCTCCCCTGCAGCGGCCGCATCCTGGCGCGGCTTCCCCCGCCGACGCAAGGCCGCAACCCCAAGCTCCCGCGGACAACGAAGCGATGCTTGATTCGCCGCAACAATGGTGTTAGCACTCATTCCTAGCGAGTGCTAACACCGCTTCCAGACCATCGTCAGGACGAAATCGGAGGAACCAATGAAGTTTCGACCGCTGCATGACAGGGTCGTGGTCCGTCGCATTGGCGAGGACACCAAGACCGCCGGCGGAATCATCATCCCCGACACGGCTCAGGAGAAGCCGCAGGAAGGCGAGGTCGTGGCCGTGGGCCCCGGCACCCGCGCCGATGACGGGACGCTGCATGCGCTGGACGTGAAGCCGGGCGACCGTGTGCTGTTCGGCAAGTGGTCCGGCAACGAAGTGTCGCTCGATGGCGACGAGCTCCTCTTCATGAAGGAGTCCGACATCATGGCCATCGTCGAGACCGGCAAGAAGGCGAAGAAGGCCGCGTAGGCGGGCCGCTCGCAGTCAGGAAGGAAAAGCAACATGGCAGCGAAAGAAGTAAAGTTTTCCGCCGATGCGCGGACTCGCCTCCTCAAGGGCGTGGACACGCTGGCGGCCGCCGTCGGCGTGACGCTCGGGCCCAAGGGCCGCAACGTGGTGCTCGACAAGTCGTTCGGCGCGCCCCGCATCACCAAGGACGGCGTGACTGTCGCGAAGGAGATCGAGCTCTCCGACAAGTTCGAGAACATGGGCGCGCAGATGGTGCGCGAGGTCGCGAGCAAGACCAACGACGAGGCCGGCGACGGCACCACCACGGCGACGGTCCTCGCCCAGTCCATCGTGCGCGAGGGCTCCAAGGCGGTCGCCGCGGGCATGAACCCGATGGACCTCAAGCGCGGCATCGACCTCGCGGTCGGCGCCGTGGTGGCCGAGATCGGCAAGCGCTCCAAGCGGGTGCAGACCGATGAGGAGATCGCCCAGGTCGGCTCCATCTCCGCCAACAACGAGCGCCACGTCGGCGACATGATCGCCGAGGCCATGCAGAAGGTCGGCAAGGAAGGCGTGATCACGGTCGAGGAGGCCAAGGGCCTCGAGACCGAGCTCGACGTCGTCGAGGGAATGCAGTTCGATCGCGGCTACCAGTCGCCCTACTTCATCACCAACGCCGACAAGATGACCTGCGAGCTGGAGGACCCCTACATCCTCCTGCACGAGAAGAAGCTCTCCAACATGCAGGCCATGATCCCGATCCTCGAGTCAGTGGTGCAGTCGTCCAAGCCGCTGCTCATCATCGCGGAAGAGGTCGAGGGCGAGGCGCTGGCGACGCTGGTCGTCAACAAGCTGCGCGGCGGCCTCAAGGTGGCCGCGGTGAAGGCGCCGGGCTTCGGCGATCGCCGCAAGGCCATGCTCGAGGACATCGCGATCCTCACCGGCGGCCAGGTGGTGAGCGAGGACCTCGGCATCAAGCTCGAGAACGTCACCGTCGACATGCTCGGCACCGCCAAGCGGGTCTCGATCACCAAGGAGGAGTCCACCGTCGTCGGCGGCGCCGGCAAGAAGGGGGACATCACCGGGCGCTGCAACCAGATCAGGGCGCAGATCGAGGAGACCACCTCCGACTATGACCGCGAGAAGCTGCAGGAGCGGCTGGCGAAGCTCGCCGGCGGCGTTGCGGTGATCAAGGTCGGCGGGGCCACCGAGGTCGAGGTGAAGGAGAGCAAGGACCTCGTCGAGGACGCGCTCAACTCCACCCGTGCCGCGGTCGAGGAAGGCATCGTCGCCGGCGGCGGCGTGGCGCTCCTCTATGCCGGCCGTGCGCTCGACAAGCTGCAGGGCGCCAACGACGACCAGAACGTGGGCGTCAACATCGTGCGCCAGTCGCTCAAGTCGCCGGCCCGGCTGATCGTCGAGAACGCCGGCGAGGACGGCTCGCTCGTGATCGGCAAGCTGCTGGAGCAGAAGAGTGCCACGCAGGGCTTCGATGCCCAGAACGGCAAGTACGTCGACATGGTGAAGGCCGGCATCATCGACCCGGCCAAGGTCGTGCGCACCGCGCTGCAGGATGCGGCCTCCGTTGCGGGCCTTCTCATCACCACCGAGGCGATGGTGGCCGAGAAGCCCGAGAAGAAGGACGATGCCGCAGGCGCTGGCGGCATGCCCGACATGGGCGGCATGGGCATGTAGCCCGGCCTTCCAGGCTTTCGTTCAGGGGCGGGCCTTCGGGTCCGCCCCTTTTCGTTCAAGTACTTCTCAGACTTCAAGTGGTGCATGAAACGTGTATACCGGCACTGCACCAAAATGCACCTACATCGCTACAAAGCCGAATCTGAGTTTCACCACGACAATCATTCTTTGAGTTAAATCAACGGCTTCACCTGGTTAGAGTCGCTTCTTAGTGGCGTCGTCGGCAAGTGGCCTCTGTACCGGGACTCGTTTCACGTATAATGTCGCCTAAACCGTTGAGTGGGGGGATTCGCGTTGGCTGACGCGAAGGACCTAGTCCTAAAGATCGACGCCTATGCTCCCGAGACGATGCCGATGAGTCGTCTTGCGGAGTACATGACTGACTTGGCCAAGCTCCTCGGGGAGAAGGCCAGTGTTCATTTTGTGCGTCTTGAGCCTGGGAGTACCCAACTGGTTCACCGCATTGACCACGAAGCCGTACCCAAGGTGGAAGAACGTCTGCGTCGAGTGAGGACAGGAAGTGGTCCGAGCGAAGCTCAACGCGCTGCTGCCGAAATTAACCGCCGGCTAGCTGCGGACAACGCGAGCGGTGTACTGAAGGAAAAAGCTGGATCCGAGATTATTCCGTTTCCGGGCGTACATCGTTTTGTCGAACCCGAATTCGGTCCATTCAATGAGCCTGGCTCCATAGATGGCGTAATAATCCGGGTTGGAGGACAAAGGCAGAAGGTGCCCGTACATCTTGAAACCAGGACAGGCTTTGAAACTCATTGCGAGACTACACGCGATTTAGCGAAGGAATTGGGAAAGCTCATCTACGGACCAGAAGTGCGCTGTATCGGATTTGGCCGCTGGCACCGAGACGGTACAGGCACTTGGGAAATGCGTAATTTCACAATTTCCGAGTTTTCCATATTGGATGACAGGCCGTTGGCAGAGGTAGTTGCTGAGCTTCACGCTGTAGAGGGGAGTGGTTGGCGAGAAATTGCCGACCCGTGGGCCGAGCTTTCTGACATTCGATCCGACAGCAAGGCTCCTAAGTAGTGGCACTATTTGACGCCAATATCTTGTTGCTTTTGCTGGACCCCACCTTGCCGGCGCCCCTTGATAAGGCTACCGGAAAGACGGTGACGGACGTCGGGCGACGAATCAAATATCTGGTCAGTTTGCTACAGAAAGACCGAACAAAGATCATTATTCCGACACCCGCTCTTGCTGAGGTTCTGACGCGAGCAGAGCGGGCGGGCGCTGACTACTTTACGATGCTGAATCGATCAGCAGCGTTCAAGATTGAACCATTTGAAACCCGCGCTGCCATCGAATTGGCTCGGATGACTGCAATGGCGCTTGCCGGCGGAGATAAACGGGAAGGCCTCGAAGCTACATGGAGCAAGATTAAGTTCGACAGACAAATTGTAGCAATCGCAAAAGTGGCTAAAGTTTCAACAGTGTATTCCGATGATGAAGACTTGGGGAGATTTGCTAAAGCCCAAGGGCTTAGTGTGATGACAGTTGGGGAATTGCCCTTGCCTCCCGAAGATGCTCAGATGACATTCGCTTGGGACGTGATTCACGAAGAGCAAGAAGCTGATGAGAATCAGCCGTACGAAGATATGAACTGAGGTATCACGTGATACCAAGCGCTTATATCTGGGGCGTCTGTCAGCAAGTAGTGCGAACAGAATAGCCATCTTTCGTTTGCAGCCGCGGCACGCACGAGCGCTGCATCAGCCGAGGGAATCCCCATGAGCGCCGATATCGGAGCCTTGTTCGACGAGCGGGATTCGCTCGAGATCGCAGCCCTGGTGAAGGCGGGCGAAGTGACGCCCAGCGAGCTTGCCGAGGAGGCGATCGGGCGCATCGAGGCGCTGAACCCGGTGCTGAACGCGGTCTCCATCCCGCTCTTCGACCATGGCCGCGAGGCCGCCGCCGACCCCGCCCTGCCCGACGGGCCGTTCAAGGGCGTGCCGTTTCTGCTCAAGGACCTCGGCACGCTGTGGGAGGGCATCCCGCTGGTCAACAGCTGCCCCTACTTCAAGGACTTCGTCTGCCCTGCCGACATGACGTACACGCGGCGGATCAAGCAGGCGGGCTTCGTGCTGCTCGGCCGCAGCAACGCGCCCGAGATGGGCTGGTGCCTGGCCACCGAGCCCACCCTCTTCGGCCGCGCCAACAACCCCTGGAACCTGGAGCGTACGCCCGGCGGCTCCAGCGGCGGTGCGGCGGCGGCGCTGGCGGCGCGCATGGTGCCCTTCGTCGATGCGAGCGACGGCGCGGGCTCGACGCGCGTGCCGGCGTCGCATTGCGGGCTGGTGGGGCTCAAGCCCGCGCGCGGCCGGGTCACGCTCGAGCCCTACCCCGACTACTGGTACGGCGGCGCGAGCTTCCTCACCGTGACCCACACGGTGCGCGAGACCGCCGCCTATCTCGACGCGGTCGGCGGCCGGGTGACGGGCGACGTCTACTACACGGACATGCCGGAAACTCCGTACCTGGACGAGGTGGGGCGCGAGCCCGGCACGCTCCGCATCGGCGTCACCACGGCCTCGCCGGCGGGGCTCCCCATCCACGACGAGGTGGCGCAGGCGGTGCAGGGTGCCGCGGCGCTCTGCGAGAGCCTCGGCCACGAGGTGGAGGAGCGGGAGCTTGCCCTGGACTGGGAGCGGTTCTGGGGCGCGTACACGCGGATGACGGCGGCGGAGACGGCCTCAGGGCTAGAGGATGCGGAGGCGCTGATCGGCCGCCCGATGACGGAAGACGACGTGGCGCCTCTGATCTGGGCGATCGTCCAGAAGGGCAAGGCCATCGGCGGGCCGCAGCACTACCGCGACGTGAACGATCTCAAGCTCATCAGCCGCGCGCTGATCGCGAGCATGGCGGACTGCGACGTGCACCTGATGCCGGTGATCGGCCACCCCGCCCGCCCCCACGGCCACTATCCCATGAGCATGGGCGATATCGAGCGCTACAACGCCGACCTCATGGGGCCGGATGCGGTGTTCACGGCGCCGTTCAACGCTTCCGGCCTGCCTGGCATGTCGCTGCCGCTGCACGTGACGGCCGACGGCCTGCCGGTGGGCGTGCAGCTCGTCGGCCGCGAGTGCGACGAGCGCACCCTCTTTCGCCTCGCCGGCCAGCTCGAGGCCGCGAAGCCCTGGAAGCACCGCCGCCCGCCAATTCTCGCCGGCTAGAGCGTTTCCGCACGAAGCGGGAGGGACCTAGTCCTTCAGGTCCTCCCACAACTCCTTCACCTTTGAGAAGAAGCCCTCCGCCTCGGGGCTGGTGGGGCGGGAGCCGCCGTGGTCGTCGAACTGCTTGAGCAGCTCCTTCTGCCGCTTGGTGAGGTTGACCGGCGTCTCGACCGCGACCTCGATGTACATGTCGCCGTGGCCGGCGCCCCGCAGCGCCGGCATGCCCTTGCCGCGCAGGCGGAACTGATGCCCTGACTGTGTGCCGGCCGGCACCGTGACGCGCGCGCGGCTGCCGCCGACGGTGGGCACCTCAACCGCGCCGCCCAGCGTCGCCGTCGTCATCGGGATCGGCACGCGGCAGTGAATGTGCATCGCGTCCCGCTGGAAGATGTGGTGCGGCTTGAGCGAGAGGAAGATGTAGAGATCGCCCGGTGGGGCGCCGCGCGCGCCGGCCTCGCCCTCGCCGGCCAAGCGGATGCGGGTGCCGTCCTCGACGCCGGACGGGATGTTCACCGCGAGCGATTTCTCCTTCTGCACACGGCCCGCGCCGCGGCACTCGGGGCAGGGATCGGCGATGACCTGGCCCGCGCCTTGGCAGGTGGGGCAGGTCCGCTCGACGGTGAAGAAGCCCTGCTGCGCCCGCACTTTGCCCACGCCGCCGCAGGTGCCGCACGCGGTGGGCCGCGTGCCCGCGCGGGCGCCGGAGCCGTTGCAGGCCTCGCAGCTCACCGTGCCGGGGACGCGTATCGTCGCCTGCTTGCCGGAGAAGGCGTCCTCCAGCGAGATCTCCATGTTGTAGCGGAGATCGGCGCCGCGCGGCGGCTGCCGCCGGCCGCCGCGCCTCGCGCCGCCGCCCATGAACTCCCCGAACAGATCGTCGAAGACGTCGGCGAAGCTGGTGCCGAAGTCGAAGCCGGCCGCGCCGGGGCCGCCGCTCGCGCCATCGAACGCGGCGTGGCCGAAGCGGTCGTAGGCCGCGCGCTTCTCCTTGTCGGAGAGCACGTGGTAGGCCTCGGAGATCTCCTTGAACTTCTGCTCGGCGACCTTGTCGTCCGGGTTGCGGTCCGGATGGTATTGCATCGCGAGCTTGCGATAGGCCTTCTTAAGGTCGTCCTCGCTGGCATCGCGGGAGGCGCCGAGAAGGTCGTAATAGTCGGCCTTGGCCATGGCTCAGCGGCCCGTCGCGGCCCGAAGTGCGGGCAGGCGGCAGTCGTCGCTTTGCAGGGGCACGGGTGGCGCCCGCCGGCTCAGGAGGACGGCCGGTCCTTCTTGTCGTCGACCTCCTCGAAGTCCGCGTCGACCACGGTGTCCCGCTCGCCGCCGCCGGGGCCCGCGTCGGGGCCGGGGCCGGCCTGCGGCTCGTCCATCGGCCCGGCACCGGCGTCGCCGGCCTGGCCGGCCGCGTACATGGCCTCGCCGAGCTTCATCGCGCTCTGGCCGAGCAGTTCCATCTTGGCCTTGATGGCATCCGGGTCCTCGCCGCCGAGCGCCTCGCGCAGGTCCGCGATCTGCGCCTCGATCTCGCCCCTGTTTGCCGGATCGACCTTGTCGCCGTGCTCGGCGAGGGTCTTCTCGGTCGAATGGACCAGCGCCTCGGCATGGTTGCGGGTCTCGACCAGCTCGCGCCGCTGCTTGTCCTCCTCCGCATGGGATTCGGCATCGCGGACCATGCGGTCGATCTCGCTGTCGGAGAGGCCGCCCGAGGCCTGGATGCGGATCTGCTGCTCCTTGGCGGTCGCCTTGTCCTTGGCGGAGACATTGACGATGCCGTTCGCGTCGATGTCGAAGGTGACCTCGATCTGCGGCATGCCGCGCGGCGCGGCCGGGATGCCCACCAGGTCGAACTGGCCGAGGAGCTTGTTGTCGGATGCCATCTCGCGCTCGCCCTGGAAGACGCGGATGGTGACCGCGGTCTGCCCGTCCTCGGCGGTGGAGAAGACCTGGCTCTTCTTCGTCGGGATCGTGGTGTTGCGGTCGATCAGGCGCGTGAACACGCCGCCCAGCGTCTCGATGCCCAGCGAGAGCGGGGTCACGTCGAGCAGCAGCACGTCGGTCACGTCGCCCTGCAGCACGCCGGCCTGGATGGCGGCGCCGACGGCCACCACCTCGTCCGGGTTGACGCCCTTGTGCGGCTCGCGGCCGAAGAAATTCTTCACCACCTCGACGACCTTGGGCATGCGCGTCATGCCGCCGACCAGGATGATCTCGTCCACTTCGCCGGCGGACAGCCCGGCATCCTTGAGCGCGGCCCGGCAGGGCTCGATGGTGCGGGTCACCAGGTCCTCGATCAGGGCTTCGAGCTTGGCCCGTGTCACCTTCATGGTGAGGTGCTTCGGCCCGCTCGAATCGGCTGTGATGAAGGGCAGGTTGACCTCTGTCTGCATCGCGCTGGACAGCTCGATCTTGGCTTTCTCCGCCGCCTCCTTGAGGCGCTGGAGCGCGAGCTTGTCCTCGCGCAGGTCGATGCCGTGCTCCTTCTTGAACTCGTCGGCGAGGTAGCCGAGGAGGCGCATGTCGAAGTCCTCGCCGCCGAGGAAGGTATCGCCGTTGGTGGACTTGACCTCGAAGACGCCGTCGCCGATCTCCAGGATCGAAATGTCGAAGGTGCCGCCGCCGAGATCGTAGACGGCGATGGTGCCGCCGCCCTTCCTGTCGAGGCCGTAGGCGAGCGCGGCCGCGGTGGGCTCGTTGATGATGCGGAGCACCTCGAGGCCCGCGATCTGGCCCGCGTCCTTGGTCGCCTGGCGCTGGGAATCGTTGAAGTAGGCCGGCACCGTGATGACCGCCTTGGCGACGGGCTCGCCGAGGAAGGCCTCGGCGGTCTCCTTCATCTTCTGCAGGGTGAAGGCGGAGATCTGGCTCGGCGAGTAGTTGTCGCCCCGCGCCGTGACCCAGGCGTCGCCGTTGCCGTGATCGACGATCTGGTACGGCACCATCTTCATGTCCTTCTGCGTCATCGGGTCCTTGAACGGGCGCCCGATGAGGCGCTTGATCGCGAAGATGGTGTTCTCGGGGTTGGTGACGGCCTGCCGCTTGGCCGCCTGGCCGACCAGGCGCTCGCCGTCGTCGGTAAACGCGACGATGGAGGGCGTGGTGCGCGCGCCCTCGGCGTTCTCGACCACCCGCGGGTCCTTGCCCTCCATGATGGCCACGCAGGAATTGGTCGTGCCCAGATCGATACCGATCACCTTGCTCATGTCTCGTCCCTATCGTCAGCAGGCCCGAGCGACCACATCATGCATCGCGTCGAGCCCCGGTGTCCCTCACCCCACGCCTGGCGACCGTGGGGCCTCCCTCGCGGCGGTCGCCCGCCGCGCTCAAGCCTCAATATGGGTGCGGATTCGCGCGCTGCAAGCGCCCCGTGCAGCGCTCACGCAGGCTCATCCGCCGGCGTATCGGCGCCCTCCGCCCCGGTTTCGGCCTCGTCGTCATCGCCGCCGTCGGCCGGCGCCGAGCCGCCCTTGGCCACGCCGACCATCGCCTCGCGCAGCAGCCGGTCGCCGATCCTGTAGCCGGTCTGCAGCACCTGGACCACCGTGCCGTCCGGCTGGTCCGTCTGATCGGTCTCGAACAGCGCCTGGTGGAGGTTGTAGTCGAACTTCTCGCCCAGCGGGTCGATCCTGGTGATGCCGTGGCGTCCCAGCGCCGCCTCGAACTCCCGCACCGTCATCTCGATGCCGTCGGCGATCGCCTTCACCGCCTCGTCACTCTCGCGCCGCTCGGCGGGGATGCTGTCCAGCGCGCGGCCCAGATTGTCGCCCACGCCGAGCAGATCCTGGGCGAAGCGCGAGATCGCGTAGGCCCGTGCGTCGTCCACGTCCTTCTTCGCCCGCCTGCGCGCGTTCTCCGCATCGGCCAGCGCGCGAAGCAACTGGTCCCTGAGCGCCTCGTCGCCGCCCTCTTCCTCGTCCTCGTCGGCGTAATCGCCTTCTTCGGCCTCGGCAGCGTCGTCTCCGCCGTTATCGTCCGCCTGGGCGTCAGCGGCACCAGCGTCCTTGTCCTCGGCGTCGCCCGTTCCCGCCGCCCGCTCCGCGTCGCTCTGTTCCGCAGCCGCGGGAGCTTCCGCGTCCGGCTCGGCCCGTTCCGTCTCGTCCTGCATCGTCTCCTTCGTTCCCTTTTTCGGCCCCCAGCCCCGCCGCTCCGATTTCGCCATGCCGCCGCTCACCCCAGCACCCGGCCGATGATCGCGGCGGTGTGATCGACCATCGGGATGATGCGGCCGTAGTTGATCCGGGTCGGCCCGATCACGCCAATGGCGCCGATGAAGCGGGCTTCGGAATCGCGGTATGGGGCGACCACCATGGAGCACCCGGTGGAGGCGAAGAGCGTGCTCTCCGCCCCGATGAAGATCTGGACCCCTTCCGCGTCCTCGGTGCTTTCCAGCAGGCGGATGAAGTCGTTCCGCTCGTCCAGGGCGTCGAACAGCTGGCGGATGCGCTCGAGGTCGGCGAGCGCCGTGACATCCTCGATGAGGTTGGCCCGGCCGCGCACGATGAGGCTGCCGTGATCACGCGCCTCGTTCGCCCATTCGGCGATTCCGGCCTCGACGACGCGGGCGGTGAGATCGTCGAGCTGGGCCCGGTGGTCCTCGATCTCCGCGCCGATCTCGTCCCTGAGCTCGGCGAGCGTGCGCCCGGCGAGCCGCGCGTTCAGGTAGTTGGTGGCGCGGCTCAGGTGCGACTGCGTCATGCCCGTCGGCACGTCGATGACGCGGTTCTCGACGAGCCCGGCCTCGGTCACCATGACCGCGAGCGCGCGGCCGTGGCTGAGGCTCACGAACTCGACCTGGCGGCACGGCACGTCGGCCTTGGGCGCGAGCACCAGCCCGGCGCAGCCGGAAAGCCCGGAGAGCGCTTCCGTGGTCTCGGTCAGCATCTCCTCGACCGTGCGTCCCGCCGCGCGGCACTTGCCCTCGATGCTGGCGCGCTCCTCCTCGGTGAGGCGCCCCAGCTCGAGCAGCCCGTCCACGTAGATCCGCAGGCCCAGTTGGGTCGGCAGCCGGCCCGCCGAGACATGGGGCGAGTAGAGCAGGCCGGCGTCCTCCAGGTCGGCCATGACGTTCCGCACCGTGGCGGGCGACACCGGGGTCGAGAGCCGGCGCGAGAGCGTGCGTGAGCCCACCGGCTGCCCGGTCTCCATGAATTCTTCCACCAGGCGGCGGAGAACCTCCCGCGAGCGATCCGTCAGTTCGCGCAGCACCGTGCGATCCCGTCCTGTGATGGGCGGCCTGAATGTAGTGAGCGCCCCCTGGAGCGTCAACGCCGGCCCCGGCAAAGAAATCAGCATCTCCGAGAGGGGAACGGGAGCATCCGCACGGTGCAGACTGCCGCAGGACACCCGAGGCATGGCGGCATGCACTGACGGCATGCCTACCCGACTTTCAGGCCCGCCATGACCGAGTTCAGAGAGATATGAGACGGGCCCCTT
Source organism: Alphaproteobacteria bacterium (assembly GCA_965221125.1). Lineage (GTDB taxonomy): Bacteria > Pseudomonadota > Alphaproteobacteria > UBA828 > UBA828 > WTGU01. Next base: position 50,993 of record CBDCRW010000006.1, read on the forward strand.
GAAGTGGGGGTGGGGGTCTCCGAGGCAGGAACATTTTTTAGTCATGGCTGAGAGGGCGGGATGACCGAGAGCGGGCAGGCTTGGGCCGATGAAGGTCCTGGCCGAGCTTGGCTGGGCGGCTGCATGGGGTCCGCGGGGGCCGGTAGGGCTCGGTTTTCGGGCTCGCCGGGCAAAGCGATCCCGCCGCGCCGTTCGACGGCGCGTCCCGTCGCGCTCTGCGACGCGGTTACGCCCGCAGGATCATGCAGCGGGCGCGATCAGGATCGCGTCGAGAGCCTCCTGGGCGCGGGCGGCATAATGCCGGTTGGCCTCGGGCAGGAAGCGGAAGCGCCCGTCGCAGCGCACGATGGCGATGGCCGCGTTGGTCAGGCAGGAGAGATTGCGCGGCAGGTGGCGCACGTACGCCCGGCAGCGGTCTTCGTCATAGGTGAAGTCGCGCACGTAGTGCAGCCGGTTCTCGATGTGCCAGTGATTGCGGACCAGAGCCAGAAGCTCCTCGGGCCCGGCGCGGTCTGCGCCGAGCGAGGTCAGGCTCCAGGTCACCTCGACGCTGCGCTCGCCGGTCTTGAGGATCTCGCGCTCGCGTTCGATGCGCATCGCCTGGCGGCGTCCGTGAAGGTTGGCGTAGCCGTCCCATTCGGCAGCGGAGAGGTCGACGACGGCGCAGCGGCGGCGCTCGATGCGGCCATGGCCCTTGTCGACGGTTTCGTGCCAGGGCGCGTCGGAGAAGTCGATCGCCTTGAGGTCTTCGAGGATGGTCTCCTGATTGTCCTTCACCGCGGTGACCACGTAGTCGGCGCGACGCCCGAGCAGGCAGCGCGCGGTCTCGTGCTGGGCGTGCATCGCATCGAGGGTGACGGTCCGGCCTGCGAGGTCGAGACTGCTGGAGAGTTCGCGCACGGCGGGGATCTCGTTGCTCTTTCTATCGACCTCGACCTGTCCCAGGACCATGCCGGTCTTGTGCACCAGCGCCGCGACCATCATGCGCCGCCCGTCTTCGGTCTGCTTCGAGGCGCCGCGCAGGTCCTTTCCGTCCATGGCGACCGGGGCGTGCGCGCCGTCGTGCTGGCCGGTCCACCGGCCGATGGCGTTGTCCAGCGTCTCCGGCGGCAGGGCGGCGAGGATGTTGTGGAAGGTGGTGATCGCGGGCGCGGTGTAGCGCTTCTTCGAAGGGCTCCAGAACGCGCCGACCGCCTCGAGCTGCTCCTGCGAGAGCAGGGCGGCGAACTGGGCGAAGGCTGTCGAGCCCCGGTAGCCGGCAAGGCGGGCGGCGACGGCAACCGCCAGCACGGTCTTCAAGGGATAGCGCTTGCCCCGGGCATGGCGGCACTCGGGCACCTCGCCCAGGCACTCGAACAGGCTGCGCAGCCGGGGCGCCGTCATCGGCTCGCTGTGTTGCTCGGCGTTCCAGTTCGCCGGGATCTCGGCCCGGCTCAGCGCTTCGGCGGCGCCATCGCTAAGTTCGAACACGAAGACCTCCTTGGGCTGGCCGTGGTGGCGCCAGCGCGGAGCAGCTCCGGGGTCACGGGCAAAGCCGCGCGTCATCCCCAGCGAGCGCCAGTTCGACGCGCGGTAGCAGGTGCCGGCGAAGCGCGCGGGATCGACGAAGGTCTCGGCCAGGAGCGCCGGGTATCCATGCACCGCCTGGGTGTCCGCAGACAGCCGCCGCAGGCTCAGCCCCAGAACCCGCGAGGCCAGGTTGGGAACCCGCTCAGGCGTCAGGATCACGAAGCGCGAGTTGTTCGCGATCAGATGCAGGCGCCGGAACTGCTGCTCCGCCGACCAGCCGATCCAGCGGTCGCGCGCGGCCAGCTTGAACGCGCCCGGCTGCCAGCCGATCAGGGCGAGCCAGGTCTCGCCATGCACCGCGACATGGCGCAGCCCCTTGCCGACGACGCCGTGGAATCGCAGGTAGTGGTGCTCCTCCACCAGCCGGTCCCAGCGCCGGTGCTCCCGCGCGCCCCAGGTCGGGCGCACCGTGACCGCACGCAGATCAATGGACGAATCCAGGCCCGGCAACGTCGCCATGGCCGCTACACTGCCACAGCGAAAACGAAATGACCAGCGCCGCGATCACCTCACGCCGCTCGCCGGGCGGACAAAAAACGAGCCCTGGTCTCCGAGGCTGTTGGTGCGAACCGAAGCAGCCTGAAGGAGGCCCCCATGCAGGTCAGAAGCCTGCCCCGCCATGTTATCCGAAACGCGATGGTCGGGTCGCGCCTGATCGGCGCGGAGCCCCCCGACAGCGCAGCGGCGATCAGGCGCGATGCGCTTATGCGTTGGCAGCAGGCCCGAGCGCGGGGACTGAGTGCTGTTGTTTTCCGGTCTAGCCGGATAGAAGCACGGGTTTTTTTCTCACTTTGATTGGTTGGTGGATTTCCCGGGATGGTGGCCGAGTGCGGGAAGGACGCTGCCTGCGGCATTTTTTTGATCCTCAGCAGAATCCTCATTGCTGTTGAAGCTGTGGAGCGGTGGGCGCGAGATCGGCGAGTGTGGTCAGGCGGTGGGCAAGCGCCAGCTTGTCCACGGGCTGTCCACACGGTCCGCAGGACGCCGATCGGTCCGCAGGACGCGTCCACGGCTCCACAGCTTGGCGGCGGCGGGGAGCGTCCGTAATCTTGGCCTCTCACTGAACGACAAAGAGAGGCCCGGGGGACGGAACTCCCGCCGGGCCAGGGCCGGTGCAGCTTCGCTACGAAACGGGGCTCACCAGCGAGGAATACGTTAAGACCGAGGCGTGGCGCGACGCAAGGCTTGAGCGCTGCCCGAATCACCCGCACGGCGGATGTTCTGTGGCAAGCCACGGCACCTACGAGCGGAAGACCCCGCCCGGCGCAAGGGTTCCTCGCTGGTATTGCCGTGAGAGCCATACGACCATCGGCCTGCTGGCCGACTGTCTGGCGGCGCGGCTGCCGGGCACGCTCGATGCGCTGGAAGCGGTTGTTGTCGTGGCGGAGGAGGCCGGCAGCCTGGAGGAGGCAGCGGACGAGGTGCGCTGCCCCGAGGACGAGGACGCCATCGAGCTTCCCGGCGCCGTGCGTTGGATCCGCCGCAGGCTGAAGCTTGTGCACGACGCGCTTGTGCGCGTCATCGGCCTGATCCCCGACCTGCTCGCGGGCTGCGCGCCCACCATGAGCGCGGTGCGCGAGCGTCTGAAGAGCGACAGCGCGTTGATGGAACTGCGCGGCCTGGTCGCCGGGCAGCTCCGGACGCTACCCGCGCCTCTGGGCTTCCAACCCCACGGCATCGACGTGGGGAATCGCAAACCGCAGTTCCAACAACGGGCGGGGCCGGACCCGCCGCCGGAGAGTTCGTAGCGTGACGATCCCGGGGCCAGGGAGTCCCTGAACGAGGATCGCACCATGAACAGCTCAGACGACGACCTTCGCCAACAGATCGCGCTCTTCCGATACGACGTCATCGCCGATCTGGTGCATCTGCCCGTGGGTGCACCGGGTGCCGGCGCGATGATGCGCGCCAAAGCCGAGAAGACCTACACGATCCCCGGAACCACCAGGACCCGGGTCGCCGCCGAGACCATGCGGCGCTGGATCAAGGACTACCGCTACGGCGGCTTCGACGCGCTCTACCCCAAGCCCCGCACCGACCGGGGGAAGCCCCGGCGGCTGCCGCCCGAGGTCGCCGAGCGCCTCATCGCGCTGAAGACCGAGAACGACGCATTGTCGGTTCGCGCCATCATCCAGAAGGTCAAGGAGGAGGGTATCGACCACCCGCTCGCCTCGTCCACCGTGCACCGCCTCTTCAGCCGCGAGGGCCTGTTCGACAAGAAGCCGCCCGACGGGGCGGATCGCCGCCGCTTCGCCTTCCGGCATGCCGGCGAGATGTGGATGAGCGACGTCATGCACGGACCCAAGGTCCGGCACGGCCGAACCCGGCGCAAGACCTACCTGATCGCCTTCATCGACGACGCCACCCGCGTCATCCCGTTCGCCGCCTTCGCCATGGCGGAGAACACTGCGGCGTTCCTGCCGGTGTTCAAGGACGCGCTGATCCGGCGCGGCCTCCCGGCCCGCTTGTACGTCGACAACGGAAGCGCCTACCGCTCCCGTCATCTCTCCCTGGTCTGCGCCAGGCTCGGCGTTGCGTTGATTCACGCAAGGGCGTTCCAGCCAGCGGGAAAGGGTAAGATCGAGCGCTTCTTCCGCACCCTCCGGGCCGGCTGGCTCCGCCACCTCGGCGATGACGTCGACAGCCTGGAGGCGCTCAACCGCAGCCTCTGGGCCTGGATCGAGGGGGAGTATCACAACAGCCCGCATCGTGGCCTCGACGAGGGGCGCACCCCGCTTGAGCAGTGGGCGCTGGCCTCGGCCGGCGTGCGCTATCCCGACGCCACCATGGACCTCGACGATCTGTTCCTCTTCGAGGCCAGGCGCCGTGTCTACAAGGACCGCACCGTTAGTCTGAACGGCCGCGTCTACGAGGTCGACGCCCTCCTGGTGGGTCAGAACGTCATCCTGCGCTACGACCCGGCCGCGCCGCCCTCGCGCCCTCTCGACGTGGTCCATGACGGCAAGCCGGCCGGCAAGGCCAGCCCTCTCGACGCCTACGCCAATACCGCCGTCAGGCGCACCTACCCGGCCAGGGAGATCGAGGCCGAAGATCCGGCGCCCGAGCCTCCGCCCTCGCCGCTGGCCATGCGCAACCTCAAGGACAAGAAGGAGGACGAGTGATGTACCTGCGCCACTTCGCCTTCACCCGCCTGCCCTTCGAGACCCCGGCAGAGACCGACGAGCTGTTCGAGTCCAACGCGCGCCGCGAGGCCGAGGCCAGGCTCGGCCACCTCATCGACCTGCGCGGCATCGGCCTGCTCACCGGCGAGGTGGGCTCCGGCAAGACCACCGTGTGCCGGCATCTGACCGCGCAGCTTCATCCAGGCCTCTACCGGGTCCACTACGTCTCGCTGACCACGGGCAACGTGCTCGACATGTACAAGGCGATCGCGTGGGAGATCGGCCTGCCCATCGAGCGCTCCCGCGCCTCGGCCTATCAGGCCATCCGAAACGAGATCTCCCGCCTCGTCACCGAGGCCAAGCAGCTGCCGGTCCTCGTCATCGACGAGGCCCATCATCTGCGCAACGACGTCCTTGAGGACCTGCGCCTGCTCACCAACTTCGCCATGGATGCAGAGCAGCGCCTGTGCCTCGTCCTCGTCGGTCTGACCGAGCTCAGGCGCCGCCTGGCCATGGCCATGCACGAATCCCTCAGCCAGCGCCTCGTCGTCCGCCACCACCTGAGCGGTCTCGACCGCGACGAGGTCGACGCTTACATCAAGCACCGCCTCAGGCTCGCGGGATGCGAACTGCCGCTGTTCGAAGAGCCCGCCGTCGAGGCCCTGTTCCAGGGCGCGCGCGGCCTGCCGCGCCAGATCAACCGCATCGCCCACTACGCGCTCTCCGCCGCCGCTCTCGACGAGGCGAGGACCGTCAGTGCCGACCACCTGCAGCACGCGCTCGAGGAACTGCGGCCATGACCGGCTTCCCGACCCGCGCCCCGATCGAGCTGGAGGAGCGGCCGCGCGAGCAGCAATGGCTGGTGGACACGCTATGGGGCGAGCAGGCCGTCGGCATCGTCGGCGGCGAGCCGAAGTGCGGCAAGTCCATCCTGGCGCTGGACCTCGCGGTCGCAGTCGCCGCCGGCGTCCCATGCCTGCGGCACTTCGCCCCGGCCCGGCCTGGCCCGGTCCTGCTGTTCGCCGCAGAAGACGCCGGCCACCTCGTGCGCAAGCGCCTGCAGGGGATCGCCCGCGCCGCAGGCGCCCGCTTCGAGACCCTCGACATCGCCGTCATCGACGTGCCCACACTGCGCCTCGACCATCTCGACGACCGCCGCCGCCTGCAGCAGACCGTGGAGCGCATCGCACCGCGCCTCGTGGTCCTCGACCCCCTGGTCCGCCTGCACGGCGTGGACGAGAACACGGTTGCGGACGTCGCCCCGATCCTCGGCTTCCTGCGCGACCTGCAACGCCGCTTCGAGACCGCCGTCCTCCTCGTCCACCACGCCCGCAAGAGCGGGGCCACGAGGCCGGGGCAGGCCCTGCGGGGCAGCAGTGAGCTGCACGCCTGGGGGGACTCGAACCTCTACCTGCGCCGCCGGGACCGGCAGACCCTCATGACCGTCGAGCATCGCGCCGCACGCGGTCTCGACGACATCGAGATCGAGCTCAAGGAAGACGGAGAGGAGCCCTCCTTCCGGCTGCGCCAGCCGCCCACGGCCGGCGGCGGGGCGCCTCAGCCCGAAACACCCGAATGCCGCGTTCTCAAGGCGCTCGCCGACGCCGGGGCGCCGCTCTCGCAACGCCAGATCCGGGAACGCGCCGCGACCCGGCACAAGACCGTCGGCGTAATCTTGCAAAAGCTCGTCCAGGAGGGTCGCGTCGCGCGCAACGCCGAGGGCGGCTACAGCGTCGTCGCAGGCGCAGCGGACAAGCGGGCGGCGGCCGCCGCCGCCAACGGCAGCAGTCGGCCGCAGGCCCCGCGGTTCCCGGAGCCCGGTTCCGCCAACGCCTAGGGGTTCGAGCCGGAACCGCCGTCGGGAACCACCCTTCCCCAACGGTCCGGAAGGCGCTGCGCCTCCACCGGGATACTACGTCAGGTGAGCGGCCAGTCCGTGGCCGGAAGCTTGCTTCAGGCCATGGCAGCACTTCGTCGTGTGGACGGTGGCGAGTCACCCGAAGGGCCGAAGCGAAGCGCAGGAGCGGCGCAGCCGCTTGACGCGCCGACGGCCGCGCGACACCTCGTCAGCTCTCCTCAAGCACCAGTCCAAACCTCAATCAGACAGCGACCCCGGACCGCCCGCAGAGACCATGAGCTCCTACGCTTCGATCCGGAAAAGACCGAGCAATCTGGGAAATCAGGGCAGCGATCACGTCAAATAATCTGGGAGATTCGGCGTCAAATAACGTGCGAAACAACAAGTGCCGCCGATGCCGCAGAGGCGGTCGGCGTGCCGCGCGCCACCCTCTATCGCTGGGCGAAGCGCCCGGAGCCCGGCTCGCGCCGGCCCCACCGGCTGCGCCGGCCGACCTGGTCGCCGGCGCTGGTGGAGGCGGTCGAGGCCATGCGCCGCGACTATCCGATGTGGGGCAAGGCCAAGCTGGTCGTCCTGTTGCGCCGCGAGGGCTGGGTCGTCTCGGAGAGCACCGTAGGCCGCATCCTGGCGATGCTGGTCGCCCGAGGCCGGGTCGTGCCCGTGCCCACCCTGCGCCGCCGCCGCCATGGCGTCCGCCGCAAGCGGCCCCACGCCAGGCGCCTGCCCAAGGGCCTGAGGCCGAGCCGGCCCGGCGAGATCGTCCAGCTCGACACGCTCAGCGTCTCTCTCGGCGCAGAGCGGCGCACACTCAAGCAGTTCACCGCCTGCGATCCGCTCGCCAAGTGGACCTGCGCCCAAGCCTTCCGACGCGCCAGCGCGCACAACGCCAAGAACTTCCTCGACAAGCTCCAGGCCGACATGCCCTTCCCCATCCAGGCCATCCAGGTCGATGGCGGATCGGAGTTCAAGGCCGACTTCGAGGCCGAATGCGCGCGGCGCGGCATCGCCCTCTACGAGCTGCCGCCCCGCACGCCCGAACTCAACGGCCATGTCGAGCGCAACAACGGCGCCTGGCGCTACGAGTTCTACGCTACCTGGGAGCTGCCCAGCGACAGCCTCAAGGACATCAACCGATGGATCGACGCCTTCGCCGACGAGTTCAACAGCTTCAGGCCACACCACGCCCTTGGCGGACAAACACCAGCCGAATACCTTGCTCAGATCACAGCCAACGAAACCCAGCCGTCTCATAAGCCCTGAACTAGGACACGCCATTGTATCGGCCGGCTCGGCACACTATGATACAGGTGCGAACCGGAAATGGACGGACCGCGTCGCACCGCGCACTCGATGATGGCGAGGGCGGCGGCCTCCCGGCAAGAATTGCCCGGCGGCAGCGGTTGCGTCCAGTGATTCCACACCTCGAAACCACGGAACGAGTCCGATGCGGCAGCCGCCACCCATCGAGCCGACCGACCCCGCCGTGACGCGGCCCGTCGCGAGACGGGATCGCCACGCGCCGGCCGGCGGCCGCTTCTCGGCGCGGCGCCGCATCGCGTTCCCGCGGACGCGCTTACCGGAGGCGAAGCCCTCCGCGCGCTCCCGGACGGAGAATATTCAGGAATGGCCAAACGTATGCTCATCGATGCCAGCCACGCGGAAGAGACCCGCGTGGTCGTGGCGGACGGAACGCGACTAGAAGAGTTCGACTTCGAATCGGCTGCGCGGAAGCAGCTCAAGGGAAATGTCTATCTGGCCAAGGTGATGCGCGTGGAGCCCTCGCTCCAGGCGGCGTTCGTCGACTATGGCGGCAATCGCCACGGCTTCCTTCCCTTCAACGAGATCCATCCCGACTACTACCAGATCCCGGTCGCGGACCGGGAGGCGCTCTACGCCGAGCAGGCGGAGGCGGACGAGACCGACGAGCCGGCCCTGGCCCAGACGGCCGTACCGGCGGAGAACGGCTCAGGCGACGAGGCGCCGCCCGATGGCGACGTCCAACCGGACGGGGCGGAGGCTCCGCACTCTGCCGAGGCGGCAAACGACGCCGGGAGCGGCGGCAGCGGCGACGACGGTGCGGCCGAGGCCGGCGCTGCCGAGCCCGGCAGTACCGGCGAGGGCGACAGCGCTGCCAACGGCGACGGCGGCGATGTGGAGGTCATGGGCGGCGACGAGATGGACGACCTGGAACGCCGCCGGCTCCAGGCCAGCCGCTCGCTGCTCAGCCGCCGCTATCGCATTCAGGAAGTGATCAGGAAGCGCCAGATCCTTCTGGTGCAGGTGGTCAAGGAGGAGCGCGGCAACAAGGGCGCGGCGCTCACCACCTACCTCTCCCTCGCCGGGCGCTACATCGTGCTCATGCCCAACGCGATCCGGGGCGGGGGCATCTCGCGCAAGATCGTCAACGCCGACGACCGCCGGCGCCTCAAGAAGATCATGAACGACCTCGATATCCCGGCGCGCATGGCGGTCATCGTGCGCACGGCGGGGCTGTCGCGGTCCAAGACCGAGATCAGGCGCGACCTGGAATACCTGGTGCGCCGCTGGCAGAACATCCGCGACCTCACGATGGAATCGATGGCGCCCTGCGTGATCAACGAGGAGGCCAACCTGATCCGCCGCTCGATCCGCGATCTCTACACGCGCGACATCGAGCAGATCCTGATCGAGGGCGACGAGGGCTACAAGACCGCCAAGGGCTTCATGAAGACCATGATCCCGAGCCACGCCGCGCGGGTAAGACCCTATCGGGACCGGATTCCGCTCTTCGTCCGCTACCAGATCGAGAGCCAGCTCGATTCCATGTACGGGCCGGAGCTGCAGCTCAAGTCGGGCGGCTACCTGGTCATCAACCCGACCGAGGCGCTGGTCGCGATCGACGTGAACTCGGGCCGGGCGACCAAGGAGCGCACGATCGAGGAAACCGCGCTCAGGACCAACCTGGAGGCGGCGGAGGAGATCGCGCGTCAGCTTCGGCTGCGCGACCTCGCCGGGCTGATCGTCATCGACTTCATCGACATGGACGAGAACCGCAACCAGCGGGCGGTGGAGCGCAAGCTCAAGGAGGCGATGCGGGTCGACCGCGCGCGCATCCGCATGGGCCGGATCAGCCCCTTCGGGCTGATGGAGCTCTCGCGCCAGCGGCTGCGCCCGAGCCTGGTGGAAGCCAGCATGGAGCGGTGTACGAGCTGCGGCGGCACCGGCGTCCGGCGCTCGGTGGAATCGTCGGCGGTCCACGCGCTCCGCGCCATCGAGGAAGAAGGGCTGCAGGGGCGGAGCGCCGAGATCCTGCTGCGTGTGCCGGCGGCGGTCGGCCTCTACATCCTCAACCGCAAGCGCCGCATGCTGGAGGACATCGAGCAGCGCTACGAGTTCGCCGTGAGCTTCGAGCAGGACGACAGCCTCGTGCCGCCGAGCTACGCGATCGAGCGCATCGCGGCGCGGACCGCGCCGGTCGAGGAGGCGGCCGAGGAGGACGCGGTCGAGGCGGCACCGGCCGAGCCCGAGACCAAGGCGGAGGCTGCGGAACCGGCCAAGAGGCGCAGGCGCAGGCGGCGCAAGCCGCGCGCCGAGGCGACGGAGGCAGCCGAGGCCGGCGCCGCTGCCGCCGAGCCGAAGCAGGCTCAGGCGGAAAGTCAGGCGGAAGAGGAGCCGGAAGACGCAGCCGCCGCAGGGGACGGCAAGGCCGAAGAGGCCCCCCGCGCCAAGCGCCGCCGCCGCGGCCGGCGGGGCGGTCGCGGCCGCGCCTCGAAGCAGCAGGAGCAGCAGGAGACGCCGCGCGAGAGCCCGGCCGAGGGCGCTGCAGAGGAGGCGCCGCCTGCCCCGCTCGCGGCTGCGGAAGACGAGCTGCCGGCGCCCGAGAGCGAGCCCCCGGCGAGCGCTGCAGAGCCCGATGCCGACGGCGCGGCCGACCCCGCAGACGGTGCGATCCCGCCGGCGGAGGAAGCGGCCGAGCCCGCTCCGGTCGAGGCGGACGTCCTGCCCGGCCCGATGCCTGCGCCCGAATTAGTGGTCACCCCGGAGGCGGATGCCGACGACGGTGCGGAGGCGCGCGGCGAGCCTGCAGAGGCGCTACCCGCCGAGGTGGCGGTCCCGGCCGCTCCGGTGAGCGCGGAGCAGGACGACGTTACGCCGGCCGGCGGCGACCAAGAGGCGCATGGCGAGGAGACCGCGCCGGCGGCGCTGCCGGACGACAGGCCGCGCCGGCGCGGCTGGTGGCAGCGGATCGCCTCGACGTCGCGCTAACGGGTCAGATTCAGGCGGCCTACCTGAGCCAGCGCTGGAGGGCGGCGCAGGCGCCTTCCACCTCTTCCGTGGCGCCCGCGTAGGAGAAGCGGACGAAGGCGCGGCCACGCTCGGTGTCGAAATCGATGCCGGGCGTCGCCGCGACCCCGCACTCGGCCAGCATGCGCTGGCAGAAGGCCTCACTGTCGTCGGTCAGGCCGGAGACGTCGGCATAGGCGTAGAAGGCGCCGTCGCAGGGCGCGAGCGCGCCGAAGCCGGCAGCCGGAAACGCCTGCTGGACGATGCTGCGGTTGCGGGCGTAGCGCGCCACGTTGGCCTCCAGCTCGTCCCGGCAATCGAACGCGACGAGCGCGGCCCGCTGCGAGAGCGCGGGCGGCGAGATGAAGAGGTTCTGCGTGAGCCGCTCCACCGCCCGCGCGAGGTCCTCGGGCACGAGCATCCAGCCGAGCCGCCAGCCGGTCATCGCGAAATACTTCGAGAAGCCGTTGATCACGACCGCGCTGCGCGAGAAAGCGGCGGCGCTGGCTGCAGGCTCGCCGTAGGTGATGCCGTGGTAGATCTCGTCCGAGACCACGCGGATTCCCCGTTGCTCGCAGTGGGCCGCCAGCGCCGCCAGCATGCGGCGCGACAGCATGGTCCCGGTCGGGTTGGAAGGGCTGGCTATGATCAGGCCTTGGATCGGCTGCTCCAGCGCCTCAAGCATGGCTACCGTCGGCTGAAAGCGGGTCTCCGCCGTGGTCGGCAGCGGCACCGGCTCGAGCCCGAGCGCCTGCAGCGTGTTGCGGTAGGCCGGATAGCCGGGGTTGGCGAGCGCGATGCGATCGCCCACGTCGAAGGCGGCGAGGAAGGCGAGAATGAGCCCGGCCGAGCCCCCGGTGGTGACGACGATGCGGTCCGCAGACGGGGCGAAGCCGTAGCGTTCGTCATAGAGGGCGGCGATGCGCTGGCGGAGCAGCAGCACGCCGTGGGCCTCGGTGTAGCCGATCTTCTCGGCCCCGAGCGCGGCCCGTGCTGCGTCGAGGACGGGCTTGGGCGCGCCCGAGCCGGGCTCGCCGGTTTCCATGTGAAAGACCCGCGCGCCCTCGGCCGCGCGTTCCGTCGCGGCCTTGAGGATTTCCATCGCGAAGAAGGGCGCGACCTCCGCGCGCCGGGATGCACCCATTGCCGGGTCCTAGAGCGCAGGCAGCGGCGCAGTCGCCACGAATACGTGAAGGGCCGTGCATTGACGCAAGCGCGCGAGCGGCATATCCAGACGCGAACCCCTTGGACTGTGAGCGTTGGCCATCCGTCTTGCACGCGCCGCTGCACTCGCCTGCGTAACGCTCGCCTCGATCCTGGCAGCGGCGACGCAGGCGCAGAGCATGTCGCTGATCCGCGACGCCGAAATCGAAGATACCATCCGCTCCTATGCCGCGCCACTGCTGGAGGCTTCGGGCCTGGGCGAGGGCGCGGTCAAGCTGCACATCGTCAACGACCCCAGCATCAACGCCTTCGTCGCCGGCGGCCCCAACCTCTTCCTCTCGAGCGGCATGCTGTCGGCCTCCGAGGAACCGGGCGAGATCATCGGCGTCATCGCGCACGAGATCGGCCACATCGCCGGCGGCCACCTGGTGCGCACGCGCGATGCCATGGAGAACGCATCCACCGAGATGATCCTGGCGACCGTGCTCGCGGCCGGCGCCATCGTCGCCGGCCAGGGCGAGGTGGGCAGCGCCGTCCTGAGCGGCGGCCAGGCGATGGCGCAGCAGTCGTTCCTCCGCTACAGCCGGGCGCAGGAGGAGGCCGCCGATCAGGCCGCCATCCGCCTCCTGGACAAGACGGGACAGTCCGCCGAGGGCCTGCTGCGCATGTTCGAGAGGCTGGAGGAGCGCGAGCGGCTCTCCCTCGGCAATGCGAACAGCTACGCGCGCACCCACCCGCTCACGCGCGAGCGCGTCCGCTTCGTCCGCGACCATGTGGCTGAGGCGGAGGGGGCCGTGAACGAAACGCCGGAAGCGGCGCGCCTCGCCCATCGCCGGATGGTGGCGAAGCTCAAGGGCTTCCTCGATGAGCCGGAGGAGACGTTCCGCGTCTATCCGGCCGAGGACCGGTCGCTCGACGCGCGCTACGCCCGCGCGATCGCCTACTACCGGATTCCCGACCTGCATGGCGCGCTCGAGACCCTCGACGCGCTGCTAGCGGACCACCCCGACGACCCCTGGTTCCACGAGCTCAAGGGGCAGGTCCTCTTCGAGAACGGGCGCGTGCGCGAGGCGATCGAACCCTATGCCCGCGCGGTGGCGCTAAAGGGGGATTCCGCCCTGCTGCGCCTCGGCCTCGCCCGGGCGCAGATCGAGACCGGCGAGGCCGATCTGATGCTGGAGGCCGTGGCGAACCTGGAGGCGGCGAGCCGGCTGGAGCCGAAGGAGCCGCAGCACTGGTATCAGCTGGGCATTGCGCGGGGGCGTGCGGGCGCGCGCGCGGCCTCCTCCCTCGCCTTCGCCGAGGCGGCCTATCTGCGGGGCGACGCCCGGACGGCGCACCGCCACGCATCCATCGCGGCGGAGGGTTTGGCATACGGCAGCGCGTCCTGGCTCAGGGCCGAGGATATCCGCAACGCCGCCGAGCAGGCGATGAAGAGGCAGCGCTGAGTCGATTCCGCGCGCCTGCCGGCGCTAACGCGATTCCGCGCGCCTTCCGGCGCGACCGGACCGCGGATCGGTCAGATGAGGCCGCCGAGGGGGGACGAGGGGTCGGCGTAGCGCTTCTTCGCCATGCGGCCGGCGAGATAGGCGAGCCGGCCGGCCTCGACGGCGTGACGCATGGCGTGCGCCATCAGCACCGGGTCGCGCGCGCCGGCGATGGCGGTGTTCATCAGCACCCCGTCGCAGCCGAGCTCCATCGCCACCGCCGCGTCCGAGGCCGTGCCGACGCCGGCATCGACGAGCACGGGCACGGCGCAGCGCTCGACGATGATGCGGATGCCGACGGGGTTCTGCACGCCGAGCCCGGAGCCGATGGGCGCAGCCAGCGGCATGATGGCGGCGCAGCCCATGTCCTCTAGCCGCTTGGCCATGATGGGGTCGTCGTTGCAGTAGACCATCACCTCGAAGCCGTCCGCGATCAGGATTTCGGCCGCGCGCAGAGTCTCCGGCATGTTGGGGTAGAGGGTCTCCTGATCGCCGAGCACCTCGAGCTTGACCAGCGACCAGCCGCCGGCCTCGCGGGCGAGCCGGAGCGTGCGCACGGCGTCCTCGCCGGTGAAGCAGCCGGCGGTGTTGGGCAGGTAGGTGTAGCGCTTGGGATCGACGTAATCGATCAGCATCGGCGCATTGGGATCGGTGACGTTCACGCGGCGCACCGCAACCGTGACGATCTCGGCGCCCGAAGCCTCCAGCGCCGCCGCGGTCTGCTCGAAGTCCCGGTACTTGCCGGTGCCGACGATCAGCCGCGAGCGGAAGCGCCGCCCGGCGACCTCCCACGTGTCGTCGTCGGCAGCCGCCGGCGCAGGGTCGGCGCCGCCGCCGATGAAGTGCACGATTTCGAGCCGGTCGCCGGCGGCCACAGTGGTGTGGTCGTAGGCGCTGCGCGGCACGATCTCGAGGTTGTGCTCGACGGCGATCTTGCGCGGATCGAGGCCCAATCCGCTCACGATGCTGTGGACCGACTGGGGCTCCTCGAAGTCGCGGAGCTCGCCGTTTATCTGCACCTGCATGGGTGAGGTTCCGTGAAAAATCCGCACGCTGCCGCAATGTTGCGGCCTCATCTGGAGTATTGGTGAGTAACATGGCGATTTCAACCGGCCAAGGCGGCGGCGGACACGCGGATTGAAGCCCGAGTCCCCGCCGTGCTAGACCGGACATGCGGGCGGGCATCACGACCCGGTGCGGTCATGAGTCACAATATCTTGATTCTGAACGGCCCTAACCTCAATATGCTGGGGTTGCGGGAACCTGAGATCTACGGTCGCGAGACCCTGGACGACATTCGCGCGCGGTGCGAGCGCCACGCGGAGGGTTGCGGGCTCGCGGTCGATTTCAGGCAGAGCAACCATGAGGGCGAGCTGATCGACTGGATTCAGCAGGCGCCGAAGGCGCACGCCGGCATCATCCTCAATCCCGGCGGCTACACCCACACGTCGGTCGCCATCATGGACGCGCTGCGCGCCGTGGCGCTGCCTGCCATCGAGCTGCACCTCTCGAACATCCACCGGCGCGAGCCCTTCCGCCGGCGCTCCTATGTCGCGCAAGCCGTGCAGGGCTCGATCTGCGGCTTCGGCGCCGACGGCTACCTGCTCGCGCTCGACGGGATGCGCGCGCTCTTGACGGAGGACTGACGCGATGGCGGTGAAGCCTGTGCCGGATGCCCGGCCGGAAGACCCGGAGCCCGTGTTCGGACCCGATATCGAGTTGATCCGCGCGCTTGCCGCGGTGCTCGACGAGGCAGGTCTTACCGAGATCGAGATCGGCGAGGGCGCGAACCGCATCCGCATCGCGCGCCAGACGGCGGTGGGCGCAGCGCCCCCGCCTGCGGCTGCCGCGCCCCCGGTGGCGGCCGTGCCCGTGGCGCAGGCGGAGCCCCCTGCGCCGCCGGATGCGGACGACGACCCCGGCGCCGTGACCTCCCCGCTCGTCGGCGTCGTCTACGTGGCGCCGGAGCCCGGCGGGCGCCCCTTCGTCCTGGTGGGCGACGAGATCAACGAGGGCGATACGCTCTTCATCGTCGAGGCGATGAAGACGATGAACCCCGTCCGCGCCCCGCGCGGCGGCCGTGTCACGCGGATTCTCGCCGAGAACGGTGCCAGGGTCGAGTACGGCGAGGTCCTGCTGATCCTCGAGTGAGGCCGATGTTCGACAAGGTCCTGATCGCCAACCGGGGGGAGATCGCGGTCCGGATCATTCGCGCCTGCCGGGAGTTCGGCATCAAGACGGTCGCCGTTCATTCCACGGCCGACGCGGAGGCGATGCACGCGAGGCTCGCGGACGAATCGGTCTGCATCGGCCCGCCTGCGCCCCGGGAGAGCTACCTCAACATCCCGGCCATCATCGCCGCCGGCGAGATCACCAACGCCGACGCGATCCACCCCGGATACGGCTTCCTCTCCGAGAGCGCCGACTTCGCGACCATCGTGGAAGAGCACGGCTTCATCTTCATCGGCCCGACGCCGTCGCACATCACGCTGATGGGCGACAAGATCCGCGCCAAGCAGACTGCGGCCGAGCTCGGCCTGCCGGTTGTGCCGGGCTCCGCGGACGCGCTGGAGGGGGCCGACGCCTTCGCCGAGGCCGCCGACGAGATCGGCTATCCGGTGCTCATCAAGGCGGTGGCCGGCGGCGGCGGGCGCGGCATGATGCGGGTCGACCGCCGCGAGGAGCTGGCCGTGGCGGCCGGCACGGCGCGCGCCGAGGCCGAGGCGGCTTTCGGCAACGACGCGCTCTATCTGGAGAAGCTGGTCGCGGCGCCGCGCCATATCGAGGTGCAGGTGCTGGCGGACCAGTTCGGCAACGCGGTGCATCTGGGCGAGCGCGACTGCTCGCTCCAGCGCCGCCACCAGAAGGTGCTGGAGGAAGCGCCCTCGCCGGCGCTCGACGCCGAGCGGCGGGCGGAAATCGGCGAGCGCGTCCGCACCGCCGTCCGCGAGCTCGGCTATCGCGGGGTCGGCACGCTGGAATTCCTCTACGAGGACGGCGCCTTCTACTTCATGGAGATGAACACGCGCATCCAGGTGGAGCATCCCGTCACCGAGATGATCACCGGGGTCGACCTCGTTCAGGAGCAGCTCCGCGTCGCCGCCGGCGAGCCCTTGGCCTTCGGCCAGGCGGACATCCGCTTCGAGGGCCACGCCATCGAATGCCGCATCACGGCGGAGGACCCCGAGACCTTTCACCCCTCGCCCGGCACCGTCAGCGGCTACCACACGCCGGGCGGGCCTGGCGTGCGCATCGATTCCGCGCTCTACGACGGCTACCGGATCCCGCCCTACTACGACAGCCTCATCAGCAAGGTGATCGCGCAGGCGGGCGACCGCTCGGCCTGCCTGATGCGGCTCCGACGGGCGCTGGAGGAATACGTCATCCAGGGCATCTCGACCACGATCCCGCTGCACCTGCGGCTGCTCGCCAGCAAGGCGTTCGCGGACAGCGCCTACGACATCCACTGGTTCGAGCGCTTCGTGACGGAGACCAGCGCAGACCCCGGCACCTGACGAAGACGGCATGACCACGGTCGAGCTCACGCCCGCGCTGATTCTCAGGGCGTACGGCTGCGGTCTCTTTCCCATGGCCGAGGGCAAGGCGGAGCGGGACGTCTTCTGGGTCGACCCCGAGACGCGGGGCGTCATCCCGCTGGACCGCTTTCACGTGGCCCGGCGGCTTGCGCGCACGGTCCGCGCCGGGCGCTTCCGCGTCACCGTGGACCGCGACTTTCCCCGCGTCGTGAGGGGCTGCGCGCGGCGCACCGGGCGCAGGCCGGAATCCTGGATCAACGGGCCCATCTTCGAGGCGTACTGCGCGCTGCACCGGCAGGGGCACGCCCACAGCGTGGAGGCCTGGTGCGACGATGCGCTGGCGGGCGGCCTCTACGGCGTGGCGCTGGGCGCGGCGTTCTTCGGCGAGAGCATGTTCAGCGCCGAGCGCGACGCCAGCAAGGTGACGCTGGTGCACCTGGTCGCGCGCCTGAGAGCGGGCGGCTACACCCTGCTGGATACCCAGTTCGTCACCCCGCACCTGCGCCGCTTCGGCGCGGTCGAGATGCCGCGGGCGCGCTACCTCTCGCAGCTCGCGGACGCGCTCTCCCGGCAGGCGACCTTCTACCCGGCGGGCTTCTCCGACGCGACGGTATCGTCTGCCGGCGCGGCGGCGGCGCAGGCCAGCACCCAGATGTCGTAGACCGGGTGCTCCAGCGCCGCGAGGCCCGGCGTCGACGAGAACATCCAGCCGGTATAGAGGCGCACCGCGCTCTCGTCGTGGTGAACCTCGTCGATCTCGAGGAAGGCCGCGTTCTCCGGCGGCTCCTCCGGCGGCGCGGCATGACAGGCGCGGACGACGATACGGAGGGTGCCGAAGCGGACCGGCTGGTCGAGCGGCGCCTCCAGCTCGGAGGTGCGCGCCACCACTTTGTCGAGCGCCTGGAGCACGGCAACAGGACGCTCGGCCGCGCCGGCGCCTGAGCCGCCGGCGAGCGCCGCGCCGAGCGCTGCGCCCGCGGCCAGCAGTACGAAACCGGGCCTCACCTACTCGGTGCCGAACGCGAACTTGCCGATCAGCTCCTCGAGCAGGAGCGAGGATTGTGTATACGCGATGCGGCCGCCGTCCTCGATGAGCGCCTCCTCGGCGCCGGGCTGAAGGTCGATGAACTTGCCGCCGAGCAGGCCGTCGCTCACCACCGCCGCGGTGGAATCCATCGGCAGCTCGACCGTTTCGTCGATGCTCATGCGCAGCACGGCGCGGAAGGTCTCGGGCTCAAGGGTGCGCTCGATCACCGTGCCGACCTTGATGCCGCCGATGCGGACGTCGGAGCCATTGGAGATGCCGTCCACGCGGTTGAACGCCGCGCTCACCTCGTAGCCGCTGGCCGTGGCGACGCCGCTCTTGTTGTAGGCGAAAACCAGGAAGCCGATGGCCACCGCCAGCACCACCGCACCCAGCAGGGTCTCGACCAGGCTTCTCGACATGGCGACCTCCTTCCCTGCCACTGGCGTGACGACTGCGGCCCCGTCCGGCCGAGGCAGGGCCGCGCCGAGTCGCAGTTTGCCATAGCGTACCCGGTCTCGGGTACGGGCTGGGGCGTTTCCGTTATAGACGAAAACGCCCCAGCCATTTGTCGCTCACGGCGGCCGGCTTTCAGCCGGCGCCTGCGCGGGCGCGCCGCATTCGCGGCGGGCCGCGGTCGCGGCCTGTCGCGCGTCCGTCGGGGACGGACGCGCTCTTGGTTGCCAACGCTGGGTTGAGGCTAAGCGCCGGCGGACAGGTCGATGCCTCGCGCGGCGACGAAGTCGCGGTAGGGCGCGAACGCCTCGTCCACCGCGTCTGGCGTGAGGCCGTAATCCTCCAGGCTGTACTCGTGGCGCGGTTCCTGCCGGCGCTGCTCGGCCTGGAGGGCGAGCCAGTCCTCCATGGCGTCGGCAGTATCCGTGCCAAGCGGCCAGCCGAGGCGGGCGTAGATGGCCCTCACGACGGCCATCGGGTTATCGACCAGATCGGCATAGCGCACGTCGACCCAGCGCTCTTCCAGCGCGGGATTCGAGGCACGGAATTGCGTGGCGTCGTTGAGCATGCCGCTCATGAACGCCAACTGCTCGGCGCCGGTCTCGTGCGGCGGTCTCGGCTCCGTGGCGAAGCCGCGAAGCCGCTCCGCCAGGCTGTTCCAGGACGCCATGAACTGCACAGGCTCGCGGTGGGTCTGGATGAAGACCGCGTCGGGATAGGCCTCAAGCAGCGCCTCCAGTTCCTTGAGGTGGAAGGGTGCCTTGAGCAGCCAGTGCCGTTGCCCTTCCGGCTCTCGCTGCCGGTGCTGCCAGGTAAAGTTCTGCATGACGCGCCGGTGATGCGCATAGACCTCGCGGGATCCGGCTGTGGCCAGCCAGCGGCCATACCCTGGCACGTGATGCGCGATGGTGAAGGCCCAGGTCCTGAAGGCGAGCCAAAGGAGCATGAAGTCCTCCTCCGGCTCGCTCATGTCAACGCGGTGAAGCCCGGCGAGCGCGTCGACGGCCCCGGTCGCGTTCAACACCTCTTCCGCGTAGACCCGGCGGGGATCCTCTGCCGTCCAGGCGACGGTGCCGTATTCGCCGGTGGACAGCACCGGCTCAGTCAACTCGTACCGGCGCAATGCCCAGAACTGAGGATCACGTGACAGGAGGCGATGCAGAAATGTCGTGCCGGTCCGATTGATGCCGGCGACGAAAACCGGGCGCTCGATCTCTTCTCGCTCGATTTCGGGGTGCTGCTGGCGCTCCCTCGCAAGCGTGGCGTTGTTGCGCAGCGCGCGGGTCAGCCCGTAGATAACATGACTGATCGCCTTCTCCCGCAGCCCGGCCTCGGGCGATTTCAGCGCCTCGATCAGTTGCTTGAGCCCCTCCAGCTTCCATGCGGGATAGGCCTCTTCGAAGGGGACACCCATGCGCCGGGCGTACGTCTCGGCCTGAGCGACCAGACCTTCGAAGTCCAGGCGGGCCTGCGGGACGGAGTGGGGCCATTTCTCCTCGTTTCGTCTGAGCCAGTCGTATGAGCGGGCGTGGCGGACCAGCAATGCCGGCCACTTGATCGGGCGCGGGCAGTCCTCCCGAATGGCACGATCGCTGATCGGCAACGTTTGGCGGATCTTGTCCTCGCTGAACCAGTAGGGCGCGAAATGGTCGAACAGCACCCACTGCCCGTGCAGCGGAGACTCCTCGCCGACCGTCTGGCACGAACGCCTGAAGGACTGATACGAGACTTCCTGCCAATAGAACCCGAACTCCGCCAATTCGAGATCCTCATGCGGCGGCTCTGGGTCACAACAGTGATAGACGGTGAAACGCCGATCAGGGTTCAGGGAGATCGCCGCACATATTTCGATAACCGTGTCCACCGGCTCGGACTGCCTTTGTGTAGTAAAGCCTCGCGGCACCTTCTCCAGTTGAGTGGCCGCAGCAAACAGCCGGGTCGGGAAGTCGTTCGCGTGCGTATACCCTGTGCTGGGTAACCCCATCAGCGGCAGGCGAAAGATTGCGGTCGGCACGCCGGCCGACCTCGCGGACAGCACGCCTTGCTCGGCCACCAGCTTGCTCCACGGATAGCCGACGACGCCGAGCGGAAAGATATTCTTCATTTCAGTGACGTCGGGCGACATTTGATCGTCGATGCGGCTCTGACTGTACTCCCGCGCAAAGTTGCAGAAATACGCAGGAAATATGCCCATGCTGGAGACGTAAAACAGGTGCTTGATTCGAGTCCGCAAACACAGCTCGAGCAGGGGACGAACGCCGAGCACGTTCGCCTCGCGTATGTCATCGTAGGGCACGACCAGGCCCACGTCGGCGGCGACGTGATAGACCGCATCGATCTGCCGGGAGAAACCCTCGAACGCGACATCGCTCAGGCCGAAGCGTTCCTCGGTGACGTCGCCGGGCACCACCCGCAGGCGCGGCGCAAACGCGTCCTCCCAGATTTCCGCCTGCTCCAGGGCATCGCGCAGCCGCTGGAAGCCGTGTTCGACGCTCTCGGCGCGGATCAGGCAGTGAACAATCAGGCGGTCGTTCTGCCGCAGAAGCTCGCGCAGGAGGAAACGCCCGACGAAGCCGGTCGCGCCCGTCAGCAGGACCTCTCGAAAGTCGTCTGGCGACACGGCCTCGGCCGGCGTCTCGCGCGAGCGCGCCGCATGAACGACGCGGCGCAACTCGTCCACGTCTTTCTGGCAGTGCGGCGGCAACCGGCCGATGAGCGGCGGCACCGCCCGGTCAGAGGCGGATGGTGCGGCCATCGTGTCGGCCCGGGATATTGCATATGCCATGGCGGAGTCCGTTCTCCTGCAGCCGGATTGCACTACTCGGCCGCCATGGCCTTGGCGGCGCTATTTCCGGAGCACGGCGCCGGCGGGAAGTGATCCTCAGGCGGGCTCGCGAACACCGAGGGCTTGCGGCGAACGCGGCGCGCGGCGGCGAGGGGCGCATCCAGGGTCCCGCCGTCTTCGTCGTCGGCGTCCGTCCCGTCGTCCGTCTCCGTTCCATGGACGATGGCATGCGCCAGCGACTGGCACGAGGCCGTGGTCATCAGCTCCAGCGCGCTCGCCTGGAAGCCGAACTCGCTCTGAATGAACGCCCCCAGCTCGGCGACGGAGATGGAGTTGAGCCCGAAGCTGGAGAGGGGCTCTTCCAGGCCGCCCTCGTCGTGGCCGCAGAGCTCGGCGACCTTGGCGGCGATCTGCGCCATCACACCATCGACCGTCAGCCGCTCGTCGGTGCCGACCGCGAACGCGTCCTGGTTGCTCATCAGGCGGCCGGTGCGCATGTGGTCGGCGGAGTCCACGCTCCAGAGGAGGCGCTTGAAGAGCGCGGTGATCAGGTGGTCGCTCCCGCCCATCGTGCGCAAGGCGTAGTCGAGGTTGGCGACCGCGAAATAGCTGCTGACCGGCGGCATGCCTGCGGCCTTCATCAGGCGGAGCACGCCGAGGTTGCGCGCGGCCATGCCCGCGTCCGCAACCGCCGCCAGGTTGTAGGAGAGCGCCGGCAGGCCGTCGCGGCGGCGGCAGGCGGCGAGGCCGTCGAGATAGGCGTTGGCGGCGCTGTAGTTGATCTGCCCCGGATTGCCGAAGGTGGACGACGTGGACGACACCATGACGAAGTGATCGAGGGCGAGGCCGGCGGTGGCGCGGTGGAGATTGAGCGCGCCCCTGGCCTTGGGCGCGAACACGCGGGCGACGGAGTCCGCCGAGAGGTCAGCCAGCAGGCAGTCGTCCAGCGCGCCGGCGAGGTGGAACACGCCCTTGAGCGGCCGCTTCACGTCGGCGACGCAGCGGCGCACGTCCGCCTCTAACGCGACGTCGCCCTGGACCAGATCGATCTCGATCCCCTTCCCGATGTCCGCAAGCGTCGTGGACCGGCGCAGCCAGGTCTCGCTGCGCCGGCGCTCGGGGTCGCGGTCCATCAGGGTGAGGTGGCGGGCGCCGGCGGTCGCCAGGTATGGCAGGAGCCGCTGGCCGAAGCCGCCCAGACCGCCGGTCACGAGATAGGTGGCATCCGGGTCCAGCAGCGGCCGCCGGTCGTCGATGGGGAAGTCGGGAGCGGCCCCCGCCGGCGGCGCCTGCAGCACCAGCTTGCCCTGGTGCTGGCCCGAGGTCATGAGGCGGAGCGCCTTCGCATAGTCGCCGTAGGGGAAGACGGTGACCGGCAGCGGCGGCACCACGCCGCGATCGAGCAGGTCGAGGCAGGCCTGGGAAAGCTCGCGCGACAGGAGCGGATCGTCCACCATCAGGCGGTCGAGGTCGATGGCGGCGAAGCGCAGGTTCTTGCGGAAGACACGGAGGCCGAGGGCGCTGTCGGCGTAGATGTCGACCTTGCCGATCTCGCAGTGCCAGCCGCCCGGCCGCAAGGCTTCCAGGCAGAGGGACACGTGGCGGCCGGCCAGCGAGTTCAGCACGACGTCGACGCCCTGGCCGCCGGTTGCCGCCATCAGCCCCTCGTACCAGTCCTCGCTGTGGGAATCGAAGGCCGCCCGCACGCCGAGCGCGCGCAGCTGCTCGCGCTTGCTCTCGCTGCCCGCGGTGGCGTAGACCTCCGCGCCCACGTCGCCTGCGAGCGCGATGGCGGCCTGCCCGATGCCGCCCATGGCCGAGTGGATGAGGACGCGCTGGCCCTTGCGAAGCCGCGCCAGGTGAATGAGG
Organism: Alphaproteobacteria bacterium; assembly: GCA_965221125.1. Taxonomy (GTDB): domain Bacteria; phylum Pseudomonadota; class Alphaproteobacteria; order UBA828; family UBA828; genus WTGU01. Next base: position 74,126 of record CBDCRW010000006.1, read on the forward strand.
GCGTAGTAGGAGGTGACGTAGACCGAGAGCGACGACGCGGCTTCCTCCATGCTGAGGCCGGCGGGCTTCGGGAACACGCGGTGCTGGCCCACCACCGCGCGGTTGGCGATGCAGCCGCCGTCCACGAAGACCACCTCGTCGCCGGGCTCCAGGCCGTCGACCGCCATGCCGGCGCGGCGGACCACGCCGCTCGCCTCCATGCCCACCTCGCGGCCGAGGGCCGAGCGCTCGTAGGCCAGCGCCGGCAGCAGGCCGAGCGTCACCATGACATCGCGGAAGTTGAGCGCCGCTGCGGCCACGTCGATCTCCACGTGGTGCGGGCCGAGCGGCGGCGGCTCGCAGGTCTTCATCTGCAGGCCGGCGATCTGGCCTGCGTTCTCCAGGAAGAGCCGATAGGGCGGGTCTTCCCCGGCAGGCACGGGCGGGAACGGCGCCCGGTCGCTCAGCACCCGCGGCGCCCAGAGCCGGCCGTCGCGCACGCCAAGCTCGCGCTCGCGCAGGTCGTGCCGCGCGAGCCACGCGAGGGTCTTCAGGTCATCGGCCGAGCCCAGGTCCACGAGGCGGAAGTCGAGCTTCGCCTCCTCGGCGACCTCCGCCGCCATGCTGCGCACCGCTCCCCAGAGCGCGCTGCCGCGCGCATCCTCGGCATCCAGGACTGCCTTGCGGGTCGCCACAGTGACGCGGCAGCGGCAACTGGCTTCGTCGATCCTGTAGGGGACCAGCGACTGGATGAAGGCGACGAAGAGCGAGACCGCCTTCTCGCCGGTCGGATCCTCCGCATCCCGGTCGAAGAAGACGTCGATCGCGTGCACGTCCGCCGCATGCGGGCAGGCCTCAGGATCGAGGCGGTCGTCGGACGCGAGGGCCTCGTAGGGGAGCGGATGGACAGAAGGATCGTCGAGCAGGTCTGCCCAGGCGGTGGCCAAGCTCTGCGGCTCGCCCAGCACCCAGCGGGGGCCCGGCAGCACCGCGTCGTCCGGCGCGTCCACGCGGTGGGGCGGCGCCTGCAGCAGGGTCGAGCGCCGGCCGGTGCGCAGCGTGGTCCAGCCGGCGGCGGGCTCGATGACGGTGCCGTCTTCGTGGGAGACCAGCGCCAGCGCGCCGGGGACCGCCACCGCCTGCCAGAAGTTCCACGCCTCGGGCGTGAACGCCCCTTCGTCGTGCAGGAACAGGATTTCCGCCGCGTGCCGGCGCAGCAGGCCGTCCTCCAGCGCGGAGGGCTCGCGCGCGGCGGGATCGAGGCAGTCGAAGCGGAGCGCGGCGTCGTGCCCGTGGAAGGCGTCGAAGTGCGCACGCGCGCCCGCCTCGTCGTCGCCGACGAGCCAGAACGCGCTCTGCACCTCCTCCCGCGAGAGATGGTCGATGCAGCGGTGAAGCACGGTCTGTTCCGGCTCCCGGCCACCGGCGAACTCCACGGCGTGGCGGGCGCGCACGTCGTCGCACCCGTCCGCCTGCTCGAGCGCGGCGAGCAGGGCGGCCGGCTCGACCTCGCCGTCGGGCAACGCGTCCACGATCGCGCGGCCGTCGGCCACGAACTTCGGCTGCCAGGCGATGCGGTGCTTGGTGTACGGCAGGTCGACCCGTCGCGGGTTCGAGATGAAGGAGATGTACTTCTCGATGTGAAGGATGAGGTCTCCGGTCTCACCGTCGTAGCAACTCAAGCTGCCGGAAACCCACTCCCCCGTCGGCACCGTGTATTGGCCCTTGTCGTCGACCTCGTACCGAATGCCGTCGGGATAGGTCACGCGGCACGTCATTCGCGGCACCGTGGGTGGGCGCAAGAAGGTCACGTTCTCGGCCCGACGCGGAATGGCAAAAAGATCGGCTCCGAGCATCAGGTCATAGAGATACGACTGCAATCCGCCGTCGAGCAGAGCCGGGAACAGGGTGTAGCCCTCTTCCTGGCCCGCTTGCCACAGGGCTTCGTCCACCTCGACATCGAAGAGCAGGAAATCGGTGGCGATCTCACGCCGCAGCCGACGCATGTTGCGGAAGTGGGGACCGTACTGGAAGGTTTCACCGAGAACCGTCTCGAAGCGTTCGTAGAGCTCGTCGTCCGACGCATAGGGCAGGGGCTCGTAGCGGGACTCGTCGATCTCCCTCACGTGTTCGGGCACGTCCGGCATGTGCTCAGGCCCGATGCGGCGCGCCCGGCCGCGGCAGTGCAGCTCGCACTTCGCGTCGATGTCGTAGGGCTGGGTCGAGATGGTGACGGTGAATTCGCCGGGCGAGTTCGACACCGGCTGCAGGGCCGTCTGCAGCCGCAGCGGCGTCCTCGGAACAGGGCAGGGCTGGAGGAATTCCAGCATCTCGATGTGGACGGGTGCACCCTCCAGGGCCTGCAGAACAAGTTCGACAAAACCCGCGGCCGGCATGATCGGCGCGTGGTGGACGCGATGCTCCGCCAGCCACGGAAACGCTCTTTCCGACAGCCGCGCTTCGAACAGGAGATGGTCGCTCGGGACGCGGTGGCCGACCAGGGGCCCGTGCGCGTACTCGCTCTGCTGCAGGAAGAACTCGTCGTCCAGCGCCCTGTCGACGCTCTTCTGCTCGTCGCGCGGGTGCCCCGGCAGCAGAGGGACGATGGGGTCCGGCCTGGGATACTGGGCCGCGAAATCCAGCGATACGCCGGCCCTGAAGAGGGCGCCGAGCGCCTCGTGAAAGGCGAGGCGCGTATCGGCGTCCCGCATGAGGGTCGGGACGGAGACGGGCGGCGATGCGGCGTCTTCCACGCATTGCGCGATGAGGGGCTGGAGCGCCGAGTGGGGTGCGAGCTCCAGCACCACGCCGGGCCGGTGCTCGCGCTTGACGGCCTCCATCGCTGCGGCAAAGCGGACCGGCTGGCGGATGTTCGACCACCAGTAGGCGCTGTCCAACCGCTCCGTCTCGGTGCCCATCACCGACGAGACGAAGGGCACGTCCGCGTCGAAGGCGCGGCCGTCGAGGAAGGCGAGCGCGGCGAAGACATCGGCCTCGATAGCGTCCATCGCCCGGGAGTGGAAGGCGATGTTGCCCGGGATCAGGCGGTTCTGGAGGTTGCGGCGATCCAGCGCCGCCATCACCGTCCGCAGGTCGTCCTCCCGGCCGCAGATGACCGTGTTGGCCGGCGCGTTCTCGCAGGCGATCTCCACCCGGACGGGCCGGCCGCCGCCCTGGCGGAAGGGAACGTCCAGGCCGTCGAGCAGCTCCTCCACGCCCGGCCGGTCGAGGCCGATCGCCAGCATGCGGCCTGACCCCGCCACGCGCTGCTGCAGGGTGGCGCGATGGAAGACCAGGCGCGTCGCATCGGCGAGCGAGAGCGCGCCGCACGCGTACGCCGCGGCGACCTCGCCGGAGCTGTGGCCCACCACGCAGTCGGGATGGACGCCCCAGGTCTTGAACAGCTCCACCAGCGCGCACTGGATCATGAAGATGGCGGGCTGGGCGAGCTGAACCTCGTCGAGCTCGTCCTGGGGAGCCGAGAAGCAGGCCGCGCGCAGGGAGGTCTCCGCGTGTTCCCGCCAGTGCTCGTCGATGGCGTCGATGGCGCGGCGGAACACGGGATGCGCCTCGTAGAGCGCTTGGCCGCAGCCAGCCCACTGCGTGCCCTGCCCGGCGAAGACCATGGCCAGCCGGCGCTCACCCTCCTCCGCGCTGGCGATGGGAGCCTCTGCCTCTGCGAAGGCATCCAGCGCCTCGGTGAGCTCGGGCACGCTCCGCGCCACGAACGACGTGCGCGCGGCGAAATGGGTGCGGCGGCGGCTGAGATTGCCGGCGAGCGCGTAGAGGTCCACCGGCTCCTCGTCGAGCAGCCGGCGCAGGCGCCCCGCGCTCTCGACCAGCGCCTTCGGCGTGCGTGCCGAGAGCGGGATCATGTAGCCCGCCTCCGGCGCGAGCGGCAGCGACCAGAGCCGGGGCCGCGCCGGGCGGTACTCGCGCACCACGCAGTGGCCATTGGCGCCGCCGAAGCCGAAGGAGTTGATGCCGACGACGACGGGATGGTCGGGGAAGGGCTCACATTCCGTCTGCACCTCCATGGGGCCGCGCGCGAAGTCGATCTCCGGATTGGGCACCTGGAAGCTCTTCGACGTGGGCGCGAAGGTGCGCCGCTGCATCATCAGGATCACCTTGAGCAGGGCGCAGTGGAACGCGGCGGCCTCCATGTGCCCGACGTTGCTCTTGACGCTGGAGACCCTGAGGGGGACGTCGCGCCCGGACTCGCCGAACGCCTCGGCGATGGCGTTGCCCTCGATGCGGTCGCCGACCTCGGTTCCGGTGGCGTGGGCCTCGATGTAGTCGAACTCCCCCGGCGTCCGCGCGGCGCGGGCCGCGGCCTCGCGCATCAGCTCGATCTGGGCGTGGCGGGTGGGCGCGCTGATGAAGCGCCCCGGCGCGAGGCCGGCGGAGCCGTCGGCGGCGCCAGCCGCGTTCACCGCCGTCGCCTCGATCACGGCGTAGATCGGGTCGCCGTCGCGCTCCGCCGCCGCCAGCGGCTTGACGGCGAAGACGAACGCGCCCTCGGAGCGCATGTAGCCGTTGGCTGCGGCATCGAAGGAATGGCAGACGCCGTCCGGGCTGATGATGCCCATGAGGTTGAAACCGCTGCTCATCCGGGCGCTGCCGAGATAGGTGACGGCGCCGACGAGCGCCTGGTCGCAGTCGCCGCTGCCGAGCGCGTTCATCGCCGCGTGCAGCGCGGTCACGCCGGCGGAGCAGGCGGTGCAGTAGGTCGCCGACGAGCCCATGAGGTTGAAGTGGTAGGATACCCGGTTGGCCAGCATGGCCAAGCTGATGCCGCCGACGGAATACTCCGTGACGCCATGCTGCGGCCGCCAGTTGGAGACGGCGGGAACCTGGGAGCCGATGAAGACGCCGGTGGCGCTGTTGCGCAGGGAGTGGAGGTCCCAGCCGACATGCTCGATGGCCTCCCACGCGCAGTTCAGCAGCATCCTGACCTGCGGCTCGGTCTGCCGCAGTTCGTTATGGGACATGCCGAAGAAGGTGCGGTCGAAGAGCAATTCGTCTTCGTCGCGGATGAGCCCCTCATAAGGGCTTGCGAGGCGACCGGGGCCCGAAAACTTGCCTATGGGCAGATGGCCTCGTCCATAACGAACGCTTATCGGCTCCTGGACGATATCGCGCTCGCTGAGCAGGCGCCAGAACTCCGCATCCGAACGGATGCCGCCGGGCATGCGGTAGCCGTACCCGGTGATCGCAACCCCGCCGCTGATGTCACGAGCGTCCATGCAAAAGAACCCCGGCGAAAGGTGTCATTGACTCCGCATCAGAGACTTCCGGAACGCAAGCCGGCGATATCAGGTATCCAAGCAATCGTGCCGCGTTCCAAGCCTGTTCGATTGCCCTTCCTCCCCTTGATCGACACGTTATGTCCATATCGTATAGTCCGCAGCCGCATCACCTCCAATAGCGATTTCTTAGCCGTTCCATAAGTATCGCTGATTGAGGACAGAAGCAGGATTCGCCCGCGCCAGCCGCCATCAGCCTACGATCTCGCCGTCGACCATGGCGATCGCCTCGATCTCGATTTCGAGCTCGGGCAGCGCGAGGCCCGTGATCTCGACGATGGTGTCGGCCGGGTAGGGCGGCGTGAAATACTTCTCGCGGAGCGCCACGATCTTGCCGAAGTTGCCCATGTCCTTCAGGTAGATGTTCACCTTGACGATCTTGGCCAGGCTGGAGCCGCCGGCCTCCAGCACCGCCGCCAGGTTCTTGAAGGTCTGTTCGGCCTGCGCGTCGAAGTTGCCGACGCCGACGATGGTGCCGTCGAGGTCGATGGCGGTCTGGCCGGAGACGAAGATCAAATCGCCCACGCGGTAGGCCTGCGCCAGCTTGAAGGGCTCGTAGGGATCGGGGTCGGTCTTGATGCGAACGGCGTTATCGGCCATCGGTCTTCTCCCTCTCGGTCGCTGCGAAGCGGGGGTGCGAAACGGCATCCTCGCCGACCGCGCCGCCAGATGCTAGGACGCGCCGAGCCGCGACGGCGGCGCCAACAGGAGACCGACGACATGAGCGACACTGTGCTGATCGAGCGAGACGGCGGCATCGCCCGGGTGACCCTCAACCGGCCCGACGTGCTGAACGCGCTCGACGACGAGCTCTGCGATGCCCTGGTCGGCACGCTGGCCGGCGTGGAGCGCGATCCCGAGGTGCGCGTGATGGTGCTGCAGGGCGCCGGCGGCTACTTCATGGCGGGCGGCGACCTGCGCTCCTTCCACGCGCTGATCGAACGTGCGCCGGACGAGCGCCGGCGGCACTTCGAGACGATGATCGACCGGGTTCACGCGATCATCCGCATCATGCGGCGCATGCCGCAGCCGATCGTCGCCAGGATCGACGGCGCCGCCGGCGGCTTCGGGCTGAGCCTGGTTCTCGCCTGCGACCTCGCCGTCGCCGCGACCGACGCCATCTTCACCATGGCCTACTGCCGCATCGGCACCAGCCCCGACGGCTCTTCCACCTGGTTCCTGCCGCGCACGGTGGGCGCCAAGAAGGCGATGGAGCTGGCGCTGCTCGGCGACCGCTTCGGCGCGCGCGAGGCGGAACGGCTCGGCATCGTGAACCGCGTCGTCTCCCCGCACAGGCTGGAGGAAGAGACGGACGCGCTCGCCCGCCGCCTCGCCGCCGGGCCTGCCCTGGCCTACGCCAACACCAAGCGGCTGCTCCAGGCCTCGCCCCATGCGTCGCTCGAGGAACAGCTGCAGGCGGAAGGCGAGCGCTTCGCCGACTGCGCGGCGAGCGCGGATTTCGCCGAGGGTGTGCGCGCCTTCGTCGAGAAGCGCCGGCCCAGCTTCACCGGGCGCTGAGCCATGGGCGGCAGGCTCGCCGGCAAGACCGCGCTGATCACGGCGGCAGGGCAAGGGATCGGCCACGCGACCGCCGTGGCGTTCCAGAAGGAAGGGGCGCGGGTCTGGGCGACGGATATCGACGAGGCCAAACTCGCCGGCCTCGCCACGCTGGAGCGCGTCACCTGCCGGGCGCTCGACGTGCGCGACAGCGATGCCGTCGCCGCGCTGGCGGACGAGACCGGCGCGCTCGACGTGCTCTTCAACTGCGCGGGCCGGGTGCCCCACGGCGCGATCCTCGACTGCGCGGCGCAAGACTGGGCGGAGGCGCTCGACCTCAACGTGACCGCGATGTACCGGACGATCCGCGCCTTCCTGCCGGCGATGCTGGCGCAGGGCTCAGGCTCGATCATCAACATGGCGTCGGTGGTCTCGACGCTGAAGGCCGCGCCGGAGCGCTGCGCCTACCACGCCAGCAAGGCCGCGGTCTTGGGGCTCACCACGTCGGTCGCGTTCGACTACGCAGGCCGCGGCATCCGCTGCAACGCGGTCTGCCCCGGCGCGATCGATACCCCCTCCTTCGACGAGCGGATGGATGCCCACGCCGAGCCCGAGGCCGCGCGCAGGGCCTTCATCGCGCGCCATCCGATCGGGCGGATCGGATCGCCGTCCGAGGTGGCGGCGCTCTGCGTCTATCTGGGGTCGGACGAATCCGCCTTCACCACCGGCCAGGCGCTGGTGATCGACGGCGCCTGGAGCCTGTGACGGCCCGAGAGCGTTTCCGTCTCACACGGAAACGCTCTAAGCATTTATCGCTCACGGCAGCTGGCCGGCCTGCGCTTGCGCGCCGCATTCGCGGCGGGCCGCGGTCGCGGCCTGGAGCGCGTCCGTCAAAGCCGGACGCGCTCAAGACAGCCCGGACGGGGCTAACCCTCGGTCGCCTCCCGCGAATCCCGGCGCGATGCGACCAGCCCGAAGAGGGCGTTGGCCGCCACCGAGGCCAGGATCACCACGGCGCCGATGAAGACCAGCGTGCCCGGAAGTTCGCCGAAGCCGAGCCAGACCCAGACCGGCGCGAAGACCGCGTCGATCAGCACGACGAAGATGAGCACCGGCGCTGGCAGGTAGCGCGCGGCGTAGAAGTAGAGGGTGAGCGCAGACGCGAGCTGCACCAGCCCGAGAGCCGCCATGAACCCCACTTCGCGACCGGTCGCCTCGAACGGCAGCGCGAACGGCAGCGAGAGGAGGCCCGCGATCACCGCCGCCATCAGCACCGCCGGCTCCATCCGCCCGGTGCGGAAGCGGCGCGCGATCAGCGTCTGGATCGCGATAGCGGCGGCGATGGAAAGCGCGAGCAGGTTGCCGATCACGCCGCCGCCGCCCATGTCGCTCCAGAACATGACGCCGACGCCGCAGAGACTTCCCAGCATCGCGAGCCAGGTGCGGAGCGCCACCGGCTCGCCGAGGACCGGCTTGGCCAGCAACGCCACCATGACGGTCGACGTCGTCATGATCGCGATCACGTTGGCGACCAGCGTGTACTGCATCGACAGCACGTAGGCGATGATCCCCCACGCCGTGGCGACGCCCACCGCGACCACCGGCCAGCCCGAGGCGCGGAGCAGCGGCCACACCCGCCCCCGCTCGCTCACGAGGAGGATCAGGAGGATGCCGAGCCCGGCGAAGAAGCAGCGGACGGCGATGATCTCCCACGGGTCGACCGACACCGAGCGGACGAAGAAGCCGCCCGTGCTGAAGCAGAGGCCTGAGACGATCGCGAGGCCGGCGCCGACGAGCAGGCGGCGGCGGGCAGGGGTCATGGGCGGGCTCCCGTGTCACCCGATCCGTGCCGTGACTCGGGGCCGGGCGCCGGCATGGTAGCGCGTCGCGCCGTGCGGCGCTTGCCGGCGGATGACGCTGGCGCGGCGCTCTGGCATGGTGAGGCATGAGCGAAGACCCGAAAATTCTTTTGCGCCGCCTGCTGGACGTGGCCCTTGCCAGCGCCCGGCCGGCGCGCTGCGTGCCGCCGCACCTGCCCGAGCCGCCCCCGGGCCGCACCGTGGTCGTCGGCGCGGGCAAGGCGGCAGCGACCATGGCGCAGGCCGTGGAAGATCATTGGGAGGGTTCCCTCGAAGGCCTGGTCGTGACCCGCTACGGCCACCGCGTGCCGACGCGGGCGATCGAGGTGGTCGAGGCGGCGCATCCGGTGCCGGACGCCGGCGGGCGCGAGGCCGCTGCGCGTATCCTCGCCATGGCCGAGGGACTGGAGGCGGACGATCTCGCGCTCTGCCTCATCTCGGGCGGCGGCTCGGCGCTGCTCACCCTGCCGGCGCCAGGGATCACGCTTGCGGACAAGCAGGCGGTGACCGGCGCGCTGCTTCGTTCGGGCGCCGCCATCGGCGAGATAAACGCCGTGCGCAAGCACCTCTCCGCCATCAAGGGCGGACGGCTGGGCGCGGCCTGCCACCCGGCGCGCCTCGTGAGCCTCCTGATCTCGGACGTGCCGGGAGACGATCCCGCGGTGATCGGCTCAGGACCCACCGTGCCCGACCCCACCACCTTCGCGGACGCCCTCGGCGTGCTGCGAAAGTACGGGATAGGCGAGCCCGCCGCCGTCATCCGGCACCTCGAGAGCGGGACGGAGGAGACGCCGAAGGAGGGCGATCCCCGGCTCGGCGGCGCCGAGACCCGGATCGTGGCGACCCCCGCCATGGCGCTAGCCGCCGCCGCCGAGGTGGCGCGCGCGGCCGGCTACACGCCCGTCATCCTGGGCGATGCGCTGGAGGGCGAGGCGCGCGATCTCGCCCGCGAGCATGCGGCTCTCGCCCATGACGCGGCGCCCGGCACCGTGCTGCTCTCCGGCGGCGAGGCGACGGTGACCGTGACGGGCGAAGGCCGGGGCGGTCCCAACGCCGAGTACGCGCTGGCGCTCGCGCTCGCCCTCGACGGCGCGCCCGGCATCTTCGCCACCGCCTGCGACACCGACGGGATCGACGGCACCGAGGACAACGCCGGCGCGCTCGTGGCGCCCGATACGCTCGCGCGGGGCCGGGCGGTGGGGGAGGACGCGGCAGGCCGGCTCGCCGCCAACGACGCCTACGGCTTCTTCGCCGCGCTCGGCGACCTGGTGATGACCGGGCCGACGCTCACCAACGTCAACGACTTCCGCGCGATCCTCGTTCGCCGTTGACCGCCGGCGGCGGCCCGTCGATAACGGACACAAAGACCGCAGAGGCAGTTCCCGTGCGCCGACACCGCCGCGCCAAGATCGTCGCGACACTCGGGCCGTCGAGTTCCGACGAGGCGACCGTCCGCGCCCTGTTCGAGACCGGCGTGGACGTCTTCCGCCTCAATTTCAGCCACGGCACCCACGCCGAGCACCGGGCGCGTCACGACCTGGTTCGGTCGGTGGAGGCGGCGGCGGGTAGGCCCATCGGGACTCTGGCAGACCTGCAGGGGCCGAAGCTCAGGATCGGGACGTTCCGGGGCGGCGAGACGCTGCTCGCCCAGGGCCAGCGCTTCACTCTCGACCTCGGCGATGCGCCGGGGGACGAGACCTGCGTCGGCGTGCCGCACGCCGAAGTCTTCGCGGCGCTTGAGCCCGGCGCCGACGTGCTGCTCGACGATGGCAGGGTGCGGCTACGCGTCGCCGCGTGCGGGCCGGACCGGGCCGAGACCGTGGTGGTGACGCCGGGCGTCCTCTCCGACCGCAAGGGCCTCAACCTGCCGGGCGTGACGCTCCCCATCGACGCCGTCACCGCCAAGGATCGCGACGATCTCGCCTTCGCCCTCGGCCTCGGCGTCGACTGGGTGGCGCTCTCCTTCGTCCAGGGCCCGGCGGACATCGCCTCTGCGCGCCGCCTGGTGCCGGACGACGTGGCCATCGTGGCCAAGCTGGAGAAGCCGAGCGCGCTCGACTGCCTGGAGGAGATCGTCGACCTCTCCGATGCGATCATGGTGGCGCGCGGCGACCTCGGCGTGGAGCTTGCGCCCGAGGACGTGCCGGCCGCGCAGAAGCGCATCGTCCATGCGGCGCGGAACGCCGGCAAGCCGGTGGTGATCGCGACCCAGATGCTGGATTCGATGATGAATGCGCCGGCACCCACCCGCGCCGAGGCCTCGGACGTGGCGACGGCGGTCTATGACGGGGCCGATGCGCTCATGCTCTCCGGCGAATCGGCTGCCGGCCGCTTTCCGCGCGAGGCGGTGGCGATGATGAACCGCATCATCGAGCGCGTGGAAGGCGACGACGCCTACCGGCGCCATGTTCACTGGCAGCAGCAGGACCCCGAGGCGACGACCGCCGACGCGATCACCGCCGCCGCGCGCCAGGTGGCGGACACGCTGGACGCCGCCAGCATCGTGACCTACACCACATCGGGCTCCACCGCCGTCAGGGCTGCGCGCGAGCGGCCCAGGGCGCAGATCCTCGTGCTGACGCCGTCGCGCGACACGGCGCGCCGGCTGGCGCTCGTCTGGGGGGTCCACTGCGTCCACACCGAGGATGCCACCGGGTTCACCGACATGGTGGAGCGCGCGTGCGCCCAGGCGCTCGACGCGGGCCACGCCGAGCCGGGAGAGCGCATCGTCATCACCGCCGGCGTCCCCTTCGGCACGCCGGGTACGACCAACGTGCTCCGCATCGCGCGCGTTCAGCCTTCATAGGCGACGACTCGTGCCGCGCGCTTGACCCTTGCCCGCCGCGATTTCTATGCTGCCGGCCTGTCCATGCCGCCGGCGGCGGAGCGGGCGGCGGCCCGCACGAACCCGAAGGAGGGGAAGTCATGAATAAGCTGTTGTCCGCGGGCCTTGGTGCGCTCGCCGTGCTGGCGATGACGGCGCCAGGCGTGCACGCGCTGGACGACCTCTCGAACTACGTGTTCGTGCCGAACCGGGCGTCGGCCGACGTTGCGGTCATCGACACGCGCACCGACGCGGTGATCGCGCATATCCCGGTGGGGCAGGTGCCGCACCAGGTCGCGGTCTCGCCGAGCCTCGGCAAGATGGCGGTGACGAACACCGCCGACGACACCGTCTCCGTGATCGATCTGGCGACGCTCACGGTGACGGCCACCATCCCGCTCGGCCACGAGCCCGAGCACATGGAGATCGCCCCCTCCGGCGACGTGCTGGCCGTGGGCAACATCGGCGAGGGCACGGTCTCGCTGGTATCGCTCCTCGGCGAGCGCGAGCTCGCGCGCGTGGACGGGCTGCACGAGCCCCACAACATGACCTTCAGCCCGAACGGCGAGCGCCTCTATGTCGGCAATCTGGGCGCGAGCTTCGTCAGCATGATCGACGTACCGCAGGCTATTGTCGCGGGCGAGATCGCCGTCGGGCCCGACCGCGCGCTCGCGCATCACGAGGACGACGAGACCGCCTACCAAGGCATCATCAACGTCACCGCGACGCCCGACGGGCGCCTCGGCTTCGCCGCCTACGGCGAGGGCGATCGCATGGCGGTGATCGACCTTGAGGCGGGCCGGACCCTCGAGACGCTCGAACTCGGCGACACGCCCTGGCGCGCGTTCACCACCACCGACGGCCGCTACATGATCGTCCCCAACAACGGCGACGAGACGGTCTCCGTGGTCTCGACCGAGACGCTCGAGGAGGTCGCGCGCCTCGCCGGTGCGGCCGACATGACCGGCGTCAACACCGGCGCGTTCGACACGCTCGCCTACGTGATCAGCCGGGGCGACGACAAGGCGCTGGTGATCGACCTCGAGACCATGCAGCCCGCCGGCGAGGTCGCGCTGCCAGGCACGCCCGAGACCGGCGTGGTCACACCCGACGGCACCAAGCTCTACGTCGCTTTGAGCGATGCCGGCACGGTCGCCGTGATTGACGTGGCGACGAAAGCGGTCACCGCGACGATCGACGGCGTGGGCGCGGAGCCCTGGGGCGCTCACATGGCGGGTGCGGTCAACTACTGTCACTGACCGCGGCGGCTTTCTCGACGGCTGCGTTCGCCCGCTTCGCGGCAGGCCTCTTGGCGCTGGCGGCGCTCGCCGGCGCCTCCGCTGCACACGCCGAGGCTGAGGCCCCGCGCGACCGCCTGCTCGGCGCCGTGGCACGCCACGCGGCCCTGCCGGCGACGCTCGCGGCGGACGTCGCGCGGCACTGCCCACCCGCCGATACCCGCTGCGCCGCCCGGCTGATCGCGGGCAGCCTCGCTGCCGCGCGCCTGGTTCGGGTGAACCACCCCGATACCGACACGATCCGCCGGGCGCGCACGGAGCCCTCGGTCGCCGCCGCCGAGCGGCGGGATGACGGGGCGCTGGTCGTGGTGCTCGACCGCTTCGGCCGTACGGCCGACCGCGAGGTCGCCGATGCCGTCGCCGCGCGCGGGGTCGGCGCACCGGGCCGGCTGGTGCTCGACCTTCGCGGCAACGGCGGCGGGGACTTCGACCGGATGCGCCGGGTCGCGAGCCTCTTCACCGGACCGGTAGAGGGGGCGATCCGCTTGGTCGGCCTGAATGGCGCGACCGGCGTGGCGCTCCCCGCGCCGCTTCGAGACCTGGGGCTGGATGACGCCGCGATCGACGTGCTGATCGGCCCCGGCACGGCGAGCAGCGCGGAGGTGCTGGCGGCGCTGCTGCGCCGGCACGCCAACGCCCGGCTCGTGGGCGCACGGACAGCGGGCAAGGACTGGCTCACGCGCCTTGTCCCGGTCGATCACGACTGGCGGCTCGCGATCCCCGCCGAGCGCATCGGGGTGCCGGGCGAGCATCTGGCGGGGGGTCTTCTGCCGGATGTCGAGCTCCCGCCCACCGCCGAGCCGTGACCGGCGCCCTCTTCGCGTGTCTAATGCGCCCGTCAACGAGGAGAATAGGAATGACACGGTTCGGTGGCGTCGCCGTTGCTCTGGTCGCCGCCCTGGCGTCAGTCGCCACGGCGGTGCCCTTGGCGGCGCACGAGGAAAAGACCGCGCACATCACGCTCGTTCACCCCTGGTCGCGGCCGGCGCCGCAGGGGCAGAACGGCGTGATCTATCTCGAAATCCGGAACGACGGCGAGGTCGACGATCGTCTGATCGGGGTCAGCACGCCTCTCGCCGAGAGGGTGGAGCTGCACCGGAGCACCATGGAGGACGGCATCCACCGCATGGAGAAGGTGGAGAGCATCACGGTGCCGGCGGGCGGCACGGTCGAGCTCGCGCCCGGCGGCCTTCACGTCATGCTGGTCGGCCTCAAGTTCATGCTGATGGCGGAGGAAACGATTCCCGTCACCTTCACCTTCGAGCAGGCGGGCGACGTCACGGCCACGTTTGCAGTGGAGACCCGGAGCGGCGGCGATTCCGGGTACGGCCACTGAGGCCGCGGCAACGAAGAACGTCAGTCGCCGAGGCGCTGGCCGCTCTTCCGGTCGAAGAGGTGAAGCGATTCGAGGCGCGGCATCAGGCGGATCGTTTCGCCGGGCTCGAAGTCGTGCCGCTCCTTGAACTCGGCGCAGACCTCGTGCCCGGCCATCTCGCAGAACACGAGCGTGCTGGAGCCGGTCGGCTCCACCACCGAGACCGTGGCCTCGACGCCCGCGCCGTTGGCTGAAAGCGCCAGGTCCTCGGGGCGGATGCCGTAGACGATCGGCTGTCCCTCGCCCGCGCGGGCACCCGGCGGCAGCGGCAAAGCGGTGCCGTCGTCTGCGGTCGCTGCCGGCGCGTCGCCCGCCGCGCCGCCCGAGGCCTCGATGAAGTTCATCGCCGGCGAGCCGATGAAGCCCGCGACGAAGAGGTTGGCGGGGCGGTCGTAGAGATCGAGCGGGCGGCCCACCTGCTCGACCCGGCCCAGGTTCATCACCACGATGCGCTCGGCCATGGTCATGGCTTCCACCTGGTCGTGGGTGACGTAGATCGAGGTGGTGCGCAGCCGCTGGTGCAGCGCCTTGATTTCCGTCCGCATCTGCACGCGGAGCTTGGCGTCGAGGTTGGACAGCGGCTCGTCGAAGAGGAACACCTGCGGGTCACGCACGATGGCGCGCCCCATGGCGACGCGCTGGCGCTCGCCGCCCGAGAGCTGGCGCGGCAGGCGGTTGAGCAGGTTCGTCAGCCCCAGGATCTGGGCCGCGCTGTCCACCCGCTCGCGGATCAGGTTCTTGTCCTCTCGGCGCAGGCGCAGGCTGAAGCCCATGTTCTGGCGCACGGTCATGTGTGGGTAGAGGGCGTAGTTCTGAAACACCATGGCGACGTCGCGGGCCTTGGGCGCCATGTCGTTCACCACCGTGTCACCGATGGCGATCTCGCCGTCGTTGACCTCCTCGAGGCCGGCGATCATCCGCAGCAGCGTCGACTTGCCGCAGCCCGATGGGCCGACGAGAACCAGGAACTCGCCGTCGTGGATGTCGATCGAGACGCCGTGAATCACGGCCGTGTCGTCGAAGGACTTGTGGACCTCGCGGACCGATACCGTTGCCATGACTGCCTCCTACAACCCAGCCTAGCCCTTGACCGCACCGAGGGTAAGCCCGCGCACGATGTAGCGCTGCGCGAACAGCGCGATCAGAACCGGCGGGATCATGGCGATGAGCGAGCGCACCGCCACGAACCAGAACTGCACGCCGCGCGAATCCACGCCGCCCGCGATATGGACCGGCATGGTCGCCGAATCCTTGATGGTCAGGATCACCGCAAACAGATACTCGTTCCAGGCGAACGCGAACATGATGAGCGCGGACGCTGCGATCGCCGGCAGCGCGAGCGGAATCGCCACGCGAAAGAACGCGATGAAGTGCGAGGCGCCGTCCACCAGCGCCGCCTCCTCCAGCTCGATCGGCAGGTCCTGGAAGGTCTGACGCACGATCACCACCACGAAGGGCAGGATGAAGGTGGCGTTGACCAGGATCAGCGCGGCATGGGTGTCCAGCATGTCGAGGGAGGAGAAGACGATGAAGAAGGGCACCGCGGTCGCCACCGGCGGCAGCACCCGCTGCGACAGGAACCAGATCGTGAGGTCCTTGTTCTTGATGCGCTTGAAGCGGAAGCGCGCCAGCGCGTAGGCCGCCGGCAGGCCGAGGACGAGCGCGATCAGCACCGAGCAGACGGAGATGATCAGGCTATTGCCGAAGGCGTTGGCGGCCTCCGGCGTCGAAATCTGCGATATCCAGTTCTCGAGCGTCGGCGTGAAGTCGAGGAAGGGGACGCCGAGGCCGGCCACCGTGAAGGTGTCCGCCGGCGCGCGCAGGCTGTTGGAGACCGCCCAGTAGATGGGGAAGAAGAAGATCAGCGCGATGAAGATCGCGATGATCGAGAAGCCGGCATCGGCGAACCAGAGCCGCTTGCGCTTGGCCCGCGCCTGGGGGACGCCGGCGGGCTGGCCGAACAGCGACTTGCCCAAGCCGCTAAGCATAGGTCTGCCTGAGCCGGCGGAAGAAGAGCGTGACGATGATCATCACGACGATCAGCAGCAGGTAAGCCATGGCCGACGCGTAGCCGAAGTCGTTCAGCTTGAAGCCGCGCGTGAACGCCAGGTAGCTGTATGACTGGGTGGCAATTCCGGGCCCGCCCTTGGTCAGCGTCGCGATGATGTCGAAGAGCTTGACCGCCTCCGCCAGTCGCAGCAGCAGCACGATGATGATGACCGGCTGCAGCATCGGGATCACGACGATGCGCCACAGATCCCATGCCGAGCCGCTGTCCAATCGCGCGCACTCCACAAGATCGTCGGGGATGCTCTGAAGCCCGGCGAGGAACACAAGGAAGCAGAACGGCGTCCATTGCCATATGTCGACCAATATGACCGAGACGAGGGCCCAATCCGGGTGCGACAACCATGGTATGCCCAGGAATTCGAGCGGGCCGCCGATCTCGTAGAAGACAGTAAAGAACAGGTATCCGACCGCGATCGGAGTCGCGAAAATCGGCAATATCATGATCGTTCGCAAGACCGCTCGCCCGAATATGTATCGGTGGAAGAGGAAGGCGAGCAGGAATCCCAGTACAATCTCGAGCGTCACCGCCGTGAACACGAAGATCGCGGTGACCTTGACCGCAGACCCCACCTCCTCGTCGCCGAAGGCACGGATGAAGCTGGCGAAGCCGTTCCAGGTGAAGTTGGTCTGAAGCTCGCGGTGCACCACGGTCTTGGTGCGGGGCTCGCCGCTCTTCTTGAGCACGGGCTCGCCGGCCTCGTTGAGCACGGGCACCTTCTCGCGCCCGGTGACGACCACCTTGCGGTCGACGTCATGGAAGCTGAGATAGAGAGAATAGCCGAGCGGGAAGACGGTGAACGCCAGCACCCAGAAGACGGCCGGCAGCAAGAAGACGAACTTGACCGGCTTGGTCCAGCGGATCATGGCCGGCTAGGACTCACTGAACAAGGCGGGGCGCAGGGCAGGCGCGGCTTGAGTGCGGCCGCCCTGCGCCCCAGTCGATGACCCTGGACTATCCGCCGAAGCCGATCGCCTCCTGGTACTGCTGGAGGATCTTTTCACGGCCCAAACGGTCCGTGATGTCCTGCCAGGACGCTGCGGTATCGGAAAGAGCTTCCTGAGCGGTCTTCTGGCCGCTCATGGCCGCGGACAGGTTCTTGTCCATGATGTCCCAGTACGCGGGCGCGCCCTCGATCCTGAGATAGGTCAGGATCGTCGGTGCGGTGAAGTTGTCGTAGTAGGCCTGCGTGTACTCGGCGACATCGTCGGCATGCCAGCCGGCGGCCACGTAGTCCTCGATCTTCGCCTCACCCAGCGGCTCCAGGAACTGGTAGTAGTACCCCGGATCGACACCGGTCCAGCCGTGATACGCGCCCCAGTTCGACGACGGCTTGATCGCCATCAGCGAGAGGAACGAGTAGGCGGCGTCCGGGTTCTCCGAGAAGGCCGAGATCACGCCGTGCCACGAGCCGCCGGTGGTGTTGCCGACCGGCTGCGGGTCGTCGGTCTCGACCCAGGCGCCGTTCTCGTGATCCCAGTACTTGTCGGAGCTGGGCATGAGCGCCGAACCGCAGATCCCCTTGATCTTGGAACGCGATTCATCCTGGCAGAGCGAGCCCACGTCGCCCCAGCTGAACACGAACACCGACTTGCCGCGCAGGAAGTAGTCCCACGCCTCGCCCAGGCTCCAGCCGACCTGCGCCTCGGGGCCGGTCTTGTGCAGCTCCTGCAGGAACTCGAGCGCCGCGACATGGCCGGGGCTGTCGATCAGCGGCCTCATGTCGGTGGGATCGAACCAGTAGACGTTGTGGTACTGGGTCACCGCCTCGCCCGGCGTCATGGCGAAGGACGCGGAGAGCGACTGGAAGTGATAGTGCCCCTGCTCGCCCACCTTGAGGTGGAGCACGGTGCCGCTATCGGCCTCGTCGTCGTTGGCATCCCAGTTCTTGCCGTCGAAATACTGCGAGATGTCGAGGAGCTGCTGCCATGTCTTGGGCGGGACAGGCATGTCGTAGCCCTTCTCCGCCTTGAACGCGGCCTGGTGCTCGGGGTCGTTGAGCACGTCGCGCCGGTAGTAGAGCACTTGGCCGTCGGCGTCGTTGAGCACGCCGTAGCCCACGTCCCCCCAGGTGTGCAGGGTCTTGAGCGAGTCCGGCATGGAATCGTAGGTCCATTGCGGATGCTCGCCGCTCTCCATGTACTCCTCGATGGGGAGCATGTAGTCGCCGGCGACCAGGTCGCCGTAGAAGAAGGCGCCGACGATGATCCCGTCGTAGAGGCCGGTGCCTTGACGCAGGTCGAGCATCATCTTGGCGTAGAGGTCGGTGATCGGCGTGAGCGCGATCTCGAGCTTGCCGCCGGAAAGCTCTTCCCAGATCGGGCGGAAGCTGAAGATCGGCCCCGAGATCCCGCCGCGCGGACCCGAATCGAGGGTGAGCACGGTGATCGTGGTGCCCTCGAACGGCGCTTCGCCGGGCCCGAAGAGGGAGCCCAGCTCATCCCGCGAGGTCTTGATTACGGCGCCGTCCTCCATGATGAGGTCGACGGAACCATCGTCGTGCCACACGACGTGGCTGTCTTGCGCCATTGCGTCTGACGCGGTCAGTGCGGCGAGCGCCACACCGGCCGAAACCAAACCGGCTCGTAAGGCCTTCATCTTTTCACTCTCCCTTGTCGTGAACCGTCGTCACTGCCTTCAAGGCGTGATCGGCGAATATAGACGACGCGGCCGGGACAGGAAACCGGCCGATGCCGCGCTGCGTGCTCAGAAGCGCCGCCCCTACATCACCAGGGCGATCGGGCGGACCGGGCAGCCGGTCCCGTCCCGCAGCTTGAGCGGGGCGGCAACGAACAGGAACTCCTTGCCCACCAGCGCGCCCAGGTTGCACATCTGCTGGACCATGCAGATGTTGGCCTCCAGCCAGATGCGGTGGGTGGGCCACCACCACTCGGTGGGGTCGTCCATGCCGATCAGGTCGGTGCCGAAGAGCGCGATCTCCTGCTCCACCAGCCAGTGGGCGGTCTCGGTGGGCACGTAAGGCCGGTTCAGGGTGAAGCCGGGCTTGCCCCAGTCGTCCTCGACCCCGGCCCAGACGAGGAGCGCCGTGCCGGGCCGAACCGCGCGGCCCGACGCTTCGGCCGCGGCTTCGAGATCGGCGATGGTGATCGCCTCGCCGTTCTGCCGGTGGGTGAGGTCGAGCAGGTGCCCGGGCAGAACGAGGCGTTCCAGCGGCACGTCGGCGACGTCGGTGGCGCCCCGCGTGCAATGGCGCGGGACATCCAGGTGGGTGCCGCAATGCTCCGGCAGCAGCATCATGCGGGATTCCATCGAGAGCTTGCCGTCGCTCAGCGTCTCCAGCTCGTCGAAGGAGTTGACCGGCCAGAAGGCCACGGCCGCGCCGCCGATATTCGGCATGTTGTGGAACATCGTGTGGCCGAGATCGACGATCTCCTTCGGCACCATGGTCATTGTCCGTCTCCCCTGTGCTCGCCGGCATTCGATGAGGCCGGCTGCTCCCGGCCCGGCCATCGCGCTGCCCGAGCTTAGCCCGGAATTCTCGCCGGGGTCATGGCCTGCGCGCTGGTCCTTGTGTCTTTTGTTCCCGTTGCCGCGCTGCGGGCGGAGCCATAATCTCTGCGGCTCGCCTCAGGCTCCCGAGGCCAGCCAGCGTGGAGGACAACATGGGCAAGATGATCGAGTTCGGCTGCCCCGGCGGCAGCGAGGCGGAGGGATACCTGGCGGAGGCGCCGGGATCGCGCGCGGGCCTCGTCGTCATCCAGGAGTGGTGGGGCCTCAACGATCAGATCAAGGGGACCGCCGACCGCTTCGCAGGAGCCGGCTTCACCGCGCTCGCCCCCGATCTCTACCACGGCCGGGTGACGCAGGAGCCCGACGAGGCCAACCACATGATGGAAGGGCTGGACTGGGTCGGCGCGACCGAGGTCGAAATCCACGGCGCCTGCACGCGGCTCAAGGAGAGCTGCGACAAGGTCGGCGTCACCGGGTTCTGCCTGGGCGGCGCGCTCACCGTCATCGCCTGCGTGAAGGTCCCCGCGTGCGATGCCGGCGTCTCGTTCTACGGCATCCCGCCCAAGGAGCAGGCCGACCCGGCCGACATCACGGTGCCGTTCCAGGGTCATTTCGCCAACACCGACTGGTGGTGCACGCCGGAGCTGGTGACCGCGCTGGAGAACACCATGAAGGACTCCGCGTCGCCGGTGGAGATCTACCGCTACGACGCCGAGCACGCCTTCTTCAACGAGCAGGACGACGCCCACCACCCGGAGTCCGCCGCGCTCTCCTGGGAGCGGACGCTGGCGTTCTTCCGCGCGCACCTCTGACGCCGCGCAGGTCTGCGTCAGGTCAGGCGGTCGATCGCCTCGTCGGCCGTCAGCACGTCGCCGTAGGTGGCGAAGCAGACGGCGTAGGTCCAGGCGTCCTCTTCCGCCGAGCGGCCCGCGTTCGCGTCCGAGATCATGACCGTCCTGAAGTCGTAGGCCGCCGCCTCGCGCGCGGTCGTCTCGCAGCAGACGTTGGTGACCGTGCCGACGACGAGCACCGTGTCGACACCGCGATCGCGCAGCACTTGCTCGAGCTGCCCCTGGCTGCCGATGAAGCCGCCGAAGCGGTTCTTGTGAACGAGCGGGTCCGTCTCGCGCACGTCGAGGTCGGGCCAGATCGCGTGGCCCGCCGCGCCCTCGCTGAGCCCGCCGCGGAAGACCGCCGCGGCCTCTTCGCCGAGGACGACGTCGAGGTTGGCCCAGTTCCTCGCCTCGTCCGGGCCGTAGGTCGAGACCACCCAGACGACGTGCCCGCCGCGCGCCCGCAGCGCGGCGGCGAGCCGGTTGACCGTCGGCACGATCGCCCGTGCGCTCGGCATCTCCGACGGGCTACCCTCGCGCATGAAATGGACTTGCAAGTCCACCACGAGGAGCGCCGTGGTTGCTGCGTCCAGGCTCTCGTACACGTGCAGCCGGCCGCGCCGGCGCAACACGCGATCGATGACGCGCTGGGGAATCTGCGGCGGTTCCATGCTCACCTCCCGTCTCCACGTACCAGGCCAATCGAGCGTGCTGCGCCCGAGGAGAGAGATTAGCGATGATCCGTAGCGGTGAGGAATACCTTGAATCGTTGCGCGACGGGCGTGCCGTCTACGTCGGCGGCGAGCGGGTCGACGACGTCACCACCCATCCCGGCTTCCGCAACGCGGCGCGCTCCTACGCGAGGGTGTTCGACGCCCGCTTCGACCCCCGTTACCGCGACCTGCTGAGCTACGAGGAGGACGGCGCGCGTCACGCCATGTACTACCTGCGGCCCCGCTCGCGCGAGGACCTGGAGCGCCGCTCGCGCTCGGCCGAGGTCATCGCCGACTTCACCTACGGCATGATGGGCCGCTCGCCCGATTTCATCGGCGGCTACGTCTCGGGCGCCGCCATACAGCCGGAAGTCTTCGACAGCGGCAGCCGGCCCTTCGCGGCCAACCTGCTCGCCTACTACGAGCAGTGCAAGCGCGAGGACCTCTTCCTCTCCCACGCGGTGACGCCGCCGCCCGGAGCCAAGGACGAGAGCTTCGCGGGCCGCGCCGCCGACACGGTGCCGACGGCGCTCGCCGTCACGGCGGAGCGGGACGACGGCGTGGTCATCAGCGGCCTCAAGATGCTGGCCACCAGCGCCGCCTTCAGCGATCACGTCTGGATCGGCAACATTCAGCCGCTCGCCAGGGGCCACGAGAAGGAGTCGATCACCTGCGTCATCCCGGCGAACGCGCCGGGGCTGAGCCTCTGGTCGCGCAAGCCCTTCGAGCGCTACGCCGTCAGCGAGGTCGACAACCCGATGGCCTACCGCTTCGACGAGAGCGACTGCATCGTCGTCTGTGACGGGGTCAAGGTGCCCTGGGAGCACGTCTTCACCCTCGACGACATCGAGCTCTCCCGCCAGATCTACTTCCGCACCCCCGCGCACACGCTGTCGAACCACCAGGCCTGCGTCCGCTACCGCTCGAAGCTGCGGCTGCTGCTCGGTCTCGCACGGCGCATGACGGAATCGTCGGGCATCGACGGCGTGCCCGCGGTGAGGGACGAGATCGGCCACCTTGCCGCGCAGTACGGCATGATCGACGGCATGATCCAGGGCCAGATCCACGACTTCCTGGACCTCGGCAACGGCTACGTGAACTACAACCGGCACATGATGTACGCGGCCATCTACTGGTGCACCCAGAACTACGACCACATCTGCTCCAAGGTGCGCGAGCTTTCGGGCGGCGGCGTGCTGCAGATGCCGGCGGACATCTCGGTGATGGAGAACGAGGACACCCGGGAGACGTTCGAGGCGCTGTGGCGGATGCCGGGGCACGGCGCGCTCGACCGCTTCAAGCTCTACAAGCTGGCGTGGGACCTCTTGGGAAGCGACTTCGCCGGCCGCCACGCGCAATACGAGCGCTTCTACATGGGGCCGGCCTACGTCGTCCGCAGCCACAACCACCGCGAATGCGACTGGGGAGCGGTGCTGGATTACGTGGACGAACTGCTGCAGAGTTACGGACCCGGCCCCATGCTCGACAAGGGTGCGGCCGGATAACGCGCCCGCAATGCGGTCATGGGAGGGCAGCCGGTGCGACTTTCCGTCGATGTGGGGGGGACCTTCACCGACCTCGTGCAGGAGGCCGGGGACGGGACCTTCCGCCTCTTCAAGTCGCCGACGCGGCCGGACGATCCGGTTCAGGGCTGCCTCGAGGTGCTGCAGCGGGCGGCGGATGCCGACGGGCGCGACCGCGCCGCCCTGCTCGGCGCGTGCGAGCTTTTCCTCCACGCCACCACGCGCGCGACCAATGCCGTGCTGACCGGGCGGACGGCACGGACCGCCTTCCTCACCACCGAGGGGCACCCGGATATCTTCCTGCTGCGCGAGGGCGGCCGGGTCGATCCCTTCGACAACACCGTGCCGTTCCCGGACCCGCTGGTGCCGCGCCGGCTCACCTTCGAGGTGCCGGAACGCATGCGCGCCGACGGCGTGGTCCACAAGCCGCTGGACGAAGACGCCGTCCTTACTGTGATCGAGCGGCTCAAGGGGGCGGAAGTCGAGGCCGTCGGGGTCTGCCTGCTCTGGTCGATCGTCAATCCGGACCACGAGGAGAGGGTCGGCGCGCTCCTGGACGCCCATCTGCCGGGCGTGCCCTACACGCTCTCCCACCGCCTCAACCCCTCGCTCAGGGAGTACCGGCGGGCGTCCAGCGCCTGCATCGACGCATCCCTGAAGCCGGTCATGACCGGCTACCTGTCGTCGCTGGAAGAGCGGCTGCGCAATGCCGGCTTCAGCGGCCGGCTGCTCACCGTGACCTCGCAGGGCGGCGTGGTCGATGCGGCCGACCTGGCGGCGACGCCCATCCACTCGCTCAACTCCGGCCCGGCAATGGCGCCCGTCGCCGGTCGCAACCTGGCTGCCGCCGAGGGCGCCGAGGACATGGCCATCGTGGCTGATACCGGCGGCACCAGCTACGACGTCTCGCTGGTGCGCAAGGGGCGCATTCCCTGGACCCGGGAGACCTGGCTCGGCTCGCGCATCCGCGGCCACATGACGGGCTTCCCCTCCGTCGACGTCCGCAGCGTCGGCGCCGGCGGCGGCTCCATAGCCTGGGTCGATCCGGGCGGCATGCTGCATGTCGGCCCGGACAGCGCGGGCTCCGTGCCGGGTCCGGCCTGCTACGGCCAGGGCGGCACCGAGCCGACCGTGACCGACGCGGCGCTCGCCCTCGGCTATATCGATGCCGACTTCTTCCTCGGCGGCGCCATCGCGCTGGATACGGAGCGCGCGACGGCGGCCATCGCGGACAGGATCGGCGCCCCACTCGGCGTGGGCGCGCACGAGGCTGCGGCCGCGATCCTCGACGTCGTCAGCCAGAACATGGTTCACGCCATCGAGGACATCACGATCAACCAGGGCGTCGATCCGCGCGAGGCGGTGCTGATCGGCGGCGGCGGCGCGGCGGGCCTCAACTCGGTCCAGATCGCGCGGCGGCTCGGCTGCAAGCGGCTGGTGATTCCCGAAGTGGGCACGACGCTGAGCGCCGCCGGCGCGCTGATGTCCGACCTCAGCACCGAGTTCAGCCGCACCACGTTCACCACCAGCGACCGCTTCGATGCGGACGCGGTCAACGCGACCCTTTCAGCGCTGGAGGCGCAGTGCCGCGCCTTCCTCGAAGGGCGCGGCACCGCCGGGATGGAGCAGAGCGTCGAGTTCTCGGTCGAGGCCCGCTACCCGCACCAGGTCTGGGAGATCGAGGTACCGCTCAGCAAAAGCCGCTTCGACGGTCCTGCGGACGTCGAGCGGGTGGTGGCGGACCTCCACGACCTGCACGAAGAAATGTTCGCCGTGGCCGACCGGGATTCGCACGTGGAAGCGGTGACGTGGCGCGCGCGGGCGCGCTGCGCCATCGGCCGGCTGGCCGACGCCCGCGCCGTCGAGCCTGCGGCGGACGGCGAGGAGCGCTGGCTTCGCGCCGCCTACTTCCCCGGCGCAGGGCTTGTGGACGCCCACGTGCATCGCCTTCAGGCGATGGCCGCAGGCGAGCGCGTGGATGGGCCGGCGATCGTCGAATCGAGCTTCACCACCGTGGTCATCGATCCGGGCGCCTCGGTGGTCCGCTCGGCGAACGGCAACCTGATCGTCGAAATGAACGGGCAGACGTAGAGGGAGACCGGGACCGTGGCCAGGAACGACACGGCAAGGAGCGCGGAGCGGACCTTTGATGGCGTCCGGCTCGCGGTGCTCTCCAAGCGCTTCGAGAGCGTGGCCTCGAAGATGGCCAACACGCTGCTGCGCACGGGGCGCTCCGGCGTGCTGAACATGGCGCGCGACTTCTCGTGCTGCATCGTCACGGCCGATTGCGAGCTGATCTCGGCGGCCGAGTGCTACCCGATCCACGTGCTGCGCGGCGCCGACATCATGGCGGCCGCGATGAAGGAGTTTCACCCCGAGCTGAGGCGGGGCGACGCCTTCCTCCACAACTCGCCCTACCA
The DNA here is from genome assembly GCA_965221125.1 of Alphaproteobacteria bacterium. Classification (GTDB taxonomy): domain Bacteria; phylum Pseudomonadota; class Alphaproteobacteria; order UBA828; family UBA828; genus WTGU01. Next base: position 99,292 of record CBDCRW010000006.1, read on the forward strand.
CGGCAATTCGCACGCGGCCGACCACGTGATCCTGGTGCCGGTCATCGACGACGACGGCGTGCACCGCTTCACCGTGCTCGCCAAGGCCCATCAGGCGGACTGCGGCAACTCCATGGCCACCACCTACATGGGCGCGGCGCGGGACGTGTACGAGGAGGGCGCGCTGATCTTCCCAGCCGTGCAGGTGCAGCGGGACTACGCGGACATCGGCGACATCATCCGCATGTGCGAGCTGCGCATCCGCGTGCCGTCGCAGTGGCGGGGCGACTACCTGGCCATGCTGGGCGCGGCGCGGATCGGCGAGCGCGCCATGCTGGAGATGGGCCGCGACGTGGGCTGGGAGACGCTGGAGCAGTACACCCGCGAGTACTTCGACTACGGCGAGTACCTGATGATCCAGGCGGTCGGCGAGATGCCGAGCGGCCGGGCGAGCGCCACCGCGACCCACGACCCGGTGCCGGGGACGCCGGAGCACGGCATCACGGTCAGGGCCGACGTCAGCGTGGACAGCGAGAACGCGCGGATCACCGTCGATCTGCGCGACAACCCGCAGGCCTATCCCTGCGGCCTCAATCTGTCGCAGGCGTGCGCGCTCTCCGCCTGCATGGTGGGCGTCTTCAACACCGTGGGCCACAAGGTGCCGCCCAATGCCGGCAGCTACCGGCGAATCGACGTGCTGCTGGGGGAGGGCACCGTCTGCGGCGTGCCCCGCCATCCCACCAGCACCTCGGTGGCGACCACCAACCTCGGCGACCGGGTGACCTGCGCGGTACAGCGCGCGCTCGCGGACATCGGCGACGGCATCGGCATGGCCGACGGCGGCGCCGCGATCCCGGCGACCGGCGCGGTCATCTCGGGCAAGGATCCGCGCCACGGCGGCGCGCCCTTCTGCAACGAGGTGATCCTGCTCGGCGGCAGCGGCCCCGGCACGCCCTACACCGACGGCTGGCTCACCATGCTCACCATGGGCAATGCCGGCATGCCGCTTGTCGACAGCATCGAGGTGGACGAGATCCATCACCCCATGCTGATCAACGAGCGCCGCCTGATACCGGATTCGGAGGGCGAGGGGCGCTTTCGCGGCGGGCCGGGCTTCCGGGTGGAATATGGCCCGGTCGACTGCGACATGGAGCTCGGCTACGTCTGCGACGGCAGCCTGAACCCGGCCAAGGGCGCGCGCGGCGGCGGCATCGGCTGCCCCGCGCGTCACTACAAGCGGGTGGCAGGCAACGGCGACCTGGTCGAGGTGCCGGATACCAGCGCCCAGTACGTGCTGAAGCAGGGCGAGACGATCATTTCCTACACGCCCGGCGGCGGGGGCTACGGCCCGCCGCTGGAGCGCGAGCCCGCGCATGTGCAGAAGGACGTGGCCGAGGGCTGGATCACGCGCGAGCGCGCCCGCGACATCTACGGCGTCATCATCGATGCGGACGGCGCGGTCGATGCCGACGCCACGGCAGTGCGCCGCGCCGAGATGGCCGGCTGAATGGGGGAATCTGCGCGCGACGCGGGCCGTGACAGTGGCAAGACAACCGGGCTAGGCTCAACAACACCGACACAGGGAGGGACGTAATGAATAAGCTGGCACTCGTTTCCATGGCAATTGGCGCCGCGTTGGCGGGCTGGACGATGATCGGCACCGCGCAGGCCGCCGACCCGGCGTGCGAGCCCGACATGGTGGCCGAGAAGTATCCCGGCATCGCGGGCAAGACCATCAAGATTGGCGCGGACCCACAGACTCCGCCCTACGTGTTCCGCGACGCCGAGAATTTCGACAACGTGATCGGATACGACGCCGACCTCTCGCGTGCGGTCTTCGCGTGCGCGGGCGTCGATGTCGAGTTCGAGCTGGGCGGCTGGTCCGGCCTTCTGCCGGCGCTCGTTGCCGGGCAGATCGACGTGATGTGGGACACCCTCTATTACACAGCCGAGCGGGCCGAGCAGGTGGACTACGTCATCTACATGCAGGCCGGCACCGGCGGCATGACCCAGAAGGGCAACCCGAAGGGCATCGGCGGCCTCGACGATGCCTGCGGCAACGTGTTCTCGGTCGGCCTCGGCACGGTCGAGGAAGCGGCCATGCGCGCCAAGAGCGAGGAGTGCACGGCGGCCGGCATGGAAGGCGTCGAGATCATGACCTATCCGGACGTCGCCGCCGGCTTCCGGCAGGTCGAGAACCAGCGCGCCGACATCATGCTCTCGGATCTCAGCCTGCTGACCAAGTACACGCTCGACAATTCGGACACCACCGAGATGGCGTTCAAGATCCTCACCGGCTTCAAGATCGGCGTGGCCGTGGTCAACGGCGCGGACGATCTGCTGCGGGCCATCGAGGACGGGCTGCGTATCATGGAGGCGAACGGCACCAAGCACGACACGTTCGTCAAGTACCAGATGGACCCCGACCTCGCGTTGCCCACAGAGGTTTTGCGCGACTAAGTGGCGATGGGGCGCCCGGCACCGGCGCGCCCTGACACGCCGTAGCGGAGATGTCGTTCGCCGAGCGTTTCGGCTGGACCCTGCTCGTCTCGTGCGTACTCGGGGTCCTGCTGATTCTCATCGGCAACGGCATCCCCGATGCCTGGGGCATCACGCTCCAGGAACTGGCGCAAGGCGAAAAGCGCGAGAAGGCCGAGACCGGCACCTTCCTCGCGTGGCTCCGCGAGTTCCTGGGCTATGTCACGTCGTCCTTCCTGCTGGAAGGCGCGTGGCTCGCCGTCAAGATCACCGTGCTCGCCATGGCGATCGGCCTGTTCCTGGGCCTTGTGCTGGCGCTCATGCGGCTTTCCGGCATCTGGCCGCTGAGTGCGACGGCCTGGTTCTACATCTGGTTCATGCGGGGCACGCCGCAGCTCCTGCAGCTGGTCTTCATCTTCGACGCGCTGCCGCTCATCGGGCTCAGGTTCGACACCTTCACCACCGCCGTCATCGGCTTCGCGCTGAACGAGGCGGCGTTCAGCGGCGAGATCATCCGGGGCGGCATCATCTCGGTCGACCGCAACCAGAATATCGCCGCCAAGTCGCTCGGCATGGGCCCGACGCTGACGCTGCGCCGCATCATCATGCCGCAGGCGCTCCGCCCCATCCTGCCGGCGATCACCAACGACACCATCAGCATGCTGAAGCTGACGTCGATCGCGTCCGTGATCTTCGTCAACGAGCTGACCTTCCGCGCCCAGCAGATCGTGGGCCAGAACTTCAAGTTCTTCACCGTCTTCGCGGCGGCTGCGGTGATCTATCTGGTGATGACCAGCGCGATCTCGATCGTGCAGGCGATCCTCGAGCGGCGTTTCAGCCTGGAGAAGGAGCCGCTTCCGATCCCCGGCAGCGTCAACGCGCTCGGGCGCTTCTTCGGCTTCCGCGGAATGGAGAAGCCGGTGTTCCAGCCGCGGCAGCAGGCGCCGGCCGAGCCTTCGCCGCCGGAGCCGCCCACCGTGCGGGAGCAGGTGGCGGATACCAGCGACTGGATCGAGCTCCTGGCCGAGCAGCAGCGCGAGACCCGGGAGCACAAGGACGAGCCCTTCGTGGTCTGCGGGAACGTCCACAAGTCCTATGGGCCCAACCACGTGCTGCGCGGCATCGACTTGACCGTGAAGCGGGGCGAGGTCGTGACCATCATGGGGCCGAGCGGCTCGGGCAAGAGCACCCTTCTCAGGATGGTGAACCACCTGGAGGCCATCGACGACGGCGAGATCACGGTGGACGGCAAGTACGTCGGCTACGAGATCGTGAAGGGCGAGCTGAAGCCGAGCCGCGACCTCTCCCGAGCCAGGGCCGAGGCCAGGATCGGCATGGTCTTCCAGCACTTCAACCTGTTCCACCACTTCTCGGCGCTCGAGAACGTCATGGAAGCGCCCACGCATGTCTACGGCGTGAGCAAGCAGCAGGCTGAGGAGACGGCGCGCCGCCTGCTCGTCGGCGTCGGCCTCGGCGGCCACCTGGACCACCTGCCGCATCGTCTCTCCGGCGGGCAGCAGCAGCGGGTTGCGATCTCGCGGGCGCTCGCCATCTCGCCCCGGCTGATGCTGTTCGACGAGCCGACCTCGGCGCTCGATCCCGAGCTAGTCTCCGAGGTGCTGGCCGTGATCCGACGCCTCGCCGAAGCGGGCATGACGCTCATCGTCGTCACCCACGAGGTCCGCTTCGCCAAGGAGGTGGCGGACCGGGTGATCTTCATGGACGAAGGGCGGATCGTGGAGGAGGGGCCGCCCTCCCAGGTCCTCGGCAATCCCAAGGAGCCGCGCACCCGGCGCTTCCTGCAGCTCGTGGAGCGCGAGGAAGGAACATTCTAGGGAGACGCGGCGTGGCCCAATCGGAGGCACCCTATCCACGCGACATGGCAGGCTACGGCGCGAGGCCGCCCGACCCCCAATGGCCGGGCGGCGCCAACGTCTGCCTCACCATCGCCGTCAACTACGAGGCCGGCGGCGAGAACAGCATCCTCCATGGCGACACCCATTCCGAAGGCATGCTGACGGATACCGGCTTCCCGCCCTACGAGGGCGCGCGCAACATGATAGTGGAAAGCGCCTTCGAGTACGGCAGCCGGCGCGGCTTCTGGCGGATCATGCGCATCCTCGACGAGCGCGACATCAAGACCAGTGTCTGGGCCGTGGTCATGGGGCTGGAGCGCAATCCGGAAGCAGCCCGCGCCATCGTCGACGGCGGCCACGAGGTCGTGAGCCACGGCTGGCGCTGGTTCGACTACCAGCACGTGCCGGAGGACGTCGAACGCCAGCACATCCGCCGCGCCGTGGACGGGCTGGAGCGGCTGACCGGCGAGCGCCCCGTCGGCTGGATGACCGGCCGGCCGAGCCCCAACACCCGGCGCCTGTTGGTGGAGGAGGGCGGCTTCCTCTACGACCGCGATTCGCTCGGCGACGAGCTGCCCTACTGGGTCCGGGTCGGCGACACGCCCCACCTGGTCATCCCGATCTCCTACGAGACCAACGACAACCGCTTCAACGAGCATTCCGGCTTCGTCACGGCGGACGGCTTCTTCACCTATCTGAAGGATGCGTTCGACGTGCTCTACCGGGAGGGCGAGCGGGGCGAGCCCAAGATGATGATGCTGGGCCTGCACGACCGGATCGTCGGCCGGCCTGCACGCGCTGCCGGGCTCGAGCGCTTCCTCGACTACGTGCTGGAGCACGACAAGGTGTGGTTCGCCCGCGGCGTCGACATCGCCCGGCACTGGATGGCGGTGCACCCGGCCGGCCGATAGCGAAGCCCGGCGCCCGCGCTGCAAAGAGGTGACACGATGGACGCATGGCTGAAGGCGGCGGTGGACTACATCCCGGCGTGGCTCGACTACCAGATGCGGCTGAGCGGGCAGCCGGGCTGCGTCCTCGCCATCGCGCACAAGGGGCGGGTCGTCCTGGAGAAGGCGTTCGGCGTTGCCGATCTCTCCACGGGGCAGGCGCTGACGCCGAGGCATCGCCTCCGCGCGGCGTCCCACACGAAGAGCTTCACCGCGGCAGGGGTGATAAAGCTCCGCGAAGCCGGCGTGCTTCGGCTGGACGATGCGGCGGGCCGCTACGTCGACGGGCTGCATCCGAGCGTGGCGGAGACGACGCTCGCGCAGCTGCTGTCGCACACCGCCGGCGTCATTCGCGACGGCGCAGAGGGCGAGCAGTTCCTCGATCGCCGGCCCTACACGAGCGAGAAGGAGCTGCGCGCGGCGCTCGCCGAGCCGCTGACCATCGCACCCAGCACCCGCTTCAAGTACTCGAACCACGCCTTCGGGCTCGTCGGCCTCGTCATGGAGGCCGTGACCGGGGAGCCCTACCGCGCGTGGATCGCGCGCGAGATCGTCGAACCGAGCGGGCTGCGCGAGACCACGCCCGACGCGCCGGCGCCGCCGCGCGCGCCGGTGGCGCGGGGGCACACGCGCAAGCTGCCGCTCGGACACAGGCTCGTCGTCCCCGGCGACAACCCGACCCATGCCATCGCGCCGGCGGGCGGCTTCGTCTCGACGGCGGGCGATCTCGCGCGCTTCTTCGCGAGCCTCGATCCTGCGGCGAAGCGGAGCGTGCTGTCGCCCGCAAGCCGGCGCGAGATGATCCGCAAGCAGTGGCACGACGAGCACGGCAGCATGAAGGGCCACTACGGGCTCGGCATCATGGGGGGCAGGGCCGGCGCGTGGGAGTGGTTCGGCCATGCCGGCGGATTCCAGAGCTGTCTCAGCCGGACCGTCGTGCTGCCCGGCCGCGACATCGCGGTGTCGATCTTGACCAATGCGCTGGACGGGCCCGCCTGGGCCTGGTCGGACGCCGCCATCCACATCCTGCAGGCGTTCGAGAAGCGCGGCGGGCCAAGCGCCAGGACGCGTGATTGGGCCGGCCGCTGGTGGAGCATGTGGCGCACGGTCGACCTCGTGCCGATGCGCGATCACGTCCTGGTCGACGATCCGGGCCTCGCGGTTCCGTTCTCGGACGCGAGCGAGATCGCGGTCACGGGCCGCGACGCGGGGACCATCCGTTTCGCCCCCGGTATCGCCAACTTCGGCGAGGACGCGCGCCTGGTGCGCGCCAAGAACGGCCGTGTCCGCGAGGTCTGGCTCGCCGGGACCAAGTACCTGCCGGAGCGCCGCCTCGCGACCGAGCTCAAGCGCCGCTACGGCGGCTAGGGAGTTTCCGTGTAAAGCGGAAATGCTCTAAGGTCGCGGCCGCCGCACGTGGGCGGCGATGGAACGGGGCAATCGGGGAGGCATCGAGCCATGGCCGTGGTGCGCAAGGAGGTGGCCGAGCAGCGCTACCGCGAATCCTACGGGCGCTATTTCGAGGACTTCGTGGTAGGCGATGTCTACGAGCACCGGCCGGGCCGGACGCTCACCGAGTACGACAACATCTCGTTCACGCTGCTCACCATGAACACCCACCCGATCCACTTCGACAGCCACTACGCATCGCACAGCGAGTTCGGCAAGCCGCTGGTCAACAGCGCGCTGACGCTGGCCATCGTCGCCGGCATGTCGGTGAGCGACATCAGCCAGAAGGCGATCGCGAACCTCGGCTGGAACGACATCAAGCTGACGGCGCCGGTCTACGCGGGCGACACGATCTACGCCGAATCGGAGGTGCTGGAGACACGGGAATCGCGCTCCCGCCCCACCCAGGGCATCGTGACCGTCAAGACCACGGGCAAGAAGTCCGACGGCACGGTGTTCATGACCTACGAGCGCACGGTACTGGTGCCGAAGCGCGGCCACGCCGTGGACGACCGCGCCGAGTACTGAGCCGCACGGGCGCCCAAGGCGGCACTCGCGGATTGGAAGCGCTGAAAGCCGCTCGGCAGGCGAGGCGCGGTACGGTATAATCGCGCGAGCGGAGGTACGCATGCGCACACGAATCATCCACCTCATCAATCCCCAGACCAACCAGTTCACCACGCGCCCGATGTACTTCAACCGGGCGCTCTACTCGCCGCTGGCGGGTCTGCTGGCGGTCGCGGCGGTAATTCCGCAGGACAAGTACGAAGTCGTGATGACCGACGAGAACATCGAGGACATCGACTTCGACCTGAAGGTCGACATGGTCGGCATCTCGGCCATGACGAGCTACGTGAAGCGCGGCTACGAGATCGCCGACCGCTACCGCGCGCAAGGCGTGCCCGTGGTCATGGGTGGCGTGCATGCGAGCTTCATGCCGCAGGAAGCGCTCGAGCACTGCGACGCCGTGGTGATCGGCGAGGCGGAGCTGGTCATGCCCAAGCTGCTCGACGACCTGGATCGCGGCGAGGTCAAGGGCATCTACCGCGCCGACACGCTGCATCCCATGGTCGACGTGCCGATTCCCCGCTACGACCTGGTGAAGAAGAACCGCTACGTCAACCGCACCTTCGTCCAGACCTCGCGCGGCTGCCACCAGGGCTGCACCTTCTGCGCCGAGCCGCTGATGAACGGGCTCAAGTTCCGCTACCGGCCGGTCGACGAGGTGATCCGCGAGATCGAGATGTGCGGGCAGCGCACGATCTCCCTCAACGACGCCGATTTCTTCGGCACCGAGGAGCGGCCCAAGGAAGTGATGCGGGCGCTCCGGGGGCGCGGCATCCGCTGGCAGGCCGCCGCCACCAGCAAGCTCGCGCAGAAGGACGAGATGCTGGAGCTCGCGGCCGAGAGCGGCTGCTACATGCTGAGCATCGGCTTCGAATCGATCTCGCGCGAGACGCTCAAGCGCGTCCACAAGTACGTCAACCGGCCTGAGCAATTCGCCGCCCTGGTGGAGAAGATCCACAGCTACGGGATCATGGTCTTCGGGCTCTTCATGTTCGGCTTCGGCGGCGACGACGAGACCGTCTTCGACGAGACGACGAAGTTCAACATCGACGCCAAGTACGACGCCTGCGCCTACTCGGTGCTGACCCCCTATCCCGGCACGCTCACCTGGTACGAGATGAAGAAGGCCGGGCAGATCGTCTCCTACGACTGGGACCTCTACGACCAGGGGCACATCGTCTACCAGCCGGAGAAGCTCTCCACCCAGGTGCTGCGCGAAGGCCACATGCGGGCCTACCGGAACTTCTACTCGCTCCCCTCGATCGCCAAGCGCTTCCCGCTCACCGGCTCGCGCAACCGGCTGCACTGGAGCATTTACAATGGCTTCTTCCGCCGGGGCGAGGTGACGGGACGCGAGATGGAGAAGCCCATCGCCGACGCGACGCCCGAGCCCAAGACCATCCCGGTGCCGCCGATCATGCCGCAGAAGCGCGAGTGGCGTGAGATGGTGGCCGAGGGCATCGGCCCCATGCCGGCGCCTCAGACCGAGCGGGAGCTGCGCAGCCAGGCGTAAGCCGCGCGCCGCTGGCGCCCCAAAAGCTTTTTTTGCAAAACGAAGCCAATTCTCGGTAATGGACTGATTCAGCTAAATTATTCGCCCAATTCGGGGAACCACCGATCGCGGCCGGTGCTCGAAACGGCGGCTTATTCCGCGGTGGCCGCTTCCTTCGGCGCTGCCGCGAAGCTCGGGTCGCGGCCGTAGGCGCCTAGCCCGTCGAGACTGACGAAGCCGTCCGCGAGGTCGGCGCGGAGTGCGTCGTCCGCCCGCTCGCGCGGGTCGCCGTAGCCGCCGCCGCCCGGCACGCGCACGAGGATCTGATCGCCCCGGTGCAGCCGGATGTTCACGAACTTCGTCGGGCTCACTGTGCCGTAGACCTCCTTGAAGGTGCGGAAGTCCTCGTCTTCCACGCGCTTGACGAAGAAGCCCGTGGGCGCGCCCGCCTGTCCCTTCATCAGCCCGTAGGGCCCCTCGGTGATGCGGTCGGTGAGTGCGCTCACGCTGATGGCGTCGGCGATCACCTCGAACTGCCGCCAGCAGCCGAGCCCGCCGCGCCACTTGCCGGCGCCCCCTGAATCCGGGCGGATCTCGTACTTGAGGACGCGGAGCGGAAAGCGCGTCTCGAACACCTCGATCGGCGTCGCCCGGATGGTGCTCGCGTGCGCGCAGCAGAGCGCCGTGTTGCCGTCCTTGCCGAGCCGCCCGCCCCAGCCGCCGCCTTCGAGCTGATAGTGGGTCCAGTACTCGTCCGTATCGGGGTGGATGCCGCCCAAGAGCAGGTTGCACGCGGTGCCCCCCTCGGCGGCGCTCACCATCTCCGGCACGGCCTTCGACAGCGCGTGCTGCACCGCCGCGATGATGCGGGGCTGGCCCTCGGTGTTGCCGGCGACGCTGGGCGCGGGGAACACCGGGTTCGCCACCGTGCCGGGCGGTGCGACCACGCGGAGCGGCTTGAAGCAGCCGCTGTTCAGCGGCACGTCGCGGGCGCAGAGGGTCTGCAGCACGGCCGTGCAGCCGGCCGCCGCCGTCGCCACGTAGGTGACGTTGATCGGGCCCTGCGCCTGCTCGTCCGATTCCGAGAGATCGACCACGATCTCCTCGTCCCGGATGTGCACGGTGGGGCGGAAGTAGTAGCGCCGGGCGGTGACCCCGTCGTCCTCGAAATAGTCCTCGGCCTTGTAGATGCCGTTGGGGAGCTTCCTGATCTCGTTCCGCATCCAGTGCTCGGCGTGGTCGACGAGGGCGTCGCAGATATTCTCGAACGTATCCACGCCGAGCCTCTTGACCAGCGCGCCCAGCCGCTGCTCGGCGGTGTTCAGCGAGCCGATCATCGCGTGGAAGTCGCCCCAGGTGGTGTTCGGCGTGCGGTGGTTGGCGAGCGTGATGCGCCAGACGTCCTTCACGTACTCGCCGCGCGAGAGCAGCTTCACGGGCGGCAGCCGGAGCCCTTCCTGAAACACCTCCGTGGCGGTGCTGGCGAAGGAGCCCACCGCCATGCCGCCGATCTCGGCGATATGGGCGATGTTGGCGGCGTAGCCGATCAGCGTGCCGTCGACGAAGACCGGCTTCATCAGCAGGTGCTCCGGCATGTGGCACTGGCCGCGGTAGGGATCGTTGTGGACGATCACGTCGCCCGGCTCGATCGGCTCCTCCATCTCTTTTACGCAAAGCGGCACCGTGTGCAGGCCGGCGCAGATGATCGCGGGGTTCATCTCCGCCTGCCCCACCATGCGCAGGCGGCGGTCGAACAGGCAGCACGAGAAGTCCCGCGACTCGCTGAAGATCGGCGAGTACGCGGTGCGCACCATGGCGCTTTCCATCTCGTTGCAGATGTTGCTGAGCGCGTTGTTGACCACGGTGAGCGTGACCGGGTCCTTCTCCGGCGCGAGCCGCCCGGTGCCGACTGTTGCTTCCGCCGCCCTGGGCAGGCTCACGATGAGGCTGCCGTCGGCGCCGATCTCGACCTCGCTCCCCGGCGGCACGAGGGTGGTCGAATCCATCTCGTCGATGATCGCAGGCCCTGCGACCGCGCTGCCGGCGGGCAGTTCCGCCCGGCGGTAGATCGGCGTCTCCAGCGGCGCCTCGCCGTCGAAATAGACCTCGCGGTGGGCGTGCGCCCGGCCTGTGCCCGAGGCCGGCGCGCGCAGCGTCGCGTCGGTGCGCTCCTCGCCGACCGCGATCACGCGCACCTCGGTCATCTCGACGACCTTGTCGCGGAGCGCGTAGCCGTAGAGCTCCTCGTGCTGGCGGTGGAGGCTCTCCAGCGCCCGCGCGAAGCTCTCCGCATCGAGCTCCAGCGTCTCGAGCTGCACGAGTTCGCCGAAGTTCTGGCCCATGTAGCGCATGCTGAGGTAGCCGGTAACCCGCGCTTCGCCCTCCAGCCCCTCGCGTCGCAGCTCCTCCACCGCCGCGCGGGCGAGCGCCCGCAGCTGGCCGTTGAGCGCGTCGAGGTCCGCCGAGTCCGAGCGGTGATTGACCGTCCGCGCGCGGTCGACGCGGAGGTCGGTGAGCAGCGTGCCGAGCGCCGAGCAGAGCCCCGGATGGGGCGGAACGACGACCTTCTTCATCTCGAGCGGCGCCGCCACGTCGACCGCATGGAGCGGGCCCGCGCCGCCGAAGGCGATCAGCGCATAGTCGCGGTGGTCGATGCCGCGCTCGACCGTCATCAGGCGGATCGCGTCCGCCATGTTCTCGGCCGCGGTCTCCAGGATCGCGCGCGCCGTCTCCACCGCCGTCAGCCCGAGCGTCTCTCCGAGCCCGGCCACCGCCGCGTGCGCGCTCGCGGCGTCGAGCGCCATCCCGCCGCCGAGGAAGTAATCGGGGTCGAGCCGGCCCAGCACCACGTTGGCGTCGGTCACCGTGGGTTCCGTGCCCCCCTTGCCGTAGCAGGCGGGGCCGGGGTCGGCACCGGCGCTGCGCGGTCCCACGCGCAGCAGGCCGCCCGCGTCGACGTAGGCGATGGACCCCCCGCCCGCGCCGATGGTGGTGTAGTCGATGAAGAGCGCGCTCACCGGCACGCCCCATTCCACCTCGTACTCGGTGGTGGAGCCGAAGGCGCCGTCGGTGACGAGGCCCACATCGCAGCTCGTGCCCCCCATGTCGAGGGTGACGCCGTTGCCGTCCGCGTGGTCGCGGGCGAAGCGGGCGCCGGCGATGACGCCGCCGGCGAGGCCGGACAGCAGGAGCTGCACCGGCGCGTCGCCGGCGGACTCCGCCTGCAGGTGGCCGCCGTTGGACTTCATGATTGAGAGCGGCGCTTCGATCCCCGCCGTCTGCAGGTCGGCCGAGACCCGGCCCACGAAGCGGTCGATGATGCGCTTGATGAAGGCGTCGGTGATGACCGTGGCGCTCCGCTCAAACTCGCGCCAGATCGGGCAGACGTGGCAGGAGAGCGAGACCGGCAGGTCGGGGAAGCGCTCGGCGAGGTAGGCGCCGATGGCCTCCTCGTGGGCCGGATCGACGTAGGAGAAGAGCAGGTTGACCGCCACCGCCCACTCCTGCGCGGGCGCGCTCACGAGCCATCCGTCGATCCAGTCGCCGAGGCGTTCCAGCTCCGCCCGCTCCAGCGCGATCAGGATGTTGCCCTTGTGATCGACGCGCTCCTTGATGCCGAACACGTGGCGGCGCAGCACGCCCGCCGAGGGCTTCTCCCAGGCCGGGTTGTAGGCCTCCTTGCGGGCGATGATGCCGATGATGGGGACGTCCTGCACGCCGTCGGTCCCGACGTAGAGCACGGTCGCGCCCTTCTTCTGCAGGCGCGCGTTGGTGGCGATGGTGGTGCCGAGCACGATGCGGCCGATCTCGTCCGGCGTGAGCGCGCTCTGGCCGATGGCGTCGAGCGGCGCGGCGGCGGGCTGCTGCGGCGTCGACGGGACCTTGACCGTGCGGATCCGCCCGCTCCGGTCGTCCAGCGCCACGAGGTCGGTGAAGGTGCCGCCGGTGTCGATGCCGACCCTATACATCCTTGGCCTCCCCGGCCTGGCCTGCGTCCTCGACGCGGCCGGCGGCCTTCGCCGCGGCGAACTCCGCCCGGACGCGCCGCTTCACGTCGGCGCACCTGTCCTCGCAGTACATCTCGCCGGGAAACTCGTCGTCCGCCCAGTATTCCCGCGCCATCATGATGCCGCAGAAGGAGCAGTTGAAAATCCGCGTGTCGTACCAGGCAAGGTCGAACGGGACCCACTTGCCGCTCATCTCAGGCCGCCTCCCACCAGTCTCGGACGGCCGAGACACTTTCACGAGAGGGCAGGAGGGTCAACGGCGGCTGTCTTGCCGCCCGGCGCACTTACCAGCCGCGCGCCTGCTCGATGACGCGCACGTTGCGGAGCCCGTCCTCGGCGCTGACCGCGAGCGGCTCGGCGCGGGCTATGGCGCGGGTGACGCTCTCCACCTGCGCCTTGTAGGTGTCGTGACCCTTGAGCGGCGCGGTGCGCGCCTCGCCGCCCTTGCGCACCGTGGTGACGGTGCCGGGGAGGCCGACGAAGCCGCCTTCGATCCGGCAGTAGCCTTCGCTGCCGAGCAGCTCGATGCCGCCGCCGCTGGTGACCGCAGTCGACGCCGAGATGGTGCCGACGGCGCCGTTCTCGAAGCCGATGGTGAGGAAGGCGGTGTCGGCGGAGCGCCCATACGCCTTGTTGGAGAGATGGGCGTGCACCGACTTCGCTTCCCCGTTGAACCAGCGCAGCAGGTCGATGAAATGCGTGCCGACGTCGCCCAGCACCCAGCAGCCGGAGGTTTCGTCGTCGAGCCGCCACCAGTCGTCCGGCACGTGCGGGTAGCGGTAGTGGAACTGGCCGTGCATGCGCACCGGCGCGCCGAAGCGGCCCGCCTGCCACTGCTCGCGGAATCTGCTGAGCCTCGGGTGGTGGCGGCTGTTGTAGCCGATGGTGAGCAGGCGCCCGGCCTTGCGCGCGGCCCGGATCATGGAGCGGCACTCGGCCTGGCTCATCGCCATGGGCTTCTCGCAGAGCACGTGCTTGCCGGCATTGAGCGCCGCGATGGCCTGCTCCTTGTGCAGGTGGTTGGGGCTCGCGATCCACACCACGTCGATCGCGTCGTCAGCGAGGAAGGCGCGGATGTCGGTGTAGCCCCGTGCTGCGCCGTGGCGCGCGCAGTAGCGCTCCGCGCCCTCCGGCGAGGACGAGAGCACGGCGTTGAGCCGGGCGCCCCGCGCCGCATTCACCGCCGGGCCCAGGACCATGTCGCTCCAGCCCCGCGTGCCGATCATGCCCCAGCCGACCGCCTTCGCCGCCATGCTCCCCTCCCGCATGCCTGCTGCCGCCGGGCGATGGTATCACGGCGCGTCCTGCCGGACCGGCCGCATTGACCGCTCGCGGCGGCTACCCATACAGTGTGCGCCCTTCCCACCAGCGCACGCCCGACGCCCCGATGAAAGCCCTCTCGGACATCGTGATGCTCGACCTGACGCACATGCTGTCGGGCCCCTTCGCAGGCATGCTGCTGGCCGACCTCGGCGCGCAGACGATCAAGGTGGAGCCGCCCGGCACCGGGGAGATGACCCGCGGCCTGCTGGGGGACGACCCCCGCTACTCCTACAAGGGCATGGGCCCCTACTTCCTCACCCTCAACCGCAACAAGAAGAGCGTCTGCATCGACCTCAAGCGCACGCAGGGGCGCGCCCTCTTCCACGAGCTGGCAGTCAGGGCCGACATCGTCGTCAACAACTTCCGCCCCGGCGTGACCGAGCGCCTCGGCATCGACCACGCGACGCTCAGCGCGATCAACCCCCGCATCGTCACCTGCAGCGTGACCGGATTCGGCGAGGAGGGCCCGGACTGCGACCGCACCGCCTTCGACGTGGTGGCGCAGGGCTACGGCGGCGGCATGTCGATCACCGGGGAGGCCGGCGGCCCGCCCATCCGCGCCGGCGTGCCCATGGGCGACCTCACCAGCGGGCTCTTCGGCGCCGTCGCCATGCTGGCGGCGCTGCACGCGCGCAACGTGACCGGGCAGGGCCAGCACGTCGACCTCTCCATGCAGGACTGCCAGGTCTCGCTCTTGAGCTACATCGCGGCGATGCACCTGCTCTCGGGCGAGGTGCCGCGCCAGTTCGGCAACGCGCATCCGATCTATGTCCCCTACAACGCGTTCCCGACTGCGGACCGCTGGCTCATCATCGCGGTGGTGAAGGACGACCAGTGGGCGCGGCTGCGGGGCGTGTTGGGGAGCCCGGCGCTCGAGGATGCGCGCTTCGACGGCTACGAGGGCCGGCGCGACAACCGTGAAGCGGTGGACGGCGCCATCACGCAGGCGCTGGCGGCGCGCGGCTGCGACGAGTGGCTGGAGCTGATGCGCGCGGCCAGGGTGCCCTGCGGCCCCGTGAACGACGTGGCCCGCGCGCTCACCGACGTTCAGGTGCAGGCCCGCGACATGGTGGTCGAGATCGCGCACCCGGAGGGCGGCTCGTTCCGCACCACGGGCAATCCGATCAAGCTGAGCGGCTCGCCCGGCGAGAGCTACGGCCCGCCGCCGCTCCTCGGCCAGCACACGGACGAGGTGCTGGCGGGCCTCTGCGGCAAGAGCGACGCCGATCTCGCGCGTCTGCGCGAGGCCGGTGTGATAGCCTGAGCCGCAGGCAGGACGGAAGGAAGAGAGATGGGCGACGCGATCACCGTGCACGAGGTGGGGCTCCGCGACGGGCTCCAGAACCAGCCGCGCGTCGTGCCGACCGAGGGCAAGCTCAGGCTGCTCGACGCCCTGCTCGATGCGGGACTCCGCTCCGTCGAGGCCGCGAGCTTCGTCTCGCCCAAGGCGGTGCCGCAGATGGCGGACGCGGCGGATATCTTCGCCCGGCTGCCGGAAGACCGGGATGTCGGCTACGAGGCGCTGGTGCCCAACGAGAAGGGATACGAGCGCGCGGTGGATGCCGGGGTCACCACTGTGGCGCTGGTGCTCGCTACCACGGACACTTTCAACCGGCGCAACATCAACATGTCGCTGGCGGAGGCGATCCGCGTCAACGAGACGGTGATCCGCCGCGCGAAGGCGGACGGCATCCGCGCCCGCTCCTACCTCTCCGTGGTCGCCGCCTGCCCCTACGAGGGCGTGGTGCCGCCGGAGACGGTGCTCGATCTCGCAGCCCGCATGTTCGACGCCGGCGCCGACGAGCTTGCGCTGGGCGATTCCACCGGGGCGGGCACGCCGCCGCAGATGGCGCACCTCTTCGAGACGCTGGCGCACCGCTACGGGCCGGAGCGCTTGGCCGGCCACTTCCACGACACCCGCGCCATGGGTCTCACGCTCACCTGGGTCGCCATCGAGTGCGGCATCCGCAAGTTCGACAGCTCCATCGGCGGCCTCGGCGGCTGCCCCTTCGCGCCCGGCGCCACCGGCAACCTCGCCACCGAGGACCTGGTGTTCATGCTGAGCGAGGCCGGCTTCGAGACCGGCATCGACGTGGGTGGCCTGCGCCGCGCCGTCGCTATCGCCGAGGAGCTGACCGGCCAGAGCCTGGGCGGCCGGATCACGCCCTTCCTGGACTCGCAGCAGAAGCGCGCTTTAGCGAGTTAATCCGTACCAAAGAGCCGGTCGCCGGCGTCCCCTAAACCCGGCACGATATAGGCCTTCTCGTTCAGGCAGTCGTCGAGGGAGGCCGCCCACACCTCGACACGCGCGTGCTTCTCGTTGAAGGCGCGCATGCCCTCGGGCGATGCGACCATGGCCATGAAGCGGACGTTGCCGTCGTCGATGCCGTTCCGGTTGAGCAGGTCGACCGCGTAGGAGGCGGAGTAGCCGGTCGCCAGCATCGGGTCGACCAGGATGAAGAGGCGGTTCGTGTCCGCCGGCAGCCTCACGTAGTACTCCACGGGGCGGTGCGTCTTGGGGTCGCGGTAGAGCCCGATGTGGCCGAGCGGCGCGGTCGGCAGCAGTTCCGCCAGCCCTTCCGCCATGCCGAGGCCGGCGCGCAGGATGGGGACGATGGCGGGCTTGTGGCCGCGCAGGAAAGGGGCCTCCATCTCCGTCAGCGGCGTCTCGATGGTCCGCGAGTCCATCGGCAGGCCGCGCGTGATCTCGTAGCCGATGAGCAGCGCGATCTCGCGCAAGAGCGCGCGGAACAGCGGGGTCCACGTCGTCCTGTCGCGCAGGTGGCTCAGCTTGTGCTGCACCAGCGGGTGGTCGACCAGGTGGAGGTTGGGAAACGGGTTCTCGCTCATGGGCTTATCGGCTCGCTTGCGTTTGGGGGTCGTTGTAGAGCGACGGGACGATCCAGGGCATCAGCAGCCGGAAGGGGATCAGCAGCACCGCCGCCATGCCGACCTTGACCCCGAAGTCGCCGAGCGCCCAGGTCACCCACGGCAGTCCGGTCAGCGCGAAGGCCGCGCTGAAGAAGATGGCGGTATCGAGCGCCGACGCCGACAGCGAGGAGACCAGCGGCGCCCGCCACCAGAGGCCCCGCCTCAGCCGGTGGAAGAGCGCGATGTCGAAGAGCTGCGCGCAGATGAAGGCGAAGCCCGACGCCAATGCCACGCGCACGCCTTCCCACAGCGGAATGTCCGCCGCCACGGCGAGCACGATGGAGAGCCCCATCCCGAACGGGAAGCCCACGTAGGCCACCGTGCGCGCCCGCGCTGGCCCCCACGCCCGGTTGGTGAGGTCGGTCACCAGGAACGCCAGCGGGTAGGTGAACGCGCCCCAGGTCAGCCAGTCGTTGATCGCGTGCTGGACGGCGACGTTGGAGACCCCGATCACCGCCATCATCGCGGCGATGGGGAGCCACAGCGCCGCGGGCACGCTCGCCTTCATGGCCGCGGACTATACGGCGCAGGCCCTGCGCGGCCAACGCGCGCGGACACACGGGGGGCTAACGTGCATTGGGGCCGGGCCGCAGGCCCGGACGGCGCGACCGTGCGTCGCACGGTCACGTGCGCAGGCGCACGATGCGCCGAAGGCGCGTAGCGTCGCGCGTCCACGCGCGCGGAGCGCACGATCGAGCGGAGTGAGCGCCCGGCGCCTGAGGGAACGACTAAAGCTACTCGCTCGCCGCGCGCGCGCTCTTCACCTGGCGCTTGATGCGCCGCGCACCCTGGGAGAGCCGGTCGTCCGAGGTCCTGAGCAGGTAGTTGTCGAGCCCGCCGTGGCGCTCCACCGTGCGGATCGCGCTGGTCGACACCTTGAGCCGCACCATCCGCCCGAGCGATTCGCTGTGCAGCGCCTTGTCGTGCAGATTGGGCAGGAACCGCCGGCGGGTCTTGTTGTGGGCGTGGCTCACGTTGTTGCCGGTCAGGACGCCCTTGCCGGTCAGCTCGCAGCGGCGTGCCATGGGTCTCGCTCCGTGCAGGAAAGAGCGGGCTATTTAGAGGGTGCACGCGAGTCCGTCAAGCGCGCGCACCAGCGCGCCACCAGCGTTCGCGCGACGCATTCCCGCCCCGCCCTTGACCGTGCGCGCGGAATACCCACATGGTGCGGCGCGGCACAGCGGCTTCGGCAGGAGGACATGAGCGAGGACGAACGACGCGGCGGGGCGGTGTGGCACGGGACGACCGTGCTTTCCGTCCGCAAGGGGGGCCAGGTGGTCGTCGCGGGCGACGGCCAGGTCACGCTCGGGCAGACGGTCATCAAGGCGAACGCCCGCAAGGTCCGGCGCCTCGGCGAGGGCAACATCGTCGCGGGCTTCGCGGGTGCGACGGCGGACGCCTTCACCCTCTTCGAGCGGCTCGAGGCCAAGCTGGAGCAGCACCCCGGCCAGCTCACCCGTGCCTGCGTCGAGCTTGCGAAGGACTGGCGCACGGACCGCTACCTGCGCCGGCTGGAGGCGATGATGGCGGTCGCCGACGCCGAGGCCTCGCTCGTGCTCACCGGCACCGGCGACGTGCTGGAGCCGGCGGACGGGCTGATCGGCATCGGCTCCGGCGGCTCGTACGCGCTGGCCGCCGCGCGGGCGCTGATCGATGTGGAAGGCCTCGACGCCGAGGCGGTCGCGCGCCGCGCCATGGCCATCGCCGCCGACATCTGCATCTACACCAACACCGAGATCGTGCTGGAGAAGATCGGGTCATGACGAGCTTCAGCCCTCGCGAGATCGTCTCCGAGCTCGACCGCTTCATCATCGGCCAGGACGACGCCAAGCGCTCGGTCGCCATCGCGCTCCGCAACCGCTGGCGCCGCCAGCAGCTCGCGGACGACCTGCGCGAGGAGGTGCTGCCCAAGAACATCCTGATGATCGGGCCGACCGGCGTCGGCAAGACCGAGATCGCGCGGCGCCTCGCGCGCCTCGCCCAGGCACCCTTCATGAAGGTCGAGGCGACCAAGTTCACCGAGGTGGGCTACGTCGGCCGCGACGTGGAGCAGATCGTCCGCGACCTCGTCGAGGTCTCGATCCACATGACCCGCGAGCGCATGCGCAAGGAGGTCGCCGCCAGGGCCGAGCTCAACGCGGAGGAGCGGGTGCTGGACGCGCTCGTCGGCAAGAACGCGGCCAAGGAGACCCGCGGCAAGTTCCGCAAGATGCTCCGCGACGGCTCGCTCGCCGAGAAGGAGGTGGATATCGAGGTGAGCGAATCCGCGGCCTCGTCGCTGCCGACCTTCGACATTCCCGGCATGCCGGGCGCCCAGATGGGCATGGTCAACCTCGGCGACATGCTCGGCAAGGCTTTTGGCGAGCAGAAGAAGATCAAGCGCATGTCGGTCGAGGACTCCTACGAGACCCTGATGGCGGAGGAGAGCGACCGCCTGCTGGATCAGGACGTGGTCGTGCGCAGCGCGCTGGAGAGCGCCGAGAACGACGGCATCGTCTTCATCGACGAGATCGACAAGATTTGCGCCCGCTCGGACCGCCTCGGCGCCGACGTGAGCCGCGAGGGCGTGCAGCGCGACCTGCTACCGCTGATCGAGGGCACCACGGTCACCACCAAGCACGGCGCGATCACCACCGACCACATCCTCTTCATCGCGTCCGGCGCCTTCCACCTGGCGAAGCCGGCGGACCTGCTGCCCGAGCTGCAGGGCCGGCTGCCGATCCGGGTCGAGCTCAGCTCGCTCGCCCGCGACGACCTGAAGAAGATCCTGACCGAGCCCGAGAACAGCCTGATCCGCCAGTACCGCGCGCTGATGGAGACCGAGAACGTCACCCTCGACTTCAGCGACTGCGCCATCGACGCGCTCTCGGACCTCGCCGCCGAGGTCAACCGCGCGGTCGAGAACATCGGCGCGCGCCGGCTGCACACGGTGATGGAGAAGCTGCTGGAGGAGATCAGCTTCGAGGCCGCCGACCGCTCCGGCGAGACCATCACCATCGATGCGGCCTACGTGGAGGCTCACGTGGGCGACCTCGCCAAGGACGCGGACCTCAGCAAGTTCATCCTCTGATCCGGCGCGCCCGCCGCTCCGGGCTGCAGGACGAAAGCGGGATTCGGCGGCGGCGTGTTTTTGCTGGAAAAGCCGAGATTTTCCGAGACAAGGCGATATATACCGAGACAAAGTGGGATATTCGAGGGCAAAGAGGTGGGATAATCCGAGACAGTCTGGGACGTTCCCGGATGCCGCGCGGCCCATGACCTTGGTGAGAAATGCGGCCTGGGCCGCGAGCGCCTATGCTGTTTCCGCCCGTCGTGGCGTTCTCGTTGCCGTGCTGCATGGCGCGATGATGGCGCACCCGCCGCCCGCCGTGCACCGCACCATGGTCCGGGGAAACTTGGCGGAGTCACCCTTGGAAATGCAGTAGGCGACGCCTCTTACTTGTCTTCCAAGCTCTCTGGAAAGGAGGCTTGATGGCGTCTAGCTTATCTGCTCCTAGCGGCGATATGCGCCTCCAGCACCGCCAGCGACGCGCCGAGGCAGTAGTGATTGCCGCGCCCGAATGGAGCCTCCTCTCACTCAAATCCCAGAGTGCTAATCGGCGCGCGAGTTGGACGCCGATCGGCGTGCTAACTCATTGATCTGGCATGACTCGGTAGGGCTAAAATTGGGCGCCGAACAGCACATTTGACGTGGCCACGCTGGCGACATAGTGCGTGTACCCCGTCGCCAGCTGCCTGCGGTCCGGCTCCATCGCGGCGATGACGTTGCCCTCGGTTCGATCCTCGCAGGGGTGAGCGCTTGAAAATTTCGCGCGATCCAGCAGGGCGCTGCACACCTGCGCGAGCACTGAGCTTGCAGGCGGTAGGGTTGAACAGCAGTATCTGTGCACGGCTGGATGCCGCGCGTCGCGTGTGCCGTGAGACCGAAAGAGAGCGGAACGATCGACACCTTCTACGCCGATCTCGGCGAGGTCATCGAGTTCGACGAGCGCCTGGCGGCGCTTTCCGGGCTGATCGAATCGGTGTCCCGGCCCGGCGACTACTGCGTTCATGGGCGCCTGTTCGCCCCGATGCCGCGCATCGAGGCCGGCACGGCCGGCGTTCTCTCGTTCCCGATTCCGCAGTCGCAGGCGCAGGCCCTGGTCGCCGATGCGGACCGCGCGCCCTACGGCAGAGGCCAGGAGACCATCGTCGACCCGTCGGTGCGCGATTGCTGGCAGCTTGCGCCCGCAAGAGTGCGCATAGGAGGCCGGGCCTGGGCCGACACATTCGGCGACATTCTCGACCGGACCACCGTCGGCCTCGGCTGCCCTGAGGGCGCCGTCACGGCGGAGTTGTACAAGCTCCTGATCTATGAGCCGGGCGGCTTCTTCGCGCCCCACCGCGACACGGAGAAGGCGGACGGCATGGTGGCGACGCTGGTCATCTCGCTGCCCGTGCCCGGCGCAGGAGGTGAGCTGGTCATTCGCCACCAGGGCCGCGAAACCGCGGTCGACATGAGGACCGACGAGCCGTCGGAGCTGGTCTACGCCGCCTTCTACGCGGATTGCGAGCACGAAATTCTTCCCGTCACGGACGGCCATCGCGTTTGCCTCGTCTACAACCTGATGCTGCAGGACGGGAGCGACGCGCCGTTGGACGCGCCCGACTACGGCGCGGAGATCGACCGTATCGCTGCCGAACTTGGCGCCAGATGCCGCGATCCCGGCGCAAGCGGGAAGCTGGTCTGGCTCCTGGAGCACGATTACAGCGCGGCGGGCCTCTCGTTCGGCGCGCTGAAGAACGTGGATGCGGCGATCGGGCGCGTGCTGACGGCGGCGGCGGAGCGCGCCGGTTGCGCCTTGCACGCGGCGATCGTGCGCGTGGAGGAGACGGGTGCGGGTTGGTACGACGGTCACGCAGACGTGGTCGAGGACGTCGCCGACGACGCGTTCGAGCTCTACGATATCGTCGACGTCGATTGCCGGCTCGACGGTTGGGCGCGCCCGGACGGTGCTCCTGCTGACTATGGCGATCTCCCGTTGCTGCCGGGGGAGCTGATGCCGGCGGGCCGGCTCGATCCCGGGCGGCCCGACAGCCAGCGGCTGTTCGAGGCGAGCGGCAACGAGGGCGCGACGATCGAGCGGTTCTACCGCCGCGCGGCCCTGGTCGTCTGGCCGAAGGCGGACAGCGCGCGCCTTCTGGCGCAGGGCGGTGCAGGCTCTCTTGCGGCGTTTCTTGCGGAAGAGTGGCAGCGGGCCTCGGAGGGCGCGCCGACGTGCGGTCCGATCCGGAACCTGGCATCCCAGGCGGTGGACCTCTGGCCCTCGTGCGAGTCGCGCCTGAGGCGGTCGGAAGGAGACAGCTGGGAAGGACACAGCGCGCGAGCCCTGGAACTGCTGTGCTCCATCGGCAACCGGGAGGCCACGGCTCGCTTCCTGAGCGACGTGGTGCTGCCCAACTACGACGGCGAGATGAACCGTGCGCTGGTGGCCGCTGCGGCCGAAATGGGCGTCGGCGAGACGGGGGCGTTCCTCAGCGCGCTTGCTGCATCCAGGACTTCGCTGCAGCCCGAGGGCATCGTCGACCTCGCGAGCCGGCTCTGCGAGAGGCTGGACGACGGCAATGACGGAGCCTGGCACGATGCGCTGCGGCAGATGGTCGCGACCGTCTGCACCCGGATGCCCTCGGTTCACCGCCCGTCGAAGCGCGACGACTACGACGGCTACGTCGACCCGTACCATTGGCACGCGCCCGTCGAGCCCGTCCCCCTGCCGACGGCCACGCTACGGCATTTCTTCCTCCTGCTTCGACGCTTCGACATGGAACGCGAGGCCGACGCCGCGGCGTCGCTGTTCATAGAACGCGCGGATCTGGTGCCGCCGGACCGCACGATTCCGGCCCTCATGGAGGCGCTGAGCGCGGAGCGGGGAGAGCCGTTCCGGGCCAGTCCCGCCGTCGGCGCGCTCTGGCTTCACGGCGCGCGGGTCCTGCTGTCGCGCAGCCGGCTCCCGCCCGCTCCTCCGACGGACTGGATCATCTCGGCGGAAGGCCTGTCCTGCGATTGCGAGCATTGTGCCGAGCTTCGCCGGTTCTGTGCGGACCCTGGCTCCCAGACCCTGCGCATACCCGTCCGCAAGGAGCTCAGGCGGCACCTGCGGCGTGAAATCGAGCAGGGCAAGATCGACATCGTCTGCGAGACCGAGAGGTGCGGCAGGCCGTTCACGCTCGTGTGCGCGAAGACCCGCGGGGCGTTCGAGAGGCGGCTTCGGCAATACGAAGGAGACGTCGCCGCGATGCGCCGACTGCACGATGCTTGCGGGTCCGTCCCGGGCTCTGCCGACACGGAGCGCGCACTTCGAGACGCGATTGCGAGAACCCACTGACCGAGAAGCGCCATGCTCCCAACGTCATTCGAGCTGCTCCAGGGATCAACCACGACAGAAGTGTCCACTGATCAGGCGTGGCGCGGGGCAGGAGGGTAAGGATTGCGCTTACCCTTGAGAGCACCGCGTCTACTGTCAGAACGACACTGGATTGACCGAATGCCAGGCGAGGAGAAAACGACGGAGGAGCTGGCTCGCCATGGCCGACCGACCAATCGTCTCCCAAGTGCAACAGGCCGGGTGAGCGGGGCAAGGCTCTCTTCGACCTGCTCGACCGTCATGCGGAGGCGAATGCTGTCGAACCCGTAGCGGAGAGGCGTTCAACCCTCGTGTGGCGCACTCCCCGGAGCGCCGATCATCGACAGGAACTCCCGCCGCGTCGTCGGGTCGTCGCGGAAGCAGCCGAGCATGCGGCTGGTTACCAGACTGACCCCCGGCTTGCGGATACCGCGCGTGGTCATGCACTGGTGCGCCGCATCGATGACCACGCCGACGCCACGTGGCATGAGCACGTCCTGGATCGTGTCCGCGATCTGCGATGTCAGCGCTTCCTGGATCTGCATCCGCTTCGCGAAGACCTCGACAACGCGCACGAGCTTGGAGATGCCCACGACCCGTTCCGCCGGCAAGTACCCGACATGCGCTTTTCCCAGGATGGGAACGATGTGGTGCTCGCAGTGGGATTCGAGGCGAATGTCGCGCAGGACGATCATCTGGTCACAGGCGGCCGTCTTCTGGAGCGTCGTGGCCAACAGAGCGGCCGGGTCTTCGCCGTATCCGGCGAAGAATTCCTCGTAGGCGCGCACGACACGATCGGGCGTTCCCTTCAGCCCCTCCCGGTCGGGATCGTCCCCGGCCCACTCGATCAGCGTGCGAACGGCGGCCTCCGCCTCGGCGCGGCGCGGCCGACGACGTGCTGCCGACCCGCCGCGCGATGGGGTCGAGGTTCGATGCTCGACAACTGTACTGTCCATATCCCGGCCTTTCGTCGATGTCGGGCCGCCCCGGATAGCGGCTTTTTTGCGAAATACTGCGGAATGTTATAATGTATCTTTTCTGCACCGCAAGGTTGAGACAAGCGATGACGAAGCCGCCGACCCGACCCCGGCTCTGCACCGATACGGACCGCCGCGGGCGGCGCCCGGCGCGCGAAAGGGTCGCGCTGGCGGTATCGATTTGCGAGAGACGCGGCGTACAGATGACGGCGTTGCGGAGGCGTGTGCTGGAGCTGCTTTGGGCGAGCGGTCGGCCGACGGGCGCCTACGAGTTGATCGAGGCGATCAAGCCCAGGAATTCGCGTCCGGTCGGGCCGCCGACCGTGTACCGGGCACTGGAGTTTCTGATCGCGCAGGGCCTCGTTGCCAGGATCGAAAGCCTGAACGCCTACGTCCCCTGCGCCCATCCCGAGCGAGACCACGACTGCCTGTTCTTCATCTGCGGCGGCTGCCGGGTATCGGTCGAGCTCGAGGATCCGCGGATCGGAGGGCTGCTTGCCGAGGATGCCGCCGCGCTCGGGTTCGTCGCGACACGTCGCACGGTCGAGATCCAGGGCATGTGCGCGCGCTGCGCGGCAGCCGGGGCGGCCTAGGCGGGAGCGAGGGGCTCCACCCATGGAGTGCCGGTATCGGGAGGGACCGTCGCGGCGGCCGGGCGTGAGCGCCACCGCTCGGCAGGGAGCGCCGGCATGAAGGCGCGGCACACGCCCTCGATCCGGCTGCTGCCGCTCGGCGCCAGCGCCCGGCTGCTCGGCGCGGCCCTGATCGTCGCCGCGCTCTGGGGCGCGTTCTTCTGGGCGACGTCCACGCCGGGTGGGCCATGACCTACGCCCTCAAGTTTCAGGACCTGAGCCTCGGCTACGACCGGCAACCGGCCGTGCATCGCCTGCAGGGCGAGATCGCCGAGGGCAGCCTGACGGCTATCGTCGGACCCAACGGGGCCGGCAAGTCCACGGTGTTGAAGGGGGTGACCGGCTCGCTCCGCCCGCTCGAAGGACGGATCGCCTTCGGCAGGCTCGCGCGGGATGACATCGCCTACCTGCCGCAGCAATCGGACGTCGATCGTTCTTTCCCGATCGTCGTCTCCGACCTGGTGGCGATGGGCCTCTGGCGGGAGATCGGCGGCTTTGCCGGCTTGCGCGCCGTTCACCGCGAACGCGTCGCCGAGGCGATTTCCGCGGTCGGCCTCGACGGGTTCGAGGGACGGCCGATCGGCTCGCTGTCGGGGGGGCAGGTACAGCGCGCGCTCTTTGCCCGCCTGCTGCTGCAGGACGCACGGCTCGTCCTGCTCGACGAGCCCTTCACGGCAATCGACGCGAGAACGGCGGCGGACCTGATCGGCGTGGTGCGGCGCTGGCACGGCGAAGGCCGCACGGTGCTCGCCGTCCTGCACGACGTCGACACGGTGCGGGCTCACTTCCCCCGCACGCTGATGCTGGCGCGCGAACTCGTCGCTCATGGACCCACGGCGCAGGTGCTGACGGCCGAAAACCAGTTCCGCGCGCGCCAGATGTGCGAGGCCTGCGCCGGCCCCCCGCACACATGCGGGCGTGACGCTGCATGATCTGGGAGTTCCTCGTCCAGCCCTTCGCCGATTTCGGCTTCATGCGGCGCGCGCTGATGGGCTGTATTGCGATCTCGGTCGGCGCGACTCCGGTCGGGGTGTTCCTGATGCTGCGCCGCATGAGCCTGACGGGCGACGCGATGGCCCATGCGATCCTGCCGGGTGCGGCCGTCGGCTATCTCGTCTCGGGCCTCTCTCTCGGGGCGATGACCATCGGCGGGCTGATCGCGGGCATGGCCGTGGCGCTCCTCGCGGGCTTCGTGACCCGGGTCACGGCGCTGCGCGAGGACGCGAGCCTCGCGGCCTTCTACCTGATCTCGCTGGCGGTGGGCGTGCTGATCGTGTCTACCCGGGGCAGCAACGTCGACCTCATGCACGTGCTCTTCGGGACCGTGCTCGCGCTTGACGACGACGCCCTGATCCTGCTCTGTTCCATCGCGAGCATTTCGGTCTTCGCGCTCGCGGCCCTGTTCCGGCCGCTCGTGCTCGAATGCGCGGACCCGCAGTTCCTGCGCTCGGTGAGCGGGCTCAGCGCCGTGACGCATTTCGCGTTTCTTGCCCTCGTCGTGGTCAACCTCGTGGCCGGCTTTCACGCGCTCGGCACGCTGATGGCCGTCGGCATCATGATCCTTCCCGCCGCCGCCGCGCGGTTCTGGGCAGTCGGCATCGGCGCCCTGATCGCCGTCGCGGTCTTGGTCGCGATGCTCTCGAGCCTGACCGGCCTTCTGCTCTCCTACCACTTCAGCCTGCCGTCCGGGCCGGCGATCATCCTTGTCGCGGGTCTCGCCTACGCGCTGTCGCTGGTCTTCGGACCGGTGGGCGGTCTCGCCACGCGGGCCTTCCCGCGCCGCCATCTCGAAGCATAAGTGGCTTGGTTCGGCGCCCGGAACCGCCGTCAGCCTGTGTCCCGGCCGCAGAGCCGCAACACGTGCGGGCATGACGGAGTGGGTGCAAGGGAGAGGTGAGCCCCTTTATGCGGACGCACTCCGCTTGCCGGGCGCTCCGACCGCTCCCATGTCTCGCCCGACACCGAACCGAGGCCCACGATGGAACGCGTTGGCGTCACCGAGGCCAGACGGCACCTGCCCCGGCTGCTCGACCGCGCAGCCCAGGGCGAGAGCCTGACCATCACGCGCCACGGCAAGGATATCCCACGCAGTTTTCCCTCACCGACGAGCGTGACGCTTACTTCAAAGCGCCACATGCAGATAATATGCCTGTTTGCGAGCTTACTAAACGTACTCCGTCAGTACCAAAATAAATCAAGGCTGTTTTTGTGGCTTACCCTTATTCACTTTCCAAATATTGCTTCTTCCAACATATTCAATGAACTTCGAAAACCCTCAAAGACATCTACATTTCTCTCAGTTTCACACAGATACGTACACAGCTTGACCTTATTGAGCTTGCGCACAATGGCGGTGTTTGCGCCTCCCATTCTCTTTTCGCTGCTACTAAAGAATTTCTCTTCAAACACTCTCTCTGGTAACAGATTCTCGACACCATCGTTACACGTTTTGTTTGCCTCGTTACGTTCTAGTCCCCGAATGCATAACATGCCCTCATCGGAATTCATAACGTTCGCATCACAATCAAAAAGCAATACCACTGTTGACTTGCAGAGACTAGGATTATTGCGAAGCAACGTTTTTGCGTGTTTCAACCGATCCTTTCCTCCATCAGTTGCCCCCTTGTCTGTCTCTGTTCCCACCCAATCAAAATCTACACCTCCGACAATACGTTCGTATCCCAGCAATTGAGCTGCCGCAGAAAAGTATTTTGGATCCGTCTGCCCCTCGAAAAGCACGAGTGGCCGATTTAGTTGCTTCACTTTTTCCGATATGCTCTCATCAAATAGCTTCGTTCTCGATACCGCGTCGGCACAACTCATGAACTCCTTGAATCTTTCCGCCTCTATTCGTCTACCCGAAGGCAACTCTACAATCTGCACATTGTTCTCACCGTACGCATCTTCTAGTCCCAATGGCACGAATGGCGAATGACAAGATAGAATGAACTGAATTCTCGGAAACAGTTGCATCAGATGCGGTAACGTCCTTAGCTGAAAGTCACTGTGTAAGTGGGCGTCCACTTCATCCACGAGAACAATGCCAGTCATATTCTGGGTGGGACTCGCTGTAACGCCTGTATCGGCATATCGAAGAATTGCAAAAAACATTGATAACAGTGTCGCCTGACCCGAGGATAATGCTTCGAGACTTGGCATGATTAGTTCTTTGTCTCGTACAATCTGTAGCTTTCTATCCCTCATGACCCTCCCTGTGCGCACTAACCGCGCGCTTGGTTCATTAAGGATAATCCTAAGTATGGTATTTATGTTAGCCAGCGCTGTCGAATTGGCGGTGACATTCGTCACAATCTTATCTAAATTTGACATGCTTGACCGAAGAGAGAAGGCATCAATAGACTGATCGAGAAAAACATCGATTAGCCAGGGCTTCAGATCGTGAAACGTGCGATTCAAAACTATCGGTTTGTTTAGCTCATCTGCAAGAAGAATTTCGAAATGTGCCTGCTCTTTAGTACGATCTTCGGTTGACCAGTACGGCTCCTCTGCTCGACTTGAGGGGAAGAATGCATAACAACCGCGGCGGAATATTCTCGTAATACCATCCTTGGGACCTGTTGTCCTCTTGAATGGTTCCGATTCATCCCAGCGAAAATTGGTTGGAAACTCTGTGAACCGAGTTCGGGCAAGTTCTGATCCCACAGTGCCAGACTTGCTCACACAAAAATAACTTCTTCTTTGGTCGGTGAATTGGGAAATGCAAAGTTCGAATTGAGCGCCAATTCTAGTGGTCGCCGGACCAAGACTACGAAAGTACTTTCGCGATAGTCCAGTGGTCGATGGCGTGACGTCACTAAATGAGTTGGCAGCAAGTTCAGTCAGCGCGTCGGCGATAATAGAGAGAGCATTTGTTTTGCCACATCCATTAGTACCGACTAGAAGAAGAGGCTGGGGAGAGTCATCGTCGTTAAATGTTGGCTCAATTTCAAGGTCTGAGGCAATGCCGCTGTTTCGTACCAATAGCTTTCTCAAATACATTACAGGGGCTTTCTGCTGTATTGCGATTGTTAGTGAGCCGAATGTTAAGGATATGCCGTGAGGATGGCAAAGGGAAAGGTGAAGAAGTGACGAGCCTGAGCATGGACCGGTGTGTCACCGCGGCTCCAGCACCAGCGTGCCCAGCGCGTCCTCCTCTACCGCCGCCCTGTCGGTGAGCATGGGGAGGTACTCCCCGTCGCGCCAGGGCTCGGCGTAGTCCTCGTAGTGGCCGGAGAGCGGATTGCCTGACTGCCCCGTGCTCTGGATGAAGACCGAGCGCGCAGGGTCGCCCAGGTCATAGATCGCCCGATACCCGGCGCCGTGGTTCTGGGCGAAGGGGCGCTCCGCGTCCGCCACGTCGAAGCCGCCGGCCTTGATCGTCTCCTTCTCGCCGCCGGACGGCATGTCGATCTCGAACCAGGAGCCGATGGCCGGCACCTCGCCCAGGATGCGGCTCTTCATGCGGACCGCGTGGGCCTCGCCCCAGCGCCAGTCGTCCATGTCGTGCCCGTAGGTCACGGCGAGGAACTCCAGCGCGATCTTGAGCGCCCGGCTCACCGCGTCTGCGCAGGTCTCTTGGCCGCCCGCGGTGCTCACGTCGTCGCACCACTGCTGGCGCTCGCCGAGCGCGCGGTGAATCGGCTCGGTGCGGATCTTCCAGTAGTCCTCGAACACGTCGCCGAGTTCGTCGGCGAAGAGCACGTGCATCAGCTCGCGCACCCACGCCACGTAGATGAGCGCCTCCGTGCTGTCCCGCCCCATGCCGTGGTCCCACGCCGCCAGCATGGCGAGCGCCGTCCGCATCGTCTCGTTCGCAGGCGCCGCCAGTTCCAGCAGCACCGGCGTGAGCCGGGCGGCGGCGAGCGAGACCAGGTCCTGCTGGATCGCCGCGAAGCTGGCCACGTCGTGCTTGGGCCTGGCATCCAGCAGGGCCTCGATCCGCTTGGCCCGGTAGGGCGCCGTCCAGTCGTCGGTGAGGTAGTAGGGATAGTCGTGCCCCACCATGCGGTTGTTGGCGCTGACGATGCGGCCCGACGCCGGGTTGTGCGCGCCCGGCAGCGCGTCGACGGGCACGCGGTCCACCCAGTCGTGTTCGCCGGTCCAGCCCGGCGCCGGCAGGTGCCCCTGGCCCGAGGCACGGATCGGCACGCGCCCCGGCGCCACGTAGCCGATGTTGCCCTCGGTGTCCGCGAAGACGATGGTCTGCTGCGGCACCGCGAGGTCGCCGAGCGCGTCGACGAACGCCTGCCAGTCCTCGGCACCCGTGGCGTTCACCAGCGCCTGGCCGCTGAGATCGTCGTCGTCCAGCGCAGTCCACGAGAAGGCGAGCACGTGGCCCTCCTCCAGGAACTCCTCGCTCTCCTCCAGCAGGTCGGAGACCACGGGCCCGTGGCGCGTCACGCGCACCTCCAGCTCGATGGGCTCGCCGCCGCTGACGGCGATCGTCTCGGTGCGGACCTCGAAGGGGAGGCTCCCCTCCGGCGCGAGGTAGCGGCCGGGGTCGTCGGGGTCGATCCGCTCGATGAAGAGGTCTTGCACGTCCGGCCCGGTGTTGGTGAAGCCCCAGGCGAGCGTCCGCGACTGGCCCAGCAGCGGGAAGGGCAGCCCCGGCAGCGTCGCGCCCACGACCTCGAATTCCGGCGTCGAGACATGGGCGAGGTACCAGACGCTCGGCACCTCCAGGCGGAGGTGCGGGTCGTTCGCGAGCAGCGGCTTGCCGGATTCCGTGTGCGCGCCTGAGAGCACCCAGGCGTTGGAGCCGAGCCCGGAGGCACGCAGCGCCGGCATGGCACCCTGCGCGACCGCGTCGAGCGCCGCAAAGTCGATGCCGCTGCCGTGGACGGCCGGCACCGCCGCGTGCGGCCCCGGCGCAGGGTCGTCGGGATGCTGCGCCCAAAGGTCCTGAAGCTGCGCCCGGTCGAGTTTGCCGGCGAGGCGCGCGCGCAGCAGCTCGTCGCTGAAATTGTCGCCGAGATCCCAGGCCATGATCTTGAGCCAGACGAGGCTGTCGGCGGGCCGCCAGGGCTCGGGCTTGTGGCCGAGCAGCTGGAACTCGAGCGGCAGCAGCTCGGAGTGGGTCTCCAGGTAGGCGTTCACGCCCTCCGCATAGGCCCCGTAGATCGCCTGCGCCTCGGGCTCCAGCATCTCGAAGTTGCGCTCGGCGACGCGGTAGATACCCAGCGTTCGCAAGAACTTGTCGGGCTCGACGGCGGGCTCGCCCACCACTTCTGCCAGCCGCGCCTGGCCGATCCGGCGCTGCATCTCGAGCTGCCAGAGCCGGTCCTGCGCGTGGACGAAGCCCATGGCGAAGGCGACGTCCTTGGGCGACTGCGCGTAGATGTGGGGGACGGCGTTGGCGTCGCGGACGATCTCCACGGCGGCATCGAGGCCCGGCACCTCCTCGGCCCCGTCGTAGGAGGGGAGCGCGAACCACGAGCACGAGCCCACGGCCAGCAGCAGCGCGAGCAGCGCCGCAGCGCCGAACGCCGCGCAGTAGGGCCGCAGTCGTCTGAGGCTGAAGCTCTGCCGCCGCCAGCCTCCCCTGCCGGAAGCCGCGGCGCGCATCACGCGTCTCCGTCCGCGAGCGCGCGGCGGTGCTGGTCGAGCTCCGGCGCGGGCGGCCGTTCCGCCGGGTCGGGATAGGCCGAGAGCTTGATCGGGTTGCCTGCCATCTTCACCTCCCCTGCCACCGGGTCCATCGCCCGGATTATCATGTTGCGCGCCGCCACCTGCGGGTCGGCCAGCACGTCATCCACCCGGTTGATCGGCGAGCACGGCACGCCGGCCTCCTCCAGCACGGCGAGCCAGTGCCGCGTCGGGTGCGCCGCGAGGATCGCCTCGAACTCCCGCTCCAGCGCGTCGATGTTGGCGTTGCGCGCCGCGTTGTCGACGAAGCGCGCGTCCTCGGCGAGCGCGGGCCTGCCCAGCGCGGCGCAGAGCGTCGCGAACAGCGCGTTGTTGCCGGCGGAGATCACCACGTGGCCGTCGGCGGTCGCGTAGGCCTGGAACGGCGTGATCGAGGGATGGCGCGTGCCCAGCGGCCCCGGCACCTCGCCGGACGCGAAGTAGCGCGCGAGCGCGTTCTCCAGGATCGCCACCTGGCAATCGAGCATGGAGACGTCGAGCTTCATCCCCTCGCCCGTCATGGTCCGCCGGTAGAGCGCGCCGTTCACGCCGATGGCGGTGAAGAGGCCGGCGACGATATCGCCGACCGAGCTTCCCACCCGCGCCGGCGGCCCGTCGGGCTGGCCGGTCAGGCTCATGATGCCGCCCATGGCCTGCACCACCACGTCGTAGGCCGGCCGCCCGGCGTAGGGCCCGGTGTGGCCGAAGCCCGAGCACGCCGCGTAGATCAGCCGGGGGAAGCGCGCGTGCAGCGCCTCCCAGCCGTAGCCGAGGCGCTCCATGGTGCCCGCGCGGAAGTTCTCCGCCACCACGTCGGCGCCCGCCAGCAGCTCCTCGAAGACCGCGCGGTCGCCGTCCTCCTTCAGGTTGAGGGAGACGCTCTCCTTGCCGCGGTTGATCGACATGAAATAGGCGGATTTTCCGCCGACGAACGGGCCGAAGGCGCGGGAATCGTCGCCGCCGCCCGGCGTCTCCACCTTGATCACGCGGGCGCCGAGATCGGCCAGCACCATGGTGCAGTAGGGGCCAGCCAGGACCCGCGTCAGGTCGATCACAGTGACGCCGGCGAGCGGTCCGTCCACGGTCATGTCGATGCTTCCCCGTCCTGGTATTTGAGTATACACGCACGCGCCGCCGCCGGCCCGGCCGTCGATCGGTGGGCCAGCCGTGCAGCCGGCCGGCGGGCGGTTCAGCCCTGCAGGCGCCGCGCGATGTCGAGGGCGGCGTAGGTCAGCACGCCGTCGGCGCCGGCCCGCTTGAAGCCCCGCAGCGCCTCCAGGATCGCGCCGTCGCCGTCGAGCCAGCCGCGCTCGCCGGCCGCCTTCAGCATCGCGTACTCGCCGGAGACCTGGTAGACGTAGGTCGGCAGGCCGAACGCCGCCTTCACCCGGTAGACGATGTCGAGATAGGGCATGCCGGGCTTCACCATCACCATGTCGGCGCCCTCCTCGATGTCCATGGCGACCTCGCGCAAGGCCTCGTCCCCGTTGGCCGGGTCCATCTGGTACGTGCGCTTGTCGCCGCCGGCGAGGTTGCCGGTGGACCCGATCGCATCGCGGAACGGCCCGTAGAAGACCGACGCGTACTTGGCCGCGTAGGACATGATCCGCACCCGCTCGAAGCCCGCCTCGTCCAGCGCGCGGCGGATGGCGCCGACGCGCCCGTCCATCATGTCCGACGGCGCGATCACGTCGCAGCCGGCCTCCGCCTGCACCAGCGCCTGGCGGCAGAGCACGTCCACCGTCTCGTCGTTGACCACGTAGCCGTCGCGGATCAGCCCGTCGTGGCCGTGGCTGGTGTAGGGGTCGAGCGCCACGTCGCAGACCACGCCGATCTCCGGCACCGCCGCCTTGACCGCGCGCACCGCCTGGCACACCAGGTTGTCCGGGTTGAGCGCCTCGTCGCCGTCCGGCGTCTTGGCCGCCGCCGGCGTCTGCGGGAAGACCGCGAGCGCCGGGATGCCGAGATCGTGGGCCTCACGCGCCCGCTCGGCCAGCAGGTCGGCGCTCAGCCGCTCGACGCCCGGCATGGAGCCCACCGGCTCGGTGCGGCCGGAGCCTTCGCAGACGAAGACCGTCCAGATC
Source organism: Alphaproteobacteria bacterium (assembly GCA_965221125.1). GTDB lineage: Bacteria > Pseudomonadota > Alphaproteobacteria > UBA828 > UBA828 > WTGU01. Next base: position 133,021 of record CBDCRW010000006.1, read on the forward strand.
AGATCGCCCGCCGTCAGCACCGTCTCCGCCACCAGGCGGCGCGACCAGGGATCCCGCCGGTTGCGGCGGAGGCGGGTTTGCGGATAGCGCCCGAGGGCGCCGACACGGTCGACCATGGCATCCTCTGCAATCTTGCGCGGCGGGCGGTGCGGCGCGGACCATATCGGGCCGGGCGCCCGCCCGCCAGCCATTGCCTCGCGCGGCGCGGGCCGCCCATTGCTTCAGGCGGCGCGGGCCGCCATGCTCGGCCGGGCAGCGCGGCCGCTCTCTTGGCATCTAGGCACAAGCGGGCGGCGGGTCAACCGGGGCGGTGCGGAAACGAGAGGGCGCGATGGCGGCCGAGACGAACATCGAGCGGATTCCGGGCTTCTGCGCGCTCTGCACCTCCGTCTGCGGCTGCATCTCCGTGGTCGACGACGGCCGCCTCGTCGCCGTCGAGCCCGACCCCGCGCACCCCACCGGCAAGGCGCTCTGCGGCAAGGGCCGCGCCGCGCCGGAGCTGGTCTACCACGAGGACCGCCTGCTCCATCCGCTCCGCCGCACGAGCCCGAAGGACGAGCCCGGCACGTGGGAGCGCATAAGCTGGGACGAGGCGCTCGACGAGACCGCCGCGGCTCTCAAGCGCCTCGCCGCCGAGCACGGGCCGGAGAGCGTGGCCTTCGCCATCACCACGCCGTCCGGCACCGGCATTCAGGACGCCTATCCCTGGATCGAGCGCCTGCGCCACGCCTACGGCAGCCCCAACGCGCCCTACGGCACGGAGATCTGCAACTTCCACCGGGACGACATCAACCGGCTCACCTTCGGCGTCGACACGCCCGTGCCGGATTTCGAGAACGCCGGGTGCATCATGCTCTGGGGCCACAACCCGAGCACCACCTGGCTCGCCTATGCCAGCCGCGTCGCCGAGGCCAAGGCGCGGGGCGCCAAGCTCATCGTCGTCGACCCGCGCCGCGCGGGCCTCGCGGTCAAGGCCGACGTCTGGCTCCGCGTCCGCCCCGGCACCGACGGCGCGCTCGCTTTGGGTCTCGCCAACCTGCTGCTGGAGGCCGGGCACTACGACGCGGCCTTCATGCGGGCCTGGACCAACGGCCCGCTGCTCTTGCGCGAGGACGACGGCACGCCGCTCCGCGCCGATCACCTGAGCGCGGACGGTGATGCAGCCCACCGCGTCGCCTGGGACGCGGACGCCGGCGCGGCGATGCTCTACGACCCCGCAGCGGCCCGCTACGAGGGCGGCACGCCCGCGCTCGGCGGCCGCTACGAGGTCGCGGGCGCTGACGGCGCGGCGATCCCCTGCCGCACCGCCTTCGACCTCTACCGCGAGCGCTGCCGCGCCTTCACGCCGGAGCGGGTAGAAAAAATCACCTGGGTGCCGGCGGAGCGGCTTCGCGCAGCCGCGCAACTGCTGGGCGAGGCCGACGCGGTCTCGTCGTATAGCTGGTCCGGCGTGGGCCAGCACACCAACGCGAGCCAGACCTCGCGCGCGATCTCGCTCCTCTACGCGCTGAGCGGCAGCTTCGATGCGCCGGGCGGCAACGTGCTGTTCGAGACCATTCCCACCAACGACATCCGGGGCCGCGACATGCTGCCGCCCGCGCAGCTCGCGAAGGCGGTGGGCGGCGCGGGCCGCCCCCTCGGGCCCGAGCAGCAGGGCTGGATCACCAGCGACGACCTCTACCGCGCGGTCCTCGAGGGCCGGCCCTATCCAATCAAGGGCCTGGTGAGCTTCGGCACCAACATCCTGGTGAGCCACGCCGACACCGCCCGCGGCGAGGCGGCGCTGAAGGCGCTGGACTTCGCGGTGCACGTGGACATGTTCATGACGCCGTCCGCCTCCCTCGCCGACATCGTGCTGCCGGTCAACACGCCGTTCGAGCGCGAAGGGCTGTGCACGGACTTCAAGGTGGGGGCGGACGCGACCTCCTTCGCGCAGCTCCGCCCGCCGGCGGTGGAGCCGCGGGGCGAGTCGCGGAGCGACGTCTGGATCGCCTTCGCGCTTGCGAAGCGCCTCGGCCTCGCCAACCAGTTCTGGGGCGGCGACGTCGACGCCTCCTACCGCGAGATGCTGGCCCGCTCCGGCCTCGACCTGGAGACGCTGCGCCAGTCACCCGGCGGCGTGCGCGTGGACCACGAGACCCGCTACCGCAAGTACGCCGGCGGCGACGGAGAGCCCGCGCCGGGCTTCGCCACGCCATCGCGCAAGGTCGAGGTTTATTCGGAGCAGCTGCTGGCGGCGGGCCAGTCTCCGATCCCGGACTACGTGGAGCCCGCCGTCGGGCCGGTGAGCCGGGCCGACCTCGCCGCCGACTACCCCTTGGTGCTCACGTCCGCGAAGTCGCTCCACTACTGCCACAGCCAGCACCGGGGCATGCCCTCGCTGCGCCGCCGCGAGCCCGACCCCACGGTCGAGATGCACCCGGACGCCGCCGCCGCGCGCGAGATCGGGAACGGCGACTGGGTGCGGCTGGCCACGCCGGAAGGTGCGGTCCGCGCCCGCGCGGTGCTGCGGCCCACCCTCGACCCCCGCGTGGTCAGCGCCACCCACGGCTGGTGGCAGGCCTGCGAGGCGCTCGGCCTGCCGGGCTACGACGCCACCAGCGCGGCGGGCGCGAACATGAACGCGCTCATCGGCAACCGCGAGGTCGACCCGATCTCGGGCTCCGTGCCCCACCGCTCCTACCTCTGCGAGATCACGCGCTTGGGTTAATGGGGGTGAAAATGCCGTAGGCGCGGAGCCCAAACTGTTCCGCGCATGCGCTGCGACAGCCGCCGCGCCAGAATCAAGTTATTGTCGGCTCTCTAGCCCGAATTATTCATGGCAGGTCTGGTTTTGGGGTGGCGGACGTAGCGTAAGTCGTTGCCATCGGGTAGGAATTCGTTGCCGAGGCGTCTTCCTCTCCGAACAACGAAAATGCCACGCCCGCCATGACCGACGATAGTCTTCTTCCCTTCGATCTGCCAAGCGTCCAACGCAAGAAGGTGAGCGCCGCCTTCGACGGCGGCCTGATCTCGTCTGACGGCGGCCTCGTCCTGCTTCGTGAGGCGGAACGCAGCTTGCGCCTGGCCGAGACCCTGGCCGGCTGCATCCGCGACCGGCGCAAGCAGGCGCAGGTGATCCACTCGCTCTCGGCCATGCTGCGCTTCCGCATGTTCGCCATTGCGTGTGGCTACGAAGATGCCGACGACTGCGACGCGCTGCGCGCGGACCCTCTGTTCAAGCTGGCCTCAGGCAAGGCGCCGGAGAGCGGCCGCGCACTCTGCTCCCAGCCGACCATGAGCCGCCTGGAGAACGCGCCGTCTCGTATCGAGGTGGCGCGCATGACGGCGGCGCTGGTCGATCTCTTCTGCCGCAGCTTCCAAGCCCCTCCCGCCGCCATAACCCTTGACATCGACGACACCTGCGATGCGGTGCACGGCCACCAGCAGCTCTCGCTCTTCAACGCTCATTACGACACGCGCTGCTTCCTGCCCGTCCACGTCTACCATGTGGAAAGCGGCAAGCCGGTGGCGGTCCTCCTGCGCCCGGGCAAGACGCCGTCGGGCCCTGAGGTCCGCACCCTCATCAAGCATCTGGTCCGCCGCATCCGCCGCCACTGGCCGCACACCCGGATCGTCTTCCGCGGAGACAGCCACTACGGCCGCCCGGAAGCCATGGCCTGGTGCGAGGAGAACGGGGTCGACTACATCTTCGGCCTCGCGGGCAACCGCGCGCTGCACGCGCTCGCATACGAGATGGCCGACGATCTCAAGGTGCGCCGCGCCAAGGCCGGCGCAGACAGGATGCGCAGCTTCACCGCCTTCGACTACGCCGCCCGCTCCTGGAGCTGCGAACGCCGGGTCGTCGCCCGGCTCGAGGCGAGCACCCGCGGCTTCGATGCCCGCTATGTCGTCACCTCACTCAAGGGCGAGCCCCGCCATCTCTACGAAGACATCTACTGCGCCCGCGGCCAGGCCGAGAACCTGATCAAGATGCACAAGGGCCAGCTCGCCTCGGACCGCACCTCCTGCCAGAGCCCGCTCGCCAATCAGCTCAGGCTGGTCCTCCACACCGCAGCCTACTGGCTCATGCTCGCGCTGCGCGACGCCATTCCCCGCGCCGCGCCGCTCGCCCGTGCAGAGTTTGCAACCCTCAGGCTGCGCCTCCTCAAGATCGGTGCCCGCGTCATCGAGAAGGCCACCCGCATCCGCATCCACTTCGCCTCGGCCTGCCCCGACGCCGCCCTCTTCCGCCTGCTCGCAGGCCGCCTCGCCGCAGCAGGCCCATGAGCGACGGGGCGGCGTGCCCCAATCACCCAGGCTCCATAAACCATCAACCCGATAACGACCATCCTCAGTTCCCGACGCCAAACCGCGTCAGGCCCCGACGCGCCCAATCAACCGAGCATCAAGTGCAAGGCAGTCCATGAATAGGTCGGGCTAGAGTGTGTACAATCTGCCGGCGGCCGAATGCATGGATCAGCTCGCACGTGCAGACAAAAAATATTCTTTTGATATTACTTTCCGACGATAATGTACGTCCTTACTCTTCATCCAGATTTACATCGATTTCCGTCTCGATGCTTATATCGCCGCCAGCTCCACCCGTGGCACTTCCATATTCGCTTTCCGCATCACCGCCGACCGCACATGCTGCGATTGCCAAGCAACTCGCAAGCACGAATCCAATCTTTGCCAGGCTGGTCATGCACCTCTCCCCACTTACATTGCCTGTCCCCACACCTGCGTCCCATAGTAGGGACACCAGCAAGCCGACCCTCTGGGAATTGCGAAACCCAACCAACAAGCCCCATACCCAGTTGTACACATGGTCGCCCAAGTGCTCTGATACTGCGGCCAGAGAGTTCCAGTATTTACATTAAAGAAAGACGAGTTACCTGCATGAATTACATCGACATCGACTGCAGCTCCACCTTGTGCACCGCCAGTAATACTGGATGCATCACCTCCGACACAACCGGATATTAGCAGCAGCGACGCGGCCGCTATCAGCAGTTTTGTCCGAGTTTTCATTTTCCTCGCCTAAGCCATTTTCGACAGGGGCCAAGAGTCCCAGTACAAGGCTGCAACGAAGCAAAGCCAACATCTATATCGCACAGGATATAACATTTACGAGATTACTCAAATTCAGAAAGCGGTTTTCGTGCTGGTGAAAAAATGCGATCAATTCAGTGAGTTACGATGCGTCACCAGGCCCCGGCGCGCGGCAGTGGGGATCAGCCGACGAAGTTCGTGAACGTGCGCAGCCAGTTCTGCCCCAGGATTCCCACTACCTCGTCCTCGTCGTAGCCGCGCGCGAAGAGGCGGCGGGCGAGGTTGGGCAGCTCCGCGATCTCGCTCAGCCCATCCGGGTAGCGTTGGATCACGAAGGCCTCGACGGGCCCGAAAATGTCGGGGCGGAGCGTGCGCCAGCGAACGGACTCCGGCAGCACGGTCCCGGCCTCCTGGTAGGCCTCGGTGAAGTCGAGCCCGATGCCGATGTGCGCCGTGCCCACCAGCGCCTTGAAGTGGTCGATGTGGTCGATCAGGCGGTCCAGCGTCTGGTCCGCCGGGCTCACAGAGAGCGGCAGGCAGCAGGCGCCCATCATGCCGCCCTTGGCGACGATCGCGCGCACCGTCTCGTCCTTCGTGTTGCGGTCGTTGGCGACGTGGTGCCAGGCGTTGGAGTGGGTGCAGACCGGCGCGCGGGCGAGCGGCACGGCCTCGGCCCGCGAGCGGTGGCCGGTATGCGACAGGTCGAGGATCATCGGCGTCTCGTTCACCGCCGCGATCAGCTCCTCGCCGAGGAAGCTGAGCCCGGCATCCCGCTTCTCGCCGCAGCCGTCGGCGAACAGCGTGGCGCCGGTATACGCGAGCCCGAAGAAGCGGAAACCCAGCCTCGCGAGGATGCCCACCCGCGCCAGCTCCTTCCCGATCATGCTGGAGCCCTGCGTGCCGGGGACCACCGCGAGCCGCCCCGCCGCGAGCGCCGCGTCGATCTCCGCCCGGTTGCGCGCCAGCGCCAGCACGGGGCTGGCTTCGATCTTGGCGAAGCCCTCGTCCACCGCGCCCATGGTCTGGTCCCACGTGCTCTCCAGCGCGAAGGTCACGTTGCAGACGTTGACGCCGGCCTCCAGGCAGCGCGTCGCGTAGGGCTCGTCGAGGACGTAGAAGAGCCCGAGGCAGTCGAACACCGTCGTGCCTTGCGTGAAGGCCCGTGCGTACTCGGCCGCGTCCGTCGTCGCGGTCTCAGCCCCGGCCATGTCCGGCTCCCAGGTGATTGGCGATCGCGCTCAGGTCGCTGGCCCCGGCGATCCCGTCCAGCGCCTCGAACGCCGCGTCGTGCGCGGCCGCCGGTAGTGCGCGCGCGGCGCAGTCCACGAACTTGGCATGGAGATCGTTCCGCCCCAGCGGCCGGGCGGGGTGTCCCCTGGGCTCGCGGACCGTTCTCGACCGCGTTTCGCCACCGGCGAGCGTGAGCGTGACCGTCGACCACAGCGGCGCGGCAGCGGCATTCGCATCGCCGAGCTGCTCCGGGTCCGGGCGCATGCGCACCTTGGGGATCAGCGTGCGCACGGCGGGCCGGGCGAGCGCCTGGGCGGAGAAGGAGTCCAGTACCAGGTGGCCGTCGACGAGCGCGCTCGCCAGCAGGTAGGGCAGGCTGAAGCGCGCCTGCATCGCGTCCGCCGGCGCGACGTAGGGCAGGTTGTGCATCTCGATCTCGGGCAGCAGCGTATCGATCCCGGCCACCGCCTGCGGCTGCAGGCCGCCGTCTCCGCGCATTGCGAGCAGGGCATCGAGGGGGCGATGAACGCTGCCGCAGCAGGGGTAGACCTTCTGCCAGAGCCCGTACCGCTCGATCGCGGGCGGCCCGTCGAAGTCGGCGAGCGCCGCCTCCAGCCGCTCGCGCGGCACGCCGGCGAAGAGGTCCACGAAGCCGCGCGCGCCCTCGTAGGCGTCCTGCGCGGCGGTGACTCCGGCCTCGGCGAGCGCCGCCGCCATGATCCCGTTCTTGGCCGCGAGCCCGGCGTGGAGCGGCTTCGCCATGGTGCCGAACTGCCGCTTGCCGCCGGAGGCGAGGCTGGTGGCGAGGCCGAGCGCGGCCGTGGCCCTGGCGGCGTCGAGGCCCAGCAGCCGGGCGCAGGCCGCCGCCGCCGCCTGTGCGCCCAGCGTCGACGTGGTGTGCCAGCCCTTGAAGTAGTGGGTCATGTTGAGCGCCTCGCCGAGCCGCGCCATGACCTCGACGCCGACGATATAGGCATCCACGCAGGCGGCACCGTCGACGCTCCGCTCCTCGCCGAGCGCCAGCAGGGCCGGCATCAGCACCGCGCTCACGTGGGCGTTGCTGATCTCCAGCACGTCGTCGTAGTCCAAGGCATGGGCCGCCGTGCCGTTGACCAGCGCGGCCCAGGGTGCGGCGAGCCTATGCGGCGTGCCGGCGACCGTGGCACCCCCCGCGCCCCAGCGCGCAACGCCGGCACGGGCCGCGCGCGGCGCGTCATCGTCCGCGCCCGCCAGCATACAGGCGGCGGTATCCACGAAGGCGCTGCCCGCGCGCCGCCCGGCTTCTCCGCTCCAGGCCCGCGGCGCGTCTGCGACCCAGGCTCCCAGCCGGAGCGTCGCACCCGGCGCGCCGTCCGTCGCTGTCGGGCTCGTCACCGTCTTCTCCGCTTGCCCTCTGCCCGGCCGATGGTACACGGTGGCGGTGCGGCCGCAATCGAGAGGGGATGGCGCATGTCTGTGCTGGTGATGGTGCGAGCCCGCGCGAAGCCCGGCGCGGGGGCGGCGCTGGTCGAGATGCTGGCGCCCTTCGTGGGCGAGGACACCGGGATGGAGGGCTGTGCGCGCATCGAGATGGCGGTGGACGCCACCGACCCCGACCGCGTCGTGCTGCTGGAGGAATGGACCTCGGCCGAGGCGCACAAGGCCAACCTCGCCGCGCTCGAGGAGGCCGGCGGCCTCGACGACTTTCTCGCTCTCCTGGCGGCCCCGCCGGAGCGCACTTATTACGCCCCGCTCGGCCGATGAGGGCGCTAATTCAGCGGGTGGCGGAAGCCCGCGTCGACATCGCCGGCGAGACGGTGGGCGAGGTCGGCAACGGCATGCTGGTCCTCGTCTGCGCGATGCAGGGAGACGGCGACGAGCAGGCGCTCCTCCTCGCGCGCAAGGTCGCCAACTTGCGCATCTTCGAGAGCGAGCCCGGCAAGATGAACCTCTCGATCCTGAAGAGCGGCGGCGCGGCGCTGGTCGTGAGCCAGTTCACGCTCGCTGCCGACACGAGCCGGGGCAACCGGCCTGGCTTCTCCTACGCCGCGCCGCCGGACGAGGGCGAGCGCCTCTACGAGCTTTTCAAGGCCTCCCTCGCCGAGCACGGCGTGCCCGTCGCCGCCGGCCGCTTCGGCCAGGTGATGCAGGTCCACCTCGTCAACGACGGCCCGGTCACGATCTGGCTGGACACGGCGGGTTAGCGCGTTTCCGACCTTACGAGATCACTGCGGCACGGTAGGGCGGAGGGGGAACGCAAGTTGCACCGGCCTTTTCTCCCTCTCCTCCCCACGGGGGAGGAGAGGGCCGGGGAGAGGTGGGGGTGCCCGGACCTTCCCACACGCGCGACAGGAGCCCCCTTACTCCGCGGCGCTGGCCTGGGCGGCGGGGGCGCGGAAGGCGGCGAGCAGGTCGGCCTCGCGCTCCTTCGCGCAGGCGACGTTGGCCTCCTTCACGTGCCCGAAGCCCCGCATGGCGAGCGGCACCTCGGCGATCTCCACCGCGAGCCCGTGGTTGTCCGAGCCGAGACCCGCGATCAGCGCGTCCACCGTCGCCTCGTACTCGCCGATCAGCGCGCGCTCCCGGCGCCGCTCGGCCGCGTAGCCGAACACATCGAGCGGCGTCCCGCGCAGGCCCTTGAGCTTCGCCAGCAGGCCGAAGGCGGTGAGCATCCAGGGGCCGAAGATGCGCTTCTTCAGGTGCCCGGTCTCGGGGTCGCGCCCGGCGATGAGCGGCGGCGCCATGCTGAAGCGGAGCCCGAAGCGCCCCTCGAACTGCGCCGCCACCTGCGCCTGGAAGCGGCCGTCGGTGTAGAGCCGGGCGACCTCGTACTCGTCCTTGTAGGCGAGCAGCTTGTGGTAGGCCCGCGCGACCGCCTCGGCGAAGCCCGCGCGCCCCGGCGCCTGCGCCCGCTCGGCCTCGCGCGCACGCCGCACCAGGGCGCGGTAGCGCGCGGCCAGCGCCGTGTTCTGGTAGGCCCGCAAATCCGACGCGCGGCGCTCGATCATCGCATCGAGCCCCACAGGCTGCGGCGCCTGCGGCAGGCCCCCGCTCTCCGCCAGCGCTGCGGCCACCGAGTCCGGATCGTGCGCCGCAGCCCGGCCCCAGCGGAAGGCGCGCACGTTGGACTCGACCGCGACGCCGTTGAGCGCGATCGCCTGCTCCAGCGCGTCCGCGCTTAGCGGCACCTGGCCCTGTTGATACGCGAAGCCCAAGAGGAACAGGTTGGCGTAGACGGCATCGCCGATCAGCGCCGTCGCCATGCGGGTGGCGTCCACGACATCCAGCGCCTTCGCCGCCGCGCCCACCGTGCGCTCGAGCTGCGCGACGGGGAACTCGAGGTCGGGCGCGCGGGTGAAGTCTCCGGTCGTGATCGGGCCGCCATTCACCACGGCGTGCGAGGTGCTGCGGTCGAGCCGCGAGGTCGCCTCGCCGCTCGCCGCCACCACCAGGTCGACGCCGAGCAGGAGCCGCGCCCCGCCCACGGCGATCCGCACCGCGTGCAGGTCCTCGGGCCGCTCGGCGATGCGCACGTGGCTGGTCACCGCGCCGTACTTCTGGGCGAGGCCCGCCTTGTCGAGCACCGTGGCCCCCTTGCCCTCGAGCCGCGCCGCGGTGCCGAGCAGCGCGGCCAGCGTGACGATCCCCGTGCCGCCGACGCCCGCGAGCAGGATGCCGTAGGGCGCGGCGCAGGCGGGGCGCGCGGGCTCCGGCAGGGCGGTGATGGGCCCGTCGGCGGCGGATGTCTTGGGCTTGCGCCGCTCGCCCCCCTTCACCAGCACGAAGCTCGGGCAGAAACCCTTGATGCACGAAAAATCCTTGTTGCAGGCGGACTGGTCGATCGCCCGCTTGCGGCCGAACTCGGTCTCCAGCGGCACCACGGAGAGGCAATTCGACTGCACGCCGCAGTCGCCGCAGCCCTCGCACACGTCCGGGTTGATGACGACGCGCCAGTCCGGGTCCTCCAGCGTGCCGCGCTTGCGCCGGCGCCGCTTCTCGGTCGCGCACATCTGGTCGTAGACGATGGCCGAGACGCCCTCCCATTCGCGCAGGTCGCGCTGCACGCGGTCGAGCTCGTCGCGGTGGTGGATGGTCACGCCGTCGGCGAACTGCCCGTCGAAGGGGTATTTTTCCGGCTGGTCGGTGACCACGGCGATGCGGCCCACGCCCTCGGCCTGGATCTGCCGCGTCACGCGCTGCACCGTGAGCGGCCCGTCCATGGGCTGGCCGCCGGTCATCGCCACGGCGTCGTTGTAGAGGATCTTGTAGGTCATGTTGACGCCGGCGGCGACGGCAGCGCGGATCGCGAGCGAGCCGGAGTGGAAGTAGGTGCCGTCGCCGATGTTCTGAAAGATGTGCTTCGTCTCGGTGAACGGCGCCTGGCCGATCCAGTTGGCGCCCTCGCCGCCCATGTGGGTGTAGGTGTCGGTCTCCCGGTCCATCCACTGCACCATGTAGTGGCAGCCGATGCCGGAGAGCGCGCGGCTCCCTTGCGGCAGCTTCGTCGACGAGTTGTGCGGGCAGCCCGAGCAGAAGTAGGGCACGCGCTCCATCGCCGCGGGCCGGGCGGCGGCGCTCTCGGCCCGGCGTGCGCGCAGGCGGGCGAGCCGCGCCTCCAGCGCCTCGTCCGGGCCGAAGCCGAGCAGCCGCGCCGCCAGCGTCTCCGCCACGCCGCCGGGGTCGAGCTCGCCGGAGGCGCGGAGCAGCGGCCGCCCTTCCTCGTCGCAGGTGCCGACGACGCGGGGCCGCGCGCTCGCGGCCAGGTTGTAGAGAACGTCCTTGATCTGGTTCTCGATGAAGTCGCGCTTCTCCTCGACCACGAGGATCTCGTCGAGCCCGCCGGCGAAGCGCCTGATGCCGTCGGGCTCCAGCGGCCAGCTCATGCCGACCTTGTAGAGCGCGATGCCGAGCCGCCTCGCCGCGCCCTCGTCGATGCCGAGGTCGTCCAGCGCCTGGCGCACGTCGAGGTAGGACTTGCCGGTGGTCACGATGCCGAGCCTGCGCCCCGGCCCGTCGATCACGCTGCGGTCGAGCCCGTTCGCGCGGGCGTAGGCGCGGGCCGCGTCGAGCTTGTGCTCCAGCAGCCGCTCCTCCATCGCGAGCGGCGTGTCCGGCCAGCGGATGTTGAGACCGCCCTCGGGCAGGGCGTGGTCCTCCGGCGCAGCGATCGCGACCCGGTGCGGGTCCACCGAGACGATGGCGGAGCTGTCCACCGTCTCGGCAATGCAGATGAAGCCCACCCAGAGCCCGGCATAGCGCGAGAGCCCCCAGCCGTGCAGCCCGAAGTCCAGGAACTCCTGGACGCCCGCCGGGTTGATCACCGGCATGGTGGCGCTCATGAAGTCGAACTCGCTCTGGTGCGCGGTGGTGGACGAGGCGCAGACGTGGTCGTCGCCCGCCAGCGCGAGCACGCCGCCGTGGGCCGCCGTGCCGGCGAGGTTGGCGTGCTTGAAGACGTCCATGGTGCGGTCAACGCCCGGCCCCTTGCCGTACCAGATGGCGAAGACGCCGTCGTGCTTGGCGCCTGGGAAGAGCCCCACCTGCTGCGTGCCCCAGAGCGCGGTCGCCGCCGTGTCCTCGTTCACGCCGGGCTGGAAGTGCACGCGGTGCTTCTCGACGAACCGCTTTGCCTGCCAGAGCGCGCGGTCGAAGTTGCCGAGCGGCGAGCCGCGGTAGCCCGAGATCATGCAGGCGGTATCCAGCCCCGCCGCCTTGTCGCGCAGGTGCTGCATCATCGGCAGCCTGACCAGGGCCTGGGTTCCGGTCATGTAGACCTCGCCCGACCAGGCGGCGTACTTGTCGTCGAGTGAGACCGCGGCAAGCGTCATCGCTATTCCTGTCCTCAGCGTCCGGCTGTTCTTGGCTCTATGCGCCAGGCGGCGGGCGGGGCGCGCACGGCCGCGCCGCCATCATAGCCCAGCCCGCATTTCCGCGCGAAGCGGCGGCGTATCTCACTTTCATGCCCGCATTTTTTTGCCCAAAAAGCCGAGATAAGCCGAGATAAGCCGAGATAAGCCGAGATAAGCCGAGACAAGCCGAGACAAGGTGAGATGGCGGGGAGGCGCCCAGGGCCGCCCACGCGGAGGGTCCCGCCGGCCTCATTCGCCCTCCGCATCTTGCGCCTTCAATCGCCAATAGGCCTCGGCGACGGCTTCTTCGCCCGCGACCGGATCGTGGATGCCCCAGTGGCCCTCCACGGCGGCGCGGATGTGAGCGACGGCGTCGGGCGAGAGTCCCTTCTTCTGCTCTTCCGCAGACCTGGGCCAGCCTTCGAGCGGGCCGGCGCCGCGCGCGGCAGGCTTGGGCGCGGCGGCGCTCCTGCCGGCCGCGCCGGCCTTGTCGGCGTTCTCGATGCGCCCGATGGCGAGCGCGAGCGCGCCGATCATGGCGATGTCGGCCGGCTTCTCGCCCCTCTCGATCGCGTCGGCGGCGCGCTTGACGAGACTCCGGAGCGTCTCGAGCGCGCGCTCCGCGCTGACCTCCTCGGGGGGCTCCCCGGACCTGGCCTGCCGAGGCTCGCCGGGATCGTCGTCCTCGGCCGAGCGCAGCAGCGCGGCGCGGTTCCGCTTGACGTAGCGGCCGACGGCCGCGCGCGAGCAGGTGCCGCCATGCGCCCGCATCCGCCGGGTGATCTCGTCGATGGTGGCGCCCTCGCGGATCGCCAGGTTTACCGCCGCCAGAGCATCCGGCGGCAGGCGCTCGACCCGCGAGCGGTCCGCCATCAGCCGGCCCTCCGCGAAGGCGCCGCTCCGCCGCTCTCTCGGCGGCCATCGTCCACACACAGCATCCGCCGAGACTGCCCCCACCAACCCACGCCGTGCACCGCACCAATGTCCGGGGTCACCCCCCCTCACCTTGCTTGGCCTGCGGCCCATGACGCATACTCGCCGGCCGTGAGCCGGCGCCGGCGCGGCGGCGATGCCGCGCGGCGTCCTCCGAGCCACTCAGGGAGATGACAATGCATCCGAGAGCTGTTCTGGCAGCCGGCGTCCTTGGCACGGTCGGCGTCGCCTTGACGATGCCCGCCTTCGCGGAGACCGATTACGTCGCGAAGTACGGGATCAAGGAAGACCATCCGGGCATCTGCTCCTACGCGTCCACCGACGCGAAGGACTACACCGGGCACGAGATCACCATCCTGACCCACGCCGTGCCCGTCATGGGCGAGCCCGTGGCGCTGCACTCCAAGCAGTTCGAGGAGCTGACGGGCGGCACGGTCAACGTGGTGCACGCCCCCTTCGGCGAGCTCTACCAGAAGGTGATGATCCCCTTCCAGACCGGCCAGCACGTCTACGACATCGTCTACGGCGGGTCGTACTGGATCGGCGACTGGGCGCCCCATCTCGCGCCCGTGCCCCAGAAATACCTCGACACCGACGAGATGAAGGACATCACGCCGGCCTACCAGGGCGTCGCCAGCTGGAACGGCCAGCGCCTGCAGTACACCTTCGACGGCGACCGCAACTACTTCAAGTACATCCTGCCGCCCTTCGAGGACGCGGAGAACCAGGCCAAGTTCAAGGCCGAGTACGGCCGCGATCTCGCGGTGCCCACGACCTGGGAGGAATACGCCGAGGTCGCCACCTTCTTCAGCGGCTGGGACTGGGACGGCGACGGCGAGCTGGAGTACGGCTCCACCGAGATCGTCAAGCGCGACGACGTGGCCTTCGCCAACTTCATCACCCGCGTCGCCTCCTACGCCAAGAACCCCAACGTCACCGGCGGCTTCTGGTTCGATCTCGAGACCATGACCCCGCAGGTCAACAACCCCGGCTTCGTCAAGGGGCTCGAGATGTGGATGGACGCGCTCCGCTACATGCCGCCCGGCGGGATCAACTTCGGCATCGGCGAGGAGATCTTCTCCTGGGGCGGCGGCGAGTCGCTCATGAGCGTCACCTGGGACGACGCCTTCATCCAGGCGATGCAGCCGGATTCGCCGATCCGCAACAAGATCCGCGTCGGCACCCAGTACGGCCCGTCCATGGGCTCGCACAAGGTGTGGAACCGGGTCAGCGGCCAGTGGGACGAGTTCGAGACCCCCTCCGTCGCGCCCTACGTCACCTGGGGCTGGGGCGCCGGCGTCTCCAAGTACAGCGAAGAGCAGGAGATGGCGTTCGACTGGTTCTGCTTCTTCTCGAACTACGCCAACACCAACCACGACCTGCTGATCGGCCGCTTCGGCGTCAATCCCTTCCGTACCAGCCACATGGACCCGGACTACTGGGAGCAGGAGGCCGGTTGGGACCGCGCGGTGGCCGTGAGCTTCACCGACATGCTCAGGGGCATGGACACGAGCACCAACCGCGTGTTCGACCTCCGCGTGCCGGGCGTCAACCAGTTCTACACCGCCATGATGGCTGGCGTCGCCAAGGCCATGGCGGGCGAGATGACCGCCCAGGCCGCTTTGGACGAGGTCGCCGAGGAATGGACGCGCATCGCCGAGCGCATCGGCGTCGACGTCATCCGCGAGGCCTACAAGAACGTGGTCGCGCTGGAGGACAACGTGCCGCTGGATCAGGTCCAGTAAGGCCGGCGGCATCGAGACACACGCAAGACTTCGCTAGAGAAGACCGGCGGGCTGAGGCCCGCCGGTCGTCCTTTCCCCAGCCATGCTGGACTCGCGCTACAAGCACATCTTCCTGCTTCCGGCGCTTCTCGCGCTGGTCGCGATCATCATCTTTCCGCTCATCTACACGGTGCGCCTCAGCCTCTCCGGCTGGGACGTGAACTTCCCCGAGCTCGACTACATCGGCTGGGACAACTACGCCCGCGCCATCGCCGACGGGCGCTTCTGGGATTCCATGGGCACCCTCTACCTGATGGTGCTCTTCTGCGTGGTCTTCGAGTACCTGCTCGGCTTCGGCCTGGCGCTCCTGCTGTGGAAGGAGGTGAAGGCCGGGCGCTTCTTCCGCGTGCTCTTCATCGTGCCGATGTGCGTGACCCCGGTGGTGATGGCGGTGGTCTGGCGCACAATCTTCCACGAGACGCTGGGGCCGATGAACGACGTGCTGAGCTGGTTCGGCATCCCCGCCGTGCCCTGGCTCAGCAAGTCCGGCCCCGCCTTCGCCGCGGTCGTCATCATCGACGTCTGGCAGTGGACCTCGTTCATGTTCATCCTGCTGCTGGCGGGGCTGATGTCGCTGCCGCGCGAGCCCTACGAGGCGGCGCAGATCGACGGCGCGGGCCCGATCCGCACCTTCGTCCACGTGACCTTCCCGCTGATGGCGCCGATCACGCTGGGCGCGCTCATCATCCGCCTGATCGAATCGTCGAAGCTGATGGAGACCATCTACGCGCTCACCTCCGGCGGCCCCGGCTCGTCGACCGAGACCACGAGCTACCTGCTCTACATCCGGGGGCTCCGCGAGTTTCAGATCGGCTACACCGCCTCGCTCTCGATCATCTACCTCGCGATCATGATCATCGCGCTCACCATCTTCGCCCGCTCGCTGAGCCGGCTCATGATTGGCCGGCAGGGGCCGCTGCGGGCATGAGCCGGGCAGAGGAGGCCGTGCAGGGGCCGGTGCGGGGCGGCATCATGACCGGGCGCCGGGCGGACCTCTACCGCGTGCTCAAGTACGCGGCGCTCATCGCCTGGGCGATCTTCGTGGTGGCACCCTTCCTCTGGGCGCTCTCGACCTCGTTCAAGAGCGACCCCGGCGTGGTCGGCGGCGCGACCTACATCCCCTTCCTCGAATACGAGCCCACGGTGGACGGCTGGACCGCGCTGTTCCGCGACACCAGCTCCGGCGGCATCAGCATGCAGGGGCCGTACCTGTCGAGCCTCGTGGTCAGCCTGATCTCGACCTCCATCGCCCTCTTCCTCGGCACGCTCGCGGCCTACGGGCTCTCGCGCTTCACCTTCCGCGCAGGCCCCTTGGGCAACAACGACATCACCTTCTTCTTCATCTCCCAGCGCATCATGCCGCCGGCGGTGCTCGCGATCCCCTACTTCCTGCTGCTCCGCTTCACCGGCCTGCTGGACACCCACCTCGGCCTCATCCTGGTCTACGTCGCGATGCTGCTCCCCATCGTCGTCTGGGTGATGGTGGATTTCTTCAACACCGTGCCCATCGAGCTGGACGAGGCGGCGCTGATCGACGGCTGCAACCCGATCCAGGCGTTCTACCGAATCATCCTGCCCAACTGCGCGCCCGGCATGGTGGTGGCGACGCTGCTCTGCATCATCTTCTCGTGGAGCGACTTCTTCTTCGCGCTGACGCTCACCTTCGCCAAGGTGCAGCTCTTGCCGCCCACCATCGTGATCCTCAATTCCAACAAGGTGCCGTGGTGGAGTCTGAGCGCGTCCGCGCTCGTCTCGGTGCTGCCGCTCGTCATCATCGCCTTCGTGCTGGAGCGCTACCTCGCGCGCGGTACGCTCGCCGGCGTGATCCGGGAGTAGCCCCGTGGCGGAAGTCGTCGTCAGCAGCGTCTTCAAGCGCTTCGGCCCGGTCGCCGCGCTGCAGGAGATCGACCTCACCGTCCACGACAACGAGTTCGTGGTCCTGGTCGGCCCGTCGGGCAGCGGCAAGTCGACGCTGCTCAGGATCATCGCGGGGCTCGAGCGCCAGAGCGAGGGCGCGGTCTCCATCGACGGCCGCGACATGGCGGGCGTGGCGCCGAAGGACCGCGACGTGGCGATGGTGTTCCAGAGCCACGCCCTCTATCCCCACATGAACGTGTTCGACAACCTCGCCTTCAACCAGCGCATCCGCGGCGTCGACCGCAAGAGCGTGGACGCCAAGGTGCGCGAGGTCGCCGAGCGTCTGGAGATCACCGAGCTGCTGCGCCGCCGCCCGCGCCAGATGTCGGGCGGCCAGCGCCAGCGCGTCGCCATCGGCCGCGCGCTGGTGCGCGATCCCCGCATCTTCCTCTTCGACGAGCCGCTCTCCAACCTCGACGCCGAGCTTCGCGTCCGTCTGCGGACCGTCATCAAGCGGCTGCACCAGGAGATGCGGCGCACGTCCGTCTACGTCACCCACGACCAGGTCGAGGCCATGACGCTGGCGGACCGCGTGGTCGTGCTGCGCGACGGGCGGATCGAGCAGATCGGCGACCCCGACACGCTCTACGAGCGCCCCGCCAACGAGTTCGTGGCCGGCTTCATCGGCTCGCCCGCGATGAACTTCCTGCCGGGCACCGCCACAGACGGCACCGTCCACATCGGCGCGGCGGAAATCGCGGCAGGCGCCGACGCGGCCAGCGGTGCGGTCACCGTCGGCATCCGGCCCGAGGACCTGCTGCCGGACGGCGCAGCGGGCCGGGGCGCCATCGGCGCGCGGGTCACCCTGGTCGAGCCCATGGGCGCGGACACGCTGATCTTCTGCACCACCGACGAGGACCGCGAGATCACCGTCCGCCTGCCGCGCTACACCGCCGTCCGCGAGGGGGAGACGCTCGCGCTCAACCCCCGCGCCGGCGCCGTCCACCTGTTCGAGCCCGAGACCGGCCGACGCCTGAACTGACCACTGGAGGAAACCCATGAAGGCAGCGACGCTCCACAGCTACGACGAAGCCCTCACCCAGCCCAAGTTCGTGACCTACGAGGACGTGGACGACCCCGAGATCACCAAGCCCACGGACGTGGTCGTCCGCATCGGCGGCGCCGGCGTCTGCCGCACCGACCTCCACATCATCGAGGGCGTGTGGAAGGGCCACGTGGATGTCGCCTTCCCCCACATCATGGGCCACGAGAACGCGGGCTGGGTGGAGGCGGTCGGCTCCGGCGTGGAAAGCGTCAAGGTCGGCGACCCGGTGATCTGCCACCCGCTGGTGACCAGCGGCCACTGCCTCGCCTGCCGGCGCGGCAACGACATGCACGCGGGCGAGAGCAGCTTTCCCGGCATCAACGCGCCGGGCGGCTACGCCGACTACCTGCTCACCGGGGAGCGCGCGCTCATCAAGCTGCCCCAGAGCCTCGCGCCCAAGGACGTAGCCCCCTACACCGATGCCGGGCTCACCGCCTACCGCGTCGCCAAGAAGGCCGCGGGCCACTTGGTGCCGGGCGAGTACGCCGTCGTCATCGGCGCGGGCGGGCTCGGCCACATCGGCATCCAATCCCTCGCGGCGCTGTGCGCGGCCGAGATCATCGTGCTCGACCACTCCGACCTCGCGCTCGGCCTCGCCAGGGAGTGCGGCGCCCACCACGTGGTGAGGGCCGGCGACGGCGCGCTCGACGAGGTGATGTCGCTCACCGGCGGCCACGGCGCCGAGGCGGTGATCGACTTCGTCGGCGAGGGCGACGCCATCGACAAGGGCCTCGCCATGACCCGCAACGACGGCTTCTACTACATCGTGGGCTACGGCGGCCGCGTCCAGATCCCGGCGATCGACATGATCGTCTCGGAGAAGACCATCGTCGGCAATCTGGTAGGCACTTACGCCGAGCTGGTGGAGCTGATGGCGCTCGCCGACCGGGGGCTGGTGACGCTGGCCACCCGCGAGTACACGCTGGCCGAGGCCAACCGGGCGCTGCACGACCTCCACGCCGGCACGGTCAAGGGCCGCGCGGTGCTGATCCCGTAGCGGCGCCGGGGCGGATCGAGCCATGTCCGACGAAGACGCGGTGCTCGCCGCGAACGAGGCGTTCTACCGCGCCTTCGCGGCGCGCGATTTCGCGGCGATGGATGCGCTCTGGGCCGCCGAGGCGCCGGTGGCCTGCATCCATCCGGGCTGGGACGCGCTGGTCGGCCGCGAAGCGGTGATGGAGAGCTGGGCCGCCATCCTCGGCGGCCCCGGCGCACCGCAGATCCGCTGCGAGGCGCCCCGCGCCTTCGTGCTGGGGCCCGGCGCCTTCGTCATCTGCCGCGAGGTGCTGGAGGCGGGCCGGCTGATCGCCACCAACGTCTTCGCCCAGGAGCAGGGCGGCTGGCGCATGGTCCACCACCAGGCCGGCCCCGCCAGCCAGGCCCGGCCATCGCCGCCCGCTGCTGAGCGCCCGCCCGGCCCGCTGCACTGACCGCCGGCGTTCTGCCCGGCCCACCTCTGGTGTATCGTGCGGCCATGACCCTGAACACGCCGAGCCCCACCTTCCCCGCCATCGCGCTGCCGCAGTTCGAGAACGAGGCGCTGCCGCCGGTCATGCCGGTGGCGCTGCGCCACCCGGACGCACCCGCGCTCCCCGACGTCGCCGCCGCCACCCAGGGCGCCCTCGACGCCTCGCGCCGGCTCACCGCGCTCCCGCCGGGCGCGCGCGTCGCGATCACCTGCGGCAGCCGCGGCATCCGCAGCAAGCCGGACGTGGTCAGGGCGGCGGTCGCCTGGCTCAAGGGGCGCGGGCTCGTCCCCTACATCGTGCCGGCGATGGGCAGCCACGGCGGCGCCGTCGCGTCCGGCCAGGTGTCGCTGCTGGCCGAGCTCGGCTTCACCGAAGAGGCCATGGGGTGCCCCATCGAGGCCGGCATGGAGGTCGTGCGCCTGAGCGAGACCCGCGCCGGCATCCCGGTCCACTTCGACCGCCGCGCCTTCGCGGCCGACGCGGTCCTCGTGGTGGCCCGCGTCAAGTCCCACACCTCCTTCGACCGCGAGGTGGAGAGCGGGCTCACCAAGATGGTCGCCATCGGCCTCGGCAAGGCGGAGGGCGCGCGCTTCGTCCACCGCCTCGGCGTGCGCGGCTACATGGAGGTGCTGCCCGAGTGGGCGGCCATCGCCATCCGCGAGGCTCCGGTCGCCTACGGCCTCGCCATCGTCGAGAACGCCCGGCGCGAGGCGGCGGTTATCGAGGGCGCGGAACCGCAGGACTTCTACGAGACCGACGCCCGCCTGCTGAAGACCGCCAAGGGCTCTATCCCGAAGCTCCCGTTCGAGCAGATCGACGTGCTCGCGGTGGAGCGGCTCGGCAAGAACATCTCCGGCACCGGCATGGACCCGGCGGTCACGGCGCGCTTCGACATCCGCGGGCGCCCCAACCCGCCGGCGCCGGAGATCGGCAAGCTGGTGGTCCTCGGGCTCACGCCGGAGACGCATGGCAACGGCCTCGGCGTCGGCAACGCCGACTACACCACCAAGCAGGTTGCCGACAGCCTCGACCTCTACGCCATGTACATGAACGCGTGCACGGCGACGTTCACCGAGCGCGTGCGCATCCCCGCGGTCCTCGCTAGCGACAAGGCGGCGCTGCAGGCCGCCGTCGGCACCTCGTGGCGGCTCGACGGCGCGGACGCCAGGCTCTGCCTGATCCGCTCCACCCTGCACCTGGAGACCGTCCTGGTTTCGCCGCCCTTGGCCGCCGAGCTGAACGGCGCAGGCGAGGTCCTCGGCGAGGCCGAGCCGCTGCGCTTCGACGACAACGGCCACCTCCTCACCCGCTGCCCGGTGTAGGCGGAGCGGCGCGGCAAACGCGACCCAAGAAAAAACCCACCTCCCCCTGTCCCCCTCCCCCCGGAGGGCGGAGGGGGGACGCTGTCGCCGATGGAGGAGTCCCCCTCTCCTCCTCCCGGGGGAGGAGAGGGTCGGGGTGAGGTGGGGGCGCACGCAGGGACTCGTCGACACCGGGCCGCTATACTCCCTCCGTCGGCAACCAGGGGGGACGCTGCGCGATGCGGAAGCGGGGCATCACGCTCGACGAGAGCATTCTCGAAGCGATCAGGGAGACGCGGCGGGACTTGAGCCAGGCGCGGCACCTGCCGGGCTTCCTCTACACCGCGCCCGAGATCTTCGACTACGAGGTCGGCGCCATCTTCATGAAGGAGTGGCTCTGCGTCGGCCGCGTCGAAGAGTTCGAGAACGAGGGCGACTACCGCGCCATGCGGATCGCGGGCGAGCCCCTGCTGGTCTGCCGCGACGCGAGCGGCCAACTCAACGCCTTCAACAACGTCTGCCAGCACCGGGGCGTCGAGGTCGCGACCGGCGAAGGCAATCGCAAGAGCTTCCGCTGCCCCTACCATTCCTGGGTCTACGACCTGGAGGGCAAGCTGCTCGGCGCGCCGCACACGAAGGAGGTCAAAGGCTTCGACTTCGCCGCTTGCGCGCTGCCGCGGGTCAACCTCGACACCTGGGGCGGCTACATCTTCGTCAACTTCGATCCCGACTGCCCGAGCCTCGCCGACTACCTGGACGAGGACGGGATCAGGCAGTTCGCCGCCTTCCTGCAGCCGGAGAACACGCGGACCTCGGATACTTACGACTTCGAGGTGCCGTGCAACTGGAAGTTCATCCCCGAGAACCTGATGGACATGTACCACGTGGGCGTGATTCACAAGGACTCCTTCGGCGGGCACTTCCCGGTCAACGACTTCCGCTTCAACCTCGAGCGCAACGGATACAACGCCGCCTACGAGAGCTTCACCATGGCGCCGAAGGGGGTCACGCTGTTCGACACCATGCCCTGGCTCCGGGGCAAGGTGACGGACAGGTTCGCGTGCACCACCTGGGTCCGGCCCACCATGAACATCTTCGGGCGGCACGACCTCATCCAGCCCTGGGTGGCGCTCCCCGTCGACCACGCGACGACGCGGATCGTCATCTACACCCAGTTGCCGGCCGCCTACTTCGACGAGCCCGGCTTCGAGGAGAAGAACCGGATCTACGCCGACTTCATCCGGCTGGTGGCGAACGAGGACCGGGCGATGCTGGAATCGCTGCAGAACGGGGTCGGCTCGCGCGCCTTCCGGCCGGGGCCGACGGTGAAGCTGGAGCGCGCCATCCACCACCTTCTCAACTATTATCTCGACAGGCTGTTGAGCGACGACGACGAGGCCCGCGCCAGGCGCCGCCAGGACGGCGAGGACGCGCTGCGCGAGAGCGCCTCGCGCAACGGGGAGCCGCGCGACGGCGGCTACACGGCGCTGGTGAGCGCCGCCGAATAGGCGCTGGCGAGCGCCGCCGAATAGGAGCCGGACTCATGGGCACACGGCAGGATCAGGCACGACTGACGGAACTGTTCAGGCGCAACCTGGAGCTTTGCGAGGTGGGACCGGGGGAGACGGTCGCCGTCCTCTCGGAAGGCGACCAGCTCGACCACTACCGCAAGGCCTCGCTCGCCGCCGCGCGCGACCTCGGCGCCGACGTGGCGGACGTCCACCTCGCCGCCGACGGCGCGGAGGACCCGGCGGTGAGGATCGCCAACATCGGCCAGAACGCGCTCGGCAAGCACCCGGAGGCGATGCAGACCTGCCTCGACGCCGACATGGTCGTCGACCACATGCTCCTGCTCTTCTCCCACGAGCAGATCGCGATGCAGGAGGCAGGCAGCCGCATCCTGCTCGTCGTCGAGCCGCAAGAAATCCTGGAGCGCCTGTTCCCCACCGCCGAGATGCGGGCCCGCGTCGAGGCCGGGGAGAAGCGCCTCAGGGCGGCGGAGCGGCTCCGCTTCACCAACGACGCCGGCACCGACGTCACGTATGCGCTCGGCGACAAGTTCATCCTGACGGAATACGGCTTCACCACGGAAGCGGGCCGCTGGGACCACTGGCCGGGCGGCTTCCTCGCGACGCTCGCGGCCGAGCGCGGCGTGAACGGCCGCGTGGTGATGGAGGCCGACGACATCGTCTTTCCGCTCCGCGAGTTCACCGGCGAGCGCATCGCCTTCGACATCAGCGACGGCATGGTGACGCAGATCTCGGGCGGCGACCGCGCCCGGCACCTGCAGGGCTTCATCGAGGGCTACGACGACCCCCGCGCCTACGCGGTCTCGCACATCGGCTGGGGGCTCAACCACCACTGCATCTGGCGGCCCGACCTGCCGGGCATCGGCATGGACGGCCGCGCGCACTACGGCAACGTGCTGTTCTCCCTCGGCCCCGACACCGAGTTCGGCGGCGAGAACGATACCCCCTGCCACCTCGACCTGCCGATGCGGGGCTGCTCGCTCTGGCTCGACGATGAGCTGATCGTGGAGAACGGCGCGGTCGTGCCCGACGACATGCGCGCCCCCGCTCACTAGGCGAAGGGGAGAAGCACCGTCGAGCCGGTGGTGCGCCGCTCCTCGATGGCGCGGTGCACCTGGGCGGCCTCGCGCAAGGGATAGCGGTTGCGCACGGTGACCGTCACCGCGCCTGACGCGACGGCCTCGAACAATTCTTGCGCCGACGCCAGCAGGTCTGCGCGCTCCTCGACGTAGTGCATCAGCGCCGGGCGGGTGACGAAGAGCGAGCCGCGCGCGCCCAGCTCCACCACGTCCACCGGGTCCGGCGCGCCCGACGCATGGCCGTAGCAGGCCAGGATGCCGAGCGGGCGCAGGCAGTCGAGCGAGCGGGTGAAGGTGTCCTTGCCGATGCTCTCGTAGACCACCGGGCAGCCCTTGCCGTCGGTCACCTCCATCACCAGCGGCACGAAGTCCTCGCGCGAGTAGACGGCGACGTGGTCGGCGCCGTGGGCCTTCGCGAGTTCCGCCTTCTCGTCGGTCGACACCGTGCCGATCACGGTGGCACCCAAGTGCCTGGCCCACTGGCAGAGGATCAGCCCCATGCCGCCGGCCGCCGCATGGACCAGCACCGGATCGCCCGGCTCGACCCGGTAGGTCCGGCGCAGCAGGTACTGGGCGGTGAGCCCCTTGAGCGTGATGCCGGCTGCGTCCTCTTCCGTGATGCCGTCCGGCAGCGTGACCAGCCGCTTCGCCGGCATGACGCGGCGCTGCGCGTAGGCGCCGTGCGGCGGGCTCGCGTAGGTGACGCGGTCGCCGACCGCGCATTCCGTGACGCCTTCACCGACCGCCTCGACCGTGCCCGCGCCCTCGATGCCGACGACGAAGGGCAGCGGCGGCACCGGCCACGGATGCGGCATGCCGCGCCGGTTGTAGGTGTCGATGTAGTTCACCCCGACGGCGCCGTGCCGGATCAGCGCTTCGCCCGGCCCCGGCTCGCCGACCGGCCAGTCTTCCCAGCGGAAGACGTCGGGCGTGCCCTTCTCGTGGATGACGGCGGCCTTGTTGCTCATGGTTTCTCCCGGTGCGCGCTGCGGCGTGACGCCGAACTCCCGGCCTTCCTTACCACGTTGCCGCGAACGACAGGAGACAGGCGCGCCGCCGGACGGTGACCCCTCCTCCATTGCGTTCAAGTATTTCTTACACCGATAGCAGAGCGGGTATAGGATTGAGCCAACGACGTGCCGGCTGCGGCGGGGGGCCGGTCCCTGCGCTGCGAGGCGGGACCGCCCCGCCGCACGGAGCCGGTCGTAACGAATGTCGATGTCACCGAGAGAGGGAGAAGGAGATGTTGGATAGCAAGCTAGTCAGGCTCGGCGCCGTCGCGGCGCTTGCCGTGGCCGGGAGCTTCGGCGCCCATACCGAGGCGTTCTCCGCGGAGAAGACCGTGCAGATCGCGGGCTTCGGCGCCAAGTCCGGCGTCGTCCGCTCGTTCGGCATCAACACGGAGGCGGTGTTGAGCGGCGCGATCGAAGCAGTGAATGCAGGAGGCGGCGTGAAGCTCGGCGACGGCTCCATGGCGATGCTGGAGCTCTCGTTCTACGACGACCGCTGCAACGCCGAGGAAGGCATTTCGGTGCTGCGGCGCATCGCCGGCAGCGATGCGGTCGTCGCCATCGGCCCGACCTGCTCGAACGTGGCCGAGCCGCTCTTCGGCATCCTGCAGAAGAACGTCGGCGACGAGGGCGATTCCGGGCTGCAGATCCCGGTCTTCACCGACACCGCCATCAAGGGCGGGCTGGCGAAGATCTCGCAGTGGGCGTTCCGCAACGTCCCCAACGAGAACGAGATGTACCGGGCGCTGTTCGCGTGGATCAGCACCGAGCACCCGGACCTCAAGACCGTCTACGGCGGCGTCGAGGAGGATTTCGCGCACTCCCGCTTCACCTGGCACAAGGTGATGAAGGAGCGCTCGCCCGAGGCCGGCTACGAGGTTCTCGGCGAGTCCAAGTGGCTGCTCAACGACACCAACTTCACCACGCAAGTGCGCCAGATGAAGAAGGCGAAGGCCGACATCGTCGCGATCTCGGCCCATCCCTTCACCACCTGCGGCGTGCTGAAGGAGATGAAGCGCCAGCGCGTGAAGCCGAAGCTGATCGTCGGCCTCACCAGCTCGTCGAGCATGGAGACGCTGCAGGGCTGCGCCGAGCAGGCCGAGGGCATCATCATCCCGACCAGCTTCGCGCCTGTCACCGAGGCCGCCAAGGCGGCAGCCGACGCGGCGGCGAAGCACGAAGGCAGCGCCGACCTGCACAGCGCCGCCGCCTGGGAGATCGTGATGATCCTCAAGGAGGTCATGGAAGCGCAGGGCATCTCGGCGGACGGCGATTCGGTGGATGCCGACCGGCGGAAGATCCGTGACGGCCTGGCGAACCTGAAGGAGACCGACGGGCTCCTCGGCAAGATCCAGCGCACGGACGAGGGCGAGGCGGTCAAGCCCTACCTCTACGTGCACGCCCAAGCCGGCGAGTGGGCCATCCTCCACGACCCCTCGCAGTAACCCTTATCGGGCGGGTGCGCGCCGCAGCCATCGGCGCACGCCCGCCCGCATTTCGCCGACGCCTCTTCAGCGGGGGATGATCGGGTGGACTGGCTCGACTTCTTTCAGTCGATCACGGACGGCTTGCTGTTCGGCTCCATCTACGCGCTCATTGGCATCGGTTTCACCCTCATCTTCGGGGTGATGCACAAGATCAACCTGGCCTACGGCGCGGCCTCCATCGCCGGCGCCTACGCCAGCATCGCCGTGGCGGCCTACGTGCCGCTGCCGGCGCTCGTCACCTTCCTCATCGCCGCCATCGCCTCCGGCGGCATCGCGTTCCTCATCTACCTCGCCAACTTCCGCTTCATTCCGCTGGCGAGCCCGCTGGCGACGCTGATGGCGACCGTCGGCATGCTGATCCTGATCGACGAGATCGTGGTCCACGCGACCGACGGCATGCCCCAGCCCTACCCGGCGCTGTTCGCGGATATCTACATCGAGTGGGGCGATTTCGGCCTGCGCGGTGACTTGGTCTTCATCTTCGTGCTTTCGCTGATCGCCATGGTCGTGCTCATGTTCATGCTCTACCGCACGCGGCTTGGCGTAGCCACGCGCGCGGTGGCGCAGCAGCCTGTCGCGGCCCAGCTCGCCGGCATCAGCCTGGACCGCACGAACGCGCTCACCTTCGTCATCACCGGCCTGCTCGGCGGGCTCGCCGGCGCCATGATCGGCGCCTCGGTCGGCGTGCTCTCGCCGCTGCTCGTCGTGCCGATCACGGTCAAGGGCCTGATCGTCTGCGTCATCGGCGGCCTCGGCAGCATCCCGGGCGCGATCGTGGCCGGCCTCGCCGTCGGCGCCTTCGAGAACTTCTTCCTGGCCTTCCGGGGCGTCACGGAGCGCGACATGTACGTCATGCTGCTGCTCTTCGTCTTCCTGGTGTTCCGGCCGGGCGGCATCTTCTCGCGCTCGGTGGCGCGCGACTGAGCGGGGGAGAAGGCGATGGACTTCTTCTTCGGCCTGCTCCAGATCATCGGCGTCCACACGATCCTGGGGCTCTCGGCCTACGTCGTCCTGCAGACCGGCCAGGTCTCGCTGGCGCAGGCGGGCTTCTTCTCCATCGGCGCCTACGTCTCCGCCATGCTCACGGTGCTGGAGGGCTGGCACATCATCCCGGCGCTGCTGGTGGCCGCCACCATCGCTGGCATCGTCGCCGGCATCGTCGGCTTCCCGGCGCTCCGGATCAAAGGCCTGATGCTGGTGGTGGCGACCATCGCCTTCGGCGAGTTCATCCGCCTCTTCTGGTTCAACTTCGACTACCAGATCGAGAAGCAGGGCATCGTCGTCGGCCCGCAGGGCGGCGAAGGCTTCAAGCAGATCCGCTTCTTCCCCGAGAACGGCTGGTCCACCCTGGACGTCGCGATCTTCATCTGGGTGATCGTCGCCCTCGTCATGCTGGCGCTGTGGTGGACCGACCGCTCGCGCGCCGGCGCCGTGCTGCGCGCGGTCGGCGAGGACGAGCTCGCGGCCCAGAGCGTCGGTATCAACCTGACGGCGGTGAAGGTCGGCGCGTTCGCCGCCGGCGGCTTCATCGCCGGCATCGGCGGCGCGATCTACGCCCACTACACCACGCACATCGAGCACCTGAACTTCGGCGTCATGCTGGCGACCTTCGCCATCGCCTATCCCATCCTGGGCGGCCTGCGCAACGTCTTCGGCACGCTCGTCGCCGTGATCTTCATCCAGGGGATTCTGGTCGAGGGCCTGCGCTTCATGGGCGACTGGCGGAACCTGCTGTTCGGCGCGCTGATCGTGCTCGCCATGAACATCCAGCCGCGCGGGCTGATCGACGAGCGCTCGGTGAAGCTCGTGCGCGGGCTGTTCATCCGCAAGTAGCGCCATGCCGATCCTCGAACTCACATCCCTCACCAAGCACTTCGGCGGCGTCCATGCCGTGGACGAGCTCGACCTCGCGGTGGAAGAAGGCGAGATCTTCGGCCTGATCGGCCCCAACGGCTCGGGCAAGAGCACCACGGTCAACCTGATCTGCGGCGTGGTCTCGGTCACCGCCGGGCGCGTCGCCTTCGAGGGCCGCGACATCACCGGGACCGCATCGCACCGGGTGCTGGCGGCGGGCGTCGCGCGCACGTTTCAGAATATCCGCCTGTTCGGCCACCTCACGGTCTGGCAGAACCTGTGGGTCGCGCAGAACTCGGTGGAGGACCGGCGCAGCGAGAACTTCGCGAAGCGCTGGTTCTTCGGCTCGGGCGCCGTGCGCGACGCGGTGGACCGGCAGCTCGACTTCGCCGGCCTGATCGAGAAGCGCAACGAGCTCGCCGCCAACCTCGCCTTCGGCGAGCAGCGCCGCCTCGAACTCGCCCGGGCGCTCGCCACCAAGCCCCGCCTCCTGCTTCTCGACGAGCCCGCCGCCGGCATGAACCTGGAGGAGGTCCATGCGCTCGACGGCCGCCTGCGCGCGCTGCAGCAGGCGGGCATCACCATCGTCCTGGTCGAGCACGTCATGGAGCTCGTCATGGGCGTGACCGACCGCATCGCGGTGCTCAACTTCGGGCGCAAGATCGCCGAGGGCCTGCCCGCCGAGATCCAGGAGAACGACGCGGTCCAGCAGGCCTATCTCGGCGGCAGCGTGGAGGCGGCGCATGCTTGAGGTCAGCGGCATCGCCGCCGCCTACGGCAACATCGAGGCCCTGCGCGGCGTCGACCTCGCGGTGGACGAGGGCGGCATCACCTGCCTGCTGGGCCCGAACGGCGCCGGCAAGACGACGCTGATGATGACCATCGCCGGCATCCTGAGGCCGAGGCGGGGCAGCATCGGCTTTCTCGGCCGCGATATCACCGGCATGAAGCCGAGCGGCATCGTGCGGCGCGGCATCGCGCTGGTGCCGGAGAACCGGCTCGTCTTCCCCGACATGAACGTGCACGAGAACCTGATCGCCGGCGCCTACCTGCGGCTCGGCAAGAGCAAGGCGCAGGTGAACCGGGACATCGACCACGTCTTCACCCGCTTCCCCCGGCTGGAGGAGCGCGCGAAGCAGATGGCGGGCACGCTGTCCGGCGGCGAGCAGCAGATGCTGGCCGTCGCCCGCGCGCTCATGGCGCGGCCCAAGCTGCTCATGATGGACGAGCCCTCGCTGGGCTTGGCACCCTTGGTGGTCGAGGAAATCTTCCGCATCATCGGCGACCTCAACGCCGACGGCACCACGATCTTCCTGGTCGAGCAGAACGCCCACATGGCGCTGCAGGTGGCCGATCACTTCTTCCTGCTGGAGCAGGGGCAGGTCACGTTCAGCGGCAAGCCCGGCCAGCTCTCCGAGCACGAGGTGATCCAGCGCGCCTACCTCGGCAAGGGCCAGGGGCGCGAGCAACCTGAGCCGGACCGCGGCCGGCCCGACGGGGCGACGCTATAGGCCGGCAGGCGCCGATGACCGGACCTCCGACAGCGACGCGGGACGGGGCCGGTGGTTGACTTCATCCAGAACTGCCTCGACGGCATCATGCTGGGCTCGTCCTATGCGCTGCTCGCCATAGGCTTCACCCTGATCTTCGGCGTCATGCGCCGGCTCAACCTCTCCTACGGGCCGTCGATCATGGTGGGCGCCTTCGTCGGCACGCTGGTCTATCTCGAATTCAAGGCCAATGCCGTCGCCATCGCCGCCGCCACCGTGGTCGGCGCCGTGATCGCCGGCATCTACGTCGAGCGCCTCTGCTTCCGCGCCATCCGGCGCGGCGCGGCGGTGGCGTCCATGGTCTCGAGCTTCGTCATCTGGATGCAGCTCGAAGAGATCGTGACCGTGGTGTTTCCGGATCGCACCTACCCCTTCCCGCCGCTGGTGACGGCCGATCCGGTGGAGCTTGGCCCCTTCTTCTTCAAGCTGGAGAACGTCGTGATGTTCGCCTGCGCGGCCGTCATGACCGTCCTGCTCCACTGGCTGCTGCAGCACACCCGCTTCGGCCTGGCCCTCCGCGCGGTCTCGGAGGACCCGCGCGCGGCCCGCTTCATGGGCATCAACGTGGGCGCGGTGATGTCCCTCGCCTTCGTCATCGCGTCCGCCTTCGGCGGCGTTGCCGCCTATCTCATCGTGAGTGCCGACGGCCAGGTCACGCCGCTCTTCGGCCTCTGGGCCACCTTCAAGGGGCTGATCGCCATGATGCTGGGCGGCATGGGCTCGATCCCCGGCGCCATCCTGGGCGGCCTGCTGCTCGGCGTCGTCGAGGCGCAAAGCCTCTGGTATCTCGGTACCGAGTACCGCGACCTCTCCGCCTACTTCCTGCTCTTCCTCTTCCTGGTCTTCCGCCCCGGCGGCCTGATGGGCCAGCTCGCCGTGGAGCGCGAGCAGGCGGCGACGCGGCGGGTCTGAGCGATGGACAGCATCTACCTCATCGCCGTCCTCTCCAACATCGGCATGATCTCGTTCATCGCGCTCTCGGCCTACCTGCTGCTCGTCGTCGGCGAGATCTCGTTCGGCCAGCAGGCCTTCTTCGCCGTCAGCGCCTACGGCTCCGGCATCGCCACCGCGATGTGGGGCTGGCCGATCTGGCTCGGCCTGCTGTGGGGCGCGCTGCTCGCGGGCGGCGCGGCGCTGATCGTGGCGATCCCGACCGTCCGCCTGCGCGGGCTCTACTTCTCCGTCGCCACGCTGGCCTTCGCCGAGATGGTGCGGCTGATCCTCGAGGTCTTCACCTACCAGGTCGAGATCGACGGCGAGCTGGTCGGCCCCGACGGCTCCGACGGCTTCCGCGACATCCGCGCCATCTACGACAGCAACGTCTCGGACTTCGAGTACCTGCTCATCATCTACGGGCTGCTGGCTGTGGTCCTCGTCGGCTTCCTGATCCTGGAGCGCTCCCGCCTCGGCGCCATCTTCCGCATGATCGGCGAGGACCCGATGCTGACCGAGATGCAGGGTCTCAACGTCAACGCCTACAAGATCCTGGCGGTCGTCATGGCGGGCGTCGTCGCCGGCGTCGGCGGCGCCCTCTACGCCCACTTGGCCACCTACGTCGAGCCCAAGATCTTCAACGTCATGCTGGGCGTGCACGGCCTGGCCTACGGCCTGATCGGCGGGCTGGGCACGGCCTTCGGGCCGCTCATCGGCGTCGCCATCGACATCGGCCTGCTGGAATCGATCCGCGCGATCTCCGGCTACCGCATGATCGTCTTCGGCGGCCTGGTGGCCGTGCTGCTCATCGTGCGCCCGCGCGGGCTCTTGGACGAAGCCGCCGTGCACTGGCTCGGCGCACGCTGCCGGGGTCTGCTCCGTGCTGAGCGTTGAGCGCCTGAGCCGCGCCTTCGGCGGCGTCGCCGCGCTGGAGGACCTCGACCTCGCGGTCGCCGACGGCGAGGTGCTGGGGCTCATCGGCCCCAATGGCTCGGGCAAGACGACGCTCTTCAACGTGATCACCGGCGTCCATCCGCCGGATGCCGGCCGCGTCCTCCTGCGGGGCGCGGACATCAGCCATAGCACGCCGGCCCGGATCGTCCGCCACGGCATCGCGCGGACCTTCCAGAACCTGCGCATCTACAAGCGCATGAGCGTGCGCGAGAACGTCTGGGTGGCGCAGCACAGCCTGCCCGGCGTCCGCCCCCTGGAGCTTCTGTCCAACCGCTCGGCGGCGGAGCGGGAACGCAGGATCGAGGTCGACCGGCTGCTCGACGCCGTCGGCCTCGCCGAGCGGCGGGACACGCTGGCCGGCAGCCTGCCGCTCCCCGACCAGCGGCGGCTGGAACTCGCCCGCGCGCTCGTGCGCTCCCCGTCGCTGCTGCTGCTCGACGAGCCGGCGGGCGGCATGACCCCGGCGGAGACGGCGGAGATGGCCGCGCTCATCCGCGACATCGCTCTGCCGGGGCGCACCTGCATCGTCATCGAGCACAAGCTCGACCTGATCTCGGAGCTCTGCCAGCGCCTCTGCGTTCTCAACTTCGGCCGCAAGATCGCCGACGGCGCGCCGGGCGCGGTGCTGCAGCAGGCCGAGGTGCTGGAGGCCTACCTCGGCCGGGACGCGGCCCATGCTTGAGGTCCGCGACCTGCACGTGAGCTACGGCAAGGTGCGCGCCGTGCAAGGCGTGTCGCTGGCGGTGAACGAGGGCGAGATCGTCGCCCTCATCGGCGCGAACGGCGCGGGCAAGAGCTCGACCATGCACGCGGTCTGCGGCATCGAGCGCCCGGCCGCCGGCGAGATTCGCTTCCTCGGCCGGCACATCGCCCGCCTGACGCCGCACCGGATCATGCGGCGCGGCATCGTGCAGGTGCCGGAGGGCCGCCTGATCTTCGGCGGACTCACCATCGCGCAGAACCTGCGGCTCGGCGCCTACAACGTGCCGGGCCGCGCCAAGGCCGAGGCGTCCATCGACGACGTGCTCGAGTTCTTCCCCATGCTTCAGGGTCGGCTCGACGAGCGCGGCTCGGCGCTAAGCGGCGGCCAGGCCCAGATGCTGGCGCTCGCCCGCGGGCTGATGGCCCGGCCCAGGCTCCTGATGCTCGACGAGCCCTCGCTCGGCCTCGCCCCCATCGCGGCGCAGGAAGTCTTCGCCCTGATCGCGCGGCTGCGGGAGTCGGGCGTCACGATCCTGCTGGTCGAGCAGAACGTGCGCCAGGCGCTCGCCATCGCCGACCGGGGCTACGTGCTCGAAGGCGGGCGGATCATACTGGAGGGTGAGGCTGCGGCGCTCGCCGAACATGAATTGTTGGTCAGTGCCTATCTCGGTCTGAAACGAGGAGGATGAGCGATGCGTATCCCGATCGGATTGTTGGCGCTCTCGGCGATGCTGGCGGCGAGCGTTTCGGCGTGGGCGGGCGAGCGTGTGGCGGCCGACGTGAGCTGCGCACCGGCGGCGGAAAAACTCACCTACGACTGCACGATCATGCTCACGGGCAGGAAGAGCGGCGATCCCGTCGAAGGCGCCGGGGTCGTCGTCAAGGCCGACATGCCGTCCATGCCGCTCGCGCACAACGTGCGGCCCGTGCAGGCTGCGCCCGGCCCCATGCCGGGCCACTACACCGCCACGCTTGAGCTGGAAATGCAGGGCGAGTGGGCGCTCACCCTCGACGTCAGCGGCCCGACCCGTGACCGCGTCGTCAAGAAGCTCGATTTCGGCGCCGGCGCCGGCGACATGGACCACGGCGAGATGAAGGACCACGGCGGCGACATGGACCACGGCGACATGGAGATGGACGAGGCCGAGTAGCCGGTCTTCTCCCGGCGATCCCGCGAGGCCCGCCAAGGGGCTTCACCTTTGCCGAGCCGGCAGGCAAGGTAACGGACCATGCGCGTCTACAGTGCCGACGAGACCCGGAACCTGCTGCCGTTCGGCGCGCTGATCGAGGCGCTGCGCGAGATGTTCCGGGCCGGCGCGGCCGCGCCCCTGCGCCATCACCACGGCATCGCGTTAGACGGGCTGCCGGAGGCGACCCTGCTCCTGATGCCCGCGTGGAACCCGGCGGGCATCGGCGGGGTCAAGATCGTGAACGTCAATCCTGGCAACGCGACCATGGGCATGCCGGCGCTGTCCTCGTCCTATCTTCTCTTCGATGCGCGCACCGGCCGGCACCTCGCGATGCTGGACGGCGGCGAGATCACCAACCGGCGCACCGCCGCCGCCGCCGCGCTCGCGGCGAGCTACCTGGCGCGCGCCGATGCGCGGCGGCTGCTGGTGGTGGGCGCAGGGCGCGTCGCCCGCAACCTGGCCGATGCCTTTCGCGCCGTGCGCCCGATCGAGGACGTGACGGTGTGGGACATCGACGCAGGCCTGGCCGGGCAGTTGGCGGAGAGGCTGAACGGTGCGGGCTTCCGCGCCGCCGTCGCGGCCGACCTCGAAGCCGCGGTCGCGGACGCCGATATCGTCAGCTGCGCGACGCTCGCGACCGACCCGCTGATCGCAGGCGCCTGGCTCAGGCCGGGTCAGCACCTTGACCTGATCGGCAGCTTCCGGCCCGCCATGCGCGAGGCCGACGACGACGCGGTGCGCCGCGCGCGCGTCTACATCGACACCGACGGCGCGCTCAAGGAGAGCGGCGACCTCATCGGCCCGCTCCGCTCCGGCGCGTTGACGGAGGCGGAGATCGCGGGCGACCTCTTCGGCCTCTGCCGCGGCACCGCCGCCGGCCGCGGAGCCAAGCAGGAAATCACGCTGTTCAAGGCCACCGGAACCGCGCTCGCGGACCTCGCGGCGGCGACTCTCGCGCACCGAAGCCTGGGAGACGGGGACTGACCGGCGCTCCCGGCCGGGAGACCGGCGCGAGTATCAGCACAATCGCGGAGTGAACGATGCGATCGCAACGGCTGGTGCAGATCGTCGGCTGCCACGCGGAGGGCGAGGTGGGCGACGTCATCATCGGCGGCGTCGCCCCGCCGCCCGGTGAGACGCTGTGGGAGCAGTCCCGCTTCATCGCCCGCGACCAGTCCCTCCGCCGCTTCGTGCTGAACGAGCCCAGAGGCGGGGTCTTCCGCCACGTCAACCTGCTGGTGCCGCCCAAGGATTCTCGTGCCGCCATGGGCTTCATCGTCATGGAGCCCGAGGACACGCCGCCCATGTCCGGCTCGAACAGCCTCTGCGTCGCCACGGTGCTGCTGGAGACCGGCATCCTGCCGATGACCGAGCCGGAGACGGTGATGGTGCTGGAGGCCCCCGGCGGCCTCATCCGCGTCCACGCCGCGTGTAGCGACGGCCGCGTGGAGTCCGTCCGCGTGCACAACGTGCCGTCGTTCGCGGCCCGGCTCGGCGCCGCGCTGGAGGTCGAGGGGCTGGGCACGCTCACGGCGGACACCGCTTACGGCGGCGACAGCTTCGTGATCGTGGACTCAGGTCCGCTCGGCTTCGCGCTGAGTGCGGACGAAGCGCGGGACATCGTCGAGACCGGCATCCGCATCACGCGCGCCGCCAACGAGCAGCTCGGCTTTACTCATCCCGAGAACCCCGACTGGCGCCACATCTCGTTCTGCCAGATCGCGGCGCCGGTCGAGGACGTGGACGGCGTACCCACCGGCCGCAACGCCGTCGTGATCCGGCCGGGCAAGATCGACCGCTGCCCGACCGGCACCGGCTGCTCCGCGCGCATGGCCGTGCTGCACGCGCAGGGCGCGCTCGGGGTCGGGGCGCGCTTCCGCGGCGTGTCGATCATCGATTCGGTCTTCGACTGCCGCATCGAGGGCGAGACGACGGTGGCCGGGCGCCCGGCGATCCTGCCCTCCGTCTCCGGCCGCGCCTGGGTGACCGGCACGACCCAGCTCCATCTCGACCCGCGCGATCCCTGGCCGGAGGGATATCGCCTGAGCGACACCTGGCCGCTCGGCCCGGACGTCGCCGCCACCCCAAACGACGGAGCGCAGAGGGCGACGACTGACGCGCGCTGCACGTCCGCTCCGGGGCGCGTAAGATACTTGATTCGGAGCCGGCACCTGCATCAAGTTCCGCTCCGAGCGCGGCCGGCGCGCATGGCGTGCCGCCCCGCGGCTGGAGGAGCCTATTCTGCGATGAGCCAACCCGCCCAAGCCGACGTGTTCGAGCGCGACCCGGCCGCCATCGTGGGCGCGCTGGTCCGCCGCGCGCGCACGGCCATGGCGGCCTTCGCGGACGCGGACCAGGTGCGGGTCGACGAGGCGGTGACGGCGCTGGCGTGGTCGCTCTACAAGCCCGCGCACGCCGAGGCCCTTGCCGCGATGGCGGTGGACGACACCGGCCTCGGCAACGCGGCCGACAAGGTCGTGAAGAACCAGCGCAAGACCTTCGGCACGCTGCGCGACCTCATGCGGGCGAAGACCGTCGGCATCATCGAGGAGCGGCCGGAGCTCGGGCTCGTGAAGTACGCGAAGCCGGTCGGCGTGGTCGGCGCGGTGACGCCGTCGACCAATCCCGCCGCGACGCCGGTGAACAAGGCGATGATGGCGCTCAAGGGCCGCAACGCCATCGTCATCGCGCCCTCGCCTGCCGGCCTGGCTACGACCACGCGCACGGTCGCGCTGATGCGGGCTGAGCTGCAGAAGATCGGCGCGCCGGCGGACCTCGTCCAGGTGCTCCCCGCCCCGGTGGACAAGGCGCTCACCCACGCGCTCATGGCCGCCTGCGACCTCGTGGTCGTCACCGGCTCGCAGAGCAACGTGCGCGCCGCCTACCGCAGCGGCACGCCGGCCATCGGGGTCGGCGCGGGCAACGTCCCGGTCATCGTCGATTCCAGCGCGGACCTGGGCGGGGCGGCTGAAAAAATCGCCGCGTCCAAGTGCTTCGACAACGCGACCTCGTGCTCGTCGGAGAACGCGGCGATCGTCCTGGACGACGTCTACGACGAGGCGCTGGCGGCGCTGCAGCGCGCCGGCGGCTACCTGGCGAGCGCGGCGGAGAAGGAGGCGATCCAGAACACCCTCTGGGTGGACGGCGCGCTCAACCGCGATGTCATCGCCAAGGATTTTCCGGTGTTCGCGGCGGCGTGCGGTCTCGGCGAACGGGCGCAGGGCGCAAGGTTCGTCATGGTCGAGGAGACCGGCATCGGCCGCGACCATCCGTTCTCCGACGAGAAGCTCGCCCTGGTGCTCACCGTCTACCGCGCCCAGAGTTTCGACGACGCCATGGACAAGGTCCGCGCGATCATGGCGGTGAAGGGCCTGGGCCACTCCGTCGGCATCCACACGCAGGAGATCGCGCACGCGCGCAGGCTGGCGGAGGATCTCGACACCGCCCGCGTCCTGGTGAACATGGCGCACACCTTCGGCAACGGCGGCGGCTTCGACAGCGGGCTCAACTTCACGCTCTCCATGGGCTGCGGCACCTGGCAGGGCAACAGCATCAGCGAGAACCTGAACTACCGGCACTTCCTCAACATCACCCATCTCGCGGTGCCGATCCCCGAGGACAGGCCCAGCGAGGAGGCGCTGTTCGGCGCCTACTGGGCGAAGTACGGCAAGTAGGCGCGGGCCGGAGCGCCATTCGGAACCAGGCATCGTGAACTTCGAGGAGCACGCGGCGAAGCCCCTGCTGCACGCGGCGGGGATTTCCGTCCCGCGCGGGCAACTCGCCCGGAGCGCAGCCGAAGCCGAGGCCGCAGCGGCGCAGCTCGGCGTTCCGGTGGTGGTCAAGGCGCAAGTGCCGGCGGGCAAGCGCGGCAAGGCGGGCGGCATCCTGGCGGCGGACGACCCCCGCGCCGCGCACGACGCGGCGCAGGCGATCCTCGGCATGGAGATCGCGGGGCACAGGGTCGCCACGGTGCTCGTGGAAGAGCGGGCGGAGATCGCGGCGGAATACTACGCGGCGGTGCTGGGCGACGCGGCTTCCAAGGGGCCGCTCGTGATGTTCTCGCCGGACGGCGGCATGGACGTGGAAGAAATCGCGGCCACGGTGCCGGACAGGCTGCGGCGGACGCCGGTCGACATCCTGCGGGGCTTCGACGTGGGCGCCGCGCGCGCGATGCTGGGCGGCCTCGGCCTCGGCGCGGCGGAGGAGCCGGTCGCCAACACCCTCGCCGCGCTCTACCGCGCCTGGCGCGAGAACGACGCCGAGCTGCTCGAGGTCAATCCGCTGGCCCGGCTCACGGACGGGCGGCTGGTCGCGCTCGACTGCAAGTTCACCCTCGACGATTCCGGCATCCAGCGCCAACCGGCGCTTGCGGCCGCGGGGAGCCCGGAGCTACTGACGGCGCTGGAGGAGCGGGCGCGCGCGCTTGGCCTGAGCTACATCGAGATGGACGGCGACATCGGCGTGCTCGCCAACGGCGCCGGGCTCACCATGACCACCATGGACGTGATCGCGCACCACGGCGGGCGGCCGGCAAATTTCTTGGAGATCGGCGGGGCCGCGTACACGAAGGCCCGGCCGGCGCTTGAGCTCGTGCTCGACAACCCGAGGGTGCGCTGCCTGCTGGTGAACTTCTGCGGCGCCTTCGCCCGCACCGACGTGATGGTCGCAGGGATGCTCGACGCCTGGGAGGCGCTCGGCCCCACCATCCCGGTCTTCTTCAGCGTGCACGGCACCGGCTCGGCGGAAGCGCGGGCCATGCTGCGCGAACGCCTCGGCGTGGACCCCTACCAGACCATGGACGAGGCCATCGCCGCCGCCGTCACCGCGGCAGGGCATGCGCGGCACGCGGAGCACGCGGGCGACGCGCCATGATCGCGGCAGGCGCGGAGCGCGTCCTCGTCCAGGGGATCACGGGCAGGCAGGGCACGTTCTGGACCGAGCGCATGCAGGCCTACGGCACCCGCGTCGTGGCCGGCGTCAACCCGAAGAAGGCCAATACCCGGCACTGCGGCGTGCCGGTCTACGCCAACGCCGGCGAGGCGATGCGCGATGTGGGCTTCGACCTCGCGGTCCAGTTCATCCCGCCGCTCGGCGTGAAGGCGGCGTCGCGGGACGCGATCGAGGCGGGCTGCCGGCGCCTCGTCATCCTGACCGAGCACGTGCCGGTGCACGACGTGATGGAGGTGCTGGCGATGGCCCGCGCCAACGGCGCCGCCGTCGTCGGCCCCAACACCGCAGGCCTGGTCACGCCCGGCGCGTGCTTCGTGGGCTTCATGCCGGCCTTCGAGAGCGGCATCTTCCGGCCCGGCCGCGTGGGCGTGATCTCCCGCAGCGGCAGCCTCGGCACGCTGATCTGCCTCAACCTCGTGCAGGCGGGCTTCGGCCAGTCTGCCTTCATCGGCATCGGCGGCGACCCCATCGTCGGCACGACCACCCGCGACGCGCTGGAGCAGCTCGATGCCGACGAGGGAACCGACGCGGTCGTGATTGTGGGCGAGATCGGCGGCGCGATGGAGGAGGACGCAGCCGACTACGCGCGTGCCATGTCCAAGCCTGTCGTGGCCTTCATCGCGGGCAGCGCGGCGCCTCCCGGCAAGAAGATGGGGCACGCCGGCGCCATCGTCATGGGCGACAAGGGCACTCATGCGTCGAAGCGCGCGGCGCTGGAGGCGGCCGGCGCCCTGGTGCTCGACACGCCGTCCGGAGTCGGACCCGCGCTGCGCGCTGCGCTCGGCTGAACCCGCGATTGCGCGGCCGGCCGGGCGGACTAGATTCGGACTGGCGACAGGCCGAAGGGGAGACGACCATGACCGATGCCAACCAGCCCGAGGTGCATCGCGGCCTGAAGGATCTCTGCTTCGACCGCTCGCCCACCACGCTCATCGACGGCCGGGCCGGCGAGCTTCGCTATCGCGGCTACTCCATCCACGACCTCGCGGCGCACTCGTCGTTCGAGGAGACCGCCTACCTCCTGCTGCACGGCGCGCTGCCGACGCGCGCGGCCCTCGACGCCTTCGACGCCGCGCTGAAGGAGGCGCGCACGCTCCCCGGCGAAATCCACGAGGTCATCCGCGCGGTGAAGGACTCGCACCCCATGGACGTGCTGCGCACGTCCGTCTCCGCGCTCGCGGCGTTCGATCCCGAGACCGGCGACAACACGCTGGAGGCGACGCGGCGCAAGGGCATCCGGCTCACCTCGCAGGTGCCGATGATCGTGACCGCGCACCACCACATCCGCCAGGGCCGCGAGCCCGTGGCAGCGCGCGCGGACCTCGGCCATGCCGCGAACTTCCTCCACATGCTCAAGGGCGAGGCGCCGAGCGCGGACGCCTGCGCGCTGATGGACACCGACATGGTGCTGCACGCCGAACACGGCTCCAACGCGTCGTCGTTCACCGCGCGGGTCGTCGTCAGCACCGATGCGAACCTGCACGCGGGCATCACCGCGGCGGTGGCCGCGCTCTCCGGCCCTGCCCACGGCGGCGCGGCGGAGAACGTGATGCGCATGGCCAAGGAGATCGGCGATCCGGCGAAGACTGCGGCCTACGTCAAGGCGAAGCGCAAGGCGCGCGAGCCGATCATGGGCTTCGGCCACCGCGTCTACCGGGCCGAGGACCCCCGCGCCCGGCACATGCGCGAAGGCGTCCGGCGGCTCTCCGAAGAGATGGGAGAGCCCCACTGGCACGCGATCCTGGAAGCGCTGGTGGACGCGATGCGCCCCTACGCCCGGCACGGCGTCAACGTGAACGTCGATTTCTACGCGGGCGTCGTCTACCACCTGCACGGAATCCCGGAGGACCTGTTCGTGCCGATCTTCGCCATCGGCCGCATTCCAGGCTGGACCGTGCAGGCGATGGAGCAGCTCGACAACAACATCCTGATCCGCCCGCGCCTGCTCTACACCGGGCCCGACGCCCGCGCCTACGTCCCCATCGACGAGAGAAGCTAGAGCGCGTCCGACTTTGACGGACGCGCGACAGGCCGCGGCAGCGGCCCGCCGCGAACGCGGCGCCCTCGCGGAGGCGCTGGCCGCAGGCCAGCTGCCGTGAGCGATAAAGAGTCAGAGCGCTTCCA
The DNA here is from genome assembly GCA_965221125.1 of Alphaproteobacteria bacterium. Lineage (GTDB taxonomy): Bacteria > Pseudomonadota > Alphaproteobacteria > UBA828 > UBA828 > WTGU01. The sequence goes on from CBDCRW010000006.1 coordinate 172,924, forward strand.
TCTCAGGTGGAACCGCTCACGCCATCGCGGCGGTGATGGCCGCCGCGGCGACGATGTCGTCCACCGTCGCCCCGCGGGAGAGGTCGCAGAGCGGCCGCGCGAAGCCCTGCAGGAAGGGGCCGAGCGCGCGCATGCCGCCCGCGTGCCCGCAGAGCTTGTAGCCGATATTGCCGGAGTCGAGGTCGGGGAAGACGAGCACGTTGGCCCGCCCCGCCACGTCGCTCGGTCCACTGGTCTTGAGCGCGGCGATGCGCGGCACCAGCGCGGCGTCCGCCTGAAGCTCGCCGTCGACGGCGATCTCCGGCGCCCGCGCGCGCACGATCTCCACCGCGCGGCGGACCTTGTCCACCCTCTCGTGCTTGGCGCTGCCGTGGGTGGAGAAGGAGAGCATGGCCACCCTGGCCGGTGCCCCGAGCAGGCGCTCGGCGCTGCCGGCCGACGCGATGGCGATGTCCGCGAGCGCGTCCGCGTCCGGGTCTGCGTTGACGGCGCAGTCGGCGAAGATCAGCGGCTCGCCCCCGCCCTGCGGCACCATGACGAAGAAGCTCGACGGCGTCGCGATGCCATCAGCGAGGCCCACGGACATCAGCCCGGCTTCGATCACCCGCGCGGTGGGCTGGCTCGCGCCGGCGACCAGCGCGTCCGCTTCTCCTGCCTTCACCATCATCGCCGCGTAGAAGAGCGGCTTCGCGAGCAAGCGCCTCGCCACGCGGTCGCTCGCCTTGGGCCGGCCTTCGACGTAGAGCGCGGCGTAGGCGTCGAGCGCGGCGCCTGTCCCCGGCGCCACGCTCTCGATGGCATCGAGGGAAACACCCGCCTTTGCGCCCGCCTCTTCCAGCGCGTCGCGCGCGCCGATCAGGACCGGCCGCGCGATGCCCTCGTCGTGCAGGCGCCGCGCCGCTTGCAGGATGCGCGCATCCTCGCCCTCCGGCAGGGCGACGCGGCGCCGACGCTCCTTCGCTTGCGCGACGAGGCGGTCCGCGATGTCCACTATTGCGGGTGCATGTCGGCGCCGTCGATGCCGGCGACGACGTTGGGCTTCTTCATCGCGTCGCGGCGGAACGGCTCGCCCAGCTCCTGGTTCAGGATCACCTCGATGAAGGTGGTGACCCCGTCGGCCTGGGCCGCGCAGGAGTCGCGCAGCGCCGCCGTCAGCGCCTCCATGGTGCTCACCGCGACGCCCTTCAGGCCGCAGGCGTCAGCCACCTTCGCGTAGCTCAGGTCCGGGTTCAGCTCCGTGCCGACGAAGTTGTTGTCGTACCAGAGGATCGAGTTGCGCTTCTCCGCGCCCCACTGGTAGTTGCGGAACACCACCATGGTGATCGCGGGCCAGCCCTCGCGCCCGACCGAGACCATCTCGTTCATCGAGATGCCGAAGGCGCCGTCGCCCGCGAAACCGACGACAGGCACCTCCGCACACCCGATCTTAGCGCCGAGGATGGCGGGGAAGCCGTAGCCGCACGGCCCGAACAGCCCCGGCGCGAGGTACTTCCTGCCCTCCTCGAAGGTGGGGTACGCGTTGCCGATGGCGCAGTTGTTGCCGATGTCCGACGAGATGATGGCGTCCGGTGGCAGGCCGTCCTGGATCGCGCGCCACGCCATCCGCGCCGACATGCGCTCCGGCTCGCGCGTGCGCGCGTCCACGTTCCACGTGGTGCCGGGGTCGTCGTCCTCGTGGTCCATGCTGGCGAGCGTCTGCAGCCACGCCGAGCGGGTCTGGTGGATCGCCGCCCGGCGCTCGTCGCGGCCTAAGTTGCCGGCCGTGGCCGAGAGCTGCTCGCGGAGCTGGCGCGCTACCTTCTTCGCATCGCCGCAGATGCCGACCGTGACCTTCTTCGTGAGCCCGATGCGGTCCGGGTTCAGCTCCACCTGGATGATCGCCGCGTCCTTCGGCCAGTAGTCGATGCCGTAGCCCGGCAGCGTCGAGAACGGGTTGAGGCGGGTACCCAATGCCAGCACCACGTCGGCGCGCGCGATCAGCTCCATCGCCGCCTTCGAGCCGTTGTAGCCGAGCGGGCCCACGGCGAGCGGGTGCGAGCCGGGGAAGCTGTCGTTGTGCTGGTAGCCGGAGCAGACCGGCGCGTCGAGGCGCTCGGCCAGCGCCCGGCACTCGCCGATGGCGCCCCCGATCACCACGCCGCCGCCGGAGAGGATCACCGGGAAGCGCGCCTCAGACAGCAGCCGTGCTGCTTCCGCCACCGAGTCCTCGCCGCCCGCTGCGCGTTCCAGGTGCACCACCGGCGGCAGCTCGATGTCGACTTCTTGCGTCCAGAGATCGCGCGGCACGTTGATCTGCGCCGGCGCCGACTGGCGGACCGCGTTCTCGATCACCCGGTTCAGCACCTCGGCCATGCGCGACGCGTCGCGCACCTCCTCCTGGTAGCAGACCATCTCCTCGAACAGCGCCATCTGCGGCACTTCCTGGAAGCCGCCCTGGCCGATGGTCTTGTTGGCCGCCTGCGGCGTCACCAGCAGCAGCGGCGTGTGGTTCCAGTACGCGGTCTTCACCGGCGTCACGAGGTTGGTGATGCCGGGGCCGTTCTGGCCGATGCACATGGCGATCTTGCCGGTGGCCCGCGTGTAGCCGTCGCACATGAAGCCCGCGTTGCTCTCGTGGGCCACGTCCCAGAAGGTGATCCCGGCCTTCGGGAAGAGGTCGGAGATCGGCATGAAGGCCGAGCCGATGATCCCGAACACGTGCTCGATCCCGTGCCGCTGCAGCACCTTCACGAAGGCCTCTTCGGTCGTCATTCTCATGGCGTTACGTTCCTGTTCCTTTCGTTTCCGCGCTGCGGGCGGTCATGGTTCGAGGCATCAACCCTTCCCCTTCCAGGGGATCAGCCAGCGCTCGAGCAGGCGCATGAACATCTCGATGGCGAAGCCGATGGCGCCGATGATGATGATGCCGATCACCACCACGTCGGTCTGGAGGAAGTTCTTGGCGATCATCATCATGGAGCCCACGCCCTGGTCGGCGGCCACCAGCTCGGCAGCGACCAGCGTCCCCCAGCACACACCCATGGAGGTCCGGAGCCCCGTGAAGATCTCGGGCAGCGCGTTCGGCAGGATGACGTGGCGCAGCACCTGGAACTTGGACGCGCCCAGCGAATAGGCCGCGTGGACCTTGGAAATCTGCACCGAGCTCACGCCGGCGCGGGCCGCGATCAGCATGATGAAGAGCGCCGCCAGGAAGAGCAGGAAGATCTTTGCGACCTCGTCGATCCCCAGCCACAGGATGACCAGCGGGATGAGCGCCAGCGGCGGGATCGGGCGGATGAACTCGACGATGGGATCGAACAGCCCGCGCGCCACCGAGTTGAGCCCCATGGCGAAGCCGAGCGGAATGCCGACCAGCGCGCCGATGATGACGCCGAGGAGCACGCGCTTGACCGAGGTACCCACGTGCTCCCACAGCGAGATGTTGCGGTAGCCGTCGACGAAGAGGCTGACGAAGCGGTCGACCACGCCGGGCCGCGCGCGGTCGGGATTGTCCCAGGGGTAAAGGCTGCCCTCGAGCGGCGGCCAGAAGAGCGGGTCGATGATCCCGCCGACGGTGGCGAGCCACCAGGCGAGGATCAGCAGGATGAGCGTGAGCACCGACCACAGCCGGCCGGAGTTCACCGCGGACGCATCGCCGAACTTGACCGTCTTCTGCCGGGTGAACGAGGTGTCGGCGATGCCGAGCCACATGCCCCAGCGCGAGGGCTGCGCCGATCGCCCGCCTTGCTTGCGCTTCGCCACGGCCCGCTCGTCAGTGCGTGTCCACGCCGCCCATGATCTCCTCCTCCATCTCCCAGATCATGGAGAGGATCTCCTCGCGGGCGGCGATGAAGTCCGGCTGGGCCTTGATGGCGCGCGCGTCCCCGTCTACCCCCTGCTCGGCGAAGGGGAGCGCGTATTCCTTGTGGATGCGGCCGGGGCGGGGCGCCATCACCACCAGGCGCTCGCCGAGGAAGAGCGCCTCCTCGACCGAATGGGTGATCAGGATGATGGTCTTGCCGGTCTCCTTCCAGAGCTTGAGCACGAGCCCCTGCATCTTCTCGCGGGTGAGCGCGTCCAGCGCGCCCAGCGGCTCGTCCATCAGGATCACGTCGGGGTCGTTCGCGAGGCAGCGCGCCAGCGCCACGCGCTGCTGCATGCCGCCGGAGAGCTGATAGACCGGCTTGTCGGCGAAGGTCTTCAGCGCCACGGTGTCGAGCAGGCGGCTCACGATCTTTCTGGTCTCGGCGCGCGGCACGCCGCACATGCGCGGGCCGAAGCTCACGTTCTGGGCGACCGTCATCCACTCGAACAGCGCGCCCTGCTGGAACACCACGCCGCGCTCCTTGTGCGGGCCGGTCACCTCGTGGCCGTTGAGCAGCGCCTGGCCTGCGGTCGGCGCGAGGAAGCCGCCGACGATGTTGAGCAGCGTCGTCTTGCCACAGCCCGACGGGCCGAGCACGGCCATCAGCTCGCCGGGCTTTAGGTGCAGCGAGATGTCTTCGAGGGCGTGGACCTCGCCGCCGTTCGGCAAGGTGAAGACCATCGAGACGTTGTCGATGACGAGCCCGTCCAACGCGCCTTCCCCGCTCCGTGTCCGGAACGACCGGACCCTAACAGCCGCGCGCCACCTGCGCCACGAACGCGCTGCACGGCCCGCCTCGCGTGCGGGCCGCCTCCCTTTGCAACGCGCAGGGCGCCCTCCCTGCCTCGCCCCGGCCTTGAGGGCCTGGGAAGGCAGGGAGGGAATTGACGCCCGCAGCGCTACGGCTGCGGTGCCTTCGCCTTACAGGTAGCTGTCGTCGATGGCGGAGTCGTAGCTGTCGAGCGCCTTCTCGAGCTGGCCTTGTTGCACGAAGAAGTCCGCCACTTCCTTGGTGAAGGCCTGCACGGTGCCGCCCATCCAGGCTTCGGACTTCTGCGCCTCGGCGGACGGGAACGAGAACATGCCGAGCATGTCTTCCGTCGCGGCGAGGTCCATGCCGGCGGCCGTGGAGATCGTCTCGACGAACGGCGCCGGATCAGCGTTGTAGGCCGCGTTCGCCTGGTCGGTCACCTCCATGAACTTGCGCAGAAGCTCGGGATGGTCGTTGGCGAAGTCTTCGGTCACCGAGACCACGTCGAAGACGCGGATGCCGATGGCCTCCTGCTCCGCCGGGGTCATCAGCTCGTCGCCGTACTCCTTCATGCGCTGCAGCGGGCCGCCGAAGGCGCAGGCCGCGGCGACATCGCCGCGCGCGAGCGCCACGGAGGCATCGGCGCCGTTCATTTGCACCATGTCGACCTTGGAGGCGTCGACGCCGAGGTGATCCAGCGTGCGCAGCAGCTTGTAGTGGGTGACGTTGCCGATGGGCGTCGCGATCTGCATGCCCTCCAGCTCGGACGCGTTGGCCTGCGTGATGCCGGTGTCGGCGTGGACCACGCAGTTGTCGGCCTCGGCGTAGCTCACCGCGACGCCGACCAGCTTGAGCGGCAGCCCGTTGGTGACGGCGACCACCCACGGGACCAGCCCCTGCGAGTAGGCGATCTGCACGTCGCCGGAGACCATCGCCTGGCTCATCTCGTTGCCGTTGCCGAAGGCGCGCCATTCCACTTCGACGCCCATCGCCTCGTCATAGGTCTTCTCGAGCTGGGCGACCTGGTTCGCGGTCGGCCATTCGAGGAAGTAAGCCACCGTGATCTTGTCGAGGGCGGATGCCGACGACGCGAACAGCATCGCCACGCCCGCCGCGACGACTGCCATAAAGCCGGTGCGTTTCATGTCGAGCACTCCTTTCGATGTGGGTCAGGTGAGTTTCGAATCCCGGCAACGGGTCCGTGCGTGTCCGGTGGTGCAGCCACAGCGACGTCTCGCCATCGACCCATGCTCCCGCAGGTCCGCGCACGCATACGGCCCCATTGACTTGAGCAACCGGTTTGGCGTACTGCAACCGGTTACACGGACCCAACATAGCACCTGTAACCGGTTACAGAAAGGATTGTTCCGTGTTGCACGGCGCGGGATGACGGGCGCGTCGCTCATGCCGCTGCGCTCCCGGCCCGCGCGCCGCGTCTTGACCGCACAGCCGCCGGGCGACAGGATTTCGGTGACAGCGTGTATTCTTTCCGTGCATGCACGGCGCCGCCGGGCTCGGCGCCGGTCCGAACGGCGCCCGCAGCCTAGGACGCCCCGGAAGCCGCGATGGCCGAACGCACATCACCGCAGAGCAGGCAATCCTCGCGACGGGTCACCCTGCGGGACGTCGCGCGCGAGGCAGGCGTCTCGGTCGCCACCGCATCGCGGGTGCTGAACGGCTCGCCGTCGGTCTCGCCGGCAACCCGCGAGGATGTGCTCCGCGTCGTCGCCCAGCTCGAATTCGCGCCGGACCCGCTCGCGCGCGCGCTCAACGCCGGCGGCACCAACACCGTCGGCGCCGTGATCCCCACCATCAACCACGCGATCTTCGCCGCGTTCCTCGAAGCGCTGGAAGCGAGGCTGGACGCCAACGGCTACTGCCTGCTCATGGCCACGACCGGCATGGACCGGCGCGTGGAGCTCGAGCGCGCCCGCTCGCTGCTCGAGATGGGCGCGCGGGCGCTGATCGTCACCGGGCTGGATCACGAGCCTGAGCTCACCGCCATGGCCAAGCGCTTCGGCGCGCCCGTGGTCGCGACCTCGATCTACGAGGCCAGCGCCCCGCTGCCGACCATCGGCTACGACAACACCGCGTTGGGCCGCCAGGCCATGCGGCACCTGCTCGACCTCGGCCACACGGATGTCGCCCTGGTCTCCGGGCCGACGGCGCAGAACGACCGGGCGCGCTTCCGGATCCGCGGTGCGGAATCGGTGGGCGGCGTGCGCTCGCTGCGCACGATCGAGACGGAGTTGAGCGTCGGCGGCGGCGCCGAGGCCGCGAAGCGGATTTTGGGGTGGGAGCGGCGGCCGACAGCGCTGCTCTGCGTCACCGACCTCGTGGCACTCGGCGCCATGTTCGAGCTTCAGCGGAGCGGCCTCCTCCTGCCCCGCGACATGTCGGTGATCGGCTTCGATCACATCTCGTGGTCGGAGCACAGCCACCCGCGCCTGACCTGCATCAGCCTCCCCGTCGCCGCCATGGGCCAGGAGAGCGCGCAGGCGATCTGCAATTTCCTCACCGACGGCACGCTGATCCCCTCGGTCCGGCTGCAGGGCGAGATCAACGTGCGCGGCTCCACCTGCCGCCCGCCCGAACCCGGAACAGTCGGATAGTGCCTTAGCCGCCCTCCCCCCGTGCGGACCGGGGCGGGAGCAGCACGCCGGGGTTGAGGATCTCGTGCGGGTCGAGCGCGCGCTTCGCCGCCGCGAGCGCCGCGCCGAAGAGCGCTGGCCGCTGCGCCTCGTACCACGGCATGTGGTCGCGGCCGACGGCGTGGTGATGGGTGATCGTGCCCCCCGCCTGGATCAGCGCGTCCGAGGCCGCACCCTTGATCGCCCGCCACTGCTCGATCTCGGCGCCGGGCGCGGGCTGCGCGAGATAGGTGAAGTAGGGCGCCGGCCCGTCCGGGTAGACGTGGGTGAAGCGACAGGTCACGTGCCCCGCCTTGCCGGTGGCATCCCGGATGGCGCGCTCCGTCGCCGCCTTCACGCCCGCGTGGAACTCCTCGAAGCGGTCCCAGGTGATCGCGGTCTCGAAGGTATCGTGCAGCAGGCCGTGGGCGATCAGCCCCTCGCGGTCGTAGGGCGCGCGGATGAAGGCCTCGCGCCAGGCGTCCGCCAGCGGGTCGCGCGCCTGGCTAACTGCCTCCGGGTCGAAGACCGCGCCGTGATCGGCCATGCACTCGAGCGCGCGGCTCATCCACGCGTCCACGGGGTGATCGGCGCTCTCGAACGCGAGCACGGCGAGGTGGAAGCTGCCGTCGCCCGCGCCCGCGAGCCGCGCCTCCTCGGAATCGACGAGGCGGAGGTTGGTCGGGTAGAGCCCGGCCTGGCCCACCGCGCGAATGCCCGCCGCCGCCGCCCCGAAGTCGGCGAAGCGGAGCGCGGCGGAGGCGCGGTGGGTCGGCCTATCCTGCAGCCGCATCCAGGCTTCGGTGATGATGCCGAGCGCGCCTTCGGAGCCGATCATCAGCCGGTCCGGGCTCGGTCCTGCGCCGGAGCCCGGCAGGCGGCGGCTCTCCATGGTGCCGGCCGGCGTCACCGTGCGCAGGCTTTCAACGAACTCGTCGATGTGGGTGTAGAGCGTGGCGTAGTGGCCGCCGGAGCGCGTGGCGATCCAGCCGCCGAGGGTCGAGAAGCCGAAGGACTGCGGGAAGTGCCGCAGCGTGAGCCCCGCCGGCTTGAGCTGGGCTTCGAGAGCGGGCCCGAGCACGCCGCCCTGGATGCGGGCCGCGCGGGAGGCGCGGTCGATCTCCAGCACCTTGTCGAGGCGGCCCAAGTCGATGGTGAGCGTGCCCGCGTAGGCGTCGCCGACGGCGGGCTCGACGCCGCCCACCACGGACGACCCGGCGCCGTAGGGAATGACCGCGAGCCCCGCATCGCCCGCCCAGTCGAGCAGCGAGACCACGTCCGCCTCGTCCTCCGGGTAGGCGACGACGTCCGGCGCCACGGCGAAGTCGCGCGCCCAGGCGCGGACGTAGTCCGGGTACGACTTGCCGTAGGTGTGGCTCGCGCGGCAGTGGGCGTCGCTGCGGCAGAGCCGGGCCAGCGTCTCGGGCGGGGCCACCCTTGGCGCGGGCAGGTCCAGTTCGCCCTCGGCAGGCGGCGCCGCGTAAGCGCCGGGCACGAGGCCGGTGAGCCCGCCCACGCGCCGGGCGATCCTGCCCGCGTCCGCCTCGCTCAGCGTCTCCGATTCGAGGCCCCAGCCCCAGAACTTGCGCCGCGCCTCCGCCATGCCGTTCAGCTCCCCGAAGCCAGCGCCCGCGTCGGATGCGCGGCGCCGCGATAGAGCACCTCCGCCTGCACCTCGACCTCGCGCCGCCACGCCGCCCGCGCCGCCGGGCTCATCTCCTCGGCCGGGCGCGGGTCGACGTCGAAATGATGGAAGCGGTCGACGCCCCGCACCAGCATCGCGGATTCGCGTGGCTCATGCTGGTAGGCGTGGGTCGGCACGTACTCGATGAGGAAGACGATGCGCCGCTCGCCGCTCACGTTGGGGCCGGAGGAATGGCAGATCGCGTTGTTGAAGAGCACCGCCTCGCCTGCCGCCATCGGCAGCGTCACCGCCGCCGCCTCGTCGACGGGCGCCTCGATCTGCTGCTCGCGGGTGAGCAGGCTGCCGGTGCCGAAGTGCTCGCGGTGCGGCAGCAGCGCGCCCCGGTGGGAGCCGGGAATCACGCGGAGGCACCCGGCCTCGCTGCCGCAGTCGGAGAGCGCCAGCGCCGTGATCACGACGATCGGCCTGATGTCGCAGTAGGCGGTGTGCAGTAACATAAGCGATCAGTCAGTGCTCAGTGGCTGACGCTGGGCAGTAACATAAGCGATCAGTCAGTGCTCAGTGGCTGACGCTGGGTTGCCATTTCCTCCTGTATTCGATATATGCTAGAGTATGTTACGGCTGACGTCAAGGGCGAATGGAGCGGGGATGGCGGACACATTGACTGATCTTGTGTCTCTCAGAAGTTGCATTAGGGGAAGCCGGGTTGTGGAATTTATCGTGGATGGTTGGTATGGTTTCTGCGCTGAGGGTGGATAATTCAGTCAGGACATACGAATGGCATATAATATTAGGTGCGAGGAATTATATAGGAGTTTCATGATCTATTCTACATCCAAGGAGAGCCGCGTGTCCCGGCTGCAGAAGGTCTATACGGACGGATGGCCACGATGAGGGAGGATGCCGGCGGACGGCGCCAGCGCGCGGTCATGGCCACCGATGCGGAGTGGGAACGGATCGGCCGGGCGGCGGCGGCGAGCGGCATGGACCTGTCGCGCTACGTGATCCATCGCGCGCTGGACCGGGACCCTCTGCCGCCGGAGGTCCTGCGCCGGGCGGTTCGCGAGATGCTGGTGCTGTCCAGGCTGGAGGAGAGGCGGCTGCGCGGGGCGGGCGCCGGCGAGGCCTGGGAGGACGCCTGCGACGCGGTGGACGAATGGCTCGAGCGGGAGGGCATGCTTGACCGGCTCACCGATCCAGGTGCTGCGAACCGCTGGAAGGCGGCGGGGCCGGTTGAGGAGGACGGGTCGTGACTGAGGAGGCGGCGCGGCCGCTCAGGCGTCAGCGGAGCCTGCACTGCAAGCCGGCTGAACAGGCGATGATCCGGGAGCGCGCGGCGGCGACGGAGAAGACCGTGTCGCGCTATGTGCTGGATCTCGCGCTCGCCGACGATCCGGACCGTCATCCCCTGGTGCTGACGGAAGCGGAACAGGTGGAGCAGCGGGACGGGGTGCGGGAGTTGCAGGCATTCGTGCGGGCCTTGCGGCGCGAGCTTCCGGGGGGCAGCGGGCTCAGCCTTCTGAGCGCGATCTCCGTCCTTGCACGGGAGCGCGCGCCGTGAGACGGGTGCGACGTCGGCGGAAGGCGCGCAGGCCAAGCAGGCACATCTCGATCTCGGCGACGGACGCGGAATGGGAGATCGTTCGCAGCAACGCGCAGCGGCGCGGGCTGTCGATCGCGCGCTACCTGCTGGGGTTGGTGGAACGTGACGCTGCGGAAGAGGACGCGGGTCTACGGCACGAGCATCCCGCGCTGGCGTTGGCCAAGGAAGAGCAGCGGGAGCAGCTGGAGGCGGTACGGGAGGTTCGCGCGCTGATGCTGGAGGGGGAGGATGCGGGCCCCCTTGTGCGCGACATGCAGGAGCGGATCGCGGTGATGTTCGCCGCCTGGGCGTCTGCGATGGCGGGATCGGGCCGCTCGGAAGAGCTGCGGCTGGCGCTCGCCTCGGTGCTTGGCGAGGAGCGGGCGGGGATCGCTGCGGCCTCGGTCGTACCGACCTCGGTCGCGGTCTCGTCCGAGCCGCCGGCAGCGAAGCAAGAGGTCGCGCCAGAGGCCCGCGAGGGGAAGACGGACTCCCGCCAGAACCGGCTCTTGTGAGGCACTCACCGTCAGCGCCGCCGGCATGATTGATGTGCGCGAGGCCGGTCGAACGAGGAGAGAGATGGCGTGACACCGGAACGCGACAGCAGAAGCAAACGGTCGCGCCTCGGGCCTGCGAAGGGGAGACGGACCCCCGCCAGACCCGGTTGCTGTGAGGCGGGCGCCATGTGCGTCTCCGGCATGAACGAGGTGCACGAGGTCGCCCACACGAGGGGACAAATGGCGTGACTGCAGAGCGCGACGGCAAGAGCGGACGGACGGGCCAGCCGGACCTTCTGGCGAGCCTGCCGGCGGAGGGCCCGCCCGCTTCGCGGCCGGATCCTGGTATCGATCCGGCCGTGATCGAGGAACTGCTCACCGAAGTGCGGGGCCTGCGGGAGCAGGTGGCCGAACTGAAGGAAGCGGTGTCGACGGAACGGTCAGCGCCGGAGCCTGCGGCATTGCCTGACACACTGACGCTGGAGGCGCTTGAGGCCTGGGGCGACAAGCTCGTGGCCCGCGTCGCCGAAGCCGCGCCAAAGGACGACGCAGCATCGGCCGTTGCAGACCATACCGGCAGGATCGAGGAAGCGGCGGCGAAGGCGGTTGCGGCGGCAGAGCGCATCGACGGGGGGCTGGACGTCACTGCGGACCGGGTGACGGCCGAGGTCGGGGCGGCCGCCGCCAGGATCGAGACGGGATTCCGGATTACGCGCAACCACGTCGACCTGAAGTCCCGCCTGGTCCATGGGGCTGTAGAAGAGCTCCGGACACGCGTGGCCGGGCGGAGGTTCGGTTTGGGGACGGTTCTCGTGTTTTCGATCGTCTTCGTCCTGGTGGGCGTGTTGCTCGAGAGATACACCCACATCCCCTACCGATGGCTGTGAGCCCGTCGAGCCGGCGGCGTTCCCCCTCTCTGCCACTGCGGCGCACAGGCACGGCCGCACCCGAGGTCTGAGCCGATGGTCGCGACGGTCGTCGAGCTTCGTTCGTCGGCCATGGCGGTGACCTACTACGAGCGCGACGGCTACTACGCAAAGAACGACCCCGAGCACCGCCAGGCGAGTTTTTGGTACGGGGACGCGGCGAAGGCGCTGGGGCTCAAGGCCCATGTGCGTCCCTCGCGCTTCGAATCGGTGCTGTCGGGATACGTGCCGGGCACGGACCTGCGTCTCGGCCGGATGCGCGAAGGGGAGCACGATCACCGGCCCGGCTGGGATATCACCCTGTCGGCGCCCAAGTCGGTATCGCTGGAGGCGCTGGTGATGGGCGACCGCAGGGTGATCCGGGCTCATGACGAGGCGGTGCGGGCGACGCTGGGCTTCGTGGAGTCGGACCTTCTGCAGACCCGGGGCTGGGACCCGGCGACGCGCCGCCGTCCCCGGGTGAAGGCGCAGGGCATGGTGGTGGCGGGGTTCCGCCATCTCGCGAGCCGCGACCAGGACCCGCAGCTGCACACCCACTGCGTGCTGGCCAACATGACGCGCAATGCCTCCGGGGAATGGCGGAGCGTTGAGCCGACGAAGATCCGCCGCAGCGAGAAGCTGATCGGGGCGTATTACCGGAACGAGCTCGCGCAGCGTCTCCAGACTTTGGGTATGGCCGTCTCGCCGACCCTGGTGGGACGGGTGCCGGGGTTCGAGCTTGCGGGCTACGACCGCGCCTTCCTGGACGCGTTCTCGGGCAGGCGCCGGGAGATTCTCGCGTACCTGGAGCAAAAGGACCTGTCCTACACGGCGAAGCATACGCAGATGGCGGCGCTGCACACGCGCCGGCGCAAGGAGGACAAGGGCCTCGCGGACCTGGTGCCGGAATGGCGCGAACGGGCGCGGGCGCTGGGTCTGGTGCGGGAGAAGACGGCCCTCACGCCGTCCCGGCCGCTCGACCCTGTGACCGGCGAGCGGGTGGGGTTGCCGCGCGTGCCCGCGCTGGACCTGCCGGCCAACGAGATCCGCAGCCTGAAGCGCGCGCCGGCGCTGCCGGCGCTGCCGAGGCAGCCCCGCGACGACGTTGCCGCGTCGGCGGGGGTGAATTCCACGCCCCCTCGCTCTCCGGCGCCGGCGGAGCTGTCGCAGGAGCCCGAGCGGGGCGTCCTGGAGGCGGTGGCGCGGGCTGTGGCACATGTTGCGGAGCGACGCACCGCGATCCCGGAGGCTGAGATCCGGGCGGTGGCGCTGGGCCATGCGCCGGGGCGCTACACCCTGGCCGAGGTCGACGGGGCGATCGCACGGCTGGTGTCCGGCGGCGAGCTCATCGAGGCGGAACGCCGGGGCATGGACCGGGCCTTCGTCACCGACCGGGCTGTGAAGGCCGAACGCCAGGTGCTGGCGTCGATGCGGACAGGACGGGGCAAGGGAGCGGCGCTGGCCGGCGCGGATGCCGTCGAGGCCCGGCTCGGGGCGTCGCGTCTCACCAAGGGCCAGAGGGAGGCGGTCCGCACGGTGCTGCTGTCGGACGATCTCACGGTCGGCGTGCAGGGCCATGCCGGCAGCGGCAAGACCACCATGCTGAGGGAGGTGAAGGCGCTTCTCGGGGACAGGACGATACAGGGCCTTGCGCCGTCGGCCGCCGCGGCACGGGTTCTCGCCAGGGGGGCCAGCATCCCGTCCAGGACGCTGCAATACTTCCTGACGCGCTTCAACGACCTCCCGGCCCCGGCGCGGCTGGCGCGGGGCCGGGAGGAGTACGGGGGCGCGGTGCTGGCGGTGGACGAGGCCTCGATGATCGACACCGTGCGCATGGAGGCGCTGCTGCGCATCGCGCGCGATCTGGACGTAGCGCGGGTGGCGCTGGTAGGCGACACCGCGCAGTTGAGGGCGGTGGATGCGGGCCAGCCCTTCCGGCTGCTGCAGAAGGCGGGCATGGCGACGGCGACCATGGACGAGGTGCTGCGCCAGCGCGACCCGGAGCTGCGTGCGACGGTAGGCCGCGTCAGGGAGGGGGAGCCGGGCGCGGCGATCGCGGCGCTGGGCAACCGGGTGCGCGAGGCGCCCCGTGAGGAGCTCGGCATCGAGGCGGCGCGGCGCTGGCTGGCGCTGGCGCCGGAGCAGCGGGCGGACACCTTGATTCTCGCCCCCACGCACGCGATCCGCCGGCAGGCGAACGAGGCGGTGCGCGAGGGGCTCGCGGAGGAGGGCGTGTTGAAGGGCCGCACCCTCGCCGTCGACCGCCTGGTAAACCGGCGGCTCACCCGTGCGCTGGCCTCCGACATCCAGAGCTACGAGCCCGGAGACACCATAGTGTTCCACCGCGACGTCTTCGGCTGCCGCGCAAACGACGTCTGCACCGTCATGGGCCACGACGGCGGCAGGGTCGTTCTGGCCCATCCGGACGGCGAGCGCCGGTTCCGGCCCTCGGGCAATGCGGCGCGCTATCTGGGCCTCTACGACACCGAGCGGATCGAGCTGCGCGCCGGCGACCTGATCCGCTGGACGCGCAACCGCAAGGCCCCGCCTGCCCGCGGCAGGCATCCCCAGGCACCGAACCTGGTCAACGGCGGCGAGGCGGAGATCGTGGAGATCGGCTACAGGCGGGTGCGCTTCCGCGAGGGCGGCCGGGAGTTCAGTCTTGCGCTTGCCGACCCGCAGTTGCGCCATCTCGATCATGCCTACTGTTCCACCGTGCATTCTGCGCAGGGCCGGACGGCGCGTGCGGCGATCGCGGTGCTGGACGCGGGCGGCTGGGTCGACCGCGAGCTGTTCCATGTCGAGCTCAGCCGGGTCTCGGAAGAGTTCCTGCTGCTGACCGACGACCGCGACGCGCTCATCGAGAGCATGGCATACGACCGGAGCGAGGACGGGGCGCTGGAGGCCCTGGGGATCGACCTTTCCGGGCCCCCAGTCGTGGACCCCGAGGAGTTCGCGGCGTTGGCGGCGGACTGGCGGGCGCTTCTGCGGGAGGGCGAGGCGACGAACACCGTTCCGTTCCTCCTACCGGGCTACCGGGACACGATGGCGCAGGCTGCTGCGCTCGCGCAGATCGAGGACCTGCCGGAGGACATGCGCCGCCTCACCGATACCATGCTGGCGCAACACGAGGGGCATCTCGCGCATGACCGCGAGGTGCAGGGCCTCGTCGAGGGCATGCGGGACCATTGGCGGCGCTGGCCGGAGCTGGGCTGGGCGGCCTCTGCGCAGGAAGTGCCGGTGGAGGAGCTTCCCGCACACGCTGCCTGGCGCGAGGAAGGGGCGGCGCTTCTGCAGGCAGGCCGGAGCCTGCTGGAGACGGAGGGCGAGGCGGCCCACCGCGTGGCGGCACATCGCGATGTGGCCCGCCACCTCCATGCCATGCCGGGCGGGCGCGCCGGCCTGGAAGACGCTGTTGGGATGCTCGAGCGCACGCGCCTCCTCGACGATTCCGGACGGTTCGAGAGAGCTTGGCACGCGCTTCGCGAGCGGGCGGCTGAGAGCGTCGTCCCGGAGATTTACGCGCCGGGCTACCGGCAGGTGGCGGCGCTTGGCCGAGAGCTTGCGGTCGCCGAGGGGCTCGATGCGCACGCGCGGCGCACGGTGGCGGAATGGCGGGAGATCGATACGGCGCAGACGGCGCTTGCGGACGAGGTGCGCACCCTGCCCGGCAGTATCGCGGCGTGGCAGGCGGCGGTCCCGCCGCAGGACGAGCCCGGCGGGCTCGATCCGGACCATCCCGCGCGGCAGTCCTGGCGCGAGGAAGGCGCCACACTGGAGGCCATGGCCGGGGACATGCTGCGCCCGGAAGATGTCCATGCGCACTACCTGGACGCCGTGCCGGGCAGGCGCGAGGCTGTCCGACAGGCGGCCGAGGAGGTCGCCGACGCGCTCCGGCACGACCGCTACCGAGCATTCGGGTGGCTGACGAACGAAGTGAACCGGCAGGCGCGAGAAACCCGGACCGAGGCGTTCCATGTGCCGCGCTACGGAGAGCTGGTCGCACAGGCCGAGGCGCTCTCCGCGCAGGCGGTGCTGCCGGCGCGCACGCAGGAAGCCGTCGCCTCATGGCTCGTCTATCACGCCAGGAGCGAACCGGACTGCCGGCAGATCCGGGATTGGCCCGCACGGCTGGACGCGCTGACGGCGGACTGCCCCGAGCGTCCCGCGACGCTGGACGCCCTGACCGGTTGGCGGCAGCAGGCGGAGCCCCTGCTCACCGAGGCCCGTGCGATGCTGGCAAACGATGCCCCTCATGCGCCCCATCTGGCCGCCTTACCGGCCGAGTGCAAGGCGTTGGCCGAGGGAACGGTCCGCCTCGACCGCGCGCTGATCGAGGTCGAGGCGCGGGAGACGGACGTGCTGTCTTCGGTCGTGCAGCAATGGGCGGAGGAGACGGGCGGGATCGGCTTCGATAGTCGCGACTATGCCGCGCTGATGGACAGGGCGCGTTCTCTCGATGCCAGGCCGCATCTGCCGGAGAGGCTGCGCGACAGGGTCGACGTCCTGCTCTTGAGGGACGAGCGCTGGGCGCATAACCGGGATCGGGTCGAGGCATTCCTTGCGCGGGCCGCGGAGGCCGAGCGCGCGCGGCAAGTCCTGACGCAGCAGCGCGTCACGACCGCGTCGTTCGAGGAGCGTCTGCAAGCCCGGCAGGACTGCCGGCAGAAGGAGAAGGAGGTTCTCGACGAAGCGGCGGCGCTCAGGAAGGACATGCCGAAGCACGAGCTCGCCGCCCATCTGGCCGCCGCCGGTGTAGGCCCGGACACGGTCCAGAAGCGGGAAGAGGGGATCCGCAACAGGATCGCCCAGGAACAGGAAAGGCAGGCCGCCCTGCGAAGGAGCCGGGGCCGGGGAATGTCGATGTAGGCGCAGACCACCGCGTTCCTGCACGCCGCAGGGCGATGCTGTCGAGGCGGGACGCCGTTCTGGCGGAGCGGCGCGCGCAGCTCCACCCTCGAGACCACGGCGCGCGGGCTGGTGATCAGCATCCCACGATGAGCAAAGCCCCTTGGTGAACTTCGTGCAACGTCGCCGAGGTGCGGCCATCGCGCGGGCACTAGATGGCGGCGGGGCCGGAAACGGCGGCTGACCCGCCTCGCCGCCGCCAGCAGGCGCCGCGCCCCTCACCAGCGGAAGAGCGACCGCAGCATCACGCCGTGTTCGGCCTCGTTGTCGTTCGCGGCCTATTCGCTGGCCCCCATGCACTGTTTTTGGCCGGAAGCTCCATGGGGATGTGGCGGCCGGCTCTTTGGACGGGATAGCGTTCGTTGAGTACGGTCGCATTGCACTTCGGCTTCCGCCCGTAGGAAGAGGTAAGAGCTGAATGATCAGAGTCGTGAGTTGGAATATCGCCAAGCGTTGGGACCCGTGGCTAGAGCTGTCGGAGATGGCGCGCCGGGGCGAGGTCGACGTCGCGCTGCTCCAGGAAGCTGGTAGCCCGCCCCAGGAACTGGTGCATGCGATTCAATTCGAGGACGACGTGCTATGGAGCCGGCACCTCTATGATCGGTGGCCGCTTGTCGTGCAGCTGTCCGATAGGGTCGAAGTCGAGGGGTTCCGACAGGTTCCGCCGATCAGCGAGTTGGGCGAGGGTGATATCGGCGTCAGCGGTATCGGGACAATGGCTGTCGCGAACGTGACGCCGCTTGGTCGACCGGAGAAGGCATTCGTGGCCGCTTCAATGTATGCGCGCTGGATGAAGCCTCACCCATCCACCCGCAGTGTTGTTTCGCACGTTATTTGACGCCGAATCTCCCAGATTATTTGACGTGATCGCTGCCCTGATTTCCCAGATTGCTCGGTCTTTTCCGGATCGAAGCGTAGGAGCTCATGGTCTCTGCGGGCGGTCCGGGGTCGCTGTCTGATTGAGGTTTGGACTGGTGCTTGAGGAGAGCTGACGAGGTGTCGCGCGGCCGTCGGCGCGTCAAGCGGCTGCGCCGCTCCTGCGCTTCGCTTCGGCCCTTCGGGTGACTCGCCACCGTCCACACGACGAAGTGCTGCCATGGCCTGAAGCAAGCTTCCGGCCACGGACTGGCCGCTCACCTGACGTAGTATCCCGGTGGAGGCGCAGCGCCTTCCGGACCGTTGGGGAAGGGTGGTTCCCGACGGCGGTTCCGGCTCGAACCCCTAGGCGTTGGCGGAACCGGGCTCCGGGAACCGCGGGGCCTGCGGCCGACTGCTGCCGTTGGCGGCGGCGGCCGCCGCCCGCTTGTCCGCTGCGCCTGCGACGACGCTGTAGCCGCCCTCGGCGTTGCGCGCGACGCGACCCTCCTGGACGAGCTTTTGCAAGATTACGCCGACGGTCTTGTGCCGGGTCGCGGCGCGTTCCCGGATCTGGCGTTGCGAGAGCGGCGCCCCGGCGTCGGCGAGCGCCTTGAGAACGCGGCATTCGGGTGTTTCGGGCTGAGGCGCCCCGCCGCCGGCCGTGGGCGGCTGGCGCAGCCGGAAGGAGGGCTCCTCTCCGTCTTCCTTGAGCTCGATCTCGATGTCGTCGAGACCGCGTGCGGCGCGATGCTCGACGGTCATGAGGGTCTGCCGGTCCCGGCGGCGCAGGTAGAGGTTCGAGTCCCCCCAGGCGTGCAGCTCACTGCTGCCCCGCAGGGCCTGCCCCGGCCTCGTGGCCCCGCTCTTGCGGGCGTGGTGGACGAGGAGGACGGCGGTCTCGAAGCGGCGTTGCAGGTCGCGCAGGAAGCCGAGGATCGGGGCGACGTCCGCAACCGTGTTCTCGTCCACGCCGTGCAGGCGGACCAGGGGGTCGAGGACCACGAGGCGCGGTGCGATGCGCTCCACGGTCTGCTGCAGGCGGCGGCGGTCGTCGAGATGGTCGAGGCGCAGTGTGGGCACGTCGATGACGGCGATGTCGAGGGTCTCGAAGCGGGCGCCTGCGGCGCGGGCGATCCCCTGCAGGCGCTTGCGCACGAGGTGGCCGGCGTCTTCTGCGGCGAACAGCAGGACCGGGCCAGGCCGGGCCGGGGCGAAGTGCCGCAGGCATGGGACGCCGGCGGCGACTGCGACCGCGAGGTCCAGCGCCAGGATGGACTTGCCGCACTTCGGCTCGCCGCCGACGATGCCGACGGCCTGCTCGCCCCATAGCGTGTCCACCAGCCATTGCTGCTCGCGCGGCCGCTCCTCCAGCTCGATCGGGGCGCGGGTCGGGAAGCCGGTCATGGCCGCAGTTCCTCGAGCGCGTGCTGCAGGTGGTCGGCACTGACGGTCCTCGCCTCGTCGAGAGCGGCGGCGGAGAGCGCGTAGTGGGCGATGCGGTTGATCTGGCGCGGCAGGCCGCGCGCGCCCTGGAACAGGGCCTCGACGGCGGGCTCTTCGAACAGCGGCAGTTCGCATCCCGCGAGCCTGAGGCGGTGCTTGATGTAAGCGTCGACCTCGTCGCGGTCGAGACCGCTCAGGTGGTGGCGGACGACGAGGCGCTGGCTGAGGGATTCGTGCATGGCCATGGCCAGGCGGCGCCTGAGCTCGGTCAGACCGACGAGGACGAGGCACAGGCGCTGCTCTGCATCCATGGCGAAGTTGGTGAGCAGGCGCAGGTCCTCAAGGACGTCGTTGCGCAGATGATGGGCCTCGTCGATGACGAGGACCGGCAGCTGCTTGGCCTCGGTGACGAGGCGGGAGATCTCGTTTCGGATGGCCTGATAGGCCGAGGCGCGGGAGCGCTCGATGGGCAGGCCGATCTCCCACGCGATCGCCTTGTACATGTCGAGCACGTTGCCCGTGGTCAGCGAGACGTAGTGGACCCGGTAGAGGCCTGGATGAAGCTGCGCGGTCAGATGCCGGCACACGGTGGTCTTGCCGGAGCCCACCTCGCCGGTGAGCAGGCCGATGCCGCGCAGGTCGATGAGGTGGCCGAGCCTGGCCTCGGCCTCGCGGCGCGCGTTGGACTCGAACAGCTCGTCGGTCTCTGCCGGGGTCTCGAAGGGCAGGCGGGTGAAGGCGAAGTGGCGCAGGTACATCACTCGTCCTCCTTCTTGTCCTTGAGGTTGCGCATGGCCAGCGGCGAGGGCGGAGGCTCGGGCGCCGGATCTTCGGCCTCGATCTCCCTGGCCGGGTAGGTGCGCCTGACGGCGGTATTGGCGTAGGCGTCGAGAGGGCTGGCCTTGCCGGCCGGCTTGCCGTCATGGACCACGTCGAGAGGGCGCGAGGGCGGCGCGGCCGGGTCGTAGCGCAGGATGACGTTCTGACCCACCAGGAGGGCGTCGACCTCGTAGACGCGGCCGTTCAGACTAACGGTGCGGTCCTTGTAGACACGGCGCCTGGCCTCGAAGAGGAACAGATCGTCGAGGTCCATGGTGGCGTCGGGATAGCGCACGCCGGCCGAGGCCAGCGCCCACTGCTCAAGCGGGGTGCGCCCCTCGTCGAGGCCACGATGCGGGCTGTTGTGATACTCCCCCTCGATCCAGGCCCAGAGGCTGCGGTTGAGCGCCTCCAGGCTGTCGACGTCATCGCCGAGGTGGCGGAGCCAGCCGGCCCGGAGGGTGCGGAAGAAGCGCTCGATCTTACCCTTTCCCGCTGGCTGGAACGCCCTTGCGTGAATCAACGCAACGCCGAGCCTGGCGCAGACCAGGGAGAGATGACGGGAGCGGTAGGCGCTTCCGTTGTCGACGTACAAGCGGGCCGGGAGGCCGCGCCGGATCAGCGCGTCCTTGAACACCGGCAGGAACGCCGCAGTGTTCTCCGCCATGGCGAAGGCGGCGAACGGGATGACGCGGGTGGCGTCGTCGATGAAGGCGATCAGGTAGGTCTTGCGCCGGGTTCGGCCGTGCCGGACCTTGGGTCCGTGCATGACGTCGCTCATCCACATCTCGCCGGCATGCCGGAAGGCGAAGCGGCGGCGATCCGCCCCGTCGGGCGGCTTCTTGTCGAACAGGCCCTCGCGGCTGAAGAGGCGGTGCACGGTGGACGAGGCGAGCGGGTGGTCGATACCCTCCTCCTTGACCTTCTGGATGATGGCGCGAACCGACAATGCGTCGTTCTCGGTCTTCAGCGCGATGAGGCGCTCGGCGACCTCGGGCGGCAGCCGCCGGGGCTTCCCCCGGTCGGTGCGGGGCTTGGGGTAGAGCGCGTCGAAGCCGCCGTAGCGGTAGTCCTTGATCCAGCGCCGCATGGTCTCGGCGGCGACCCGGGTCCTGGTGGTTCCGGGGATCGTGTAGGTCTTCTCGGCTTTGGCGCGCATCATCGCGCCGGCACCCGGTGCACCCACGGGCAGATGCACCAGATCGGCGATGACGTCGTATCGGAAGAGCGCGATCTGTTGGCGAAGGTCGTCGTCTGAGCTGTTCATGGTGCGATCCTCGTTCAGGGACTCCCTGGCCCCGGGATCGTCACGCTACGAACTCTCCGGCGGCGGGTCCGGCCCCGCCCGTTGTTGGAACTGCGGTTTGCGATTCCCCACGTCGATGCCGTGGGGTTGGAAGCCCAGAGGCGCGGGTAGCGTCCGGAGCTGCCCGGCGACCAGGCCGCGCAGTTCCATCAACGCGCTGTCGCTCTTCAGACGCTCGCGCACCGCGCTCATGGTGGGCGCGCAGCCCGCGAGCAGGTCGGGGATCAGGCCGATGACGCGCACAAGCGCGTCGTGCACAAGCTTCAGCCTGCGGCGGATCCAACGCACGGCGCCGGGAAGCTCGATGGCGTCCTCGTCCTCGGGGCAGCGCACCTCGTCCGCTGCCTCCTCCAGGCTGCCGGCCTCCTCCGCCACGACAACAACCGCTTCCAGCGCATCGAGCGTGCCCGGCAGCCGCGCCGCCAGACAGTCGGCCAGCAGGCCGATGGTCGTATGGCTCTCACGGCAATACCAGCGAGGAACCCTTGCGCCGGGCGGGGTCTTCCGCTCGTAGGTGCCGTGGCTTGCCACAGAACATCCGCCGTGCGGGTGATTCGGGCAGCGCTCAAGCCTTGCGTCGCGCCACGCCTCGGTCTTAACGTATTCCTCGCTGGTGAGCCCCGTTTCGTAGCGAAGCTGCACCGGCCCTGGCCCGGCGGGAGTTCCGTCCCCCGGGCCTCTCTTTGTCGTTCAGTGAGAGGCCAAGATTACGGACGCTCCCCGCCGCCGCCAAGCTGTGGAGCCGTGGACGCGTCCTGCGGACCGATCGGCGTCCTGCGGACCGTGTGGACAGCCCGTGGACAAGCTGGCGCTTGCCCACCGCCTGACCACACTCGCCGAGGTTGTGTCCCCAGACGTGGTGTAGGAGCTCCCGCTACCCCCGGTAGCTGTGGGTAACCGGCTTGGCGCCGCGACCGCCCTCGAGTCTGGTGGCGCCAAGCCGGTTATCCACAGCGGGGTGGCCATCGCGGTTCCGGTTTAGGGTTTGGGTGAATCCGAATCGACCCGAGCCTAAGGAGAACCACGATGACCGATGACAAGCTTACCCTGCGGACGCTGTTGGAGAAGAGCTCTGACGCCGATCTGCTGCGTGAGATGATCGCCTTCTCTGCGCAGCGCCTTATGGAGCTGGAAGTCGAGGGCCTGACCGGCGCCGAGCATGGCGCGCGGACGCCGGAGCGGATCAACCAGCGCAACGGCTACCGCGATCGGCCTTGGGAGACCCGGGCCGGCACGGTCGACCTGAAGATTCCGAAGCTCAGGAAGGGGAGCTACTTCCCCGGCTTCCTGGAGCCCCGACGGACGGCGGAGAAGGCGCTCACGGCGGTGATCCAGGAGGCCTACATCCAGGGGGTATCGACCCGCTCGGTCGACGAACTGGTTCAGGCCATGGGCATGAGCGGGATATCGAAGAGCCAGGTCTCGCGCCTTTGCGGGGAGATAGACGACAAGATCCGCAGCTTCCTCGACCGCCCGCTCGAAGGCGACTGGCCCTATCTCTGGCTGGATGCGACTTACGTGAAGGTGCGCGAGGCCGGGCGCATCGTCCCGGTCGCGGTCACCGTGGCCGTCGCGGTCAACGACCAGGGCCGGCGCGAGATCCTCGGCATGGCGATCGGCGCCTCCGAGGCCGAGACCTTCTGGACCGAGTTCCTGCGCTCGCTGACCAGGCGCGGCCTGCGCGGCGTGCAGCTGGTGATCTCCGACGACCACAAGGGCCTGAAGGCCGCCACCACCCGGATCCTCGGCGCCACCTGGCAGAGATGCCGCGTCCACTTCATGCGCAACCTGCTGGCCCATGCCGGCAAGCAGGGCCGGCGCGTCGTCTCCGCCTTCGTCGCCACCGCCTTCGCCCAGGACGATGCCGAGGCCGCTGCCGCCCAGTGGCGCCTGATCGCCGACCAGCTCAGGCCCAAGGCCTCCAAGCTGGCGGCCCTCATGGACGAGGCCCAGCACGACGTCCTCGCCTACATGAGCTTCCCCAAGGAGCACCGGGTCAAGCTTCACTCGACCAACCCGCTCGAACGCGTCAACGGCGAGATCAAGCGACGCACCAACGTCGTCGGCATCTTCCCCAACGAGGACGCCATCACCCGCCTCGTCGGCGCCGTGCTGCTCGAGCAGAACGACGAATGGACCGTCGGAAGGAGGTACATGACGCTGGAATCGATCGCTCCCCTGAGCGACAATCCCACGATCAAGCTGTCCGCTGTGGCAGCCTGAATAACCCGGCCCTACCCGCCGGATGCCGCGTAAAGCGCGACGCTCTTACACCACTCCTCGGGACACGATCCTCGCCGATCTCGCGCCCACCGCTCCACAGCTTCAACAGCAATGAGGATTCTGCTGAGGATCAAAAAAATGCCGCAGGCAGCGTCCTTCCCGCACTCGGCCACCATCCCGGGAAATCCACCAACCAATCAAAGTGAGAAAAAAACCCGTGCTTCTATCCGGCTAGACCGGAAAACAACACGCAGTCCGTGGAGGGCAGGGGCTTCCGACGTTTCAGCCCACCGGATCCTCTCGGACCTCTCGGCCTTGATCGGCCACGAGGATCCATCCCGGCACCGAATTCTCGCGGCGGGAGATCTGAACATGATCTACGGTGCGACCGGGCGAACCCTGGCACTGCCTGAGCGCGACCGCTCCGTCTGGAACCGCTTCGAGGCGCTCGGCCTGGAGTTTCTCGGGCCTCAAGCGCCGAACGGCCGACAGTCCCTGGTGCCACCGCCCGATGTGCCGCCGGACACGCAAAACGTTCCGACCTTCTATCCCGTCGGCAAGTCTGCGGCCGATGCCGCGGTCCAGCTCGACTACGCCTTCGCGTCGCGCGGCTTCCATGAAATGGTGAAGGTGCGCGCCCTCAACAATGTTGATGAGTGGGGCTCAAGCGACCATTGCCGGCTGCTGATCGAGATTGAGACAGAATGAGGCATCCTGCCCACCGGCGCAGGAAAGTGAGTCATTCGCGATTCCGGTCCGGCAATCACCACAAGGTCTATCCTTTGGCATTACGGTCTCTCGCAGTTGATACTCAATGACGTCGGAATGAAGGATGTGAGACTGCATGACCTTCGACATGCGATTGTTAGTAACGCCGTCCGGCGGGGCATCCCGCTGGCTGTCGTCTCCCGCCTGCTCGGCCACAGGCGGCCGGGCATGACGCTGCGCCATGCACACGTCGGAGCCAGCGAGACTGAGGCGGCGGCGGAGCGTATTGGTGGGGCCGTCGCGCGGGCACTGCGTAGTGATGCAGCCGCAAATTCCCAATCGGTCCTGAAACGTCTCCACGCGCCTCACGAGTATCTTGACCCACAGCAGTTCCCCCTTCAGGCTCCGAGCTCGAATCGGCTGGCAGAGGTCCACAAGCCGCGCTGGGGCGTGGCGTATAGCATCAGAAGCACCGGATCATGAGCACCGGGGTGATCAGGCAGAAGATAAACCGTCTTTCGGGTGGTGCGCGCCCGCGTGTGCTAGACCTTTTCGCCGGCTGCGGCGGATTGTCACTTGGCTTCCTGGCCGCCGGCTGTGAAATCGCGGCTGCTGTGGAGTCGGATCCCGATGCTGCCGGATCTCACGGAACCAATTTTCATCCCGGCGATGACCGACATGCTCAGCCGCGTGATATCACCAGTGTAACGCCGTCAGTCCTTGCTGAAGAGCTGGCTCTGAGCGATCCAGCACACGCAGTCGACATCATTGTTGGTGGCCCGCCCTGTCAGGCATTTGCCCGTGTAGGTCGGTCAAAGCTCCGGGAAGTTGCTGATCACCCAGAGGCTTTTCGGCATGATCCACGGTCCCGATTGTATATTCGTTACTTGGACTATGTTGAAGCATGTGCCCCTCTCGCAGTTGTCCTCGAGAATGTACCAGACATGCTTAATTTTGCTGGCCGTAACATTGCCCATGAAGTCTGTGAGGTTCTCGCGGAGCGAAATTATTCCTGCGCTTATACCTTGCTCAACGCTGCCTATTATGGTGTGCCGCAGATGCGGGAACGCGCATTTCTGATCGCTGTCACCAAAGAGCTATTAGCCAGCGTCACGTTCCCCGCGCCTACGCACTGGATTAAATTGCCTTCCGGCTATGAGGGATCCCGCGCTGTGGCCCTCAAGCTTCTCGCACATAGCGACACGCATGGTCCGGACGAATTCTGGAAGCCATTTCCTGATTCCAGGGCCGACTTGCCGACCGCCGTTACAGCAAAGGAGGCATTGCAGGACTTGCCGGAGATTGATGCGCGGGCGGAGCTCGCGAGCGGCAGGCTGAAGAGAGGTGCCCGTCGTTTCGATAAACCCATTCCGTTTCCAATTCCAAACATCCTCACCGATTATGCACGTATCATGCGTAATTGGCCAGGATTCGAGGCGCGTGACGAGATTTGCGACCACGTTATTCGGTACTTACCCCGTGATTACCCACTCTTCGCCCGTCTTGATCCAGGTGACCAGTATCCTGAAGCGCATCGCCATGCGGAGAAAATGTTTGACGAAATACTAACTGAACGTCGCAAACAGAAACAGACGCTGCGCAAAGGATCGAAAGCATGGCGTGAGCTTCGCGGCAGTATCGTGCCACCTTATGATAACTGCAAGTTTCCTAACAAATGGCGGAAGATGGAATCAGATCAACCGGCACGAACCCTACTGGCCCATCTGGGTAAAGACAGCTACAGCCACATTCACTACGACAGTAAACAGGCCCGCACCATATCGGTGCGCGAAGCCGCTCGACTCCAATCCTTTCCCGATGGCTTTGTTTTCTGTGGCACAATGAATCCCGCATTCAGACAGATTGGCAATGCCGTGCCGCCACTCTTGGCCAAAGCAATTGGAGAGACTCTGCTTTCCCAGATCACATCTGCCATCGACGTACCGACTTCAGCAACGGCTGTTGCCGGGGGGTGAGATGTGTCAAACGAATCGCCGGAGGTCATAATTGTCCGCTCCCTTGCTGAGTCTGACCTTGGTCTATTCGCAGCTCACCGTAAGGCCGCCCGGAGCAAACAACGAGCAATCAATATCAACTCGTCCATTGCCCGCAAGTTTCTGAGTCCCGCCGTCTACAAGCTTGGCAAAACGAAACTCAACTGCATCTGTGTTTTCGGAGACACGGTAGTCCGAGAGGCCCGACGATTCGGGAAGACGCATAAGAACTGGCGTCTTGGTGGCAAGAAGATTGAAGGAGAGATCTTTGCCACACTCGACAGCAAGGATTTTGCCTTAATCCGGTCTGTTGCCGGCAATGACGGGTCTTATCCGGTAACGATCACGTTTGTATCACGTCACACGAATAGGGTCGTTCACGCCGGTCTTGCCGCTGTGGTCGAACGAAAACTGACTGACAGTATGACGATATTTGAAGAAGGTGTTGACGGATTTGGCTCCATCGCCGAACACTGTCCTTGTCTGAGTTGGGACGAAGCACCTGCAGGGCCGCGTTCACCAGCGGGCCGGTCTCGGCCGATACCTCCGATGCCAACGGAGGACAGCGAGGCCCGCCCTCGCAAGGCCAGAACGATCAGGGACAAGGTGCGTAGTCCTCACATCCTTGAAAGGATGCTGCGGGTGGCTGGCGATCTGTCGGCACCTGCTCAACTGCGCTTTATGGAAACGGTGGAACAGCTTGCAAGCCAGCTACGACACGTGCTGATTGAGACCGGAGGAATCCAACGCATAGAGAAGAATCACCGAAATCTTTGGGGCAGTGTCGCTGGTCGGCCGATCGGTTTCGTGGACGGTGGTCTTGCTAATCTTTCCATGCTTGGATCAGCGCCGATCGCGGCTCGAGTGGGCGGCTATACCGTTATACCCGGCGTGCATGGGGAGGAGCGGGAGAGATTTGTAGTCCTGAAACACCTTATCGATGAGCTCTACGCTCATGACCAGGAGGCTGTTTACGAGGACACCTTTCCCGATATCGGCGCGCTTCGGGATGCTGCTCGTATTTCGATCGAGGCGGCTGGCGCGGTCCGGTTGCTTGCCGACCAGAGCGATCTGTCGTGGGTGTTCCTCCACGGTGCACTTGTAAACCCTGTGTCCCGCTATACAGATGTCATGCGGGATCGTAGGGTGCGGCACCGTTTCCCTAACTTTTCGAAGTCAGCGCTAACAGAGCTCTTGCCGACGGGGGAGCCACCAAGGCGTGGCCGAGATTGTAATTTCATCAGTGTCCATCTCAGGCAGCTCGAATTTCTTTCAGATGCAGAGGCAGTTGTCTGCGGTGTGATAGAGCGAGAGAGCACAACCACCTCAGTTTGTCGGGCTGTGCTTGACAGTCTTGAGGACGACCTGATCCGCGATTTCTTGCCCTTACCGCCGGCTGAGTGGAAGCGCTGGTTCCGCACTGCCGTTGACCCGTCAGATGATGATGAGTTCGAAGGTCAGCGGATCACGGACTCGTTGCTGTTCCGGTGCGTGCTTGAACCTGGCGAGGCGCTTCTGCCCGTGATGGTTGATCGTAACGATATGCGGCGGGCGCCAGATGCGTGGCGGGACCTTATTGTTCGTTATCCTAAGCCACATGTTTCCTATATTCAGGTGACAGAATGGAGCGCGCCTGTGAGACTGGAACTGTTTGAAAAGGACCTGGGACGGTTCCGGAACACAGCCGGTCTAGTCTTGCATTGCGCGTTACTGCTTCCCCGCTACGCCTTTCCTGTAGGTCTCGATATTGTGGACAAATTCGCTCGGATTCCGAACTGGATGAGTCGACCGATAAACACTCACACTGCTGTGCAAGCTATGAAGCAAGCCCTTGACCGGGGAGATACGCGGCTGTTTGACGCCTTGCGCCACACGCTATGCGGATCCGGTCGAGAATTCTTGCTTCGTCCTGGCATATATCGATAGAGAAAAACACACAGGCGGACGTTGTGAACGAGCTTGAACAAAACGGATGGCGAAAAATCGGCACCGTAGTCGGCAATGCGGGTACTGCAGAGTTCACGTTTATTCTAAAGCATTTTGAGGCACGAGTGGGTGACATTGTAGCCCTCGGTATGCAGATACCGGACAGCGCATATCAAGGGCGAACACGAATCTATGTCTGGACCAGAATCACAGACATCAGACGCTTCAACCCGTTCTTTCCATATGAGGCTGCACAAGAAATTGCGGGAGAGGGTATATCCCTCGAAGATACAGTCCTATCTGATACGCGTGACCAGCTTGAGGCCGTGGCCCTGATTCTTGGAACAACACCAGAAACTGAGCTTTCCCACCTCTCACCGCTCACCTATCCGGTCAAGCCAGCCTCGTCGGTCTATCACCCACCCGCCGAGGCTATCCGCCGGCTCTTGATCGGCGGCCGGGAGGATGAACGCAAGACGCTGATTGGTTCTCTCATCGCGCGCAGCGATGTCGAGGTAACACTGTCCGCGCCTCGCCTTGTTGCCCGTCATCTTGCCATCCTGGCCATGACAGGAGGCGGAAAGACCGTTGCTGCACGGCGCATCATTCGCGAGCTTATCACTCATCAATACCCATTGCTGATACTTGATCCACACGGTGACTACGTGGGACTCGCGAACAGCAGTGAGCTCTTCGAGAGGGAAGCTCCAGGGTCGACGATCAAGCTCTTCTATCCGGATTTGCTCATGCAGCAGTCGGGCGAGGCTCTGATTGAAAAGGTCATTGGTCAGATGACCGACGGCCTTAGCGAACCCCAGTCGGATTATCTCCGCTCCGTCTTCAACGCCCAAGCTGCAAAGGATGGCGAGCCAGCGATCGACTATATAGAGCGGCTACTGAAGCGTACCGATAGCGACATCGCGAACGCACGCGATAAGCGCCAAGTACCCACCATGTACGCTGTGAGGCGTTCGCTCCGCATCGTTCACGGCAGGCTCGACAGCATGCGCCGCACGAGTGAGATGATGCGCCGCAGCTCTCGGCTGCGTCATTTGCCTTTTGAAGCGTTGCCAAATCCCTTTAGTCAGCCCGAGGACATTGTCCAACCTGGGCAAGTCTCTATCCTGTATCTGGGCGGCTACGACCACATCACGCAATGTTCAATTGCCGCCATTACGTTGGAAACGTTGTTTGAGTTCAGAGCCAATCTGACGGGGCGCATCGCCCCGTTCCTGACTGTCGTCGAAGAAGCACACAATTTCATTCCGTCGGCCCGCGAGGGCACACAGGACGCCGTTTCGCTCCCTGTCATGCGTCGCGTAATCACGGAAGGCAGGAAATTTGGCACAGGACTGATGCTGATTTCACAGCGGCCGAGCCGGCTGGACGAAACCATCGTCTCGCAATGCAATTCCTTCCTAATCCTTCGACTTGTCAACCCCCGAGATCAAAATTTCGTTCGTTCCATTATGGAAAATCTCACCGAATCCGACGCGCGAATGATTCCGGGCTTTGGACCGGGGCAAGGAATTGTCAGCGGTCAGGTTGTGCGCTTTCCCCTCCCAGTGCGCGTAAAGATGGACGAGGATCTCTTGGCGTCCGAGATCGGCGATGAGGATTTCTTCGAACAGGCTGCTGCATGGCAGCCTGATGCGCACGCACCTGCCCGCAAGGCCATCGGCAACTCGATTTCCGCTGTGAACCGAAGTCGCCGAAAAGCGGGTTCGGCATCTACCTCCAAAGCTAAGACGCGGCGACGACGATCACCTAAGACGCAGCAAGAATAATGGTGGACGTACTGACACCGGAGCAGCGTCGCCTAAATATGAGTCGTGTCCGGGGGCGCGATACGAAACCCGAGATGCTACTACGACGGGCTTTGCATGCTCGTGGATTGCGTTTTCGTTTGCATCGCCGCGACCTGCCGGGCAGACCCGACCTTGTGTTCTCTCGTTACCGCGCTTGTCTGCTGGTTCACGGGTGCTTTTGGCACGGTCACGACTGTGCCCTTTTTCAGTGGCCAGCAACGCGTCGAGAATTTTGGATCCAAAAGATTGCAGCAAACCGCCAGCGTGATCAGGAAACACTCAATAGGTTGATGGAATCGGGATGGCGTGTTTTGGTCGTTTGGGAATGCGCGCTGAGAGGGACTGGGAGAAAGGATTTTCCGGCAGTCATAGACGAGTGTGTGAGTTTTGTTACCGGTCTCAACTTAGAAGCCGAAATTGCGGGGTACAAACGAATCTAGATCGCAGTACCGCTGGTGGCTCAAGGCCTCCGAGGAGCACTGGGAGCGCTTCCGCAGCCTGTGGCGCCGCGCCAAGGTGCTCGACGTGTGAATCGACACCCTGCCCGCCCATACGGACTGGCTGGAGCGCAACGAGCGCCTGCGCCGGGAGGGCAGGGCGATCCTCGACGATCCCGGGACCTACGGCGTCCACCTCAAGCGCGGGGACGACTTCGTGGAACCCCGTGGCCGACCCGGTGTCGCGGATGAACCGCCTCTCGCCGCAGCACCGGGCCCAGTCGCAAAGCCGCGACAGGGGGCGGTCATGGAGCATGTAAGCGCTTTGGAGGAGGCGCGGAATATCCCGGCGAAAGCCCGGCGCGTGCAGGGTAGCATTACCCGCCGCTCACCGGCACCCTGTAACCGCCGTTCATGAGCTTGAGCGCCTGCTTGGCTGAATGGAGTTCGGTTCATACTCCACCTCATTATACCGTTGGGGGTCGCGCTCGGAGAGCCGCGTTCGTGGTGAGAGCTCTAGCCGTTGTTTGGTTGCTCAGCAGGTTCGGGTATCTGGATCATGGTCCCCAGGAATGACTCGAGGTCGCTGCCGTGAACACCTCGCCGCTGCTGATTACCGCACATGACGATGAGCTGGTCGGGGCGTCCAACCCCGCGGACGCGATGGGCGTTCTCGCGATATGGTCCATCAGAGGCCGAGACCTTGTCCCGCATCTCACAGAGCAGACAACCAACGTTCGGGGCTTTCAGATCCTCGTGGAGGCCTTCCGCCTATGGGAGCTCTACGAGCCCGCACACCCAGAGCACGCCGGCCGGCTGGACGATTTCTTTCTGCTGATTGAGCAAGCCTTCGCCCGCGTCGTTGGTTGGCGTGACGGGGACTGGTACTTGCCCGGTGCCCATCGGGTGCGAGCGCGATCCTCGGAAACGCCTCGGATATCACTGGAGGACTTGGGCTGGCACCTGCTTGGTGGCCAGAAGGCGAACGGACTGTGGGGACTATATCGGGGGGCGTCACGACGGGCAGGGCTGCTAACAGACGATATGACGCGGCTCTCCGATGAGACGATGAACGAGGCCAAGAGAAACGCAGGAGTCGTGGGTCGGGCCCAAACGCGACTGTTCAGGGCAGTGCGGGATGCGATGGATGGCCGCACGGTCGAGCTTCCGACGCACAGGAACAACGCGCTACCCAACGCGCTTTACGAAACGTTCTGGGATGTGCCGCTCGCCGATCATTTGCATGTGCGGCTGATTGAAGGGCATGACCTAAACAGACAGCTCGCCGAGCGTCTGCTCGATATTGAAGAACTTGCACACCGAAATTTTCTCAGCGATGCGGCCCGAGATCTGCCCGAACATCGAGCCAAGATCAAGGATGCGGTTCGCTGCGAAGACTTTCTCGCCGTTGTGGAGGCGGTCTTCCGCTGGCTTTGCGCCAGAAAGGGCAAGACGGTCGAAGCTGCGGTGGAGGACCTTCCTGTCGATTTGGATACGCTTTCCGCGGCGCGCGACTCGTTCGAGCACTCCGGCTTCTACGGAAGAGGAACCGCGCGAGAACGTCAACGTCGGTTCCGTGAGGAACTCGACCCGTCGAGCAAGGTCAAGTTAGCGCGCTCGGTGCTCCTGCTCCACGAGATGGTGAGCGAGGAGAGGAAGCGGGCTCCTAGGGTGTGGGAGGAACAAGGCGTGCTGTTGAGCGACGTGGAAGTGGACCCTCCATCCAAACGCGAGCTTCGGGTGGGAGCGGCTTGGTGCAACGATTACTACCTCGCACCGCTGCAAAACATCGTTAAGCAGCTTGCGGAGGTGCGCGAGTGAACGACCTGAACACGGTGCGGACGCGAATCGAGCGGGCATCGCAGTACTTCCGCGAGATGCACGGCGTCGTGCTGACCACGTTCAACTTGAACGGGGAGTTCCTCGAGGACCACGCATTACCCGCCGTTCTTGGCGTCGATGCGAGCACCTCCGCAGGTCGCCGAGCAGAGCTTCACCAGCGCCTCGGAACGACGCCCTGCACGGTCTTCTACGATCCGGCGACCCAGCCCAGGATATCGGGCCGATACCGATATGTCGCGCGGCCAATGCCGATCCGCGGCCGCTTCTTTCACCCAAAGCTCGTCGTCATCGCCGGCCGATCGGAGAACCGCACGACCTGGGTGTATCTGGCGGTCTCGTCGGCCAATCTTACTCTTTCCGGGTGGGGACGGAATGCTGAATCATTCGGCGAGACATGGATTCACACACGTGGCCAACAGGCATGGACGGCTCTTGATGCCCTGTTTGACTGGCTAAGTTCTCACAGCTCTTTGGGAGAGAAGCAAGGCAGCACCGACGCCGTGGCCCGTGTCCGCGCCGCTTTGGCGCGTATGCCCAACCGAAGACGCTTCAGCAACGACGATTCGGAGCCTTGGTCGGGCACGCTTCACGCCGACCTGTATGTGTCGGTTGTGCACACTTCGGGGTTTGCCGAGTTTCTCCGGGGCAAGCGCGCCCGGGGTCCCTCCGAGCTGTGGGCGTACAGCCCATACTGGAGCGACGTGACCGAGCAGGTAGCGAAATTTGATGCGCAAGAGACCGTGCTCGTTCCGGCGCTTCGCACCGACGGGGGCGCGCTCGGGCTCTCACGGGAGCAGGTGGAGGAACTCAGCGACGGAATCAAGATTTTCCGCAACGAGCGAGACGTTGGAGACCGGTTCTGGCACATGAAGGCGTAC
The DNA here is from genome assembly GCA_965221125.1 of Alphaproteobacteria bacterium. Classification (GTDB taxonomy): domain Bacteria; phylum Pseudomonadota; class Alphaproteobacteria; order UBA828; family UBA828; genus WTGU01. The sequence goes on from CBDCRW010000006.1 coordinate 205,928, forward strand.
TGGGCTCGGCAAGGGGAGAGGATTCGCACTGCCGTCGGCAGCTGCAATTTCACACACGCCGGACTCTCCGGCAGTGATGGGAACGTCGAGGCAATGCTCGTGCTGGACGGCGAGCCTGAATCGCTTCCTGAAGGCGCGGAAATCGAGGACGACGACTTCGCTGAAGAAACAGAGGCTGAGGAGGGCAAGCCCGAGGCGGCTCCTGTGGCCATCGTGGTGGCGTGGGATTGGAGAGCCAGCGCTTGGCGATGGTGGCTGGAAGCGGGCCCGCGCCAGCGCAGCTTCATGCTGTGCGTTCCCGGTCTCGCTTCATTTCGGATCAAGTCGGGTGTCGGGAAAAAGCCAAGCATGCCACCCAAGCCAAGCGCAAACTTCACCGTGTTCTACCGCGCCGACCAAGATCCAGCCGAATGGCAAGGTCAGGTCGTCGAACTGAACCTTGACTATAGCTCGAGGACTTACGGTCGGCGGCTCACCGCAAACGAGATACTCGAGAGTTGGCGAGGCAGGGCGCCCACATGGGATCCAGGGGGAGGGGGAGGCGGAGGGAATGGCGATCCGAGTGACGAGGACGACGACTTGGACGGCGACACCCCCGCCGCATTCAACGCCGTAAATCTGTTCGATTTCTACAGATCGATGAGCGCGCTGCGCAGTAAGGTACGGGCGCTGGACGAGGATCAGGACATCCAACGTGGATATCTCGTTGGCCGACCGGACAGCGTCATGGCCCTTGCCCACCTTGTTGACCGAGACGATGAAGCGCCAATCGTGCGATTTCTAGTCCTCCGTGAACTGCACGCCGTCGCCTCGACTTGGGCAAACATTCTTGATGCGGAGCTTGTGGAACGGATCGGACAAATGACGAGAACGGCCCGAGATCGCACTTACGCCCGACTCCGGCAAGAACTGGATGGGAATAAGAAGAAGGCCGACCGCATGCTCGATTGGTTCGAAAACGAGCTCTCTAGACTCGACGGCGAGATGGACGCGTGAGGCCTTTCACCCGACCAGTGCGGCCCCAGGACGTGGGAGACCTCATCGACCTCACAGTGGTGGGCGACAACGAATCGCAGTCGATGGCCGATTTGCAGCTTGAGGGCGTCGCGGCCATTTACAACATTCTCTGCCAGCACAATTTTGCCTACCTGGCCGACGAGGTGGGCATGGGCAAGACGTACCAAGCGCTCGGGCTGGTTGCGCTCTTGTGGAATGAGATGCCAGACGCACGCGTGCTGTTCATCAGCCCTCGCCAGAACCTTCAGGTGAAGTGGCACGGAGACTACATCCGCTTCTTCGCCTCGAACTATCGCCGAGAGCAGGGACTAGGGGATGACCGGGCGGCGTCGGTGCTGTTCGGCGAGCCGCTTCATCGGCCGGTGTTGTTCCATAACCTGAGAAGCTGGACGTCGACGATTGGCCTATCCGAGCGCATCGCGCCTTTTGTCCGACACACCAGCTTTACGCGGCCGGTCTACCTGACATCCAAAGACCTCGGCGACATGGATGACCTTTGGGAAAAGACCAGCAGACGGCTCCGCAGTTGCGGCCTGTTCGGGGTCGAGCCGCCCCGCGGTCTGACGGAGGACAACGCTCCGCTTCTACTCAATCTCGAATTCGCTGGGGCCGTAAACGCAAGACTCACCCGGGAGGTCGGCGAACGGCCTTATTTCGATCTCGTCATCGTAGACGAGGCTCAATGTCTGCGAAATCCCTGCAACCAGACAAACCGCGTGCTGTTCGCCATGCTAAAGGGTCATGTAAGGAAGTGGCTCTTCATGAGCGCGACGCCCGCCCACGGCGGACCTGAGGATCTCCCGAAAATCCTCAACCACTATCCGAACGGCGGCGAGGTTCTCGATCCAGATCTCGTTCACGATCTGCCGGCCATGCAAAAGGCCTTACAAGCTTTCCTTGTACGCCGACAGCGAAGCTATCGGGCAGCAGGGCCCAACAAGATGGTGCGAAAGGGCGAATATCGCAAGCATGACTCCAAGGACTGGGGCGTTCGAGACGATGAGATGAGCCCGCTGGCGACGCTAGCGACGGGGCTCGTCCAGAAGGGATTGGTGAATGTTCTCCGCGGGAGGAGCAATCGGTACCGCATTGGATTTCTCTCCTCCTTCGAGAGCCTGCAGACCTCGCTAAATCGCACGCTGCCCGCATCCGTCTCGGACAGCGATGCGCAAGATGAGCAGGTGGCCGGGGACTGGCACCGCGACCAGGTAGACACCTTCACCGAGCCCGAGGCGCCCGACACCGACTTCATCGAGAAGCTGGCGTCCTCTTTCGAGGATCGCTTCGCCATGCCGATGCCGCATCCCAAGGTCGACTCCGTGGTGGACCGTGTCGCCCCGCTCGCATTTGGCGCTGATGATGAGAAAGGTGGAGCAAAGTTCCTCATTTTCACGCGACGGGTCAGCACTGTGGATGCGTTGTGCAGTCGGCTGATGTACCGATACCACCGGAGCATAGAGCAGCGGATATGGAGGTGCTGGGACACCGCGCTCGACTGGAGCGGCAAGAGCGTCCGTGTCGAGGATTCTGACGGCTCCGAGGATCCCGAAGCGTTCGATGCCGACCCGGGTGAAAGCCCCTTTCGTCGCGCGATGTCGAACAAGGGGTGGCTCTTTCGCTATCGCCAGACGTTTCGCGCGAGCGGCAGGAACGCACTGTTCTTCGAGGATGGCTGGTTGCGGCGTCTGTGTTACGCCGGCGGCGTTGATCCAAGTGAAGCCGCAGACGAATTCCCGGAAGAGCTGTGGGCGGAGAGTTGGACACACGCATCTCGATCGGCCGGGCCACGTCAGAACCAGTATCGTGCGGAGAGGGCTCGCTATCTCGCCGTACAGGGGATCCGCCGGGCTCCTCATGTGTTCGGCCTCGATGTCGAGAGTGCAGCTCCATGGCGGACCGCCTACGAGGCGGCGCTCCACGAGCACCTCGATCGAGCGGAGCCTGCTGACGACCCGCATTACGCGCCAGAGCTATTCACACAGCGGACGCTGTGGACGGAATGGGATGACCGCATTTCCGACGAGCATTTGAGCCTTCCCGTCGCTATGCCCGAGGGTGTTGGGGCTGAGTTCAATCGCGACAAGCTGTGCGATGAGTTGTGTCGTCGGCAAGTCGTGCGCACGGTGCTGGGGCAGACATTTCGGTTGACGGACGTGCTGCTCGATTTGTACTTCGCCAACGAACAGGCAGAGCGGGACGCAGACGTGTTCCCGCGTCGCTTTCTGGACTGGCTACTATCGGCCGATCCTGGCGCCCGCCAAGTCCAAGCCGATTGCGTCCAGTGGATACAGCACATTCGCCTCATCGTGGATAGCTGTCTGGACGGGGCCGGTCAAAGTTGGCGTGTACTGGCTCGCGAAGAAAGCTGGCCCCAGCTCTACAATCCTTTGGCGGTTATCGGGGTGGTCGGCGGATCGGGCGCCCATCGCGTCGCGACGAGGCAGTTCCGCACGCCGTCACTTCCACGCGTGATCGTCTGCACCGATACGTTGAAGGAGGGTGTGGACCTGCACCTCTTTTGCGATCGAGTTCTTCACTACGGCGTCGCTTGGACCTCCGGGGACCTTGAGCAGCGCGTCGGCCGCGTGGACCGTTTCTTTTCGCAGATCGAGCGACGCCTTCGCTCCGAGGGCGCCCCTCCGGATGTGGTCCTTGGTGTTGGATACCCGCATGTGGTCGCTTCGCTCGAACGAGCGCAGATCGACCGCGTGATCGAGCGCCAGAAGCGGGCCGAGCAGCTGATGGATTCCCCGCTCGCCGGCACTCGGCGCGAAAGCAGGGAACTGGTCGTCGGCGCCGGAGCGCCGCGCGCGGCTGAGAGCGCGCTGGAGCCCTACGCGCGCAAACGGAATCAATACCCGCGAAATGGGCGTCAGGTCGTGGTCGTGTCGAAGCGGGACGCCCGAAAAAGCGTGGAGCACTATTGCTCCTGGTACGACGAGCTCACGAACGCGGTGAGGGATTGCGGCTGGGAAATCTCTCCAGAGGACCGTGTTCCGCCACCAGTGGCAACCCTGCACGGCAAGGCCGAGCACCACGCGCTCGCATGGAGGTTCGATGCCGCTTTGGGCCGATATGTCATCACACTCTCCGCCGTGCCGAGGAAGAACAGAGCCGGAGCAGACGGGAGCGTGCGTCGGCGTCTCATGGGGCGGAATTTAGGGGAGGAGGCTTTCCTTGGAATTCTAGTCCCAACTCCGAACGAAGGCGTGGACCGCCGCCTCTTCGACTGCCTGGTGGCCGCGCTCGAAGGGAAGTTACCGCGTCCTGACGTTAACGCCTCCGCGCATTGGGGGAGGCCGCTCGCCTCGCTCGCCGAGGGCGAGGTGGAGTGGGTCTCCGCCCACAGGGCACGCGCAGTCGTACCTCGCCCCGGCCGTGAGCGGCAGCAGATAATATCCCTAAATTCCAGAGAGGGCGGTGTTCGGATCTCCAGTGTTGTCGCCCCTCTGGACGAACTTCAACATCGCGGCGAATGGGACGGAGCACCGACGTTTGGCCATGTCCGCGCCTGGGCGATGGAAGCTACGAGCGAGCTTACGTTGGGGCATTTGAAGGTGCGCAAGCGTAACCGTCTCGTCTTCGGTATAGACGTGCTTCACGGGGACTTGCCTCAGAAGTCGCGCAAGCAGCTGATAAACGAAGTTGCATGGCGCGGCGATGCGTGGGAGGCGGCGCTTACCGGAGCGGACCGAAGGTAGGTAGACGATCATGGTCTATCCGCAAGTCCCAGCTACTGGGCGACACGCACTCTCAATTGCTTTCGCTCAGCGTGCCGGCTTGAAATTTCTCATCCAGGTTATCGCGCTATAGGCGATCCCGCATTGGACCACGTCACCGTTGAGCGAGTTGGTTATCCCCGTTCCGAGCACCTTGCTTGTGCGGAAAATTATCTGAAATCCTTCCAAAGCATACGACCGGATATGACGCACCTGGTCGCTAGACTGCCGCCATATCACCGATGGAGGCAGTCATGCTGAGCGCCTACGAACGCTATCTCATAGCCTTTTACCTATCCAATGCCGCCGCGCGGCTTCACCCGCAGGATCGGGAGGCGTCCGCTCTGGCCGACTGGATTGGCGACCGGGACCACCGTTCCGCCTACGACCGAAGGAATGACTTGTTCTCCCGCCTGAGCCGCGGCGATCTCGACCTTGAGGAGCCCATTTCCAAGCGCCAACTGCGCAACCTTCGGCAGGCACTCCGTAACGAGAGCGCGGCCCTGAAGGGAACTAAGCTTGACCGGACCGCACAACGCCTCCGGCGGCTTGGAAAGGCCACAGGCCTCGAACCGATCGACATCGACATCCTGGAGGTGCTGCTGCGCTATCAGACGCAGCCTGTCATCGAATCCATGGTTGACGACATCTTCGGCCGCGCCAGCAGGCGCGTGGCGCCTCTCAATGTGAGGGGCGCGGCAATTCCCTCTCTTTTGGGAGTATCGCCGGGCGCTGTTTATCGCCGCCTCGCGCACGGGGCGCCGCTGGTGAGTTCGGGACTTGTCGTCATCGACAGCGATGGCGACATGACGCCCGTGGACCGCTTGCGGCGCCTGACCACGGTTCCCGACAGGGCGGGGCTCGACGTGAACCGCCTGCTGCTTGACGCCGCGCCCGGAAGCGAGCTTGAGTGGGCAGACTTCGATCACATTGCTGAGGGACGCGATCATATCGAACGCCTGATCCGTGGAGCGCTCCAAAGCGGAACGGCGGGGGTGAACGTGCTCCTCTACGGTCCGCCCGGGACTGGCAAGACGGAGTTCTGCAAGGTGCTGGCGGAGCGGCTCGGCGCCACCCTCTACAGCGTCGGCGAAAGCGACGACGACGGCGACGAGCCCAGCCGCCGCGAGCGCTTGCAGGACCTCCGCCTCGCCCAGCGGCTTCTCAGGCGGAACCGCGGATCGCTGCTCCTGTTCGACGAAATGGAGGACCTGCTGTCGGAATCCGCCGGCGGCGGGATGTTCCTGCTCGGGCAGCCGCTCTTCGCAGGCACCCGCGGCGGCAGCTCCAAAGTGTATATGAACCGGCTGCTGGAACGCGCGCCCGCGCCGACGCTCTGGACGATGAACGACGCCCGTCCGGTCAGCCGCGCGCTGCTGCGGCGCATGATGTTCGCGCTGGAACTTCGCCCGCCGACGGCGGCGGTCAGGGCGCGCATCTGGGCCCGGCAGCTCGAGCACCACGGGATCGAGGCCGGACCGGACGAGGCCGACGCCCTCGCGCGGGAGTTCGCCGCGACCCCTGGCGTTGCGGCGGGCGCCACCGCAGCCGCCCGGATCGGCGGCGGAGGGATCGACACCGTGCGGCGCGGGGTGCGTGGCCTCTCCCGGGTGCTCTCCTGCGAAACGCCACCGCAGGGAACGCCGCCGCGCTTCGACCCCGCGCTGATCCACGCCGATATCGACCTTGGCGCGCTCGCCGATAGCCTCGTCGCTGGCGGAAACCCGCGCTTCTCCCTCTGCCTTCAGGGACCGCCCGGCACCGGCAAGAGCGCCTTCGTCCGCTACCTCGCCGAGCGCATGGGGCTGGAAATAATGCAGAAGCGCGCCTCCGACCTGATGTCGATGTGGGTGGGCGAGACGGAGAAGGAGATCGCCGCCGCCTTCGCCGAGGCACGGGACACCGGCGCCTTCCTGATCTTCGACGAGGCGGATTCTCTGCTCGCCGACCGCCGTGTCGCGCAGCGGAGCTGGGAAGTGAGCCAAGTGAACGAGATGCTCACCTGGATGGAAAGCCATCCGCTTCCCTTCGCCTGCACCACCAACTTCGCCGAGCATCTGGACGCGGCGACCCTGAGGCGCTTCGTCTTCAAGGTCGTGCTCGACTACCTCTCTCCGGAGCAGGTGGAGATGGCGTTCCGGGGGTATTTCGGGATGGCGTCGCCCGCGCAGGCCGCGGCGCTGACCGCCCTGACGCCGGGCGATTTCGCGGTGGTGCGCAGGAAAGCCGAACTCCTCGACAGGCTGGGGGAGCCGGACGCGCTGGCGGCCATGCTGAGCGCGGAGTGCGCCGCCAAGCCGGACAGGCCCCGGCCCGTCGGCTTCAGGCCTTCGAAATAGCGGTGCAACCCGCCCCGTCTACCGCGTCTTCCTGCCGCCCGCTAGGTTGGAAGGCGCGGAACCGCGGGGCCGGAAGGAGAAGCCTGGTGCGCTACGAACGTCTGAAGGACATCGTCACGCTGGCGATCCGCATGCAGGGCCTGCGCGCCGGCATGACCCTCGACGACATCCGGGCGGAATTCGGTGTCAGCCGGCGCACTGCCGAGCGTATGCGCGACGGGGTCGAGTGGGCGTTCGGTCCGCTGGAGCTGATCGAGAGCGGCGACAACAGGCGCCACTGGCGGCTCGGCTCCGACGCACTGCGCCGCCTCGCCAGGATATCGGCCACCGAGCTGGCGGACCTCGCGGCCGCGGCAGACACCCTGGACGCCACCGGGTTCGGAGAGCGCGCTTCGGCGCTGCGGGAGCTGGACACCAGGCTGCGGGCCACGCTGCATAGCGACTCGCGGGCCCGCATCGAGACCGACATCGAGTTGCTGGCCCAAGCCGAGGGGCTCGCCATGCGTCCCGGTCCCAGGCCGCAACTCGACAGGGACCTGCTCGACAGTCTCCGCGAGGCCATCGCGACCTGCCGCATCGTCGAGCTCCGCTATCTGTCCCAGTCCACGGGCCGGCGCAGCGGCCAGCGGATCGAGCCCTATGGCCTCCTCTACGGCAACCGCGCCTTCCTGGTCGGCCGGACGGACTGGACCGGCGACATGCGGCTGTGGCGGCTCGCGAACATGAGCGAGCCGCGTGTGACCGGCGAGACCTTCATGCGCGACCCGGAATTCGATCTGGAAGCCTTCGCGAAGCGCTCCTTCGGCACCTTCCAGGAGGAGCCGGTGGATGTGGTGCTACGTTTCTCCGCCCAGGCGAGGCGAGACGCGTCCACGTTCCTCTTCCATCCTGGTCAATCCATCGAGGAGAACGCCGACGGCACGCTCACCGTCCGCTTCACCGCCGGCGGCATCGACGAGATGTGCTGGCACCTCATCACCTGGGGCGAGAGCGTCACGGTGGTAGAACCCGACCGCCTCCGCCAACGCCTCGCCGAGATGTGCGCCGCGCTGGCCGCGCATCATGAACCCCAATAGCAAGGAGGGCTCACCATAGCCTGGCAAGGATCCCTGGACGGCCTTTGCGGGCCCTACGCGATCGTCAACGCCTATCATCTGTGCGGTATCGACGAGGACTGGCTGGGCAAGGACATCTTCAAGATCACGTGTTCGGCGATCAACGACTGGCCAAAGGCACTGTGGAAAGGAACCACGTTCGAGCAGATGAGAACGATGCTCAAGGTCTTCCAGAAAGCGCTGAAGAAGGCTTACAGGGAAGCGGACTGTGAGTATCCGATCGAAATCGAGTATCCCTTCCGCGGGAACCCGCCGCGCACCGGCAAGAAATTCCGGAAGCGGCTTCACGAGATATTTTCCCGCGACGAGGTGATCTGCGGAATCGTCGGGATGGAAAAGCCTGCCGCTCACTGGTTCTCCTTCGTCAAGCACAAGGAGGCGCTGATCGTCTTCGACTCGGCTCCTCCCGGCGACGGTGAAATGCGCCGCATCGGGTTGGACGATCTCCATGTTCGGCGAGGTAGGAAGAAAGAACTGGTTCTTAACCCCAGAGAGCTGATCGTATTCCGGGAGAAATGATCATGCCGGCGCTGGCTTGTGCATCGATCGATCGTCTGGCAACTGGAGGCGCCATCGCCGTGATGCTGCCGGCACCGGGACGTGTGACGTGAACATCGGGGAATCGCCGCGCCGAACGGTCGTCGCCCACAGCCGGCTCAGGATGCGGGAGCTGCGGCTGGAGGCGGCTCGGAACCGGTGGCACGGGCTTCAAGTCATGACCTTCGAGCAAGTCGCGGCGCGGCTCGCGGGGGGATTGACACAGCCCGTTGATGACGATGCCCTTCGGGAAGCAATCGTCGCCGTGCTGCCCGAAACGGATCTGGGGCAGCTCGAGGGGATCAAGGCGCTGCCGGGCATGGTGGGCGCCGCCACCGACACGCTGCGCAAGGCGTGGCGGGCCGGCCTCGACCTTCAGGCCCGGGCCGGCGAGCATCCGCGCCTCCGCTCCATCGCAAGCCTCGAGAATGCGGTCGTGGCGGCGCTGCCGCCGTCGATGATGCGTCCCGCCGACCTTGTCGCCGCGGGACTCGCGCGGCTGGATCACGCGGTGGCGCTGTTCGGGCCCATCGAGATCGTCGGCATCACCGAGCTGTCGCCGGTCTGGCGGCCCCTTCTCCACGCCATCGCCCGCCGCGTGCCGGTGCGCTGGAACGCGGGCCCCCGCCCGGTGCCCGACTGGCTCGATGACGAGGTAGTCGAGATCGTGCGCGACGAGTTGAAATCACCGGACATTTCCGCCGTGAGCGCCGCCACGGCCTACCACGAGGCGGTCGAGGCCATGCGCTGGGCGCGCGACCTGCTCGCGTCAGGCAGGGCGGAGCCCGCCGACATCGCCATCGCTTCGGCCACGCCCGCCGAGTATGACGACCACCTGCTCGCCCTCCGCCCCGACGCCAATCTCGACTTGCATTTCGTGCACGGCGTCACGGTGACGGCCTGCCGGGAGGGGCAGGCGGCGGCGGCGCTCGCCGACATCCTGCTGCGCGGCCTCTCCCAGACGCGGATACGACGGCTGAACACGCTGCTGAGGGCACATGCCGGTCCGTTTGCGGACCTGCCGGAGGGCTGGACGCGCATCCTGCCGGCCGGCGCGCCGCTCTCGTCTCCCGATGCCTGGGCGCGCCTGATCGACGGGTTGAGCGCCACCGACTGGCCGGACGGAGCCGATAGCGGCCCGGCGCTCGCCGCCATCGTCGGCCTGCTATCCCGTGGCGTCGAGGCCGCCGATGACGCGGGCGAGACGCTGTTGCGCGGGCATGCGCGCGATATCTGGCGCAGGGCGCTCGCGGAGGGGCCTGCCGCATCGCTCGACCTCACCCTGGAGACTCTCAGGCAGGACGACGGCATCGATCCCTGCGTCTCGGTTTGCTGGATGCCGGCGAACGCGCTCGCCGCATCGCCCCGTCGCTTCGTCCGGTTGCTCGGCCTCAACTCCGCACGCTGGCCGCGCGCCATGGTGGAGGACCGCCTCCTCTCCGATCATATCGTCCCCACCGCAGAGCTCGATCCGCTGCCCGTCGCCGCCGCCGACCGCCGCGACTTCGCAACCGTCCTGACAACCACGGAGAGCGAGATCGTGCTGTCCCGCGCCCGGCGCGGCGAGGACGGCCGGCTGCTCGGGCGCAGCACCCTTCTTCTCCAGGTCGAGGCCGCCGAGACCTATGTGCCGCGCAACCGCGTGCCCGCGCACGCCTTCAGCGAGACCGACCGGCTGACGGCGCGGCCGGACGAGTTCCGTCGCCTGCCCCAGGCGGTGGCCGCGTCTGACTGCTGGGTCGACTGGCTGCGCGCGGAGATCACGCCGCATGACGGCGCAGTTCGGCCCGACCACCCGGTGATCAGGGCCATCCTCGAGCGCACCCAGTCGGCGAGCTCGCTGCGCATGCTCCTGCGCAACCCGCTCGGGTTCGTCTGGCGCTACGGGCTCCGCTGGCGCGCGCCCGAGAGCGGAGAGGATCCACTTGTCCTCGATCCCCTCGCCATGGGCGAGCTCGTTCACCAGACCCTCGACCGGGCGCTTCGCACGCTGGATGAGGACGGCGGTCTCGCAGGCGCCTCGGAGAAGCGGATCGGCACGGCCATGGACACCGCCGCCACCGAGATCGCGGCATCCTGGGAAGCCGCTCAGGCCGTGCCCCCGCCCGTCATCTGGCGCCGCACGCTCGACGGGGTGCGCGAGCTGGGCGGCAGGGCACTCGGCTTCTGCGACGCGGAGCTCGTGGACGCGCGCGTCTATGGCGAGGTCCCGTTCGGCGGGTCGGAACCCAAGTTCGACGGTGCGGTACCGTGGGATGCCGGGGCCGCCGTCGAGATTGCCGGTACCGGGTTCGGCATTGCGGGGTACATCGACCGCCTGGACATCTCCGCCGACGGCGGACGCGCGCTGGTGCGCGACTACAAGACGGGGCGGGTTCCCAGGGACGACATCGTTCTCGACGGCGGAAAGGAACTGCAGCGCTGCCTCTACGCTTTCGCGGTGCGGGCTCTGCTGGGCGACGAGGTGTCCATCGCGGCATCGCTCCTCTATCCGCACGAAGAGTTGGACTTGCGGCTCGACGATCCGGACACCGTGCTCGGCACGCTCACCGGTCACCTGCGGGCGGCGCGCGCCAGCCTCGCCTCCGGGGGTGCGGTCATGGGCGCGGACACGGGCGAGAAGCATGACGACCTCGCATTCGCCCTTCCGGCCAACGCCGGCGCCGTCTACCGCGTCCGGAAGGAGGCGGCCGCGAACGCACTCCTCGGCGATGCGACCCATGTGTGGGACGCGCCGTGATGGCGAACGGGCGACTTGCACTCTCCGACGATGCCGCGCGGCGCGAGGCTGTCACGGTCCGCGACCGCTCTCTCCTTGTCGAGGCCGGCGCGGGATCGGGCAAGACAGCGGTTCTGGCGGGCCGGATCGCGATGCTGCTGGCCGCTGGCGTCGCCCCCAAGTCCATTGCCGCCGTGACGTTCACCGAGTTCGCCGCGAGCGAGCTGCTCATTCGGGTGCGCGCCTTCGTGAGCGCGCTTGCGGCCGGCGACATTCCGGTCGAGCTTCGCTCCGCCCTGCCGGACGGTCTGTCGGAAGAGCAGCGCCGCAACCTCGCCCAGGCGGACGCGGCGCTCGACGAGATGACCTGCTCGACCATCCACGGCTTCTGCCAGCGGCTCATCACGCCCTATCCGGTCGAGGCCGACATCGACCCCGGCGCCTCCGTGATGGACCGCGACCAGGCGGAGCTCGCCTTCGCCGAGATCGTCGACAATTGGCTGCGGGAAGAACTCGCCAGTGAGGAAGGCGGCCTACTGGCTGAGCTGGTTCTGCACGATCCCGACGCGACCATCGCGCTGATCCGCACCGTCCTCGAGCATCTCCGCCGGCATCGGGAGTTCGCCCCCTACGAGCTCCAGGACCTCGATCGGCTGGCTGCCGGGTTCCGGGATGCGGCGGACGGTTTCGCCACGTTCCTGGACGAGGCGGAGGCAGAGGAACCTGAAACCGTCGCCATCGCCGGCCACTTCCAGGAACTGGCCGGGGAGGTTGCCGCCGCGCTCCCGGTCGATACGCCCGCCGCGCTCGTCGCGCTGTTGGTGATGGCGCCCCACCCCGATCTATGCACCGGATCGGGCGCTTTCCGAGCCTATCAGAAAAAGGGGAAGTGGGTAGCCGCCGCAAGGCCCGCGGGTCTGGCCAAGGCCGATGCGGAGAGGCTGAACGACGCGGCCAGCGCTCATTACGCCCTTTGCCGCTCGACTTGGTCGGTTTTGCAGCAGGCCGTTGCCACCCATGTGCTCGCCGGTCTCGTGCCGCTGGTCGAGCCCGTCATGGACCTATTCCGCGAGCACAAGCGCGCCGCCGCGCTGCTCGATTTCGACGACCTGATATTCTCGGCGCGCGATCTGCTGCGCGACCATGACGACGTGCGCCGCGCGCTCTCCGCGCGATTCCGCCACGTCTTGGTCGATGAGTTCCAGGACACCGACCCGCTTCAGACGGAGATATTCTGGCGCCTCTGCGGAGATCCGCCGGGAGACGGCGATTCTGACGACTGGACGGCGTTCGCGCTTCGGCCGGGCGCGCTGTTCCTGGTCGGCGACCCCAAGCAGGCGATATACCGCTTCCGCGGCGCCGACATCGCGGCCTATGTCCGGGCGCGCGAGGCGTTCCGCGCCGGGGCCGCGGACGCCGTGCTCTCGATCGCCACCAACTTCCGCTCCCGCGCGCCGATCATGGAATACGTGAACGCGCGTTTCGAGACTGCGCTGTCCGAGGAGAAGGGCCAGCCCGGATTCCAGGCCCTCGACCCTTTCCGGCCGCCGCGGGACGGGGGACCCTCGGTCGCCGCCCTGGATGTTGCGGTGGCCGACGAGGACGGCAAGGCCAACGCGCAGCAACAGCGCGACGGAGAGGCCGAGGCCGTCGCCGAGTTGTGCGTGCGCCTGATTGGCAGCGAGCCGGTCCCCGACCCCGCGAACGGCGGGCTACGCCCGTGCCGGGCCGGAGACATCGCCCTGCTGGCGCCGACCGGGAACGACCTCTGGCGCTACGAGGAAGCGCTGGAAGAGCGCGGCATCCCCGTCGCCACCCAGGCGGGCAAGGGCCTGTACAGGCGCCAGGAGATCCAGGACCTCATCGCGGTCACCCGGGTCCTGGCCGACCGGCGCGATACGCTCGCGCTCGGCGCGCTGCTTCGCGGGCCGCTGGTGGGGCTGACCGAGGAGGAGCTCCTCGACATCGTCTGGTCGCTGCCGCGCGAGGACGACGCGCCCAACGATCTGCCGCGGCTCGATCTGGGTGTCGCGCCGGATGCGATCGCGAACCCTCTCGCGCGGGATATCGTCGGGAAGCTTCAGGTGCTGCAACGCGGTGCGAATGCGACCACGCCGCATGGGCTTCTCTCCCAGGCCGTCGACGTGCTCCGGGTCCGCCCCATCCTGCTCCGGCGCCATCGCGGCCAGGCAGAGCGCGCGTTGGCCAATGTCGATCTCTATCTCGGCTTCAGCCGGGCCTATGCGGTGCGGGGGCTGCGCGCATTCGCCGAGACGATGACGGCCGCGTGGAGCGACGAGGCCCGCGCCGTGGAAGGCCGGCCGGATGCCCAGGAGGAGGCGGTGGCGCTCTACACCATGCACGCGGCCAAGGGGCTGGAGTGGCCCATCGTCGTGCCGATCAACACCATGACGCGGGTGATGGCGGCGGAGAGCGCCGTCACCGATCGCGCGACCGGGCGTTTCCATTGCCGCGTCTTCGGCGTCGAGCCCACCGGATACGAGGCGGCCCGCAAAGACGAAAGGGCCGAGCTCGACCGCGAGCGCGTTCGCCTCTGGTATGTTGCCAACACGCGGGCACGGGAACTCCTGGTTCTGCCCCGGCTCGATGTCGATGCCGCCCGCACGGCTTGGCTCTCCGTCGTCGATCTGGATTTGCCAAGGCTGCCGGCGCTCGATCTCGACCGTCTGCCGGCGGAAGTGGGTACAGGCGAGCCGGTGACGGAGAACGAGCAGACGCGCGAGGTATTCGCCGCCGAGGCGGCAGCGATCGCGGAGCGTACGCGCATCATCGTCTGGCGGACGCCCAGCCGGGACGAGGGCGCGGCCCATCCGGTGCCGATGGAGGAAACGCCCACGATCCTCGTCACGGACGGCGACGGCGCCCCAGCCGATGGCGCTGGCGCAACCCCAATCCAGGGCGGGCGCGAGCGCGGCCTCATCCTGCACAAGCTGATCGAAGAGGTGCTCACGGGGGAGACCGTGGAGAACCTGCCGGATCTACGCGCCCGCGCCGAGGATCTGATCCGCGCCCTCGGCCAGCCCGTGATGGACGATCCGGCACAGGGGCTCGCGCCAGCTGAGCTCGCCGAAGGTGTGGTTCGTGCGCTCTCCCTTCCCGAAGTAGCCTCCCTCAGGCCGAGACTGGTGCCGGAGTTCGCGGCCTATGCGTCAGCCGATATGGGTGCGCATGAAGAGGCGACGGCCGGCATCGTCGACGCCATCGCTTTCGACGCGGACGGCACGCCGGAAGTAGTGATCGACTGGAAGAGCGACGTCGACCCCGCGCCCGAGACCGTCGCGCCTTACCGCGCCCAGGTTCACGCCTACGTCGAGATGACGGGCGCGGAGCGCGGCTTGGTTGTCTTCATGACGTCGGGAGTCGTCGACCTGATCATGCGAAAAGACGGAGGCTCTGGGCATTGAGCCCGAACGCCCCAAAGCAGCGTCCAGATTCCAGTCAGAGTCTCAAGCTCGGTCAGAACGAGCGAACTCTCTTCAGGTGTGCTGGCGACCTGCGCCTCGGTCACGATCTTGCCCTTCTCGCCGACCACGCAGATGGTCGTGCTTGCCAGCGATACATCCAGCCCGATATGGACAGCCATGTCGTTGCCCTTTCCTCTCGAAGGATTGGCGCGCCTTCCGGCAAGACCCCGTGAGCACGCTGAGCGTGCAAGGGCAACGACACCCGATTCGCCGTCATCGGGACAGGCTCCGATGGCGCCAATTGGCGCCGAGCCCCATTACGGCATCTGAATATAGTAACCCTGCTTTGAGGGGTGTAGGTCTGGCATGGCGATCGTAGCTCACTGTTTAGTGGGATTGAGGGTTGGCTGCAGACAGCCAAAACCGGGCTTTCGTTGTTGTCCTCGGAAGTGCAAACGACATCTTGACCCTCCAGAATCGTACGCGTTCAATGGATTACTTGAAATGCCGAGCAGTTCCCCACAAGCCGACAGGATCAGCGGGAGGTTGAGATGCCCCGACAGCGACATCATTTCCAAAAAGGTTCCGTGATCAAGAAACAGTACAAAATATTGCGCAAAGTTGGCTCCGGCGGTTTTGGCGTCGTCTACCAAGCCCGCGATATGAGGTTGCGCCGTGACGTCGCCATCAAGGCGTTAACCCACCACGACGACGTCTCGAAAGAGCGATTTGGACAAGAAGCGCGCAAGTTGGCGCGGATCAAAAACCAATACGTGGTTTCAGTATACAATCGTGGAAAGCACAAAGATGTACCCTACTTTGTAATGGAATTTGTTCGGTACTCTCTAGCCGATCTACTGGAATGCGACTATCGCGATAGTCCGGTGGAATCTGAACTTGCAATTAGGATACTCAGGCAGACGCTTGAAGGGTTGACAAAAGTCCATGATCAGGGCTGGACCCATCGTGACATCAAACCCGAGAACATCCTCCTCACAGACGACGACGAAGTCAGATTGGCAGACTTCGGCTTGATAAAGGATACTGATGTGTCCCTAACTGAGAAGGGCGCGATCATGGGCACACTGAAATGGATGGCCCCCGAACAGCGAAAAGGCCTCGAGGTCTCTGAGCGCACAGACATATATGCCTTCGGACTCGTTGCTTTCCGGACGATCTCCGGGGAACACTACCCTTGCAGCAGTTCCGAGTTGTCCCTGTTCACTGATAGGCGAACTGCTCGGTTAGTTTCGAGTTGTTTGGAGGAACGGCCTTCTGACCGCCCCGAGGACGCGCAAGCCGTACTGCAGGATTGGAATGAGATCCAAGGGAAAATTCGGCAGCGACCACGGATTCGTGGGGACGCCTTGGTCGGAAATGTCAGGTCTAGAGTCGAACGCGAGTATGGCCTTCCGGAGGGTTCGGTAAAGTTGGTCTATCCGAGCTCCACGCGAGCGGTTCGTGCCAATGTCAAGGTCTCGAGAGTCCGCGAAAAGTGGGAGGCGTGATGGGGCCGGGTAGGAGGGGTCGTTGCCGAGCCTCTCCCCCCACAGATCCGGACGTGCCCACACTAGGGCATCCGGTTCCTCGCATGGCAGGTTCGCTCAAGCCTGTTCGGCCATCGGGCCTCTCTTCCCCGTCTTCGGCGAGTGCGCAGGCGATCACGAAGGGGGAGTTGTTCATGCCTGCCGAGAGGGCCCGCTCGGTGATCTCCGCCCATTCGGCCGGGCTGCAATAGAAGCTGCGGCGCCGGGCGCGGATCATGACGGGGCATCGCCGGCGACCGGCCGCTCTGCGCGCAGTCTCAGGCCGACCCTGCGGGCTGCGGCCTCCCAGCCTTCCTCTTCGCCGCGCTCGGCGAGGCGTTGCCGCTCGACCTCGGCGAGCACCAGCACTGCGGTCTCGATGCGCTCCAGCCTAGCGAACACGGCCTCCGGGGCGAGACCCGGCGGCGGCGACCGCTCGGGTCCCGCCGCACGCTGGCAGATGAAGCGCGACATGGGCATGCCGGCGGCGGCCTCGGCGCGTTCGTTGATGCGCTGCCACTCGGTGTCGGTGGCGGTCACGGTTCGCGGGTACCGTCTGTGGTCCTGTGCGCCTTCCATAGCGTGTTCCGGTACCACTTCCCCAGATGCAACTATCGAACTCTATCAAGCGCCCCTCCGACCATGAATAAATCCCCAAAATGTGTCTTGCGATGCTACCCAACCCCCTGTATATTCTCCCCAATCACAGGAGGAAAACAACCGTACGCAAGAGCGTATGCAACGCTTAGGTCACGTCTCGTGTTTCCACACCCCACGCATCGGTGATGCGTCCGAAACCCGGCGGCCCGTGTCTATTGATGCGAAATAACTCTATGCTTTACAAAGGGTTACGCTCTACAGAGACAACTCCCTTCGACTCCATCTTACCCTTCATCCGTCCCCTGCTCAGGACACGACGCCAATACACTTCGAAGTCGAGTGCATCAACTGTTCCCGCTATTGGCCACCCTCCAAATCCTCAATCACTTTCCTCAAGGCCTCCAGCGACTCCTCAGTCGGTAGTTCCGCCTTTCGCCCTTCCTTCACCAATTCGGCTGGCATCACATCCAAGTTGATCCGAACAATCAATCCAACATTGTTCTTGTCAGCATCACTTTCCTCGATGTCTTCCCAGTCTTCCTCTAGAAAGGCCTCATAGCTCCCATCCGCGTCCAAATGTGCTCCAATCTTCCTGGCAAGGTCCCTCGGCAGATAGCCGATCCTGTGTTCCTTGCAAGAGACCGCTACGGAAATCGACTCCTTCTCGTCCGAGGGTTCCGTCACCAGAGCTATTGGATCATCCATGCCGCAGCCATCAAGGTTATCGAGGTAGTGAGACGCCCCGTCCACATATGTCACCACTTCGGCAAAGGGAACATCCGCATCCTCGTAAATGTCGACTTCATATTCTTGTTCATGTTCGTCATCTTCGAATGTGCTTCCCTGCCCCAGCTCAAATATAATCCCCGCCTCCACCCTCCTTTTTTTCTTCTTAGCGCTACGAGAAGGTGACTTTGCACTAGACATTATTTCCGATTCTCCTATACCTAAAAGTTCGTAAAAATCAGACTCCGAAAGAATGGCTATTCCAACCCCTTTGCCGATCAGTGCTTCAATTTTGCGATGATTCGAACTCTTTTCATATCCTTTTAATTTACTTTCATCTTGTGCCCCTACAACTAGTATTGTGACCTTCTTGGAGGCACTACCCACTACATTGCATCCGGCCTGTGCCGCACGGGCGCTAGCTTCTCTTCGAGGAATACTTAGTTCACCGGTGAACAAAATTGTTTCGCCGTACAGTGATCCATCCGGATTAGCTTCTGGGCGAGATACAGCGGCAGTGTCCGATGGCGGAAAGATCGGTCGATCAACCAGATGCAGCCAATCTGCAATTCCAGTGTCGGTAGCTGCGCAGGCCCTTAATACAACTTCAGCGGCGGCCCTTGCATCTTCCAATGCATCGTGGTGATTAAAGACAATTCCAAGGTCTGTAGAAACATTCTTGAGCCCCCAACCACTCTTCCCGTATTGTTCGGGCCATGCACGACGAACAATTCTTGCACTATCGAGCCAAGTAACACGAAGGGGGTCAAGATCATGCTCCCTCAATGCGCGTTCGACGGAGACGCGATCAAATGAAGTGTGGCTTATCAGAATGGATTCGTTTAGACGGTCCAATTCTCCCCTGATGTCGGAAAAGGATGGGCTATTCTTCACATCGCTCTCATTGATTCCGTGTATTGAAACGTTAAGGGGATCGAACCAGGCGCTCGGGTTGACTAGCGACTGCCAATGATCTGTGATCATTCCGTCTCGGACGTGGACGATTCCAATTTGACAAATGCTTGTACGGTTAACGTTCGCCGTCTCGACGTCTATCGCATTGAAAGTTAGCGTCATGTCGTTAGCGTCTCCAATACAGGCTCTCTAATCGCTATTTCGACGGAGCCGAAGTTGATGCTATCTCAAGCTCGGTTCGCCAGCGAGCCGTCTCTCCAGTGCGACCGCTACCCGTTCAGCAGCCTAGCTCAGTGTGGCGTCGTCGAGATGAACGTAGCGATTGGTCGTACTGGCCCGACGGTGCCCAAGCAAGCGTCCTGCGACATGCAGGCTTTCGCCGTTCATGACCGCGTGCGAGGCGTGCACATGGCGCAGGTCATGAAGGCGCGCGTCCGCTACGATTCCGGCGGCGTCGCGCGCTTTGGTCCAGAATCTCCAAAGGTAATCCGTACTCAGCGGCTCGTCTCCCTTCTCGCCCGGAAACACCCACTCCCCGAACGCCGTTCTGGCAAGTCCATGCAGCAGCTCCCGCGCGGCTTCGCCAAGCAGAACGTGCCTCGGTCCCGTCTTCGCGTCAATCAGGGCCACGCGGTCGGGCTTGACCTCGCACCAGCGCAGACAGCGTATCTCCCCTGGCCTGCATCCCGTCCCCGTGTTCGCCGCAAACATATGCGCGATATCAGTGGGTTCGGTGTCGCCCCGCCCGACATGGAACCCGTTCCGCCCCGCTGGAAATAGTCTTGCTCCTGCGGAACTACCAATCTGGTAGCGCCCAGGGGAGCACTCCGCTATGACAGCGACCAGTCCGGTAGCTTGTCTGGAGGCACCGTTCGGTCACCGCTTCGGTCTGCGAGCCGGGCGATCGGTGCCGGCGCAGCCCGAGGGATTTGGCAAGATCGGAACGGAAGCTCTCGCGAATCCGCACGGAAAGGTGGCCGAAATCGCATGGCACAGTCACAGCAGAAGAACATCCGGGTCACCGCCGAACAGTGGACTCACATCGAGGAGGCGGCCAGAGAGCGGCAGGTCTCGCCCAATCAGCTCGTCGTCGAACTCGCCATCGAGGCCCTAGACCGCCGCGAATGGCCCAGCACCGAGGCCGAGATCAAGGTGGCCAGGGCCTCGCTGTTCGCGGCCCAGGCCCTCGCCCGCGACCTGATCGCCGCGGGCCGCGAGCAGGAAGTCCAGGAGATCCGTGAATTCATCTCCACGATCGTGCCGAGTCTGAACAACTGACATCAAAGGCCGAAGATGCACATCCACAAAGTGACTGTCAGAAACTTCCGGCTCTTGGCCGATGCCGAGTTGGTGCTCGAAGATCAGACCACGCTGATCGTGGGTCGCAACAACAGCGGCAAGACGTCCCTTTCAGAAGTCATCCGTCGGTTTCTCGTGGACCAGAACCCGAGATTTAGGATCGAAGATTTCTCGAACGCCTCATATGAGGGGTTCTGCGACGCGCTCGCCGCCAGGAACGCGGGACAGCAAGACGATGAGGTACGTGCTCTGATTCCGAGCATCGAGCTGCGACTCCTGTTCCGATACGACCCCGTCCAGCCCAATCTCGGCCCTCTCAGCGACTTCGTTATCGACCTCGACCCCGACTGCAACGATGCGCTCGTTGTCGCCCGCTACGAATTGGGCGATGGCGCGATCGAGCCGCTGTTTGCCGACCAGCCGGCTGGAGACCTGTCCGAGGAAGACCGTGTGGCCTTCTTCCAGGAGCTCCGCGAACGCGTGCCCTCTCTCTTCGTTGACAGCATATGGGCCGAAGACCCCAACGATCCCACGAACCGGAGGAAGATGACTGTGAGCGCGCTCCGCTCCCTCCTCAAGACCGGTTTCGTGAACGCTCAACGAGGCCTCGATGACGACACCTCGAGAGAAACCGACGTACTGGCCAAAATCCTGGAAAGTCTCTTCACTGCGGCCAAGTCACCAACTGCCGATCCTGGAGAGCAGGCCGTCGCCGAAGCCCTCCAGGAAGCCGTACGCGATATTCAGGACAGGATCCAAGGCGGCTTCAAGCAGGAACTGCGTAGACTGATGCCGACATTACGAACCTTCGGCTATCCCGGCCTCGATGGTTCCGAGTTAGAAACGGAGACGACACTCGACGTCGAGCGCCTTCTCTCACGTCACACCAAGGTGAGATACGAAGGCCATCACGGAATCCTTTTGCCTGAGTCCTATACCGGACTCGGAATACGCAACCTCATCTTCATTCTGCTTCAGATCGTCAGCTTCTATCGCACCTTCCGCGCCGATGCCGTCGCCCCCGGTGTCCACCTCGTGTTCATCGAGGAGCCCGAGGCTCACCTTCATCCACAGATGCAGGAAGTGTTCATCCGCCAAGTGTCGAAAATCGCCCAGCAGCTCAGCGCCCAGGAGGGCGCCCCCATGACTTGGCCGGTCCAGTTCATCGTCTCGACGCATTCATCCCACATCGCCAACGCCGCCGGCTTCGAGGCGATCCGATATTTCCTCCCGGCCTCCGTGGGCGGAGTCCGCCGCACCAAGATCAAGGATCTTCGCGAAGGCCTGCGCGAAACCCCGGACGATCACAGGAGGTTTCTCCACCAGTACCTGACCCTCACACGCTGCGACCTGTTCTTCGCCGACAAGGCCGTATTGATCGAAGGCACGAGCGAACGTCTCCTGCTGCCTGTGATCATCGAAAAGCTTGAGGAGGCCGAGCCCGACGCACCCAAGCTGTCCAGCCAGTACATTACGACGATGGAGGTCGGCGGCGCCTATGCACATATTTTCTTCGCCCTTCTCGATTTCCTGGAACTGCGCACCCTCATCATCACGGACCTCGACTCTGTCGCCGCCAACGCGGCCGCTTGTCCGGTGCATCGGGGCACCGCCACAAGCAACGCCTGTCTCAACACTTGGTTTCGTGGCGACGATTGCACGCCCGCAGCCCTTCTCGCGAAGGACGACGACTCTAAGGTGCAGAATCTCCGGCGTATTGCCTTTCAACAGCCCGAATCCGAGGACGGTCCCTGCGGCCGCACATTCGAGGACGCGTTCATGCTGGCAAATGCAGCGACGTTCGGCATCGAAGGCGCTACGCCCGACGAAGAGGCCCAATGTGCATGGGAGAAGCTCACCAAGATCAAAAAGTCCCAGTTTGCCCTCAAATACGCAATCGACGAGACCGGCTGGTCCGCGCCCCGCTACATCCTCGACGGATTGAGATGGCTGGCGCCCGGCGGCGTCCCGGATACCGACGTGCCCGCTCTCCAAGCCGCCGTCGTCGTCGATGCCCCCGAAGCAGCGGTTGATAACAATGGTTGAAGTTGTCGAACAGTTGAATCCGGCCGAGCAAGCCAGTCAAAGAGCGCTCGTCGCTGTGTACCGCTGCCTGGAGCGCAAGGAGAGCTTCCTCGTCCAGGCCGGCGCCGGTGCCGGAAAGACCTACACGCTTGTCAAGGCTCTTCAATTCCTTATCGACCGCCACAAGCACACCATGTCGCAACGCCATCAGAAAATCGCCTGCATCACCTTCACCAACGTGGCGAAGGACGAAATCGACGCCCGGACCGATCGCAGCCCACTCATCTATTGCAATACCATCCATGCGTTCTGCTGGTCGCTTATCAGCGGATTCCAAAAACAACTCCGGGAACGACTGCCGCAGCTCCGGCATTGGCCCGAAAGGATCGAGGACGCCGGCGACCTCGGAGAGCGACCCGTCGAGTACGAGCTTGGTTACAGAGGCCTCAACGACCGTCGGGTCTCAATCCATCACGACGATGTCCTAATCCTGACTATCTCTCTCATGGACAACGCCAAGTTCAGACGCATTCTGATGGACAAGTATCCGATCATATTGATCGACGAGTATCAGGACACCAACGCCGACTGGATCAATTCAATCAAGAACCACTTCCTCGGACAGGAGAACTCGCCGCAATTCGGTTTCTTCGGCGACCATTGGCAAAAGATCTACGGTGATGGATGCGGACAGATCGAACATCCCAGCCTGGCGGTCGTCGACAAACAGGCGAACTTCCGGTCGGTTCCGACTGTCGTCGAATCCCTGAACCTCATGAGGCCCGAGCTGCCCCAGTTCGTCGTAGACCCGAACGACCGAGGGAGCGTTCGCATCTTTCACACGAACACCTGGGCAGGTGACCGTCAGACCGGCGGTCACTGGGGCGGCGATCTTCCTTCCGAGACTGCCGACCGCGCGCTTCAGTCCGTACTCGATCGCCTTGCCGAGGACGGTTGGGATTTGTCTACCGAGACCACTAAAATTCTAATGCTCACGCACCGCGTTCTCGCAGGCCGACAGGGTTATCCCAGCATTCCCGCCGCTTTTAAGTTCAACGAATCCTTCACGAACAAGGAGCATCCGCACATTGCCTATTTCGCCGACGCCCTCGAACCGGCCTGCAAGGCATACCTCTCACGCAAGTACGGTGAGATGTTCCACGCGCTCGGTTCCAACGTACCGGCGATTCGTGCTCACGACGACAAGAGGAAATGGTCTGAAGCCATGGACCGCCTCATCGAGCTGAGAGACGGTGGGACGGTCGGAGACGTAATGGATCATTTGCTTGCGGCACGCCGGCCGAGAGTTCCCGATGCCGTGGAGCGGCGCGAACGCGAACTGAGGGAGTTCGATCCAGAAACCAATGAGGAAGTGCCCCGGGCGCTGATAGAGCTCGGCAACCTCCGTGCCGTTCCTTACCAGGAGATTGTCGCCCTCTGCCGCTATCTCTCAGGTCACTCACCTTTCGAGACAAAGCACGGCGTCAAAGGGGCCGAATTCGAGAACGTGCTCGTTGTCGTCGGCAGAGGCTGGAATCAATACAACTTCAACCAGATGCTCGAACTGGCAGGCGGCGATGGCCAAATCCCCGCCAACAGGCAAGCCGCCTTTGAGCGCAATCGGAACCTCTTTTACGTCACCTGTTCGAGGGCAAGGAGGCGTTTGGCCGTTCTCTTCACCCAAGAGCTTTCCGATGCCGCCATGCAGACGGTCACCACTTGGTTTGGCAACGACACCATCGAACCTGTGAACCTCTAATTCGATACTTCGCGGAACCTGGACAATCGCTGTGTGGAAGCGGGTTGACTTCCGGCGACATACTCATGCTCTCTCCATATTCACGCTCTTCAGATCGAACAGAGCCGACCCATCGGCCGAAACGATTCCGTTGTGCGACAACCATCCCGCTTGCCCGCTCTCCGCTGTATTGGACGCTCCCCTCGCCAAGCCGAATATCATCGCGGGCTCGCCGGCTCCCGCCGCGCCTTCCCCGATGACTCGAGCTTCGTTCAAGTCGTCTTCGTCGCCAATCGCGCGGATCCCGAGCCGCGTTACGACCGCCGCTTGGTAGTACCCGTCGTGCGGTTCCCGAGAAGGCCGCTCAAACGGGCCAAACCGACTGTCCCGCATTACGTCGGTCTTCAACGACGGCACTTCGCCCTCGGAGCCTCCGGTGCGTATCCGCACAACGAACTCCGGGTCACCCAGCCCCCGGGCGATTGCCCCGACGCGATGCCTGCGTATGGCGGCGGCATGGCGCGACGCATCCTCCTCACTCAGCGATTCGCCATCCCCCGGCGGGTCCCACAACAGCGACACTGGCTGTCCCCCACGCTCGTCCGTCGACCAGCGGTTCACCGCAACCCAATTGCGCGTCGCGATCTTTCTGTTCCCCGTATCCCTGACTTCGACCCGTGCAAATTGCGCCTTTCCCGCATTGATGCAGCTTGGCCGCTCGGTCAGATAACCTCGCAGATTACCGCTCAACCGGCCTTTCGCTTCGCAAAGCACATATCCTGGACCGCGCGGATCCCAGGCAATCCAGTCTGGAATGTCGCCCGTCGCGACACGGCGCACCGTTACGCCTCGGTCAATTCTCGTGCAGTTCGTCTCGAGCGAAATGAAGTCGGTGATGCCGAGCTCGTCCGCCAGCAGGGCGCACGCGAAATACCGGCCGTACAAACCGGAATACGCCCGCCTGACTTCACTGCTCGACCCGAGGTCGTCGCGCCAACGCAGCATATCCGGCACATGATCGCTGAGATGCGCCTGAAACAACCGCAACCACGCCGATGCGAACGGACTGCCCTGAATCGTCTCTTCGGCGGCGCAGAGAGCTGCTCGATACAGACTGATCGGCCAGTCTCCAGACACGTCGGAATTGCCGTCTTGATCGACCTTGCGAAGATACGTCCACCTGTGAGGCATGCACCGCTCCAACCATTGTCGCCAGCAACCAGCCAGGTGACGCGCTACCGTCGAACTCCTCTTCCCTCCATCGCCTCCGGGCTCCGACCCGGAAGCGCATCGGCACCGAGCAGTACCGCGCCAAGACCGACGACGTCTGGCGCCCGCGCCGCGGCGGACGATCTCTATACTCTATGGCGGCGGATTGACGCCGGAACTGGCCGAACTGATCAAGCAAGCCTTCCGCAGAGTGCATCTGTTGGCGTATCTAAAGTACGAGGAACTCGATGTATCCGACAGGAAAGACCTCTTTGGCAAGGCCGGGGCGGACGCCCAGACTGCCGAGAACGAGTCGCTGGGAGCGAGCGAACCGAATGCCGCGACGCTCGACACGCCCTCCAACACCAGCTTCGGAGTCGCCGACACATGACCGAGTTTCGTTTCATCCATTCCTCTGATCTGCACCTCGGCCGACGGTTCGGAAACTACCCCGAGGACATTCGCGGCCGCCTGGTGGAAGCTCGGCACGCCGCGATCGACAGGCTGTCGTCCGCCGCGCGGGATCATGGGGCCGGCAATGTGCTGATTGCCGGCGATCTTTTCGACACCGAAACGCCGTCCGATCGGATCTGGCGACAAGCGCTCACCGCGATGGCCGCGGCGGACAACATCGATTGGTGGATCATCCCGGGCAACCACGACAGCCTCGCCGCTGAGGCGCTTTGGGATCCCATCCGCGCACAGCCCCCAGACAACGTGCATCTTTGCGATGCCGCCGAGCCCGTCGAGATCGCGCCCGCCACCATGCTTCTTCCTTCGCCCGTGCCGAGTCGGTCCCCCGGTCGCGACGCGACGGAGTGGATGCCGGACTGCGCTACCCCCGACGGTTCTCTGCGAATCGGTCTGGCGCATGGCGGTATCGTGACATTCGGAAGCGAGGACGACGGCGCCGAGACAATCTCTCCCGACCGCGCGGCCACCGCCAGTCTCGACTATCTGGCTCTCGGCGACTGGCACGGCTTCATGCGAGTGGGCGATCGGACGTATTATTCGGGCTCGCCCGAACGCGACCGCTTCAAGCATCAGGGGCGTGGCGTCTGCCTGGCGGTGGAGATCCCGGGCCCGGGAGCCGTGCCCGAGGTTGCCGAGATCGCAACCGGCCGGTTCGGTTGGCACGACATTCCCCTTCCTCTCACACCGGAGCAGGACGCGTCAGACGCCCTTGCCGGCGCGCTGCCGGAGGATGGGACTGGGCGCCGCGACACACTGGTCCGGGTTCGGGCTTCCGGGTGGGTGCGACTTCCCCAGCGGATGGAAATGGCACGGGCTGCCGAGGACGCCGCGCCGGAGTTCGGGTATTTCGAGTTGAACGATTCCGAACTTGCGACCGAGTGCGCGCCCGACGATCTCGATGACATCGCCCCGGGAGGCGCCCTCCGCATGGCCGCCGATGTCCTGTATGGCGACGCTGAGGATGCCGCAATGAGCGCAGAGGACCGCGCTATCGCCGCGGCGGCGCTTCGCCGGCTCTACGGTTACGTGACGGAAGACGCGCGGTGAAACTCCGAACGATCCGCCTGGAGAATGTCCGGCGCTTCGTCGATCCCGTAGAAATCGGTGGCATCGGCGACGGGTTGAACGTGTTCTCTGCGCCCAACGAGCACGGCAAGTCGACCGTTTTCGATGCGCTGCACGCGGTTTTCTTCAAGCCAAGGACGTCTTGGGACAGGGAAATCCGGAGCCTCGCGCCCCACGTCGGCGGCGATCCATCCGTCGCCGTCGAGATCGAACTCGACGACGGCATCTATCGCATCGAGAAACGCTGGAGCCACCGGCGCAACGGCGATGCGCGAATCGAGACGGCCGGCCGGCTGATCGGGCAGGCTGACGAAGCCGAGGCCTGGATCGCCGAGACCTTGAAGGCGCCCCGGGACGGAGGCCCGGCGGGACTGCTCTGGGTCCGCCAGGGGCTCACCGGGCTCGACGACGGCGATGCTGCGCAGCTCGCCCGCCGCGATCTGCTGTCCTCGGTCGCGGGCGAGGTCGAGGCGATGACCGGCGGCAGGCGCATGGATGCTGCCCGCGAACGATGCCGCCGCGAGCTCGACCGATACCTGACCGGCACGGGCCGCGCAAAGGCTGACGGTCCTCTGAAGCACTGGCAGGACGAGGTTGCTGCCCTTAGTTCCGCGCGCGAGGAACTCGCCGCGAAGTCGCAGCAGCTCCGTACCGAACTGGATCGCCGCCGCGACCTCCGGCGGGAACTGGCGGATCTGGAGGATCCGGAAGAACAGGAAGCGCGTGACGCGCGGCTCGCCAAGGCCAAAGCGGTGCATGCCGAAGCGTCCCGCCATGCTGAGTCGCTGGAAAAGGCGAAGAGCCACGAACACACGAAACGCGTCGAGCTAGGGCGTGCCGAAGAACGCTTGGAGGCCCTGGAGAAGGACCTTTCCGAGATGGCGGAGGCTGCCTCGGCGCATCGAACCGCGAAGGACGAGGCGCAAACGACGACGGAACGATTGCGCCTTGCCGAAGACAAGAGGTCCGAAATGGCGGACGCCCATGATTCCGCGGTCGTCCGTGCCAAGGCTGCCGCCGACGCGTTGCGGCGCTCCCTTCTCGCGGAAGCCGCCACCGCGGCGGCCCGACACCGCGATGAGCTGATCGAGAAGATCGAACGCGCGGAAGAATTGCGCCGGCGCGCCGAGCAGGCGTCAGCCGATGCCAGGACGGAGCTTTCTGATTCGGCGCTCGAAGACCTCGACAAGCTGGATGAATCCGTGCGTGTCCTGCGAAGAGCGCGCGATCTCGAGGCCGGCGCGATCGCCATGGCCTATGCACCCGGCCGTGAGGATGGTGTTTCCATGGATGGAACACCGCTTCCGGACGGCGAACGGTTGTTGATCCCGGACGGCGCGCGGTTGGAAATCGAAGGTATCGGCCGGCTGGATATACACCCCGGACAACGGCCCGATGGCGAAACCCTCGCCGAGGCGGAGGAGGGGCTGGCGCGGGCGCTCGAGGCCGCAGGGGCGAGCAGCATCGCGGACGCGCGCGCATCGGCCCACCGGAGACGCGATGCCGAACTGAATCGACGCAATGCGGAAGCGGATCTGGCCGATTTGGCGCCTGACGGAATCGACGCGTTGCGCGACCGGCTCGCAGAGCTTCCGCAACCGATCGCCGACGAGGATGACATTCCGAACGCCGAGGAAGCGCGGCAAGAGGACGAAGCGTCGAAGCAAGCCTTGGCGGAGGCTCTCGCAGAATATGAAGCAGCGCGCGCCGCGCACGGACGGGCGCAGACGGTGGCCGCGCAGGCTAGCGCGGCAGCCGAAGGCGCCGATACGCGCTTGGCACGCGCGACCGCGGCTCTCTCGGGGATCGATGAACCTGAAACCGAGAAAACCGTTCGGCAGGAGGCCGTGTCGCGGCTTCGCACCGAATTGGGGGACGCCATTCGCCGCAGAGAAGAGGTTGAGGCGGAAGCGCCCGATCTGGAAGCCGCAGCCACGGCCCTCGAAAGAGCGCAATCGATCGTCGAGCGCGCCGATGAAGAACGGCAGCGCATTCGCCTTGAGCTCGGGAAGCTCGACACTTCGATCGGAATTCAGGCCGGCGAAGCCGTAGACGAGGAACTGGCCGATATCGACGTCCGTCTTGAAGCTGCTCGGACCGCACTCGAAGGTCTGGAGTTCGAGGTCGCTGTCCTGAAGAAGCTCGGCGCGGCACTGGAGAAAGCACGAGCGTCGGCGCGGGACCGCTACGTCGAACCCGTGATGACGGAACTCGTGCCGCTCTTGCGGCTCTTCTGGCCGGAGGCGGAACTCCGCTTCGATCCAGAGACGCTACTGCCCACGGCCCTGGTGCGGGCTGGCACGGAGGAGGATTTCGATATCCTGTCGGGCGGTACGCAGGAGCAGATCGCGCTGCTCGTCCGTCTCGCATTCGCCCGCATGCTGGCCAAGGCGGGCACGCCCGCGCCCATCATCCTCGACGACGCCATCGTCTACACGGACGACGACCGCATCGAGCGGACGTTCGATGCGTTGACGCGCCAGGCCCACGATCTCCAGATCGTCGTGTTCTCCTGCCGCCAGAAAGCGTTTCGGGACTTGGGCGGTCGAGGTCTCGGCATACTGCCCGCAGCGCAGTCTCAGGACGCCCGATAGAGCGGACATGTAGCCAGGAGCTAGATACGCGGTCTGCGGTCACGATGAGGTTCCGTCTGGAGCACCGCGCAAAGATGGTGGACGGTGGCTGGCGGATCACCCAACTCTTCGGCAAATCTCCGCTCGGACATCGGCCAGTTCCGGGATGTCCGGGAGCAATGACGAGAGTTCTCGCCATTCGACCAAGGCTATATTCTTCACAAGTCGCACCAAGCGTTTCGGATCCCGGTGAGGCAGCCGAGATTGAAGCCGCCCGATATCGGAACGATAGGCTTCGACGACCTTCGCATACTCGAACTTCGCCTGTCGCTCCTTGACGAACATCCAGAATAGAGCATCACGGTTACCGGCATTCTCAAGGACACAATCGATGTTCCGTTCGATCTGATTGCGTAACGGGTCGTAGGTCGTGCACATGGAAATGTCGCTGCCCAGCTTCGCCTCCACGAATACCAGGAACCTGGGTCCCTCGAAGACGATGTCGACTTCCGTCGGACCCTCCACGGGCCGCCGATTTGCTGCCCGGTTCCGCCAATCGGCATTGTTCGACTCCGCCATACGCTTGCGGCTCGCGCGCTCGTAGGCTCGGGGCGACTGCACCTGGCGCCACAGGTCAACGGACGGGGGATCGCCGAGTGCCAGAGAGTCTGCCAGCGCCGGGGCCTGCTTCTTCGCAAGTGCGACGACTGACGGCCACCAGTCGGTCCGGATCTGAAGCGTTTGCACCACGTTCCAGGTCACCCAGTCCTCACTATTCGCAGACCGGAGGATTCTCCTGCAATCTTCGGGCTTGGCGGCCTTCGGATGCGCAAGGAGCCGATCCAGATCGAAGAATGGAAACGGTGTCCCGAGATCTTCAGTCTCCAAGTTGTTGAACCTTTCCGGTTTGTCGGCCGGCTGGCGATGCCCGGCTGACCGCCTCCCTGCGAAGCTGTGTCGATGCCATCCAGATCACCGATCTAGGGCCGCGCGCATGCATGGTCAGACTCCTTCCCCAAGTTCAATGTAGACCCGGTAATGGTCGCTTGGCCCCCATTCCTCGAGCGTGTTGATGGCTCGCACCGTGAGCGAGTCGATGAGTTCCGTAGATGCGAAGGAGTAGTCCAACTGCCGTGTTGCCGATTCCGGCGATTGCCGGGTATGACGAATGGTGGAGACATTCTTGCTGCCTCGTGGCAATTCCGTCGGCAAAGGATCGGCTTACCCACGGAAAGACGCCGGTGACGACCTTTTTTGACACTGCCCACGTGACTTCCTTCGAGAATTCATCACATCGGCGATCATGCTCAAGTCTCGTCCTGGCTGTTCGTGATCGCGGCGATCGCCTGTCCGACCGTTTCGGCGGCGCGCTCGATGTCGCGGTCTCCGAGGTGGGCGTAGCGCAGCGTCATTCGTACATTGGAGTGGCCGAGCAGCCGGGACACGACCGGCACCGGCACGCCGTTCATCACCGCGTGGCTCGCCACGGTATGACGCAGGTCGTGAAGGCGCACTTCCTCTATGCCGGCTTCGTGCCGCACCCGGTACCAGAGAGCGAGGTTGCGGCTGCGCGGCCGCGACGGATCGCGCGGCGAGGGAAAGACGAAGGGGCTTGTCCCGCGCGGCTGACGCTCCAGAACCGCACGGGCCTTCGTGCTAAGGGGAACCGTCCTCCGCCCGGTCTTGCTCTCCTGGAGGATCAGGCGGCCGTCGGCGACTTCCGACCAGCGGAGCTGCACGATCTCGCCCTTGCGGCATCCGGTCAGCAGCAGCAGGCGTATGATGTCGGCCTGCTGCCGCTGGTGCCTCCCGGTTTGCCGGTCAAGCGCGCGGTGCAGACGGCCGACTTCCTCGCGCGACAGGAAGCGGGTGAGCACCGGGCGCCGGTTTCTCTGTATGTCGCGAGCCGGGTTGGTGTCGACGTAGCCGCGGGCGCCGGCGAAGTTCAGGATCTGCCGCAGGAGAGCAAGCCCGTGATTGGCATTACCGGGGGCGGTGCGGCTGAAATCGTCGAACCAGCGCCTGACCTCGGACGGGACGATACGGTCGAGCCGCTTCGAACCGAAGGCCGGCAGGATGCGGGTGCCGAGCAGGGCCCGGTATCCGCTCCTGGACGAAGGCTTGTATCTGTCGAAGTTGGCCTCCTTCCACTCGCCGGCGACGAAGTCGCGCAACAGGGGAACGGCACGCTTGGGAGCGGCCCTGTCCTCCGGTTCAGGCGCGGCCTGCCGGGCGAGGCACGCTTGGCGCGCCTCGGCGACGCTTGCGGTCTCCACCGGGCCGAGCGATACGCGCCTCGATCCGCCCGCGGCTCGGCGCAGGAAGACCCAACTCTTTCCGCCGGTGGTTCGGACCCGGACCCCGAGCCCGCGCACTGTGGTATCCCAGACGGTATATTCCCGCTCACCGGGCCGCAGGCGAGACACGGCGGCGTCGGTGAGGCGCATGCGTTTCGGTCCTGCCATGGCTTACTCCCCGAGCGCCCTGCCGACGACTTCTGCGGCATCGGCGACCATGCTGTCGGCGAGGTGGGTATACTTGAGGGTGGTCTCGGGGCTCGCATGACCGAGCAGGCGTCCGATGGCGAGGACGGTCACGCCCTGCCTGAGCGCGATGCTGGCGTGGGTGTGTCGAAGATCGTGAAGGCGCACGTCGGTCAACCCGGCCTCGGCGCGGAGCCTGCGCCAGAAGCGGTCGAGCGCGCCCGAGTCTGGCGGTCGGGCTCGACACGGGCCCGCGAACACCCAGGGGCCCGCCCGCTCCAGGCCGTTGAGAATGTCGCGTGCGGGCTGCGAGAGCCAGACGGTTCTCGGACCGGACTTGCTATCGCGCAGGAACAGGTGTCCCTCGCGGTAGTCGGACCATCGGAGGCCGAGAACCTCCCCTTTCCGGCACCCGGTCAGCAGCAGAAGGCGGATGGCCGCGACCTGCAGCGGGAAACGGTCCGCAAGCGCAGACAATCGCGCCGACAGACGGCGGATCTCCTCGTCGGAGAGAAACCGCTCGCGCCCCTTGCGGCGATAGCGCCGGATGCCCCGGCAGGGGTTGGAGCCTTCGGGCCTGAGCCCCGCCACTTCAGCCTCGCGCATGATGACCGACAAGACCGGCATGGATCTGTCGGCGGCGACAGGGGTGGCGCGGAGCGCGGCGAACCAGTCGCGCACCTCGCGGCGATCAATCCCGGCGACCGAGCGGCCGGCGAAGTGAGGCAGGATCTGCTGCTTGAAATACTTCCGGTTGACCGCCAGCGTGCCCCGCTTCCAGACTCGCTCGTATTGCAGGAACACGGTCTCGGCGAAATCCTCTAAGCGCGTCTCCCCGGCCCCGGAAACTCCCTCGCCTCGCCTGATGGAGGCGAGCATCCCGCGGGCGCAGGTGCGCGCCTCGTCGACGCGGATCTCGGCAGCGTCGCCGACGATCTTCCAGACACGCTCCCCTTCATGCTGGCAATGTATGAAGAAGCGCTTGCGGCCCGAGGGCAGCACACGGATGCCGAAGCCCTTGAGCTTGCCGTCCCGGACATCGCGGGGTGTCTTGCGGGGCCTGAGTGCCCGCACGCGGGCGTCGGTGAGGGTCGTTCCGGCCATGCCGTCTCTCCCGGTTGCGGTTGCAGCCGGGGCACGGCGGAGTTCCCGATCCGTCCGGATGCAACAAACATGGAGAGAAAAAACGACCCTGTTTCAGAATGTTAGCACCGAAGGTGCGTTAGGCGGTGTCCTGGTGCCAGCCGGCGAAGGTCCGGCCATCCGGCTCCTTCAGCCTGAGCGAGACGCCCCAGACCAGCAGGTTGGGGCCGAGCAGGTCCTCCATGGGGTCGAGCAGGCCGGGCAGGCGCGTGAATTCGTCGATCCAGGGGCAGAGCAGCGAGGCGCCCTGGTCCAGCATGTGGCGCTCGCCCGGCCAGCGCCGCTCGAAGCGCTCCAGCGCCGCGCGGTAGCGCCCGGCCTCGTCCGCGCTCATGACGCGGAGGGGTCCGCAGTACCCCGCCTCGCGGAAGCCCCGCCGCTCCGCCATCCCGTCGCCCGCCTGCCTGCGCCTCGCGCGCAGTCATAGCAGGTTTCGCCCCGCCGGGTGAGCCGTCAGGCGGCGGGTATCAGGGCTCGGGACGTTGCGGGCCAGCCAGAGCGCGTCCGTCACGCACGGGCGCGCGACAGGCCGTGAGCGATAAAAGAGTCAGGGCGTTTCCGTGTAAAGCAGAAACGCCCTAATTGAACCCGCAGTCTTCCACGGTCGCGATGAGCGCGGACCAGATGCCGTCCCGCTCGCCGTAGCAGCCCCGGCGCCACTGGCCCTCGTGCACGTCGCCGTCGGCGAAGTAGGCGGTTCCCGCACCGTGCGGCCGGTCGACGCTCCATGCGCCCTCGTAGCGGTGGCCGACGGCCCACTTGTAGACCCCGTATCCGTGCCTGTGGCCCTCGTGCCACTCGCCTTCGTAGCGGGCGCCGTCGCTCCGCCTGAGCTTGCCCATCCCGTGCTGCTTGCCGGCCCTCATGCCGCCTTCGTAGACGTTCTTTCCGAAGCGGTTGACCCAGGTGAGCCGCCCCTGGCCGGAGGCCATGCCGTTCACGCAGGCGCCGGACCAGGTGAAGCGTTTGTGCTTGTGGCCGTTGCCGCCGTTCCACACCCGGCAGGGCTGGTATTCGGTGACGGACCACTCGGGGCCGAAGCGCTGCGGTGGCGCGTCTGCCGGCGCCCCCTTCAGGAGCGGCGCGTAGATGAAGGATTCTTCGCCGTCGCCGCGCAGGTCGACCCGCAACCAGTCGCGGCCGCGAACGACGCCGGTCACGCGCACGCTCACGCCTTCGTTCAGCGCGAGGCGCACGGCATGGTCGAGGCCGGGTCCGGCCCGGACGTTGGACGGCTCCGCCACCGTCATCACCCGGTCGACGGGTTCGACCGTCCAGGTCTCCGCTGCATTCGTGTCCGTGATCCAGAGCGTGGCCGCCACAAATGCCGCGGCCAGCGTCGCGAGCGTTCTCATGGTTTCCCCTCCCGTGCGCGCCTTGTTTATCCGGCGCTGAACACGACCTCGCCGTTTCCGGCCATGAGCGCTATGTACGTGTCGGCATATTACATGGTGCGCGGCGGACGTGCACCACGCCCGGCCCGACACATGCCCGGCCCGCCCCCGCTCGCCTTCGCTTGACAGGGCGGCGCAGGCCGCCGCATGATCCGCCCGCCTTCGGCCGGGGCGGGGAGCGCCGGCCGCGGCTGCGGGGCCGTAGCTCAGTTGGGAGAGCGTCGCGTTCGCAATGCGAAGGTCAGGGGTTCGACTCCCCTCGGCTCCACCACCCCCTTATCTTGGTAACTGTCTGCTTGGCCGTGTTGCGACGCGCGACCGGGCGCGCCGCCTCGGCCTTTTCTTCGCGCCGGCTTCGAGGGGCGCGCGCAGCGTCTCGTCGCTGATACGCACGAGTCGCATTCTCTCAGCGATCACCTGCCTCCGCCACGGCGAACGGCAACCGTCTCACCTCACCGGCACACGACAGGAGCCACGCAGGGAATGGGGACGGGAGGGCGGAGCCGAATGGCAGGGCGCGCGTGCATGGCGTAGGCTTGCGCGTGCAGGATCGGCCGCAGGCGATGGGAGAGGTGCCGGTGAAGGTCAGCGACGCGCGCATCCTGACGGCGCACGCCGGCAGCCTGCCGCGCACTGACGTTTGCACTGGAGTTCAGTTGCCATGACAGATGGTTCGACCGGCCGTTCCGCCAGGGGCCCGCGCGTGGTCATCGTCGGCGGTTCGATGGGGGGCCTGCTCGCCGGCAGCATGCTGCACCGCGCCGGCTGCGACGTGACGGTGCACGAGCGGATCGGCACCGAGCTCGCCGAGCGCGGCGTCGGCATCGCGACGCACCCCGGCCTCCATGCCGCGCTGGAGACCCTGGGTCTCTCCATCGACGAGGCGCACGGCGCCAGGCTCGAGGAGCGCATCACGCTCGGGACCGACGGGAGCATCCTCGCGCGCTACCACTTGCCGCAGATCCAGGCGTCCTGGGGGCACCTCTTCGGTCTGCTGCGCAGCAACTTCCCGGACGAGCGCTACATCGCCGGCGCCAACTTCACGCGCTTCGAGCCGCACGGCGGGGGCGTGCTCGCGCACTTCGCGGACGGCGGCAGCGTCGAGGCCGACCTTCTGGTCGGCGCCGACGGCGTGCGCTCCACCGTTCGCCCCCAGCTCTGGCCGGATGCGGTGCCCCGGTTCGCGGGCTACGTCGCGTGGCGCGGCATCGTCGACGAGAACCGGCTCTCGGCAGCGTGGCGCGACATGCTGATGTCGCACTTCATCGTCTGCCTGCCGCCGGGCGAGCACGTCGTGGGCTACCCGGTCGCCGGGCCGGACGGCGATCTGCGCCCCGGCAGGCGCCGCTTCAACATCGTCTGGTACAGGCTGACCACGGCGGAGACGTTGCGGCGGATGCAGACCGATGCGTCCGGCAACTATCACGAGGCGGGAATCGCGCCCGATCTGATCGGCAGCGCATGGATCGACGAGGTCCGGCAGGTCGCGGAGGACCGCCTGCCGCCCTCGCTCGCGGAGCCGATGACCCTCGCGGAGGGGCTCTTCTTCCAGACCATCGTGGACCTGGAGGTGCCGCAGATGGTCCAGGGGCGCGTGGCCATGCTGGGCGACGCGGCGTTCTCCGCCCGGCCCCACACCGGCATGGGCGTCGTCAAGGCGACCGGAGATGCGGTCTTTCTCGCCGATGCCATCGAGGCCCACCCCGGCGATCTTTCGCGCGCGCTCCAGGCCTACGACGAGGAGCGGACCCGCTACGGCCGCTCTCTGGTCCGCTTCGGCCGCCAGCTGGGTACGCACATCGAGACTCCGGGGCGGAGCGCCGAAGACCGTGCGCTCGGCGACTACCTGCGCCAGCCGCAGAACGTCATCCAGGCCATCTCGATCCCGCCGCCGTGCTCGCCGCTCAAGGTGTTCAGGGAGGACGCCCACCCCGGATAACCCCTTCGCATCGGGCCGGACCGTTGCCGCGCGTCATCCGCCGCCCTAGCCTGACTCAACTCAAGACCCGGCTTCTCGTCAGACGTGGGAAGTCGCGGCGAAGCGGAGGCTGAAGATGGAAGCGCAATGCGAGCAGGAGGTGCGGGGCTTCCACGCCTTTCTGCGGGACTGGCTGGCCGGCGCCGTGCCGCGGAGCGCAGAGACCTTCGCCCGGTTCTCCGGCGCGATGGATGCGGGTGTCGAGGTCATCGGCCCGCGCGGCACCGTGACCGGGCGCGCGGCGCTGGTCGACGAGTTCGAGGGATTGCACGGGCAGCTCGCCGCCGACGCCGATGCCTTCGAAATCTGGATCGAGAATTTCCGCTGCCGCTGGGCGGCGGGGGATCATGCGCTGGTGACCTACGAGGAATGGCACCGGCGCCAGGGTGCTGAGTCCGCGCGCCTCTCCTCCGCACTCTTTCGTCACGAGGCGGCGGCGCCCTGCGGCGTGGCGTGGCTGCACGTCCACGAGACCTGGTTGCCGGGCCTCGCGCCGGAGGGCGGCGAGCGCTTACCGGAAACCTCGTAGGCGCCCGCG
Source organism: Alphaproteobacteria bacterium (assembly GCA_965221125.1). GTDB lineage: Bacteria > Pseudomonadota > Alphaproteobacteria > UBA828 > UBA828 > WTGU01. The sequence goes on from CBDCRW010000006.1 coordinate 242,485, forward strand.
AGAGCGTCGCAGGTCATGCACCCGCCGACTGCTCAGCCTCCGTCCCCGGCCGGCACCGTGCCTCTCGAAGCGATCCACACGCGCGAGCGCCAGTTCACCCGCATCTTCACGACCATGTACGGCCAGAAGCACCGCGCCCGGACGCGGCTGCCGGTGAAGACGCAGGCCGTCAGGATGCACGAGGCCGGCGGGCCGGAGGTGCTGCGCGTGGACGACATCCGGGTGCCGGACCCCGGCGCCACCGAGGTGCGGGTCGCGCAGAAAGCGGTCGGGCTCAACTTCCTCGACACCTACCAGCGTCGCGGCCTCTTCCCCTCGCCGGGGCTGCCCTGGGTCGTGGGCTTCGAGGGCGCGGGCGTCGTGGAGGCGGTGGGCGGGGCGGTGACGGCGTTCAGGGAGGGCGGCCGCGTCGCCTACGCGAGCGCACTGCCCGGTGCCTACGCGGGGCTCCGCGCCATCGCGGCGGACGCGCTGGTCAAGCTGCCCGATGCCGTCGGCTTCGAGCAGGCCGCGGCCGCCATGCTCAAGGGAATGACGGCGGAATACCTGGTGCACAAGAGCGGCAAGGTGCAGCCGGGCGATGCCGTGCTGGTGCATGCGGCGGCGGGCGGCACCGGCCTGCTGCTCTGCCAGTGGCTCGCCCATCTCGGCGCGGTGGTCATCGGCTGCGCCGGCAGCGACGAGAAGCGCGCGCTTGCCGAGGCCCACGGCTGCCGCCACGCCATCGACTACCGGCGGGAGGACGTTGCCGCCGGCGTCGCCGAGATCACCGGCGGCGAGGGCCTCGCCGTGGTCTACGATTCCGTCGGCCGCGACACTGCCGAGGCTTCCGTCGTCTGCCTGCGCCCCGGCGGCACGCTGGTGCTTTACGGCAGCTCGTCGGGCGCCGTGCCGCAAAGCGTGCTGTCAGCGGCGGCTGAGAAGTCCATCGAAATCGTGCGCCCCGGCCTCTTCCAGGAGAACGCCACGCCGGCCGCGCTCCAGGCCCGCGCCAGTGCGCTCTTCGAGGTGTTGGAGAGCGGGGCGGTCGCTCCCCTGATCGGTCGCCGCTACGCGCTCGCCGATGCGGCGGAGGCGCACCGCGACCTGGAGGCGAGGCGCACGAGCGGGCAAAGCATCCTGATCCCCGGCTGACGTCGGGGTGCGTTGAGAGAACCGGACATATGCACTATCACGGGGCCGCACTCACACCATCGCGCGGGCACGGGAGCCATACATGAGCAAGCCGACAGTCATGATCACCGGCGCCGGAATCGGCATCGGCGAGGCGACGGCCCTGGCCTTCGGCCGGGCCGGCTATCACGTCTACGTCACCGACGTGCTCGACGCGGAAGGGCAGGGGACCGTGGCCGCCATCGAGGCGGCCGGCGGCAGCGCGAGCTTCAGCCATGTGGACGTGACCGACACGGCCAACGTCGATGCCGCCGTCGCGGCGGCGGAAGCCGCCACCGGCCCGCTCGACGCCGCGATCGCCAACGCCGGCATCGCCCACAAGGTGCTGTTCGCGGAGATGAGCGACGAGAAGTGGGACCACACGCTCGACGTGGACCTCACGGGCGTGTTCCGCCTGCTGCGCGCCGCAGCGCCCGCGATGCGCGAGGCGGGGCGGGGCGCGATGGTCGCCGTCTCCTCGGTCATGGGCACGACCTGGGGCTGGCACGACCACGTGCAGTACAACGCGGCCAAGTCCGGCGTGGTGGGGCTGGTGCGCGGCCTCGCCTGCGATCTCGGCGGCGACGGCATCCGCGTGAACGGCATCGCGCCCGGCTTCATCAAGACCGCGCAGGCGCTCTCGACCGAGCACTCGCTCGGCCTGCCCGGGCTGGAGGCGGCCGCCGAGTACATCCCCCTCGGCCGCTACGGCGAGGCCGACGACATCGCCGACGTGATCCTCTTCCTCTGTTCCGACGGCGCACGCTACGTGAGCGGCCAGACCATCATCGTCGACGGCGGGGTGACGGTCGGGCGCTATTAGGAGAGGCGGCGGGCAACAGAGCACCGATCGGCCGCACAGCATCCACCCGACATGCCGGCCAGTTCAGTCATCGCGACGACGCGGCTTGCCAAAGGGCAGCCGACACTGTTTCACTCCGGCGCACAGGCGTCATCCGACCAAGGGAGAAGCAAATGAACATCAGGAAGCTTTGCAAGAGCGCCGTTCTGGCGCCGATCGCGGGCGTTGCCGCGCTGGGGCTCGTCGCCGGCGGGGCGCAGGCTGCGGGCGAGTTCGAAGGCGTGGAGGTCAACATCATGACCTTCACCGGGCCGCAGATCGCCGAGCCGCTGCAGCGCCGCGCGCCGGACTTCAACGCCATGACCGGCGCGCAGATCAACATCGTGACCGTCCCGTTCTCCGACCTCTACAGCAAGGTGCTGACGGACTGGGCATCGGGCACCAACTCCATTGACGCCGCGGTGTTTGCGCCGCAGTGGGGGGTCGACTACATCGTGCCCGGCTACATGGAGAACCTGAGCGCGCGCGTTGCGGCGGACGAGAATCTCCAGGAGGACGACATCGCGCCCTTCTTCCGCGAGTTCTCGCAGAAGTTCGCCGGCGACACCTACATGCTCACCCTCGATGGCGACTTCCAGATGGTCTACTACCGCTCCGACGTGTTCGCCGATGCGGGCATCGCGACGCCCGAGACTTGGCAGGACTACGTCGCTGCGGCCGAGGCCGTTCACGGCCAGGACATGAACGGTGACGGCGCGCCCGACTACGGCTCCTGCATCTCCAAGAAGCGCAGCGCGCAGGCCTACTGGATGATCCTCTCGATTGCCGGCGGGTACCTGCAGTCCCAGGGGACCTCGCAGGGCATCTTCTTCGACACCGACACCATGGCGCCGCTGGTCAACAACGAGGCGTTCTCCGCAGCGCTCGACATCTACACGGCAACGACAGCCTTCGGGCCGCCGGACGAGATCAACCTCGACGTCGGCGACACGCGCAGCCTCTTCACCTCCGGCCGCTGCGCGCTGACCATCGACTGGGGCGACATCGGCACGCTCGCCATCGACCCGGAGACCTCGCAGGTGATCGACAAGGTCGGCTCCATCATGCTTCCCGGTTCCACGGAGGTCCTCGACCGCGCCACCGGCAAGCTCGTGCCGTGCGATGCGGAGACCTGCCCCTACGCCATCAACGGGGTCAACCGTGCACCCTTCGCTGCCTTCGGCGGCTGGTCCGGCGGCATCAACGCCAAGGTCGACGACAGGGTGAAGGATGCGGCCTACGCCTTCTTCTCCCACATGTCGCAGCCGGCGCAGTCCAACGAGGACGTGACCATCGGCATCACCGGCTTCAACCCGTATCGCCTCTCGCAGTTCGGCGATCTGTCTCTCTGGGTGAAGGCGGGGATGAGCGAGGCCGCGGCAAAGGACTATCTCGGCGCGATCCAGGCCAGCCTGAACAGCCCGAACATGGTGCTGGATCTGCGTATCCCGCAGAACCAGGCCTATCAGCAGGTGGTGCTCGACAACGCCATCTCCCGGCTCGCCGCAGGCGAGATCGACAAGGCGCAGGCGATGCAGGCCATCGAAGACGGCTGGAACGAGCTGAACGAAGAGAACGGCGTCGAGGACCAGCTCGAGGCCTACCGCGCGACGCTCGGCCTCTAGGCTGAACGCTCCGGCTCCGGCACGCGCCTCGACTCCCGAGCGCGCGCGCCGGAGCCGCTTCTTCGCTCCGAGGTACCCCCGCCTTGGCCTATCTGGAGGCCCGTGACCGTCGCGACCGGGTCGCCGAGTGGGTCGACCGCAATGCCGGCAAGGTGTTCATCCTGCCGGCAGTGCTCACGCTGCTGGCGTTTTCGCTGTTTCCGCTGCTGGTCTCGGCTTACCTCACGCTCACCAAGCTGAAGTTCGCTGCCGGCGGCTTCAAGCTCAGATTCGTCGAGTGGCTGAACTTCAAGAAGCTGATCTTCGGGTCCCAGCAATACCACCTGCTGGGGACGTTCGATCCGCTCGGCGCGATCGAGTGGCTGATCATCGGCGTGATCTATGCGCTGCTGCTCTACTTCTACGTCCGTTATCTGATTCGGCCGGGGGCGACGGTCGTCGGCGTCGTCGGGCGCTCCGTCGCCATGCTCGTCGCGGGTGCGCTGACCATACTCCTGGTGTTGACGCTGGGCGGCGGCTTCCCCGGCTCGCTGGTGGTCACCCTCTTCTACGTGTTCGTCGGCGTCTCCGTGCAATTCGGGCTGGCGCTCGGCCTCGCCGTCCTCTGCTCGCAGAACATCTACGGACGCAACCTGTTCCGCGTGGTCTTCTTCCTGCCGATCATGGTGACGCCCGTCGGCATCGCCTACATGTTCCGCATGCTCGCCGATACCCACAAGGGGCCGTTCGCCGATATCTGGGTCTCGCTCGGGCTCGCGGATTTCGCCTGGGCGTCGGACCCGTGGACCGCGCGGATCGTGGTGCTCATCGGCGATACCTGGCAATGGACGCCCTTCATGTTCATCGTCATGCTCGCCGCCATCGAGAACCAGCCGCGCGATCAGCTTGAGGCCGCGCGCATCGACGGCGCCGGCGGCTGGCAGATATTCCGCGACATCACGTGGCCCGCGATCGCGCCGGTGGCCGCGACCATCGTCCTGATCCGCCTGATCGAGGCCTTCAAGATCATCGATCTGCCCAACGTGCTCACCAGCGGCGGGCCGGGCATCGCCACCGAATCCCTCACCCTTCACGCCTTCGTCGCCTGGCGCACGCAGGATCTCGGCGGCTCGGCGGCGGTGGGCTACATGCTGCTGTTCGTGGCGACGGTGACCTGCCTCTCGTTCTTCAACTTCGCGGGCCGACGGACCCGCAGGGGCGAGCCGTGAACGGTCCCCGGCGCTCCCTGCTGCGGCGTCTCTTCGAGCCGTACGACCTCACCTCGATGGCGCCGGCCACCAAGGTGCTCGTCTACACGCTGCTTGTCTTCTGGCTGCTGGTGGTGCTGTTCCCGCTCTACTGGCTCTTCATCACGTCGTTCAAGCTGCCGGTCCAGGTCAACGACGGACCCGACTTCATTCCCTTCATCGACTTCGAGCCCTCGCTTCATGCCTGGCGCTACATCTTCTTCGATCTCGGCAACGACACGTTCAGGCCCTATCTCAACTCGGTCATCGTCGCCTTCTGCGCCACGGCGGTCTGCGTGCTCATCGGCTCGTTCGCGGCCTACGCGCTGGTGCGGATTCAGTACCGGGTCAAGGTCGGCAACGTCCTCGCCTTCCTGGTCCTTCTGGGACTCACGGTCTTCACGGTCACGAGCCTCGGCGCGCCGCTGTTCGCCGCCGCGCCGGTGGCGATCGTCCTCTTCGTCTTCTTCGTGGCCGCCGTCGGGCGCTACTTCAAGCGGGCGCTCGGCAACGACGACATCCTGTTCTGGATCATCTCCAACCGCATCCTGCCGCCGGTGGTGGTCGTGCTCCCCGTCTACCTGATGTTCCAGCGCATCGGGCTCCTGGACACGCATATCGCGCTGATCGCCACCTACACCGCCATCAACCTGCCAATCGTGGTGTGGCTGATGCGCGACTTCTTCGCCGGCATTCCGCTGGACCTGGAGGAGAGTGCACAGATTGACGGCGCCTCGCGCCTTCGCATCTTCTTCACGATCGTGCTGCCGCTCGCGCGGCCGGGCCTGGCGGCGACGTCCCTGCTCATCCTCATCCTGGCCTGGAACGAGTACCTGCTCGCGCTCTTCATCTCGACCGCGGACGCGCAGACCATGCCGATGCTCGTGGCGGCGCAGAATGCGACGCGCGGGCCGCAGTGGTGGTACATGTCCGTGCTGATCGTCATCATGATCGCGCCCATCGTGCTCACGGCCGCGCTGCTGCAGCGGCACATCGCGCGCGGGCTGCTGATCGGCGCGATCAAGGGCTGAGGGACCGGAGACACGACGATGCGCGTCCGCATGATCGATGTGCAGAAGTCCTTCGGCCAGAACGAGGTGGTCAAGAACCTGAGCCTCGATATCGCCGACGGCGAGCTGCTGGTGCTGCTCGGGGAATCGGGATGCGGCAAGACCACGGCGCTGCGCATGGTCGCCGGGCTGGAAACGGTGAGCGGGGGCACCATCGAGATCGGCGACCGCGACGTCACCAACGTGCTGCCCAAGTACCGCAACGTCGCCATGGTGTTCCAGTCCTACGCCCTCTATCCGCACATGACGGTGGCCAGGAACATCGGCTATCCGCTGAAGCTGCGCGGCACGCCGGCGGCCGAGCTCGACGCGGCGGTGCGCGCCGCGGCGGAGAAGGTGCACCTGGAGGACCTGCTGCACCGCTATCCCCGTCAGCTCTCCGGCGGCCAGCGGCAGCGCGTGGCGCTGGCGCGCGCCATGGTGCGCACGCCCTCGGTCTTCCTGATGGACGAGCCGCTTTCCAACCTCGATGCGAAGCTGCGCATCGCCATGCGCGTGGAGCTGAAGCGCCTGCAGTCGGAGCTCGGCGTGACGACAATCTACGTGACCCACGACCAGGTCGAGGCGATGACGCTGGCACACCGGGTGGCGGTGATGGACGAAGGGGTGTTGCAGCAGGTCGCGCCGCCGAAGGAGATCTACGACGACCCCGCCAATCTCTTCGTGGCCCGCTTCATCGGGGCGCCGGCCATGAATATCGTCGCAGGCGCCGTGGAGGACGGCAGGTTCGTGGTGCAGGACGGCGCAGTGCCGCTCTCCGGCGCGGCACCCGGCGGCTCCCTCTATCTCGGCTTCAGGCCCGAGGACGCCGCTCTCGCCCCTGTGGAGAACGCCATGCTGCGGGCGCGAATCTATTCGACGGAGATGACGGGCAACGAGACGATCGTGACCTGCCTCTTGAACGACGAGCAGGTGGTGGTGCGCGCCGACAAGGATTTCGAAGCCACGATCGACGAGGCGGTCGGCATCAATCTCGATCCCGCCAAGGCGAGGCTCTTCGACAGCGGCACCGGCAAGCGGGTTCGTCTCTAGCTCGCAGCGAGTCCTGTTTGGCTCGGACCGCTACCGTGCCTCACGAATCTGTGTCGCTCGGCGTTCCGTGGCGGGCCTGCTGGTCGAAGAACGAGGCGCCTGTCGGCAGCTGCGGCAGCTCGACTTCGCAGTCGATGGAGCGGACGCGCCCGGTGCGCTCGCCGCGAACGAGGCGACCCTCGTGGAGGCTCGGCACCGGGTTGGGGGAGAGCGCGACCGCGTCCTCCGCGCTGTAGACCGAAATGTGCAGCGTCCGGGGCCGCGCGGAGCGGTTGGCGGCGGAGCCGTGCAGCAGGCGCGTGTGCATCAGGCAGACCGACCCCGCCGGCCCGGTGCAGGTCTCGGCGGACGGCAGGGCCGCTGCGGCCACCTCGTCCGCCACCGCGCCCGTGAACACGCCCCCGTGCCAGAGGCTGTGGATGGGCCCCCGGTGCGAGCCGGCGAGAACCTGCAGCGGCCCGTTCTCCTCGGTGACCTCGTCGACCATCAAGAGCGCCGTGACGACATCGTCGTTGCTGTGCGGCGTGAACGAAAAGTCCTGGTGCCACTTCACTGCCGTGTTCGCGCCCGGGAGCTTGGAGTTGATCTTGGTGTGGTGCAGCTTCACGTTCGGCCCGATGATGTCGGCGACGCAGTCGGCCATGCGGCTCTCCACCGTCGCCGCCAGATAGGCCTCGGAGACCTCCACCGGCGCGTTGACCCGGCGAAGGCAGGGCGTCTCGGCGCTGTGGCCGGGCTCCAGGTCGAAGCGCGGGCGGCCGTCGACGGTATCGCCCCAGGCGGCGTCGTGAGCGCGGCTCTCCTCCGCCCAGGCGTCGAACTCCTGCTTCAGCCGCGAGAGCAGGGCGCCGTCCACCGCGTCGTCTACCATCAGATAGCCGTTCTCGCGGAAGAATTCGCACTGGTCGGGGCGAAGCTCGGGCATCGGCGCTCCGGCGTTCAGCCGCGGGCGGCGTCCGGTCCGAGCAGCGCGGCGCGGAAGCGGTCCCTGAGATAGGCGCCGTCGCGGGGCGGGAGGACGCGGGGGAGCGGCCTGGCCTCGACCTTGACCGTGAGGAAGGTCGGCCCCGGCACCGCGTGCACCAGCGGCAGCGCGGCGCGGAGGCCGGCCTCGTCCGCCACCTGCCGGGTCTCGGCGAAGCCGCAGGCTGCGGCGGCCGCGGCGAGATCGGTGCGGTGCGCGGTGTGGGTCAATTGCATCCCGGTCTCGCCGTGGCGCTCGTTGTCGAGGACGACCAGCGCTAGGTTGGCCGGCGCCTGCGTCGCGATTGTGGCGAGGCTGCCGAGGCCCATCAGCATGTCGCCGTCGCCGGTCAGCACCAGCACGCGGCGCGCGGGCTGCGCCAGCGCGAGGCCGAGGCCGATCATGGAGGCGTTGCCCATCGCGCCCCAGAGCGAGAAGTGCAGCGGGTTGTCGCCGAGCGCGGCGCAGTCCCAGGTCGCAGACCCCAGGCCGGGAACCACCAGCAGGCTTTCGTGGCCTTCGAGCAGGATTGCCACGGCCGTGCGCCGGTCGAGGCTCGTCTCGGGCTCTGCCCTGGGGGTCATTCGTCGAAGCTCTTCGCGCCGATCACGCGCTGGCCGATGAGGACAGAGGTCGCGGCCCCGCTCTCGAAGGTGAGCGCTGCGGCGGCGGCGATGGTCTCGAACGCGTCGGCCTCGTCGTCCACGCGGTAGACGGCCACGCCGCATTGTTCGAGGTGAGGCGCCGAGCCCAGGCCCATGGGCAGCTGCCACGGGTTGGTCTCGCCCCACTCGCCCCGCATGGTGACGATCGAGAGGAAGGGGAAGCGGCAGGTGCGAATCAGCGAGAGCGCGGCGATGGTGTTGCCGACTCCGCTCGACTGCATGAGTAGCGCCGCGCGCTCGCCGCCGAGCCAGGCACCGGCGATGAGGGCCGGGCCCTCCTGCTCGTGGGCGAGCAGGACCGTGCGCATGGTCTCGTCCGCTTCGCACAGCCCGAGAAGCGCGGAGAGGCCGCCGTCGGGCACGTACGGGACCAGGCGCACCCCGGCGGCCCGCAGCGCCCGATGGGCGTAGGCGCCCCAGCCGGAGCTTGCGCCGCTCACCGGCGGTCCTGAACGCGCAGACTGTGCGGAGGTCGGGCGCGCGCGGCCTACTCGGCGCTGACCTGGCCCTTGGCCTCGTCCAGCAGGCGCTCCATCTGCGTGCGGATCAGGTGATCGTCGGCTTCGATGCCCTTCTCCGTCAGGTCGCCCAGCACCTTGCGGACGACATCCTCGTCGCCCGGCTCCTCGAAATCGGCCATGACCACCTGCTTGGCGTAGGCTTGGGCATCGTCGCCCGCGATCCCCATCTTCTCCGCCGCCCACAGGCCGAGAAGCTTGTTGCGCCGGGCGATGACCTTGAACTGAAACTCCTGATCGTGCTTGAACTTCGCCTCGGCGGCTTTCTTGCGGTCGTCAAACGTGTTCATGCCCCAGGCTCCCAGCCGGTGATTGGACGCGCGCGCATTGTGCCAGAGCGGCCCGCGCCGGTCCACGGCGAGCGGCGCGCTCAGGGCGGGCAGGAGTTATGTGCACACTCGTGATCCTGCGGCGCCCCGGCCACGACTGGCCGGTGCTCATCGCCGCCAACCGCGACGAGATGATCGACCGTCCCTGGCAGCCGCCGGGTCGCCACTGGCCCGACCGGGCGCACGTGACGGCAGGCCGGGACGAGCTTGCGGGCGGCACCTGGTTAGGTGTCAGCGACGACGGCGTGTGCGCCGGCATCCTCAACCGGACGGGCGCGCTCGGGCCGGCCGCAGGCAAGCGCACGCGGGGCGAGCTGGTGCTGGATGCGCTCGATCATGCCGACGCTGCGGCCGCCGCCATGGCGCTCTCCGATATCGACGGGGACGCCTACCGCCCGTTCAACCTCGTGGTCGCCGATTCGGACGAGGCGTTCTGGCTGCGCCATGACGGCGGCAGGGCGCCGGTCTTCCACGCGCTGCCCGTGGGTCTCTCCATGTTCACGGCGCGCGAGCGCAACGACCCGGAATCGGCGCGAATTCGCACGCATCTCGCCGCGTTCGAGGCCGCCCCGCCGCCCGATCCCGACCGTGGCGCGTGGGAGGAATGGGCTGCGCTGCTCGCGCGCGGGACCGGCGACTCGGGAGGCGATGCGGAGGCCGCCATGTGCATCGAGCCCACAGCCGGATTCGGCACGGTGAACGCTTCGCTCATCGCGCTGCCGCGCTCCGGCCGGGCCGACGTTCGCCCCGTCTGGCTCTTCGCGGCGGGGCCGCCGAATCGCCATCCATTTGAAAGCGTTGAGATTTAAAGGGTCATCCGGGCGGCCGTTCCGCCACCCTCGCCGCGAAGGGCGATGCTAGGCGCTGTCGAGGACAGGCGATTGTACAAGCCCCTTGATGCGACTATGTTGACTCGGTAACGGCGCGGGTTCTTTCCTAGGCTGGTGCCGCGCCCCACATCGAGGATCGCGTCCATGTCCCGTCGCAGGCGAATCTACGAAGGGAAGGCGAAGGTCCTCTACGAAGGGCCGGAGCCCGGCACCCTGGTCCAGTATTTCAAGGACGACGCCACCGCCTTCAACAACAAGAAGCAGGGCGTCATCACCGGCAAGGGGGTGCTCAACAACCGCATCTCCGAGCACCTGATGGCGCGTCTCAACGAGATCGGCGTGCCGACGCATTTCATGCGCCGGCTCAACATGCGCGAGCAGCTGATCCGCGAGGTGGAGATCATCCCGGTCGAGGTGATCATCCGCAACTACGCCGCCGGCACGCTGGTCAAGCGGCTCGGGCTCAAGGAGGGCGCGCAGCTCCCGCGCTCGATCGTCGAGTACTGCTACAAGAACGACGAGCTGGACGACCCGCTGGTCTCCGAGGAGCACATCACCGCCTTCGGCTGGGCGACCCCGCAGGAGCTCGACGACATCCTCTCCATGTCGCTCCGCATCAACGACTTCCTGAGCGGGCTGTTCCACGGCATCGGCATCAGGCTGGTGGACTTCAAGCTCGAGTTCGGGCGCCTCTGGCACGGCGAGGACCTGCGTATCGTGCTCGCCGACGAGATCACGCCCGACAGCTGCCGGCTGTGGGACATCGAGACAAACGAGAAGCTGGACAAGGACCGTTTCCGCCGCGATCTCGGGCGGGTCTCCGAGGCCTATCAGGAGGTGGCACGCCGCCTCGGCCTGATGCCCGAGGCGGTGGTGCGCGAGGCGGTGGTGCACGAGGTGGACGGGCGCGACGACGACGAGCGCGCGTGAGATCGCGTGCGAGCTCGAGTCCACATCACCCTCAAGCCCGGCGTTCTCGACCCTCAAGGAAAGGCGATCGCGAGTACGCTCGCGCGCATGGGCTTTGCCGGCGTGGAAGACGTGCGCCAGGGCAAGTATCTCGAACTCGATCTGGCCGAGACCGACCCGGCAGCGGCACGCGCGCAGCTCGACGCCATGTGCGCGCGCCTGCTCGCCAACACCGTGATCGAGGACTACACAATCGACATTGCCGAATGAGCCGGCGCCCGACAGCCCGAGTCGACTCTCCCACCTCTCTCCGGCCCTCTCCGCCTCCGGGGGCGGAAAGGGAGACCCTTCCGGTGCCGTCCGCGTCCCTCCACTTCCCATCCGATTCCCCCCAACATGGTCCGGTGCACGAGGCGCGGAGGCCGCGCCAAGATCGCGCCATGTATTGCGTGAGCGAGCAGAGGGCCGTTGTCCGCGGAATGGTCGGCGGACGTTCGGCGGCAGGGCGGCTGCCGCCCATCAGGCCGGTTCGTGGCGCCGTCGTCGCGGCCGGAGCCCGTTCTGCCCTGTCTCGCTTTGTCTCGCTTTGTCTCGCTTTATCTCGGCTTATCTCGGCAAATTGCCCAAAAAATTGTCTCCATGCTGTCTCACTTTGCCTTGTTCTGCGCGGCGAACCTGACGCGCTGCGACCCCGCCCAGCCGGGAGAGCGGGATGAGGGCCGCCGTCATCGTCTTTCCCGGCTCCAACTGCGACCGCGACGTCATGGTGGCGCTGGAGGCCGCCGCGGGCCGGGCGCCGGCGATGGTCTGGCATGACGAGACGGCGCTGCCGGCTTGCGACCTGATCGTGCTCCCCGGCGGCTTCGCCCACGGCGACTATCTGCGCGCAGGGGCCATGGCGGCGCGCTCGCCGGTGATGGCCGACGTGGTGAAGCGGGCCGAGGCGGGCGTGCCGCTGCTCGCCATCTGCAACGGCTTCCAGGTGGCGACGGAGGCCGGGCTGCTACCGGGCGCGCTCATGCGCAACGCTGGCCTCCGCTTCGTCTGCCGCTGGGTGAGCCTGCGCGTGGACGACGCCGAGAGTCCGTTCACCGCCGGCTACGCCCACGGGCAGGTGGTGCGCATGCCGGTCGCCCATCACGACGGCAATTATTGCGCCGACGAGGAGACCCTGGCCCGGCTGGAAGGCGAGGGGCTCATCGCCTTCCGCTACGTGGACGAGGACGGCGAGACCGGCGACGGTGCAAACCCGAACGGCTCCGCCGCCGACATCGCCGGCATCCTCAATCCGGCGCGCACGGTGCTGGGCCTCATGCCGCATCCGGAGCGCGCGGCGGAGCCCGCGCTCGGCGGCGCCGACGGGCGCGTCATGTTCGATTGCCTGGTGGAGGCGCTCTCGTGAGCGGCGCCGTGCGCGTGCCGATCACGCCGGCGCTCGTCGCCGAGCACGGGCTGAGCGCGGACGAATATGCCCGCATCGAGCGGGTCATGGGGCGGGCGCCCAACCTGACCGAGCTCGGCGTCTTCTCGGCGATGTGGAACGAGCACTGCTCCTACAAGTCCTCGCGCGTGTGGCTGCGCAAGCTGCCGACCGAGGCGCCCTGGGTCATCTGCGGGCCGGGGGAGAACGCCGGCGTGGTGGACATCGGCGACGGCCAGGTGGCGGTCTTCAAGATGGAGAGCCACAACCACCCCTCCTTCATCGAGCCCTATCAGGGCGCGGCGACGGGCGTGGGCGGCATCCTGCGTGACGTGTTCACCATGGGTGCGCGGCCGGTGGCGAGCCTCGACGCGCTCCGCTTCGGCGCGCCTTCTCACCCCAGGACGCGCCACCTGGTGGCGGGCGTGGTGGCCGGCATCGGCGGCTACGGCAACTGCATCGGCGTGCCCACCGTCGGCGGCTCCTGCGCCTTCGATCCCGCCTACGACGGCAACATCCTGGTCAACGCCATGACCGTGGGCGTGGCGCCGGCCGACCGCATCTTCTACGCCGCCGCCGAGAACGCGGTCGGAAATCCCGTGGTCTACGTCGGCGCCAAGACCGGGCGCGACGGCATCCATGGCGCCACCATGGCCTCGGCCGCCTTCGGCGAGGGGACCGAGGAGAAGCGCCCGACAGTGCAGGTCGGCGATCCCTTCACCGAGAAGCTGCTCATGGAGGCCTGCCTCGCGCTGATGGCGACGGACGCGATCATCGCGATCCAGGACATGGGTGCAGCGGGACTCACCTGCTCTTCCGTCGAGATGGCGGACAAGGGCGGCGCCGGGATCGAGCTCGATCTCGACACGGTGCCGGTGCGCGAGAGCGGCATGACGCCCTACGAGATCATGCTCTCCGAGAGCCAGGAGCGCATGCTCATGGTGATCCGCCCCGACGCGGCGGACGAGGCGAGGGCGGTCTTCGAGAGGTGGGGTATCGACTTCGCCGTCATCGGCCGGGTGACGGAGACGGGCCGCCTCGTGCTGAAGGCGCGCGGCGCCGTGGTGGGCGACCTGCCGGTGCGCCCGCTGGTGGACGAGGCGCCCGTCTACGAGCGGCCCTACGAACTCACGCCGAGGCCCGCGCCGCTGGCCGTGGCGCCGGACGGCGAAGCGCCCGATGCGTTAGACGCGCTGCAGAAGCTCCTCGCCGCGCCCGATCTCTGCTCCAAGCGCTGGATCTGGGAGCAGTACGACCACATGGTGATGGCTGACACGGTGCAGCCGCCGGGCGGCGACGCGGCCGTGGTGCGCGTCCACGGCACGCGCAAGGGCCTCGCGCTGACCGCCGACTGCACACCGCGTTACTGCGCCGCCGATCCCGCCTCGGGCGGGGCGCAGGCGGTGGCGGAGGCGTGGCGCAACCTCACGGCGGTGGGGGCGCGGCCATTGGCTATCACCGATTGCCTCAACTTCGGCAACCCCGAGCGGGCGCACGTCATGGGCCAGTTCGCGGGTTGCATCGAGGGCATGGCCGAAGCCTGCCGGGCGCTGGAATTCCCGGTCGTCTCCGGCAACGTCTCCTTTTACAACGAGACCGAGGGCACCGGCATCCTGCCGACGCCGCAGATCGGCGGCCTCGGCCTCATCGCCGATCTCGAGCGGATGTGCGACCCCGCATTCAAGGCGGCGGACGAGACGCTGCTGCTGGTGGGCGACGGCGGCGGCCATCTCGCCCGCTCTCTCTACCAGCGCGAGATCGAGGGCAGGGAGGAGGGGTCGCCGCCTGCGGTCGACCTTGCTGCCGAGCGGCGCCACGGCGATTTCGTGCGGCGCCAGATCGAGGCGGGGCGCATCTCCGCCTGCCACGACATCTCCGATGGCGGCCTCCTGGTGGCGCTGGCCGAGATGGCGCTGGCGGCGCTGGACGCGGGCCGCACCATCGGCGCCCGGATCGCCGTGCCGGCCGACGTGCCGAATACCGCCGGCTGGCTCTTCGGCGAGGACCAGGCACGCTACCTGCTCAGCGCACCTGCGGCACATGCCGAAGCGCTTGTCGCGGAGGCCGAGAGCGCCGGCGTTCCAGTCTCGGCCATAGGCGTCACGGGCGGGGCCGCGTTGACAGTGGAGGGCGCAAGTGCCATATCGATAGCGGCGCTCCGCCGCATCCACGAAGCGTGGCTGCCGGCCTACATGGCCGGCGAGGCGGGGTCGAGCGCCGAGGCAACCATCCGAGATTCCGTCTGAGAGCGCCGCCGATGCCCATGGACATGCAGGAGATCGAGCAACTCATCCGCGAGGCGTTGCCGGATGCCCAGATCCATATCGACGATCTGCGTGGCGACGGCGACCATTACGCGGCGCGGGTGGTCTCGGCCTCGTTCGAGGGCAAGTCGCGGGTGGAGCAGCATCAGATGGTCTACCGCGCGCTGCGCGGGCGCATGGGCGATCAGCTGCACGCGCTCGCGCTTCAAACCAGCGTCCCGACGGACGCCTAACGTACTGATAATGAGAGGGGATTTCTCATGATGGAGGCCGCGACCAGCGCCCCGGTCGAGAACCGCATCAGGGGCCTCATCGACGAGAACGATGTCGTCCTGTTCATGAAAGGGACGCCCGTGTTCCCGCAGTGCGGGTTCTCCGCCACGGTGGTGCAGATGCTCTCGCTGCTTGGCGTGCGCTTCAAGGGCTTCGACGTGCTCGAGGACCCGGAGGTCCGCCAGGGGATCAAGCGCTTCAGCGACTGGCCGACGATCCCGCAACTCTACGTCAAGGGCGAGTTCGTGGGCGGCTGCGACATCGTCCGCGAGATGTACGAGACCGGCGAGCTTTCGGAGTTTTTGAGCACCAGGGGCGTCAGCGTCGAGCCCCGCGTTTGACCCCACCGCCGCCGGCGGCGATCGCCAGCTACCACGCCCACGTCTATTACGAGCCGGCGACGCGGCAGAGCGCCGCACAGGTGAGGACCGGCCTGATCGCGCGCTTCGAGATCAGGCTCGGGCGCTGGCGCGACAAGCTCGTGGGGCCGCATCCGATGCACATGTTCCAGGTGGCCTTCGAGCCGGACCTGTTCCTTGAGGTCGTGCCCTGGCTCATGCTGAACCGCCGGGGGCACTCGGTGCTGGTCCACCCGAACACCGGCGACGACCTCGCCGATCACCGCGACTACCCGCTCTGGCTCGGCGAGCGGCTCGCCCTCGACTTCAGCGTGTTCGATTGACGTGACCGCCAAGCACCAGGAGACGCACTTGTCTGACCAGCCCGGTCAAGCTCCTGCTCGGGCGCCGTCGTTGGCGGAGGTGCTGGCGGGGCTGAAGCCACTCGACGAGGACATCCCGGAAATCGACGATTCGCCGACGGAGCCCGAGGACCCTCTTTAGCCGGTCCACGCGGTGAGCCGGGTTAGGCCCTCAGCGCTCCAGCCAAAGGTCGGCCACGGGGCCGCTGCCGCCGGCGAGCGGATCGGTCTCGGGCAGGGGGACGGCGGCGACGGAGGCCCTGATCGCGGCCATCTCCGCGTCGCCCACGACCTTCAATTCCAGGCCCTCGGTATCGTCCCGCGCGCTGGAGACTACTGCGTCCTGGTCCGACAGCACGCAGAGGTCCGGCTGCTGCCCCGGCGGGTAGGCGCCGACGCTGACGTAGCCCGGCTTGTCGTCGAGGCGGGCATGGGCCACACCGGCGGGGATCAGCACGGCATCGCCCGCCTGCACGTCCACCACCGGCCCTTGCGGCCCGCCGAACTGGAGCCGTGCGCGCCCTCGCGCGCAGCCCACGACCTCGTGGGCGATGGAGTGGTAGTGGTGGAAGGGGAAGGTATCGCCGCGGAAGCCGTCGCCCCAGCCGTTGGCGCCGAAGTGGCGCTCGACGGCGGCCTCCGGCTCCTCACCGCCGACGTCGATGGCGCCCCGATAGACGATGAGCGGCAGCGCCCCGTTGTTGGGGCTCGTGCCGGCTTCCTTCAGCAGATGATGCTCGAATGCCAACGTGCCCATCACGCTCCTCCCTTGCCCTCATGGCCTGAGGGCAGACAAAAGCGGGGATGAGGCGCCCTGTCAATCGGCAGGGCAGGGGAGCGCGCGGGGCGGCGCCTAGCGCGAGTAGTACTCGATGACGAGGTTGGGCTCCATCGTCACCGGGTAGGGCACGTCTGCGAGCTTCGGCGCGCGGATGTAGCGCCCCTCCATCCGGTCGTGATCGACCTCCAGATAGTCGGGCACGTCGCGCTCCGGGGAATCGATCGCCTCAAGCACCAGCGGAAGCTGCTTGGAGCGCTCCCGCACCGTGATGCGGTCCTCGTCCTTCACCAGGTAGCTCGGGATCGTCACCCGGCGGCCGTTGACCAGGATGTGGCCGTGGCTCACGAACTGCCGCGCCGCGAACACGGTCGGCACGAACTTCATCCGGTAGACGACGGCATCGAGGCGCCGCTCCAGCAGGCCGATGAGGTTCTCGCCGGTGTCGCCCTTGCGGTCGCCGGCGATGTGGTAGTAGCGGCGGAACTGCTTCTCGGTGATGTTGCCGTAGTAGCCGCGCAGGCGCTGCTTGGCCGAGAGCTGCACCCCGAAATCCGACGGCTTGCGCCGGCGCTGGCCGTGCTGCCCCGGCCCGTAGTCGCGCCGGTTGGTCGGGCTCTTGGGGCGGCCCCAGAGGTTGACCCCGAGGCGGCGGCATATCTTGTATTTCGACTGCTGTCGTTTGCTCATCGTGCCCGTGCCGGTGGGAGAATCGCGTTTGCTCGCGGCCTCCGGCGGCGAGCCGGGCGCACTATAGCCGCCGCCGGTGCGGTGTCAATCGACCGAATGTGGCGTCTCGCGCCGAGGCTGCCCGCCGGTGAGCGCACGCACGACGCCGCGCAGCGTCTGCACGTCCTGGCGGGTGAGCGAGACGCGCTCGAACATGGTTCGCATGTTGAGCACCATGCGGGGCCGCATCTCGGCCGTCGGGAAGAAGCCGCGATCATCGAGCGCGCCTTCCAGATGCTCGAAGAAGTGCAGGACTTCCTCCTTCGTGGCGGGCCGGGTGCTCCCGGTCGGCGGCGGTGGCTCCTCGACCTCCTCCAGCGGACCACTGGCGAGGCGCCATTCGTAGGCCATGATGAGCACCGCCTGCGCCAGGTTGAGCGAGGCGAAGGCGGGGTTGAGCGGGATGCGGACGATGGCGTCGGCGAGCACCAGCTCCTCGTTCCTGAGGCCGGCCTTCTCCGGCCCGAAGAGCAGGCCTAGGCGCGCGCCGCCGTCGGCCGCGTTTCGCATGGCGGTCACAGCCGCACGCGGCGCAAGCTCTGGTTTCAACAGTTCTCGCGGGCGTGCCGTGGTGGCGTGGACGACGTTGAGATCGGCCACGGCCTCCTCGACGGTTGCATAAACGCGGGTGCCGTTCAGCACCGCATCGGCGCCCGAGGCCGCGCCGAGGGCCTTGACGTTGGGCCAGCCGTCGCGGGGCTGGACCAGGCGCAGGTCGGCAAGGCCGCAGTTCAGCATGGCGCGGGCGGCGGCGCCGATGTTCTCGCCGAGCTGGGTGCGCACGAGGATGACCGCCGGCGCTCCCTTCTCGACATGGGCCGCCGCGCGGCTTTTGCGCCGGTCGGTCCCCGCCACGGCTCAGACCCTGGCTAGGCCCGGCGCCACAGCGTGCCCTCCGCCGTGTCTTCGAGGGTGATGCCTTCGGTCGCCATCGCGTCGCGGATACGGTCGGCCTCGGCGAAATCGCGCTGGGCCCGCGCGGCGGCGCGGGCCGCAATCAGGGCCTCGATATCGGCATCGCTCATGCCGTCTTCGTCTCCCGCGCCGCGGAACCATGCCTCCGGGTCCGCCTGCAGCAGCCCGAGCAGGGCGCCGGAGCCGCGCAGCGCGGCCCGCGCCTCGGCCCGCGCCGCCTCGTCGCCGGCCCGGTTCAGGTCTCCCGCGAGCCGGTGAAGCGCAGCGAGCGCCTTCGGCGTGTTGAGATCGTCGCAGAGCGCGGCCTCCACCTCGGCATCGACGGCGTCCTCAACCCCGTCGGTTGCCGTGCCCGCGTTGCGAAGCGCGGTGTAGAGGCGGTCCAGGTTGGCGCGGGCCTGGCGCAGCCCGTCGGCGCTCCAGTCCATCGGATGGCGATAGTGCGTGCTGAGCAGGACCAGCCGGATCACCTCGCCCGGCGTCTCGGCGAGCGCATCGCGGATGGTGATGAAGTTGCCGAGCGACTTCGACATCTTCTCGCCTTCCACCGTGAGCCAGCCGTTGTGCACCCAGTGGCGGGCGAAGGGCACGCCGGGGCAGGCGCATTCGCTCTGGGCGATCTCGTTTTCGTGGTGGGGGAAGACCAGGTCGATCCCGCCGCCGTGGATGTCGAGGGTGTGGCCGAGATAGGCGCGGCTCATGGCCGAGCACTCGATGTGCCAGCCGGGGCGTCCCCGTCCCCACGGGCTCTCCCACCCCGGCAGGGATTCGTCGCTCGGCTTCCACAGGACGAAATCGGCCGGGTCCCGCTTGTAGGGGGCGACCTCGACGCGGGCGCCTGCGATCATCTCGTCGCGGTTGCGGCCGGAGAGCGCGCCGTAGCGGGGGGAGGACGGCACGTGGAATAGAACGTGCCCCTCGGCCTCGTAGGCGTTGCCGGCTTCGATCAGCGCCTCGATGAGGGCGATCATCTCCGCGATGTGCGCCGTCGCGCGCGGCTCCACGTCGGGCGGCAGCGCGCCGAGCGCAGCGATGTCTTCGTGGAACGCCTTGGTGGTCCGCGCGGTGATCGTCTCGATCGGCTCCCCGCTCTGTCGCGAGGCCTCGTTGATCTTGTCGTCGACGTCCGTGATGTTCCTCACGTAGGTGACGGACGGATAGAGGCGCTTCAGCACCCGGTAGAGCACGTCGAACACGACGATGGGCCGGGCGTTGCCGATATGGGCGAAGTCGTAGACCGTGGGCCCGCAGACGTACATGCCGACGTGGCCGGGCCGGACCGGCTCCAGCGGCTCGCGCTTGCGGGTCAGCGTGTTGTGCAGCATGAGCGTCATGGCTCAGCCGGCCCCGCGATAGCGGTTGGTGATGGGGTAGCGCCGGTCCTTGCCGAAGGAGCGCAGCGTAAGCTTGATGCCGGGCGGCGCCTGCCTGCGCTTGTACTCGGCGATGTCGAGCATGCGCCAGATGCGCTCGGCGGTCTCCGCCGCGTGGCCGCGGGCGACGATTTCCGCTGTCGAGCGCTCCTCCTCCACGAGGCCGCGCAGCACGTCGTCGAGCACGTCGTAGGGGGGCAGCGTGTCCTGGTCCGTCTGGTCGGGGCGCAGCTCCGCGCTCGGCGGCTTGTCGATGATCGCTTCGGGAATCACCGACCCCCGCGGTCCCTTGAGCCCCTCCATCCAGTTCCGGTTGCGCCAGCGCGCCATCTCGAACACGGCGGTCTTGTAGACGTCCTTCAGGACCGAATAGCCGCCGCACATGTCGCCGTAGAGCGTGGCGTAGCCCACCGACATCTCCGACTTGTTGCCGGTGGTGAGCACCATGTGGCCGAGCTTGTTGCTGATCGCCATCAGGATGACGCCGCGCACCCGCGCCTGGATGTTCTCCTCGGTCTCGTCGGCGTCGCGGCCTTTGAAGAGCGCGGAGAGCATGCCATCCATCGCGTCCACCGCCGGCTCGATCCCCACCACCTCGTAGCGGACGCCGAGCAGGCGCGCGCACCCTGCGGCGTCGTCGAGGGAGGATTGCGCGGTGTAGCGCGACGGCATGGCGACGCAGAGGACGCGGTCCGCGCCCAGCGCATCGACGGCAACGGCAGCCGTCAGCGCCGAATCGATGCCGCCGGAAAGCCCGATCAGCACGCCGGGGAAGCCGTTCTTGCCGACGTAGTCGGCGAGCCCCACCGTCATGGCGCGATAGGTGGCGGCGTGGCCCTCCGGCAACGCGGCGCGCGGGCCCGGCGCGCAGGCCCAGCCGTCGCCCTCGCGCGACCAGCGGGTGAGGGTGAGCGATTCCTCGAAGGCCGGCGCCTGGGCGGCGAGGCTGTTGTCGGCGTTGAGCACGAACGAGGCGCCGTCGAAGACAAGCTCGTCCTGTCCGCCCACCTGGTTCGCGTAGATCAGCGGCAGCTCCGTCTCGCCGATGCGGGCGACGGCGAGGTTGAGCCGCGTGTCGCCCTTGTCGCTCTCGAAGGGCGAGCCGTTGATCGCGATCATGATCTCGGCGCCCGATTCCGCGAGGCACTCGGCGACGTCCGGGAACCACATGTCCTCGCAGATCATGACGCCGAGGCGGACGCCGCGGAACGGGATCGGTCCGGGCAGGCCTGCGCGCGCGAACACCCGTACCTCGTCGAAGACCCCGTAGTTGGGGAGCTCGTACTTGTATCGGTGCGCTGCGACCGCGCCGCCTTCGAGCAGGAGCGCGGCGTTGTACAGCTTGCCGTCGTCGACCCAGGGCGCGCCCAGGAGGAGCGCCGGGCCGCCGTCTGCGGTCGCCGCCGCGAGAACCTCGACGACGGCGCGCGTCTGCTCCTGGAACATTGGCTTCAGCACGAGGTCCTCGGGCGGATAGCCGGTCACCACCAGCTCGGTGCAGACCACGAGATCAGCGCCTTGGGCCGCAGCCTCGGCGCGGGCGCGGAGGATGAGCGCCTTGTTGCCCTCCAGGTCGCCCACGGTGGGGTTGAGCTGGGCGAGCGCGATGGTGAGCGTGTCGGTCATGGTCGAGTGAACATCAGTGGAGGTGCCGGCGGCCACCGGCGCGCCCTATCGAGATCGGGATGAGTCGTCTTCGCCATTGCGCAGCAGGAACTCGCGGCCGAGCTTGACCCGGGCGGTGCCGTCGTAATCGATGATATCCGCCGTCGCAAATGTCTCGGACCAGTTCTCGGGCAGGAACGAGCCCGTGCCGATCACGTCGATCGGCGCATTCACGCTGGCCATGACCTTGCACTTCGCGGGGCTGAAGCCGGAGCTTGCGACGATCTTCACCTTCTCGAAGCCCGCATCGTCGAGCGCGGCCCGCAGGTGGAAGAGCGCCGCTGCGCTCACGCCCGTGCCGTTGAGCCAGCGCAGCTCGGCCTCGGTGCGGTACTCGCGGACGGCATTCGGGCTGTAACGCTCGAGCACCGCATACGACTCCGCCATGTCCAGGCCTTCGACGTAGCGGCTGCCGTGCGTGTCCAGGCGGATGCTCAGTTCTCCGCGTTCGACAAGCTCGGGGAAGCGCCGGCAGACGGCGAGCGTGTCGGTGATTTCCTGCCCGTAATAGTCGACGAGCACGGTCATCGGCTCGCCCTCGAAGATCTCGTGGTACATCTCCGCGGCGCGCAGCGTGGAGCCCGCGTAGCCGATGAAGGCGTGGGGCATGGTGCCGTAGCCCCGCTGATTGCCGAAATAGTGCGCGGTCGCGTCGGTGGCGTTGCCGATGAAGCCGGTGGCGCCGCATTCCTCCTTCGCGGCCTTGGAGCCGACGCTCGCGGCGTAGGCCATCATCTCGGCCATCTCCAGGCCGGCGCAGTGGCGCGCGTCCATCGCCAGGAACCCGACCCTGGGCAGGGTCCGTGCCATGGCGTAGGCGTTGTATGCGGCGACGCAGCAGGCGCCGAGGCGCTGCAGGTAGAGGGTTTCGAGATCGACGAGATGGCGGAACGAGCCCGAGAGATAGACCAGCGGCTCGCCGGCGCCGACCCACTCGCCTTCCTCGAACTGGCAGTTGATGGCGAATTCGGTATCGCGCTCCGCCGCCACCGCCTCCAGCCACTCGATCATCAGGCGGGGCGCGAAACAGACCGGCCGCCTCAGGAACAGCGCGTAGGTGACCCGGGCGTCGCCGAAGCGCCCGATCGCCTTGCGCGTCCGCGTGAAGTAGTGGTCCGTGTAGCGG
Source organism: Alphaproteobacteria bacterium (assembly GCA_965221125.1). Classification (GTDB taxonomy): domain Bacteria; phylum Pseudomonadota; class Alphaproteobacteria; order UBA828; family UBA828; genus WTGU01. The sequence continues at coordinate 264,889 of CBDCRW010000006.1, forward strand.
GCGACCTCGCGGTCGCGCGGTCCGTTGTGGGTCAACATCGCGACCCCGGATCGCCTAGCCGTGCAGCGCCTGCGGCTGCACTGTGGACGCCCGTTCCTCCCTCAGGTGCTCCGCGATGAGGAAGGCGAGCTCCAACGCCTGCGAGGCGTTGAGCCTCGGGTCGCAATGGGTGTGGTAGCGATTGGAGAGATCCTCCTCGGTGATCGCCTGGGCACCGCCGAGGCATTCGGTCACGTCCTGGCCGGTCATCTCGAAATGGACGCCGCCGGGGTGCGCGCCCTCGGCCCGGTGTACCGCGAAGAAGCCCCGCACCTCCGCCATGACCTGGTCAAATATGCGGGTCTTGTAGCCGTTGGAGGACTTTATCGTGTTGCCGTGCATGGGGTCGCAGGCCCAGACCACGTGGCGGCCTTCCCGTTCGACCACGCGCACGAGGGGCGGCAGCTTGGCCTCGATGGCCGCGTGGCCCATGCGCGTGATGACCGTGAGCTTGCCCGGCTCGTTGCGCGGATTGAGCCGGTCGATGAGACCGAGCAGGTCATCCGGCTCGAGGGTGGGACCCGCCTTGAGCCCCAGTGGATTGCCGACGCCGCTCAGGAAGTCGACATGCGCGCCGTCCGCCTGGCGCGTGCGGTCGCCGATCCAGAGCATGTGTGCTGAGCAGTCGTACCAGCCGCCGGTGGTCGAATCGATCCTGGTCAGCGCCTGCTCGTATTCCAGCAGCAGGGCTTCGTGCGAGGTGTAGAACTCGGTCTCGCGAATCTGCGGCGAGGTTGCCTCGGTGAGCCCGCACGCCGCCATGAAATCGAGAGTGTCCCCGATCTGATTGGCCAGCGCCTCGTAGCGTGCGCCCTGCGTGCTCTCGGCGACGAAGCCGAGGTTCCAGCGGTGCACGGCGTGGAGGTCCGCGTAGCCGCCCTGGGCCAGCGCGCGCAGCAGGTTGAGCGTTGACGCGGACTGGCCGTAGGCGCGAAGCAGACGCTGCGGCTCCGGCGCCCGCGCCTCCTCGTCGAAGGCCATGCCGTTGACCATGTCGCCGCGGTAGGCGGGGAGCGTGATGCCGTCCACGGTCTCGGTGTCCGACGAGCGGGGCTTGGCGAACTGGCCCGCAAGGCGCCCCACCTTCACCACCGGGAGCTTGGCGCCGTAGGTGAGCACCACCGCCATCTGCAGCAGGACGCGGAAGGTGTCGCGCACCGTGTCGGGATGGAACTCGGCGAAGCTCTCGGCGCAGTCGCCGCCCTGCAGCAGGAAGGCCCTGCCTTCGCAGACCCGCGCCAGGCGCTCCTGCAGCCTGCGCGCCTCGCCGGCGAACACCAGCGGGGGCGAGGTCTCGAGGCGCTCCTTGGCCGAGGCGAGCGCAGCCGCATCGGGCCACGTCGGCTGCTGCTTGATCGGCAGCCCTCGCCAACGGCCGGGATGCCACGTGCCGGGCATGTCGTACTCCCGCGGATTTATGTCGTTGTGGCCGTGCTATACGCCCGAACCGGCCGTCTTGCCAGCATTTTCCACAGCCCCACGATGGCGGCTGCCGGCCGACCTGAACCTACGCAGCCTGGGTGGCGGTCTCCGGCACCGGCTCGTACATGGTGACGAACTCTTCCGCCGCGGTCGGGTGGACTGCCATGGTGGCGTCGAACTGCGCCTTGGTCGCCCCGGCCTTGACGGCGATCCCGAGCAGTTGCACTGCTTCCCCGGCACCATCGCCCACCATGTGGCAGCCCACCACACGGTCGGAAGCACGGTCGACGACGAGCTTCATGAAGACGGTCTCTTCCCGCCCGGTGAGCGTGTGCTTGAGCGGGCGGAAGCGCGTCTTGTAGATGTCCAGCGCGGGGAAGGCTTGGCGGGCCTCCTCCTCGGTCAGCCCCACGGTGCCGAGCTCCGGCGTGGTGAAGACGGCCGTCGCGACATCGCGGTGGTCGGGCGTTTGCGGGTTGTCGTTGTAGAGGGTCTCCGCGATGCAGCGGCCCTCGTGGATCGCCACCGGCGTCAGGTTGATGCGGTCGGTGACGTCGCCCACGGCATAGATGCCGGCGACGCCCGTGTGCGAGTCGGCGTCGACCGGGATGGCGCCGCCTCGGGTGGTCTCGATGCCCGCGCTCTCCAGCCCGAGACCGGCGACGTTGGGCTTGCGTCCGGTGGCGAACAGCACCTGATCCGCCTCGACGACCTCGCCCGTCGTGGTCGCGACCGCGATGGCCGTTCCCGCGCGGGCAAGGGCGGTTGCGTTGACGTTGAGGCGCAGATCGACCCCGCCCTTGCGCATCTCCTCGGAGAGCACCTCGCGCAGGTCCTGGTCGAAGCCGCGCAGCGGCAGCTCGCCCCGGTAGAGCTGGGTCACCTGTGCGCCCAGCCCCTGCATGATGCAGGCGAACTCGCAGGCGACGTAGCCGCCGCCCACGATCACGACGCGCTCGGGGAACGTGGGCAGGTCGAACATCGCGTCGGAGCTCACGGCGAGCTCGATGCCGGGGATGTCGGGCATCGTCGGCCGGCCGCCGGTCGCGATCACGATGGTCTCGGCGCGGTGCTGCTCGTCTCCCACCGCGACCGTGTGGGCGTCCAGCATGCGGCCCGTGCCTCTGATCACGGCGGCACCCGAGTTGTCCAGGAGGCGCCCGTAGATACCCTCCAGCCGGTCGAGCTCCGCGACCTTGGCCCGGACCATTTCCGACCAGTCGAAGGAGCGCGCGCCGACGGTCCAGCCGTAGCCCGCGGCGTCCTCGAAGTCGTGGCTGAAGTGAGACGCGTAGACGAGCATCTTCTTGGGGATGCAGCCGCGATGCACGCAGGTGCCGCCCAAACGGTCGTTCTCGATGACGCCTGCGCGCGCGCCGTAGCCTGCCGCGCGTCTGGCGCAGGCCACGCCGCCCGAGCCGCCGCCAATCACCAGAAGGTCGAAATCCGCCATCAGTCCCTCTCGTTTCGAGAGTTGCCACATCCGGTTTCCCAGCGACCACGGCTCGTGCCGAGCGGTACAGGCGCACACACCTGTGCCGCATGGCCGAGAGACGGTGGGCCCGGCAGGACTCGAACCTGCAACAACGCCGTTATGAGCGGCGGGTTCTAACCAATTGAACTACGGGCCCGATCGGTGGGAAGCCGCGCCTATCATAACGCGGGCACGCGCAGGCGGCGAACAAATGAGGGGTTGCGGAAATAGAACAAATAGAGTACAACGCTCCGCACAGCGTTACACGGCGGCTCACATTGCATCGGTTTCGGCCGTGTGAAATAAGGAGGCGAACATGGCGAATGCGGCGCTTCGCGTGGTTTCCGAGGGTTCCATGGATAAGCAGAAGGCATTGGACGCTGCGCTCGGCCAGATCGAGCGGGCGTTCGGCAAGGGCTCGATCATGAAGCTCGGCGACGGTGCCGCGGTCGAGATCGAGGCGATCCCGACCGGCTCCATCGGGCTGGACGTGGCCCTCGGCATCGGTGGGCTGCCGCGCGGCCGGATCGTCGAGATCTACGGGCCGGAGAGTTCGGGCAAGACCACCCTCGCGTTGTCTTGTGTCGCCGAGGCCCAAAAACTCGGCGGCACCTGCGCGTTCATCGACGCCGAGCACGCGCTCGATCCAATTTATGCCGGCAAGCTCGACGTCAGGGTGGACGAGCTTCTGATCTCCCAGCCGGACGCCGGCGAGCAGGCGCTCGAGATCGCCGACACGCTCGTCCGCTCGGGCGCCATCGACCTCGTGGTGATCGACAGTGTCGCGGCGCTGGTGCCCCGCGCCGAGCTTGAGGGCGAGATGGGCGATTCTCATGTCGGCCTCCAGGCGCGGCTGATGAGCCAGGCGCTCCGCAAGCTCACCGCCTCGATCGCGCGTTCGCGCTGCTGCGTGATCTTCATCAACCAGATCCGCATGAAGATCGGCGTGATGTACGGCAGCCCGGAGACCACGACTGGCGGCAATGCGCTCAAGTTCTATGCCTCGGTCCGGCTCGATATCCGCCGTATCGGCGCGGTCAAGGATCGCGACGAGGTCGTCGGCAACCAGACCCGGGTCAAGGTGGTCAAGAACAAGCTCGCACCGCCCTTCCGCATGGTCGAGTTCGACATCATGTATGGCGAGGGCATCTCGCGCGCAGGCGAGCTCATCGACATGGGCCTCAAGGCCGGCGTCATCGAGAAGTCGGGCTCCTGGTATTCCCACGACAGCGAGCGCATCGGCCAGGGTCGCGAGAACGCAAAGCGCTTCCTCGCCGAGAACGGAGAGGCTGCGGAGGCAATCCGCCTCGCGATCCGCCGGGACGCCGGTCTGGAAGAGAAGGCCGACGCACCTCCCGTCGCCGAGGTCTACACGGAAGGCAGTGTGCAGGGCCCGTAGCGCGGGCAAGCGCGGGGCAGGCGGGCGCCGGCACTCGCCAATCTGGACAGTGGGCCTGAGCCGCACTAAGTAGCACGCATCCAACCGCCGGGCCGCCTGCCGCCCGGCGGGCCATGCAGGGCCGCCCCATGCCGAGCGTCAACGAAATCCGCGCGCAGTTTCTGGACTACTTTGCCGGCAACGAGCACGAGGTCGTGGCCTCGAGCCCGCTCGTGCCGCAGAACGACCCGACGTTGATGTTCACCAATGCCGGCATGGTGCAGTTCAAGAATGTCTTTACCGGGGCCGAGACACGGCCTTACCGCCGCGCCGCCACGTCGCAGAAGTGCGTGCGTGCAGGCGGCAAGCACAACGACCTCGACAACGTCGGCTACACCGCGCGCCACCACACCTTCTTCGAGATGCTGGGCAACTTCTCGTTCGGCGACTACTTCAAGGAGCACGCGATCGAGCTCGCCTGGCGGCTCGTCACGCAGGACTATGGCCTGCCGAACGAGCGCCTCCTGGTCACGGTCTTCGCCGAGGACGACGAGGCGCACGCGCTCTGGCGCAAGATCGCAGGCCTCCCCGAGGAGCGCGTCATACGCATCCCGACCTCGGACAATTTCTGGGCCATGGGCGAGACCGGCCCCTGCGGCCCCTGCTCGGAAATCTTCTACGACCACGGGCCCGCCATCGCCGGCGGGCCGCCAGGCAGCGCCGATCAAGACGGCGACCGCTTCGTCGAGATCTGGAACCTGGTGTTCATGCAGTTCGAGCAGGTCACGCCCGAGCAGCGGATCGATCTGCCTCGCCCATCGATCGATACCGGCATGGGGCTCGAGCGCATCGCCGCGATCATGCAGGGCACCCACGACAACTACGAAACCGACCTGTTCCGCAACCTGATCGCGGCCAGCGTCGAGCTGAGCGGCACGCCGGCCGAGGGCGCGCACCGCGCCTCCCACCGCGTGGTCGCCGATCACTTGCGCGCGAGCGCCTTCCTGATCGCCGACGGCGTGATGCCGTCGAATGAGGGGCGCGGCTACGTGCTGCGGCGGATCATGCGCCGCGCCATGCGCCATGCCCACCTGATGGGTTGCACCGAGCCGCTCATGTGGCGCCTGGTGCCCGTGCTGGCGCGCGAGATGGGCCAGGCCTTCGGCGAACTGATCCGCGCCGAGCCGCTCATCACCGAGACGCTCAAGCTGGAGGAGACCCGTTTCAAGGAGACGCTGGCGCGAGGCCTGCGCCTGCTCGACGAGGCGACGGCGGGGCTTGTGCCCGGCGCCCCCCTGTCGGGCGAGACGGCGTTCCGGCTTTACGACACCTACGGCTTTCCCCTCGACCTCACCGAGGACGCGCTGCGCGCCCAGGGGCGCTCGGTCGAGCGCGCCGGCTTCGAGGTCTGCATGGAACGCCAGCGCGAGGCCGCCCGCCGGGCCTGGGCCGGCTCGGGCGACGCGGCGAGCGATGCCGCCTGGTTCGCGATCCGCGAGCGCGTCGGAGCCACCGAGTTCCTCGGCTACGGCACGGAAACAGCCGAGGGCGTGGTCCAAGCTCTGGTCGTGGACGGCAACGACGTCGCGCTAGCCAACGCCGGCGACACAGCCGCGCTGGTCGTCAACCAGACGCCGTTCTACGCCGAGGCGGGCGGGCAGGTGGGGGATACCGGCACCGTCGTCTCGGCCGAAGGCGCGCGTGCGCGCGTGACCGACACTCGGCGCGAGGCGGACGGCCTCCACGTCCACCATGCCGCGGTCGAGGAGGGCACGCTTGCCATGGGCGACGCCGTGGTGCTCGCGGTGGACGGCTCACGGCGGACGGCACTCCGGGCCAACCACTCCGCCACGCACCTGCTTCACGCGGCGCTCCGCCGCGCCCTCGGCGATCACGTCACGCAGAAGGGCTCGCTGGTCGCGCCCGACCGGCTGCGTTTCGACATCAGCCATCCCGGCGCGGTCGGGACGGACGCGCTCGACGACATAGAGGCAGAGGTCAATCGGCTGATCCGTCGGAACACGCCGCTGGTCACCCGCCTGATGAGCCCGGAGGAGGCGGTGGGCGCCGGCGCGCTCGCGCTCTTCGGCGAGAAGTACGGCGAGGAAGTGCGCGTCGTCTCCATGGGCGACGATGCGGATGGCGCGGATACGCCCTATTCGGTCGAGCTCTGCGGTGGCACCCATGTGGAGCGCACCGGCGACATCGGGCTCTTCCGCATCGTGAGCGAGTCGGCGAGCGCGGCCGGCATCCGGCGGATCGAGGCGCTCACCGGCGAGGCAGCCCGCCGCTACGGCGTCGACCTCGAAGCCGCGCTGAGAGAGGCCGCGGCCGCGCTCAAGGTGCCGCCGGCCGATCTTGCCGGGCGCATCGGGGCGCTCATGGACGAGAACAGGAAGCTCGAGCGCTCGCTCGCCGAGACCCGCCGTGCGCTCGCCACGGGCGGCGGCGGCGTGTCGGACGATGCGCGCGAAATCGCCGGCGTCTCCTTCGTCGGCCGCGCGCTCGACGGCGCGCATCCGAAGGAACTGCGCGCCATGGTCGACGACCTGAAGCAGCGGATGGGCTCGGGCGTCTATGCCGTGGTGACCCGCACCGACGGCAAGGCGGCACTCACGGTCGGCGTCACCGACGACCTCACCGCCCGCGTGAACGCGGTCGATCTCGTCCGTGCCGGCGCTGCGGCGGTGGGCGGTAAGGGCGGCGGCGGCCGGGCCGACATGGCGCAGGCCGGCGGCCCCGACGGCGAGCGTCTGGACGACGCGCTCAAGGCCATCGAGAAGGCGCTCGCGGACGCGGCCTGAGCCCTCGGCGCCGGCGCGCCCCGCTCGCCCCGGACCAACCCATTGGCGGGGCGGCAATTCTGGTTATTCTCCGGTTGCATGAGCGACCAGACGACACCGCGCGAGCGCCCGCCAGCGGGTGTGTGGCAGAGCGATCTGCGCCGCTACTGCTGCGAGTTCATCGGCACCTTTTCGCTCGTCTTCTTCGCGGCGGGCGCCGTTGTCGTCGACGCCAAGATGGGCGGCACGCTCGGCGCCGTCGGCCCGGGCCTGATCTCGGGCCTCATCATCACGGTCGTCATCTACACCTTCGGCCACGTCTCGGGCGCCCACGTCAATCCGGCGCTTTCAATCGCGGCGGCGCTGATCGGGCACCTGGAGTGGCGCCTCGTCCCCGGCTACGCGCTGGCGCAGCTTGCCGGCTCGGTGCTGGCGGGCATGTGCCTGCTGTGGGCGCTCGGCGACTTCGGCGCGATGGGGGCCAACCTGCCCAATACTGCCATCGGCATCACGCCGCTCACGGCCTTCCTCATCGAGCTCTTTCTTTCGTTCCTGCTGATGTGGGTGGTCGCGGGCGTCGGCCTCGACAAGCGCGCGCACGGCCCCTTCGCGGGCGTGGCGGTGGGCGCGGTGGTGGGCATCGAGGTGATGCTGATGGGCCCGGTCGCGGGCGCCGCGATGAACCCGGCACGAGCCTTGGGTCCCTACGTCGCCATGGGCGACTTCACCCACTACTGGATTTACGTCGTCGGCCCGCTCATCGGCATGGCGCTCGGTGCTTACGCGTGGCGCTTCACCCACGGGCGGGGCGAGGCTAGTTGACCAGCGTGCCGGCGCGTTCCCGGAGCGAGCGGCCAAACGGGCAATCGGGCTTCAGCGCAACGCGCTCGTTCGCCAAAGCCTGCGCAAGCCCCTGCTGGCGATCGCGAATCGCGGCCTCGATCAGCGTGCGGTGGACAACGTCGCGCTGGGCGTGGCTGCCGCCGAAAATCCAGGCGCGGTAGCGCACGGGCATCAGCAGGTCCACCGCCGCGCCGTAGCGCCCGGCGCCGAAGGCGCGGATCGCGCGGACGATTGGCAGACCCACCTCGCGGGTCATGCGGGCGTTGGTGCCCGTCCCCTCGGCTTCCGAAACCGCCGCCTTCTCCAGCGCGTCCGCCGCCCCGTCGCGACCGGCGGCCACGTAGGCCATCATCGCGTGCATGTCGTTGAACGCGTAGAAGCCGTGCTCGGCGGCGAGCGCCTCGTAGGTCGTGGCGAGGGTCTCGAAGCGGTCGCCCGTATCGATCCTGCGCAGGTGTAGGCGCCAGAGCAGCGCCGCCGCATCCAGCATCTCCAGCTGGACCTCGGAGGGCTCGGGCTGCAGCACCGTGTCGTAAATCTCCAACACCCGGTCGAAGCGGTCGTTGTCGAGATTGAAGAGCGAGACGTGCCACCAGTTGTGGAAAGCGAAGGTATTGTCGTCCTGCGCCCAGTGGGCCTGACGCTCCTCCATGAAGGCGATGCCTTCCTCCTGCCGGGCCTGCATCTCCAGCACGTGGCAGACCGCATGCTGCGCCCAGCAGTCGTCGGGCTCCAGCGCCAGCGCCTGCCTGCCGGCGTCCTCCGCTGCGCCGTAGTCGCCGCACTCCTCCAGGCCGAAGGCGGTCATGCCGAGCAGGATGCCGTAGTCGGGATCGTCCGCGGTCCAGGCCGGCAGCGCGCGGGCCACGCGGCCCCGCAGATTGTCGCGGTCGCCCTGGAAGAAGTCGGAGAGATGGCCGCATTGGAGCGCCACCACGTCGCGCGGCTCGTCGGCGACGATGCGGTCGAGCCTCGCCGACATGCCTTGCCAGTCGCCGGCGGCCCAATCCGCGATCGCCGCGATATGGGCTCGCTCGCGCTCCGTGGCCTTGTCCGCGAGCGCCTTGAGGCGGCCGAGGCCGGCCTCGACCTCCGGCAGCACGCTCCTCTCCCACAGCATCGTGTGCATCTCGGTGCGGAAGATGTGCCCCGCCACGAAGTCCGGATCGTCGGCCAACGCCCGGTCGATGGTCTCGACGGCGTCGCCCCGATAGATCTGGAACTGCCGGATCGCCGTCTCGAGGATCTCCAGGCTCCTGGGGTTGGTCGCCGATGTCGGCACGCCGCGGGCGTCGCTGAGGGCCACGGGACTTGTCCTTCTCGTCGGGGTCGAATGCAGCCGGCGCCAAGCAAGCCAGCAAATCGGCGATCCGTCCAGACCGTTTCGGCCCGTCGGAGGAGCCCTCAGGCGGGGCGCCTGCTCCACGATATGCTCGTCGTCAGCCCGGCCGCGGCGGCGAGCGCGCCGGTGGCCAGCAACGACGGCACCAGGTAACTGCCGAGCGAATCGTAGAGCACGCCGGCGAACGTCGGCCCCACCATCTGGCCCAGTCCCCAAGCCGCCGTCATCAGGGCGATGCTGCGGCGCGCATCGCCGGCGGAGAGATGACGGGCCTCGATAAGGCCAATCGCCGTCAGCCCCACGAAGGTCCCGCCGAGCAGGCCGGCCGCCAGCAGAATGGACCAGATGCCGCCGCCCAGAACGCTGAGCGCCACGCCAACCCCCTCCACCAGGCAGCCGATGGCGAACGCGCGCTCGTTGCCCCAGCGCCGTCCGGCCCAGCCCCAGAGCGCCACCGAGGGCGCTGCCGTCAGGCCGACGCAGAGCCAGACCAGGTGCTCCGCTGGCTGCAGCACGGGGTCGGCGCGCACCATGTCGGCGACGAAGGTGGCGGTGATGACGTAGCCGAAGCCGACCAGGCCGTAGGCGACGATCAGGCGGCCGAGACCCCTCCGCGCCGTGCCGGCGCCGGAGTGCGGCACTCCCGTCGCCGACGGGCGCGGCACGCGCAGCAGCAGCGCGGCCAGTATCGAGAGCACGATGGCCAGGCCGCCGCACAGCACCCACGGGCCTTGCCAGTCGCTCTCTCCCGATGCGGCCGCCGGAACGGCCAGGGACGAGATTGCGATGCCGCTGCCGACGCCGGCATACATCACCGCCGCCCAGCCATCGCGGCCGGCGGCGGCGAGGCGGTCCATCACCAGGGAGGACGCGAGCACCATCACCAGCGCGCCCGCGCCGCCGCCGACGAAGCGCAGGATCAGGAACAGACCCAGGTCCGTCGTGAGCGCCATGGCGCCGGTGCTGAGCCCGCACAGCGCGAGCGCCCCCAGCAGCCAGGCACGGGGATCGCCGGGCACGGCGCGCCAGGCCGCGGCGAGCGCGCCCACGAAGTACCCGAGGTAGTTGGCGGACGCGATCAGGCCGGCCTGCGATCGGTCCAGCTCGAGGCCCGCGATCATGTACGGCAGGATCGGCGTGTAGGCGAAGCGTCCGATGCCGATGCCGACCGCGAGCGACAAGAGGCCCGCAGCGGCCAGAACGGCCGGATGGCGGACACGCTGCACCGCCATCAGAGCGTCCGATGCCGGGGGCCGCGATCGTGCCTCCCGGCGCCGCGGGTTACGAGCTCAGAGGATCGTTGCGTCCAACATCTGATGCGCCGCGTCGGTCGGGCCCCATGCGCTGTCCGGGTGGAACACCAGCACGTCGAGCGCGTCCTCGCCGGTCTCGAAACGATGACGCTCTCCTGCGGGAATCCTCCACGCCCTGCCAGGGCACAGGACCATCGGAGCTCCCGATTCATGGTGCGCCAATCCCTGGCCCCGGACCACCATTCCGATGCGATCGCTCGGATGATGATGTTCGGCCTGCACGGTACCGGCAACGATATGCAGGTGGTTCACGCATGGATCGCCCTTTTGGGGTGGCATGACCAGCAGCGAGGACGAACAGCCGTCCATGTACTTGTTGCGTCCGACATCCTCTACGTATCCGCCACACGGCGGCAGGGCCATGCCGACGTCGATAATGAGCATCTCGTTGCGGCGGTAGGGTGGCATGAAAAACCCGCCCACCGAGAACGCGGGCCGCATGTCATGCAGCATCGTGTTCGGGCTGTCCGGATTTCCCCAAAGGGCCAGTTCAAAGAAGCACACCTGGTCGGGAGAGGGATTGCGGGCAACCGTTGCAGCGTCTGTGGTTTCCAGTTCTTGCACGGAATCCTCCAACGCTGTTGGACTTATTAACTCGACGTGGGGCGGACACGACGAGGCCGCCAATACCGTTTTCTGTCGATCCGCATAATGAATTCCAATGAAGCGCGGTTCCCGGCGATTCCCCGCCGCGCTTCGTCAACATTCCGCCAAGGTGGTATGACTCCTGTTCAGTGGCGCGCGGGTGCGGGCTCCGATGCTCTCGCGACCAAGGAGCAACGCCCATGTCTTCAAGAGATGTCGTGAAGGGCTTCCTCGACCAGCTTGCGGGCGGCGACGCCGCTACCATCGTGGCCATGTTCACCGACGACGCGGTGATCGACATGCCGGGCGGCGACGACCTGCCCTGGGCGGGCCGCTGGCAGGGCCGGGCCGCGATCGAGGACTATTTTCGGGTCATGCCGGCGGCGCTCGCCATGCACGAGCATGTCATCAGCACCTGGGTCACGGAAGGCGACACCGTCTCCGTCAACGGCGAGGAAGCCGGCTCGTCCAAGGTCAGCGGCAAGCACTACCGCGCGAAGTGGTGCTGGGTCTTCACCGTGCGCGACGGCAGGATCGCCGTCTGGGACGCCTACGAGGACACGCAGGCGCTCTCCGCCTGCGGCCCCTGGCGCTAGGCGGCGCGCTTGAGCGGCGCCGACAGCGCGGGGGAAGGCGGCGCAGCGGGCGCCCCCGTGGCGCGCACCCGGTGGGGCGTCGTCGCGGTCACCATCTTCGCGAGCGTGTTCGTGGGCTACGCCGTCGGCAAGGTGCCGCCGACCATCGGGCTGATTTCGGATGAATTCGCGCTCGACAGGGTCACCGCCGGCTGGCTCGCCTCCATCTTCTTCGTGTTCGGCGCGGGCTTTGGCGTCCTGACCGGGATGACCGGCGCACGCGTCGGCGCCCGCACTCTCCTCCTTACCGGCACTCTCGTTCTCGTCCTCAGCGGCGTCGCCGGCGCGCTGGCCACCAGCGCCGCCGTGCTGCTCGCGGTCCGCGTCTTCGAGGGGATCAGCTTCGCCGCCATCGTGTCCTCTGCGCCCAAGATCACCTTCGATGCCGCGCGGCCCGGGGACCGCAACCTCGCGCTCGGCATCTGGAGCGGCTACATGCCGGGCGGCATGGCGCTCGCCATGGTGGTGGCGCCCTTCCTCGCCGAATCGCTGGGCTGGCGCAGCCTCTGGTGGCTCTGCGCCGGGGCGGCGCTGCTGGCGGCGCTGCTCGTGGCGGCCGGCACGACTCGCCGGCGCTGGCCCGAGCAACCGAGCCGCGACGCGGACGCTCGTTTCGACTGGGCCGGGGCAAAGGCGACGGTGCCGGTCGGCGCCTTGTGGCTCTACGGCGGGGCGTTCCTGCTCTTCACCGTTCAATGGTTCGCGGTCGCCGCCTGGCTGCCCACCTTCCTGACCGAGACGCAAGGCCGCGGGCCCATCGGCGCCGCGCTCTTCTCTGCGCTGGTGGTGGGCATGAACGTCACCGGCAACCTTGCCGGCGGCTGGCTGATGCAAAGGCGCGTGCCGCGCTTCGTGCTCGTCGCGGCGGCCAACGTCATCATGGCCGTCACCGGCATGCTGATCCTCGCAGGCTTCGTGCCGGACGAGGCCAAGATCCCGCTGGCGATAATCTTCAGCGCCTGCAGCGGCGTGCTGCCCGCGGCCGCCTATGGCGGCGCCGCCGCGCACGCGCCCAAGCCCCAGCTCGTGGCGATGGCCAACGGCTTCATGGTGCAGGGCGCCGCGATCGGCATGCTGCTCGGGCCGCCGCTGATGGCGGTCGTGGTGGGCGGCTTCGGCAGCTGGGAGTCCGCGTGGTGGTGCATGTTGATCTGCCCCGCCGCAGGCGTCGTCATCGCTGCCCGCCTCTTCGCCATCGAGCGCCGCTAGAGCGTTTCCGTCTCAGACGGAAACGCTCTAGCAATTTTTCGCTCACGGCAGCCGGTCTTCGACCGGCGCCTGCGCGGGCGCGCCGCATTCGCGGCGGGCCGCGGTCGCGGCCTGTCGCGCGTCCGTCAATGACGAACGCGCTCTGATCTCACGGGCGTGCGGTGCCGGCGGAGCGGCCCGCGTAGACGTCGCCCCGCTGGATCACCAGGCTCGCGGCGAGCACGATCAGGATGCCGGGGATGGTGAGCACGCTGGGCAGGCCCTTGCCGATCGCCCAGTCGATGGCGAGCACGAAGGCCGGCAGCAGGTAGCTGTACGACTGCACCCGGGTGGGGCCGAGCCTGATCGTGGTCCACTGCATCAGGAAGAAGGAAATGACGGTCGAGAGAAGCGCGATGCCGGCGACGCCGCCGTAGGCGAAGAGCGGGACGGCGCCCCAGTCCATGGTCCACAGCGCGCTGTTGGCGAGCACCAGGAACCAGACGGCATTCATGGTCACCACCCAGAAGGTCATGACCATCACCGGCTCGCCCCGGTGGTAGCGCTTGACCAGCGGGCTGTAGAAGCCCATCGCGATGCAGCCCGCGAACACGATCAGGTCGCCCTTGTTGAGATCGAGGCCGACGAAGCGGTCCCAGTCGCCGCGGAAGACCACCCAGAGCGCGCCGATCAGGCCGATGCCGAGCGCCGCCAGGCGATGCCAGCCCAGCCGCTCGCCCACCAGGATCGCGCCGCCGATCGCCGTGAGGCCCGGGATCAGGGTGGAGATGGCGCCGGTGTTGAGCGCGCTGGTGAAGCGCAGGCCGTAGAACATGCACCAGAAGAAGGCGACGAGCGACGTGCTGATCGCCGCATAGCCGGCGAGCGCGCGCCAGCCCGGCCAGGCGATGCCGTGGCGCCAGGCGACCACCGGCCCGAAGATCGCCATCGCCAGCACGAAGCGGAGGAAGAGCAGGACGCCGGTATCGAGCTCGTTGGCGATGGCCTCGCCCACCGGATAGCTGAAGGAAATGAGGAACATGGCGACGAACACCGCGGCGTGGACGCCGGGTGTGGGGATGTCGCGCGGGGCCGGTGACTCGGTCATGGCGCGCCACCGTGGCGCAGCCCCGCGCGCAGGTCCAGCGCCGCCCTCGCCTGCCGGAAGTGCGCGCCCAACGACGCTTGGCGGCTCTTGAATCCCCGTTTTCCCGTCACCATCTCAGCACTGCCCGAGGGGGTGCCGCAGAGCGGGCCCCGGACGGGCATGGAACCGGTCCGGCCATGACGGCGGACCACGGAAGACTTGCTTACGACAAGGAGTCAAACCATGCGTGCATTCGATCTTTCCCCGCTCTTCAGCACCACGGTCGGTTTCGACCGGATGGCCCGGATGCTCGAGCAGATGCCGAGCGAGACGGCGCCCTCGTACCCGCCCTACAACATCCAGAAGCTGGACGAGAACGCCTATCGCGTGACGCTGGCCGTCGCCGGCTTCGGCGACGACGAGATCGCGATCGAGGTGAAGGAGAACCTGCTCACCGTGTCGGGCAAGCTCGCCAGGGAGAATGGCGCGAACGAGAGCTATCTCCACCGCGGCATCGCCGCCCGCGCGTTCGAGCGGCGCTTCAACCTCGCCGATCACATCCAGGTGACGGGGGCTGCGCTGGACAAGGGGCTGCTCCACATCGACCTGGTGCGCGAGCTTCCCGAAGCGCTGAAGGCGCGCCGGATCGCCATCGACACCGGCGGCCGGAAGCGGCTCGACCGCAAGGCGTCGTAACCGGGCCTGGGCCGCGGGATCGCGTCGCGGCCGGGTCCAAGAGAGCGGGGCGCGGGCCGAAGGGTTCGCGCCCCTTTTCCGTTTGGTCTTCCACGCTTGATTTGCCCGCCGCCGCCAGGTTGAGATAACGCCTCCGCGGGTCATTCGTATGACTACGTAGAGCGAGAAATTTGTTTTCGTATAAATGGCCGAGGTCGTTTCTCCGTGCTACCTTGCGCGCGGAACGAGCGGCGCGCCCTCCGGGTGCGCTTGGTCCTGACGCGGGAGGATGAAAATGTCATTGAGGAACGGATTGCGCCGCGGAATCAGCGGTGCGTTGGCCGCGGCGGTGGTCGCCGGCGGTCTCACAGCGGCAGCCACGACGACTCTCACGAGCGGTGAGGTGCAGGCGGCCGACGAGCAGTTCATTCCCTTGCTCGTCTACCGGACCGGGCCATACGCGCCCAACGGCATCCCGGCCGCGAACGGCGCCCTCGACTATTACTCGCTGGTCAACGAGCGCGACGGCGGGATCAACGGCGTCAAGCTCGCCTTCGAGGAGTGCGAATACCGCTACGACACCAAGCTCGGCGTCGAGTGCTACGAGCGCCTCAAGAACCAGGGGCCCACCGGGGCGTCGATCGTCATGCCCTTGTCCACCGGCGTGACCTATCAGCTCAATCCGAGGGCTCCGGTCGACAAGATTCCGGTGCACTCGATGGGTTACGGGCAGACGGCGGCATCGGACGGGCGCGTGTTCCCGTGGACCTTCACCTTCCCCACCACGTACTGGAGCCAGGCTTCGGCCTTCATCAAGTTCGTGGGCGCCCAGGAAGGCGGCATGGACAATCTGGCGGGCAAGACGATCGCGCTCGTCTACCACAACAGCCCCTACGGCAAGGAGCCGATCCAGACCCTTGAGGTGCTGGCCGAGAAGCTCGGCTACACCCTGGAGCTGCTGCCGGTCGACCACCCGGGGCAGGAGCAGCGCGCGACCTGGCTGCAGATCCGCAAGATCAAGCCCGACTGGACCTTCATCTGGGGCTGGGGCGTGATGAACCAGGTGGCGCTCAAGGAGGCCGCGGCGATCGCCTATGACATGAACCGCCTGATCGGCGTTTGGTGGTCGGCGAGCGAATCCGACGTGGTGCCGGCAGGCGACGACGCCATCGGCTATCGCGGCGGCTCGTTCCACTCGCCGGGCGCGGGCTTCCCGCTCCACGACGAGATCCTGCAAACCCTCTACGGCGGCGACGCGGCGGCTGCGGCGGAGAAGAACTTCGGCGAGGTCCTCTACAACCGCGGACTGCTCAGTTCCGTCTACACGACCGAGGCGATCCGCACCGCCCAGGCGAAGTTCGGCAACCGGCCGCTCACCGGCGAAGAGGTGCGCTGGGGCCTGGAGAACCTCGATCTGACGGAGGAGCGGCTGGCCGAGCTCGGCCTCGCCGGCTTCACTCCGCCGGTGAAGATCACCTGCGAGGACCATGAGGGCAACGGCCCCGTCATCATCCAGCAGTGGGACGGCTCGGCCTGGAACATCGTCAGCGACTGGATCGAGCCCATGCAGGACGTCGTGCGTCCGATGATCGAGGCGGCTGCCGCCCAGTACGCGGAGGAGAACAACATCACTCCGCGCGACTGCTCGCAGGAAATGTGAGCGCAGCAGCCGAGAGTTTGGCCGGGGGCGGCGGTGACGCGACCGCCGCCGCCCCTGAGGCCCTGCTGCGTCTCGACGCGGTCGAGGTCGTCTACGACCACGTGATCTCGGTCCTGCGCGGCGTCTCCATCGAGGTCCCCGAAGGCGCGATCGTCGCCATTCTGGGGCCGAACGGCGCCGGCAAGACCACCACGCTCAAGGCGGTCTCCAACCTGCTGCGCGTGGAGCGCGGCGACATCACCGGGGGCGCGATCCACTTCCGGGGCGAGCGCATCGACCGGCTCGCGCCGGGCGACCTCGTGCGGCGCGGCATCATCCAGGTCATGGAGGGGCGCCGCTGCTTCCCCCACCTCACGGTGCACGAGAACCTGCTGACCGGCTCCTACACCCGGAATGACGGCAAGGCTGCGGTGCGCGCCGACCTGGAGCGGGTCTACGCACACTTCCCCGCGCTCTCCGAGCGCCGCCGCATCCTCGCGGGCTTCATCTCCGGCGGGGAGCAGCAGATGCTCGCCATCGGCCGGGCGCTGATGTCGCGGCCTGCCATGGTGCTGCTGGACGAGCCGTCCATGGGCCTCGCGCCGCAGGTGGTCGCCCGGATTTTCGACGAGGTCCGCCAGCTCAACCGGGAGGAGGGAGTCACGTTCCTGCTCGCCGAGCAGAACGCCAACATGGCGCTCGGCGTCGCCGGTTACGGCTACATCCTGGAAAGCGGCCAGGTCGTCCTCGAGGGCACGGCGGCGGAGCTCCACGGCAACCCGGCCGTGAGGGAGCACTATCTGGGTCTCTCCCACGCCGCGGCCGAGTCTGCGGCCGAAGGCGGCCATGCAGGCTGATCCGCAAGGCGGCCACCCGGCGCCGGGCGAGCCGATGCTCAGCGTCCAGGACATCGCGCTCCGCTTCGGCGGCGTGCAAGCCCTGGCAGGCGTCGAGTTCACCATCTATGCCGGCGAGATCTGCGCCATCATCGGGCCCAACGGCGCCGGCAAGACCTCCATGCTCAACGTGCTGAACGGCGCCTACCAGCCGACCGAGGGCACGATCACCTTCAAGGGGCGCACGCGGCGCAAGATGCACCCGCGCGTCGCCGCCCAGGAGGGCATGGCCCGCACCTTCCAGAACGTCGCGCTGTTCAAGGGCATGAGCACGCTCGACAACGTCATGGCCGGCCGCAACCTCAAGATGCACAGCAACTTCGTCGCCTGCCTGCTGCCGGTGGGGCCGTCGCGGGCGGAGGAGGCGCGCCACCGCGCCGCCGCCGACGAGGTCATCAGCTTTCTCGAGATCGAGGATATCCGGAACGTGCCCGTGGGCCGCCTGCCCTACGGCCTGCAGAAGCGGGTGGAGCTCGCCCGCGCGCTCGCGGCCGAGCCCGACCTGCTGCTGCTCGACGAGCCGATGGCCGGCATGAACCGCGGCGAGAAGGCCGAGATGAGCCGCTTCATCCTCGAGACCAAGGCGCGCTTCGGCACGACCATGGCCCTGATCGAGCACGACATGAGCGTGGTCATGGAGCTCTCCGACCACATCGTGGTGCTCGACTACGGCCGCAAGATCGCCGACGGCACGCCCGAGGAGGTGCGCAACGACCAGACCGTGATCGACGCCTATCTGGGCGTCGCGACCGAGGATGACGCGTGATGGAGTTCCTCTGGGATTTCTTCGTCGCGCCCTTCCTCGACATGATCGAGTTTCCGATCTTCCTCGCCGAGGTCGCGGTCTCCGGCCTGCTCACCGGCGTGATGTACTCGCTGGTGGCGCTCGGCTTCGTGCTCATCTTCAAGGCATCGCAAGTGTTCAACTTCGCCCAGGGCGCGATGGTGCTGTTCGCAGCGCTCACCCTGGTGGGGCTGATGGAGCACGGCGTGCCGATCTGGGGCGCGCTGCCGCTCACGGCGATCGTCATGGTGGCACTCGCCTTCGCGATCGAGCGCGGGATGCTGCGCCCGCTCATCAACCAGCCGCCGATCACGCTCTTCATGGCGACCATCGGGCTGAGCTTCCTGCTCGAAGGCGCCGGCGAGTGGGTCTGGGGCTCCAACGTGAAGGCGCTAGACCTCGGCATCCCGAATTCGCCGGTCGACGTCGGCGGCATGCTGCTCAACGAGTTCGACCTCATCGCGGCCCTGGTGGCGGCGGTGCTCGTGGCGGCGCTGGCGTTGATCTTCCAGCACACGCCCATGGGCCGCGCGCTCCGCGCCGTCGCCGACGATCCGCAAGCCGCGCTCTCCCTCGGCATCTCGCTCAGGACCATCTGGATCATCGTCTGGTCGGTGGCGGGGATCGTCGCCATCGTCGCCGGCATCATGTGGGGCGCGAAGAGCGGCGTGCAGTTCAGCCTGTCGCTGATCGCGCTCAAGGCGCTGCCCGTGCTCATCCTGGGCGGGCTCACCTCGGTTCCCGGCGCCATCGTCGGCGGGCTCATCATCGGCCTCGGCGAGAAGGTGGCCGAGGTCTACTGGGGCCCGGTGATCGGCGGCGCGATCGAGAACTGGTTCGCCTACATGCTGGCCATGCTGGTCCTCATGTTCCGGCCCCAGGGCCTGTTCGGCGAGAAGATCATCGAGCGGGTGTGACCGTGCTCACCTACCTCACCGACCTCTACGGCACCTTCTTCGCGACCCGCCCGCGCGCGATCAACACCGTCTTCGTGACCGTGATCGCGCTGCTCGCCCTCTTCGCGGTGCCGACGCTCGCCAACGAGTACTGGCTCCAGGCGATCCTGATTCCGTTCCTGATCTTCGCGCTCGCCGCGCTCGGCCTCAATCTGCTCACCGGCTTCGCCGGCCAGCTCTCGCTCGGCACCGGCGGCTTCATGGCGGTCGGCGCCTACGCCGCCTTCAAGATGACCACCGCGTGGCCCGGCATGGACATCATCGCCATCTTCTTCATCTCGGGCTTCTTCGCCGCCGGCGTCGGCATCCTGTTCGGGCTGCCGAGCCTGCGCATCAAGGGCTTCTACCTGGCGGTGGCGACGCTGGCCGCGCAGTTCTTCCTGATCTGGCTGTTCAACCGGGTGCCGTGGTTCTACAACGACAACCCGTCCGGCACGATCACGGCGCCGCCGCGCGAATTCGCGGGCGTCATGGTGACCGGGCCCGAAGCCACCGCCGAGGTGCGCTATCTGGTCGCGCTCGTCCTGTTGGCGGTCTTTGTCTTCTTCTCCTGGAATCTGATGCGGAGCCGCTTCGGCCGGGCCTGGATGGCCGTGCGCGACATGGACGTGGCGGCCGAGATCGTGGGCATCCCGTTGCTCCGCACCAAGCTGCTGGCCTTCGGCGTGAGCTCCTATCTCTGCGGCGTCGCCGGCGCGCTCTTCGTCTTCCTCTATCTCGGCAGCGCCGAGACCATCGCCTTCGACGTCAACGTCTCCTTCCTCGTGCTCTTCATGATCATCGTGGGCGGCCTCGGCTCGATCGCCGGCTCCATCATCGGCGCCGCCTTCATCACCATCCTGCCGATCTTCCTCACCAACCTGAACCCGATCCTCGGCATCGATCTGGCCGTCGACATCGCCAAGCATATCGAGGTGATCATCTTCGGCGGCCTCATCATCGTGATCCTGATTCTCGAGCCGCACGGCATGGCGCGCCTCATCGCCATCACGCGCGAGCGCCTCCGCATCTAGCCCGCATTCGCACCGCGGTTGTGGTCTGCGCCCCGCCAGACAGCACCGCAATTCCGGGCCAGAGCCGCCCCGTTCTGCGCGGAAGGGCTTTAAAGCGGCATATTCCGGCATACGCCGGCACAAAGTGACACAAAGTGGCACAAGGTGGCACGAATCGAGCGGCACAAGGTGCAGGGCTCGTTTTTTGTCCGCCCGGCGAGCGGCGTGAGGTGATCGCGGCGCTGGTCATTTCGTTTTCGCTGTGGCAGTGTAGCGGCCATGGCGACGTTGCCGGGCCTGGATTCGTCCATTGATCTGCGTGCGGTCACGGTGCGCCCGACCTGGGGCGCGCGGGAGCACCGGCGCTGGGACCGGCTGGTGGAGGAGCACCACTACCTGCGATTCCACGGCGTCGTCGGCAAGGGGCTGCGCCATGTCGCGGTGCATGGCGAGACCTGGCTCGCCCTGATCGGCTGGCAGCCGGGCGCGTTCAAGCTGGCCGCGCGCGACCGCTGGATCGGCTGGTCGGCGGAGCAGCAGTTCCGGCGCCTGCATCTGATCGCGAACAACTCGCGCTTCGTGATCCTGACGCCTGAGCGGGTTCCCAACCTGGCCTCGCGGGTTCTGGGGCTGAGCCTGCGGCGGCTGTCTGCGGACACCCAGGCGGTGCATGGATACCCGGCGCTCCTGGCCGAGACCTTCGTCGATCCCGCGCGCTTCGCCGGCACCTGCTACCGCGCGTCGAACTGGCGCTCGCTGGGGATGACGCGCGGCTTTGCCCGTGACCCCGGAGCTGCTCCGCGCTGGCGCCACCACGGCCAGCCCAAGGAGGTCTTCGTGTTCGAACTTAGCGATGGCGCCGCCGAAGCGCTGAGCCGGGCCGAGATCCCGGCGAACTGGAACGCCGAGCAACACAGCGAGCCGATGACGGCGCCCCGGCTGCGCAGCCTGTTCGAGTGCCTGGGCGAGGTGCCCGAGTGCCGCCATGCCCGGGGCAAGCGCTATCCCTTGAAGACCGTGCTGGCGGTTGCCGTCGCCGCCCGCCTTGCCGGCTACCGGGGCTCGACAGCCTTCGCCCAGTTCGCCGCCCTGCTCTCGCAGGAGCAGCTCGAGGCGGTCGGCGCGTTCTGGAGCCCTTCGAAGAAGCGCTACACCGCGCCCGCGATCACCACCTTCCACAACATCCTCGCCGCCCTGCCGCCGGAGACGCTGGACAACGCCATCGGCCGGTGGACCGGCCAGCACGACGGCGCGCACGCCCCGGTCGCCATGGACGGAAAGGACCTGCGCGGCGCCTCGAAGCAGACCGAAGACGGGCGGCGCATGATGGTCGCGGCGCTGGTGCACAAGACCGGCATGGTCCTGGGACAGGTCGAGGTCGATAGAAAG
This sequence comes from Alphaproteobacteria bacterium, assembly GCA_965221125.1. Lineage (GTDB taxonomy): Bacteria > Pseudomonadota > Alphaproteobacteria > UBA828 > UBA828 > WTGU01. The sequence goes on from CBDCRW010000006.1 coordinate 286,309, forward strand.
AGCAACGAGATCCCCGCCGTGCGCGAACTCTCCAGCAGTCTCGACCTCGCAGGCCGGACCGTCACCCTCGATGCGATGCACGCCCAGCACGAGACCGCGCGCTGCCTGCTCGGGCGTCGCGCCGACTACGTGGTCACCGCGGTGAAGGACAATCAGGAGACCATCCTCGAAGACCTCAAGGCGATCGACTTCTCCGACGCGCCCTGGCACGAAACCGTCGACAAGGGCCATGGCCGCATCGAGCGCCGCCGCTGCGCCGTCGTCGACCTCTCCGCTGCCGAATGGGACGGCTACGCCAACCTTCACGGACGCCGCCAGGCGATGCGCATCGAACGCGAGCGCGAGATCCTCAAGACCGGCGAGCGCAGCGTCGAGGTGACCTGGAGCCTGACCTCGCTCGGCGCAGACCGCGCCGGGCCCGAGGAGCTTCTGGCTCTGGTCCGCAATCACTGGCACATCGAGAACCGGCTGCACTACGTGCGCGACTTCACCTATGACGAAGACCGCTGCCGGGCGTACGTGCGCCACCTGCCGCGCAATCTCTCCTGCCTGACCAACGCGGCCATCGCCATCGTGCGCTGCGACGGGCGCTTCCGCTTCCTGCCCGAGGCCAACCGGCATTATGCCGCCCGCGCCCAGGAGGCTCTCGACGCGATCCTGATCGCGCCCGCTGCATGATCCTGCGGGCGTAACCGCGTCGCAGAGCGCGACGGGACGCGCCGTCGAACGGCGCGGCGGGATCGCTTTGCCCGGCGAGCCCGAAAACCGAGCCCTACCGGCCCCCGCGGACCCCATGCAGCCGCCCAGCCAAGCTCGGCCAGGACCTTCATCGGCCCAAGCCTGCCCGCTCTCGGTCATCCCGCCCTCTCAGCCATGACTAAAAAATGTTCCTGGCACAAGGTGGCACAAAGTGGCACAAGATGGCACAAGGTGGCACAAGGTGGCTCTTGGCGGCCCAAGCTGGCCCGTCCCGGCGGCGGCAGGAGCCCGCCGGCCGAGCGCCCGGCCGCGAGCCGGCCCCCCGGAGCCGCTCCGTGCCGACTTCCCCGAAAGGGCGATGGTCTGCGCGCTGCATCCGCAGAGCCTGCCCCCGCCCGCCCGCTCCGTGCACCACACCATGGTCCGGGGCCAGCCCGCATTTCTCACTTAGGTCATGGTCTGCGGGGTGCACGAAAAAGCCCCGGCTGTCCGGGGCTGACGCGGTGAGGGCAAGTCCGTCCGAAACTCTCCGGAACCTGCGTGTGGTAGCGGGGGAGGGACTCGAACCCCCGACCCATGGATTATGATTCCACTGCTCTACCGACTGAGCTACCCCGCCCCAGGATCAGGAAGCGCACCGCTATACGCGGCGCCCTCGCCGCGTGTCAAGCGCGCCGCCGCAAAGACCGCGCACGCCTCAGCGGAACGGCGGCGAATAGAGGATGCCGCCGTCGCGATAGAGGGCGCTGAGACCGCGCGGCAGGCCGAGGGCGCTGCCGGCGCCGAGGTGGCGGTCGAAGATCTCGGCGTAGTTGCCCTCCGCCGCGATGGCGCGGACCGCCCATCCGGGATCGAGGCCCAGCATCTCGGCGAGCGAGCCTTCGCTGCCGAGCATGCGGTTGATCTCGGGATGATCGGTCCCCTGCGCCATCTCCATGACGTTCGCCTGGGTCACGCCTAGCTCCTCGGCCGAGATGAGCGCGTTCAGCACCCAGCGCGCGATATCGGCCCACTGGTCGTCGCCGTGCCGCACCAGCGGCCCGAGCGGCTCCTTCGAGATGATCTCCGGGTAGATCGCGTGCGCGCCCGGCTCGTCGAAGGTCGATTTCGTCGCCGCCAGGCCCGAGACATCGGTGGTGTAGACGTCGCAGCGCTCGGCTTCGTACGCCGCGCGCGCCTCGGCGTTGGTCTCGAGCGGCACCGGCTCGTAGGAGATGCCGTGGACGCGGAAGAAGTCCGCGAGATTGAGCTCGGTGGTGGTGCCGGTCTGGATGCAGATCGAGGCGCCGTCGAGCTCGGTGGCGCTTTCCACGCCGAGGTCGGTGCGGCCCAGAAAACCCTGGCCGTCGTAGTAGTTGATGCCGACGAAGGTGAAGCCGAGGTCGACGTCGCGCGAGAAGGTCCAGGTCGTGTTGCGCGAGAGGATGTCGACCTCGCCGGACGCCAGCGCCGGGAAGCGGGTCTTGCCCGTGAGCGTGACGAAGGAGACCTTCTCCGCGTCGCCCAGGACGGCGGCTGCGAGCGCGCGGCAATAGGCGGCCTCGAAGCCGGACCAGCGGCCCGTGTCGTCGGTGTGGGAAAAGCCGGGCAGGCCCGGATTGATGCCGCATCTGAGCCGGCCGTCGGCCCGCACGTCGTCGAGCGTTGCCGCCTGGGCCGGAAGCCCCGCCGCAATCGTCAGCGTGCCGGCCACCGCGAAGGCGATGGCGAGTTTCATGAGGCTCATCCGTCTCCTCTGAGATCCCGTGAATCGGGTCGCGGCTCCATTTCTATAGACCCGGCTCATCCAGATAACCAATGAGTAATGGTTCTGGATGTCCACGTCATATGCTTATGTCGAACGAACATATGCTGCTTCGTCATGATCGCCCGCGGGAGCGGCCTTGCGCGCGTCCGGGCGGCCAGAGACAATCGCCGCGCCCGGCGCGAAGCCCTGCGCCATGCGCGCCCACACGGGGATGGGACCGCTCCATGAGCGATCGATCCGACCTCTCGAAGCCGCTGAAGACCTGGAGCCACCTCGCCGGCAAGCGGCGGCGGCCGAGCGAATACGAGATCGTCTCGACCAACCTCCTGTGGAGCACCGACGACGAGATGCCCTGGGCGCTCTCGCCCGACATCGACATGAACAAGTGGTATCTCCGCTACCGCAACAACTCGCCGCTCAGGCACGAGGACTGGGACGCCTTTCGCGATCCCGACGAGGTGGTCTACCGCTCCTACAACGTCATGCAGGACGGGCACGAGACCTACGTGGACGGCCTGCTCCGCGATCACCCGAGGAACGCCCACGACGCAGGCCTCGGCGCCCATTGGGTGGCGGCGCTGGCGCGGCTCTACACGCCCACGCGCTATCCGCTCCACTGCCTGCAGATGGGCTCGGCCTACCTGGTGCAGATCGTGCCGGCGAGCACCATCGAGAACTGCGCGATGTTCCAGGCGGCCGACCAGCTCCGCTGGGTCTCGCGCGTCGCCTATCGCACGAAGGAGCTCGCCAACGCCCACGCCGGCGCGGGCTTCGTCACGGGCGAGCGCAAGGCGTGGGAGGAGGACGCCTGCTGGCAGGGCTTTCGCGCGCTGCTGGAGCAGGTCCTTGTGGCCTACGACTGGGCGGAGCATTTCGTCGCGCTCAACGTCGTCGCTAAGCCTGCGTTCGACGAGGCATGCATTCGCCAGTTGGGCCACGCGGCACGGGGCGAGGGCGACACCCTGCTCGCGCAGATGCTGGACGCCCAGTGGGACGACAGCGAGCGCGCCCGCCGCTGGACCGCCGCCCTCGTCGACTTCGCGGGCGAGACGGAGGGCAATGCGGCCGTGATGGCGGACTGGGTCGCCACGTGGGCGCCGCGCGGCGATGCCGCCGTCGATGCCTACTGCGCCGCTCTGCCGGCGGGCGCGGATGCCGCCGAGGGGGCGAAAGACGCGGCGCGCGACTTCCGCGCCTCGCTCGGCTTCGCGGCCTGAGGCGCGGCGGGCCCGCACAGCACTCTCGGAGGATGGACATGCGCAAGGTGACGATCGGCGGCACGGGAATGACCCGGTTCGGCAAGTTCCTGGATACCAACCTGCGCGCGCTGGCCGCCGAGGCGGCGACGGCGGCGCTCGCCGACGCGGACACGGAGGCCGACGAGGTCGGCATGGTCTTCTTCGGCAACGCGGCGGGCGGGCTGCTCGGCGCGCAGGAATGCGTGCGCGGCCAGGTCGCGCTGCGCCACGCCGGGCTGCTCGGCAAGCCCATCGTCAACGTGGAGAACGCCTGCGCCTCGTCGTCCACCGCGTTTCATCTGGCGGTGCTCGCGGTGGGCTCCGGCCAGTGCGACGTGGCGCTCGCGGTGGGCACCGAGAAGATGAGCAACGAGGACCGGAGCGTGCCGCTCAAGGCGCTGGAGGCGGCGGCGGACCGTGACGAGTTCGAGGCGCTGAAGAAGCGGATCGCGCCGGGCGGCGCCGGCACGGGCTCGGTCTTCATGGACCTCTACTCGAGCCTCGCGCGCGACTATGCGGAGCGCACCGGCACGACGCCCGCCGATTACGCCCGTGTCTCGGTCAAGCAGCGCCGCGCCGGGGCGCTCAACGAGAAGGCGCAGTTCCAGGAGGAGGTCACCGTCCACGACGTGCTGGAGAGCCGCATGATCGCCGAGCCGCTCACGCTCATGATGTGCTCGCCCATCGGCGACGGCGCCGCGGCGCTGGTGCTGATGAGCGAGGACTGCGCCCGGCGCAAGGCGGTGCACCCGGTGAGCGTGCTGGCGAGCGAGCTGCGCTCCGGCCAGGGCGACGACCCCGAGGCGCCGCCGGTGGCTCAGGTCGCGGCGCAGGCGGCCTACGAGGCGGCGGGGCTCGGGCCTGAGGACATCAGCGTCGCCGAGATCCACGACGCCGCGGCGCCGGCGGAGTTCATGCTCTCGGAGCAACTGGGCTTCTGCCGCCCCGGCGATGCCGTCGGGCTGCTCAGGGACGGCGTGACGGCGTTGGGCGGGCGCATGCCGATCAACCCGAGCGGCGGGCTCATCAGCAAGGGCCACCCCGTGGGCGCAACCGGCGCCGCGCAGCTCGTGGAACTGGCGGACCAGATGCGCGGCCGCTCGGGCGCGCGCCAGCGGGACGGCGCACGCGTCGGCCTCGCCGAGAACGCCGGCGGCTGGATCGGCGCGGACGCCGCCGCCGCCTGCGTGACCATCCTGGGCTCGACCCAGCACTGACGTACGGGCCGCGCCGGGACTCGCGCGGCGACGCAAGCAATCCAGGGAGAGGGGCATGAGCGAGAGCGCCGTGCTGGTCGAAACCGCGGGCAGCGCAGGGATCGTCACCGTCAACCGGCCGGAGCGGCTGAACGCGCTCGACCTGCCGACATGCCAGGCCCTCGACGACGCCGTGAACGAGGTGGAGGCGGACGCGGCGGTGCGCGTGATCGTCATCACCGGCGCGGGCCGCGCGTTCGTCGCCGGCGGCGACATCGCCGACCTCGACTCGCGCCGGGGCCTCGCCCACTACGAGGAGTTCGCGGAGCAGATCCACCGGCTGTTCCGCCGCATCGAGACGCTGGACAAGCCCACCATCGCTGCGGTCAACGGCTTCGCCCTCGGCGGCGGTGCGGAGCTGATGCTGTCGACCGACATCCGGCTGCTCTCGGCGAAGGCGAAGATCGGCGTGCCGGAAATCAATCTCGGGCTCTTCCCCGGCGCCGGCGGTACGCAGCGCCTGATCCGCCAGATTCCCCTCTGCCGGGCCAAGGAGCTGATGTTCACCGGCCTGCCCATCGGGGCGGAGGAAGCGGTGGCGCTCGGCCTGGCCAACCGGGTCGTCGAGCCGGACGCGCTGATGGAGGAGGCGCTGGCGCTCGCCGAGGCCATCGCGCGCAAGTCGCCGCTCGCGCTCCGCTACCTCAAGCGCACCATCGACGCCGGCGCCGACATGCCGCTGCCTGCGGCGCTCGCCCACGAGCAGGCGATGATCTCGCTGGTGCTCGACAGCGAGGATGCGCACGAGGGCTGCCGCGCGTTCCTGGAGAAGCGCGAGGCCCGGTTCAAGGGCGCCTGAGCCATGCAGGTGCAGCTCACCGAAGAGCAGGCGCTGATGCTGGAGACCGCGCGGCGCGTCGGCGCGGACTACGGCCTCGACTACTGGCGCGATCTCGACGAGCGCGGCGCCTATCCGAGCGAGATGTGGCAGGCGATCTGCGACGCGGGCTTCGGCGGCGTCGCGCTGCCCGAGGAGCACGGCGGCGCCGGGCTCGGGATGCTGGATCAGGCGCTGGTGATCGAGGCGCTCTGCGAATCGGGCGCGGGTGCCACGCTCGCGCAAATCTTCATGGTGAACCCGATCTTCGGCGGCGTCGCCATCGCGCGCTATGGCACCGAGGCTATGCGCCGCGACCTGCTGCCGCCGCTCATCGCAGGCGACATCGCCTGCTGCATGGCGCTCACCGAGCCGGACGCGGGCACGAATTCGCTTGAACTTCGCACTTTCGCCGAGGCCCACGGCAACGGCTGGCGGCTGAACGGGCGGAAGATCTGGATCTCGGCGGTGCCGACGGCGGACAAGATGCTGGTGATCGCCCGCACCAGGAAGGTCGAGGAGGCCGAGCGGCGCACCGACGGCATCTCGCTCTTCCTCATCGACGTCGAGCGCGAGGGGCTCACACATTCCACCATCGAGAAGGCGGGCACCCGCTGCGTGCCGGCGAGCAACGTCTACTTCGAGGACACGCCGGTGGCCGGCGACGAGCTGATCGGCACGCTGCACGGCGGTTGGAAGGAGCTGCTCGACGTGCTCAACACCGAGCGCATCGTTACCACCGCCGGCCTCGTCGGCACGGTGCGGCTCGCGCTGGGCCTCGCGATCGACTACGCCAACGAGCGCCGCGTCTTCGGCGAGCGGCCGATCTCGTCCTACCAGGGCCTGCAGTTTCCGCTGGCGCAGGCGAAGGCGGAGATCGAGTGCGCCGCCGTGATGAACCACAAGGCCGCGGCCCTGCACGACGCAGGCCAGCCTTACGGCGCGGAGGCCAACATGGCGAAGCTCATCGCCGCCCAGGCGGCGGCGGAGGGGCTGGAGCGCGCGATGCAGACCATGGGCGGCATGGGCTACGCCAAGGAGATGCACCTGGAGCGTCTCTGGCGGGACGCACGGCTCTTCCGCTTCGCGCCGATCTCGGAGGAGATGATCCTCAACTACATCGCCGTCCACGACCTCGGCATGGCCCGGGGGTACTGAGGCAGCCGGTCAGGCGCGTCCGCCCCTTACCGATACTTCTCCAGGAACGGGCCGACGGCGGCGTGGTAGCCCTCCGGGTTCTCCCAGAAGGGCATGTGGGCGCAGCCGGGGAAGAACGCGTACTCCGAGTTCGGCAGGTACTGGCAGGAGACGGCGCAGAGCTCCGGCAGGACGTAGTCGTGCTCGCTGGCGACGATGAGCACAGGCGCCGTCACGCGGTGCAGGTCGCCCACGCGGTCGAACCAGCGGAGCGTGCCGGTGCAGTTGAAGAGGTGCGGCCCGAACATGCGCCGGAGCGGGCCGTAGCCGATATCGGTGAGGGACGTCTGCACCGGCTCGGGCCAGGTCTCCATCCGGCACATGTGCCGGTAGAGCATCATGGTCACCGCCGCCTGGTATTCCGGGTGCTCGGTGGTGCCTTCGGATTCGCGGCGCGACATCATGAGCACCGTCTCGTCGCCCAGGTTCTGCTTGCAGCGGAGGAAGCCGGCCTGAACCTCGCGGAAGTCGAAGGCGATGCTGCTGGCGACGAAGCACTTCACGTTGTCGGCGTGGGCGAGACAGTACTCGAGGCCGAGCATGCCGCCCCACGAGTTGCCGACCACGCTGACGCGGCCGAGGCCGAGGGCGCTGCGCACGGTCTCCATCTCTTCCACGTAGCGCTCCACGGTCCAGAGCGAGTCGTCGTCCGGCCGGTCGGATTCGCCGCAGCCGAGCTGATCCCACGAGACGACGCGGTATCCCTGCGCGGCGTAGCAGAGGTGGGCGTCCCGCACGTAGTTGCACGGCACGCCGGGCCCGCCGTGGACCACCAGGATCACGTCGTCGCCCGCGCCCTCGCTGTACGCGGTGACGGTATGGCCGTCCACAGCTACCGGAATGCGCTCCATGTCATCCTCCCGTTCCGCAGCCAGCGGCGCCCCGTGCTACGCTCGGCCGCCACCGGGGGAGCAGGCCGTGCGCGCAGCGTTCATCGACATCGACGGTACTCGCACACGCTACCTTTATGAAGGGAGCGCGGACGAAACCCTGCTGCTCGTCCACGGCTTCGGGCTGAGCGCCGATATATGGGCGCACGTGCTCGACCCGCTGGCGGCGCATTTTTCGGTGTACGCGCCGGACATCCTCGGCCACGGTTTCACCGACTTCAAGGAGCCGGGCGGCGAGCCCGCGCCGCTGGTCATGACGCGGCACCTCGAAGGCTTCATGGACGCGGTGGGGATCGAACGCTGCGCCGTGCTCGGCAGCTCGCTGGGCGGCCTGCTGGCGCCGCTGCTCTACGCCGCGCGCCCGGAGAGCGTCACCGCGCTCATCATCGACGGGCTGCACACGCCGGTCTCCGATTCAGGGACGCTGCCGCCGGAGACGATCCGCGCGACCATGACGAACGGCACCACGGCGATGACCGACGTGACCTGGCAATCCTGCATCGAGCGCATGGGCCGCATCTGCCACGATCCGGCGCGCTCGCCCGCCGACATCGCGCTGATGCAGGTCACGGTCTACGCCCAGCCGGACCGGCTTTCCTCCTACCTCGCCTACGGCCAGAGCATGATCGACCACGTGGACGACGAGGCCGTGCGCATGCGGCCCGAGACCATCGCGGTGCCGACGCTCTTCCTCAGCGGGCGGCAGGACATCCGCGCGCCCATCGAGGTGATCGAGAAGAATTACCGGCGCGTCCCCGGCGCCCGGCTCAGCGTGTTCGAGGACTGCGGCCACCTGCCCGAGGTGGAGCATCCCGAGAAATTCGTCGAGACGGTGACGGCCTTCCTGCGGTCGTGAGGCTTTGGGCGGTGTGCGGTGCCCCTACTCCGCCGCCGCGCGTGCCGGCGCCGGGATATCGAGGTTGAAGAGGCGGGCGCAGTTGAGCCCCACCACGTTCGCCTTGGTCTCCTCGTCGACGTTGGCGAGCACGCGCTCCAGAATTCGGTGGGTGTTTGGGAAGGTGTTGCGCGGGTGCGGGAAGTCCGAACCCCACATGACCTGCGTGGGGCCCGCGACATCGAAAGCGCGGTCCGCGAACCTGTCGTCCACGAAGGTGTGCCAGACCTGTGTCTGAAGATACTCCTCGACCGGTTTCTTGATCGGCGCGATCTTGAGCGACTGTCCGAGCGCCCCCTGGATCTGCTGTATCCGGAACAGGAACCACGGCACCCAGGAGACTTCGTATTCCCCGAGGATGATCTTGAGCTTGGGGAAGCGATCGAAGATGCCGCCGAAGATGAACTCGTTGGCGAGGATCGGGCCCACGTCGGAGAAGACCTCGATCATCATCCTCGCGATCTGATCGCGCTCGTGTTCGTGCACGATGGTGAAGGGATCGCGCACCTGCCCGGTGATGATGTGGAGCGTGATCGGCATGTCGAGATCGACCGAGGCCGCCCACAGCGGGTCGTAGTAGCGATCGCGGTAAGGCGGCATGTGGGGCTTCACATCGGTGTAGATGCAAACCGTGCGGATGCCCTTCCTCGCCAGGCGCTGCATTTCGGCGACCGCCCAGTCCACGTCGTCGGTCGGTAGCATGGCCGCCGCCAGCAGGCGCTTCGGGTCATGGCTGCAGTGCTCGGCGATCCAGTCGTTGTAGACCGTGCAGACATCCTGGAGCAGAGGCGGGTGGGCGATCCGCATGCTGAACAGCAGGAAGCTCGAATTGATGACCTCGGCGGAGACGCCGTCCATGTCCATCAATGCAAGCCTGAGCCCGGGGTCGCCGCTGCAGCGGTTTACCTTGTCGAGCAGGTCGGGTTCCAGAGGCACGGAGTCCTGGGTTGAATCCTCGGCCTCCTCGGGCTCGACATTGTCGAGATCGATGTACTCGTGGCCGAGGTAGAAGTAGGTGCCGGGCACGCCCTCGCACTCGTTGACCAGACGCGGCACCTTGTCGCCCCACTTGGCGCTGAGCGCCTTTTCCCAGAGATCGAAGGGCTCGAAGATGTGGGAATCCGCCGAGACGACGTAGTTCAGCGTCATTGTCAGCCTCCTTCGTGCGCAGGGCCGACCCGATTACTCCGCCGCTGCGCGCGCCGGGGCGGGCATGTCGAGGTTGAAGAGGCGGGCGCAGTTGAGCCCCACCACGTTCGCCTTTGTCTCCTCGTCGACGTTGGCGAGCACGCGATTCAGCACCTCGTGGCTGTGGGGGAAGGTGTTGCGCGGGTGCGGGAAGTCCGAGCCCCACATGACCTGCGTCGGGCCCGCGACATCGAACGCGCGGTCGGCGAACTTGTCGTCCACGAAGGTGTGCCAGACCTGGGTGTGCAGGTACTCCTGCACCGGCTTCTTGGCGGGCGTGACCTTGAGCGACTGCGCCACCGCCCCCTGAAGCTGCTGGGTGCGGAAGAGGAACCAGGGCAGCCAGCAGATCTCGTACTCGCCGAGGATCAGCTTCAGCCTGGGGTGGCGGTCGAAGATGCCGCCGAAGATGAACTCGTTGGCGAGGATGGGGCCTGCGTCGGAGAAAAGCTCGAGCCAGAGCCGCGCCACGTCGCCGCGCTCGTGCTCGTGGATGATGGTGAAGGGGTCGCGCACCTGGCCGGCCACGATGTGAATCGTGATCGGCATGTCGAGATCGGCCGCCGCCGCCCACAGCCGGTCGTAGTAGGGGTCGCGGTAGGGCGGCATGTGGGGCTTCACGTCGGTGTAGATGAAGACCGTGCGCACGCCCTTCTTCGCCAGCCGCTCCAGCTCGGCGACGGCCCAGTCGACATCGTCCGGCGGCAGCATGCCGGACGCGAGCAGGCGCTTCGGGTCGTGGCTGCAGTACTCGACGATCCAGTCGTTATAGACCTGGCAGGCGTCCTGCACGAGCTGCGGATGCTGGATGCGCATGCAGAGCAGCGCGAAGGTCGAGTTGACGATCTCGGCGTGTACGCCGTCCATCTCCATCAGCTCGAGGCGGAGCGCCGGGTCCGAATTGGAGCGGTTCACCTTGTCGGCGAGCTCGGGATCCATGGCCGAGGATTCCTCGGTGGAGTCCGCCGCGTCCTCCGGCTCGACCACGCCGAGGTCGATGTAGTCGTGGCCGAAGAAGTAGTAGCTGCCGGGCAGACCCTGGTATTCGCTGACCACGCGCGGCACCTTGTCGCCCCACTTCTTGCCGAGCGCCTTCTCCCACAGGTCGAGCGGCTCGATGATGTGGGAATCGGCGGAAATCACGTAGTCCAGGCTCATCGTCGCACCTCTCTGGTGGGCCGGGGGCTCAGGCGTGGAAGGGCCTGCGCTCGGGCGGTACGGTCGCGACCGCCGCGAAGTCGCAGTCGCGGGTTGCGTAGAACTCGACCAGGAAGCCGTCCGGGTCGCGCAGGTAGAAGCTCCGCTTCGTGCTGTCGTCGACGCTGGCGGCGGTCGGAATGTTCCGCTCGGCGAGCGCGGCCTCGGCTTGCGCGACCGCAGCCTCGTCCGCCATCTCACAGGAGAAGTGGTGGCAGCCGTTCTGCAGGTCCCCGGCGCTCGCGAAGAGCGCGCAGTGGTAGTCGGGCGTGGCCGCCCCGCCCCGCAGGTAGGCGTAAGTGCCGTCCGCTGCCATGTAGGCGACATCGAGGCCCGCGAACGCGGTATAGAAGTCGAGCGAGCGCGCGACGTCGTCCACCACCATCACGGCGCGCGTGGTCCGCAGCGGATGGATCGGCGCGCCGTCCACGCGCTGGTATTCCGGCGCGCGCTGCCACCTGGGCTCGGGACTCGGGGTTTCCGCAGCCGGGTCCCAGCGGGCCGAGATGTTGGGGATCGGGCCGCCACTGAAGACCGTGCGCCAGTCGTCCATCACGTCGGCGTAGAACTCGTGGAAGACGCCGTCCGGGTCGGCCACGTAGAAGGAGTGCGAGAAGGTGTGGTCGATGGTGAGGTAGTCCTTGCAACCGGCGGCGACGGCGCGCTCGATCGCGGCGACCAGCGCGGCCTCGTTGTCGACCTCCCAGCCGAGATGGTTGAGCCCCGGCTTCTCGAAGCCCTCCTCGATGATGACCTCGCCGTCGCGCCCCTTGAAGGGGCGGCCGATCTCCACCATGCCGACGTCGTGGTGGCTGTTGCCGTTGGAGACGAAGCCCGCGCCGGTGCCGACCTCGATGCCGACCTCTTCGAAGCCGCAGGTCTTCTCGAAGAACGCGACGGAGCGGTCCAGGTCCCGCACGCTGACGTTCGCATGGCCGAGCCGGCGCACACCGAAATTCACCGTCATCGCCTGGGCCTCCCTGCCCGCTTCACCGCTGCGAAAACGGTATAGCCCGCACGAGGCACCGTCAATTTCGGCCGGTGCCCGTCCGGTGCGGGGCGGCCTCCGTTATTCCGCGCCGGCGGCGGCGTCGGCTCCGCGCAGGGCGGCGGTGGCGGCTTCGTCGAGGGTGCCGCTCTCCGAGACGGCGACCGCGTAGTCGCGCCGCGCGGCCTCGGGCGAGACCAGATCGTTCCGCACGTCGGCGGCCACGTCTTGCGGCGCGCGCTGGCGCGGGTCGCCGTAGCCGGCGCCGCCGGGCAGCACCAGCTTGAGGCGCTGGTCCGGCGGGATCGTCTGCTGACCCTTGCCGCACAGCGTCGTGCCGTCGTCGAGCGCGACGGCGCCGGGCGCGCCGTCGAGCCCGCCGCCCCGGCCCCGCGCGGGGTTCCGCACACGCTCGAACTGCGCGAGCACGCTGAAGGGCGCGCCTTCGGCGCCGCCGATCTCCATGACCTGCCCCAGCCCGCCGCGCAGCAGGCCCGCGCCGCCGGTATCTTCGGCAAGCTCCTTTCGCCAGATGACGATGGGGGCCACGGTCTCGGTGGCTTCCGCCGGGATGGTGCGCACGCCGCTCGGGAAGGCCGTGGCGGAGAGCCCGTCCTTCGTGGGCCGCGCGCCGGCGCCGCCCGAGTTGAAGAGGGCCACCTCGAACTCCGGCGGCTCGAACGCCGCGTTGCGCCGGGCCTCGCTGTCGATCGCCGTGGCGCCGCCGCGCAACTGCACGATCCAGAGCGAGGCCGCGCCTTCGGCCGGCACGCGCTCGGGAATCGCCTGGTGCAGGCAGCCGAACACCAGGTCCGGCAGCATGTGGCCGATGACGTGGCGGGCGGCGACGGGCCAGGGCCGCGGCACGTTGAGGATCGAGCCCTCGGGCGCGGACACGGTGAGCGGCGCGAGCGAGCCCGCGTTGTTGGGGATGTCCTTCGCCACGATGCACTTGAGGCCGAAGCTCGTGTACGCGGTGGTGTAGTTGAGCACGACGTTGATGCCGTGGTTGCTGGCGGGCGAGGTGCCGGCGAAATCGACGTGGATGCCGTCGTTCGAGATGGTCATGGCGGCGGCCAAGGTGATCGGCTCGTCGTAGCCGTCCATGGTGAGCGTGTTGCGGTACGTGCCTTTGGGCAGCTCGGCGATGGCGGCGAGCGTGGCGGCGCGCGAGCGCTCGACGATCTCCTCGCCGAGGCCGTCGATGTCGTCGAGCCCGAACTCGTCCATCATGGCGAGCAGGCGGTCGGCGCCGGCGCGGTTGCAGGCGATCAGCGAGTGCACGTCGCCTTCGAGCTGGAGCGGCTCGCGCACGTTCCAGCGCACCATCTCCAGCAGGTCCTCGTTGATCCGGCCTTCGCGCACGAGCGGCATGATCGGGATGTAGAGGCCTTCCTCGAACACCGAGCGCGCGTCCGGCCCGAAGCCGCGTCCGCCGATATCCACCACGTGGGCGGTGCAGGCGAAGGAGCCGATGATCCGGCCCTCGCGGAACACCGGGGTTACGACCGTGAGATCGTGCAGGTGGCCGCAGGTGAGCCACGGGTCGTTGGTGATGTAGACGTCGCCCTCGCGCATGGCCTCGTTGGGGTAGCGGGCGAGGAAGTGCTGCACCGCGATCGCCATCGAGTTGACGTGGCCGGGCGTGCCGGTGACGGCTTGCGCCAGCATCCGGCCCCTGGTGTCGAAGACGCCGGCGGAGAGGTCGCCGGCCTCGCGCACGGTGGTGCTGAAGGCGGTGCGCAGCAGCGTCTGCGCCTGCTCCTCCACCACGGAGATCAGGCGGTTCCACATGATCTGCGTCTGGATCTGAGCGAGCCCGGAGTCGGTCGTGCCGTTCATCACGCGTCTCCTCCCTGAGCCGGCCGGCGTTCCATCACGATCGTGCCCAAGGCATCGACCGAGGCGGAAAACGCCGCGCTCACCACGGCGGTGGTGTCAGTCTCGACGATAAGCGCGGGCCCGTCCACACGCGCGCCGGCGGAAAAGTCCGCGCGCCGGTAGAGCGTCGCCTCGACCACGCGGCCGCTGCCGGGATCGAGCACGGGCCGCACGCCTCGTGCCGGCGGCGCGGCCGATTCGGGCGCCGGCTCGACGGGGGCGACGGCTGCGGGCACGGCGCTCACGCCCACGGACCAGCTCACGATCTCGAGGTCGAGCTTCGGGATGATGCGGCCGTATAGCGCTTCGTAGGCAGCCTCGAAGGCGTCCCGGATGATCGCGGTGTCCGCGCGCGCCCAGGTGCGGTTGGGCAGCGACACCACGACCTCGTGCCCCTGGCCGAGATAGCGCATGTAGGCGGCGCGGGTCTCCTGCATCGCGGCGCCCGGCGCCCCTTGCGCCACGATGGCGGCGGCCTCGTCCCGCATCTCCGCCAGCACCCGGTTGGTGAGCTCGGGGTTGAATTCGCTCACCACCTGATAGGCGCTGCGGACCACCTCGTAGGCGACCGGCGCGCGCAAGAAACCCACGGCAGAGCCCACCGCCGCGGCCGTCGGGATCATGATGCGGTCCATGTCGAGCTTTTCCGCGAGCCGGGCCGCGTGCAGCGGGGCCGCGCCGCCGAAGGCGATCATGGTGCGCTCGCCGAGGGTGGCGCCGATCTCGATGGCGTGAACGCGCGCCGCGCTCGCCATGTTCTCGCCCACCATCTCGCTCACACCGAGGGCGGCCATCTGCGGCTCCAGGTCGAGCGGCGCGCCGACCGCGGCGGTGAGCGCACCCGTCGCCGCCTGCTCGTCGAGCGCGATGCGCCCGCCCGAGAATTCGGCCGGGTCGATGCGGCCCATGGCGAGGTCGGCGTCGGTGACCGTGGGCTCCGCGCCGCCCTGGCCGTAGCAGGCGGGCCCCGGCTGGGCGCCCGCGCTCTCCGGCCCCACCGCGATGCGGCCGAGCCGGTCGACGCGGGCGATGGAGCCGCCGCCAGCGCCGATCTCCACCATCTCGATCACGGGGATGCGGAGCGGCAGCCCGCTGCCCTTGAGGAAGCGATGGGCGCGCGCGACCTCGAAGGCCCGCGTCGTCTGCGGCTGAGCATCGTCGATCAGGCAGATCTTGGCGGTGGTGCCGCCCATGTCGAAGGAGAGCACGCGGTCCAGCCCGCACTGGCGGGCGACGTGGCTCGCGAAGACGGCGCCACCCACCGGCCCGGATTCGACGAGGCGGATGGGGAAGCGGATCGCCGTCCCGATGTCGGCGACGCCGCCGCCGGAGAGCATGACGAAGAGCGGGCAGCGGAAGCCGGCGTCGCGCAAGCCCGCCTCCAGGTTGCGCAGGTAGCGCGCCATGACCGGCTGGACGTAGGCGTTGGCGCAGGCGGTGGAGAAGCGCTCGTACTCGCGCATCTCCGGCGCGACCTCGGAGGAAAGCGTGATGGCAAGCTCCGGCAGCGCGGCCTGCAGGATCTCGCGCACGCGGCGCTCGTGCGCCGGGTTGACGTAGGAGTGCAGGAGGCCGATGGCGGCGCTCTCGATCCCCTCGGCGGCGAGGCGGGCGGCCGTGGCCTCGACCGCCGCCTCGTCGAGTGCCAGGATCGGATCGCCCGCGGCGTTGAGCCGCTCAGGCACGGGGAAGCGCCACTGCCGCGGCACCAGCGGCACCGGCTTCTCCATATCGATGTCGTACTGCTCGAAGCGGCTCTCGGTCCCCATCTCGATGGAATCGCGGAAGCCCTCGGTGGTCACCAGCGCGGTGCGCGCGCCCTTGCGCTCGATCATCGCGTTGGTGGCGAGCGTGGTGCCGTGGATCACAAGCGCCACTTCGTGCGCGGAGACGCCGCAGGTCTCCATCGCCTGCGTCAGTCCCTCGCGCACCCCGTCCTCCGGCGCGTCGGGGGTCGTCAGCACCTTCGCGGTGATCCGCTCGGGCCCGCGCTCCAGCACGATATCGGTGAAGGTGCCGCCGATATCGACGCCGATCCGGACCTCCGCGCCTGCGTCTGCCATAAGGGTCTCCAGCCTGAATTTGCGCGCGGAGTGTGGAGGCAAAGGCGCGCCGCGTCGAGGTCAGATCAGATGGCAGGCGGCGCCGCTCAGTCGCTTTCGAGTTTTTCTGCGGGCGGGAGGGTGTCGGTCACGAGGTCGCGGATCACGCGCTTGTTGCGGAGCGGCTCGAGGGTCATGGCGCCAGGCCTCAAGCGGGCGGTGCAGGCGTAGGCGGTCTCGCCGTCGATCCGCATGGTGCATTCCTTGCACACGTTCGCATTGGTGCAGCTGTAGCGGAAGGCGAGCGAGGGGTCGCGGTTCTCGCGCAGCCAGATCAGGCCGTCGAGCACCGAGGCGCCGGTCTCGTAGGGCACGTCGAAGGTTTCCGTCTCCGTGGGCCGGCCGGGGCCGCTGCGGGCGATGCGGAGCGTGGCGGTGGCGCGCGCCATCTCAGGCCGCCGCCCGGAACGCCGGCGCGAGGTCGCCGCCCGCGCGAGTGACCGTCTGGCTCCGGGCGAGCCCGGCATCGCTCTCGGGAAAATCCTCACGCTGGTGGGCGCCCCGGCTCTCGCGCCGCCGCGCGGCGGTGGCAGCGATGGCCTCGGCCACCTCCAGCCCGGCGCGGAGCGTGTACCAGTCGGCGAGCCCGGTGTCGTAGGCGCCGCAGGCAGGCACCGCGAGGCCGGGCAGCGCTTCGCTTCGCATGCGGCGGATCGCTTCCACCGTGCGGCCCAGCCCCGCGCCGTCCCGCAAGGGGCCGACCTGCTCCCACATGAGCCCGCGCAGATCGCGCGAGAGGGCGAGCGCCGATGGCCCCTCGCCCCGCGCCCCCTTCCGCTCAGTGAGCGTATCCAAGGCCGGTCGCGCGGCGCGGGGAGCCCACGCATCGGGCGTGTGCGCGGCCTCGGCTGCAGCATTGCGCCCTGCCGCGTGACCGAAGACGAGCGCCTCGGTGATGGCGTTGCCCGAAAGCCGGTTCGCGCCGTTGGCCCCGCCCACCGCCTCGCCGGCGGCATAGAGGCCGGGCACCCGTGTCGCGAGCGTCGCGTCCACCGCGATGCCCCCCATGTGGTAGTGCGCGATGGGCGCGACCTCCACCGGCGCGCGCGTGAGGTCGATGCCGTTCGCTTCCAGGCGGTCGATTACGGGCCCGAAGGCATCGCGTAGCGCGGCCTCGCCCACATGGGTGAACGAGAGCCAGGCGCCGCCGTGGGGCGAGCCCCGCCCGGCGCGAACCTCGTGCCAGATCGCGTGGGTGGCGAGGTCGCGCGTCGCCGTGTAGCGCCCGGCATCGGTGCCGCCGTAGCGCGGCAGAAACTCCTCCATCGCCCCGTTGAGCAGCCGCCCGCCCAGCTTGTAGCGGAAGGGGTCCCACATGATCGGGTCCATGCCGACGAGGCGCGGGAAGAGGTGGCCGATGGGGAAGAACTGCACGAACTCCATGTCGATCAGCGCGGCGCCGGCGGCGAGCGCGAAGGCGTGCCCCTCCCCCGCCATGTTGGCGGACGCGCTGGAGCGCGCGTAGAGCCCGGTCAGCCCGCCGGTCGCGATCACTGTCGCCCGCGCCGCCACGGTGACGGCACGGCCGCTCTCGATATCGAAGCCCGCGGCGCCCGTGAGCCGCCCGTCCACAAGAACCGGGTCGGTCACCACGAGGCCGGAGACGCGCCTGATCGCGTCCACCCGCGCGATGCGGCGGCGCAGCGTCGCGGCGACGGCCGGGCCGGTATTGAGGATGTCCACGTAGCAGCAGCGGCGGCGCTTGTGCCCCGGCGCGGTGACCTGGGCGATATGCCCGCCCTCCCGCGCCCAACCGACCCTCCACGAGTCCATCTCGCGGATCCGGGTCGGCCCTTCCTCGCAGAGCAGCGCGGCGAGCGCCGGATCGCAGAGCTCCCGGCCCGCCTCCAGCGTGT
The DNA here is from genome assembly GCA_965221125.1 of Alphaproteobacteria bacterium. Lineage (GTDB taxonomy): Bacteria > Pseudomonadota > Alphaproteobacteria > UBA828 > UBA828 > WTGU01. The sequence continues at coordinate 304,260 of CBDCRW010000006.1, forward strand.
CCTCCAGGTGGTCGTCCACGCTGTCGGGCTCGGCCTCGCCGAGGGCGGCGGCGACGGTCATCTGCGCCATCACCGTGGCGCCGCCGCGGCCCACCATGTTGCGATCGGCCAGCACGATCCGCTCCGCGCCCGCTTCCGCCGCGGCAAGCGCCGCATACATGCCGGCCCCGCCCGCGCCGATCACGAGCACGTCGGTCTCGATATGGACGGGCGCTTCGCTCATCTCTCCCTGCCGCGCCCCTCGCCCGGCCGCTCCGAGCCGATCAGAGCGGCGGGCGGCGCTCGTCCCAGGGCCTGGCGCGCTCGTAGTCGGCGGCGGCGCGGAAGACGCGCACGTCGTCGTAGGTGCGGCCCACGATCTGGATGCCCGTCGGCACGCCCGAGGACGCATAGCCGCTCGGCACCGCGGCGATGGGGCACTCCGGCACCAGGTTGAACGGGTAGCAGAGCTGCCACTGCACGTAGATGTCGCCCGGCCAGTTGGCGACGCTCAGCGTCTTGCCGTTGATGCGGAAATTCGTGTTCTCGATGTCGTGGTCGGCGGGCAGCGCCGGGATCGCGTTGGTCGGGCAGACGAGGATGTCGTAGGCGTCGAGGATCGGCGCCAGCGTCTCGTACATCCGGCCGCGCACCTCGTTGCACTGGTAGAAGCGGCTCAGGCTGTGCTGGGAGCCGCGCTCCAGCAGCCGGCGCACGAAGCCCTCCATCTCGTACTTCCAGCGGGGGTAGTGGTGGCCGGCGGCGGCCCAGAAGAGGCCCTCCCAGTGCGTGGTCCAGGCGTCGAGCACGGACATGTCCCAGCCGATGTCCACCTCGTCCACCGTGCAGCCGAGGCTGCGGAAGGCGTCCAGCGCCTCGCGGGTGTTCGCCTGCACCTCCTCGTCGATTTCGTAGTAGCCGAGGTCCATGGAGAAGGCGACCTTCCAGCCCTTGATGGGCTCGAGCTCGTCCGGGATCTCGAGCTTCGGGCGCAGCGAGCAGATGTCGTCCGGGTGCGGCCCCGCCATCACGTTCTGCATCAGCGCGCCGTCGGCGACGCTCCGCGTCATGGGCCCGTAGTGGAGCAGCGATTCGCGGGGATACGCGCGGTCGATGGGGTTGCGGCCGAAGGGCGGCTTGTAGCCGAAGTGCCCACAGCAGGACGCCGGCATGCGGATGGAGCCGCCGCCGTCGGTGCCGTCGGCGATGGTCGTCATGCCGGCCGCCACCGCCGCCGCCGCCCCGCCCGACGAGCCGCCGGGGCCGTAATCCAGGTTCCACGGGTTGCGCGTGTTGCCCCAGAGGTCGCTGCGGCAGTGCGGCGCGTGGGCCATCTCCGGCGTGGTCGTCCGCGCGTGCATGATGGCGCCGGCCTCCAGCAGCCGCGCCACGGTCGGCGCCGAGTGCTCAGGCACGTGGTTCTCGAACATGCGCGAGCCGAAGGTCGTGATCTCGCCCTTCACTGGATGGAAATCCTTGATGACGATGGGGATGCCTTCCAGCGGGCGTGTCTCGGTGCCCGATGCATAGCGCGCCTCGGCCTCCTTCGCCTGCTCCAGCGCGCGCTCGTAGAAGGTGTAGGTGTAGGCGTTGACCGCGGGGTTGACCGCCTCGGACCGCGCGATCACGGCGGACATGAGGTCCACCGGCGAGAGGTCGCCCGACCTGAACTTCGCCAGGGCCTCGGTTGCGGTGGTGTAGCAAAGATCGTCCGACGCCATGATATCCTCCCCCTCAGCCTTTCGCGCTAGACCAACAGGAATCCCGGCGAAGGACAATGGCCGAAACGCCCATCCTGGAGTTGGACCACGTCTCCAAGCGCTTCGACCGCACGGTCGTGGCCGACGACCTGTGCCTTGGCATCGAGAAGGGCGAATTCTTCACCTTCCTTGGCCCCAGCGGCTCGGGCAAGTCGTCCACGCTCCGCATCATCGCCGGGCTGGCCAAGCCCGACTCCGGCCGCGTGCTCATCGAAGGGAAGGACGTGAGCGCGGTCCCGCCCTGGCGGCGCAACCTCGGCATGGTGTTCCAGCAGTACGCGATCTTCCCGCACATGACGGTGGCGGAGAACGTGGCCTACGGGCTCAAGGTCAGAGGCATGGCGCGGGGCGAGCGGCAGCGCCGGGTCGAGGAGCTGGTGGACCTGGTCGGGCTCACCGGCATGGAGAAGAAGAACGTGACGCTCTTGAGCGGCGGCGAGCAGCAGCGCGTCGCGGTGGCGCGCGCACTGGCGCCCCGGCCCGCGATCCTCCTGCTCGACGAGCCGCTGGCGGCGCTCGACGAGAAGATCCGCCGCGAGATGCAGACCGAGCTCAAGCACCTCCAGCGCGGCACGGGCACCACCTTCCTCTATGTCACCCACGACCAAGAGGAAGCGCTCACCATGAGCGACCGCATTGCCGTGCTGAACCGGGGCGTCTGCGTGCAGTGCGACCGGCCGGAGGCGCTGTTCCGCCGGCCGCGGGCGCGCTTCGTCGCGGGCTTCTTCCGCGGCTGCAACGTGCTCGACGCCCGGCTCCTGGCGCTACGCGGGGCGGAGGCGGACATCGAGATCGCAGGGCACACGGTGACCATCGAGCGGGGCGAGCAGCCGGAGCGTGCGCCCGGCGGCTGCGAGATCGCGGTGCGGGCCGAGAACATCCTGGTCGGCACGGCCGCCTTGAACGCACCGGTTCGCCTCGACGCGACCCTGCAGGAGATGATCTACCGCGGCACCAACGTGGACCACCACCTCGCCTTCCGCGACGGCCAGAGGGCGATCGCGACGTCCACCCGGCGCGAGCTGGAGACGGCGCCCGCCGACATCACCGTCGGCTTCCGCCGCGAGGACGTGATCCTCTTGGCTGACTGAGCTGCGTCGATGCGTCGTCGAAGTAATATCTGGTGATGGCGTCAGGAGGTGCCGCGAGGTGTCTAAACGGAGCAATCGAAACTCCAAGCGGAGTCGACATCTGCGCTTAAGACTATTTGACGCCGGAAATACCAAGTGCCCGATTTGCCTTTCAGAGTTCCATAGAGAGGATGTTGAGAGCGGCAAGGTTACATTGGAACACGCGCCACCTGAATCATTGAATGGCGGGATAGTTTGCCTGACATGTGAGCGGTGTAACAATAACGCCAGCCGAATAGATCACCACGCGTTCCTGTCAAAGAAAGCAACAGACGAATGGTCGTCGGGTCAAGGGGTTAACGTGGAGGTAGATTTTTTTGGGCGTATAATCTCGTCTCGCTTTATTCCTGATGACCCAAAGTCCCCACTTCCAGTTCGGGGACGTGATCTACGGCAGGGCTCAATTAAGCTAGCCCGAATTATTCATGGCAGGTCTGGTTTTGGGGTGGCGGACGTAGCGTAAGTCGTTGCCATCGGGTAGGAATTCGTTGCCGAGGCGTCTTCCTCTCCGAACAACGAAAATGCCACGCCCGCCATGACCGACGATAGTCTTCTTCCCTTCGATCTGCCAAGCGTCCAACGCAAGAAGGTGAGCGCCGCCTTCGACGGCGGCCTGATCTCGTCTGACGGCGGCCTCGTCCTGCTTCGTGAGGCGGAACGCAGCTTGCGCCTGGCCGAGACCCTGGCCGGCTGCATCCGCGACCGGCGCAAGCAGGCGCAGGTGATCCACTCGCTCTCGGCCATGCTGCGCTTCCGCATGTTCGCCATTGCGTGTGGCTACGAAGATGCCGACGACTGCGACGCGCTGCGCGCGGACCCTCTGTTCAAGCTGGCCTCAGGCAAGGCGCCGGAGAGCGGCCGCGCACTCTGCTCCCAGCCGACCATGAGCCGCCTGGAGAACGCGCCGTCTCGTATCGAGGTGGCGCGCATGACGGCGGCGCTGGTCGATCTCTTCTGCCGCAGCTTCCAAGCCCCTCCCGCCGCCATAACCCTTGACATCGACGACACCTGCGATGCGGTGCACGGCCACCAGCAGCTCTCGCTCTTCAACGCTCATTACGACACGCGCTGCTTCCTGCCCGTCCACGTCTACCATGTGGAAAGCGGCAAGCCGGTGGCGGTCCTCCTGCGCCCGGGCAAGACGCCGTCGGGCCCTGAGGTCCGCACCCTCATCAAGCATCTGGTCCGCCGCATCCGCCGCCACTGGCCGCACACCCGGATCGTCTTCCGCGGAGACAGCCACTACGGCCGCCCGGAAGCCATGGCCTGGTGCGAGGAGAACGGGGTCGACTACATCTTCGGCCTCGCGGGCAACCGCGCGCTGCACGCGCTCGCATACGAGATGGCCGACGATCTCAAGGTGCGCCGCGCCAAGGCCGGCGCAGACAGGATGCGCAGCTTCACCGCCTTCGACTACGCCGCCCGCTCCTGGAGCTGCGAACGCCGGGTCGTCGCCCGGCTCGAGGCGAGCACCCGCGGCTTCGATGCCCGCTATGTCGTCACCTCACTCAAGGGCGAGCCCCGCCATCTCTACGAAGACATCTACTGCGCCCGCGGCCAGGCCGAGAACCTGATCAAGATGCACAAGGGCCAGCTCGCCTCGGACCGCACCTCCTGCCAGAGCCCGCTCGCCAATCAGCTCAGGCTGGTCCTCCACACCGCAGCCTACTGGCTCATGCTCGCGCTGCGCGACGCCATTCCCCGCGCCGCGCCGCTCGCCCGTGCAGAGTTTGCAACCCTCAGGCTGCGCCTCCTCAAGATCGGTGCCCGCGTCATCGAGAAGGCCACCCGCATCCGCATCCACTTCGCCTCGGCCTGCCCCGACGCCGCCCTCTTCCGCCTGCTCGCAGGCCGCCTCGCCGCAGCAGGCCCATGAGCGACGGGGCGGCGTGCCCCAATCACCCAGGCTCCATAAACCATCAACCCGATAACGACCATCCTCAGTTCCCGACGCCAAACCGCGTCAGGCCCCGACGCGCCCAATCAACCGAGCATCAAGTGCAAGGCAGTCCATGAATAGGTCGGGCTAGATACGCTGCCGTCAAAGGAACATTTGGACCCAACCAAACAAATACGCTTTAGAATTCCCATCCTTCGTCATTATGAGAAGATCAGCCTCATAAAATCCGCATACCTGATGGTATTTTCGCTAATGGGTGCTGGCGGATATCATTTCGCTGAGAATATAGCACTTGAACCAGTCAGAGAACAGATTATGAACCCTGACAAGCCTATTCTCAAGGGTACGTTCGTCGCCAATGGTGTTATGGATGGAGTTTCTGAAACAAAGAAGAACCTAATCGCTCTGTACAAGGTACATCCATCTTGTTGGATGGTTCCGCTGTGGAACAACAACATAGTAATTTTGCCATGCGGAGGTTCGGAACCAATAGACAAATTTAATGTTCCTAATGGATCATTTTCAATACCGACCGAAATGTTTTCCTTTTGGGTGTCATGCAGATTTAATTCTTCAGCGCCGATGGTCGGGCCAGTAATGGAAGAGTCTGACCATGAGGATTATTCACTTGTTGGCACTATCGACCTTTCTCCCTCTTCAAAGACGACAGGGGAGGAATGGCATTGGGTAATAGTTTATCACCACAATCACCGATACGTGGCGCTTCCTTGCCGTGCCGACGGAGTGGGACAGCGATCAGAATTTCTAGTAGCGGTAGAAATGCTGAACAAAAGCATAGTGGCAGGAAGTGGAATAGATAGGTCTACCCTTTCAAGTATAAATTACGAAGAGTTATCGAAAGAGATACCCATCCATGTCATAGGGAAACAAGAGCCCGGCTAGGCCCGCGCCCGCATCTCGCGCCGTGCCTGGCGCGCGCCCATAACGCTCAGCACCAGGACGAGGGCGAAGGTCACGATGATGAGCAGCCCCATCAGCGCGAACAGCGTGGGCGTGAGGCCGATCTGCTTGAAGGTCGACCAGATGTAGGTCTGCACCGTGTTGTAGGGCCCTTGGACCATGGTGGTCCTGATGGTCTCGTTGAACGAGATGATCATCGAGAAGATCGCCGCGCCCACTACGCCGGGATAGATCAGCGGCAGCTCGACATCGAAGAAGGCGCGCCAGCGGTTGGCGCCGGTCATGTGCGCCGCCTCCAGCAGGACCGGGTCGAAGGTCGTCATCACCGTCAGCACGATGAGGAAGGCGAAGGGCAGCGCCCAGACCACGTGGATGACGACGATCGAGAACAGCGACGACGGGATGCCGAGCTCGCGGAAGAAGAAGGCGGTCGCGATGCCCATGCTGATGCCGGGCACGAAGAGCGGCAGCAGCATGAGGATGATGATGAGCCGGCGCACCTTCAGCTCGCGCACCGCCATCGCCGCCAGCAGCGCCAGCACCGGCGTCACGAGGCCGACGATGACCGCGACGATCACCGAGGTCTCGAAGGAATTGACGAGGATGGGGTTGTCCCACATCTCGACGTACCAGCGCAGCGTGAACGCGGGCTCGTCGGTCACCTGGCCGAACTGGTAGCGCGCGGTGGCGGAGAGGATCAGCGGCGGCACCAGCGGCGCATAGAGGAAGACCAGCGCCACCATGGTGACGACCCAGAAGACGGCGCGACTGACGCGGGATTCGCCCATCTCAGGCGCCCCGCGTCAGGATCTTGCCGAGGAAGGAGCGCACGTCGAAGCCGAGATACCAGGCGAGGAGCAGCGCCGTCATCACCGCCACCACCACGCTCGACATCGCCGCCGCCAGCGGATAGTGCAGCACCTCCATCGCGCTCGCGATGGTGTTGCCCATCAGCTCGTAGCCGGCGCCGCCGAGGATGAGCGAGACCGCGCTTTCGCCGAAGACGCCGACGAAGCCGAAGATCGCCGCCGCGAAGACGCCGGGGAGCGAGAGCGGCAGCGTCACGCGGATGAAGGTGAGGACCGGGTTCGCGCCCAGCATCCAGCTCGCCTCGATCTGGCGCCTGTCGATGCCCGCGAGCGAGAGCCAGAGCGGGAAGACCATGAACGGCATGTAGGCGGCGACGAGGCCGACGTAGACCGAGAAGTCGCTGAACAGCAGCCAGTCGACCGGGCCGTCGCTCAGGCCCACGCCGATGATCGCGTCGTTGATCGGACCGTTGCGGCCGAGCAGGTAGGACCAGGCGAAGTTGCGGATGACGTAGTTGACGAGGAAGGGGATGGTGATGAGCAGGAGGACCACGCGCACCACGTGGCGGGACGCGCGAAAGGCGAGGAAGTAGGCGATCGGATACGCGATCACGAGGCCGATCGCGGTCGCCACCGGGGCCACGACCAGGCTCCGCTCCAGCACGATGATGCGCACGCCCTCGAAGAAATCGAGGTAGTTGACGGGCGTGAGCGCGGGCTGCACCGTGAAGCCGACGCGCTGCCAGAAGCTGACGACGACGGTGATCGCCAGCGGGCCGATCACGAACACCAGGACGAACGCGATCGGCAGCGCCAGCAGCGCAAGCCGCGGAAGGGCCCTGAGAGGCACGGGTCTAGCGGCCTCTACGCCGGTCGCCGTGCGGCGGGACTAAGTCGGGGCGGACCCCCCGGGCGCCGCGACGGGCGCCCGGGGGAGCCGGAACCTGCCGGCCCGGACTAGGCCGCCTTGAAGCGGGCCCAGGCCGCCTCGTGCTCGATGTAGGAGGCCGGCCAGCGGTTGTGCCAGATGCCGCCGAACTCGAGCTTGCGCTTCACGTTGGCGTCGTTGGCGACGGCCGCCTCCGCCTCGCCTTCCGCAAAGGCGTCCGGATTGGCAGCGGCGAAGCCCGGCGCCTGCGAGTTCGTCATGTAGCCCCGCATGGCGCTGATTTTCGCCCCGTACCAGGGCCCCAGCATGAAGTCGAAAAGGTCGTAGACGGCCTGCGTGTGCTCCTCGGAGCGCGCCGGGTTGTTGGTGATGTAGCCCGACATCGCCCACAGCAGGTAGCCCTCCTTGGGCGTGGCGTAGATGCTGTTCGCGCCCTGCTTGTTGGCGACGATCACCATCGGCTCCCAGCCGTCGAGCACGACGACCTCCTTGTTGAGCAGCAGGTTGACCGCCTGCTCGAAGCTCGTCCACAGCACCCGGAACTGGCCGGCCTTCTTCTTCTCGATGAGGTAGTCGACGACCGTGTTGATCTCGTCCTTGGTCATGTCCACGGGGTTGCCGATGTCCGCGATCCCCGCGTGCTTCATGTGGATCGCCGTCTTGTAGCCGGCGGTGGTGTAGTTGTCCTCGAGCGCCACGTAGCCCGCGTACTGCGGATCGAACAGGGCGCCGAAGGAGTCGACCGAGCCCACGCCGCCGGTCTCGTCCGGCAGGTAGCAGATCGATTCGCCCTGCAGGATGGTCGGGATGCCGTAGACCTGCCCCTCGTGGGCGATGTGCGGCCAGCCGGGCGCATCCTCCACGAAGTACTGCGAGATGTACTCGTTCGCGCCCCAGTTCGGCATCCGGCTGGGATCGACCGGCAGGACCAGGCCGAGCTGGGCCAGTGGCTCCTGCACGCCGCCGACGATGTGCAGCGCGTCGTAGGTCGACGTGCCGCCGCCGCCGAGCAGGACGTTGATGATCGTCGCCGGCGCGTTGCCCACCGCGACCAGGTTCACGTCCCAGCCCGACTTGTCGCTGTAACGCGACCAGTCGCCGGCCGGATCGCCCACGCCGATATCCGCGAGTGTCACCGAGCCCGAGGCCGCGAGCGCTTTGGACCACGGCGTGCCGGCCAGCGAAAGGCCGATTGCGCCGAGACCGCCCAGGCCACCGGCCTTCAGAAGAGACCGCCGTGTGAGATCGAGCTTGCCCATGAATTACCTCCCATGTCCGACCGACGCGTGGAGGCGCCACCGGGCGCCCCGGCATCGTTGGCGGCCATGATAGGCCCCCGGACGAAGGGTGTCGATTGCCCCGGGTAAGGACGCTGCCCGGTCTGGTCTGACGGGCCGGGTGTTGCCCCAGAGCGCGTCCGTCTTCGACGGACGCGCGACAGGCCGCGACCGCGGCCCGCCGCGAATGCGGCGCCCTCGCGGAGGCGCTGGCCGCAGGCCAGCTGCCGTGAGCGATAAAGAGTCAGAGCGTTTCAGTGCAGGACGGAAGCGCCCTAGATTTTACCCTCGACGGCAGCCTCGATCAGGTGCGGGGCGCCGGAGGCGAGCGCGTCCTGCACCGCCTGGGCGAGCGCGTCGGGCTCGGTGACGCGGGTGCCGGCGACGCCCATGCCGGCCGCCATCTCCACGAAACCGAGCGGCGGATCGACCAGGTCCATCTGCACGTAGGGGTGGTTGGTCTGCACGCCGAAACGCTTCCGGTAGATGTCGAGGTTGTGCTTGAGGATGCGGTACTCGGCGTTGGCGAGGATGACGAAGACGATGGGCAGCCGATGGCGCGCCGCGGTCCAGAGCGCCTGGATGCTGTACATGGCGGACCCGTCGCCCGAGAGGCAGACGACCGGGCGGTCCGGGTTCGCGAGCTTCACGCCGAGCGCGCCCGCGATGCCCTGGCCGATGCCGCCGCCGCGCCCGCAGAAATAGTCGCCGAAGCCGCCGAAGCCGAAGGCCTTGGGGATTTCCGGGCTGCCGGTGATGGCCTCTTCGACGATCACCACGTCGTCCGGCACGGCTTTCGCCAGCGCCTCCAACATCACGGGCACCGGCATGGGCCGGCGGGCGGCGATGGCCTCGACGCGGGCCTGCCTGTCCGCCCGCTCCTTCTCGGCGAAGGCGGCGAAGACCCGGTTCCGCTCTTGCGCCCCGGCGGCGTAGGCGGCCGAGCGCTCCTCCTGCACCAGCGTCGTGACCGCCTCCAGCGCGGGCTTGAGGCCGGCGATCAGGCCCGCATCGAGCCCGTGGTTGCGCCCGAGCCGCTCCGCCGACTCCTCGATCTGCAGCACCGCAGCGCCGGGCGGGAACGGGCCCTCCGGCGCGTACCAGACCTCCTCGAAGAAGGGGCCGCCCACCATGAGCACGAGGTCGGCGCCGCCGAAGGCCTTCGCGATGTTGGCGGGATCGGACGGGATGCGCCCCCGGTAGTTGGGGTGCCGGTTGGGCACCGGCTGATGCTGGTGAATCAGCTCGGTCCAGATGCCGGCGCCCACGGTCTCCGCCAGCGCGACGAGAGCCTCGCCCGCACCCGCGCGCGCCACGTCGTCACCGATCATGATGGCGGGCTCCTGCGCGGCGAGCAGGTGCCCGGCGACGGCGGCCACGCCCTCGTCGTCCGGCGGCGGCGCGCGGTAGAGCGGGCCGGCGGTCAGTGCCCCAAACTCCGTCTGCTGCTCCATCACGTTGATGGGGAGCGCCACGAAGACCGGGCCGGACGGCGGATCGTGGGCGATCTTGAAGGCGCGGCGCATAACAGTGGCAATCTCGTCGGCGCTCTCGGCCTGCACGCTCCACTTCACCACCGGCGCCGCCATGGCCACAAGGTCGTGGCCGAGGATGGGATCGCGCAGGCGCAGCCGCGTATCCTGCTGGCCGGCGGTGACCACCATGGGCGAGTTGGTCCTGAGCGCGCCGAAGATCATGCCGATGGCGTTGCCCAGGCCGGGTGCGACGTGCAGGTTGACCACGCCCGCGCGCCCGCAGGCCTGCGCGTAGTAGCTCGCGGCGCCGATGGCGACGCCCTCGTGCAGCGCGAGCACGTAGTCGATCGACGGGTAGCGGGCGAGGCTGTCGATCAGCGGGCTCTCGGTGGTGCCGGGGTTGCCGAACAGGTGCTGGACCCCGTGCGCCAGCAGGCTCTCCATGAAGACGTCGCGCCCGTACATGTCTCGTCCCTGTCGCTGAATCGCTGCCGGTGGCGGCCCGGAGCCGGCCTAGCGGATCGGCTCCAGGATGGAGCAGTAGTTGGCGACCGAGACGCCGCCCATGTTGAAGATGCCGGCGAGGGTGGCATCCGGCAGCTGCATCCCGCCGGCGTTGCCGGTCACCTGCATGGCGCTCATCACGTGCATGGAGACGCCGGTGGCACCGATGGGGTGGCCCTTGGACTTGAGGCCGCCGGAGGGGTTGACCGGCAGCTTGCCGCCCACCTCGGTCCAGCCGTCGAGGATCGCCTCGGCGCCTTCGCCGCGCGGTGCCAGGCCCATGGCCTCGTACTCCAGCAGCTCGGCCATGGTGAAGCAGTCGTGGGTCTCGACGAAGTCGAGGTCGTCGAGCGTCACCCCCGCCTGGTCGAGCGCGCGGGCCCACGCCTCGCCGCAACCCTCCATCAGCACCACGTCGCGCTTGCTCATGGGCAGGAAGTCGTTGACGTGGGTGGCGGCGCGGAAGATCACCGCCTTCGGCATGGCGAGCGCCGTCTCCACGTCGGTGAGCACGAGCGCCGCCGCGCCGTCGGAGACCGGCGAGCAGTCCGTGCGCTTGAGCGGCCCGGCGACCTGCGGGTTCTTCTCGGACGCGTTGCGGCAGAAGTCGTAGCCGAGATCCTTCTGGAAGTGCGCGAGCGGGTTCTTCGCGCCGTTCCGGTGGTTCTTGGCGGCGATGGCGGCGAGCGCGTCGGACTTGTCGCCGTGGCGCTGGAAGTAGCTCTCCGCGATCAGGCCGAAGACCCCGGCGAAGCCGCCCTGGATGTGCGCTTCCTCCTTGACGTAGGAGGCCTTGAGCAGGTTCTCGGCCACCTGCTCGCGGCTCGCGCCGGTCATCTTCTCGACGCCGACGACGAGCACGAAGCGCGGGCGGCCGGAGCGGATCGCCGCCATGCCCTGGTGGATCGCCGCCGTGCCCGTGGCGCAGGCGTTCTCTACGTTGGTGGACGGCGTAAAGCGCATCGCCTCGTCCATCTGCAGCGGCAGCGACGAGGGGAAGGCCTGATCGCCGAGGCGCCCGGTGGAGCCCACGACGATCTCGTCCACGTCCGTCGGCGCGATGCCCGCATCGGCAAGCGCCGCCTGCGCCGCCTCCAGCGTCAACGCCTCCGTATCCGCGTCCGTGCGCTTGCCAAACGCCGTGTGGCCCCAACCGACGATGCAGACACTCATGCGACTTCCTCCCGCGCCGAAACCCATCGGCGGCGCATAGTGGCAGAAAGCGCGCCCGCCGGCACCCCGCGCATCTCCGCCTCTCGCGCGGAGTGGAGCGGAGGCGGCAAAGGCCCGGCCGCCGCGCCCGCCGCCATATAGCCATTGCCCGCGCACGGGGCACCCCTTACGCTTTCCCGGTGGACCTGCGCCATCGAGACGCAGTCGGACAACAAGCCACACACCGGGAGGGACAAGAGCATGAAGTTTTCGCGAATCGTTGCCGCGCTGGGTGCTGCGGCGTTGGTTGTCGGTGTCGCAGTCGGGCCGGACGAGGCACGAAGCGAGGACCAGTTCACCGTCGGGGTCACGGTCTGGGATGTCTCGACGACGCCGTTCGCGGTGCCGCTCGTGAAGGGCATGCGGGACGCCGCCGAGGCCGCCAACGTCAACCTGATCGTGAGTGACCCCAAGTGGGATGCGTCGGTTCAGGTCGAGAACGTGCGCGAGTTCATCGTCCAGGGCGTCGATGCCATCGCCATCGCGCCGATCGACATTGCGGGCGTCCTCCCCGCCGTGCAGGAAGCGCTGGATGCCGGCATCCCGGTGGTGGGCGCGCTGGGCGAGATCGAGGGCGTTCCCTACATCGGCGTGGACGACGTGGAGTACGGCCGGCTCTCGGCCCGCCTGATGCTGGAGGCGCTGGCGACCGTCGAGGGCGAGAAGCGCATCGTCATGTTCCGCGGCACCGCAGGCGGCAGCCCGGACCGGCGCCGCATGCAGGGCATGACCGAGGTTCTGGAGGCCTCGGGCGTCGAGCACGACTGGGTCGACGTCACCGCCGACTGGCTGCCCGACAAGGCGCTCACCGGCTTCCAGGACGTGCTCCAGCGCTTCCCGGTGGAAGGCAGCGTCACCCTGGTCAACAGCATGGGGAACTGCATGGTTCCGCCGTCGCTGGACTGGGCGCAGAGGCTGGGGCGGACCGAGATCATGTTCGTCGCCATCGACCTCTGCCAGGCCGAGGAGCAGGCCATCGGCGCCGGCAAGATGTACGGCGCCGTCTACCAGGATCCGCTGATCATGGGCGCGCTTGTGGTCGACAGCCTGGTCGCCATGCGCGCGGCCGGCGACTACAGCATGCTGCCGGACTTCGCCCAGGTTCCGCCGATCTTCAACTGCACGCAGGCCAACTACGCCGAGTGCGAGGGGCGTGGCTTCTAGCGCCTCGTCCGAGCAACGAGTGACACGTTTGGGGGTGGTTGCGGGCCGGGTCGCTGCCCGGACCCCGCAGCCACTCCGCCCGGCCCGCCGTTTCGGCGGGCGACTCGCTGACAGCGGTCTTCACGCGATGTCCCGGAGCCGGCGGTGACGGATCCGCAGGAGAGCGGGGCGCCGGAGGCAGGCGCACGGGGCGTCGTGAACTGGAAGCCCGTGCTCGCCTTTCTCGGGCGCTACGGCTTCATGATGGCCCTGCTGCTGCCAGCGGTCATCTTGCTCGCCACCAACGAGACCTTCCGCAACCCGCTCAACCTCTCGAACATCCTGGCCCAGTCCTCGATGGTGGGCGTGGCCGCCGTCGGCATGACGGTGGTCATGATCCTGGGCGGCTTCGACCTCTCCATCGGCGCGATCGCCGCCGTGACCGGGCTGGTCGCGGTGCTCGTGTTCGGCACCGGCGATCCCCTGTTCCTGACGCTGGGCTGCTTCGCCTGCGTCGGCGCCGGCGCGCTGCTCGGCGCCTTCAACGGCACGCTCATCAGCCGCATCGGCATCAACCCGCTGATCGCGACGCTCGCCATGGCGAGCCTCGTGCGCGGGCTCGTGCTGATATCGAGCGAAGGCACGATCCATCGCGCCGAGGGCGATGCGATGTGGATCACCACGCTGGCGCTCGGCCGCGTCGGCGGCTTCCCCATCGCGGGGTTCTTCTTCATCGGCGCGGTCGTGATGGGCTCGATCCTCCTGCGCTACGCGAAGTTCGGGCGCTGGGTCTACGCCATCGGCGGCAACGAGGAGGCAGCCCGGCTCTCGGGCGTGCCGGTGAGCCGCGTCGTCATCATGTGCTATGCGCTGATGGGCGGCCTCGCCGGGGTCTCCGGGCTGCTGTTCACCGCGCGCACCGGCACCGCGCTCACCACCACGGGGATCGGGCTCGAGATCGACGCGATCACGGCCACCGTCATCGGCGGCACGCGGCTCGGCGGCGGCCACGGCGCCATTCTCGGCACGGTCGTGGGTGTCATCCTGCTGGGAGTCATTCGCAACGGGCTCAACCTGAACGGAGTCTCGCCCTTCTGGCAGCCCTTCATCATCGGCTGCATCCTGCTGATCACGGTCTCGATCAGCGTGTGGATGAACCGCACCGAGAACCGCTCCCGCGCCGGCGGGTTCTAGGAGACGCACACGATGCACTTTTTCCGGGGCGCGCCATGACCTACAGGGTCGGCATCGACATCGGCGGCACCTTCACCGACATCACGGTCGCCGACGAAGAGGACGGCGCCATCGAGGTCTTCAAGGCGCTGAGCGACCGGGAGGACCCGCTGCAGGGCATCCTGGGCGGGATCGCGCTGGCGTGCGAGGAGCTGGGCTGCTCCGAAGCAGCCTTCATCTCCCAGTGCAGCCGCATCGTCCACGGCACGACCATCGGCACCAACGCCATCATCCAGCGCAACGGCCCTGTGGCCGGCCTGCTCGCGACCAGGGGATTTCGCGACGTGCTGGAGTTCATGGACGGGACCAAGCCGGAGCCCTTCAACATCCGCATGGCGCGGCCGAAGCCACTGATCCCCCGGCACCGGCGCCTCGGCATCGGCGGGCGCATCGACTATCGCGGCGAGGAGGTCGATCCGCTCGACGAGAGCGACGTGCGGGCGGCGGCGGCGCGCTTCCGCGAACAGGGCGTGAACGCGGTGGCGGTCGCCTTCCTCTGGTCGCAGGTCAATCCCGCGCACGAGCAGCGGACCCGCGCGATCCTGGCGGACGAGATGCCGGGCATTCCCGTCGTGATCAGCTCCGACATCCTGCCGCAGCTCCGCGAATGGGACCGCACCTCGGCGACCGTGCTGAGCGCCTACACGCTGCCCCCCATCGCGGGCTACCTGGAGCGCCTGCGCGCCTGGCTGGCCGACCACGGCTTCGCCGCCGAGCCTCTCATAATCCAGTGCAACGGGGGCTGCGCGCCGATCGCCCGGATCCTGCACTACCCGGCGCGGAGCATCGGCTCCGGCCCGGCGGCGGCACCGGCGGCGGCGGTGCAGGTGGCGAGCGAGTTTTTCGCCCGCAGCGAGATCAACGTCGTCAGCGCCGACATGGGGGGCACGAGCTTCGATGTGGGGCTCATCCGGGGCGGGCTGCCGACGCTCACGCGCAACCTCAGGATCGCCGGAATGCCCTTGGGCTCGCTCGCGACGGACATCATCTCGATCGGCGCGGGCGGCGGCAGCATCGCCTCCATCGACGCCGGCGGCGCGCTCGCCGTGGGCCCGCAGAGCGCAGGCGCCGATCCGGGGCCGGCCTGCTACGGCCTGGGCGGAACGAGGCCGACCGTGACCGACGCCTTCGTGGCCCTCGGCTACGTCAATCCCGACGCCTTCCTCGGCGGCCGCCTCAAGCTCGACCGGGCGAAGGCGCTGGCCGCGATCGACGAAGAGGTCGCGCAGCCGCTTGGCCTGGGGATCGTGGATGCGGCGGCCGGCATCTTCCGCCTCGCCAACTTCAAGATGGTGAAGGCCATGGCGGCGGTCTCCATCGAGCGTGGCGTCGACCCCCGCAGCACCATCCTCATCGCGGGCGGCGGCGCCGGCGGCGTGGTGGTGGGCAGCCTCGCGGACGAGTTCGGGATCGACCGCGCCATCATCCCCCGCGTCGCCGGCGGCTACAGCGCCTTCGGCATGACCGTGGTCGACGTGACCTTCGACTACACCAGGACGTTCACGACCGATTCCGACACGGTGGACGTGGACGCGGTCAACCGGCTCTTCGCCGAGATGGAGGAGAGCGCGCTGCGCGATCTTGCGGCAAGCGCGATCCCGACGGAGGACGTCCACTTCCAGTGGTTCTACGACGCCGCCTACTGGGGGCAGGCGCACGAGCTGATCGTGCCGCTCGCCAAGGGCCGCTTCGATGACGTGGCCGACCTGCGGCGCGCCTTCGACGACGAGCACGAGCGCATCTACACCTTCAAGATGGAGGGCGACCGGGTCAACTTCCTGCACTGGCGCGTGAACGCCGTGGTGGGCAGCAGCATGCCGACGCCGCGGCGGGACGTGAGCGAGCCGGACGACCCTTCCGCCGCGCTCCGGGGCCGCCGCACGGCCTATTTCGGCGGCGAGGACGGTGCGGCGGAGGTGCCGGTCTACGACGGCATGCGGCTCGAGCCGGGCCACGCGGTGCGCGGGCCGGCGGTGATCGAGGAGCCGACGACGAGCGTGACCGTCTTCCCCGGCCACGCCGTGCGGGTCAGCCTCTCGGGCTACGACTATCGGGTGAACGGCGATGCCCTATAACGACGTGACGGACGGCGAGGCGATGCAGGCGGCGGGCGCGGGCCGGCCGCGCACGCGGAGCGAGGGTCTTTCCGAAGGGATCGACCCGACCATGTTCTCCGTGCTGCTGCACGCGATTGGCCAGGCCTCCGACGAGATGACGCGGGTCCTGCAGCGGGGCGCGCGCAGCACGATCATCTCGATCGCGCGCGACCACTCGGCCTCGATCTACACGGCGCAGGCCCAGATGCTCTACCAGAACGACGCGCTGCCGATCCACACCATCGGCGGCGCGCTCAACATCGACGCGACCATCGAGGAGTTCGGCGACGACATCAACGACGGCGATGTCTTCATGATCAACGACCCCTACATGGGGACGACGCACAACTCCGACCTCACGGTGATCATGCCGGTGTTCCACGAGGGCCGGCACCTGTTCTGGACCTCGATCCGCGCGCACCAGAACAACACGGGCGAGGCCTCCTTCGGCCACGCCTCCACCAGCGTCTGGCAGGACGGCATCCAGATCCCGCCCGTGCGCATCTTCGAGCGCGGCAAGGAGGTGCGCAGCATCATCCGCTTCTACCTGCGGAACGTCCGGCTGCCGGAGTGGCTGGAGGCGGACCTGCGCGCCATGGTGGGCTCGGTACGCACGGGCGCAGCGCGGCTGAGCGAGATGACCGCCACGCATGGCGAGGATACGGTGCTCGCCACGGTCGCCGAGATGATCGAGTACTCGGACCGGCGCACGGCGGCCGAGATCCGCGCGCTGCCGGACGGCGTCTACAAGGGCGAATCCTGGATCGACAGCGACGGGCAAGGCACGCACGACATTCGCATCGCGTGCACCGTGACCATCGACGACGACATGGTGCATGTCGATTATTCGGAGAGCGACCCGCAGGTGGGCGGGCATTGCAACTCCTCGCTCGCCTCGCTGCAGGCCAACGGCAGCATTCCCGTGCTCACCACCATCGACCCCACCATCCCGCGCAACGAGGGCTGCATGCGCCACATCCGCGTCAGCGCGCGAGAGGGCACGGTCGCGCTCGGCAAGTGGCCGTCGAGCACCTGGTGGTCAACCACCAATCCCGGCGACGAGCTGATCGAAGCCGCGTGGAAGGCGCTGGCGCAGGCCGCACCCGATCGCGTTCCGGCGGGCTGGGGGCGGATCCAGCAGCGGCTCTCCATGGGCGACGACTACCGCACCGACCCGCCGACGCCCTTCGCGGCCTCGATCTTCGTCGCGGGCTCGGGCGGGGGCGGCTGCAAGGGCCACGACGGCTGGCCGCTGACGCAATGCGTCTGCGCGCTGGGCGGGCTTCAAAACGAATCAGTGGAGATGGTCGAGCTGCTCCAGCCCCTCTTCATCGAGAGCAACGAGTTCCTCGTCGATTCCGCCGGCGCCGGCGAGTGGATCGGCGGCCACGGCTGCGAGACGGTGGTGATGCCCTACCACGGGCTGCTCTACATGAAGTTCGAGTACGAGGGGACGCTGAACCCGCCCTTCGGCCTGTTCGGCGGGCTGCCGGGCAACGGTGGCTGCAAGTACAAGGAGACGCCGGACGGCAAGCGCTACTTCTACCAGGCGCACCCCGACCCCGACGCCTTCCGCGAGGGCGAGCGCTACGTCTGCATAAGCTCCGGCGGGGGTGGCTACGGCAGCGCGCTGGACCGGCCGGCGGAGGCGGTGCGCGAGCTGGTGCGGGACGAGCTGGTCTCGTCGGAAATGGCGCGCGAGCACTTCGGCGTGGTGCTCGATGCGGAGACGCTGGCGGTCGACGAGGCGGAGACCGAGGCGCTGCGCGGGCGCATGCGGGAGACGGCGGATCGCTCCATGTCGCTACCGACCGGCCCCGGCCAGGGGCTGTTCTGGAAGACCCGCTTCCGCGAGGGCGACGAGCTGGTGGTCGAGGAGACGCCCGTCGCGCTCAAGCTCGGCCTCTCGCCCGAGGCCCGCTGAGCGGCAGTGTGAGAGCCGACGACGAGAGACGGAAAGGTGAGTGAATGAGCGAGACCCCCACCGCAGCGGAGATCGAGGCGCTGCGCGACATCGATACGCCGACCATCTGCAACCTGCTGGAGATGGTCGTGCCGGAGCGCCGCGGCTACGGCTACACGGTGCAGCATCTGCACTGCCTCTACCCGGACATGAAGCCCATCGTCGGCATCGCCAAGACGGCGACGATGCGCGCCAAGAACCCCGCGCGCTGGAGCCCGGCGGAGTACATGGACATCCGCGCGGGCTACTTCGACTATCTGGCCGAGGGCGAGGCGCCGAAGATCAGCGTGGTGCAGGACGTCGACGAGCGGCCGGGCTACGGCGCCTTCTGGGGCGAGGTCTTCAGCGCCGTGCACAAGGCGCTCGGCTGCCGCGGCGTGGTGACCAACGGCAGCGTCCGCGACATCGACATGCTGGCGCCCGAGTTCCAGGTGCTGGCTGGGCTGATCGCGCCGTCGCACGCCTTCGTCCACGTCGCCCATTGGGGCTGCGAGGTCAACGTACACGGCATGGTGGTGCAGGACGGCGACCTGATACACGCCGACCGGCACGGCGCGGTCGTGGTCCCGCTCGGGGCGGTGCGCGGCGTGCTCGGCAAGCTCGACCTCATGGTGCGCAAGGAGGCGGTCATCCTGGAAGCGGCGCGGCGCCCCGATGCCACGGTGGACATGATCAAGGACGCCTGGCAGCGCTCCACGGAGATCCGGGAGTAGTATCGGCAGGCCGGTCCGAGACGGCGATAGAGGAGGCCGAGAGTGGCGGACATGGCGGACACACCGCTCGTCGAGATGAGGAACGTCTTCAAGGCGTTCGGCGGCGTGCATGCGGTGGAGGACGTGACGGTCCAAGTGGGCGCGGGCGAGGTGCTCGGTATCGTCGGCCACAACGGCGCCGGCAAGTCGACCCTCATCAAGATCCTCTCCGGCGCGCACACCATGGACAGCGGCCAGATCCTGATGCGGGGCGAGCCCGTCTCCATCGACAATCCGCGTGTCGCGCGCTCGCTCGGGATCGAGACGCTCTACCAGAACCTCGCGCTGGCCGACAATCTCGATGCCGCCGCCAACCTGTTCCTCGGGCGCGAGATCACGACGCCCTACGGCAAGCTCGACAACAGGACGATGGCCGAGGCGACGCGCGAGGTGATCGCCCGCATCAACCCGGAGTTCGCGAACCTCGGCACGCCGGTGCTCAATCTCTCGGGCGGGCAGCGCCAGACCATCGCCATCGCCCGCGCGGTCTACTTCAACGCCAGGGTGCTCATCATGGACGAGCCGACGGCGGCGCTCGGCTTGCGCGAATCCGCGGCGTTCAAGGAGCTGGTACTCAGGCTCAAGCAGGAGGGCATCGGCATGTTCATGATCAGCCACGACCTGCACGACGTCTTCGACATCTCGGACCGCATCTTCGTCATGTCCGGCGGCCGCGAGGTGGGCACGCGGCGCACCGACGAGGTGACCAAGGACCAGGTGCTCTCCATGATCATCCTCGGCAAGCAGCCGGGGGAGGAATCGGCCGAGGACCTGGCCAGGCTGCACTAAACGGAGACCCGCACGGCCATGTCGGCACGCGACCGCACGCTCGCGCTCGAATCCCAGGCCATGAGCCCGGGCGTGGACCCGGTCACGTTCTCCGTACTGCTCCACGCCATCGGCGAGGCGTCGAGCGAGATGACGACGGTGCTGCAGCACGGCGCGCGCAGCACCATCATCTCGATCGCCCGCGACCACTCGGCCTCGATCTACACGGCAGGCGCCGAGATGCTCTACCAGAACGACGCGCTGCCGATACACACCATCGGCGGCGGGCTCAACATCGAGGCGATCAGGGAGGAGTTCGAGGACGACATCAACGACGGCGATATCTTCATGATCAACGACCCCTACATGGGGACCACCCACAACTCCGATCTCACCGTCGTCATGCCCGTGTTCGTGGACGGCGCGCACCTGTTCTGGACGTCGATCCGCGCGCACCAAAACAACACCGGCGAGGCCTCCTTCGGGCATGCCTCCACCAACGTCTGGCAGGACGGCATCCAAATCCCGCCCGTGCGCATCTTCGAGCGCGACAAGGAAATCCGCAGCACGATCCGCTTCTACCTGCGCAACGTCCGCCTTCCCGACTGGCTGGAGGCCGATCTCAGGGCCATGGTGGGCGCGGTTCGCGCCGGCGCGGCGCGCCTGCAGGAGATGACGGAGACTCACGGCGTCGATGTCGTCGTGCCGACGCTGGCCGAGATGATCGCCTACGCCGAGCGCCGCACGGCCGCCGAGATCCGGGCGCTGCCCGACGGCGTCTATGAGGGCGAAGGGTGGATCGACAGCGACGGTCAGGGCACGCACAACATCCGCATCGCGTGCACCGTCACCATCGACGACGACACCATCCACGTGGATTTCTCGGGCAGCGACCCGCAGGCCGGCGGCCACTGCAACGCGACCGTGGCCACGATGGAGGCCTGCGGCAGCATCCCGGTGCTTACCATCATCGATCCCACCATCCCGCGCAACGAGGGGTGCACGCGGCGCATCCGGGTGACGGCGCCCGAGGGCTCGGTGGCGAACGCGCGCTGGCCCGCGAGCACGTGGTGGGGCACCGTCAACCCCGGCGACATCCTGATCGAGGCGGCCTGGAAGGCGCTGGCGCAGGCCGCGCCGGAACGTGTGCCGGCGGGCTGGGGGCGCTGCCAGCAGCGGCTCTCCATGGGCGACGACAACCGGGTGAGCCCGTCCGTGCCGTTCGCCGCATCCATCTTCGTCGCGGCCTCCGGCGGCGGCGCCTGCAACGGCGCCGACGGCTGGCCGCTCACGCAATGCGTCTGCTGCCTGGGCGGGATGCAGACGGAATCGGTGGAGATGGTGGAGCTGCTGCAGCCGCTCTTCGTCGAGTACAACGAGTTCCTGGCCGACAGCGCCGGCGCCGGCACCTGGATCGGCGGCCACGGCATCGAGACCAGCGTCCGGCCGGTCGACGGCGTCCTCTACATGAAGTTCGAGTACGAGGGCACGTTCAACCCGCCATTCGGCCTGTTCGGCGGCCTGCCCGGCAACGGGGGCTGCAAGTACAAGGAGCGCGAAGACGGCACGCGGCGCTTCTACATGGCGCACCCGGACCCGGACGTGATCTACGAGGGCGAGCGCTACGTCACCGTCACCACCGGCGGCGGGGGTTACGGCGATCCGCTTGAGCGGCCTGCGGACTCGGTGCGGGTGCTGGTGCGGGACGAGCTGCTGACGGTAGAAGCAGCGCGCGCGAGGTTCGGCGTCGCGATCGATCCGGCGACGCTGGAGGTGGACGAGGGCGAGACCGCGGCGCTGCGTCGCCAGCGCGGGGACGGGGCGGCGCCGCCGCTCTGGCTGCCGCAGGAGGCCGGCGAGGCCGAATACTGGAGGGAGCGCTACCGCGATGGCGACGAGCTGGTGTGGGAGACCATGCCGGCCGCGCTCAGGCTCGGCCTCTCAGCCGAGGCGAGGTAGAGCGTTTCCGTTTGAAACGGAAACGCTCTACGAATTTTTCGCTCACGGCAGCCGGCCGTTGGCCGGCGCCTCCGCGAGGGCGCCGCATACGCGGCGGGCCGCTGTCGCGGCCTATCGCGCGTCCGTCAAAGTCGGACGCGCGATAAGAGCCCGAAGCGGTCGGCGGCGAAGGGCGCGAGGTTGAGGGCGGGCTCCCGTCCGGCCACGAGATCGGCAATCACCTCGGCGGTCTTCGATGCGCCGATGACACCCTGGTGCCCGTGGCCGAAGGCGAAGAGCACCGCCGGGTGGCGTGGCGCCCGGCCGAGGATGGGCAGGCTGTCCGGCGTGCACGGCCGCTCGCCCATCCACGTCGTGCGCTCCTCGACATTGAGAGCGGGCAGCGTGGCCTTGGCGTGGCGGCAGAGCGCGTCGGCGCGCTTGCCGTTGGGCGGCGCGCCATCGCCTGCGAACTCGACGGTGCCGCCGATCCTGATCCCCATGGCCATGGGGACGATGGTCGCGGAAACGGCCGTGGGCAGGACGACCCTGCCCAGCGAGACGCCGGGGTTGGTGAAGGTCGCGTGGTAGCCCCGCTGGGAGACGAGAGGGACGCGGTAGCCCAGCCCGGCAACCAGCGGCCGCGACCAGACGCCGGCGGCCACGACGACGGTGTCGTAGTCATGAGTCTCGCCGCCGAAGTGGATGGCGGCGCTGTCCCTCCCCTGCGCCGAGATGCGCTCGACACGCGCGCGCTGAAAAGTTCCTCCCTGGCGTCCGAAATGCTCGGCAAGCCCGGTGACGAGGCGGTGGGGGTCGAGGGTGTGGGCCGCCGCCGGCACGAGGAAGCCGCTGGAAAATCCGGGCGCCAACGCGGGCTCCAGGTCGCGAAGGCCGGCCGCATCGAGCGTCTCCACCGCGTAGCCCGCCGCCCGCTGGAGCGAGACGGCGAGGCTTTCGCCGGCACTCTCCCGCCCCGCGGGGTCGACGTAGAGCATGCCCTTCTTCTCGACCATTGCGT
Source organism: Alphaproteobacteria bacterium (assembly GCA_965221125.1). Classification (GTDB taxonomy): domain Bacteria; phylum Pseudomonadota; class Alphaproteobacteria; order UBA828; family UBA828; genus WTGU01. The sequence goes on from CBDCRW010000006.1 coordinate 327,030, forward strand.
CGAGCCCGGCTTCCCGCAGGAGCGGCATGAGCAGGTCGAGGGTAGAGCCGTTGAGCGCGGCGAGCGACGCCGAGATCGCCCGCACCCGGTCTTCCCGGCCCGCGCGCACGAAGGCGACGAGCCAGGGCAGGAGGCGCGTCAGCTCGCGCCAGTCGAGATAGAGCGGGCCGGTCTCGTCGAGCAGCCAGCGCGGGACCTTCCTCGCAAGGCCCGGCATCGCCACGGGCATCACGGCAGCGGGCGATATCACGCCCGAGTTGCCGTAGGAGGCGCCCGCGCCCGGCGCATCGCGGTCCAGGAGCGTGACCGCGTGGCCCTCGCGTCTCAGGAAACAGGCAGTAACGGTTCCGACGATGCCGGCACCGATGACCGCGACGGATCGTGCTGCCATGAATCACCTTGTCGGGAATGACCTTGACGGCGGGGGACACACGTTACACTAGCCAGCACGCACGGTCCGGCACGGCGTGACGTCGGACGGTTGATGATCGCTTCCGGAGGCTTGCGCGTGGGAGAGGCATTCGATTACGTGATCGTGGGCGGCGGCTCGGCGGGCGCCGTGCTGGCCCATCGCCTCTCGGCCGATCCCGCGACGCGCGTGGCCCTGCTGGAAGCGGGCCCGGACACGCCGCCGGAGACGGTGCCGGACATCATCCTCGACAGCTATCCGGGGCGCGCCTACTTCGATCCGCGCTTTCACTGGCAGGACCTGCGCGTCTACAACCGCTCGCCCGAGATCGACCCCTCGCAGAAGCCGAGCCGCTTCGAGCAGGCCCGCGTCATGGGCGGCGGCTCCTCCATCAACGGCCAGTTCGCCGTGCGCGGGATGCAGGGCGACTACGACGAGTGGGAGGAGATGGGGCTCCCCGGCTGGTCCCACGCGGGCCTTCTGCCCTACTTCAACAGGCTGGAGCGGGACGTCGATTTCGCCGGCGACGGCCACGGCAGCGCCGGGCGCATCCCGGTGCGCCGGCTCTTCCCGGAGGAATGGGGCGGGTTCAGCCGCGCGGCGCTCGCCGCGATGGAGGACAACGGCCTGCCCCTCTGCGGCGACGTGAATGGCGACGACGCCGACGGCTGCTATCCCGTGCCGCTCTCGAACCAGTACGGGCGGCGCGTCTCCACGGCGATCGGCTACCTCGACGCCGCGACCCGGCGGCGGCGCAATCTCGCCATTCACGCGGAGACCACGGTGACGCGCATCGTCGTCGACGGCGGTCGGGCGCGCGGGGTCGAGGCGGTGAGCCGGGGGAAGACCCTCCGCTTCGACGCGCGGGAGACCATCGTCTCCGCCGGCGCGCTTCACTCCCCTGCCCTGCTGCTCCGCGCCGGGGTCGGCCCGGCGGAGCACCTGCGCGCGCTCGGGATCGAGGTGGCGGCCGACCTGCCGGGCGTCGGCGGCAACCTGCTGGAGCACGCGAGCGTCAGCGTCGCGGCGCACCTGAAGCCCCGCGCCCGCGTGCCGGCCGGGCAGCGCCGCCACATCTATTTCGGCGCGCGCTACTCCTCCGGGCTGCAGGGCTGCCCGCCGGGGGACATGCTCTTCATGCCGACCAATTCCGCCGGCTGGCATCCGCTGGGCCAAGCGATGGGCACCATGCTCCTGGCGGTCAACAAATCGTACTCGCAGGGCACCGTGCGCCTCGCCACGCCCTCGCCCTTCGACGAGCCCCGCGTCGACCTCAACATGCTCTCCGACGAGCGCGATCTCGTGCGCCTTGTCGACGGCTTCCGGCGCCTCTACAGGGTCATGGAGTCGCCGGCCGTGAAGGATCAGATAACGCTGTGGTTCCTCGCCGGCTATTCGGACGCCGTCCGCCGCCTGATGGTGCCCTCGGCCGGGACCTGGCTGAAGACGGCGACGGCACGCGCGCTGCTCGACCTGGGCGGCCCCGGTCGCGTGCTGCTGCGCCGCAAGCTCACCGGCGGGCGCGACGTGCACCGCATGGTCAAGGACGAGAGCGCGCTCGCGGACTGGATCAAGGCATCGGTCTGGCCGGGCTGGCACGTGTGCGGGACCTGCCGCATGGGCCCGGACGGCGACCCGCTCGCCGTGCTCGACGGCGAGTGCCGCGTGCGCGGCGTGGCGGGGCTCCGCGTGGTCGATGCCTCGGTGATGCCGACGATCCCGCGCGCCAACACCAACCTCACGACCATCGCGATCGCCGAGAAGATCGCCGACGGGATGCGAACGCGGGCGTGATGCGGCACACTGTCGCCCGATCTGGAATTGCGAACCGGGGAGAGTGCTGATGGCACGGGTCACGGAAGCGGCGCCTGACGGCGTCGTCAGGCTGGAGAACCGCTTTGCGGACGGCGCCGCCTTCATCGACGGGGCCTTCGTGCCGATCGCCGAGGCGCGGATACCGATCCTCGACTGGGGCTTCACGCGCTCGGACGTCACCTACGACGTGGTGCACGTCTGGGGCGGCAAGTTCTTCCGGCTCGACCATCATCTCGACCGCTTCGAGAAGAGTCTCGCCAGCGTCCGCATGAGCATTCCCCACGAGCGCGACGAGGTCGTCGCGATCCTGATGCGGCTGATGCGCCTCAGCCAGCTGCGCGAGGCCTACGTCGAAGTGCTGTGCACCCGCGGCATGCCGCCCAAGGGCACCCGCGACCCCCGTGCCTGCGAGAACCGCTTCATCGCCTTTGTCATCCCCTTCGTCTGGATCGCGGACGAGGAGATGCGCGCCCGCGGCATCAACCTGCACCTCAGCTCCTACCTGCGGATTCCGCCGGGCTCGGTCGACCCCACCGCCAAGAACTTCCACTGGGGCGACATGATCCGCGCGCTGTTCCAGAGCTACGAGCGGGGCTGCGACATGCCGGTGGTCGTCGACCTCGACGGCAACATCGCCGAGGGGCCGGGCTTCAACGTCTTCGCCGTCAAGGGCGGCACCGCGACGACGCCGGGCGGCACCTGCCTCGAAGGCATCACGCGGCGGACCGCGCTCGACCTCTTGGGCGAACTCAACGTGAAAGGGGAGGTCGGCATCGTCTCGCCGGACGACCTGCGCGGCGCCGACGAGGTCTTCGTCACCAGCACGGCGGGCGGCATCCTGCCGGTGACGAAGATCGACCACGAGCCGGTGGGGGACGGCGCCGTCGGCCCGGTGACCGAGAGGCTGCGCGCCCTCTACTGGGAGCGGCACGAGGACGACAGCGAGGCGACGCCGATCGACTACGAGGGCTGAGCCGCGGCGCACGGCATCAAGGTCTTCATTCGCCACTGGCCGCGGGCGCGGCGCGCGCCATGATGATCGGCGGCATACCGGGGCCCAAGCGCATCGGAGTCGGGCTCGAGGCCAGGGCCGGGCTGCTCCGGGGTGCCGCAACGGTGGGCCGCATCGTCGGCACCACCCTCGGCCCCGGCGGGCGCGCGGTGCTGATCGAGCGCCGCCATGCCCAGCCCTGGGTCTCCACCGACGGCTACACCATCGCGCGGCACATCGACCTCGAGGACCGCTTCGAGGACATGGGCGGCCGCCTGATCCGCCACGTCGGCTCGAAGGTGAGCGACGAGGTGGGCGACGGCTCCACCACCGCGATGGTGCTGGCGGCTGCGCTCATGGAGGAAGGCCACCGCGCGACCGCCGCCGGCGCCGACCCCATGAGCGTCATGCGGGGGATGGAGCGCGGGCTCGCCGCAGCCACGGAAGCGCTGGACGCGCAGTCCCGCCCCCTGCCGGCGGAGGGCGGCCTGGAGCGCGTGGCCCGGCTCGCGGCGGGCGGCGACGAGGAGATCGGGCGCCACCTCGCCCATGCCATCCGCCGGGTCGGCCCCGACGGGGTGGTGACCATCGAGGAGGCGCAGGGCGTCGAGACCGAGCTCTCGGTGCACGAGGGCATGAGCTTCGACACGGGCTACGTCTCGCCCGCCTTCGTCACCGATACGGACGACATGACGGCCACCCTGGAAGACGCCTACGTGCTGATGCACGAGAAGACGATCTCCAGCGTGGACGCGATCGAGCCCGCGCTCCGCGCCTTCGCCAAGTCGTCGCACACGCTGCTGATCGTGGCGGAGGACGTAGTGGGCGATGCGCTGGCGACGCTGATCGTCAACAAGCAGCAGGGTGGGCTCCGCGTCGCCGCGGTCAAGGCGCCGGGCTTCGGGCGCTGGCGCAAGCTCATGCTGGAGGACATCGCGGTCATGACCGGCGGGGAGATCGTCACCGACGAGCTCGGCAACAAGCTGGAGAACCTGAAGCCCGCGATGATGGGCGCGGCGAAGCGGGTGCACGTGGCCCGCGACCGCACCGCCATCGTGGACGGCGCGGGCGATGCCGAGGAGATCGCGCAGCGCTGCAACATGCTGCGGCGCGAGGCGGAGGCCGAGAAATACCTGAGCTTCGACCGCGAGAAGCTGCAGGAGCGCCTCGCCCGCCTCGCCGCCGCCATCGCGCACTTGCGGCTTGGCGGCGCGACCGAGACGGAGCTCCGCGCGCGGAAGGAACGCGCGACGGACGCCTTGAACGCTGCCCGCGCAGCGGCGGCGGAGGGCGTGGTGCCCGGCGGCGGCGTGGCGCTCGTGCAGGCCTCCCGCGCGCTTCGCGACGTCGATGCCCGCAGCGACGACGAGGCCATGGGCGTCTCTGCGCTGGCGGCGGCACTCAAGGCGCCGATGCGGCGGATCGTGGAGAACGCCGGCGGCGAGGGCACCTACGCCGTCGCCCGCGCGCTCGCCCAGGACAATCCGCGCTGGGGCTTCGACGCGGCCGCACGGCACTTCCGCGACCTGCCGCGCGCCGGCATCGCCGATCCGACGCGGGTGGTGCGCACCGCGCTGCGGACGGCCGTCCCGGCCGCAGCCCGCGCCATCGCTGCCGAAGCCGTGATCGCCGGCAGGCCGCAGCCCGCCGAGCCCGAGACCCAGGCGCTCCCCGAATCGGACCTGCCGGGCGGGCAGAAAGAGGGATAGAGCGCCGCTGACTTTGACGGACGCGCGATAGGCCGCCCTGCCAGAACGTTTCCGTATTGCACGGAAACGCTCTGGCCGTTTGTCGCTCACGGCAGCTGGCCTGCGGCCAGCGCCTCCGCGAGGGCGCCGCATTCGCGGCGGGCCGCTATCGCGGCCTAGAACGCGTCCGCAAAAGCGGACGCGTTCTATTCCGCCGTGGCGCCGATGGGCGCCTCGATGCGCGCGCGGATGTCGCCGAGCAGGCCGTTGAAGCCCTTGCGGTTGATGACCGAGGCGAACTCGGCCCGGTGGGTGAGCAACATGCTGATGCCCTCGACGTAGAGGTCGACGACCCGGTGGCCGCCGTCCCTCGGGCGGACGCGGAAATCGAGCTCGACGGGGTCGGCGCCGGATGGCCGGGACACCTGCGCGCGCACGATGGTGTCGCCGCTCTCGTCGGCGATGGCGGCGTGCACCGTGAACACCTCGCCGCCGTAGGAGTATGAATCGAACCGGCTCGCGTAAACGCGCGCGAGAAAGTCGAGCAGGACGGCCGTGAATTCCGCGCGCTGGTCGTCGCTCGCCGTCCGCCAGTGCTTGCCCAGCACGAAGCGGGCAACGATCGGGATGTCGAAGCCCCGGCCCAACACGTCACGGAACGCGACCTCGCGCTCGGCCAGAGTGCTGTTCGCCTTATCGCCCAGGATGGCCATGACCTCGTCCCCGACACCCTGGACGAAGGCGACCGCCGCGTCGTCCGACGCCGCCGTCCGCTGCCCTGCGGCCGCGATCATGAGGGCGGCAATCAGGGCGCCGGCCAGCAGGGCGCGCCGGGACAGGCGGCTGAAGCGCTTCGGATTCGATCTTCGTGACACTGCGACCGCCCGATTCTCGTCGACCGATAAAATGTATTGCCTTTTGACGTATTCACAACAGCGAGCGGCAAGGGACGCGCAATTAGACTGCACCGGCGCATGGCCGCCGTGGCGGAGTCGCTTTCCCTTGCCCGACTGGAGAATCGGGATAATGTTGCGGCGCCGTGACACCCGACTCGATCTTCCCGCCGCGTAGGCGCGCCTGCGTGCGGGTCCTCCTCTTCTCTGTCGCAACCCTGCTTGCGGCAGCGCTCGCCTCGCCGGCGGCGGCCGACCTGCTCGCGGATGGCGCCGCCTCCTACGAGGCCGGCGACTACGAAGGAGCCGCGAAGGCCTGGCGTCCGCTCGCCGAGGGGGGCGACGCGATGGCCCAGTTCAACCTGGGCCTCCTGCACGAGACCGGGCGCGGCGTGGCCGAGGATGCGGCCGCGGCGGCGGCCTGGTACGAGCGTGCGGCCCTGCAGGGCGTGACCCAGGCGCAGTTCAATCTGGCGTTGCTGCACCAGACCGGGCGCGGCGTGGAGCAGGACGGAGAAGAGGCGCTCTACTGGCTCGAGGTCGCGGCCCGGCATGGCGAGGGCGCCGAGGGCGAGCAGGCAGCCGACGCGGCGGCCCGGCTGGCCGAGATTCTGCCGCCAGAACAGGTGGACGAGGCCCGCACCCGCGCCGCCGATTTCGCGCCGCGCGCGCAGGAAGCGCCGACCCTGGCCGGGGCGACGACGTTGATCCTCTCGGACAGCCAGGTCGCGGAGCTGCAGCGCCGGCTCGCGGCCCACGGCTACGATCCGGGGCCTGCGGACGGCGTGCCCGGAGAGCAGACGCGGCGCGCCGTGCGCCGCTACCTCGCCGACCGGGGCGTCGAATGGTCGGCGGGCGAGAATTTGTCGCAGCGCCTGCTGGACCTCGTCCCCGCGCCCTAACCCCCAGCACTCTCCATTATGGGCCCGTGGCGGGCCGTGCGGGAGGGAGACGTGAGCGACGCAAGCGCGATCACCGGCCACTACACGAGCGGCGACCTGCTGGCGCGGCTGGAGGCGAGGCTGCGGGAGGACGGCGCCGATCCCGCGCGGCCGACCGCCGAGGCGCTCGCGCCCTACGATCATTTCCACGGCCGCGGGCTGGAGGCGACCGAGGACATGGCGGGGCTGCTCCGGGTCGCGGAGACGGACCACATCCTCGATGTCGGCAGCGGCCTCGGCGGGCCCGCGCGCTACATGGCGAGGCGCTTCGGCTGCCGGGTCAGCGGGGTCGACCTGACGGCGGAGTTCTGCGACGTGGCCCGCCACCTGAACGCGCTGCTCGGGCTGGAGGATCGGGTCTCGATCGCGCACGGCGATGCGCTCGCGATGCCCTTCGGCGACGGGGCGTTCGACGGCGCCTATTCCATGAACGTCTCCATGAACATCGCCGACAAGCGCGCGCTCTACCGCGAGATCCACCGCGTGCTCAGGCCGGGCGCCTGGCTGATGCTGTCGGAGGTGGCGCAAGGGCCGGGCGGCGCGCCGGACTTCCCGACGCCCTGGGCGCACACAGCGTCGTCGAGTTTCCTCTCGACCGAGGCGGAGACCCGCGCGAACCTCGCGGCCTGCGGCTTCGCGATCGAGAGCCTGCGCGATACGACGGACGTGGCGCTGGCCTACGGCGCCCGCTCCCGCGCGCTGGTCGAAGCGGGCGGAAAGCCGTCGCACCGCGCGGTCTCGCTGATCCACGGCGCGCTCGCCGAGGATGCCGCCGCAAATTCCGCCCGCGCGCTCAAGGAACGCCGGGCGGTGCCGATCGAGCTGGTCTGCCGCAAGGCGGCACGCTGAGCCACGTCCGCCGGCCGACGCCGGCCAGGATCGTCAACAGATCGCCGAGGGCGACGGCGACGCAGCCCGCCGTCGGCGCATAGTCGGGCTGGGCCACGTGGAGGAACACGGCGCTCCCCTGCCCCGGCACCGGCGGCGCGTCGTTGTGGCCGAGAATGACGATCAGGTCGTAGACGCGGTCCGCGCGCCAGAGCTCCTCGTGGCTCGCCGCGTGCGGCAGGCGGACCGGCCGGTTGTAGAGGGGGTGGCCGGGATCGTCGCACCAGCCATCGCGCGGGCCGAGCGGGGCGATGGGAAGCGCCGTCCGGGGCGGGGCCAGCCGGTCCGGCCGGTAGAGCACCCGGCGGAGCGGAAAGCGGCCGGCGGGCGTGCCCCCGTCGCCCTCGCGCTTGTTGGGGCGGACCCCGCCCCAGCCGATCGCGCAGGCGAAGCGCCGCGCGCCCCAGCAGAGAGTTCCGGGCGGGCGGACGACGAGGTCGGCGTCTGCGGTCGGCAGGCTCACGCACCGCCCTCCAGAAGCGCGCAGATGGGGCGAAACGACCGCCGGTGGTGCGCCGTGACCCCGAGCCGCGCAAGCCCGGCCTGGTGCTCCGCCGTGCCGTAGCCTGCGTTGCGCTCCCACCCATAGCCGGGATGCTCCAGCGCGAGGCGCGTCATCAGGCGGTCACGCGCGACCTTGGCGACGATCGAGGCCGCAGCGATGGAGAGGCTCGCGCGATCGCCGCCCACCACCGTCCGCACCGCGCACGGCAGCCGGGGCGCGCGGTTGCCGTCCACCAGCGCAAGGTCGGGCGGATGGGCGAGACGGACGACGGCGCGGCGCATGGCGAGCAGGGTTGCTTGCAGGATGTTCATGGCGTCGATCTCGGCGACGCTCGCGATGCCGAGGGCGGCATCGGCGCAGGCCAGGATCGCCGGCTGGAGCGCGGCGCGGCGTTCCGCTCTCAGCATCTTGGAATCGGTGATCGCGGCGCGCAGCGCCTCCGGCGGGCCGCCCGCGGCGAAGACCACCGCCGCAGCGACCACGGGCCCGGCCCAGGGGCCACGGCCGGCCTCGTCGACCCCGGCCACGCGCCCGCCCGCCGCGTCTTCGAGCGACAGGTCGGGGCGGTCCCGCTGGCGGCGCTTCCCTGCCATGAAACCGTTCTAACACGACCGGCGCGCGGGTCGGCGGATCAGAAGAGGGTGAGTTGCGCGGGGTCGCGGGCGGGCGGGCGGAAGCGGCCGGTGTCGAGCGTGGGGCCCTTGCGCTTCAGCCCGAGGCGCCGGGTGGCGGCGGCGAAGCGGGCGGCGATCAGCTCCGCGTAGGGGCCGCTGCCGGACATGCGGGTGCCGAAGTTGGGGTCGTTGAGCCGGCCCGCGCGCATGCCCTGCAGTAGGGAGACGACGCGCTTTGCCTTGTTCGGCGCATGGACCGAGAGCCATTCCAGGAAAAGCTCGCGCACCTCACGCGGCAGGCGCAGGACGACATAGCCGGCACGGTCCGCGCCCGCATCGCTCGCGGCCTCGAGGATCGATTCGATCTCGTGGTCGGTGAGGCCCGGCACGATGGGCGCCACGATCACGCCCACCGGCACGCCGGCCTCGCGGAGGGCTCGGATGGCCTCCAGCCGCTTCGCTGGCGTCGACGCGCGCGGCTCCATGGTGCGGGCGAGGTCGCGGTCCCGCGTCGTGACCGAGAGCGAGACAGTGGCCAGCCTGCGCCGGGCCATGCGGGAGAGGATGTCCGCGTCCCGCGTCACCAGCGCCGACTTGGTGACGATGCCGACCGGGTGGTCGTAGCGCTCCAGCACCTCGAGGACGCCCCGTGTGAGCGCGAGGCGGCGCTCGGTCGGCTGATAGGGGTCGGTGTTGGTGCCCATGGCGATCATCCGGCACTGGTAGCCGGGCCGCGCCAGCTCGCGCTCGAGCTGCGCCGGCGCATCGTGCTTCGCGAAGATGCGGCTCTCGAAGTCCTGGCCGGGCGAAAGGCCGAGATAGGCGTGCGTCGGGCGCGCGTAGCAATAGACGCAGCCGTGCTCGCAGCCGCGATAGACGTTGATGGAGCGGTCGAAGCCGATGTCGGGGGACTCGTTCCGCGTGATCACCGTGCGGCTGGTGTCGGGGCGCACCTCGGTGCGAAGCGGCGCCTCTGCTTCGTCGATGGTGCCCCAGCCGTCGTCGAACGCCTCGCGCCGGTGGCGCTCGTAGCGCCCGCTCCGGTTGCTCGCGGCCCCCCGCCCCTTGCGCGCGTCCCTCATCGCCACAGCATACGTGGCACGAGAGAACATTACAAGAACATTCGCGCGGAGGCCTCGTGCCGGGCCATGCTCGTGTCGGCTACGAGCGAATGCCGCGCAGCCGCTCGCTCCGCCGGCGCAGGAGCTCCACCATCGTGAGTAGCACGATGGATATGAAGACGAGGAGCGTGGCGACCGCCAGGATGGTCGGGCGGATTTCTTCTCGGATGCCGGAGAACATCTTCCACGGGATCGTTCGCTGCTCCACGGAGCCGACGAAGAGCACGACCACGACCTCGTCGAACGAGGTGATGAAGGCGAGCAGCGCGCCGGATATGACGCCGGGCAGGATCAGCGGCACGATGACGACGAAGAAGGTCCGCGTCGGGCTCGAGCCGAGGCTCGCGGCGGCCCGGGTGAGCGAGTGGTCGAAGCCCACGAGCGTCGCCGTCACGGTGATGATGACGAACGGGATGCCCAGAGCCGCGTGGGCCATGATGACGCCGAAGTGGGTCGAGGCGAGGCCGATCCGCGCGTAGAAGAAATACATCCCGGCGGCGGAGATGATGAGCGGGACGATCATCGGCGAGATCAGCAACGCCATGATCGTCTTTCTGAACGGCATCTCGGGCCGGCTCAGTCCCAGTGCTGCCAGGGTGCCGAGGAAGGTCGAGATGAGGGTGGCGAAGACCGCGATGAGGAAGCTGTTCTGCACCGCTCTCTGCCAGGAATCCTCGGCAAAGAACTCGCGGTACCACTTGGTGCTGTAGCCTTCTGGATCGAAGGCGAGCATTTCCGGCGTGAAGGTGAAGTAGGGCAGCTCGTTGAAGCTGAGCGGGATGATGACGAAGATGGGGCCGACCAGAAAGATGAAGATCAGCACGCAGATCGTCCGGAACGAGTAGTACCAGGTTCGTTCGGACGGCGTGGCGTGCAGCGGCGGCGGCATGAGCGCTATCCGAGCTTCATGTTGTTGACGCCGACGATCCGGTCGTAGAGGAAATAAAGCAGCAGAACGAGGGCGAGCAGGATGACGCCCAACGCCGCGGCCAAGCCCCAGTTCAACGTCTCGCTGACGTGAAGGGCGATGATGTTCGAGATGAACGTGCCGGTTCGCCCGCCGACGAGCGCGGGCGTGATGTAGTAGCCGATCGACAGAATAAAGACGAGAATGCAGCCGGCGCCGATGCCCGGCACGGTATTGGGCATGTAGACCCGCATGAAGCTGGTAAAGGGCGATGCGCCGAGCGAGCGCGCCGCGCGCATGTACGAAGGCGAAATCGTCTTCATCACCGAATAAAGCGGCAGAATCATGAACGGCAAGAGAATGTGCGTCATCGCGACGAACGTGCCGATCTTGTTGTGAATCAATTGTAATCGGCCGTCTTCGGAAACGATGCCGGTAAACACCATGAGGTCGTTCAGCACCCCTTCGGACTGGAGCAGGGCGATCCACGCGGTCGTTCGCACCAGCAGGGAGGTCCAGAACGGCAGCAGCACGAGAATCAGCAGCAGATTGCTGTGACGTGGCGGCAGCGTCGCCAGAAGGAAGGCGATGGGATAACCCAACAGCAGGCAGAGCACCGTGATGAGCGCGCTCATCCATAACGTGCGGTAGAAGAGGAACAGGTATATTCGTCGTTCCTCCGACTTCCAGGAAATGTCGCCCTTGTAGTCGACCTGAAGGTCGACCGCCGAGAGGAAATAGCTCTCCGTTACCGCGCTCGATTCCTGGTGTATGAGCCGCCAGGTATCAAGCTCGGCCCAGCGCTTGTCGATCGCGATGACCTGGTCCTTGAACGGCGCTTCGGTAATGCGCTTGGCCCGCCGCCCCGACTTGCGGAACAGGCTCGTCATGCCGGTCATTTCGTAGTTCAGGCGCCGCCCGGCGCGGCCCAGCGTCTTGTCTTTGAACGACTCCTGAATATCCAGGACCAGGGCTTCGTAGACGAACTCGGGCGGCAGTTCCTCGCTCGCCGGGTCCCAGCTTTGAACGGCCAGCGTCGTGCGGGGAAGGACGGAGGAGACGATCTGGTTGTCGACGCTCCTGAACAGCATGTCGATAACGGGAAAGACGAACGCGACCAGCAGGAACGCCAGGATGGGGACGACCAGCAGGAATGCGCGAACGCGCCTGCGCGACGTCGCCCGCCGCAGGCTGCGCTTCAGCGGCACGCCGTCGGCGGTCCGCAGCGTGCCGTCGGCGGCCGTGGTCATGTCAGGCGGGCCGGGGGCCGCTCACGGGCCTCGAAGAAGCGGGGACGGGACGCGATTGCGCGCCCCGTCCCGCTCCGGTTCCGCTACTTGGCGAGCCAGGTGTTGAACACCTCGTCGAGCTCTGCCCGGTGGTCGGCCCACCAGACATAGTCGAAGTCGAAGATGGTCTTGGCGTTGTTGGGATCGGTCGGCATGTGGGGCTTCATGTCGATGCCGAGATCGGCATGGTTGCCCACCAGCGGCGCCGACGAGTAGCGGGCCGGACCGTAGGAGATGAACTTGGCCTGGTCGGCCAGCCGCTGCGTGTCGGTGGCGTAGTAGAGATACGCCTTCACCGCCTCGAGATCCTTGACGCCCACGGGCACCACCCAGCCGTCGAGATCGAACACCTGCCGATCCCACATCATGGCGACGGGCTGGCCCTTTTCCGCAATGAGCGAAAAGAGTCGGCCGTTGTAGGTCGACCCCATGACAACTTCGCCGTCCGCCAGACGCTGCGGAGTCTCGGCCCCCTTGGACCACCAGATCACCTGATCCTTGATAGTATCCAGCTTTGCAAGGGCTCGCTCCACGCCCTCAGGTGTGCTGAGCATCGGGTAAACGTCCCCAGGCGCGACGCCATCAGCAAGCAGTGCCCACTCGAGATTGTTGATGGGCCGGCGCTCCAGCGAGCGCTTGCCGGGGAACTTCTCGAGGTCGAACACGTCGGCGATCGTGGACGGCTGCTCACCCTCGAAGGCATCGGTGCGGTAGCCGAAGGTCGTGGAATAGACGATCTGCGGGATGAAGCAGTTGGTCCCGCCCGGCGAGAGCGTGCCGGCGAAGAAATCCTCCGACGCGGGCGTACCGTCGGGTGCCGGCGCCAGCCACGTGTCGGGGTCGATTTCCATGATGAGGCCTTCGTCGCACGCGGTGATCGCGTCGGAGGCGATCATGTCGACGACGTCCCAGGTGACGTTGCCCGATTCCACTTGGGCCCTTATTTTGGCGAGACCCTCGTTGGCGGAATCGTCGTTGATGATGTTGACGTCCGGATTGGCCGCCATGTAGGGGTCGTGATAGGCCTTCTGCTGGCTCGCCGTGTAGGCGCCGCCCCACGACACGATCGTGAGGTCGACCGCCTGGGCGCTGCCGGCCGCCATCGCGACGCCGGCGGCAACCACTGTCGCACTCAACAACACTCTCATCTTGCTCACTCCCTCTCGTTTGCCGGACATGCCGGCGGGTTCTCAAGCCTCGCATCGGCGGCGCCGACGCGTCTTGATCCAAATTAGCCGGGCTCGGCTTCCTCGCTTGGCGCGTCCAATGCCCGGCAATCTTCCGCGGCCCAGCCGAGGTTGACGTCCATCCCTTCGCGCAACGCGGCGTGGCGTTCCGTATTCGGAATCTTCACGACGAACTCGTCGGTTCCCGCGACGGCCAGGCGCGCGCGGATATGGTCTCCGAGATAGATCAACTCCTCGACGCGGCCGACGATCGAGTTGTCCACCTCACCGTCCTGGCACGCGACAATCACGCGCTCGGGCCGGAGCGAAAGGGTCGTGCGCGCGCCCGCCCCTTCGACCCTCACGTTGAGAGCGCGAACGGTGCCGCCGCCGTCCAGATTTACGTCGCAATGCTGGCCCTCGAGGGAATTAACCTTGCCGCACAGACGATTGTTCTCGCCGATGAACTGCGCGACGAACGCGTTTTCCGGCTGTTCGTAAAGCGCGCTGGGGCTTGCCAACTGTTGAATGACGCCATCGTTGAACACCGCAATACGATTGGACATGGTCAACGCTTCGGACTGGTCGTGCGTGACGTAGACGATGGTAACGCCCAGCTCCTCATGCAGGTGCTTGATCTCGTACTGCATCTCCTCCCGCAGGTTCTTGTCCAGGGCGCCGAGCGGCTCGTCCATGAGCACCAGGTCGGGCTCGAACACCAGCGCCCGCGCCACCGCCACCCGCTGTTGCTGGCCGCCGGACAATTGACCCGGCCTGCGGCCGCCGAAATCCGGCAGGCGAACCATGTCGAGCGCCCGCTTTACTTTCGCCTCGATCTCGGACTTCCGAAACCTGCGGACCTTCAGAGGAAACGCGAGGTTTTCCGTCACGGTCATGTGCGGAAACAATGCGTAATCCTGAAACACCATGCCGATATTTCGGCGATGCGGGGCGACCTTGTTTATGGGGTTTCCGTTCAGGTAAATCTCGCCGTGGGTCGCCGGCTCGAAGCCCGCCAGCATCATCAGGCACGTGGTCTTTCCAGAGCCGGAGGGACCCAGCATCGTCAGAAACTCGCCGGACTTTATGCTCAAATTGAGGTCTTTTACGACCAGGATTTCGCCGTCGTAGCTCTTTTGAACGCGGTCGAAGACCACGATATCGGGCGTGTCGACGCTCATTCGAATACCCGATATCGGGAGCGCGGTCCGCAATTCACCGGTGATCTTCGCCACGTGCCGGCAATCTGCGGCGCAAGCCAATACTCTGCCGATGAGAACTCGTTCCGCCCTTGATATTCCCGCGAATTCAGCGGAATTCCGGAGGCGCGATATGTGCCCGGACTAGCGCGCACCGGCAACACCCCGGAGCATGTTGACCGAACTCGGGACGCCGGCGCAGGGTCTCGCCGATGCGGCGCGTCGATCCGTTCGGCCAAAAAGAGCAAGGATTTCGCCGGAAATCAGGCAGACAGTATCGAACTTTTTCCCGACATTAGGATGAAAAAGACATTCGTAATCGGCAAACACATTCCAGGCAAATAACCGAGCTTTCCCCCCAATTAATTCGCGCCACAATGGCCTCATGAACCGTACCATTCGTTCTTCCCAAGCCACGGCGGCGTGCTCGACCCTTGATGGATCGGACAAGCAGCGATCAATCCTGTTCTCTGGCAATTGGGCTGTCAACAGCATTTTCGGAGAGAGTCCCTCTTCAAGCGGTCTTCCGGGGACGGATCGATCGCGCATCGGCCGCTCGGTCCTTGCGGCGCCCTTCTCCGCCCACCATGTCACCAATTGAGAGCAAGGAGGGCGCACGGCCGATGACGCCCCGGCGGATGCCCCGCCGCTGCTGCCGGATCACATCGAATAGACGGAGCTGAACGACAGGGAGATCACACCGAGCAGGCCGCCCCGCCCCTGGGCACGCGCGGTGCGGCGACGGAGACCAGGACCATGGAGTACAAGGACATCGTCGTGCATCTCGGCAAGGATCACCGCTCCGGAGCGCGGCTCGACGCCGCAATCCAGCTGGCCCAGGAGCATGACGGCAGGGTGACGGGCGTCTACGTGCTGTCCCGCCGCAACGTCCCCGGATTCATCCTCGCCGAATTTCCGCCGGAAGTCGTGAAGCGGCTGGATACGGAAGAACGCGCGCACGCCGAAGCGGCCGAGGACGCGTTCCGCGAGCTGACGGCGAGGACCGGCGTGCCCGGCGAATGGCGCCTCGCGAGCGGCGAGTTCGCCGATGCCATCGTGACCAGCGCCTACTACGCCGACGTCGTCATCGTCGGCCAGACCGACCCGGACGATGACGAGAATCACGCCGGGCTGGCCGAGGACGTGATGATGGGCGGCGGCGGCCCCGTGCTGATCTGGCCCTATGCCGGCGCCTTCGCCTCCAACCCGGAGACAATCATGCTGGCCTGGAACGGCACGCGCGAGGCGAAGCACGCGCTCGACGGTGCGCTGCCGCTCATGCAGCACGCGCGCAAGGTGGTGGTCTTCGGCGTCGACCGCTGCGACGGCAAGCACATCCCCGGCGCCGACGTCAGCGCCCACCTGGCGCGCCACGGGGTGCGAGCGGAGGCCCGGCACACGCTGACCACGCCGGGCATCGGCGTCAGCGACGCCCTGCTCTCGGAGATCGGCGACCACGGCATCGGCCTCCTCGTCATGGGCGGCTACGGCCACAGCCGCCTGCGGGAGACGCTGCTGGGCGGCGTGACCCGCGACGTGCTGCGCGAGATGACGGTGCCGGTCCTGATGGCGCATTAGCCCGCAATTCTCGCCAAGGTCTTGGCGGGGCGAAGGGTGGGTCAGGACCACACCGCGGGTCAGTCGATTTTTGATGGGCCTCTCCCTTAATTTCGGCATTGGGAGTCCTCCGCGCGAACGGCTACATTGCCGCTCTTCCGCGCGCGATCAGGCGCGACACCACGATCGCGGAGGACGGAACGGACATCCGACAGGACTGGGGCCAGCGATGAGCGAACGCAGCTACTTCACCCCGGTGGCCGGCCTTCCGCCGCAGCAGGCGCTGCTGACCGACCGCGCGGTGATCACCGAGGCGTACACGATCATTCCGCGCGGCGTGCTGCGCGACATCGTCACCAGCAGCTTCCCGCACTGGCAGGGCACCCGCGCATGGGTGCTGTCGCGCCCCATCGCAGGGTTCGCGACGACGTTCTCCCAGGCGATCGTCGAGATCGAGCCCGGCGGCGGCAGCGCGCGGCCCGAGCCGGCCACCTACGTCGAATGCGTGCTGTTCGTCATGGCCGGCCAGGTGCGGCTCACGCTCGACAACGTCGAACACACGCTTGAGCCCGGCGGCTATGCCTACGTGGCGCCGGCCACGCGCTGGGCGGTCGCGAACACAGGCGACGAGCCCGCCTCCTTCCACTGGATCCGAAAGGCGTATCAGCCCGCTGACGGCATCAACGTGCCGGAGTGCTTCGTGACCTCCGACCACGACGTGGACCCGGAGCCGATGCCGGACACGGACGGCGCCTGGGCGACGACGCGCTTCGTGGACTCGGACGACCTGCGCCACGACATGCACGTGAACATCGTGACCTTCCAGCCGGGTGGGGCGATCCCCTTCGCCGAGACCCATGTCATGGAACACGGGCTCTACGTGCTCGAGGGCAAGGCGGTGTACAGGCTCAACCAGGATTGGGTGGAGGTCGAGGCCGGCGACTACATGTGGCTGCGCGCCTTCTGCCCGCAGGCCTGCTACGCCGGCGGGCCGGGGCCGTTCCGCTACCTGCTGTACAAGGACGTGAACCGCGTGCCCACGATGCCCGTCCCCGGCGCGCCCGCGCCCGCTTAGAGCGTTTCCGCTCGCCGGACGCACGAGTCAGGAAATTCGGGGGCGTCTTTTACAAGCGAACGCGGACTCTCTATGAGTCTGACGAGCATGACGCATCGGCCAGACGAGCCATGACCGATCCCCGCGCGAGCCTTGGACATGTCATCCATCAGCGAACGGCCGAACTGACCCGCGAGCGCCTGAGCGAGGGGTACACGTGGGACGACCGGGAAACCCTGCAGGGCTCCGGGGAGCGAACGCCGTGACCCCTGGCGAGATCGTCTACCTGGTCTGGAACGATCTCGTGGGCCTGTCGCGGACGCGGGGGCTGCCGGTCGCGGAGTACGAGCGGCGCAAGGCCCACGGGCTGGGTTGGGCGCTGGCGGGCCAGGCGATGACGCCCTTCGAGGACATCGCGGAGAACCCGTGGGGGCCGATGGACGAGGTCCGCCAGATTCCCGACGACGGGACGCGGCGGCGGGTCGTGCTGCGGCCCGAGCACCCGGCGCTTCACCTGGTCTTCTGCGACAGCCTCAACCCCGACGGGAGCCCCTGGGAGTGCTGCACGCGGAGCTTCCTCGCGGCGGCGCTCAAGGACATGAAGGCGGAGACCGGCCTCGAGCTGCACATCGCCTACGAGAACGAGTTCGCGCTGCACGGCGAGGATCTGCGCTGGGCGGCGCCGTTCTCGCTGGATGCCGCGCGGCGGATCGCGCCGTTCGCCGACCTCTGCGTCGCCGCCCTGATCGACGCCGAAGCCGGGATCGAGACCTTCGAGCCCGAGTACGGCGTGGGGCAGTTCGAGATCACCTGCGGGCCTGCCGCCGGGCTGGCGGGCGCCGACCGCGTGGTTCTCACGCGCGAAGTCGTGCACGAGGCGGCGCGGCAGAGCGGCCTGCGCGCCACGTTCTCCCCCAAGCCCGCGCCCGATGCGGTCGGCAACGGCTGCCACCTTCACGTGAGTTTTCGGGACGCCGACGGGAACGCCGCTGCCCACGACGCGGACGCGCCGGGAGAGCTGAGCGCGGTCGCCGCCAGCTTCGTCGCGGGCGTGCAAAGCCATGTCGACGCCCTCTGCGCCGTGACCGCGCCGAGCCCCGTTTCCTACCTGCGCTTGGGCCCCCATCACTGGAGCTGCGGCTACGACATCGTGGGCCTCCAGAACCGCGAGGCGGCCATTCGCATCTGCCCCTCGCCCGCCGCCGATCCGGCGGAGCGCGGCGAGGCCTTCAACATCGAGTTCCGCTTCACCGATTCCACAGCAAGCCCCTACCTCGCCATCGGCGCGATCGTGCGCGCAGGCCTGCAAGGCATCCGCGACGGGCTGCCGCCGCCCACCCTGGTGGACGGCGAGCCGGACGACCTGAGCGCGGACGAGAGAGAGGCGCGCGGCATCAAGCGGCTCCCCACCTCGCTCGAACAGGCGCTCGAGGCGTTCGAGGCCGACGAGACGGTGAAGGGCTGGTTCACGCCCACGATGGTGCAGGCCTACACCGCGCTCAAGCGGCACGAGATGCGGCTCTATTCGGAATCGCGGCCCGAGCGCATGTGCGAGAGATACGTGCAGGTCTACTGACGCAATCGAACACGCCGCCGCGGCGGCGACCGCCGGCGAGCGGGCCGCAAGCAAGGGAGACGACAGCCATGGAGCGCAGCGAAATCGATGCCATTCCCCTGGACGGCGACGTGTCGTTCCGCCAGCGGGCGGTGGAGCCGGCGCGGGCCGCGCTGCTCGTCATCGACCTGCAGAAGGGCGAGTACGACGCGGAGCGGCGCCCGGAAAACCCGAGGGGCCAGTACATGCACGACCGCGTCCGCGACGTCGTCATCCCCAACGGGCAGCGCCTGATCGCCGCCTGCCGGGAGGCCGGCATCGAGGTCATGTACACGGTGATCGAGTGCCTGACGAAGGACGGCCGGGACCGCAGCCTGGACTACAAGATTTCCGGCATCTTCGCCGCCAAGGGGTCGCGGGAGGCCGAGGTCCTCGACGAGCTGCGGCCCGGCGACGACGACATCGTCATCCCCAAGACCTCCTCGAGCCTGTTCAACTCCACCAACTGCGAGTACGTGCTGCGCAACCTCGGCGTCGAGTACGTGATCGTCATGGGGATGTTGACCGACCAGTGCGTCGAGACCGCCGTCCGCGACGGCTGCGACCGCGGCTTCCTGATGACGCTGGTGGACGACGCCTGCGCCACCTATTCGGAGCAGCGCCACCGCGAGGCCCTGGTGGGCTTCAGGGGCTACTGCCGGGTCCGCACCACGGACGAGCTGCTGGAAGAGCTGGGGCAGGCGCAGAGCGCACGCGCCGTCGCCGCATCGGCCTGAGGCGGGGGCGCTTCGGCGCTTGGGGTGTCTGGAACGGCGGCGATCTTGGTGTTATATAGAGCCCGCGTGGGCGTTCCACCGGGAGGTGAGCGGCCAGGACATAGCGAATGATCCCCGGTAGCTCAGTTGGTAGAGCAAGCGGCTGTTAACCGCTGGGTCGCTGGTTCGAGTCCGGCCCGGGGAGCCACCTTTAGAGGGTAGGTGTTTGAAAACAAACAGTTTTTAGACCCTGAAGCCTTCTCAGTTCCCCCAGATGTTCCGCCAGCCCGGCGGAACATCTGGGGAGCCGCAGCCTCAACATTCCGGAGTCGCGTTGGTCGGCAACTTGGCACCACTGTCCGGGGCCGAGGGGAGTCGAACAATCTCAATAACCTATTGATTTTATTGAATGGACTTAACCATTTCTCAAGACTTCCACCATTCTTCCCACCACTCTCATACGGGAATGTAGGGGCTTTTGCGGAGCATGTCACCACTGTGTCAGTATAGTGCGCTACTTGGAACTGCTGGGAGGCAGAGGTGTCATTGGAGCGGCGACGGCGGCCAAAGCTGAGTTCATTAGCAATCTTGGGAATGTTGGCGCTGGTCCTCTTGGCGTCAAGGGCGGCCGGACAGTCTGCCGACGAGAGTACCGCGCGCTTCGAACTCTTCGCGAACTGCTCGCCGATGGACCTATTCATCTCGGTATCGCCTGAGGCCGCCGAGTTTGGCCTAACGAAGCGGTCCGTCAGGGCAGCCGTCGAGAGCCGGTTGCGTTCCGCTCGTCTCTTTGAACCCGAATTTCCATTCTATCTTGCAGTGACGATAAATGTGCTTGAAAATGCATTTTCTATTAACGTAACTTATAATAAATACCTTAGCGACCTTATTTCTGATACTTTTGGGTATGCCGCTACATGGGAAGATGGATTCATTGGAACACACACAGACGATGCGAGCTTTATTCTGGGTGGTGTATCCCAAGGTATAGATGAATTCTTATTAGAATATCCACGCGCGAACGAAGAGGCTTGTGCGTCTCGCTAATCGCGCGCTGCTACCACTCCGCTCGGCTATCCCCGTAGGTGAACGACTGCACGCATAGCTGCTAACCGTGCCGGTTGTAACGCTGACCGCTACTCGTCCGCGACCATCAGGCCCGCCAGGGCGTCCGCCCACGGCGGACGTTCTCCGGGGCTGCCGCTCAGATGTCGAGAAAGCTGCGGAGCTTGCGCGAGCGCGAGGGGTGCTTGAGCTTGCGGAGCGCCTTGGCCTCGATCTGGCGGATGCGCTCGCGCGTGACGGAGAACTGCTGGCCGACCTCCTCCAGGGTGTGGTCGGTGTTCATGCCGATGCCGAAGCGCATGCGGAGCACGCGCTCCTCCCGCGCCGTGAGGCTCGCCAGCACCCGCGTCGTGGCCTCGCGCAGGTTGGACTGGATCGCAGCCTCCACGGGGAGGACCGCGTTCTTGTCCTCGATGAAGTCGCCGAGGTGGCTGTCCTCCTCGTCGCCGATGGGCGTCTCCAGGCTGATCGGCTCCTTCGCGATCTTCATCACCTTGCGCACCTTGTCGAGCGGCATGCCGAGGCGCTCGGCCAGCTCCTCCGGCGTGGGCTCGCGGCCGATCTCGTGCAGCATCTGGCGGGACGAGCGCACCAGCTTGTTGATCGTCTCGATCATGTGCACCGGGATGCGGATGGTGCGCGCCTGGTCGGCGATGGAGCGCGTGATCGCCTGGCGGATCCACCAGGTGGCGTAGGTCGAGAACTTGTAGCCGCGCCGGTACTCGAACTTGTCCACGGCCTTCATCAGGCCGATGTTGCCCTCCTGGATGAGGTCGAGGAACTGCAGGCCGCGGTTCGTGTACTTCTTGGCGATGGAGATCACGAGGCGCAGGTTGGCCTCGACCATCTCCTTCTTGGCCTGGCTCGCCTCGCGCTCGCCCTTCTGCACGATGGCGACGATGCGCTTGAACTCGGTGGATTCCAGGCCCGTGTTCTGGCAGATCGCCATGATGTTCTTGCGGAGCGCCACGATCTCCGGGCGCTTCTCCTTGGCGAAGCGCTTCCAGCCCTCGTCCTTCAGCCGGCCGACGCGGGAGAGCCAGCGCGGATCGAGCTCGCGCCCGACGTAGTGCTTGATGAACTTCTCGCGCGAGACGCCGCAGCGCGTGGCGAGCCGCAGCAGCTTGCCCTCGTGCGTCATCAGGGCGCGGTTGAGCCCGTAAAGCTCGTCCACCGCCGCCTCGATGCGGTTGTTGTTGAGGCGCACGCCCTGCATGAGCTCCACCAGCTCGCGCTTGAGCTTGTTGTAGCGCCGGGTCTGGGACTCGGTGAGCGTCTCGTTCTTCTGGGCGAGCTCCAGGCGCAGGTCCTGGAGGCGGCGGAACTTCTTGTAGGCCGCCGCAATCGCGTCGAAGGTCTCGATCACGTCGGGGCGGACCGCGGCCTCCATGGCGGAGAGCGAGACGTTCGCCTCGTCGAAGTCTTCCTCGTTCTCGCTCTTCTCGCCACTCTCGCCGTCGGCGGAGGCCTCCGCGCCGTCGCCCGCCTCCCCGTTTTCGGCCTTCGCCGCGTCGGCGCGCCGGGCCGCGGCCTCCGGCCCGCCGCCGTAGGTCGCCTCCAGGTCGATCACGTCGCGGAGCAGCATCGTGCCTTCGGCGAGCGCGTCGCGCCACTCGATGATGGAGCGCATGGCCAGCGGGCTCTCGCAGATGCCGCCGATCATGGTCTGCCGCCCCGCCTCGATCCGCTTGGCGATGGCGATCTCGCCCTCGCGCGACAGCAGCTCGACGCTGCCCATCTCGCGCAGGTACATGCGCACCGGGTCGTCGGTGCGCCCCAAATCATCTTCGTCGACCGTGGCCGGCGTGGTGGCGGCGGGCGCTGCCGCTTCCGGCTGCGCGTCCTCAGCAGTGCTCTCCTCCGACTCCTCGCTCTCGATGACGTTGATGCCCATTTCCGAGAGCATCGTCATCGTGTCCTCGATCTGCTCGGAGTTGACCTCGTCCGACGGCAGCGCCTTGTTGAGCTCGTCGTAGGTGACGTAGCCGCGCTCCTTGCCGCGCGCGACCATCTTGCGCACAGGTGCCGTGAGCGAATCCAGGATCGGGCTGTCGGCCTGCTCCTCGGTGCGCTCGGTGGTTTCTGCCTGCTTTGCGGGCTTCGTCGCCATGCGGCTCTCCCTTTCCGGCCCTCGGGATCTGGCCGGCACCGGCTGGCCACGCGGGAGGCGCAATCCGCCCCTCGGACGGCTTGGGCGCGCGCATGCGTCGCCTGCGCCCGATTCGCGTGATGTGGGGTCGGAGGCTTGCCGGATCAAGCCCCTCGGTCGCGCCGGAGTCTCTTAGAGACGGGCTATCCTGTCAAGCGCCGCGCTCAGTCTGGAATCTCGGCTTCGGCCCTGGCGAGGTCGTGATTGCGCCGGACGGCCTCGGTCAACTGCTCCAGCGTTTCCTCGCTCTCTTCATCGGCGAAGGCCCGCTCGGCCGCCGCCAGCTCCGCCGGCAGCTCCACCGCACGGCGCTGCATCCCCAGAAGGTGAGCCAGCTGGCTGCGGGCATCGTCGAGGCCGGCCGCCCGGTTGAGGTAGGCGGTGTTGCTGTCCAGGAGCTCGCCCACCACGCCTTCGAGTCCTCGGTCGGCCAGGTGCGCGCGCAGGTTCGCCGCGTCCGGCTCCGGTCCCGCCTCTGCCCAGTCCACCATCGCGTCCTTTACCGTGCGGAAGCGCTGCGTCTCAAGGGGGAGGACGGCCAGGGTCTCGCGCTGCTCGATCAGCAGGTCGGGGAAGTCGAGCAGGGTCTGGAGCAGGGTGCGTTCGCGCGGCTGCGGATCGCCTTGCGGGCCGGGGCCGAGGGCTGCGCCGCGGCGTACCGGCGGCTCGGGCGCAAAGGCGGGTGGCGGGCCCCCCTGCTTCCGCCCCTGCCACGGCAGCCGCAGGCGGCGCCGAAAATCCTCCAGGTAGCGGTAGCGGAGGTCCTGGTCGGGGATCCGCTCGATCTGCTCCTGGAGCTGCCTGTTGATGCGCGCGCGGACCTCGGGCGTATCCAGCGCGCGGCCGCCCGCCGCCATCGCCCAGAGCTGGTCGGAGAGCGGGATGGCGGCAGCGACGATCTCGGCCATCGCTTTGGCGCCGCGATCCCGCACCATGGTGTCGGGGTCCTGGCCCGCCGGCAGCGTCGCGAAGCGGAGCGAGCGCTTGGCGCTCAGCTTGGGCAAGGCGCGCTCGACGGCGCGGCCTGCGGCGCGGGCGCCGGCCTCGTCGCCGTCGAAGCAGAGGACGGGGTCGTCGGCGAGCCGCCAGAGCCCGTCGAGCTGCTGCTCCGTGAGCGCGGTGCCGAGGGGCGCCACCGCCTGGGCGATTCCCGCCTGGTGCAGCGCGATCGCGTCCATGTAGCCCTCGACCGCGATCACCTGGCCGGCCTTGCGGGCGGCGGGCGCGGCGAGATGCTGGCCGTAGAGCAGGCTGCCCTTGGCGAAGAGCGGGGTCTCCGGCGAGTTCAGGTATTTGGGCTGGCCGTCGCCGAGCGCCCGGCCGCCGAAGGCGACGACGCGGCCGCGCCGGTCGCAGATGGGGAAGATCAGGCGCCCGCGGAAGCGATCGTAGGGCGGGCGCCCGTCATCCGGCGCGATGACGAGCCCGGCCTCCAGCAGCATTGCCTTCGTGACGCCGTCCTTCTCCAGCTTGGTGCGGAGCGCGGTGCGGCTGTCGGGCGCGAAACCCAGGCGGAAGGTGGCGCGGGTCGCCTCGTCCACGCCGCGGCCCTCGAGATAGCGCCGGGCCTGAGCGCCGCGCGGCCCCGCAAGCTCCGCCTCGAACCACGCGGCGGCGGCCTCCACCACCTCGAAGAGCGAGAGCCGCTGCTTCTCCCGCGCCTCCGCGCGGGGGTCGCGCGCCGGCAGCGCGAGGCCGGCATCGCCGGCCAGCCGCTCCACCGCTTCGGGGAACGAGAGGCCCTCGTCCCGCATGACGAAGCCGATCACGTCGCCGTGGGCGCCGCAGCCGAAGCAGTGGAAGAACCCCTTGTCCTCGTTCACCGTGAACGACGGGGTCTTCTCCTGGTGGAAGGGGCAGAGGCCGAGCAGCTCGCGCCCGCGGCGGGCGAGCCGCACGCGCTTGCCGATCACGCCTTCCAGCGGCACGCGGGTGCGAATCTCGTCCAGAAATTGCGGTGGGAACGCCATCCCCTCACGCCTGGCTGCGCGGCCATCATGGCCCGGCCCTTGGCCGTTGCCTAGCCCTTGTGCCGCCGGCCGGGCGGCTCACCCCGCGGGGCGGCGGGTCTCTCCCAGCGGGCCGCGGTGGATCAGCTCGGCGCGAGCATCTCCTTGACCACGCCGCTCGCCTTGGCGAAGTCCATGCGGCCCGGATACTGCTGTTTCAGGCGCGCCATCGTGCGGCCCATGTCCTTGATCGTGCACGCATCGAGGTCGTCCATGACGCCGCGCACGGCGGAGATCAGATCGTCGCCCTCGATCGCCGGCGGCAGAAAGCTCTCGATGACCGCGATCTCCTCGGCCTCGCGCTCCGCAAGGTCGATGCGGCCGCCGCGCTCGTACTGCTCGATGCTCTCCCGCCGCTGGCGGATCATCGTCTGCAGCAGGGCCAGGATCTGGCCGTCGGCCAGCTCGCCGTTGCCCTTGCCGCGCTCGGCAATGTCGCGGTCCTTGAGCGCGGCAAGGATAAGCCTGATCGTCGCCACCCGACACGCATCGCGCGCCTTCATCGCGCGCTTAAGCGCGTCTTCCAGCTGCACTCGCAGCATGGGCAGTCCCCCGTCACTTGGAATGGCATGGACTATAGGGGCCCCGAATCGGCGATCAACAACGATTCGTCCTTGACAAGATTCTCGTTGCCTGACGGGGCCTTCCGGTAACCGAAACTATGCCCCGCCGCGGCGGGGCCGGAGATCGGGGGTCGATGCTTGACCCCGGCATGGCCCCGACTACACTGCGGCCACCTCTGATTCGGACAGGGCGGCGGGGATTCGCGGCCTGTCCGCAGGAAGCTCCGATGTCCGGGACAGGCTCTCCTACCGCCACTGCGGCGCTCGCGCTCGCCGACGGGACCGTCTTTCGCGGCCGCGGCCTTGGCGCCGTGGGCGAGGCCGTCGGCGAGATCTGCTTCAACACCGCGATGAGCGGCTACCAGGAGATCCTGACCGATCCCTCCTACGCCGGGCAGATCATCACCTTCACCTTTCCCCATATCGGCAACGTGGGGACCAACGACGACGATCTGGAGGCAGGCACCCCGGCGGCGCTCGGGCTCGTGCTGCGCGCCGACGTCACCGAGCCCTCCAACTGGCGCGCGGTGCAGCACCTGGAGCGCTGGCTGGAGAGGCGCGGCCTCGTCGGCATCGCCGGCATCGACACGCGGCGGCTGACCCGCCTGCTGCGCACCGCCGGCGCGCAGGACGGCGCGCTCGTGCACGCGCCTGAGCCCGAGGCGATCGACGAGGCCGAGCTCGTCGCCAAGGCCCGCGCCTGGCCGGGGCTCGAAGGCATGGATCTGGCGAAGGACGTCTGCTGCCGCCAGGCCTACGAATGGACCGAGACCGCGTGGGATTTCGAGCGGGGCGGCTACGGCAGCCTGGACGCGCCGCGCCGCCACGTCGTCGCGGTCGACTACGGCGCCAAGCGGAACATCCTGCGCTCGCTGGCAGAGGCCGGCTGCCGGGTGACCGTGGTGCCCGCCACGGCGGACGCGGACTCGATCCTCGCCCGCGAGCCGGACGGCATCTTCCTCTCCAACGGGCCGGGTGACCCGGCGGCGACCGGCGACTACGCCGTGCCGATGATCCGCGCGCTGATGGCGAGCGGGCTGCCGCTCTTCGGCATCTGCCTCGGCCACCAGCTGCTTGCGCTGGCGCTCGGCGCGGAGACGCGGAAGATGCCCTTCGGCCACAGGGGCGCCAACCACCCGGTCAAGGAACTCGCGAGCGGGCGGGTCGAGATCACGAGCCAGAACCACGGCTTCGAGGTGACGGCGGAGTCGCTCCCTGCCGGCGTCACCGCCACGCACGTCTCCCTCTTCGACGGCTCGCTGGAGGGGCTCGCGGTCGACGACCGGCCGATCTTCTCGGTCCAGTACCACCCCGAAGCGTCGCCCGGCCCGCAGGATGCGCAGCATCTCTTCGCCCGCTTCTGCGCGCTGATGGACTGACGGGCGCATGCCGAAACGCACCGACATCCGCTCGATCATGGTGATCGGCGCCGGCCCCATCGTGATCGGCCAGGCCTGCGAGTTCGACTATTCGGGCACGCAGGCCTGCAAGGCGCTGAAGGACGAGGGCTACCGGGTGATCCTGGTGAACTCGAACCCGGCGACGATCATGACCGACCCGGAGTTCGCCGACGCCACCTACGTCGAGCCGATCACGCCCGAGATCGTAGGCCGCATCGTCGCCGCCGAGAAGCCGGACGCTCTGCTGCCGACCATGGGCGGGCAGACCGCGCTCAACACGGCGCTGGCGCTCGCCGACGACGGCACGCTCGCCGCGCACGGCGTGGCGCTGATCGGCGCCTCGCGCGCGGCCATCGAGATCGCGGAGGACCGCGAGGCCTTTCGCGAGGCGATGAGCGAGATCGGCCTGGAATGCCCGAAGAGCCGGATCGCGCGCTCCCTCGACGAGGCGCGCCAGGCGCTCGAGGCGGTGGGGCTGCCCACCATCATCCGGCCCTCGTACACGCTGGGCGGCACCGGCGGGGGCATCGCGTACAACCGCGCGGAGTTCGCCGAGCTGGCAGCCACCGGCATCGACGCCTCGCCGGCCGGCGAGATCCTGGTCGAGGAATCGGTGCTCGGCTGGAAGGAGTTCGAGATGGAGGTGGTCCGCGACAGGGCGGACAACGCCATCATCGTCTGCTCCATCGAGAACCTCGACCCGATGGGCATCCACACCGGCGATTCGATCACGGTGGCGCCGGCGCTCACGCTCACCGACAAGGAGTACCAGCTCATGCGCAACGCCGCGATCGCGGTGCTGCGCAAGGTGGGCGTGGAGACCGGCGGCTCCAACGTGCAGTTCGCGGTCGATCCCGCCACCGGGCGGCTGGTGGTGATCGAGATGAACCCGCGGGTCTCGCGCTCGTCGGCGCTGGCGTCCAAGGCGACCGGGTTCCCCATCGCCAAGGTCGCGGCCAAGCTCGCAGTCGGCTACACGCTGGACGAGATCGCGAACGACATCACGGGCGTCACACCCGCCTCCTTCGAGCCCTCCATCGACTACGTGGTCACCAAGATCCCGCGCTTCGCGTTCGAGAAGTTCCCCGGCGCCGAGCCCCTGCTCACCACCTCGATGAAGTCGGTGGGCGAGGCCATGGCCATCGGGCGGAGCTTTTG
The DNA here is from genome assembly GCA_965221125.1 of Alphaproteobacteria bacterium. GTDB lineage: Bacteria > Pseudomonadota > Alphaproteobacteria > UBA828 > UBA828 > WTGU01. Next base: position 354,721 of record CBDCRW010000006.1, read on the forward strand.
CGAATCGCTGCAGAAGGCGCTGCGCTCCATGGAGACCGGGCTCACCGGCCTCGACGAGATCGCCATTCCCGGCGCCGGGGAGGGCGACGACGAGGCCATCGTCGCAGCCCTCGGCCAGCCCCGGCCGGACCGCCTCCTGGTGATCGCCGAGGCGCTCAGGCGGGGCGTCGGCATCGACGCGGTCCACCGCGCCTGCGCGGTCGACCCCTGGTTCCTGCGCGAGATCGAGGCGATCGTCCACGCCGAGGCGGAGGTGCGCGCGAACGGCCTGCCGGACGACGCGGCGGCGCTCGGGCGGCTGAAGGCCTTGGGCTTCGGCGACCGCAAGCTCGCCGCGCTGGCGGGCACCGACGAGGCGGCGGTCGCGGCGAGGCGCGCCCGGCTCGGTGTCCACCCGGTGTTCAAGCGGATCGACACCTGCGCCGCCGAGTTCGAATCCCGCACGCCCTACATGTACTCCTGCTACGAGACGGCGAGCGGCGGGGGCCAGCCGGAATGCGAGGCGGAGCCCAGCGCAAGGCGCAAGGTCGTCATCCTCGGCGGCGGGCCCAACCGGATCGGCCAGGGCATCGAGTTCGACTACTGCTGCGTCCACGCGGCCTACGCGCTCAAGGACGCGGGCTTCGAGACCATCATGGTCAACTGCAACCCGGAGACCGTGTCGACCGACTACGACACCTCCGACCGCCTCTACTTCGAGCCGCTCACCGCCGAGACCGTGCTCGACATCGTCCGCGTCGAGCAGAGCGCGGGCGAGCTGGTCGGGCTCAACATCCAGTTCGGCGGGCAGACGCCGCTGAGACTCGCGAAGGCGCTGGAGGCGGCGGGCGTGCCGATCCTCGGCACGGCGCCGGACGCCATCGACCTCGCCGAGGACCGCGAGCGCTTCCGCACCCTGCTGGGGGAGCTCGGGCTGCGCCAGCCGGAGAACGAGACCTGCACGTCCCGCGCGGAGGCCCGCGCCATTGCCGAGCGCGTCGGCTATCCCGTCGTGGTCCGCCCCTCCTACGTGCTCGGCGGGCGCGCCATGGAGATCGTGAACGACAGCGAGGGCCTCGACCGCTACATGCGGGACGCGGTTTCTGCCTTCGGCGACGGGCCCATCCTGCTCGACCGCTACCTCAAGGACGCCATCGAGGTGGACGTCGACGCGCTGGCCGACGGCGAGAACGTCGCCGTCGCGGGCATCCTGGAGCACATCGAGGAGGCGGGAATCCACTCGGGCGATTCCGCCTGCTCGCTGCCACCGCATTCGCTGGACACGGGGACGGTGGACGAGATTCGCCGCCAGACCGTGGCGCTGGCCCGCGCGCTCGACGTGCGCGGCCTGATGAACGTGCAGTACGCCGTGCAGGCCGGCGTCGTCTACGTGCTCGAGGTCAACCCGCGCGCGAGCCGCACCGTGCCCTTCGTCGCCAAGAGCATCGGCGCGCCGATTGCGAAGCTCGCCGCGCTCGCCATGGCGGGCGAGCGGCTGCCCGAGGCGATCCTGAACGGCCTGGCGAGCCCCGCCCACGTCGCGGTCAAGGAGGCGGTCTTCCCCTTCGCGCGCTTCCCCGGCGTGGACACGGTGCTGGGGCCGGAGATGAAGTCCACCGGCGAGGTCATGGGCATCGACCGGGACTTCGGCAGCGCCTTCGCCAAGGCGCAGATCGGCGCCGGCATGCACCTGCCGGTGGCGGGCCGGGCCTTCGTCTCGGTGCGGGACGCGGACAAGCCCGCCGCCGTCGCCATCGCCCGCAGCCTCGCCGAATTGGGATTCGACCTCGTCGCCACCAGCGGCACCCGCAAGGCGCTGGCGGAGGCCGGAATCGCCGCCCAGCGCATCAACCGGGTGCAGCAGGGCCGCCCGCACATCGTCGACGCCATCAAGGACGGCACCATCCAGCTCGTGGTGAACACCACGGAAGGCGCGCAAGAACGGCTCGCGAGCTATCGCCTCCGCCGCGCGGCGCTGGAGCACCAGGTGCCCTACTTCACGACGCTCTCGGGCAGCCGGGCGATGATCCGGGGCGTCGAGGCGCTGAAGGGCGGCGGCCTTGATGTCGCCCCGCTGCAGTCCTATTCTCAAGCCAATCAGAACGTCGGCGCCGAACGCCGATAAGTGGAGATCATCGACAGGCTCGGGAGGGGACGCGCCCCCGGATGCGGGTGCGCGGCGATGCGGCGGTGGACAAGCACTTGATGACGCCCGAGGGGCACAAGCGCCTCAAGGAAGAGCTGAGCCGCCTCAAGGCCGAGCGGCCCCGCATCGTGCGCGAGATCGCGGCCGCCCGCGAGCACGGCGACCTCTCGGAGAACGCCGAGTACCACGCCGCGAAGGACCGCCAGGGCCTCACCGAGGCGCGCATCCTGGAGCTGGAGGCCAAGATCGGCGGCGCCGAGGTGATCGACACCAGCACGCTCTCCGGCGACCGGGTGCAGTTCGGCGCCACGGTCTCGATCGTCGACGAAGACACCGAGGCCGAGAGCACCTACCTGATCGTCGGCGCCGACGAGGCGGATGCGAGCGAAGGCCGGCTCTCCATCACCTCGCCGCTGGCGCGCGCGCTGGTGGGCCGGGCCATCGGCGACTCGGTGGAGCTGGAGACGCCGGGCGGGCGCCACACCTACGAGATCACCGCCGTCCAGTACGGCTGAGTCTTCGGTCCGACCTGCGCCACATGGCCGGGGCGGCTGCTCCGGCCAGCTTCTCGCGTGCCCTGCTCCCAGCCGAACGCGAGCGCATCGTCCGGGACGACGACATCAAGCCCGCATTTCTCACCAAGGTCATGGTCTGCGCCGCACTGCCCGGCTATAGCGACACCAAGTCCAGGTGAATCCGATCCTGTCCACGCTAGGCACCCCCTGTTGTCAGTAACCCAAATCCGGCCGCACGACGTTTTGGAGCGGTTGTGTCCCCAGACGTGGTGTAGGAGCTCCCGCTACCCCCGGTAGCTGTGGGTAACCGGCTTGGCGCCGCGACCGCCCTCGAGTCTGGTGGCGCCAAGCCGGTTATCCACAGCGGGGTGGCCATCGCGGTTCCGGTTTAGGGTTTGGGTGAATCCGAATCGACCCGAGCCTAAGGAGAACCACGATGACCGATGACAAGCTTACCCTGCGGACGCTGTTGGAGAAGAGCTCTGACGCCGATCTGCTGCGTGAGATGATCGCCTTCTCTGCGCAGCGCCTTATGGAGCTGGAAGTCGAGGGCCTGACCGGCGCCGAGCATGGCGCGCGGACGCCGGAGCGGATCAACCAGCGCAACGGCTACCGCGATCGGCCTTGGGAGACCCGGGCCGGCACGGTCGACCTGAAGATTCCGAAGCTCAGGAAGGGGAGCTACTTCCCCGGCTTCCTGGAGCCCCGACGGACGGCGGAGAAGGCGCTCACGGCGGTGATCCAGGAGGCCTACATCCAGGGGGTATCGACCCGCTCGGTCGACGAACTGGTTCAGGCCATGGGCATGAGCGGGATATCGAAGAGCCAGGTCTCGCGCCTTTGCGGGGAGATAGACGACAAGATCCGCAGCTTCCTCGACCGCCCGCTCGAAGGCGACTGGCCCTATCTCTGGCTGGATGCGACTTACGTGAAGGTGCGCGAGGCCGGGCGCATCGTCCCGGTCGCGGTCACCGTGGCCGTCGCGGTCAACGACCAGGGCCGGCGCGAGATCCTCGGCATGGCGATCGGCGCCTCCGAGGCCGAGACCTTCTGGACCGAGTTCCTGCGCTCGCTGACCAGGCGCGGCCTGCGCGGCGTGCAGCTGGTGATCTCCGACGACCACAAGGGCCTGAAGGCCGCCACCACCCGGATCCTCGGCGCCACCTGGCAGAGATGCCGCGTCCACTTCATGCGCAACCTGCTGGCCCATGCCGGCAAGCAGGGCCGGCGCGTCGTCTCCGCCTTCGTCGCCACCGCCTTCGCCCAGGACGATGCCGAGGCCGCTGCCGCCCAGTGGCGCCTGATCGCCGACCAGCTCAGGCCCAAGGCCTCCAAGCTGGCGGCCCTCATGGACGAGGCCCAGCACGACGTCCTCGCCTACATGAGCTTCCCCAAGGAGCACCGGGTCAAGCTTCACTCGACCAACCCGCTCGAACGCGTCAACGGCGAGATCAAGCGACGCACCAACGTCGTCGGCATCTTCCCCAACGAGGACGCCATCACCCGCCTCGTCGGCGCCGTGCTGCTCGAGCAGAACGACGAATGGACCGTCGGAAGGAGGTACATGACGCTGGAATCGATCGCTCCCCTGAGCGACAATCCCACGATCAAGCTGTCCGCTGTGGCAGCCTGAATAACCCGGCCCTACCCGCCGGATGCCGCGTAAAGCGCGACGCTCTTACACCACTCCTCGGGACACGATCTTTGGAGCGGCTCGCCCCGGATATGGCGCCGGAGATTGTTGAAGAGGATGTCCAGCGTAATCGGCACATAGTTGTCGCCGTCGTCGGCGGAAACATGTGGCGTCACGACAAGATTGGGCACATGCCAAAGCGGCGATTCAGGCGGAAGGGGCTCGGGATCGAAGACATCGATGATGGCGCCCGAAAGATGGCCCGCCCGCAAGAGGTCAGAGAGTGCCTCATAGTTCATGGCGGACGAACGGCCGACGTTGACGATACCGGCGCCCGGCTTCATCCGTTCAAGCCGCCTGCGGTCGAACAGCCCCACCGTTTGCGGTGTGGACGGCAGCGAGACGAAGACGTAATCGGCGCGTGGCAGGATGTCGTCGATCCGGTCCGTCGTGACCATTTCATCGACTTGCGGATGCGGTCTGCCGCTGCGATTCACGCCCAGCACTTCGAGCCCGAGGCGCTTGAGCTGCGTTGCGGCGCCGCCGCCCAGACTGCCGACGCCGACGACAAGGACCGTCTTGCCGGCGATCGGCGTCGAAAAGAGCGACCGCCACTTGCCATTCCGCTGATTGGTGACAATGGCCGGCATATGGCTGTGCAGCATCAGGATGCTCATCAGGCCGAATTCGCCCGCCTTGGCCGCATGGGCGCCCTTGTTCGCGACGACCTGTACGCCCTCGGGGACCCAGTCCATCGGGCACAGGTGCTCGACACCGGCGCCGATGATGTGAATCCACTTGAGGTTCGGCGCAATCGTGGCCAGGTCTCGCGTCGGCAAATCCCAGCAGAACAACACATCGGTGTCGCGCATCGACCGCGTGAAATTGTCGCAATCCCAATCGATGAAGACATCCACATGCCGAGCGACATCGGGATGCCGGCCGGCTGCTTCGGCCCAGTGCTCCGGCGTCGTCGTGAACACGGCTTCGGACTCCGGTGTGGAGGGAAATGTCTCCGGCGAAGCGTGGTTGTTCTTGACGTGCACCTTTATCTTGCGCGGCGGATCCATATGCGGGCCCTTGGTGCGATTCGAAAGAGACTGGCCGGGGTCATGTCGGTGCGTTACCTCGGATTCCGTTCAGGAGATTGGAGACGGTGACGATTCCGACCGGGTTGTTGTCGCCGTTGACGACGAGGACCGGCTCAAGGCTCACCGTCTTCATCTGGACCAGGCTGTCGAGATCCGTATCGTCCGGAACGCAGCGATAGTGCGCCACCGCCGCACCCGGATTTTCGTGTTCGTATTGTTCGACCGGCTGCATGACCGAGTGCGCGCGAACCAGTTTCAGCTTGGAAATGCCCCTGACGAACTCGGCGACGTAGGCGTCCTTCGGTTCGGTCACGATTTCCTCCGGCGTGCCGACCTGCACGAAGCGCCCCTCGTTCATGATGGCAATCCGGTCGCCCAGGCGGATCGCCTCTTCGAGGTCGTGCGTTATGAATACCGACGTCTTGTTGAGTGTCTTCCACAGATGCAGGAACTCATCCTGCAACTGCCGCCGGATCAGCGGATCCAGGGCACTGAAGGGTTCGTCCATCAACAGCAGTTCCGGATCCGTCGCCAACGCCCTGGCCAAGCCGATGCGCTGCTGCATCCCGCCCGACAGTTCGTCCGGATAATGTCTTGCCCAGGCCCCCAGCTGCACCAGTTCGAGCATCTCCTGCGACCGTTGCCGCCGTTGCTGTTTCGGGACATTCAGCACTTCCAGACCGAACGAGACGTTGTCCGCGACGCACCAGTGGGGGAACAGCGCCATTTTCTGAAACACCATGCCGATCTTTTCGGAGCGCAGGCGCAGCAGCTCCTTGTGGCTCAAGCCGTTGATGTCGACACCGCCGACCAGCAGCTCTCCGGCGGTAGGTTCGATCAGGCGGTTGATGTGCCTGATGAGGGTGGACTTGCCGCTGCCGGAAAGGCCCATGACACAGAATATCTCGCCGTGCATCACCGCGAAATTCACACCGGCAACCGCGACGATTGCGCCGAATTCGTCGAGCACCTGCTCCTTGCTCAGGGTGTGCGATCGCATCGCCTCGAGCGCTTGCTCCACATTGTGTCCAAATATCTTCCAGACGTCTCTTCCAGCGACCGCGGGTTCCTCTCGTTCGCTCATTTCGAGCTCCCGCTATCGTCGCGGCGAAGGATGGGCGCGCGTCCGGATCGCGGAAAATCCGGACAGTGCGCGCCCTCCTCTGCTCTGCGGAACAATCCGCGCCTGCGGTTACTGGCCGGCGCTGCGCGCGTCGGCCAACCAGCCGTCAAACAATTCCTGGTTTTGCGCTATCCACTCTTCCGCGTGGCGGCGGACATCCTCGAACGAGTCCTCGCCCTGCCGAATCTGGTAGTTCTCATCGTTGACGTCGCCGATCGGGATGCTGACCAATTCGAACCAGCGCGCCGCGTCCGGGTGTTCGTTCAGGAAGTCGTTGTTGGCGATGATCCTGATCGTGTTCACGGAAAAGCCGATATTGCGCCCATCCGGCAGCATGGTGTCTTCCTCGGCATCGTCGGGAAGCGCAGTGAAGGGGACCTCCAGCCATTCCACCTGGTCTCCGGGCCGCAACACCTGAGAGACCCAAAGCGGGGTGTAGGTGTAGTAGAGCACCGCCTCGCCCGCACCGTGACGGGCGACCACATCGGCGGCCATCACCATGAACTGCCCCTGGTTGTGCGTCACCGTATCGCGCAGGCCGTAGGCATCGAGGTGGTGTTCGATGACCCTCTCGCAGCCCCAGCCGGGCGGACAACCGGCAAGGTCGGCCTTGCCGTCCTCATCGGTATCGAAGATCTTGGCGATCTCCGGGTCCTTGAGCTGCTCGACATTCGTGATGCCGTGCGCCTTGGCGGTCGCGGAATCGATCAGATATCCCTGTCCGGCGCCCTCGACCAGCGCGCCGAGCTTGGTCATGGCACTCGTTCCGCCGGCCTTGTCGAAATAGACATTCTGAAGAGGCTGCCAGTGAACGGCGACGAAGTCGGCCTCTCCCTGGCCGACTGCGACGTGCATGGCCGGAATGTCGAGGTGCTTGACCGTTTCCACGTCGAAGCCCAGGCGTTCGAGGCCGATGTTGACCACTTCCGTCTGGAACAGTCCTTCCAGCAGGCCGTCATAGGCCGGGCGGACCGTGCCCTTGTCGCCGGCAATCGCGGCTGACGATGCGCCCAGGCCGATCAGCGCGAGCGCGAGGGCCGTCGACCGTCCGGTCCGGTTAAGTCGTTCCCATGTAGACATGTTCGTGTTTCCTTTCCTATGGTTTTGGGTTGGATTATCGGGCTCGATCGCCCTTATGAGGCACGCGCGGTTTGAGCCCCTCCGCGTCGGGTCAGGCGCAGACAAACGCCGACCGGGCCCCGTTCCCTCCAGCTGGTTCTGTCACGACTGGAGGACGCGGCGGCCTGAGTTATTCGGTCTATGATCATGGCGAGGACGACGATCGCGATGCCGCCCACGGCAGCCAGTCCCATGTCGAGACGGCCGATGCCGCGCAGCACCATTTGCCCCAGGCCCTCGACGGCAATCATCGAGGCGTAAACGACCATGGAAAGCACCATCATGAGCGTCTGGTTGACGCCCGCCATGATGGTTCGTCCGGCCAGCGGAATCTGGACACGAAACAGCACCCGCGTTTCCGAGGCGCCGAATGCCCTCGCTGCTTCGAGCACGTCGGGCGGGACTTCCCGCAATCCCAGGTTTGTCAGCCTGATGACGGGCGGCAACGCAAAGATCACGGTAACGATAATCCCGGGCACGTTGCCGATGCCGACAAGCATCACGACCGGCACCATGTAGACGAAGCCCGGCATCGTCTGCATCACGTCGAGAACCGGCCGCAACGCTGCCTCCACCCGGTCGTTCCGCGCGGCCCAGATGCCGAGCGGGACTCCGATAACAACGCAGAAAAGCACCGAGGTGAGAACCAGGGCTATGGTGGTCATGGCCTCGTCCCACACCCCGATAAATCCCAGGAAGGTCATCGCCACCGCGGCGAAAATACCGATCCGCAGCCCGGCAATCTGCCAGCACAATAGAAAGAGAAGCGGTAGAAAGAGCAGCGGTGGGACCGCCAACAAAGCTGTTTCTATCCCGTCCAGAATTGCACCGACGGGCCCACGAATTGCATAGAATATCGAGCGGTATTCCTGTACCAGGTAATCCAGTGCCGTCTGTATCCAACCGTCCAGCGGAATGTGGTAGCGGTCAAATATGTCGGGCATCGTGCCCTCCCATTCGCCTGGCGCCGGCACGCACGATCACGGCAATCGGGCTCACCCGAATTCCTGGTCGACCCTCTCGTCGGATTCGATTTGCCTGAGCCGGCGGACGACACTCTCCACGCGCTCGTCCTCGGGCAGCCCCTCGGCCTCGAATTGCGCCTCCATCACGGCTTCGCCGACTGCGCGCAGCAGCGCGCCGTCGTCGCTGCCGTTGCTTGGCTTGTGGAGGACGGTGTCGCCGCCATACGTTGGAATCGGGCCATCGCGACAACCGTCCGCCGCCTGGAGCGGCTCGGTACCGTCCTGCAGAGCGCGAACGAGCGAACGCAGACGCTTGCGATAGCCCACGATGCCCCGGTCGCTGGGCACGAGGTGTTCCTTCTCATGCTCGGTAACGGTGCCCATGCTCTCGGTGGCTTCGGCATCCGCAGGGAAGAGCTTTTTTTCCTCGTCGGATCGATCGAACAGCTCGCCCTGCTCGATCAGTTCGCAGCCCTCGGGCGTGTTGTATTCCGGCGGATCGGCACGGTCGCCGAAAACCGCCCAGGCAAAGCACATCGTCTCTTCGTCACTGAGCGGAACCACCCAGCGTACAAAGGCGGTCCGCCCGTAATAGCGCTGCGCGCTTCCGTCAGCGGCGAAGGCAGCGCCGGCCTGGGTGAAGTTGGGGAGTACTAATTCATTTGTGCGGACCCAGACGTTCTCGCCCACCCTGCGTGTGGAGGTACCCAGAAAACTCGTTTCCCGGTCGTAGAACTTCATCTCGCCGATTTCCCCGAACCCTTTCGAGAACTGCTCACGGCTGGTGCGCGAATGCAGGAAAGCGGTGTGAAGCGGGTCGACGATTGCGTCGAGCACCTGCAACCAGTTGCAGTGAAACGGCGCCTTGTAAGGCACGAGTTCCTGTCCGGGCAGATCGAAAATGTCGTAAATGGGAAACGCGGGCTTTAGTTCGGGCGGCCCCAGATAGGCAAATATCAATCCCTTGTAATCCTTCACCGGATAGGCACCCAGGGTCACGGTCTGACAAACCCGTTCTTCCACCTTCTTGGGCTGCCCCGGTACCTCGAGGACCGTCCCATCGGTATCGAAAAGCCAACCGTGGTAACAGCAGCGGATGCCTCGTTCTTCCGGAACGCCGTACTCGAGCGAAGATCGCCGATGAGGGCAGCGGCGGTGCACCAGGCCGATGCGGTCGCTCTTGTCTCGAAACAGGACAAGATCTTCGCCAAGCACCTGAATCAGCCTGGGCCTCGCACCAAGCTCCGACGCCAGCGCCACGGGATGCCAGAACCGTCTCAGATACTCGCCGCACGGCGTATTCGGGCCGATCTCGGTCAACTCGGCATCGCTCTTCCCGATCCATGTCTGGTGATAGCCGCCATAGGTAAGGTTCTGCTTCGGTCGGTATCGAATGGAATCGGTCATATTTGTGACCCCGCATCGTTCGACGCGTTCTCCACCGTGAGCACGCTCGGACTGGCGTCGAGGGCCATGGCGGCAGGGAACGCGCGCGAACCGTTCATGGCGTGTTCCTGACCCCGCGGTCCCCGTGTCCGTATTCGGCACGAAAGCCGCGACGGCCGGCGCGTACGTTCTGCCGTCGAGAGGGCAAGAAAACTCCACGGCGGATGCGCGCCGACCGCCGCACTCGGTATCTATCTCTTGCAAGTATACCGGCATATCAACGAATATAGTGCGTATAATGAGTTGAATTAGGCGAATAATTGGAGAATTTCTGCCGTCCCATCCCCGGTCGCTCAGGTTGTGGAACAACTGCGCGCAGTGAACGCAGCATCGGCCTGAGCGGGTACGGGCTACGGGCGCCGACCCCGCCCCGCCGTCCCTTTGGCTCGGATGCCGGGCGGAAGCGGCATAAAGTCGCCTTATATTCGCATAACTCGCGCCACTATAGTCATACATTTCGTATAACCATTTTGTATACTGCCATTCCGTTGAAGCTATGACCGCAACGGTCGGCGTGCCGCCATCGCAGGCCGGGTCCATCCGGCTTCGTGTGAAAGGGGATACTCGATGCTCCCGGCGATTCGCGGCACGATGCGCCTTCTCCGCTCCACGGCTGCCCACGCCGACAGAGTCGTTCGCGTCGGCCGCTTGCCCCGTTGCGGCCTGCGCCTGCCGTCCGGCGCGATGATGTCCGGCGTTTTCGTGCTGCCGGCGTGCCTGCTGCTCGCGGCCTTCGCGCTCGCGCCCTCTCCCGCCGCGGCGCAGTCGGAAGGCGAGCTGCGCATCGTCCCGCTGGAGGCGGACGTGCCCGAGAGGGGGCGGCTGGAGATCTTCCACACGCCAACCGGCGGAACGGGCCGGTGGGGACCCATCTGCGACGATGCCTTCCGCATGGACGAGGCGAAGGTGGCCTGCAAGCAGATGGGCTACCGGGACGCCGAGAACTACATCCTGCGCTACAGCAAGGACTACGCCCATACCGAGGCGGCGTACTGGCTCGACGACATGGACTGCAACGGCTCGGAATCGAAGTTCACCGAATGCCGGCAGCAGAACACGAGGGGAGGGGGATACTTTTCGGAGCTGCAATGGGGCCAGCACGACTGCAACCGCCTCGAGCAGGTGGGCCTGCAATGCACGGCCGATACGGCCCTGAACTACACCCGGGTCGACAAGCGCGCGCTCACGGTGGTCGAAGGGCTGAGCGCGACCTTCAAGGTCTGGCTGGGCAAGGCGCCGAGCGGCACCGTCACGGTCACGCTGAGCGGCCATAGCGGGACCGACCTGACCCTGAAGGACAGCGACAGCAACACGATATCGTCGCTCACCTTCACGACGTCGAACTGGAGCGATCCGCAAACAGTGACGGTGGAGGCGGCAAGCGACACCGACACGACCGACGACACGGGCATCACGATCGGCTTCAGCGCGGCCGGCGGCGGTTACGCCGCCGCGACTGATCAGCAAGACGTGCGGGTCACGATCAGGGACGATGACGTCAAGGGGTTCGCGATCGCGCCGACGAGCCTGAACTCGTTCGAGACCGAGGAGCTGAACCGGAGGCAGGTTGGAGGAGTCGCGGCGGGCGACCGCACCGTCAGCAGTACGGTCGGAGACCCGCCGGTGACCAGCTACACGGTGAGGATGAAGGGCCCGCCCTCGGCAAACGTCACGGTCGCTCTCGCGGTCACCGCCAATACGCCCGGCGGCACCGGGGCGGCCGATGTCTCCTTCGAGCCCTCGACCCTCACCTTCACGACGTCCGACTGGAGCACGCCACAGACCGTGACGCCGAAGGTGACCAAAGATGACGACACCGTCGCCGAAACGGTCACGATCTCGCACACCGTCACCAGCACCGACAGCGGCTACGACGGCATGGACCTCCCGGACGTGACGATGGAGGTGAAGGAGACGGAACCGCCCTACACCTCCGGCCTTTCGGTGTCCAATGCCACTGCGAACGAGGACGATGACCCCCCCGAGCTCGATTTCGAGGTGACGTTGTGGCCTGCGTCGACGGAGACGGTGACGGTGAAGTACAAGACCATCGACCGCACGGCGACGGCGGGCGACGACTACATCCACACCAGCGGAACGCTCACCTTCGAACCGGGCGTGACGGGGCTGAAGGTCCGGGTGACGATTATCGACGACGACGTGGAGGACGACGGGGAGACGCTGTGGCTCAAACTGACGGACCCCGTTGGTGCGTTCTTTGACGATTCGTGGGGGCTGGGCACGATCGACAACACCGAGACGGGCGGCGACAACACGGCGCCGACGGGACTGCCGACGATTTCGGGCACGGCACAGGTCGGCGAGACGCTGACGGCGTCGTCCGCGGGGATCGCGGACGCGGACGGTCTTACGAACGCGACCTTCGCCTGGCAGTGGATCGCGGACGACGAGGACATCGCGGACGCGACCGACGCGACCTGGACGCTGACCGCCGCCGAGCAGGGCAAGACGGTCAAGGTGCGGGCGACCTTCACCGACGACGGGGGCACGGAGGAGACGCTGACGAGCGCCGCCACGGAGGCGGTGGCGGCGGCCGTTCAGCAGCAGGTTGCGAGCGACACCGAAGCGCCGACGGTTACGGTGACGAGCGATGCGACCGGGCCGGTGACGGGCGAGTTCGACGTCACGGTGACGTTCAGCGAGCCGGTGACGGGTTTCGAGATGTCGGAGCTCTCCATCGTCAACGGCACGGCGTCCGCCATGACCGGCAACGAGGCGGGCGACACGTACACGGTGACCATCACGCCCGACGGCGGTGCTTCGGGGACGCTCTCGGTGGAGGTTCCGGCGGGGGTGGCGAGCGATGCGGCGGAGAACGCGAACACAGCCTCGGGCGCATTCGGCATCGCGGTGCGGACCGCGCTGACGGCGTCGTTCTCGTCGGTCGCGCGAGAGCATGACGGGTCGAGCGTCTTCCTGGTGCCGCTCGACTTCAGCGAGGACGTGGAGGGGCTGAGCTACCGGACGTTGAAGTTCGGGGGCATCGAGGTGACCGGCGGGACGGTGAAGAGGGCGAAGCGCCGCCCGCCCGGGTCCGGGCAGGGCAAGTACTGGACGATCCATGTCAAGCCGAATACGGACGGCGACGTGACGGTCGTGCTGCCGGAGACGACGGACTGCGCCGCGACGGGGGCCGTCTGCACTCAGGACGGGCGGATGCTCGCGAACGCGTCGCGCGCGACGATCCCGGGACCGGCGTCCACGCCGCTCGTGTCGATCGCGGCGGCGACGTCGCCGGTGACGGAGGGGACGGCGGCGTCGTTCACGCTCAGCCGCAGGGGCGGCCCGGCGACGGCGCTCACGGTGGATGTGAGCGTGAGCGAAGACGGGGCGATGGTGGACGGGACGGCGCCGTCGACGGCGACCTTCGCCGCGAACTCGACGACGGCGACGCTCACGGTGGCGACGGCGGACGACGAGGTCGCGGAGTCGGCGAGCGTCGTCACGGCGACGATTTCGTCCGGGACCGGCTACGAGGCCGATTCGGGCGCGGAGAGCGCGTCTGTGACGGTCGAGGACGACGACGAGGCGCCAGCCAACGCCGCGCCGACGGGCCTGCCGACGATTTCGGGCACGGCGACGGTCGGCGAGACGCTGACGGCATCGGAAGCGGGGATCGCGGATGCGGACGGGCTGACCGATGCGACCTTCGCCTGGCAGTGGATCGCGAACGATGCGGACATCGCGGACGCGACCGACGCGACCTACACACTGACCTCCACCGAGGAAGGCAAGACGGTCAAGGTGCGGGTGACGTTCACCGACGACGGCGGCAAGGAGGAGACGCTGGTAAGCGCCGCCACGGCGGAGGTCGCTGCGGAGGTTCCGCAGGTCTCGATCGCGGCGACCTCCTCGCCGGTGACGGAAGGCACGGCGGCGGCGTTCACGCTGAGCCGCACGGGCGGCACGACGGCGGCGCTGACGGTTACGGTAAGCGTGAGCGAGGCGGGCACCGTGCTGTCGGGGACGCCGGCTTCCACGGTGACCTTCGTGGCCGGGAATGCCACGGCCACGCTCAGCCTTGCTACCGAGAACGATGCCGTGGACGAGGCCGACGCCAGGGTGACGGTGACGGTCGCCGCCGGGACCGGCTACACGGTGGACCCGGACGCAGGCACGGCCGGGGTCGACGTCTACGACAACGACGCGGCGGCCACGGGCGAGGCGACGGTGACGACGCTCTGGTCCACGACGCTCCAATGGGCGGACTGGAACGGCAACGTGATCGCCAACGCGGCGGACTTCACGAACGCGACGTGGTCCGAGGACGGGAGCGACTTCAAGGTCTGGTACTTCGCCTACGATCCGTGGGACGGCACTCTGTGGTTGCGGCTGAACTCGTCCCAGTCCGGCGGGGACATTCCCCGTGCGGGCGAGCTGACGCTTCACATCGGCGACGAGACGGTGGAGGCGGGCGATGCGCTGTCGGACTTCGCCGCGGGCAGGATCGGAACCGTCAGCGGGCTCGACCGGGACTGGGAGGAAGGCGACCGGGTATCGGTGCGCCTGACGCGCACGGTTGCGGCGGAGACGACCGTCTCCCTGCCGGGCCTCTCGGTGGTGGACGCACAGGTGCGCGAGGCTGACGGCGCGGCGCTGCCGTTCGTCGTGACGCTGGGCGACGTGCAGACCTCTGCGGTCTCGGTGCGCTACGCGACATCGGACGGCACGGCGACGGCGGGCCTGGACTACGAGGCGGTGTCCGGGATGCTGCGTTTCGAGCCGGGCCAGACCTCGAAGACGGTGTCGGTTCCGGTGATCAACGACGAGCACGACGACGACGGGGAGACGCTGACGCTGACGCTGTCGCAGCCGTTCGGGGCCACGCTTGCCGACGGCACCGCGACGGGGACGATCGTGAACACCGACCCGATGCCGCAGGCGTGGATTGCGCGCTTCGGGCGCACGGTGGCGGAACAGGTGCTCGAAGCGGTCGAGAGCCGGATGCAGGCGCCGCGGACGGCGGGCGTCGAGGTGAGCCTCGGCGGCCGGCAGGTCGGCGGCGCGGCCACGGAGGACGGCGCGCAGACAGTAGCCGGTCGCAACCCGGCCGAGCTGTACGGCAAGGGAGCCGATCCGGAGCAGCGGCTCGGCCTGGAAGCGCAGACGATGACGCAGCGCGACTTCCTGCTCGGCTCGTCCTTCTCGCTCACGGGCGGGACGGAGCGTGACGGCGCCTACGCGCTGTGGGGCCGGGGCGCCGTGACGCGGTTCGACGGCCGCGACGGCGCGCTTTCACTGGACGGCGAGGTGACCAGCGCCATGCTGGGCGCCGACTGGAGCCAAGATGCACTGATGGCGGGGCTGGTGGTCTCGCACAGCCGGGGCGAGGGCAGCTACGCCGGAGAGGGCGGCAACGGCGCGGTGCGCTCCTCGCTGACCGGTCTCTATCCCTGGGGCCGCTATGCGCTGAGCGAGCGGGTCTCGGTCTGGGGCGTCGCGGGCCACGGCGAGGGCACGCTGACGCTCACGCCCGAAGGCGAGGCGCCGATCGACACGGACCTCGACCTCAGGATGGCCGCGGCGGGCCTGCGCGGCGTGCTGGTGCAGGCGGCGGAGACGGGCGGGCTCGAGCTTGCGGTGAAGTCCGATGCCCTGGGCATGCAGACGAGCACGGCGAAGGCGGACGGCCTTGCGGCGGCGGATGCCGACGTGACGCGTCTCAGGCTCGGTATCGAGGGCTCGCTACCCTCCCGCTTCGCGGGCGGGGCGAGCCTCGTGCCGAGCGTCGAGATCGGGGTGCGCCGGGACGGCGGCGATGCCGAGACCGGGTTCGGTGTCGACATCGGCGGCGGTCTGTCCTGGTCGGACTCGCAGCGCGGCCTCTCGGCCGAGTTCCGGGTCCGCGGCCTGCTGAGCCATCAGGCGGACGGGTTCCGGGAGCGCGGCTTCTCGGGCTCTCTCTCGTGGGATCCGACGCCCGACACGGCGCGCGGCCTCAGTTTCTCGATGAGCCAGACGGTGGGCGTTCAGGCGGCGGGCGGCATGGACGCCCTGCTCGAAGGCGACACGCTGGCGGGGCTCGCGGCCAATGACGACGGGCAAGACGAGTTTGCGCGGCGCCGTTTCGAGATGAGTCTCGGCTACGGCTTCGGCGTGTTCGGGGACAGGTTCACGGCGACGCCGGGGGTCGGGCTGGGTTTGTCGGACGACCATCGGGAGTACCGGCTCGGCTGGGGGCTCGGGCTCGTCCGCGGAGGCTCGCTGTCGATGGACTTCGATCTGTCGGGCTTGCGGCGCGAGGCGGCAAACGACGAGGGGGCGGCGCCCGAGCACGTGCTGACGCTGCGAGGGCAGGTCCGCTGGTGAGTGTCGCGCTTCACCGGCAGCGAGCAAGGACCGCATGGCCGCCGCCGGATGCTGGAGTGGCCTGCAGCGTCGCGGACTGTCGGGACGGCCGCTAGATTTCGTCGCGGCGCGGCATGCGGTAGCCGACGCGGCGTTCGGTGAGGATGTAGGTCGGCTTGCTGGTGTCGTCGCCGAGCTTGCCGCGCAGCCGCTTGACGTAGGCGCGCACGAGCTTGGGATTGGCGTGGCTCCGCCCGCTCCACACCTGGCGCAGCAGCGCATCGTAGGTCGCGACCCGTCCCTGGCCCAGCGAGAGAACGCGCAGCAGATCGTATTCGGTCGCCGTCAGCTCCAACTCGCGGCCCGCGAGCGTGACCCTGCGGTGGGCGTAGTCGATCGCGAGTTCCCCCAGGACGAACGGGTCGGGCTCGGCGCGGCGGCGAAGCGCCGCCCCGATCCGCGCCGTGAGCTCGGTCGGAGAGAAGGGCTTGACCACATAGTCGTCCGCGCCGGCCTGGAGCGCCCGCGCAATGGTCTCGTCGCGCCCGTAGCCGGAGATGAAGATGACCGGCAGGTCCGCGAGCCCCGGCACCGTCTCCATCAGCTCGATGCCGTCGGTTCCGGGCAGAACCAGGTCGAGCACGACCAGTACGGGTTTTTCCGCCTCCAGCAGCTCGGCAAGCTGATGATGGTCGGTGGCGACCAGCGGGGCATAGCCCTCTCCGAGCAGCGCGTCGCGCACGAAGCGCAGCATCTGCGGGTCGTCGTCCACCACCAGGATGCGCGGACGCTCCCCGGTTCGACGCGCCGCCGCGCGCACGCCCTGCGCCATGCCGGCTTCGTCGCCCGCCTCCTCGGCGAGCGGCACCGTGAAGGTCACGCGCGCACCCCGCCCCGGCCCCGCGCTCTCGGCCCGGATGCGCCCGCCATGCGCCTCCACCAGGCCCTTGCAGATGGCGAGCCCCAGTCCGCCCCCGACACCGGGCCCGCCGTCGCCGGCGCCGCCGTACTTGCGGAACAGGCGCGCCAGGCGCTCCGGCGACATCCCCCGGCCCTCGTCCACCACCGAGACCGCGACATGCATGCCGTCGCGCTCCGCGACGATACCGATCGGGGCACTCTCCGGGGAGTGCCGCGCGGCGTTGGCGAGCAGGTTGTTCAGCACCTGCACCATGCGCCCCCGGTCGGCCATCACGCGGGGAAGATCCGCCGGAAGGTCGATGTGCACCGTTTGCCGGCCGTCGCCGGAGAGGAACGCAGTGCGCGCCTGCTCGACAAGCTCCCCCACCTCCGTGGGCTCGGGCGCGACCGAGAGCGTGCCGGTGTCGATCCGCCCCGCGTCGAGCAGGTCGCCGATCAGCCCGCTCATGCGGTCGGCCTGCTCGTCGATGATACGGAAGAACTGCTGCGTCTCCGCGGGGCCGAAGCTCTGCGGGGTGCCCAGCACCGTCGTGGTGGAACCCTTGATGGCGGCGAGCGGCGTGCGCAGCTCGTGGCTCACCATCCCCAGGAACTCCGCCCGCATCCGGTCGATCGCCTCGAGCGGGGCGAGATCCTGCACGGTGACCATCACCGATTCGACCGTGCCGTCCTCGGCATGGATGGGAGTCGCGTTGACCAGCGCGCTGACGCTGCGCCCGTCGGCGGTCGAGAGCACGACCTCCTCGGCGCGCAACGTCTCGGCGCTCTTCAGCCGTTGGGCCAGAGAGAGGCGGTCGAGTGCGATCTCGCGCCCGTCGGAGAGGCGGCAGGTGACCGCCTCGATCATTTCCTCGATTGCGCGTCCGGGTATGCACAGCACTTCGAAGAAGCGTCGGGCCTCGCGGTTGAACACCACCGGCTGGCCGGTGTGCGGATCGAGCACCACGACGCCGATCGGCGAGGTCTCGACCAGGGCCTCGAGGTCGGCGCGGGCGCGCCGCTCGGCGCGGTAGGTGCGGGCGTTGACGATGGCGGCCGCTCCCTGGGCTGCGAACAGCAGCAGTGCCTCCTCGTCCTCGTCGGTGAACTCCAGCCCGCCCTCCTTGTCGGCAAGGTAGAAGTTGCCGACCTGCACGCCGAGATGGTGCATCGGCGTGCACATCCCGGTGTCGAACGGCTGCAGGTCCCAGGCAAACCCCAGGGACCGCACGAAGGCGCGGAAATCGGAGAGCCGGAGCGGTCCCGGCAGGTCGCGGAAGCGCTCGAACAGCTGCAGCCTGTCGGGCCACTCCTCCATCCGGCGGCGCTCGTCCTCCGTCATGCCGGAGGTGACGAAGTCCTGGGGCGTTCCCGTCTCGTCGAAGGTGACGATGCATCCCTGGCTCGCCCCGGTGAGCGCGCGGGCGCCGTCGATGACCTCGCGCAGCACGGTCTCGAGGTCGAGGCTCGCGCTGATGCGCAGCAGCGCCTTGCTCAGGGTCGACCGGCGCGACTCGTCGGGCGTCGGGTTCTCGGAGGGCGTGTCGGGCGGTGCGGTCATCGGCTGGTCCCTGGCTCTTGATCTGGCGCCCTGCGCGGCTAGCGTGGGGATGGAGGTAAGCGAAGAAAATCGCGAAATATTCGCCTAATAGTCGTTATTGTGAACGCAACATTCTCATGCACATGAGCGTACTCGCAAGGCATAGATCGTCGACCGCAGCTGTCGGCCGGTATCGGCGGCCATGTCGATCGCGCACAAGGACGCACAAGGACGACGTGGTGTCCGAGCCCTTCCCGCAGGGCTGGGCGATGCCGTACTTCATGGACCGCATCTAGCGGCAGCGACGCGAACAGGGGAGACCGGCCGGCGAGGCCGAGACGGCCGCAGATCAGCTCTTGAGAGCGACCACCGCTTCGATCTCGACCGGTATCTGGTTCGGCAGCGAGCCCATGCCGACCGCCGAGCGCGCGCACCGGCCCGGCTCCCCGAAGATCTCGATCATCAGGTTCGAGAACCCGTCCATGACCCTGGGGTGATGGCGAAAGTCCGGCTCGGCGTTCACCATGCCGAGGACCTTGACGAAGCGCTCCACCCGGTCGAGGTCGCCGATCGCCGCCTGGAGGCTCGACAGCACGTTTATCCCGACCTGGCGTGCCGCCTCGACCGCCTCCTCGACGCTCACGTCGGTCGGGACCTTGCCGCTCGGATAGCTGCCGTCCTCGCGGCGCGGCCCGTGGCCTGCCACGAACACGAGGTTGCCGGCGACGACCGCGCCGACATAGGCGCCCAAGGGCGGAAGCGGCGGCGGCAAGGCGATGCCGAGCGTCGCCAGCCGTGCGTCGATGCTCATGTCGCTTGCTCCTCGGTTCCGGGTCAGTCGTCCTCGCCTGCGGGCGGATTGGACAGGCGATCCAGCATGTCGGCCAGGCGGCCGGGATCGGCGCCCGGCATGCCGATCTCCTTGAGCAGCGCATCCACGATCGGCGCCTGCGCCCGGTATCGCAGCGCGCTGTCGGTGAGCTGCTCGGCATAATTGCCCGGCCCGCCGCCCTCGCCCCGGCTGCCGCCGGCGCCGGCACCGAGGCCATCGACGTGCACGATCTTGATCCCCTCGATGTTCTCGAGCGGCTTGACGGTCTCGCCGATGATCTCCTGCAGCCGCTCGATGATCGCCATCTTGACCTTGAGCTCGATCAGCGCGGGCGTGAGCGCGGTATCGGCTTCGTGCATGGCGCGTTGGGCCTTGGCCTCTACCGTGCTGCGCACGTCCGCGGCCTCGGCACGCTGCTTCTCGGCCTCCGTCTCGGCGAGCGCGAGAAGGCGCACGCGGTTCGCCTCACTCTCGGTCTGGATCTGGCTGGTCTCGGCCTGCTCGATGGCCGCCTGGCGCCGCGCCTCGGCGGAGACCACGACGTCCACCGCGCTGCGTTCCGCCTCCTGGCGGGCGGCGACCAGCTCGATCGCCTTCTGGCGCTCGGCGCGTTCCACCTCGCGCACCGTGGTGACCGTCTCGCTCGCGCGCACGGCCTCCGAGCGGGCCGTCTCGGCTTCGGCCTGGGCGCGCGACTGGTCCTTCGAGCGCTCGGCCACCGAGATGTCCCGCTCGAAGCGGGCCAGCTCGATGGTGGCGTCGCGGGCGATCTCGTGCTCGCGCACCTTCTGCTCGGAATCGAGACGCGCCTCGCTGACGATGCGCTCGGAGGTGAGCTGCGTCAGTTCAATCTGCTCGCGCGCATTGACCCGGGATTCTTCCACGTGGCGGTCGCGCTCCGCCTCGCCGGCCGCGATCTCCGACTTCTGCTGCGCGCGCCGGAGCGCGATCTCCTTCTGCTGCTGCAGGCGCGCGTGCTCCTCCTGCTTCGCGATCTCCAGCTTGAGGCGCTCCGCTTCCAGGTTCTTCTCCTGAATCGCGACCTCGGCGTCCTGCTCGATCTCGTTGCGCGCCCGGCGCCGCGTCTCGATCTCCGCGGTGAGCTTGGTCAGGCCCTCGGCGTCGAAGGCATTGTTGGGGTTGAAGTGCTCGCGGCTCGCCTGGTCGAGGCCGGTGAGCGAGATCGATTCCAGCTCCAGGCCGTTGTGCTCGATTTCCCCGGCCAGCGCCTCCCGCACCGTGCGGACGAAGTCGATGCGCTGCTCGTGCAGCTGCTGCATGTCCCGCTCGGCCGCGACCGCGCGCAGCGCATCGACGAACTTGCCTTCCAGCAGCGGCCGCAGCTGCTCTGCTTCGAGGGTCCTCGAGCCCAGGGTTTGCGCCGCGGCGGCGATCGCCTCGGCGTTGGGCCGGACGCGGACGAAGAACTCCGCCGTGACGTTCACCCGCATGCGATCGCGGGTGATCAGCGCGTGCTCGTTCCCGCGCGCGAGGTCCAGCAGCACGGTCTTCATGTTGACAGGCGTGGTGTTGTGCAGGACCGGCAGAACGAAGGCGCCGCTGTTCATGACGACCTTCTCGCCGCCGAGGCCGGTGCGCACGAACGACATCTCCTTCGATGCGCGCTCGTAGAGCCACCAGAACAGGAGCCACGCGATCCCGATGACGGCAAGGATCACGACGATGATCAGGACTATGCCGCCCGCGCCCATTGTCTCGACCTCCCTTGTCGCGGTTGTGGCCGCTCGGCCGGCGGCCGCCCGCTGTTGCTGAAACTATTACGGAACTTGTCCCGGCATGCCACCCTCAATACCCTGCCGGACTGCATGACGGCGGGCGGATTTCGCGATTAGCCGCCCGAACGAGCCGCGAAGGCAGGCATGGCGACACGAGCGCGAGAGATCGCCCCTGACGTTCGAGAGCTGAGCAATTACGTCGGTGGCCGGTTCGAGGCGACCGGCTCGCTCTTCGATGACGTGACGCCGGTGAACGGCACGTGCGTCGCGCGGGTCCACGAGGCCGACGAGGCGCTCATCGACGCTGCGGTCCACGCCGCGCGCGGCGCCTTCGAGGGTGCGTGGCGGGCGCTGCCGATGGCCGAGCGCTGTGCCCTCCTTCACAAGGTCGCCGACGGCATCGAGGCGCGTTTCGACGAATTCCTCGCGGCGGAAGTGGCCGACACCGGCAAGCCGGCGCAGGTCGCGCGTCAGATCGACATCCCGCGCGGCGCGGCTAACTTCCGCCTGTTCGCCGATCTGGCCAAGACGGCGGGAACCGATTGCTTCGAGATGGATACGCCCGATGGCCGCGGCGCGCTCAATTACTCGGTGCGCGAGCCCCACGGCGTGGTGGGCGTCATCGCGCCCTGGAACCTGCCGCTGCTTCTGCTCACCTGGAAGGTCGCGCCGACGCTCGCGAGCGGGAACACGGTGATCGCCAAGCCCTCCGAGGAGACGCCGGCGACGGCGACCCTGCTTGCCGAGGTGATGGACGCTGCCGGCGTGCCGCCCGGCGTGTTCAACGTGGTCCACGGCTTCGGGCCGAATTCCGCGGGCGAATGGCTCTCTCGTCACCCCGGCATCGACGCGCTCACCTTCACCGGCGAGAGCAGGACCGGCACCGCCATCATGAAGGCCGCCGCCGATACCGTGAAGCCGCTCTCCTTCGAGCTTGGCGGCAAGAACGCGGCCGTCATCTTCGCCGATGCGGATTTCGAGGCGGCGGTCGAAGGCACCACGCGGTCGGTGTTCGCCAATTGCGGGCAGGTGTGCCTCTGTTCGGAGCGGGTCTACGTGGAGCGCCCCATCTACGAGCGCTTCGTCGACGCCCTGAAGGTGCAGGCAGAGGCGCTGGTCCCGGCCGATCCCTGGGCCGACGACTGCACGCTGGGGCCGCTCATCTCGGCCGAGCATCGCACCAAGGTTCTGGGCTACTACGATCTCGCGAGAGATGAGGGCGCGGAGGTGGTGACCGGCGGGGGCGTGCCCAGCTTCGGCGACGCCCGCGACGCCGGCAGCTACGTGGAGCCGACCATCTGGACCGGCCTCGACGACACCGCGCGCGCGATGCGGGAGGAGATTTTTGGGCCCGTCTGCCACATCGCGCCGTTCGACAGCGAGGACGAGGCGGTCGCCCGCGCCAACGACAGCGACTACGGCCTGGCGACGGCCATCTGGACCCGCGACCTCGCGCGCGCGCACCGCGTGGCGCGGCGCATCCAGGCGGGGATCTGCTGGGTCAATTGCTGGTTTCTCCGCGATCTCAGAACGCCCTTCGGCGGCGTCAAGCTCTCCGGAATCGGCCGCGAGGGCGGGCTCCACTCGCTCAACTTCTACGCCGAGCAGAAGAACATCTGTGTCAAGCTCTAAGCCGATTGCGGTCTCGGCGACGACTCTTCCGCAGCCCCGCTTTCGCTACAGTCCGTGCGTCAAGGCCGGGCCGCATTATCGCTTCGCCGGCATGATCGCGCTCGATCCCGAAACGGGCGCCCTGGAAGCGGGCGGGCCGGGCGCCGAGACCGCGAAGATCCTGGAGAACCTCCTTGCCGCGATGCCGGAGATCGGTCTCGGGCTGGAGGACATGGTGTCGGCGACGATCTACACCACCGCGTTCGAGCAGTTCCCGGCGATCAACGAGGCTTGGGAGGCCGTGTTCTCCGAAGACGTGCGCCCGCCGGCGCGGACCGCCATCGGCGTGCACGCGCTGCCGCTCGGCGCCACGGTCGAGATCGCATTCGAGTTCTACAAGGCGGCGGTCTGAGAGCGCTATGGCCTGCGGCGCGCGTGATGGCGTATTCTCGGCGGACCCTGCGGGGTGCCAACTCTCACGGCAGAGAGGAAGAGGCGATCGTGGCAAAGGGTGAAATCCTCGCGGGCTACCTCGCTCCCCATCCGCCGCATCTGGTCTATGGCGAGAACCCGCCGCAGAACGAGCCCAAGTCGGAGGGCGGGTGGGAGCCGCTCCGGTGGGCCTACGAGCACGCGCGGGAGAGCCTCGAGCGTTTGAATCCGGACGTGCTGTTGGTGCATTCGCCGCACTGGATCACCCAGCTCGGCCATCACTTCCTGGGGGTGGACAAGCTCTCCGGAAAGTCGGTCGACCCGATCTTTCCCAACCTGTTCCGCTACACCTTCAGCCTCGACGTCGACGTCGAGTTGGCCGAAGCCTGCTGCGAGAAGGCGCGGGCACGCGGTCTCGTCGCGAAGATGATGCGCAACCCCAAGTTCCGGGTGGACTACGGCACCATCACGACGCTCCACATGATTCGGCCCCAGTGGGACATCCCGGTGGTGGGGATCTCCGCCAACAACTCGCCCTACTACCTCACCACCGAGGAGGGGCTGGAGGAGATGGACCTGCTGGGCAAGGCGACGCGCGAGGCGATCGAGGAGACCGGCCGGCGCGCCGTGCTTCTCGCCTCGAACACGCTGAGCCACCTGCATTTTCAGGAGGAGCCGTCGCTGCCCGAGGACATGTCGCGCGAGCATCCGTTCAGCCACGAGGGCTACCGCTGGGACATGCGGATCATCGAGCTGCTGCGCCAGGGGCGAACCGACGAGGTGTTCGAGGTCCTGCCGCAGTTCATCGACGAGGCCTTCGCCGAGGTCAAGTCGGGCGCGTTCACGTGGATGTTCGCGGCGATGGGGTACCCCAAGCTGCCCGGCAAGCTGCACGGCTACGGCACCGTGATCGGCACCGGCAACGCGGTGATGGAGTGGAACCTCGCCGAGGCCGGCCTGACCCGTGCCGAGGCCGTCTCGTGACGATGGCGCCCGCGAGACCGGCCGCACGATCATGACGCTCGCCGCCGCGTTCCTGGTTCCGGGCTCGCCGCTTCCCTACCTGCGCAAGGACAATCCGCCCTGGCTCGGCCTCGCCGCCGGCTACGAGAAGGCGGCGCGCGCGCTGGCCGCTGCCCGCCCGGACGTGGTGCTGCTCTACTCCACCCAGTGGGTGGCCGTGCTGGACCAGCTCTGGCAGACGCGGCCGCGCCTGCAGGGCGAGCATGTCGACGAGAACTGGTACGCGTTCGGCGAATTGCCGTTCGACCTGCACATCGATACCGCGCTTGCGCAGTCCTGCGTCGAGAACGCCAATGCGCTGGGGCTGGCCTCCAAGGCCGTGGACTACGACGCCTTCCCGGTCGATACCGGGACCATCGTCGCCAGCAACTGCCTCGATCCCGAGGGCGCGCGGCGGTTCACGCTGGCCGCCAACAACCTCTACCACGACTTCGAGACGACCCGGCGCGTCGCCACCGTCGCCGGCGAGGCCGCGAGCGCGCAGGGCAAGCGCTTCGCCGTGGTCGGTGTGGGCGGGCTGTCGGGCACCATTTTCCGCGAAGAGATCGACATCGCCGACGATCGGATCGCGAGCGACGAGGACGATCGCTGGAACCGGCACATGCTGAGCTTGCTGGAGAAGGGCGAGACGCAGCAGGTCGACCGGGAGTGCGCCGATTACGTGCAGGCAGCGAAGGTCGACATGGGCTTCAAGCACCTTGCGTGGATCCAGGGTGCGACGGGCGGGCGGTACTACGGCGCGCGCGTACACGCCTACGGCCCCACCTACGGGGCGGGTGCGGCGGTCGTCGAGTTCAAGGTGTAGTAAACCGAAAACGGACGGGGAGAAGACAATGAGAAAGATACTCTTGCTTGCGGCGTTCGCGATGGTTGCCGCGACGTCGTTCTGGCAGGCCGCGCCGGCGCAGGCGGCTGACGATTGCGTCGTCACCGTGGGCCGGGTCGTGCCGCTCACCGGGCCCTTGCTGGACATGGGCCGCGAGACGCCCTGGCTCGACCACAACAAGGTCGACCCGATCAACGCGGCCGGCGGCCTGCAGGTCGGCGATCAGCAGTGCAGGATCGAGTTCAAGATCTTCGATTCGAAGGGCACGATGGCCGGCTCCGGCGAGGCGGCGACGCGGGCGATCCTGGACGACAAGGTGGACGTGGTCTTCGCGCAGGGCACGCCCGACACGACAAACGCGCCGTCGGACCTGTGCGAGCGCTACGAGGTGCCCTGCATCACGTCGAACACGCCTGTCGAGGCATGGCTGTTCGGCCCCGACGGCAAGCCGAAGACCTACAGCTACACCTATCACTTCTTCTTCGGCGTGCCCGATCTCGTCGCCAACCACGTCGGCATGATCAAGTCGCTGCCAGGCGGCTTCAACGGCAAGATCGGCTACCTCTATCCCAACGATCCCGACGGCGTGGTGTTCGCGAGCCTGTTCGACCCGACCTTCAAGGGCGAGGGCTGGGAGCCGATCGATCCCGGCCGCTTCGAGCAGGGCATCCCCGACTTCTCCGCGATCATCAACAAGTTCAAGCGCGGCAGGGTCGAGGTCGTGACCGGCGTGCTGGCCCCGCCCGATCTGCAGAACTACCTGCAGCAGGCGGCGCAGGCGGGCTTCAAGCCGCGCATGTACATCATCGACAAGGCCACCGGCTATCCGGAGGCGATGCGGGCGCTCGGCGAATTCGGCATCGACATCCTGAGCGTGAACTTCTGGTCGCCGGCCTATCCGGGGTCGTCGAAGTACGGCGGCTACTCGGGCCAGGGACTGGTCGACGCCTACGAGAGCGCCAACCCGGACAAGTACTATTCGCCGCCGCTGGCTTACACGGACGCCTCCTACGACGTCCTGTTCGACGCCCTGCAGCGGGCGGGCACGACCGATCGCGCGGCGCTTCTCGCGGCCTTGGCCGAGACCGACCTCGAGACCGTCGTCGGTCAGGTCAAGTTCAACGAGCAGCACTATTCGGTTCAGCCGCTGGGCGGCGCGCAATGGCGCGTCGACGAGGAGACCGACCGCTGGGTCAAGGACAACGTCTACAACGCCGTCTACCCGGACGTGCAGAAAACCGCGGAGATGCGTCTCTACCAGCAATAGCGGAGTGGGGTGGCGGCGGCCTCCGCCGCCGCCTTCCCGTCTCTGGCGTTCCTTTCGCAAGTCCGTGCTCGGTCCGACAGGATGACCGACATTCTGGCTGTTTCTGAGCTCCGAAAGTCGTTCGGCGCGCTCCGGGTGGCCGACCGGATCTCCTTCGTCGTGCAGAAGGGGGAAATCCTCGGCATCATCGGCCCCAACGGCGCCGGCAAGACGACGCTGTTCGGCCTTCTCGCCGGCAACATCAGGGCCGATTCGGGGCGCATCGAGTTCGACGGCGTCGACGTGACCCACCTGCCGGCACACGACCGCGCCCGTGCGGGCCTTGCCCGGACCTATCAGATTCCGCGCCCGTTCACGCACATGACGGTGTTCGACAACCTGCTGGTGGCCGCGCGCTTCGGCGGCGCCATGGACGAAGCCGAAGCCGAGACCTGGGTCGATCGCGTGATCGGGGCGATGGGCTTGCGGGCCGAGCGCAACACCCTCGCGGGCCGGCTGCCGCTGCTGATGCGCAAGCGCCACGAGCTGGCGCGCGCCCTTGCCGCGCGCCCCAAGCTCGTTCTGGTCGACGAGGTGGCGGCCGGACTCACGGATGCCGAAGTGGAGCAGTTCATCGCGCTCATTCGCGGCATCCGCGATTCGGGCATCACGGTGGTGTGGATCGAGCACGTGATGAAGACCATGCTGACCGCGACCGACCGCCTGATCGCGCTGGATGCCGGGCAGCTCCTGGTCTCCGGCCCGCCGCAGGAGGTGATCAACGCATCGGAAGTTCGCCGTGTCTATCTTGGCGCCTGAGGATGACGGGCCGCTTCTGAGGGTCGCGGGTCTTTCCGCCTACTACGGTGAGCTTCGCGCGCTCACCAACATCGGCTTCGAGATCGAGCGCGGGGAGATTCTCTCGATCATCGGCGCCAACGGCGCCGGCAAGACGACTCTCCTGAAGTCCCTGGTGGGCCTGATGAGCCGGGGGCGCCTGTCCCGCATCGAGGGGCGGATCGAATTCGAAGGCCGCGCCGTCGAGCACCTGTCCACCGAGGACATCGTCAACGCCGGCATGGCGCTGGTGCCCGAGGGCCGCCGCCTGTTCTCCCGCCTTTCGGTGCAGGAGAACCTCATGGCGGGCGCCTATCTGCCCCGCTGCCGAGGCACGCTGAAGGAGCGCCTCGACGAGATCTTCGCGTTGTTTCCCGTGCTCGCCGAGCGGCGCCGGCAGATCGTCTCGCAGATGTCCGGCGGCGAGCAGCAGATGGTGGCGATCGGGCGGGCGCTGATGTCGTCGCCGACCCTGATCCTGTTCGACGAGCTGTCGCTCGGCCTTGCGCCTTCGGTGGTCGACGACATCTACCGCAAGGTCCGGCAGATTCACGAGCTCGGCGTGACCGCAATCGTGATCGAGCAGGACATGAAGCGTGCGCTCCGCGTTGCATCGCACGTGTTCGTCATGCTCGAGGGCCACGTCGTGCTGGAAGCCAGGCCGGAGGACGTCACGGAGGAGCAGGTCAGCGCCGCCTACTTCGGCACGGAAATAGAAGGCTTCGGCTGATGAGCGAGGATCTCTACTGGTCGCTCATAGACATCGCCAACGGCCTTCTCTCGGGCACGATGCTCGGCGGCTACTACGCCATCATCAGCCTCGGTCTCGCACTGGTGTTCGGCGTCATGCGCCTGGTCAACCTGGCACACGGCGACTGGCTGATCGTCGCCGCCTACATCGCCGCGGTGATCGTTCAGTTCCTCGGCTTCCCGCCCTTCGCCTCGTTGATCGTCGTCGTCCCGGCCATGTTCGCGATCGGCTATGCGCTGCAGCGCTACGTGCTGAACCGGGTCTCGGTCCAGGCGATGGAAGAGAAGGGCATGTCGTCCGGCTTCGGGCTCATGTCGCCCATCCTGGTGACCTTCGGCATGTCCATTGTGCTCGCGCACGCGCTGCTCGGAATCTTCGCCTCCGACGCCACGGTCATCAAGAACGCGCTGAGCTACTCGGCGATCCGGCTCACGCAGGATCTCAGCATCTCGACCCTCCGCCTGATCTTCTTCGGCATTGCCGGCGCGATCCTGGCGGGGGTTCACCTGTTCCTGCACCGCAGCCACGCGGGGCGCGCAATCCGCGCGGCGTCGGACGACCCGGAGGTCGCTTCGCTGATGGGCATGCGGACGGAGCGCATCTACGCGCTGGCGAGCGCGATCTCTCTCGCGGTCGCGGGCGTTGCCGGAGTCGCGGTCGGCATGTCGCGCACCTTTCAGCCGTTCGACGGGCCGCAGTTCCTGCTGATCGCGTTCGGCGTGGTCATCGTCGGCGGGCTCGGGTCGATCGCCGGCAGCCTGGTCGGCGGAGTCCTGCTCGGCATCACGCAGGTTCTCGCCGGGACCTACTTCGGCCCCTCGGCGCAGCTCGTCGCCGGCTACATGCTGATCCTCTTCGTGCTCGCGGTGCGCCCGCAAGGGCTCTTCTCGCGATGATCGCGCGCGGCCTCAACGTCCTGCTGAGCGGCTGGTCGGGCCGCGGCCTGCTCGCCGCGCTGCTCGCCGTCGCCGTCGCCATCCCGTGGCTGGTCGGCGACCAGAGCTACGTGACCTACCTGGTGTTCACGTTCTTCGTGTTCGCCGTGTTCGGGCATGCCTGGAACCTGCTGGCCGGCTACTGCGGCCTGCTCTCCTTCGGCAACCAGGTCTATGTCGGCATCGGCGGTTTCACGCTCGCGATCATATTCTACTACGGCGGCATCAACGTCTGGCTGGCGCTGCCGATCTCCGGGGTCGTCACGGCGGCCTTCGCCTTCCTGCTGGCGACGCCGGTGCGCGAAAGCCTGGTGGGGATCGGCGTCTGGAAGCCCGTAGCGGTCGCAGGCGTGCTGTGGGCCGGCTACGAGGTCGCGCTTGGCTACTTCCCCGAGGCCGACATCTTCGGCGAGGTCTATATCCGCCGCGTCATCATCCTCCTGCTGATCTTCCTCGGCGCCCTTCCCCTGCTGCGCCTGCAGGGCGCCTATTTCGCGGTCGCAAGCTGGCTGATCGCGGCCGCGGTGGGCTCGATCTTCAATGAGTGGAAAGTGGTCGGCGCCGGCGGCGGCATGCAGATCAAGACCGATGCCACGCAGATCGAGATGTATTACGCCGGCCTCGGCCTGCTGGTGTTCGCGACCGTGGTGATCGCGCGCCTGCTCAAGAGCCGCTACGGGCTCGCGCTGACCGCAGTGCGCGACGACGAGGAGGCGGCGCGGACGGCCGGCATCGATATCCGCAAGGTGAAGCTGATCGTCTTCGTGGTCGCCGGCGGACTCAGCGGCCTCGCGGCGGGTCTCTTCTACATTGACGCCGTGATCATCACGCCGCCGGCCGCGTTCACGATCTTCTGGTCGGCCTATTTCGTCTTCATCGTCGTCGCCGGCGGCATGGGAACGCTGGCCGGCCCCATCGTCGGCGCCGCGATCTTCGTCGTCGTCGACCGCGTGCTGTCCGGCGTCACCGAGTATCCGCTGCTGGTGCTGGGAATCGCTGCCGTGGTCATCATCTTCGTGATGCCGCGGGGCGCCATGGGCATCGTCAATGCGCTGCGGCACCTGGACGATTCCGCGACCGGCCGCAACGAGCTGCTCGAAGCCCTCGGCATCGGCGACCGCCTGCAGCGCTCCCTGTTCTTCGCCAGGCGGCGCGACACGAAGCCGGGGGTGGTGGCGGCCTTGCTGGTTCCGGGCAGCCCCCTGCCGCTGCTCGCCCGCGACAATCCGCCGTGGACCGAGATCGCGGGCGCTTTCGAGGAGGCGTCCGCCGCCCTGCACGAGGCCAGGCCCGACGTCATCCTCGTCTACTCGACCCAGTGGCTCGCCGTTCTCGACCAGCCGTGGCAGACCCGGCCGCGTGTCCGCGGCCTCCACGTCGACGAGAACTGGTACGAGTACGGCGAGATCGACTACGACTTCGAGATCGACACCGAGCTGGCGGAGGCGTGCATCGCAGGCTGCCGCTCGCTCGGGATCAAGGCGCGCGGCGTCAACTATGACGGCTTCCCGATCGATACGGGCAGCATCGTCGCCAACCGCTTCCTCAACCCCGATGGCGCCTGCGCCGTCGTCATGGCGGCGAACAACCTCTATCACGACTGGGAGCAGACGCTGAAGCTGGGGGAGATGGCGGCGAACCAGGCGGTGCGTCTCGGCCGCCGGGTCGCCGTCGTCGGCGTCGGCGGCCTGTCGGGCTCTGCGTTCAGGCACGAGATCGATCCTGCGGACGATCGCATCGCCAGCGAGAGCGAAGACGCGTGGAACCGGCGGATGCTCGACATGATGGCCAAGGGCGATGCCTCGGCCATGAAGGCGCTGATCGCCGACTATGCGCGCGAGGCCCGCGCGGACATGGGCTTCAAGCACTTCGCCTGGGTGCTGGGCGCCATCGGAGGCCGCTTCCACAGCGCCACGGTCCACGCCTACGGCCCGACCTACGGAAGCGGCGCGGCGGTGGTGGAGTTTCACGCCGGCGAAGAGCAGGCGGCTCTCGCGGCGACGCGGCAACGCCGCCGTCGGCGGCAGGCGCAGCGGGAGCAAGCCGCGCAAGCCAGGTCGCGGAACGACGCCGGCGCCGGACGGAGACCTCTCCTGCGCTGGCTCCGGGCGGGTTCGCGTCTCGCGGCACCGGCCGATCACCCGCCAGCGGTGCCTGCGACGACGCCTGCTGCGCCTTCGCCGCTTCCCGCGCGCCGGCAGGCTGCGACGCGGACGGGCCCCGCTCTCTACCGCTCGTTCCGCACGCAAGCCGAGATCGACGCGCAGTATGACGTCGAGAGCAGCGTGCCGGATTTCGGCCGCTACGTGGATTTCTTCCTCTCCAACAGCGCGCGCGTGCGCGCGGCGCTCAGACCCCGGCTCGACGTGCCCTTCGGCCCGACGACCGCCGAGACCCTCGATATCTATCCGGCGGCGCGGGCCGATGCGCCGATCCATATGTTCATTCACGGCGGCTATTGGCACTCGCTCAGCAGCAAGGAGTTCAGCTTCGTGGCCGAGGGCCTGGTCGCGGCGGGGGTGACGGTGGTGATCAACAACTACGCGCTCTGCCCGGAGGTCACGATCACGGAAATCGTGCGTCAGAACCGCGCCGCGCTCGCGTGGCTCTACCGCAATGCCGCAACCTTCGGCGGCAACCGGAGCCGCCTCCATGTATCGGGGCATTCGGCCGGCGGCCATCTGACGGCCATGTTGCTCGCGACCGATTGGGAGCGCGATTTCGGCCTGCCGCCCGACCTCGTGAAGGGGGGCACCGCGATCAGCGGGCTGTTCGACCTCGAGCCCTTCGTTCACTCATGGCTGCAGCCCAAGCTGCGCCTGACCGACGACGAAATCGACCGGATGAGCCCGATCCGGCACATCCCGGACCGTGCGTCGCCCCTGATCGTCACGTTCGGCGGCGACGAATCCGCGGAGTTTCGCCGCCAGTCCGAGAGCTTCCTCGCCGCCTGGACCGGGAAGGGCCTCGACGGCCGCTATCTCGATCTGCCCGGCCGCAACCACTTCACCGTGCTCGAGGACTACATGGACCCCGACAGCCCCCTCTGCCGCTCGATCCTGCGCCAAATGGGCATCGCTTGAGCGCGCGCTGTTCCGGTGGGCCCCGTTGACAGTGCCTGGAAACTAGTATGTCATCGCGGCAACGAATACGAATGCAAGAACAGGGGAGCGCGGCGGCCGGCGAGTGCGCCGTGCGGGGTGAGAACGAGGCTGTAATGCCCCACGGGCTGGAGAGAGGGCTTAGGAGAAACGATGGCTAACGGGCGTGGCGCCCAGGGTGCAGCCGCGGCGCCGTCGAGAGGCGGTGTGGGCAGCGCGGTGCAGCTGTTTCTGTTGCGGTGGGGGCTTGTCATCTTCCTCGTGTTCCTCATCGTACTGTTCTCCATCCTCGAACCCCGGTTCCTCACCCTCACAAACTTTCAGAACATCATGCGCCAGGCCGCTCCACTGGCCTTGCTGGCGTGCGGGCAGGCGGTGGCGCTAATCGCCGGCGGGGTCGACGTATCGGTCGGCTCCATCATCGCGCTGAGCAGCGTGGGGATGGTTCACACGGTCTGGACCCTCGGTGTCGTGCCGGGGATCATCGCCGCGATCCTGATCGGCGGCATGATCGGGGCCGTCAACGGCACGATCATCGCCGTCTGGTCCGTCAACGCCTTCATCGTCACGCTCGCCATGATGACGACGATTCGGGGCGTGGCCCTGGAGGTCACAGGCGGGATTCCCCTGTACGACAACATCCCCGGGGGCATGCTCTATCTCGGGAACGGGCATGTCGGGCCGGTGCCGTTCGCAGTCTTCGTCAGCGTGCTGGGCTTCGCGATCCTGTACTACTTCCTGCGGCTGACGCCGGCAGGGCGCGAGACCTACGCGCTCGGCGGCAACCGGGAAGCGGCGCGGCTCTCCGGCGTGAGGATCATGCCGACGACGATCCGTGCCTACGTGATCAGCGGGCTGTTCGCGGGCGCTGCCGGCGCGGTCTATACCTCGCGCGGCGGCATCGGCGCCCCCAACATGGGAGCGGGCGTGGAACTCGACGCCATCGCGGCGGCGGTCATCGGCGGGGTGGCCTTCGGCGGAGGCGAGGGACGGGTGATGGGCGTCATCGTCGGCGTTCTCATTCTCGCCATCATCAAGAACGGCCTCAACCTCTACAACGTGTCGTCTTTCGTTCAGCTCATTGTCATCGGCCTCATCATCGTCGCGGCCATCGTGGTCGACCGCTACCGCCACCGCGCCGATGCCTGAGAATGTTTCAGCAACCACAGATGGGGAGAGTTTGATGCGTACAAGAAAGTCGATCTACGGCACCGGCACCGGGCTGATTGCCGCCGGGCTGATTGCCGCCGGTCTGCTGGCCGTGCCGGCACTGAGCGGCACCGCACCGGCAGTGGCCGAGGATGGTCTCGAACGCAGCGTGACGGTGGAGGAGTACCACGCCCTCTACGGCGCCACGCCGACCGGCAAGTGGGTCCTGCGCGACGGCGAGGACATCGAATGGTGGACACCGAAGCCATCCAAGAAATACCACCTGGCGATGGCGATCCCGCACGTGCGTGATCCCTACTGGGTGGCGGTCGCCTACGGCGCCTACGAGGCCGCGAAGGAGCTGGGCGCGCGCCTGGATCTGCGCCCGGCCGGCGGCTACATGAAGCTCGGCGTGATGATGGCCGACATCGAGGACCTGATCGCGCGCGGCGTCGACGGACTGGTGATATCGGCGGTCGACTACTCTGCCGTGGCCGTGCAGGTGAAGAAGGCGTGGGACGCGGGGATCCCGACGACGAGTGCCCTGATCCCGACGGCTTACGAAGGGGCGCCCGGCGTTTCGATCGACGACTACGAGACGGGCGTCGTCCAGGCCAAGCTCGCTGCCGAGCGGCTGGCGCCGGACACCAAGATCTTCATGCTGAACGGTCCCCCCGGCGTCGAGTGGGGCAAGGTCCGGGCGCAGGGCTTCAAGGAAACCCTGGCGGAGCTGGCGCCGACCATGGAGATCCTCGGCGAGCGCTACCATGAGATGGACCGGACGATCGCCCAGCAGTTGACCGAGGACGCGCTGGCGACCTGGCCGGACATGAAGCTCATCTATTGCACCGCCGACTTCCAGTGCAAGGGCGCGATCTCCGCGCTGCGTGCCGCCGGCAAGAAGCCGGGCGATGTCTGGGTGACGGGCGTCCACATGGACGAGGAGTCGATCGCGCTGCTCAAGGAGGGGTGGTTCGCCTGGGGCCTCAGCGAAGGGGCCTGTCTCGAGGGCAAGTACGCCGTTCGCATGCTGGTGAACATCCTCGAGGGCAATCCGGTGCCGAAGACGATGCTTGTCCCAATTCGCGCTTACACGCAGGAGAACATCGAATCCTTCGGATCGCTGGTTGGCGTCGACTGGGCCGCTCCGGGATGGACACCCGGCAGCACGCTCGTGGAATGAAGCGAGGCCGAGGGCCCGGTCGGCCACGGGCCGGGCCCTCGGTTCAACCGTGCCTGTCCGGTTAGCACAGACACCTGCCATACGTAGGGAGCCCCCACTCGCCGGACCCGAGAGGCGAGCGGGCGGGCGTGCAACATCGGAGGAGCAGCCATGACCGGCGAAAACGGCGCCGCCCTCCTCCGAATGGGGAACATCGAAAAGTGGTTCCACGCGGTTCACGCGCTTGACGGCGTCGACTTCGAGCTGCGCGCGGGCGAGATCCACGTCCTCCTGGGGCAGAACGGCGCCGGCAAGTCGACCCTGATCAAGATTCTGTCCGGCGCCGAGGAGATGGATTCGGGCATCATCTCCATCAGCGGCACACCCACGACGATCCGCTCGCCAATTCACGCGCGAGACCTCGGCATCTGCACGGTCTATCAGGAGTTCGTGCTGATCCCCCAGCTCACCGTGGCGGAGAACATCCTCCTCGGGCGCCGCATCCTGAAGCGCGGCATCGTCGACTGGTCCAGCATGTATCGGCTTGCCACGGAGATTCTCGAGCGGCTGGGGTTCAACATCAGCGTGCGCGAGCGGGTCGGCCGTTTGTCCGTCCACGAGCAGCAGGTCGTCGAGATTGCGCGCGCGCTTGCTCACGACGCGAAGATCCTGGTCCTGGACGAGCCGACCGCTGCGCTTACCGATCGGGAGACCGAGCGTCTGTTCGAGATTCTCCAGGGCCTGCGCAAATCGGGTGTCGGCATCATCTACATCTCGCACAACCTGGGCGAGGTCGAGCGCATCGGCGACCGCGCAACCGTGCTGCGCGACGGGCAAACCGTGGCGACCGTCGATCTGCGGACGACCTCGATCGATGAGCTGCCGCGCCTCATGATCGGCCAGAACATCAAGGAGCCCTTCCCCAAGCTCGACGTCGACAGGGGCGACGTCGTCCTGCGGGTGACGGACTGCAGTGACGCCGACAACCGCTTCAAGGATGTCAGTTTCGACTTGCACGCTGGCGAAATCGTCTCTTTTGCAGGGCTCCTGGGCTCCGGGAGCGAGAGCTTCGTGCGCGCTCTGCTCGGTCTCGGCAGGCACCCGTCCGGGGCGATAGAGCTGCTCGGCAAGCCTTACAGGATCGGCTCGCCCGCCACCGCGATCGGCTCAGGGGTCTTCTATCTTCCCGCCGACCGCAAGACCGAGGGCCTGGTGCTGCCCATGTCGGTCCTCGACAACAGCACGCTGGCCTCGCTGCGGCGATTCTTCTCCGCTGGAGTCCTCTCGATCGCCAAGCAGCGCGAAGACAGCCGAATCCACAGGGACAAGCTCGATATCAAGACCGCCTCGCTGGCGACGCGGTCGCGGAACCTGAGCGGCGGCAATCAGCAGAAGGTCATGATCGCCCGGGCGCTGAGCGCCAGGTCGAAGGTGATCATTTTCAACGAGCCGACCCGCGGCGTCGACATCAAGGGGAAGGTCGAAATCTACCGGCTGCTCAGCGAACTGGCCGCCGAGGGCGCCGGGATCATTTTCATCAGCCAGGAGCTTTCGGAAATGATCGGCATCAGCGACCGGATCATGATCTGGCGCGATGGCGCAATCGTCCAGACCTTGGATCAGGCCGGCGCCACCAAGGAGAAGGTGCTCAGCCTGATCGCCGGGGCATGAAGGTGGACCCGACCACGAACCGCAGCCGCGTCAGCATTCCGCACGAGAGGCAGTTCCGCTCATGAGCACCATGGGAGTCGATACCGGCGGCACCTTCACCGACCTGATCTACCTGCGCGACGACAGCGGAATCGAGGTGGCCAAGCGCCCCTCGACGCCACCCGATTTCTCGGCCGGCGTCATCGACGTGGTGGAGGCCGTCGACAAGGGCCGCAACGTGCTGCGCGACCTGGACTATTTCTATCACGGCACCACCGTGGCGACGAACGCCATGATTACCGGATCCGGCGCCAAGATCGGGTTCATCACCACCGCCGGGCACCGCGACGTGCTGCCGATGATGCGGATCATCGGCCGGTCCACCGGCCTCTCCGAAATCGAGCTGAAGCAGTATTCCTACAGCGACAAGCCGACGCCGATCGTGCCCAAGACCCGGATAAAGGAGGTGCACGAGCGGATCGACTACAAGGGGTCGGTCGTGCTGCCGCTCAACGAGGCGAGCGCCCGCAAGGCCGTGCGCGAGCTCGAGGCAGATGGCGTGCAGGCGATCGGCGTCTGCTTCCTGTGGTCGTTCAAGAACCGCAGCCACGAACGACGCATGCGGGAGATCATCCTCGAGGAGGCGCCCGACATGCACGTGTCGATCTCGAGCGACATCGTGCCGGCAATGAAGGAGTACGAGCGCTCGGCGACGACGGCGGTGAACGCGCATGTCGCGCCGCTGCTGACCAGCTACCTGTCCAGGCTGCAGGGCTCGCTCCGCGACCGCGGCCTCGACTCACCGCTCCTGGTGATGCAGTCCATGGGCGGCGCCATGCGTGCGTCCGACTCGGAGCTTCGCTCGGTCAACACGCTCTCCTCGGGCCCGGCCGGCGGCATCGTCGCCGCGAAGTTCCTCGGCAACCTGCTGGGGCATCGGAACATCATCGGCGCCGATGTCGGCGGCACCAGTTTCGATGTCGGCCTCATCTCTGACGGCGAGCCGATCATCACGTCCACCTCGACGGTCAACCAGTACACGCTGCTTGCGCCCACCATCGACATCGTCTCGATCGGCGCCGGCGGGGGCTCGATCGCCTGGGCGGATCTGGGCCGGCTCAAGGTTGGCCCGATGAGCGCCGGCGCCGATCCCGGCCCTGCCTGCTACGGACGCGGCGGCGACGATCCGACCGTTACCGATGCCGACGTCGTGCTCGGCTACATCGACCCGGATTACTTCCTGGGCGGCGATTTCAAGCTCGACCGCAGGCTCGCCCAGGACGCGATCGAGAGGAAGATCGCCAAGCCTCTCGGCATCAGCGTCCGCGACGCCGCCTCCGGCATCATCGAGATCGTGAACCACCACATGTCGGATCTCATCCGCAAGATGACGATCGAACGCGGGTACGACCCGCGAGATTTCGTGGTCTATGGCTTCGGGGGCGCCGGCCCGCTGCATGGCGGCGCATTCGGCCGCGAGCTTGGTGTCAAGGAGGTCGTCTTCCCGCTCGGCAACATCTCCGCCGCCTTCTCCGCATTGGGGCTTGCGGTGTCGGACCTCACAACGGTGACCCAGCTCTCGGACCTCGCCCTGGCGCCGTTCGATCCGGCAACCGCAGGCCGGCATTTCAAGACGCTCGAAGCGGAAGCGGTCGAGAACCTCAGGGGCGGGGGCGGCAAGCGCGGCGAGATTACGCTCCAGCGCATTGTCGAGCTTCGTTACAAGGGCCAGGTCCACCAGGTGGACACGCCGGTCCTCGGCGGGAAGGTCACCGCCGGGACCCTGGAGGCCGCGATCGAGGAGTTCGAGCGCCGCTACGAGCGGCTGTACGGGCGGGGCTCCGGCTTCCGCGAGGCGGGGATCGAGCTGGTGACCTACCGCGTTCTCGGCACGGCCCACATCCAGGATGCGTCTCTGCAAAAGAAGGCGGCGCGCAAACGTGACCCGGCGGCGGCTCGCGTCGGGTCCGAGAATCTCTACTGGCGCGAGGTCGACCAGGTGGTCAAGACGGACATCTACGGCAGCAAGATCGCACCCGGCATGGCGTTCGACGGCCCCGCCGTCATTCGGTTCGAGGCGACCACGGCGCTGGTTCACCCCGGCCAGCGCGCCCGCATCGATGCCTACGGCAATGTCCGAATCACGAACACGGGAGCAGGGAAATGAGTAAATCGGTCTTGAAGATCCCCGGTTCCGAGCGTTTCGCCGCCCAGGGCAAGCGGCCTGAGCTGTCGGCCATCTCGCCGCAACTGAAGATTTTTCCCTTCGATCCCGAGCACGAGGTCGATCCCATCACGCTGGAGGTCGTGGGCCACAAGCTCTGGCAGATCAACGACGAGCAGGGCCAGGCGCTGAAGAAAATCTCGGGCTCGCCGGTGGCGACCGACGCCAACGACTTCAACGTCGTCCTGTGCGACGAGCTCGGCGACATCGTGAACATCGGCCCCTACTACCTGCCTCACGCGGCCAACGTCGACTTCATGGTGAAATGGACCCTCGAGAACCGGAGCGACAATCCCGGCATCGAGCCCGACGACATGTTCCTGTGCAACGATTGCTGGGTCGGCGCCCTCCATCCGCAGGATGTGGCGGTGTTCTCCCCGGTGTTCGTGGACGGCCAGCTCTTCGCCTGGACCGGATCGACGATCCATCAGGTGGACCTGGGCGGCGTCAACATCGGCTCCTGGTGCGTCGACGCCGACGATCACTTCGCCGAGGGCATGACCTATCCGCCGATCAAGATCGTCGAGCGGGGGGTGATCCGCAAGGACATCGAGGACGTCTATCTGCGTCGCTCGCGGGCCCCCAAGCTCGTCGCCCTCGACCTCCGCGCCCACATCGCCTCCAACAACGTCGCCAAGCAGCGGCTGCTGGCCCTCGTCGATCGGTATGGGGCGCAGACCATCCACTCGGCCATGAAGAAGCAGATGGATTACGCCGAGCGGCGCTTCCGCGAGCGGCTGCGCAAGATCCCGGACGGCGTGTGGCGCTGCGAGACCTACCAGGAGGTCTGCAAGTCCGGCGACCGGGGCGTCTACAAGACGCTCCTTACCATGCGCAAGACCGCGGACAGGCTGCAGTTCGACTTCTCGGGCTCGGATCCCAACGTCGGCATGATCAACTGCACCCGTGCCGGCGCGGTCGGCGGCTCGATCGTCGCCATATTGCCGCAGCTCTGCTACGACATCCCCTGGGCCGTCGGCGGCCTCCACCGCGCGCTCGAATTCGTGACGCCGGCGGGCACGGTGATGAATGCCGAGTTCCCGCACGGCGTGTCCATGGGCTCGATCGCCGGCACGTGGGCAGCCACCAACTCGGCCAACATCTGCATCGCCAACATGCTGTCGAGCACGCCCGAGTTCGAGGACCGGCTTCTCGCCGGTTGCATCGGCTCGTGGTCGACCGTGATCGCGTCCGGTCTCGACAACAACGAGCTGCCCTTCGTGACCATGATCATGGACGCGATGGCGGGAGGCTGGGGCGCGCGATCGTTTGCGGACGGCGTCAACACTGCAGGGCTGATGGCGGCGATCACCGGCCAGTGCCCCAATATCGAGACCAATGAGGGCCTCTACCCGATCCTTTATCTCTATCGCCGGGAAACCAAGGATTCCGGGGGCGCCGGCGAGTTTCGCGGCGGCATGGGGGCCACCTCGTGCTGGATCCCCTACGGCACCGACGACCGGCCGATCGAGCTGGTGCTCGCAACCTTCGGCCAGGCGTTCCCGACGGCGCTCGGGATCGATGGCGGCTATCCCTCGAACACGGCCATGTACAAGATGATCCGCAATTCCGACGTCAGTGGATGGCTGGAGCGCGGCGAGATTCCGACCGACCTGGCAGTGTTGGAGGGCAAGCTCGAGTACTTGCCGCAAAAGTGCGAGACCCACCAGTTCGCCAGCGATGTGTTCGAGCAGACGCTGGGTGGGGGCGGCGGCTACGGCGATCCGCTCCGGCGCGATGCGGAACGGGTGCTGGCCGACGTGGTCAACGACGCGGTCTCGCTCGATGCCGCCCGCGAGATTTACGGTGTCGTCATCGTGAAGGGAGAGGTCGACCACGCCGCCACTGCCCGTGAGCGCGACCGCATCCGTGCGTGGCGGATCGGGCAGGAGCCCACGGCGAGCGGCGGCCGCAACATCAGCAGCTCGAACGGACGGCTGAGTCAGCGCCTCCTTGTCGACGGCAAGCACGACGTCGTGTGCCAGTGCTGCGGCCATGTCGTCGGCCCGCTGAAAGAGAACTACAAGCTCAATCTCGTGCGCAGGGACAACAACATTCAGTCAGCCAATCCGCTGATCGTCGACCCCAAGCTTTTCATCGATCCCGAGGTCGAGTTTCGCCAGTACTTCTGCCCCTCCTGCGCGGTTCAGATCGAGACGGAGGTTTTGCTGGCGAGCAGCGAGCCGGTCTGGGACAAGGAGCTTTACTTCAACTGAGCGCCGGCTCGCAGAGTAGCGAACGGGCAATCACGACGTGCCGACGCCGGGCTTCGGTCCGATCCCGCCGAGGAACGAGAGCTGGGCCACGGCGGTGACACGATCTGTTTGCCCTGTCACCGTCATTCCGCTAAGTCGTTGATTTAGTGGTGGGCGCACTAGGACTCGAACCTAGGACCCGCTGATTAAGAGTCAGCTGCTCTACCAACTGAGCTATGCGCCCACGCGCGACGATGCCGCGCCGGACATGTGCCACGTTTCAGGTGCGTGCGCAACAGCCGCCCGGCGGGATCGCCCCTGCCCTCATTCCCCGCGTGTCTCCCGTTGTCTGCTGGGATTGACGTTTGGCTGCTTTGGGTTATGGGTTCAGGGGGCTCACCTGATGGGTGAGAGTTGGGGAGCTTGGGTGTCCGGGTCTCGTCTGGACTATGAGTTGGATCGCGAGGTTGGGCTTGGGGTGGTGACGGCGCACGGCGGCGTGCCGGCGCCGATCGAACATTTGGAGCGCGAGGACGAGGGCGCGCTGCGCCAGTGGGCGGCGCTCGACCACCTGCCCGACGGCGCGATTTCGCGACAGCGATCATTGCAACCTGCGTGCTGTGTCAATATGAGGTCTCCAGTCACGGAGGGATCGCGTCCTCGCGGAGAACGAAGCTATGGCAGGAAATACCGTACGCCTGACGATGGCGCAGGCCCTGGTGCGCTATCTTTGCAATCAGCACACGATCGTCGACGGCGAGCGCGCCCCGCTCTTCCCCGGCGTGTTCGCGATCTTCGGTCACGGCAACGTCACCTGCCTCTCCGAAGCGCTTGAAGCGGTCCAGGACCGGCTGCCGACCTGGCGCGGCCAGAACGAGCAGTCCATGGCGCTGGCGGCCATCGGCTTCGCCAAGGCCAGGCGGCGGCGCCAGATCATGATCGCCACGTCCTCGATCGGCCCCGGCGCGCTCAACATGGTGACGGCGGCGGGCACGGCGCACTCCAACCGCCTGCCGATCCTGATCCTCGCGGGCGACACCTTCACCAACCGCCTGCCCGACCCGGTGCTCCAGCAGGTGGAGCACTTCGGCGATCCCACCGTCACCGTGAACGACGCCTTCAAGGCGGTCTCGCGCTACTGGGACCGGATCGCGCATCCAGCGCAGATCATGGCGTCGCTGCCGCAGGCCATCGCCACCATGCTCGACCCCGGCGACTGCGGCCCGGCCTTCATCTCGCTGCCGCAGGACACGCAGGAGCTGGCCTTCGACTACCCGCAAGAATTCTTCGAGGAGCGGGTCTGGACGATCCCGCGTCCGCGCGCCGACCGCGACCGCGTGGCCGAGGCCGCGGCGCTGCTGCGGACGGCGAAGAAGCCGCTCATCATCGCGGGCGGCGGCGTGCGCTATTCCGGCGCGGAGGAGGCGGTCTCGAGCTTTGCCGCCGCGCGCGGCATTCCGGTGGTCGAGACCATCGCCGGCAAGGGCGCGCTCACCCACTACGACCCCGTCCATTGCGGCCCCGTGGGCGTCGTCGGCTCGACCTCGGCCAACACGCTCGCCGCCGATGCCGACGTGGTGCTCGCCATCGGCACGCGCCTGCAGGACTTCACCACGGGGTCGTGGACCGCGTTCGCGCGCGACGCACGGTTCATCTCCATCAACGCCGCGCGCTGGGATGCGACCAAGCACCGGGCGCTCGCGGTGGTGGGCGATGCGCTGGAGACGGTGCGCGAGCTCGACGCGGCGCTCGGCGCCTGGAAGGCCGAGGCGGGCCATCTGGCGGCGGCCCAGGCGCTCTTCAAGCAGTGGGACACGCTGCTCGACGAGCACCAGGCGCAGACCAACGCGCCCGTGCCCACTTACGCGCAGGTGGTGAACGTGGTGAACCGGGCGGCGGGCGAGGGCGACCACCTCATCGCCGCCGCCGGGGGCATTCCGGGCGAGGTCGCCAAGGGCTGGCGGGTGAAGGGGCGCAACACCTTCGACCTCGAATTCGGCTTCTCCTGCATGGGCTACGAGATCGCCGGCGGCTGGGGCAACGCCATGGCGAACGCGGGCGCGTCGACGCCCATGGTCATGGTGGGCGACGGCGGCTACCTGATGATGAACTCGGACATCTATTCGTCGGTGCTCACCGGCCACAAGATGGTCGTGGTGGTCTGCGACAACGGCGGCTTCGCGGTGATCAACCGGCTGCAGGAGTTCAAGGGAACGCCCGGCTTCAACAACCTGTTCAAGGATTGCCGCAGGGCCGAGCCCGGCAGTCCGCCTCTCGTGGACTTCGCGAAGCACGCCGAATCCATGGGCGCCCACGCGCGCCACTGCGAGAGCCTCGCCGACCTCGAAGCCGCGCTCGACTGGGCCAGGGGCACCGACCGGACCACGGTCCTCTCCATCGCCACGGAGGCCTACACCTGGACGCCGGGCGACGCCGACTGGGATCTCGGGGTGCCCGAGATCTCGGAGCGCGAGACGGTGAGGGCCGCCCGCGCCCATCAGGAAGACATCCGTGCAAAGCAGCGCGTGGGAGTGTGAGGAATGCTGAAAGCGAAGCTGGGCATCGCGCCCATCGCGTGGTGGAAC
Source organism: Alphaproteobacteria bacterium (assembly GCA_965221125.1). GTDB lineage: Bacteria > Pseudomonadota > Alphaproteobacteria > UBA828 > UBA828 > WTGU01. Next base: position 397,782 of record CBDCRW010000006.1, read on the forward strand.
GACGATCTGGTCGAGCTTTCGGACGACGTGAGCCTGGAGGAGTGCCTGCGCCAGGCCTCGGTCGCGGGCTTTACCGGCATGGAGACGGGCCGGCGCTTCCCCATGAACATGGCGGAGCTGGGGCCGATCCTCGAGCGCTTCGGCATCTCGGTCTGCGGCGGCTGGCACTCGGGCCGCGTGCTCGAAGGCGATCTCGAGGCGGAGAAGGAGCGCATCCGCCCGATGATGGATTTCTTCATCGCGGCGAGCGCGCCCTGCATCGTCTACGGCGAGATCGCCCGCGCCATCCAGGGCGAGCGCGCGGCCCCGCTCGCGACCAAACCACGCATCGCCGATGACGAGATGAAGGTCTACGGCCGCAACATGACCGCGTTCGCGGAGTGGTGCGCCGACGAGGGCATGCCCATCGCCTATCACCACCACATGGGCGCCCTGGTCGAGACCGAGCCGGAGCTCGACAGCCTGATGAACCACAGCGGCGAGGCGCTGAGGCTCGCCTACGACACCGGCCACCTCGCCTTCGCCGGCGGCGACGGCTTGCGCGTCATCGAGCGCTACCACGGGCGGATGGGCCACATCCACACGAAGGACGTGCGCCAGGGCGTGATCGACGGCCTCGACCGCAGCCGCGAGAGCTTTTTGGATGCGGTCATCAAGGGGGCCTTCACCGTGCCGGGGGACGGCGACCTCGACTTCGCCACCATCGTCCGCCGCCTCGCCGAGCTCGGCTATGAAGGCTGGTTCGTGGTCGAGGCGGAGCAGGACCCGGTGGCGAACCCGCCGCTGGAGATGGCGCGGAAGGGCCACGCGGAGCTTCTCCGCGTCATGAGCGAAGCCGGATACGAGGTGGTGCAATGAACCGCATCGACGGAAAGGTCGCCGTCGTCACCGGCGGCACGCAGGGGGTGGGCGCGGCCATCGCGCGGCTCTTCGCGAGCGCAGGCGCCGCCGGGATCGTGACCGTCGGCCGCGACACGGCGAAGGGCCGGAAGGTCGCCGACGAGATCACCGCGGAGAGCGGCGTGCCGGTCGACGTGGTGGGCGCCGACCTCGGTGTCATGGCGGACGTGCGCCGGATCGTGGCGCAGGCCGACGCGCGCTTCGGCCGGGTCGACATCCTGGTGAACGCGGCGGGCATGTCCACGCGCGGCAACCTGCTCAACACCTCGCCCGCGCTGTTCGACACGATGTTCGCCGTGAACGTTCGCGCGCCCTTCTTCCTGATGCAGGACGCGGTGAAGATCATGATCCGCGAGGGGACCCCAGGCGTGATCGTCAATATCGGCTCGACCTCGGAACGCGCGGGCCAGCCCTTCATCGCGCCCTACTGCGCGTCGAAGGGCGCGCTCGCCACGCTGACGCGGAACGCGGGCTTCGCGCTCATGCGCAACCGCATCCGCGTGAACCAGCTCGACATCGGCTGGACCAACTCGGACAACGAACGCAGGCTGCAGGCCGAGGAGTCCGGCGATCCGGACTTCATGGACAAGGCCGCCGCCACGCTCCCCTTCGGCCGGCTGCTGGAGCCCGCCGAGGTCGCGCGCGCCGTGCTCTGGATCGCCTCCGACGACAGCGGCATGATGACCGGCTCGGTGATCCAGTTCGACCAGTCGGTCTGGGGCGGCTACGACGGTCAGGCGCCGGGGCCGGCCGCGCCGCTCAGCGCGTAGCGTCCCGAGACGCTGGCGTTTGCCGCCTCAGCGCCCGCGTCGCTCCGGAATGAGGCCGCGCGGGCTGAAGCGCATGACGACGAGCAGAATGAGCCCCATGACGATGAGGCGCATGTAGGCGGCGCTGTCCAGCAGGTGGACCCGGAGCGTGTTGTCCTCGGGCAGGCCGGCGGTGATCGCATCCATCAGCCAGAACGCGGCGGGCTCGGCCTCGACCCACAGGAACCACACCAGGAAGCCGCCGAGCACGGCGCCCCAGTTGTTGCCCGAGCCGCCGACGATCACCATCACCCAGACCAGGAAGGTGAAGCGCAGCGGCTGGTAGCTGCCCGGCGTGAACTGCCCGTCCAGCGTGGTGAGCATGGCGCCCGCGATGCCCATGACGGCCGCGCCCAGGATGAAGATCTGCATGTGGCGCCGGGTCACGTCCTTGCCCATCGCGGCGGCGGCGTCCTCGTTGTCGCGGATGGCGCGCATCATCCGCCCCCAGGGCGAGTTCAGCGCCCGCTCGGCGAGCCAGACGACCGCGATGAGCACCAGCGCGAAGAGCACCGCGTAGCAGAGCTTCACGAAGATGCTGGAGCCCGCGATCGGATCGGTGCCGAGCCAGTGAACGAGATCGAGGAACCAGGGGCTCGCCTGCAGGTCGATCTCGTAGGGCACCGGCCGGTCGAGGCCCGTGACGTTCTTCACGCCGCGGCCGAGCCAGTCCTCGTTCTTGATCACGGTGATGACGATCTCGGCGATGCCGAGGGTGGCGATAGCGAAGTAGTCCGAGCGCAGGCCCAGCGCGACCTTGCCGATGAGCCACGCGGCGCCGGCGGCGAGCAGGCCGCCCACCGCCCAGGAGAGGACGATCGGCAGGCCGGCGCCGCCGAAGTAGCCGGTCGTGGTGCTGTCGATGCGCTCGACCGCGTCGACCGCCGGGTCGAAGAAGATGCGGGCGACGAAGAACCCGGCGACCAGAAGGGCGACCGTGGCCGCCGAGCGCAGCGGCCCCTTCCGCAGGAGGCGGCGCGCGAGGACGATCAGCAGCGCGGTGCCGACCACCACCAGGAGCGCGAGGCCGAGCCCCGCGCCGCCGGCCGACCATGCCTCGCCCACCGGCGATTGCGAGACGAGCACGCCGGCCAGCCCGCCGAGCGCGGCGAAGCCCATGACGCCGACGTTGAGCAGGCCCGCGTAGCCCCACTGCATGTTGAGGCCCAAGGCCATGATCGCCGAGATCAGGCAGAGGTTGAGGATGGAGAGGCTCACCACCCAGGACTGGCCGAAGCCGACCGCGGCGAGCAGCGCCGCCATGACGGCGAAGAGCACCGGGGTGCGGGGCGCAGGCGTGCGAAACACCGGCTTCATGAGAGCACCCGCCCGCGGAAGATGCCGGTCGGGCGCACGAGCAGCACCACCACCAGGATGACGAAGGAGATCGCGAGCTTGTAGTCGGTGGAGAGGAGCTGCATCAGGGCGCTCGGCTCCCAGCTCTCCGGCAGCAGGTAGCGCAGGAACTTCTTGTAGGCGTAGGTCACCGCGGTCTCCGACAGCGCCACGATGAAGCCGCCGACGACCGCGCCCACCGGATGGCCAATGCCGCCCAGGATGGCCGAGGCGAAGATGGGCAGGAGGAGCTGGAAGTAGGTAAACGGCTTGAAGCTCTTGTCGATGCCGTACATGGTGCCGGCCACCGCCGCCAGCGTCGCGGCGATCAGCCAGGCGTAGAGCACCACGCGGTCCGGGTTGACGCCGGAGAGCAGCGCGAGATCCTCGTTGTCCGAGTAGGCGCGCATCGCCTTGCCGGCGCGGGTGCGGTGCAGGAACCAGAAGAGCGCCGTCACGCCTGCGGCCGCGACGATGACCGTCAGCCCCTGCGAGAGCTTGATCGCGAGGCCCTCCTTCAGCCCGGTCGCCGCCTTGAACTCGGAGGCCTTGATGATGAAGCGGGCGCCGTCGGCGAGGCGGCGGTCGTCGGGGCCGATGATGAAGCGGACGATGCCCTGCAGCGCGAACATCACGCCGATGGAGGCGATCAGCAGGATCACCGGCGGGCTCTTGCGCCGGCGGTAGAAGCGGAAGACGACGCGGTCCGCCGCCAGGTTGAAGGCGGCCGCCGCCGCGATGCCGAAGGGGAGCGCGATGAGCGCCGTCGGCAGCGGCCCGATGCCGACGTCCATGCTCTGGAACCACCACGTCGTGAGCAGAACGACCATGGTGCCGAAGGCCATCACGTCGCCGTGCGAGAAGTTGGCGAAGCGCAGGATGCCGAAGACGAGGGTGACGCCGAGGGCGCCGAGCGCGAGCTGGGAGCCATAGGCGACCCCCGGCACGATCACGAAGTTCAGGAGCAGGACGATCGCGTTCGCGACGTCGGTCATCGCCTACCCACCCAGGAAGGAGCGGCGGACCTCGGGGTCGGCGAGCAGCGCCGCGCCGGTATCCGTGTGGCGGTTCTCGCCGGTGACGAGCACGTAGCCGCGATCGGCGATGGAGAGCGCCTGGGCGGCGTTCTGCTCCACCATCAGGATGGCGATGCCGGTCGCGCGGATCTCCAGGATGCGGTCGAAGAGATCGTCCATGACCACGGGCGAGACGCCCGCCGTCGGCTCGTCCAGCATGAGCAGCTTGGGCTCCGTCATCAGCGCCCGGCCGATGGCCACCTGCTGGCGCTGGCCGCCCGAGAGCTCGCCGGCAAGCTGGCGCCGCCGCTCCTTCAGGATCGGGAAGAGGTCGAAGACCCGCGCCATGGCGTCGGCGACGCCGTGCTCGCGGATGTAGGCGCCCATCTCCAGGTTTTCCTGGACGGTCATGGTGGTGAAGACGTTGCGCTCCTGCGGCACGAAGCCCATGCCCTTGCGCACGCGCTCCTGCGGGCTGAGGCGGGTGATGTCCTCGCCGTCGAGGACGACCGTGCCCTCGCGCAGCGTCACCATGCCGAAGATCGCCTTCATGGCGGTCGACTTGCCCGCGCCGTTGGGGCCGACGATGACCGCGACCTCGCCCTGCCGGGCCTCGATGGTGCAGCCGCGGATGATGTCCGCGCCGCCGTAGCCGCCGGTCATGCTCTCGCCCGCGAGAAAGCTCATTGCCGGCTCGAGCCCCGCTTGCGGCCGCGGCCGAGGTAGGAATCGATCACCCGCTGGTCCGCCTTGACCTCGTCGGGCGAGCCCTGGGTCAGCAGCCTGCCCTCGGCCATGACGATCACCGGCTGGCAGAGCCGCGAGATGAAGTCGATGTCGTGCTCGATCATGCAGAAGGTGTAGCCGCGCTCCCGGTTGAGGCGGAGGATGGCGTCGCCGATGGAGCGCAGCAGCGTGCGGTTGACGCCGGCGCCCACCTCGTCGAGGAAGACGATGCGGGGCTCGGCCATCATCGTGCGCCCGAGCTCCAGCAGCTTCTTCTGTCCGCCGGAGAGCGCGCCCGCGCGCGCGCTCGCGACCTCGTCGAGGCCGAGGAAGTGGATGACGTCCGCCGCCCGGGCGTGGATTTCCTCCTCCTGCGCCCGCACCGTGCCGCGGCGGAACCAGGCGTTGACCAGGTTTTCTCCGGCCTGGCCTGCGGGCACGGTCGCCAGGTTCTCGGCGACGGTGAGGCTCGAGAACTCGTGGGCGATCTGGAAGGTGCGCAGCACGCCCCGGTGGAAGAGCTGGTGCGGCTTCAGCCCAGTGATGTCCTCGTCCTGCAGGAAGACCCGGCCCTCTGAGGGCGGATAGACGCCGGCGATGACGTTGAAGAGGGTGGTCTTGCCGGCGCCGTTGGGGCCGATCAGGCCGGTGATCGAGCCTTCCTCGATCTCCAGGGTGACCCCGTCGACGGCGCGGATGCCGCCGAAGTGCAGGTGCAGGTTCTCGACCCGGATCATGGCGGGCGCGTCGGCCGCGCCGCCAGCCGGGGCAGGGGAGGCGGCCGGCGGCCCGGTCATCGCTGGCCGAGCCGCCGTCCGTGTTGCGAGGTCTAACGGATTTCCTTCGTCACGAAGGCGCCGCCCTCGACCTCCATCACCGCGTAGGAGCCTGCGGCCTCGCCCACGTCCGTGAGCTCGACGGCGGACGCGCCGACATAGTCGACCTCGCCCCCGTCGGCGAGGATCTGCAGCCCCTTGGCCAGCTCGCCCGGAAGGATCGGCTCGCCCGGCCCGTTGGCGACCGCCATGACGTGCGCCGCAATTCCGCCCCGGTCAGCCGAGCCTGCGGCCTGCATGGCGAGCACGATCAGCGCCGCGGCGTCGTAGGATTCGCCGCGGAACGGCCCGTCGCCGTCCACCCCGTTGGCGGCGGCGTGATCGAGGAACATCTGGGCGCCCTCGGAGGCCGAGCCCGGCGCCGTGCCGATGGTGCCGGTGAGCGCATCGCCGATCGCCTCGATCAGCGAGTCGCCGATCATGCCGTCGGCGACGATGAAGTTCTCGAAGGCGCCGGTGTCGACGGAGGTCTGGATGATCCCCTTGCCGCCCTGGTCGACGTAGCCGAAGACCACCAGGTGCTCCGCGCCCGAAGCCGCGAGCGCGCCCACCTCGGCCGAATAGTCGCCCTTGCCGTCCTCGTGCGCGGCCGAGATTTCGACCGTGCCGCCCAGCGCCATGAAGTTCTCGCCGAAGCTGCCGTCGAGGCCCTTGCCGTAGTCGTTGTTGGTGTAGGTGACGGCGACGCTGTCGATGCCGCGCTCGATCAGAAGCTCGGCCAGCACCTGCCCCTGCCGCGCGTCGGACGGCGCGGTACGGAAGAAGAGGCCGTTGTCCTCGATCGTGGTGAGCGCCGGCGAGGTCGCGGACGGCGAGATGGTGACGATGCCGTTCGGCACCGAGACGTTGTTGGTAATCGCGATGGTGACGCCGGAGCAGTCGGCGCCGAAGATCGCGGCGACGCCTTCGGCCGTGACCAGGCGCTCGGCGGCGGCCGTCGCCGCAGCCGCGTCGATGCAGGTCGAATCGCCCCTCACCGGCACGATCGCCTTGCCGCCCAGGAACGCGCCGGAGTCCGATGCCTCCTTCAGGGCGAGCTCGGCCGAGTCCGCCATGGCGGGCGTCAGCGACTCGATCGGGCCGGTGAAGCCGAGAATGACCCCGACCTTGACCTCATGGCCGTCCGCTCTGGCGTCCGGCGCCAGCCCAAGGCACAGCGCGGCAGCGGCCGCGACCAATGCAACCCACCGTGTTCTTCTCATGATCCGTTCCTCGCGTCATGAAGGTTGGAGCCGCGCACCGGATCCCTGTTCCGGCGCCTCCGGCCAATCACCCGATCATAGCGCGGTTCGCCCCCCGATTCGACGAGATTGGGGCGTCAGCCTCCACCGGGACAGGCGTGCGGCGCGGCACTCTGCGTTGACGGGCCGCGGGGCAGGGACTATCTCTCAGGCCACGTGGCGCATCAGGCGGATGACGCGATGGTGGACGTGCAGATCGAGCGGCCGACCACGTCCGTCACGGACGATGCGGCGGCCCTCGCCGATCCTGGCGTCTCGCTGGAGCGCGGAGTCGCGGCGCTGCGCAAGGCGCTGGCGACGATGCCGGCGGGCGCCGGCGTCTACTGCATGCGCGACCGGCACGAGAAGCCGCTCTACGTCGGCAAGGCCAAGAGCCTGAAGAAGCGGGTCGCGACCTACGTCAACGTCCGCACGCTGCCCGTCCGCCTGCAGCGCATGATTGCGGGCACCGCAGCGGTCGAGGTGATCACGACCGAGGGCGAGGTCGAGGCGCTCCTGCTTGAGAGCAACCTGATCAAGCGGCTCAAGCCGCACTACAACATCCTGCTCCGGGACGACAAGTCCTTCCCCTACATCCTGCTGCGCCGGGGGCATACCTGGCCGCAGATCACCAAGTATCGGGGCGCCAAGAGCGCGGACGGCGACTACTTCGGCCCGTTCGCGTCCGCCGGCGCCGTCGACCTCACGATCAACGCGCTGCAGCGCGCGTTCCCGCTGCGCTCGTGCTCGGATTCGGTGCTGGAGAGCCGCACCCGGCCCTGCCTGCAATACCAGATCAAGCGCTGCACGGCGCCCTGCGTGGGGCGGATCGGCAAGGCCGACTACGACGGGCTGGTGGAGGAGGCGCGGGCCTTCCTCGCCGGGCGCAGCAGGGAGGTGCAGAGCCGGCTCACCGAGCGTATGACCGCGGCGAGCGACGCGCTGGAGTTCGAGACGGCCGCGGCCTACCGCGACCGCATCAAGGCGCTGGCCCACATCCAGATGCGCCAAGGCATCAACCTGCCCACCATGGGCGATGCGGACGTGGTCGCGATCCACGAGGAGGCGGGCCAGGCCTGCGTGCAGGTCTTCTTCTTCCGCTCCGGCCAGAACTACGGCAACCGGGCGTTCTTTCCGCGCCACGCGGCGGACGAGCCGGCGGAGGCGATCCTCCGCGCCTTCATCGGCCAGTTCTACAGCGCGCGGGAGGCGCCGCCCGTCGTCCTGGTGAACCGTGCGCTGGCGGAAGCTCCGTTGATCGAGGAGGCGCTCACGCTCAAGGCGGAGCGGCGGGTCAGGCTCCATCGGCCCCTGCGCGGCGCAAAGCGCAAGCTGCTGGAGGATGCCGAGCGCAACGCGCGGGAGGCGCTGGCGCGCAGGCTCGGCGAAAGCACGGCGCAGCGCCGCCTTCTGGAAAGCCTGGGCCAGAAGTTCGGGCTGGAGAACGCGCCGGAGCGGATCGAGGTCTACGACAACAGCCACATCTCCGGCACCGATGCGGTGGGCAGCCTGATCGTGGCGGGGCCGGAGGGCTTCATCAAGAACGCCTACCGCAAGTTCACGATCCGCGCGACGGCGGCACAGGACGAGGCTGCGCCCGGCGACGACTACGCCATGATGCGCGAGGTGCTGACGCGCCGCTTCTCCCGCCTCGTCAAGGAGGACCCCGGCCGGGCCGGCGAGTCGTGGCCGGACCTCGTGCTGATCGACGGCGGTGTGGGCCAGCTAGGCGAGGCGTGCCGGGTGTTCGCCGATCTCGGCATCGCCGACCTCGCGGTGGCGGCGATCGCCAAGGGGCCTGAGCGCAACGCGGGCCGCGAGCGCATCTTCCTGCCCGACCGGCCGCCGCTGGCGCTCGGCGCGCGCGACCCGCTGCTCTACTTCCTGCAGCGCCTGCGGGACGAGGCGCATCGCTTCGCCATCGGCACCCACCGGGCCAAGCGGGCCAAGGCGCGCTCCCGCTCCGCGCTCGACGAGATTCCGGGCGTGGGCCCCAGGCGCAAGAAGGCGCTGCTCCACCGCTTCGGCTCGGCGCGGGGGGTGAGCCAGGCGGGCCTCGCCGACCTCGAGACCGTGGACGGCATTTCGCGCACGGTCGCGCGCGCGATCCATGACCATTTCCGCGCCGATCAGTAGAGCGTTTCCGTGTCACACGGAAACGATCTACAAATTTATCGCTCACGGCAGCCGGCTTTCAGCCGGCGCCTGCGCGGGCGCGGCCTGTCGCGCGTCCGTCAAGAATGGACGCGCTCTGAAGGCGCCGAGGTCCCGGAGACCGTGAGCGAGGCCGATCCGCTGCGCGTGGCAAGCTGGCCCAACGCCGTCACCGGGCTCCGCATCGTCATGGTGCCGGTGCTCGTCGGCGCGTTCTTCATCGAGGGAGCGAGCGGACTCTGGCTCGGCTTTGCGGTATTCGCCGCCGCCTCCGCCAGCGACTTTTTCGACGGCTGGCTTGCACGGAAACTCGATCAGCACTCGCTGCTGGGGCGCATCCTCGATCCCATCGCCGACAAGCTGCTGGTCGCGGCGGCGCTGGTGATGCTGGCCTGGGACGAACGCGCGCCGGTGATCGCCGTAGTCGCGATCCTCGCCCGCGAACTCCTGATCTCGGGGCTCAGGGAGGCGCTGGCGGGCAGCGTGGCGCTCCCGGTCCAGCGCCTCGCCAAGTGGAAGACCGCCGCCCAGATGGGCGCCATTGCCCTGCTGCTCCTCGCCCCTGCCATCTCACCGCTGCTGCCCGGTGCGGCGGGGGAGGGACTCGCCACCGCCGGCGAGGCGCTGCTATGGCTCGCGGTGGTGCTGACCTGGGGCAGCGCGATCGGCTATGTTCGGGCTGCCGTGCGGGGGCTTGGCGCCGCCCGGCCGCGCGAGGAGGACTAGGTGCGACGCTTCGGGGTCACGGGACTGAGCGACAGCGGCAAGACCACGCTGGTCTGCCGGCTGCTGCCGCGGCTGCGCGCGCGTGGCCTGCGCGTGGCCACCGTGAAGCACGCGCACCACGGCTTCGACCTGCTGCCCGAGGGGCACCCGGCCTGCGCCTGGCGGGCTGCCGGCGCGCGGGACATCGTGCTGGCGGCGCCCGACCGCGTCGCGCACCTCCGCGAGACTGGCGATGACGGGGAGCCGCTGCTGGAGCGGCTGCTGGAGCAGGTGGAGCCGGCCGACCTCGTGCTGATCGAGGGCTACAAGCGCGGCGGCCACGACAAGATCGAGGTGCGGCGGGGCGCGACAGAGGCGCCGCTGCTGGCGGCCGCGGACCCCACCGTGGTCGCCATCGCCAGCGACCGGCCGGTGCCGGAAGCCGCCTCGCTCGGGCGCCCGGTGCCGGTGTTCCGGATCGACGACGTGGCGGCGATCGCGGCGTTCGTGGTGTCGCACTGCGGCGCCGGCGATGGCGCGGACCCGGAGCGGATCCGTGGCGCAGCTTAGCGACGACTGCTTCGCCTTCGGCGGCGCGCTGACCCCGGCGGCGGAGGCGCTCGCGCAACTGGGGAGCGTCGTCCATCCCATCGCCGAGACCGAGACCGTCGACCTGCGCGCGGCGAACGGGCGCATCCTGGCGGAGACCGTGGTCTCCGAGCGCGCCGTGCCGCCGCACGACAATGCCGCCGTCGACGGCTACGCGGTCTTCTTCGACGACCTCGATGCGGCGGGGGACACGCGCCTGCCCTGCACCGGGCGGGCCGCCGCCGGGCACCCCCTCGGCCGCGCGGCCGCGCGCGGCGAGGCGATTCGCGTCTTCACCGGCGCGCCCATGCCGCCCGGCCCGGACACCGTGCTGATGCAGGAGGACTGCCGCGTGGACGGAGACGCCGTCATCGTCCCGCCCGGGATCAAGCGGGGCGCCAACCGGCGCAACGCGGGAGAGGACATCGCGCCCGGCACGACCATCCTGACCGCCGGCAGGGCGCTCCGGCCGCAGGATGTCGGGCTCGCCGCTTCGGTCGGGCGCAGGGCGCTCACCGTCTTCAGGCGGCTTCGGGTGGCGATCTTCTCCACCGGCGACGAGGTCCATGAGCCGGGCGCGGCGCTCGGCGAGGGCGGCATCTACGATTCCAACCGCTACGTCATCGCCGGCCTAGCGGAGCGGCTGGGCTGCGCGGTCACCGACATGGGCATCCTGCCGGACGATCTCGACACGATCACCGGGGCGCTGGCCGCGCGAAGCCGCGATCACGACCTGCTGCTGACCTCCGGCGGGATGTCGACCGGCGACGAGGATCACGTCAAGGCGGCGGTGGAGGCGCTGGGCCACCTGCACTTCTGGCGCCTCGCCATCAGGCCGGGGCGGCCGATCGCGCTCGGGCAGGTCGGCCGCGTGCCCTTCATCGGGCTTCCCGGCAACCCGGTCGCCGTCATGGTCACGTTCCTGCGCTTCGCGCGCCCGCTGATCCTGCGCCTGGGCGGCTGCACGGACGTGGAGCCCGCGCACTACCGGGTGCCCGCGGGCTTCGACTACCGCAAGAAGAAGGGGCGGCGCGAATGGCTCCGCGCCAGGCTCGCGACGCAGCCGGACGGCACGCTCGGCGCCGAGAAATTCGCGCGGGACGGCGCCGGCATCCTCACGTCGGCGGTTTTCGCCGACGGCCTGATCGAGCTGCCGGAGGATCTGACGACGCTCAGCGCCGGCACAATGGTCGACTTCCTGCCGTTCAACGAGATGTACCGATGACATTGCTCTATTTCGCCTGGGTCCGGGAGCAGATCGGCCGCGACGCGGAGGAGGTCGCGCTGCCTGCGGACGTTCGGACCGTGGCGGCGCTGCTCGAGTGGCTGCGGAGCCGGGGCGACGGCTACGCCCGCGCGCTGGAGGACCTGTCGGTGATCCGCGTCGCGGTCAATCAGGAGTTCGCGGCGCCCGACCACGCGGTGGGCGACGGTGACGAGGTCGCGCTGTTCCCGCCGGTGACCGGAGGAGCGGCGTCGTGATCCGCGTCCAGAGAGAAGACTTCGACATCGGCGCCGAGATCGAGGCGCTGACGGGCGGTGACGACGAGATCGGCGCCGTCGCGTCCTTCGTCGGCATCACGCGCGCGGACGCGGGCGAAGGCCCGGCGATCACGGCGATGACGCTGGAGCACTATCCGGCGATGACCGAGCGGCAGCTCGCCGCCATCGAGGCCGAGGCGCGCGAGCGCTGGGACCTCACCGCCTCGCTGATCGTCCACCGCTACGGGCGGCTCGAGCCCGGCGAGCGGATCGTGCTGGTGGTGACCGCGTCGTCCCACCGCCGAGACGCGCTCGATGCCTGCGCCTTCCTGATCGACTGGCTCAAGACCAAGGCGCCGTTCTGGAAGCGGGAGGAGACCGCCGACGGCCCGCGCTGGGTCGCCGCGCGGGCGGCCGACGACCGGGCCGCCGAGCGCTGGCGCGGCGCCTCGTGACCGCGCCGCCGAGGTCGTCCCGATCCTGACACCCTCTTGAGACGGACATAACTCTCGCATGTCGGGCGACGAGCGGATTCTCGTCATCAAGCACGGCGCGCTCGGTGACTGGGTGCTTGCCACCGGGTGCTTCGCGGCGATCCGCCGCCATCATCGGGCCGCGCACATCACCTTGCTGACGACGCCGGCCTTCGCGGACCTGGGCGCGCGCTGCCCGTGGTTCGACGAGGTGTGGACCGACGAGCGCGCGAGCGTGCTGGCCAAGCCGCTCGATTGGCTCAGGTTGCGTCGGCGCCTGATCGACGCCCGATTCGCGCGCGTGTACGACCTCCAGACGTCGAGCCGCACGGGACACTACTTCCGCATGATGCCACGCCGCCGTCGCCCCGAATGGTCGGGCGTGGTGGCCGGCTGCTCGCATCGCCTCCGCAATCCTGGGTGGGCGACCAGGCATTCGGTTGCGGTTCGGGCGGAACAGCTCGGCATGGCGGGCATCGAGGATGTGCCTGCGCCTGCGCTCGATTGGCTGGACGCCGACATCGACGCGTTGGCGCTGCCCGACTCCTTTGCGTTGATCGTCCCCGGAGGGTCGGTGCACCATCCCGAGAAGCGATGGCCTGCCGAGCGCTACGCGGCGCTCGCTGGGCTCCTGGCGGAGCACGGCCGCCCGCCGGTCCTGATCGGCACGGACGCCGAGGCACCCGTCCTGGACAGGATTTCGCGAGAGGCGCCGGGCGCAATCGATCTATGCGGCTGCACCAGCCTCGCCCAGATCGCCGCCCTGGCGCGGCGCGCGACGTGTGCTGTCGGCAACGATACGGGTCCCGTTCACATCGCGGCCACGGCCGGCTGCCCCACCGTGGTGCTGTTCGGGGACGGCTCCGAGCCTGAGCGCAGCGCGCCGTGCGGAGAGGCCGTGACGGTGCTCCGCCGGGTGCCGCTCGCGAGCCTTGCGGTCGAGGACGTTTTCGGCGCCACCCAACGGACCTGGGGAAGCGCCTGACGGTGCCCTGCGACCGCCATGCTCCCGTCTTCGAGAAACCGTGGCGCCGAGAGCGCCGAAGCCCAGGCCCCGCGCAAACCGAGGGTGATCCTGCCAACGATATTCTGCGCGTTCGCCGCACTTCTGCCGATCGTCGCGGTCGTGGCGCCCAAGGGCACGGTGGTGCTCCTGCTGCTGGCCGCGATCCTCGCCGCCCCGACCTATTGGTGGGCCTGCAGGCGGTTTCCGGTTCCCGATTTCCGAATTTCGATCGCTCTCGTTCTCCTGCTCGCGTGGTGCGCCATCGCGTCCGCGTGGAGCGTCGAGCCTATGCAATCGCTGGTGCTCGCCGTTCGCATCGCCGTGATCGTCGCGGCCGGCATGATCCTGTTCGCCGCGTCGGCCGCCCTGGACGGGGCGGCGAAAATGCGTGTGGGGTTGTGGCTGCTCGCAGGCGTCGCCATCGGCCTGGCCTACATGGCGGTGGAAATCGGGCTCGACTATCCGCTGCTTCGCGCGTTCAAGGAGCCACGTGGCGGGGGCGAAGCGGTCTGGTTCAATCGCAGCGCCGTCGCGCTGGCGCTGATCGTGTGGCCGGCGACCGCCTATCTCTGGGACCGCGGCGTCGGCTGGAAGGCGCTCGCCATCCCGATTGCGCTCGGCATCGGCTCGGTGTTCCTTGAGAGCGAGTCGGCGACACTCGGCTTCGCGTCGGGTGTCGCGATGGTGTTGTTGACGGTCGCTATTCCCAGGGCCGGGCGAACGATCTCCATTGCCGCAATCGTGCTGGCGTTTGTCGCCATGCCGTTCGCGGCGAGGGAACTATATCGCCACGGATGGCACCGGGCCGACTGGCTGATCAGCTCGGCTCGGCACCGCGTGGAAATATGGGACTTCACCCTCCAGCGCATTGCCGAAAAACCGCTCCTGGGATGGGGATTTGACGCGGCGCGCCATCTGGAGACGTCGTACCCGGAGACCGGCGCGACGGGTCGCACGCTGGCGGCGTTGCACCCGCACAGCGTGCCCCTTCAGATTCTGCTCGAGCTCGGCGCCGTCGGTGCGGTCATGGCGATCGGGCTGTTGTGCCTCGTCGCGATGCGCCTGGACGATGTCTCCGGCCGGGCGCGGGCATTCGGGCAGGCCGCTCTTGTCGCCGCTCTGGCCATGGGTACTGTTGCTTACGGTGCGTGGCAAAATTGGTGGTTCGCCCTGATTGTTTCGATCGCCCTTCTGGTGCCGCTAACGGCCGTGTCGCCTGCCGGGCACGAAGGCGGAAACCTGCGGCGCTAAGGCGATGCGCATTGCACAGATCATGCTGGCGCACCGGCTCGGCGGCGGAGAGCAGGTCTTCATCGATCTGTGCGGCGCTCTCGCGTCGCGCGGGCATGAGGTGCTCGCCATCGGCGCAGCAGAGAGCGATGCCATGGACGCCCTCGATCGGCGCTCCGATCTCCAGTGCGCGCGCGTGCGGTGCCACGGCACCTGGGATCCGCTGTGCCGGTGGGCGATCGGCCGACTGCTACGGCGTTTCGAGCCGGATGTGGTGCAGCCTCACATGGGCCGAGCCAGCGCGCTTGGCGGCGCGGCTGCCCGCTCGTCCGGATACCCGACGCTTGCCATGCTGCACACGATGATCCAGTTGAAGTACTACCGCGCCATCGATCTGTTTGTGCCGACGACGTCGGATCAGGAGGCATATCTGCGCGAGAACGGCGTATCGGCCGATCGCATAGAGCGCATCCCGCATTTCCGTTCGCTGGAGCCGGTTGCCGCCGCCAGGGCGCCACGGCAAACGAACGGCGTGGTCAAGACCCTAGGCCGGTTCGTGCGCAAGAAGGGGTTCGATGTTCTGCTTCATGCGGTTGCGCACGCCGCCGCGCAAGGCTCGACGTTCCGCCTGGAAATCGGCGGCGACGGACCCGAACGTCAGTCATTGAAGGCGCTGGCCAGGCAACTCGGCATCGAGGATCGCACTTCGTTCCCCGGCTGGGTCGACGACGTTGCGGCTTTTCTCGCCGATGCGGACCTGTTCGTGCTGCCTTCGAGGATCGAACCGTTCGGCATCGTGATCCTGGAGGCGATGGCCTGCGGTGTCCCCATTGTCGCCACGCGCGTCAGCGGCCCGCTGGAGACCCTCGACGAGCAAACCGCTCTGCTGGTTCCATCCGACGATCCGGTGGCGATGGCGGAGGCGGTGATGGCGTCGTTCGCTGCGCCCGATGCGGCGGAGACCCGCGCCCGGGCGGCGCTCGCCTCATTCAAGGCGAGCTACGCCGAGCCGGCCGTCATGGAGCGCTACCTCGATGCCTGCAGACGGCTCGCGGAGCGCGATGGAGAGGGCGCGAGAGGCTAATCCCGCCCACGCACCGTGGCCGCGTAGTCCGCCATCAGGGTGCGGGTGACCGGCCCGACCTGGAAATTGTGATCGTCGATGGCGCCGACCGGCGTCACCTCGGCGGCGGTGCCGGTCAGGAAGATCTCGTCGCTCTTCGCAATCTCGTCCGGCATGACGGTGCGCTCGACCACCTCGTAGCCGCGCTTCTCCGCGAGCTCGATTACCGTGCGCCGGGTGATGCCGTCGAGGAAGCAGTCCGGCGACGGCGTGTGAATGACGCCGTCCTGCACCAGGAAGATGTTGGCGCCCGTCGCTTCCGAGACGTACCCGCGCCAGTCCAGCATCAGCGCGTCGTGGCAGCCCTCGCGCTCGGCTTCGTGCTTGCTCAGCGTGCAGATCATGTAGAGCCCGGCGCATTTGGCCTTCACGGGCGCGGTATCCGGCGCGGGCCGGCGCCAGCGCGCGGTCTTGAGCTTGATGCCCCGCGTCACTGCATCCTCGCCGAAATACGCGGGCCATGCCCAGGCGGCGATCGCCACGTGGATCGTGTTGTGCTGCGCCGAGACGCCCATCATCTCCGCGCCGCGCCAGGCGACCGGACGCACGTAGCCGTCGCCGATGCCGAGCGTCTCGACGACGAGCCTGGAGGCCTCGACCAGCTCGTCGCGGCCGAAGGGGATCTCGAAGCCCAGCGCGTCGGCGGAATCCAGCAGGCGCTGGGTGTGCTCCTCGACCTTGAAGATGCGCCCGTCGTAGACCCGCTCGCCCTCGAACACGCAGCTCGCATAGTGCAGGCCGTGGCTCAGCACGTGCAGCTTCGCTTCGCGCCAGGGAACGAGCGCACCGTTGTACCAGATGACTCCGTCGCGATCGTCGTAGGGGATGAGGTCGGCCATGGCGCTCACTGATGGTCGCAGGTGGGCAGAAACTTGTTGCGCTCCCTATCATCGGCCTGCATATAAGTCAACGTGACTGACGTAAAGGCCGGGCCAAATCCGCTCTACCTGCGCGAGGATCAGCTTCACGAGGCGATGGAGCTGCTCTTCTTCGCCTATCGCGACTTCACGACCGAGTGCGATGCGATCCTGGCGTCCCACGGCTTCGGGCGCGCGCATCACCGCGTCGTCTATTTCGTCGGCCGCAACCCGGACATCTCGGTCACCGCGCTGCTGGAGATCCTGAGGATCACCAAGCAGAGCCTCTCGCGGGTGCTCGGCCGGCTGGTGCGCGAGGGGTTCGTGACGACCCGGCAGGATCCCGTCGACGGTCGCCGCCGGCTGCTGGCGCTGACCGCGAAGGGGCGGAGCCTGGAGGCGCGGCTGTCGGCGACCCAGCGGGCCCGCATCGCCAAGGCCTACCGCAGCGCCGGCGGCGTGGCGGTGGAGGGGTATCGGGAGGTCCTGATGGGGATTATCGACGAGGCCGACCGGCGCCGCTTCGAGCGACCCTGAGGGCGGCGTGTCCGATCGGCCCAGCCGGTGGGGAGCGATACGTCGATGAACGCTGACGGCATGGCCGAGGGTGCCGCCCGGCGCGAGGCGCCTCCCGCCGAGGCGCCGCATGTCCTGGTGGTGGACGACGACGACCGCCTGCGCGCGCTGCTCGGCAAGTACCTGCGCGACAACGGCTATCATGTGTCTACCGCAAGCTCGGCGGCCGAGGCGCGCGCTGCGCTCGACGGCATGGCCTTCGACCTGATCGTGCTCGACGTCATGATGCCGGGCGAATCGGGCATCGACTTCACGCGCGGGCTGCGCCGCTCGGCCACGGTTCCGATCCTGCTGCTTACGGCCATGGGGGAGCCGGAGGAGCGCATCGCCGGGCTGGAGAGCGGGGCCGACGACTACCTGACCAAGCCCTTCGCACCGCGCGAGCTGCTGCTGCGCGTCGAAACCATCCTGCGGCGGACGGCGGCGCCGCCGCCGGCGACGCCGGCCACGTGCGTGACCATCGGGGAGTTCAGCTATTTTCCGGCGCGGGACCAGCTCCTGCGCGGCGACGAGCCGGTGCATCTGACGACGGCGGAGGCCGACCTGCTGCGCGCCTTCGCCGCCAGCCCCGGCGAGACGCTCAGCCGGCACGCGCTTAGCGAACGGCTCGGCGGCAGCACGTCGCGCCGCGCCATCGACGTGCAGATCGCCCGGCTGAGGCGCAAGATCGAGCCGGAACCCCAAAACCCCCGTTATCTTCGGACCGTCTGGGGCCGGGGCTATGTTCTGCGGACCGAGTGAGCCGCCACGCCGGCAGGCAAGGGGCGCGTCGTGAGCCTGCTGCGACGCATCGCGCCGCGCGGCCTGTTCTGGCGCTCCTTCCTGATCATGCTGATCCCGCTGATCCTGGTTCAGGCGACGGTCGCGCTCATATTCTTCGAGCGCCACTGGGATACGGTGAGCCGCCAGCTGGCGATGGACGTCACCGGCGACGTCGTCACCATCATGCGCATGGCCGATGCGGCGTCGGGGCCGGAAGGCCGCGCCGCCGTCGACCGCATCGCTCAGGCGGAGATGCAGTTCAGCGTCGTCTTCGAGGATGGCGCGGTGCTGCCCGAGGACTCGCCCAATCGCTACGACCGCGCCATCGACGCGACGCTGCACCGGCAGCTCGCGCAGCGCGTACCCACGCCCTACCATCTCGACACGCAACTGCCCGACAAGCGGATGACGATTCGCGTCCAGCGGCCGGACGGCGTGCTGAGCCTGGAGACGACGGTCAAGCGCATGCGGGAATCGACCACGGTCCTGGTCATCCTGTGGATGGTGGGCTCGGCGCTGGTGGTCTCGGCGATCGCCGTCATGTTCCTGCGCAACCAGATACGCCCGATCCGGCGGCTGGCGGCGGCGGCGGACGCGCTGGGCAAGGGCCGGCCTGTACAGGACCTCACGCCCTCGGGCGCGACGGAGATCCGCCGCGCCGGCGCGGCGTTTCTCGAGATGCAGGGGCGGATCCAGCGTCAGATCGCCCAGCGCACCGAGATGCTGGCCGGGGTCTCGCACGACCTGCGGACGCCGCTCACCCGGGTCAGGCTGCAGCTCGCCATGCTGGCCGACGCGCACCCCGGCTCGCGCGAGGAGATCGGCGAGTCCGAGCAGGACCTGCAGCTCATGGAGCACATGATCGACGAGTACATGGCCTTCGCCCGCGGCCAGGGCGGGGAGGCGCCGGTGAGCACCGATCTCGCCGAGATCATCGAGGATGTCGCCGGCGATGCGCGCCGCAGGGGCGGCCCCATCACACTCGAGGTCGAGCGGCCGCTGGTCATGGCGCTCCGGCCGAACGCCATCCGCCGCTGCCTGACCAATCTGGTGGAGAACGCGACGCACCACGGCGCGCAGGTCGCGATCAGGGCCGCGCGCCGCGACGACGTCGTCTCGGTCGCGGTCGAGGACGACGGGCCGGGCATTCCGGAGGATCAGCGCGAAGAGGTGTTCAAGCCATTCTTCAGGCTCGACAGCGCGCGCAACCCGCGCACCGGCGGGGCCGGCCTCGGCCTCTCGATCGCGCGCGATGTCGCCCGCGGGCACGGCGGCGACATCCGCATGAGCGGCGGCTCGCTCGGCGGCCTCCGGGCGGAGCTTCGGTTGCCGGTCTAAGCGCGCGTGTTGCCGGACCCTATCCGGCTTCCTCCGCAGGCTGGGCATCGCGCCAGTCGCGGCGCGGCGCGAGGCGGCAGAGGGAGCGCGTGAGCCTGTCGAGGCGCTTCAGCCGCCGGTCGAGCACGGCCATGGTGCGCGCCATGTCGTCGCTGTCGTCATGCAGCCAGACCCGCAGCATGGCGAGATAGAGCGCATACAGCGCGTTGACCCGAAGCTCGCCGCGCAGGCCGCCGCTGCTCAGGTCGGCGGCTTCGAGCATCCAGCGCATCGAGCGGCGCATCGTGAACGACCCGCACAGGACGCCTTCCGGGTTCGACGGGGCGCTCCGCACGATGGCGACGACGCCCTCCCTCTGCGCATTCAGCAGATCGAAGCGCTTCATGAGGATGTCGAACAGGCGCTCGGTCGCCGGGCGCCCGGCCATCTCGGGGTCGCGCGCCGCCAGCACCGCGCGGTCGATATCCGCGGCGTAGGCCGCGACGATGGCGCTCTTCGACGAGAACTCCGCCCGCAGCTCGGCGAGCGAGACCTCCGCCGCCTCTGCGATGTCGCCCAGCCCGACCCGCGCCCAGCCGCGGCTCGCGGCCAGTGTCAGGGCGCTCTCGATAATGGCCTGGCGCACGTCCCTGCGCTTGCCGGCCCCCGATGCAGCTTTTCTCGGCATCGTCCTGCACCTCGTCGCCGCCGCCAGTGGGTCAAGTGTAGGCCGCGGGAAAACGCAGCGTCAACGCGGCCGAAGCGTTTCCGTTTTTCACGAAAACGCTCCGATCCCTTATCGCTCACGGCAGCCGGTCTTCGACCGGCGCCTCCGCGAGGGCGCCGCATACGCGGCGGGCCGCGGTTGCGGCCTAGAGCGCGTCCGTCAAAGACGGATGCGCTCTAGGACTTTGGGGCGAGGGCGCGGGAGCGCTCGGTGGCGGCGCGAACCGCGCGGCGCATGAGGGGGCTGAGCCCGTCAGAAGCCATCAGGACCGAGAGCGCGGCTTCGGTCGTCCCGCCGGGGCTGGTCACGTTGCGCCTGAGCGTTGCGGCGTCGTCCTCGGATTGGGCCAGCAGCGCGCCGGCCCCGCTCACCGTGCTGTCGGCGAGCGTGCGCGCGAGATCGGCGGGCAGGCCGGCATCGACGGCGGCCTCGGCCAGGCATTCGGCGAGCAGGAAGACGTAGGCCGGGCCGCTGCCGGAGACGGCGGTCACCGCGTCCATGAGGGCCTCGTCGTCGATCCAGGCGACGGCGCCCACCGCGCCCAGCAGCGCCTCGCAGAGCGCCCGCTGATCGGGGCTCGCGGCCCGGTTGGCCCAGGCGACGGTCATGCCCGCGCCGATGGCGGCGGGCGTGTTGGGCATGGCGCGGACGACCGGCACGGCGCCGAGGTCGTTTTCCAGCAGGCGCACGGGCCAGCCGGCGGCGATGGAGAGGTGCACGGTCTCCGGCCCGCCGATACCGGCGTAATGGGGCACGACCTCGCCCATCACCTGCGGCTTGACGGCGAAGACGACCGCCGCCGGGCGCAGTCCGCCGGGAAGGGCGGAAGGCTCGGCAACGCACGCGGTGCCGAGGGGCGCGAGGCGCCGGGCTGTGGCGGCATCCGGCTCGACGATGGCGAGCTGCGCGGCCTGCAGCGGCCCGCGCAGCCAGCCCGCCGCGAGCGCGCCGCCCATGCGGCCGCCGCCGACCAGGACGATATCGCCGGAAATCGCCGTCATCAGGCCGACCCGCACGGCTCCATGAGCGCGGCCTCGAAGGCATCCTCGGGCGCGAGGTCCCTCTCGATGACCTGCCGGAAGGCCGGGTAGAAGCGCTCGCACTCGCCGACGCCGACGGTCACGATATCGACGATCTGGGGGTCTTCCACGCCAGCGGTGCCGCGCAGCAGCAGCGCGTGACGCCAGGTCGGCCGGCCTTCCTCGGCCCAGAGGTCGAAATGGCCGATCCACAGGCTCTCGTTGATCAGGTTGACCAGGGCGCCGACCGTGGGCCGCCGGTCTTCGGGCACGCGCATGTCGAAGCCGCTCGCGAAATGCAGCACGTCGAGGTCGGCGCGGTAGGCGAACCAGAGCTGGTAGTCGCACCAGACGCCGGCGAACGCGCCGGTGATGTCCTCGTCGCCCATGCGCTCGAAGGAGAGCCGGCTCGCCATCATGACCCGCTCGACGGCGTCGAGCGGGTCGCTCGACAGGCGCTCGAGTTCTACTACCGTCGCCGCCATCGCATCGCCCCATCGCTGCGCCGCCATATGCGGTGCCCTGCCAAGACCACCACATGTGGCACCAACTACAATAGGGTGTGATGGGGCGAGATAAAATCCCAAAATGTTGACGTTCGCGCCGGACCGCCGAATGAATCGGGCGGCTATGCCGGAAGCTGGGGCGTGGCGCCGCCGGGCAGCGGGATGCGGTGCTCGTTCAGCGTCATGGCGATCATCGCGTAGTAGCCGTTGAGCGCGGTGAGCTCCACCACGCCGGCGGGCCCCAGCAGCGCGAGCGCCTTGTCGTAGGTCTCGTCGCTCACCGCGCGGTTGGCCTGCAACTCGCAGGAGTAGTCGTAGACCGTCACCTCGTCCTCGGCCGTGAGCGGCGGCGGGCGGCGGTGCCTGATGGCCTCGATCACGGCGTCCGGCAGGCCCGCCTTCGCAGCTTCCGCCGCATGCCAGTGCCATTCGTACTGGCACGACCAGTGGCGGGCGACCGCGAGGATCGCGAGCTCGCTGAGTCTGGGTTCCAGGCTGGTGTCGTAGCGCAGCAGGGCGCCCAGCGCCTGCACGCGGTCGGCAAGCTCCGCGTTGTGGAGGAAGGCCATGAAGAGCGCCGGCACCGTGCCGCGCGGCCCGCTCTCGATGGCGTCGTAGACGCGGCGCTGGTCCGCCGAGAGCGAGTCTGCGTCGGGGAGCGGCAGGCGCTCGCCCGTCATGCTGCGGCTTCCCCGCCCGCCCCCTCGCGCTCGGCGATCGGCGGCACGAAGCGGAGGTCCGTGTCCCAGGGGAAGAAGATCCAGGTGTCCTGGCTGACCTCGGTGACGAAGGTGTGCGCCTCCCCCCGCCCCGCCGGCTTGGTGTAGACGCAGGCGAAGTGCGCCTTGGGCAGCATCTCGCGGACGATGCGGGCGGTGGCGCCGGTATCGGCGAGATCGTCGATGATCAGAATGCCCTCGCCGTCGCCCGCGACCGGCTTCAGGACCTGCGCCGAGCGCTGGTCCTGGTGGTCGTAGGAGGAGATGCAGACGGTGTCGACCAGGCGGATGTCGAGCTCGCGGGCGACGATCGCCGCCGGCACCAGGCCGCCGCGCGTGACCGCGACGATGCTCCGCCAGGGACCGAGCTCCGCCAGCCGCCAGGCCAGCGCCCGTGCGTCGCGGTGAAGCTGGTCCCACGAAACTGGGAAGCCCTTCTCGTATCTCTCCGCCATCTCGTCTGCCCTCTGCGAATCCGGCCGCGCCGCCCCCATGCAAGCCGACATCGCCCGGCCGGGCAAGGGGTCGCGCCGCAAGGCGCGGGCGCCTTTCGATCCGGGGCCGATGCGGGTAAGAAACGGCGCATGGCCGACCGGGTGCGGGCGCTGCCGGGCAGCGAAGCCGAGACGCGGGCGCTCCTCGAGGACGGGCGCTATGTCGCGGACGATGCGCTGGTCAAGACGCTGTTCCTGAGCTTCGCGCTGGGCCGCCCCCTGCTGCTGGAGGGCGAGGCCGGCTGCGGCAAGACGCAGCTCGCCGCGACCCTGGCGGAGACGCTCGGCCGCCGGCTGCTCCGCCTGCAATGCCACGAGGGGCTGGATTCGGCCGCTGCCGTCTACGAGTGGAACTATGCCGCGCAGATGCTGGCGATCCGCCTCGCCGAGCGCGGCGGCACTGCGCGCGACGGGACCGCGCGCGGTGAGACTGCGCGCGACGCGCTGGCCGAGGACATCTTCGGCGAGCGCTTCCTGGTCAAGCGGCCGCTGCTCACGGCGCTGGAGCCCGATCCGCTCGGGCCCCCGGTCCTGCTGATCGACGAGATCGACCGGGCCGACGCGCCCTTCGAGGCCTATCTGCTTGAAATCCTCTCCGAGTTTCAGGTGAGCGTGCCGGAGGTCGGCACGGTGACGGCTGCCGAGCGCCCGCTCGTCGTCATCACGTCCAACCGCACGCGCGAGGTGCACGACGCGCTCAAGCGGCGCTGCCTCTACCACTGGGTCGACTACCCGGATGCCGCGCAGGAGAAGGCGATCCTGCGCGCCCGCCTGCCGGGGGTCGAGAGGCGGCTGAGCGACAACATTACTGCCTTCATCGCGCGCATGCAGAAGGCCGATCTCTCCAAAGTGGCGGGGCTCGGCGAGGTGATCGCGTGGTCGAGCGCCGTGATCGAGCTCGACCGCATCGAGCTCGACCCCGAGACGATCCAGGCCAACCTCGAGCGGCTGCTGGCCTATCAGCGCGGTCTCGCCGAGGCCAGCGGCCGTGCGCCGGGGACTGTGCAGCCGGAGACCGTAAGGCCGGGGCCGGTGCGGCCGGGGCAGCGGCCGTGACCGCGGCGCAGGCGACGTTCGAGACGCAAGCGGGCGGCATGCTCGCCTACAACGTCATGCACTTCGTGCGGGGCCTGCGCGGCACTGGCCTGCCGGCGGGGCCGGGCAAGACCATCGAGGCGGTGCGCGCGGTCGAGGCGGTCGATCCCACCCGGCGCAGCGACCTCTACTGGGCGCTCCACGCCGTGCTCGTGGAGCGGCGCGACCAGCACGACATCTTCGACCAGGCGTTTCACCTGTTCTGGCGCGAGATACGCATGCAGAGCGCGACCCACGGGCCGGTCATGGCGTCGGACAGGCTGCCGCAGCCGGAGGCGCCGCCGGCGAGCCGCCGGGCCAGCGAGGCCATCGCGCCCCGCCTGCCGGACGAGGAGGAGGAACAGGAAAACGTCGAGATCGAGCTCGACGCGGTGCTCACCTTCTCGCCCCAGGAAGTGCTGCAGGAGATGGATTTCGAGGACATGTCGGCGGACGAGCTGGCCGAGGCGAAGCGGGCGATCGCGGCGCTCCGGCTGCCGATCAAGCCGGTGCCGACGCGGCGCTTCCGGCCGGATCAGCTTGGGCGCAGGATCGACATGCGGGCGACGCTCCGCGCGAGTCTCCGCTCGAGCGGCGACCTCATGCCGCTCAAGCGCCGCTCCCGCGCCGAGCGCCTGCCGACGCTGGTGGTGCTCTGCGACGTGTCGGGCTCGATGAGCCGCTACTCGCGCATGTTCCTGCATTTCGTCCACGCCGTGACCAACGACCGCGACCGGGTGCACAGCTTCCTCTTCGGCACCCGGCTTACCAACATCACGCGCTATCTCCGGCACCGCGACGTGGACGTGGCCGTCGGCGCCGCGAGCAGCGCCGTCCACGACTGGTCCGGCGGCACGCGGATCGGCCCCTGCCTCAAGGACTTCAACCACCACTGGTCGCGCCGCGTGCTGGCCCAGGGCGCGCTGGTGCTGCTGATCACCGACGGGCTCGACCGCGACGATCTCGGCATCCTCCAGGCCGAGGTGGAGCGGCTGCACAAGTCCTGCCGCCGCCTGATCTGGCTCAACCCGCTACTCCGCTACGAGGGCTTCAGGCCCGAGGCCGGCGGCGTGCGCACCATCCTGCCGCATATCGACGACTTCCGGCCCGTCCACAACATCGCGAGCCTCATGGACATCGCGACCGCGCTGAGCGCGCCCGCGCCGGGCGAGGTGTGGGGTTAGGAAACCCGCACCATGGTGCGGTGCACGGGGCAGGCAGGTGGGGGCAGGCTCTGCGGATGCAGCGCGAAGACCATCTGTTGTTTTCCGGTCTAGCCGGATAGAAGCACGGGTTTTTTTCTCACTTTGATTGGTTGGTGGATTTCCCGGGATGGTGGCCGAGTGCGGGAAGGACGCTGCCTGCGGCATTTTTTTGATCCTCAGCAGAATCCTCATTGCTGTTGAAGCTGTGGAGCGGTGGGCGCGAGATCGGCGAGTGTGGTCAGGCGGTGGGCAAGCGCCAGCTTGTCCACGGGCTGTCCACACGGTCCGCAGGACGCCGATCGGTCCGCAGGACGCGTCCACGGCTCCACAGCTTGGCGGCGGCGGGGAGCGTCCGTAATCTTGGCCTCTCACTGAACGACAAAGAGAGGCCCGGGGGACGGAACTCCCGCCGGGCCAGGGCCGGTGCAGCTTCGCTACGAAACGGGGCTCACCAGCGAGGAATACGTTAAGACCGAGGCGTGGCGCGACGCAAGGCTTGAGCGCTGCCCGAATCACCCGCACGGCGGATGTTCTGTGGCAAGCCACGGCACCTACGAGCGGAAGACCCCGCCCGGCGCAAGGGTTCCTCGCTGGTATTGCCGTGAGAGCCATACGACCATCGGCCTGCTGGCCGACTGTCTGGCGGCGCGGCTGCCGGGCACGCTCGATGCGCTGGAAGCGGTTGTTGTCGTGGCGGAGGAGGCCGGCAGCCTGGAGGAGGCAGCGGACGAGGTGCGCTGCCCCGAGGACGAGGACGCCATCGAGCTTCCCGGCGCCGTGCGTTGGATCCGCCGCAGGCTGAAGCTTGTGCACGACGCGCTTGTGCGCGTCATCGGCCTGATCCCCGACCTGCTCGCGGGCTGCGCGCCCACCATGAGCGCGGTGCGCGAGCGTCTGAAGAGCGACAGCGCGTTGATGGAACTGCGCGGCCTGGTCGCCGGGCAGCTCCGGACGCTACCCGCGCCTCTGGGCTTCCAACCCCACGGCATCGACGTGGGGAATCGCAAACCGCAGTTCCAACAACGGGCGGGGCCGGACCCGCCGCCGGAGAGTTCGTAGCGTGACGATCCCGGGGCCAGGGAGTCCCTGAACGAGGATCGCACCATGAACAGCTCAGACGACGACCTTCGCCAACAGATCGCGCTCTTCCGATACGACGTCATCGCCGATCTGGTGCATCTGCCCGTGGGTGCACCGGGTGCCGGCGCGATGATGCGCGCCAAAGCCGAGAAGACCTACACGATCCCCGGAACCACCAGGACCCGGGTCGCCGCCGAGACCATGCGGCGCTGGATCAAGGACTACCGCTACGGCGGCTTCGACGCGCTCTACCCCAAGCCCCGCACCGACCGGGGGAAGCCCCGGCGGCTGCCGCCCGAGGTCGCCGAGCGCCTCATCGCGCTGAAGACCGAGAACGACGCATTGTCGGTTCGCGCCATCATCCAGAAGGTCAAGGAGGAGGGTATCGACCACCCGCTCGCCTCGTCCACCGTGCACCGCCTCTTCAGCCGCGAGGGCCTGTTCGACAAGAAGCCGCCCGACGGGGCGGATCGCCGCCGCTTCGCCTTCCGGCATGCCGGCGAGATGTGGATGAGCGACGTCATGCACGGACCCAAGGTCCGGCACGGCCGAACCCGGCGCAAGACCTACCTGATCGCCTTCATCGACGACGCCACCCGCGTCATCCCGTTCGCCGCCTTCGCCATGGCGGAGAACACTGCGGCGTTCCTGCCGGTGTTCAAGGACGCGCTGATCCGGCGCGGCCTCCCGGCCCGCTTGTACGTCGACAACGGAAGCGCCTACCGCTCCCGTCATCTCTCCCTGGTCTGCGCCAGGCTCGGCGTTGCGTTGATTCACGCAAGGGCGTTCCAGCCAGCGGGAAAGGGTAAGATCGAGCGCTTCTTCCGCACCCTCCGGGCCGGCTGGCTCCGCCACCTCGGCGATGACGTCGACAGCCTGGAGGCGCTCAACCGCAGCCTCTGGGCCTGGATCGAGGGGGAGTATCACAACAGCCCGCATCGTGGCCTCGACGAGGGGCGCACCCCGCTTGAGCAGTGGGCGCTGGCCTCGGCCGGCGTGCGCTATCCCGACGCCACCATGGACCTCGACGATCTGTTCCTCTTCGAGGCCAGGCGCCGTGTCTACAAGGACCGCACCGTTAGTCTGAACGGCCGCGTCTACGAGGTCGACGCCCTCCTGGTGGGTCAGAACGTCATCCTGCGCTACGACCCGGCCGCGCCGCCCTCGCGCCCTCTCGACGTGGTCCATGACGGCAAGCCGGCCGGCAAGGCCAGCCCTCTCGACGCCTACGCCAATACCGCCGTCAGGCGCACCTACCCGGCCAGGGAGATCGAGGCCGAAGATCCGGCGCCCGAGCCTCCGCCCTCGCCGCTGGCCATGCGCAACCTCAAGGACAAGAAGGAGGACGAGTGATGTACCTGCGCCACTTCGCCTTCACCCGCCTGCCCTTCGAGACCCCGGCAGAGACCGACGAGCTGTTCGAGTCCAACGCGCGCCGCGAGGCCGAGGCCAGGCTCGGCCACCTCATCGACCTGCGCGGCATCGGCCTGCTCACCGGCGAGGTGGGCTCCGGCAAGACCACCGTGTGCCGGCATCTGACCGCGCAGCTTCATCCAGGCCTCTACCGGGTCCACTACGTCTCGCTGACCACGGGCAACGTGCTCGACATGTACAAGGCGATCGCGTGGGAGATCGGCCTGCCCATCGAGCGCTCCCGCGCCTCGGCCTATCAGGCCATCCGAAACGAGATCTCCCGCCTCGTCACCGAGGCCAAGCAGCTGCCGGTCCTCGTCATCGACGAGGCCCATCATCTGCGCAACGACGTCCTTGAGGACCTGCGCCTGCTCACCAACTTCGCCATGGATGCAGAGCAGCGCCTGTGCCTCGTCCTCGTCGGTCTGACCGAGCTCAGGCGCCGCCTGGCCATGGCCATGCACGAATCCCTCAGCCAGCGCCTCGTCGTCCGCCACCACCTGAGCGGTCTCGACCGCGACGAGGTCGACGCTTACATCAAGCACCGCCTCAGGCTCGCGGGATGCGAACTGCCGCTGTTCGAAGAGCCCGCCGTCGAGGCCCTGTTCCAGGGCGCGCGCGGCCTGCCGCGCCAGATCAACCGCATCGCCCACTACGCGCTCTCCGCCGCCGCTCTCGACGAGGCGAGGACCGTCAGTGCCGACCACCTGCAGCACGCGCTCGAGGAACTGCGGCCATGACCGGCTTCCCGACCCGCGCCCCGATCGAGCTGGAGGAGCGGCCGCGCGAGCAGCAATGGCTGGTGGACACGCTATGGGGCGAGCAGGCCGTCGGCATCGTCGGCGGCGAGCCGAAGTGCGGCAAGTCCATCCTGGCGCTGGACCTCGCGGTCGCAGTCGCCGCCGGCGTCCCATGCCTGCGGCACTTCGCCCCGGCCCGGCCTGGCCCGGTCCTGCTGTTCGCCGCAGAAGACGCCGGCCACCTCGTGCGCAAGCGCCTGCAGGGGATCGCCCGCGCCGCAGGCGCCCGCTTCGAGACCCTCGACATCGCCGTCATCGACGTGCCCACACTGCGCCTCGACCATCTCGACGACCGCCGCCGCCTGCAGCAGACCGTGGAGCGCATCGCACCGCGCCTCGTGGTCCTCGACCCCCTGGTCCGCCTGCACGGCGTGGACGAGAACACGGTTGCGGACGTCGCCCCGATCCTCGGCTTCCTGCGCGACCTGCAACGCCGCTTCGAGACCGCCGTCCTCCTCGTCCACCACGCCCGCAAGAGCGGGGCCACGAGGCCGGGGCAGGCCCTGCGGGGCAGCAGTGAGCTGCACGCCTGGGGGGACTCGAACCTCTACCTGCGCCGCCGGGACCGGCAGACCCTCATGACCGTCGAGCATCGCGCCGCACGCGGTCTCGACGACATCGAGATCGAGCTCAAGGAAGACGGAGAGGAGCCCTCCTTCCGGCTGCGCCAGCCGCCCACGGCCGGCGGCGGGGCGCCTCAGCCCGAAACACCCGAATGCCGCGTTCTCAAGGCGCTCGCCGACGCCGGGGCGCCGCTCTCGCAACGCCAGATCCGGGAACGCGCCGCGACCCGGCACAAGACCGTCGGCGTAATCTTGCAAAAGCTCGTCCAGGAGGGTCGCGTCGCGCGCAACGCCGAGGGCGGCTACAGCGTCGTCGCAGGCGCAGCGGACAAGCGGGCGGCGGCCGCCGCCGCCAACGGCAGCAGTCGGCCGCAGGCCCCGCGGTTCCCGGAGCCCGGTTCCGCCAACGCCTAGGGGTTCGAGCCGGAACCGCCGTCGGGAACCACCCTTCCCCAACGGTCCGGAAGGCGCTGCGCCTCCACCGGGATACTACGTCAGGTGAGCGGCCAGTCCGTGGCCGGAAGCTTGCTTCAGGCCATGGCAGCACTTCGTCGTGTGGACGGTGGCGAGTCACCCGAAGGGCCGAAGCGAAGCGCAGGAGCGGCGCAGCCGCTTGACGCGCCGACGGCCGCGCGACACCTCGTCAGCTCTCCTCAAGCACCAGTCCAAACCTCAATCAGACAGCGACCCCGGACCGCCCGCAGAGACCATGAGCTCCTACGCTTCGATCCGGAAAAGACCGAGCAATCTGGGAAATCAGGGCAGCGATCACGTCAAATAATCTGGGAGATTCGGCGTCAAATAACGTGCGAAACAACACCATCGCCCTTTCGGGGAAGTCGGGCCGGAGCGGCTCCGGGGGGCCGGCTCGCGGCCGGGCGCTCGGCCGGCGGGCTCCCGCCGCCGCCGGGACGGGCCAGCTTGGGCCACCATGAGCCGCCTTGGACCACTTTGGGCCACTTTGTGCCACTTTGTGCCACTTTGTGCCGCCCGTTTCGGACCACTTTGGGCCACTTTGGACCGGCATAGACCGGAATAGGCCGGATTAAGGCCCTTCCGTGCAAAACGGCACCGCTCTTTACGCTTGTCGCTCGCGACAGCCGGACGGGTTCGGCACGGAAATCCTGCCGGCGAGCCAGTCGTCGACGATGTCGGTGGCGGGCACGCCGGCGGCTTCGCTTGCGGAGAGCGCCTTAATCTCGAGCCAGGCGCTCACCAGCGCGTAGCCGAGGGCGTATCCCGCATGGCGCGGCCAATCGGGGTCGTCCTTGCGGCCGAACATCCAGTTGTCGTGCTCGTAGTCGTCCGCAGACAGGAGCGGGCGGGCGCGCTGCGCCATCCTCCCCAGAATCTCATCGTCGAGCGCCACCGCGTAGAAGGGCGTGGGCGCGCCGACCTCCTCCTCGAAGCACTGGGCCAGGCCTTCGCTGACGAAGCGGGCGCCCAGCGTGTACGCCTCGACGCCGCTGCGAAGCCGCGCCACATGGTGAATCTCGTGCGCCAGCGTCGCAAAGACCCTGTCGCAGCGCTCGGGGTCCTGCAGCCGGGGCGAGGCCGGGTCCACCGTGAGCGTGATGCGGCCGGGACCGTTCGCGCGGCCGCTGAGGCCCCACTCCCGCAGCACCCAGGGCTCGGGCGCCACGACGATATCGAGGCGGTCCAGTCGAATGTACTGCGCGATCTGCTCGTTCGCCGCTTCGAGCTCGCACATGACATCGTTTCTGAGCAGCGCCGGGATCTCGTCCATCGCATCCAGGAGAAGGATTTCGATCGTCATGGCTCTCCCGGTCGGCGACGTCCCGAGCGCCGTCTGTAGCGAGCGGCCGGCGACAAAGATAATGCCGCGCGCGTCGACATCCATGCCGGGACGGCATTCCGCAAGGCCGCCGTGCCCTGCGGTGGCCCGTGCTTGCCATCGAAACCGGGGCGTGGAAGGTTTCGTCGCCGCGCGGGGAGCTACGGGACGGCGGATGAATTGCAGAGCGTCGGTCTGGTGATATTCGACTGCGACGGGGTCATCGCCGACAGCGAAGTTCTGAGCGCACGTGTCCTGGTCCGGCGGGCCGCGCGAGGCCGTGGGCCGCTTCTTCGACGGCGTGGAGGCCTGATTCGATGCTGCTTTGCTGCGGCGAAGCCCTGATCGACATGATCCCGATGCCGACCGCGTCGGGGCAGGAGGGCTACGTGCCGCACGTGGGCGGCGCGGTCTTCAACACCGCGATCGCGCTCGGCCGGCTCGGCGTGCAGACGGGCATGCTGACCGGGCTTTCCACCGATCTGTTCGGCCAGCAACTGATGGCGTCGCTTCACGCGAACCACGTGGACACGTCTCTGCTCGTCACCTCCGACCGTCACACCACGCTCGCCTTCGTGCAGCTCACGGACGGCCACGCCACCTACACCTTCTTCGACGAGAACTCGGCCGGGCGGATGCTGGGCCAGGGCGACATGCCCGCGCTGCCGGACGAGGTCAGCACCCTCTACTTCGGCGGCATCAGCCTGGTCTTCGAGCCCTGCGCCGAGGCCTACGCCGCGCTGCTGAAGCGCGAGGCGGCGGCTCGCGTCATCATGCTCGACCCCAACATCCGCCCGAGCTTCATCCGGGACATCAAGCGCTACCGCGACCGCCTGGACCGGATGATCGCGCTGGCCGACATTGTGAAGGTCTCGGACGAGGACCTGAACTGGATCTACCCCGGCCCGGAATCGCTCTCCGACAAGCTGGACTTCGTGCGCCGGGCCGGGCCATCCGTGGTGATCCTGACGCGGAGCGGGAGCGACGCGTCCGCGTTCCTGAAGGACGGCGCCGAGGTCTCGGTTCCGGTGGACCGCGTCGACGTCGTCGACACCATCGGCGCGGGCGACACCTTCAACGCGGGCGTGCTGGCCAAGCTCGCGGAGCTCGGGATGCTCGTGAAGGACTCGCTCGCCGCCATCGATCCGGAGCGGATGCGGGACGCCCTGCGCTTCGGCACGCGGGTCGCCGGGATCACCGTGTCCCGCGCAGGCGCTAACCCGCCGTGGCGGCACGAGCTTTGACCCGCGATCCTCCCCACGGTCATGGTGAGGATTGCCGGCTAAAGATCGACTGACCATGGTTTCGCGAGTCATACCGGTCGAGCCGTTCGACTTCGTGGTCTTCGGCAGCACCGGCGATCTGGCGCGGCGCAAGCTGCTGCCCGCGCTCTACCGCCGCATGCTCGCAGGCCAGGCGCCGCAGGGCTCGCGCATCGTCGCCGTCGGCCGGCGGGACCTCGACGCGGACGGCTACCGCCGCATGGCCGAGGCGGCGCTCGGCGAGCACGCGGGGCCGGGCGCGCTCGAGGCCGATCGGGCGGCGGCCTTCCTCGCCATGCTCGACTACGTGCGCGTCGATGCGGAGGGCGAGGGCGGCTGGGCCGCGCTAGCGGACACGCTCGACGGCTCGGCGCGCATGCGGGCCTTCTACCTCTCCGTGGCGCCGCGGCACTTCGGCCCGATCAGCGAGCGGCTGGCGGCGAGCGGATGCCGCACGCCGGAGACGCGGTTGGTGGTCGAGAAGCCCTTCGGCCGCGACCTCGAGAGCGCGCAGGCGCTGAACCGCCGGCTCGCCACGCTCTTCGACGAGCGCCAGATCTACCGGATCGACCACTACCTCGGAAAGGAGACGGTGCAGAACCTGATGGCGCTACGCTTCGCCAATGCGCTGTTCGAGCCGATCTGGAACGCGCGCCACGTCGATCACGTGCAGATCACGGTTGCCGAGCGGGTGGGCATCGGCGGCCGGGGCGGCTACTACGACCGGAACGGCGCGCTGCGCGACATGATGCAGAACCACCTGCTGCAGCTGCTCTGCCTGATCGCCATGGAGCCGCCCGGGCACTTCGAGCCGGATGCGGTGCGGGACGAGAAGCTCAAGGTGCTGCGCAGCCTGAAGCCGGTGGACGGGCTCGGCGACGTGGTGCGCGGCCAGTACCTGGGCGCAGGCGGCGAGGCGGGCTACCTGGAGGATGCGGAGAACCCCGCATCGCGCACCGAGAGCTTCGCGGCGCTCAAGGCGGAGGTCGCCAACTGGCGCTGGAACGGCGCGCCCTTCTACCTGCGCACCGGCAAGCGGCTCAGGGCGCGGATGTCCGAGATCGCCGTCGTCTTCAAGGACGCGCCGCATTCGATCTTTCCTGAGAGCGCGGGCGGCACGGGCGCCAACGTGCTGGCGATCAGGCTGCAGCCCGACGAGGGGATCACGCTGCGGCTCACGATCAAGGAGCCCGGCCCCGGCGGCATGCGGCTCTGCGAGGCGCCGCTCGACATGACCTTCGCCGAGACCATGGGCGCGCAGGGGCTCACCATGCCGGACGCTTACGAGCGGCTGGTGATGGACGTGATCCGGGGCGACCAGACGCTGTTCATGCGGGGCGACGAGGTCGAGGCGGCGTGGCGCTGGATCGACCCGATCATCGCCGCGGCGGAGGTCGCGCCGGAGCGGCCGCAACCCTACGACAGCTATTCGTCCGGCCCCGAAGACTCGCTGATGCTGATGCATCGGGACGGCCGGCGCTGGCGCGCGCTCGCCGCGTGACGCGCATCGTCGAGGCCCAGAATCGGGGCGCGCTGGCCCGCCTGCTGGCGGACGAGGTCGCGGCGCTGCTGGCGGCGGCGGTTCGGGAGACCGGCCGTGCCGCGCTGGCGGTGCCGGGCGGCACCACGCCGGCCGCGTTTCTCAGCGCGCTCGGCGGCCATGCGCTCGACTGGGCGGCCGTCGCGGTGACGCTCACCGACGAGCGCTGCGTCCCCGCCGGCCATCCGCGCTCCAACCGGCGCCTGCTGGACGAGACGCTGTTCGCCGGCCCCGCCCGCGCGGCGCGCTTCGTGGCACTCGACGACACAGAGGCGCTGTCCACGCTGCTGCCGCTCGACGCCTGCGTGCTGGGGATGGGGGAGGATTGCCACATCGCCTCGCTCTTCCCCGGCGCCGACGCGCTTTCGCCGGACTGCGCGGCGCCGTCCATGCGGCTCAGCGCCCCCGGCGCACCGGAGGAGCGCATCACGCTGACCGCGCCGGCGCTGACCGGGGCAGAACAATGCTTCGTGCTGATCCACGGCCAGGACAAGCGCGCGGCGCTGGAGCGGGCGGGGGCTGCGGCCGGCCCGGCTGAAGCCCCGGTGCGACTGGTCCTGGGCGGGCCGCGCCCCGGTACTGTTTACTGGGCGGCATAGAGCGTATCCGTGTTACACGGATACGCTCTATGCCTCTATCGCTCACGGCAGCTGGCCTGCGGCCAGCGCCTGCGCGGGCGCGCCGCATTCGCGGCGGGCCGCTGTCGCGGCCTGTCGCGCGTCCGTACATGACGGACGCTCTCTGAACCAATGCACGGGAGACTCCGATGCCACTGAACGACACCGTGCACCGGGTGACCGAGCGCATCCGCGCAAGGAGCCGGAGCGCGCGCACCGACTATCTCGCGCGCATGGCCCGCGCCGCCGACGCGGGGCCGGGCCGCGCCCATCTCTCCTGCGGCAATTTGGCGCACGCCTTCGCGGCGAGCCCCGAGGCCGACAAGGCGCGCCAGGCCGAAGCCTCTGCCGGCAACATCGGCATCGTCACCGCCTACAACGACATGCTCTCGGCCCACCAGCCGTTCGCGGGCTATCCCGCGCTGATCCGCGACGCGGCGCGGAAGGCGGGCGGCACCGCCCAGGTCGCGGGCGGCGTGCCGGCAATGTGTGACGGCGTGACCCAGGGCCAGCCGGGCATGGAGCTCTCGCTCTTCAGCCGGGACGTGATCGCGCTCGCGGCCGGCGTGGCGCTCTCGCACAACTGCTTCGACGCCGCGCTCTTCCTCGGCGTCTGCGACAAGATCGTGCCCGGCCTGGTGATCGCAGCGGCCACCTTCGGCCACGTCCCGGCGGTCTTCGTGCCGGCGGGGCCGATGCCCTCGGGCCTGCCCAACGACGAGAAGGCCGCCGTGCGCGAGCGCTTCGCCCAGGGCGAGATCGGCCGGGACGCGCTGATGGCGGCGGAGATGGCGTCCTACCACGGGCCGGGCACCTGCACCTTCTACGGCACGGCGAACTCCAACCAGATGCTGATGGAGTTCATGGGCCTGCACCTGCCGGGCGCGAGCTTCGTCAACCCCGGCACGCCGCTCCGGGACGCGCTGACCCGGGCGGCGGCGCGCCGCGCGCTGGAAATCACCGCGGGCGGCAACGCCTACACGCCCGTGAGCGCAGTGCTCGACGAGCGCGCCTTCGTCAACGGCATGGTCGGCCTCCATGCCACGGGGGGCTCGACCAACCTGACCCTGCATCTCGTGGCGATGGCCCGCGCCGCCGGCGTGCTGATCGAGTGGAGCGACATGGCCGAGCTTTCAGCCGTCACGCCGCTGATGGCGCAGGTCTATCCCAACGGGCTGGCGGACGTGAACCACTTCCACGCCGCCGGCGGTCTCGGCTTCCTGATCGGCGAGCTGCTCGACGCCGGTCTGCTGCACGGCGACGTGCGCACCGTCGCGGGCGACGGGCTGGCCCGCTACACGCAGGAGCCCGTGCTGGGCGAGGGCGGGCTCGAATGGCGCGAGGGCGCGCGCGCCAGCCTGAACGAAAAAATCCTGCGCCCAGCGGCCGATCCCTTCCAGCCGAGCGGCGGGCTCGCCGTGCTGAGCGGCAATCTCGGCCGGGCGGTGATCAAGACCTCGGCGGTCAAGCCCGAGCGTCACGTCGTCGAGGCTCCGGCCCGCGTCTTCCACGATCAGGACGAGGTGAAGGCCGCGTTCCGCAATGGCGTGCTGGAGCGCGACTTCGTCTGCGTGCTGCGCTTCCAGGGGCCGCAGGCCAACGGCATGCCCGAGCTGCACGCGCTGACGCCGGTGCTGGGCAGCCTGCAGGAGCGCGGCTTCCGCGTGGCGCTGGTCACGGACGGGCGCATGTCCGGCGCGTCCGGCAAGGTGCCCGCGGCTATCCACGTCACGCCTGAGGCCGCAGCGGGCGGGCCGATCGCGCGGGTCCGCGACGGCGACGTGATCCGGCTCGACGCCACGGCGGGCCGGCTCGACGTGCTCGTGGACGCGGCGGCGTTCGCCGCCCGCGCGCCGGCCGAGGCCGACCTCTCGGCCAACGCCAGCGGCATCGGGCGCGAGCTTTTCACCGCCTTCCGCAGCCACGTCGGCCCGGCGGAATCGGGCGCCGCGGTGGTTGTCTAGCCGCTCTCGCGCGGTGCGCCGAGCGAGCGGCTATTCGAATGTCCGGAGGCGCGCGAGGAGCTGCGCGATCTCGGCGTCGCTCACGTGCGCCGGGCGGTACCAGGAGCGCTCCGACGCGCTCGCGATTTCTTGGCGGTCCGCCGGCGAGTCGGGGACGAAGCCGATCCAGAGTTCGCTCATCTCGTCCGTGGTCTCCCAGCCCCAGGTCACGGTCTCGGGCTCCAGCGCCGGGTTCTGGGGATTGTCCGCCGTGTTGTCGTAGCGGACCCAGGCGTCGATGCGGCTGCCAGCCGGCAGGTGGACCGGCTCCCGGTAGGCGTATGTGTTCTGCCAGCGGAAATCCCAGTCGGCGATGCGGACGAGGGGCGTCTCGCTGCCGTCGGGGAGCGTGGCTACGGCGATGAACTCGCGGCCGAGGAAGTGCATGTGGGGGGTGACATCGGTGAGCGTCATGCCGGCCGGCACGTCCATGGAGAAGCGCCGCCAATAATTCTCCTCGCCTGGCGGAATGCGCAGGTCCTGCGTGCCGATGACCACGCCGTCGACGTAGCGGCTGACCGGCTCATCGGCGAAGTAGAGGCCCACCTCGCTCCGGTCGGTGGTGGCCTTGCCGTTCAGGTGGTAGTGCACCTCCAGCACCAGGTCGCCGCCCTTGGGCAGCCACATGCCGAGGCCCTTGTCGAGGACGTAGGGGTCCACGCCGGGCGCCCAGCCGCCGATGCCCCAGGCGTTGTAGTCGAGGAACGCGCCGGTGCCGAAGACCGAGAAGCCGTGCTCCGCGTCCTTCGCATCCTCCGCCCGCACGGCGCCGCTGTAGTCCATGAGGTAGTTGGCGTGGTGCACCACCTTGGCGTCGCCGGGGCTGAAGTCGAGGGCCGTCACCACCTTGTCGTGCGCGAATCCGGTCGGGATGACGAAGTAGCGGTAGATGTCGTCCCCGTCCGCCGGCACCTCGAAGGGCTCGGCCATGCTGAGAACCAGGTCGGGCTCGCCCAGGCGCCACTTGGAGCGGGAGCGGACGGAGGCCGGCATGGTGTCCTCGGCATCGCCCAGCCGGGCGCCGGTCTCCGACCACGAGGCCAGCAGCGCGATCTGGTGGTCGCTGAGGCGGCGCGCGTCGCGGAACGCGCCGAAGCCGGACACCGCCCGCCACGGCGGCATCAGGCGCTCGCCGGCCATGAAGGAGACCATGCGGTGCCAGCGCTTCGCGTTGTCATGGCCTTCGAGGGAGAAGGGGGCGATGCCGCCCTGCCGGTGGCACTCGACGCAGTTGGCTTCCAGCAGCGGCGCGATGTGGCGGTTGTAGGTGACTTCGGCCGATCCCGTGCCGGCCCGGCTCCAGTCGTGGTGGAAGCAGCCGACGGCCTCGGTGGCGTAGGGCTCGGGCTGGCCGCCGGCGGCCATCGCCTCGATCACGGTGCGCAGGTCGTGCGCGCCGATCCGCGTGCGCAGTTTGCCGACGGCGGCGAAGCGGTCGTCGATGCGGCCCCGGTAGACGATGCGGTCGGCGGTGGAGATCACGAAGGCCTCCGACATCACGCGGGGGCCGAGGCGGAGCGCCAGATCGCCGGCGCTGTCCAGAATGACCGGGAACGCGATCCCGAAATCGTCCACGAAGTCCGCGCCCGCCTGCCAGGTGATGGCGGGGTTCGACAGGATTCCGTAGAGCGCCGCGCCGTGCGCCTCCGCCTCGGCGTGGAGCGCGTTGAGCGTCGGCACGTAGCGCGTGACGACCGGGCAGGCGGTGTCGAGAAACACCAGCACCGCCGGCTGCACCTTGCCCGTGGCGACGCCGATCCTGTGGTGGTGGCCCTTCACGTCGACGACGCGAACGCCGATCAGATCGACCGCATCGCCCGGTCCCGGCGCCGCGACGGCGGCGAGCGGCGGCGCTGCCGCCAACAGGCAGGCGAGAACGAGCAGGACGCGAAGTCTCTTCGCGATGGCGGCCATCGTGGTCTTCATGGGCCCAATCCTTTGAGCAATGTGCGGAGCGCGAGGTCGGCAGCGTGCGCCGGTGCGAGGCTTCCCGCCGCCACCTCGGACCAGGCGAGCCAGACCTGCGCGTCGATGTTGGCGACCGCCCAGGAGCGCGGCACGTCCGCCGCGATCACGCCGTCGGCCTTCAGCTCGTCCACCAGGTGACCGAGCCAGTCGAGTTCCTCGGCGTAGCGCTTGCGCACGCTCTCGTCGTCGACGGCCTCCGACACCAGGAAGTGATAGCGATCGCCGAGTGGCACCACCGCCTCCAGCATGCGCGAGAGGCGCTGCTGCGCCGTCTGCGCGTCGGCGAGTGCTGCAGAGGTCGCGGCATCGATCTCGTCCATGCACTGCGCAGACGCGGCGGCGATGAGATCGGCGCGGGACGGGAAGTGGCGGTGCAGGCTCGCCCGGCCTGCGCCCGCGCGGCTCGCGATCTCTGAGAGGGACGCGCCGGGATCGCGCGCGAGCGTGTCGATGGCCGCGTCGAGTATGGCCTGGCGCATCGGGGCGCGGAGCGGGCGCTCAGTCATGGCATTGCTCGAGCCGGCGGGCGCGCAACCCGGCATGCGCGCCCGCCGGCGGCGTGGGGATCGACGGACCGACGCTTGCTGATGCGGACACGGGAATGAGGGCCTTTCCTGGAGCGATGGAGAGAATGATACAACACTGTCTCATATGAGACAAGATATAATATTCCGATCCGCCGCGGCCCATTCACTACCCGGACGGCATCGAAGTCACCCCTTCCTGTACGATCCGAGGGGCGCCGAGCCGAGCTGCCGGGGCTCGCTTGACCGCCCTATCCACGCTCGCTACCGTCGAATCGAGCGCTGAAGGACGGGATCGAACGAGCGTAGCGGGGGGCTGAGCATGTCAGGCGGGTGTGTCCACATAGGCGGCGAATTCGTCGAGCTCGACGACGCCAAGATGTCGATCTTCGACACCGGGTTCCTGCACAGCGACGTGGTCTACGACGTCACCACGTCCTGGAAGGGCTACATCTTCAAGCTCTACGAGCACCTGGAACGCTTCTCGGCGTCCTGCGCCGGCTTCCACCTGACCAATCCCTATTCCATCGACGAGACCGCCCGCCTGCTGGCGGAGTGCGTGCGCCGCGCAGGGGCGGACGACGGCAGCTACATCCACATGCACGTCACCCGCGGGCTGTATCCCGAGGGCTCGCGCGACCCCAGGCTCTGCGAGAACCAGTTCGTCTGCTACGCGGTCCCCTACGTGTGGCTGTGGGGCGAGGAGAAGTCGAAGGCCGGCGTCAACCTGCACCTCGCGAATACCGAGCGGATTTCCAGCAAGGCCGTCGATGCCCGCTACAAGAACTTCCACTGGGCCGACCTGATCCAGTCGCAGTACGAAGCGTACGAACTGGGCCGGGACGATTCGGTACTGTGCGGGCCCGACGGCAACCTCGCGGAGGGGCCGGGCTACAACATCTGGGTGGTGAAGAACGGGGTGTGCGCCACGCCCGATGCGAACTGCCTGCTCGGCATGTCGCGCAAGTCGGCGATCGAGCTGTGCGAGGTGGAGGGGATCCCGTGCGAGACGCGGGCCGTTCACCCGGACGAGCTGCGAGGCGCCGACGAGGCGTTCGTGACCTCGTCTGCCGGCGGGATCATGCCGGTGACGGCGATCGACGACAGACCGCTCGGCAACGGCGCGCCGGGCATGCTTACCTCGCGCCTCATGAACAGCTACTGGCGCAAGCGTGAAGAGGGCTGGTGCGGCACCAGGATCGACGACCTGCTCGCCGCGTGAAGACTGGCCGACCGCCCGGGCGCTAGGCGCTTGCCGCCTGCTCCTCCTCGGGCTCGAGGAGGTCGGCGACCGGGGTCGCGTGCCAGCCGTCGGCACGCTTCGACCAGTAGAGGTCGGAGAGCCGGCCGGTGGTGATGCCCGGCGCGCCGTTGCCGATGGGCTTGTCGTTCACGCGCACGACCGCCATGACGCCCCCGCCGGACGACGAGATGAACGCCTCGTTGGCGCCCTCCAGGTCTTCGGCCGTGAGATCCGCCGCCTCGGCCGCCATGCCGACCTCCTGGCAGAGGTCGAACACGGTCTTGCGGGTAATGCCCTCCAGCAGGTTGTCGCCGGGGGTGAGCGCCTTGCCGTCGCGCACGATCCAGACGTTGAAGCCGGGGCCTTCGGTCAGGTAGCCGTCGGTGGAGAGAAGCACCGGCTGGTCCGCGCCGTTGTCCAGCGCCTCGAAGTGGGCGGCGGTGAGGTCCATGCGGTTGAAGTTCTTGCAGCGCTGGTTGATGGCGGCGTCCGGCGCGCGGCGGTTCTGGGCGATCCAGAGATGCGCGCCCGCCTTCACCTTGGGCTCCGGCACGATGGTGTAGTAGGGCACCGCGTAGGCGATCAGCTCGTTCTCGGACGAGCGCGGGTCGCCGAAGGCGGCCCCGCCGGCGTAGAGCCCTCGGGTGCACAGCACGTAGACGATCGAATCCTTGAAGCCCGAACGGTGGGCGCACTGCGCCATGACCTGCCTGATTTCCAAGTCCGGCATCGGCGGCGTGAGGCGGACGTGCGCGCAGGAATCGTGGAAGCGCTGCATGTGATCGTCGAGGCGGAAGAACACGCCGTCGCAGACCGTGACGGCGTCGAACACCACGTCCGACTTGTGGAAGGCCGGGTCGAGGATCGGTATCGACGCCTCCTCGATCGGCATGTAGCGACCCTGGCAGTAGGCGATTCCCTTCGATTCCGACATGGCTGCGGCCTCCCCGGCGGCGTTGGCGGTCTGGCGCGGACGGTAAGGGGCCATGGCCCCTCGCGTCAATGTCTCGCGTTCGGTCCGGGCCGCCGGCGATCAAATTCGCGCGCGTGCCGTGCCAAGCGCAGAATAAAATGGGGAGACGGCGCGGAAGCCGCTATGATGCAGCCCCAAAGGAAGCGGAAAACCCGCCGAAGCGCCCAATTCACAGGAAACAAGTTGGTCAACCATGTCAGAAATCAGTGCACCGCCTAGCGAAGGCACGTCAATCACGGCCCAGGTCAAGTGGTTCAACCCGACCAAGGGCTTCGGCTTTCTCGTGCCCGACGACGGCTCGCCCGATGTCTTTTGCCATGTCTCGGCGGTCGAGCGTGCGGGTTTCGACACGCTGCCCCAAGGGGCCACCGTCAAGTGCGAGATCGTGCAGGGACAGAAGGGCCCGCAGGTCTCGCAAATCCAGGACGTCGACACGTCGACCGCGACCGTCATGCCGCCGAGGGGCGACCGGCCACGCCGCCCAGGCCCCGGCGGCTTCGAGAGCCGGCGCTTCAACGAGCCGATGGGTCCGACCGAGGAAATCGAGGGCACGGTCAAGTTCTACAACGTGGGCAAGAGCTACGGCTTCGTCACGCCGGACAGCGGCGGGCAGGACGTGTTCATCCATGCCAAGGTGCTTGCCCGCTCCGGCCTCGACGATCTGGAGCCTCAGCAGCGCGTGCGGCTGATGATCACGCAGGGGCCGCGCGGGCCGCAGGCGACCAGCATCGAGCTGATCTGAGGCCGCTCGCCATCGGCGAGCATTTGCTTGCGGCAGCCGGTGCGGGTTGCGGCGACCCGCTCACGCGGGCTCTCCGGCCCGGGGAGGGCGGCTGCGCGACTGCACCGAGCCGATCACCATGATGACGAAGGCGGCGAGCATCAGCGCCGCCGCGGCCCAGACGTAGCCCGAGTGAGTCTCGCCGAAGAAGAGGATGCCCCAGCCGATGCCGCCGACCACGCCGATGATGTTCATGACGGAGAAGAGCGAGGCGCCGGCACGGCGGATGATCAGGTAGAACATCGGCCACATGATGGCGTTGATGATGACGGCGCCGATGAGCGAGAGGTCGCCGGCCAGATCGGGTCCGGGGAAGAGATAGAGCTGGCCGGTCGCGGGCAGGAACGGGATGAGGAGCAGCGCGCCGGCGAAGAGATTGCCGATGGCGAGGCCGAGCGAGGATGACTCGGGCGGGCGGAAGCGTTCCACGTACACGTTGAGCGCGCCGAACCCTAAGGGGATCAGCAGCGCCACGGCGAACCAGAGCGCCATGCTGGGCGCGGGCAGGCTCTCGCCCGGCACGACGATGAGCAGGACCCCGGCGATGGCGGTCAGCAGGCCCGCCGCGCTGATCAGGCGGAAGCGGTCGAGCCGGAAGATGACCGCAAGCGCATAGGTGAAGACCGGCGTCAGCGTCATCAGCAGCACGACGACGCCGGAGGGTAGCTTGGTCACGACGAAGGCGAGCAGCGCGAACGGAAAGGCGAAGCCCAGCGCGGCGCTCACGAAGTAGAGCCTGACGTGCGGCAGCGTGAGCCGCGGCAGCTC
This sequence comes from Alphaproteobacteria bacterium, assembly GCA_965221125.1. GTDB lineage: Bacteria > Pseudomonadota > Alphaproteobacteria > UBA828 > UBA828 > WTGU01. The sequence goes on from CBDCRW010000006.1 coordinate 439,971, forward strand.
GCGGCGGACGGCCGCAGGCCCTAGCAGGATCAGCCCGGCGCCGAGCGCGTACCAGAACACGTAGGCGAAATTGGGCATGCCCGCGTCGCCCGCGATCTTGTTGACCGGGAACAGCAGGCTGAAGTTGATCCCGGCGACGAGGATGAGGACGAGCGTAAGGGCCATGACGGGTGTGAGTGCAGGGCGCCCTAGTGTCCGCGCCCGGACCCGGCGACGGCCTCGATCAGCCGCATGACGACCTCGGCGGCGCGCTCGCTGGGCGGTGGGCCGCCGCGGCCGAGCTTGACGGCGATCTCCCGGAAACTCTCGATCTGGTCGCGGCGGCGGTCGGCATCCCGCAACAGCTGCTCCATCGCCGGCACGAGGCGCTCCGGCGTGCAGTCCTGCTGCAGGAACTCGGGCGCGGCGCGGCGCTCGGCGATGATGTTGGGCATCGCGACGTGCGGCACCGTGACGATGCGCCACGCGATGGCCGCGGTGATCGGGTTGGCCCGGTAGCAGACGATCATGGGGACGCCCGCGAGCGCGAGCTCCAGCGTCGCCATGCCGGAGGCGGTGAGAGCAGCGTCGCTCGCGGCGAAGGCGCCGTACTTCTCCGCCTTGCCCTCGATCACGGTGACCGGCGCGCCCCAGGATGCGGTCTGCGCGGCGACGGTCGCGCGGTTCTGCGGCAGCGTCGGCACGAGGACGCGGAGGCCCTCGATGCGCTTGTGGAGCGTGCGCACGGTCTCCCCGAACGCGTGCTCGTGCCGGCTGAGCTCGCTGGCGCGGCTGCCGGGCAGGACGGCGATCACGGGCTGCGCGGTCGCGATGCCGTGGCGATCGCGGAAGCCCGGCCCGTCGGCGTCGGCGATGGGCTCCTCGACCAGGGGGTGGCCGACGAAGCTCGCGTCCAGTCCCTCGGCCTCGAAGTAGGGCGGCTCGAACGGGAAGAGGCAGAGCACGTGGTCGAGGTAGCGTGCGATCTTCGCCGCGCGCCCCGGCCGGTAGGCCCAGACGGTGGGTGCCACGTAGTGGATCAGGGGGAAGCCCGCGCCCTTCAACCTGCGCGCGACCCGGAGCGCGAACTCCGGCACGTCGACGGAGACGCAGGCCGCGGGCCGCAGCCGGCGTGCGGTGCGCGCCGTGGCCCGGATGCGCCGGAGCATGCGCGGCACGTGGGGCACGATCTCCAGGACCCCCATCAGCGAAAGCTCGTCGTAGGGGAACAGGCTCTCCAGCCCCTGCTCGGCCATGAGCGGGCCGCCGACGCCGGCGAAGCGCACGCCGCCCTGCGTGCGCCGCCTGAGCGCCGCCATCAGGCGGGAGGCGATGAGATCGCCGGACGGCTCGCCGGCGATCAGGAAGATCAGCGGCGCGTCGCGGACCATGCCGGCCGTCAGCTCACGCCGATCATGAACACGCCGTGCGCATCGGCGCGCGCGACGGCCTGGGCGCGCTCCAGGATCAGCGTCTCGCCCGCCTCAATCGCCACGCCGCGGAAGCCGGCTGCGGCGAGCGTCTCGATCGTGCCGGCACCGATGGTCGGAAGGTCGGCGCGGCGTTCCTGATCGGGCTTCTTCACCTTGACGAGCACCGCGCCCGGTCCCGCCTCCTGCAACGGGGCGCAGCGCTCGATGAGCGCGTCCGTTCCCTCGACGCCCTCGACGCCGAGCACGCGCCCCGCCTGCACGACGACGGCCTGGCCGATGTCGTGGGCGCCGAGCGCCCGCGCCGCCTCGACGCCGATGGCGATGTCGCGCCGGGCTGCCTCGTCCGGCGCGTGCGCGCCGATCACGCCGGCCGGCGCGCAGAGCGACGCGATGAGCGTGTCGGCGCCGACCACGGCGAAGCCCTCGTCCTCGAGCTCGGCGATCACCAGCGAGAGCAGCGCGTCGTCGCCCTTCGCCTTCGCGCTCGCGATGCGCCCCATGAGCCGCATGCCGCGCAGATCCGGCCTGATGGTGGAGAGGGAGGGCCGGCGGATCGACCCGGCGAGCACCACCTCGCGGCAGTTCGCGCGCTTGAGCGACTTCAGCAGGGTGCCGACGGCGCCGAAGCCGAGCCAGCGGTGGGGAACGCCCTCGCACGTCGCCGGATCGGTCTCGCCCTCGAAGGCGATGACCATGACCTCGCGGCCCTCGCCGACCGAGGCGCGCGCGATGAGGCCCGGCAGCGGTCCACCACCCGCGATGATGCCGAGGCTATTCCCTGCCATCGTCCCGTGGCTGGCATATCGAGCGGTCGCGATCGAGCCGGATGAAGTCGACGATGTCCATGACCGGCTCGTTGTCACGGAACAGCTCGGCGACGTCCGCCAGACGCTCCGACATGGTCCCCTCCTGCGCGAAGAGCAGGCGGAAGGCGCGGCGGAGGTCGTGCACGATGTCGCGGTTGAAGCCCCGGCGCTTGAGCCCGATCAGGTTGAGCCCCGTCAGCCGGGCACGGTCGCCCATGGCCGAGCCGTAGGGGATGATGTCGTGCTCCACCCCGGACATGCCGCCGACGACCGCGTGGCGCCCGATGCGCACGAACTGGTGCACGCCCGCGAGGCCGCCGATGATGGCCCAGTCGTCCACCCTCACGTGGCCGCCCAAGGACGCGTTGTTTGCCATGACGACGTGGTCGCCCACGATGCAGTCATGGGCGACGTGGGTCGCGATCATGAACAGGCAGTTGCTGCCGACCTGGGTCAGCATGCGCCCGTGGGGCGTGCCCGGACTCATGGTCACGTGCTCGCGGATCACGTTGTCGGTGCCGATCTCGAGGCGGGAGGGCTCGCCGCGGTACTTGGTGTCCTGCGGCGGATGGCCGATCGAGGCGAAGGGATAGATGCTCGTGCGCGCCCCGATGCTCGTGCGCCCGGCGACGATGGCGTGGGAGACCAGGCGAACCTCGTCGCCGAGGACGACGTCTGCGCCCACCATGCAGTAGGGGCCGATGCTGACGCCGTCGCCGAGCGCGGCGCCGGGCTCGACGATGGCGGTGGGGTGAATGTCCGCCACGTCAGGTGTCTTCCAGGATCATCGCCGAGTACGTCGCTTCCGCGACCGTCTGGCCCTCGACCGCGGCCCTGGCCTCGAACTTCCAGACGTTGCGGCGGCGGTGCTTCTTGGTGACGTGGATGAAGAGCTGATCGCCCGGCACCACGGGGCGGCGGAAGCGGCAGTGGTCGACCGACATGAAGTAGACGAGCTTGCCCGCCATCGCGGGCCCGAGGGTCGCCACCACGAGCACGGCCGCGCTCTGCGCCATCGACTCGATGATCAGCACCCCCGGCATGACGTGCCGGCGCGGGAAGTGGCCCTGAAAGTACGATTCGTTGATCGACACGTTCTTGATGCCGGTGGCGCTCTCGTCCGGGATCACGTCGATCACGCGGTCGATCATGAGGAACGGGTAACGGTGGGGGATCGCCTCGAGGATCTCCTCGATGTCCATGCGCTCCACCGCCTGCTGCGGTGCCGTCTCGTTCATTTCCGGGCTGCCCTGCCTTTCGCCAGCCGTGCCAGATGCGCGGTCTGCCGGTGCCATTGCCGGACGGGAACGGCGGGCGTACCGGCGCAGGTCGCGCCGGGCTCGATGTCGCGAATGACGCCGGTCTGGCCGACGAGCCGCACCCCGTCGCCGACCGTGAGGTGCCCCAGTATCCCCACCTGCCCGGCGATCCGCACGAAATCGCCGATGCGTGCGCTGCCGGCGATGCCGGTTTGCGCCGCGATCATGGTGCCGCGCCCGATGCGGACGTTGTGGGCGATCTGCACCAGGTTGTCGATGCAGCAGCCCTGGCCGATCACCGTGTCGGGGCCGGCCCCGCGGTCGACGGTGCAATTGGCGCCGATCTCGACGTCGTCCTCGATGAGCACGCGGCCGAGCTGCGGAACCCTGACGACGCCGCTCTTGTCGGCGGCGAAGCCGAAGCCCTCCTGCCCGATCCGCACGCCCGGAAAGATCGAGACCCGGGAGCCGACGAGACAATGGCTGAGCGAGGCGTTGGCCGCGATCCGCGTATCGTCGCCGATCTCGACCGCGGGCCCGATGGTCGCGTTGGCGCCGATCAGGCAACGGGCGCCGATGCGCGCACCGGCCTCGATGACGGCACCGGCCTCGACCCGGCACGCCTCGCCGAGCACCGCGGCGGGGTCGATGACCGCGGCGGGATGCACCCCCGGCACCGGCGGCGGCACCGGGTGGAACATCGCCGCGGCCAGCGCGTACGACTTGTAAGGGGCCTCGCTGGTCAGGATCGCCACGTCCGGCGGCGCACGGTGGGCCAGCGCTGCCGGGGCGATGCAGGCGCCGGCGCGGCAGGCGGCGAACGCGTCCACGTACTTGCGGTTGTCGAGGAAGCTCAGATGCTCGGGCTCCGCCTGCCCGAGCGGCGCCACGTCGCTGAGTGTCAGCGCCGGGTCGGCGCCGTCCGCGAGATGCGCGCCGACGGCGTCTGCGATCTCGGCCAGCGTGAACGGGCCGGTCACATCGAAGAAGCGGGGATCGGGCATCAGCTCTCGTCGAAGATCAGGACGATCTCGGGGAACGACGCGTTCAGCCGTTCGATGACCGTGTCGGTCAGGTTGAACTCCGCCACGGCGTAGAGCGACGCATGGAGCGGCAGGACGACGTCGATGCCGCGGCTCTCCGCCACTTCCGCCACGACCGTGCTCAGAGCCTCGCGGAAGCGGACCTCGCCTTCCGCGACGGCGCGCTGCAACATCTGGTTCTGCGCCTTGGCTCTCTGGTCGGCACTCGTCACTTCGGCGTTGAATTCGCGCTCGCGCTCCTCCAGCGCGGCCGGCGCGAGCAGCGCCTGCTGCCCGATAATCTCGTCTCGAATGACTCGCAGCCGTTCGGCCTCGCGCTGCGCCTCTTCGGCGTAGGCCTTGCGCTGCGTCTCGCCCTGGCTGCGGATCGAGTGGACCGCCGTCGCCTCCTCGAGAATCCGCCCCATCTCGATGACGGCGATCCGCGTCCCGTGCTCGTCTGCCGAAACTCCGGCGGCGCCGCCCAGCGCGCAGGGGACCGCGAGCGCGAGCACCAGCCAGAGCCGCCTGAACGTGCCCATGGCTAGAACCTCGTTCCGAAGCTGAAGCGGAAGCTCTCCGTCTGGTCGAAGTCTTCCTTGATCAGGGCCCGCGCGAAGTCGAGCCGGATCGGCCCCAGCGGCGAGCGGAAGTTGATCCCGGCGCCGATCGAGAGCCGGGGCGAACTCTCGTCCAGAAGCTCGGGCCCCGAGTCGTCGATCGTGGTCAGCGTGCCGACGTCGGTGAAGACCGCGCCGCGCAGGTTGAGCTCGTCCGGCAGGCCGAGCGGGAAGCCCAGCTCGCCCGTCAGCGAGTAGAACATGTTGCCGCCCAGCGCGTCGCCGGTCTCGGAATCGCGCGGGCCGACGCCGCTCGGCTCGAAGCCCCGGAGCCTGCGCCCGCCGAGGAAGAACCGATCCACGATCCGCACGTCGTCGTCGATGCCGAATACATGGCCGGCCCGCGCCAGGGCGGAGAGCACCCACCCGTCCGCGACCGAATAGAAGTTGCCGAAGGTGAGAGTGTGCTTGAGGAAACTTGCGTCGCCGCCGACGCCGGCGAATTCCTGCCCGAAGCGCACGTAGTAGCCATCGGTCGGGTCGATGCGGCTGTCGCGCAGGTCGTACTGCAGCCTGTGGGCGATCGCCGAGGTGGTCGTCTCGCCCTCCTGCTCGCGGATGAACCGCGACGTGGTATCGGAAACGTCGCTGACTTCGTCGTTCCGGAGCGAGTAGGAGACGGTATGGCGCAGCCGTTCGGCCAACGGATAGCTGGCCCGCGTGGTGAAGCCCACGGTCTCCCGGTCGAACGAGCTCTGGTCCTGCAGGTCGACCGTCCGGCTGAAGATGTCGAAGCCGGCGGCGACGTCACGGTCCAGGAAATAGGGCTCGGTGAAGCTCAGGTCGATCTCCTGGCGGCTCTCCGAAACCGTGAGCCCGAGCCGGAGCTCCTGTCCCTTGCCGAGCAGGTTGCGCTCGCGGATGGAAATGTCGCCGAGCACGCCTTCCGCCGACGAGACGCCGGCGCCGAAGCTGAGCTCGCCGGTGGGCACCTCTCTCACGTCGACCGTGAGGACGGTGCGGTCCGGCGCCGAGCCCTCGCTCGCTTCGATGTCGACCTGGCTGAAGAAGCCGAGGTTCATGATGCGCTGACGCGAGCGCCGGATGAGGGCCGTGTTGTAGGCATCGCCCTCCGCCAGCCGGAACTCGCGGCGGATCACCTCGTCGAGGGTGCGGGCGTTTCCGGTGATCTCGATGCGCTCGACGTAGACCCTCGGACCCTCGTCGATGTCGAAGGTGACGGCGACGGTCCTGGCCTCGCGGTCCGGCTCGACCTGCGGGCTCACGTCGACGAAGGCGTAGCCGCGGCTGCCGACGGCTTCGGTGAGCGCCACCAGCGTGTCCTCGACCTCGTCCGCGTCGTACCAGTCGCCCTCTTCCATCTCGACGACGGGGCGGAGATCCTCCGGCGCGAGGTCGCGGAGCTGGCTTTGGATGTCGATGGCGGAGACCCGGTAGCGCTCGCCCTCCTCGAGGGAGAAGGTGACGATGAAGCCGCTGCGGTCCGGCATCAGCTCGGCCACGGCCGAAATGACGCGGAAGTCGACATAGCCGTTGGAGAGGTAGAAGCGGCGGAGCAGCTCACGGTCGAACGTCAGCCGGTCGGGATCGTAGGTGTCCGCGCTGGTGGCGAAGCGATACCACGCGTTCTCGACGGTCTGGATCTCGTCCCTGAGCGCGCTGTCGCTGAAGCGCGTGTTGCCGACGAAGTTGATCACCTCGACTTCCGTGACCGGCCCCTCGTCGATCTCGAACACGAGATCGACCCTGTTCTGCGGAAGCTGGATGACCTTGGGCTCGACGCTCACGGCGAAGCGGCCGCTACGCCGGTAGATCTCGGTCAGCCGCTGCAGGTCTGACTGCACCCTCGGCCGGGTGTAGACCACGCGCGGCTGAAGCTGGATCTCGGCCCCCAGCTCGTCGTCGCCGATTGCGTCGTTGCCCTCGAAGGCTACGCGGTTGATGATCGGGTTCTCCACCACGCGGACCACGAGCGCGTTTCCGTCCCGCCGAATGGCCACGTCGGCGAAGAGGCCCGTATCGAACAGGCGCTTGAGGGAGTCGTTGACCGCACCGGAATCGTATGCGTCGCCCGGCCCGATCGCCATGTAGGACCGCACGGTTTCTGCCTCGATACGCTCGTTGCCCTCGACGAGGACGGACTCGATCATGCTGTCCTGCGCCGTCGCGGCACCGATCCACACGCCGAGGATGACCACTGTCAGCCAGACGATGTGTCGCATTCGGCCCCTTCCCCGTGCCGTTGTCGCACCGGACACCCGCGCCGCTCGCCCGCTCACGAGGTCAGGCCGATGATGTCCTTCGTCGTCACCCATACCATCAAGGCTATAACGAGCGTTAGCCCTACCGTCGCGCCGATCTGCTGAAACCGGGCCGCGAGCGGGCGCCGGAACGCGGCTTCCAGGCCGTTGTACAGCAGGTGCCCGCCGTCGAGCGGCGGAATCGGGAAGAGATTGATCAGCCCGAGAGCGATGGAAATCAGCGCCGCGAACTCGACGAAGCCCGCGACGCCGCGCTCCAGCACGCTTCGCGACATGACGGCGATGCCGACCGGGCCGCTCAGCTGCTCGGTGGAGCGGGCGCCCACGATCATCTGGCCGATGGCGCGGAGGTTGGCGGCGGCGAGCGCATAGGTGTGCTCGACGCCGGCCCAGATCGATCCGCCGACGCCGAGATCGCGGAACGCGGTCTGCTCCTCGGGGTAGACGCCGATTCGCCCGGTGCCGTTCACGTCGTTCGGCGTGATCGTGAGTGCCACCTCGCCGCCTGCGCGTTCCACGACGAACGTAAGCGGCGTCGCCGCGTTCCGCTCCACGATCGTGCGCAGGTGGTCGAAGCTCTCGATCGCCGCGTCGCCGATGCGCACGATCTTGTCGCCGGCCTGGAGGCCGCCCCTCTCGGCGGGGCTGCCCGCCACCACTTGCGCGACCGAGGCCGGCGTGAACGGCCGGACCCCGATATCGCCCAGCTGCTGCGGCCGGTCGAAGGCGTCCAGCACCTCGACGATCTCCGGCGTCACGGTGAACTCCAGCTCCTCGTCGCCCCGTTCCACGGCGAGCGTGAGCGGCTCGCCCAGGCTCTGGAGCAGGGTGAACTGGAGTTCCTCGAAGCGCTCGACCCGGCTGCCGTTGAGCTCGACCAGCCTGTCGCCAGGCTCCAGCCCGGCGACGGCGGCGGGGCTGCCGGCGCGCACGGTGCCGATCTCAACCGGCGTGTAGCGCTGGCCGACGACGAGGAAGAAGACGGCGAAGATCGCCGCCGCGAGCAGGAGGTTCGCGAACGGCCCCGCGAAGGCGATGGCCGAGCGCTTGCCCACCGACTTGGCGTAGAAGGAATCGTGCGGCAGCGGCTCGTCGCTTTCGGCAGACGAGCTGGCGACGTCGGCATCGCCGGCGAACTTCACGTAGCCGCCGAGGGGAAGCGCGGAGAGGCGCCAGCGCGTTCCGTGCTTATCCTCGATGCCGAACAGCTCCGGCCCGAAGCCGACCGAAAACACTTCGACGCGCACGCCGTTGATCCGCGCCACCAGGTAATGGCCGAGCTCGTGGACGAACACCACGGGCGTGATGATCGCCAGAAACGGCCAGATGTAGTTGATCTTGTCGACGATGAGGTCCATGGCGTGGGCGTGCGGCTATGATGGATCGCTGGCGCCGGGTCGCGCCGGGCCGAGCGACGGGTTGGACGAGGCGGTCGAAGTGGCGCCGCCGATTATACACACTGTGGCGCATGCGCCCGCAATTCAACCGCAATTCGGTGTGAAGAGCGGGGCGAGGTGCAGAGGGGCGAGACGGTGCATGCTTGCGGGAGGCTACCATTCGGGGCAAGTTGCCGGGCCATGAGAGCCGGCTCTGCGTGCGCTTCGCGTTCAGGCGGGGTACGGCCCATTGCGGGCTGCAGCCAGCGTGTAGAGCGATGAATGCGCCTGACGCGCGGCCTTCGAACCTCTTCGAGCCGCAGGCCCTAGCGGACGCGATCGCCCGGCTCGGCCGGGACGACCGCAAAGGCGTCCTGGACCTGACGAAGCGCGCCTGCGACGAGGGCCGCGCGGAACTCTGCCGGCGCCTCGAATCGGGGGCCTCCGGTGCCGAGATCGTCGCGGCCCGGACGGCGATGGTCGACCGGCTGCTCGGCGTGCTGCTCGATCACGCGGCGCATACCCTCTACCCGGAGCCCAATCCGACCACAGCAAGCCGCCTCTCGCTGGTCGCGGTGGGCGGCTACGGCCGGGGCGACCTCGCGCCCCATTCCGATATCGATATCCTCGTTCTCCATCCCTACAAGCTGACCGGACGCAGCGAGCAGATCGTCGAGCATCTGCTCTACATGCTGTGGGATCTCGGCTTCGCCGTAGGTCATGCCACGCGTTCGGTCGACGACTGTCTGGGCCGGGCAAGGCGGGACATGACGATCCGCACCTCCGTGCTCGAATCGCGCCCCGTGTGGGGCGATGCGGCGCTCTACGACGGGTTCCGCCGGCGCTTCCTCACCGAGCTGGTGCCCGGCACCGAGGCCGAGTTCGTCGCCGCCAAGCTGCGCGAACGCGACGAGCGCCACGTGCGCGCCGGCGATTCGCGCTATCTGCTCGAGCCCAACGTGAAGGACGGCAAGGGCGGCCTGCGCGACCTCCACGTGCTGTTCTGGATCGCCAGGTACCTCTTCCGCATCGACCGTTTCGGCGCGCTCGCCGACCGGGGCGTGCTGAACGAGCACGAGCACGACCGCTTCGTGCGGGCGCAGGATTTTCTCTGGCGGGTCCGGGCGCACCTCCACGTCGTCTGCGGGCGCGCGGAGGATCGCCTCACCTTCGACCGGCAGCCGGAGATCGCGGCGCGGATGGGCTACGGGCCGCGCCGCGGCAACCTCGCCGTCGAGCGGTTCATGAAACACTATTTCCTCGTCGCGAAGAGCGTCGGCGAGCTCACGCGGGTCCTGTGCGCGGCGCTGGAGGCGGAGCGGCTCCACACCGCGCCGGTCCACCGCTCCGGGATCGAGACGGGGCCTCTCCGCGACGGGCTGTTCGTCTCCGGCGGGCGCATCGCTGCGGTCGGCGAGAACACCTTCGGCGAGCGCCCGGTGCGCCTGGTCACGATCTTCCGCCGGGCGCAGACCGAAGGCCGCGACATCCATCCGGCGACGCTCCGCCTGATCCACCAGGGCCACGGGCTCATCACCGCGGCGGTGCGCGACGATGCGGAGGCGAACCGCGCCTTCCGCGCGATCCTCACCGACGAGCGCAACCCCGAGCAGGTCCTGCGGATGATGAACGAGGCCGGCGTGATGGGCCGCTTCCTGCCGGACTTCGGGCGCGTCGTGGGGCAGACCCAGCTCGACCTCTACCACGTCTACACCGTGGACGAGCACAGCATCCGCGCCATCGGCGTGCTCAGCGCGATCGAGAGGGGGGCCCTCGCCGACGAGCTGCCGCTCGCCAGCACCCTCGTTCACCAGTTGCGGATGCGCGACGTGCTCTACCTCGCGCTGCTGCTGCACGACGTGGCGAAGGGGCGGGGTGGCGACCACTCGGAGATCGGCGCCGACATCGCGCGCGACGTTGCCCGGCGGCTGGCGTTCACGCCGGACGAGGTCGAGACCGTCGCCTGGCTGGTCCGCTGGCACCTGCTCTTCAGCATGACCGCCTTCAAGCGCGACCCCAACGATCCCCGCACCGTCGACGATTTCGTGGGCCGCGTCCGCTCGCTGGAGCGACTGCGGCTGCTGCTGGTGCTGACCGCCGCCGACATCACCGCCGTGGGGCCGGGACGCATGACGGCGTGGAAGGCGTCGCTGCTGCGCATGCTCTACCACCGCGCCGAGGCGGTGCTCGCGGGCGGCCGCGAGGCCGAGGACCGGGAGGCCCGCGTGGCGACGGCCAGGAAGAAGCTGCGCACGCGGCTCGCGGACTGGCCCGAGGCCGACATCGCGCACTTCGAGGAGAGGCTGCCCCTCACTTACTGGCTCGCCACCGACGCAGGGATGCAGGAGCGCCACGCCCGCCTCGTGCGGGGCGGGGGCAGGGGGCCGCTGGTCGAATCCCGCATCGACCGGACCAGGGACGCGACGGAGATGACGCTCTTCACGCCGGATTTCATCGGCCTCTTCGCCCGCATCGCCGGCGCGGTGGCGAGGTCCGGTGCCAGCATCGTCGATGCCCGCGTCTTCACCACCAACGACGGGATGGCCATCGACACGATCTGGATCCAGGCGGCCGACGGCAGCGCGATCGGCGACGAAGACCGCCTGGAGCGGCTGGAGAGGCGCGTGGTCCGCGCGCTCGCCGAGGATGGCGCGGACGCCGGGGCTGCGGACGAGGCGGCGTTCGTGGCCCCGCCGCCGGCGCGCACCGCTGCCATCGCGCTCGAGCCCCACGTCCTCGTCGACAACGGTGCCAGCACCGGCTTCACGGTGATCGAGGTGAGCGCGCGCGATCGACCGGGGCTTCTCTACGACATCACGCGCACGCTCAGCGCCTGCGGCGTCTCCATCGGCTCGGCGCACATCTCGACGGTGGGCTCCCGCGCCGTCGATGTCTTCTACGTGCGGGACCGCTTCGGCCTCAAACTCTCCCGCGAGGCGCAGATCGCGCGGGTGCAGGAGCGCCTGAGCGAGATGCTGGCCCGCGACTCCCGCGATGCGCCGCTCCGCCGTGCGGCCGGCTGAGCCGCCGGCCCACCGCCCGCCACCCGCGTAACCGATGGCACTCGCCCGCTGGGCCGCAACCGTCGGCGGCTACACCATGGGCTCGCGGGTGCTGGGCTTCCTACGCGACATCCTGATCGCCTCGGTGCTCGGCGCAGGGCCGGTGGCGGACGCCTTCTTCGTCGCCTTCAAGCTGCCGAACTTCCTGCGGCGGCTGTTCGCGGAGGGCGCGTTCAACGCGGCCTTCGTGCCGCTCTTCGCGGGCACGCTGGAGCGCGACGGGCGCGAGGCGGCCAAGTCCTTCGCCGAGGACGTCCTCACGGTCCTGCTGTGGACGCTGCTGGCGCTGGTGATCGTCGCCCAGATCGCGATGCCGTGGCTGATGCACGTGCTGGCGCCGGGCTTCGCCGACGAGCCGGGGAAGCTCGAGCTTACCGTGCAGCTCACGCGGCTCACCTTCCCCTACATCCTGCTGATCTCGCTGGTATCGCTCCTGGGCGGGGTGCTGAATTCGCTCTATCGCTTCGCCGCCGTCGCGGCCACGCCGATCCTGCTCAACCTCTGCCTGATCGCAGCCCTGCTCGGGCTCGCGCGCTGGACCGAGACGCCGGGGCACGCGCTTGCGGTGGGCGTCACGGTCGGCGGGATCCTGCAGTTCGTCTGGCTCGTCGTCGCGGCCTCGCGGGCGGGCATGTCGCTTCGCCTCCGCTGGCCCCGGCTCACACCGGGGGTGAAGCGCCTGCTGATCCTCGCGGCCCCGGCGGCGCTCGGCGCGGGCGTGGCGCAGATCAACCTGGTGGTCGACATCATCATCGCCTCGCTGCTGCCGCCGGGCTCGGTCTCCTTCCTCTACTACGCCGACCGCGTGAACCAGCTTCCCCTCGGCGTCGTCGGCGTCGCGGTGGGGACCGCGCTGCTGCCGCTGCTGAGCCGCCAGCTCAGGGCGGGCGAGGCCGAGGAGGCGGTGGGCAGCCTCAACCGGGCGATCGAGATGGCGCTGCTGCTGGCGGTGCCGGCGGCGGTGGCACTCATCGTCATCGCCGGCCCCGTGATCGCGGTGCTCTTCGAGCGCGGCGCCTTCGGCGCGGGCGAGAGCAGCGCCACCGCCGGCGCGCTCGTCGCCTACGCCGCGGGCCTGCCGGCCTTCGTGCTCATCAAGGTGCTGGCGCCCGGCTACTTCGCGCGGCAGGACACGCGGACGCCGGTGCGGATCGCGGTTCTCTGCCTGGTGGTGAACGTGGCGCTCAACCTCGCGCTCATGGGGCCGCTCGCGCACGTGGGGATCGCCCTGGCGACCACGCTCGCCGGCTGGCTCAACGTGGGCCTGCTGGCTGCGGGTCTCGCGCGGCGCGGCTACCTCAAGCCGGACGGGCGGCTGAAGCGCCGGCTGCCGCGCATGGTGGCAGCCGCGGCCGGCATGGCGGCGCTGCTCTGGGCGGTGGCGCTCGGCCTGGAAGGTCCGCTCGAGACCGCGGGCTTCCGCATCGCGGCGCTCGCCGCCATCGTCGTCGCCGGCCTCGTGGGCTACGGCGCGCTCGCCGCCGGCTTGGGCGCCCTGTCGCTCGGCGAGGTGCGCGCGCTGCTGGCCCGACAGCGCGAAGGCCAAGGTTGACGGCGGCGCCCGGGGGCGCGATAAGGCGCGCCGCTGCGGAGCGTTCCTGACATGAAGCGGGTCTTTTCCGGCGTTCAGCCGACCGGCAATCTGCACCTCGGCAACTACCTCGGCGCGATCAAGAACTGGGTCGCGATGCAGAGGGAGTACGACTGCATCTACTGCATCGTCGATCTGCACGCGATCACGGTGCCGCAGGACCCTGCCGAGCTGACCGCGAACACGCGCGAGGTCACGGCCGGGCTGCTGGCTGCCGGGCTCGATCCGAAGAGGTGCATCATCTTCAACCAGAGCAGCGTCGGGGGCCACGCGGAGCTCGCCTGGATGCTCAACTGCTTCACCCCGCTCGGCTGGCTCAACCGGATGACCCAGTTCAAGGAGAAGGCGGGGAAGAAGCGGGAGAACGCGCTGCTCGGGCTCTACGCCTACCCGGTGCTGATGGCCGCCGACATCCTGCTCTACCACGCGACCGCGGTGCCGGTGGGCGAGGACCAAAAGCAGCATCTGGAACTTTCCCGCGATATCGCCGGCGCCTTCAACCGCGCCTATGACGTAGAATTCTTCCCGCTGCCGGAGCCGATGATCTTCGGCGCCGCCACCCGGGTGATGAGCCTGCGCGACGGGCGCAGCAAGATGAGCAAGTCGGACGGCTCCGACTACGCGCGCATCAATCTCACCGACGACGCGGACACGCTCGCGCTCAAGATCAAGCGGGCCAAGACCGATTCCGAGCCGGGCCTCTCCTTCGATCCCGAGCGGAGGCCGGAGGCGGCGAACCTGCTGAGCATCTACGCGGCGCTCGCGGGCGAGCCGGTGGAGCGGGTCGTCGCCGAGCACACGGGCATGGGCTTCGCCGACTTCAAGGGCAAGCTCGCCGACCTCGCGATCGAGACCCTCGGCCCCATCGCCCGGCGCATGCGCGAGCTGCAGGCGGACCCCGGCTATATCGACGGGGTGCTGGCCGACGGCGCGGCGCGCGCGCACGCCATCGCCGACGCCAACCTCGCCCAAGTGCGGCGCATCATGGGGCTGCTCGAGGCCTGAGCGTTTCCGTCCGAGACGGAAACGCTCTGATTCTTTGTCGCTCACGGCAGCTGGCCGTCCTGCGATTCCGCGCGCCTGCCGGCGCGACGGCCTGCTGCCTGCGCGGGCGGGCCGCTGTCGCGGCCTGTCGCGCGTCCGTCCGAGACGGACGCGCTCAGGATCCACTTATTCGGCACGATTTCCCCGAATTCCGCGCGATTACAGACTTTTCGCTTGCGAAGCTTGAGCGGGAGGCGCATGTAGCGGACGCACTCCCTTACGGTTCATGCGACTCTTCCGATGGAGATCTACCTCCCGATCGCCGAGCTTTCAGCCAATGCGCTGATTCTGCTCGCACTCGGCGGCGGGGTCGGTCTGCTGTCGGGCATGTTCGGCGTGGGCGGCGGGTTCCTGATGACGCCGCTGCTGATCTTTCTCGGCGTCACGCCGTCGGTCGCGGTCGGCACCGGCACGAACCTCATCATCGCGTCCTCGGTCTCCGGCACCATGGCGCACTGGCGCCGGGGCAACGTCGATTTCCTGATCGGCGGGCTCATCTCCGCGGGCGGCGTCGGCGGCGCCTGGCTCGGCGCCTTCATCTTCAGGTTGCTGAGCGACGCCGGCCAGATCGACCTGGTGGTGTCGCTCTCCTACGTCGTGTTCCTCGCGGTGGTCGGCTGCCTGATGGGGGTCGAGAGCGTGAGGGCGACGGTGCGCCGCCAGCGCACGGCCCGGCGCAAGGCCCACGTCCACACCTGGATCCACGGGCTGCCGCTCCGGGTGCGCTTCCGCCGCTCCGGCCTCTACGGCAGCGCGATCCCGCCGTTCGCGCTGGGCTTCCTCATGGGCATCGTCGCCTCCATCATGGGCGTCGGCGGCGGCTTCTTCATGGTGCCCGCGATGATCTACCTCATCGGCATGCCGACGGCGGTGGTGGTCGGCACCTCGCTGCTCGGCATCATCGTGATCAGCTCGGTCTCCTGCTTCGCCCATGCCGTCAACAACAACAACGTCGACATCATCCTGGGGCTCCTGCTGGCGGTCGGCGCCGTCATCGGCGCGCAGTACGGCACGCGGATCGGCGGGCGCATCCGGGGCGAGCACCTGCGCGGCCTGCTGGCGCTCATGGTGCTCGCCGTCGGCGGCCGGCTGGCCTACTCGCTGGTGGTGATGCCGGACGATCCCTTCGCGGTCGCACCGCTGTGGCCGAACTGATGCGCCGCCTGCGCCGATATCTCGCTTTGGCGGTCGTCGCCGCGGCGCTCGCAGCCGAGGCGGGTGCGCACGCGGCGGCGCAGGACGAGGGCGCCGACGAGCCCCTGCTGATCGCGCTGTCGACGCAACGCATCGAGATCGACTCCAACTTCGCCGGCACCTCGATCCTGCTCTTCGGCGCGACCGACGTGGTGGGCGACGTCGTGGTCTCCGTGCGCGGCCCCGAGGAGCCGGTGGTGGTCCGCCGCAAGCGGCAGTCCGCCGGCGTCTGGATCAACCAGGAGGCGATCGCCTTCCGCAACGTGCCGGGCTACTACTTCGTCGCGGCGTCCCGGCCGCTGGAGGAGATCGCGCCGGCCGAGTACCTCGACCGCAAGCAGCTCGGCTCCGAGCGCCTGCTGCTGGAGGCCATCTGGTTCGACACGTCCGGCGACGCCGACGAGTTCCGCGCCGCGCTGCACCGCCACCGGGAGCGCGACTCGCTCTACAAGTCCGCGCCGGGGACGGTCGAGTTCATCGACGAGCGGCTGTTCCGCACCACCATCGACCTGCCCGCCCACGTGCCGACCGGCGCTTACGTCGTAGAGGCGACGCTGGTGATGGGCGGCGAGGTCCTCAGCACGCGGACGGACGCGTTCAGCATCGAGAAGGCCGGCTTCTCGGCGGACATTTCCACCTTCGCGCGGGCGGACGAGGCGCTTTACGGCGTCATTGCTATCGCGCTCGCGCTGGTGGCAGGATGGCTGGGCAGCTTCGCCTTCCGCAAGGGCTGAGGACGCGGCGGGGGATCGATGCCATGAGCGAGCAGTCGACGCCGGAGGCGGGCGGAGCCCACGTCGCCGGGCAGGTCACGTTCCTCGTCTGCGTCGCCGACGACGGCCACTCGGAGGTGGCGGCGCGGTTCGCCGCGTTGCGCGCGCGCAATTCCGGCGGGCATGTCTCGCTCCTCCACGTGATGCAGCCGCCGGAGTTCCAGCACTGGGCCGCGGTCGGCGAGCTGATGCGGCAGGAGACGCGGGAGGAGGCCGAGCTGCTGCTGCAGGGCATGGCCGCGAAGGTGACGGAGGTCACCGGAGCGGCGCCGAGCACGGCGGTGCGCGAAGGCGGCATCGGCGACGAGATCCTGGGCCACATCGCCGAGCACGACGCGATCGACCTGCTGGTCGTCGGCGCGGCGCCGCCCGATCAGGGGCGCGGCTCGCTGATTTCCTGGCTCGCCGGCCAGCTTGCCGGCCAGCTCAACATCCCGCTCGTGGTCGTCCCCGGCAGCCTGAGCGACCAGCAGCTGCAGGACTTGACGTAGCGGGCGCCGCCCCCATGTCTCCGGCAGCCGGCGATGCAAACCGGCGCTGTGGACAAGATGTGCAATACGAACAATCGGAACGATAATACAATAGGTTACGCGTCGCACTTGACCGATGGGGCGCTCTGAAGCACCCTCCGGTCGCCCTTTGTGGGCAGGGTTGGAGACAGCATGTTCATCCAGACCGAGCGGACCCCGAACCCGGCGACACTGAAATTCCTGCCGGGAGAGGCGGTGATGTCGTCCGGGACTGCGGACTTCCGCGATGCCGAAGCGGCGGAGCGTTCGCCGCTGGCGCGGCGGCTGTTCCAGATCGAGGACGTCACCGGAGTCTTCTTCGGCGGCGATTTCGTCTCGGTGTCGAAGTCCGAGGAGGCCGACTGGCAGTTGCTGAAGCCGGTGATCCTCGGCGTGATCATGGAGCACTTCGTGGCCGGCCATCCGCTCCTCCTCGACAGTGCCGCAGAGACGGCAGAGGACCTGGCGGACGACGGCGCCGACGCGGAGATCGTCGCCCAGATCAAGGAGCTGCTGGATACGCGCGTGCGGCCGGCCGTCGCGCAGGACGGCGGCGACATCACGTATCAGGGCTTTCAAAACGGCATCGTGATGCTTCAGCTTCAGGGCTCGTGCCAGGGCTGCCCAAGCTCGACCATGACCCTGAAGATGGGCATCGAGAACATGCTGAAACACTACATCCCGGAAGTCGTGGAGGTGCGGGCCGTCTAGCACGGCGCGTGCATTCCCGGCGAAGCCGGGGGAGGGGAGACAGGGCGTTTTGATGAGTGCCGAAGGGCAGGCCTTTGCGCGTGCGCGAAGGGAAAATGCCCTCGAATCCGTGAGGCGCCCGTCCGTGGCGTCGCCAGCCAGGCAACCGTCGGATGGTGGGAGAAGCATCCGCCTGTCGGCGCTTGGCGTGCTGGGGGCGGTGACGGGTGCCGTGATGGGGGCGGCGCTCGGCGCATCCGCGGCCGGCGGCGATCTCGTCCGCCCGGCTGCTGCAAGCACGCCGATGCTCCTGAGCCTTACTGCGGAGCAGTCGGAGCCCTTGCCCGGCACGGCGGCGGTGGCGTTGGCGCCCGCGCCCCTCATGCCTGAGGCGCCGGGCCGGGTCAGGCTGATCCTGTCGCTTTCGGACGTGACGCTGGCGGAGGAGCCCCGGCCGGATGGGGCGCCCCGGAGCCATGCGTCGGTCCCCACTCCGCCCGACATTCCGCAAGAGGCCGCATGGCAGGAGGCGGTCGTGGTGCCGGACCGGCCGGTCGCTGCGCCGGCCACCCCGGTGTTTCGCCGCGCGCCGGCCGAGCGGCAGTCCACGCTGACGCCCGCGCCGGTGATGAAGCCGCCGCTCGCGGCGCGCGCCAATGGGGTCGACGCGGTGCCTGCGGTCGTGCGGAAGCCCCGGGGGTCGAGCGCATCGGTTTCCGCCATGATCGCGAGCTTCGCGGCGTTCGGCTACGACCTCGACCAGGTGCGGGCCGCGGTCAAGCCGGTTCCGCGCCTCTATCTGAGCGAGCTGCCGCACGATCTCGCCAGCGTCTCGTCGGTGGCGGTGAAGAAGCGGCTCTTCGTCCAGTCGGTTCTGCCGATCATCCTGCGCGTGAACGAGGAGATCATCGCCGCGCGCTGGCGGGCAGAGCGGCTGGGGGAGAAGCTCCTGTGGGACGGCGCGCTCTCGGACGCCGACCGCGCGTGGCTGCTCGACATGGCCGAGCTTTACGGTGCCGCGCCCTTCGACGTGCCCGGCCTGCTGACGCGGATGGACATCGTGCCGCCGTCGCTGGCGCTGGCCCAGGCGGCGGAGGAGACGGGCTGGGGCACCTCCCGCTTCGTGCGGGAGGGCAACGCCCTCTTCGGCCAGTACACGTACAAGGCGGCGATGGGCATGATGCCGGAGCGGCGCGATGCCGACCGCCGCCATCGCGTGCGCAGCCACGACAGCCTGCTCGACGCGGTGCGGGCCTACGTCCACAACCTCAACAGCCACTGGGCCTATGAGGACTTCCGCGACCGGCGGGCTCTGCTGCGCCACGCCGGCAGGCCGATGGACGGCTACGACCTGGCCGGGGCCCTGGGGCAGTATTCGGAGCGGCGGGCGGGCTACATCCGCAGCATTCGCGAGATCATGCGGCAGAACCGTCTGCGCGACTTCGACCGGGCCTGGTTGAACGCGCGTCAGTGGACGGCGTTGATCCGCCAGCCAGGCGAACGGCCGATCTGATCGGGGGAATACCCGCCGCCGCCAAGTCGGCTTACGGCACGACGAACTGAAGCCCGAACCAGTGCCAGCGCCCGCCCTCGGCGGGCGCCGTGCAATTGAGCCGGGCGCGGCCGGGCGGGAACGGCCGGTCGAACTGCACCTCCACCCGGCCGCCGTCCCGCTGCTCGAGAGCGGCAGTGACCCCGCCCGAGGGATAGCAGGCGAGCGAGTCGGGGTTCGCAAGCGGCGGCTCGATGGTGAAGGCGACCGCCGGCGGGTTCTCCGCCAGGATCTGATCCGCCGGCGTCACGGCGCGGGCGCCGAGCGGCACCGTATCCACGATCAGCCCGAAGCGCTCCATGGCGCCGTAGCTCTCGTTCAGGGCGAAGCGGGGCAGGTTGAGCCGGTCCGTGTGCGCCGCGACGACGCCCGAGTGCTGGCCGAAGGCAGCAATGAAGCCGAGGTCTGCGACAAGCGCGCGCGCCGCCCCGTTCCATTCGCCGTAGGGGTAGGCGAAGAGCGTGGCGTCCACGCCAAGCTCCTCTTCAAGCCGCCGCTGCGCCCGCAGCAGGTCGGCCCGGTTCGCGTCCGCGTCAGCCTGCCACATTTGCCCGTGCGCGGCGCTGTGATTGCCGATGGTGACGCCCGCCGCGACCAGCTGGCGCAGCTCGTCCCAGCTCATGATGCCGGCGTGGCGCTCGTCGACCGGGTCGGTGGAGACGAAGACGGTGAACGGCATCCCGGCCTCCTCCAGCCGGGGCCACGCCTCGACGAAGGTCGACCGCGTCGCGTCGTCGACGGTGATGCCGACGGTGCGCTCCGGCAGCGGCCGGCCCGCGTCGATGGCCGCGAGGATGTCAGGGACCGGCAGCACGGTGTAGCCGCCGCTCGCCAGGTGCTCGATGTGGGCCTCGAACTGGGCGAGCGTCACGCTCGTCGATGGGTACTTGTCCTCGCCGAAGCGGTGATACATCACGAGGATGGCGGAATCGGCGGCGATTGCCGCAGCGCCGCCGCTCGCGACGACGACGGCCACGGCGAGCGCGATGCAGGCGGCGCGGCCGGTGCGGAAGAGCGCGCGATTGGTCATGGGTCCATCAACCCCGTCTGCGCCGCGCTGTCCCACAGCAGGGGATAGCGGCGCGGCGCGAACATCTGGTAGTGCCACCACTCGTTGAGATAGTGGTCCCAGCCGGCCGACGCCATGAGGCCGAGCAGCAGCATGCGGTTGCGCTGGGCGGCGGGCGTCGGCGCGTCGCTGCCGTGGAAGGCGCGTGGCGTCAGGTCGTCGAAGCCGGTGCCCATGTCGAGCGGCAGGCCGCTCTCGCGGTCGACCAGGCTCAGGTCGATGGCGACGCCCCGCGAGTGCGGCGAGCCCCGCCTGGGGTCAGCGAGGAAGGTCGGGTCCGGGCATTGCCGCCAGAGCGCCCACTGCGCCTCCACCGGGCGGTAGCCGTCGAAGATGACGAGCTTCAGGCCCTGGACGGCGGCGAGGCCCTGGGCGCGCTCCAGCAGCACGGCGGCGTCGGGGTGCAGGTAGCAGGCGGCCCTGCGGTAGATGGGGTGGCCGGTGATGTTGTCCTCGCCGGCATAGGCGAGCGCCAGCGAGACGTCGAAGCGGGGCGGGGCGATTTCGACCAGGGCGGTCATGGGCACGGCGATGTCGCGGATGAGAATGTCGGCACAATAGCACCGCTATGCCCGCCCGTGCATGGTTGCGGCCACCGGCTGCCGAGTGCTAGAGCCGCCGCGTGCGCACGGACGGCAGCGAACGGCGAGCGGCGCCGCGGTGATGACGATACTCGGGTTCGACACGGCGACGGCGACATGCTCGGCCGCGCTCTGGGCGGACGGCGCGGTGGTCGCCCACAGGCGGAGCGAGGCCGGCGGCAGGCACGCGGAGACGCTGGTGCCCATGCTGCGCGAGGTCGCGGCGGAGGGCGGCACGACACTCGCGGAGGTCGATGCGTTCGCGGTGACGGTGGGCCCCGGCTCCTTCACCGGGATTCGGATCGGGCTGGCCGCGGCGCGCGGTCTCGCCCTCGCCGGCAAGCGGCCCCTGATCGGTATTTCGACGCTGGAGGTGCTCGCTGCGGGCGTTCCTGACGGCGAGCGCGAGGGACCGATCCTCGCCGCCTTGGATGCCGGGCGCGGGCGACTCTATGCCCAGCTCTTCGACCGTTCGCTCGCTCCGCTCACCGAGCCCGCGGCGCTGGAGGCCGGAGCGTTGCCCGCCTTCGTGGAAGCGGCGGGGAGCGGCGGCCCGCTCGTCGTGGCGGGCACCGGGCAGGCGGTTGCGCTTGGCGCGCTGACGGCTGATATCGAGGCACGGCCTGCAAGCGGGCCGTCCACGCCCGACGCGCGCGCGCTCGTGCGCTGTGCCGCCGCCCGCGCCGAGGCCGGGGGCGAGAGTGCCGCCCCGGTGCGGCCGCTCTATCTGCGGGACGCCGGCGCAAAGCGGAAGTCGCGGGCCGCCGGCGGGAGTGGGCCGCGTGGCTGAACCGGCTGCCGTCGCCGCAGCGACCATCGCCGAGATCCGCGAGGGCGATGTCGCCGCCGTCGCCGCGCTGCACGCCCGCTGCTTCGACGAGCCGTGGCAGCCTGCGCTGATCGGCCGCATCGCGCAGGCGCCGGGCGGCTTCGGGCTACTGTGGCGGAGCGAGGACGAGCCGCTCGGTTTCGTGCTGGGCCGCGCGAACCACGCGCGTGCCGAGGTGCTGTCCCTCGGCGTGGCGCCGGTCGCGCGCAAGCGCGGCATCGCCCGCGCGCTCATGAAGGAGGCGATCGATCGGGTGAGCCGGCGCGACCTGCGCGAACTCTACCTCGAGGTCGCCGAGGACAACGCCGCGGCGCAGCGCCTCTACCGTGCCCTGGGGTTCGCCCCGGTCGGCCGCCGCCCCGGCTACTACGCGCGACCCGAGGCCGACGCCGTGGACGCGCTCACCTTCCGCCGCGTGCTCGTGCCGGCTGCGCTCGTGGCAGGCTGACCCCGCGTTCGCCTCAGGCGGGTCTGGGCGCCCAAAAACGCTTCCTGATCGGCGGGGTGAGCTTGCCGCTGATCGCGCGCGAGACCCCGTCGGCGATCGCGGCCTGGCACGCTTCCGCCATCTCCTTGCGCGAGCGGAACTGCTCGATGGTCACCGGCTGATGGAACTGGATGGCGATGGTGGCGTTGCCGAGGCCCGCGACGTTCCAGAGGTGGCTCGCAAGCTCCATGTCGCCGTACCAGGCGTAGAACGGCCGGTAGGGGCGCCCCATGGGGATCCCATTCAGTCGCGTATAGGCGATGGAGACCGGCTGAACCACCAATGGCTTGCCCCGGACCGGCCCCTCGGCGATGCCGAAGAAGGCGCTCTTGAACGGCAGCACGCGGTTGCCGTCGTTGCTGGTGCCCTCGGGGAAGAGGATGAGGTTGTCGCCGGCTTCCAGGCGCTCCGTCATGTTGTCGCGGTGATGGGCGGTGCGCGACACGCGGCGCTCCACGAACACGGTCCGCTGCAGGACGGCGAGGAAGCCGAACAGCGGCCAGCCCCGCACCTCCGCCTTGGCGACGAAGCTCCCCGGCACCACGGCGCCGAGCGCGCTGATGTCGAGGTAGGAGGTGTGGTTGCAGACGAAGAGGGTGGGCACGTTGCGCGACACCGTGCCGTAACGTTCGATCCTGAAGCCGAAGATGCGGCAGACGCCCCGGTGCCAGACCATGGGCAGGCGCTTGGACAGCGGCGCCCGGATCGCCATGAGAACGAGCTGAAACGGAACCAGGCAGACGGTCCAGCCGAAGAAGCGGAGCAGCACCGCGAGCGCGATCATGTGAGCTTGTCCCGGTAGCGCTGGGTCACGAGGTCGGTCTTGACGACGATGCTGACATCGACGCTCCCCCACTGCCGGTCGATCACGGCGCCGTCGCCGACGAAGCCGTTGAGCCTGAGATAGCCCTTGATGAGCGGCGGCACCGCCTTGAGCGCGGCGCGCCTGTTTATCGCGTCCTTGGGTATCAGGTCCATGTTCACGTAGTGCTCGTCCCGGGCGCGAGGGCAGAATTCCGGCGGAGCGCGGTGGTTGTGAAAGAGATAGGAGAGGGGCTCCGCGTGCTCCTGCGGGTCCGTGCCGGGGAAGCTTGCGCAGCCGAACATGATCGGCACGTCGTAGTGCAGCACGTAGGCCGCGTTGCCCCGCCACAGCAGGGTCATGGTGGTGCCGTTGCGGTAGGCGGGATCGACGCAGGAGCGGCCGAGCTCCAGCAACTCGCCGGGCTGCGCCACGATGGTGTCGATGTCGTATTCCCAGGACGAGTAGAAGCCGCCGTGGGCGTCCGCCACGGAGCGGCGCAGCAGGCGGTAGGTGCCGACCACCTTGTCGCCGGCGCTGCGGTCGTGGTCGATCACCATGAGGTGGTCGCAGTAGGAGTCGAAGCGGTCGAAGTCGCGCTCGCTCGCCGCCATCTCGCGGCTGGGGTCGGCCGCCATCTCCTCGTAGAAGACGCGGTAGCGGAGCGCCTGGACGGCGTCCACGTCCTCTGCCGAGCGGGCCAGGCGCACCTCAAGGTTGCCGGCGACGATCCCGGCCATGAAATCATCGTCGGTCATGGGCCTCCGCGTTGGTTCTAGTCTTCGGGCTCGTCCAGGGGGACCGCGTAAAGCTCCAGCCGGTGATCGACGAGCTTGTAGCCGAGCGCCTTGGCGACGGCCGCCTGCAGCGCCTCGATCTCCTCGTTCTGGAACTCCACCACCTTGCCCGACGTGAGGTCGATCAGGTGATCGTGGTGTTCGTCGGGGTGTTCCTCGTAGCGCGCCCGCCCGTCGCGGAAGTCGTGGCGCTCCAGCAGGCCGCACTCCTCGAAGAGCCGGACCGTGCGATAGACCGTCGCCAGGCTGATGCGGGAATCGATCTCGGTCGCGCGCCGGTAGAGCCCCTCGACATCGGGGTGGTCGGAGGAATCCGAAAGCACGCGCGCGATCACGCGCCGCTGCTCGGTCATCTTCAGACCGATCTCGGCGCAGCGCTTCTCCAGCGTGGATATCGCCAAGTGGTCCCGCTCCTCCTCGGGCGGCTCTCGCGGCGCATTATAGGCGAGCGGGCGGCCCAAGGCGACCGCGACGGCCCGGAATCGGCGCGCGCGGTGGCATTCGCGCCGCGATTGGCCTAGGTTGTGGCATTGCCGCGTCACGCGCCCACCGGCACGGGGCCATGACCAACCGAAAGCCCAGCGACGACCTGACGACGGAGCAGATCCTGGAGTCGATCGGCCGGATCGTCTCGGAGGGGGAAAGCCGCGGGCGGAGCACGGACGTGCCGCCCCTGGCCCCGCCGCCGCGCAAGCGGGCCGGGAGCCAGGACGTGCTCGACCTGGTGGACGTGGTCGACGAGCAGGGCAACGTGCTCCCGCCGGGCAAGGCCGCCGAGGGCAAGCCGGCGTTCTCCTTCCCGCCGCGCAGCGAGCCGCCGCCCCGGCAAAGTGCTGCGCCCGGCAAGCCACCGCCCCGGCAGAGTGCTCAAGGCAGCCGGCCCACCGACGAGCAGGTGCTGGAGGCGCTCAAGCCCATGCTGCAGACCTGGCTCGACACCCATATGCCGCCCATGATCGAGCGCCTGGTCAAGCAGGAGCTCGAGCGGGCGTCGCGGCGCAGCGAGCCCGAGTGAGACGTTACCCGAGAGTTCCTTCCCGCCCGCCTCTTCACTAGCCCCATCCTCCCGAAACGGTTACGAGACGACGATGCTTGAGAAGACCTATCGGCCTGCCGATTTCGAGGGCCGCCTTTACGATCTCTGGGAGACGAGTGGCGGCTTCGCCGGCCGGCCCGGCGGGGCCGAGCCCTGGTGCGTCATGATGCCGCCGCCCAACGTCACCGGCAGCCTGCACATGGGCCACGCGCTCAACAACACGCTGCAGGACGTGCTGACGCGCTACCGGCGGAAGACCGGCCGCAACGCGCTCTGGCAGCCCGGCATGGACCACGCCGGCATCGCGACGCAGATGGTGGTCGAGCGCCAGCTTGCCGGGGAGGGGACGGACCGCCGCGCGCTCGGCCGGGACGCGTTCATCGACCGGGTGTGGTCGTGGAAGGCCGAATCGGGCGGCGCCATCGGCCGCCAGCTCCGCCGCCTCGGCGCCTCGCCGGACTGGGCGCGCGAGCGCTTCACCATGGACGAGGGCCTGAGCCGGGCGGTGATCGAGGTCTTCGTCTCGCTCTACCGCCAGGGCCTGATCTACCGCGACAAGCGGCTCGTGAACTGGGACCCGGTGCTGGGCACGGCGATCTCCGACCTCGAGGTCGAGCAGCGCGAGATGAAGGACGGCAAGCTCTGGCACATCCGCTATCCCGTCGCGGGCGAGCCCGGCCGGCACATCGTCGTCGCCACCACGCGGCCCGAGACCATGCTGGGCGATACCGCCGTCGCCGTGCACCCGGAGGACGCGCGCTACCGGGAGCTGATCGGCAGCGACGCGCTGCTGCCGCTGGTGGGCCGCCGCTTGCCCATCGTCGCCGACGACTACGCCGACCCCGAGCAGGGCTCCGGCGCGGTGAAGATCACGCCGGCGCACGACTTCAACGACTTCGAGGTGGGCCGCCGGCACGACCTCGCCGTCGTCAACGTCTTCGACGCCGAGGCCCGGATCAACGAGAACGCGCCCGAGGCCTACCGGTGCCTCGACCGGATGGAGGCACGGAAGCGCGTGCTCGCCGACCTGGAAGCGCAGGACCTGATCGAGAGGGTGGAGCCGCACGTCCACACCGTGCCGCACGGCGACCGCTCCGGCGCGGTGATCGAGCCCTGGCTCACCGACCAGTGGTACGTCGACGCCGCGACGCTGGCCAAGCCCGCCATCGAGGCGGTGGAGACGGGCCGCATCCGCTTCGTGCCCCGGCGCTGGGAGAACACCTATTTCGAGTGGATGCGCAACATCCAGCCCTGGTGCATCTCGCGCCAGCTCTGGTGGGGGCACCGCATCCCGGCGTGGTACGGGCCGGACGGCCACGTCTTCGTCGCCGCGACCGAGGCCGAGGCGGAAGAGCAGGCGGCGCGGCACTACGGTAGGGCCGAGCCGCTCAGGCGCGACGAGGACGTGCTGGACACGTGGTTCTCATCGGGCCTCTGGCCGTTCTCGACCCTCGGCTGGCCCGAGCGCACGGACGCGCTCGAGACCTACTACCCCAACAGCGACCTGATCACGGGCTTCGACATCATCTTCTTCTGGGTCGCCCGGATGGTGATGCTGGGCATGCACTTCATGGGCGATGTCCCCTTCCGCACCGTCTACATCCATGCGCTGGTGCGGGACGAGAAGGGGCAGAAGATGTCCAAGAGCAAGGGCAACGTCATCGACCCGCTGGCGCTGATCGACAAGTACGGCGCCGACGCGCTCCGCTTCACGCTGGCCGCCATGGAGGCGCAGGGGCGCGACATCAAGCTCGCCGAGAGCCGCGTCGCGGGCTACCGCAACTTCGCGACCAAGCTCTGGAACGCGGCGCGCTTCTGCGAGGCGAACGGGTGCAAGCCTGTGGCCGGTTTCGATCCGGCGCGGGTCGAGGGCCGGGTCAACCGCTGGATCGTGGGCGAGGCCGCGCGTGCCGCCCGCGACGTGACCCAAGCGCTCGACGCCTACCGCTTCGACGCCGCGGCGGGTGCGGTCTACCACTTCACCTGGGACGTCTTCTGCGACTGGTACCTGGAGTTCTCGAAGCCCGTGCTCTCCGGCCCGGACGGGGCGGCGAAGGACGAGACCCGGGCTGCGGCCGCCTGGGTGCTGGATACCATCCTGGGCCTGCTCCATCCCTTCATGCCCTTCGCGACCGAGGAGCTTTGGGGGCGGATCGACGAGGGCAGGGAGGGCACGCTCATCACGGCGCCGTGGCCCGCGCTCGACGACGGCATCGGCGATGCCGACGCCGCGCAGGAGATGGACTGGGTGGTGCGGCTCGTCACCCAGGTGCGCGCCGTCCGCGCCGAGATGAACGTGCCGGCGGGGGCGCGCATCGCGCTCGGCTTACGGGGCGCCGGGCCGGAGACGGCGGCGCGCCTCGGCCGCCACCGCGACGTGATCGCGCGCCTCGCCCGGTTGAGCGAGGCCGAGGTCACGGACGGCGAGGTGCCGGCCGGCTCGGTGCAGATGATGCTGGACGAGGCGACGGTCGTGCTGCCGCTCGCGGGCGTCATCGAGTTCGACAAGGAGCGCGCGCGGCTCGACCGCGAGCTCGGCAAGGTGGGCAAGGAGCGCGCCAAGCTGGAGAGCAAGCTCGGGAACGAGCAGTTCCTCGCGCGCGCGCCCGATCACGTGGTCGAGGAGCAGCGCGTCCGCCTCGACGAGGCCTGCACGGCGGAAGCCCGCCTCAGGGCCGCGCTGGAGCGCATCGCGGCGGCTTGACCGCAACCCATGGGGACGAGTAAGCCGTGCGGCGTCGGGCCGGGGCTCGCCGAGCCGGCCCGCACGGCACAGAGGCCGCCGCCCGAGAGTTCCGGGCGGTGCGCAGGGGGAAGGGCGCCATGAGCAAGAGATTCGACAAGTCCAAGCTGCCGAGCAGGCACATCACCGAGGGGCCGAAGAGCGCCGCGCACAGGGCGTTCTTCTACGCCATGGGCGTCTCCCGCCAGGCGGTGAGCCGGCCCATCGTCGGTGTGGCCACCACCTGGAACGAGACCGCGCCCTGCAACATCACGCTCCGCCGCCAGGCGCTCGCGGCGAAGACCGGCGTGGACGAGGCCGGCGGCACGCCGCGCGAGTTCACCACCATCACGGTGACCGACGGCATCGCCATGGGCCACCAGGGCATGAAGTCCTCGCTGGTCTCGCGCGACGTGATCGCGGATTCGGTGGAACTCACCATGCGCGGGCACTCCTACGACGCGCTGGTGGGCATCGCCGGCTGCGACAAGTCGCTGCCCGGCATGATGATGGCGCTGGTGCGGCTCAACGTGCCGGGCGTGTTCCTCTACGGCGGCTCCATCCTGCCGGGGCGCTTCCGCGGCAAGGACATCACGATCATGGACGTCTACGAGGCCTACGGGAAGCTCAACCAGGGCGATGTCAGCGAGGAGGACCTGGCGGAGATCGAGGCGGTGGCGTGCCCTTCCGGCGGCTCCTGCGGCGGGCAGTTCACCGCCAACACCATGGCCTGCGTCTCCGAGGCCATCGGGCTTGCGCTGCCGCATTCGGCGGGCGCTCCCGCCGTCTACGAATCCCGCGACGAGTTCGCGGTGGAGTCCGGCAAGTGCGTCATGGACCTGATCGAGAACAACCTGCGCCCGCGCGACATCGTCACCCGCAAGGCGATGGAGAACGCAGCGACCGTGGTGGCGGCGACCGGCGGGTCGACGAACGCGGGCCTGCACCTGCCGGCCATCGCCAACGAGGCGGGGATCGACTTCGATCTCGCCGCCGTGGCGGAGGTCTTCAAGCGCACGCCCTACATCGCGGACCTCAAGCCCGGCGGGCGCTACGTGGCGAAGGACCTGTTCGAGGCGGGCGGCGTGCCCATCGTGCTGAAGGCGCTGCTGGACGGCGGCTACCTGCACGGCGACTGCATGACCGTGACCGGCAGGACGCTCGCCGAGAACCTGGCCGACGTGACCTTCCCCACCGGGCAGGACGTGGTGGTGCCGACGTCGGCGCCGATCACGCCCACCGGCGGCGTCGTGGGGCTCAGCGGCAATCTCGCGCCGGAAGGGGCGATCGTGAAGGTGGCCGGGCTTACGCGGCTCCGCCACGTGGGGCCCGCGCGCTGCTTCGACACCGAAGAAGAGGCGATGAAGGCCATCGTCAGCCGCGACTACCGCTCCGGCGACGTGATCGTCATCCGCTACGAGGGGCCGAAGGGCGGCCCCGGCATGCGCGAGATGCTGGCCGTCACCTCGCAGATCTACGGGCAGGGCAAGGGCGAGGAGGTGGCGCTCATCACCGACGGCCGCTTCTCCGGCGCCACGCGCGGCTTCTGCATCGGCCACGTCGGGCCCGAGGCTGCGGTGGGCGGCCCCATCGCGCTCCTGCGCGACGGCGACGAGGTGACCATCGACGCGACCAGCGGCGAGCTCAGCGTCGCACTCTCCGACGCCGAACTTGCGGAGCGCGCCAAGTCCTGGGCGCCGCGTTCGCACGACTACCAGGCGGGCGTGCTGTGGAAGTACGCAGCGACCGTGGGGCCTGCCTACCAGGGCGCGGTGACGCACCCCGGCGGCGCGGCGGAAACCCATTGCTTCGCCGACATCTGAGCGGCCGCGCGGTCATGGCCGGCACGGCCGGACGATGAGCAAGGGCAAGGGCGGCACGGGGCGCCACCGGGACGAGACGCTGCTCTCGGTGCTGGGGCGCGACCCGGCGGCGAACCACGGCGTGGTCAACCCGCCCGTCTATCACGCCTCGACCATCCTGCACGAGAACGCCGCGGCGCTGCGGGAAGCGACCTTCGGCCCGCGCCAGTACGGCAAGACCTATTACGGCCGCTACGGCACGCCCACGACCTTCCCGCTGCAGGATTCGATTACCGCGCTTGAACGGGGATACCGGACCTACCTCTTCGGCTCCGGCAAGGCGGCGATCGTGGCGTCGCTGCTCGCCTTCGTGAAGAGCGGCGACCACGTGCTGATGACCGACAGCGCCTACGGCCCGACGCGGGGCCTCGCGGGCGGGCTGCTCAGGCGCATGGGGATCGAGACGACATTCTATGACCCCCGCGTGGGCGCCGGCATCGCGGAGCTGATGCGCGAGAACACGAGCGTGGTGGTGGGCGAATCACCGGGCTCGCTCACCTTCGAGATCCAGGACTTTCCGGCGCTCGCGGACGCGACCCACGCGCGGGGCGCGGTGCTGATCGTTGACAACACCTGGGCCTCGCCGCTCTTCTGCCAGCCGCTGACTCTGGGCGCGGACGTCTCGCTCCACGCCTGCACCAAGTACATCGTCGGCCATTCGGACGCGATGCTGGGCTCGGTCACCACCACCGAGGCGCATGTCGAGCCGATACGCCATATCTTCGAGGAGCTGGGCGCGGCCCCCGGCCCCGACGACTGCTACCTGGGCCTGCGCGGTCTGCGCACGCTCTCCGTCCGCCTGCACCGGCATCAGGAGACCGGGCTCGCCCTCGCCCGTTGGCTGCAGGCGCGGCCCGAGGTCCGCCGCGTGCTGCATCCCGCGCTGGAGGACGACCCCGGACACGACTTGTGGAAACGCGACTTCTCCGGCGCATCCAGCCTCTTCGGCGTGGTGCTGGAGCCGGTGCCGGAGCCCGCGGTCGATGCCTTCCTCGATTCGCTCGCGCTCTTCGGCCTCGGCTACTCCTGGGGTGGCTACGAGAGCCTGGCGCTCCCCACCTATCCCTGGAAGCTCCGCAATGCCACGGAGTGGGACCCGGCCTATCCGCTGCTTCGCATCTACGCGGGCCTGGAAGACCCGGACGACCTCATCGCCGACCTCGCGCAAGGGTTCGAGCGCATGGCCGAGGCCCGCGACGCCCAGCCCGATTAGGGCGCCCGCGCTTGGCGCGCGGCTCCACACTTCCTAGATTAGACCCACGCCATCGGGAGCTTCCATGTACGACTGGCACTTCGACGACATGGCGCCCGGCATGCGCTTCGAGAGTCTGGGCAAGACCTTGAGCGAAGCGGAGATCATCGATTTCGCCTTCCAGTACGACCCGCAGCCCTTCCATATCGACAAGGCCTACGCCGAGGCCGGCCCCTACGGCGGGATCATCGCGAGCGGCATCCAGACCATCGGCACGGCGCTCCGCATGATGGTGCAGGCTAGAGTGTTCGCGCCGGAGACCGTGCTGGGCTCGCCCGGCGTGGAGGACCTGCGCTGGGTGCAGCCGGTCCGCCCTGGCGACACGATCCGGTCTACCGGCGAGCTCCTCGAGGTCCGGGCGTCGCAGTCGAGACCTGAGCGCGGCATCGTCCGCTACCGGATGGACGTGCTGAACCAGCGCGACGAGGTGGTCATGACCATGACCAGCAGCACGTTCGTCCGGCGCGAGCCGGCGGCGGCGGGCGACGCCGCGTAGGCCTTGATCGCGGCGCCGATACAGCGGTGGGGGGCGGGGCGCGCCATCCCGCTGCTCGTCGCGGCGGGGAGCGCGGGCCTGCTGCTCGGCGCCTATCTCTCCCAGCACGTGGGCGGGCTCGCGCCGTGCCCGCTCTGCCTGATCCAGCGCTACCCCCACTTCGCCGTGCTCGGGCTGGGGCTCGCCGCAGCGGCCCTCGGTGGCCGCGCGCGGGTTGCGCTGCTCGGGCTATGCGGCTTCGCGCTCCTGGTGACGGCCGGCTACGGCGTCTACCATGTTGGCGTCGAGCAGGGCTGGTTCGAGAGCGATTGCGCTGCGCCGATGGCCGGCGGCAGCATCGAGGACATCAAGGCCCAGATCATGGCGGCGCCGCTCACGCGCTGCGACGAGGTGCCGTGGTCACTGATCGGCGTCTCGCTCGCGGGCTGGAACGCCATTGCCTCGGTGCTGATGGCGGGGCTGGCGGGCTGGGGCGCGGTGCGGCTGTGGAGGGCGGGCACATGAGCGAAGAGGCGCGCGCCGACGCGCGGCCCAGGGTGACGGGCGAGGACCGGCTGCCCGGCGATCCCGGACGCGCAGAGCTGATCGCCCGCATGATCCGTGTCGATCACGCCGGCGAGTACGGCGCGAAGCGGATCTACGACGGCCAGCTCGCAGTGCTGGGGCGGAGCGGCGCCGCGCCCGCGATCCGCGAGATGGCCGAGGCGGAGCAGGCGCACCTGGATGCCTTCGACGAACTGCTGGTGGAGCGCCGGGTACGGCCGACCGCGCTGGCGCCGGTCTGGCATGTCGCGGGCTTTGCGCTGGGGGCGGCGAGCGCCATGCTCGGCGAGCGGGCGGCCATGGCGTGCACCGTCGCGGTCGAGGAGGTGATCGAGGAGCACTACGCGGGCCAGGCCGCAACGCTCGGCGAGGAGGAGGCGGCGCTGCGCCGGACGCTCGAGGAATTCGGCGCCGACGAGGCCCGGCACCGCGAGACCGGCCTCGAGCACGGGGCCGAGCAGGCGCCCGGCTACGAGGCGCTGTCGGCGGCGGTCAAGCGCGGCACCCGCCTCGCCATCTGGCTCTCGGAACGGATTTAGAGCGCGGCTTCCAGCTCGTCGACGAAGCCTGCGATCACGTCGAGGCCGAGGGACCAGAACGCGGGGTCGCTCGCGTCGAGGCCGAAGGGGGCCAGCAGCTCCCGGTGGCGGAGGCTGCCGCCGGCCCGCAGCATCTCCAGGTATTTCTGCTCGAACCCCGCCGGCTCCGCGCGGTAGACGGCGTAGAGCGCGTTCACCAGGCACTCGCCGAAGGCGTAGGCGTAGACGTAGAAGGGCGCGTGGATGAAGTGGGGGATGTAGGCCCAGTAGAAGCGGTACTCGTCGTGGAAGCGGAGCGCGGGGCCGAGGCTCTCGCCTTGCACCGCGAGCCAGTGCCCCGACAGGCGCTCGGGCGTGAGCTCGCCCGCGCGGCGCTCCTCGTGCACGCGGCGCTCGAAGGCGCAGAAGGCGACCTGGCGCACCACGGTGTTGAGCATGTCCTCGACCTTGCCGACGAGCATGACCCGGCGGCGCACGGGATCGCTCTCACCGTCGAGCAGGGCGCGGAAGGTGAGCTGCTCGCCGAAGACGGAGGCGGTCTCGGCGAGCGTCAGCGGCGTCTCCGCCATGAGCAGGCCTTGCCCGCCCGCCAGCACCTGGTGGACCCCGTGGCCGAGCTCGTGGGCGAGCACCATCACGTCCCGTGTCTTGCCCTTGTAGTTGAGCAAAAGGTACGGGTGCGCGCCCGGCACCGTGGGATGGGCGAAGGCGCCCGGCGACTTGCCATGGCGCACGGGCACGTCGATCCAGTCGTTCTCGAAGAAGCGCCGGCCGATGTCGGCGAGTGCGGGCGAGAAGGCGCGGTAGGCGGCGAGCACGGTGGACGCCGCCTCGTCCCAGCCGATGATGCGGTCTCCGTCTTCGGGCAAGGGCGCGTTGCGGTCCCAGTAATCGAGGCGGTCCACACCCATCCAGCGCGCCTTGAGTGCGTAGTAGCGGTGCGCGAGGCGGGGGGCCGCGGCTTCGACGGCGGCGATCAGCGCTTCCACCACCTCGTCCTCGACCCGGTTGCCGAGATTGCGCGCAGAGATGGGGCGCGCGAAGCCCCGCCACTGGTCCTCGATCTCCTTGTCCTTGGCGAGCGTGTTGGTGATGAGCGCGAAGGTGCGGACGTTCTCGCCGAGGACGCTGCCGATGGCCTGCGCGGCCTCCCTGCGCACTGCGCCGTCCTTGTCCGAGAGCAGGTTGAGCGCGTCGGCGCTGGAGAGCGACTCGCCCTGCACGGGGAAGCGAAGCCCCGCCATGGTCTCGTCGAAGAGGCGCATCCAGGCGGCGCGGCCCGCGACCTGCTTCTCGTGCAGCAGGCGCTCCACCTCGTCCGAGAGCTGGAAGGGGCGGAAGGTGCGCACGTCGTGCACCCAGGGCGCATAGCGGGCGAGCGCCGGGGCCGCGAGCTTGTCGGCCAAGGCGTCGTCCTCAATGCGGTTGAGCTCGAGGGTGAGGAAGAGGAGCCGGCTTTCCGTCGCGGTGGTCTCCTCGCGGACAGTCTGGAAGAACTGCGCCGTCTCGGCGTCGTCCATCGCCGTGCAATAGACGAGGTAGGCGTAACTGGTGAGACGCCCCAGAATCTCCTGGATCGCCTCGTAGCGGGCGATCAGGTCGCCCAAGGCTGCGCCATCGAGATCCGCGATGCGGCCTGCGAACTCGTCGTGCAGGGCGGACGCCGCGTCGGCGGCGTGCGCCAGGTCGCGCTTCAGCGCGTCCGAGTCCGGCGCAGGGTAGAGGTCGGAGAGGTCCCAGCCGGGGAGCGCACCGTCGTCGGTCTGCGCAGCCGCAGCCTGCGTCATCGGCCGCCCCGGCCGAAGGCGGGCTTGCGGCGCTCGCGGAAGGCGGCCAGGCCCTCGCGGTGGTCGGCGGAGACGTTGGTCAGGCTCTCGTAGGCGATGGAGGCGTCCATCATCGCGTGCGCGAGCTGCTTGAGGCCGACGTTGATGGAGACCTTGGTGTAGCGGATCGCCTGGGTCGCGCCGCGCTCGAGCTTGCCCACCATGCGGTCGACGCGGGCGTCGAGCTGGTCCGCCGGCACCGCCTCGTTCACGAGACCGAGCGCCGCCGCCTCGGCACCGTCGATGAGCTTGCCGGTCATCAAAAACTCCTTGGCGCGCGGGTAGCCGATGAGCTGAGGCCAGATGATCGCGCCGCCGTCGCCCGCCGAGAGCCCGATGTTGACGTGCAGGTCGCCGATCCGCGCGTCTTCGGCGGCGATGATGATGTCGCAGAAGAGCGCCACTGTGGCGCCGAGCCCCACCGCGTCGCCGTTGAGCCGGCAGATCACCGGCTTCTCAAGGTCGAGCAGGCCGAAGACGATCTGCTTCGCCTCGACCGCGATCCCGTCGAAGATCGAGATGTCGTCGATCGCGCCCTGGAGCCAGTCGATGTCGCCGCCCGCGCAGAAGGCGCGGCCCGCGCCGGTCAGCACGACGATGTCGGTCTCGGCATCGGCGGCGATGTCGTTGAAGAGCCGCGCCATCTCGCTGTGCATGGCGGCGTTCACGGCGTTGAGCACGTCGGGCCGGTTCAGCGTCACGGTGAGCACGCGGCGCTCGCGCGCGAAGCGCATGGTGGTGTAGCTCTCGTAGCCCGTCATCTCGCCTCCCCTGCCTCTCGCGCGGCTCTCGCGCGGCTCTCGAGCCGGGGGAGGGTGTCAGCACGCCGCCTTGAACGCAACGAATCCCGCGCGCCGCTCCGTCTTGCCCTCGGCCCGGCCCGACCCTATCGTGCGCGCGTAGCGTGCGCAGGGGAGGGCCGGCGTGAGCGACGATCCGGGACGCGGCTGCCACGACATCGGCGGGCTGCCCGCCGGCCGCATCGAGCGGGCGGAGCACGCGCACGCGCCCTGGGAGAAGCGGGTCGACGCGCTGATGGTGCTGCTCGGCGGCCAGGGGAGCGGGACGATCACCGTGGACGAGCTGCGCCGCGGCATCGAGCAGCTCGGCGCCGAGGCCTACGGCGAGATGAGCTACTACGAGCGCTGGATCGCCTCGATGACCAACACGCTGCTCAACAAGGGCATCATCTCGTCGGACGAGCTTGGCCGGCGCATGGCCGAGGTCGAGGCGCGGGGCGGGGAGGGCGCCGGCTGATGGCCGCCCGCTTCGCCGTGGGCGACCGCGTCGCCGTGCGCCGCGCCTTCCCGCTCGGCCACATCCGCACGCCCTACTACGCGCGGGGCGCGGTCGGCGACGTCGAGCGCATTTGCGGCGCCTTCGGCAATCCCGAGGAGCTGGCGTTCGGACGCGGCGACGGGGCCCGGCAGCCCCTCTACCGGGTACGCTTCGCCCAGACCGCGCTCTGGCCGGACTACGACGGCGCGGCCGGCGATACCATTGACATCGAGCTTTACGAGCACTGGCTCGAGCCCGCGACGGAGTGAGCGATGGCAGCCCACGCCCACGATCACCGGCCGCCGCCCGACGAGGACGGCCCGCTCACCTACTACCAGACCATGGAGATCGCCGTGCGCGAGCTCCTGATCGAGAAGGGGGTGTTCGGCGCCGACGACGTGCGCGCCGCGATCGAGACCATGGACGCACGCAGCCCCGCGCGGGGCGCCGAGGTCGTCGCCCACGCCTGGGCCGACCCGGCGTTCAGGGAGGCGCTTCTGGCGGACGGCAGCGCGGCCTGCGCCCGGCTCGGCATCGACATCGGGCCGCTGAAGCTCATCGCGGTCGAGAACACCAAGGACGTGCACAACGTCATCGTGTGCACGCTCTGCTCCTGCTATCCGCGCAACCTGCTGGGCCTGCCGCCGGACTGGTACAAGGCGAAGGCGTATCGCGCGCGGGTGGTGCGCGAGCCCCGCGCGGTGCTGCGCGAGTTCGGCACCGAAATCCCGGAAGACGTGACCGTGCGGGTGCACGATTCCACCGCCGACATGCGCTATATTGTCGTGCCCCGCCGCCCCGCCGGCACCGAGGGCTGGGACCGCGAGCGTCTCGCCGCACTGGTGACGCGGGACTGCATGATCGGCGTGACGGTCCCGAAAAACCCCTGAGCCCGGCAGCGCCGCGCCCGGCGCGCCAAATCGAGTTGGGAGGCTGAGTTCGAGCCATGCATGATCTCGTGATTCGCGGCGCGATGATGGCCGACGGCGTCGGCAACCCACTCATTCGCGCCGATGTCGCGGTGAGCGACGAGCGCATCGTCGAAGTCGGCGACGTGACGGAGAGCGCGCGGCAGACCGTGGACGCCGGCGGCCTCGTGCTGGCGCCCGGCATCGTCGACGTGCACACTCACTACGACGCGCAGCTCACCTGGGACAGCCAGGCGACGCCTTCTCCGTCGCTCGGCGTGACCACGGTGGTCATGGGCAACTGCGGCTTCTCCATCGCGCCATGCCCGCCGGAGCGGCGCGAGCAGATGGCCCGCAACCTGGCCGAGGTCGAGGGCATGCCCGTCGCAGCGCTCGAGGCCGGGATCGACTGGAGCTTCGAGAGCTTCCCCGAGTATCTCGCGCTGCTGAGGCGCAAGGGGTGCTATCCCAACGCGGGTGTCTTCGTCGGCCACTCGGCGGTGCGCACCACGGTGCTGGGCGCCGAAGCCTCGGATCGGGCGGCGAGCGAGGACGAGGTCGCCACCATGCGGGGCATGGTGAAGGAGGCGCTGGAGGCGGGCGCCATCGGCTTCGCCACGTCCACCTCGATCAACCACTACGGCGACGGCGGCGTACCGATGCCGTCGCGGCTCGCGGACGACGACGAGATGAGCGCGCTGGTGGGCGTGCTGGGCGAGTTGGGCCGCGGCATCTTCCAGCTCACTGTCGGCCCCGGCATGACCAACGAGAGGATGGAGGGTCTGGCTGCGGAGACCGGCCGGCCCGTGTTCATGACGGCGGCGCTCCACAACGAGACCTTCCCCGAGCGCGCCATCGGCATGCTGGAAGGCGCGGCGGCTGCGCAGAGCCGGGGCAACGCGCTCTGGGCGCAGGTCTCGTGCCAGCCGCTCAGCATGGATTTCTCCATGCGGACCGCCTTCCCGCTCCAGAGCCTCGATGCCTGGGAGCCGCTGCACACGGCGTCCGACGAGGAGTTCCTCGCGATCATCGCGAGCGCGGACTTCCGCAACCGCTTCCGCGACGAACTGGAGAAGCCGCAGAGCGGCAAGATCTTTTATGGCGACTGGCGCAGGGTCGAGGTGGCGATGGCGACGACGCCGGCGCACCGGGCGCTCGAAGGCGAGACCATCGAGACCATCGCCGGCCGTGAGGGGCGCGACCCGGTGGACGTGATGTTCGACCTCGCCGTGGACGAGCGGCTTGGCACCACCTTCAACGCCGCCCTGCTGAACGCGGACGAGGCGGCGGTGGAAGACCTGCTGCGCCACGACGCGGGCCTCATCAGCCTCTCCGACGCCGGCGCCCACCTCTGCTACCTCTGCGACGCCGGCTACGGCCTGCACCTGCTCGGCCACTGGGTGCGCGACAAGGGCGTGTTCGGCCTGGAGGACGGCATCCGCCGCGTCACCAGCCTGCCGGCGCGGCTCTACGGCATCCCCGACCGGGGCGAGATCGCGCCCGGCAAGTTCGCGGACCTGCTGCTCTTCGATCCGGCGACGGTGGGGCGCGGCGCGATCCGCAGGGTCGACGATCTGCCCGGCGGCGAGAGCCGCCTGGTGCGCGACGCGAGCGGCGTGCAC
Source organism: Alphaproteobacteria bacterium (assembly GCA_965221125.1). Lineage (GTDB taxonomy): Bacteria > Pseudomonadota > Alphaproteobacteria > UBA828 > UBA828 > WTGU01. The sequence continues at coordinate 477,752 of CBDCRW010000006.1, forward strand.
GGCGTCTGGGTCAACGGCACCGCAGTCTACGACGCAGGCGGCTACCGCGACGTGGCCCCGCCCGGCCACGTGCTCGACCGCTATCTGAGTTAGGCCAGGCGGGACGCACGCGCCGCAGCCGCGCGGAAGGCGGCTACTGATCGGCGCCGGCCTGCGGGACCACAGGCGTGGGCGTCGCGTCGCTCATGAACGGACGCTCGGGCCGGGGCGCGATGCGACGCTCGGGCTCGCCGCCCTCCGATACCGTCACGCGCACGTCGAGCCGGGATTCTCCGCCGCCGAACACCGCGCCCCGCGTCGGCGCCGCATCGGCGTAGTCGCGGCCCACGGCGACGCGGACGTGGCGGTGGTCGGCGAGGGTGTCGTTGGTGGGATCGATGCCGAGCCAGCCGAGGTCGGGCAGGAGGAACTCGGCCCAGGCGTGGCTCGCGCCTTCGGGCGTCTGCTCGCCGGGCGCGCCTTCGCGGTGGATGTAGCCCGAGACGTAGCGGCTGGGCACGCCCCATCCGCGCGCAATGGCGATCATCACGTGGGTGTAGTCCTGGCAGACGCCGCTGCCGGTCTCCAGGATGTGCTCGATCGGCGAGTCCACAGCGGTGCTGCCAGGCTCGTAGCTGAAGGCCGTGTGCAGGCGGTGGCTCAACTCCAGCAGCGAGGAGAGGGGATCGTCGCCGCGCCGGAGGCCGTTGGATTCGGTGAAGGCGGCGAGCGCAGGGCTCGGGCAGGCGAAGCGGCTGGGCGCCAGGAACTCAAAGTGATCGAGCGGCGCGGCGATCTCCGCCAGCGCGTCCCAGGCGTCCTTCTCCATGCGATCCGGCAGATCGGGCGCGGGCGCGGTCTCCACCTCCGCCTGCGAGCGCACGGCGGTGTGCTCGTGCGCGCGGTGGACGTTGAACAGGTGGCAGGCGTTACCGAAGGCGTCCCTGAACGCGACGGGAAAAGCGGCGGGATCGATTTCGAGCGCGAACGAGGCGACCCGCTGCCCGCCGTCCTCGCGCGGCTGCAGGCGCAGCACCATCAGGCTGCCCAGCGCCGGCTCCTGGTAGCGGAAATCCGACAGGTGCTCGACCAGGAAGCGCCGCGGCGTGTCTCCGCTCACGGCGCGTCCTCGATCTCGTAGTTGAAGTAGGCGCCCGCGATGTCCTCGTGCAGATGGCGGCACGAGGCGCCGATGGCCTGCAGCGCCGCGCGGGTGGCGTCGTCGTCGTCCGGGTCGCGGTCCGGCCAGTCGTGGTCGATGCCAGCGGCCATCCGGCCCGCGCGGCGTTCCGCTTCGGTGCGCAGCGGCGGGCCGGCGGCGACGGCGCCGAGAGCATCGACGATGCGCCCCAGCGCATGGCGGATCGAATGCGACAGCGAAGGGTCGGCGACCAGGAAGTCGACCATGCTGGTGGGGCGAAGGCCCTGCGAGTAGAGGCGGCGGTAGGCGAAGTGCGCCTCGCAGATCCAGAGCAGGGAGAGCCAGTCCGCGTCGCTGTCGGGGGCGGCGGTCGGAAACAGCGCGATGTGCGCGTCGATCAGCGCGGATACGGACTGCACGCGCTCGACGAAGCGGCCGAGCTGGAGGAAGTGCCAGCCGTCGTCGCGGTAGATTGTGCCTTCGGCCACGCCCGAGACGGTGCGCAGCGCGCCCTCGGTGCGGTCGTAGAAGCTGCCCGGCTGCCGGTTCCAGATGGTCTCCATCTCGACGTCGCGCAGGTCGAAGTAGGCGAGGTTGAGGGAGGACCACATCTTGTCGGGGATGATGTTGCGGACCTGCCGGGCGCTCTCGCGCGCCGCGGCGACGCAGTTGCGGATGGCGTCGGGGTTGGTCGGCTCGAAGGTCAGGTCGTCGGCCAGCGTGTAGGCGTCGGCCAGCATGAAGTCTTCGTCCTCGGGCGGCGGATCCAGGTGGCCGCCCAGCGGGGTGCGGCCCACCGCGGCAAAGAGGCGCCGCCAGCCCTGGTCGATCTGCTCGACCGGGCGGTCCTCGATGATGACGAACTGCTCCGCCAGCAGGTGGCAGCCGTGCTGGGCGCGTTCGAGATAGCGGGCCATCCAGTAGAGGCCTTCGGCGTTGCGCGACAGCATGGCCCTAGTCGGAGAGCACCCAGAGGTCCTTGCCGCCGCCGCCCTGGCTCGAGTTGACCACGAGCGAGCCCTCGACGAGGGCGACGCGGCAGAAGGCGCCGGGGACGAGGCGGGTCTCGTTCCCGCGCAGCAGGAAGGGGCGGAGGTCGACGTGGCGGGGTGCCGCGCCCGTGTCCGTCAGGCACGGCGAGACGGAGAGGTCGAGCACGGGCTGGGAGACGAAGTTGGCCGGGTTCTTCCGCACCTCCCCGGCGTAGGCGGCGCGCTCGGCCGGCGAGGCGTGGGGGCCCACGAGCATGCCGTAGCCGCCGGATTCGCCCACCATCTTCACGACCAGCGTCTCCAGGTTGTCGAGCGTGTATTCCAGCCCTTGCGGATCGCGGCAGAGATGGGTGTCCACGTTGGCGAGCAGCGGCTCCTCGCCCAGGTAGTAGCGGATCATGTCGGGCACGTAGGCGTAGACGCTTTTGTCGTCGGCGACGCCGGTGCCGGGCGCGTTGGCGATGGTCACGTTGCCGAGCCGGTAGGCATAGAAGAGGCCGGGGGTGCCGAGCTGGGAATCGGGGCGGAAGGCCAGGGAGTCGATGAAGTCGTCGTCGATGCGGCGGTAGATCACGTCCACCTTCTGCAGACCCGCGGTCGTGCGCATGTAGACGAAGCCGTTGTGGACCACGAGGTCGCTGCCCTGCACCAGCTCCACGCCCATCTCCTGGGCCAGGAACATGTGCTCGTAGAAGGCGGAGTTGTAGACGCCGGGGGTGAGCAGGACGATGCAGGGGTCCGAGACGCCGGGCGGCGCGAGCTCGGCCAGCGTCTGGCGCAGGAGCCGCCCGTAGTGCTCGATGCCGCACACCCGGTGGCGGCGGAAGAGGTTGCGCAGGCTGGTCTTCAGCGCGCGCCGGTTGGCCAGCATGTAGGAGACGCCGGAGGGCACGCGCAGGTTGTCCTCCAGCACCACGAAGCCCGCGTTGGTGCGCACGATGTCCGTGCCGCAGAGTGCCACGTAGACGCCGTGGGGCACCTCGAGGCCCCGCATCTCGACCCGGTACTGCGGGCAGCCCCGCACCAGGTCCACCGGCACGACCCCGTCGTCCATGATCCGCCCCGGCCCGTAGACGTCCGCCAGGAAGCGGTTGAGGGCTTCCAGGCGCTGCTTCAGGCCGCGCTCGACCAGGTCCCAGTCGGCCGCGTCCACGAGCCTCGGCAGGAAGTCGATGGGGATGATCCGCTCCTGCGCGCCATCCTCGCCGTAGACCGCGAACGTGATGCCCTGGTGCAGGAAGGAGCGCTCGGCGTACTCCTGCATGGCGGCGATCTCGGCCGGGCGCATCCCGTCGAGCGCCTCGCAGAGCGCCCGGCAGTGCGCGCGCGGCACGCCAGCGGCCTCGAACATCTCGTCGTAGAAGGCCGGGCGGGTCTCGTAGGCGGCGAACAGGCGCTGCCCGGCCCCAACCGGGCCGTCGCCGTCGGCGTCCGCCTCTCTACCCAGCGATTCGCGGCTCATGCGTCACGCGCGCCATCCATCAGACCCGGCACGATTGTCGTTTGGAACCGGGGCGATTCGCAAGCGCAGTCGCGCCGGCAGGCGCGCGGAATCACAGATCGCGCCGGAAGGCGCGCGGCGGGCGACTTGGGGGGATTAGTGCACCGTCGGCGGTGCGCTGTGCGCCGTGGTCCCCGCGTGGGGATGGGCTGCGTCGGCTGCGAGGTGGAGGCGCTGGGGCAGGCAGTAGCCGGCAGCCCGAAGCGCCGCGGCAAAGGCGGCGCCGTCGGCTGCGGCGATCCGCATCGCCGCCGGCGGCATGAACCAGGAGAGGAGCGCGGCCGTGTGCCGGCAGTCTCCCTCCTGGCAGCCTGCGAGGAAGGACAGGAACAGCCGCTCGTCATTGCTGACGAAGCGGCAGCACATGGGGTTGAGCCGCAGGCTGCGCGCGCCCGCGCTGGCGAAGACGTCGAGGGTGTGCTCCAGGGCCTCCGCCGCCTCGAGCCCGGCCGTCGGTCCGCCGCTGGGGCAAAGCGCCACGCTTAGTTCGCCGGCGACCCGCGCCAGAACGTCCCGTCGGCAGGCGGCGGCCTCGCTCTCGGTCGCGGCCGCGCCGTGATCGGCGGTGGCCAGCCGGCGCGCCGACCAGAGCACGAGCTGTTCGGCGAAGGTAAGGCGGGGGATGGTCCTCCCCGGCCCGGTCGGGCGGCGCGGCGCGCGTGTCTCGACCTCCTGCTGGATCACGCCGTCGGCCATCTCGTCCTCCGTCCCCGTCCGTGCCCGCGTTCGACCGCGTCGGTAATGCGAATGCGTCGCAATATTGAAATGTAAACGGGGAAAGACCGAAATGCAACTCATTCTTAGTTCTAACTCGCGGGCGCGATGAAAGGGTCGAAGCCTCCGCCTGCGTCGCCTGCCGGCACCCCGCGGGCCACAAACGTGATGAAAAACTCCCGCGCGTCCGGTATCCATCCGGGAGCGACATGCCCGCGAGCCACGCGCAAGGATCCGCACGATGAAATTCCAATTGGCCATCAACATGGAGCGCTTGGCGCCCGACCTCGACATGCGCGATGTTGAGCGCCACACGCTGGAGATGGTGCAGATGGCCGACGAGGGCGGATTCGCCATCGCCTGGGCCGCCGAGCACCACGCGCTGGAGATGACGATTGCGCCCAATCCGTTCCAGATCCTGACGTGGTGGGCGGCGCACACGTCCCGCATCCGCCTCGGCTCGGCGGTGGTGGTGGCGGCGTACTGGCATCCCATCAAGGCGGCGGGCGAGGCCGCGCTGCTCGATCTCTACAGCGGCGGGCGGCTCGAGTTCGGCATCGGCTCCGGCGCCTATCAGCGCGAGTTCGACCGCATGCACCCCGGCCTGCAGCGGAACGACGCCTTCCACCACATGTTCGAGATGCTGCCGGCGGTGAAGGCGCTCTGGCAGGGCGACTACGCGCACGAGGGCGAATTCTGGTCCTTCCCGGCCGCGACCTCGGTGCCGAAGCCGTTGCAGAAGCCGCATCCGCCGATCTGGATCGCCGCGCGCTCGCCGGACACGTATGACTTCGCGGTGAAGCACGAGTGCAATATCCTCTCGTGGCCCCTGACGCGCCCGATGTCCGAGGTCGAGGCCTACAGGGAGCGGATGGAGAGCGCGCTCGCCGCCAACCCCGGCAAGCGGCGGCCGGTCTTCGCCACCATGCGCCACACGGTGGTGTACGACCGCAAGGACGAGTGGGAGGTGCCGGTCAAGGCCGCGATACGCCAGTTCGGCCAGTTCGAGAACCTGTTCAAGAACCTGGGCGACGTGGCCAACGGTTTTCCGCGGACGATCCCCCTCTCGGAGCTGGAGAACCGGGGCGAGTACGACCCGCAGATGCTCCACACCAACCTGATGTTCGGCACGCCGGACGCGGTGGTCGAGAAGCTCCGGGCCTACGCGGCGCTCGGCGTCGACCAGTTCACCTACTACGCGAGCCTCGGCCTGGGCATGAAGGAGCAGAAGCGCTCGCTCCGGCTGTTCATCGACGAGGTGATGCCGGCCTTCGCGTGAGGGCGCCTGCGAGCCCGGCGTCGGACGGCGGAGGCCAATGAGCGCGGGTCGCACGGGCGGGACCGCCTGGGAGCAGCACGGCGAGGGGCCGCCGGTCGTGCTCGTGCACGGCTTCGGGCTCAACCGCGCCATGTGGCAGTGGCAGCTGCCGGCGCTCACGCCGCATTTCCGGGTGCTGACCTACGACCTGCTGGGCCACGGCGAGAGCGCGCCGCCTTCTGGCACGCCCGACCTCGCCATGTTTTCCGCACAGCTGCTCGGGCTCATGGACCGCTGCGGCATCGCGCGCGCGGCGGTCGTCGGGTTCTCGCTCGGCGGCATGATCGCGCGGCGCTTCGCGCTGGACCATCCGGATCGGCTCGTCGCGCTCGCGATCCTGAATTCGCCGCACGACCGCAGCCCGGCAGAGCGCGCGGCGGTGCGCGCGCGCGTGCGCCAGACCGAGGCGGAGGGGCCGTCGGCCAACCTGGAGCCCGCGCTCGAACGCTGGTTCACGCCGGCCTTCCGCGCCGAGGCGCCGGAGACCATCGCCCTCGTCCGCGACTGGATCATGCGCAACGATCCGCATCTCTACCCGCGGATCTATCGGGTGCTCGCCGAGGGCGATGCCGAGATCGCGGGCGGTCTGGAGCGGATCGCGTGCCCTGCGCTGGTCATGACCGGCGCGGACGACCCCGGCAACACGCCCGCCATGGCGCGGGCCATGGCCGGGCTGATCCCCGGCGCCCGTCTCGCGATCCTGCCGGGGCTGCGGCACATGGCGCTCGCCGAGGCGCCGGAGGCGGTCAACGCGCCGCTCGCGGCCTTCCTGCGCGACGCGCTGGGAGCGACCTAACCGAACGCGGCGAGGAGGCCGACGCCGCCCACCACCAGGCCGACGCCGCCCCATTGCAGCGGCGAGACCGGCTCGCGCAGGAAGATGCGTGCCAGCACCACCGTCACCACGGTGTATCCCACACTAGCCACGATGGCGAACTCGCCGTGGGGGAGGCCGAGGCCGGTGTAGAGCAGCAGATGGCCCGTCGTGTCCAGGACACCGAAGGCCGCGAGGATCGGCCAGGCCCGCACGGGGAAGCGCACGCGCTCCCGCCGGCCGAGAACGATCGCCGTGAGCGCCACGAAGCCGATGAGCCGGACCACCAGCACGGTCTGCCAGGGGCCGTAGATGTCGATGGCCCGGTCGGCGGCGGTCAGCGAGGCGGCAAAAGTGGCCGCCGCTACCAGGGAGTAGAGGATCGTGCGCCGGATCACGGCGGGCGCGTATTCCGGCGCTGCGCCGTCGCCCGCCGGCATGGTGCGCGCCACCAGCCAGACCCCGGCCATGGTGGCGACCATCGCGCCCCAGTGGAGTGGATCGGGCCGCGCGCCGAGGGCGACGGAGATCGGTACCGCGATCGCCGGGTAGCAGGCCACCACGGGCGACGCGAGCGAGACCGGCCCGTGGGTCACCGCGTGGTAGAACGCGATCGAGCCGAGCACGGTGCCGGCGCCGATGCCGAAGAGCCAGTGGAGGCCGTCGGGGCGCCAGTCGAAGGGCTCGCCCGTCGCCGCCATGATCGACGCGATCAGCACGGCGCCGAGCGTCATCATCGTACACGTCGCCACCAGGACGCCCACCGAGCGGCCGGCGAAACGCGCGATGATGTCCGAGACGCCCCAGGCCAGCGCGCAGCCCGCGCCCCAGGCGGCCGCGCTCTCTAGCATCGAGGCGCTGCCGTCACGAGGTCATGCGATCGTGCGGGGGCGGCCGGGCGCGTGCGGAGTGGCGGCCGGGTGCAGGGAGTGGGGAGGGCCCATGGCGGCGCGGATTATGGGCGGTGCGACCGGCCCCGTCGAGGTGCGGGAGAGGGCGGCCGGCGGCACCGCGCCATATTTCTGTCGCATTCGTGGGTAGTCTTGGTGTCGACAGCCGGGGTGAACGACATGCGGCCTCTTCGCGCACAACGCTGGCTCGAAGGCCGCACGCCGCGATGGCGGAGGGCGCTCGTTGTGGGCTGCGCCTTCCGTAATGGGGCGGTTGATGTCAAACACCGATCTTCACGATCTTCCGGCCTGGCACGGTGGCTCGCACATGAAGCACCGTAGCCTGTTGCAAATCGAATCACAGGCGCGGTCAACATAGCGGATTGCCATGGCGGGAGCGGCTAACTGACTCGTCTGCGCGGCAAAGAAGGAAGCGGGATTCCCGGATGTGTCCGTCGCCAGGCTCTCGCTTCCGTCCGTGGTCAGCGCAGCGGCTGCCAACGTCATGCCTGGTCCAAACGATTCCCGAGTGCCGATCTTGGTCGCGTGCTCGAACGCGATGAAACGGTTCGGCCGACAAGACGCAGCGCGTGCATCAACGGGAACCGCGTCCCGGCGAGGGGACACCGGTGGATCGCCACCTTCAGGCGCGGCTCTTTCCTCCTCTCGCTTCCGATTGCCGGTGGGATGCAGCCGCGCCTATGCCGTCTGGAGCGCCATCGCCTCCTCGCGCGTGAAGCGGAACTCGGTGCCGTCCCGCCACATCCGGTGAAGTACCACGCCGATGCGCCGGGCCAGGGCGACGGTCGCACGCTTCTTGCCACGGAGCTTCGCCAGACGAAGCGCCCAGGCCTTCAGCCAGTTCGGCCCGGCGGTGCCGTTCAGCATCACCGTGGCGGCCTGATAGAGCGCGGTACGCAGACCTGCGTCGCCGCACTTCGTGATGCCGCCGACAATATCTCGCTCGCCGGATTGGTCCCGGCCCGGCGTCAGTCCCACCCAGGGGCCGACATCCTTCGATCTCCGGAACCGCCCGGGATCGTCAATCGCCGATTTGAAGGTCAGGGCCACGACCGCGCCTACGCCGGGCATGGTCATCAGCAGCCGGCATACCGGATCCTCCCTGGCCAGATCGCGGACCAGCTTCTCCAGGCCGGCCAGCTCGCGGCGCAGAGCCACCCGCGCGCGCAGGATCGGTTCGGCGGCGGCCTCCAGCATCGCGTTGCCTGCGATCAACTCCCGGACGCGGGCCTCCCAGCGGCCCTTCGAGACCTGGCCCAGCTTCAGGCCAAAGTTGCGCAACACGCCGCGCAGCGAGAGTTCCATATCGGTGAGCGCGCCCTTCACGGACCTGCGCGAGGTCAGCAGTGCGCGCATCTCCTGCGACGATACCGACTTGCAGTGCACCGGCCTGAACCAGCCCATCTGCAAGAGCCGTGCGATGCCCTCGGCATCCCGGCGATCCGTCTTGATCGGCATCGCCTTCAGCGCTGCCTTCACCCGCCGGGTCTCCATAAGGACGGCCTCGAAGCCGGCGTCGGTCAGCCCCTTGTGCAACCAGTGGGACAGGGGACCGGCCTCAAGACCGATCACGGCGATCTCGTGCTCCAGCTTGCCCATGAACGCAACCAACGCGTCAGGCGTGCTGGCGACCTGAGCCTCGGTCACGATCTTGCCCTTGTCGCCGATCACGCAGATTGTCGTGCTTGCCAGCGATACATCCAGCCCGATATAGACAGCCATGTCGTTGCCCTTTCCTCTCGAAGGATTGGGGCGCGCCTTCCGGCAAGACCCCGTGAGCACGCTGAGCGTGCAAGGGCAACGACACCCGATTCGTCGTCATCGGGACAGGCTCCGATGGTGCCGATTGGCGCCGAGCCCCATTACGGCATCTTGGTCCTGATCGGCTTAGCCATGGCGGTGACCCCGGCTGCCCCTCTCCGCGCCGGCGAAGCGGACGCCGCGCACGCGTCGCCCTGGGCCGCGGCCGCCGCCGAGGCGCGCATCCTGGCCGACCGCATCCTGCAGCGGGAGAGCGACGACCTGATACTGGACGGCAAGCGCCGGCGCGCGCTCGGCCACGAGATCAAGCAGGCGCTGTTGCTCATCCGCCGCGAATATCCGGCGATGGCGGACGTTTCGGTGCGTCAGGACGACCGCGGGGCGGCGCTCGTTCTGGGGCTGGAGGGCGCGCTGCGCGATGCAGTCTTCGCCGCGTGGGACGGCGATGGCGGGGACGCGCCGCCGGCGACCGGGCACGGGGCGTTCGATGCCCTGGGCGCCGGGCTCGGGCTCCGGGCCGTGCAGGCGTACCCCGCTCTCGACTCGGCCGTTCTGTACCTCGACGAGCGCGCGAACGTCGCTGCGGCGCTGCGGGCGTATCGCGCGATCGACGGCGTCGGCTACGCCGAGCCCGACGCGATGCTGGGCGACGGCTCCGATATCGAGGCCGCCAAGGCAGACGGGCACTGGCATTTCGTCTTTCGCCGGGCGTGGGGCGACTGCCCCGCCGGCTGCATCGACGAGGAACTTTCGTTCTTCACCGTGGCGGACGGAGAGGCCGCGCTGATCGAGCCCGCCCGGGCGCGCGCCATGGACGCCTTCGCCGCTCTCGTCGCCACCAGAGGCTGGCGCTAGAATGCCGCCCGCCGCCGTTCGCGCGCTGCCGGACGGCTTCGGGAAGCAAGGGAGAGCAGGATGCCGATAGGTCCAGTACCGCCGAGCGCGAAGAAGGTCCAGGAGATGGCCGAGTCGTTCGGCTTCACGATGAGCGACGAGGACGCCGCCCTCTACAGCGAGATGATGGCGGGCACGCTGAACAGCTACCGCCGCCTCGATGCGATGCAGGAAACCAAGCCGGCAGTGAAGTATCCGCGCGCCGGCTCCTACCGGCCGGGGCCGGAGGAGGACCCCTACAACGCCTGGTACGTGAAGGGCGAGATCCAGGGCTCGGGCGAGGGCGTGCTCTCGGGCCTCCGGGTCGGCATCAAGGATGCGATCTGCGTCGCGGGCTTCCCCATGATCAACGGCGCCAAGGGGATGGAGGGCTACATCCCCGACATCGACGCCACCGTGGTGACCCGCGTGCTCGATGCCGGCGGGACCATCCTCGGCAAGACCAACAGCGAGGACTGCTCGTTCTCGGGCGGCAGCCACACCTCGGCCTTCGGGCCTGTGCGCAACCCGCACAAGCCGACCCATTCCACGGGCGCGTCGTCCAACGGCAACGGCGCCGCGGTCGCGGCCGGCGACATCGATGTCAGCATCGGCGGCGACCAGGGCGGCTCGATCCGCATCCCCGCGAGCTGGAGCGGCATCGTCGGCCTCAAGCCCACCTACGGCCTCGTGCCCTACACCGGCGCCATGATGATCGAGATGACCATGGACCATCTCGGCCCCATGACGGACACGGTCGAGAACACCGCGCGGATGCTGACCGCGATCGCGGGCGAGGACCCGCTGGATCCGCGCCAGCGCGGGCTGATCCCGCCGGGGCTCGACATGAACTACGTGGACGGCCTCGATGCGGGCTGCAAGGGCGTCAGGATCGGCGTGCTGAAGGAGGGCTTCGACCAGGGCGCAGGCGCCGACAGCTGGGGCGACACGGGGCTGCCGCCGGGCGACAAGGTGGTCTCGGACAGCGTGCGCGCGGCGGTCGACCGCCTCGCCGGCGAAGGCGCCGAGGTGACCGAGGTCTCCAACCCCCGCCACGAGGACGCCTATCACGTGTGGGTGCCGATCTGCGTCGAAGGCGCGCAGGCGGTCATGCTCAAGGGCAACAACACCGGCACCAACTGGCGCGGCTTCTACAACACGCAGCTGCTCGACAACGTGGCCAAGGGCGGGCGCTCCAGGCCCAACGACATGGGCGTGATGGTGAAGTACGTGCTGCTCTTCGGCGAGTACATGCAGTCGGAGTACTACAACCGCTACTACGCCAAGGCGCAGAACATCCGGGGGCAGATCACGCAGAGCTACGACGACCTGCTGCAGTCCTGCGACGTGCTGGTGATGCCGACCACGGCGATCCTGCCGACGCCGATCCCCGGCAACGACGCGCCGCTCAGGGAGCGCATCGTGCGCACGCTCGACATGATCCACAACACCTGCCAGTTCGACGCGACCGGGCACCCGGCGATCTCGGTGCCGTGCGGCGTGCACGACGACCTGCCCATCGGCTGCATGATCGTCGGCCGCCACTTCGAGGACGCGAAGGTGCTGCAGGTGGCGGCGGCGCTGGAGGCGGCGAAGGACTGGAGGAGCTGCTGAGGGCGGTTGCTGAGCGGCGTCGTTGCCCTGTGAGTCCCCCACCTCTCCCCGACCCTCTCCTCCCCGAGGGGAGGAGAGGGAGAACGGGCGGCGCCACATTCGTTCCCCCTCCTCCTGGGAGGAGGGGGACAGGGGGAGGTGGGAACGTTCGGGTTGCCGTGATCGGGTAAAGTTGGAACCGCTTTAGCCGCGCGCACTACAGCACGGGCTTGGCGGAGGGCGTTCGCAGGAACGTATCGAGCGTGGAGCTGTAGGTGGTGCCCACGCCGTCGTCGTCGAAGACGACCAGGTGCTCCAGCTTGGGGAGCAGCTCGACGCGGTCCCCGGTCCGGTGCGTGTGGTGCGATTCCGCGATGCACAGGAGGCGCTCGTCGTTCTCGAGCGCCGTCAGGTACTGGTAGTGGGAGCCCCGAAACGAGATCTCCACGATTTCTCCCATGAGCTCGCTGGCATGGTCGTGAATGATGTCGTCGGGCCTGACCAGAATTTCGACGGTGCTTCCCGGCGCGATATCGTGGCCCCGGTGCACGCTGTGGATGCCGAGCACCGAGCGCAGCCTCGTCCCGTCGAGCGCCGTCGCCCGGATCAACTGCCCTTCGCCGACGAACTGCGCCACGAACTTCGAGTTCGGCAGGTGATAGAGCACGTAGGGCTCGTCCCACTGGTGGATGCGGCCTGCGTCCATGACGCCGACCCGGTCCGCCATGGCGAAGGCCTCGTTGTGATCGTGCGTGACCAGGATCGCGCTCATCCTCTCGTGCTTCAGGATGCGCCGGACCTCCGGCACGATGGTGAGCCGCAGCTCGGCGTCGAGGCTGGAGAACGCCTCGTCCATCAGCAGCAATTTCGGTTTGGGCGCCATCGCCCGCGCGAGCGCCACGCGCTGCTGCTCGCCGCCGGAGAGCGAGTGCGGCATGCGCTCGCCGTAGCCCGCGAGCCCGAAGAGCGCCAGCAGCTCGTCGACCCGGCGGCGCTGCTCCGCCTTCGCAGCGCCCCGCAGCCCGAAGGCGATGTTGCGGCCGACATCGAGATGCGGGAAGAGTGCTACGTCCTGGAACACCATGCCGATCTCGCGCAGTTCGGGTTCCACCACGGCCTCCGGCGCGGAGAGGGGCTGGCCGTTCATGGAGACGGTGCCGCTCAGCGGCCGCTCGAACCCGGCGATCGCGCGCAGCAGGGTCGACTTGCCGCAGCCGCTCGGCCCCAGCAGGCTGCCGATCTGCCCGGTGGCGAGCGTGAACGATGCGTCCGTCACCACCGCCTCGCCGCCGTAGCCGAGAGTCAGCGAGTCGATGGTCAGCACCGGCCTATTCCCGCCCCGCCCGGCCGCGCGAGATCGTGCGGCTCAGGAGGATCACCGGGACGACGCCGACCAGCACGATCATGATCGACGGCGCGGCGGCGTCCGCCAGCCGCTCGTCGGAGGCCAATTCGTAGGCGCGCACCGCGAGCGTGTTGAAGTCGAACGGCCGGAGGATGAGCGTCGCCGGCAGCTCCTTCATCACGTCGACGAACACGATCAGCAACGCCGTCAACACCGTGCTCCGCATCAGGGGAACGTGGATCTCGGCCAGCACCTGGATCGGCCGCCGCCCGAGCGAACGCGTCGCATAATCAAGGCTCGGCTTGATCTTGTCCAAGCCGTTCTGCACGGCGCCGAGCGAAATCGCCAGGAACCGCACCGTGTAGGCGAAGAGGAGCGCGACGATGCTGCCGGAGAGCACAAGGCCGATCTGCGCGCCCGTGAGCGACTTCGCGAGGTCGATCAGGCGGTGGTCGAGCCACGCCAGCGGCACGATGACGCCGATGGCGACGATGGCGCCGGGTATGGCGTAGCCGAGGCCGGAGATGCCGACGGAGGCGCGCACCAGCGTCGTGTTGCGGTTGCGCCGCGCGTAGCCCAGCACCAGCGCGCAGGCCACGGCGATCACCGCGGCAAGCGCCGCCAGATAGAATGAGTTCCAGATCAGGATGAGGAACGAGGAGCCGCCCCAGTCCGCGTCGCCGACCGCCCACTTGAGAAGAACCGCGCCGGGCAGGACGAAGCCCAGCACCACCGGCAGCGCGCAGGAGAGCCAGGCCCAGGCGGCTTGCCCCCCGCTCAGCCGGATGCGGTGCTCGAAACGGGCGGCGCCGCCCGCGTCGTAGCGGGCCTTGCGGCGCGAGTAGCGCTCCAGGACGATCAGCAGGACGACGAAGAAGAGCAGCGCCGCCGAGAGCTGCGAGGCCGCGGTGATGTCGTCGAAGCCGTAGAAGGTGCGGAAGATGCCGGTGGTAAACGTGCTCACGCCGAAGTACTGGACAGTGCCGTAGTCGGCGAGCGTCTCCATCAGCGCCAGCGAGACGCCGGTCGCGATGGCGGGCCGCGCGAGCGGAATGGCGAGGCGGAAGAAGCTCCGGCGCACGCCGTAGCCGAGGGTGCGGCTCACTTCGAGCGTTGCGGCGGAGCGCTCGAGAAAGGCCGCGCGCGCCAGCAGGAAGACGTAGGGGTAGAGGACAAGGCCCAGCATCACGATGGCGCCGCCGAGGGAGCGGATCGGCGGGAACCAGTAGTCCCCGCGCCCCCAGCCGGCGACCTCGCGGATGAAGCTCTGGACCGGGCCGGGATAGTCGAGCAGCCCCGTGTAGGTGTAGGCGATGATGTAGGCGGGGAAGGCGAGCGGCAGCGGCAGGAGCCAGACGAAGAGCCGCCGTCCGGGGAATTCGCAGACCGCCGTGAACCAGGCGGCGGGCACGCCCAGGATCAGGGTCAGCGTGCCGACGCCCAGCATGAGGATGAGCGAGTTGACGACGTACTTCGCGAGGACGGTGTCCCACAGGTGCGCCCATGTGTCCCCGCTGCCGCTGCCGAACACCGATGCGACGATGATGAGCACCGGCAGGGCCACGACGAAGGCGAGAAGCGGCGCGGACGCCGCAACGATCCGAGAGGCCGACAGTGGTGACGCGGCGATCATCGTGGGCCTGGCCATCGTCAAGGTGTGCTGGCCAGTCTTATCGCCGGACCCGCCCCGCCCCCGCAAGCCGGCGAGGGTAGGGACGGGGGACGGGGGGCTGGAGCGTTTCCGATTTGCACGGAAACGCTCCAGCAATTTATCGCTCACGGCAGCCGGGCGGTCTTCGCTTCCGCGCGCCTGCCGGCGGGACCGGCCGGCGCCTCCGCGAGGGCGCCGCATAAGCGGCGGGCCGCGGTCGCGGCCTGTCGCGCGTCCGCCAGAGTCGGACGCGCTCTAAGCGATCAAGGCCAGCCGGCGCGGTCCATCAGCTCCACGGCCTGGCGGTTGTTCGCGCCGAGCACCGTCAGGTTGAGGGAGTCCTCGTCGAAGGTGCCGAAGGAGGCCAGCGTGTCCGAGACCGGCACGCCGGGGACGACCGGGTACTCGTGGTTGACCTCCGCGTACCAGGTCTGCGCCTCGGGTGAGACCAGGAACTCGATCAGCCGCAGCGCGCTGTCCCGGTTCTGCGCGTGGGCCGTGATGCCGACGCCGCTCACGTTGACGTGGGTGCCGCGCTCGCCCTCGCCCTGGTTGGGCCAGAACACCGTGAGCGCGGCGGCGACGGCCCGGTCCACTTCCTTCTCGCTCGCGGCAAGGCGGCCGAAATAGTACGTGTTGGCGACGGCGAGGTCGCATTCGCCGGCCGCGGCCGCTCTCAACTGGTCGGTGTCGCCGCCAGCCGGGTCCCGCGCAAAGTTGGCGACCATGCCTTCGGCCCAGGCCTGCGTTCGCTCGGCGCCGTTCGCCTCGATCATCGAGGCGACCAGGGACTGGTTGTAGATGTTGCTGGAGGAGCGGATGCAGATCCGTCCCTTCCATGTCGCATCCGTCAGTCCCTCGTAGGTCGACAGCGCCGAGGTGTCCACCCGGTCCCGCGCGTACATGATGGTGCGCGCCCGCTTGGACAGCGCGACCCAGTAGCCGTCGGCGTCGCGCAGGTGGGCCGGCACCGCCGCGTCGATGGTTTCGCTCCCGATCTGCTGCAGCACCCCGGCCTCCTTGGCGCGGTGCAGCCTGCCGGCGTCGACCGTGACGAAGATGTCCGCCGGAGAGGCCTCGCCTTCCAGCTCGAGGCGCTTGAGCAGGGCGTCGGCCTTGCCGGTGACAAGGTGGAACTCGATCCCGGTCTCGTCCTGGAAGCGCTCCAGGATGGGCAGGATCAGCGCTTCCTTGCGGGCGGAATAGATGTTGACGCTCTTGCCGTCCTCGGCGGAGAGCGCGCCCGGCGCGAGCAGCGCGCCGCAGAGCAGCGCGAGCGTCGCGGCGAATGCGCCGGTGCGCATAGTAATCGTTCGCAGCATCTAATCGTCCTTTCGTCGGTCTCGACCACGGCTGGGCGTCTGCCGGGCGGGAGGGTGAGCCTCGGGTCAGGGAGTGGGGGCGCTATGTGAACGCACCTTAGTGTAGTTCCAAACTGATGTGCTGTCCAGGCCTATGACGCGGCGCTTTTTGCTCACATTAGATGGGGGCTACTTGATATACGCGAGAGGACGAGCGGCAAGCGCCTCGTTGTAGGGATAGAATTCTATCCAATCGACCGTAATCATCTGCACACCCTCTCGGAAATAACGGACCAGAAGGCCAGGTGTACGAGCTTCCCGATTCGGCGGGAGGTTCAGCACCCGATAGCCTTCCGGTGCGCCGACCAAGGGTGTACCGCACTCCGGCTCACGCGCTATTCTCCAAGCTGCTGCCCCGTAAATGTCATCTGCCAGCGGGTGCTCTTCGACGGCTTGTTCTATAGCGCGGGTCACGCTCAGTTCCTCGCGAATTGTTAACACTGAATATTCTCGCGAGCGCGCTCCATATGGTCCTCTGTGACCTCTCCAAGCTTTTCAGCGAACACGGTATACAGGGGGAGTTCCTCATCTCTCTCGGCCAGTTGCCATATTTCCCCATGCGTGCGCTCACTGATGTCCATAGAGGTGATGCCTCCATCCACTATGGAGGTATAGACTCGGTCTATCGTCTCACGGTCATCGTCGGATAGAAGTACAATCTCGAAATCGCCCGTCATGTCGAAGTGCGTGTTCCAGTGCCCGCTTCCGGACGCTGCACGACCGCGACGGAGAACTCCAGCCGTTTCGAGTTGATTCACGGCTATTCTGTTGTGGCGTGCGACCGGCCCGAACGGCTTCTTGATATAGACCTCGCCAGTGATCGACTCGCCGCGTCTCAGGTACGCCGAGGCGTCAGCGTACCACAAGACCTTGTTTAGCTTGATTTGGTCAAGCTTCTCAGGATGTGCGGACGCTTTTTCGCACACGAAGTAGACAGCCTCAGTCAGACGCTGAAAGAGAACGGTCATGACTCCTAACTCCACCTCGCGGCAGCAGCCTTGCGTGCGATCGCGCTGCGTTCATCTGGCGTCAGAGACGCCTTGCGCGCGCATGCGCCAGCATGGCCGGCCTTCACTTTGTTCGGTTGGTTGTAGTGGCTGTCTTGGTCCTCGCCAGTGGCGATCCTCGCCACGGCCACGGCACAGCCTATTACATCAGCGGGGCGCTTCTGCCCCTGCGGCCCCTTGGGCACGGCTAGCGCCGTACCGTCATGGCCATCCCTTCGCTTCTACACTTCGCGCCCATGGTCGCCTCCCTCCCTGCGAATCCAACCACCCAAGTGGCCTGCCAGTGGTTGGCTTCGGTTGCGTCGACACGCGCAATATAAGCACGCTTCATATGCTATGCACGTCATTTCCTATGTCGGTTCTATGTCAGAATGCCATCGCTCCTATGTTGACATCCGGATGAGGGGGCAGCCTCCACGCCATCCCTGTCAAGAGCATCGGAGTTCAAACTGAGTCATTATCGACGCGGCGTTCCATGCGGCGCCTGGATCGTCGACCGATATCGGCTAGGAGCAGGTGGCGACGTTGGCTCGATCGGGTTCGGGTGCAAGACCATGTCCCGCGCCCGCGCGACGCGCGCCCTAGTTCGCGGGGCGGGCCCAGATGGCGGTGTCGTGGAAGACCGCGCCGCCGTTGGGATAGCCGGGCTCGGCGGAGGTCAGCGTGTTGATGCCGAGCCCTTCCTCGAAGGCGGTGTTGGGCCAGATGCTCTCGACGATCACCGTGCCGCGCTGCTGGCCGTGGCCGGTGCCGTTGGCCCGGCCATTGCCGTTCGCGATGCGCGCGTGGATGAGAACGGAGCCCCGGCGGTTGCCGATGCGGACGCGGTCGCCGTCGGCGAAGCCGAGGTCGCGCGCGTCGCCGGGGTGGAAGAGGGCGGAGGGGCGCGCTTCCTTGGCGATGCTGGTGCGCGTCTCGGTGAAGCTCGAGTTGAGGTAGTTGTGCGCGGGCGCGGTGACGAGGCGGAGGGGATGCGCGGCGTCCGGCGCGTCGATCGCCGCCATGTGGTCGGGGAAGGCCGGCATCTCCGCCCCGCGCGGCCCCATGCGCGCCCAGTCCGGCTTGAAGCGGAAGCGCCCGTCCGGCCAGCCGAAGCCCTTCAGGTGATGAGCGGTCTCGAAGTCCGGCATGCAGTCCTTCCAGCGCTCCGCCTTGAGCGTCGCGGCGTCGGGGTGGCCCGAGCGCTTGAGCGTCGCGTCGATCAGCTCCCACGCCGTCATGTCGAAGCCCGGATGCTCGGCGCCCAATCGCCTGGCGAGCGCGCAAATGACGTCGTGGTTGGAGCGGGTCTCGGCGTAGGGCTCGATCGCACGGGCGCCCATGAGCAGGTAGCTGTGGCCGCCGCCCACGTAGATGTCGTCGTGTTCGAGGAAGGTCGTGGCCGGCAGCACGATGTCGGCGTAGCGCGCCGTGTCGGTCATGAACTGCTCGTGCACCGCGAGGAAGAGGTCGTCCCGCAGGAGGCCCTCGCGCACCTTCGCCGATTCGGGCGCCACCGCCGCCGGGTTCACGTTCTGCATGACGATGGCGGTGACGGGCGGGCCATCGCCGAGGTCGCCCGGATCGCCGGTCAGCACGGCGCCGATGCGTGACATGTCGAGCGTCCGCACCGAGCGGTCGCGGGCGTCGAGCCCCTCGATCAGGGTGGCGTCGACGCCGTAGACGCTCTTGTTGGTGTGCATTGCGCCGCCGCCCTCGTGCTGCCAGGCGCCGGTGACGGCGGCGATGCAGGTGGCGGCGTGCATGTTGGCGGCGCCGTTGCGCGAGCGGGTGAAGCCGTAGCCCAAGCGGATGTAGGTGCGCTTGACGCGGCCGATCATGCGGGCGAGGGCGGTGATTTCGGCGGCCGGGATTCCGGTGATGGCGGAGGCCCAGGCGGGGTCCCGGCTCGCGAGGTGGGCCTCGAACTCTTGCGGATGATCGGTGTAGCGGGCGAGGTAGTCGCGGTCCGCAAAATCCTCGGCGAAGAGCACGTGCATGATGCCGCAGGCGAGCGCGCCGTCGGTGCCCGGCCGCAGCGCCACGTGGTGATCCGCGACCTTGGCGGTGCGGGTCTCGTAGGGGTCGACCACCACGAGCGCCGCGTCCCGCGTCTTCCGCGCCTTCGCGATGTGGGTCATGACGTTGACCTGGGTGGACGCCGGGTTGCAGCCCCAGACGACGATCAGGTCGGCCTTCGCCATCTCGCGCGGATCGGAGCCCACGTAGGTGCCGACGCCGGCCCACCAGCCGTCGCTGGAGAGGCGCGAGCAGATGGTCTCGTCCTGCCCCGAGTAGCGCATGACGTGGCGCAGCCGGTTGATGCCGTCGCGCTGCACCAGGCCCATGGTGCCGGCGTAGTAGTAGGGCCAGACCGCCTCCGCGCCATGGGTCTCGGTCGCGCGGACGAATTTCTCCGCGATCAGGTCGAGCGCGTCGTCCCAGCCGATGGGGCGGAACTCGCCGGCGCCCTTCTCGCCGGTGCGCTGCAGGGGCTGGGCGAGGCGGCCGGGATGGTGCACGCGCTCGGCATAGCGCGCGACCTTGGCGCAGATGACGCCCGAGGTGTAGTCGTTCTCCCGCGCGCCCCTGACGGCGCCGATCCGATCCGGCGCCAGCCGCTCGACCTCGAGCGCGCAGGTGGACGGGCAGTCGTGGGGGCAGGCGGTGGCAACGAACTCGCTCGGCACGGCGCATCCTCCTCAGGATCCGGTGCGACATGGTAGCCCATCGCGTACCGCCCGGCACTCACGACATGCTTGCATGACATGCGCCAGTGAAGCGGTGACTCGCGAGACCGTTATGGCAGGATGAGGCCGCCATGCCCGTGCCCACCACCTGCATCGGCGCCTATCCCAAGCCGCCCTACGTGCCGCGCCTGGCGTGGATGCACGGGGACATCGAGGCCGGCGAGGCCGAGGCCGGAGCACTCACGGCCGAGGAGCGGCGGGCCGCGTTCGACCGGGCGACGCGGGAGGTCGTGGCCGAGCAGGCCGCCATCGGCATCGACATCCCGACCGACGGCGAGGTGCGGCGGGGCAACTACATCCACTACCACTGCAGCCACCTGCAGGGCTTCGAGCCCGATACGCTCACGCTCCGCACCATGCGGAACGGCGCGTGGACCGCCGAGGTGCCCACCTTCACGGGCAAGGTCGCGGCGGGCGAGCCCTTCCTGGTGCGCGACTGGCAGGTGGCGCAGGCGGCGACGGAGAAGCCGGTCAAGATCACCGTGCCGGGGCCGCTCACCATCGCGGACTCGACCGCCAACGCCTGCGCGTCCGAGCGCCGCGCGTGGTGCGCCGACCTGGCCGACGCGCTCAACGTGGAGATCAGGCGGCTGGCCGAGGCGGGTTGCCGCCACATCCAGGTGGACGAGCCGCTCTTCGCCCGCCTGCCGGACCAGGCGCTCGACTTGGGCATCGAGAGCCTGGAACGCTGCTTTCACGGGGTGCCGGGTGGCGTGACGCGCACCATGCACATGTGCTGCGGCTATCCCGACAGGCTCGACGAGACGGACTACGTGAAGGCCGACCCGGAAGCCTACCGTCGGCTCGCCCGCGCGGTGGAGGCCAGCTGCGTCGACGCGGTCTCCATCGAGGACGCGCACCGGCACAACGACCTCACCCTGCTCGACGCCTTCGCCAGCACGACGGTCATCCTCGGCGTCGTCGCGATCGCGTCCAGCCGGGTGGAGACGGTGGAGGAAATCGTCGAACGCCTGCGGGCGACGCTCGACCACATCGACGCGGACCGGCTGATGGCCGCGCCCGACTGCGGCCTCATCATGCTGGGGACTGACCTCGCGCGCGCCAAGCTCGGCCGTCTCGTCGCAGCCGCGCGCGCGGTCTGACCCGCCGCGTCGTGGAAGCCCCCGAAGACCTGTACGATAGCGGACCGGCACGGCGAGGGGAGCGATGGACCGCGACGCGTGCGAGAGGATGGATCGGGAGTGCGCGCTCTCACCCCTGCGGGAACGGTTCGCCCTGCCGGAAGGCGTGCTCTATTTCGACGGCAACTCCCTCGGCGCGCTGCCGAGGACGACCGCCGCCGACATCGACCGCGCGGTCCGCGAGGAATGGGGCGGGGGCCTGGTCGAGAGCTGGCTCGACGCCGACTGGTTCTTCCTCGCGAAGAAGGCCGGCGACGCCATCGCGCCGCTGATCGGTGCCTCGGCCGGCGAGGTCGTCGTCGCGGACTCCACCTCGGTCAACCTGTTCAAGCTGGCGGCCTCCCTGCTGCGCCAGAGCGAGGGGCGGCGCACCGTCGTCACCGAGCGCGGCAACTTCCCCACCGACGTCTATATCCTGGAAGGGCTCGTCGATCTCTTCGGCGGCAGGTTCGACCTCGTGCTGGCGGAGCCCGAGGCCATCGTCCGGTCGGTCGACGAGGGCACCGCGCTGGTCCTGCTGACCCACGTCAACTTCCGCACCGGCGCCATGCACGACATGGCGCGGATCGCGGCGGACTGTGCCAGGCGCGGCGTGCCCGTGATCTGGGACCTCAGCCATTCCGCCGGCGCCGTGCCGCTCGCGCTCAACCACTGGGGCGTGGCGTACGCCGTCGGCTGCACCTACAAATTCCTGAACGGCGGGCCGGGCGCGCCGGCCTACATCTACATGGCGGAGAGCGCCATCGCGGCGCACGAGCCGGTGATGACCGGCTGGTTCAGTCACGCAAACCAGTTCGGCTTCGAGGATCGTTACCGGCCCGCGGAGGGCATCGAGAAGTGCCTGGTCGGCACGCCGCCGATCCTCTCGCTCCGCGCCGTCATGCACGGCGTCGCAACCTTCGACGGCATCGGCATGGACGACGTCGTCGGCAAGTCGCGGAGCCTGTCCCAGCTGTTCATCCGGCTGGCGGACGACCGGCTCGCGCGCCACGGATTTTCGCTCGCGAGCCCGAGAGAGCCCCACGAACGGGGCAGCCAGGTCTCGTTCAGGCACGGGCACGCCTACGCCGTCTCCAGGGCGCTGCGCGCCGAGGGCGTCGTGGCCGACTTCCGCAGCCCCGACATCCTGCGCTTCGGCGTCGCACCCCTCTACATCCACCACGTCGACGTGTGGGACGCGGTGGACGCGCTCGCGCGTATCATGGCCGGCGAGGGCTGGAAAGCGCACGGCGCCGACACGCCGGACCCGGTCACGTGAGGGCGGCGGCGGCGCAATTCTCGCGGAATTGTGCTATGAGGGGCGGGTTCAGGAAAGCGGTCTCAACATGACGACATCGCCCGACAGCGACGCCAGAGCGTGCCTGCGCGAGGCCGGGCTCCGGCCCACGCGCCAGCGCATCGTGCTCGCCAGCCGCCTCTTCGGCGGGCCGCACCGGCACGTCACGGCGGCGGAGCTTCACGCCGAGGTGCTGCGGGAGGAGGCGGGAGTCTCGCTCGCCACGGTCTACAACACGCTGCACCAGTTCACGAAGGCGGGCCTCCTGCGCGAGCTGGTGGTGGACTCCGGGCCCTCCTTCTTCGACACGAACACCGCGCATCACCAGCATTTCTTCCTCGAAGACACCGGGCGGCTAGTCGATGTGCCGGGCGATCGCGTCTCGGTGAATGTCGAGCCGCCGGCGCCGCCGGGGACCACGGTCTCGCGCATCGACGTCGTCATCCGCGTGACCGGCACAGGCGCGGAAGAGGGCGCGGCCCGGCCGGGGGACCCGCACACCCTGGAATGATTCCAATCCGTTGACGGCGGCGCTGCGCTGCGTCATATAGGGCGGCGAACGCACTGGCCGTGCCCGCGTCCCTGGGCGCGGCGGCCACATATCTCGAACCGTAGAATCAGGGGGATCAAGACCATGCCTGCACTGGGTGGCAGCAAGACCGAGCAGAACCTCAAGGACGCCTTCGCCGGCGAGTCACAGGCCAACCGGCGCTATCTCTACTTCGCCCGCAAGGCCGACGTGGAGGGCTACAACGACGTCTCCGCGCTCTTCCGCTCGACCGCCGAGGGCGAGACCGGCCACGCCCACGGCCATCTCGACTTCCTGGTCGAGACCGGCGATCCCGCCACCGGCAAGCCGATCGGCCAGACCAGCGACAACCTGGCGGCGGCGGTGGCCGGCGAGACCCACGAGTACACCGACATGTACCCCGGCATGGCGCGCACCGCGCGCGACGAGGGCTTCGACGAGATCGCCGACTGGTTCGAGACGCTCGCGAAGGCCGAGAAGTCCCACGCCGGCCGTTTCCAGAAGGCGCTGGATTCACTCGACTAGAGCGCTTCTTTCTTGCCTGATCCGGCGCTCACTGGGCGCGCATCCGCGCTCGGGCGGGCGCCGGTTTTGGTTAGGCGCCGGCCAGGCGGAAGATCTCGGCGTAGGCCGGGTGGATGCCCGCCGCGCCAAAAGCCTCCAGATCGCTCGAGCACGAGTTCTGGCAGAGCACGGCGGTGATCCCGCTCGCCTCTTGGTGGCCCGCCATGGTGACGTGCCCGCGCAACTGGCCGAGGTGGCCCGCGACGGTGAGGTCGCCGAAGCGGGAGACCAGGACCCCGTGGCCGCAGTGGGTGATGTTCGTGCCGGGGAAGCTGGCAGGAAGGAGCGGGCCGGTCAGGTCGGCGAGGGCGGCACGGTCCAGTATCTCGCCGGTGAAGAGCGCGTGGACGCCGCGCGCGAGGTCGCGGGGCGTCGTGACCAGGTCGCCCGCAGCCCCGATGCCCGATAGCGGGAACCAGTCCGACGAATCCTCGGGCGGTGCGTCGGGCGTCGACGAAGCGAAGACGTACTGGCGGGCCAGGCGCTCGCTCGGAAATGCTTCGTCCCCGCCGCTCCAGGTCTCGGCCATGCCGCACGGCTCGAAGACCTCGCGCCGGAGCCAGCGGGAAAGCGGCTCGCCCCGCTCGCTGGCTACGATCTCGCCCGCCAGCACGTAGCCGGGGTTGGAGTAGACGAAGGCTTCGCCCGGCGCGATCTGCGTGCCGTTGGCGAGCGCGAATTCGACGATCCGCTGCGGCGTCCAGTCGTCGGCCGCGCCCCTGGGCATGACGGATTCGTATTCCGGCAGGCCGCTCCGGTGGCTCAGCAGGTGGCGCACGCGAATCTCGTTCGCCCGCGGCAGGTGCGGGAACCACCCCTCGATGGTCCCGTCGAGGCTGATGCGCCCTTCACTCACCAGCGCGTGCACGGCGACGGCGGTCCAGGTTTTCTTGGTGCTGGCGGTCTTGAACAGGTGGGCCGGGGCGAGCGGCGCCCCGGTCTCCCGGTCGGCGCAGCCGGCGGCAAGGGTCAGCACCTCTTCGCCCGGCCGGACGAGGGCGAGGGAGGCGCCGACGATGCCGCGCGCCACGTGCTCGCCAAGCACGCGGTCGAGCTGCGATACGAGAACGTCGCTTTCCGGCTTCAGCATCTCCGATCTCCGCCTTCCGCTCTGCCGCCGCTCACCATAACACGCCGGACGCGCGCTCCATTTCCCCTTCAGCGCAGGAACAGGCGGTAGGCGGGGTTGGCGGTCTCGTCGCGGTAGTCGTAGCCCACCTGATCGAGGAAGGACTGGAAGTCGCCGCGCTCGTCCTTGGGCACCTGCAGGCCGATGAGGACGCGGCCGTAGTCCGAGCCGTGGTTGCGGTAGTGGAACATGCTGATGTTCCAGGGCTTGCGGCCCATCCGGGTGAGGAAGTGCATGAGCGCGCCCGGCCGCTCGGGGAAGTCGAAGCGGTAGAGGACTTCGTCGAGCTCCCCCGGCGCGTGGCCGCCCACCATGTAGCGGACGTGGAGCTTGGCCATCTCGTTGTCGGTGAGATCGAGCACCGGATAGCCGTCCTGCTCCAGCGCGTCCACGAGGGACCGCTTGTCCGCGCCCGCGCCGCTGATTTCCACGCCCACGAAGATGTGCGCGGCTGCGTCGTCGGCGTAGCGGTAGTTGAACTCGGTGATCGAGCGCGTGCCGATCAGCTCGCAGAAGCGGAGCAGGCTGCCGGGGCGCTCGGGGATCGTGACCGCGAGCAGGATCTCGCGCTGCTCGCCGAGCTGGGCCCGCTGAGCGATGTGGCGGAGGCGGTCGAAGTTGACGTTGGCGCCGCTCACGACGGCGGCGAATCGCCCGTCCCTGGCGCCCTCCCGCTCGACGTGGCGCTTGAGGCCGGCGACCGCGAGCGCCCCTGCAGGCTCGGCAATGGAGCGCGTGTCCTCAAATATGTCCTTGATCGCCGCGCAGATCTCGTCGGTGGAGACGAGCACCACCTCGTCGATGCATTCCTGAGCGATGCGGAAGGGCTCGGCGCCGATCTGCTTCACCGCGACGCCGTCGGCAAAGGTGCCGACCTGGTCGAGGACGACCCGCTCGCCCGCCGCGAGCGCCGCGTGCAGGGTCGGCGTGTCCTCCGGCTCGACGCCGACGATGCGCGTCTCGGGCCACAGCGCCTTGACGTAGGCGGCGATGCCGGCGATGAGGCCGCCGCCGCCCACGCTCACGAAGATCGCGTCGAAGGCCTCACCCTGCTGGCGCACGATCTCCATCCCCACCGTGCCCTGGCCCGCGATGACGTGCTCGTCGTCGTAGGGCGGAATGAGGATCATCCCGCGCTCGGCGGCGAGGGCCTCCGCCGTCTCCTTCGCGCCGTCGTAGCTGTCGCCCGCGAGCAGCACCTCGGCGCCGAGGCGCTCGACCGCGTCCACCTTGATGCGGGGTGCGGTCTCCGGCATGACGATGAGCGCGCGCGCACCGAGCCGGCGCGCGGCCAGCGCCACGCCCTGCGCATGGTTGCCGGCCGACGACGCGATGACGCCCCGCGCGCGCTCCTCAGGCGTGAGCGATGCGAGCTTGTTGTAAGCGCCCCGCAGCTTGAACGAGAAGACCGGCTGCAGGTCCTCGCGCTTGAGCCAGACCTCGCTGCCGAGCCGGGCGGAGAGTTTCGGGGCAAGCTCCAGCGGGGTCTCGCGCGCCACGTCGTAGACGCGCGCCTTCAGGATTTTCGTCACGTAGTCTCGGGGCATGGGGCGGCGCTCGTTGGCTGGCGGCGGTCGCGGGCGCCGATCTGTTCACCGGCGGCAGAAGCGTGCGACAAGCACATGGGCGCGCCGCGGGATCGAGTCAACGACTCAGTCGTCCGCCTCAGTCGCCCGCCTCAGTCACCCGTTCCTGAATCGCTCCGCCCCGGATACCATCGCGCCTTCGGCTGAGCGAGGAGACGACCAGTGCCAGGACCGCTCGACGGCTACCGCGTGATCGACCTCACATCGATGGTCTCCGGCCCCTTGGCCACCATGATGCTGGGGGATCAGGGCGCCGACGTGATCAAGGTGGAAGCGATGGGCCAGGGCGATCACACGCGCACCGGCAGCAACCGCTCCAACGGGCTTTCCTCGGGCTTTCTCAACGTCAACCGCAACAAGCGCTCGCTTGCGGTGAACCTGAAGGATGCGCGCGGGCGCGACGCCGTGATGCGCCTGGCCGCAGGCGCGGACGTCTTCATCCAGAATTTCCGGCCCGGCGTGGTCGAGCGGCTGGGCGTGGCCGAGCCCGACATCCGCGCCGCCAACCCCCGCATCGTCTACGTCTCGATCAACGGCTTCGGCGAGACCGGGCCTTACGCGACGAAGCGCGTCTACGACCCCATCATCCAGGCGGCGTCGGGCCTTGCCTCGGTCCAGGGCGGCTCGGACGACGCGCGCCCGCGCCTCGTGCGCACGATCCTGCCGGACAAGCTCACCGGCGTGACCGCGGCGCAGGCCGTCACCGCCGCGCTGCTCGCCCGCGAGCGGACGGGCGCGGGCCAGCACGTTCGGCTCTCGATGCTGGATGCCGTCGTCTCCTTCCTCTGGGCGTCGGACATGGGCGGCCAGACCTTCCTTGAGCAGCCGCCGACGGAGCAGCGGGCGGCGAGCTTCATCGACCTCATCTACGAGACGAAGGACGGCCACATGAGCGTCGCCGTGATGAGCGACCGCGAGTGGCTCGGCCTCACGCGCGCGCTGGAGCGGCCGGAGTGGCTGGAGGACGCGCGCTTCAGGACGCCTGCGCTCCGCGACGAGAACATCGACGACCGCCTGGCGCTCACCCAGGAGGCGCTGCGCGAGCGCACCACCGACGAGTGGATGGAGCGGCTGGAGGCCGAGGGCGTGCCCTGCGCGCCGGTGCTGACGCGGAACGCGCTCGTGGAGCACCCGCAGGTCGCCGCCAGCGGCACCCTCGTCGAGGTCGACCATCCCGTCGCGGGCCGGATGCGACAGGCGCGGCCGGCGGCGCGCTTCGAGGCGACGCCGAGCACGATCCGGCGCGGCGCGCCGCTTCTCGGCGAGCACTCGGAAGAGCTGCTGGCGGAAGCCGGTCTCGCCGCCGACGAGATCGCCGCGTTGCACGACGCCGGCGTGATCGCCTGAGCCCCGCATGAGCTGGGAGAAGGAGGTCGACGAGCTCGCGCGCAAGCGGGCGCTGGCGGAGGCGCAGGGCGGCGCCGACGGCATCGGCCGCCAGCACGCCAGGGGGCTTCTCACGATCCGCGAGCGGATCGACGCCATGCTTGATGCCGGCTCGTTCCGGGAGCTGGGCGGCGCCGCAGGCGTGGCGAGCCGCGACGCGGACGGGCGCCTCACCGATTTCCAGCCGGCCAACTTCGTTTTGGGTTTCGGCGCGATCGACGGGCGCCGCTGCGTCGTCGGCGGCGAGGACTTCACGCTGAGCGGCGGCTCGCCCAACGAGGCGGGCCTGCGCAAGAGCGTCTATGCCGAGGAGCTCGCCTGCACCTACCGCGTGCCCCTCGTGCGCCTCCACCAGGGCGCGGGCGGCAGCGTTGCCGGCACCGGGTCGAAGACCGTGGGCACGCCGGTCAACGCCCCGCCGCGCTTCGCCTCCGTGGCCAAGGCGATGGCGAGCGTGCCGGTGGCTTCGGCGGGGCTCGGCGCGGTGGCGGGGCTCCCGGCCGCCCGCCTCGTGGCCTCGCACTTCTCGGTGATGGCGGAGAACTCGCAGATCCTGATCGCGGGACCCGCCGTGGTCGAGCGCGCGCTCGGCCGCCGGCCCAGCAAGGAGGCGCTGGGCGGCGCGCAAGTGCACGCCCGGAACGGCGTCATCGACAACCTGGTCGCGGACGAGCCGGCGGCCTTCGCCGAAATCCGCCGCTTCCTCGGCTACCTCCCGCCCAACGTCTGGGAGCTGCCGCCGTGCACGCCGGCCGACGACCCGGCGGAGCGCCCGGCCGAGGAGCTGATCGGGATCGTGCCGCGCAACCGGCGCAAGCTCTACGACATGCGGCGCGTGATCGCGCTGGTGCTGGACGCGGGCTCGTTCTTCGAGATCGGCCGGCTCTACGGGCAGGGCACGATCACCGGCCTCGCCCGGCTCGCGGGCCAGCCCGTGGGCGTGCTCGCCAACGACTGCTGGCACCTGGCCGGCGCCATGACCGCAGCGGGCTCGCAGAAGACGCGGCGCTTCATCGAGCTTTGCGACACCTTCCACCTGCCGATCGTGAGCCTGGTGGACGAGCCCGGCTTCATGATCGGGGCGGAGGCGGAGAAGGCCGGCACCATCCGCTTCGGCGCCGCCGCCGTGCTCGCCGCCGCAAGCTCCGTGGTGCCCTGGGCGTCGGTCATCGTGCGCAAGGCCCACGGCGTGGCGGTCGCCGCGCACTTCGGGCCGGACGGCTTCGTCGTCGCCTGGCCTTCCGCCGAGATGGGGGCGCTGCCGGTGGAGGGCGGCGTGGCGGTGGCCTTCGGCCGCCAGATCGCCAAGGCCGACGACCCCGCCGCAGAGCGCGAACGGCTGGAGGAGGAGATGCTGGCGCGGCAATCCCCCGTGCCCCGCGCCGAGAGCTTTTCCATCCACGAGGTGATCGACCCGCGCGAGACCCGGCCCGTGCTCTGCGACTGGATCGCCCGCGTCCAGCCCCTGCTGCCGCGCCTCACGGGCCCCACGAACTTTCCGGTGCGGCCGTAGGGCTACGCGATCAGCTCTGCGAGTTCGCGCTTGAAGGGCACTTCGTCTTCCGCGACGGGCGGGGCGTCGAGGGCTTCGGCGTAGCGGCGCCCGGCGTAGACCGCGTGGGCGATGGTGGCCGGCGCGAGCGCGTCGCCGATGGTGTCGACGGCTTCGAGACCGGCGTCCGCCCAGCGCTCCCGCTGGCCTAAGAGGTCGGCCGCGATCTCGTTTGCTGGCGTGCGCGCGGTGACGAGCACCACCGCGTCGGCTTCCGCTTCTTCGATGCGGCCGGTGTGGACGCACGAGGTCGCGACGAGGCCCGGCGCAATGCGGCTCAGGTTGCGGAACGCCTCGATGCGGACGCCCTTCTCCAGCAGGCGCGCCTGGGCGAAGTGCTGCTCCATGGTGTTGCGACTCCAGGTGGAGGCTTCCGACGCGGGCGTCGCGTAGGTGGTCTCAAAACCCTTGTCCGCCAGCAGCTCGGCCAGCACGCTCGCCATGTAGTAGTGGTCGTCGTCCCAGACGGTGACGCGCGTGCCTTCGGGCCAGCGGCCCGCCATGAGGTCGTCGGGCGTGAGCACCTGCGCGCCCTCCTCGACGGGGACGGGTGCGGTCCAGTGGCGGCCCACGCCATCGCCCCGCCATCGCGCGCCGGTGGCGATGACGACGCGGGGGCAGCCGAACTCGAGCACGGTCTCCGCGTCGAGGTGCGAATCCAGGTAGAGGACGACGTTCGGCAGCTTGTGAAGCTGTTCTGCGCGGTAGTCGCGCACCCGCCCCCAGGCGGCGAGGCCCGGCAGGCGGCATTCCCGCGCGACGCGGCCGCCCAGCTCCGTCTCCCGCTCGGCGAGGGTCACCTCGTAGCCGCGCTTGCCGAGCGCCTGCGCGGCTTCCAGCCCGGCGGGGCCGGCGCCGACGATCAGCACGGGCTTCTCGCTCTCCTTGGGCCGGATGCGCTCGGGGTGCCAGCCGCGCCGCCATTCCTCCCCCATGGTCGGGTTCTGGGTGCAGCGGATGGGCGACATGGTGAAGTCGCCGGAGACGCAGATGTTGCAGCCGATGCACTCGCGGATGTCCTCCAGCCGCCCCTCCGCCACCTTGTTCGGCAGGAAGGGATCGGCGATGGAGGGCCGCGCGCAGCCGATCAGGTCGACGATGCCCTTCCTCACGATGGAGACCATGCGGTCGGGCGAGGTGTAGCGGCCGACGCCGACCACCGGCTTCGTGGTGAGCGCCTTGACGCCGGCGATGAAGGGTTCCTGCCAGCCCTCCTCGCCGAAGCGCGACGGCATGCTGTCGTTCTCCCAGCCGGCGAGGCAGACGTCCCAGAGGTCCGGGATCTCGGCCACGAGGCCGATCATGTCCTCGGTCTCGGCCTTCTCCAGCCCGGCCGCGCCGCGCAGCTCGTCCACGGAGAGCCGGCAGGGCACGGCGCAGGTGTCGCCCACCGCCTCCTTCGTGTCGGTCAGCAGCTCCTTGAGGAGGCGCGCGCGGTTCTCCAGCGAGCCGCCGTATTCGTCCGTGCGCCGGTTGAACTCGCGGGAGAGGAATTGGTGCAGGATGTTGAGCGCGTGGCCGCCGTAGACGTAGATCAGATCGAAGCCAGCCTGGCGCGCGCGGAGCGCCGCCGCCCTGTGCCAGCGGCGGAGGTTGCGGATGTCCTGCTTGTCCATGGTGCGCCCCTGCAGGGGCTCGTAGCTCATGCCCGCGACCGGCAGGCCGGCCGGCCCCATCGGCACCTCGCGGGAATAAAAATTCGGGCTGTGCAGGCCGTTGTAGCAAAGCTCCAGCCCGGCGAGCGACCCGTGCGCGTGGATGTGCTCAGCCATCTTGGCGAGCATGGGCACGTCGCGATCGTCCCAGAGGCGAAGCTCGATGAAGGGCGTGATCTCGGCGCTCCAGTGGAACTCGACCTGCTCGGTGCAGACCACCGCCCAGCCGCCTTCGGCCTTGACGCCCCGCATGTGGGCAAGCGCCGTCGGGTCGCGGTAGCCCATGCCGGTGCAATGCGGCACCTGGTAGAATCGGTTGCGGGCGGTGACGGGCCCGATCCGGACGGGCTCGAGCAGGATGTCGTAGCGGGATTCCGCGCTCATGGGATCACCCATTCGGTGAGAGAAGGGCGGGCCGGGCGGTGCTCTCCAGAGGGAGCGCGCCGCCCGGCCTGTCGCGCGTCCGTGCATGACGGACGCGCTCCAAGCAAACGTGACGACTACTTCTTCAGGCGGGTCCACATGGTGTCGTAGACCTCCTGCGTCGCCTGATCGCACACCGCGACGAAGGTGCCGGCTGGTGCGTCGGCGGGCGGCACGGACTCGGGCTGGCTGGCCAACTCCGGATCGAGGTGCGGAGTCACGCCTTCGACGCCCGCCGCGTAGCGCGCGAAGTTGGTGACCGCGGCGATGTTCTCCGGTTCCAGCAGGAAGTCCATGAACTTGAGCGCGCTGGCCCGGTTGGGCGCGTCCTTGAGCAGCACGACGTTGTCCATCCAGACGACGTAGCCCTGGCGAGGGTAGGCGTACTGGATGTTGGCGCCCTCATTGCGCGCCTTGGCGGAGAAGCCGTTCCAGATCATCCCCACCGCGGCGTCGCCGGAGACGAGAACGTCCTTGGCGCCGTCGGAGTTGAACGAGGCCCAGTGCGGCTTGGCCGCCTGCAGCAGCGCGTCGAGCGCCTTGAGCTGCTCGCGGTCGGTCGAGCACTGGGGAATGCCGAGGTGAAGGGAGGCCAGCAGCATGACCTCGCCCTGGGAATCGAGGACGTTGATCTTGCCCTTCAGCTCGTCCGGCGGGTCGTAGACGATGCTGGTGTCGTTGATGTCGCCGGAATAGGCATCCAGGTTGACCGAGAAGCTGGTCGAGCCCCACTGGTAGGGGATCGAGTGCTTGCGGCCCGGATCGAAGGGCACGTCCACCCATTGCGGCTCGATGTTGCCCTTGTTGGCGAGCTCGCCCTCCGCGATGGTGTCGAGCATGCCTTCGCCCCGCATGATCTCGACCATGTAGTCGCCCGGCACGGCCACGTCGTAGGAGCCGAGCTTGCCGGCCTTGAGCGTGGCCAGCATGGCCTCGTTGGAATCGAAGGTGTCCATGGTCACCTCGATCCCGGTCTCGGCCGAGAACTTGTCGAGCAGCTCCTGCGGGATGTACTCGAACCAGTGGTAGATCGAGAGCTTCTCCTGTGCGTGAGCGGCGCTCACGACAAAAGTGAGTGCCAACGCGGCTGCGCCGGCCTTGAGGATTGTCCGCATGTCTCCCTCCTTAGGTTGTGCGGGTGTTCACGGTAAGGCCTATGCCTCCGCCTTCGTGCCCTGGCGACCGTAGCGGCTGATGAAATAGGACAGCGTGACGATCAGGATCGAGACGGTGAGCATGATGGTGCTGAGCGCCATGATGTCGGGTTTGATCCCCTGCTTCACGGCCCCAAAAATCGCCGTGGGCAGGGTCTCGATACCGGCGCCCTTGATGAAGTTGGTGATGATGAAATCGTCGAGCGAGATGATGAATGCCAGCAGAAAGCCCGCGAGAATGCCGGGCGCCATCAATGGCATGAGCACGCGCAGAAACGCCTGGAAGCGGCTCGCGTAGAGGTCCTGCGCGGCCTCTTCGTAACTGCCGTCGATCCCCTGCAGCCGGGCCGCGATCGGCAGGTAGGCGAAGGGGATGCAGAAGACGATGTGCGCCACCAGGATCGAGAGATAACCGAGCGTAAACCCGATGGCGCTGAAGAAGACCAGCGTCGCCACGGCGGTCACGATCTCCGGCACCATGATCGGCATGCTGATGAGCGCGAGGTTGAGCGCCTTCCCTTTGAAGGCGCCGCCGCGCACCATGGCCACCGCCGCGGCCGTCGCGATGATGGTGCTGGCGACGGCGGCCGAGAGCGCGATGGTGAGCGAATTCCAGGCGGCGTCCTTGAACTTGGCCGATTCCGGCCCGGTGAAGATTTCCATGTACCAGCGGAAGCTGAACCCGCCCCAGCGGGTGATCGAGAGCGAATCGTTAAAGCTGTAGACCATCACCACGAGGAGCGGCGCGTAGAGCACCACCAGGCAGAGGATGGTGATCGGCAGGAAGCCGGGGTAGCGCCGGATGTTGATCCTCTGCCGCATCTCAGGCGGCCCGCGCGCTGCGCAGCGCCTGGCGGCGCGCGTAAATGAAGAGCGCGATCAGCACGAGGGAGAGCAGGATCATCGACGCGGCCGCGCCGAAGGGCCAGTTGCCGGCGTTGCCCTTGAACTGCTCCTCGATGAGCGAGCCGATCAGGAAGTTCTTGGCGCCGCCGAGCAGGTCGGGCGCGAGGAAGGCGCCGAGGCTCGGCACGAACACCAGGATGCAGCCGGCGACGATGCCGGGCCTGACGATGGGCAGGATGACCTTGTACAGGATGGTCCAGCGGTTGGCGTAGAGGTCGGCCGCGGCTTCCGAGAGCGCGAAGTCGTAGCGCTCCACCGAGGCATAGATGGGCAGCACCATGAAGGGCAGGTAGGAGTAGAAGAGCCCGAGCTGCACCGCGAAGTCGGTGTTGATGAGCGCAATCGGCTCGCCGATGACGCCCAAGCCCAGCAGGGCCTCGTTGAGCGGGCCGTTGTCGCGGATGAGGAACTTCATCGAGACCGTGCGGATCAGCAGGTTCACCCAGTAGGGGACGGTCACCAGGAAGAGCCACATGGAGCGTGTCGCGGGCGAGCGCGTGGCGATGAAGTAGGCGGTCGGGAAGCCGATGACGAGGCAGAGCACGGTGGCGACGGCGGCCTGGATGATCGAGCGGACGAAGATGACGATGTAGGTCCACTCGATCTGCGGCGGATCGTCGCCGAAGAGGCCGCGGTCGAAGATGAACTGGTCGTAGGCCGCGAGCGAGAAGTCCCAGATCACCCCGCCGCGGAACTCCTTCGTGAGGAAGGAGTAGACCAGCATCATCAGCACCGGCGCCACGAGGAAGAAGCCGATGATGACCCAGGTCGGGATCAGCAACGGCGTGCGCACCGGCGCAAAGGTGCGGGAGACCGCGCGCGTGCTGGCGAGCTCGCCGGCCATCAGTCCACCAGGAGCCGGGCGCCGCCGGGGGCGATGGCGAGGCCGGCGCGATCGCCGACGTGGAAGGGCGCCGCGCCGGCCCCGGCATTCTGCAGGCGGACCAGGACGTCCGGCCCGCCGTCGAGGCTGACGGTGTACTGGATATCGGTGCCGAGATAGACCGCCTGCTCGACGACGCCGACGAGGCCCGTGCGCGCCTCCGCCTCGGGCACGAGGGACAGGCGCTCCGGCCGGATCAGCACGTGGGCGGCGGCGCCCTCCGCAGGCGGTTGGCCTGCGGCCTGGCAGGGAAAGACCGCACCGTTGCCGAGCCGGCAGGTCCAGGCAAGGTCCGGCCCGCGGTGTACGGTCGCGTCGAGCACGTTGGTCTCCCCGATGAAGTTGGCGACGAAGCGGTCCACCGGCGCCTCGTAGATCTCGTGGGGCGTGCCCACCTGCCGGATCTCGCCCGCCGACATCACGGCGATGCGGTCCGACATCGTCAGCGCCTCCTCCTGGTCGTGGGTGACGAAGACGAAGGTGATGCCGGTGTCCTTCTGGATCTGCTTGAGCTCGATGCGCATGGCCTGGCGGAGCTTGAGGTCGAGCGCCGACAGCGGCTCGTCGAGCAGGAGCACCTTGGGCCGGGGCGCCATGGCGCGGGCGAGTGCCACGCGCTGCTGCTGGCCGCCGGAGAGCTGTGCCGGCCTGCGCGCGGCGAGGTCGCCGAGCTTCACCAGGTCGAGGATGCGCACCGTCTGGTCCTCGATGTCCGCCTTGCTCCAGCCGAGGCGGCGCATGCCGAAGGCCACGTTCTCCGCCACCGTCATGTGCGGGAAGAGCGCGTAGTGCTGGAAGACCGTGTTGATCGGGCGCCGGTTGGGGGGCAGGTCGCCGAGATCCTCGCCGTAGAGGAGGATCTCGCCTTCGGTGATGTCCTCGAAGCCCGCGATGAGGCGGAGCAGCGTGGTCTTGCCGCAGCCGGAGGGGCCAAGCAGCGTGAAGAACTCGTTGTCGCGGATGGTGAGCGATGCGCCGGCGAGCGCGGTCACCGGGCCGAACCGCTTGACGGCGTTGCGCACGTCGATGGCGATTGTCTGCTCGGTCAAGACGCCTCTCCCGGCCCGCGGCGGATCGTGAACCCGGCTACGCCTGGACGACCGGAATCTCGGGCCCGGTCAGGGTCCTGATCGCGTAGTCGGGCTCGTCGACCCGCGCGAACCCGACCCTCTCCAGCCAGTCGTCCGTCGAAAGCGCGAGGATATCCGTATCCTCCGCGATGTTCCTGAACGCGCCGGTGGGCAGCGTCACGTAGGGCGCGCAGGCGAGCGCACAGCCCACGTGGTTCTTCGGGATGTGCGACGCCTTCCAGCCGATGTAGATCTTCCGGTAGCGCGCCCCCTGGTTCTCGCCGCAGAGGTAGGCCGCATAGGCGATCCTGTTGAGCCTCGCGTCGAGCCTGTCCCGCACGGCGTCCTCCTCGTCCGCCGCATGAGACATGATCCCTGTGTCTTCCATGAAGAGGCACGCGTGGTTGTCTCTGTCCTCGGCGATGGCGAAGCCGAGCGCGCACCAGATCCACATGTTGCCGTCGGAGACCGCGCTCGTGCGGTATTTTTCGGCGCAGACGACCATCGCGCCCTCCTGCGGCGGGAAGTGCCGGCTGTCGGCCACGCCGAAGAGTTGCCGCGTCGCGTCCCGCAGGGGAATGAGGGAGTAGATCGGAATGTTCTCGATCCGCCCGACCGGATAAGTCTTGCCGATGCGGGAATCGATCGCGAGGTCGTAGCCCCAGATGGCGCCGTTGACGCCGCTGAAGGACGACGCCTGCAGCATGTTGACCTGGCCGATGTATGAATCGTTACACTCGGCGCGGTCGTAGGACACGATCTCGGCCATGCCCTGGTCCAGGTCTTCCTCGAAGGGAAAGCCGGGGAACTGCTCCAGGTTCACGCTGCCCGTGGACAGCAGGACGGTCGAGACGTAGGCCCCCGGCTGCCCGGTCGCGGTGGGCTCCAGGTAGCCGCCGCAAGCGCTTTCCGTCGTGTTCCGGCAATTCCGAACGATCTCTGCCAGGCGTGCGTCAGTCATCGCGTGCTCCCATCAGCCCGTGAATCCGAGCCGCCTGCCGAGGTCGGCCGCCGCTGCCGACAGCTTCTCCCTGATCCGCGTGCGCGCCACGGGACGGAAGCGGTCGGCGAGGCCGGTGATGCCGACGGAATAGAGGACGTAGCCGCCGTTCACGCGGATCGGGTGGCCGTAGCTGAGCACGCCGGCGTCGAGCTCGTTGTCGCAGACCGCCATGCCGTCGGCGCGAATCTGACCGAGCTCGTCGCGGATCTCCGCGTCGTCCACTCTGGTCTTCTCGGTGTAGCGCTCGCGCGGGCGCGCGAGATAGCGGGCGACGAACTCCTCGTCCTGAAACGCGAGGATCGCCTTGCCCGAGGCGGCCGCGTGCAGCGGCAGCTGCCGGCCCGGCTGCACGAAGGCGCGATCGGAGCCCGAAGGCTGCTCCATCAGCACGGACTCGGCGAAGTCGCCGTTGAGCCGGGCCAGATGCGCGGTCTCGCCGAACGCCGCCACCAGCTCGTCGAGAACCGGCTTGGCGAGCCCCGCATAGCCCGCGCGGTCCATGCTCGCATGCAGGAGGGACTGCAGCCGGGGCCCGGTCACGTAGCTCTTGGTCCCGGGCGCACTCCGCAGCAGGTCGAGGTCCACGAGGCCCCGGATCAGGCGATGCACCGTCCCCGGTTGCAGCGCCAGCTCCCGCGCGATGTCCGTGAGCGTGAGCCCGGTGCGCGCGGCGGCCACCGTCTCGAGCACGCGGACGTAGCGCCCGAGTGGCTTGTCGTTGCTATCGGTGCTATCGGCCATCGTTCAGGGCGCTCCCGCCGTCATCGCGCGGCGGCGTGCTGCTGCAAGGCGCGGACCACGCGCTCCGGCGTGATCGGCATCTCGAAGACGCGCACGCCGATGGCGTCGGCGACGGCGTTGGCGATGGCGGGGGCCACGGCGGTCATGGCCGGCTCGCCGATGCCCTTGGCGCCGAAGGGCCCGACCCCGCTGCGGGATTCGAGGACGATGCACTCGACGTTCGGCATGTCCATCGCCGTCGGCATCAGGTACTCGCTGAACGACGGCGTGACCAGGCGGCCTTCCTCGTAGAGCATCTCCTCGCTGAGCGCGTAGCCTTGCCCGTTCTGCGCGCCGCCCTGGATCTGGCCTTCCACGGCGGACGGGTTGATGCACTGGCCGACGTCGTGGGCGGCGACGCTCTTCAGCACCTCGACCTCGCCGGTCTCCACGTCGACCGAGACCTCGACCGCGTGGGCGCCATAGGCGTAGTCGGGGTGGGCCTGGCCCTGGCCGGTCTCGGGATCCAGGAAGTCGCCGAAGGGCGCGCGGAAGATCGCGAGTTCCGAGCGGTGGATGCCCTCGGCCGCGCAGATGCGCACCAGATCGACCAGCGGCATGGTCTTCTCCGGCCGGTCGATGACGAAGACCTCGTTGAAGGCCATGTCGATCTCGTCCGGGGAGACGCCGAATTCCTGCGCCGCGCGTTCGGCGAGGCGGGCGCGAAGGCCCTCGGCCGCCTGCTTGGCGGCGTTGCCGGTCATGTAGAGCGCGCGCGTCGCCGTGGTGGTGCCGGCGAGCGGGGTGACGGCGGAATCGCTGTTGTAGGTGACCACGTTGTCGAGGGTGACGCCGAGCACCTCCACCGCGATCTGGCCCAGCGCCGAAATCTGGCCGGCGCCGATGTCAGTGACGCCGGAGCGCACCACGACGGTGCCGTCCATCTCGACGCCGACCCAGGCTTCCGAGGTGTCGTGCAGGAAGGTGAGGCGGCCGTAGCTCTGCTGATAGCAGGCGAGGCCGCGGCCGGTGCGGATCGGCCCCTCGGCTGGGGTGGGCGCGCCGAGGGCGGCCCAGGCCTGCTCCGCGCACTGCTCGGTCCAGATCGCGCTCGGCGGCACGAAGCCGGTGGACATGGGCTCGCCGGTCTTGAGGAAGTTGCGCCGGCGCACCTCCATCCGGTCGAGGCCGAGCGCGTTCGCGATCTCGTCCATCTGCTGCTCGTAGGCCGCGCAGGCCTGCAGCGCGCCGAAGCCGCGGAAGGCACTCGTGTACATGTTGTTGGTGGCGACGGCCTGGGCGAAGACGTTGAGGTTGTCGACACGGTAGGGGCCGGGGGCCGCGACCAGCGCGTAGAGGATGACGTAGGGGCTGAGGAAGACGTAGGCGCCGGCGTCGGCGATCATCTTCACTTCGAGGGCTGTGATCTTGCCGTCCTTCGTGACGCCGGTGCGGTAGGTGAGGATGAACGGGTGGCGCTTGCCGTGGCCGACGAAGGAATCCTCGCGCGAGTATTCCAGCCGCACCGGCCGGCCGGTGTGCTTGGCCAGCAGCGCGAGGTAGACCTCGACGGTCAGGTCCTCCTTGCCGCCGAAGCCGCCGCCCACCAGCGCGCCCCGCACGCGGACCTTGTTGTGGGGCACGCCGATGGCGTCGGCGATGGGCCGAAAATGCTCGATCACCTGGGTCGAGACGCGGATGTTCACCACGTCGTTCTCGTCCACCCAGGCGAGGCCCACCTCCGGCTCGAGGAAGGCGTGCTCCTGGAACGGGGTCTTGTAGGTGTGCTCGACGATCAGGTCGGCCACGCCGAAGCCGGCCTCGGCGTCGCCCTTCCTGATCCTGCGCTCGGCGACGATATTGTCCGAGCCGTAGACCAGAGGCGCGCCGGGCTTCAGCGCCTCCAGCGGGTCGTAGACGCCGGGGATCGGCTCCAGCTCGAACTCGATCAGCTCGGCCGCGTGGTCGGCGATGTCGCGGGTCTCGGCGGCGATCAGGGCCAGCGGCTCGCCGAAGTAGCGGACCCGGTCCTTCACCAGGATCGGCTGGTCGGTATCCAGCCTCTTGCGTCCGGTCTGGCCGGGGATGTCGGTGGCCGATGTGCGATCGGTGATGTCGGCGGCGGTCAGCACGCAGGCCACGCCCTTGAGCGCGCGCGCCCTGGAGACATCAAGGCGCACCAGACGGGCGCTCGCGATGTCGGCGCGGAGCACGCGCATGTGCAGCATGTTCGGCATCACGTAGTCGCCGGCATAGGGCGTGCGCCCCGTGACCTTGCCCGGCGCGTCGGTGCGGGTGAGCGGCTTGCCGATTTGCCGGTACTGGACGTTGGCCAGCGCGCCCGGATCGGTGTCGGTGTAGGTCATGGTGCGCCTCCTCCGGCGCGCATGTCGCCGGCGGCGTCGGCGATTGCCTCGAAGATCTTGGTGTAGCCGGTGCAGCGGCAGAGATTGCCGCTCAGCCCCAAGCGAATGTCGTCCTCGCTTGGCTGCGGATGCTCGTCGATGATCGCCTTGGCCGCGATGATGATGCCGGGAATGCAGTAGCCGCACTGCGCGGCGCCGCCGTCGGCAAACGCTTTCTGCAGGGGATGCGGCGAATCCAGGTCGCCGAGGCCGGAGACGGTGGTGACCTCCTTGCCCGCCGCCATCCAGGCAAGGGTCAGGCAGCTGTC
The DNA here is from genome assembly GCA_965221125.1 of Alphaproteobacteria bacterium. Classification (GTDB taxonomy): domain Bacteria; phylum Pseudomonadota; class Alphaproteobacteria; order UBA828; family UBA828; genus WTGU01. Next base: position 517,094 of record CBDCRW010000006.1, read on the forward strand.
CACGGCCATGCCGTCCAGCAGCACGGCGCAGGCGCCGCAGTCGCCCTTCTCGCAGCCGCACTTCACCTCCATGTGGCCGAGCTGGCGCAGCGCCTCCAGCAGCGTGCGGTGGGCGGGGAAGCGGCCTTCCTCCTCGCGGCCGTTGATGCGGAGCGTGATGGTTCTCGTCTCAGGCATGGGCGTCACTCCCTCGGGCCAGGCGGTTCCACGCTTGCGTGACCAGGCGCCGGGTCAGGGCTTCCACCGTGTGGCGGCGGTAGCCGGCGGAGGCGCGGATGTCGTCGATGGGGCTGCATGTCTCCGCCGCCGCCGCCGCCGCCTCGTCGATGAGCGCGGGCGTGAGCGTCCGGCCCTCCAGCATCGCTTCCGCCTCCTTCACGCGGCGGACGTAGGGCGCGACGGAGGCAAGCGCGATCCGCGCCCTGGTGCAGGTGCCGTCCGCCACCGAGAGCGCCACCGCCACGCCGGTGACGGTGATCGCGTCGCCCTTGCGGCGCGCGAGCTTGTAGAAGGTGTCGGTGGAGTTCTCCGGCTGCTGCGGCCATGAGATGCGGGTGATCAGCTCGTCCGGCCGGCGCGCGTCCTCCTTGTAGCCGAGGTAGTAGTCGTCGAGCGCCAGCGTGCGCGTGCCGGACGCGCTGGCCAGCTCCAGCTCGGCGTCGAGCACGAGCAGCGGCGGCACGAGGTCGGCCGCCGGCGAGCCGCTGGCGATGTTGCCGGCGACCGTGCCCGTATTGCGCACCATCAGGCCGCCGAAGAGGCGCGCGGCGTCGATCAGCGACGGCGCCTCGCGCGCGATCTCGGGCGAGCGCAGCAGGTCGCTCACCGTGGTGCGGCTGCCGATGGCGATGCGCTCAGGACCGAAGGCCATGCCGAGCAGCGCGTCGACCTCGCCGAGGCCCACCATCCGGTCGGGCCGCTCGCGCTTCGCGCGGATGTCGACGATGAGGTTCGTGCCGCCCGCGATGGGGAGCACGGTCTCGCCGGCCCCGTTCGCGAGCGCCGCCAGGGCGCCATCCAGGTCCGTCGGGATATCCAGTTCGAAGGGCGCGTACATATCGCGATGTCTCCCGTCTCTGCCCGCGCTACACGTCCCAGCCGCCGTCGACGGTGATGGCCTGGCCGGTGATCTGGCGGCTCTCCTCGCTCGCCATGAACAGCACGGCGTCGGCCACGTCCTGGCAGGTGGTGACGCGCTTCAAGCACATCTCCTGAACGTACTCGTCGTACACCTCGTCGATGGTCCAGCCGCGCACGCGGGCCTTCTCCTCGCAGAGCTTCTGCATGCGGGGCGTCTCGACGATGCCGGGGCAGACCGCGTTGACGTTGACGTTGTACTTGCCGACCTCGAGCGCCACCGTGCGCGTGATCCCGCGCACCGCCCACTTGGACGCGCTGTAGGCGGTGCGCATGGCGTAGCCGCGCAGGCCCGACGTGCCGCCGATGTTGACGATCTTGCCGCTCCGCTGCGCGATCATGGTCGGCACCACGTACTTGATGGGCAGGAAGGTGCCGATCTCGTTGTTTCGGATGACGTAGTCGAAGTCGGCCACGTCGATGTCCTGCACAGGCGTCTCGATGGGGCCGGTGACGCCCGCGATGTTGACCAGGATGTCGATGCGCCCGTCGAAGACCGCGCGCGCCTGCTCGACCATCGCCTTGACCTGCCCATCGTCGGTGACGTCGCAGCCCACGACATGGGCCGCCCGCCCCAGCGCACGCACGTCCGCCGCGACCGGGGCGAGCGCGTCCGTATCCCGCGCGGTCAGCACGACGTCCGCGCCCTCGCGCGCGAGCGTGGTCGTGATCGCCGCGCCCATGCCCTTCGCCGCGCCGGTGACGATCGCCTTCTTGCCATCCACTCTCACTGCATCGTTCCCTTGCTTGTTTGGCTCGTTGTCGCGGGCTCTCCGTAGCCGCCGCCGCCGCAGCTCTCGACGATCACCACGTCGTCCCTGCCGAGCCGCAGGTTGGCCTTGCCCGGCATGTCCTCGCGGCGGCCGTCGGCATGCGCGACGGTGACCCGGAAGGGCGCGCCGTCCTCGCCGCCCTGCAGGCCGTAGGGCGGCACCACGCGGCGCTCGAACATCGAGGTGACCGACATCTCGTCGGCGAGCACGCGGTATTCGCGGTGCAGGCCCTCGCCGCCCCGCCGGCGGCCGGCGCCGCCGGAGTCCGCGCGCAGGCGCTGGCACTCGATGCGGATGGGGAACTCGGCCTCCACCACCTCGGCCGGCGTGTTCATCACGTTGGACATGTGAACGCGCACCACCGGCGCGCCGTCGCGGTCGTGGCGTGCACCTTCGCCGCCGCCGTGGACCTCGTAGAGCGTGGTCCAGGCGCCGTCCGCGCGCCTTCCGCCGAAGAGCACGAGGCCGGACGTGGTCGGCCCGCCGGCGGAAATGCGCTCCGGCCCCACGGCCTCGAAGGCGCGGAACACGGCGTCGGCAATCCGCTGCGAGGTCTCGTGGTTGCCGCCCACCACGGGGCTTTCTGCAGACGGATCGAGCAGGGAGCCGGGGCGCGTCACGATCTCCAGCGGGCGGTAGCAGCCGCCGCTCGGCTGGATGTCGGGCCCGAACAGGGTCTTGACCACGTAGAAGACCGAGGCCGCGGCGATGAAGGGGGTGGTGTTCACGGGGCCCCGCGCGGCGTCCTCGGTCGCGGAGAAGTCGAAGCGCGCGCCGTCGCCGGCGATGGTGACGCGCACGCGCACGGCGACCGGCCCGCCGCCGCCGGCATCGTCGTCGAGCCAGTCCTCGCCCTCGTAGGTGCCGTCCGGAACGGCGGCGAGCGCCGCCCGCATTTGCGCCTCGGCCCGGTCGTGGATCGCGGCGACGGCGGCCAGCACCGTTTCCCGCCCGTGCTCGGCGCAGATGTGGTGGATGCGCTCCTCGGCGGCGCGGCTGGCCGCGACCTGCGCCAGGATGTCGCCCTCGCGCTCGTCCGCGCCCCGCACGTTGGCGCAGACCATGTCCAGCTTCTCGCGGTCGGGGCCGGAGGCGGTGAAGAGGCGGAAGGGCGGGATGCGCAGGCCCTCCTGCCAGGCGTCGGTGGCGCCGGCCACATAGCTGCCGGGCACCGCGCCGCCGATATCCGCCCAGTGGGCGAGGCTCGCGGCGAAGGCCACGATCCGGTCGTCCACGAAGATCGGGCGGATCGCTTTCACGTCCGGCAGGTGGTTGCCGCCCACCTCCGGCAGGTTCAGGAACCAGACGTCGCCGGGCTCCAGGCGGTCCCTGGGCACGCGCTTCAGGAACTCGCGGACGGTGAAGCTCATGACCCCCATGTGCATGGGGATGTCGCGGCCCTGGGCGATGAGGTGGCCGTCGGCATCGGTGAGCGCCGAGGAAAGATCGCCGGCCTCGCGCAGGAGCGGCGAGCGGGCCGAGCGCATGACCACGAGCGACATTTCCTCCGCCGTCGCCGTCAGCGCGTGGCGGATGACCTCCAGGGTGATCGGGTCGACGGTGCGGCTCATGGCGCGGCCCCGGTGGCGATGTGGAGGTGGCCGGCGTCGTCGGCCGTGAGCGTGGCACCCGGCGGCACGACCACGGTCGACCATTCATCGTCGACGATGACCGGCCCTTCCAGCGGCCAGTCGGCGCCCAGGGCGGCGCGGTCGTAGCGCGGCGTCGGCAGCGGCGCGCCGGTATCGAACGTGGCCGGCAGCGTGCGCGCAGGCGACGGCGGCTCGTTGGCCTTGGGCGCCGGAGCACGTGCCTCGCCGTTGCGGGGCGCGGAGACGCGCACGCGGATCGAGACCAGCTCCCACGGCTCCTCCGTGGCGAAGCCGTAGAGAGTCCGGTGGCGCTCCATGAAATCCCGGCCGAGCCGCGCGGGATCGTCGAAGGCGGGGGTCGCGATCTCGATGGCGTAGCTCTGGCCCCGGTAGCGGATCGAGGCGACCTCCTCGACCGCCAGATTGCCGTTGCCGTGACCGGCCGCCCTGAGCGGCGCGGCGAGGGTCGCATGCAGCGCCCGCCGTGCCTGGTCCACGCGCGCACCGTCCCACGCGTCCGACGCCACGCGGAGCGTGCGCTGCTGCGCGTAGCTCATCTCCGCGCCGACGCAACCCAGAGCCGAGAACATGCTGGAATGGGCGGGCACGACCACGTGCGCGATGGAGAAGGCGCGGGCCAGCGCCACCGCGTGCATGGGGCCGGCGCCGCCGAAGGCGAGCAGGGTGCACGCCCGCCCGTCGACGCCGCGCTCCACGGTGACGCGCCGCAGCGCGCGCAGCATGGCCGCGTTCGCCACCCTGACGACGCCCAAAGCCGCAGCCTCCGGCGTCATGTCCATGGCTGTGGCGAGCGGCGCGATCGCGTCACGGGCCGCGCCGGTATCGAGGTGCACGTTGCCGCCGAGGACGCGCCCCGCCTCCATGTAGCCCAGCACCAGGTTGGCGTCGGTCACGGTCGGCCGCGCGCCGCCCTTGCCGTAGCAGGCGGGGCCCGGCACCGCGCCGGCGCTCTCCGGCCCCACCGCAAGCGAGCCGTGATCGAGCCGGGCGATGGAGCCGCCGCCGGCGCCGATGGATTCCACCGCGACCATGGGCTGGCGTAGCGGCCGGCCGCCCAAGGAGCGGTCGGCGGAAATCTGCGCCTCGCCGTCCGCGATCAGGCAGACATCGGTGGTGGTGCCGCCCATGTCGAAGCTGATGGCGCGCTCGAGCCTAAGCGCGCGGGCCATGCTGCCAGCGGCGGCGACGCCGGCGGCAGGACCGGAGGCGGCGAGGCCCAAGGGAAGGTCGCGCAAGGCCTCGGGCGAAGCCATGCCGCCGGCGGAATGGAAGAGGTGCAGGCGGGAGTCTTCGGGCTTCGCGCTCTCCAGGTCGTCCATGTACGCGGCCGCGAGCGGCATGACGCCTGCGCTCAGCGCCGTGGTTGCCGTCCGCTCGTACTCGCGGGCCTCGGGATTGACCCGGTGCGAGAGGGCGACGAAGGGGAAGCGCTCGCCGAGCCGGGCGCCCAGCGCCTCCTCGTGCGCGGGATTGGCGTAGGAATGGAGCAGCGAGACGGCCACCGCCTCCGCGCCGCTCGCCTCGATGCGGGCGATGGCGTCCTCCACCGAGGCCGGGTCCAGCGCGGCCATGACCCTGCCGTCGTGGTCGAGCCGCTCGCTCACCTCGAAGCGGCGCTCGGGCGGCACCTGGGGTGCCAGCTTGGGCGCGAGATCGAGCCGGTAGAGGTGGCGGCGGTTCTGGCGCCCGATGGCGAGCGTGTCTGCGAAGCCGCGCGTCGCGATCAGGGCGACCTTCGCGTGGTCGTCCTGGACGATGGCATTGGTGACGATGGTGGTGCCGTGGATCAGGTCGTCCACGTCGGCCCACGCGAGATCCACCGCGCCGAGCGCAGACAGCAGGCCGGTGATGCGGTCGTCGGTGCGGGAGGGAACCTTCGCGGCCCGCACCTCGCCGCGCGCCCGGTGCACGGCGATCACGTCGGTGAACGTGCCACCCACATCGATACCGACTTGCCATCCATGCGGCATGGCACGGCCTCAATTCTCGGTTATCGAAAATAGTTTCGATAACTCGATAACGATGCGCCCGCGCGGCGGCGCCTGTCAACATTAAATCGGGCTGTTCCTGGCGGATCGAACGCTTGGGTGCGACACAGGCCGTGACCCTGGTGAGAATTGCGGGCTGACGACGGCAAAAATACACTGTGCGGCGGCGGTCGCGCGTCAGGCGGCCGGCTCCCGCATGGCGAGGGATGGGGATGACCTGGCTCGACGACAGCGCGTGGCGCTACTTCTGGCACCCGGTCTGCACGCTCGTGGAACTCGACGCGGCCGCCGCCGAGAGCCGGCCGCTCGCGGTCACGCTGCTCGGCGAGCCGCTCGCCGTCGCCCGGATCGCCGGCACCGTCGCCGCCTTCCCGGACCGCTGCATCCATCGCTCGACCCGTCTCACGGTGGGCTGCGTGGAGACGGGCGGGCTGCGCTGCGCCTACCACGGCTGGCTCTACGATGCGGACGGCGCGTGCGTCGAAATCCCCGCCATGCCGGACTTCACGATCCCGCCGAGCTTCCGGCTGCGCAGGATCGAGGCGGAGATGGCCTACGACCTCGTCTGGCTGCGCCTCGAGGCGGGCGCCGGGACGCGCATTCCCGGATGCCCGGCCTGGAGCGACGACGCCTTCCGCTGCGTCCAGGGCGAGCCCTACATCTGGCCGACATCGGCCGGGCGCCGGCTGGAGAATTTCGTCGACCTCGCGCACTTCCCGTTTGTCCACGACGGCTCGCTCGGCGACCGCCGGCACGCGACCGTGCCGATCGCGGACGTCGCCCGCGTCGGCGGCGAGCTGCGCTTCCGCTTCGAGCCGGAGCCGGACATGGCGCTGCCCGACGTCGCCCTGATGGCGCCGACGGACTACCGCCTCTGGATGCCGTTCACGGTCAACCTGGAATTCGCCTTCGCGGACGGCGAGCGCGGCCAGCTCTGGATGGCGGCGTCGCCGGTCGAGTCCGGGACCTGCCGCAGCTTCTGGTTCACGAGCCGCACCGCCGACAGGGACGGCGACGACCGCCCGCACCTCGATTTCCAGGATCTCGTGCTGGGCGAGGACCTCCCGGTGATCGAGGCGCAGGAGCCGCCGGAGATTCCGGGTCCGGGCGGCGAGAAGTCCGTGCCGACCGACGCGGTCTCGCTGGCCTATCGCCGCTGGCTGCGCGAGCTCTCCGCCGCCGCCGGGAAGGGGGCTGCGGCGGTGGCACGGAGTCTGTCCTCCGAATAGCGGCCTCGGGAGCGACTTTTTCTTATCCCTCAATCGGCGGGCGCTCGCTCCGCTCGCTTGCCTACGCGCCTTCGGCGCGCGGCGCGGTCGCGCCGTCCGGGCCTGCGGCCCGGGCGAAACCGGGCGGCTCTTCATGTCACGCCCGCGAGCTTTCAGGCGCGGGCGACGCACCATGGTGCGGTGGAAGGCGGGGGCGGAGCGGGGCAGTCTCGGTGGATGCGGTGTGTGGACCATGAGCTCGGCGACGTGCGAAGACGCCGTCAGCGCGGCCTGTCGGCGCATGAAAGCGCGGGATGCGGAGGACGAATCAGGCCGGCGGGACCCTCGGCGCGAGGGGGACGCGCGGCCGGGTGGCGGCCCTGGACGGGCCAGCTTGGGCCATCATGCGCCACCTTGTGCCACCTTGTGCCACCTTGTGCCACCTTGTGCCACTTTGTGCCACTTTGTGCCACTTTGTGCCGCTCGTTTTGTGCCACCTTGTCCCACTTTGTGCCACTTTGTGCCGGCGTATGCCGGAATATGCCGGGTTAAGGCCTTTGTCGCTCACGGCAGCCGGTCGTCCTGCGATTCCGCCGCCCTGTTCGTGCGCTCCAGGTGCTTGAGCGCCTCGCGCCGGCTGAGCGCGGAGAGCCCGGCGTGGCGTCGGACGAACGCCGTCACCCACTCCGGGTCGGTCTTGGAATACTCGCGGAGCGCCCAGCCGATGCCCTTGCGCAGGAAGAATTCCGGCTCGCCGATGGAGGGGCGGATTACATCGGCCAGAAGCTCGGTGTCCGTCGCCTCCCTGGCCCGGAGCTGGGCGAGGATCGCGGTCCGCCGCTTCCAGATGTCGCCGTCATGCGCCCAGTCGCGCAACACCGCCTTCATCGGGCGTGGATGGGCGGCGAGCATGGCGCCGACGCCGCGCCCGGCAATCGCGTCCACGTAGTCCCACCAGGCGCCGGTCACCACCAGCTCCTCGACCAGCGGAAGCCTCGCGGGCTCGAGCCAGCGCGCGTAAGCGCCGAAGAGCAGAAGCTCGACCGCCGCGTAGCGTTCCTCCCGGTGGGCGGCGTTGCGCCAGAGGTCGAGAATTGCCGCCTCCCAGGTACCGGCGTCCGGCAGCGGGTGCGCCCTGAACACGGAACCCGCGATGCGCCGGCACTGCGGCACGCCCACGCCGAAGAAGGGTATGGCGGACTTCATGTACGCCTGCTGCTGCGGCGCCCTGGCCGGATCGGCGGCCTTGCGCAGGGCGGCTATGACGGCCCCTCGAACGGTCATCGCAAATCCTGGCCGACCCGGCGACGGCGGGCAACCCGAGCCGGCGGCAGCGCGCAACGTTGCCTGGGCGGGCGAGGCGCACTAGCGTCTGCGCGCCGACCCGGGCTCGTGGGCGAATGCGGCTTCGGGCGTCGGCGCGAGCGAATCGAGGGAAAGAGGACGGAGCGAGGTCAATGGAGAAGCTACGCGTCGGCGTGATCGGGGTCGGCTGGTTCGGGACGGTGCATTGCCGGGTCATCGCCGGCCATCCCGAGCTTGAGCTTTCTGCGCTTTGCGACGCGTCGGAAGAGCGCCTCGCGGAGATGGCGCGCGAGCACGGCGTGGCCCGCACGTGTGCGGACTATCGCGAGCTCGCGGAAGACCCGGCGATCGACATTCTCGCCGTCATCACGCCCTGGGACCACCACGCCGCGCCCACGCTCGCGGGGCTCGCGGCCGGCAAGCACGTCCTGGTCGAGAAGCCGATGGCATCGACGGTGGAGGAATGCCGGCGCATGTGCGATGCCGCGCGCGAGGCGGACGCCTTCCTGATGGTGGGTCACGTCTGCCGCTTCAACCCGCGCTACGTCTCGGCCAAGCGCGAGATCGACGCGGGCCGGATCGGCAAGGTGGTGGCGATCAACGCCCGGCGCAACGTGCCGGCGCGGTGGGTCATCGAGCAACTCGAGAGCATCGGCCCCATCCTGCACACGTGCTCGCACGACACGGACCTGATGCGCTGGCTCACCGGCTCGCACGTCGTGAGCACCTACGCGCAGACGGTCAACACGCTGGGACAGGCGTACGACGACCTGTCTCATGTGATGTATCGCTTCGAGAGCGGCGCGACCGCGATGTACGAAGGCGCCTGGTGCATGCCGGACACCTCGCCCTTCGAGCTCGACGAGCGCATGTCGGTGATCGGCACCGAGGGCTTCATCCAGATTCAGGACACCTTCCCCAACATCGGCGTGGCCTCGAAAGAGGGTTTTTTGAGCCCCGACACGAGCTACTGGCCGGAGCTGCACGGCGTCACCGGCGGCGCGCTCAGGGACGAATGGTCGTACTTCGCCCGCTGCATCGCAGACGGCACGGCGCCTTCGGTCATCAGGCCGGAGGAGGCGATGGAGGTCGTGCGGACCGTGCTGGCTGCGCATGAATCGGCGACTACCGGCAGAGTGGTGACGGTTGCCTGATGCGGGCTAAGTCTCCGCTTGCGCCGCCGGCTGGCGGCGGGCCGCGTGGATCAGGAGCGCAACGCCCGCCAGCATCAGCACGGCGGCGGCCCAGACGTAGGCGCTGTGGCGCTCGCTGAAGAAGAGGATGCCCCAGCCGAGGCCCGCCACGACGACGACGTAGTTGAACTGCGAGAAGAACACCGGGCCGGCCGCGCGCACGATGATCAGGAACGTGATGTACATGGTGATGGTGACGCCGGCGGCGCCGAGGATCGCGAGGTCGGCGACGGTGTCCGGCCCCGGCACCACGTAGGTCTCGCCCAGCCCGAGCATCACCGGGGCCAGCATGATGGCCGCTGCCGTCACGATGCCGCTCGCAAACGTCAGCACCGGCGTTTCCGGCGGGTCGATCAGGGCGGCGAGGTTGTTGGTGAGCGCAAAGCAGGCCGGTGCAAGCAGGGCGAGCAGGAACCAGCCCACCATGCCGGGCTCCGGCAGGGAGAACGTGGGGATCGTCATCAGCAGGATGCCGCCCACCCCGCACAGCACGCCGATCAGGCTGAGCGCGCGTATCCGCTCCAGCCGGAGCGTGAGCGCGATCAGGTAGGTGATCGGGGGCGACAGGATCACCACCATGGAGAGGATGCCGGTCGGCAGCTTCGGCGCGAGCCAGGTCATGAGCGCGACAGGTGCTGCGATGCCAAACAGCCCGATCACGAAATAGGCCGTGAGGTGCCGGGCTTCCAGCCGCGGGAGCGCGCGCCGCCAGGCTGCGAGGATCAGCAGCAGGACCGCGGCGCCGAGGGTCTGCCAGAAGGTGAAGGCGAGCGGCGGCGTTCCGGCCTCCACCGCGATCTTGTTCATGGTGAAGATGAGCGGATAGACCGCCCCGATCGTGAACAGCAGGAAGATCGGGAGGGAAAGCGGCCCGCGGCGCCCCATCGGGCTTGAAGGCTAGGGGGTTACAGGACTATTGGGCCGCTGCGCCCGCGGTGTGCTCGGTTCCCACCAGGAGGCAGTCGTCGCCGAGCGGCTCGACCGGCATGAAGTCCCGGTGCGCGATGTACTCCGGCCGCTGGAAGCGCTGGATCGCGTTGTCCACCCGGTTGGCCGAGAAATAGACCGCGCGCCGCCCCCAGGGCGACATGTTGGGCGCAGAGCCGTGCACCAAGTTGCAGTGGAAGAACAGCGCAGCGCCGGGCTCGCCCTTGGGCGCGACGATCCCGCCCTCCGCCACCAGCGTCTCGATGGTCTCGTTGTCGATCGTCCAGAGCGGATAGCTCGTGGTCTCGAGGTCGTGGCCGGCCTCGATCCGCCCGCGCCGGTGCGAGCGGGGAATGAACATCAGCGGGCCGTTGAACTCGTTCACCGGGTCGAGGTAGACGGCGAGGTTCATGGCATGGGGCTCGGGCATCAGGTCGTCGCGTGACCAGGTGCCGTAGTCCTGGTGCCACTGCCAGACGTCGCCGTCGAAGGCGGCCTTGGCGTTCACCTTGAACTGGTGGATGTAGACGGGCCCGCCGAGGACCTGCATCGCGGGCTCCACCAGGCGCGGGTGGCGCGAGAGACGCCAGTAGATGTCGCTGTAGGTGTGGACGCCGAAGGCGGTGCGCACGGCGCCGTTGTGCTCGCGCACGATCTCCGGCCCCGTGCGCGCGAAGATCGCCGGCAGCGCCGCGCGGAGCACCGCGGTCTCCTCGGCCGAGAAAAGATCCGGCAGGAAGAGATAACCCTCGCGGTCCAGGGTCTCGTACTGTTCGGCCGTGAGCTTCATGGGCCGCTCCCCTCTATGCCTTGCACGCAAATTGCGCCGACAGCGGCGGGTGCGTCAAGACGCCGGATCGGATGCGTCGTCCCTCGGGGCGGACGGTCGGTTGACGAGAAAGAGGCCGGCGAGCATGAGAACCAGCGCCAGCCAGATCCAATGGCTGTGACTCTCGCCGAAGAAGAGCACGCCCCAGCCGATGCCGGTCAGCGGGATCATGAAGTTGACGGTGGTGAAGAAGACGGGGCCCGCGAGGCGGATGATCTCGATCATCAGGTAGAAGACCAGCGCCATGGTTCCCGCCGCAGCGGCCAGCGCCCAGTCGCCGGCCGTCATCGGCCCCTCGAACCACCACCATTGATCGCTCGCCGCCATCACGACGAACATGAAGAGGGCGCCGGTCGTGAGAACGCCGCCGGCCAGCGGCAGCGCGCCGGCGGGCGGCGGCCTGAGCCAGGCGATGATCAGCGCGTTCGCGACATAGAGCACGGGGCCGACGAAGCTCAGCAGCACCCAGGGGGCCATGTCGGGGCTGGGAAGGCTTGTCTCCGGCACCACCACCAGCGCGACGCCGCCGACGCCGAGGACCAGGCCTACGGTGCGGATCGCGCGGAAGCGGTCCATGCGAAACAGCGCGGCCGCCGGGTACGTAAGGATGGGTGTGAGCGTCGCGCCGAGCCCAAGCACGCCGGCCGGCACCTTGGGCGCGACGAAGGCCAGTATCGTGTAGGTCATGCCGAAGGAGATCGTGCCGAGCGCGAGGTAGCCCCGCACATGCTCCCACGAGAGCCCGGGCAGCGTGCGGAACGCCGCCCCGAGCCCCAGCAGGATGAGCGCGGCGCCGGTGCCCATCCAGAACACGTAGGGGATGAAGGGGATGCCGTCAGTGGTCGCGAGCCGGTTGAGCGAATAGAGGGTGCCCCAGCCGAGAGCCGAGACCACCAGCAGGGCCGCCGGCCAGAGGAGCGCGTTGGCGCCGGCGCGCCGTGCGGGCTCCGTCACGCGCGATCCTCCGGCGCTACAGCGTCATGCCGAGGGTGCGTCCCTCGTAGAAGGCCATGCCGGCGGTCCGTGCCGCCACCACGTCGCCGACGGTGTGGACCTCGATGTCGTCGTCCGCGAGTTCGCGGGCGAGAGCGTCGTCGACCGTGTTGGTGGTCGCCAGCACTAGGCTGTCGAACGTGTGTTCCTGCGTCTCGCCCGTGTAGAGGTTCTGGATCGTGGCCGTGCTCCCGGCCCAGCGCGTGAGCGCGTGGCTGCAGATCACCGTGACGCCCAGCTTCGCGAATCGCTCGCGCGTGCTCGGGCCGAGATGAGAGCCGTCAAGCGTTTCGGCAGCCTTGTCGGACGGGGTGACCACGGTCACCCCGTGGCCCTGCTCGGCGAGATGCAGCGCGGTGCCTGAGGCGGGCCACCAGCCGTTGAGGTCGTCGAGCAGGAGGACCCGCTTGCCGGGCCGGGCGGTGCCCTCGAGCACGTCGTTGGCGGCGTGCACGTTCTCCTGTTCAGCGCCGGGCAGCGCATCGACGTGGGGGAGCGCGCGCTGGAACCCGGTGCGTGTCGGCTGCGACCCGGTCGAGAGCACGACCGCGTCGGCGCCGAACTCGCGAATGTCGGCGGCGGTCATCTCCTGCCCAAGCTCGACGCGGACCTGCAGCTTCTCGAGCTGCGCGCGGTACCAGCCCAGCAGCTCGCCGATCTCGTCACGCTCCGGCTGTGCGGCGGCAAGGCGGAACTGCCCGCCGAGGTCCGCCGCCTTCTCCACAAGCGTTACCCTGTGGCCGCGCGCCGCCGCAATGCGCGCGGTCTCCAGCCCGGCCGGGCCGCCGCCTACCACCAGCACGTGGCGCGGCTTGTCCGCCGGCGACGCAGCGTCGCCGTCCCACGCGTGCTCGCGGCCGACGGAGGGATTGACGAGGCAGGAGATATGGTAGTCCCGCATGCGCCGCCCGATACAAAGCTGGTTGCAGGAGATGCACGGCCGGATGTCGTCGGCGCGGCCCGCGCGCGCCTTGTTGGCGAGGTGCGGATCGGCGATCTGTCCGCGCACGATGGAGACGAGATCGCAGAGCCCGCCCGCGATGGCGGCCTCGGCCCGCGCGGGCGTCTTGACCCGCGCTTCGGCCGTGACCAGCGCGTGCTTGACCACCTGCTTGATGGCGGCGGCATCGCCCGTGCCCAAGGGGGTCGCGTGGTGGAAGCCCGGCACGATCGCGGTGAACCTGTTGATGTAGCTGCCGGTGCCGCAAGAGAAGTAGTCCGCGAGGCCGCGCTCGTCGAGCCAGGCGAAGATCTCCTGCTTGTCGGCCATGGTGAGGCCGCCGGGATAGGGCTCCGCGCCGGAGACCGTCATGCCGACGATGAAGTCCGGCCCGCAGGCCTTGCGGATGCCATTCGCGATCTCGGTCACGAAGCGAAGCCGGTTCTCCAGCGAACCGCCCCAGGCATCGTCGCGCCGGTTGGTGAGCGGCGACCAGAACTGGTCGATCAGGCAGGAGTAGCCGGCGAAGAGGTCGACGCCGTCGAAGCCGCCCTGCTTGTCGCGCACCGCCTGGTCGATGAACGCCTGAATCAGCTCGCGAATCTCCGCGTCGCTCATGGCGTGGCTGCCCCAGGGGTCGTGGTGACTCACCTGGCCCGAGGGCGACCAGTAGGGCGCCCAGGAGTTGTCCTGATCGCCGTGGGCGCCCACGTGGTAGATCTGGTGGCACATGACGGTGCCATGGCTGTGGCACTCGTCGGTGATCCTGCGGAAGTGGGGGATCACGGCGTCGTCGGCGATGAAGTTGCCGCGCGTGAGCACCGCCGTCGGATGCGGCGGCGTCGGCTCGACGACGATCATCGCGGCGCCGCCCCGCGCTCGCTCGCGGTAGTAGCCGAAGTGCCGGTCGGCCGGCAGCCCGCCTTCGGCCATGTTCGCCGTGTGCGCGCCGAAGACGATGCGGCACTTGAGCGTGTGCCCCCCGAGGCGCGCCGGTGTAAACAGGTTGGGGAAGCGTTCGGGCTGCGTCATCGCGCTCACCATTGGGGTTTCGGCCGCAAGCCGGCGGCGCGCGCCGCTCAAGGCTTGGCCGGCAACGATAGCACCAACTGCCCCCACAGGTTTTCGTGGACATCGCCGCGCCGGCATGACATCAGGCACGCACCATGCAGTGCGAGAGCGTGAGCTTCTACAGCGAGGGCGTCCGGCTCGATGGCGACCTCTACCGGCCCGACGGCGCGGGCCCGGACGACGCGCGCGCCGGCATCGTGCTCTGCCACGGCTACACGGGCGTGAAGAGCCTCTACCTGCCCGACAACGCGCGGGTGCTGACGGAGGCGGGCTACGTGGTGCTGGCCTTCGACTACAAGGGTTGGGGAGCGAGCGAGGGGCCGCGCACCCGGCTCGCGCCCTTCAGTCGCGTCGCCGATGTGCAGGCGGCGCTCACCTTCCTGGGGACCCGGCCGGGAGTCGACCCAGCGCACCTCGGCCTCTACGGCACCAGCTACGGCGGCGCCACGGTGATCTGGGCGGCGGCGCTCGACGAGCGGGTCCGCTGCGTGGTGAGCGTGGTGGGCATCGGCGACGGCCGCCGCTGGATGCGGAGCGTGCGCCGCCCGGACGAGTGGCACGACCTGCTCGCTCGCGCGCAGGCAGACCGGGAGCAGGCCGTCGTGAGCGGCGAGTCCGCGCTCGCCGAGCGCGACGAGATTTTGATGCAGGATCGCGCATCCGCCGCGCTCTCGGCTGCGCAGCGGGCAAACAATCCCGATGCGGTCTCCACCGTGCCGGCCTCGTTCATCGACGAGACGCTCTCCTTCCATGCCGACTGGGTGGTGGCAAAGATCGCCCCGCGTCCGCTGCTCCTCGTCACCACCGAGGACGACCGCCTGGTGCCGCCCGAGGAGTCGCAATCTCTCTACGACCTCGCCGGCGAGCCGAAACGGCTGGTGGTCCTCAAGGGTTACGGGCACTTCGATGTCTATGCCGAACCCGCCTTCGGCGAGGTGATGGCGGCGACGCTCGCCTGGTACCGGGCGCACCTGCCGGCGCAGTCGCTCGAGGCCCCGTCGGCTTGAGACCATGGCAGGGCCCATAACGATCACGCTCGCGCCAGGCGGCGAGAGCTTCACCTGTGGCCCCGGCGAGACCATCCTGCGCGCGGGCCTCGCGGCGGGCTTCGCCATGCCCTACGAGTGCGCGAGCGGAAGCTGCGGCTCGTGCAAGGGGCGGCTCCTGGAAGGCGCGGTGGACTCGCTCTGGGCGGACGCGACCGGCTTGAGCGAGCGCGACCGGCGCAAGGGCGACCGCATCCTCTGCTGCCAGGCGCTGCCCCAAGGCGACTGCACGGTCCAGGTGCGCTTAGGTGAGGTGGAAGGCGCACGCGACGAGCCTGCGCCTGCACCGTTCGCGGCCACCGTCGAGACGCTGGAGCGGCTCGTGCCGGGCGTCATCGCCTTCAGCTGCCGGCCTGCGCAGCCCGTGCCGTTTCTGCCGGGCCAGTTCGTGCTGCTGCAGGTGCCGGGCGGCCAACGCCGCGCCTTCTCGATGGCGAACACCGAGGCCGAGACGCTCGCCTTCATCGTGAAGGAGAAGCCGGGCGGCCACGCCTCGCACTACCTCTTCGAGGAGCTCGCCACGGGCGACACGGTGAACCTGGAGGGGCCCTACGGCCGGGCTTATCTGCGCACGCCGCCGGAGCGCGAGATCGTCTGCGTCGCCGGCGGCTCCGGGCTCGCGCCGATGCTCTCGGTCGCACGCGCCGCCATCGCGGATCCCGATACACCGGCGGTGCGCCTCTTCTTCGGTGTGAACAATGCCGATGAGCTCTTCATGGTGGACGAAATGGAGGCGCTCGCCGCCGAGCACGACCGGCTCTCGCTCACGCTCGCGGTCCGCGACGGCGCGCCGGGGGCCGTTACAGGCCTCGTCGGCGACGTCGCGCTGGCGGCGATGGAGGAGCTGGCCGCGTGCGACTTCTACATGGCCGGGCCGCCTGGGCTGATCGACGCGATCCTCCGGCCCGTCATGCGGAGCGGCAAGGTCCGGCCCGAGCGCATCTTCTTCGATCGTTTCTATTAGGTCGCGGCCCAGCGTCGCTAGTATTGCGGCGTGCGGATCCAGGGTTCGGGCTCGGCCGGGCCGGGGTCGGTGACGACGAAGGGCAGCGCCTGGCTGCGATGAGGCTCGGGCCACGTGTGGGGACGGAGCGTGCGGTCGGCGTCGGAATCGGTATCGATCCCCGCGCGCTCGTAGACCTGCCAAATGCGGGCCTTGATGGTCGCCGGCAGGCCCTCGTAGTCCGGGTGCCACCACAGCGTGATGTTGGTGCGCTCGGCGCCCGAGCGGTTGGGATGGGCGCCGTGGATCAGCCGCGCGTCCACCACGACGACATCGCCCGCCGTCACCGGCACGTCGACCTCGTCCGCGTGCGAGGCGAACGCGGCGTCCTCGGGGTTCTTCACCTCAGCCAGCGTGGGGTCGTGGGCATCGACGAGGTCGTGCAGCGGATGGGGCCTGCGGTGGGTGCCGGGGATCAGCCTGAGGCAGCCGTTCTCGCGCGTCGTGTCGGTCATGTAGAGGAAGAGCGCGACCTGGGCGATGCGGTCATCGCGCGAGATCGGGTGCTGCCAGCCCCACCAATCCTGATGCCAGAAGAGCGCCGGCCCGTCCGGCGGCTTGCTGATGACGTAGCCCGACGAGAAGAGCGTGCCGTGCAGGCCGAGCCGGGCGAACATCGCCTGGAAGCCGGCATGAGCGATCAGCGGCGCGAAGGAGGGGTGGTCGGCCAAGGGGACGAGGCTTCCCTGCGAGCGCCACTGCGCCCTGTGGTCCGCGCCGATGGTCCCCAGCGCGGCCTCCGCCGCCTCTCTGGTGGCGTGCAGCGCAGTGGGGTCGAGCACGCCTGGTGCGCGGCAGAAGCCCTCCGTGACGAGCTGCCGCCGGGCGGCCTCGCCGTCCCACACCGGCTCGCGCGGGCGGGCGGTGTCGTTCATCCCAGCTCGCGCTCGACCAGGGTGGCCCAGTAGCTCGCGCCGATGGGCAGGATCTCGTCGTTGAAGTCGTAACCGGGGTTGTGCAGGAAGCACCCGCCGGGGCCTGAGCCGTTGCCGATCCAGATGTAGCTGCCGGGCCGGGCCTGGAGCATGTAGGCGAAGTCCTCGGAGCCCATGCAGGGGGCGAGGTCGCGGTGCACGCGGTCCGCCCCCACCACGGCGGCGGCGGCGGCCTCGGCGCGCGATGTCTCTTCCGCGGTGTTGACCGTGGCGGGGAAGCGCCCCTCCACCTTGACCGCGGCCTTGATGCCGTAGGAGGCGGCCGTGCTCTCCGCGATCCGCTGGATGTTGGCGGCGATCAGGTCCCGCACCTCGGGTTTGAAGGTTCGCACGGTGCCGGCGAGGTCCACGGACTGCGGGATGACGTTGAAGGCATCGCCGCCGTGGATCATGGTCACGCTGACGACGCCCGCCTCCAGCGGGTCCACGTTGCGGGCCACGATCGACTGCAGGCCGGTGACGATCTGCGCCGCCGCCACCACGGGATCGAGGCCGAGATGCGGCATGGCGCCGTGGGCGCCGGTGCCTTCCACCGAGATGGTGAACTCGTCGCAGGCGGCCATCATGGGCCCGGTACGGACGGCGATCTCGCCCGGCGGCATGCCCGGCCAGTTGTGCATGCCGTAGACGGCGGTTGCGGGAAAGCGCTCGAACAGACCTTCCTTCACCATGGCCTCGCCGCCGCCGAGCCCCTCCTCGGCAGGCTGGAAGACGAAATAGACCGTGCCGGCGAAGTTCCGGGTCTCGGCAAGGTACTGCGCGGCCCCCAGCAGCATCGTCGTGTGCCCGTCATGGCCGCAGGCGTGCATGGTGCCGTCGTTGGTCGAGCGGTAGTCGACGTCGTTCCCCTCGAGGATCGGCAGCGCGTCCATGTCCGCGCGGAGCGCGATGGCGCCTTCGCCCGGAGCGCCTTCGAGGACGCCGACCACGCCGGTCTTCGCGAGCCCGCGATGCACCTGGATGCCGAAGGACTCGAGCTTCTCCGCCACCACGGAAGCGGTGCGCTCCTCTTCGAAGCCCAGTTCCGGGTGGGCGTGAATGTCGCGCCGCCACGCGGTCATCTCGTCGTGGATCGCGGCGATACGGTTGATGACGGGCATGGCGGCTGGCTCCCCGTTCGGGCTCGTGGATCAAGGGCAGGACGGCCCGCCGGCGCGCCTCGGCGCACGGACCAGCCGCCCCGATGGCGCGGCGCCCTTCGGGCGCTACTCGGCGGCCTCGGCCGGGACCGGGCGGTTCATGCCGATCTCGGCGATCCGCTCCTGCGTGTAGACCTGGTGCCACATCTCGTAGGAGAACTCGGAGCGCAGGCGCTGCGCCTTCGGGTTGATGGCGAGGTTCACCGTCTCGCCGCCGAGGACGATCTCGCGGATGCGGGTGCGGTCCTGCAGCTGGGTGACGTCGGCCAGCGGATCGCCGTCGAAGACCAGGATGTCGGCGAGCCGGCCCTCTTCCAGCGCGCCCACCTGGCCGGCTTCGCGCACGAAGGTGCCGTTGTTGACCGTGGCGCAGCGCAGCGCTTCCGCCGCCGAGATGCCGAGATAGGTCACCATGTGCTCCAGCTCGCGGGCGTGCCATTCGCCGTAGGGCGTCACCGCGAAGCCAGAATCGGTGCCGGAGAGGAAGGTCACGCCCGCGTCGCGGGCCTTCGCGAGCGAGCGCTGGGCCGCCTCGATCTCGCGCTTGTGCGCGTCGGGGAAGCCCGGATAGCAGCCGTCGCCCGGCCGGGTGAAGTCGATGTCGTTCACCACGAGGCTGAAGGTCGGGCAGATCATGCAGCCGTTCTCGACCACCGCCTCCAGGCCCTCGTCGTCCATCCAGGCGGCGTGCAGGATGACGTCGACGCCGGCGCGTGCGGAATAGAGCACGGCCTCGGCGCCCCGCGCGTGCACCACCACCTTCTTGCCGAGCCGGTGGGCCTCGGCCACCATCGCCGTGGTCTCTCCCTGGTTGTAGCCGGCGACGAGCACGCTGGTCATCGGGTTCATCGAATCGCCGTCCATGGCGATCTTGATGAAGTCCACACCGTCCTTGACCATGGTGCGGATCTCCGCGATCCCCTCGTTCGCATCGCGGGCGAGCACGCCGATGGAGGTCTCGGGCACGCCGACCCAGCTCGGATACCAGTCGGAGAGACCCTGACGGTTGGTGATCTGGCGGCCTGAGCAGGTGATGCGGGGGCCGGTGAAGAGGCCCGCGTCGATCGCATCGCGGATCGACGGCGTGACGCGGCCGCTCGTGGTGGGATCCGCCATCGAGGTGAAGCCCGCGGCCAGCACGCGCTGGGCCGCCTCCAGCCCACGCAGCGCGCGGAACTCGACCGGCGCGTAGAGGTCGATGTCCTCTTCGGTCTTGGCGTTGCCGTAGGAAAGATGGACGTGAACGTCGATCAGGCCGGGCATCACGAAGTGGCCGGAGTGATCCACCACCTCGTCTTCCGGCGCCGCGACGGGCGCGCCAGCGCTCGGCCCCACATAGGCGATCCGCTCGCCCTCGGTCACCACCGTCTGGTCCCGCTCTGCGCCGTCGCCGAGTCCGGTGAACAGCTGACCGCATAGAATGTGTCTGCGCATCGCCCGCTCCGTCGTTCTTTCGGCACACCCGGACTGCCGCCGCTCGGGTCCCGAGACCCGCAACGCCCCGGTTGCTCTCGCCCGGCATCAGCCGAACAGCATCTGCGCCGCAGTCAGCAGTTTATCAGGATGTTCGAGCGCCGGCGAATGCCCGCACGCGGCGATCACGAAGGTGTCCGCCTTCGGGATGTGGCGGGCCAGCGCCTGCGTGTTCTCCTCGCAGGGGAAGGGCCGGTCGTCGCGGCCGTGCAGCATCATCACGTCGCACGTGAGCGCGGCCAGCTTCTCAGGCGCGAGCACGGCCTCGTCGATGAAGCGCTGCTTGTCGCCCGCGAACATGCTGCGGAAGTAGGGGCCGTACTCGCCATCGTGCAGGATCGCCATCCGCGCGTCGAGAAAGGCATCGGTGATGACGCCCGGGTCGTGGACCAGGATCTCCGCCGCCTCGCGCAGTTCCTCGCGGGTCTCGGGAAAGCGCCAGCAGATCTCTGTCTCGCGGTTGACGTTGCCGCGGGCGCCCATGGCGCCGGTGGTCATCACCTTGGTGACGCGCGGATTGTCGATGGCGAGGCCCAACGCGAGGCTCGCCGAGAGCGAATGGCCGATCACGCCGACCTCGCCTGCAGACAGGAGATCGAGCGCCGCCTGGGCCTGGCGCCGCCAGAGCGGGAGGTCGAAGTAGGGCTCCTCGGCCTTGCGGCCGGAGGCGCCGAAGCCAATCAGATCGGTGGCCAGAATGCGGTAGCGGGCGGCCAGCGGCTCCAGCACCAGCCGCCAGTTGCCGATGGTGCCGGCGCCGGGGCCTGAGCCGTGCAGCATCAGGATGGGAAAGCCCTCGCCCCCTTCCCAGATGTGAACGCGGTATCCCTCGACCGTGATGTCGCGCTCGGCCAGTGCCATGTCGTCCTCTCGATGTCGATTGCTGGGCGCGTGCGGGACTTACGCGCGCAGCCGCTCGTTGGAAGGGTCGACCGGCGAGTTGGGGACGATCCGCGCCGGCCTCCGTTCTCCCAGAATCTCGACGGCGAGCCTGCGGCCCCGCACCGCGTGATTGCGGGCGACGTATCCGAGCGCGAGGCTGCGCCCCACCGTGTGGCCGTATGCGCCCGAGGTCGCGCGCCCAACCATGGTCTCCCCGTCGTAGATCGGCTCGTTGCCCCAGGGATCGGCGTCGTCCGCCTCCACCTCGAGGGTCACGAAGTCCTGCGGAACCCTTGCCTCGCGCTGGGCCACGAGCGCGTCCCGGCCCACGAACTCGCCCTTGTCCAGCGCAACGAAACGATCCAGCCCGGCCTCGAAGGCCGAGTACTCGATGGTGAGATCCTGTCCCCACATGCGGTAGGATTTTTCGATCCTGAGTGAGTCCATCGCCCGCATGCCGCACATGGCGAGCCCGTGCGCGTCGCCGGCCTCCACCAGCGCATCGAAGATGCGGTTCTGGTACTCGATCGGGTGGTGCAGCTCCCAGCCCAGCTCGCCCACGAAGTTGACCCGCATGGCGACGGTGGGCGCCACGCCGATGGAGATGGTCTGCGCCGTGAGCCAGGGAAAGGCGGCGTTGGAGAGATCGGCGTCGGTCACCCGTGCCAGGATGTCGCGGGAGCGCGGGCCTGCCAGCACCAGCACCCCGTGGGCCGTCGTGATGTTCTCGATCGCAACCCCGTCGCCTGCCACGGTGCGGCGCAGGAAGTCGTGGTCATAGCGCTCGGCCGCGCCCGAACTCACCAGGTAGAAGGATTCTGAGCCCTCGCGCATCACCGTGAACTCGGAGCGCACGCCGCCGGTCTCCGTCAGCGCATGGGCAAGCTTGAGCCGGCCTGCGGCCTTGGGCAGCCGGTTGGCGAGCACGCGGTCGAGCGCCGCCTCCGCCCGCGGTCCCGCAACTCGGAACTTGGAGAAGCTGGTGATGTCGATGAGCCCGGCGCGCTCGCGCACGGCCCGGCATTCCTCGCCCACGGGTCCGAAGTAGTTGGTGCGGCGGAAGCTCCAGTCGTCGCGCCCCTCCACACCCTCCGGCGCGAACCAGTTGGGCCGCTCCCAGCCGTAGCGCTGGCCCCAGACCGCGCCACGCGCCGCGAGCCTGTCGTGGCAGGGGCTGGTCTTGGCGGGCCGCGCCGCAGGCCGCTCCTCGTCCGGGTAGTGGACGATGAAGACGTGGGCGTAGGCCTCCTCGTTCTTGGCCTTGGTGTAGTTCTTGTTGGCGTAGGCGCCGAAGCGGCGGGGGTCGACCGCCAGCATGTCGATGGAGGGCTCGCCGTCGGCGATCCAGCCCGCAAGCTGCCAGCCTGCGCCGCCCGCAGCCGTGATGCCAAAGCTGAAGCCCTCGGCCAGCCAGAAGTTGGGGAGGCCGTAGGCCGGGCCGATGAGGGGGTTGCCGTCCGGCGTGTAGGGAATCGGGCCGTTGACGCAGTCCTTGATTCCCGCGCGGCCGAACATGGGCACGCGGTTGATCGCGGCCTCGATGTGGGGCTCCAACCGCTCGATATCCGGCGGCAGAAGCTCCTGGCCGAACGCCTCGGGCACCCCGTCCACGGCCCAGGCCGGCGCGTCCTTCTCATAAGGCCCGAGGATGAGGCCCTGGCGTTCCTCCCGCATGTAGTAAGAGGCGTCGCTCTCCCGCAGCACCGGCATCTCGGGCAGGCCCTGCGCCTTGCGCTCCTCCAGCTCCGGGATGGTGTCGGTCACGATGTACTGGTGCTCCACCGGGATCGCCGGCAGGTCGAGGCCCACCATGGCGCCCACCTGCCGGGCCCAGGAGCCGGTGGCCGTCACCACCGTCTCGCACCTGATGTCGCCCTGCGTGGTCTTCACCAGCCACTCGCCGGCGCGGGTGCGCTCGATGGCGGCGACCTCGGTGTTG
Source organism: Alphaproteobacteria bacterium (assembly GCA_965221125.1). Lineage (GTDB taxonomy): Bacteria > Pseudomonadota > Alphaproteobacteria > UBA828 > UBA828 > WTGU01. The sequence continues at coordinate 539,488 of CBDCRW010000006.1, forward strand.
CGGTTGATCTCCGCCCCCCGGTCGCGGGCGCCCTTCGCCAGCGCTTGCGTTACGTCCACCGGCGCCACGTGCCCGTCGTGGGGGTGGAAGAGGGCGCCCACCAGCCCGTCCAGGTTGCAGAGCGGCCAGAGGTCGCCGATCTCGTTGGGGCCGATCAGCTCGAAGGGGACGCCGATGGTGTTCGCGGTGCCGCAGTAGTTGCGGTACTCGTCCATGCGTTCCTGGTTGGTGGCGAGCCTGAGATTGCCGGTGCGATGGAAGCTCACCGCCTGGCCGGTCTCTTCCTCGAGCTGCTGGTAGAGGTCGATCGAGTACTTGTGCAGCTGGCCGACGCTGTAGCTCATGTTGAAGAGCGGCAAGAGCCCTGCCGCGTGCCAGGTGGAGCCGGCGGTAAGCTCGGTCTTCTCGACCAGCACCACGTCGGACCAGCCGAGCTTCGCCAAGTGGTAGAGCACGCTGCAGCCGACGATGCCGCCGCCGATCACCACCACCCGCGCCTGATCTCTCATGCCAGGGCCTCTTCCCGCACCGCGCGCCCATGCCTTGGGCGGGCGCACCCTATCACGCGCGGGCGCCCGACAGCATGTGCATCCAGGCCGTTACATGGTTTCTGCACCGTTGACCGGAGGGCCGTTTCGCTCACCATGAGCGTTTCCGTTTTGCACGGAAACGCTCTATGCATTTTTCGCTCACGGCAGTTGGCCTGCGGCCAACGCCTGCGCGGGCGCGCCGCATACGCGGCGGGCCGCTGTCGCGGCCTGTCGCGCGTCCGTCGAAGCCGGACGCGCTCATGAATTCGTACCCTCGTGTGGAGACGCCGCGTGCCTGACCTGATCGCGATCGGAGAGCCCCTCGTCGAATTCGCCGCGGAATCGGCCGGCCGGCTGGGCGACGTCGATCGCTTCCGCGCCGGCTGGGGCGGGGACACGGCCAACTTCGCGCTCGCGGCCGCGCGCCTGGGCGGCGCCTGCGGCTACATTACGCGGGTGGGGCAGGATGCCTTCGGCGCGGCCTTCGTCGCGATGCTGGAGACGCACGGCGTCGACGCGAGCCGGGTGAAGGCCGACGCGGACCACCACACCGGCCTCTATTTCGTCACCTACTCGGAGGAACGGGAACACCGCTTCGACTACGTGCGCCGGGGCTCGGCGTCGAGCCATCTCTCGGGCGCCGATATCGACCCGGACTACGTGGCCGGCGCCAAGGTCCTGCACGCGAGCGGCATCTCGCAAGCGATCTCCCGCTCGTGCGCGGACGCGATCCGCCTGGCGATGGAAATCGCGCGAAAGGCGGGCACCACCGTCAGCTACGACGCCAACGTGCGCCCGGTGCTCGGGGAGCGCGACACCTTGCGCCAGAACTTCGAGGCCGCCGTGGCGCTCGCCGACATCGTGTTCGTGAGCGAGGACGATGCCACCCACCTGTATGGCGACACCCCGCTCGAGACCGTTCTCGACCGCATCGTGGGGGAGCGGCCCCGGCTCGCGGTGGCGAAGCTCGGGGCCGACGGCTGTCTCATCAGAAGCGAGGCCGGAGAGCGTTGTCACGTTCCGGCCTGGAGGGTCGATGCGGTCGACGCCACCGGGGCGGGCGATGCGTTCAGCGCCGGCTTTGTCCTGTCGCTGCTCCGCGGCGCGGAACTCGCCGAGGCGGGGCGCTACGCGAATGCCGTGGGCGCGCTCACCGCATCGGGCGTCGGCGCCATCGCGCCCCAGCCGAGCCATGCCGAGGTGACGGCCCTCATGGCGGAACAGTCACCCGGCCTGCGCTGAGATACGGCGAATGATAGAGTGGTAGCCATGTCAGGACGTCTCGACGGCAAGGTCGCGTTGGTCACGGGTGCGGGCTCGGTCGGCCCCGGCTGGGGCAACGGCCGCGCCACCGCCGTGTTGTTCGCCCGCGAGGGCGCGCGGGTCGTCGCGCTCGACCGTGACACGGCCGCCGCCGAGGCGACGCGGCAGATCATCGAGAGCGAGGGCTACGCCTGCGCCGTCGAGACCGCCGACGTCACCGACAGGGGCCAGATCGAGCAAGTGATCGCCACGGTCTGCGAGCACTGGGGCGCGCTGCACGTGCTCGTCAACAACGTCGGCGGCTCGGTGCCGGGCGGGCCGGTCGAGCTGAGCGAGGAGGACTGGGCCGCGCAGCTCGACTTCAACCTCACCAGCGCCTTCCTCACCACCAAGTGCGTGCTCCCGGTGATGGAAGCGCAGGGTGCGGGCGCCATCGTGAACATCTCCTCGGTGGCGGGGCTCCGCTTCATCGGCAACCACCACGCGGCCTATGCGGCGGCGAAGGCGGGGCTGGTGCAGTTCACCAAGGCGGTCGCCGTGCAGTACGCTGGGCGCGGCGTGCGCTGCAACTCGATCTCCGTCGGCCTCATGCACACGCCGCTGGTGGAGGCGCGGCTCGCGAGCCAGTACGGTGCGGGCGACCTCCAGGCCCTGGTCGCGAAGCGCCACGCCCAGGTGCCCATGGGCCGCATGGGTTCCGGCTGGGACGTGGCCCACGCGGCGCTCTACCTGGCTTCCGACGATGCCGGCTACGTCACCGCGGCCGATCTGGTCGTGGACGGCGGGCTCACCGCGAAGTGCGACTGACCAGGCGCCCGTGATCGAGGGGATCGCGCGCCGCGACCGGCTGGTGGTGCTGGCCGGCCTCGTCGCAGCCGCGGCGCTCGCCTGGTTCTACCTCATCGACATGGCCCTCGACATGGGGGGCGACATGGCCGTCGGCAGCGGCGCCATGATGCGGATGCAGGCGTGGAGCCTCGCCCACGGCCTCCTCATGTGGGCCATGTGGGCGGTGATGATGGTGGCGATGATGGTGCCGAGCGCGGCGCCCATGATCCTCATCTTCGCCCGTGTGGACCGCTCGAAGGGCGCCGGACGCCCGTTTGCCGCCACCACGCTCTTCGCGCTCGGCTACGTGGCGGTCTGGGCGGGGTTCAGCGTGGCTGCGACGGCGATGCAGTGGGGGCTGCAGAGCGCGGCGCTGCTCTCACCGATGATGGTCGCCACCAGCACGATCCTCGGCGGCGTCCTGTTCATCGCCGCGGGCGTCTATCAATGGACGCCGCTCAAGTACGCCTGCCTCAGGCACTGCCGCTCGCCCATGGCCTTCATCATGGGGCACTGGCGGCCGGGCAGGTGGGGCGCCTTGCGCATGGGGCTCGGCCACGGCGCCTTCTGCCTCGGCTGCTGCGGCTTCGTGATGGGGCTTCTCTTCGTCGGCGGGGTGATGAACCTCGCCTGGGTGGCGGCGATCACGGTCTTCGTCGTCGCCGAGAAGCTCGCGCCGAGGGGTGAGTGGGTGGCGCGCGCCGGCGGCGTCGCCATGGTCGCCGCCGGCATCTACCTCCTGGCGGCGAGTTAGCCCGAGGCCGACTTTGTCGGACTCGGGACAGGCCGCGACCGCGGCCCGCCGCGAATGCGGCGCCCTCGCGGAGGCGCCGGCCGCAGGCCGGCTGCCGTGAGCGAAAAATTCCTGGAGCGCTTCCGCCTAACGCGAAACGTTCAAGACGCGCCTACCGCGCGGTCGTGCCGCCGTCGACGGGGAGCAGAGTGCCGGTGACGAAGGCGGCGGCATCCGAGGCGAGGTACATCACCGCGTGGGCGATATCCACGGGCTGGCCCACCTTGCCGAGCGGAATGTGCTCCTTGAGCTTCTCGCGGATTTCGGCCGAGGAGAGGTCGAGGTGCGCCCAGCCGAGGTCGGTCATCGGCGTGTCGATATCGCCGGGGCAGACCGCGTTGACGCGGATGCCGTCGCGCGCGTGATCCATCGCCATGCACTTGGTCAGCATGGCGATGGCGCCCTTGGTCGCGCTGTAGGCGGGCAGGCGCTCGTAGGCGATCAACCCGCATTCCGACGACATGTTGATGATCGCCCCGCCCTCGCCCTGCGCCTTCATGCGGCGCACGGCGGCGCGCGCCATGAAGAAGCTGCCGCTCACGTTGATGCCGATCAGGTGGTCCCAATCGCCGTCCGACATCTCGTCGATCGGCCCGTGCAGGCAGATGCCGGCGTTGTTGAAGAGGACGTCGAGCCGGCCGAAACGGTCTGCCGTCTCCTCCACCAGCCGGTCGCAGTAGGCGGAGTCCGCCACGTCGCCGAGGCTGAGCGCCGCGCTGCCACCTTTGCTAGTGATCGCATCCAGCACCGCGCCGCCCCGCGCCGCATCGCGCCCGTTGAGCATGACGTTGGCGCCGTGGGCGGCGAAGGCCTTGGCGGTGCCCTCGCCGATCCCGGAAGTGGCGCCGGTGACGAGGACCGTCCGGCCGGCGAACGCATCGTTGGCGAAGACTGAGGTCATGGGAGCCTCCCTGTTGGCGGGCCGCGGTTTCGGCCTCTAACGCGTCCGTCATCGGCGGACGCTCTCAGAACGGACTATCCGCCGCGGCGTCCGATCTCGGCGTCGTTCAGGCGTCGGTGCCGCCCACGGTGATGGGGTCGACGAGCAGCGTCGGCAGGCCGACGCCCACCGGCACGCCCTGCCCGTTCTTGCCGCAGGTGCCGATGCCGGTATCCAGCGCGAAGTCGTTGCCGATGGCGGCGACGCGGGTGAGCACGTCGGGACCGTTGCCGATGAGGCTCGCGCCCTTGAGCGGCGCCGTCGTCCTGCCGTCCTCGATCAGGTAGGCCTCGGCGGCCGAGAACACGAACTTGCCGGACGTGATGTCCACCTGGCCGCCGCTGAAGTTCTTGGCGTAGATGCCCTTGCTCACCCGGCCGATGATCTCGTCGGGATCGTCGGCGCCGTCCAGCATGAAGGTGTTGGTCATGCGCGGCATGGGCGCATGGGCGAAGCTCTCGCGCCGGCCGTTGCCGGTGGGCTCCATGCCCATGAGCCGCGCGTTCATGCGGTCCTGCAGGTAGCCGCGCAGGATGCCGTCCTCGATCAGCACGGTGCGCCCGGTGGGCGTGCCCTCGTCGTCCACCGTGAGCGAGCCGCGGCGGTCGTCGATGGCGCCGTCGTCCACCACCGTCACCCCCGGCGAGGCCACGCGCTTGCCGAGAAGGCCGGAGAAGGCGCTGGTCTTCTTGCGGTTGAAGTCGCCTTCGAGGCCGTGGCCGATGGCCTCGTGCAGCAGGATGCCGGGCCAGCCGGGGCCGAGCACCACCGGCATCTCGCCGGCGGGTGTCGCGACGGATTCGAGGTTGACCAGCGCCTGGCGGAGCGCCTCGTCCACCTGCGCCTGCCAGCGCCCGGGCGCGAGGAACTCGTCGTAGACCGCGCGCCCGCCCACGCCTTGCGAGCCGGTCTCCTGCCGCTCGCCCTCGCCCACCATGACGGAAACGTTGAGGCGGACGAGCGGGCGCACGTCTGAGGCGCGGCTGCCGTCGGCGCGGACGATCTCCACCGCCTGCCAGGAGCCGAGCAGCGACGCCATCACCTGCCGCACCCTTGGCTCCTTGGCTCTGGCGTACGCGTCGATCTCCGCCAGCAGCGCGACCTTGTCGTCGAAGGGTGTGCCGTCCAGCGGGTTGTCGTCCACGTAGAGCGAGCGGTTGGTGCGGGACGGCGCCGCCGCCATGGTGCCGCCGTGGCCGCTGCGGACCGCACGAACCGTGGCGGACGCCCGCTTGAGCGCGTCCTCGCCGAGCTCGCCGGCATGGGCGTACGCCGTCGTCTCGCCGGAGACCGCCCGCAGGCCGAAACCCTGGTGGGTATCGAAGCTCGCACTCTTGAGGCGGCCGTCGTCGAAGGAGAAGCTCTCGCTCTGGCGGTATTCGAGGAAGAGCTCGCCGTCGTCGGCGCCGTTTAGCGCGTCCGCGACGATCCCCTCCGTTCGCGGCCGGTCGAGCCCTGCGCGATTGAAGAAGATCTCGTCGGTGACGGCATCTCGGCTCATCGGGCTCGTCCTTACGTTCTTGCGCGCCGTCGCGCGCGAGCGTTCGTTGCGCGCCGCTACGCGCAGGCCTTCCGGGGCGGCCTCTACACAGACGCAGGCCGCACCATCCCGAAGAATTGGCGACGCATCGGCCCGCCGTCAATGCGGGGCTTCAAGAGGGCTTCAAAAACGGCGGGGTGCATGGTAGGACCCTCGCGTCTTGTATGCAGCGGACGGCGCGACAACGGCCGCGTCGTACGGCCGCGTGCGGAGTGACTTGGCTGCCGGAGGGCCACGCCTGCGATCCATGGGGTGGACCGGCGGTGATCGGGCGATTCCCGTCGAGCGGGTGGAGGAGTGTAGTGAGGCATCTCGCGAAACTGGGCGCTTTGGGTGCCGGTCTCGCCGGCTTGGCTGGCGCCGCCGGAACGGCGCTGGCGCAGCAGCCGACGGACTGGGAGGTCGACTTTCAGACCGCCCTTTCGCCGTCGATGGAGCGCATCGTCGATTTCAACCTCATGGTGACGATCATCATCGTCATCATCACCGCCTTCGTGTTCGCCCTGATGGCGTGGATTGTGATCCGCTACAACAAGAAGCGGAACCCGGTACCCTCCAAGACCACCCACAACACCACGCTGGAGGTGATCTGGACCGTCGTGCCGGTGATCATCCTGCTCGTCATCGCGGTGCCCTCGTTCCGGCTCCTCTACTACACGGACCGGGTCGAGGAGGCCGACATGACGCTGAAGGCGATCGGCCACCAGTGGTACTGGTCCTACGAGTACCCGGACCACGGTGACTTCACCTTCGACGCCCTGATGCTGGAGGACGACGAGCTGGAGGAGGGTCAGCCCCGCCTGCTGGCGACCGACGAGGCGGTGGTGCTGCCGGTGGGCGCCAAGATCAGGCTGCTGACGACGGCCGACGACGTGATCCACTCCTGGGCCATCCCGGCGTTCGGCGTCAAGATGGATTCCGTGCCCGGCCGGGTCAACGAGACCTGGTTCCAGATCAACCGCGAGGGCATGTATTACGGGCAATGCTCGGAGCTCTGCGGCACGCTGCACGGCTTCATGCCGATCATGATCGAAGCGGTGTCGCAGGAGGAATTCGACGCCTGGGTGGAATTCGCGCGAGAAGAATTCGCCTCGGCGGACGATACGCCCACCGAGGTTGCATCGCTCGACGCCAGCGCGCCTCTGGCGCGCTGAGGAAGGAGAGAGGCCATGGCGGACCACGCCCACGCCCACGCAGCGCACGATCACATGCCGCGGGGCATCACGCGGTGGCTCTACTCCACCAACCACAAAGACATCGGCACGATGTACATCGCCTTCGCGGTGGTGTTCGGCATCGTGGGCGCGGTGCTCTCCATCTTCATGCGGATGGAGCTGGCCGAGCCGGGGATGCAGATCTTTGCCGATTCCCACACGTTCAACGTCTTCGTGACCGGCCACGGGCTGATCATGGTGTTCTTCATGATCATGCCGGCATTCATCGGCGGCTTCGGCAACTGGTTCGTGCCGTTGATGATCGGCGCGCCGGACATGGCGTTCCCGCGCATGAACAACATCAGCTTCTGGCTGCTGGTGCCCTCCGGCGCACTGCTCGTGACCTCGATGTTCGTGGACGGAGGGCCCGGGCCGGGCGTCGGTGCGGGCTGGACGGTCTATGCGCCGCTATCCACCTCGGGCCATGCGGGCCCGGCCATGGATCTCGGCATCTTCGCGCTGCATCTGGCGGGCGCGTCGTCGATCCTCGGCGCCATCAATTTCATCACCACCATCCTCAACATGCGCGCGCCGGGCATGACGATGCACAAGCTGCCGCTCTTCGTCTGGTCGGTGCTGGTGACCGCCTTCCTGCTGCTGCTCTCGCTGCCGGTACTGGCGGGCGCCATCACGATGCTGCTGACGGACCGGAACTTCGGCACCGCCTTCTTCGACGCGGCCGGGGGCGGCGATCCGATCCTCTACCAGCATCTCTTCTGGTTCTTCGGGCACCCGGAGGTCTACATCCTGATCCTGCCGGCCTTCGGCATCGTGAGCCACATCGTCTCCACCTTCTCCAACAAGCCGGTCTTCGGCTACCTCGGCATGGCCTACGCCATGGTCGCCATCGGCTTCATCGGCTTCGTCGTGTGGGCGCACCACATGTTCACGGTGGGGATGGACGTCGACACGCGCGCCTACTTCATTGGCGCGACGATGGTCATCGCGGTGCCGACGGGCATCAAGATATTCAGCTGGATCGCCACCATGTGGGGCGGCTCCATCGAGTTCAAGACGCCGATGCTCTGGGCCTTCGGCTTCATCTTCCTGTTCACCGTGGGCGGCGTGACCGGGGTCGTGCTCGCCAATGCGGGCCTCGATAGCGCGCTCCACGATACCTACTACGTCGTCGGGCACTTCCACTACGTGCTCTCGCTCGGCGCCGTGTTCATGGCCTTCGGAGCGTTCTACTACTGGATCGGCAAGATGTGCGGTCGCCAGTACCCGGAGACGCTGGGCAAGATCCACTTCTGGATCACCTTCATCGGCGTGAACCTGACCTTCTTCCCGATGCACTTCTCGGGCGTCTCGGGCATGCCGAGGCGCATCCCCGACTACCCGGACGCGTACGCCGGGTGGAACATGATCTCGTCCATCGGCGCCTACATCTCGACGGTCGGGCTGATCCTCTTCATCTACATCCTCATTTACACGCTCTTCTGGGGTAAGAAGTGCCCTGCCAACCCCTGGGGCGAGGGTGCGCGCACGCTGGAGTGGTCGGTGCCGTCGCCGGCGCCCTTCCACACCCACGAGGAGCTCCCCCGGGTCCGCTAGGACGGAGCGGGGACTGGCGCCATGAGTGAGCCGGCGGCGAGGATAGCGGGCGCGGACGTCGCGGCGCCGGTCGCGCTCGCCGACGCGTTCGCGCTGCTGAAGCCCAGGGTGATGTCGCTGGTGGTCTTCACCGGCGCCGTCGGCCTCGTCATCGCGCCCGGCGCCATCCATCCGTTGATTGCGGCGGTGGCGGTGCTCTGCATCGCCGTCGGCGCCGGCGGCTCTGCGGCCATCAACATGTGGTACGACCGCGACATCGACGCCGTGATGACCCGCACGCGCGCGAGGCCGGTCCCCGCCGGGCGGGTAGAGCCAGGTGCCGCCCTCGGCCTCGGCATCGTTCTCTCCGCCGGATCGACCGCGATGATGGGGATCGCCGTCAACTGGGTCGCGGCCGGCCTGCTCGCGTTTACGATCTTCTTCTACGTCGTGATCTACACGATGTGGCTGAAGCGGCGCACGCCGCAGAACATCGTGATCGGCGGCGCCGCCGGCGCCTTCCCGCCGATGATCGGCTGGGCGGCGGTGACCGGCGGGGTCGACCTCACCTCGCTCGCGCTGTTCGGGATCATCTTCCTCTGGACGCCGCCGCACTTCTGGGCGCTGGCGCTGGTGCGCTCGGAGGACTACGAGGCCGCCAACGTGCCGATGCTGCCCGTGGTCGCGGGCGATCGCAGCACGCGGCGCTGGATCGTGATCTATTCGCTGCTGCTGCTCCCCGTGAGCCTCGCGCCTTGCGCGACCGGGGCTTCCGGCGCGATCTACGGCATCGGCGCGCTGGTGGCGGGCCTCGTGCTCGCGGCCGGCGCCTTCCGCGTCCTCGTGGACCACAGCCCGGCTGCGGCGAAGCGCCTCTTCGGCACCTCGATCGTCTACCTCTTCGCGCTCTTCGCGCTCCTCCTCGTCGACCGCGCGTGGCCGGTCCCGCTCCTGCCATGAGGGACGAACTCGTGAAAGACCGAGAGACGGAGAAGCGGCGCAGGCTCCGCAACTTCGCGATCGGCGGCGCGCTGCTCGCGCTCGCGATCCTGTTCTACCTCATCACCATCGTCAGGATGGGGGGCGAGTAGGATGACGGCCGAAGCCCCCCGCACACCCGCCAAGGCCGCCAGCCGGCGGCGCATGGCGACCGCGCTCGTCCTGGGCGGTGTCGTCTGCGGCATGGTGGGACTCGCCTTCGGCGCGGTGCCGCTCTACCAGCTCTTTTGCCAGGTCACGGGCTTCGGCGGCACCACACAGGTGGCGGAGGAAGCGCCTGCGGAAATCGGCGAGCGGGTGGTCACCATCCGCTTCAACGCGGATACCGCGCGCGACCTGCCGTGGCGCTTCAAGCCCGAGCAGCGCGAGATGACGGTGCGCGTCGGCGAGATGGCGATGGCCTTCTACAACGCCGTGAACCAGTCGGACCGTTCGCTCGTCGGCAGCTCGACCTTCAACGTGACGCCGGTGAAGGCCGGCGCCTACTTCAACAAGATCGAGTGCTTCTGCTTCGAGGAGCAGACGCTGGCGCCGGGCGAGCGTGCCGAATTCCCGGTGTCCTTCTTCGTCGATCCCGACATCGTCGAGGATCGCCGGCTCGACGACGTAAGCACCATCACCTTGTCCTACACGTTCTTCGCACGCGGAGAGGGCGTGACCGAAGCCGCGCTGGCGCCCGGCGCGGCCGGCGACGCGACCCCCGACGCGGCGGGCCCCAGACCAGGGAGCGAGTCTAGTTATGGCGGATAGCGCACACGGGACCGCGAACCACGAGTACCACATGGTGAAGCCGAGCCCGTGGCCGGTCATCGGCGCGCTGGGCGGCGGCGGGCTCGGGCTCGGCGGCGTGGTCATCTTCATGCACACCGGCCAGCTCTGGCTGATGACCATCGGCGGGATCGTGGTCATCCTCACCATGTACTTCTGGTGGCGCGACGTGATCCGCGAGGCGCTGGTCGAGAACGAGCACACGCAAGTCGTGCAGCGGGGATTGCGCTTCGGCATGGTGCTCTTCATCGCCTCCGAGGTGATGTTCTTCGCGGCCTTCTTCTGGGCGTTCTTCAACGCCTCGATCATGCCGCCCGACGTGATCGCCAACACATGGCCGCCGCCGGGGGTCGAGACCATCCCGGCGTGGCGGCTGCCCTTCGTGAACACGCTGCTGCTGCTGACCTCGGGCGCCACCGTGACCTGGGCGCACCACGCGCTCCGCCACGGCAACCAGCAACAGCTGGTCTACGGGCTCGCGCTCACCGTTGCGCTGGGCGTAGCCTTCATCGGCGTCCAGGGCTACGAGTACGCCCACGCGGCCTTCGGATTCCGCGATGGCATCTATCCCTCGACCTTCTTCATGGCGACGGGCTTCCACGGTTTCCACGTCACCGTCGGCGCCATTTTCCTCGCGGTCTGCCTCTACCGGGCGCTGAAGCGGCAGTTCAAGCCGGACCAGCACATCGGGCTCGAGGCCGCAGCGTGGTACTGGCACTTCGTCGACGTGGTGTGGCTGTTCCTGTTCATCTGGGTCTACTGGTGGGGCGGTTGATCGGGACGGCATGGCGGATGGGACCTACTATCCGCCGGTCTCGGTCCTGAAGGCCGGCCTGCTCTTCCGCTGCCCGCGATGCGGACGCGGCAAGCTGTTCCGAGGCTACCTGCGGGTGGCCGAGCGCTGCGGCGCGTGCGCCTTCGAGCTCAAGCGGCATGACAGCGCCGACGGGCCTGCCGTCTTCGTCATGTTCATCGTCGGCGCCATCGTCGTGGCGCTTGCGTTCTGGCTGGAGTTCACCCATGCGCCGCCTTACTGGCTGCACGCGGTGCTCTGGCTGCCGGCGATCCTTGTCTTGAGCCTCATCCTGCTCAGGCCCGCCAAGGCGCTCCTGATCGCGCTTCAGTACAGGCACAGGGCGGCCGGCTTTGGCGAAGACTGAGGGCGCCCCGCGGCGGGTGAGCAACGCGCGCGCGCGGCGGCGGGCGACGTGGTTCGCGATCCCGGGCATCATCATCCTGCTCGCGCTGGGCTCCTGGCAGGTGCATCGCCTGATGTGGAAGACCGAGCTCAACGAGGAGCGCCGCGCCCAGTTCCAGGCGGAGGCGGTGATGCTGCCCGCCGAGGTCGGCGATCCCGCCTCCTTCGCCTACCGCCGGGTCTGGCTGGAGGGACGCTTCCGCCACGAGGCGGAGATGTTCCTCGCCGCCCGCACCTTCGACCGCCGGGTGGGCTACCAGATCATCACCCCGTTCGAGCGCACGGACGGCCCGGCGGTGCTGGTCAACCGCGGCTGGGTGCCGCTCGAGAACAAGGCGCCGGAGACCCGCCTGGGCGGCCAGGTCCAGGGCACGTTCCGTCTCGAAGGCATCGTCGTGCCGGCCGGGCGGGCCGGGTGGTTCACGCCCGACAACGAGCCCGAGAACAACATCTGGTTCTGGACCGATACGGAAGCGCTCGCGGCGGAGGCGGGCATACCACCGCCCGCCTACCTGGTGGACGCCGGCCCCACGCCCAATCCCGGCGGCCTGCCGATCGGCGGCCAGACCAAGGTCGAGCTCCGCAGCGAGCACATGCAGTACATCGTGATCTGGTACGCGCTCGCCATCGGCCTTGCCGTGATCTACGTGATCTACATGCGCCGCAACCGGGGCCCGGATCAGAGCACGGACGAGAACGAGGCATGAGCGCCTACGCCGCGCTGGAGGCCCGCTTCCGCCGCCTCGGCCTGCTCGGCGGCGCGGCCGCGATGCTGCATTGGGACTGGGCGACGATGATGCCGCCCGGCGGCGCCGAGCCGCGCGCGGCCCAACTGGCCGAGCTCGCGCTGATCCGCCACGAGACGCTGACCGATTCCAGGCTTTGCGACCTGCTGAACGAAGCCGAGGGTGCGATCGACACGCTCGACGAGTGGCAGCGGGCCAACCTCGCCCGCATGTGGCGCCGCTGGCGCGAGGCGGCGGCGCTGCCGGGCGATCTGGTGCAGGCGCTGAGCGAGGCCTCGTCCCGCTGCGAGATGGTGTGGCGCGAGGCCCGGCCGGCGAACGACTTTGCGGCCTTCGCGGAGACTTTCGCGCCGCTGCTCGCCCTCGTCCGCGAGAAGGCCGCGGCGCTGGGCGGGGCGCTGGATTGCGCGCCCTACGACGGGCTGATCGAATCCTACGAGCCAGGGCTGCGCTCCGCCACCATCGACCCGCTCTTCGACGATCTCGCGGACTTCCTCCCCGCGTTCCTCGGCCGCGTTCGGGAGAAGCAGGCCGGCTCGGAGGCGCTGCCGCCGGTGGGGGCGCCGGTGGCGGCGCAGCAGGCCCTTGCCAGGCGCCTGATGACGGCGCTCGGATTCGACTTCGACCACGGGCGCCTCGATATCAGCCTCCACCCCTTCTGCGGCGGCAGTGCGGGCGACATCCGCATAACCACCCGCTACGACGAGGCGGACGCGCTTTCCGGCCTCATGGGCGTGCTGCACGAGACCGGCCACGCGCTCTATGAGGCAAGCCTGCCCGAGGCGTGGCGGTATCAGCCGGTGGGGCAGGCGGGCGGCATGGCGCTGCACGAGAGCCAGTCGCTGCTGATCGAGATGCAGGCCTGCCGCAGCCGGCCCTTCATGCGCTTTCTCGCGCCGCTGCTCGGCGAGCATCTGAACGGCGGGGATTCTGCCGATGCGGAGGCGCTCTACCGCCGCGCGATCCGGGTCGAGCCCTGCTACATCAGGGTGGACGCCGACGAGGTGACCTACCCCGCCCACGTCATGCTGCGCTACCGGCTGGAGCGCGCCCTGATCGCCGGCGATCTCGGCGTGGACGAGATTCCCGGCGCCTGGGCCGAGATTCACGAGGCCCTGCTCGGGCTGAGACCTGAGAACGATACCCTCGGATGCCTGCAGGACATCCACTGGTCGGTGGGCGAGATCGGCTACTTCCCGAGCTACACCATCGGCGCGCTCATGGCGGCGCAGTTCTTCAACGCCGCCGCGCGGGACGAGCCGGACGTCTGGCCCGCCATCGAGCGGGGCGACTTCGGGCCTCTTCTCGGCTGGCTCAGGGCCAACGTGCACGGCCTCGGGTCCCGCTACCAGGGCCCGGTGCTGCTCGAACGTGCGACCGGTGCGCCGCTCGGCACCGCCGTTTTCAAGGCCCACCTGCAGCGGCGCTATCTGGGCTGAATCCGGCTTTGCCGTGGCGGCAGTGGCCGCTGCGTGTTGACGCTCGCCGTGCAGGCGTTCTACTGTCTTGGCGCGGGCATCGGGGAGATAACTTTTTGCAGCCCGCCACGCGACTAACAACGCCTTCATCATGTCGGAACTGAAGAGGGCGAGCGACCGGCTCGAGCAGGCGATCGAGCGGCTCGACAAGGCGCTCGCAAATGGCCGCCAATCGGCTGAAGACGCGCACACGCTGGCGCTGGCAAGCACCGTCGCCACCGTCGAACGCGAACGCGATTCGCTGCGCGTCGACGTCGATGCGCTCAAGCTCGAGCGGGCGCAGCTTGCTCAGGCGCTCGCCGATGCGAGGGAGCGCCAGGCCGCCGCGCGCCAGGCCAACGAGGCGGTCGCCGAACGCCTCGATGACGCGATCGGCTCGCTGCGCGTGATCCTGGGAGTCTAGAAGGGGCCATGGGCGAGGTCGCGGTCACCATCGGCGGGCGGCGCTATCCGGTCTCTTGCGACGACGGGCAGGAAGAGCACGTCGCCAAGCTCGCGGCCTACGTCGACCGGCGCGCGCAAGAGCTTTCGGAGACGGTGGGCCGGGTCGGCGAGGTCCGGCTCCTGCTCATGGCCTGCCTCGTCATCGCCGACGAGCTGGCCGACGCCTACGACGAGCTCGACCGGCTGCAGTCGCACGCCAGGCTTGCCGAACGAAGAGCCCGCATCGATGCCGAAGCGGGGCTGGAGGGCCGGTTCGCGCCCATCGTCGACGCGCTGGCCGAACGCATCGAGAATATTGCCGGCACCCTAGAGAAAGACTAGATTTCTCCTTGGACGGTTACTGCCGGATTTGTCGCGCCGACTGTTTCCCGCGGTCAATTTTCGCTTCTCGGGAGCTGTCCCTGCCGGGGCTGCGGTCTCGGCAACACGGCGCCCACCTGGTCACATCGGCCTGGAGGAAGCTCTGGGTGCGACGGTTCAGGCGGGGCCGTCCATTTCCGTCTCACGAGGGCCGACCGTGTCTCACAGCGCCGCCATCCACGATCGCAAGCAGGCGCTGCGCGAGTATGCGCTTGCGCGGCGGCGCTCTGCGCGGCGGACGGCGGGGCCGGGGGCCGGAGTGCGGGCCGCCAACCATTACCTGGCTGCGGTCCCGACGCCAGCGGGCGCGGTCGTCTCCGGCTACTGGGCGATCCGGGACGAGATCGACGCCATGCCGCTCCTCGCGCGGCTCGTGGGCGCGGGCTTCGTTTGCTGCCTGCCGGCGGTGGCGGGCAAGGGCCAGGCGCTCCAGTTTCGCGTCTGGACGCCGGGGGCCGAACTCTCGCGGGGGCCGTTCCGCATTCCCGAGCCGGCGGAGGACGCCGTACCGTGCCGGCCGACCCACCTTCTGGTGCCGCTGCTCGCCTACGACCGCGATGGCTACCGGCTCGGATACGGCGGCGGCTACTACGACCGCTCGCTCAGGGCGCTGCGCCAGTCGCGCCCCATCGTCGCGGTGGGCATGGCCTATACGGAGCAGCTCGTGCCGGAGCTGCCCCGTGCCGAGCACGACGAGCCGCTCGACTGGATCGTCACCGAGCGGGGCGCCATGCCGATGACCGCGCGCGCGGCCTGACCGCAAGCACCGGGCGAGGCTCGAAAATGCGCATCCTCTTCTGCGGCGACGTCGTGGGCCGCCCCGGCCGCGATATCCTTGCCGAACGCCTGCCGCGCCTGCGCGAGGAGCTTGCCCTCGATCTCGTGATCGTCAACGGCGAGAACGCCGCCGGCGGCTTCGGCATCACGCCGGAGATCTGCAAGGCCCTCTATCAGGTCGGCGCCGACGTGATCACGCTCGGCAATCACGCCTGGGATCAGCGCGGCACGGAGAGCTACATCGAGACCGACCGCCGGCTCGTCCGCGCCCGCAACTACCCGAGGGGCACGCCGGGAAGCGCCGGCGCGCTGCTCCACACGCAGGACGGCCGCACGGTCTTCGTCTTCCAGGTGCTGACCCAGCTCTTCATGGACCCTATCGGCGAGCCCTTCGCCTGTGTCGAGGAGACGCTGCAGGAGCACCGCCTCGGGCGGTCAGCGGACGCGATCGTGCTCGACATCCACGGCGAGGCGACGGCCGAGAAGCAGGCGCTGGCCTATCTCGCCGACGGCCGGGTCTCGCTGGCGGTGGGCACCCACACCCATGTGCCGACGGCCGACCAGCGCATCCTGCCCAAAGGGACGGCCTACATGTCGGACGTCGGCATGTGCGGCAGCTATGAGTCGATCATCGGCCTTGCGGTCGACGCGCCGCTCGCGCGCTTCACGCGGAAGCGCCCCGGCCCCCGAGCTGCGCCCGCTGGCGGCGAAGCGACCCTCTGCGCCGTCCTGGTCGAGACCGACGACGAGACTGGCCTCGCGCGCCACGTCGGCCTGCTCAGGCAGGGCGGCGTGCTCGAAGCCTGCTGGCCCGTGTGACCACGCCGCCGGCCGCAGCCTGAGGACAAGCCGTGGCCGAGACGGCGGGCTCGTGTTTCAGCGGCAGGCTGCTCCGCGAACTTCCCTAGAATACCAATATTTGGTACACTGGGTGCGAAAGGAGCGTCCACATGTCACGCAATACATCGGTGTCGCTGGGGGAGCACTTTGTGGGTTTCATCGATGAGCGCATCGCGTCGGGCCGCTACAACTCGGCCAGCGACGTGATCCGCGCCGGATTGCGGTTGCTGGAAGAGCACGAGTCCAGGGTAGAGGCCCTGCGCGACGCCTTGATCGAGGGCGAGCGATCCGGCCCCGCTACGCCATTCGATTTCGACGCGTTCATCGACCGCAAGAAGTCCACCTGAGGGCTATGCCCGGCTATACGCTGTCGCCGGCAGCTCAGGGCGATCTGTCGGAGATTTGGGACTACACGGCGAAGCACTGGGGCGAAGCGCAGGCGGAGCGATATGCCCGCAGCATTCAAGCGACGTGCGAAGGTCTGAGCGACGGCACTCTGGTCGGATTATCGGCCGAAGATATCCGGGCCGGATACCGGAAAATCGCCGCTGGCTCGCACGTCATGTACTACCGCGAGCGAGAGGGTACCCTTGAGATCGTGCGCATCCTGCACCGGCGCATGGACGTTTCCCGGCACCTCTAGCCCTAGCTCGCCTGGCGCAGGGGCTCGGATTGGGCGGCGAAGTGGGGGGCCACGTCGCGGGCGAAGCGCTCCCACATCTCGTGACGATAGGCGCGCGGCATGCCGTAGGTCGCGTTCTGCAGGATGAAGTGGTTGAAGCCGAGGTCGACGTAGGCCTGCAGCTTCTCACACACGGTCTCGGCGCGGCCGACGAGCTGGAGGTCGAGCCACGGGCCCAGATTGTCCGGATTGGTGAGCTTCTTGGAGGTCGCCATGAACTTGCTGAAGGCCTTGAACTCCTTCAGTTCCTTCCAGGGGTCGGCGTCGGCCTCGTAGTGCTCCACCACCTTCACGAAGTAGCGCGAGAGATGCTCCTTGGCGAGGGCGTCCGCCTCTTCGTCGGTGTCCGCGAGGACCGCGTGGATCAGGATCGGGCGGGTGACGTCGGTGGAGCCGCCCCGCGCCAGTGTTTCCTCGTTCCAGCGCGCGAAGTCGTTGCTGTGGAAGTGCATGGGGAAGTTCGAGACCCGGATCATGGGGAGGTCGAGCTGGGCCATGATGCCGGCGCTCTCCGGGCTGCTGGTCGCGCCATAGAGGTTCACCCTCTCGAGGACGGCCTTGGGCCGGAGTTCGATCGGCCGCTCGATGTCGAAGAATTCGCCCCTGTATGTGAAGGTCCCGCCCGTGAGCGCCTTGCCGATGACCTCGCGGCACTCGCGGAAGCGCGCGCGGGTGTCGGTCATGGAAACGCCGAAGGCGTCGTACTCGAGCCGCGCGAGGCCGCGCCCGAAGCCGATGTGGAGATTGCCCCGGCTCATCTGGCTTAGCATGGCGATCTCGCCGGCGAGCCTGAGCGGGCTGTACCAGGGCAGGACCAGAACGCAGGTCCCGAGGTCCATGTCGGGGTAGCGGCCTGCGAGATGGGAGAGCATCACAGTCGGGCTCGGTGTCGGGAAGTAGTCCGAGAAGTGGTGCTCGATCACCCAGAATGCGTCGTAACCGAGTGCGGCGACGCGATCCGCGTCCACCAGGGCCTCGACGTACTGGTCCGCGTCCGACGCGCCGGGCTCGCCCACCGCCGAAATGACCGTTCCGAACTTGATCTCGCTCATGGCTCCTCGTCCCTGCCGGCGCCCCAACTCGATTACGGCAATCCTAACCGCAGGCCGAAAAGAAAACAAACGTTTGGTTGGGATCGGGGGCGGTGTGCTCACACGGTCGTGCCCGTTAGCGGTGGCGCCATTCGCCCTCCGCCCCTATAACCCGGCCCATGACGGGGCTTTCCTTCACCAAGATGCACGGGCTCGGCAACGACTTCGTGGTGTTCGACGCGCGACAGACACCGCTCGCGCTCGATGGCGCGCGCGTGCGCGCCATTGCGGACAGACGCGCCGGCGTCGGCTGCGACCAGGTGGTGGCCCTGGAGGCCCCGCGCAACGGCGGGACGGACGCCTATCTCAGGTTCTGGAACCAGGACGGCGGCGAGGTCGCGGCGTGCGGCAACGGCACCCGCTGCGCGGCCCGGCTGCTGCTGGACGAGAGCGCACGAACCAGCGTGGTTCTGGAGACCGGCGCCGGACGGCTCGCCGCGCAGGAGGCCGGCGGGGGGCAGGTGCGCGTCGACATGGGGCCGGCGCGGCTCGACTGGCGCGAGATCCCCTTGGCCCGCGCCACGGACACGCTCCACGTCGCAGTCGGCGCAGGGCCGCTCGGCGACGCGGTCGCGGTCAACATGGGCAACCCGCACGCGGTGTTCTTCGTGGACGAGGCGGATGCCGTACCCCTTGAAGCGCTGGGCCCCGGCCTGGAGACCGATCCGCTCTTCCCCGAGCACGCGAACATCGGCGTCGCCCAGCGGCTCGCGGACGACCGCCTGCGGCTGCGGGTATGGGAGCGGGGCGCGGGCCTCACCAATGCCTGCGGCACCGGCGCCTGCGCCGCAGCGGTCGCCGGCGCACGGCGGGGCCTTACGGGCCGCGGCGTCACGGTCGTGCTCGACGGGGGGGAGCTGGAAATCCTTTGGCGGGACGACGGCCATGTCGAGATGACCGGGCCCACCGCCGCGAGCTTTTCGGGCGTGCTGCCGGCATGAGCGGGCTCGACGTCATCACCTTCGGCTGCCGGCTCAACGCCTACGAGTCGGAGGTCATGCGCGCCCGCGCCCGCGCTGCCGGCCTGACCGAGGGCGTCATCGTCAACACCTGCGCGGTGACGGGCGAGGCCGAGCGCCAGGCGCGACAGGCGATCCGCCGCGCGAGACGGCAGAACCCGGCGGCGACGATCATCGCCACCGGCTGCGCCGCCCAGCTCGACCCGGAGCGCTACGCCGCGATGCCGGAGGTCGACCGGGTCATCGGCAACCGGGAGAAGCTCACGTTGGAGGGGCTCGCGCCCGACGCGGGCGAACGCATCGCGGTCGGCGACATCATGGCGGTGCGCGAGACCGCGGGCCATCTGCTCGCGGGCTACGAGGCCCGTTCGCGCGCCTTCGTGCAGGTGCAGAACGGCTGCGATCACCGCTGCACCTTCTGCATCATCCCCTTCGCCAGGGGCCCGAGCCGGAGCGTGCCGCTCGGCGCCATCGCGGCCGAGGTGCGCGCGCTCGTCGCCAACGGTCACAACGAGGTGGTGCTGAGCGGCGTCGATCTCGGCCATTACGGCGCCGATCTGCCGGGCCGGCCACCGCTCGGCGAGGCGGTGCGCCGCCTGCTCCAGGCCGTGCCGGAGCTGCCGCGGCTCAGACTCTCCTCCATCGACCCGGTGGAGATCGACCCCGCGCTGGAGCGGCTCTTTGCCGACGAGCCGCGCCTCATGCCGCACCTGCACCTCAGCCTGCAGGCGGGCGACGACATGGTGCTCAAGCGGATGAAGCGCCGCCACTGCCGCGCCGACGTGCTTGCCCTCTGCCGGAGGCTGCGCGCGCTCAGGCCGGGGATCGCCTTTGGCGCCGACCTGATCGCGGGCTTCCCCACCGAGACACAGGCGATGTACGAGAACACGCGGCGCCTGATCGAGGAGGCCGGCCTGGTCTGGCTCCACGTCTTCCCCTATTCGCCCCGCCCCGGCACGCCGGCGGCGCGCATGCCGCAGGTGGCGGGGCCCGAGCGCCGCGCCCGCGCTGCGGAACTCCGTGCAGCGGCGGAGGGTCCGCGACGGCGCTTTCTGGACGGGCGCATCGGTGGTGAGAGCCAGGTCTTGTTGGAGAAGCCGGACAGCGGGCGCGACGAGTGCTTCGCCGAGGTCGACTTCGACCGCCCGGCGGGAGAGCCCGGCGCCCTGGTTCAGGCGCGCATCAGCGGAGTGGCAGGCGAGCGCCTGATCGGGACCGCCGCCTGATGGCAAGTGAAGGCGGGGCCGGGCGCGGCCTGCTTGCGCGGCTCAAGGCAGGGCTGCGGCGGACCTCGAACAGCCTCACCGGCGGCATCGGCGCGATCTTCACCGGCCGCCAGTTGGACGACGCGGCCCTCGAGGAGCTGGAAGAGGTGCTCATCGCCGGCGACCTCGGCGCGGCGACGGCAGCCGAGCTCACAGCCGCGCTCGCCGAGCAGCGCTTCGGCAAGGAAGTCACCGCCGGCGAGGTGCGCCAAGCGCTCGCCGACCAGATCGCCGATCTTCTCGCGCCGGTCGAAGGGACACTTGCGATCGACGGCGACGCGAAGCCCCACGTGATCCTCGTGGCGGGCGTCAACGGCACGGGCAAGACCACCACCATCGGCAAGCTCGCCCAGCGCCTGGGCGGCGAGGGGAAGCGCGTCATGCTGGTGGCGGGCGACACCTTTCGCGCCGCCGCCGTGGAGCAGTTAGAAATCTGGGGCGAACGCGCCAGCGCGCCCGTGGTGGCGCGGACGGACGGCGGCGACCCCGCGGGCCTCGCCTTCGATGCGCTGGAGCGCGCCAGGGCCGAAGGCATCGACGTGCTTCTCATCGACACCGCCGGCCGGCTGCAGAACAAGGCGCACCTCATGGCCGAGCTGCAGAAGATCGACCGCGTGCTCAAAAAACTCGATCCGAACGCGCCGCACAGCCGCCTCCTGGTGCTCGACGCGACCACCGGCCAGAACGCGCTCAACCAGGTCGATGTCTTTCGCGAGGCCATCGCCGTCGACGGCCTGGTGATGACGAAGCTCGACGGCACGGCAAAGGGCGGCGTTCTGGTGGCGCTGGCACGGCGCTTCGGCGTGCCGGTGGTGGCAATCGGCATCGGCGAGGGGATCGACGACCTGCGCCCCTTCGAGGCCCGCGCCTTCGCCACCGCCCTGATGGGTCTCGACGAGTAGACGGAGTTCAGCGGCGGGCGGCGATGCCCGGCCGGTAGTCGCCGACGTCGCCGGCGGGGTTGGTGAACGGCGCAAACTCGCCGCTCTCCGGCGCTTCCGCATGGTGGCGCAGCGCCCAGGTGACGGAGGGGAACGCGAGCGAATCCCAGGGGATCTCTTCTCGAGTGAAGAGCGCGGCCTCCAGGCTCTCGAACCCCGGCGCGATCTCGGGCCGCGCAAGGTGCGCCCGGTAGAAGAGCTGCACCAGGCTGATGCGGGGGATCGTGTAGACCGCGAGCAGCGCTCCGATCACGATATCGGCGCCGGCTTCCTCCTCGGCCTCGCGCCGCGCGCCCTCGGCCGGATCCTCGTGCAGCTCCAGGAACCCCGCAGGCAGGGTCCAGAAGCCGGCCTGCGGCTCGATCGCGCGGCGGCAGAGGAGGATGCGCCCGTCCCATGTCGCGACCGAGCCCACGACGATCTTCGGATTCTCGTAACGGATGAAACCGCACGTGTCGCAGACCAGGCGCGGCCTGTCGTCGCCTTCCGGCACCTTGCGCACGATCGGGCCGCCGCTGTTGGGATAGCGCCCCATGACCATGCGAGTATGAGGCGCGCGCTCGCCGCGAGTCCAGCGGCCCGGTCGCCAGCCGGGGAGCGAACGCCTCATCCGCCTACCTGCCGAGCGACACGATGTCGTGATTGGCGATACCCGATGCCGCGACTCATGTTATGCCCTACTGGCGTGGCACAGCGCTGGCGGCCGACGGTGCGCGACGGGCACAGGGACCCGGCGCAGCCATCAGGAGGAGGTGGACCCGTGAGACTCAGCAGAAGACGCTTCGTTCAGGCCTCAGGCCTAGCCGCCGCGTCGTCGATGGCGCCGCTCCCGCCCCTGATCGGAGCCGCGACGGCGGAGGAGGCACCCCACGGTCTCTCGCTCTTCGGAGATCTGAAGTACGGCCCCGACTTCGCCCACTTCGACTACGTGGACCCCGCCGCGCCCAAGGGCGGGCTGCTGCACCTCGCCACGGTCGACACCTACAGCACGCTCAATCCCTTCACGCTGAAGGGCCAGAGCGTGGCGGGCGCGGGGCTGCCCTTCGAGAGCCTGCTCGAAGGCTCGGCGGACGAGGCCGATGCGGCCTACGGGCTGATCGCCCAGGGCGTTTCCCTTGCGCCTGATCGCCGTAGCGTGCGCTTCCTCCTCAGGCCGGAGGCGCGCTGGCACGACGGCACGCCGATCACGGCACGCGACGTGGCATTTTCGTTTGAAATTCTCACGACCGAGGGCCATCCCGCTTACGCCAACCAGCTTGCCGGCGTGGACCGGGTCGAGACCGCCGGCGACCACGACGTCACCTTTCATCTCGCCGACCCCGACAACCGCAAGCTGCCGCTGATCGTGGGCGGCATGTCGATCGTCTCCGAGGCCTATTTCAAGGACCGTACGTTCGGAGAGACGACGATGGACCCGCCGCTCGGCAGCGGCCCCTATCGCATCGCCAAGGTCGATCCGGGCCGCTCGATCACCTACGAGCGCGTCCCGGACCATTGGGGCGCTCACCTGCCGCTCAACGTGGGGCGCTACAATTTCGGCACCATCGTCTACGACTACTACCGCGACCGCACGGTGCTAGTGGAGGCGCTGAAGGCAGGCGAGTACGACCTGCACGAGGAGTTCACGTCGAAGGTGTGGGCGACGCAGTACGACATTCCCGCCGTCGAGGAAGGCTGGCTCGTCAAGGACGTGCTGAAGGACAACACCCCGTCCGGCGTGCAGGCCTTCTTCTTCAACACGCGGCTCCCCAAGTTCCAGGACCGGCGCGTGCGCGAGGCCTTCGCCTTCGCCTTCGATTTCGAGTGGCTCAACAAGAACCAGTTCTACGGGCTCTACGAGCGCATGGCGAGCTACTTCGAGAACTCGGAGCTGGCGGCCCGCGGCCTACCGTCGGAGGCCGAGCTCGCTCTGCTCGAGCCCCATCGGGGCGCGATCCCCGAGGAGGTCTTCACCACCCCGTTCGTGCCGCCCGCGACCGACGGCTCGGGCAACAACCGGCGCAACCTGCGCGCCGCGCGCACGCTCCTGGAGGAGGCTGGCTGGATCACGCGGGACGGCGCGCTGGTCAACGAGGCCACCGGCGAGCCGATGACCGTCGAGTTCCTCTATTTCGAGCCCACCTTCGAGCGCATCTATGCGGTCTTCGCCCGCAGCCTGGAGCGCCTCGGCGTGGGCGTGACGCTCCGCCTCGTCGATGGCGCGCAGTACGAGGAACGGCTCAAGACGCACGACTTCGAGATCACGACGATCCGCTTCGTCTTCAGCCTCTCGCCGGGCGTCGAGCTCAACTCCTACTTCGCGAGTGCCACCGTGGACCAGGTCGGCTCGTTCAACATCCCCGGCATCAAGGACCCGGTGGTCGATGCACTGATCGCCGACGTCGCCGCCGCCACCGACCGCGACTCCCTCATCGCCGCCGCCCGCGCGCTCGACCGCGTCCTGCTCTGGGGCCACTACATGGTCCCCCAGTGGTATAAGGGGGCGCACCACCTCGTCTACTGGAACAAGTTCGCCCGGCCCGCCGTCAAGCCCCGCTACGCGCGGGGCATCATCGACACATGGTGGGTCGATGAGGAGAAGGACGACGCCTTGAGGGCCTACCGCGAAGGCGCGGCGTGAGGGGCGGCATCATCCCTGCCTTGCGGGCCGGTTCCGCCGCAGACGGGGTGCCAGTGGAGAGTCCGGGCTAGCGCCGCAAACACCGCGACAGCCATGTTTGCCTATATCGTCCGCCGCCTGCTGCTGATCGTGCCGACGCTGTTCGCGATCATGGTGATCAACTTCGCGATCATCCAGATCGCGCCGGGCGGGCCGGTGGAGCAGGCGATCGCGGAGCTCACCGGCTCGGCCGTGGGCGCGACGGCGCGCATCTCCGGCGCGGGCCCCGGCGAGGTGGGCACCGAGGGGCAGTTCGACATCTCGCAGCGCACCGACACGAGCAAGTATCGGGGCGCGCGCGGCCTCGACCCCGAGCTGATCGAGCGGCTGGAGAAGGAATACGGCTTCGACAAGCCGCCGCTGGAGCGCTTCCTCCACATGATGGGGCAGTACGTGCGCTTCGACTTCGGGACCAGCTTCTTCCGCGACGACCGCGTGGTCGACCTGGTCCTGGACAAGCTGCCGGTCTCGATCTCGCTCGGGCTCTGGACCACGCTGCTGGCGTATCTGATCTCGATTCCCCTGGGTATCGCCAAGGCGGTGCGCGACGGCCAGCGCTTCGACGTCTGGACCAGCGGCGTCATTATCGTGGGCTACGCGATCCCGAACTTCATCTTCGCGATCCTGCTGATCGTGCTCTTCGCCGGCGGCAGCTACCTGGACTGGTTCCCGCTGCGTGGGCTCGTCTCCAACGACTTCGGCGAGCTCTCGCTGCTGGGCCAGATCGAGGACTATTTCTGGCATCTCGCGCTGCCGATCCTGGCGATGGCGGTGAGCGGCTTCGCCACCACCACGATGCTGACCAAGAACTCCTTCCTGGATCAGATCAGCCAGCACTACGTCATCACCGCGCGCGCCAAGGGGCTGACGGAGCGCCGCGTGCTCTACGGCCACGTCTTCCGCAACGCCATGCTGATCGTGATCGCAGGCCTGCCCGGCGCATTCATCGGGATTCTCTTCACCGGCGTGCTGCTGATCGAGGTCATCTTCTCGCTCGACGGGCTGGGGCTCCTGGGTTTCGAATCCCTGCTCAAGCGGGACTATCCCATCATCTTCGGCACGCTCTTCTTCTTCACCCTGCTCGGGCTCGTCGTGAACCTGATCGGCGATCTCATGTACGTGATCATCGACCCCCGCATCGATTTCGAGACGCGGGAGGTGTGAGCGGTGGCGCTCTCCCCCATCACACGGCGGCGCTTCTACAACTTCCGCGCCAACCGGCGGGGCTACATCTCGTTCTGGATCTTCCTGGCGCTCCTCCTCGCCACGCTGTTCGCGGAGTTCATCGCCAACGACAAGCCCATCGTGCTCAGCTACGACGGCGACCTCCACTTCCCGATCTTCTTCGCCTACGCGGAGACCGAGTTCGGCGGGGACTTCGAGACCGAGGCGGACTACCGCGACCCCTTCGTCGCCGAGCTGATCGAAGAGAAAGGCTGGATGGTCTGGCCGCTCATTCCCTACAGCTACCGGACCATCAACTACGACCTGCCGGTGCCCGCGCCCGCGCCGCCGTCCGGCGACAACTGGCTCGGCACCGACGACCAGGGGCGGGACGTGCTCGCCCGCGTGATCTACGGCTTCCGATTATCGGTCCTCTTCGGGCTGATCCTCACCGTTGCCGCTTCGGTTATCGGCATCGCCGCGGCGGCGGTCCAGGGCTTCTTCGGCGGCTGGATCGATCTCGCCTTCCAGCGCTTCATCGAGGTCTGGTCGGGTCTGCCGCAGCTCTTCATCCTGATCATCCTCTCCAGCATCATCGAGCCCAACTTCTGGGTCCTGCTGGTGATCCTGCTGCTGTTCAGCTGGATGGCGCTGGTGGGCGTGGTCCGCGCCGAGTTCCTGCGCGTGCGCAACTTCGACTACATCCGCGCGGCGCGGGCGCTCGGCGTCGGCAACACGGCGATCATCTTCCGCCACGGGCTGCCCAACGCGATGGTCTCGGCCGTCACCTTCCTGCCCTTCATCCTGGTGGGCTCGATCACCTCGCTCACCTCCCTCGACTTCCTGGGCTTCGGCCTGCCGCCGGGCGAGCCCTCGCTGGGCGAGCTGCTGCGCCAGGGCAAGGCCAACCTGCAGGCGCCGTGGCTCGGCATCGTGAGCTTCGTGGTGCTCGCGCTCATGCTGAGCCTGCTCATCTTCATCGGGGAAGCCGTGCGCGATGCCTTCGACCCGCGCAAGCTGGTCGGCCGGTGAGCGGGCGCGGCGAAAAGCGGCCGGTGAGGCGGGGCGCATGAGTGCGCTGGTCCGCATCCGCGACCTGGGCGTCGACTTCACCAGCGCCGGCGAGACCGTGCGCGCCGTCTCCGGCGTCTCCTTCGACATCGCACGGGGCGAGACCATGGCGCTGGTGGGCGAGAGCGGCTCGGGCAAGTCGGTGACCGCGCTCTCCATCCTCCAGCTCCTGCCCTACCCGGTCGCCTCGCACCCGAGCGGCACCATCGAGGTCGACGGCACGGACGTGATCCGGGCGTCACCGCGCGCGCTCCGCCAGATCCGGGGCAACCGGATCTCGATGATCTTCCAGGAGCCAATGACCTCGCTCAATCCGCTCCACACCATCGGCCGCCAGGTGGCCGAGGTGCTGACGCTCCACCGGGGCCTCAACAGGCGGAGCGCGCTCATCCGTGCGCAGGAGCTGCTGGAGATGGTGGCGCTGGGCGAGACCGCGAGGCGGCTGAAGGCCTTCCCGCACGAGCTTTCCGGCGGCCAGCGCCAGCGGGTCATGATCGCCATGGCGCTCGCCTGCGAGCCCGACCTGCTGATTGCGGACGAGCCCACGACGGCGCTGGACGTCACCGTACAGGCGCAGATCCTGAAGCTGCTGGGCGAGCTGCAGCAGCGCCTCGGCATGGCGATGCTGCTCATCACCCACGATCTCTCCATCGTGCGGCACATCTCGGACCGGGTCTGCGTGATGCGGGACGGCGCCATCGTCGAGGCCGGCGCGACGGAGCGCGTCTTCGAAGCGCCCGAACACGACTACACGCGGGCGCTGATCGCAGCAGAGCCCAGGGGTGAGCCGCTGGCGGTGGACGGGACGGCGGAGGAAGTCGTCGCCTGCGACGATCTCAAGATTCACTTCCCCATCAAGGCCGGTGTCTTCCGCCACACCGTGGGCCACGTGAAGGCGGTGGACGGCGTTACGTTCTCGATCCGCGAGGGCCAGACCGTCGGCGTCGTCGGCGAAAGCGGCTCCGGCAAGACCACGCTCGCGCTGGCCCTGCTGCGGCTGATATCGAGCGACGGCCCCATCACCTTCGAGGACCGCTCGATCCAGGGCCTCACCTTCAAGCGCATGCGGCCGCTCCGCCGGCGGATGCAGATCGTCTTTCAGGACCCCTTCGGCTCCCTCAGCCCGCGCATGACCGTGCGCCAGATCGTCGAGGAGGGGCTGAAGCTGCACCGGCTCGCGAACGGCGACGGCGAGGGCGATCCGGTCGCCGCGGTGCTGGAGGAGGTGGGGCTCGAGCCCGCGATGCAGGACCGCTACCCGCACGAGTTCTCCGGCGGCCAGCGCCAGCGCATCGCCATTGCTCGCGCGCTCGTGCTGAAGCCCCGCCTGGTGGTGCTCGACGAGCCCACGTCCGCACTCGATATGTCGGTCCAGGCCCAGATCATCGACCTCCTGCGCGCGCTCCAGGCGCGGCACCGCCTCGCCTACCTCTTCATCAGCCACGATCTGAAGGTCGTCCGGGCGCTCTGCCACGATGTGATCGTGTTGCGCGACGGCCTCGTGGTGGAGACCGGGCCGACCGAGGCGATCTTCGAGCGGCCTGAGACCGAATACACCCAGGCGCTGCTCGCCGCCGCCCTCGACCTCAAGGCGACCGAAACCGGCGCCGTCAGGATGTAGGCGGGCGGGCCAGGCGGACTACGCGAGCGCGAACGTCAGGCCTTCGCTCTCGAACAGACGAAAGTCCCGTTCGTTGGTAGTGGCGATGGGCGCGTTCTCGGCAATCGCCGTCGCTGCAATCGTGCAGTCCACGAACAACCTTCGCCGTCGCCCCGACAGATTGTACAGGTGTGCGGCAATCTCGGCGTGCGCGGGTGTAAAGTCTATGTGACGGTTGATGATGTCGGTGGCGAACTCCAATTCGGACGGCTCGACAGGTCCGCAGAGGAACTCCATCCAGGCGACCGAGCTGACTACCAGAGTCTTGTCGGCGTCGAGCCATATGCGCAGGGCACGGTTCTCGGACGTTCCGGATATGAACCCCCGTATCAGAAAGCTCGTATCAAGATGGATCATCGAGGGCGGCAAACCGTTCGCCTGAGTATGCGTCGCGTGTGGCCCGGACCTCGCGCTCCCAGGCCGCGAAATCAACGCCCCGCGCCTTCATTGAGGCTTGCAGCTTGTCCAGGGCAGCCAGCCTCTCTCCCGCGCGCGGGGTCGTTTCCCGTGCCGCGGCGCGGATGGCGCGGCGCACCACCTCGGTCTTCGACACGTCCCAGCGCCGTGCGAGCGACTCCAGTGTGCGCACTGTCTCGACATCGAGCGAATACGTCGACTTGATCTTGGGTATGGCCATATCTCAATGTATGGCCATACTGCGTTCAGGTCAAGCCCGTGCCTTCACGCCTCCGCGAAATAGCGCTCCAGGACGCCAAGATAAATGTCCGCCAGGCGGTCGATCGCGTCCACGGGCACGCATTCGTCGGTCCGGTGCATGGTTCGGCTGAGCAGGCCGAACTCGGCGACGGGGCAGTGATCCTTGATGAAGCGCGCGTCCGACGTGCCGCCGGTGGTGCTGAGGGCGGGCGTCCTGCCCGTCACGGCGGCGACGGAGTCTGCGATGATCGTGCTGAGCCGGCCCGGCGGGGTCAGGAACGCCTCGCCCGAGACTTCGGTCGCAAGCTCGTAGGGCTCGCCGGTGGCATCGAGGCAGGCGCGGATGGCGCGCTCGAGGCTGGCCCCGGTGTGGCGGTCGTTGAAGCGGACGTTGAAGCGCGCCGCTGCGGCGCCAGGAATCACGTTCGTCGCCTCGTTGCCGACATCGATCGTGGTGAGCTCCAGCCGGCTCGGCTGAAAGTGCTCGGTCCCCTCGTCGAGCGTCAGCGCGAGCAGGGCATTCAGCAGCGCGATGAGGCGGGGCAGCGGGTTGTCCGCCAGCAGGGGATAGGCGACGTGCCCCTGCCGACCCGCGACCCGGAGCGTGCCGTTCAGGCTGCCGCGCCGGCCGATCTTCACCATCTCGCCGAGCTCTTCCGGGTTGGTGGGCTCGCCCACCAGGCAGACATCGAGCGTCTCGCCCTCTGCGCCGAGCCAGTCGAGCACCTTGCGCGTGCCGTTGACCGCCGGCCCTTCCTCGTCGCCGGTAATCAGCAGGCTGATGGAGCCTGCGCCGGCGCGAGCGGCATCGAGCCGCGCCACGGCAGCGACGAAGGCGGCGATGGCGCCCTTCATGTCGGAGGCTCCCCGCCCGTAGAGGATGCCGTCCTCGACCTGCGCCGCAAAGGGCTCGTGGGTCCAGGCCGCGCGCTCGCCAGTCGGCACCACGTCGGTGTGGCCGGCGAAGCAGAAGTTGGGCCGGCCCTCGCCCCGCCGCGCGTAGAGGTTGTCGACCGTTGCGGTCCCCGGCTCCTCGAAGGGGAGGCGATGGCAGGTGAAGCCGAGGGTCTCGAGCGCCTCCTGCAGCACGTCAAGCGCCCCGCCGTCCGCCGGCGTCACGCTCTCGCAGCGGATCAGCGCCTGGGCAAGCCCCAGTGGATGCGCGAGCGTCTTGGCGCTCGCCGATCCGTCCCGGCCCTCGTCGCTCAATTGCGGAGCAGCTCGTTGATCGAGGTCTTGGCCCGCGTGCCCGCGTCCACTCGCTTGACGATCACCGCGCAATAGAGGCTGGGGCCGGGAGAGCCGTCGGGCAGCGGCCGGCCCGGCAGCGAGCCCGGCACCACCACCGCGTAGGAGGGGATGCGCCCGCGATGGACCTCGCCGGTCTCGCGGTCGATGACCCGGGTGGACGCGCCCACGTAGACGCCCATTGCAAGCACCGCGCCCTGCTCGACGATGACGCCTTCGGCCACCTCGCTGCGGGCGCCGACGAAGCAGTCGTCCTCGATGATCACCGGGTTCGCCTGGAGCGGCTCAAGCACGCCGCCGATGCCCGCGCCGCCGGAGATGTGGCAGTTCTTGCCGATCTGCGCGCAGCTCCCCACCGTGGCCCAGGTGTCGATCATGGTGCCGCTGTCCACGTAGGCGCCGATGTTCACGAACGAGGGCATCAGCACCACGCCTGGCGCGACGTAGGCCGAGCGCCGCACGATGGCGCTGGGCACCGCGCGGAAGCCGGCTTCCCGGAAGCGCGCCTCGTCCCAGCCGGCGAACTTGGACGGCACCTTGTCGTACCAGCGCGTATCGGCCCCAGGTCCGCCCGGAATCGTCTCCATGTCCTGCAGGCGGAAGGAGAGCAGCACCGCCTTCTTGAGCCACTGGTTGACGATCCAGCCGTCGCCCTGCTTCTCGGCAACGCGCGCTTTCCCGGAATCGAGCAGGGCGAGCGCGGCCTCCACCGCTTCCGCCGCGGCGCCGCCGGTCTTGGGCGAGAGCGTCTCGCGCGCCTCCCAGGCGGCTTCCACCGCGCGCTCCAGGTCTCCCATATTCACTGGCTTCTCCCTTGCTCCACGCTGCGCTCGCCGGTCCCTTACGCCGCCGCCGGCGCGAAGAGCGCGGCGAGCCAGGCGGGAAGATCGTCGGTCACGTAGTCGGGTTCCATGTCGTCGGCGCCGGATGACGCCCAGGCGCTGTCGTTGCGCACCCAGACGGTGGCCATGCCGCGCGCTGCGGCCGGCGCCAGGTTGCGCAGGATGTCCTCGAAGAAGATGGCGCGCGCGGGGTCTACGTCGTGAACGTCCGCGAGCCGGTCATAGGCTTCGGGGAAGGGCTTGGGCACCCAGTCGGCCGCCTCGATATCGTAGATCTCGCTGAAGTGGTGGCCGATGCCGAGCCGCGCCATCACGCGCTCAGCATAGGGCGCATCGGCGTTGGTGAAGACCAGCTTGCGGCCGGGAAGCCGCGCCAGCGCCGCCTCCAGCGTGTCGCTCCGCGCGATCGGCGAGAGATCGATGTCGTGCACGTAGTCGAGAAATGGCGCGGGGTCCATGTCGTGCTTGAGCATGAGGCCGCGCAGCGTCGTGCCGTATTCGCGGAAGTAGCCCTTCTGCAGCCTGTGGGCCTCCGCGCGGTCGACATCGAAGGCGGTTGCGATGTAGTCGCCGATGCGCTGGCTCACCTGGTCGAAGAGGTGCGAGCTCGACGGATAGAGGGTGTTGTCGAGGTCGAAAATCCAGGTCTCTATGTGCGCGAGGTCGGCGCCCGTGGGCGCGCTCCGGACGCCTTCGGTCAGTTGCATTGGCCGTTGGAGCCCTCCGCACAGACCTTGTTGCCGTCGATCCAGCGCGCGCCGCTGAGGTCCGCCTTGAGAAAATCCGTGCCATCCAGCCGGGCGCCGGTGAAGTCGGCGCCGCGCAAGTCGGCGCGGAAGAAGCGGGCACGGCGGAGGTCGGCGCCCTCGAACACGGCGCCGGAGAGGTCGGACTTGGTGAAATCGGTGCCGATCAGGCGCGCGCCGTACCAGTGCGTCTCCACCAGGGTCGCATCGGTGAACTTGGCGCGCCGCGCGTCGACGCCCGAGAAGTCGGCCCGGGTCAGGTCCGAGCGCGCGAAGAACCCGTCGCGGAGCGTCGCTCCGGCCAGATCGACATCGACGAAGTTGCGGTTGTCGAGCAGGCAGCGCCGCCAGTCGACGCCCGGCTGCGGTGTGTCGGTGCAGGCGGCATGCACCGCGGGCGCCGCGAGCGCAAGCATCGCCCCGACCAGCCCCGCCGCTACGACGCCCCTTCGTCTGCTATTGCCGAGCACTGCCTGGATGTATCCCGATGCGCCGCTCAGTCGCCCTTCGGGCCCCGTCTGCCGCCGCCCTCGGGCTCGTCGGCGTCCTGATCGAGACGCTTGCCGTCCAGCACGGCATCGCCGCGCGTCCCTTCGGCCTGCGTCACCCGCTTCTCCGTCTTGGTGCGCCCCGACCGCGCGCGGTTGGCCGCGCGCTTCTGCGCTTTCTCGGCCCGTTCGCGCTTCTTGCGAAACTGATTGAGGTTGACGACATCGCCCATGACCAAAGGCCTTTCGGTACGTCGGCAAACGTGGTCTAAGAAACGCGGGGCCTCCCATCCGATCCGACCCGTTCGATCGAGAGGCAAGCCTAGACGAAATGAATCGGGCTGTTAACCGGAGTCGACCGGGGCGCCGCCGTTTGAGTCGGGCGCGCGTCTTCCCCGCTTCGAGGCATGGCCGACGGTGAAGTTCGTTTACGCGTTTCTCATCCTTCTGGCTCTCCTCGTCGCTGCGCTCTTCCTCGTGCCGATGCTCCTCGATTGGGAGCAGTACAAGCCCGAGATCGCGGAGCGCCTGGAGGCCATCACGGGTCGTGACGTCGCGATCGACGGCCCTCTCGCGGTCACCATCCTGCCGACGCCCACGATCGAGGCCAGCGACCTTCGCATCGCCAACGCGTCGGGGGCGGCCGCTCCCGACATGGCACGGATCGGCTCGCTCGAACTCAAGCTCGCGTTGGGGCCGCTGCTCGGCGGCGACATCGCCGTCACCAGCCTCGAGATGGTGGACCCTGTGATCGAGCTGCAGCGCCTCGCCGGCGGCCGCCCCAACTGGCTCCCCGAGGGCGCGCCCGGCCAAGGGACGGACCGGGCGGGCGCGAGCGACGCGGAGGCAGCTGACGCTGAGACAGCGGAGGCGGGGCTGACCAGGATCGATTCCGCGACCGTCACGAACGGCACGATCGTCTATCGCCATGCGCCCGGCGCGCCGCCGGAGCGGATCGAGGGGATCGATGCTGCGCTTTCCGCCCGCTCGCTGGAGGGACCCTACCGGGGAGAGGGCACGCTCGCCGTGCGCGGCAGGTCGATCGCGTTCCAGTTCGCGACGGCCACGGTTCGCGACGACCGCACCGTGCCGGTCTCGTTCGAGGCAACCTTCGAGGCTGAGCGGGGGAGCGCCCTGTTCGAAGGCACCCTCAAGGGCCTCGACGGGACACCTGCGTTCGACGGCAGCGTGAAGGCCGGGGCGTCCGACTTCGGCGCCTTGCTGAATGCGCTCGCCGTGGATCTCGGGTCGCTGCCCGCCGCGCCGCTCGCCAGCGCGTTCTCTGCCAAGGGCAAGCTCAGCCTGAGCGCGGATGCCGTCGCCGCGAGCGAGCTGCAGGTGCGGCTCGGCGAGAGCCAGGCGACGGGTGCGGCCTCGTGGGAAGGCGGCGACCTGCCGCGGCTGGATTCCGAGATCGACCTCAACCGCATCGACCTGGATCGGTTCCTGCCGGATGCCGGCGAGCCGGAGCCCGCCGGTGCGACTGCTGGCTCGACCGCTGCGGGGCAGCCCGGCGATGCGGCTGCGCTGGCCTCCCTGCAGACGATTACGGACGATATCCGCCACGCAATTCCCGCGGACATGGACGCCGACCTCGACCTCACGATCGATGCCCTTACCTGGCGCGCGGGCGTCATTCGTCAGGCCACGGCGCATCTTGCGCTCGCCGACGGCGTGGTTACCCTCGGTCCGGCCTCGGCGCTGCTGCCGGGCGGCGCCAAGGTCGACCTCGTCGGCCGGCTGAGAACCGCCGGCGACGACCCGTGGATGCAGGGCGTCGCCGAGGTCGCGGCCGAGGACCTGCGCGCCATCCTCTCCTGGCTCGGCGTCGATGTCGGCGCAGTCCCGGCGGACCGGCTGCGCCGCCTCAGCGCGGTCGCCGATCTCTCCGCCAGCGGAGACCGGATAGCGGCACGCAACCTCGACATCAGGGTCGATACGACTCGGATCGCCGGCGACGCGTCGGTCGTGACCGGCGAGAGAGCGCTGGTCGACGCGACCCTCGATGTCGATGCAGTCAACGTGGACGCTTACCTTCCTGTCGATAGTGCCGAGCCGTCAGACAAAACCGCCCCCACGCAGGCGGCCGGGACCGACGGGGCGGACGATGCACCGTCGGAGGTGGCACAGGCGACGCTGGATCGCGCGGGCAACGATCTCCGGACCGTACTCGACGAGATCGACGCCGATGTTGCGCTCAGCGTCGATGCGCTCACTTACGGCGGCATTCGCCTGGCCGGGCTTGAGCTCGATGCCGCCCTCGACGACGGCGACGTTACCGTGCGCCGTGCGGCGGTCGACGACGCCGCGGGCGCGAGCGTCTCGATCACGGGCGTGACGCGCGCGGTCGCAACGGAGCCGCGCTTCGATCTCGCGGTCGAAGGCGCGGCAGATTCACTCGAAGGCGTGGCCGCGCTCCTCGACATCGACCCCGACATTCGCACCGAGGCGTTCGGCAAGGCCGCGCTGAGCGGCACGCTTGCGGGCGACGAGGAGACGCTGTCGCTCGATCTCACCCTGAACACCGGCTCTGCGGCGGTCTCGCTCGCCGGCAACGTCGACCGGCCGTTCGACGCGCCCGCCGCCGCGCTGGCGCTCCGGCTCCACGCGGCCGAGGCCGCCTCCTTCGCGCGCTCCGCCGGGCTCACGCCGCCGCCCATCGTCACGCGGCTCGGCGAACTCAAGGTGGACGGAGGAATCGGCGGCGATCTCGACTCCGTGGCGCTCAATCTGATCGCCGAGACGGCCGGCGCGACCGTTCTGGTGGGCGGCAAGGTCACGAACCCTCTCGCGTCGCCGGAATACGCGCTTGATGTGGACATCGCCCACCTGCAGACCGGGACCCTGCTCGAGACCCTGGTCGGCGACGTGGCGAGAGGCGCTGACCTCGGCGCGCTGCGGATCGGCGGGAAGGTCTCCGGCGACCGGACGGCGGTCAATTTCGTTGATATCGACGCGACGGTCGGCGAGAGCACCCTGGCCGGCGCGGTCTCCCTGCGCCTCGATCAGGAACCACCGGAATTCACCGCCGACCTTCAAGGCGGCGTGCTCGACCTCGCGTGGTTGGGCGGCGGCCTTGTGGCGTCCGGCGAGACGGAAGACGACGTGTTGCGTCTGACGAGCGCCGGCGGCGCAGACGAGGATGCGCGGAGACCCGCGCGCTGGTCGGACGAGACCATCGACCTCGCGGCTCTCGATCGGCTCTCCGGCACGCTCGCGCTCGACGCCGAGGCCCTCGCGCTCGGCGCCCACCGTATCGAGCAGGCCAGCGTCGATCTCGCCGCAGCCGACGGGACGCTGACGCTGCGCTCCCTCACGGGCCGGCTCTTCGACGGCACACTGCAAGCCGACGGCAGCCTCACGGGCGGGCCGGCGCCGGGCGGGCAAGTGGCGTTTGAGGTCGTCGATGCGGACATGGAGGATTTCTTGGGCGCGGTCGCGGGCCTCGATACGGTCTCGGGCCGCGTCGAGGCCGACGGGTACTTCACCCTGCGCGGGGATACCGAGCGCGCGATGGTTCAAAGCCTCGCGGGCCGCGTTGCGCTCACGTCCAGCAGCGGGAGCATTGCCGGCGTGGACGTGCCGGCGATCAGCCGCCAGATCGACGCGCTCTCCCAGATCGGCGCGCTCGACGATATCCCGAGCTTCATTGAGCGGACGGAGCAGGGCCTCTCCAGCGGGCAGACGGCGATCCGCTCCCTTGAAGGCGCCGTGCGGGTTCAGGACGGCAAGGCGCGCATCGACGGCCTCAAGGTGGTGGCGGACGGCGGCGTCGGCGATATCAGCGGCACCGCCGACCTGCCCGCGTGGCAGCTGGATCTCACGGCGCTGTTCCGGCTAACCGAGCACGCGGATGCACCGCCGGTCGGCATGCGCCTCGAAGGGCCGATCGATGCGCCCGAGCGCCGCTACGTGATCGAGGACATGCAGGCATATTTGGTCAAGCTCGGGCTTCTCTCGCTCGCCGGTGCGCCGGACATGCCCAGGATCACGCTTCGCAAGGGCGCCAAGGCGGAGCCCGGAACCGAGATGGACAAGCTGCTACGCAACGTGCTCGGCGATCCCGACGAGGCGGAGGACGCCGCGCCGGCGCAAGAGCCGGTGGAGCCGGAGGAGCGGGCGGAAGACGGCGCGCCGCCCGGCCCAGCCGACACCCGCGAAGAGGACGGGGAGGGAAGCGCCGCGCCCTCACCCGGCGACAGGCCGGCCGATGGATCGGAGGATGCCGAGACGGTGTTGGCGCCCCTGGATCCTCGGGTGGGCATAGAGCCAGTCGAGGCCGGGCCGACGGAAGAGGCCGAGGCGGCGCCGGAGACTGGCGAAGAAGGACCGGACGTGTCACCGCCGGGCGAGGCGGCCCCGTCCGATGCGTCCGTGCCCGAAGAGCTCGTACCCGAGCCCCCTTCGGCCCCGGAGCGCTACCGGAACGAGAGTCTCCGGGACCTGGTCGACGATCTGCTGAAGTCGCTCGAAGAATAGAAGCGGCTTGGGCCGGCGCCCCGGTCAGGAACGCCGGCCCCGCCCGCCCTCACGACGTGGCAAAGGGAAGAGCGACGAAGTGCTCGCGCCCGTCACGGCTCATGAGGAGCAGGACGGCATCGCGCCCGTCGCCCTGAGCGGCCTCGATACGCGCGTTCACGTCCGCCACCGAGCCGACGGGCTCGTTGCCCACGGTGACGATCACGTCGCCGGGGCGCAGACCCTTGCGATGCGCGGCGCTCCCCGGCGCAACGCCGGCAACGGCCACGGAGCCCGAGCCGGCGTCTTCCGCAGCGTTGTCGCCCGTGTCCGCATCGATGTTCTCGAGGCGGAGGCCGAAGGTGTCGAGGCGGCCCGCCTCGTCCATATCGCCCATCTCCGCACTGGTCTCGACGGGTGGAGCCGCGTTGGCGATCGCCGCCGTGACCTCCACGGTCTCGC
The DNA here is from genome assembly GCA_965221125.1 of Alphaproteobacteria bacterium. Taxonomy (GTDB): domain Bacteria; phylum Pseudomonadota; class Alphaproteobacteria; order UBA828; family UBA828; genus WTGU01. The sequence goes on from CBDCRW010000006.1 coordinate 576,132, forward strand.
CATCACGCCAGACGGTGAGCGCGGCAGAGGTGCCCGCGTCGATGGCGGAAATCATCCGGGTCAACGCCCGCGTGTCTTCGACGGAGGCCTGATCCACGGCGATGATGACGTCGCCGGTCTCCAGCCCCGCCAGAGCGGCCGGGCTCTCCGGCTGCACGTGGGCGATGATCGCGCCCTCCGCGCTCTCCAGCCCGAGGCTCGCCGCAATGTCTTCGGTGACCGGCTGGATGTGGACACCGAGCCATCCGCGCATGACGCGGCCGTGGGTCTTGAGGTCGTCCACGACGAGCTTGGCCGTCGCGGCCGGGATCGCGAAGCCGATGCCGACGTTGCCGCCGGTGGGAGAAACGATCGACGTGTTCACCCCGATGACCTCGCCGTGCAGGTTGACGGCAGGGCCGCCAGAGTTACCGCGATTGATCGGCGCGTCGATCTGCAGGTGGTCCAGGTAGGGGTTGGGGCCGGTGCCGCGCCCGCGCGCGGAGACGATGCCGAAGGTCGCGGTCTTGCCGACGCCGAAGGGATTGCCGACGGCGACCACCCAGTCGCCGACGCGGGTGCTGTCGTCGGCGGCGAAGGGCACGGTCGGCAGCGGCTCCTCGCTGTCTACCCGGAGCAGCGCAAGGTCGGTCCGCGTATCCTGGCCGACGATCTCGGCATCGAGCCGGCTGCCGTCGTCGAGAATCACGGTCACGGTCTCGGCATTATCGATCACGTGATTGCTGGTCACGATGTAACCCTCGGCGTCGACGATGAAGCCGGAGCCGATGCCGCCGCTCGGCATCAATGAGCCGGGACCGAAGTCCGGCGTAAAGCCGAAGCGCTCCGCAAAATCCTCGCCGAAGAAGCGCTTGAAGTGCTCCGGCACGCGCGGGCCCTGCCCGTGCTGGGCGGTGAACGACGGGCGGGCCTTGTGCATGACCTCGATCGAGACCACAGCCGGGCTCACCGCCTCCACCACGCCGGCGAGGCTGGGCGTCGCCAGCACGTGATCGACCGTCGCAGGCGGTGTGACCGCCGTGGCCGTCTTGAGCGACGTGGCCAGGCCGCCGCCGGCCACTGCGATCATGCCGAGGCCCGCCAGGGCCGCGACGATGACCATTCGTTTGCGTTGCGCCGATAGCGTGCTCATCGTTTCCTCACTTGCCGTTGCCGTGTTTCGCAGCGGCCGAAGGCGGGCCGCAGCCCTTCTATGGCAGGGCAAGCTGTCACCACGATGGACGCTTGGTTAACTCTTCGTCATGATTCGGGGGTCATGATTCGGTTCGGGTATTCGGCGCTGAAGCGGGGTCCTTCGGCGGTGGGCGACCGGCTCCGGCCCTGCTCACTCTGGAACAACTGCGTCTGTAGTGAAGAGGGCGCCGCACCCCGGCACCGCATCGAGCCCTTTGCCGCGCCCGTCGACCCGGAGGCCGTCTTCGCTCGGCTGAAGACCCTGGTGGCGGCCATGGAGCGGACAACCGTGATCGACGAAACGGACGAATACCTGTACGCGGTCTGCCGCTGGTTGTTCGGCTTCGCCGATGACCTCGAATGCCGCCTGCACGCTGCAGAAGGCGTGATCCACGTGCGCTCTCACGCGCGTTTGGGCGTTTTCGACCACCACGTGAACCGAAAGCGCGTCGAGGCGCTGCGTCAGAAACTCCGGAGCGCGTGAGCCGCGCAACCCGTCCGCGCGGCCCGCTCAGACGGCCGGTGCCGGAAAGGTCACGGTCACGCGAAGGCCGCCCAACGGGCTCTCGTCGAGCACGAGCGTGACCCGGTGCAGGGTGGCGACGCCTGCGACAAGGCTGAGCCCGAGGCCGCTGCCGCCGCCGGTGCGGCTCGCGTCGAGGCGGACGAAGCGTTGCAGCACGCGCTCCCGCTCCTCCGGCGGGATTCCGGGGCCCGAATCCTCGACCGTGAGCCGCACCCCGCCTCCGTCATCGGGCGCGAGGCTCACCCCGATCCGGCCCTCGGGCGTGTGGGCGAGCGCGTTGTCGAGCAGGTTGGCGACGAGCTGGGAGAGGAATTCGGCGTGGCCGGACACGGGCTGCGTCTCGTCCAGCGTGGACTCGATGGCGAGACCCTTCTGCTCGGCGAGCGGGGCATAGAGCTCGACCATGTCTGCGACGATGGCGCCGAGGTCCACGGGCACCAGGGCGATGCCGGCCTTGCCCGATTCGGCGCGGGCAATTTCCATCAGAGTGGCGAAGGTGCGCAGGATGGCGTCGGTCTCCGCGATGGCGCGTTCGAGGGCGGCGCGGCGGCCGTGCTCGTCCGCCGGGCCCTCGCTGAGCGCCAGCTCCAGCCGCGATTTCAGCCGCGTCAGCGGGCTGCGCAGATCGTGCGCGACGCTGTCGGTCACCGTGCGCAGGCCCGTCATCAGCGTCTCGATCTCGTCCAGCATCTCGTTCACGGTGATGGAGAGGCGGTCGAACTCGTCGCCCACGCCCGTGACCGGCATGCGCCGCGAGAGATCGCCGCGCACGATGCGCTGGCCGGTCTCGCGCACGGCATCGACCCGGCGCAGCATGCGGCGGCTCATGACGAGGCCGCCGAGGAGACCCAGGACGAGCGTGATCCCGAGCGCGCCGCCGAGAGATTCCAGGATCACTCCTTCGAACACCGCCCTGCCGCGGGGGTCGCGGCCGACGAGCAGCCGGAAGCCGCCGGGCAGCACGAAGGTGCGGGCGCGGATGGTGCCGCCAGCGTCCTCGTCGTCCGCCCGCCGCGCCGAGACCTCGACCCAGCCGTCCTCCGCGCCGGCGGCCTCGCGCGGCCATGCGCTGAGGTTGCCGGCGAGCCGCCGCAGTCCGGGATCGGCGAGTAGGTAGACGCTGTCCGGATCGCCGTAGGGGCCGCTTCGCTCCTCGATGACGGCGACCAGCTGGCGCATGCCCCGCGCCCGGTACTGCTCGGCGAGGCCGCGAACCTCGGCCTCGATGGTGTCCGAGGTCTGACTGTCGATGACTCGCACGGTCGTCCAGTAGATGAAGGCGAGCAGCACCAAGACCGAGGCGCCGAAGAGGGCGACGTAGAGAAGCGAAAGCCGGAACGTCGACGTCCGGAGCAGTCTAGTCGCCGGCACGTCCCGCTTCCTCGCGCGAGGGCGCACGAAAGCAGTACCCCACGCCGCGCACGGTGTGGATCAGGGGCGCCTCGAAGCCCTTGTCGATCTTGCCGCGGAGCCGGCTCACGTGAACGTCGATCACGTTGGTCTGCGGGTCGAAGTGATAGCCCCAGACGTGCTCCAGCAGCATCGTGCGGGTGACGACTTGGCCGGCGTGGCGCATGAGGTACGCGAGCAGGGTGAACTCGCGCGGTTGCAGGGCGATCTCGCGGCCCGCGCGCCGCACCACCCGGGCCAGCAGGTCCATCTCGAGATCGGCAAGGCTGAGGCGCGTCTCGCCGGCGGCGTCGCCTGCGCGCCGCGTCAGCGCCTCGAGCCGCGCCATGAGCTCGGAGAAGGCGAAGGGCTTGGTCAGGTAGTCGTCGCCGCCGGCCCTCAGCCCTTCGACCCGGTCGTCCACCTGGGCGAGCGCGCTCAGGATGAGCACCGGCGTGCGCCGCCCCTTGCGCCGCAGCGTCTCGATCAGCGCGAGACCGTCGAGGCCCGGCAGCATGCGGTCGACCACGAGGGCGTCGAAGCGGTTGTCGAGCGCGAGCGCGAGCCCGTCCGCCCCGTCGTGGACGAGCTCGACCACATGGCCGCTCTCGCTCAGGCCCTTCTCGAGGTAGCGGGCGGCCTCCACGTCGTCTTCGACGACCAGCACGTGCATGGTTGCAACCTTGGCAGGCCGCGCGCTGCGATCAAGGGCCTCGCAGCACCCTCAACACATTGTGTGCCGCGCGGCACTTCGGCTGCTGGCCTTGAATGGACCATCGACCGTGCCCGCCTTGCCGCGATGCCAGCGCAACAGATCGCCCGCTGCCCGGAAGCGGCAAGTCCGGCTCGTCGAAACACGACAGAAAATCCTGCGCCGTCAACGCGCCAAGCCCAACCTCGTGACCCAACTCAAAGTCCAGACGAGACCCAGACACCCAAATCCCCCCACTCTCACCCACAAGGTGAAACCCCCCGAACCCATAACCCGAAGAAGCAAGACGTCAATCCCAGGACACAACAGGATCCACTCTGGGAATGAGGGCGGGACGTGCTCCTTGCGCGGGCGGGCCGGCGGGATACTCTGCAGGGACCATGAAGAAGGCCCACGTCACCGCGTTCTTCGAGCGTCTCGCCGCGCACATCGAGGCGCCGACCACCGAGCTCGAGTACCGGAACCCCTATACGCTCCTGGTTGCTGTGGTTCTGTCCGCGCAGGCGACCGACAAGGGCGTCAACAAGGCGACTAGGGCTCTCTTCGCCGAGGTCGAGACGCCGGCCGCGATGGTTGCGCTCGGCGAGGCGCGGCTCAAGGAGCACATCAAGACCATCGGCCTCTTCAACATGAAGGCCAAGAACGTGATCGCGCTCAGCAAGGCGCTGGTGGACGAGCACGGCGGCGCGGTGCCGAACGACCGGACGGCGCTGGAGGCGCTCCCCGGGGTCGGCCGCAAGACCGCGAACGTGGTGCTCAACACGGTCTTCGGCGAGCCCACCATCGCGGTGGACACTCACATCTTCCGGCTCGCGAACCGGAGCGGGCTTGCGCCCGGAAAGACGCCGCGCCAGGTGGAGGATGGACTCAACCGCGTCGTGCCCCAGCGCTTCAAGCAGCACGCGCACCACTGGCTGATCCTGCACGGCCGCTACGTCTGCAAGGCGCGCACGCCAGATTGCCCAGCCTGCGTGGTGCACGATCTCTGCCGCTACAAGGGTAAGACGACAGCGGAGGCTGCCCCGCCATCACGGAGCAAAGGCAAGAAGGCTAAATCGGCTTAGGTTGAGGCGGCTGCGGCGGGCGGCTTAGTCCCCCTGCGACGCCGCCTGCGCTTCTTCTTCGGGCGCGGCCAGCGCGACCGGCTGCAAATCGGCCTCGCGATCCGCCGGATCGTACTCGGACTTCCCTTCCATGCGACCGCCGCGCTCGATCTCGAGCTGGCCGTAGCGGACGGTTCCCGAAACGCGGCCGGAGGCCCGGATGAAGAGCCGCCTCTTCACCTTGAGCTCGCCCTCGAACAGCCCGGCGATATCGGCGCTGTCCACCGTCACGGTGCCCTTGAAGACGCCGCCCTTCACGATCTCGAGCAGGCGTCCGTCCGGCATCGAGGCTTCAACGGTTCCCTCGACGGTGAGCCGCTCGCAATCGAGGACGGTGCCGCCGCTGATGGTGGTCTCGCGCCCGACGGTGAGCCGCTTGGGATCGCTCTCCACCCGGCCCGGTGCATCGGCCGGCGCGGGATCAGGCGCGCCGCGCGGCACGTCAGGGTGGAAGACGACGGTCTTGCTCGGCACCCCGCGCCGCGTCGCTTCGACGACAACGGTCGGCGCGACACGCTCATCGCCGCCCTCTTGGCTCCGACCTTCCTCTTCCTGGTCTCCGCCCTTGCGCCGGAACATCTTTCCCTCCGCCCTCTGATTGCGGAACTGCTGGCGGTGCTGGCTGGTTCAGGACCAATCCCAGACAGTAGAGCGAGACCCTCGCCCACGCAAACGAATTAGGGTCCCTCCCGCTGGATCGCTGGTGCGCCCCGTGCCACCATGACCCGCCCTCGGCGCCGGTTTCCGCCGGTGCGGGCGCAAGGGGCGGCAGGATTCTTCCACACGTCGCGGGATGGCGGCATGGCAGCTGAGCGCCAGCGGTCCGGCGAGCGCATCGCCAAGCGAATCGCGCGCGCCGGGCTCTGCTCCCGCCGCGACGCGGAGCGGCTGATCGCCGCCGGCCGTGTGGCGCTCGGCGGCAAGGTCGTGCGGGACCCGGCGATCAACGTCGATGAGGCGAGCGTTATCACCGTGGACGGCGCGCCGCTCCCGGCCGCGACGCCGACCCGGCTCTGGCGCTATCACAAGCCGACCGGCCTCATCACCAGCCACCGGGATCCGCAAGGGCGGCCGACCGTGTTCGAGAAGGTGACGGAGCGGCTCGGCTACGTGGTCTCGGTCGGTCGGCTCGATTTCAACTCCGAGGGGTTGTTGCTCCTGACGAACGACGGGGCGCTTGCGCGGGAGCTGGAGCACCCATCGCGCGGCTGGCGGCGGCGCTACCGAGCCCGGGTGCGGGGTGAGCCCGACGAGGACGCGCTCGCCGCCCTGGAACGAGGCATTACCGTCGACGGCGTCCGCTACGGGCCGATCCAGGCGCAGCTCGACCGGCAGAACCGGCAGAATGCGTGGCTTACGCTCTCGCTCACCGAGGGGCGCTACCGCGAGATCCGCATCGTGCTCGCACATCTCGGCCTCTCCGTGAACCGGCTGATCCGCACGGCCTACGGGCCGTTCCAGCTCGGCGGGCTTGCGCGCGGGGAGATCACCGAGATACCGCCCCGCGTGCTGCGCGAGCAGCTCGGCGGCAAGCGGCGTTCGTCCGGTGCGGATCGTCGGCGGTAGCCTGCGCGGCCGGCGCCTGCGCGCGCCGGCGGGCGTGCGGGTGCGGCCCACGGCCGAGCGGGTGCGCGAGGCGCTGTTCGATATCCTGCTGCATGGCGGGATGCCGAAGCCGCTGGAGGGCGCCCGGGTGATCGATCTCTTCGCCGGCACCGGCGCGCTCGGCCTGGAGGCGCTCTCCCGCGGCGCGGCACATCTCACCGCCGTTGAAAGCGAGGCCGACGTGCGGGGCGTGCTGCGCGCCAATATCGAGGTCCTGGGCTGCACGGACCGGGCCACGGTCATCGCCGGTGACGCGACCCAGCTCTCCCAGGCCCTAGCGGCCTGCGATCTCGCGCTCCTCGACCCGCCGTGGCGCGCGGGCCTGGCCGTGCCGGCGCTGGGCGCGCTGGCGGGCGGCGGTTGGCTCGCCGAGGGTGCGACGGTCGTCGTCGAGCACGGCGCGGACGACCCCTTCGAGCCGCCGCCCCGGCTCATGCTGCGCAACAGCCGCCGCTATGGCAGGACCGCGCTGACGTTCCTCACGCCGGCGGCCGTGCGAACCTAACCTTCCGCACCGCCGCCGTAGCCGAGCGGGCGGACGGCCTCGGCGATCTCGCCCAGGATCGCCGGGTCGTCGATGGTGGCCGGGGTCTTGTACGCCTCGCCGTCGGCGATCTTCGCAATGGTGCCCCGCAAAATCTTGCCCGAGCGGGTCTTGGGCAGGCGGTCCACCACCACCGCCTGCTTGAAGGCGGCGACCGGGCCGATGCTCTCGCGCACCATGCGCACCAGCTCCACGACGATCTCGTCGGGCGGCCGGTTGACGCCGGCCTTCAGCACGACGAAGCCCAGCGGGAGCTGCCCCTTCAGCGTGTCCGCCACACCGACGACGGCGCATTCCGCCACGTCCTGGTGCGCGGCCAGCACCTCTTCCATGGCGCCGGTGGAGAGCCGGTGGCCTGCGACGTTGATGATGTCGTCGGTGCGGCTCATGATCCAGAGATAGCCGTCCTCGTCGAGCACGCCGGCATCGCCGGTCAGGTAGTAGCCGGGGAAGCGCGTGAAGTAGGCCTCCTCGAAGCGCTTGTCGTTGTTCCAGAGCGTCGGCGTGAAGCCCGGCGGCAACGGCTGCTTGACCACGATGGAGCCGATGCTGCCGGCCGGCACCTGCTCGCCCGCCTCGTCCACCACCTCGATGCGATAGCCCGGCACCGCCTTGGTGGGCGAGCCGGGCTTGACCGGCAGCGCGCCGAGGCCCGTGCAGTTGGCGCCCATGGGCCAGCCGGACTCGGTCTGCCACCAGTGGTCGTAGACCGGGCGCTGCAGGCTCTGCTCGGCCCAGGCGAGGGTGTCGGGGTCGGTCCGCTCGCCGGCGAGGAAGAGCGTGTCGAAGCAGGAGATGTCGTAGTCCGCGAGGAGGGCCGCATCCGGGTCGTCGCGCTTGATCGCGCGGAATGCCGTGGGCGCGGTGAACATGGCGCTCACCCCGTGCTGCGCGATCACCCGCCAGTAGGCGCCGGCATCGGGCGTGCCGACGGGCTTGCCCTCATAGAGGATCGAGGGGCAGCCGTAGATGAGGGGCGCGTAGACGATGTAGGAGTGGCCGACCACCCAGCCGATGTCCGACGCCGCCCACCACACCTGGCCGGGTGAGCGGCCGTAGACGCCGTTCATGGTCCAGTGCAGCGCCACGAGATGCCCGCCGTTGTCACGGACGATGCCCTTGGGATCGCCCGTGGTGCCGGAGGTGTAGAGGATGTAGAGCGGGTCGGTCGCAGCGACGGGGACGCAGTCCACCGCCTCTGCCGCGGCCATCACGTCTGCCCAGGTCTCGTCGCGCCCGGCGGTGAGCGGCGCCTCGAGTTCGGGCCTTTGCACGACGATGCAGCGCTCGGGCTTGTGGCTCGCGCGCTCGATCGCTTCGTCCAGCAGCGGCTTGTAGGCGATGACGCGGTTGACCTCGATGCCGCAGGAGCCGGAGACGATGAGCTTGGGCTTGGCGTCGTCGATCCTGGTCGCCAGCTCGTTCGCCGCAAAGCCGCCGAACACCACGGAGTGAACGGCACCGATGCGCGCGCAGCCCAGCATCGCGACGGCGGCCTCCGGAATCATCGGCAGGTAAAGAACCACGCGGTCGCCCCGGCCGACGCCGCGCGCGGCAAGCGCGCCGGCGAAGCGCGCAGCGAGGTCCTGCAGCTCGGCATAGGTGAAGCTCGTCACGGTATCGGTAACGGGGCTGTCGTAGATCAGCGCCGTCTGTTCGCCCCGCCCCGCGTCCACGTGGCGATCCAGCGCGTTGTGGCAGGTGTTGACCTCCGCGCCGGGGAACCAGCGGAAGAAGGGCGCGTGCGAGCCGTCGAAGACGCGGTCCCACCGCTTTACCCAGTCGATGCCCTCGGCCGCCTCGGCCCAGAAGGCCTCGGGGTCTGCGAGCGAGCGGGAATAGGTCTCATCGTAGCGGCTCGTCATGGGGCGGATCCCGGTCGGTGATGGCGCCGCCGATATTGGCGCGCGCTCGCGGGCCGGGCAAGCGGCTGTGCCGGGTGGCGGCTCTCTCCGAATGCGCCCAGGCGAAGGCCGCCGATCACCGCGTTCTCCGGCGGTAGGCTTCGCGGCGGTGGGCGGCGCGCAGGACGAGCACGACCAGATCCTGCTCCCGCACCTCGTAGATCAGCCGGTAGTCGCCGACCCGGATGCGCCTGAGCCCCCGCAGCTCCCCCTTGAGCGCGCTGCCCGCGAACGGGTTCTCGGCCAGCCGGTCGATGGCCGCGATGAGGCGCTCCCGGTCGGACCTCTCGATGCGCTGCAACTCCCGTGCTGCGCTCTCCTTAATCCGTATCGCGCAGCGCATGGCGAACCCGATCCCAGTCCAGCACCCGATCGCTCGGATCGCGGAGGCGTTCCACGGCGACCGAGAGGTCGTCGAAATCCTCCAGGTAGCGTTCGACGGCCTGTCGAATGACCTCGGCCCGGCTGCGCCGGAGCTTGGCGGCCGCCTCGTCCAGGGCTTCGACGAGTCCGTCCGGCAGGCGTGCTGTGACTTGACTCATGCTCCACTCCGATGTCTTTTGACTTAGAATAATGTCAAATGATGTCATACTCAAACGCCGCCGGCGCAGGTGCGGTTCGCCGTTCCGATGCGGCATCGCCGGAATGCGTGGGTGCGCCCGGATGCCAAAGTCGCGTTCCACGCCCAAGCCCGAACGCCTTGTCTTGGGCCGGCAATGCTGTACCGTTCGGCCGCCCCCTGTGACGATGCCGGGACAGTCCGGTCATGGCCAGCCCGTCCGCCCTCGCCGCCTCCATCGAAGCGCTCGGCCTGAGCCGGGTCGCCTGTATCGGCGACCTGATGCTCGACCGCTTCGTCTACGGGCGGGTCGAGCGCACCTCGCCTGAGGCGCCGGTGCCGATCCTGCGCACCGATCGCGACGACCACATGCTGGGCGGCGCCGGCAACGTGGTGCGCAATCTCGTCTCGCTCGGTGCGCAGGCGACGCTGCTCTCGGTGATTGGCGACGACGAGGTGGGGCGCCGGCTCACCGGCATGGTCGGACGCGAGGAGCGGGTGGAGCCGCACCTGCTGGTCGAGCGGGGCCGGCCTTCCACAGAGAAGACCCGCTTCGTCGCCGGCGGCCAGCAGCTCCTGCGCACGGATTCGGAGACGACCGAGGCGATCTCGCAGCGCTCCGCCGAGAGCCTGCTCGGTCTTGCCCGGGATGCCTTCGCCGCCTGCGACGTGGTCGTGCTCTCCGATTACGCCAAGGGCGTGCTCACTCCCGACCTGGTGCGGCAGTTGATCGAGGCGGCCCGGAGCGCCGGCCGGCCGGTGGTGGTCGATCCCAAGGGCCGCGACTTCGGCCGCTACGCTGGCGCCACGGTGCTGACGCCCAACCGCGCCGAGCTCGGGCTCGCTGCGGGGGAGAGCGTGACGACCGAGGAGGCCGTCGTCGCCGCCTGCCGCAGCCTCATCGCCCGCCACCGCCTCGGCGCGATCCTGGTCACGCGCAGCCGCGACGGGATGACGATCGTCTCGGCCGACGGCCGCGTTGCCCATCTCGCAGCGGAGGCGCGAGAGGTGTTCGACGTCTCCGGCGCCGGCGACACGGTGGTGGCGACCCTTGCCGCAGCGCTCGGCCAGGGCGCGGACCTCATCGCCGCCGCCCAGCTCGCGAACGCGGCCGCCGGCGTCGCGGTCGGCAAGGCAGGCACGGCGGCGGTGCATGCCGCGGACCTGCTCCGCGCGGTGCGGGCGGGCGACCTCTCGGCCTCGGAAGCCAAGATCATGCCGCTCGGTGCGGCGCTGGAAGCGGCCGCCGGATGGCGCGCACGGGGGCAGCGCATCGGCTTCACCAACGGTTGCTTCGACCTGCTTCATCCGGGCCACATCTCGCTGCTGCGCCAGGCGCGCGAGGCGACGGACCGGCTCGTCGTCGGCCTCAACAGCGATGCCTCGGTGCGCGGGCTCAAGGGCGAGGGGCGCCCGGTGCAGGGCGAGGCGGCGCGGGCGCAGGTGCTCGCCTCGCTGGAGACGGTCGATCTGGTCGTCATCTTCGCCGAGGACACGCCGGTGCGCCTGATCGAGGCGCTGCGCCCCGATTGCCTGGTCAAGGGCTCCGACTACACCATCGACGAGGTGGTGGGCGCGGACATCGTGAAGGGCTACGGCGGCACCGTGCTGATCGCCGAGAACGAGCCCGGCTACAGCACGACGGGCACCATCAGGCGCCTGCGGGGGTGAACGGCTCCGACGTGGCGGTCAGACGCTGTCGGCGGGCTGAACGAAGCGGTCGATGATCTTCTTGGTGCCGGCCTTCTCGAAGGCGATCTCGAGCTTGTCGCCGTCGACCGAGCGAATGCGCCCGTAGCCGAACTTCTGGTGGAAGACGCGCTCGCCGGGCGCGTATCCGCCGGACGGCGCTTTGCCGGCGGCAGGCATGGGCGTCGCGTCGATGACTGGCGGCGTGCGCCGGCTGCGGTATGGCGCGTGCTCGGACATGAGGCGCCGCGCGGAGGCGGCCCCGCCGTGGCCCCGGTAGAGCCCGCCCGGCGCGGGCTGCATGGCGGTCTCTTCGGCGAGCGTCACGTGATCCTGCGCCAATTCTGCGACGAAGCGCGACGGGATCGCGCTCACCCACTGGCCGTGCCGGTGCCGGTTGGCTGCGAAGAGGACGTGCGCGCGGCGCCGCGCGCGGGTGAGCCCGACGTAAGCCAGGCGGCGCTCCTCCTCCAGGCCGGCGGCGCCGGATTCGTCGAGCGCGAGCTGGTGCGGGAACAGCCCTTCCTCCCACCCCGGCAGGAACACGGTGTCGAACTCCAGGCCCTTGGCGCCGTGGAGCGTCATGATGTTGACCATCTCTTCCGCGCCGTCGCCTTCACGATCCATGACCAGGCTCACGTGGTCCAGGAAGGCGGCGAGGTCCTCGAACTCGGTGAGCGCGTCGACCAGCTCCTTCAGGTTCTCGAGCCGGCCGGGTGCGGCGGGCGAGCGGTCCTTTTGCCACATCTCGGTGTAGCCGGACTCGTCGAGCATCCTGCCCACGATGTCGGCGTGGGGCGTCCCGGAGAGGGCGGCGCGCCAGCCACGGAACTGCCCGACCAGCCGGCTGAGTGCGGTACGGGCCTGCGGCCTCAACTCGTCGGTCTCGATCAGCCGCTCCGCCGCGCGGCAGAGGGAGATGCCGTCAGCGCGCGCGAGCTGGTGCACGGGGCGCAGCGAGGCCTCTCCCAGGCTGCGCTTCGGCAGGTTCACGATGCGCTCGAAGGCGAGGTCGTCGTCCGGGCGCACCATGACGCGGATGTAGGCCACGGCGTCCCGGATCTCCTGGCGCTCGTAGAAGCGCAGGCCGCCGATCACGCGGTAGGGCAGGCCGATGGCGAGGAAGCGTTCCTCGAACGCGCGGGTCTGGAAGCCGGCGCGGACGAGAATGGCGATGCGGTTGAGGCTCTCGCCGTCGCGCTGCAGCGCCTCGATGGTATCGCCCACGCTGCGGGCTTCCTCGTCGCCGTCCCAGCTCTCGTTGATACGGACCTTCTCGCCGTCCTCACCCTCGGTCCAGAGCGTCTTGCCGAGGCGGCCGGCATTGTGGGCGATCAGGCCCGAGGCGGCGGCGAGGATGTGCCCGGTGGAGCGGTAGTTGCGCTCCAGCCTGATCACCTGCGCGCCGGGGAAATCCTGCTCGAAGCGAAGGATGTTGCCGACCTCCGCGCCCCGCCAGCCGTAGATCGACTGATCGTCGTCGCCGACGCAGCAGATACTGTGATGGGTCTGCGCCAGCAGCCTGAGCCAGAGGTACTGGGCGACGTTGGTGTCCTGATACTCGTCCACCAGCAGGTAGCGGAAGCGCTGCTGGTAGTCGGCGAGCACGTCGCCATGCCTGGTGAAGAGGGTCAGGTTGTGCAGCAGGAGGTCGCCGAAATCGGCGGCGTTCACGGTGCGCAGCCGCTCCTGATAGGCCGCGTAGAGGGTGGGCGCGCGCCCGTTGGCGTAGTCGGCGCCGTCCGCGCCCGCCACCCTGTCGACGGTGAGCCCCCGGTCCTTCCAGCGCTGGATGATGACCGAGAGGGTGCGCGCCGGCCAGCGCTTCTCGTCGATGTCGGCCGCCTGGATGATCTGCTTCAGAAGGCGGACCTGGTCGTCGGTGTCGAGGATGGTGAAGTCCGGTTTCAGCCCGGCGAGCTCGGCGTGGCGGCGCAGGATGCGCGCCGCGATGGCGTGGAAGGTGCCGAGCCAGAGGCCGGCGGCGGAGCGGCCGATCAGGCGCTCCACGCGGCCGATCATTTCGCGCGCGGCCTTGTTGGTGAAGGTGACGGCGAGCACCTGGCCGGGGCGGGCGCGGCCGGTGGCGAGAATGTGGGCAAGCCGCGTGGTGAGCACGCGTGTCTTGCCGGTGCCGGCGCCGGCCAGCACGAGCAGGGGGCCGTCGAGCGCTTCCGCCGCCTGGCGCTGCTCCGGGTTCAGGCCGTCGAGATAGGCCGACGGGGGCATCGGCACCGGCGGGCGGGCATCGGGCCCGGCGGTCGGGCCGGGCGCGGGATCGAAAAGCTCGTTCATGGGCCACGGTGCGGGAGGATTCGCCCACTATAGCACGGGCGCGGCACGTCTTGCCCGGCCGGGACCCTCAGGCGTCGGCGTCCTTCGTGCGATCGCAGCGCATGCCGAGGCTGTAGCGCTCCACCGTGATGCCGTCGAGGAAGTGGAAGGGCCGGTGCCTGGCCCCGCCGAAGCCCGGCGCCCGCATCAGGATGCCGTCGCCGGGCCCGGCTTCGAGCACGCGCTTATCCGCGCCGCCGCGGTCGGCGCAGAGACCGAAGCGGCCATCGCCGCTCAGCTGGACGATCACCACCAGACCGACGTAGCGCACGTGGTCGCGGTGCGGCGTGATGCCGCGCGCGCCGGGCGGGTAGCGCTGCAGGACCAGGTCGTTGAGGGGCAGCGTCTCCAGTGGCGGCGCGTCCATCGCGGTGAGCGCGTCCGCGACCAGCCGTTCGACGGCTTGCGTGAGCCGCCAGAGCGGGTGCGGCTCCGGGATCGAGAGGCAGATATCGAAATCCTGGTAGACGGCACGCTCTCCCTCCCCGATGACGGGCTTCGCGCTGCGGAAGGAGAGATCGCCGCCGGATTCGATGAAGGGCCGGCAGTCCGCACGCGCCAGCAGGGGCAGGACCGCAGCGTCCTCGCGCGCCACGCGATCAAGGGCGGCAGCCATCGCGCCGGGGCCCGCGCGAAGCGCCGGCAGCGCGGCACGATCGCTGCTCACCACAGCCTCCACCTCGTCAGCGGACCGGTCAGTCGCCGATGGGCGGCGAGCATGGCGCGGGGTTCATCACCATCACGTCTTGCTCCTGGATCGCGTCCAGCGCCCAGACCGACTGGATGAAGGCCTGCCAGTCAGGATCCGCCGTCATCGCCGCCCGGCGCGTCTCGCGATCCGCCAGGCTCTCGTAGGCCCAGATCAGGACGATCCGGTTCAGCCGGCCGATCTCCGAGACATAGAGGCCGACGAAGCGGCCGAGATGGCGCTTCTGAATGGGGAGGCCTTCCGTCTGGTACTTCTTCAGCCAGCCGTCCACCGTGCCGGGGCGGAATGTGTAGGTCCGGTGCTCGACGATCATTGCGGGACTCCTTCCGATGGTGCGTGCGCTTCGTCGCTGCCGGCGACGAACTGGGCGGCCTTCTCGCCGATCATGATGGCCGGCGCGTTGGTGTTGCCGCTCGTGATGACGGGCATGACGGAGGCATCGGCGACCCTGAGCCCGGCGATGCCGTGGACCGCGAGCCTCGCGTCCACCACCGCCATCGGGTCGGTGCCCATGCGGCAGGTGCCGACAGGGTGGAAGGTCGTCATCGCGTTGGCGCGGAGCCAGGCCGTGAGCTCGGCGTCGCTCTGCAGCGCATCGCCCGGCGCAAGCTCGCGCCCGCGATAGGCGGCGAAGGCCGGCTGCGCGATCACCTCGCGCACCATGCGGATGCCGGCCACGGTCGTGCGGCAGTCGGCCTCGTCCTCCAGGTAGTTGGGCTGGATCAGCGCCGGCGCGGCGGGATCGGCGGAGCGGAGCCCGATCCAGCCCCGGCTCTCGGGCACGATGGGGCCGACGCGCAGGGTGAAGCCGTGGGTCTCCTCCAGCGGGGTCTTCCTGAGCGGATTGGGGATGTGGAGGTTCGCCGTGCTCTCCAGCGCGGGCATGAAGTGTACCTGGATGTCCGGCGCCAGCAGGTCCGGCCGGGTCTTGAGGAAGGCCCCCGCCTCGTAGGGGAAGGTGGTGGCGATGCCGCGGCCAAACAGCAACCCAGCCGCCACCGAGCGGACCATCCTGTCGACCCGAAGCTCGCGGTAGAGGGTGATCGGCTCGGTGCAGGTGTAGGCGATGACGCAGTCCACGTGGTCCTGGAGGTTGCGGCCGACGCCGGGGAGCTCGTGG
The DNA here is from genome assembly GCA_965221125.1 of Alphaproteobacteria bacterium. Taxonomy (GTDB): domain Bacteria; phylum Pseudomonadota; class Alphaproteobacteria; order UBA828; family UBA828; genus WTGU01. Next base: position 591,499 of record CBDCRW010000006.1, read on the forward strand.
ATCACCGGGATGCCGTGCCGCTTCAGCTCGTCGCCCGGCCCGATCCCGGAGAGCATGAGGAGCTGCGGCGTGTTGACCGTGCCGCCGCAGAGGATGACCTCGCGCGCCGCATGGACGGTGCGCGCACCGGCCCCCTCTGCCACCTCGACGCCGGTCGCGCGGCCGCCCTCGACCACGACGCGGCGCACGAGGCAGCCGGTGAGGATCGTCAGGTTGCGCCGGTGCCGGACCGGGCGCAGGAAGGCGACGGACGTGGAGCAGCGCCTGCCCCGCCTGATGGTGAAGTCGTAGCGCCCGAAACCTTCCTGCTCCGCCCCGTTGAAGTCGTCGTTGACGGGCCAGCCGGCCTGGGCGCCCGCCTCGAGGAAGGTGTCGAACAGCGGATTGGTCCCGCGCGCACGACATACCGTGAGCGCGCCGCCGGTCCCGTGATAGGCATCGTCGCGCTCGACATGCCCTTCAGAGCGACGGAAGGCCGGCAGCACGTCGTCGTAGGACCAGCCGGCAAGACCCATCTGCGCCCAGCGGTCGTAGTCGTGGCGGTTGCCACGCACATAGACCATGCCGTTGATGGTGGACGAGCCGCCGAGCACCTTGCCGCGCGGCCAGTAGAGCGAGCGGCCGCCCAGGCCCGGCACCGGCTCGGTGTGGTAGCGCCAGTTGTAGATGCCGGAGTGGAAGAGCCTGCCCATCAGCATGGGGAGCTGGAAGAGCGGATTGCGGTCCCTGCCGCCGGCCTCGATGAGGAGGACGGAACACCCGGAATCGGCGGACAGCCTGTTGGCGAGCACGCATCCCGCCGAGCCCGCGCCAACGATGACGTAATCGCAGGAGCGCGCGCGCGGCATCGCCTACCAGTCCACCGCCACCGCGCCCATCGCCCCGAGTCGCCGGTTGCAGAGCATGAACGGATTCTCCAATGCGAGGAACGCGTCGGCCTCGGCCGGGTGCGGACGCAGGATGACGCGCTCTGCGGTGGCCGCATCCGATGCGCCCAGGCCTGCCACGGCCAGGGTCTCCGCCGCCGCATCGCCGAAGCCCATGAGGACGACCGGCGTTCCCCGCCCGGCCAGATGCTCGATCACCCGGATCATCAGGGGGCGCCAGAGCGGCAGGTGGCCCCTCCGCTGGTGGGTATCGACCGCGCGCTGGAAGCGCGAGAGCGAGAGCGACGAATTGAGCAGCAGCACGCCGGACGCGACCCAGCGGTCGGCCAGCGCTTCGGGTGCCTCCAGGTCGACCGCGCCGGCTTCGATGGCGGCGAGCGTCGCCGGCCAGTCGGCGAAGCGCCGGGCATACCGGGCTTCGCCGGTGCGCGCGGCGATGATCGCCTGGATGAAGGCGCGGACGCTGGGCGAGAACATCTTGTCGAGCTCCCGCCACTGCGCGACGTTGCCGGCCTCGAAGGCCCGGCCGGTGGCGAAGGCTGGGCAGGGATAGGGGTCCTGGCCCAGGATCACGCAGCGCACGTCCTCCGGCGCGATTCCGTCGAAGGCGCGGAGCATGTGGGTGCCCGCCGGCGCGCCGGGAAAGACGGCGCCGCGCCGGGCTGGGAAGATCGGCTCCCAGGGCTCGATCTCGAGCGTGGGGTCCACGTCCCCGTAGGCCAACGCAACGCCTCGGACGACGTCGCGCCAGGCAGGCTCGACATCCTCCTGCCAGCCTCGCAGCGTGTCCCTCAGCGCCGATCTCAATCGCTTCGCCATGGCGCCAGCTTGTCCCTCGGCTCACGAGAAAACCAGACGTGCGCGTCACGTTTTCTTGGAGCGTAGTGCGTTTCCTCTTCACACGGAAACGCACCAGGATTTTATCGCTCACGGCAGCTGGCCGTCTTGCGATTCCGCGCGCCTGCCGGCGCGACGGGAGGGATCAGGCGGCGAAGCGGACCAGCGCCTCCTGCAGGTGCTCCGCCATGGCCCGCGCAGCCAGCGTCGGCAGGCGGTCCGACGGCGCGATCAGGCTCAGCCGCAGGCGGGACAGCCGCTCGTCCGCGAGCGGCACCGCGACCAGGCGCCCGCTGGCCAGCTCCTCCGTGAATCCCATGCGCGTGTAGAACGCGACGCCCGCGCCCTGAAGCAGGAGGTGCTTCAGCGCAGCCAGCGTGTTGGAGATCACGGCCGGCTCGTGCGCGCGCTTGAAGGCGTCCATCTCGGGGCCGAAGAAGGCCTGCATCGAGCTCGAGCTGTCCTGATAGAGCAGCCGGCTCGTGCCGCAGTCATCTAGCGTCAGCGCGGATCGCGCCGCCAGCGCGTGGTCCGGGCGCATGATGGCGTGCATCGGGCAGGGAATGTCGTGTACCACCGTGATGCCGCCTTGCCGCGTCGGCGAGAAGGTGAGCCCGAGATCAGCGTTGCCCTGGCCGATGGAGTGCATGATCTCCATGGGATCGCAGGCCACGACCCGGATCTGCACCGCCGGATGGTCGGCGATGAAGCGCCCGGCCGCGTCGGGCAGAAAGTGAACGGTCAGGCTGTCCAGGGTGGCGATGGTCACGACGCCGCTGAGCACGCCGCGCAGCTGGTCGATCTCGCCCCGCAGCCGGGTGAAGTCGTGCAGCGTCGCCTGCGCGTGGCGCAGCACGAGGCGCCCGGCATCGGTGAGCCGCATGCCATCGGGTCGCCGTTCGAACAGCGGCGTGCCGAAGTAGTCCTCGATCTTAAGGATCTGCCGGTTGACGGCGGAGGGCGAAATGTGGAGGCGCTCCGACGCGCGGCGGATCGATCCGTCCTCCGCCACCGCCTCGAAGTAGCGCAGCACCGCCGCGTGCATCCGCTCTCAGCCTCCGTCCGGCCTCCACGCCGCGACGGCGGGGTGATCCCGCTCGGTGCGGAAGGCCGGGCTCAGGCCGCCGGGCTGGCCCCAGCCGGTGACCGATGCGCCGAAGAACTCGGCGTTGATGGCGACGAAGCCTGCGGACTTCCGGGGCAGGTCGTCTTCGTACCAGATGGCCTCGACCGGACAGACCGAGACGCAGAGCGCGCAGTTCACGCACTCGTCGGGCTGGATGTAGTACATCCGCCCGCCCTCGTAGATGCAGTCGACGGGGCAGACGTCGGTGCAGACGCCGTCCTTCACGTCGATGCAGGTCTCGGCGATGACGTAGGTCATCGGCCCGACCATGCCGGTGCGCGCTTCTCCCGGAAGGCGGCGACGCCTTCCTCCGCATCCCGGCTCTGCAGCGCATCCACGAGGCTAGGCAGGCAGGCGTTGCGGGCCTCCGCGACCGTGAGGTGCGCGGTGTCGTGGACGGAGCGCTTGATCGCCTTGAGGCTGAGCGGGGCGCAGGCGACGATGTCCCGGACCCAGGCATCGACCGCGTCGTCCAGCGTCCCCTCCTGCACGACCTCGTTGACGAGGCCGAGGCCCAGGGCCTTCGCCGCGTCGATGCGCCGGCCGGTGAGCAGCATGCCCATGGCGAGCGCGCGCGGAATCCGGCGGGGCAGCGTCACCATGCCGTCGAGCGGCAGGCGGCCGACGCGGGGCTCCGGCAGGCCGAACGACGCGCCCTCGGCAGCGATCGCGAGATCGCAGCCCAGCACCATCTCGAAGCCGCCGCCGAGCGCGAGCCCGTTCACCCGGGCGACGACGGGCACGGAGAGGCGGCCGCCGAGCGCGATGCCACCGAAGCCGTGATCGCCGGTGGCGGCCCAGTAGGCCAGCCCGTCGGGGCCGTCCTCCTTCATGTCCGCGCCGGCGCAGAAGGCGCGGCCCGCGCCGGTGAGCACGACGCAGCGCACGCGCGCGTCCCGGTCGATCTCCGCCCAGATCCTGCCCAGCGCCGCGTCGGTCGCGGAATCGACGGCGTTCAGCCGCTCCGGCCGGTTCAGCGTAACCCGGGCGATGCCGTCCGTGACGCTGAAGTCCACGCTCACGCCGCGCACCCGTCTTCGGCCGCCACCTCCGCCAGCACCTCGTTGGTGTGCTCACCGAGCGTGGGCGGCGCGCGGCGCACCGCGAACGGCGCGGCCGACATGTCGATGGGCGAGGCCACGAGACGCACCGGCCCGCCGGCGGTCGGCGCCAGCTCGACGATCAGGCGGTTGCAGGCGGTCTGCGGGTCCTCGAGGGCGGCCTGGAGCGATTTCACGGGCGCGCACAGGATGTCGACCTCGCCGAGGCGCTCCAGCCAGTGGTCCGTCGCGTTGCCGGCGAAGCTCTCGCGGAAGATCGCCTGAAGCTGGGGCCGGTGGGCCTGCTGCTGCTCCAGCGTGGCGTACCTGGCATCAGCGGAGAGGTCGCCGATGGCGAGCGCCCGGCAGATGTCGCGGAGCGGGTTCTCCTTGAAGGCGCCGACCATGACGATGGCGCCGTCGCTGGTCTCGAACACGCCGGAGAGCGGCATGGCGGCCCAGTTGAGCTCGCGGCCCCGCATCATCCACATCGCCGCCTCCTGCATCTGCATCGCCAGCATGGAGTTGTAGAGCGAGACCGCCACCTGCTGCCCCTCGCCGGTCCGCTGGCGCTGGAGCAACGCGAGCAGGATCCCCTGTACCAGGTGCATGCCCGCGGCGTAGTCGGCGAGCGTGGTGGGATAGATGGAGAGCGGCAGCGCCGGGTCCGCGCGGCGGTGCATGGCGCCGCTCATGGCCTGGGCGAGCACGTCCTGGCCGCCCTTGTGGACGTAGGGGCCGTCGAGGCCGAAGCCGGTGCCGACGGCGTAGACGATGCGCCGGTTGATGCGGCGGAGCTCGTCGTAGCCGAGGCCCATGCGCTCCATGACGCCGGGGCGGAAGTTGTTCACGACCACGTCCACCGTCTCCACCAGCCGCAGCACGGCCGCCTTGTCGGCGTCGGACTTGAGGTTGAGGGTGACGCTGCGCTTGTTGCGGTTGAGGCTCGAGAACACCGGGTTGTTGCCGCCGTCCGGGTCCTCGCCGACGCTCCAACGCGAGATGTCGCCCAGCCCGGCGCGTTCGATCTTGATCACGTCGGCGCCGTAGTCGCCCAGCATCTGCGTGCAGCACGGGCCCATCATCACCTGCGTGAAGTCGAGGACGCGCACGCCGTCGAGCGGCAGCGGGCCGCCGCCGGCTGCGCCTGCATTCGCTGCCATCAGGCGGCCTCCGTCACGTGCGCATTGGCGGCCGGCCGGTCGCCAGGGTCGGCCCCTTGGGCGCGCATCTGCCGCTGGATGCCGCGCACGTCCACGTCGCGCACCAGGATGCCGCCGTCGAGGGCCTGGGCGGCGGCGATGCCGGCGGCCTCGCCCATGGCCATGCAGGGCGGGATCTCGCGGCTGATCTTCTGGGCCTGCGGGGTCGCCGAGTAGTGCCGGCCCGCGACCAGCAGCTGGTCGACGCCCACCGGCAGGATCGCGCGGTAGGGGGTGTAGTAGTCGCGGCCGCGGCAGACGCTGTCGTGGAAGTGCACGCGGTCCTTCACGTCCCGCTTGGTGACCACGTATTCGCCTTTGAGCAGCCGGGTCTGGCGCACGCCGGTCTGCGGCGCGAAGTCCACGAAGTACGCCTGCTCGAAGCCCGGCAGGTTCTCGCGGGCAAACTCGAGCAGCCCCTGCATGCGCCGCCGGCCCTCGAACTCGGCGGCCGTCAGATCGGCGACCTTCATGCCGTCGAACCCGGTCATGTGCGGGCAGTTGCACCAGACGATGCCGGGCAGCGGCGTCTTGAGCCACCAGTGCTGCCAGCTGCCGCCGATCAGGCGCTTGGCCTGGCGGTCGAGCGCCGCGAAGCGCTCGGGCTCCTCGCGCTCGAAGCGCTCCGCCGCCTCGGTATCCACGCCGCCGATGCGGGAGACCGTGGTGACGATGTAGGCGCCGTCCTCGTAAGCCGCGCCGGCGCTGGCCGCCACATCGAGATCGCCCGTGGCATCGATGACCGCACGCGCCCGGATGGCCTGCGCGCCCTCCTTGGTCTCGACGATGACGCCGGCGGCGCGGCCGTCCTCCACGATGGCGGACTGGAACCAGCTGTGCAGGCGCAGGCGGACGCCGGCCTCCCGCACCATGTCGAGCGAGGCCTGCTTGAAGCCGTCCGGGTCGAAGGCGGCGGCGAAGATGATGGGATGCGGCTTCGACTGGGTGTGGAAGTCGAAGAGACCCCAGCGCCGCCACTTGCGCCACATCTCCTGGGTCGCGCGGACGGCCGGGTCGCGATCGGCCTCGGGCGGGTAGACGCAGAGCCCCTTGGCGTGCATCCGCTCGATGATCTCCATCGCAAGCCCGCGCACGGAGACCTCGGTGTCGTTGTGCATGTCGTCGAGCACCAGCACCATGCCGCCGGACGCGAGGCCGCCGAGGTAGGGGTAGCGCTCCACGAGCACGGCGTCCGCGCCGTTCCGCGCCGCGGAGACCGCCGCGGCGATGCCGGCGGGGCCGCCGCCCACGACCACCACGTCGGCATCGGCGACCACCGGCACGTGGGCTTCGGGGCGGATCAAGATTTCGGGCGATGACATGCAATTGCCTCCGGGTGTGGGCGCGACGGGATCAGTAGACCGCGCCCGGCTTCCACTTCAGGACCTGGCGTTCGACGAGGGACGTGGTCACGAAGAACGCGACTGCGAGGCCGGCGCCCAGGATGACCGTGGCGTAGAGCAGCGGGGCGCGGAAGTTGTAGGTGGCCTCGATGATGAGGGAGCCGAGGCCGTAGTTGGAGCCTATCCACTCGCCCACGATGGCGCCGATGACGCAGGTGGTTGACGCGATCTTCAACGCCGCGAAGAGGAAGGGCAGCGAGCTCTGCAGCCTGATCTTGAACAGGACCTCGCGGTCGTTGGCCGACAGCACGCGCATCAGCTCCAGCATCTGCGGGCTCACCGCCTTCAGTCCCCGCACCATGTTGACGAGGGTCGGGAAGAAGCAGATCAGGGCCGCGATGACGATCTTGGGCTCGTAGCCGTTGCCCAGCATCAGCACCAGGATGGGAGCGATCGCGATGATCGGGATCGTGTTGATGAACACCGCGATGGGATAGAACGCGCGCTCCGCCAGCCCGCTGTGCACGAACCAGACCGCGAGAAGCACCGCGATGGTGTTGCCCAGCACGAAGCCGCATACCGCCTCCAGCAGGGTCGGCAGGAAATTGATCCAGAGGATGTGGCCCTGGTTCGCGAACACCTGCAGGACCTGCCACGGGCTCGGCGCGATGTAGGTCGGGATTTCGAACCCGGTGACGATGAGGTGCCAGACGACCACCATGCCGACGGCGGCGATGACGGCCGGCGCGCGGCGGAAGCGCCGGCGCATCTTCGTTCGATCCAGACGCTTGGCCCCGGCCGCAGCGGCCTGCGGCTTGGCGGCTTTGGCGCCCACCTCCGTGGACGTCATCGCGGCACATCCAGGAGGCCGCGCAGGTGCGCCGTGACCTGCACGAACTCGAGCGTGTCGCGCATGCCGAGGACGCGGGGCGAATCGAAGGAGATGTCCAGGTATTCGCGGACGCGGCCCGGCTGGGCCGAGAGCACCAGGCACTTCTGGCCGAGGAACGCGGCTTCCGGCACCGAGTGCGTCACGAACATGATCGTGGTGCCGGTCGTCTTCCAGATGCGCAACAGCTCCTCGTTGAGGTTGTCGCGCTTGATCTCGTCGAGCGCGCCGAAGGGCTCGTCCATCAGCAGCACGCGGGGGCGGCAGACGAGCGCCCGGGCGATGGAGACGCGCTGGCGCATCCCGCCGGAAAGCTCGTGGGGGAGCGCGTCCTCGCGCCCTTCGAGGCCCACCAGCGCCAGCAGCTCCTCCGGCTCCGCGTGCTGCTCCACGCCGCCGCCGCGACGGCCGACTTCCAGCGGCAGCCGCACGTTGTCGATCGCGCTCCGCCAGGGCAGCAGCGTCGCATCCTGAAAGACGAAGGCGAAATCGCGCGCGCGGCGTGCCTCCTCCGGCGTGCGGCCGAAGACGCGGATGTCGCCGCCCGAGAGCGGCACCAGATCGGCGATGGCGCGCAGCAGCGTGGACTTGCCGCAGCCGGACGGGCCCAGCATGGTGACGAAGCCGCCCTCGGGCACGCTGAAGCCCACCCTCTCCAGGGCGGTGACGCTGCCGGTCTCCGTCTCGAAACGGACGACCAGGTCGTTCACCGAGATCGCCGTGGCGGCGGCGCTTACCGTCTCCGCCCCCGCCACGGCAGCGGCTTGCGTCATCCGACCTCTTTCCTCACGGCCTCCGTGGCGGAAAGGATATCCAGAGTCATCACGTCGTCTACGGTCGGCGTCGGACCCTGGAACTGCTCAAGCTCGGCGTAGGAGTCGATCTGGGCCTGCCAGTTGGCCGGGTTCATGGCCGCCCAGCCCTCGGCCGCCGTGACGTCGTTGAACGCGAAGCCCAGCACCAGGCCGGACGCCTCCAGCTCGCTCGCGCGGTCCAGGTTCTGGTACTCGGCGACGAGGTGGTCGACGCCCGCCTCGGGGTTCTTGCGCGCCTCGCCCCAGCCGCGGGCGGAGCCGGTGAGGAAGCGGGCCAGCACGTCCGCGTGCTCCGCCAGCATCTCGTCGGTGGCGTAGTAGACGTTGGCGTAGAGCTGGATGCCGGCGTCCCACAGCATCATGTCGACGCGGTCCTCGCCGAGCACCTTCAGCGCGTTGGTGTTGGTCATCCAGCCGGTCACCGCTGCGGCCTGGCCGGTCATCACCTGGTTCATGTCGCTGCCCATCTTGACGATCTCGACCTGGTCCTCGGCGATGCCGTTCTTGGCCAGCAGCGCGCGGAGCAGGATCACCGCCGTCGGCTGCGTCGCGATGGTCTTGCCGATCATGTCCTGCGGCGTGTTGATGGGATTGCTGCCGAGCGAGAAGTAGGTGAAGGGGTGCTTCTGGTAGCCGGCCGCAAACGCCTTGACCGGGATGCCGGCGGAGCGCGCCAGCATCAGCGACGGGCTGGAGGAGAGATGGCCGACCCCGGCCCGGCCGGCGGCGACCGAGGCGACGCCGTCCACGCCCGGCCCACCCGGCGTGACCTCAAGCTCGATGCCGAGCTCCTCGTAGATTCCCGTGCGCTTGGCCACGATCTCGCCCATGATGCCGTTGCTGGCGAGCCAGCCGAGCTGCATGTTGACCTTCGCCGCATCGGCGCCGAGGGCCTCGACGCTGACGAGGGACGACACGGCTGCGACGCCGCCGAGCGCTGCACCGCCCTTGAGAATCTGGCGGCGGCTCAATTGGGCATGTGGGTGCCGGTGCTGAGTCATGGTCTTTCCTCCCAGGTGGTTGTCAGGCTGGCGGCGGACGGTGCGGCCCGCGCGCCGCAGGCGTGCCGGGGCTGCGGGAGGCGTGGCGGTGCGATGCGAACCATCATCCCACTCGGCTCATCCCGAAATCCTCCCGTCGTCGGGTGCAACGGTAGCCAGCCTGCCCGTTCGAGGGAATTGCTAAATTCTGCCCCATGTGTTGCTCGATTTGCAACGCAACGCGCGCAAAGAATCGCGCCATAATTGTGGCGAACGGAACATGGCGCGGCCCGCCTGCGGCACCGGCCGGGCGGCACCAGGGGGAGCGATCATGACTGAGGCAAGAGCGGATCGCGCGCATGTGGCGGCGTTCGACGAAGTGCCGCAGATCGACATCGGGCCGCTGTTTCGGGGCGACGAGCGGGCGCGGCGGGGCGTGGGCGATGCGGTGCGCGATGCCTGCCGCGACGTGGGCTTCTTCTACATCCGCAACCACGGCATTGCGCAGGCGACCATCGACGATCTGTTCGCGCAGATGGCGCGCTTCTTCGCCCTGCCGGAGGACGCGAAGCGCGAAATCCACGCGAGCAAGTCGCGGTGCTTCCGCGGCTACTCCGGGCTCTTCGAGGAGCGGCACGACGCTGCGACCGACTACTACGAGCCGCACGAGGTGATCGACTTCGGCCGCGAGAACCAGCCCGACGACCCGCCGGAATGCGCGGCGAGCCTGCTCTACGGCCCCAACCTCTGGCCATCGGAGCCGCCGGCGCTGCGCCGGGCAGTGGAGGCCTACTACGCGGCCATGGTCGAGGTCTCGAACGCGCTGCTCCGCGCCTTCGCGCTCGCCCTGGCGTTGCCGGAGGCGTACTTCCTCGACAAGTTCGACCGTGCCGCAGGCGCGCTCAGGCTCCTGCACTACCCGCCGCAGGCTCCGGACGAGAGACGGCTCGGCGTCGGCGCGCATACCGACTACGAGATGTTCACGATCCTGGCGCAGGAGGCCACGCCCGGCCTCCAGGTCCTGAACGGCGCGGGCGCCTGGATCGACGTTCCGCCGGTCGCGGGCACCTTCGTGGTCAATATCGGCGACCTCATGGCGCGCTGGACCAACGACCGTTTCACCTCGAACATCCACCGCGCCGCCAACCGCACCGCCCGCCACCGCTACTCCATCCCCTTCTTCATGGGGGCCAACGTCGACACCGAGATCCGCTGCCTCGCGAGCTGCACCGGGCCGGACGAGCCGCCAAGGTATCCGCCGGTGCTGGCGGGCGCGCATATCGAGGCCCGGCTGCTCGAGCTGCAGCACGCCCTGGTGGAGGCCAAGAGCGCGGACTGAGACCGTTCCGCGTCAGCGACAGCCCTGCGGCAGCGGGATACCGTTGTTTCATTGACACCGCCCGCTCCCACGGTTTCAAATGGTCGCGACCCCGTGCCCGAATTACTGGACACGCGTGTCAGGAGTGAGGGGCCGCTGTCGGGTATCGGCGAGGTCGTCTCGCGCCGGATGGCGCCGACGGCGATCCTCACCGCCCGGCCAGACGGCCGCCCCGTTTCGCAGGAGGGCGCAACGCGCAGCCATTCGACCACCGACGCGGCAAGGAGGCTCCGATGAGAGACAGCGACAAGCGGAAGAAATCCGATCGTACCGGGTTCAAGATCAACCGGCGGACCCTGTTGAAGGGAGGCGCGGCGGCCGCAGGTGTCGCGGCGGCCGGCTCGCTCACGATTTTCTCGCGCACGGCGCGCGCCGCCGACACGCTGCGGGTGCTGTGCTGGCCGGGCTACGAAGAGAAGAACGTGATCCAGGAGTTCGAGGACACGCACGGCGTCAAGGTCGAGTTCAAGATCTACATCGGCGGCGAGCAGATGCTCCAGTTCTTCAACCAGACGCCGCGCGGGACCTACGACAACGTGCTGGCGGACGCCGAGTACATCCGCAAGCTCGCGGCCATCGACGCGATCGAGCCCTACAACCCGGGCGAGGTCACCGAGCTCGCCAACTACCACCCGAAGTTCAACGACATGCACCAGGTGCAGGCCGGCGACGGCATGGTCTGGGGCACGCCGACGCGCTTCAGCTTCTACGCCATCTCCTACAACTCGGACCACATGAGCTTCGAGGAGAGCGGCGACTGGAACTCGCTGTTCCTGCCCAAGTTCCAGGGCAAGATCGGCATCTTCGACTGGTACCTGCCGAACATGGGCAACGCGAGCCTCGCGGTGCATCCCAACAAGGAGAACCCCTACGACCTGACCGACGACCAGCTCGGCGCGGTCCGCGACTGGCTGCTGAAGCTCAGGCCCCAGGTCAACATGTTCGGCTCCAGCGCCCAGCCCATCGTGCAGGCGATGATCAACGGCGACGTCGTCGCAGGGATGATCGGCGACCTCGACATCGACCTGAAGCTCGCCGGCTACACCAACATGGAATCGACGATCCCGGTGCAGGGCGGCATCCGCTGGCAGGAAGTGGCCACCATGTGCAAGCAGAGCGAGAACAAGGAGCTCGCGCTGGAGTGGATCAAGTACATGAGCCAGGCCCACGTGCAGGCCAAGCTGGCCTACACCAAGGCGTTCAAGGCCCGTGGCCCCAATCTCAAGATCGCCGAGCACTGGGACGATGAGCAGAACCAGCTCATGGGCTACTATCCCGATCCCAACAACTCCAGCCAGATGTGGGTGGAGACGCTGATCGACCGCAGCGTCGGCCGCGATCTTCCCGTGCAGCAGGACGAGAAGGCTTGGATCGATATCTTCAACGAGTTCAAGACGGGCTAGATCGCCGCAGCCCGTCGTGCACCGAGCGGGCGGCGCGCCGCCGCGGCGGCGCGTCGGCCCCGCTCCGCACCCGCTCCGCGCGAGCCTGACGAGCGATGGCGCATGAAGCAGGGAGCGCGGTAGCGGGCGGCGCGGTCGCCGACCTCGAGGTGCGCGGCATCGCCAAGCGCTTCGGCTCGGTGGTCGCCATCGAGCGTGTCGACATCGACGTCCAGCGCGGCGAGTTCGTCGCCATCATGGGGCCGAGCGGCTGCGGCAAGACAACGCTGCTCCGCATCATCGCAGGGCTGGAGAGGGCGGACGCAGGCACGCTGCTGCTGCGCGGCGACGACATCGGCGACGTGCCGGTGCACAAGCGCAGCACCCGGCTTATCTGGCAGGACTACTCGCTCTTCCCCTTCCTCAACGTCCGCAAGAACATCGAGTTCGGGCTGACGCTCAAGCGCCACGACAAGAAGGAGGTGCGGCGGAAGGTCGAAGCCGTGGCGGAGCAGGTTCACCTGACCCCTCTGCTCGCGCGCCGCATCGGCCAGTTGAGCGGCGGCGAGAAGCAGCGGGTCGCCATCGCCCGGGCGCTCGTCACCGAGCCGGAGATCCTGCTTCTCGACGAGCCGCTCAGCTCGCTCGACGCGCACCTGCGGATCAAGGTGCAGAGCGAGCTCACGGTGCTGCAGCGCGAGCTCGGAATCTCCTTCATCTACGTCACCCACAACCAGAGCGAAGCCTTCGCCATGGCGGACCGGGTGGTGGTCATGAACAAGGGCGTCGTCGAGCAGGTCGGTCGGCCGGCCGAGATCTACAATCGGCCGGAAACCCACTTCGTCGCCGAGTTCGTGGGCGCGAACAACATTTTCGAGGGCCGGCTCTCGGAGGTGGCGGGCGGCGCGGTGGTCGTCGACTGCAGCCACGGCGCGGTCCGCATCGCCGGGCACGGGAGCGATCTAGAGCGGGGTGCTGCTGTCGAACTGGTGGTGCAGGCGGACAAGCTGCGCCGCCGCCAGGACGGCGACGATGGCCGGAACACGATCCGGGCGGTCCTGAAGGGCCGCGAGTTCACCGGCTCGCAAGTGATCTACTACCTGGAGACCGCGCAGGGCGTCGAGGTCAAGATGGTCCTGCAGGAGCCCTTCACCGAGGGCGAAGGGACCGAGATCAACTCCGAGATGGAGCTTTGCTGGGCGCCCGAGGACACCGTCATCCTCGGGCACCGGGATGCGGACCAGCCGTGAGCCGGGCTCGCGCAGCGCCCCGCCGGTGACGAGGGCCCCGTGACCGACGGCAGCGTGATTCCCCCGTCCAACAGGAGCCCGCTCAAGCTCGCCTTCCTCGCGCCACCGGCCGGCTACTACGCGATCTTCTTCATCGCGCCCCTGGCCTTCCTCGTCGTTCTCGGCTTCTGGATCGTGCGCGACTACCAGATCGTCGCCGAGTTCTCGGTCGGCAACTACGTCGACATCTTCTCCCAGTTCTTCAGCCGCTCGCGCTTCGGCTGGGCGCTGATCCAGTCGGTCTACATCGCGGTGACCACCAGCGTGTTCGCCGTGATCTTCTGCTACTTCCTGGCGATGGGGATCGTCTTCTGCGTGCCTGAGCGCTATCAGCGGCTCTTCCTCGTGCTCGCGATCCTGCCGTTCTGGAGCAGCTACATCCTGCGGCTTTTCGCCTGGCAGCTGATCCTGGCGCAGAAGGGGGTGCTCAACTACGTCCTCGGCGGGCTCGGCCTCGACGATCCCCTGATCATCACGAACACGCAGATCGGCACGCGCATCGGCCTGATCCACTACCTCTCGCCGATCCTGATCATCATCCTCTACATCACGCTCATCAACGTGAACCGGAACCTGATCGAGGCGGCGCGCGAGCTGGGCGCCACGCGCCTGCAGGCGTTCTGGCGCGTCATCGTGCCGCTCAGCCGGCTCGGACTGACGTTCGCCTTCGGCTTCGGCGTGATCGTGAGCTTCGGCGACGTGCTTTCCGGCCTGCTCGTCGGCGGCGGGATCGGGCAGTCCTTCCTCGGCTCGTATCCGCTCTACTCCAACATGATCATGGCCGACTACAACAGCTACACCAACCTGCCCCGCACGGCCGCGCTAGCGACGGTCATGGTCGTCATCATGGTGGTGATGCTGGTGGTCGCCTACCGCATGGCCGACCACGCCAGAGAGCGGCTGGCCTGACGATGGGCCGGTTCAACCTCTACGTCCGCGACAACGGCTACCGCATCGCAGGGCGGGTCTACCTCTTTCTCGGCTTCATCTTCCTGCTGCTGCCGATCGCCTTCCTGATCCTCTTCTCGTTCCAGAAGAACGTCTATTCTTCGCTCCCGCTCCAGGGCTGGTCCATGCAGTGGTACGACAAGCTGGTCGACGACGGCGTCCTCTTCGATGCGCTGCTGAACAGCCTCTACGTCTCGCCCATCGCGGCGACGGCGGCCTCGATCATCGGCTTCCTCGCGGCCTATGCGATCAACCGCTTCGTCTTTCCCGGCCGCCTGCTGATGGCGACGATCCTGATCCTGCCGATCCTGATACCGCCGCTGATCCTGGGCGTCTCGCTGCTGGGCCTGCTGTCGCGCCTCGGGCTGCACGGCCAGCTCTACAGCATCATCATCGCGCACACGCTGCTGCTGACCGCGCCCGCCATGGCGATCATCCAGCTTCGCCTCGCCCAGATGCCGCCCGCGCTGGAGGAGGCCGCCTGGGACCTCGGCGCGAACGAGCTTCAGACCGTCTGGCGCGTGGTGCTGCCCTGGGCGCTGCCCGGCATCGCCGGCGGCTGGCTGCTGGCGTTCACCTTCTCGTTCGACGAGTTCATCATCGCCTGGTTCGTCTCGGGCTTCGACCAGACGCTGCCGGTCGCCGTCTACAACGTGATGATCGCCTCGCACGACCCCTCGCTGAACGCGATCGGGACGATCGTGTTCGGCCTGCTGCTGCTGGCCCTGCTCGGGGCCGAGCTGCTGATCATTCCGCTCTTCATGAGGCGCCGCACCGCCTGAGCGCGCCGCGGGCCAGGGAAGGAACGTGCCATGGACAAGACGGACTACATGCAGCGCGCCATCGACCTCGCGCGCGAGAAGATGAACGAGGGCACCGGCTACTGGCCGTACGGCTGCGTCATCGTCAAGGACGGCGAGATCGTGGGCGAGGGCTGCAACGACATGGGTTTCTCGCTGGATCCCACGGGCCACGGCGAGATCGTGGCTCTCCGCGACGCCTGCAAGCGGCTCGGCACCATGGACCTCACCGGCTGCGAGCTCTACACCAGTTGCGAGCCCTGTTCGCTCTGCTCCAGCGCGATCTGGCTGACGAACATCGCCAAGGTCTATTACGGCGCCTCGCTGGAGGATTGCCGCGGACACGGCTCGGACTTCGACCCGCTGCGCCGCGACGTCGCCAAGCCGATCCACGAGCGGAGCATCCCGGCCGAGCGCGTCCTCGGCGAGCAGGGGAGCGCCCTGCTGGCGGAGTGGGCTGAAATGATCAGGACCGATCCGGCGATGCAGGAGCAGCGCAGCCGGGCCGCCCCCATCGGCGAGCGCTAGGCGGGGTCGGGCGGGCGTCGCGGACGAGCGGCCGGAGGGCGATCATGAGCCTCGATGCCTTGCGCAATCTGACCGACATCGGCCTCTTCGTCTCGGACCTGGAGCGCGCTATTGCGTTCTACGGCGAGACGATGGGCTTCGCGCTCAAGCGCCGCGACATCGGCTTCGCCGAGTTCTACACCAACGGCGTGGGCCTCGCGCTCTGGGAGGTCTCGGACGTGACGCAGGCGCTCGAACTGGAGAAGACGCCGCGGCAGGGTCTATCCGTCATGGTGGCGGTTCGCGTGGAGACGGCGGACGCCGTGGACGCGCTCCACGACGCGCTGGCGGCCAAGGGCGTGACCATCGTCCAGGCGCCGACCACCCACGCCTGGAACGCACGCACCACCTACTTCAGCGACCCGGACGGCAACCTCTGGGAGATCTACGCCTGGGTCGACGCCCCGCGAACGGTCTGAGCGTGGTCAGGCGCGCCGATTGGCCGCCGGTGGCCGCGGCCCTATAGTCCCGCCGCCGCCGCGCACGCGGCAGACGTTCCGGGAGGAGGTGCGGATGGGGTCGCTGGATGTCGTCGGGATCGGCAACGCAATCGTGGACGTGGTGGCCGAAGCCGACGACGCACTGCTCGCCGAAGAAGGCATGCCCAAGGGCTCGATGACCCTGGTCGACGCCGCGCGCGCCGACACGCTCCGCGCCCGCATGGGGCCTGCGGTCGAGGTCTCCGGCGGCTCGGCGGCCAACACCATGGTGGGCGTGGCAAGGCTCGGCGGCGCGGCCGGCTACGTCGGCAAGGTGCGGGACGACGCGGCGGGCGGGGTGTTCCGCCGCGACATCCAGGAGGCGGGCGTCGCCTTCGCGACGCCGGCGGCGGATGGCGCCGCGACCGCTCGCTGCCTGATCTTCGTCACCCCCGATGCCCAGCGCACGATGGGCACTCATCTCGGCGCCTGCGTCGAGCTCGGCCCCGCCGACATCGATCCGGATTTCATCGCGCGCGCCCGGCTGCTCTACATGGAGGGCTATCTCTGGGATCCGCCGGCGGCCAAGGAGGCCTTCCGCAAGGCGCTCGGGATCACGCGACAGGCCGGCGGGCGTGTCTGCCTCTCGCTTTCCGACAGCTTCTGCGTGGAGCGCCACCGGGTTGAGCTTCGCACGCTGGTAGCGAACCACATCGACGTGCTGTTTGCGAACGAAGGCGAGGCGATGGCGCTCTACGAGGTGAGGGACTTCGACGCGGCACTCGCGGCCGCCCGCGCGGACTGCGCCGTCGCCGCGTTGACCCGCAGCGCCAAGGGCTCGGTGGTCGCGGGCGAGGGCGCGGTCCATGCAATCGAGGCGGCGCCCATCGAGCGGCTGGTGGATACCACCGGGGCGGGCGATCTCTACGCTGCGGGCTTTCTCTTAGGGCTGGCGCGGGGCTTCGACCTCGCCCGCTGCGGCCGGCTCGCCTCGCTCACGGCCGGCGAGATCCTGGGCCACTACGGCGCCCGGCCGGAGGCGGACATCGCCCCCTTCGTGGATGCAAGCCGGAACTCTCAGGGCAGCGCCTAATCAACCTTGGGCAGCACCTCGTTCTTGAGCAGCGCCATAGACTGGTGCCAGGCCTCGTAGGGCTCCCAGTCGTGGCCCATGGCGAGCAGGGTCCCGAAGGGGCCGAGTTCGCCTCGCAGATCGTTCAGCTTCTGCGCGACCTCGTCGACGGAGCCCACGATGAAGACGTTGTCCACGAGGTAGTCCATGGTCACGTCGCTGTCGGCCATGTCCTGGTCGTTCTTCAGCAGCCGCAGCATGCCGACCTTGGGCAGGAGCCTGAAGAAGTAGTCGCGGAAATCGCGGGCGAGGATCCCGCCCGCGATCTTGCGGGCCTCGGCGCCGGTTTCCGCCACCACGACCTCGCGGGCGACACGCCAGACGCTGGGGTCGGGGGCGCGACCCGCCTCCTGCGCGCCTTCCTCGATGGCGTCCCAGTGGGTCTTGAGCAGCACCGGCGGCACGAGGTTGATGGACATGGGCATCCAGCCCTTGGCGGCGGCCATCTTCAGCGTGGACGAGCGGGGCGAGACGCCGGCGACGCCGATGGGCGGGTGCGGCTTCTGGTAGGGGCGAACGTGCGCCCGGAGCCCGATGTCGGTCTCGGTCTCGGGCACGGTGAAGCGGAAGCCGTCGCTCTCGTAGACGCCGGGCTCGGGATCGGTCCAGAGCTTCAGGATGGTGTCGAGCGCAGCCCGCGTGTAGCTCTGGTTGTCGATGGCGGGGTCGTCGCCCCAGTAGCCGAAGACCCGCATGTCGCCGGGGAAGCTGCCTGTGCCGACGCCCCAGTTGAAGCGGCCCTCCGCCATGTGGTCCAGCTGCGCGATGCGGTGGGCGAGGACGAAGGGATCGTGGTTCGGGATGCAGCTCACCCCCGTGCCCAGCCTGATCTGCTTCGTCAGCGGCAGCGCCTGCGCGATGAGCAGGTCCGGCGCGGGGATGTTCTCCCACTCCGACGTGAAGTGCTCGCCGATCCAGACCTCGGAATAGCCGAGCGCGTCGAGCTTGACGATCTGATCCAGGTCCGCCTTGAGCGTCTCGGTGAAGTTCGCGCCCGGCGGGTGCAGCGGCATGGTGAACAGGCCGAGTTGCATGGAACCGTCTCCAGCGGTGTTCGTCCACGTGAGCGCCCACAATACCGGGGGCGCCCGGCCCTCGCGAATCTGGGCGGGGGCGTCCCTTCAACTCGGAGGCGGCGCGGCTGCCTTGGCCTCGATGGTGTCGCGCGCGACCTTGGCCTCGCGGTAGGCGAGATAAAGCGTGCTCGCGAAGATGACCACGCCGCCGACCCAGACGTAGAGCACCGGGACCTCGTTGAACAGCAGGTAGCCGTAGAGCGACGACCAGATCAGGCGCAGGAAATCGACCGGGAGCACCACCGTGGTGTCGGCCTCGCGAAAGGCTTGGGCGAGGCAGAGATGGCCGAGCGTGCCGACGCTCCCCATCAGCGCGAACCAGCCGAGGTCTTCCAGAGACGGCCATTGCCAGACGAAGGCCGCCGCGATCGACGAAAGCGGCGTGAGGAAGACCGCCATGTAGGCCGTCATCGTCAGGCTGGATTCCGTGCGCGACAGCACCTTGAGCAGGATCAGCGCGGCGGCCCAGACAGCCGATGAGCCGAGGACCAGCAGCGAGCCGGGGTCGAGCGCCGCCATGCCGGGGCGGATGATCACCAGCGCGCCCGCGAAGCCCAGGATCAGCGCCGCGATGCGCCGGATGCGCACCACTTCGCCCAGCAGCAGAACCGCGCCCACGGTGACGAACAGCGGCGCCGTGAAGCTCAGCGCGGCGATGGTGCCGAGCGGCGTGATCGGCACCGCGGAGAAGAACATCAGCATGGCGGAGACGTGGACCGCGCCGCGCACGGCGTGGAGCGGCAGCTTGCGCGTGCGCAAGGCGCCGAAGCCGTGGCGCAGCAGGAACGGCGCGATGAAGACGAGGCCGAAGAAGTTGCGGAAGAACGCGACTTCGAAGGGGTGCTGCTCGCTCGATGCGATGCGGATCACGGCGTGCATCGTGGCGAAGGTGACGGTCGCCACGAGCAGCAGGAGCATGCCGCGCGCAGGCGGCGGCAGGGCTTGATAGGCGGCGAGAAGCGGCGCGAGCAGTCTGGCCCAGCGCGGGAGGCCGTTAGGGACGCGGCTTCTCCTCGGTGGGGCCGCCGACCTCCTTCCAGGCGCCGAAGCCGCCCGCGATGTGGGCGACGGGGCTAAGTCCCATGTTTTGCGCTGACTGGGTCGCCAGCGCCGAGCGCATGCCGCCCGCGCAGAAGAAGACGAACTTCTTGCCGCTCGCGAAGAAGGGCTTGTGATAGGGGCTCTCGGGGTCGATCCAGAACTCGATCATGCCCCGCGGCACGTGGCGCGCGCCGGGGACGGCGCCTTCGCGCCAGAGCTCCCGGATGTCGCGGATGTCGACGAGCTCGACGTTCGCGTCGTCCAGCAGCGCGATGGCGTCCTCGGCCGCAAGCGTCTCGATCTCGGCCTCGGCGTCCGTCACCAGCTCCTTGATGCCCTTGGTGATCATGCTCGTCTCCCTGCGCCTGTCCGGGCGGCGGGATGATGGCCGATGCCGGGCGCGGACGCCAGCGGCCCGCGTCAGCCTTCGTCGGATGACGGTGGCGGCGTCTCCAGCGCGGCCAGCAGGGCGAGCAGCCGCGCGTCCCGCTCGACCGCGAGCGCCGGGATCGACTGTCCGCCCAGCATGGCGTCCACGGCGCTGCCGATGGTCTCGACCGCGTCCACGTCGAGGCGGGGCGGGCCGGAACTGGCGGACCAGTCCTGCAGGCCCGGCCCGAAATGGCGGAGCGCCCCGCGCATGCCGCCCTCGCCGCCGGCGAGATGCATGGTGAGGAACGGCCCCATGAAGGCCCAGCGGAGGCCGGGCCCGTGGGAGACCGCCGTGTCGATGTCGGCGGCGCTCGCCGTGCCGGAGAGCAGCAGGCGGAAGGCTTCGCACAGGAGCGCGGCCTGCAGGCGGTTGGCGATATGGCCGGGGACCTCGCGCTCCACCCTGATCGCGCGCTTGCCGTGGGCGTTGTAGAAGGCGAGCGCCCAGTCCACCACGTCGGGATCGGTAGCGCGCCCGCCCACCACCTCGACCAGGGGGACAAGATGGGGCGGGTTGAAGGGGTGGCCCACGACGAAGCGCGCGCCGCTCTGGAAACCTTCCTGAAGCTCGCTGATGAGGAGCCCCGACGAGCTCGACGACAGGATGGCGTCGGCCGTGAGCGCCGAATCGATTCGGCCGTAGAGTTCGCGCTTGAGCGCCACGTCCTCCGGCGCGTTCTCCTGAACGAAGATCGCGCCTTCGACGGCAGCCTCCGGCGCACCCACCACGCGGACCCGTGCGGGATCGGCGCCGGGCTCAAGGCCGAGGCGCTCCATCGCAGGCCACGCCGCGTCGATGAAGGCCCGGAGGCGGCCGGCGGCGTCGGGTGCAGGGTCCCACGCCGTGACCGAGAAGCCGCGCGCCAGAAAGTAGGTCGCCCAGCTCGCGCCGATCGTCCCGGTGCCGAGCAGCGCAATATCGCCGACCGTTTCAGGTGCGGGCCGTGCCATGGGGTGCCTCCTTCGCTCGCCGGTGGGTCGATGGTCAGGGGCGGCGCTGTCGAATTTGCCGCCCGGCGGTATATATACCGGGACCAACCCGCAATCGAGGGACCGGGCCGGACCGGCGTGTTGGTGTAAGGAGAGCATGATGGCGGACAAGGTGGTGAAGACGGACGCGGAGTGGCGCGCGGCGCTGACCGAGGAGCAGTACTACGTGACCCGGCAGGGGGGCACCGAGCGGCCCTTCACGGGCGCCTACTGCAGCGAGAAGAGGCCGGGTGCGTACGTCTGCGTCTGCTGCGGCGCTCCCCTCTTCGATTCCGCCGACAAGTTCGAGTCAGGCACCGGATGGCCGAGCTTCACGAAGCCGGTCGATCAGGCCAACGTCGGCACGCTGGAGGACAACAGCTACGGCATGCGCCGGGTGGAGGTCGTCTGCAGCCGCTGCGACGCCCACCTCGGCCACGTCTTCCCGGACGGGCCGGCGCCCACGGGGCTGCGCTACTGCATGAACTCCGCCTCGCTCGTGCTCACGCCGAGCGACGAAGGCGGATCGGAGGACTCCTAGCCGGCAACTCTCGCCACGATTGCGGCGGCGGGGACGTGAAGGCGGGTGCTATTCCTCTTTCGAGGAGGCCACTTCGCGGACGATATCCCGAAAGATCCCGAACGGAGACAGGTCATCGGCGGAGCGCCGCGAGACCATCCCGGCGCGGTAGCGGAGCGAGCCGAACGCCACCGGCAAGGGCTTCAACGGGTCTCCGGGTATCCTGTCGAGGAAGGTGAGCGAGAGCCACGACAGGTAGGGGCCGACCCGCATCAGGGACAGGCCGCCGGAGCCCGCGCGCGTGACGGTCTTCACCCGCCTGCCGGTGCGGTCGTAGAGCTGGTCGAGAACCCCGGTCAACGCGGGCCGCCCGTTCGCGGCGTCCGATCGCAAGGGTGCGTCGAAGTCGATCCACGGGTAGTCGGCGAGCACCTCTTCGCCCGCAATGCCCGAATGCAGCGGATGGCTCCTGTGGGCGACGATCCCCCACGTCATGTCGAGAAAGCGTTCGCTCCTCAGGAACTGCGGCAGGGGTTCGTTGCTGTTGATGCCGCCGCAGTGGAGGTCGCTGTCGCCGTTCGCCAGGAGGCGGATCCCCTCCGACAGGGGCGTGGTCTTCAGCTTGACCTCCACCCCGGGGCAGGTCTCGTGAAACCTGGCGATGATCTCGGGCAGGACGGCTCCCATCCACACGGGACCGGCGGTGACCCGCAGGCTGCCGGTGCGGCCGGAGAGCGTGGCGTTGATCTTCTCCTCGGCGACCTCGATCTCGTAGAGGATGTGGCGCGCCAGATCCGCGACCACGGCGCCGAGCGGCGTGAGCCGGACGCCCGTGGACATGCGGTCGAAGAGCCGGCCGCCGAACTGGCGCTCGAGCCGCGCGACCACCCGCGAGAGCGCTGGCTGCGTGATGCCGAGCTTGTCGGCTGCGGAGAGAATGGCGCCGGTCTCCGCGACGGCCAGGAATTTGGTCAGGTCCTTGCGTTTCTCAAACATCTTGTGTCCACATCCTTCGGGGATTAACTCGATGTCCCTCACGCATGGATGTGGCAAGCAAATCGAATATCGTCTAACATAGAATTCTGATTTCGGTGATATGAATTACTTATCACGCTCTGCCGTTGGGGAGCATGACAGCACGCTCTTGGCCAAACGGAGGACGTGAGAGCATTGAGATTTGTGATATGGCGCTCTGCATCCTCAGGCAGAGCCATCCGGCATGCCGAACCACTGTGTCGGTTTCGGCAGAGTGACCCTAACATTTTGTTTTGAAATCCGTTATTCGGCGCGATGGCGGAGGCCGCAGGGCGCGCGCCAGGCGCCGGTCACGGGATGATTCAATCGAAGGTCGAGGCTCAGCGCGACGGGAATCGAGGTTGCTCACTCTTGCAGTGTTGCTTCTTTCTGACTTGAAGCACGCGTTCTGCACAAGCGTCGGATGCCTAGTTATGCTGCTTGTGCATATATTTTTTGTAGATGGTTATTGTGTGGCGGATCGCGCCGCGCTTAGTGCCCCGTGCGAAACGGGGTTTCCGAGAGTAAGCACACCGAATAACCGTGTGATCTCGATAAGCGCGTGGGAGCGACGGGTTGCGCCGAACTCCGAGTGGGTCGAGGGTGGCCTTCCTGGTGAACACCCCCGCTGCGATCGCCTGTCGCAAAACGGTCACCTGAGTGCCGGCGGGCCGTAACCGGCCATCGTTATCTCCGGCAATGCGTGCGGCGCTGGATGGGCGGCACGGGCCCGGTGCAAACTTCACTCGACCACGGGAGATGGACATGCGCGATCATGCGGTGACGGCACAAGACGCGATCTCACGGGACGATGCCGGCGGGAGCAACGACCGGCACGCCCTGCCCACCGATTTCGAGCTGCTTGCCGCCCGCGCGGTCTCGCGGCGCGGCTTCCTGCGCGGCGGCGCGGCCTTCGGCGCCGCCGCGTTCGTGCTGGGGGCCGGCGGCATGGCGGCAACGCCCGTGCGCGCTGCGGCGGCGGGCCTGGATTTCACGCCCGTCGCCGCCAATGGCCTCGACACGGTGACCGTGCCGGAAGGCTACGGCTGGCACGTGGTGGCGCGCTGGGGCGATCCGCTCTGGTCGGAAGGCGCTGCGTTCAACCACGCGACGCGCGGCACCGGCGCGAGCCAGGAGAGGGCTTTCGGCGACAACTGCGACGGCATGGCGCTCTACACGCACGAGGGCCGCAGCGTGCTCGCCGTGAACAACGAGTACACGAACCTCGGCATCGCCTTCGCCAACCGGGAATCGGGCGAGCCGGAGACCGATGACGACGTGCGCAAGTGCAAGGCTGCGCACGGCGTCTCCGTCGTCGAGATCGCGCGGCAGGACGGCGTCTGGGGAATCGTGCAGGACTCGCCCTACAACCGGCGCATCACCCCCGACACGCCGATGGAGATCACGGGGCCTGCCCGCGGCCACGACCTCGTGAAGACCGCAGCCGACCCCGTTGGCACGACCGCGCTTGGCACCTGGAACAACTGCGGCAACGGGCGCACCCCCTGGGGCACCTATCTTGCCTGCGAGGAGAATTTCAACGGCTACTTCTCGTCGAGCGATCCCGACCTCGCCCTCAGCGCGGCGCAGAAGCGCTACGGCATCAAGCTGGAGGACAGGGGCTATCGCTGGGCGATGACGGACGAGCGCTTCGACATCGCGAAGCACCCCAACGAGGCCAACCGCGCGGGCTACGTGGTGGAGATCGACCCGCTGGATCCGGCGTCCGTGCCGAAGAAGCGTACCGCGCTCGGCCGCTTCAAGCACGAGAACGCGGAGGTGACGCTGGCGGCCGACGGCCGGGTCGTGGTCTACCTCGGCGACGACGAGCGGGGCGAGTTCCTCTATCGCTTCGTGAGCGACGGCACGTACGCCGAGGGCGGCGAGAATCGGGACCTGCTCGAGAGCGGGACGCTCTCCGTCGCGAAGTTCGCCGACGGCGGGCGCGGCGCGTGGATCGCGCTCACGCCCGAGACCACCGGCATGGCGTCGCAGGCCGATATCTGCATCCACACCCGCCAGGCGGCGTCGGCGGTCGGCGCCACGACCATGGACCGGCCCGAATGGGTGGCCGCCAACGCGGCCAGCGCCTATTGCTGCCTCACCAACAACAAGAACCGCGGCGTCAAGCCCAACGCGGGCGGCGATGCGACGCCGGTGGGCGGCCCCAACCCGAGGGAGAAGAACAAGTACGGCCAGATCGTGCGTTGGACGCCCGATGGCGGCGACCATGCGGCCGACACGTTCGCATGGGATCTCTACGTCGTCGCGGGCAACCCGGCGGTCCACGAAGACGCCCGCGCAGGCTCGGCCAACGTGACCGCCGACAACATGTTCAACTCGCCCGACGGCCTCGCCTTCGACAGTCGGGGCCGCCTCTGGATCCAGACCGACGGCAAGTACTCCAACGAGGGCGACTTCGCCGGCCAGGGCAACAACATGATGCTGGTGGGCGACCCCGCCACCGGCGCGATTCGCCGCTTCCTCGTGGGCCCGAAGGAGTGCGAGGTCACCGGAATCACCTGGAGCGCCGACCGCACGACTCTCCTCGTCGGCATCCAGCACCCCGGAGAGAAGGGCAACAGCCACTTCCCCGAAGGCGGCGAGGCGGCGCCGCGCTCCTCCGTGATCGCGATCGCCCGCGACGACGGCGGCGTCATCGGTTAGGGCGTCGCAGGGCGTCGATCTGTCGCAGTTGACCGGAGAGGCTAAGTCAGTAGTATTGCCGCACCGGTCTTGCAGGTGAACCCCGCGGGAGAGTTCGCGCGGCCCGGCCGCGCGGCGCCGAAGGAGCAAGCGTCCCGGAAACTCTCAGGCATCAGGGACCGTGGGGGGATGCGACTCTGGAAAGCAGGCGGCAGACGCTGCGCTGCCTCACCGACGGGGTAAGCCGGCGGCTGCCAATCGGCCGCAGGGTTAATCTCTCAGGTTCCGAGACAGAGGGGGCACCGGACGATCCCGTGCGGGGTCGCTGCCCTGTGTCTGCGTTTGCCTGGGAGAAGCCATGAGCGACGACGCCGGTACCCTCGCCCGAACGCCGCTCTTCAACGAGCACCGCGCCCTCGGCGCCACGCTGGTGCCGTTTGCGGGCTACGAGATGCCCGTGCGCTACGAGGCCGGCATCATGGCGGAGCACATGCACACGCGCACCGCCGCCGGGCTGTTCGACGTCTCGCACATGGGCCAGCTCCGGCTCACCGGGCCCGGTGCCGCGGACGCGCTGGAGCGCCTCGTGCCGGGCGACATCGCGGGTCTCGCTGCCGGCGCCATGCGCTACACCCAGTTCACTAACGACGATGGCGGCATCCTCGACGACCTGATCGCCACGCGCACCGACGACGGGCTCTCCCTGGTCGTCAACGCTTCGTGCAAGGACGCGGACATCGCCCACCTGGAACGCCGGCTCGATGCCGGCGTTGTCCTGTCGGTGCTCGCCGAGCGCGGGCTCGTCGCGCTGCAGGGGCCGAAGGCGGCGGCGGTGCTCGATCGCCACGCGCCGGGATGCGGCGGGCTCGCGTTCATGACCGCCGGCACCTTCGCCATCGGCGGGGTGGACGCGCTGGTCTCCCGCTCTGGCTACACCGGTGAGGACGGTTTCGAGATTTCGCTGCCCGCGGACGAGACGGCATCGTTCTGGCGGCGGCTCATGGCCGAGCCGGAGGTCGAGGCGGTCGGGCTCGGCGCCCGCGATTCGCTTCGCCTCGAGGCCGGGCTCTGCCTCTACGGCCACGATATCGACGAGACGACGTCGCCGGTGGAGGCCGGACTTGCCTGGTCCATCGGCAAGCGGCGGCGGGCCGACGGCGGCTTCCCCGGCGCTGCGCGCATTCAGCAGGAGCTGGCGGCAGGCCCCGCGCGCCGCCGCGTCGGCATCCTGCCCGACGGTCGCGCGCCCGCGCGCGAAGGCACGCCGGTGCTGGACGCAAGCGGCGGCGAGATCGGCACCGTCACCAGCGGCGGCTTCGGGCCCACGGCGGGCGGGCCGGTCGCCATGGGCTACGTCGCGGCCGGGGCCGCGGAGATCGGCAGGCCGGTGTCGCTGCTGGTGCGGGGCAAGCCCCGGCCGGCGACCATCGTCAAGCTACCGTTCGTCCCCCACACCTATCACCGACCGTGAGCGAGAGGATGCCATGAGCGGGCTCAAGTACAGCAAGGACCATGAATGGGTGCGCGTCGAAGGCGATGTCGGCACCGTCGGCATCTCCGACTACGCGCAGGAGCAGCTGGGCGACGTCGTCTACGTCGAGCTGCCGGAGGTGGGCCGAGCCGTCGCCCAGAACGAGGAGGCCGCAGTGGTCGAATCGGTCAAGGCGGCGAGCGAGGTATACGCGCCTGTCTCCGGCGAGGTCGTCGAGGTCAACCAGGCGCTGGAGGACGACCCGTCGCTGGTGAACGGCGACCCGACCGGCGAAGGCTGGTTCCTCAGGCTCCGGCTGAGCGCGCCCGGCGAGCTCGACGGGCTGATGGACGACGCGGCTTATGCTGATTACGTCGCCGGCCTCGGCGACGACTAGACGCGACAAGGGAGCGTTCGCGGGACGCGGCGCCCATAAGCCGACGCCCGCCGGCAGGGAGGGAGCAAGCGCGATGACGGCACACGATGGTTCTTTGACGGCACTGGAGCAGGCGGACGCCTTCGTCGGCCGCCATATCGGCCCGCGCGAGGACGATCTCGCGGCCATGCTGGAGGACGTGGGCTACGAGTCTCTCGACGCGCTGATGGACGCGGCCGTGCCGGCCTCGATCCGCGCCGAGATTCCGGCGGACTTTCCGGAAAGCCGCACCGAGCGCGACGTGCTGGGGGAGCTGGCGGCGCTGGCCGGGCACAACCGAGTCGCGCGCTCCATGATCGGGCTCGGCTATCACGACACGATCACGCCGCCGGTCATCCAGCGCAACATCCTGGAGAACCCGGGTTGGTACACGGCCTACACGCCCTATCAGCCCGAGATTTCGCAGGGCCGGCTGGAGGCGCTGCTCAACTTCCAGACCATGGTGATGGACCTCACCGGGCTCAGCTGCGCCAACGCGTCGCTGCTGGACGAGGCCACGGCGGCGGCCGAGGCCATGCACATGAGCCACGGCATCGCCAGGAACGGCAGCAACCGCTTCTTCGTCTCCGACGCCTGCCTGCCGCAGACCATCGCGGTGGTGCAGACCCGCGCAGAGGCCATCGGCATCGAGGTTGTGGTGGGCGATCACGGCACAGGCCTGCCGGAGGGGCCGTTCTTCGGCGTGCTGCTGCAATACCCGGAGACCGGCGGCGGGGTGCCGGACTACCGCGGCATCGTCGAGCAGGCGCACGCGCAGGGCGCGGTCGTCACGGTCGCGGCCGATCTGCTCAGCCTGGTGCTGCTGACGCCGCCCGGCGAGTTCGGCGCGGACATCGCGGTCGGCAGCTCGCAGCGCTTCGGCGTGCCGCTCGGCTATGGCGGGCCGCACGCCGCCTATTTCGCGACCCACGAGAAGTACCGCCGCGCCATGCCGGGCCGGATCGTCGGTGTCTCGGTGGACAGCCGCGGGCGGCAGGCGCTCCGCCTCGCGCTCCAGACCCGCGAGCAGCACATCCGGCGCGAGAAGGCCACCAGCAACATCTGCACGGCGCAGGTGCTGCTGGGCGTTATCGCCGGCATGTACGCGGTCTACCACGGGCCGGAGGGACTCACGCGGATCGCGCGGCGCGTCCACCGCCTCACGGATATCCTGGCGGCGGGGCTCCAGCGCCTCGGCTTTACGGTCGAGAACGAGAGCTGGTTCGACACGATTACGGTGAGCGCCCCAGGCGCGGCGCAGGCGATCCTGAGGCGGGCGGAGGACGCGGGCTACAACCTACGGCCGATCGACGGCGACCGTCTCGGCATCGCCTGCGACGAGACCGCGACCCGCGCCGACATCGAGGCGGTGTGGCGCGCGTTCGCAGACGGCGAGCCCGGCTTCGACGCCGCCGCGCTGGACGGCGAGGCCCGCTGCGGGCTGCCGGCGGTCCTTGCGCGTCAGAGCGCCTTCCTCGATCACCCGGTGTTCAACGTCTACCACGCCGAGACCGAACTGCTGCGCTACATGCGGCGCCTCGAGGGCAAGGACCTCACGCTGAACCAAGCGATGATCCCGCTCGGCTCGTGCACCATGAAGCTCAACGCGACCGCCGAGATGATGCCGGTCACGTGGCCGGGCTTCGGCGCGATCCACCCCTTCGCGCCTGCCGAACAGGCGGCGGGCTACCGCGAGCTCGTGACGGGGCTGGAGCGGATGCTGAGCACGGTCACGGGCTTCGCCGCCGTCTCGCTGCAGCCCAACGCGGGCAGCCAAGGGGAATACGCCGGGCTGCTGGTGATCCGCCGCTATCACGAGAGCCGGGGCGACGGCGGGCGCGACGTCTGCCTGATCCCGAGTTCCGCCCACGGCACCAACCCGGCGAGCGCGGTGATGGCCGGGATGCGGGTGCAGGTGGTGGCCTGCGACGAGGACGGCAACGTCGACCTTGCCGACCTCCGCGCCAAGGCCGAGGACCATGCGCAGGACCTGGCGGCGCTGATGATCACCTACCCCTCCACGCACGGCGTGTTCGAGGAATCCATCGTCGAGATATGCGAGGTGATCCACGCCGCCGGCGGCCAGGTCTACATGGACGGCGCCAACCTCAACGCCCTGCTCGGGCTGAGCCTGCCCGGACAGTTCGGCCCGGACGTGGCGCACCTCAACCTGCACAAGACCTTCTGCATCCCCCACGGCGGCGGCGGGCCGGGGGTGGGCCCCATCGGCGTGGCGGCGCATCTCGCGCCCTTCCTGCCCGGCCATCCGCTGGTGCCGGAGTCGGGGCCTGCGCACGGGATCGGCCCGATCTCGGCGGCGCCCTGGGGCTCGGCGGGAATCCTGCCGATCTCCTGGGCCTATATCGCGATGATGGGCCGCTCGGGGCTGACGCGGGCGAGCGAGGTGGCGATCCTCAGCGCCAACTACATCGCGAAGCGGCTCGCGGGACACTATCCGGTGCTCTACACCGCCCAGAGCGGGCTGGTCGCGCACGAGTGCATCATCGAGATGCGGCATCTGAAGAAGAGCGCCGGGATCGAGGTGGACGATGTCGCCAAGCGGCTCATGGACTATGGCTTCCACGCGCCGACCATGTCCTTCCCCGTGGCCGGCACGCTGATGATCGAGCCGACCGAGAGCGAATCCAAGGCCGAGCTGGATCGTTTTTGCGATGCGATGATCGCGATTCGCCAGGAGATCGCGGCGATCGAGGAGGGCCGCGCGGACCCGGCCGACAACCCGCTCAAGAACGCGCCGCATACCATGGACGACATCGCCGATAGCGCGTGGGAGCGCGGCTACAGCCGGGCGGAGGCGGTCTTCCCCGCCGACGGGCTCAGGCAGGCCAAGTACTGGCCGCCGGTCAACCGGATCGACCAGGTCTACGGCGATCGCAACCTGATTTGCGCCTGCCCGCCCATGGAGAGCTACCAGGAGGCGGCAGAGTAGGCGGCGGACCTATCGCAAATACGCCCAGTGAAAATACAGACTATTCAGCTATCTGAGCCAACAATTTGTTCCTTTGTGATTTCGCCCAATCTCTCAGAGAATTTACTCGTTATATAATTCTCGTCAAAATTCCAAATGCTTCCATCTTCCAACCTTGCTTGCCGAACGTAGACACCAACTACTCCGAATTTCTCAAACTTGAATAGGTAAACTGGGTCGTAATCCCACTGCATTCTGATCGACGGCGGATCCATAGTGATGCCTGTAAGCCCACCAAGATACTCCTTGAACGCATCGTAGACAATGATACCGAATTTCACTGCAACGACTCCTTCCCCTTCTGCATCAACAGTAATTGTTAGCGTCTCCTTGGATAGCCGGCGGAGTCTGCTCTTATCGTGATCTGCCAGGTATCGAAACAGAGCATCGTAATACGCATCCGCGAGTGCAGCGGTTTTTGATGGAACGTGACGTACAGTCACTTTCTTTATGAAGACAGGGCTAACTTCTTCATTTATTTGGAATGCTTCATTGAAATATACAACACCAGTCTCATTCTCGTAAATGTTAACTCGTTCAACGCGAGCCTCTTGTGCATGTACAACGGAGAATGTCAAAAGAACTAGTAAAGTTCCGGCAGCCACGCACAAGACAGACTTCATTATCATGTCTCCTTATCCCTACCGATTGGCGCCGGGGACCCAGAGGGTGTCGGTGGCGCCGTCGTCGTTGAGGTGGCGGGCGAGCACGAAGAGGTGGTCGGAGAGCCGGTTTGCGTAGATCACCGCGAGCGGATTGACGGCCTCCTGCTCCGCCAGCGCCGTGATCAGACGCTCGGCGCGGCGGACCACCGTGCGCGCGAGATGCAGTGCCGTAGCGGCGCGCCCGCCGCCGGGCAGGACGAAGGATTCGAGCGGCTTCAGGCGCTCGTTGAGCGCGTCGATCTCGCCTTCCAGCCGATCGATCTGGGATTGCGCGATGCGGAGCCCGTCCTCGAGCGAACCGGGCCGGCAGAGGTCGGCGCCGAGGTCGAAGAGATCGTTCTGGATGCGCTCCAGCATCGCGTCCGCTTCGCCCTCGGTCTCGAGCCGGGCAAGGCCGATCGCCGCGTTCGCCTCGTCCACCGTGCCGTAGGCCTCGACGCGGGCGTCGTGCTTCTTCACCCGCGCGCCGCCGCCGAGCGAGGTCTCCCCCGCGTCGCCGCCGCGGGTGTAGATCTTCGTGAGGCGGACCATTCGCGCTACTTCTGAACGACGAACACCAGCAGCGCGAGCAGCGCGATCGCCGCGAATTGCAGCCCGACCCGCCAGCGCATGAAGACGTTGCTCTTGCTGTTCTTGCCGCCTGAGTACATGGCGCCGAGCCCCAGAACGAGTGCGACCACAACCGCGCCCATCAGCACGTAGACGGCGATCTCGAGAATGTCGGCGAACATGGCTCACCTTGCGGCCGCGCGGCGGGCGGGATCGAGAGCGGCCCTTCGCCTGCGCTTATAGCGCGTCGCCGGCGCGCTGCCCACGCCAATCGGCGGCGCGGCAGGCGCCCGCGCGCTTGTTCCGCCTACCCCGGAGTGTCAATTTGCGATCGGCTAGATGGAAGCGCGACCCAAGAGTTTTCGCGAGGTGATTGCATGAACGTGGCAACCGAGACGCGGTCCGCGCCGGTGCGGACCGGCGAGTTCAAGTACCTGGCGGCGTCGGTCGAGAGCTCGCTCTACCGCAACGGCAAGGTGTTCACCCGCCGGGACAGCAGCGGCAACGACATCCCCTGGCAGGGCGGCGAGCTGGAAGCGCGGCCAATGCCGGTTCATGACGGGCGCGGCCTGCGGGGGACGGAGCGCCGCACGCTCGGCGCGAGCGGCTTCGAATTGCTGGAGCACGCCGGCGCGCCTCCGGGCATCGACTATCTGGATCACGAGCAGGTCGTGCGCGACTACTACCCGCACTGCGCCGAGGCCGTCCGCGAGGCGACGGGTGCGCGCATCGTCGCGGCCTTCGACCACAACGTGCGCTCGGCCTCGGGCAAGCGGAGCGGCAAGCGCATCGCGGGCGGGCAGAACGTGCAGCGCCCCGCGCACGTGGTGCACGGCGACTACACGCTGACCAGCGGGCCGCAACGCCTGCGCGACCTGGCGAATCCGCCCGCCGTCAACGACACCTACCGCACCATGCTTGCGGACGGCGAGACGCTCCTCGACGCGGCGGACGTGGGCCGCGCCATCGATTCGGGCCGGTTCGCGCTCATCAATCTCTGGCGGAACATCGCGGACGAGCCGGTCGCGACCCACCCCCTCGCGCTCTGCGACGCGTCGAGCGTGCATCCCGACGACCTGGTGGTCTTCGAGATCCACTACGCCGACCGTATCGGCGAGAACTATTTTGCCAAGCACTCGGACGACCATCGCTGGTACTTCTTTCCCGCCATGACCGGCGACGAAGCGCTGCTGATCAAGCAGTGGGATTCGGCCGGCGGGATGGCACGCAGCGGAGGCGCGCGTGCGGACACGATGAGCCCGGACGCACCCTGCACCTTCAGCTTTCACAGCGCCTTCGCGGACCCGACGACACCAGAGGACGCGCCGGACCGCTGGAGCATCGAAGTGCGCTGCGCGGTGCTCTACGACTAGGGCAGCGCGGGGTGAGCACCCTGGAGGGGCCGGAACGGCCGCCGGCGAACGGTGGAGCGCCCCGCAAGCTGGTCCTCCTGCTGCACGGCCTCGGCGCCGACGGCAACGACCTGATCGGCCTCGCCGAGCCCTGGGGGCGGCTCCTGCCCCACGCCCATTTCGCCGCCCCCGACGCGCCGGAGCCCTGCGACATGGCGCCCACGGGCCGGCAGTGGTTCAGCCTCGCCGACCGCTCGCCTGCCAGCATGGCGGAGGGCGTCGTCCGCGCGGCGGACGCGCTCAACGCCGATATCGACGCCAGGCTGGCGGCGCTCGGCCTCGGCGAGAGCGACCTCGCGCTGGTGGGCTTTAGCCAGGGCACGATGATGTCGCTCCACGTCGCCTATCGGCGCGCCGCGGCGTGCGCCGGCGTGCTGGGCTTCTCGGGCCGGCTCGTGGGTGGAGAGCGTCTGGAGAGCGAGCTTCGGGCGCGGCCCCCTGCATTGCTGGTCCATGGCGATGCGGACGACCTGGTGCCGGTGGGTGCGCTCTTCGAGGCGGCGACCACGCTCGGCGCCTGCGAGGTGCCGGTGCAATGGCACGTGAGCCGGGGGATCGGCCACGGCATCGCGCCGGACGGCCTGCAGATCGGCGGGCTCTTCCTCCGCGACGTGCTGAGCTGAGGCTGAGAAAAGAGGCGCGTCAGTCGATGCCGGTGTCGCTCTCGCGCAGCACCGCGCGCGCCGCGTCGTCGAGATCGAGCCAGTCGCGCAGCACCGAGTCCGCGTCCTCGCCCAGCATCGGGGCCGCACGGGGATAGTCCACCGGCGTCTCGGAGAACTTGACCGGGTTCGCGGGGTACTCGACCTCGACGCCGAGGCTGTGGGGGATGCTCACCTTCATGCCCCGCGCCTGAACCTGACGATCGGCGAAGACCCGATCGAGGGTGTTGATCGGCCCGCAGGGGACGCCCACCGGCTCCAGCAGGGTGCTCCATTCGTCCATCGTCCGCTGTCGCGTCACGTTGTTCAGCGTGGCGATCAGCTCCACGCGGTTCTGCAGCCGGGCGATGTTGTTCGCAAAGCGCGCATCGTCGGCAAGCTGCGGGCAGCCGGCCGCATCGCAGAATTTACGGAGCTGGCTGTTGTTGCCGATGGCGAGCGCGAAGTACCCGTCACGGGTCTGGAAGACGCCGTAGGGCACGATGTTCTGGTGCTCGTTGCCGGCGCGGGCCGGCGCCTCGCCCCCGATCAGGTAGTTCATGGCCTGGTTGGCGAGCCAGGCGATCTGCGTGTCGAGCAGCGCGAGGTCGATATGCTGGCCGCGCCCGGTCTTCTCGCGGCTCGCGAGCGCGGCCAGGATCGCGGTCGACGCGTACATGCCGGTCATCAGGTCGGCGGCGGCGACGCCCACCTTCTGCGGTCCGCCGCCCGGCAGGTCATCGCGCTCGCCCGTGATGCTCATGATGCCGCCCATGGCCTGCGCGATCAGGTCGTAGCCGGTGCGGTGCGCGTAGGGCCCGGACTGGCCGAAGCCGGTGATCGAGCAGTAGATGAGGCGGGGGTTGAGCGTTGCGAGCGCGGCGTAGTCGAGGCCGTACTTGGCGAGGCCGCCGACCTTGTAGTTCTCGATGAGGACGTCCGCGTGTTGGGCCAATCGCTTGACCACCGCCTGGCCCTCGGGCACGGCGATGTTGAGCGTGATGGAGCGCTTCCCCCGGTTGGCGGACATGTAGTAGGCGGCGTTGTTGGTGGTCTCGGCCCCGGTCGCGTCGCGGAGGAAGGGCGGACCCCAGGCCCGCGTGTCGTCGCCCGTGCCCGGCCGCTCCACCTTGACCACGTCGGCGCCGAAATCGGCGAGCAATTGGCCGGCCCAGGGGCCCGCGAGGATGCGGCTCAGGTCGAGCACTTTGAGGCCGACCAGGGGGCCGGTTCTGGGCTGATTCATGGGTGATGCCTAGGTTTGGTCCGCCGCGGCGTCCGCCGCAAGGTCCGCGTCGCCGGCGGTGATCCCGAGGGCGCGGAGGTTCTCTTGCGTGGTGTTGTCGAAGGCGATGCCGCGGCTCCGTGCCGCGTGGACGGCGCGGCGGACGATCCGGTCGAACCCCTCGATCTGCGAGTCGATCCTGAGGCTGCGCCCGCCGGCCTTGAGGGTGAGCTGCATCCAGCCGCGCTCGCGGTTGCGCCGGGTCGCGTAGTAGCCGAGCGTGCAGCGTGTCAGCCGGTCCCAGGCCAGTTGCCGGCGCAGGAGGCCGTCTGCGACGATATCCTCCTCGCTCACCCTGAGAGACGTCCGATGCCGGAGCGCCGTGCGGGCGCCGTAGACGGCGAAGAGCGCACCGAGGCCGCCCAGCACCCAGGCGGCGGGGCCGGCAGATGCTGCCAGCCCGAGGGGCCCGAGCGTGAAGAGCAGGCCGAGCCCGGAATAGAGGTAGTCGAGCAGCACCGCGCGGACAGGATAACGATGGCGGCTCTCGCCGGCTTCCGCCGCCTGCGCCGCCTCGAAGCCGGGCTCAGGCGCGGTTTCGGGAACGGGAGCGTTCACCCCGAGCGCCCCAGGCGCTCGCGCCTGACGCGGATGCCGGCAGCCTCGCGGTCCCAGCTGTCCTCGGTGATGCCGTCTGCGCGCAGCCTGTGCTTCTCGATCTTCTCGGTGGGCGTCTTGGGCAGGGCGTCGACGATGCGCACGTAGCGCGGGATCATGAAGTGGGCGAGGCGCGACTCGAGAAAGGCCAGCAGGTCCGCCGGATCGAGCGCGTGTTCCAGCCGCAGCGCGACCACCGCCATGACCTCGTCCTCGCCAAGGTCGCTCGGCACCGGGATGACGGCAGCCTCGCGCACCGCCGGATGGGCCGCGACCTCGGTCTCGACCTCGAGCGAGGAGATGTTCTCGCCGCGCCGGCGGATCGTGTCCTTCAGGCGGTCGACGAAGTAGAGATTGCCGTCCCCGTCCACGCGGCCGGCGTCGCCGGTGTGGAACCAGCCGTTGCGCCAGGCCCGCGCGGTCGCCTCCGGCTCCTTGTAGTAGCCGTGGTTGATGGCCCAGGGCGTGTCGGCGCGCACCACGATCTCGCCCGTCGCACCCACCGGCACCTCGCAGTCGTTGGCATCGACCACGCGAAGCTCGCAGCCGGGCCGCACCGTGCCGGCGCTGCCGGGCACGGTCATGGGCACGGTGGTCATCACCGGGCAGCAAAGCTCGGTCATGTTGTAGATCGAGTAGACCTGCAAGCCGAAACGCTCCATGAACGCGTCGACGTCGTTCACGAGCGGCACCATGCCGACGGTGCGCAGCGGATGGTCGCGGTCGCGCGGCGAGGGCGGCTCCTTCTCCAGGAACTGCGCCATGACGCCCAGCATGAACACCGAGGTGACTCCGGTGCGGCGCACCGTGTCCCAGAACGTGTGCGTCTTGAAGTACTCGACCAGCGTGATGGAGGCGTGCTGGCAGAGCATGCCGTAGGCGATGGTCGCGCCGCCCAGGTGGAAGAGCGGCAGGCTGATGAGGTAGCGGTCCTCCGGCGTGATGAAGCGCCAGGTGTCGGGGCCGAAGTTCGAGAAGGCGTGGCAGTAGGAGCTGAGCACCGCCTTGGACGGCCCCGTGGTGCCGGAGGTGAAGATGATCGACTGGGTGTCCCACGGCTCGATCGGGCGGGCGAGCGGGGCCAGCGTCCCGCCTTCCGGGTGAAGCACGGTCTCGTCCAGCGCCGTGAGACCTTCGATGGCAGGCGGCGGGCCGCCCACGGCCACCAGGGTCTCCAGGTCGGCGAGAGCAACCGTGGCGAGCCGCGGCGCAAGCTCCGCGTGGGCGACGATGATGCGGGCGTCGGAGCGCGCCACCACGTGCTCCAGTAGGCGGCCCTTGTAGGCGGTGTTGATGGGCACGTAGACGGCGCCCATGTAGTTGGAGCCCAGGAACATGCGGAGCGCGTCGGCGCCGTTCGGCAGCCACGAGAGCACGTGGTCGCCCTGGCGAAGGCCGAGCGCCTGCAGGCCGATGGCGGTTTGGATCACCTCCGCGCGGGTGCGGGCGTAGCTCCACTCGGTGCCGTCCTCGAAGACGCAAAAAATCTTGTCGGGCGTCGCCGCCGCCAGCCGGTCGAGCAGGTAGCGGAGCACGCACCTGTCCGCCGCCGGGACTCGCGGATCGCTGTGGGACGTCGCCCCGGGCTGTTCCACCACCGTCGCTCGCTCGTTGGCCGCTGTTACTGACGGCCCCCTTGTAGCCCGGAGCCGTGCTGCGATTAACCCGGAATTCTCGTCGCTGTCAGGCGTCGGCGTGGACGGCGTCGAGAGCACGGTTCAGGGTGGCGGCGGCGGTCTCGAGGCCGTGGCGCTCGAGCACCCGCGCCGCGGCGGCTGCGCCCATGGTGGTGCGCCTCTCGGCATTCGTCGAAAGCTCGACCACGGCGCCGGCGAAGGCGACGTCGTCGTTGCGCGGCGTGACGAGGCCGGTCTCGCAGTCGGCGATGACGGCCGCGGGGCCGGGCCAGTCCCGCGCCACCACCGGCAGGCCCGCGGCCTGCGCCTCCAGCACGGCCGGGCTGAGCGCATCCTGGTAGGCAGGCCAGACATAGAGGTCGCAGGCAGCGTAGACCGCGCGGAGCGTGTCGGCCCGGCGGGCGCCGGCGAAGACGGCGCGGCCTGGCCCAAGCGGCGCCAGCGTCTCCTCCACCAGCTCGCGCGCTTCGCCGTCGCCCACCGCGAGGAGCTGCCAGGGCGGCTCGGCGATGAGGCCGAGGGAGCGGCCCAGCAAGCGCCAGGAGGCAAGCGCCGCGCCGGGGCGCATGGGAGCCACCGCCAGCAGCCACGGGCGGGCGGGATCGAGCGGCAGCGCTTGGGCGAGCGCGCGCCGGGCCTCGTCGCGCTCCGTCGCCCGGTAGGGCGCGGGGTCGAGGAAGGGCGCGAGCCGGTAGAGCCGCGCGCTGCTCGCGACGAGCGGCCGGATGCTCTCCTCGTCTTCGGCCGTGAGCGAGAGCACCGCGTGTGCGCGAGCGATGGCGCGGGCCGCATAGGCGTGCCAGCTCGCGTCGGCGCCGCCGCCCTGCGGGCGGGCGCAAGACGCGCCCACCAGCACATAGGGAATGCCCAGCGTCTCGGCCACGATCGCGCCGATCAGGTCGGGCGCCGCCTGGTGCAGCCGGCAGGTGAGCCAGGCCTCGGGCCGGGCGACGCTCGGCAGGTCGCGGTACGAGGCGACGAGGCGCATCGCGTGCTTCACGGCCTTACGCTCCAGGGCGGCTCGCCTGCTGCCCTCTTCGGTGCGAAACTCGGACGGCACAAGCACCTGGTGGCCGCCGACGTCGAGCGCCCGCGCAAGCAGGTGAACCAGCGTCGGCCCGGCCGATGCCGCCGCCGTATCGGGATCGTCAACGGGGGTGTAGAGCGCGATCCGCATGTCAGGCGGGGATCGTCGGTGCCTGCGGCGCAGAGGGGTTTGCGCCCCACGCCCCGCATCGGCGATTATCCCGCGCCAGCAACAGGGAGGAACCCCGGTGACCGAGACACCCCTCAACGAGGCCGAATTGGCGGCGCTCCGCGCCTACGACACGCCCACGATCTGCAACGCGCTCGAAATCGTCTGCCCCGAGCGCCGTGCGCTGGGCTTCACGACCGAGACGCTGATCTGCTCCTTCCCGGAGCTCGAGCCGATGGTGGGCTATGCGCGGACCGCGACGATCCGCTCCATGGAGAAGCCCGCCAAGGACGGCGATGCGATGGCCGCCGACCGCGTCGCCTACTACCGCTACGTGGAGGAAGGCCACCGGCCCTCGATCATGGTGATCCAGGACGTGGACTCCCGGCCGGGCGCGGCCTCCTGGTGGGGGGAAGTGCATTCCGCCGTGCATCAGGCTCTGGGCTGCCTCGGCGTTGTGACCAACGGCGCGGTGCGCGATCTCGACATGATCGCCGACGGCTTCCAGTTCCTCTCCGGCACCGTGGTGCCCTCCCACGCCTGGGTCCATCTGGTGAGCCACGGCGAGCCCGTGGATGTGAGCGGCATGCTGACGCACACCGGCGACCTGGTGCACGCCGACCGCCACGGCGCGGTGATCATCCCGCACGAGGCAGCGCGCGACGTGCCGGCGGCGGCCGAGCTCTGCATGCGCCGGGAGGCGCCGATCCTGGCTGCGTGCAAGGAGCCGGGATTCTCGGCCGACGTGATGGAGCGGGTGCTGCGCGAGGCGAAGGAGATTCACTAGGCCGTGCGGGAAGCGGCGCGGGCCCGCGTCGCCTCGCCGAACGCGCCGAAGATCGCCATCGAGAACGCATCCTCCGTGACCTTCCACTCGGGGTGCCACTGGACGCCGAGGGCGAACGAGGCGGCGTCGCTCACGCGCACGGCCTCGATCTGACCGTCGGGCGCGGTCGCCTCCACCGTGAGCCGGGGCGCGAGGCGGTCGATCCCCTGCGCGTGCAGCGAGTTGACCGCAACCTCCGGCGCGGGCCAGAGCGACGCCAGCAGGCCGCCGTCGGCGAGCGCCACGTCATGGGCCGGCCCGTACTGCACGTCGCGAGGCTGGCTGTCGTCCGAGCGATGGTCGATGCGCCCCGGCAGGTCGTGGACGGCCTGGTGCAGGCTGCCGCCGAGGGCGACGTTGAGCTCCTGAAAGCCGCGACAGATGCAGAAGACGGGAACGCCCCGCTCGATCGCGCCGCGGATGAGCGGGAGCGTCGTCGCGTCGCGCTCGGGGTCGTGCAGCGTGCCGTCGGCGCTGGGCGGCCCGTCGTAGCGATCGGGCTCCACGTTGGATGGGCTGCCGGTGAAGAGCAGGCCGTCGAAGCGGTCGAGAACGGCGTCGAAGTCGAGCGCCGCGCCGAACGCCGGCAGCGAGAGCGGCAGGCCGCGGGCGGCCTCGGCGACCGCCCGCATGTACTTGTCGCCGACGACATGAAAGGGGTGGATGCCGATCTGCCGTGCACAGGCGGGCAGGCCGATCAGGGGAACCGGCGGGGCGCTCATGGCGGCTCAGCTATCACGGGGTGAGAGCGCGGGCAAGAAGCCGCCTCGCCGCTGGATACGCAGGTAGATCGCACCGAGGCCGATGCCGCGCACGGCGTAGAGCAGCGTCATCGCGAGCCACAGGCCGTGGTTGCCCATGGGCTCGCGCAGGAGCCACGCGCACGGCACGAAGACGATGAAGGCCAGCATCATCGTGTTCCGCATGTCGGCGGTGCGCGTGACGCCGGTGAACACGCCGTCGAAGAAGATGCCCCAGACCGCCACCAGGGGCAGCGCGATCAGCCAGGGGAGATAGTCGTAGGCGACGGCGCGCACGTCCTCCAGGTCGGTGAGGACGCGGACGATGGGTGCGCCCGCGGCGCCGTAGACGGCAAGGGTGAGGAGGGCGAGCGCCAGGCACCAGAGGAGGCAGGCCCGGATGGCGCGGGCGAGATCGGCGCGGCGTCGGGCGCCGAGCGCGCGGCCGGTGAGCGCTTCCGCCGCGAAGGCGAAACCGTCGTAGGCGAAGTTGAAGAAGATGACGAAGTTGAGCAGCACCGCGTTCGCGGCCAGCACGACGTCGCCCTGGCGCGCGCTCAGCGTGGTGAAGAGCGCGAACGCCGTGATCACGAAGAGCGTGCGCAGGAAGATGTCGCGGTTGATGCCGAGGAAGCGCCGCATGGCGGCGGCATCGAGGACGTGGCGGGGGCGCCAATGGCCGCCGTGGCGGTTGGCAAGGCGGGCGGTGACGGCGGCGCCCAGGATCAGCCCGGCGTAATCCGCCGCCACCGTGGCCCAGGCGGCACCGGCGACGGCGAGGCCGAAGCCCAGCACCAGCACCAGGTCGAGGACGATGTTGATGCCGTTGACGGCGAGCAGCAGCACCAGCGCGGCGCGGGTGTTCTGCATCCCGATGAACCAGCCCACGAGTGCCACGTTGGCGAGCGCGGCCGGCGCACCCCAGATGCGAATGAAGAAGTAGCGCATGCCTTCGCCGGCGACGGCCTCGCTCGGCTCGACCAGGTAGAAGGCGAGCCAGCCGATCGGCCCCTGCAGCGCGAGAAGCGCCACCGCTAGCACCAGGGCGATCAGGAGCGCGCGGACAAGCGTGGCGCGGGCTGCGTCGAAGTCGCGGGCGCCGTAGGCCTGCGCGGTGAGCCCGGTGGTGCCCATGCGCAGGAAGTTGCAGCCGAAATAGAGGGTGTTGAAGATGAGCGCGCCGACCGCGACCGCGCCCAGGAAATGCGGCTCGGGCAGGTGGCCGATCACCGCCGTGTCGACGGCGCCGAGCAGCGGCACCGAGAGGTTGGAGACGACCATCGGCCAAGCCAGCCGCCAGACCCGGCGGTGCCAGGCCCACTCGCGAATTAGAAGCGAGCGCCGCATCGGACCCCTATCCCTGCGGGTGGGCAGCCACGCGGCACCGGACGGTCAGCGGTTGGTGGGCGTCTTGTTGCGCGGATCGTCGAACACGAAGAGCCTGCGCGGCAGCCTCATGTTGGTCTTGAGATCGTGCAGGGTGACGGTGGTCACGAGGCCCTGCGCGTCCGTCACACGCCACTTGACGAGGCGCAGCGGGTCGGCGGTCAGCACCAGGGTCAGGCTTCCGCCGCGTGGGTCGTCCTCGTGTACCACGGTTACTTCGATGAAACCGCCGCGCCGGGCGAAGCCCGTGACCTCCAGGTCCTCGCCGAAGCGCGTCACCTCCCGCGTGAGCGCGCCGAGCGGTGTCTCGTAGATGAACCAGTCGTTGATCTGGCCGAGCTCCATGTCGTGGTAGTGGATCCAGAGGCCGTCGCCCACGATGAGCACCGGCACCGGCGGCGCGTACTCCACGCGGAGCAGACCGGGCCGGCGCATGTAGATGACGCCTTCGGCGGGCTCGCCCTCCGGCCCGATCTGCTTGAAGTCCGCCCTCAGAGTCTGGAGCCCGTTGAGATAGCGCTCGACGGCGGCGAGCGTTTCCTGCGCCGCCCCATCGAAGGCAAGCGCGCCTGAGTCCTGCGCCTGCGCCGGCTGGAGGGCGGCGAGCCACAGGGCGAACATGGGCGTGAGGCAGAGGAGCGCGGCAGCGCGTATCAGCTTCGGCATGATGTGTGGAATGTAAGGTGCGCGGGCCGCGCGAACAATCACAGGTAAGTGAGGATTTATCCGGCGGAGTGGTCGGAGACCAGGACCTCGCGCTTGCCGACATGGTTGGCCTGGCTGACCACGCCTTCGCTCTCCATCCGCTCGATGATCCGAGCAGCGCGGTTGTAGCCGATCTGCAGATGGCGCTGGACGAAGCTGGTGGACGCCTTGCGCTCGGCGGCGACCAGCGCCACGGCCCGGTCGTAGAGCGGATCCAGCTCGGCGTCCTCGTCGATGCCGCCGCCGGCCGCTTCGGGCTCCTCGGTGATGCCCTCGATGTAGCTGGGCTCGCCGCTGGCGCGCAGGAAGTCGGTCACGCGCTCGACCTCGGCGTCGCTCACGAAGGGTCCGTGCACCCGCGTCACGCGCCCGCCGGCCCCGAGATAGAGCATGTCGCCCTGGCCCAGGAGCTGCTCGGCGCCGGCCTCGCCCAGGATGGTGCGGCTGTCGATCTTGGAGGTGACCTGGAAGCTGATGCGCGTCGGGAAGTTGGCCTTGATGGTGCCGGTGATGACGTCGACCGAGGGCCGCTGCGTCGCCATGATGAGGTGGATGCCGGCGGCGCGCGCCATCTGCGCCAGCCGCTGCACCGCGCCCTCGATGTCCTTGCCGGCGACCAGCATGAGGTCGGCCATCTCGTCCACGACGACGACGATGAACGGCATCGGCGTGAGGTCGATCTCGAATTCCTCGTGGATGGGCGCGCCGGTCTCGGCGTCCATGCCGACGTTGACCCGCCAGGTGAGCGGCTCCCCCTTCTCCCGTGCTTCCGCCAGGCGCTTGTTGTAGCCGGAGATGTTGCGGACCCCGAGCTTCGACATCGCCTTGTAGCGGGTCTCCATCTCCCGCACCGTCCACTTGAGCGCGACGACCGCCTTGCCGGGCTCGGTCACCACCGGCGTG
Source organism: Alphaproteobacteria bacterium (assembly GCA_965221125.1). Lineage (GTDB taxonomy): Bacteria > Pseudomonadota > Alphaproteobacteria > UBA828 > UBA828 > WTGU01. The sequence goes on from CBDCRW010000006.1 coordinate 633,647, forward strand.
AGCAGGTGCGGGATGTCGTCGTAGACCGAGAGCTCGAGCATCTTGGGGTCGATCAGGATCAGCTTGCACTGGTCCGGCGGCAGCCGATAGAGGAGCGACAGGATCATGCTGTTGATGGCGACCGACTTGCCCGAGCCGGTGGTGCCGGCGACCAGCAGATGGGGCATGCGGGCGAGGTCGGCCACCACCGGGTTGCCGCCGATATCCTTGCCGAGCGCGAGCGTGAGGTTGGACTCGGTGCTCTCGAAGCTGGCGCTCGCCAGCAGCTCGCGCAGAAGCACGGTCTCGCGCTCGCTGTTGGGGAGCTCGATGCCGATGACGCTGCGGCCCGGAATCGTCGCGGCGCGGACCGAGATCGCGCTCATGGAGCGCGCGATGTCGTCGGCCAGCCCGATCACCCGCGAGGTGCGCGTGCCGGGCTGCGGCTCCAGCTCGTAGAGCGTGACCACCGGCCCCGGCCTCACCTGCGCGATCTCGCCGAAGACACGGAAATCCTCGAGCACGGAGATCAGCATCTCCGCGTTCTGCTGCAGCGCCTCGTCGCTGACGCTCCGGTTCGCGCCGGTGCCATCGGCATCGGTGAGCAGCGCAAGCGCCGGGAGCGTGTATTCCCCGCTGTCCTCCAGATCGAGGGCGGGCTGACGCTCCTTCCTCTCCCGCTTGCCGGGCTTCACCTTGCGCCGGCGCTTCTCGACGATGGCGGGCTCCGCCAACGGCTCCTCGATTTCGACCTCGCCCGGCGCCCGCGGCAGCAGGCTGGGCTCTCGCCGCTGCCTGCGTTTCGCCTTCGCCTCGGCCCGTTCGCCGTGCCGCAGCCAGCGGGCCGGCGTGGGTTTCTCGTCGTCCGCGCTGCGCTCTTCCCGCTCGACACGCTCGCCGCGATCGCTGGCCCGGCCTGACGTCCCGCGGGCGAGCCAGAGGACGCCGAGGACGGCGTGGCGCAGGAGCCAGTAAACGCTCCACAGCAGCGCGCGCCATTCCCGCCAGGGCACCCCAAGCGCGACCGCCAGCGCGAGCACGGCGGCGATGAGGAAGACCGCGCCGATGCCGGCGGTGACAATCCCGGTGCCGCTGAGCCCCAACGTGCCCAGCTGTGCCAGCAGGATCCCGCCCGCTGCCCCGCCGGCGCCCGCCGCAGCGGGCCAGTCGGCGAGGCCGAGCGACGCGCAGCCGACGGCGGTGAGCAGGACCGCGAGCGGCGCCAGCGCGAAGCGGAGGAGCCGCCGCGAGAGCCCGCGGTGGCTGAACAGGGCCCAGGCCCAGGCGGCGAGGATCAGGGGCAGCAGGGCAGCGCCGATGCCGAGCCACTGCAGCAGCAGGTCCGCACCATAGGCGCCGGGGCGGCCGATGAGATTGGCCGGCGCGGCGTCGCCCGCGCTGTTGAAGGAGGGGTCGGCCGCCGAATAGGTGGCCAGGGCTGCGCCGACGATGACCGCGAGGCCGCCGAGTGCCAGCCCGGCGAGTTCGCCCAGCCGGCGGGCGAAGAATGTCCCCGAGCCCGAAGGCAGGACGGTCGTGCGCGCGTCGCGTGCGGTGCTTGCTACCAATTGCAACCCCGAGGTGCGTGTTTCAACGAATCGGACACCGCTTGTGTTACAGGGACTTATATAGTTCGGCTACGGGAGAGTCAAAGCTGCAATTTTGGACCAAACCAAGTACATGGAGCGAGGCTCCCGCGGCCAAGCCCTTGGAACGGAACACAAGACTCGGTGACCGTCGGGATTGGATCGCGGACACCGGGCGCGCAGCGTCGGCGCCGATTGTGTGCGACGATACGCGCTCCGGGACCGAATGGGGGGCTGGCGACCATGGACACTCTCGAGACCCGTCTGCAGGCAATCCTCGACGACTACGTGGCGGAGGGCATCGTCGGCGTCTCGCTCGCGCTACGGGCGCCGGGTGCGGCCGACGTCCTGGTCGCGAGCGGGCTCGCCGACCGCTCGCGCCGGGAGCCGCTGACGCCCGGCCATCTCTTCCGCATCGCGAGCTGCACCAAGACCTATGTCGCAGCCTGCCTGCTGCAATTGGTGAAGGAGGGCCGGGTCGACCTCGACGAGCCCTATCCAGCCCAGCGCATGGCGCGCGCCTACTTCCACAAGGAGGACGAGGACGGCCAGTGGGACATCGCGGGCGCCGGCGCGTCGGTCGACGGCTGCTGGGATGCGACCGACTGGTTCCCGCTCTCCGGCGCGAACGCGGCGGGCGACATCGTGGCTACGCCGCGCGACCTGATGCGCTGGATGGACGCGCTCTTCGCCGGCCGCGTGCTGGACGATGCCCGGCTGCACGAGATGGCCGGCAATGTGAAGGAAGCGAGCTTTCCCGGCGCGCCGATCACGGCCAACGGGCACGGCATTCTCGTCTCAACGATCGACGGGCTGGAGATCAAGGGCCACATCGGCCAGCTGCCGGGCCACACCACCTGCACCGGCCACCACGAGGCCTCCGGCGTGAGCGCGACGCTCTGCCAGAACTCCGGGGCAGGCGACTTCGAATCATTCTACCTCACCGGGATCCACGCTCCCTTCGCCGCCTGCTTCCGGGCCGCGGGGGCAGCATAGAAGGCGCCGGCCCGCCCTCCTAACCCGGCGGCAGGCCGGCGGTGAGGCCGCCGTCGATCACGAGGGCCGTACCGGTGACCCAGCGGGCCTCGTCGGAAGCGAGGTAGAGGAACGCGCCCGCGATCTCGGCGGGCTGGCCCATGCGGCCCAAGGGGTGCGCGGCCTCGACCGCCGAACGGCTCGCCACGGGGTCGTCCTGCGCCTCGAAGTAGGTCAGGACCATAGGCGTTTCGACGAAGCCGGGGCAGACGCAGTTCACGCGGATGCCGTGGGCGGCGCCGTCGAGCGCCATGCACCTGGTCAGCATCACCACGCCTGCCTTGGCGGCGGAGTAGCCGTGCTGGCCGGCCATGCCGATGACGCCGGCGACCGATGCGGTGTTCAGAATGGTCCCGCCGCCGGCCTCCACGAAGCGCGGCCAGATCGCGTGGCTGGTGCGGTAGATGCTGGTGAGGTCGAGGTCGAGCACGCGGTCCCACTCGTTGGCGGCGAGGGTCTCGACCGTGCCGATGGTGGGAATCGCGGCGTTGTTCACCAGAATGTCGACGCCGCCGAGCGCCTCCCATGCGGCATCGATCATGGCGGCGACGGATTGGTCGTCGCCGACGTCGGCGGCGATGCCGACGGCCGTTCCTCCCCGGCCGGAGATTACTGTTGCCTGCTCGCCCGCGCCGGGGCCGTTCAGATCGGCGATGGCGACGGCGGCACCTTCCGCCGCGAAACGCTCGGCCGTGGCCGCGCCGATGCCGGACGCACCGCCGGTGACCAGCGCGCGCTTGCCTGCGAGGCGCATCAGCGGCTACTCCGCCGGGACGGAGACCTGCTCCTCACCTAACGGCAGCGCGTCGCCCATCGCCTCGCCCGCGCCATCGCCCAGCGCGTCGCCGGACTCCTCGATGGCGGCGGCTTCGGCCTCCTCCTCGGCCTGCCTCAGCAGCTCGCGCTCGACCGCCTGCTTCTGGATGCGGTTGACCACGCTGCCGGTGCCGGCCGGGATCAGGCGGCCCACGATCACATTCTCCTTGAGGCCGAGCAGGGCGTCGGACTTGCCGGAGACCGCGGCTTCGGTGAGGACCCGCGTGGTCTCCTGGAACGACGCGGCGGAGATGAACGAGCGGGTCTGCAGGGACGCCTTGGTGATGCCCTGGAGCACCGGGATGCTGCTGGCCTCGTCGCCCTCCACGCGCCCGTTGACCTCGTCGTACTCGACGCGGTCGACCTGCTCGCCGACCAGGAAGGTCGTCTCGCCGGGCTCCACGATCTCGACCTTCTGCATCATCTGGCGGCAGACCACCTCGATGTGCTTGTCGTTGATCTTCACGCCCTGCAGCCGGTAGACCTCCTGAATCTCGTCGATCAGGTAGGTGGCAAGCGCCTCGACGCCGAGCACGCGCAGGATATCGTGCGGGGCGCGGTTGCCGTCCATCAGGGGGTCGCCCTTGCGCACGATGTCCCCTTCCTGAACGCTGATGTGCTTGCCCTTGGGAATGAAGTACTCGACCGGCTTGCCGTCGCCATCGTCCGGCACGACGATGATCCGCCGCTTGGCCTTGTAGTCCTTGCCGAACTCGATCCGCCCGGTGACGTCGGTGATGACCGCGTGGTCCTTGGGCTTGCGCGCCTCGAACAGCTCGGCCACGCGGGGCAGGCCGCCGGTGATGTCGCGGGTCTTGGTCGATTCCCGCGGGATGCGGGCGAGCACGTCGCCGGCGTGGACGGTCTCGCCGTCCTCGACGTTGAGGATGGCGTCGACCGAGAGGAAGTACTGCGCCTCGCGGCCGTTGGGGAGCGTGATGATCTCGCCGCTCTCGTCGGTCAGCCCCACACGCGGCTTGAGGTCGCTGCCGCGCGGCTGCTGGCGCCAGTCGACCACCACCTTGTTGGAGACGCCCGTCCGCTCGTCCACCACCTCGCGGAAGGAGAGGCCTTCCACCATGTCGGAGAAGCGGACGGAGCCCGCGCGCTCGGAAATGAGCGGCAGCGTGAACGGATCCCACGACGCGACGGTGTGGCCGCGCTGGACGCTCTCGCCTTGCGAGACGTAGAGCTTGGCGCCGTAGGGGATGCGGTTGCGCGCGCGCTCCCTGCCCTGGTCGTCGCGGAGCACGACCTCGAGGTTGCGGCCCATCACCACCGGCGTGCCGGTGCTGTCGCTCACCACGTTCTCGTTCTCGATCTCCACAGCCGCATCGAGCGGCGCCTCGACGCTCGACTGCTCGGCGCCGCGCTGGGCCGCGCCGCCGATATGGAAGGTGCGCATGGTGAGCTGTGTGCCGGGCTCGCCGATCGACTGCGCCGCGATGACGCCGACCGCCTCGCCGATGTTGGCGAGCGTGCCGCGCGCGAGGTCGCGCCCGTAGCAGAGGCTGCAGACGCCGTCTTCGCTGTCGCAGGTCAGTACCGAGCGAATCTTGACCGCCTCGATGTTGGCCCGCTCGATCGCATCGACACCGCGCTCGTCGATCATCACGCTGGCGTCCACGATGGTCTCGCCCGAGAGAGGATCGAGGATGGGCTCGGCCGCGACCCGCCCGAGCGAGCGCTCGCCCAGCGTGGCGATGGTCTCGCCGCCCTCGATCACCGCCTTGACCGTGAGGCCGTTGGTGGTGCCGCAGTCGTCCTCGACGATGATGCAATCCTGCGCGACGTCGACGAGACGGCGCGTGAGATAGCCGGAGTTGGCGGTCTTGAGCGCGGTATCCGCCAGGCCCTTGCGTGCGCCATGCGTGGAGTTGAAGTACTCGAGAACCGTCAGCCCTTCCTTGAAGTTGGACTTGATCGGCGTCTCGATGATCTCGCCCGAGGGCTTGGCCATGAGCCCGCGCATGCCGGCGAGCTGCTTCATCTGCGCCTCGGAGCCGCGGGCGCCGGAATCGGCCATGATGTAGATCGAGTTGAGCGCAGCGCCGCCGCGCCGGTCCTCGCCGACCGTGAGGTCGGACATGCCCTGCATCATCGCCGACGCCACCTTGTCGGTGCACTGCGACCAGGCGTCGATGACCTTGTTGTACTTCTCGCCCTGGGTGATGAGGCCGTCGGTGTACTGGCGCTCGTAGCGGGTCACGTCACGGTCCGCCAACTCCACCAGCTTGGCCTTCTCGCGCGGCACCACCATGTCGTCCTTGCCGAAGGAGATGCCCGCGCGGGTCGCGTAGCGGAAGCCGAGGTTCATCACTTGGTCGGCGAAGATCACCGTCTCCTTCTGACCGCAGTGGCGGTAGACGGAATCGAACACGGCGCTGAGCTCGCGCTTGGTGAGCAGCTGGTTGATCGCCTCGAAGCGGACGTTGGCGTTCTCCGGCAAGACCTCGGAGAGGATCAGGCGGCCTGGCGTGGTCTCGACCCGGACGGGGTCCGCGCCGTTCTCGCCCTGCCTGCGGCAGGTGATCGCCGCGTGCAGCGACACGGCGCCCGCATCGAGCGCCTTCTGCACCTCGCCGATGTCCGAGAACGCCATGCCCTCGCCGCGTTCGCCCTCGCGGCTGTAGGTCAGGTAGTAGATGCCGAGCACGATGTCCTGACTCGGCACGATGATCGGCTTGCCGTTGGCCGGGCTCAGGATGTTGTTGGTGGACATCATCAGCACCCGCGCCTCGAGCTGCGCCTCGGGCGAGAGCGGCACGTGCACCGCCATCTGGTCGCCGTCGAAGTCCGCGTTGAAGGCGGCGCAGACCAGCGGATGAAGCTGGATCGCCTTGCCCTCGATCAGCACCGGCTCGAAGGCCTGGATGCCGAGGCGGTGCAGCGTCGGCGCCCGGTTGAGCAGGACCGGATGCTCGCGGATCACCTCCTCCAGGATGTCCCAGACCTCGGGCCGCTCCTTCTCGACCATGCGCTTGGCGGCCTTGAGCGTGGTCGCCATGCCGTAGAGCTCGAGCTTGGAGTAGATGAAGGGCTTGAAGAGCTCGAGCGCCATTTTCTTCGGCAGGCCGCACTCGTGCAGCTTGAGCTCAGGGCCGACGACGATCACCGAGCGGCCGGAATAGTCGACGCGCTTGCCGAGCAGGTTCTGGCGGAAGCGGCCCTGCTTGCCCTTGAGCATGTCGCTGAGCGACTTGAGCGGGCGCTTGTTGGCGCCGGTCATCACCCGGCCGCGCCGGCCGTTGTCGAACAGCGCGTCCACCGCCTCCTGCAGCATGCGCTTTTCGTTGCGGACGATGATGTCCGGCGCGCGCAGCTCGATCAGCCGCTTCAGCCGGTTGTTGCGGTTGATGACGCGGCGGTAGAGGTCGTTGAGGTCGGAGGTGGCGAAGCGGCCGCCGTCGAGCGGCACCAGCGGGCGGAGCTCCGGCGGAATCACCGGCACGACCTCGAGGATCATCCACTCCGGCTTGTTGCCGGAGAGAATGAAGGATTCGACCAGCTTGAGCCGCTTGACGAGCTTCTTGCGCTTGGCCTCGGAGTTGGTCGTTGCCAGCTCGCCCCTGAGCGTGTCCCGCTCCTCCTCGAGGTCGAGCTTGGAGAGCATGGTGCGGATGACCTCCGCCCCGATGCCGGCCTCGAAGGCGTCGGCGCCGAACTCATCCTGCGCCTGGCGGAACTGGTCCTCGGTGAGCAGCTGGAACTGATTGAGCGAGGTGAAGCCCGGCTCGGTGACGACGTAGCTCTCGAAGTAGAGGACGCGCTCCATCTCCTTGAGCGTCATGTCGAAGAGCAGCCCGATGCGCGACGGCACCGACTTGAGGAACCAGATGTGGGCGACCGGCGACGCCAGCTCGATGTGGCCCATGCGCTCGCGCCGGACCTTGGACTGGATCACCTCGACGCCGCATTTCTCGCAGACGATGCCGCGGTACTTCATGCGCTTGTACTTGCCGCACAAGCACTCGTAATCCTTGATGGGGCCGAAAATCCGCGCGCAGAACAGCCCGTCGCGCTCGGGCTTGAACGTCCTGTAGTTGATGGTTTCGGGCTTCTTGATCTCACCGTAGGACCAGGAGCGGATCTTCTCCGGGCTCGCGATCGAGATCTTGATCTGGTTGAACTGCTGGGCCGTGCTTGCCGGACCGAAGAGATTGATCAACTCGTTCATTAACTGTCCTCCGAACCTGTCGCGTTTCCGGGGCCGTGCCGGTCGCGCATCAGCTCGTTGTCCTGAGATCGATATCGAGGCCGAGCGACTGCATCTCCTTGACTAGGACGTTGAAGGATTCAGGGATCCCGACTTCGAAGTTCTCGTCGCCGCGCACGATCGATTCATAGACCTTGGTGCGGCCCGAGACGTCGTCGGACTTCACGGTCAGCATTTCCTGCAGCGTGTAGGAGGCGCCGTAGGCCTGGAGCGCCCAAACCTCCATCTCGCCGAAGCGCTGACCGCCGAACTGCGCCTTGCCGCCCAACGGCTGCTGGGTGACGAGGCTGTAGGGCCCGATGGAGCGGGCGTGGATCTTGTCGTCCACCAGGTGGTGGAGCTTCAACATGTAGATGTAGCCGACCGTGACCTGGCGGTCGAAGGGCTCGCCGGTCTGGCCGTCGATCAGCGTCACCTGGCCGCTGGCGTCGAGGCCCGCCAGCTCCAGCATCTTGACGATGTCGACCTCGTGGGCGCCGTCGAACACGGGGCTCGCCATCGGCACACCGCCTCTGCTGATCTCGCCGACCTCTGCCACGTCGGCGTCGGGCATCGTCGAGATCTCGCCGTCGGCCTCGCGGTCGCCGTCGTAGACCTGGGAGAGCAGACCCCGCAGCGCGCCGTTGGAGGCGCCGCCTGCGGCCTTGTCCAGGATCTCGCCGATCTTGAGGCCGAGGCCGTGGGAGGCCCACCCCAGATGGGTCTCGAGGATCTGGCCGACGTTCATCCGGGACGGCACGCCCAAGGGGTTGAGCACGATGTCGACGCTGGTGCCGTCCTCCAGGTAGGGCATGTCCTCGACCGGGACGATGTTGGAGACCACGCCCTTGTTGCCGTGGCGGCCGGCCATCTTGTCGCCGGGCTGCATCTTGCGCTTCACGGCGACGAAGACCTTGACCATCTTGAGCACGCCGGGCGGCAGCTCGTCGCCGCGCTGCAGCTTCTCGACCTTGCTCTCGAAGCGGCCCTGGATGCGGCCGATGTTGTCGTCGAACTCCTGCTTGAGCGCTTCCAGCCGGGTCATGATCGGCTCGCTGGCGGGCACGATCTGCCACCACTGCCCGCGCGAGAGGGAGTCGAGAACCTTGCCCGTGACCTTGCTGTTGGCGGCGACCCCCTTGGGGCCGCGGGCCGCGATGCGGTTGAGCAGCAGCGCGCGGACGCGGTCGTACATGTTGCGCTCGATGATCGCGCGCTCGTCGTCGCGGTCCTTGGCGAGGCGCTCGATCTCGTCGCGCTCGATCGCGAGCGCGCGCTCGTCCTTGTCGACGCCGCGCCGATTGAAGACGCGGACCTCCACCACCGTGCCCATGCCGCCCGGCGGCACGCGGAGCGAGGTGTCGCGCACGTCCGACGCCTTTTCGCCGAAGATCGCGCGGAGCAGCTTCTCCTCCGGCGTCATGGGCGATTCGCCCTTGGGCGTGATCTTGCCGACCAGGATGTCGCCGGGCTGGACCTCGGCACCGATGTAGACGATGCCGGCCTCGTCCAGGTTCCGCAGCCCTTCCTCGCCGACGTTGGGAATGTCGCGGGTGATCTCCTCCTGACCCAGCTTGGTGTCGCGCGCCATCACCTCGAATTCTTCGATATGGATCGAGGTGAAGACGTCGTCCTTCACCAGCCGCTCGGAGATCAGGATCGAATCCTCGAAGTTGTAGCCATTCCACGGCATGAAGGCGACGAGCACGTTCCGCCCGAGCGCAAGCTCGCCATAGTCGGTGCTGGGACCGTCGGCGATGACGTCGCCGGCCACGACCCGCTCCCCCATGCGCACGAGCGGACGCTGGGTGATGCACGTGCTCTGGTTGGAGCGCTGGAACTTCAGCAGGTTGTAGATGTCGACGCCGGCGGACTCGGTGTTTCCGTCCTCCTCGCCCTCGGCGCGGACCACGATGCGGCTTGCATCGACCTGCTCGACGATGCCGCTGCGGCGTGCGGCGATGGCGGCGCCGGAATCCCGCGCCACCACCTCTTCCATGCCGGTGCCGACCAGCGGCGCCTCGGCGCGCACGAGCGGCACCGCCTGGCGCTGCATGTTGGAGCCCATCAGCGCCCGGTTGGCGTCGTCGTTCTCCAGGAAGGGGATGAGGGCGGCGGCGACCGAGACGAGCTGCTTGGGCGAGACGTCCATGTAGTCGATGCCCTCGGGCGCCGACATGACGAACTCGCCGTTGTGCCGGCAGCTCACCAGGTCCTCGACGAACGCGCCGTTCTCGTCCGTCATCGCGTTGGCCTGGGCGATCGTGTACTTGCCTTCCTCGATCGCGGAGAGATAGACGACCTCGTCGGTCTGGCGGCCGTCCTCCACCTTGCGGTAGGGGCTCTCGATGAAGCCGTAGCGGTTGACCCGCGCATAGGTGGCGAGGCTGTTGATCAGGCCGATGTTGGGGCCCTCGGGCGTCTCCACCGGGCAGATGCGCCCGTAGTGCGAGGGATGCACGTCGCGCACCTCGAAGCCCGCGCGCTCGCGCGTGAGCCCGCCGGGGCCCAGCGCCGACAGACGCCGCTTGTGGGTGATTTCCGAAAGCGGGTTGGTCTGGTCCATGAACTGGGAGAGCTGGGACGAGCCGAAGAACTCGCGCACCGCCGCCGCCGCCGGCTTGGCGTTGATCAAATCGTGCGGCATGACGGTGTCGATATCGACCGAGCTCATGCGCTCGCGAATGGCGCGCTCCATCCTGAGCAGGCCGATCCGGTACTGGTTCTCCATCAGCTCGCCGACCGAGCGCACCCGGCGGTTGCCGAGATGGTCGATGTCGTCGATGTCGCCGCGGCCGTCCTTCAGGGCCACGAGAGTGGTGACGACGGCGACGATGTCCTTGCGCCGCAGCACCCTGAGATTGTCGTCGCCGTCGAGATTGAGCCGCATGCCCATCTTGACGCGGCCGACGTCGGAGAGGTCGTAACGCTCGGAGCCCGTGGTGGCGAAGGCCGACGCGGGCACCCAGACGGGGGCCTCGACCTCGTCCGGCCGGTTGGCGGAGGGGACGATGACCCTGAACCAGTCTTCCTCCTGCTCCAGGACCCAGACATCGCCGATCTCGGCGCGCTTGAGGCGCGCGATGGCGTCGGCGCCCTCGTCCGGCTCGGCGCGGGCCTCGACCGACTCCTCCTTCATCTGGGCCTTGCCGAAGAAGAGGTCGTAGAAGAGCTTCTCGGCGGTCTCGACGGTCGGCGGCTCGCCCGGCCGCATGACCTTGTAGATCTCGAGCAGCGCCTCTTCGCGGCTCGTGGTCCGGTCCTGCCGGATGGTGTTGCGGATGTAGGCGCCGACGTTGATGTGGTCGATGTCGAGGACGGCGATCTGGTCGATGCCGCACTCCTCCATCACTTCCAGCGTCTTTTCCTCGATCTCGCCGCCCGCCTCGATCAGCACCTCTCCGGTTTCCGGATTGATCATGTCGTCGGCGGCATACTGCCCGATGAGCGCGTCGGCCGTGATCAGCTTCTCGGTCATGCCGGCGTCGCCGATCTTCTTCAGCACGCGCGCGGTGACCCGCCGCCCCGCCTCGACGACGGTCTTGCCGGTGGCCGCGTTCACGAGGTCGTCGAGCAGCTTGTCGCCGCGCAGGCGCTCGGGCTCGATCGGCGCCTTCCAGCCGTCGTCGATCCGCGTGTGCGTGACCTTGGCGTAGAAGTGCTCGAAGATCTCTTCCGTATCCATGGCGAGCGCGCGCAGCAGCACCGTCACCGGCAGCTTGCGGCGCCGGTCGATGCGCACGAAGACCAGGTCCTTGGCATCGAACTCGAAGTCGAGCCAGGAGCCCCGGTAGGGAATAATACGCGCGGCGTAGAGGTACTTGCCGGAGCTGTGCGTCTTGCCCCGGTCATGGTCGAAGAAGACGCCGGGCGAGCGGTGCATCTGCGAGACGATCACCCGCTCCGTGCCGTTGATGACGAAGGTGCCGTTGTCGGTCATCAACGGCATGTCGCCCATGTAGACGTCCTGCTCCTTGATGTCCCGCACCGAGCGCGAGCCCGTGTCCTCGTCCACGTCCCAGACCACGAGGCGGAGCGTCACCTTGAGCGGGGCCGCGTAGGTGATGCCGCGCTGCTGGCATTCCTCGACGTCGTACTTCGGCTCCTCGAACTCGTAGCGCTCGAATTCCAGCGATGCCTTGTCGGAAAAATCCTTGATGGGGAACACCGACTTGAAGACACGCTGAAGCCCGGCCTCGGCGCGCTGCCCGTCCTGCAACTCGCGCTGCAGGAAGTACTCGTAGGAGCGCTTCTGCACCTCGATGAGGTTCGGCATCGAGGCGACCTGGGGAATGCGGCTGAAGCTGCGACGTAGCCTGCGGTGGGCCTTGAGAGACTGCACCATGGTACCCCTCGGACTCTCGGCCCTGGCCGCGGCGTCAAGCGCCGCGGCAGGCCGTGGGTTAGTCTTTACGTGCGGTGCGGCGAGGCACGCCGCGCGACCAAAGCCGCGCGTGCCCGTGCCCGCCCGCGCCGCAGCGCGACGGCGGGGCCGGTGCTACCCGGCACGTGACCGGGCGTGCGCCGGCGATAGCCAATCGTCGCTACTTGACCTCGACGGTCGCGCCGGCAGCTTCCAGCTGCTCCTTGATCTTGGCCGCGTCGTCCTTGGACACGTCTTCCTTCACGGCGTTCGGCACGCCCTCGACCAGCGCCTTGGCCTCCTTGAGGCCAAGGCCGGTGAGCGCGCGGACTTCCTTGATCACGTTGATCTTCTTCTCGCCGAAAGAGGTAAGGACCACGGTGAACTCGGTCTGCTCCTCGGCCTCCTCGGCCGCAGGCGCTGCGCCGGGCGCAGCGGCGACGGCGACGGGGGCGGCCGCTGAGACCCCCCACTTCTCTTCGAGCATCTTGCTGAGCTCGGAGGCCTCGATCACCGTCAGGGTCGAAAGCTCGTCTGCAATTTTGGCCAGATCAGCCATGTCGTCGGTCTCCTGGGGCTGGACAGTTATCGGTGTGCGTTGGCGATTCAGTCGCCGGTCGGTGCGCTCTCGCCGGCAGTGTCTCCTTGTTCCGAGTAGGCGTTGAGGACGCGCGCGAGCTGGCCGCCGGGTGCGCTCAGAACGGCGGCGATCTTGGTCGCCGGCGCGTTCAGCACGCCGATCAGCCGGGCGCGCAGCGTATCGAGCGAGGGCAGCTCGGCCAGCGAGCGGACGTCGCGCTGATCCAGCGCGGCGCCGCCGAGGGCGCCACCCACGATGACGAGCTTCTCGTTCCCCTTGGCGTAGGCCACCGCGACCTTCGCGGCCGCCACGGGATCGTCCGAATAGGCGATCGCGCTGGAGCCCGAGAAGAGGTCGCCGAGCGGGGCGAAGGACGTGCCCTCCACCGCGCGCTTCGCCAGCCGGTTCTTCGTGACCCGGAAGGTCGCGCCGGCGGCACGCATCTGGCGCCGGAGATCCGAGGCCTCCGCCACCGAGAGGCCCTTGAACTGCGTCACGACGACGAGATTGGTGCTCTCGAAGATGCCGCGCAGGGCTTCGACGATCTCTTCCTTCTTAAGCCGTTCCACGGCGTCCTCCGGCTTCTCCTGCGGCCATGAGGCACGCGCAAGCGCCGCTCTCGCTGCTCACCCTGCGCCTCACGATGCCGCCGTCTCCGCCTGCAGGGCGGCGACGTCGAGCTTCACGCCCGGCCCCTGGGAGGAGCTGAGCGCGGCCCGCTTCATGTAGGTTCCCTTGGCGCCGCTCGGCTTCGCGCGGTTGAGCGCGTCCACCAGCGCGCGTGCGTTCGCGGCCAGCGCCTGCTCGTCGAAGCTCGCCTTGCCGATGCCGGCGTGCACGATGCCGGCCTTCTCGACCCGGAACTCGACCTGACCGCCCTTGGCCGCCTGCACGGCCTCGGTCACGTCAGGCGTCACGGTGCCGAGCTTCGGGTTGGGCATGAGCCCGCGCGGGCCCAGGATGCGGCCGAGCTTGCCGACCACCGGCATCATGTCGGGCGTCGCGATGCAGCGGTCGAACTCGATCTTGCCGGCCTGAACGTCGGCCGCGAGGTCATCGTCGCCGACCACGTCGGCGCCCGCCTCGCGCGCCGCGTCCGCCTTGTCGCCCTTGGCGAAGACCGCGACGCGCACGCTCTTGCCGGTGCCGTGCGGCAGCGCCACGACACCGCGCACCATCTGGTCCGCGTGGCGCGGGTCGACGCCGAGGCCGACGCTCATCTCGACGGTCTCGTCGAACTTCGCCTTGGCCCCCTGCTTCACCAGCGCGATCGCCTCGCCGAGAGCGTAGGTCCTCTCGCGGTCGACCAGATCCTTGGCCTGCCGCATCCTCTTTCCGATCTTCGCCATCGCCGCTAACCCACCACCTGAATGCCGATGGACCGCGCCGAGCCCTCGATGATGCGGCAGGCCGCATCCATGTCGTCGGCGTTGAGGTCCACCATCTTCTTCTCCGCGATCTCGCGAACCTGCGCCCGCGTCACCTGGCCCACCGGGTCGATCCGCCCAACCGTCTCCGACCCCTTGTCGATGCCGGCCGCCTTCTTGAGGAAGAAGCTGGCCGGCGGGCTCTTGGTCACGAACGAGAAGGTCCGGTCGTGGTAGACCGAGATCACCGTCGGGATCGGCATGCCCTGCTCGAGGTTCTGGGTCTGGGCGTTGAAGGTCTTGCAGAACTCCATGATGTTGAGCCCTGCCTGACCCAGCGCAGGCCCGATCGGCGGCGACGGATTGGCCTGCCCCGCCGGCACCTGCAGCTTGATCGTTCCCGTCACTCTCTTAGCCATGCCGCTCCCGCCCCGCCGTCAGGCCTTCTCGACCTGGGCGTATTCCAGCTCGACCGGCGTCGCCCGGCCGAATATCGATACCGCGACCTTGAGGCGCGCGCGCTCCTCGTCGATCTCCTCCACTAGTCCGCTGAAGGAGGTGAAGGGGCCGTCGCAGACCCGCACCGTCTCGCCGATCTCGAAGATGACCGAGGGCTTGGGCCGCTCGACGCCTTCCTTGACCTGCTTGAGCACGCGATCCGCCTCGTCGTCGCTGATCGGCACCGGCTTGCCGCCGCTGCCGAGGAATCCGGTCACCTTCGGCGTGTTGTTGATCAGGTGCCAGGTCTCGTCGGTCATGCTCAGGTGCGCGAGCACGTAACCGGGGAAGAATTTGCGCTCGGACTTGACCTTGGCGCCGCGGCGCATCTCCACGACCTCTTCCGACGGCACCATGACGTCCGCGATCAGGTCGTCGAGGCCTTGCTGCCTGGCCTGCTCGCGGATCGACTGCGCGACCTTCTTCTCGAAGCCCGAGTAGACGTGGACGATGTACCACCGCCGCGCCGGCCCGTGAGCCTCGGCCACCTGCGTATCCGCCGCCGAGATGTCCGTCATCCGCCGATCCCCAGGATCGCCCGCACCCCGATCGAGAGCACCTGGTCGACCAGGAAGAAGAAGACCGCCATGATGATCACCATGATCAGCACCATGATGGTGCTGATGGTCGTCTCCTTGCGCGTGGGCCACGTGACCTTGCTGATCTCCTGGCGTGCCTGACGCAAGAACTCGAGCGGGGGCGTGCGCGCCATGGTCAGCACGCGCCCCTGCCCGTGCGCATGGCAGGAGTGGAGGGTCTCGAACCCCCAACCTCCGGTTTTGGAGACCGGCGCTCTACCAATTGAGCTACACTCCTATTCTGCTTGCGCGCCGCGACCGCTCGCTGCGGTCTATTCCACGATCTTTGCGACGACGCCGGCGCCGACGGTGCGCCCGCCCTCGCGGATGGCGAAGCGAAGCCCCTCGTCCATCGCGATCGGCGCGATCAGGTCCACCTTCATCGTCACGTTGTCCCCCGGCATCACCATCTCGGTCCCGTCCGGAAGCTCGATCGTCCCCGTCACGTCCGTCGTCCGGAAATAGAACTGCGGACGGTAGTTCGAGAAAAACGGCGTGTGACGGCCGCCCTCGTCCTTCGTCAGGATGTACGTCTCAGCCTCGAAGCGCGTGTGCGGCGTGATCGTGTCCGGCTCCGCAAGGACCTGGCCGCGCTCCACCTCGTCACGCTTCGTGCCGCGAAGCAGGACGCCCACGTTGTCCCCCGCCTCGCCCTGATCCAGAAGCTTCCGGAACATCTCGACGCCCGTGCACACCGTCTTCGTCGTCTCGCGGATCCCGATGATGCCCACGTTGTCGCCGACCTTCACCACGCCACGCTCGATCCGACCCGTCACCACCGTGCCACGGCCCGAAATCGAGAACACGTCCTCGATCGGCATCAGGAACGGCTGGTCCTTCGGGCGCTCAGGCTGCGGCACGTAGTCGTCAACCGCCGCCATCAGCTCAAGAACCGAATCCCGGCCCGTCGCCGCGTCGCCGCCCTCAAGCGCCGCAAGCGCAGAGCCCCGGATCACAGGAATGTCGTCGCCCGGAAACTCGTACGTCGACAGAAGTTCGCGAACCTCAAGCTCGACAAGGTCCAGAAGCTCCTCGTCGTCAACCATGTCCACCTTGTTCATGTAGACGACCAGCGCGGGCACGCCCACCTGGCGCGCAAGCAGAATGTGCTCCCGCGTCTGCGGCATCGGCCCGTCCGCCGCCGAGACCACCAGGATCGCGCCGTCCATCTGCGCAGCACCCGTGATCATGTTCTTCACGTAGTCCGCATGGCCCGGGCAGTCCACGTGCGCGTAGTGGCGGTTTCCCGTCTCGTACTCGACGTGCGCGGTTGCGATCGTGATGCCGCGCTCGCGCTCCTCCGGCGCCTTGTCGATCTCGTCGAAGGACACGAACTCGGCGCCGCCCGCCTCGCCCAACACCCGCGTGATCGCCGCCGTCAGCGTCGTCTTCCCGTGGTCGACGTGGCCGATCGTGCCCACGTTGCAGTGCGGCTTCGTACGCTCAAACTTCTCTTTCGCCATGAACCCTATTCCTCGACCGCCAGGCTCTCGCTGCGGTTAAACAAGACAACACAAGCCGCGCACCGCTGCTGCGGTGTCGGCCGTATACTCTGGAGCGGGTGATGGGAATCGAACCCACGTAACCAGCTTGGAAGGCTGGGGCTCTACCATTGAGCTACACCCGCTCGACCTGAGTCCCCCGCGCCCATCGCCGCGCGCGCGTGCACCGCGCACGTGTGGTGGAGGGGGTAGGATTCGAACCTACGTAGACATACGTCGGCAGATTTACAGTCTGCTGCCTTTAACCACTCGGCCACCCCTCCGCGCCGAGGTGGACGCACCCGGGACTCGGAAGGGCGCACTATGGACATCCGCGGTCGATTGTCAACGCCCAAAGGAGCTCTCCGTGACGGCCCACCGCACCGCCAAGCCACCGTCGCTGCGCCATCGGCGCGCGCCGGCCGGCCCGGATGCCGGGGCGTCTCGCAAAAGGGATGGAAGTCTTATAATAGGGTGCGTCATGGCACGCAACACTTCTCGCCGCCCGCGCGAGCGAACGGCCGGGCGCCGGCGCACGCATCAGGAGCAGCGCAGCCAGGCCAGGCCCCGGCGCGAACGGCTCTACGGCGCCCACGCGGTGGCCGCCGCGCTCGCCAACCCGAGCCGCCGCTGCCACCGGCTGATCGCGACGCAGGAGGGCGCCACGCTGCTGGCTGGGCGCATCGACGCCCGCGCGCTGCCGCTTGCCGCCCGCGGCCTGCTCGATGCGCCGCAGATCGCGTCCCGCCAGGATATCGCGGCGCTCTTGCCGGACGGCGCCGTGCATCAGGGCATCGTGCTGGAGACGGCGCCGCTGCCGGCGGTCGATCTCGCGTCCGCCTGCAGAAGCCTCGCGCAGCGGGAGGGCGCAGCACGGACCGTGGTCGTGCTCGACCAGGTGACGGACCCGCACAACGTCGGTGCGATCCTGCGCTCGGCGGCGGCCTTCGCGGTGGGCGCCGTCGTGGTCCAGGACCGCCATTCGCCCCAGAGCGCCGGCGCGCTCGCCAAGGCCGCCTCCGGCGCGCTGGAAACGGTGCCGCTCGCCCGCGTCGTCAACATCGCGCGATCCCTTATCGTCCTGAAGGAGCTGGGTTATTGGTGCCTCGGCCTGGATCAGGACGCCGCCGAGCCGATCGAGGCCGTCTCCGTGCGGGCGCCGCTCGCGCTGGTCCTCGGCGCCGAAGGCGAGGGCATGCGGCGGCTCACGCGCGAGCGCTGCGATCTCACCGCCCGAATCCCCATGCCGGGCGCGATGGCGAGCCTCAACGTCTCCAACGCGGCCGCCATCGCGCTCTACGAGGTCGCGCGGCGATGAGCGCTGCGTGCTTGACAGGGCCTGCGGGCCGCGCTTGAAAGCGGACCTTCCGTGATCGTGCGCACTTCGAGCGAACTTCCGGCCGGCGTAGCTCAACTGGTAGAGCACTTGATTTGTAATCAAGGGGTTGCGGGTTCGAGTCCTGCCGCCGGCACCAATAAAATCAAGAATCTATGAGAGTAGCGAGTAAGCACAAAACACAATAGCCACAATAGAGTCACCTCGGGGCACTACGAACCGAACCGCCGTGACCTGCAACGGGAGAAGTCCATGCCTGAAATGACACGTGGCCGAGTTGCGTTTCAGGAGTTGCAACGTGCCCATGAGAATGGAGAAATCCAAATCGGTGTGGATACTACCAAGTACAAGCGCCGAAGTTCTCCGTTCCGAGGTCCGTGGGGATCGAACAGCAAGAATGCCATACGCGAGCGCGTAATTGACTTTGCCCTTAGCGATCTTGGGAGTTGGTGGATGCTTTGGAAAGAAGGAGGGTTGTCCCTGCGTCGCGGAGAACACTTCGTTCATTCGCCGGACGGCTACTGGATAGACTTCGTTCTCAAGTCGGGGAGCGCCGCCAATCAGGGGGCGCCGTAAGTGGTTCGAGACGGTGCGTTGAGGCCGTGCACAGAGCAATCCGTGAAGCACCGGCACTTAATTGGTAATCGAGGGGTTGCGGGTTCGAGTCCTGCCGCCGGCACCGCTCGATCGGGGAGACAGGGGGCACCATGGCCACCACCGCCGCCCTGATCGTCGCCGCCGGGCGCGGCCACCGGGTCGGCGGGCCGCTGCCCAAGCAGTACCGCCAGCTCGCGGGGCGCACGGTGCTGGGCCACAGCGTGCGGCGCCTCACGGCGCATCCCCGCATCGACCGGGTGCGCGTGGTGATCAACCCCGCGGACCGCGCGCTTTACGACGACGCGGTGCAGGGGAGCGAAGGCGCCGAGGCCGGCACGCTGCTGGAGCCGGTCGCAGGCGGCGCGACGCGGCAGGAATCGGTGCGGAACGGGCTCGAGAGCCTTGCGGAGGCCCCGCCCGCGCTGGTGCTGATCCACGACGGCGCCCGCCCGCTGGTGACGGACACGGTGATCGACGGCGCCCTCGACGCCTTGGCCGGCCACGACGGCGCGCTGCCGGCGCTCGCGGTGAGCGACAGCCTCAAGCGGGCGGCGCCGGGCAGCGTCCTGGTCGCGGGCGCGGTGGCGCGCGAGGGGCTCTGGCGGGCGCAGACCCCGCAGGGTTTTCGTTATCCAGAAATTCTCGACGCCCACCGGGCTGCGGCCGGCGCGGCGCTCACCGACGATGCCGCCGTGGCGGAGCAGGCGGGGCTTTCCGTCGCGCTCACGGCCGGCGACGAGGACAACCTCAAGATCACCACCGAGCAGGATTTTTCGCGCGCCGAGCGCATCATGGCGGCGCATGGCGCGCGCGACGCCGACGTTGCGGCTGCGCTCGAGACCCGCGTCGGCATGGGCTTCGATGTCCATCGCTTCGGCCCCGGCGATCACCTCATGCTGGGCGGCGTCGCGGTGCCGCACGAGCTTGGCGTGGTCAGCCATTCCGACGGCGACGTGGTGCTGCACGCCATCGTGGACGCGGTGCTGGGCGCGCTGGCGGCGGGCGATATCGGCACCCACTTCCCGCCCTCGGACGAGACCTGGCGGGACGCGGATTCCGCGCACTTCGTGGCGCACACGCTGGAATTGCTGAGGGAGCGGGGCGGGCAGCTCGACCACGTGGATGTCACGCTGATCTGCCAGCGGCCCCGGATCGGCCCGCACCGGGCCGCCATGCTGGCGCGGCTCGCCGCGCTTCTGGGCTTATCCCCTGCACGCATCAGCCTGAAGGCGACGACGACGGAGCGCCTCGGCTTCACTGGGCGGGGCGAAGGCATCGCCGCGCAGGCGGTGGCCACGGTGCGCCTGCCCGCCGGGGGCGGCGATGACGGCTGAGGCGGGCGCGGCGCGGCTCGACCTGCGCGATCCCGCGACCCTGGTCGCGACCTGGTTCGGCACCGGGCTCACACGCTGGGCGCCGGGCACGGCGGCGTCTGCGCTGGCGCTGCCGGCCGCGTGGCTGCTCAGGAGCTACACCGGCGAGCTTGGCCTCGCCATCGCGGCGCTGGTCCTCTTCGCGATCGGCGTCTGGGCGGCGGCGGCGTGCGAGCGGCGCACCGGGGTGCGCGATTCGCCCGCCATCGTGGTCGACGAGGTGGCCGGGCAGTGGATCGCCCTCCTGCTGGTGCCGGCAGACCCGGCCGCCTACGGCATCGGCTTCGTGCTGTTCCGTCTGTTCGACGTGGTAAAGCCCTGGCCGATCGGCCTGATCGACCGGCACGTGAAGGGCGGCGTCGGCGTCATGCTGGATGACGTGGTCGCCGGCGTGTTCGCGGCGGTGGTGCTGTGGACCGTATGGGTGTGGCTGTGACCTTTCCCGGCAACGTGAGCAACAAGGCGGAGCGCCTGCTCGCGCTCTGCCGGGCGCGGGGCTTGCGCGTCGCCACGGCGGAATCCTGCACCGGCGGGCTGATCGCCGCCTGCCTGACCGAGATCGCAGGCTCCTCGGATGTCGTGGACCGGGGCTTCGTGACCTATTCCAACGAGGCCAAGCACGACCTGCTGGGCGTGCCCGAGGCGCTGCTGGCGAGCGTGGGCGCGGTCAGCGAGGAGGTGGCGCGGGCGATGGCGGAAGGCGCGCTCGAACGCTCCGACGCCGATCTCGCGGTGGCGGTGACCGGCATCGCAGGCCCCGGCGGTGCGACGGAGAGCAAGCCCGTGGGCCTGGTGCACCACGCCTGCGCGGGGCCGGGCGGCGCGGTCCTCCACCGGCGCGTGGTCTATCTGGGCGATCGCGGCGGGGTGCGGCTTGCGACCGTGGAGACCGCGCTCGACATGCTGATCGACGGTGCCGAGCGGAGGAGCTAACGCCCTGGCGGCGAGCGCGACGACCGAGCCAGTACAGGCGCGGGACGCGATCCTCGCCCACGCCAGGGCGCTCGGCTTCCAGGCCGTAGGGGTGGCGAGCGCGGACGGCGCGCCAGAGGATGCGGAAGCGCTCCGGGAGTTCCTGCGCCTCGGCTACGCCGGCGACATGGCGTGGCTGCCGCGCACGGCGGAGAGGCGGGCGGCCCCCCGTGCGCTCTGGCCGGAAGCCCGCAGTGTCGTCGTGGTGGGGCTCAACTACGGCCCGGCGCACGATCCGCTCCGCCTGCTGGAGGCGCCGGCGCGGGGGATCGTCTCGGCCTACGCGCAGGGCCGGGACTACCACGACGTGATGAAGGGAAGGCTGCGGCGCCTCGCCCGCTTCGTCGTGGAGACCTTCGGGGCGGAGGTGAAGCTCTTCGTGGACACGGCGCCGGTGATGGAGAAGCCGCTGGCGGCGCGCGCCGGCATCGGCTGGCAGGGCAAGCACACGAACCTGGTCTCCCGCGAGCACGGCTCCTGGCTCTTTCTCGGCGAGCTGTTCACGACCCTCGATATCGCGCCCGACAAGGGCGAGGCGGACCACTGCGGCTCCTGCCGCCAATGCCTCGACGTGTGTCCGACCGATGCCTTCCCCGCGCCCTACCGGCTCGACGCCCGGCGCTGCATCTCGTACCTCACCATCGAGCACAAGGGCCACATCGCGCCCGAATACCGCGCGGCGATGGGCAACAGGATCTATGGCTGCGACGACTGCCTCGCAGTCTGCCCCTGGAACAAGTTCGCAAGCCGGACGACGGACTACGCCTTCCTGCCGCGCGCGGAGCTGACGGCGCCCCGGCTCGCCGACCTCGCAGAACTGGACGACGCGACGTTCAGGACGGTCTTCTCCGGCAGCCCGATCAAGCGGCTCGGGCGGGACCGCTTCGTGCGCAACGTGCTGATCGCCATCGGCAACTGCGGGGACGCGGGGGTCTGGCCGGCAGCGCAGCGGCTGCTGGGCGACGGCTCCCCGCTGGTGCGCGCGATGGCGGTCTGGGCGTCGCGGCGGCTCCTGGCCCCGGCCGGGTTCGCCGCGCTCCGCGCGCGCCACGAGCCTGCCGAGCGCGACCCTGCGGTGCTGGCGGAGTGGCAGGGTCACGCCGGGGCCGGCGGCGCCTGACCATGGCGGGGAAAGCGGGCAAGCGGCTCTTCTGCTTCGGCTACGGGTTCAGCGCCTCTGCCTTGGGCGCGCTGCTGAGCCCCGCCGGCTGGTCGCTCGCCGGCACGTGCCGGACTTGGGAAGGATGCGCGGCGCTGGCGGAGGCTGGCGTCGAGGCCGTCCCGTTTTCGCGCGAGGCGCCGCTGGCGGACCCGGCGGGGTGCCTGGCAGGCGCGACCCACATCCTGCTTTCCATCCCGCCCGATGACGTGGGTGATGCGGCGCTCGACCGCCACGGCGCCGATATCGCCGCGCTCTCGGGCGTGGAATGGATCGGCTATCTGTCCACTACCGGGGTCTACGGCGATACCGGCGGCGCCTGGATGGACGAGACCGCGGCACCGGCGCCCACCGGGGCGCGCGGCCGGCGCAGGCTCGCGGCGGAGAACGCCTGGCTTGCCTTCGGCGCGCGCCACGGCCTCGCCACCCAGGTCTTCCGCCTGGCGGGGATCTACGGGCCGGGGCGGAACGCGCTGGTTGCCGTGCGGCGCGGCGCGGCCAGGCGGATCGCGAAGCCGGGCCACGTGTTCTCGCGCATCCACGTGGCCGATATCGCGCGGGTGCTGGCCGCCTCCATCGCGCGGCCGCGGCCCGGCGCCATCTATAACGTCTGCGACGACGAGCCGGCGGCGGGAGCGGATGTCGTGGCCCACGCCTGCGCCCTGCTGGGTGTCGCGCCGCCGCCGCTCGTGCCGTTGGCGGACGCCGACCTCACCCCGATGGCGCGAAGCTTTTATGCCGACAACCGGCGGGTCTCCAACGCCCGCATCAAGGAGGAGCTTGGCGTCGCGCTGAAATTTCCCGATTACCGGGCCGGCCTCGCCAGCCTGCTCGCGGACGAAGCCGGCGCGGATTAGCCGACGGCGGCGAGGCCGGGGAAGGCCTCGAGCAGCCAGAAGGCGACGGAACTGAGATAGCCGGTAATCAGCGCGGCTCCCATGGCGATGAGGATGACGCCCGCGCCGACCTGGAGCGGCTTGCTGATCCTGCGGATGCGCCGCATGTGGCGCAGGAAGGCGCCGGTGAACGCGGCCGCGATCAGGAAGGGGACGCCGAGGCCGAGCGAGTAGACCGCGAGCAGCGCGACGCCGCGGCCGACATCGGCGGAGGTCGCGGTGAGCGTGAGGATGCCGCCGAGGACGGGCCCGATGCAGGGGGTCCAGCCGAAGGCGAAGGCCGCGCCCAGCAGGTACGCGCTCGCGGGCCGCCCGCCGGCGATGCGGCCGGCGAAGCGCATCTCGCGCTCGAAGAAGGGGATGCGGATCAGACCGGTGAGGTAGATGCCGAAGACGATGATCACGCCGCCCGCGACGTGCTCGAAGATCGTCTTGTGCTGCAGCAGGAAGCCGCCCACGGCGCTCGCGCTCGCGCCGAGTGCGACGAAGACCGTCGTGAAGCCGAGGACGAAGAAGGCGCTCAGCATCATCGCCGCGAGGCGGCGGCGAGAGATGCCCTGGTCGTCCCGCAGCTCCTCCAGGGAGCCGCCGGCGACGTAGGAGACGTAGCCCGGCACCAGCGGCAGAACGCAGGGGGAGAGGAAGGAGATCAGCCCGGCGGCGAAGACCGAGGCGATGCTGACGGCGGAGATGTCCATGGCTGGTCGGCCGGCGGCCTGTGCGTCTCCGGTCCCCTACTCGATGATGTGGCGCACCAGCGCGATCACGTCGGGATCGGACCAGTCGCGATCGCCCAGCACGCGGGCGACCTCCGCGCCCTCGGCATTGATGAAGACCGTGGCGGGGATGCCGTGCACCCGGAGCGCGCGGCCGGCCGCCATCTTCTCGTCGATCATGACCGGCAGCGTGACGAGGTCGTGGTCGTTGTAGTAGTTGCGGACGAGCGGGGCGCCGTCGCGGTCGAGCGAGAGCGGCAGGATGACCAGGTCGTCGCCAAATTCCCGCTGCAGCGCGTCCATGGTCGGCATCTCGGCCCGGCAGGGGAAGCACCAGGTCGCCCAGAAGTGCACGGCGACGGGCGTGCCCCTGTAGTCCGCGAGGGTCAGCTCCTCGCCGGCCTCGTCGGTGAACGCGATGGGCGGCGGCTCGATCGGCCCGTCGCTCACGACCAGGTTGAGGATCGCGCTGCCGTCGATGCGCTTGTCGAGCGCGCGCAACTCATCGCCTTCGGCGGCGAGCAGGGAGCCTGCGTAGAGTGCGGCGCCGATCACGGCGACGGCGGCGGCGAAGCGCCCGAGGGTTCGGAGTGAGGTCATGGCCGTGGTTCCCGTGTCTGCCAACCGCTCATGCGGGCATAGATAGTAAGCCCGATGCCTGCTGCCTAGCGCCCCGCGGCGCGCTCACCATGATTTGAAGGCGGCTGAGCCTCGCTGGCTCCGGCAATCGCATCGACGGCCGCGCAGAGGCGGGCGAGGTCCTCGTCGCGCGAGAGGCGGTGGTCGCCGTCCTTCACCAGCTCGACCGCGACGCGCTCGCTCGTGACCCGCTCGGCGATCCGCAGAGCGGTGCGCCAGGGCACGTCGTCATCGCGCATGCCCTGCAGCAGGTGGATCGGGCAATCGAGCGCGATGGGTGCGCGCAGCAGGAGGTGATCGCGCCCCTCCTCGATCAGGCCCATGGTGATGGGATAGGGGTCCTCGCCGTAGTCGCAGGGCATGACGATTTCGCCGGCCTCGGCGAGGCCCTGCCGCGCCGCGTCGTCGAGGGTGGACCAGATGAGGTCCTCCGTGAAATCCGGCGCCGCCGCGACGCCGACGATGCCCGCCACGCGCTCGGGCCGCGCCAGGGCCACCAGCAGCATGATCCAGCCGCCCATGCTGGAGCCTACCAGGATCTGCGGGCCGCTCGCGACCTCGTCGAGCACGGCGAGGGCATCGTCCCGCCACGCGCCGATGGTGCCGTCCCGGAACGCGCCGCCGGACTCGCCGTGGCCGGAATAGTCGAAGCGCACGAAGGCGCGGCCGGCGCGGCGGCAGTGGGCGTCGAGCGCCGTGGCCTTGGTGCCTGTCATGTCCGACATGAAGCCGCCGAGGAACATCACGCCCGGCCCCGCGCCCTCCCGCACGCGGTAGGCGATGGCCTCGCCGCCGGGGCGATGCATCAGCGATGGCGGCGGAAGGTTCTGCATGGGCTCGCTCATTCGATCCGGATGGCGGCCTGTCCTAATGAAACTCGACGTAGCGGTAGTCGAGGGGCTGGCCGTGGATGCCGCGCTTCGGCGGGGCGATCCAGCCGGCGACCCCGCCTGGCTCGGTCACCGGGTGCATCAGGGACTCGACGAACGCGCGGTCCTCCGCGCTCGGCAGCCAGTCGTCGCGCTTTGCCGCCCAGGTCGCGTCGTCCACCAGCGTGCCGTCAGGCGCCGCACGGATGCCGGCGAAGGCGCCGATGTTGCGGTTGAAGACGCGGTGCGGCAGGCGCAGCTCGCAGTCGATGTCGAACGAGCGGGTCACCTTGTTGAAGCGGTTGAGGCCGCGCTGGCTGTCGTCCACGTAGGAATCGCGCAGCGTCTCGTTCATCGCCTTCAGCGCCGTCACCTCCCTGGCCGAGACCTTGCCGCCGTCCATGGCGGGCACCTTGACCATGCGGTCCGTGAGCACGTGGTCGTCGTCGATCTTCGTCTCCTGGTAGCGGCCCTTCAGCCCCATGGCGTAGTAGTTGGCGGCGTTGGTCGATTCCTCGGAGCCGAAGAGGTCGAGGCAGATCGAGTAGTGGAGGTTGATCCACTTCTGCAGCAGCGCGAGCGGGATGGCGCCGAAGGGGGCGACGTCGTCGGTATCGTGCGCGCGCATCGTCTCGCAGGTCCGCTGCACGATGCGCATGACGCCGGATTCGCCCACGAACATGTGGTGGGCCTCCTCGGTCAGCATGAAGCGGCAGGTGCGCGACAACGGATCGAAACCGGACTCCGCGAGCGCGCAGAGCTGGAACTTGCCGTCACGGTCCTGGAAGAAGGTGTACATGAAGAAGGAGAGCCAGTCGTCGGTGGGCTCGTTGAAGGCCTCCAGCGTGCGGGGCTTGTCGGCGTCGCCTGCGTGGCGGGCCAGCAGCTCCTCCGCCTCCTCGCGCCCGTCGCGGCCGAAGAAGGCGTGCAGCAGGTAGACCATCGCCCAGAGGTGGCGGCCCTCCTCGACGTTGACCTGGTAGAGGTTGCGGAGGTCGTAGAGCGAGGGCGCGGTGAGCCCGAGCCGGCGCTGCTGCTCCACCGACGCGGGCTCGGTGTCGCCCTGGATGACGATGAGGCGCCGCAGCTCCGCGCGGTATTCGCCTGGCAGCTCCTGCCACGCGGGCTCGCCCTTGTGGATGCCGAAGTTGATGCGCCGGTCGGCCTCGGGCTCGGCCAGGAAGATGCCCCAGCGGTAGTCGGGCATCCTGACGTGGTCGAAGTGCGCCCAGCCGTCGGAATCGACGCCGATGGCGGTGCGCAGGTAGACGTCGTGCTGCAATGCGCCGACGGGGCCGAGGTGGCGCCACCAGTCGAGGAAGGCCGGCTGCCAGCGCTCGAGCGCGCGCAGCAGGCGGCGGTCGTCGGCGAGGCCCACGTTGTTGGGGATGCGTTCGTTCAGGTCGACCCGCATCGGCTTCTCCCGGTGCTAGACACGGTTGCGGTCGAAGGTGGGCTGCACGCCCGACCCGTAGAGCTTGAGCGCGCCGTCGGGGCCGACGGTGTTGGGGCGCTGAAAGATCCAGTTCTGCCAGGCGGAGAGGCGGCCGAAGATCTTGGTCTCGAGCGTCTCCGGCCCGGCGAAGCGGAGAGAGGCCTCCATGCCGGAGAGCGCGTCGGGCGAGAAGGCCGCGCGCGCCTCGATGGCGACGCGGACCTCGTCCTCCCAGTCGATATCGTCGGGCGCGAAGGTGACGAGGCCGAGCGCGTCCGCCGCCTCGGCGTCGAGGTTGTCGCCCACGGCATCGAGCGCCGCGGCGAGCGCCGCGTCGTCGCCGAAGAAGCGGCTCGCGAGCCGCGACAGCCCGTTCGCCATCGGCAGCGGGCCGGTGTTCATCGCCGTGAGCCGCACCGTCGCCGGCGCGAGGTTCGACTCCTCGAAGGTGCCGTCCAGCATGAAGCTGCGATCGGCGGCAAGCGCCAGCTCCAGCAGCGTGCCGGTGAAGCAGGAGCCCGGCTCGATCAGCGCGACGAGGCTGCGCGCGCTCACGTCGAGGCGCTTGAGCGTGCGCTTGAGGTAGAGGGTGATCTCGCGCACCAGCCAGTCGCCGGCGTGATCGGCGAGCGCGGCATCGGCCGCGGCGACATGGTCGGCCGCGCCCGCCGTCCTGAGGATCCAGGTGCCGAGCGTTGGCTCGTTGAAGCGGAGATGCAGGATCGCGTCGTCGAGCTCGCGCGCGAGCGCCAGCGGCCAGAAGTCGGGGCCGGCGGCGTGGATCGCGGCGGGCTCGGCAGGCGGCGGCGCGTCGGGCGCGGAGACCGTGAGCGTCGCCGTGCCCTGCGCCCGGTCGAGCGCGACGTGGACGTGGGCGTAGGCGATGGCGTCGTCACTCACGCTGCGGGCAAGCGGGGTGAGCGCGATTCCCTGCGTATCGGCCGGCCGGTCCGAGCCCTCGGCAAGCGCAGTAGCGCGGGCGGCCACGGCGTCGCCCAGGCGGGAGCGCGGCACCAGCTCGTCGACCAGGTTCCACTCCAGCGCGCGGCGCCCGCGCACGCCTTCGCCGGTGGTGCAGAAGAAGTCGGCACGGTCTCGGCGCACACAGCGCTTGTCGACGACGCGCGTGAGCCCGCCGGTGCCCGGCAGGACCGCGAGCAGCGGCACCTCGGGCAGCGACACGGCGGTCGAGCCGTCATCCACCAGGAGGATGTGGTCGGTGGCGAGCGCCAGCTCGTAGCCGCCGCCCGCGGCGGTGCCGGCGACCACGGTCATCCAGCGCTGGCCGGAGTTGGCGGACGCGTCCTCGATGGCGTTGCGGGTCTCGTTGGTGAACTTGCAGAAGTTGACCTTGTCGATGTGGGACGAGCGGGAGAGCATCGCGATGTTGGCGCCGGCGCAGAACACGCGGTCCTTCGCGGACGTGAGCACCACGGCGCGCACCTGCGGGTGCTCGAAGCGGAGCCGCTGGACGGCGTCGTGGAGCTCGATATCGACGCCGAGGTCGTAGGAGTTGAGCTTGAGCGTGTAGTCGCCGGCGATGGCACCGTTCTCGTCCACGTCGAGCGCGAGCGTGGCGATGGCGCCGTCCACGGAGAGCCGCCAGTGGCGGTAGTCGTCCGGCCGGGTGCGGAAGTCGATCATCGTCTCCGTCGTCCGTCGGGAAGCCGGGCCGCTCCCCGATTGAGACCGCGTTGCGCAGACTATATGGCGTCTCCCGGCCCGCCATCCACGGAAATCGGGGCGCGGCACGCCGAGCGGGGCTACTCCTTGGGGCGCAGGTCGAAGACCCGCCTGGCCTTGCCGCCGGAGCGCTCGATCGAGCCGGGCTCGCCGACCCTGACCGTGCTGCCGATGCCGACGAGCGCCCTGATGCGCCCCGCGAGGTCGCGCGCTGCCGCCTTCCGGCTCTCGCTGCCGGCGGCGTCGGGCTTGGCCTCGACCACGACCGTCAGCTCGTCGAGACGGCCGGGCCGCGAGACCTCGAGGTAGTAGTGCGGCGAGAGGCGCGAGTCCTCCAGCACGATCTCCTCGATGAACGACGGGAAAAGGTTGACGCCGCGGATGATCAGCATGTCGTCGTTGCGCCCCGTGACGCGGCGCATCCGCCGCATGGTGCGCGCGGTGCCGGGCAGCAGCCGGGTAAGGTCGCGGGTGCGGTAGCGCACGATGGGGCAGGCCTCCTTGGTCAGCGAGGTGATGACCAGCTCGCCCGCCCCGCCGTCGGGCAGGACGGCGCCGGTCTCGGGATCGACGACCTCGGGGTAGAAGTGGTCCTCCCAGATGTGGAGGCCGTCCTTGTCCTCTATGCATTCGACCGAGACGCCGGGGCCGATGGCCTCGGAGCAGCCGTAGATGTCGATCGCCTGCATGGTGAAGCGGGCCTCGATCTCGGCGCGCATCGCCTCGGTCCAGGGTTCCGCGCCGTGCACGCCGATCTGCAGCGAGGAGCGCCGCGGGTCCACGCCCAGACGCTCGAACTCGTCGGCGATGGCCAGCATGTAGGAGGGCGTGGCGGCGATGACCCGGGGCTCGAAGTCGCAGATCATGCCGACCTGACGCTCGGTGAAGCCGCCGGAGGCCGGGACCACGGTGCAGCCCAGCTTCTCGGCGCCCGCGTGCAAGCCGAGGCCGCCGGTGAAGAGCCCGTAGCCGTAGGCGATGTGCACCATGTCGCCGGCGCGCGTGCCGGCGGCGCGCAGGCAGCGGGCGACGAGGGACGCCCACGTCTCCAGGTCGGCCCTGGTGTAGCCGACGACCGTGGGGATTCCGGTGGTGCCGCTCGACGCGTGGACGCGCATGATCTGCTCGATGGGCACCGCGAACATGTCGAAGGGGTAGCCCAGGCGGAGGTCGTCCTTGACCGTGAAGGGGAAGCTGGCGAGATCGTCGAGGGAGGCGAGGTCGGCCGGGCTCACGCCGGCCTCGTCGAAGCTCCTCCTGTAGTGGCCGATATTGTCGTAGGCGCGCGCGAGGGTTGCGCGGAGCCGGGTAAGCTGCAGCGCGGCGATTTCGTCGCGGCTCGCGGTCTCGATCGGGTCGAGCTCGTCCGGGCGCGGGGGGCGAGCGGGCTCGGTCATGGCATCCCTCCAGCAGTGGGGCACCATAACCCATCGCGCGCCGGGCGGCCGTCCGTTGATTCCGCGCGCCTCTCGGCTGTCCCTTGACTCCGCGCGCCTCTCGGCGCGACTGATTCCGCGCGCCTCTCGGCGCGACTGATTCCGCGCGCCTCTCGGCGCGACTGATTCCGCGCGCCTCTCGGCGCGACTGATTCCGCGCGCCTCTCGGCGCGACCCGCGTTGACAGGCTCGCGCCGGGCGCGGATAGTCCGGCGCCTGTTCCGGTGACGGCCGTTGCGGCAGCCCACACAGGCTTGCGTCCCATGTCCTCATCAACGAACTCGACCGACAGCAGCACCGGCGCGGACGATCCGGCCACGGTGATCGCGTTCCAGGGCGCGCCCGGCGCCTATTCCGAGGCCGCCTGCGTGGCCCGCTACCCGGCGATGACCACGCTCCCCTGCAGGACCTTCGTGGACACCTTCGCCGCGGTCTCGGACGGTCGCGCGGGGCTCGCGATGATCCCCATCGAGAACTCGGCGGCGGGCCGCGTGGCCGACATCCACGAGCTGCTGCCCAAGTCCGACCTCCACATCATCGCCGAGCACTTCGAGCGCGTCCGCCACAACCTCCTCGCCTGCCGGGGCGCCGATCCGTCGGGGCTCGAGACCGTGCGCTCGCACGTCCATGCGCTCTCCCAGTGCCGCAAGCTTATCGCCCGGCGGAAGCTGCTGCCGGTGGTGCACGCGGACACCGCAGGCGCCGCCGCCGAGGTGGCTGCGGCGGGCGATCCCACCCGTGCCGCGATCGCCTCCCTGCTCGCGGCGGAAACGTATGGGCTCGAGATCGTCGAGGCGAACGTCGAGGACGAGGCCCACAACACCACGCGCTTCGTGGTGCTCTCGCGCGAGCCGCTCGACCCCGACCCCGACGCAGGGCCGGTAATCACCTCCTTCATGTTCGAGTGCCGCAACGTGCCGGCGGCGCTCTACAAGTGCCTCGGCGGCTTCGCCACCAACGGCGTCAACATGACCAAGCTGGAGAGCTACATGGTGGGCGGCACCTTCTCGGCCACGGTCTTCTTCTCCGAGGTCGAGGGGCATCCGTCGGATATGGGGCTCGGACGTGCTCTGGCCGAGCTCGACTACTTCTCGCGGGAAGTGCGGATCATGGGCGTCTATCCGGCCCACTCGTTTCGACGCGAAGAGGCCGCCAACCGACGCTGACCGATGCGCGCCGCGGGCGCAGCCGAATTCCGGGGCCGAGCCGACATGCACGATCCTGCACTCACGCCGCTGCGCTGGACCTTCAGCTGGCCCGTGATCCGCAACTCGCTGATGGTCGGCGCGGTGGTCGGCACCATCCTCAACATGATCAACCAGGGCGATCACCTGGCCGGCGACGGCACGGTCAACTGGTTCAAGTTCGGGCTGACCTACTGCGTGCCGTTCTGCGTCGCCACCTTCGGCGCCTTCGCCGCCGCGCGGATCTTCGCGAGGCAGATGCGCGAGCAGAGGGAGGGCGGCGGCCGGCGCACCCTCTGACCGCGGAGGCGGCCAAGGCGTTTCCGCGCCGGCGCTTCGAGAGGCCGGTGGAGAGCCACGGGACGGACTACAGGGTCCGGCGCGTTGTCGCCCGGCGCGCCGGCTGATAGCGTGAGCTGCGCGCTGACATGGTGCTGGGAATAGGCCGATGACATTCGATCTTCTGATCCGCAACGGAACCCTGGTGGACGGCTCGGGCATGCCCCGCTACCGGGCGGACGTCGGCATCAGCCAGGGCCGCATCGCGGAAATCGGCCGGATTTCCAGCCCCGCCGCCGAGACGATCGACGCCGAGGGCATGATCGTCGCACCCGGCTTCATCGACGGCCACACCCACATGGACGCGCAGGTGGCGTGGGACCCGGCGGGCACGTGCTCCTGCTGGCACGGCGTGACCAGCGTGGTGATGGGCAACTGCGGCTTCGCGCTGGCGCCGTGCAAGCCGGAGGCGAGAGAGTGGTTTGCCGAATGCCTGGAGGCGGTCGAGGACATCCCCAAGGACGCCATGGTGGCCGGGATCGACTGGCGCTGGGAGACCTTCCCCGAGTATCTCGCGGCCGTCGAATCGTTCCCGAAGGCCATCAACTACGCCGCCTACATCGGCCACTCGGCGCTCAGGATGTACGCGATGGGCGATCGCGCCCTGGACGAGGAGGCGGGTGAGGACGACCTCAGGCTCATGGCGGACCTGGTGCAGGAGGCGCTCCGCGCCGGCGCAGTGGGGTTCTCCTCGTCCCGGTCCAACACCCATATCCGCCCGGACGGCGGCCCGGTGGCGAGCCGCATCGCCAGCTGGTCGGAGATCGCGCACCTGGTGGACGCGATGGCCGAGCTCAACGCCGGCATCTTCCAGATCGGCCCCGACGTCTCCGGCGGCGAGGCGCAGCGCGCCTGCCTGGACGAGCTGACCAGGATCGCGGTCTCGAGCCGGCGCCCGCTGATGCTGGGAGTCTTCGCCTCGCGCCAGGGCGACCGGCCCAATCCCCTGGAATACCAGTTCGAGTGGATGGACCGGGTCGCGGCCGAAGGCGGGCGGGTGCTGGGGCAGGCCACCACGCGCTCGATCAACGCGATCTTCTCGCTCAAATCCTACCTGCCGTTCGACGGGCTGCCGGCCTGGGCCGCCATCCGCGGCCTGCCCGTCGCGGAGCAGAAGGCCCGCTTCCGCGATGCGGACATCCGCGCCGGCCTCGTCGCGGCGGAAGCGGGGATGCAGCCGCGGGGCACCGAGTTCCAGGGCGGCGGCGCGGCCACCACGAACCCGATGAAGCCCGACTACGCCAACCTCTTCCCGATGTTCGACGTGAACTGGGACGAGCCCAGCATCGAGGACCTCGCGCAGTCCTCCGGGCGGCACCCCGTCGAGGTCATGCTCGACCTGATGGTGGAGAACGAGGACCTGCTCTTCGTCCAGCCGCTAGTGAACGAGACGCCGGACGAGGTTCGCCGGATGCTGGGGAACCCCCGCTCGCTCGCCACCTTCTCCGATTCCGGCGCGCACGTGTGCCAGGAGATGGGCTCGTCGCTGCAGACCCACCTGCTGAGCTACTGGGTGCGCGCCAAGCAGGCGTTCACCCTGGAGGAAGCGGTGCGGATGCTGACCTTCCAGAACGCGTCCGCCTGGGGCATGCACGACCGGGGCCTGCTGCGCCCCGGCTTCGCCGCGGACATCGTGGTCTTCGACGAGACGACGGTGCGCCCGCGGCTGCCCACGGTTCAGCACGACCTGCCCGGCGGCGCGCGGCGGCTGGTACAGAAGGCCGACGGCTTCGCCGCCACGGTGGTGGGCGGCGCCGTCACGCTCAAGCACGGCGAGCCGACCGGCGCGCATCCCGGCCAGCTCATCCGCGGGGGCGCAGCCCGATAGAGTGCTCTCCGACCGGATGGAAGCGTTCGCGGTTGCCGCAGGATCACGTCATGCGGAGCCTGGGCGAGCCTGCTTACGCCGCAGCCGCCTTCAGTGCGGTGCGGGCGAGGGTGTCGGCGCGCTCGTTCTCGGCGTTGCCGGCGTGCGCCTTGACCCAGTGCCAGCTCACGTCGTGCCGGCCTGCGAGGGCGTCCAGCGCCTCCCACAGGTCGCGGTTCTTGACCGGGGACTTGGAAGCGGTGCGCCAGCCCCGCGCCTTCCAGTTGGGGAGCCAGCGGGTGATGCCGTCCCTCAGGTACGTGCTGTCGGTGTAGAGAGCGACCTGCGACGGGCGGGTGAGCGCCTCCAGCGCCCGGATCGCGGCGGTGAGCTCCATGCGGTTGTTGGTCGTCTGGGGCGCCGCGCCGCTCAACTCGCGGCGGTGGCCGCCATAGAGCAGCACCGCGCCCCAGCCGCCCGGCCCCGGATTGCCGCTGCACGCGCCGTCGGTATAGATCGCGACGCTCACGCCTCGATCCCGTAGGCGCCGGGGTCCGCGACGCCGTGGTGAAAGCGGAGCTTGTGCAGGTACTCGCGCGGGTCCTTGGGGCTGACGAGGGCGCCGTCCACCTGGTTGATCCAGTCGTAGAGGCGGGTGAGCAGGAAGCGGAGCGCGGCGCCCTCCGCCAGCCGGGGCAGCGCCGCGATCTCGGCCGCCGAGCAGCGGCGCACCGCGCGGTAGCGGGCGATCAGGTAGCGCGCCTTGGTGACGTTGAAGCTCAGGTCGGGCTCGAAGCACCAGGCGTTGAGGCAGACGGCGAGGTCGTAGACCAGCGCGTCGTTGCAGGCGAAGTAGAAGTCGATCAGCCCGCTGAGCTTGTCGCGCTCGAAGAAGACGTTGTCGGGGAAGAGGTCGGCGTGGACGACGCCGCGCGGCAGGTCGCGGGGCCATTCCGCCTCGATGCGGTCGAGCGCGCGGGCGATCTCGTCCGCGAGGCCTGGCACCACGCCGTCGGCGCCGGCGCGGCAGCGCTCGAAGAGCGGGCGCCAGCTACCCAGCGAGAGGGCGTTGGCGCGCTGGGGCGCGTAGTCGAGGCCGGCGAGGTGCATCCGCGCCAGCGCCTCGCCGAGCTTCGCGCAGTGGTCGGGGCGGGGGCGGCGCGGCCAGACGCCCGCGAGGAAGCTCGTGATCGCCGCCGGCCGGTTGCAGAGCTGGCGCAGCACGGCGCCGTCGCGGCCGTGGACCGGCAGCGGGCAGGGCACGCCCCGCCCGGCCAGATGCTCGATCAGGCCGAGGAAGAAGGGGAGGTCCTTCGCGTCCACCCGCTTCTCGTAGAGCGTGAGGATGTAGGGGCCGCGCTCGGTCAGCAGCAGGTAGTTGGAGTTCTCGACGCCCTCGGCGATGCCTTTGCAGGAGACGGCCGTGCCGATGTCGTACTCGGCGAGGAAGGCGGCAAGCTCGTCGTCGGAGACTTCGGTGTAGACGGCCATCGGGCGCCCGCGCGGCGGGGAAGGGAATCGGGGCGCATCCTAGGGCGTTTCCGTTTTGCACGGAAACGCCCCGAGTCTTTATCGCTCACGGCAGCCGGTCTTCGACCGGCGCCTCCGCGGGGGCGCCGCATTCGCGGCGGGCCGCTGTCGCGGCCTGTCGCGCGTCCGCACAAGACGGACGCGCTCCAGCGAAGCACGTCGCTGGAGGGGAGCCGCTATGCGGGCTCGGCCGCCGCGTCGGTGAGCACGGTGATCCCGGGGAAGCGGGCGGCGAGCGGGGCCACGCGGGCAGGCGGGCAGACGGCGAGCGCCGTGGAGAGCGCATCGGCCGCGGTGGCGCGGGACGCGATGACCGAGACCTGCCCGGTGCCGGGCGCGGGCCGGCCGGTCGCGGGATCGAACAGGTGGTGGTGGCGGCCGCTCGGCTCGAACGGGCTCGCGATGCCGGCCGAGGTAGCCATCGCGCGGTCGGCGAGGGTGACGGTGCGGGCGACCGTCTCCGGCGCGGCGGCGCGGCGGAGGCCGACGCGCCAGGGGCGGCCTGCGGGATGACGGCCGAGCGCGCGGACCTCGCCGATGTCGAGCAGGACGTCGACCATGCCGGCGTCCTGCAGCAGCGCCGCCACGCGGTCGGTGATGTGGCCCTGCGCGATGCCGTTGAGCGTGACCGCCATGCCGGGCCGCGCGAAGCGGATTTCGCCGGGCCGGATGTCCACGGCGCGGTAGTCCACCAGCGCCCGCGCCCGCGCGATCTCCGCCTCGGCCGGCCCGCGCGCATCGGCGCCCGGCCGCGCGAAGTGCGCGGCATGGAGGCGCCAGAGCGGCTGCACGGTGGCGTCGAAGGCGCCTTCGGTTCGTTCCGAGTAGACGCGGGCCTCCGCCAGCAACGCGACGAGCTCCAGAGGGGGCGCCGGGATGCGGCCGTCGCGGTTGAGGCGGGAGAGCGCGCTCAACGGCCGGTAGAGGCTGAAAACGTCCTCGAGCCGCTCGATCTCGGAGACGCAGCGGGCGATGAGGCGGCGTGCGTGGGTTGCGTCCGGGTCGTGCAGGACGATCTCGGCGGCGGCCCCGAGGGCGATACCGGACCAGCGGTGCAGGTGCGCCGCCTCCGCGCGGGCGCCGGACGCCACAAGCGGGAAGCCGGCCGCGGCTGCGGCGACGGCGAGGAAGCGCCGCCGCGTCGGCGCAGCGCCCGGCCACCGGGTCACTGATGGTCTCCGTGCCGGGGCGCCGCCGCGTCGTCTTCCTCGGCGTAGGCGAAGATATAGCTTTCCGGCACCTCGTTGAGCGCGACGATGCGCCCGCCGTGGGCCGCCACGAAGCGCTCGGCGGCGTCGCGGGCGGCGAACGGCACCGCTTCGGGCACGCCCATGCCGCCCATGCGCGCGCTGCCGATCACGTAGTGGGCGCCATTGGCGTCGATCCAGGTGCCGGGCTCCGGCGCGTCCCATTGGGCCGTGCCCATGTCGTTCACGTAGATGGCGGTGTAGTTCCTGGGCTCCTCCGGCAGCATGGTGAAGGCGATGGCATCGCGCACCGAGGAGAACCACACCGGCTCCTCCTCGTCCGGCAGATGCACCTGCGCCTTGGGTCCCGCGTGGTCGAGCAGGATCATGCCGCAGTAGTGGCCGAAGGCGTCGCGGCTGGGCTCCACGGCTGCGGGCTTGGCCACGACCTCGTCGTCGTCGCCGCAGCCAGCAAGCCCGGAGAGCGCGAGCATGGCGACGGCCAGCAGGACAGCTAAGCGCCTCACAGCTCCTTCCTCCCGAAGAGCAGGCCCGCGAGGCCGAGGGGCACCGCGATCCAGAGCGCCATGACCGGCAGCAGGATTGCGTGGCCGAACGCGGCCTCCGCGCTCACGCCCGCCATGCCGGAGAGCGCGCCCACGGTCTCGGAGCCGGAGAGGGTGAGCATGCGGTACACGTCGGTCGGATTGAGCAGCAGGAGCACGCGGAAGAGCTCGCCGGAGACGACCTGCCCTTCGTCGGCGACCAGGATGGCGAGCAGCGCCATGTCGAAGAGCACGACGAAGACCAGCCACGCCGCCGCCGAGACGCCGGCCGCCGTGCCGCGCTCGGCGACCACGGCGCTGAAGAGCGTGCCGAGGGCGACGAAGGCCGCGCCCAGCAGGATCGAGGCGCCGACCATAACGCCGAAGGCGCCCCACGCCTCCCCATCGCCGCCGTCGCCGAGGCCGGTGACCAGCGCGGCCACGCCGAAGCCCGTGACGGTGGCCACCGCGAGGATCGTCACCTGGCCCGCGAACTTGCCGAGCACGATGCGCCAGCGCGTGACCGGGTGGGTCATGAGCAGCGGCATGGTGCCGCGCTCGATCTCGCCCACCAGCGTGTCGTAGCTGACCAGGAGGCCGATGAGCGGCACCAGGAAGACCGAGAGGCTGGAGAGGCTGACCACGGTGATCGCGAGCGGCGACGCCGCGACCGCGCCGCCCGGCGCGCTGCCGACGAAGGCCAGCGTCAACGCGAGGACGCCGAGCAGCAGCGAGGCGGCGAGCATCCAGCGGTTGCGGATGCCGGCGAGGACCTCGTGCCCGGCGATGGCGGTGACCGCGGTCACGGCGCGCGCTCCCGCTCCGCCCCGCCGAAGCGCGCGTAGACGGCATCGAGGCCGGGGGGGACGATCTCGATATCCTGCACTTCGTCGCCGGCGCTCATGATGCGCCGGATCAGGGCGGGTTTTTGGCCGGCGGAGCAGCGGAGCTCGACGGCGTGGTCGTTGATCCGCGTCGCCACATCGCTTCCGAGGGCGTCCGCGAGGCGCGCGCCGCCGCCGGGGCGGACGGCCACGCGGATGGTGATGCCGAGCCCGGCTTCGCGCTTGAGCTCGTCCGCCGTGCCCAGGGCCGCGAGCGAGCCTGCGCGCATGATGGCGACGCGGTCGGTCCCGGCCTCGACCTCGGTGAGCACGTGGGAGGAGAGGACGATGGCGGTGCCCCCGGCGGCGAGCGCGCTGAGCGTCGCGTGAAAGTCGCGGCGCGAGTCCGGGTCGAGCCCGCCGGTGGGCTCGTCCAGGACGAGCAGCCGGGGCGCGCCCAGGATCGCCTGCGCGAAGCCCAGGCGCTGGCGCATGCCCTTGGAGTAGGTCTTGACCCGCTTGCCGGCGGCGTGCGCGAGGCCCACGTGCGCGAGCGCCTCCTCGCAGGCGGATTTGCGCGCCCCCTTGAGGCGGCCGTAGAAGCGGATCGTCTCGCGCCCGGTCATGGAGCCGTGGAAGGCCGCGCTCTCGGGCAGGAAGCCGATTGCCCGCTTCGCTTCCGTCCAACCCCGGCTTCCGGGCGCGCAGCCGAGCGTCGTCACGCGGCCGCCGTCGGCCCGCGTGAGGCCCAGTGCGAGCTTGAGCAGCGTCGTCTTGCCCGCGCCGTTGTGGCCGAGGAGGGCGAGGCGCTCGCCGGGCGCGAGGTCGAGGGTCACGCCGCCCACCGCCGTCTCCCGGCCATAGGTCTTGACGACCGCCTCCAGCGCGAGCGCGGGCGCCGCCATCAGCCCTCTCCGAGCGCGGGCGGGCGCATGAGCGGGGCGGAATCGGTCACGCCGCCCGGATAGATCGAGGGGAAGCGGTCATGCGCCCAGCGCAGGATGCGCACGGACGGGCTGGTGAGCAGCAGCTTCGCCAGCGGATGGCGCCAGACCACCTGGTCGACCAGGTCGTTGGGGCGGTAGGGCGCGTCGGCGATGCCGTCGCCGTCGAGGTCGAAGGCGGGGTTGTCGCTCCAGTAGTTGCCGACGCCGTCGGCGGACCACTCGACGTGGCGGGTGCCGACGTACTTCACCTGCGTCTGGTTGGCGACGAAGCCGTTGCCCGCGATGCGGTTGCCCTCGGAGCCGGCGGTGAAGTGGATGCCGATGGCGCAGCCTTCGAAGAGATTGCCGCTGAGCACGTTGCGGTTGGCATTGTAGAGGAAGACGCACTTGTCGCGGCCGGCGCGCACGCGGTTGCCCTCGATCCGCGACTTGTTGGTGAAGTTGAAGAGGAAGCCGTGGTCGCGGTCGCCGGCGGAGCGGTTGTCGAACACGCGGAGGCGGTCCGAGTACATCAGCGCGTAGCCCACGTGGTTGCCGCGGGAGACGTTGCCGCTCACCTCGCTGTCGTGGGTGTACATGTAGTGGATGGCGAAGCGGAGGTCGCTGAAGCTGTTGCCCCGGAACGCGTTCTTGCGGCTGGTGGTGACGAAGATGCCGTCGCGGCCGTAGCGCACGGTGTTGCCTTCCACCACCGAGCCCCTGGCCGCCCAGAGGTGGATGCCGTTGCCGCGCTCGCTCATGCGCAAGTCGCGGTTGCCGATGACCTCGTTGCCGCGCACCAGCGCGTCGCGCGCGCCGTGGAGGTAGATGCCGAAGAGGTTGTTTTCCAGCCGGTTGCCCTCGATGAGCGCGCCGCTCGCCGGCTTGTCGAGGAAGATGCCGGCGTCGGTCTCGGCGAGGCTCGTGCCGGAGTTGCGGACGGTGAGGCCGCGCACGGTGACGTCCGGCGCGGCGACGCTCAAGACCCGGCCCGCGCCGCCGCCGTCGAGGATGGCGCCGGGCGCGCCCTCCAGGGTGAGCGTGCGTTCGATGGCGACGGGCCCTGGATAGACGCCAGGCGCCAGCCTCACCACCGCGTCGGCAGGCGCGGCATCCAGCGCCGCCTGCAGCGTGCCTTCCCCCGGAGAAACCTCGATGACCGCGGCAGACGCGGCGCGCACCCCCGGAGCCGCGGCGGCGAGGATCGCCACCGCCGCGCCGAGGGCGAGCGCCGCGCGCCGCAGGCGCATCAGGCGGACTTCGGCTTCACGAACATACGCCCGCGCATCTCCATGTGCAGCGCATGACAGAACCACTGGCAGTAGAACCAGTGGACGCCCGGCCGGTCCGCGGTGAAGGTCACGGACGCGGTCGCCTGCGGCGCCACCTCCATGGCCACGCCGTAGTTGGACAGGGTCCAGCCGTGGCTGAGGTCGTCCACGTCGTCCTGGTTGGTGATGTAGACGGTGACCTCGTCGCCCTCGTTCACCTCGAAGGTCTCGAGGCTGAAGGCCGGCGCGATCGAGTACATGTAGACCCGCACCTTGTTGCCGTCGCGGATGACATCCTCGCCCCAGTCGAGATCGACGCCATCCTTCGCCGCCTGCTGGCGCGCCTCCTCCCAGGTCGGGTCCTCGCGGTCCCAGATCTGGTTCGGGTTCACCTTGGAGCGGTGGACGATGATGCAGTCGTGGGGCTCGGAGAAGGTCGGGCCGTCATGCACCAGCTCCATGCTGTCGCCGGAGATGTCGATGAGCTGCTCGCATTCGGGCTTGAGCGGGCCCACGTTGATGAAGCGGTCCTTCGAGAACTTGTTCAGCGAGACGAGCCACTTGCCGTCCGCCTCCTTGGTCTCGCCCATCGACGTGTGGTTGTGGCCGGGCTGGTAGTGCACGTCGATCTTCTCGACGATCGGGTCCACATCCTCGCCGTTGTACTGGCGGATGGCGGCGTCCATGTTCCACTTGCAGACCTGGCTGTCGAGGAAGATCGTGGTGAAGCAGTTGCCCTTGCCGTCGTAGGCGGTGTGCAGCGGCCCGAGGCCCAGCTCCGGCTCGGCCACGATCACGTCGCGCGGCGCGATCTTGTCCTCGAACAGGTCGTCGAGGCGGCGCACGTCGATGACCGAGACGGTGGGGGACAGCTTGCCGTTGATGACGATGTGGTGGCCGTCGGGCGCGGTGTTGACGCCGTGCGGGCTGGTGGAGATCGGGATGTAGCGCGTGTACGGCGAGCCCTTGCGGCCGTCGAGCACCTTGACGCCCTGGTGCATGGTGTAGTCGCCGTCCTTCACCCCCTGCTCGATGCGGGCGATGTTGAAGACGACGGCCCAGTCCTGCTCGGCGGCGGTCATCTCTTCGAGGTTCATGCCCATCTCGGAGTTGTAGCAGGTCGAGACCGCGTACTTGCCCTGGTAGTCGGCATCGACGTTGTCGAGGTTGCCGTCGACGATCACCTGCCAGGCGACCTCCATGCTGTCGCCGTCGAGCGCCGTGAAGATGGCGATGTACTGAGACGGGTCGTTGAGCACGGAGCCGTCGTTGGGCAGCGGGATCTCGTGCTCGCCGTTGCAGAACACGTAGCCGGTGCGCGGGTATTTTTGGGGGCGCAGGCCGTGGATGTCGTTGGCGTTCGGGATCTCCACGATCTTGTCGACCTTCATCACGTCGCAGCGGATGCGGGCGACGCGCGTGTTCGCCTTGTCGTTGATCCAGACGTAGCGCCCGTCGTAGGTGCCGTCGGTGAACGACATGTGCGGGTGGTGCGCATCGCCGTTGGTGTAGATGCCGCCGCGGGATTCGAGGAACTTCCGGGTCTCGGGCGTGAGCCCTTCCGTCATGATCCTGCGGCTCTCGTTGGTGACGCCCCAGCCGGTGGCGCTGCAGCGGTTGAACACCGGGATGCGGAGAAGCTCGCGCATGGAGGGCACGCCGAAGACGCGCACCTCGCCGGCCTGGCCGGACGACCAGAAGCCGTAGTACTCGTCGAGCTGACCCGGCCCCACGAAGGCCGAGCCCGCCTCGGTGGCGGCCTTTGCCTTGCGCGGCGGGTCTGCCGGCGTGACCCCGGCCACGCCGGCCGCGACCACGCCGCCGACGGTGGCGATCTTGGCCGTGCTGCCGATCAGATCGCGTCGTGTGACGCCGGTCTTCTCCGGCGCATCGTGTTTCTTCTTCGACATGGTTCTCTCCTCTTTGCTTGGCATCAGGGACTCGTCGTGGTGCCGGTTGGGCCCGCCGGTGCTGCAGGCGGAACGGTGATGTTCGCGGACGCCCGCGCGCGCCGGCGCTCGCGCCGCAGGCGGCGCTGGATCATGGGCGGGCAGCGGTGCTCGTCGTGGTAGAGCTGCTGGCAGTGCAGGCAGTAGAGGCACTCGTTCTGGTTGATGTGCCCGTCGGGGTGGATCGCCTGCACCATGCATTCCTGGGCGCAGCGGTGGCAGGGCGCGCCGCACTCCTTGTGGCGGCGCAGCCACTCCATGATCCTGATCTTGCCGGGGATCGCGAGCGCAGCGCCCAGCGGGCAGAGGTAGCGGCAGAAGAAGCGCTCGATGAAGAGCCCGGTGGCGAGCAGCACGCCGGCCCAGGCCACGAACGGCCAGTCGTGGGCGAAGCGCAGGATCACCGTGGTCTTGAAGGGCTCGACCTCCGCCAGGCGCTCGGCGAAGGCGAGGTCGTGCAGGGAGATGCCGAAGATGCCGATGAAGATCACGTACTTCACCGGCCAGAGCCGCTCGTGCAGGCCCCAGGGGAGCGTCACCTGCGGCACGCGCGCGAGCCGCGCCGCCTTGTTGAGCAGCTCCTGCAGCGCGCCGAAGGGGCAGAGCCAGCCGCAGAACACGCCCCGGCCCCAGAAGATCAGCGCCATCGCCGTGCCGCACCAGAGCAGGAAGATCAGCGGGTCCATCAGGAAGTAGGACCAGCGGAACTCGGTGATGAGCGCGTTGCCGAAGGTGAGCACGTTCACCACCGAGAGCTGGGCCTGGGCGAAGCCGCCGAGCCAGGCGACGATGAAGAGGAGGAAGCCGACGCGCACGGCGGTCGCCAGCTTCGGCCGGCGCGCGAACCAGTCCTGGAAGAAGAAGATGAGCGTGAGCGCGATGAGGGCGGCGGCCAGCACCGCCACGTCGACGAGCCGGTCCTCCCAGATGCGCCGCCAGAGCTCGGGCGCGGCCTCCGGCTCGGCGAAGGCGTCGGCGGCTGCGGTCTCCGCCACCTGCGGCGGCGCGGGCAGCGGCTTCAGGTAGCGCGCGGGCAGGGTGTAGGAGAGCTCGTAGAGCAGGAAATCCTTGTCGAGCGCGCCGATCGCGCGCTGCACCAGGAGCTGGAGCGTCCACGGTGCTGCGGGGTCGAACGCGGCGTCGGCCGGCACGACGAAGAGGGCGACCTCGGCGAAGGGCTGCGCGAGGTCCGCCGCCACCTCGCCGAGCAGCTTGTAGTTGCGGTCGCGGAAGCGGACGCTGCCGTCACCCTGGGCGAGCTGGATACGGTCGAAGATGCCGCCCCGCACGAAGCCCGAGCCGCGGAAGGAGTAGAGGCCGTTGGCGGCGATCAGCAGTGCGTGCTGGCCGGGCTCCAGGCGGGCGAGGAGGTTCCCGTACTCGGCATCGCCCAGCAGGCTGCGGCCGATGACGGGCGCGCTCACCAGCGCCGCGTAGAGGTCGATGAAGCGCTCCTCCGGGTCCTCGCTCTCGGGCCGGGCGGCGGCCTTCTCCTTGCCTGCAGCGGCGAAGCCGGTGGTGACGTCGCCCACGCTGAGGCTGAGCCGGCGCACGGAGCCGTCGCCGATCAGCGTCATCCAGTCGTCCACGCCCTCCTGCGCGGTGTCGATCTCGCCCCGGCGCGGCGCCTCCAGCGCGTGGCCCGCACCGAGACCGGCGAGGCCGAGCGCGCGCGCCATCTTCACCGTGGCGTGGCGGATCGCGTCGTCGATGACCAGGATCGTGACCGTGGCGCCCGCGATGATGTCGAGCGAGCGGTCGCCGGAATCGCGCTCCTCAAGAAACTCGGCCACGTTGCGCCCGACATAGCCGGCGATGAAGCTCTTCACCTTCCGCTCGGGGATGCCGATGAGCACGATGGGCTCGTGGTGCTCGTGCAGATGGGCGCCGGTGATCGTGCCCTCGGTATCGAGCCCGATGAGGAGGTGGATGGGCTTGCCCGAATAGCCCACCGCGCCCACGACATCGGTGTTGAGAAAGACGTGGCCCACAGGCGTGGAGCCTTCGAGCGCCTG
The DNA here is from genome assembly GCA_965221125.1 of Alphaproteobacteria bacterium. Taxonomy (GTDB): domain Bacteria; phylum Pseudomonadota; class Alphaproteobacteria; order UBA828; family UBA828; genus WTGU01. The sequence goes on from CBDCRW010000006.1 coordinate 676,813, forward strand.
CGCCCTGGGCGGCGTGCCCTCGACCGGGCCGAAGCGGTCGGCGCCCGGCACCAGGTCGCCGGGGTCGACCGTGGCGAGCGCGCTGCCGAGTTCGACGGCGGCGCGGGCGGTGTGCCCGGCGCCCGCGAGGAGCAGCGCGAGCAGCAGCAGACACGCGCCGGCGATGCCGATGCGGATGGCACGCGCCGACGCGCTGCGCTGAGCAGCGCCTGGTACGGAAACCGCTGTCATGGCTGATGCGTCAAGACGGGCGCGCGCCGCCTCCTCGAATACGCCGACGGACTCGAGCATCGACAGTCTGAAGCGCGCATGCGCCAACGCCTTGATCTACGTCAATTGGGGGACTTGACCGGGTTCGTTGCCCGCCTCCGGTGCCACAGCTAGGATGCCGCGCTTTGGCTCAGGAAGCCGGCGGGGAGGGCACGAACATGGCTAACGGCGGCACCAGGGTGGCGTTTCTCGGGCTCGGCGTCATGGGGTTCCCCATGGCGGGGCATCTCGCGAAGGCGGGGCACGAGGTCACCGTCTACAACAGGACCGGGGCCAGGACCGCGCAGTGGACCGAGGCCAACGAGGGCCGCGCCGCGCCCACGCCTGCCGCCGCCGCCCGGGGCGCGGAGATGGTCTTTGCCTGCGTCGGCGCCGACGACGATCTGCGCGAAGTCGTCTACGGCGACGACGGCGCGCTCGCCGGCATGGCGGAAGGGGCCATCTTCATCGACAACACGACCGATTCCGCCGTGGTCGCCCGCGAGGTCCATGCCGCCGCCAGGGAGCGTGGCGTGGGCTTCCTCGATGCGCCGGTCTCGGGCGGGCAGGCCGGGGCCGAGAACGGCGTGCTGACCGTGATGGTGGGCGGCGACGACGCCGACTTCGCCCGCGCCCGGCCGGTGATCGACGCGTATGCGCGCAACGTCACCCACATGGGGCCGGCGGGGAACGGGCAGCTCACCAAGATGGTGAACCAGATCTGCATCGCCGGCGTCGTTCAGGGGCTCGCGGAGGCGCTCAACTTCGCCCAGCGCGCGGGGCTGGACGGAGAGACGGTGCTCGACGTCATCTCCAAGGGCGCGGCGCAGTCCTGGCAGATGGAGAACCGGGGGTCGACCATGCTGCGGGGCGAGTTCGAGTTCGGCTTCGCCGTCGACTGGATGCGCAAGGATCTGAGCCTCTGCTTCGAGGAGGGCAAGAAGAACGGCGCGCTGCTGCCGATGTCGATGCTGGTGGACCAGTTCTACGCGCACGTGCAACAGCGCGGCGGCAACCGCTGGGACACCTCCAGCCTGATCCAGCTGCTGCAGAAGATGTAGGCCGCGCCCGCTGGCGCTCGATTGAAGAGTGGCCTGCGATAACGGGCGGTCGCCGGCTTATCCGTCCGTGCCCGATTGGGTCTCCGCGCCCGGATCGTAGGCGAGGTTGGGCGCGAGCCACGCCTCGGTCTCCTCGACGGATGCTTCCTTGCGGCTCGCGTAGTCTGCGACCTGGTCGCGGCCGATCTTGCCGACGCCGAAATAGGTGCTCTCCGGGTGGCTGAAGTAGAGGCCGCAGACGGACGACGCCGGCCACATGGCGCAGCTTTCCGTGAGCGTGAGCCCGGTGCGGGCCTCGGCCTCCAGCAGCGCGAAGATGGTGCGCTTCTCGCTGTGGTCCGGGCAGGCGGGATAGCCGGGCGCCGGCCTGATGCCGCGGTAGCGCTCGCCGATCAGCTCGTCGTTCGCGAGCGCCTCGTTGGGCGCATAGCCCCAGAGCTCCCTGCGCGTCTGCTCGTGCAGGAACTCGGCGAAGGCCTCCGCCAGCCGGTCGCCGAGGGCCTTGACCATGATGGCGCTGTAGTCGTCGAGGGCCTGCTCGTGCGCTTCGGCCAGCCGCTCCACGCCATCGCCGATGGTGACCGCGAAGCCGCCGACATGGTCGTCGACGCCTGAGTCCCGAGGCGCCACGAAGTCCGCCAGCGCGCGGTTGGGGCGCTCGTGCGTGCGCGACATCTGCTGGCGCAGCGTGTGGAGCGTTGCGACGGGGCGTTCGCCTGCGCCGTTGGCGAAGAGCGCGATGTCGTCGTCCTCGCTGCAGCCCGGCCAGAAGCCGACCACGCCCCGCGGCGCGAACGCGCCGTCCGCGACGATCCTCTCCAGCATCGCGTTCGCATCGTCGAAGAGCGCGCGCGCCGCTTCGCCCACGGTCTCGTCGTCCAGGATCGCCGGATAGGTGCCGGCCAGCTCCCAGCTTCGGAAGAAGGGCGTCCAGTCGATATAGGGGATGAGGTCGGCGACGGTCGTATCGGCGATGGTGCGCACGCCCGTGAAGCTGGGCGCCGGCGCGCTGTAGCGCGTCCAGTCGAGCCGGGCCCGGTTGGCGCGCGCTTCGGCGAGCGAGAGCATGCGCCTGCCCGCCTGCCCGCGCCCGTGGGCCGCGCGCATCTCGTCGTAGCGTTCCCTGATTTCGGCGGCGAAGGCCTGGCGCCGCTCCGGGCTGACCAGGGTGCCGGCCACGCCCACCGCCTTTGATGCGTCCGTCACGTGCACCACGGCGCCGCTGTAGGCGGGCGCGATCTTCACGGCGGTGTGCATGCGGCTGGTGGTGGCGCCGCCGATCAGGAGCGGAATGTCGAGGCCCCGGCGCTCCATCTCCGCAGCGAGCCGGCACATCTGGTCGAGGCTCGGCGTGATCAGCCCCGAGACCCCGATCAGATCGGCGTTCGCGTCGCGGGCGGCCTCCAGGATCTGCGCCGCCGGCACCATGACGCCGAGGTCGATCACCTCGAAGTTGTTGCAGCGGAGCACCACGCCTACGATGTTCTTGCCGATGTCGTGCACGTCGCCCTTGACCGTGGCGGTGACGATGGTGCCCGTGGCTTCGGGCACGGCCCCGCCCGAGCGCTTCTCCGCCTCGATGAAGGGCACGAGATGGGCGACCGCCTGCTTCATCACGCGGGCGCTTTTGACCACCTGCGGCAGGAACATCTTGCCGGCGCCGAACAGGTCGCCGACCACGTTCATACCGTCCATCAGCGGCCCCTCGATCACCGCGAGCGCGCGGTCGGCGGCCTGCCGCGCCTCCTCGGTGTCGTCCACGATGTGATCGGCGATGCCGTGGACCAGCGCGAAGCGAAGCCTGCCGTCGACATCCTGATCGCGCCAAGCGTCGGCGTCCTCGTCCCGCTCGGCGCCGGCACCGGCGTCGCGGTAGCGCTCGGCGAGCTCCAGCAGCCGTTCGGTTGCATCGGGCCGGCGGTTGAGCAGCACGTCCTCGACCGCGTTCCGAAGCGCCTCCGGGATGTCCTCGTAGACCGCGAGCTGGCCCGCGTTGACGATCCCCATGTCCATGCCCGCGCCGATCGCGTGATAGAGGAAGGCCGCGTGCATCGCCTCGCGCACGGTGTTGTTGCCGCGGAACGCGAACGAGATGTTGGAGACGCCGCCCGAGACGTGGACGTGCGGCCAGCGCGCCTTGATGGCGCGGGCGGCCTCGATGAAGGCGCGGGCGTAGTCGTCGTGCTCCTCGATGCCGGTGGCGACGGCGAAGATGTTGGGGTCGAAGATGATGTCGGCAGGGGCGAAGCCGGCGCGCTCGGTCAGCAGGCGATAGGCGCGCTCGCAGATCGCGAGCTTGCGCTCGGGCGTCTCTGCCTGGCCCTGCTCGTCGAAGGCCATGACCACCACGGCCGCGCCGTAGCGCTGCACCAGCCGGGCCTGCTCCAGGAAGGGCTCCTCCCCCTCCTTGAGGCTGATGGAGTTGACCACGGGCTTGCCGGCGACCGCGCGCAGGCCCGCCTCGATGGCGGGCCAGTGGGAGGAATCGATCATCACCGGCACGCGCGCGATATCCGGCTCGGCCGCGATCAGGTTGAGGAAGCGGGCCATGGCGGCCTCGCCGTCCAGCATCCCCTCGTCCATGTTGACGTCGATGATCTGGGCGCCGTTCTCGACCTGCTGGCGCGCGACCTCAAGCGCGGCCGGGTAGTCGCCGGCGGTGATCAGCTTGCGGAACCGCGCCGAGCCCGTGACGTTGGTGCGCTCGCCCACGTTGACGAAGGTGCTGCCGTTGTCGCCGCTCTCGAAGGGCTCCAGCCCCGCTAGGCGGAGCCTGGGCGCGCTCTCGGCCACCGCGCGCGGCGGATGGGGCGCCACCGCGTCTGCGATGGCGGCGATGTGCGCGGGCGTGGTGCCGCAGCAGCCGCCTACCAGGTTGACGAGGCCCGCCTCGGCCCACTCGCCGATCTGCGCAGCGGTCTCGTCCGGGGTCTCGTCGTAGCAGCCGAACTCGTTGGGGAGCCCGGCATTGGGGTAGGCGCTGATGCGCGTCTCCGCGATCCGCGCGAGATCGGCAAGGTGCGGGCGCATGTCCTCGGCGCCGAAGGAGCAGTTGAGCCCGATGCTGAACGGCGCGGCGTGCGCGAGCGTCAGCCAGAACGCCTCCACCGTCTGGCCGTTGAGCATGCGGCCCGCGCGGTCGGTGACCGTGCCAGAGATGAGGATCGGCAGCCGGGTGCCGGTGGCCTCGAACATCTCGTCCAGCGCGACCAGCGCCGCCTTGGCGTTCAGCGAATCGAAGATCGTCTCCAGCAGGATGAGATCGACCCCGCCCTCGATGAGAGCCTCCGCCGCCTCGCGGTAGGCGGCGCCGAGGGTGGCGAAGTCTATGCCGCGCTTGCCGGGGTCGTTCACGTCCGGCGAGACCGAGAGGGTCTTGTTGGTGGGCCCCAGCACGCCCGCGACGAAGCGGGGGCGCTCGTCGGTGGCTGCGGCGTCGGCAGTCTCGCGGGCGATCCGGGCGCCGGCGAGATTGATGGCGCGCACGGCGCCCGTAAGGCCGTAGTCCTCCTGGGAGATCCGGTTGGCGTTGAAGGTGTTGGTGGTGAGGATGTCGGCGCCGGCGTCGAGGAAGCCCGCATGAATGTCGCGGATGACCTCCGGCCTGGTCACGGAGAGCAGGTCGTTGTTGCCGGCGAGCTCGTGGTCGTGGTCGGCATAGAGCGCGCCGCGAAAGTCGGCCTCGCCCAGCCCGTGGCGCTGGATCATGGTGCCCATGGCCCCGTCCAGCAAAAGCACGCGCCGGGCCGCGGCCGCTTCGAGCGCGGCGCAGCGGGAAGCGCGCCGGCCTCTATCCTGGCCTGCGCCGAGCGGTTTCGCCTGATCTTTCCGTGCAGCCACCATGCCCTGCCCCGGTGGCCCGCCTCACAAAAACACCCGCCGCGGCTTTGCCGGGCGGGCCCCAACGCTTTAGCCGCATTTGTAAAGCGCCCGCAAGCTGTCGCTCAAATCGGCGCTGTGGAGCTTTATCTAGAAGTCGCGTGATTCTGTCAAGAGAATGAAGGTATCGGGCCGATGCGCCCCTGACGCTTGGACCGTTCCCGTTTTACACGGAAACGGTCCAAGAATCTTTCGCTCACGGCGGCCGGCCTTTAGCCGGCGCCTCCGCGAGGGCGCCGCATTCGCGGCGGGCCGCTGTCGCGGCCTAGCGCGCGTCCGTCGAAGTCGGACGCGCGCTAACGGGCCGAGCGGATGAGCGCGCCGGTCTCGCCGTGGAAGAGGTGGCAGCGGTCGGGATCGAGCGCGAGCCGCACCGGCTCGCCAAGGTTGAACTGGGGCTGGCCCGGCGCCTGCACCTTGAGAATGCGCTCGCCCGCGCTGACATCGACGATGGTGAAGGCGCCGAGCGGCTCGACCTCGTAGATGCTTGCTTCGACCCCGCCGTTGGCGCCGGCAGAGCCGATGCCGATGTCCTCGGGCCGCACCGCAAGCGCCGCGGGACCCGCCCCGTCGGCGCCGTCCAGCGACACCGCGAGCGGCACGTCGCTCCCCTCGAAGCGGCCGCCCTGCGCGAGCGTGCCGTCGATGAAGTTCATCGGCGGGGAGCCGATCAGCTCGGCGACGTAGCGGCTGTTGGGCAGGTTGTAGATCTCGGCCGGCGTGCCGATCTGGCGGATTTCGCCGGCCTCCATCACGGCGATGCGATCGGCGATCGACATCGCCTCTTCCTGGTCGTGGGTGACGTAGACGATGGTGTGGTGCAATTCGCGCTGCAGGCGCTTCAGCTCGACGCGCATCTCCTCGCGCAGGCGCGCATCGAGGGCTGCGATCGGCTCGTCCATGAGGAAGGCCGCCGGGTCCCGCACCAGGGCGCGGCCGATGGCGACGCGCTGGCGCTCGCCGCCGCTCAGGTGCGCCGGCAGCTTGTCGAGCAGCGGCGTGATGTGGAGCGTCTCCGCTACCTGGCCCACGCGTTCCATGACCGCGGCCTTCTCCAGCTTCCGCTCCACCAGCGGGAAGGCGAGGTTCTGGCCGGCGGTCATGTGCGGGAAGAGCGCCAGATTCTGGAACACCATGGCGAGGTTGCGCTCCTTCGGCCCCTGATCGCTGACCGCCGCGCCGCCGATGGTGATCTCGCCCTCGTCGGGCGCCACCAGCCCGAGCAGCAGGCGGAGGATCGTGGTCTTGCCCGAGCTCGGCGGGCCGAAGATGCAGAAGAACTCGTTGTCGTCCACGACGAGGTCGATGTCCTTCACGGCGACGGTCTTGCCGTAGAACTTGCTCGCGTTGCTCAGTTCGAGCCGTGCCATTGGTGCGGGGTCCGGGTCAGGCGAGGCCGAGGGCCACGCCGGTCTCCGCGTCGAACAGGTGGCACTTGCCGGGCGGCAGCACCGCCTTGACCGGGGCGCCCAGCTCGATCCCGTAGTGCTTGCCCTTGGCGATCTTCATCCGGCGCTCGCCGGCGGCGAGGTGGACGATGGTGCGCGGGCCGATGGGCTCGACGAAGGTGACGGTCGCCTCGATGCCGGGGCCGGTGTGGCCCGACGGCTCGATGTCGAGGTCCTCCGGCCGGGCGCCGAAGATCAGCGCCGCATCGCGCGCCGCCCCGCAGCGCCGCTTGAGCTCGCCGTCTTCCACCGCCGCCGTGCCGCCTTCGCCGAAATCAAGCGCGTAACTTCCGTCCCCGCCGGCGAGCGTGCACGGCACCAGGTTCATGCTGGGGCTGCCCATGAAGTTGGCGACGAAGACGTTGCGCGGCTCGTTGTAGACCTCGATGGGCGAGCCGTACTGCTGCAACACGCCGAGGTCCATCACGGCGATCCTGTCCGCGAGGCTCATCGCCTCGATCTGGTCGTGGGTGACATAGACCATGGTCTGCTGGAACTGGTGCTGCAGGTGCTTGAGCTCGGTCCGCATGAAGGCGCGGAAGGCGGCGTCGAGATTGCTCAGCGGCTCGTCCAGGAGGAAAATCTCCGGCTCGGTGATGGCCGAGCGGCCGATGGCGACCTTCTGCAGCTCGTTGACGCTGAGCTTCGCGGTGGGCCAGTCGAGCCGATCTTCGAGGCGCATGAGCTGGGCCATGGCGGCGACGCGGCGCTCGACGTCCTCCTTGGGCAGGCCGCGCACCTGCAGGCCGAACGCCAGGTTCTTGCGCACCGTGAGGTGGGTGAAGATGGCGTAGTTCTGGAACACGAAGCCCACCTTGCGCCGGTTGGGCGGCACCTGCTGCATGTCGCGGCCATCGAACAGGATCTGCCCCTCCGACGGCGTCTCGATGCCGGCGATCATGTTCATCGTCGTGGTCTTGCCGCAGCCCGACGGGCCCAGCAGGGCCACGAACTCCTTGTCCCTGATCTCGAGATCGAGGGAGGCGACGGCGGTGAGGTCGCCGAAGCGCTTGGTCAGGCCCGCGAGGGTGATAGACGCCATGGTTCGCGCCTAGTGGCGGCCCCGCGCCTCGATGGTCCAGATATCGACCAGGGTGTCGCCGCGCACGCAGTGGTAGTGGTCGTAGAGGTTCACGGTGGGGTCGCAGTGCGGCACGATGCATTCGAGGGCCGCGCCGATGGCGAGGCGTTCGTTGGCGCTGGCGAAGACGATGCGCCCGTGCTCGTCGCCGAAGAACTTGTAGTGGGCGCCGATGGGCACGCCGGTGTGGAAGCGCGGCAGCGGCCCGTCGGTGGCGAAGCACTTGAGGCCGGCATCCATGGTGGCGCTTCCGTCATGGCTCGCCGAGACCACCGTGGCGCGGACGAAGAGCGCCGGCTCGAAGCGCCAGTCGCCGCCGCCGCGCGCTTGGACGTCGAGGTACTCGACGTCCATGACCGCGTAGGAGCCGACCTGGAGCTCGGTCATCAGCCCGATCTCCGGGTCGATGTCGTGGGTGCCGGTGCCGGCGCCGGTGACGATGGGCACCGCGATGCCCTTCTCGACGAGGCTGTCGCGGGCGTCCCGAAGCGGCGCGAGATTGTCGTGGGAGGAGGTGCGGCGGTCGCCGAAATCCTCGATGTGCTGGACGTGCCCGGCGTAGCCCTGAATCCCGCAAAAGCGCAGGCTCGCGCTCGCGTCCGCCGCCTCCGCCATGGCCACCGCCGTCGCCGCGTCGCGGGTGCCGGTGCGGTGCAGGCCGACATCCACGTCGACCACCACGTCGAGCACGAAGCCGGACGCCGCAGCGGCGGCCTCGAGGGCGCGCAGGTTGTCCATGTCGTCCGCCGTCACCATGAGCGACTCGTTGGCCTGGCGGAGCGCCATGAGGCGGTCGATCTTGGCCGGCGCCACGACCGGCGAGGTGATGAGCAGCCCGTCGATCCCGCCCGCCGCCAGCGCCTCCGCCTCGCCGAGCGTGGCACAGCAGATGCCGAGCGCGCCGGCGTCGAGTTGGCGGCGCGCGATCTGCACGCTCTTGTGCGTCTTCGCGTGGGGGCGGATGGCGACGCCCTGCTCCGCCGCGTAGGCCGCCATGGCGGCGATGTTGCGCTCCATCGCGTCGAGATCGAGCACCAGGGCCGGCGTGATGAGCCGGGCCCGCGCATCGCGCTCGCCGATCAGAGATTGGTTCGGCCCAAGAGTCTCCGATGCCGTCATCCTCGCCCCCGTCGCCACGTCCTGTTCCCGCCGCCCACGAGGAGCGGCGCGAAATCTGCGCGCGTATCATCCGCATACCGGCACGCCCTGCCAATAGGATATGTTGGGCATGAACGGGACCGAGCGGTGGGAGAGCACGCATGAAGGTGGTGATTACGGGTGGGCTGGGCTTCCTCGGGCAGAGGCTCGCGCTGGCGCTGCTGGAGCGGGATACGCTGACCGGCGCATCCGGCGGGCAGGAGCGGATCGACGAGCTGATCCTCTTCGACGCTGCCGTGCCCGACCGGCCGCCGCCGGGCCTGGATGACGCGCGGGTCTCCCTCGTCGCGGGCGATGTCTCCGATGGGGAGACGGTGCGAGGGCTGATCGCGGGCGACTCGCTCTCGGTCTTCCACTTCGCCTCGGTGGTGAGCGCCGGCGCCGAGCAGGACTTCGACCTGGCGCTTAGCGTGAACCTCACCGGCGGGCTCAACGTGCTCGAAGCCTGCCGCGCGGCGCCGGGGCTGCCGCACCTCGTCTTCACCAGCAGCATCGCGGTCTACGGCGGCAGCGCGCTGCCGGGAACCATCTCGGACGAGACCAAGATCACGCCGCAGGGGACCTATGGCGTGACCAAGGTGATCAACGAGCACCTGGTGGCGGACTACACCCGCAAGGGCTGGCTGGACGGGCGCGGCGGCAGGCCGCCCACGGTGATCGTGCGGCCAGGCAAGCCCAACAAGGCGGCCTCCGGCTTCGCCAGCGGGCTCTTCCGCGAGCCGCTCGCCGGCGTGGACCACGAGCTTCCGGTGAGCCGGGAGACGCGCATCGTGCTCGGCGGCTACCGCACCATCGTGGACAGCCTGGTCGCGCTCCACGAGGTGCCGGGCGACGCCCTCGGCGACGACCGCACCATCAACCTGCCGTCGTTCTCGGCGACGGCGGGGGAGATGGTGGCGGCGCTGGAGCGCGTCGGCGCAGGACGCCAGCTCGGCGCCGTCATCGACGCGCCCGATGAGGCGGTGCAGCGGCTCGTGGGCTCCTGGCCGGGCTACGCCAAGGCCGAGCGCGCCGCGGCCCTCGACCTGCCCGTCAACCCGCCGCTCGACGAGGTGGTGCGCCAGTACATCGAGGACTACGTGGAGGGGTAGAGCGCCGCGCCTTGCTACGCCCCTCAAGCCCGATGGGTTCGCTAAGCGGCCGCAAGCAGGTCGTCCACCCGCGTGCCGTGCCAGCCTTCTTCGCGCTTGCTCCACTGGAACGGCTCAATGCCAGCCCAAGCGTCGCTCCAGATGCACTAATTTGATATGGAATCATATTCTGTCATACAAATACCATAAGCGGTAAGACCTGTAGAGCCGGGCCTCGTACTTGCACTTCGCTGAGGTCCAGTACAACGTTCTCTGTGCTTTGTAGGTTGTGGAATAGGTCTTGTAGCTTTTCTGGCTCCATTAGTGCAAAACCATAGTTTTCGAATGAGCTCATTCTCTCGCCTTGATCGATGACTCTTGTCACTTTCCGAGAATTCGAACGCTATTCTTGTGAAGCTCACTAAGAGTGAGATCTCGCAGATTCTCCGTTCGAAGTGTCACGACCGCTGTAACATTGCTGGGTGCAGTGCAACGCAAAATTACGTTAGATATCGGCGTGCGCTTACGATCTCTGTCGAGCGCATTACGAATGTTTTCTAGCGGACCATCATTCTGACTCTTCCTCTTCGCGGCGGCTCCCTTATTGCGCGCTCCGCCAGTTGCCACTGGAGCCGCTGTATGTGAAACTGAGCGCATATTTCCCATAATATTCACTGCATCTATGTAATCGATCATCGAATCTATAGCATTTTTTCCAGAGTGCCAGCAATCTCGATCAGTGCCCCAGGTTCTACCTTCTTTGCATCTTCAAGATTTTCAATATCAACAATGTAGCCAGCGTCTTTTCGTAATCTATCATATAGCAGGATTGCAACCGATGCCTCCGTGTGAGATCGTGAGCTTCTCTCCACTGATCGTTCCGTACCTTCGCGAGTACCCTGAGCGTAAAGCTCACCAGACAAATCGAAGAATTGACTAAACAAATGGCTGAAGCCAAATTTTATGCCTCCTTCTGCTTCCGCCGTCGTAGACTTGGATTCTTCACGTGTCACTTCGGTTCCGAATGACAGCCCTCCTTCAATTGCTGCTGCAAACGACACCAGCATTGGTATATCAAGGTAAATGGGGTGTATCAGTCGCATTTGTACGGTCACTCCAATAGCCATAAATGGGTCCGCAAGCCATAACGCTGTAGACACGCGGGCGAAGCACCCTTGGCGCATTGTGCCAACTAAAATACCTATCTCAACGAAATTGTCGAGCTGAAGCTGCGCTTCAACTACACTCCGAGCAACGGAATTCGCTTAGGCTTGATCGGTCGTTAGGCGGCTTGAAGAAGATCGCCCACCCGCGTGCCGTGCCAGCCCTCTTCGCGCTTGCTCCAGTAGCGGGACTGGACGCGGCTGGTGACGAGGCCGGCGTGGCCGTTGCCGATGGGCCTGTCGCCGAGGCGCACCACCGGCATGACGCCGCCGGCCGTCGTGCTGGCGAAGAGCTCGTCGGCCTCGCCCAGCTCCGCGGGCTCCACCCTGCGGTACGAGAAGGGGATGCCTTCCTCGTCGCAGAGCTCGGCCACGGCGCGGCGCGTGATCCCCTCCAGCACGTTGGTCTCGGGCGTCGCCACCGCGCCGTCGCGTACGACGAAGATGTTGTAGCCCGGCCCCTCGGTGAGCGAGCCGTCGGCGCCCACCAGGAGCGCATCGTCGCAGCCGTGGTCGTAGGCCTCGAAGCGGGCCTGCACGAAGTCCGCCCGGTTGTAGTTCTTGTAGCGGGCGTCGATGGCCTTCGACGAGACGCGCTCGACGCCGCTGAGGTAGAGCGCGGCGCCGTTGCGGCATTTCTCCTCGCCCCAGATCCAGGCGTAGGGCGTGGCGTAGGCCACGAATTCGGGCGCGCCCAGGCGGGGGTCGCGGGTCTGGCTCTGGATCACGCCGCGGGTGAGCTGGATCTTCACGTAGCAGTCGTCCTGCCCCGTCCGCGCCACGCACTCGGCGAGGATGCGGCGCATCTCGTCGGCGCTGTAGGGGTTCTCCAGCCGGAAGCCTGCGCAGGAGCGCGCGAAGCGCTCGAGATGCTCGTCGAGCATGAAGAACCAGCCGGCCCAGGTCGAGGTCACGTCGTAGACCGTGTCGCCCCAGACGAAGCCGGCATCGAAGATCGACATCTTGGCGTCCTCGGGCGAGACGTACTCGCCGCCGATGAACACGCATCCTTCGCTCATCGTTCTCTCCCTCACGTTTTCTTGGCCAGCGCGTCGAAGGCCAGCAGGCGGTCGAGCAGCGCCGGCATCCGATCCAGCGGCACCATATTGGGGCCGTCCGACGGCGCCTCGTCCGGCGCCGGGTGTGTCTCCATGAAGACCGCGGCGACGCCCACCGCCACCGCCGCCCGCGCGAGGACCGGCACGAACTCCCGCTGCCCGCCGCTCGACGCCCCGTGGCCGCCCGGCTGCTGCACCGAATGGGTCGCGTCGAACACCACGGGGCAGCCGGTCTCCGCCAGCTGCGGCAGGCTCCGCATGTCGGAGACCAGCGTATTGTAGCCGAAGCTCGCGCCCCGCTCGCACACCAGCACCCGGCGGTTGCCGGCGTCCGTGATCTTCGCCACGACGTGGCGCATGTCCCAGGGTGCCAGGAACTGCCCCTTCTTCACGTTGATCGCCTTGCCGGTGGCCGCCGCCGCCAGCAGCAGGTCGGTCTGGCGGCAGAGGAAGGCCGGGATCTGCAGCACGTCCACCGCCTCCGCCACCGCCGCGCACTGCTCCGGCAGGTGCACGTCGGTCAGCACCGGGCAGCCGTGGGCCTCCCGCACCGCTTCAAGGATCGCAAGGCCCCCGTCCATGCCGATGCCGCGCGGGCTTGCGGCCGAGGTGCGGTTGGCCTTGTCGAAGGAGCTCTTGTAGACGAACGGCATGCCCCGCGCCGCGGTCATCGCAACGAGCGTCTCCGAGATCCTGAGCGCGTGGTCGCGCCCTTCGATCGCGCAGGGGCCGGCGATCAGCGCAAGCGGCAGCGCGTTGCCCACCTCGAAGGAGCCGATCGTCACCCGGCCTGAGGCGGGCGCCTCGCTCACGTCGCCCTCATTTCGCGCCTAGACCAGCCGCGCCTGCTTGACCGCCGCCTCGATGAACGAGGCGAAGAGCGGGTGCGGCTGAAACGGGCGCGACGTGAGCTCGGGGTGGAACTGCACGCCCACGAACCACGGGTGGTCGGGGCGCTCGACGATCTCCGTCAATTCACCGTCGGGCGAGAGGCCCGCGACCCGCATGCCCGCATCGTCGAGCCGCTCGCGGTAGCCGATGTTCATCTCGTAGCGGTGGCGGTGGCGCTCGAATATCCGCTCCCTGCCGTAGACCGCGCGCACCCGGCTGCCTTCCTCCAGCACCGCCTCGTAGGCGCCGAGCCGCATGGTGCCGCCGAGGTTGTCGCCGGCGTTGCGGCGCTCGACCCGGCCGTCCCGGTTCCACTCGGTCATGAGCCCGATCACGGGATCGTCGCAGGGGCCGAACTCGGTGGAGCCCGCGCCCGCGATGCCGGCGACGTTGCGCGCGGTCTCGATCACCGCGAGCTGCATCCCGAAGCAGATGCCGAAGTAGGGAACGTGGCGGGTGCGCGCGTACTTGACGGCGGCGATCTTGCCCGGCACGCCGCGCTCGCCGAAGCCGCCCGGCACCAGGATCCCGTGCACGGATTCGAGGGCGCTGGCGGAGCCGTTGGCCTCCAGGTCGTCGGCCTCGATCCAGCGGGTGTCGACGCGCACGCTGTTCGAGACCCCGCCGTGGGTCAGCGCCTCGAAGAGCGACTTGTAGGCGTCGCGCAGCCCGGTGTACTTGCCGACGACGGCGATCGCCACCTCGCCCTCGGGCGAGCGCGTGCGCTTGACGATCTCCTCCCAGGCCGAAAGGTTCGGCACCGGCTCCTCCGGGATGCCGAAGTAGCGCATGACCTGCGTGTCGAAGCCGTGGGCGTGATAGCTGAGCGGCACCTCGTAGATGGTCTCCACGTCGGTCGCCGGGATCACGCAGTCCTCGCGCACGTTGCAGAAGAGCGCGATCTTGCGGCATTCGGCCTCGGGGATCGGGCGGTCGGCACGGCAGAGCAGGAGGTCGGGCGCGATGCCGATGCTGCGCAGCTCCTTCACGGAGTGCTGGGTGGGCTTGGTCTTCAGCTCGCCGGCGGTCTCGATGAAGGGCGTGAGCGTCAGGTGGACGAACATCACTCGTTCGCGGCCTTGCTCGTAGGCGAACTGGCGGATCGATTCGAAGAAGGGCAGGCCCTCGATGTCGCCGACCGTGCCGCCGATCTCCACCAGCACGAAGTCGGTGCCGTCGCTGTCGCGGACGATCGCCTCCTTGATCGCGTCGGTGACGTGGGGGATCACCTGCACGGTGCCGCCGAGGTAGTCGCCGCGCCGCTCCTTCGCGATCACGGTCTGGTAGATCTGGCCGGCGGTGACGCTGTCGCTGCGGCGTGCCGGCACGCCGGTGAAGCGCTCGTAGTGGCCCAGGTCGAGGTCGGTCTCGGCGCCGTCGTCGGTGACGTAGACCTCGCCGTGCTGAAACGGGCTCATCGTGCCCGGATCGACGTTGAGGTAGGGGTCGAACTTGCGGAGCCGGACCCGATAGCCCCGCGCCTGCAGCAGCGCGCCGAGCGCCGCCGAAGCGAGCCCCTTGCCGAGGGAGGACACCACGCCGCCGGTGACGAAGATGTACCGCGTCATGGACCCCTACCTTATCAAACGCGCCCGAGTCGCCACCACCCGTTCGCAGAAAATATGGGTGGCTCCTACGCGCCGTGTCACTCGCCGCGGCCTAGAGGCCCGGATCGCCGTTGGAAGGGCGCGCCGCGTCACTCCGCGCGGGGGGCGGTCGGGCCGTCGTCGCCGGGGAGTTCCAGCGGCTCGATATCGGTCGGCAGGTCGAGCTCGCCCGGCAGCACGAGGGGTTCGGCCTCAAGGGCCAGCGGGTCTTCCTCCACCGTATCCAGCACCGACTCCCGGTCGGACCAGCTGCCGGAGAGGATGGCGAGCACCAGGCTCAGGATCATGAACGCCGCCGCCAGCCCCGCCGTCGCACGCGTCAGCAGGTTCGCCGTGCCGCGCGCCGAGAACATCGCGCCGGGACCGCCGATACCGAGCGCACCGCCCTCGCTGCGCTGGAGCAGCACGAGGCCGATCATCGCGATTGCGATGATGATCAGGACCACGAGCAGGATCGTTTCCACCGCCGCTCCTTACCACTCTGTCCGGACGGGCTCAGCGGCACGCCCGGCAAATCTGCCAGAACGCGTCCGCAGAAAGGCTGGCTCCGCCGACCAGCACGCCTTCGACCCCCGGCGCGGCCAGGATGTCGCCTGCGTTCCGCGCCGTGACGGAGCCGCCATATAGCACGCGGAGCGCCGCTCCGCTCCCTGAAATTTGCCGCTCCCATGCGGCCCGCACTTGCCCGTGTGCCGCCCCGATATCGGCCGGGCCCGGCGTGCGGCCGCTGCCGATGGCCCAGACGGGCTCGTAGGCGATCGCGGTGTTCTCGGGCGTGGCGCCGGCGGGGAGCGATCCCTCGACCTGGCGGCCGATCACGGCGAGCGCGCGGCCCGCATCCCGGTCGGCCGCGCTCTCGCCCACGCAGACGATGGCGGTAAGTCCCGCCGCATGGGCCGCGGCGGCCTTGCCCGCGACCCATTCGTTGCTCTCGCCGTGGCTCGCGCGCCGCTCCGAATGGCCGACGATGACGTAGGCGCAGCCGGCGTCGGCGAGCATCGCAGCGCTCACGTCGCCGGTGTGGGCGCCCTCCGCCGAGACGTGGCAGTCCTGCCCGCCGAGCGCGATCCGCGTGCCCGCGAACACCGCCCGGAGCGCGAAGAGCAGCGTCGCCGGCGGGCACACGACGATATCGCCGCCGCAGTCGCCGGCAGTTGCGTGGGTTGCGAGCGCACCGGCGCGCGCGAGCCCATCGGCATGCAAGCCGTTCATCTTCCAGTTCGCGACGAGGAGCGGCCGGCGGGGCTGGGACTCGGGCGCCATGGGAGCAATGTGGGTCGTGGATGGGCGTGTCTCGACGCGCGCGCGGGCATCCGCTGCGGACGAGAGCCCAAGCTCTAGCACGGGCCGCGGCCCCGGACCAGAATTGTGGGGCCGGCAAGGGAACGGCGACGGGCCGCGGTCCCACTGCCCGGGCCGCAGGTTGCGTGTTGCCCGGTATGCACGGCCGCTCCTATTATCCGCCGCAACGCGCGCGCCGGAGCGGCGTGGGCGCGCCTCCACCACTGGGCAGGACCCGCGATGCTGCAATCCATGCGCCAGGCCACCAAGTCATGGGCGGCCCGCGGCGTCATCATCATCCTGGCGCTGAGCTTCGGCGCCTTCGGCATCAACGACGTGTTCACCGGCGGCAGCCGCTCCGCGGTGGCGACCGTGGGCGACGTCGACGTGCCGACGATCCTGTTCGACCGGCAGTTCCAGCGCGCCCTGCAGCGCGAGCGGGAGCGCTCCGGCCGCCCCGACCTGACCCGCGACGAGGCCCACCGTGCCGGCCTTACGGGGCAGGTGCTCAACCTGCTCGTGCGCGAGTACCTGCTGGACGCCGAGGCCAGCAGGCTCGGCCTGCGGGCGGCCGACGCGAGCGTGATGCAGGAGCTCGAGAGTTCGCCGGCCTTCAGCAACGAGCAGGGGCGGTTCGACCCCGAGCTCTACGATCTGGTGCTCGAGCGCAACAACATGACGCGGGCCGAGTACGAGGACCTGATCCGCGTCGACATCCTCCGCAGCCAGCTCCTGAACGCGGTCGGCGGCGAGCGCAACGTGCCGGAAGCGCTGATCGAGGCCGTCCACCGCTACCGCGCGGAGGAGCGCAGCGCGCGAGTCGCGCTGGTCTCCGCCCGCGGCATGACTGGTCTCACGGAGCCGGACGAGGCCGCGCTCAGCGAATACTACGAGGCGAACACGGCGTCCTTCATGGCGCCCGAGCGGCGCACCGCGGTGATCGTGCAGCTCACGCCGGAGGCCATGGTCTCGGAGATCGAGCTGAGCGACGAAGACGTCTACGCCGAGTACGAGGCACGGATCGACGAGTTCGACATGCCGGAGCAGCGCTCGGTGGTCCAGATCAACGCCCAGGACGAGGCGCTGATTCGGGAGGGCGCGCAGAGGCTGGCGGAGGGCGAGCTGTTCGACGTCGTGGCGGACGACCTCAAGGGCCGCGGCGCGAGCGTGCTGCCGATCCCCGACTTCAGGGCCGACGGCCCGCTCAGGAGCGCGAGCGAGGCGGTGTTCGGCCTTGCCGAAGGCTCGGTCAGCGATCCGGTGCAGACCGCGTTCGGCTGGCATCTCTTCAAGGTCGACGACGTGAAGCCGGCGCGGCGCCTGAGCTTCGAGGAGGTGAAGCAGTCGCTGCACGACGAGATGGCGCTCGACCTGGCCGGCGCGGGCCTGTTCCGCCTCTCCACGGTGTTAGAAGACGAGCTCGGCGGCGGTGCCTCGCTGGAGCAGGGAGCCGCGGCGGTGGGCGTCGAGCCGATCGTTCTCAGCGGCGTCACCCGGAACGGGCTCGACCGGAGCGGGGCCCTGGCCCTCGGCGAGCTGAGCGAGCGGGACGACATCATCGCGCTCCTGTTCCAGACGGCGGAAGGCCGGGAATCGCACCTCACCGAGCTCAACGACGGGAGCTTCGTCATCCTGCGGGTGGACGATGTGGCGGAGTCCGCGCCGCGGCCCCTGGAGGAGGTGCGGGGCGAGGTGCGGTCCGCGCTCATGCGCGAGGCGGAGAGGGAAGCGGCCGAGCGCGTGGCGAACGCGCTGGCCGACCGGGTGAGGGAAGGCGAAGACCTCGCCCGCGCGGCCCGCGATGCGGGCTTCGCCGTGACCACGCTCGACAACGTGCGGCGCGACGGGCAGGGCGCCGGGGCGGACGCATCCTTCGCGCTGATACGGGGGCTGTTCGAGGCGGACGAAGGCGAGCGCGAGCCCATCGTCGCGGCAACGGCGGGCGGATGGGGCGTCGCGGTGCTCACCGGGGTCAACGACGCCGGCCGGGGCGCGACGGGCGAGGAGCGCGACCGGCTGCGCGACCAGCTCACGCGCGCGTGGCGCGGCGACCTCACGGAAGCCTACCGCGCGGCGCTCTACGGCAGGCACGAAATCTCGGTGAACGAAGGCACGCTGTCCGCCCTGTTCAGCCAGCAGAATTAGCGGGAGGCCGGCGCGCGATCACGAGCCGGACGACATCGTCGATCAGAAAGCGGTTCTCGACCAGCGTGAGGCCGGCAGGCTCGACGTGGCGATGCGGCTCGCGGTCGAAGCCCGCGCCGTAGGCCCAGCGCACCCAGGGCGCCCACAGACCCATGACCAGGCGCCGCACGGGCCGCCTGGACCACGTGTAGTCGAGCAGGCGGATCTCGCCGCCGGGCTTCAGGATGCGCCCGAGCTCGGCGAGCGCCGCCTGCTGCTGATCGGGCCCGAGGACGCAGAAGACGAAGCTCGCGACCACGGCGTCGAAGCGCGAATCGGGGAAGGCGGTTTGCAGCACGTCCATCGCCGCGAGCGGGACGGTGCTGCCGAGCCCGTCGCGCCGAGCGCGCGCCTGCGCGAGCATCGCCTGCGAGAGATCGATGCCGACCACCTCCGCGCCGTCCGGGTAGTAGGGGATGTTGCGGCCGGTCCCGACGCCGGCATCCAGGATGCGCCCGCCCAGCCCAGCGAACAGCGTGCCCCGGATCGGTGCATAGCGCTTTCGCTCGAAGGAGCCGTCGAGCAGGTCGTACCAGGGCGCGATCCGCCGGTAGACCGCGCGCGCGTCGCCGCCGGCGCTCATGGCGAAAGAGTGTCCCCACCTCCCCTGTCCCCCGCCAAAGGGCGGAGGGGGAACGCAAGCCACGCCGGTCTTTTCTCCCTCTCCGCCCCTGAGGGATACCAAGAGGTCGGAGGAGAGGGTGGGGGAGAGGTGAGGGTGTCTTTCATGGCATCAACCTGCACGCGCTACTGTTCAGCCGCGGGCGCGCAACTCTTGGTATTCGCGCGCAAGTATGCGCGACGTATTCGCGCGCAGGTGTGCGCGACCCGCACCATGGTGCGGTGCACGGGGCGGGCGGGTGGGGGCAGGCTCTGCGGATGCAGCGCGCAGACCATCGTCCTTCAGGGAACGCCGGGCCGGAGCGGCGCCGGGGAGCCGGCTCTTCGCCGGGCGCGCATCCAGCGGGCTCCTGCAGCCGCCGGCACCGGCCGGCTTGTGCCACCTTGTGCCACCTTGTGCCACTTTGTGCCACTTTGTGCCGCCCGTTTCGTGCCACCTTGTGCCACTTTGTGCCACCTTGTGCCGGCGTATGCCGGAATATGCCGCTTTAAAGCCCTTTCCGTGAAAAACGGACGCGGGCTAGACCCGCAGGCCGGCCTGGCGCATCAGCGGCAGCACCTTCTCGCCGAAGTATTTCAGCTCCTCGTGGTAGTCGAGCCACGAGAGGATGAAGCCCTCGATGCCGATGTCGGCAATGGCGAGCATCTTGTCGACCACCTGCTCCGGCGTGCCCACCAGCGGGTAGCCGCCCCAGCCGGCGATGAAGCGCTCGCCCATGGCGCGAAGCTCCTCCTTGTTCGCGCCGTACGAATAGTTCTCGCCCAGCATCAGCTCGATGATGGTGTTGGTGGCGCCCCAGTCGCCCTCGTCCACGATGCGGCGATAGAGCGCCTGCGCCTCCTCCTCGGTATCGCGGCAGCACACCAGGCCGTAGCTCATGACGCCGCAGCGGCGCCCGTGCGCCGCGGCCCGCGCGCGGATGTCCGTCACGATCTCTGCCGCGTTCTCCATCGTCGTGATGGAGAGGAAGTTGAAGTCGGCGAGCTTGGCGGAGAACTCGCGCCCGGCGGGGGACGAGCCCGCGTTGATGACGACCGGGTGCGGCTGCTGGAGCGGCTTCGGCGCCAGGAATCCCTGGTTGACCCTGTAGTACGCGCCCTCGTGGTCGAAGTCGTCCTCGGACCAGAGGCGCTTGACGATGGAGAGCCATTCGTCCGCCATGACGTAGCGCTCGTCATGCGCGAGCTGCTCCATGCCGAACATCTCGATCTCCGGCTTGAACCAGCCGCAGACGACGTTCAGCCCGAAGCGCCCGCTGGAGATGTTGTCGATGGTGGCCGCCTGCTTGGCGGCGAAGATGGGATGCACCGTCGGCACGTGGGAGGTGGCGAAGACCATGATGTCCTGCGTGTGGCAGGCCATCGCGGCGGCCCAGGTGTAGACCTCCAGGTTGTTCCCGTTGAACTGGGTCGTACCGCCGAAGTGGCGCCAGCGGCCCACCGGCACCAGCAGCTCGAAGCCGAGCCTGTCCGCGAGCTGGCTGATCTTCACGCTGTGCTCGTAGGTGGGCTCGAACGTGGTCTCGGCGTGCGTGATCGTGCAGCCGTTGGAGCAGTTCTGCCCGAACACGCCGAGCTTGAAGCGGTTCTCGTTGAAGACCGGCACGTTGCGTGCGCGCCAGTCGGCCGCGTCGTCAGGATGCATGGTGGTCCCTCGGGTGAATTGCGCCGCGTACCTGTAGCCGGGCCGGAGGGTGTGTCAACGGCGCGCAACTGCGTGCGGCCGGAAAGGGCCGCGCAGACCATGACATCGGTGAGAATTCCAGGCTAGTCTCCGCGCCAACCAAGCCAGAGGAGGTCGCGATGGCCAAGAAGGAAATCTTCGTCGGAATCGGCGTGGACGTCGATTCGGTGGCGGGGCAGATCGGCTCCTACGCCGGCGGCGATTCGCCGAGCGACATTTCGCGGGGCGTGTTCGCCTCCGAGGTCGGAACCCCTCGCATGCTCCAGCTCTTCGACCGGATGGGCATTCAGACCAGCTGGTTCATCCCCGGCCACTCGATCGAGACCTTCCCCAAGGAGATGAAGGCGGTCGCGGCGGCCGGGCACGAGATCGGAATGCACGGATACACGCACGAGAACCCGATCGCGATGACGCCCGAGCAGGAGGCGGACGTCCTCGACAAGAGCCTGGAGCTGGTGACCAAGCTCTACGGCAAGGCGCCCACGGGCTACGTGGCGCCCTGGTGGGAGATGAGCGCGTACACGCCGCACTTGCTGATGGAGCGCGGCATCAAGTACGACCACAGCCAGATGCACCACGACTTCGAGCCCTATTGGATGCGGATCAACGAGGAGTGGACGTTGATCGACTACTCCAAGCCGGCGAAGTCGTGGATGAAGCCGATGAAGAAGGGCACCACCTTCCCCATCGTGCAGATTCCGGGCAGCTGGTACCTCGACGACCTGCCGCCGATGATGTTCATGAAGAAGGTGCCGAACTCCGGCGGCTGGACCAACCCGCGCGACATCGAGGACTGGTGGCGCGATCAGTTCGACTGGGTCTATCGCGAGATGGACTACGCGGTCTACACGCTCACCATCCACCCCGACATCTCGGGCCGGCCGCAGACGCTGCTGATGCTGGAGCGGATCATCGGCCACATCAGCGCCCACGAAGGGGTGATCTGGGCGACCTTCGACGAGATCGCCGACGACTTCATCAAGCGCCGGCCCTTCAAGGGCAAGCGGCAACGGAAGAGGTAACGGCGCAGGCCTCCGATGTGCGCGCTCTGCGGCGTGTTCACCGACGGCCCGCATTGGACCGAGGCAGGCACCGATGCGGGCCGGCGCGCGGCAGCGCCCACCGGCCGGGAACGCCAGCTGGACCGCACGCGCCGGCTCGCGCTGCTCAACCGCGTGCTCTCGGCCTACGGCTGCGCGGCGGACGACTGGGCGGGCGCGCACTACATGGTGCATCGGGCGAGCGGCGGCGCCACCGAGATGGCGACCGACCTGCCGGGGCTCTGGCTCGCGGTCGAGGGGCTGACCGGCCGCGCGCCCGACCCTTTGGACCCCGCCCTGGTCGCGCAGCTTGAGGACGCGCCGCCCGGTGGGCCGAAGCGCCCCCGACAGCGGGCGTAAGGCCGATGGCGACCTACACGCGGCTCACGCCGGTCATCGTCGTCACCGGGTTCCTCGGCAGCGGCAAGACGACGCTGCTCAACCACATGCTGCGCCATTCCTCGCTTGCTGACGCCGCGGTGCTGGTCAACGAGTTCGGCGCCGTCGGCCTCGACCACTTCCTGGTGGAGGCGATGGACGAGAACACGGTGCTGCTGGAGAGCGGCTGCCTCTGCTGCACCATCCGGGGCGATCTCAAGGACTCGATCCTGGCACTCAACAGCCGGCGCGCGCGGGGCGAGATCCCGCCCTACCGCCGGCTGATCGTCGAGACCACGGGCCTCGCCGACCCCGCCCCGATCCTCTACACGCTGAGCGCTGATACGGTGCTGAAGCACCACTACCGCCTGGGCTCGGTGATCACGACGGTGGACGGCGTGAACGGGCTCAGGCAGCTCAAGCGGCATCCCGAATCGGTCAAGCAGGCGACGGTCGCGGACCGGATCGTGCTGACCAAGCCCGATATCGCCGACGCCGACACCCTCGCCCGGCTTCGCGCCAAGCTGACCCGGCTCAACCGGACGGCCGAGCTGATCACCGCCGTGAACGGCGCGGTGGACGTGCCCCGCCTGCTCCGCGCCGACATCTACGACGTGCGCACCAAGGGCGCCGAGGTGCGCCGCTGGCTCGCGGCCGAGGCCGAGAAGGACGCGGCGGAGGATGGCGCTCACGCTCACGGGCACGACGTCTCCCGCCACGACGCGCATATCCACTCCTTCACGCTGAGCTTCGAGGGCGCGCTCGACTGGACCGCCTTCGGCATCTGGCTGACCATGCTGCTGCACACCCACGGCGAGAACGTGCTGCGGGTGAAGGGCATCCTCAACGTCGCCGGCGCGCCCGCCCCGGTGGTGGTCAACGGCGTGCAGCACGTGGTCCACCCGCCCATCCATCTCGCCGCCTGGCCGGGCGAGGACCGCCGCTCGCACATCGTCTTCATCGTCGACGGCCTCGCGCAGGCGGACATCGAGCGCTCGCTCGCCGCCTTCAACGGCATCGCGGCCCCGGCCCAGGCCGCCTGAGGAGTTCAACATGACCGACAAGATTGCCATCGTCGGCACCGGCCTGGTCGGCAGCGCCTGGGCGATCGTCTTCGCCCGCGCGGGCCATCAAGTCGCGCTCTACGACGGGACGGAGGGCCAGTGCGAGGCCGCGCTCGCGCGCATCGAGACCAACCTCGAAGCGCTGGAGGGCCACGGGCTGATCGACGATCCCGCCGCGGCGCGGGCGCGCATCTCCATCGCCGCAGGCCTGGCGCACGCGCTGGACGGCGCGACCCACGCGCAGGAGAGCGTGTTCGAGCGCGCCGACGTGAAGCGCGCGGTCTACGAGCAGATCGACGGGATCGCCGGGCCGGAGCTGGTCGTGGCGTCGTCCTCCTCGGGCATTCCCGCCTCCACCTTCACGGAGGGCTTGGCCATCGGCCCGCGCTGCCTGATCGCCCATCCCATCAACCCGCCCTACGTGATCCCGCTGGTCGAGATCGTGCCCGCGCCCTGGACCGAGGAAGAGACGGTGACGCGCTGCTGGGCGCTGATGGAGGCGGCGGGCATGGAGCCGGTGAGGCTCACGCGGGAGATCGACGGCTTCATCGCCAACCGGCTGCAGGCGGCGCTCTTATGGGAGGCCTTCCGTCTGCTGGAAGGCGGCTATGCCACGGCGAAGGACATCGACACGACGATCTCGGCGGGCCTCGGCCGGCGCTGGTCCTTCATCGGCCCGTTCGAGACCATCGACCTGAATGCGCCGGGCGGCTTGGCCGACTTCTGCGCGCGCCTCGGCGACGGCTTCTACGAGTTCATCAAGCAGAGCGAGCCGGCGCAGCCCTGGTCGGACGAGGTGGTCGCCAAGGCCCACGAGGAGCAGCGCGGCCGCCTGCCCATGTCAGAGCACGGCGAACGACAGGCGTGGCGCGACCGGCGCCTCATGGGCCTCGCGGCGCACCTGCGGGACGCGGGGCGAGATATCGGGGATTGAGCGGGTGGCTCCGCCCGCCGGCCCTCAGTAGCGATACCCGGTCAGCGCCTCGCTCAACTCCCACAGGCGTCGCGCGGTCTCCTCGTCGCGCGAGACGAGCGAGCTGGTGGCCTCGCGGCTCTTGTCGAAGTAGCGGCCAGAGACGCCTTCGACATCGGCGCTGGTCGCGACGTGAACGCTGGTGCGCGCGCCGGCCTCCACGTCGATGGCGGAGAAGCGCATGATGGTCTTCAGTATCGTCACGAATAGCCAGCCGTTGTTCTGCCCGAATTTGCTGGCAACGAAGCCGGGGTGCAGGCAATTGGCGGAGACCGGCGTCCCCTCAAGCAGCGCCGCGAGGCGATAGGTGAAGAGGACGTTGGCGAGCTTGCTCTGCGCGTAGGCCGTCCAGCCCCTATAGCGCCGCGTGCCCTGCGGGTCTTCGAGGTCCATCCGCCCGCTGCGGTGGGCCTCGGAGGCGACGTTGACGATGCGGCCCGCGGCGCTCGCCTTCAGGCTCTCCAGCAGGAGCCCCGTCAGCAGAAAGTAGCCGAGATGGTTGAGGGCGAAGGTCATCTCGATCCCGTCCGCGCTCTCGCGCCGGCCGGTGAACATGGCGCCGACGTTGTTGACCAGAACGTCGATCGCCGCGCGGCCGCCGGTGAGGCGCTCGGCCAGCGCCCTGATCTCGTCCTGGCTGGAGAGGTCCGCCTGCTCGAAGCGCACGCGGTCGTTGCGCGACGAGCGCTGGATCGCCTTGCAGACCTCCGCGCCCTTGGCCGCGTTGCGCCCGACGAGGACGACCTCGGCGCCCCGCTCGGCCAGCGCCCGCGCCGTGACGCGGCCGATGCCGTCCGTGGCGCCGGTGACGACACAGAGCTTGCCTTCCATGGCTCGCCTCCCCCTCCACCGTCCCTGCCGTTCTCTGCAGCTTGGCAGCCGGTGGCGGCGGGTCAAGCGTCCCGCGCAGCCGAGGCGTCCGGAGACGGCGACGGCACTCGATATGCGAGCGCGGCCGCGAACCGGGCTTCGCCCAGGTCCAGGAGCCGCCACTCGTCCGACGGCGCATGGGGGAAGCGGAACGAACCCGACCGCGCGCCTTCCAGCATCGACGGAGGAATCTCGAACCGGGACGGGTTCAGCGAGAAGCCGGCGCCGGTAGCCTTGATCAGCGCCTCCTTCATGCTCCAGAGCCGATAGAAGAGTTCGACCTTGTCGCAGCCCGCAGCGAGTGCCAGCGAGCGCCGTTCCGCAGGTCCATAGACCAGGCTGCCGATACCCTCGAGATCGCGCGTGGATTCGCGCTCCTCCACGTCGACGCCGAGCCGCTCGTCCGCCGCGAAGGCCATCAGGCCGTGCGTGCCGCTGTGGCTGACGTTGAAGCCGACGGCCGCGCGCTGCCCGTCCACCAAGGCGAAGGGCTTGCCGTGCTCCAGATAGCCGAAGGCGAGCCGGCGATTGGCGCAGCCCAGCCGCTCCGAGAGTGTGACGCGTAGCGCGGCCCGGCAAAGCACGAACTGCCGCCGGGCTCGCACCGAGAGAAACCGGCCCGAGCGCGCTCGTTCCTCGCCGTCCAGTAGCAGGAACGCGCGCGCCTCGCGCTCCTCATCCGGCGCGAGGTCCACGTGGAGGATGCTGACGGCGTCGATTTGCCGCCACGGCCGCCACCACCGAGCTCCTGTCATCGCCATTGCCCAGCACGCATTCCTCGCCGCGGTCGCCGCTGCGACCAGGGCCGGGCGCCCCGCATCGTTCGTATGCTTTAATAGTTGTGTATCAACTTCGGTAAGAGTCGGGAACGCCCATAACGAACGCTGCGATCGGATCTTGTGGTGAGCTTGGATATCGAGCGGATCACATCGGCATGCGAAGTCATCGCGGAACAGCCCGTTGCCCGTAGTGCACGCGCGAACAAATTATTGCACCGCAACGATAGCCCTCGAGCTTGGTCCCGGCGCCGATTCGGCGAGATTTGACATGCGCTCCGAAACGCTCGCCGACAATGCCCTGGCGATCGAGCGATCGTGTTTTCCACAAACTGACGGACGAAATTGTGAACACGTTGCCGAACGACGCTGCTCGATGGGCCGTGCTAACTGTCAGGAACTTCGATGCGGACACGAAATTCGAATAAAATCCTTCGATCTCATTACCGATATTGCGCATGCATCAATTGATATGCCACAAAATCTGTCTCACCAGAGCCGTAAGGGAATATTTACAATTGGATCACAAAAGTATACCACACTGGCATGAGCAACCGTGGGCCATATCGCATTCCGCCGACGAGCGTCCTGGTGGCCTTCGAGAGTGCCGCTCGACACGGCAACTTTTCGCGCGCCGCTCGTGAGCTGCGCACGTCGCAATCCGCCATCAGCCGGCACATTGCCAGCCTGGAGCGGCAACTTTCGACTCGGCTGTTCGACCGGTCGCGGACCGGCGTGAGCCTGACCGATGCCGGGAATCGCTATCGCGATGCCGTCGCCATCGGTCTCGGCGCCATTCACGCCGGCGCTGCAGAGGTCGCGGAGTTATCGACCGACGAACGGGTCGAGCTGGTGATCGCGTGTTCCGACGAAGCCTCGCATCTCTTCCTGATGCCGCGTTACGGCGCGCTCCAAAAGGCGCTCGGGGAACGAGTCCATGTACGCGTGCTCACATATCAGCACGATATACAGTACTTGCCGCCGGTTCCGCGTGCCGATGTCATCCTCAGCTGGGACTCGATGGATGCTGCCGTCGGCGACCGCGTGGCTGTCATCGACGAAGAGGTGAGGCCCCTTTGCTCTCCAGGCTACGCCGCCTTGCATGCCAATGCGTTGAACGGGCCTTCGACGGGCTGGGGCGGGCTCACGTTTCTCCGTGTTTCGCGTCCCGACGAGGGCTGGGCGTCGTGGGAGGATTGGTTCGATGTCTTTGGACACCCGGACACTCCCCCCAGATATCTCGGGTACGACAACTACACATACTCGCTGGAGGCTGCGGCTGCCGGGCACGGGATTACGATCGGCTGGCGATACTTCATAGAACGCTATCTTGAGTCCGGAGCGTTGGTCGCGCTCACCGACGGATTTCTGAAGACGGAGAATTGTTTGTACGCCGTGGTTACCGAAAAAGGAAGGCAACGAAACATCGCACGCAAGTGTCTCACCTTTTTCGAACAGTGCGCGTAACGACGCGATGACGATCATTTCGAGGTGGTTGAGATAACCAAATTTTGAATTTGTTTGAGATACTTTTGAACATGCCATTGAGGTTTTGAATCCTAAAGGTGCGGCACTGGGCCATTTCCAATTCCCAAAAGTGAAGATATCCAAGCCAAAATTACCGGGGCCAACATTTGGCTCATATCGGTATACAGAATATCGAACGGTGTGTGTTGACACTTGCAAGCGGACCATAAGGACAACAGGTCGTATCTTTTGAAGCGATTGAGGAAATTCGCGCAACCCCTTTACCGCCGTACGAATCCCAAGTGCGGTTGCAGGCGACATGGCGGCAGGCTCGGGCATCCTCATCGCCGCTCCAGCAAAGATGTGCCACTTCGTAACCGTGCTGGATTTGGGCTCGATTGCTCCGACCAATGCGGGGCAACTGCAGTCCAGTCGAATTCGGCCGGTCCAGAAATGAGCAGCAAGAGAGAACAAGCGACGACTCGCTCGCAGCGAACCTTATGAGAGCAGATTCTGGGTTGAACAAAAATGTGATTAGCACCCTCTTCGCAGGGCTGCTAAACTTTGTTGGCGGTGGTATGAAGCGCATCGTGCACTACGCCACGTCAAATCGATGACACCACAATAGCCCGGCACACGTCGGTAAAGTAGTGACGGGCGCTCCCGCCGAACGCGGTTGCAGGGACTCCGAAACGACCGGTCGGCCTCCACATCACCGTGCACCCGACTCGGACGCCGGGCGCGGCGGATTGTCGTCAGGCTGCCGGAGGCGAGGAGGCAGGCTCCCGCCGGGTCAGCGCGGATGAGCGGCCCGAAGCGGTGCGCTCAGCTCGGCGAGGCGCCGTGGATGCGGCCCAGCAGCGGGCTCTGATGCCAGCAGACCTGCCGCCAGACCCCGTCGCCGTGGTACCAGGTCTGGGTAAAGCCCATGAAGCGCTGACGGAAGCCCGAGTCGCGCGGCTTGCCGCGAAAGGTCGAGAAGCCGCTGACATGGCCGGTGGTTCCCCACACTCTGACGTTGAGTTCCCGCGGGATCCACTTGAAATGCTCCCACAGCCCGTCGCCACCCGCGTGGAAGTCGATATGATCCTTGAACTCCCCCAGCGTCATCCGCCAGGGATAGTCCTCGTCGAGGATTTCGGCGCCGTCGTCGAAGGCGCTCCAGAAGGCGTCGAGGTCGCCCTCGTTGAGCCCGCGCGCCCAAGCGTGAAAGGCAGCCTCCAATCCCTCCGGCGTGGCATCCTGCGTCATCGTTCCCCTCCTCCGGCCGTGTGGCGTCCGTGTCCGTTCACCGCATCATATCCCCTGGAGAAGCGCCATCGCACGGGCGATCATCACCCTTCCCGCCCTCTGCGGCGGTCCGCAGCCTGACGACGGCGTGTCCTCATGACCAGGGAAAAACGGGTCGTCTTCACCGTCGGGCACTCCAACCATTCGCTGGAGACCTTCCTGGCGCTGCTGCTGCAACACGGCGTCACCGCGCTCGCCGACGTGCGCTCGGCCCCCTATAGCCGCTTCAATCCGCAGTTCAACCGCAAGGCCCTCGACGCGAGCCTGGAGGCGGTCGGCATCAGGTACGTGTTCATGGGGCGTGCGCTCGGCGGACGACCGGACGATCCCTCCTGCTACGAGGACGGACGCGTTCGCTACGACCGCCTGGCCGGGACGCCCCTCTTTCGCGAGGGCCTCGAGCGGATCGTGGACGGCGCGGGACGCGAGCGCATCGCGCTGATGTGCGCGGAGAAGGAGCCGCTGGACTGCCACCGCACGAT
Organism: Alphaproteobacteria bacterium; assembly: GCA_965221125.1. Lineage (GTDB taxonomy): Bacteria > Pseudomonadota > Alphaproteobacteria > UBA828 > UBA828 > WTGU01. The sequence goes on from CBDCRW010000006.1 coordinate 705,588, forward strand.
CCTGGTCGGCCGCAGCCTGGCGGAGCGTGGCGTTGCCGTGGCGCACATCCTCGCCGACGGCGCGCTCGAGCCGCACGACGAGACGATGGGCCGGCTGCTGGACTCGGCGGGACTGCCCCGGCAGGACCTCCTGCAATCGCGCGAGCAACTGATCGAGGACGCCCTCGCCCACCGGGAGAGGCGGATCGCCCACGCCGGCAAGCCCGCCACGCCGCGTCGATGACGGCGGGACGATGCTTTTCCGGCTCGGCGGCCGGGGCGCTTGCAGGGCGCAGTGCACACTCCTATTGTTTTCGTGTGAGCGGGTGTAGCTCAATGGCAGAGCAGAAGCTTCCCAAGCTTACGACGAGGGTTCGATTCCCTTCACCCGCTCCATGCCGCGCCCGGCCTGCGTAGCCAGCCCGCCCAGCGGCTGAGGACGCGATGTCCGACCGCTCCCGCATTCTCTTCATCAACGTCGGGCACGGCCTCGACCACCTCTTCCTGCTGCTCTACCCCACGGTGGTGCTCACCCTCGAAGGGGTGTTCGGCCGCTCCTACGGCGAGCTTCTCTCGCTCGCGGTCCCCGGCTTCATCGCCTTTGCCGCGGGCACGCTGCCGGCCGGCTGGCTGGGCGATCGCTGGAGCCGGCCCGGGATGCTCGCGATCTTCTTCGTCGGCATCGGTGCTTCGGCCATCCTCACTGGCTTCGCCCGCACGCCGTTCGAGCTTGCGGTCGGTCTCACCTTGATCGGCCTGTTCGCGTCGATCTATCACCCGGTCGGCATCGCCATGCTGGTCGAGGGGCGCAGCAAGGTGGGCAAGCTGCTCGGCGTCAACGGCGTGGCCGGGAACCTCGGCCTCGCGGCGGCGGCGATCGTCGCGGCGTCGCTCAGCGATGCGATCAGCTGGCGCGCGGCGTTCATCGTGCCGGGCGCGTTCACGCTGATGATCGGCATCTGGTTCATCGCGGCCTGCCGGCAATGGCACAACAGCGGGGCGGAATCGACCCGGCCCTCGCTCGGCAGGAGCTGGGGGCGGCCGTCCGGCACCCTTCTGCGTCTGGTGCTCGTGATCGGCGTGGCGACGGCGCTCACCGGGCTCACCTTCCAGACCACGACCATCGCGCTGCCGAAACTGTTCGACGACGGGCTGGCCGGAATCGCCGACGGCGCGCTCGGCGTCGGCGCGCTGGTCTCCCTGGTCATCGCCATCGCCGCCTTCGCCCAAATCGGAGTCGGCTGGCTGATCGACCGCTACCCGGCGAAGCCGGTCTGGATCGCCGTGCTCTTCGCCCAGGCGCCGCTGATCGCCGCCGCCGGCGTGCTGGCGGGCCACGGGCTGATCGTCGTGGCACTCGCCATGATGATGGTCGTGGTCGGCGAGATCCCGATTCAGGACGCGCTCGTCACGCGGTACACGGCCGAGAAGTGGCGCGCGCGAATCTTCGGCATCAAGTTCCTGCTGGGCCTTGGCGCGAGCGCCGTGGCAGCACCGCTGGTGGCGGGCCTGCACGGCATCTCCGGCGGCTTCCTCTGGCTCTTCGTCGGGCTCGGCGGCTCGGCGGCGCTGGTCGGCATCATCGCCTTCTGGCTGCCGGGAAGCGCGGCCGGCGCGCCGCAGCAGGCGGCGGCCAAGGTCGGGGCCTGAAGCGGCGGAATTCATGTCCGCTTTGCTGTTGCGTTCCGTGCGCTGCCCTATGCTAAGCTCGCATCCACGACGTACACATGCGGCCGGCGCGGCTCCCCGCCCGCCGGAAGCAGGACGGCCCTCGAACCAAACGCAATGGGAGGCGGCTCGATGGAGTGGTTTCACAAGAGGAAGCAGACGAAGAAGCAGAAGTTCGACGAGGAGATGAAGGCCAAGGGGGGTATCGTCGACCCGTTGAACCCGTCGCGGCGCGGCTTCATGTCGATGGCCGGCACCGCCGCCATCGGCGCGATGGGCGTGGCCGGAGCCAACACCCTGGTCGCGCTCAACAACGGCGCCAAGGCCGACGGCGAGCCGATCCCGGTGGGTGCAATGCTGCCCTTCACCGGTTGGGGCGCGGACGATGCGCGGAACTTCGAGGCCGCCATCACGCTCGCGGTCGAGGAGATCAACGAATACGGCGGCGTCCTGGGCCGGCCTATCGAGGTCCACTACGAGGACACCAAGGAGATCACCGCCGAGACCGTGACCTCGGCGGCGCGGCGCCTGATCGACCGGCACGAGGTGCATGCCATCGTCAACGGCTACAACACGCTGTCGGTCCGGGCCGAGTACGACACCATTGCGGATGCAGGGATTCCCTACATCCACGACAACACCCAGTACGGTCACCAGTTCGCGGTCAAGGACAACTTCGACCGCTACTATTGCATCTTCCAGGACGACCCGTCCGAGTACTACTACGGCTCGGGCCTGATCTACTTCCTGGACGAGCTCGAGAAGCGCGGCAAGTGGAAGCGGCCCAACAACAGGTTTGTGCTCTTCTCGGGCAGCATCGACTACGCGACCACCATCGCGGCCGCCGTGCGCGACACGGCCCCGCAGTTCGGCTGGGAGCTCGCGATCGACGACGTCGTGACCCAGCCCGTCGATGACTGGGGCCCGGCCCTGGTGCGCGCGCGCGAGGCCGACCCCGCCATCATTGCGGCGACCCACGGCTTCCCGAGCGATCAGACCGGCCTGGTGACGGGCTTCGCCGAGAACCCGACCAACAGCCTGCTCTACGTGCAGTACGCGCTGCAGCTGCGGGCCTTCCTCGACATCGTCAAGGAGACCGGCGAGGGCGTGTTCTGCTCGACCACGATCGGCACCCTGCAGGACGAGATCGGCAACGCCTTTACCAAGAAGATCCGCGATCGCTGGGGTCAGGACATGAGCCCGTCGGTCGGCGGACAGGTCTACGACTCGTACTACCTGTGGGCGATCGCGGCCGCCCGTGCCGGCGGCACAGGCGTGCCCTACGACGGCATCGAGCAGAACAGGAAGGTGTGTCACTTCCTCCGCGAATCGATCTATCGCGGCGTGGTGGGCACCATCCGGTTCATGTGGGGTCAGGCGGCAACGCCTTATCCGGCGGAGACCAACGATCCGTCGCTAGGCATGCCCACGATCATGATGCAGTGTCAGGACTGGACCAAGGACGTGGTCTACGTCGGGCCGTCGCCCTACGACACGGCGGACTGGCTGAACCCGCCGTGGCTCACCAGCTAGGAACGGTCACCCCGAATACATAGAACACGGTTCAGGCAATGGATTCGGGGGAACATGCACCGCTGCTGGCGTGCCGGAATGTCTTCAAGTATTTCGGCGCGCTGGCAGCGGTAAACGACTTCGATCTCGACGTTTACGCGGGGGACGTGGTCGGCATCGGCGGCCCGAACGGCGCCGGCAAGACCACCTTCCTCGACGTCATTTCCGGCATCAACTCCGCGACCAGCGGCGAGATCAATCTGGAGGGGCGGGACATCTCGCGGGTTCGCCCCGATCTCATCTGCCATCGGGGCATGGCGCGGACCTTTCAGCTCAACGCCGGCTTTGATTCGCTCACGATCCGCGAGAACGTGCTGATCGGCTCGGCCTTCGGGCTCGGCGATCATGGCGTTCCGGCGGTGACCTTCTCGCGGGCCATGCGGGAGCGCGTGGACCGTGCGCTTGAGCTGTGCCGGCTAACAGACCGCGCGCATGCGGTGGCCCGCGACGTGCCCGTGCTCGAGCGCAAGCTGCTGATGCTGGCAAGCGCAGTCGCGACCGAGCCCACGCTCCTCCTCATCGACGAGCCAGTGGGCGGACTCAACCCGCACGAGGTCGACGACGTGATGGAGATCGTCCTCGGCCTCGCCGCCGAGGGCATGACGATCATCCTGATCGAGCACGTGATGCGTTTCCTGCTGCAGGTCTCGACGCGGGTCGTCATCATGCACCACGGCGAGAAGATCTATGAGGGCGACACGCAGGGGCTGCTGAGCGATCGGCGCGTCGTCGAGGTCTACCTCGGCGAAGGCACGGCAGATCGCCTGCAGCACATGCTGGCGGATCGGGCGGGCGCCAATGGCTGAGGCGCTCCTCTCCGTTCAGAACCTGTACGCGGGGTACGAGGGACAGAGCGTCCTCAGGGACGTCTCCTTCGATGTGCCCGAAGGCGGGCTCATCACGATGCTCGGCCCCAACGGGCACGGCAAGACCACGCTGCTGCGCTGCATCGCCGGACTGCTCCGGCCGAGTGGCGGCCAGATCGAGTTCGCGGGACGGCGGATCGAAGGCGCCGAGGCGGAGACGGTGGTCGGGCTCGGCGTCGTCCTGATCCCCCAGGGCGACATGCTGTTCCCCGACATGAGCGTCTACGACAACCTCAAGATGGGCGCCTACCTGCCCCGGGTGCGCAGGACCTTCGAGCAGGAGGTCGAGAGAATCTACGAAATCCTGCCCCGGCTGAAGGAGCGCACGACGCAGCTCGCGCGCACGCTTTCCGGCGGCGAGCGCCGCATGCTGGCCATCGGCCGCGGCCTGCTGGCGGGCGGGCGCATCCTGATGATCGACGAGCCCTCGCTTGGCCTCGCGCCCATCGTCATCGACCAGATCTACGAGATCATCACGGACCTCAAGGAATCGGGCCGCACGATCCTGCTGGTGGAGGAGAACGCCAGCCGGATCATCGACCTCGCCGACCGCATCCACCTTCTCGATACCGGCCAGATCGTCTGGGCCGGCGACGGGGAGGAGCTTCACAATAACCAGCAGATCCTCGAGACCTATCTCGGCGGCTGACGGTATCGGGTACGCACAGTGAACTTCTTCGTCCAGATCATCGTCAGCGGACTGACCTTCGGCGCCATGTATGCGCTGGCGGCCGTGGGGCTCGCGCTCGTCTGGGGCGCGTTCAACATGCTCAACATGGCCCACGGCATCATCATGACGCTCGGCGCCTATTTCGTGCTCGTCTGGGCCGAAGGCTGGGGATTGCCGCTCTGGTTCGCGGGCCCCTTTGCCTTCCTCGCAGGCGGCCTGTTCGGCGCCGGGGTCTACTTCGTCTCCGCCCACTGGATGCTGCGGCAGAGGAACTTCGAGGTCACGATCATCATCGCGACCTTCGGCCTCGGCATGGCGCTGGAGGCCGGCTTGATGAAGATCCTGCGCGAGTGGTTCCACGCCTCGCCCTACGCGCAGCCGCTCTCCATGGGCGCCGATTCGTTCCTCATCGGCGATGTCCCGGTCAGCTACCAGCGCCTCATCATCTGGGCCGTCGCTGTGGTGCTGATCGTCCTCGTCGCGCTCTTCCTCACGCGCACGACCATGGGCCGCGCCATCCGGGCGACAGCGCAGAACCGCGACGCCGCAAGGCTCATGGGCGTGAAGGTGAAGCGCGTCTACGTCATCGTGCTGGCGCTCGCCAGCGCGCTGGCGGGCGTCGCCGGCATCATGCTGAGCTCGTTCCGGGACGTCGTGCCGCTCATGGGCCAGACGCCCATGCTGAAGGCGTTCATCGTGATCGTGCTGGCGGGCCTCGGCAACATGACCGGCGCGCTCTATGCCGCGCTTCTGATCGGCATGGTGGAAGCGGCGGTGAAGGTGCTTGTGGCCGACAAGTGGGGCTTCCTCGCCATGCTCGTCGTGGTGGTGATCGCGATCATCTGGCGCCCGGCCGGCCTCTTCGGCAAGCACCAGATCGCGCGGCAGTGAAGGCGACGAGATGAAGACCCGCGATTACGTCATCTTCGCCATTCTGCTGGCGGTGGCTGCGGCATTCCCCTTCATGGGGGTGCCGCGCTACATCATCGCGAGCACGTTGCTGCTCTTCTGCTACGCGACCGTGGTCAGCCAGTGGAACCTGGTGTTCGGCATCGCCGGCATCTTCTCGCTGGCGCAGCTTGCGATCTTCGCCTTCGGCGCCTACTCGACGGCATTGATGGGCCGCTACCTGGACTGGAGCCTGTGGCCCACGTTCCCCATTGCGGGCGCCGCGGGCGTCATTTTCAGCATCTTCATCGGCCTCGCGTGCTTGCGGATGCGCGGCATCTACGTGGCCCTGCTGACACTGGCCATCTCGCAGACCATGTTCGTGCTGATCCAGACCGATTCAGACTGCAGCGAGCTGAACAAGGCGATCAACCCGTCGACCTGCGTGGCCTTCACCGGCGGCCCGCAGGGGCTTGGCGACTTCGGCACTTTCGGCTGGCGCGAGGTGCTGGGCGGGCGCAACTGGATGATGGGCGACTACTACACGATGCTGGGCCTCCTTATCGTGGCGCTGGTCTTCACGGTGGCGATGACGCAGAGCCGCATCGGCCTCGCCTTCAAGGCGCTCCGCGACAACGAGGAGCTTGCCACCTCGCGCGGGGTCAGCGTCTTCAAGTACCAGCTCATCGTCTTCGCGGCCTCGGCCTTCCTGACCTCCATGGCCGGCGCCTTCTACGCCGCCCACTTCGGCTCGGTCGGCACGAACCTCGTCTCCTTCCCGCTGCTGCTCTTCCTGATCTCGATGCTGGTCGTCGGCGGTATCGGACGCACCTGGGGGCCGCTGCTCGGCGCCGGATTGCTGATGGTGGCGGACGAGTTCTTCAAGGAGTTCTCCGACCTGCGCAATATCGGCCTTGGGCTGGTGGTCCTGCTCTTCATGATCTTCCTGCCCGAGGGCGTCGCCGGCGCGATCGAATCGGTCTGCAAGCGCATCCAGCGAATCGCCTTGGTCCAACGCATCGAACGGCAGTTGGCCGGGGCGCTTAGACGAGACTCGGCCGCGCCCAAATAGCCTCGCCGCGGAACGGACGCGATGACGCGCCGACCACACCGCGCACACACCGCCGTCAGCATTCTGGCCTCGCTCCTATGGGCCGGCGGCCTCGCCGCCGCCGGGAGCGCCGGCGCGGACGATCCGCAAGCGCCGCGCTTCGTCGATGTCGCCGTCGAAGCAGGCGTGGAGCACGCATACACCGGCGATTGGATCCACTATGTGGGCGGCGGTGTCGCCGCCTTCGATTGCGACGCGGACGGCGATCCCGACCTCTTCCTCGCGGGCGGCGCGTCGCCGTCCACGCTCCATCGCAACGAGAGCCAGCCGGGTACGCCCCGCTTCTCCGCAGTGGAAGGCAGCGCGCTCGCCGAGACCGGCGCGACCGGCGCCTATCCGCTGGATGTCGACGGCGATGGCGTGATGGACCTCGCCGTGCTGCGGCAAGGCGCGAACAGGCTCTACCGCGGGCTCGGCGACTGCCGCTTCGCCGATGCCGGCGCGGCCTGGGGCGTGGACGGCGGCGACGGCTGGACCACCGCCTTCAGCGCCGCCTGGGAAGGCGGCAACTGGCTGCCGACGCTCGCCTTCGGCAACTACGTCGACCGCGACATGTGGAACGCCATGCACCTGCCCTTCGGCGACTCGGCCACCGGCGCTGGGCCGACGGCGGCGTGTCCGGACAACGTCCTGTTCCGCCCGGCCGGCCCGGATGCGGCGACCTACGCGCCCGCGATCGTGCTCAGCCCCGGCCACTGCCCGCTCTCGATGCTGTTCACCGACTGGAGCCGCGCAGGCCGGCCAGATCTACTGGTCAGCAACGACCGCTTCTATCACGAGGACACGGGCGAGGAGCAGCTCTGGCACCTCGGCGCCGAGCACCTGGGCGCCCGGCCCAGGCTCTACGGGCGCGCCGACGGGTGGCAGCGCCTTCGCATCTGGGGCATGGGGATCGCCAGCCACGACGTCACTGGCGACGGGCTGCCGGACTACTTCCTCTCGAACATGGGAGCGAACCGGCTGCGCACGCTGGCGCCCGGCAGCACCGGCAAGCCCGACTTCCGCGAGGTCGCCTTCGACCACGGCGTCGAGGCCACGCGCCCCCATGCGGGCGATGACGAGCGGCCGTCCACGGCGTGGCATTCGCAGTTCGCCGACGTGAACAACGACGGCTGGATCGACCTCTTCGTCGCCAAGGGCAACGTGGAGGAGATGGAGGAGGCCGCGGCGGACGATCCGAACAACCTGCTGCTGGGCGGCCCCGGCGGGCGGTTTCGCGAAGCCTCGGTGGAGGCGGGCGCGGCCAGCATGCGCCGCAGCCGGGGCGGCGCGGTAGTCGACCTCGATCTCGATGGCCTGCTCGACATCGTCGTCGTGAACCGCGTGGCCAATGTCGAGATCCTGCACAACCGGAGCCGCGACATGGGCCACTGGCTCCAGCTCAAGCTGCGGCAGGAGGGCGCCAACCGGAACGCCGTCGGCGCCTGGATCGAGGTGCGCGCCCGAGGCCGCGTCCAGCGCCACGAGGTCGTGGTGGGCGGCGGCCACGTGAGCGGACAGGCGGGATGGATTCACGTGGGCCTGGGGCCGGCCGAGAGCGCCCAGGTTCGCGTGCAATGGCCGGACGGCGCCTGGAGCCCGTGGCAGCCGAGCGCCGCCAATCGCTTCCTGCTGATCGAGCGCGGGCGTACACTGGCCGCCGTGAGCCCGACCGGGTAGCGGCATGGACGACTGGATCGCGCGCAAGGACCTGATCGAGGCGCCGCGCCTCAAGGCGCTGTCGCGGCGCTCCGACCTCCTGGGCTGGCTCCAGACGCTGAGCCAGCTCGGCGCGGCGGGGCTCACGGGCTACGCGATCCACGCGCTCTGGGGCAGCTGGTGGGCAGCGCCGGTGTTCGTGGCCCACGGCATCATCCTCTGGGGCTTCTGCTACGCGGGCCAGCACGAGCTCGGGCATTGGACGGTCTTCCGCAGCCGGGCGCTCAACGACGCCTTCGGCCATATCGCGAGCTTTCCGCGCTTCTATGCCCACAACTATCAGCGCTTCTTCCATTTTGCTCATCACCGGCACACCAAGGTGGCCGGGCGAGACCCCGAACTGCTGGTGCAGAAGCCGTGGACGCTCGTGGGCTATCTCAGCTTCGTGGCCGGCCCGGCACTCTGGATCGCCCAGGTCCGCAATGTCGTGGAGCACGCCGTCGGCCACGCGCCCGAGCCCTTCCTCCGGGAAAAGGAGCGGCGCATCGTGATCCGCGAGGCGCGGCTCTACCTGCTGGGCTATGCGGCCGTCGTGGCCCTCTCGGTCTATTTCGAAAGCTGGATTGCGCTCATCTGCATCTGGGGGCCGATGGTGCTGACGACGGCCTTCTACCGCCTCTACGTCGCGGCCGAGCACCACGGGCTCCCCAACGGTCGCGGCGTGATCGGGAGCACGCGCACGACCCGTGCCGGGCCGCTCCTGCGCTGGCTGATGTGGCAGATGCCCTACCACACCGAGCACCATCTCTTCCCCGGCGTGCCCTTTCACAAGCTGGGCGCGCTGAACCGGGAGCTGCGCGAGCGCACCGATTCCAAGCTCGCCGGAGTCAACGAGGTGGCACCCGGCTACATCGCCGTGAACCTCGCGCTCCTCGCCATGCTGCGCCGTGGCGAAGACCCCACCGACCTCGCCGAGGCGGCGCGGGCGTAGGAACCATAGATGACCTTACTCGTTGCCGCGCCTGGAAGGACAAGATTCGACGCCGACGGGCATGTGGAATGGCGGTGCCAAATTGTTGTTGCCCAACGCGAGTGCTTCGGAACGCGTGGCCGAACAGCCACAGTGAGACTGAGCGCGAAGCCGCCTATGTCCTGGAACCAACGACCATCGTGATCGCGGAGAAGATGCGTTGAGTTCCAAGATACGCCTGCATAGGTGCTGCCCCAGCTGCGACACCAACAATTCAGGCGAGCCTGTACTCTCGTACTCGTGGCGCGATTGGGTGCTGCGCCGCTGCAGAAATTGCCGGTTGGTTTACTTGGAGAATCCCCCGGATTATTCGGCTCTTGAAACGGATTTTGCATGGGAGAAGAATTTTAGAGAGCGCGAAGTCCGCATGCGCAAGGAGTATCCCGTCGCGCTGGGCGTGTCGCGCCTTTGGAAGACGATTCGCCGCCACCTCCTGCCCAAGCCGGACAAGCTGACAGCACGCTTGCAAAACCTGGTGCCGCCCGGTCGGGTAATCGACGTCGGCTGCGGCGATGGCGGCCGGGTATCTGCCCTGCCACGGCAGTATGAGGTCATCGGCATCGAGATTTCGCTGGCGCTCGCGCGAGAGGCCGGAGCGCGACTCGCCAGCCGCAAGGGTAAGGTCGTCAACATGCCGGCAGTCGAGGGCCTCGCCAGCATCGAGCCGGGGACGGCGTCCGGTATCATCATGCGTTCGTTTCTCGAACACGAGCACCAGCCTGGGGCGCTCTTGGCTGAGGTGGCGCGCGTCCTGCGGCATGACGGCGTGGCCATCATAAAGGTGCCAAATTACGCGAGCGTGAATCGGCGGATCATGGGCTCTCGCTGGTGTGGGTTTCGCTTTCCCGGCCACGTGAACTACTTTACGCCCGCAAGTCTGAAAGCGATGGTCGAAGCAGGCGGATTGACAACGGTCAGTTTTGGATTGTTCGATCGTTTTCCATTGAGCGACAATATGTGGATGGCGGTGCGTAAGAGCAGGACGGCTGGATAGTCGTGCGGTCTCCTTTGTTCGCGATTGCTGGTCGACAGAGCCGCGCAAAGCGGACCGGACCGAACGGATGCGAATTGACGACTCGCCGGGCCGCAGAAGACTGTCTTGGCGGCAGGGAGAGAGGCCGATGGACGGCGTCCAGCTCGCGATCCTGAACAAGCGCTTCGAGGCCATCTGCCGCAAGATGGCCAACACGCTGTTCCGCACCGGGCGCTCCGGCGTGCTCAACACGGCGCGCGACTTCTCCTGCTGCATCGTCACCGCCGACTGCGACCTGCTGGCGACCGCCGAAAGCCTGCCGATCCACGTGCTGAGCGGGCCCGACCTGATGGCGGCCTCGATGAAGGCGTTCCACCCCGAGCTCGCGCGAGGCGACGCCTATCTCCACAACTCGCCCTATCACGGCTGCTCGCACCCGGCCGATCACACGATCCTGGTGCCGGTGATCGACGACGGCGGCCGGCACCGCTTCACCGTCGTCGCCAAGGCGCACCAGGCCGATTGCGGCAACTCCATCGCCACCACCTATCACGGCTCCGCGCGCGACGTGTACGAGGAGGGCGCGCTGATCTTCCCCGCCGTGCAGGTGCAACGGGGCTACGAGACCATCGAGGATATCGTCCGCATGTGCCGCATGCGCATCCGCGTGCCGGATCAGTGGTGGGGCGATTTTCTCGCCATGCTGGGCGCGGCGCGGGTGGGCGAGCGGGAGCTTCTGGCGCTCGCCGGAGAGACGGGCTGGGAGACGCTGGACCGCTTCGCGGCCGAGTGGTTCGACTACAGCGAGCGGCGCATGATCGACGCGCTCGAAGGCCTGCCCGCCGGCAGCCTTACGGTCGCCAGCACCCACGACCCGATTCCGGGCGCGCCGGATGGCGTGACGGTGAAGGTCGCCGTGCGCGTCGACCCGGCAGACGCGCGGATCGAGGTCGACCTGCGGGACAATCCCGATTCCCTTCCCTTCGGCCTCAACATGAGCGAGGCCTGCGCGCGCACGTCGGCGATGGTCGGCATCTTCAACGCGCTGCCCCACACCGTGCCGCCCAACGCCGGCGCCTTCCGCCGCATCGGCGTGAAGCTCCGGCGGGGCTGCGTCGTCGGCATCCCGGAGCACCCGACGTCGTGCTCGGTCGCGACCACCAACGTCGCCGACCACATCGCCAACGGCGTGCAGCGCGCGATCGCGGAGCTCGGCGACGGCCACGGCATGGCTGAAGTCGGCGGCGTGATCCCGCCGAGCTGCGGCGTGATATCCGGCACAGACCCGCGCAGCGGCGAGCGCTTCGTGAACCAGATATTTCTGGGCTTCGGCGCGGGCGCGGCGGCGCCCGAAACCGACGCCTGGATCACCATCGCCCACGTCGGCAACGCCGGCCTCTGCTACCAGGATTCCATCGAGGTCGACGAGATGGTCTTCCCCATCACCGTGAAGGGGCGGCACTTCATCACCGACAGCGGCGGCGCCGGGCGCCAGCGGGGCGGGGCCGGCGCCTTCGTCGAGTTCGGGCCGGTCGACGGCTGCGAACTGGAGGTGGGCTACGTCAGCAATGGCGCGGTCAACCCGGCCAACGGCGCGCGCGGCGGCGGCACGGGCGCGCTCGCCCGCCAGTACCGGCGCAAGCACAATGGGGAGCTGGAAGCGCTTGCCGCCTGCGCCCAGGTGACGGTGGCGCCGGGCGAGACCATGGTCTCCATCTCCGCAGGCGGGGGCGGCTACGCGGAGCCTCGCGCCCGCGCGCCGGAGCGCGTGGCCCACGACGTGCGCGAGCGCTGGGTCTCGCCGGAGGTTGCCCGCGATGTCTTCCGCGTGGCCCTCGACGGGGACGGCAACGTGGACGAGGCCGGGACACACCGGCTGAGGGGCGCTGCCGCTCCCCCGGCACGGGACGCGGCGGAATGAGCCGGATTTCAGGAACGGGAGGTCGAGGATGAAGGTGGAGGGCGCCTGCTTCTGCGGGCAGATCACCTACGAGGCGGATCTCGATACCGACCGCATCGTCATCTGCAACTGCACGGACTGCCAGTCGCTCTCGGGCTCGGCCTTCCGCACGGTCGCGTTCACGAAGGAGGACGCCTTCACCCTGCTCTCGGGCGAGATGAAGGTCTACGTGAAGATCGCGGATAGCGGCAACCGGCGCCAGCAGGGCTTTTGCGGGACCTGCGGCTCACCCATCTACGCGACCTCGGACCCGGCGGGGCCGTTCTATGGCATCCGTGTGGGCACTATCAAGCAGCGCGACGAGCTGGTGCCGAAGGTCCACATCTACAACCGCTCGAAGCAGCACTGGCTTGACCGGATCCCCTCGCTCCCCACCATCGAGGAGATGCCTTAGCCCGGAGCCCTTAGCCGAGGAATCGCTCGTCGACCACCGTGAGCGCGGCGTCGAGCGCGTCCGTGGCGGTGTCGATCTCGTCGTGTGTGATGGTGAAGGGCGGGCCGAGCTTGATCGTGTTGGGCGAGAAGCCGCCCATGAAGACGCCGCGCTTCGCGTTCTCGGCCGCGACGATGGCGTTGGGATGCTGGCCGAGATCGCCGGTGAAGGGGGAGTAGCGGTCCTCCGGCACGATGGGCGCGCCGTTCCCGTTCACCAGATCGACCGTGTAGAAGAGCCCACGTCCGGACACGCGCCCGACCGACGGGTGCTTCTCCTTCAGCCCGTCGAGCCGGTCCTTCAGGTAGGCGCCGCGCTGGCGCACCTGCTGCATGATGTCGTGGGCCAGCAGGTACTCGAGGTTGCCGACGACGGTGGCGCAGACCAGGGGGTGGCCGTCCCACGTGCTGCCGGTCCACCATCTGGCTTTCTCGAAGTAATCGGCGATCGGCGCGCTCGCGATCACGGCGCCGACCGGCAGCGCCGAGCCGTTGATGCCCTTGCCCGCAGCCATCAGGTCGGGCTTGACCCCCGGCCAGTGCATGTAGCCGAACCACTCGCCGAGGCGCCCGAAGCCGGTGATCACCTCGTCGGCGATCCAGAGGAAGCCGTACTTGTCGCAGAGCGCGCGCAGGCCCGGCATGTAGTCCGCATGGGGGAAGGTCCCGCCCGCGCCCAGCATGGGCTCGGCGATGACCGCGGCGACGTTCTCGGCGCCGATGGCGCGCACGATGTGCTCCGTCGCCTCAAGCGAGGGGAGCCGCCCCTCCCCCGCCCAGTCTTCGTGCTCGGGCGGCGGGATCGGGATGTAGCCGTGCGGCGGGTAGCCCGGCACGTCGGCCACGTCGCCGAAGCCGGTATCGGTCGAGATGTTGTTGCGGTAGCCCCGCATCATGGTGGAGCCCACGGTCATGCCGTGGAAGGAGTGGGCCTGGCTCAGGATGACGCTGCGGCCCGTGTAGAGCCGCGCCATCATGATGCAGCTCTCCACCGCCTCGGTGCCCGACGGCAGGATGCGGAGGCGGCCCGCCCAGCCCTCGTTGCCGAGGATGTCCGCGATCACCAGCTTCGCGGCGCGGGCGCGGTACTCGTTCGCCATCGTGTAGGTGACGTGGCCGTAGCGCTCCATCGCCTCGGTGAGCGCGCCGTGGATCGCCGGGTGCCGGTGGCCCAGGTTGTCGGAGATCAGCTGGCTCATGAAGTCGAGCAGACGCGTGCCGTCGGCGAGCACGAGGTAGTTGCCCTCGGTGGCGTCGACGCCGGTGAAGCTGTGCTCGTCCTCCGCCTGCAGCCCGTGCAGGTAGTAGGCGCGGTCCCAGCGTTCCAGCTCGTCCCAGTCGCGTGTCATGGCGCCCTCCCCCGGCCGGTCGCGCAACGGTGCCAGATTACCCGACCGGGCGGGATCGCCCTACACGGCTGCCGGGCATTGGCCGGAATTGATCCTGGGATCGGGTTATTCAATATATCATTGGCGCGGGTTCATCGTCGGCCGAGACGCCGGCGCCGCGACAGGTTCCACCGCGTACCGTCAGGTGACGTCCGTGATTCGAAATCTTGCCGCCGAGCTTCGCGCGGACATCCTGTCGGGGAAGGTCACGCCGGCGCTGTCGGCGGGTTTCACCTCGGGCCTCGGGCTGCTGGCCGCCCAGGTCGCCTTCGGAACCTTCATCTTCTCCGGCCCGCTGGCTCCCTACACGTCGCAGGGCGTGGGCCTGGTGCTGTTCGGAAACTTCGCCGCCTGTCTGCTCATCGCGCTTTCGAGCGGCTTTCGCGGCGCGATTTCAGGTCTGTCGCCCGCGCTCGTGATCGGGATGGCCGTCATCGGCTCCACCATGGCGGCCGAAGGCGAGGCGCTGTTCGTCACCACCGCGGCCGCGCTGATCATCGCCGCAGTCGCCACGGGCGCGTTCTGCCTCATGATCGGCCAGTTTCGTCTCGCCAACGTGGTGCGCTTCATTCCCTACCCCGTTGCGGGCGGGTTCGTCGCGGGAATCGGCGGCGCCGTCTGCATCGCGGCGCTCTCCATGATGGGGGTCGATCCGCACTGGGCGGCGGTTCCGTCGTACTTCGACCCCGACGAGCTGTGGAAGTGGGCGCCGGGCACGGCCTACGGGCTGGCCCTCTACCTGTCGATGAGGCGCTGGCGGCATCCGCTGATCCTGCCGGTGAGCGTCGTGGTCTTCGTCGGCGCGAGCCATCTCGCACTCTTCGCCCTCGGCATCAGCGGCGAGGAGGCGAGAGCTGCGGGGCTGCTGTTCACGAGCACGGTGGAGGACAGCCTGTGGCCGGCCCTATCGCCGGCCGACCTCGCGCACGTGGACTGGTCGGCGATGGCCGGGCGGGTCCCCGACATGCTGACGCTGATCCTGGTCGCCCTCATCTGCGTCGTCATGAACATCGCGGGCCTGGAGCTTGCGGTGAACAGCGAGTTCGACTGGGACCGGGAGTTCAGGGCCAAGGGCTTCGCGACCGTGATCTCCGGCCTGGGCGGCGGCACGGTGTCGACCCTGGTTGTGCCCGCCTCGCTGCGCAGCAAGCTGTTCGGCGCGACGACGCGGCTTACCGGCGTGATCGCCGCCCTCGTCATCGGCATCGCTCTGCTCCTGGGCGACGGGATGCTGGAGCTGGTGCCGGCGCCGCTCGTCGGCGGCATGCTGGTCTTTGCCGGCGCCGGCATGCTGGACGAAGGGCTGGTGAAGAGCTGGAAGCGCCTGCCCCGGCAGGAGTACGGCATCATCCTGCTGATCTTCGCGATCATCATAGGGCTCGGGCTGCTCGAGGGCGTAGCCGCCGGCATCGCGGCGACGCTCGTGCTCTTCGTCGTGCGCCTCGGCCGCGTGGACTCGGTCGAGGCGCGGTTCACCCTGCGCGAGCGCCAGAGCAACAAGGCACGGCCTGTCACCGATCACGCCATCCTGCTGGCGGAGGGTGACCGGGTGCTGGCCTATCGGCTGCGCGGCTACATCTTCTTCGGCAGCGTCGTCCCGCTGGCCAACCAGCTGCGCCAGACGCTGAGCGGTTCCTCGCCGCCGGCCTGCCTGATGCTGGACTTCGGCGGTGTCTCCGGCTTCGACTTCTCTGCGGTGAGCGTGCTCGGCCGGTTCCTGCAACGGGCCGACGCTGCCGGCGTTCGAGTGGTTCTGTGCGGAGTCTCCGAGCCGCTGCGGATGGGACTTGAGCGGACCCTGCCGTCAGCCGCGTTCTCCGAATTGCTGATGGAGCCCAACGCGGATCGCGCGCTCGAGCGCTGCGAGGACATCGTCATCGCGGCCTGGAGAGCGGACGTGGACGCGGCGGGAGAGCGGCGCAAGGAAATACTGGAGCACGCCGGCGAAGACATCGAGCGCTACCTGGACCGGCAGATCCAATTTGAGGACCTGATTGCGGACTTGCGAGAGTGGCTGCATCCGCGCGACTACGCCGCGGGCCAGCCCCTCGCCGGGCAGGATGCGCCGGACGAAGGCCTGCAGCTGCTGCTTTCCGGCCGGGCCTCGGCGTTCGACGATGCGGGCGCCAGGCTCTATCAGCTCGGGCCGGGCGATGCGGTGTGGCCGGCGGACGCGCTCGATTCGAACGCGAGCAGCGTGGTTGCCGACCGGCCCTGCCGGACCCTGGCGCTGGCGCCCGACACCCGGCGCTGGCTGGAATCGCAGCAAGAACAGCTCGCGTTCCGGCTCTATCGCTACCTGCTCTCCAGGCGCTTCGAGGCCGAGCCCGAAGATCGCTCCCTGTGACCACCGGCCGGCACCAGGCTTTCAACTGCACGTCGTTCATGCGTTGAGCAGCAACGCTTTGTGGTGACGCACCCGTTTCATCCTCTTCTCGGACGTGAGTTCGAACTGATCGAGACCACGTCGATGCTTGGGGTGGGGCTGGTCCATTACACGGCTGACGACGGGACGCTGCGCACGATTCGTCAGGCTTTTACCAGCGTTGCAGCGGTGGATCCGTTTGCGCGGGTAGCGGCGGGCCGGTCGGCGTTCCGTGTCTCGGATCTGCTGACGTTGTCGGCGTTGCTGGATGGCTTGGGCGGCGGCGAGAGGGTTGGAAAGGAGGCGGCCGGCGGCGCGAGCGGTGTCAAGGAGATTTTGCCGCATGTGTAAGAGCGTTTTTGTCCATACCTGGCGGTCGGAGGTTGTCGTATGGACTGGAAGGGCGGTCATGATCGACCAATATACACGGTATTTCGGCCTGTTTTCGTCGATATGGGGCAAGAAAGGGTTTGATGCGATGCCAGGGGTGTGCATAAATATACTTACATTCCTCCGCCGCCGGAGCCCACGCAATGGCCAGACGCCCCGCCGACGCCAAGACCCGCTCCCTCAAGGAGCACGGCTGCCTCAACCCGAACGCGGAGACGGTGCGCGACGAGCTGTTCCTGTCCAACGCGTTCTTCGACCCGCGCGACCTGGTCCAGGTCAGGTACGAGATGCTGCGCCGTGTGCGCGAGGACGGCGTGCCGGTGAGCCACGCCGCGGCCAGCTTCGGCGTCTCGCGGCCCACCTGGTACCAGGCGCAGCGCGCCTACGATGCGGGCGGGCTGCCGGGCCTGCTGCCGGAGAAGCCGGGACCCCGCCGACGCCACAAGCTCAGCGACGAGGTGGTCGAGGCGCTGCTCGCGGCGAAGAGCGAACAGCCGGAGTTGACCGCCGCCGCGCTGGTCGATCTGGTGCGCGCGCGCTTTGGCATCACCATCCATCGCCGCAGCATCGGCCGCATGCTCGCGCAGGTAAAAAAAAGCCGATGAAGTGCCGGCCGCCGCTCGCCGGGCTGCTCCCGCTGGAACATTCCGCCTATGGGGACGGCTACGAGCGGCTGCGCCGTCATGCGGTCGAGCCCGGCACAGAGCACAACCGTCACGGGCTTGCCGTGGTGGCGTTGCGCGGCGTCGCGGCCTGGCTGCACGCCGTGGCCGAGTTGCCCGCCCCGCCGGCCGCCGTTTGCGCCGGCGCCTCGACCGAGCCGCTGCCCGGCGGGGTCGAGAAGTCGCTGATCGACATTCTTCTCGCGATGCTCAAGGGCCATATGGAAGGAGAGTTGGCATGAGCACTGCCTATCAGAAGGTGAGCGCGAACCACCTGAGCCGCGATGCTTACCTGTACGTGCGTCAGTCCACCGTGCGCCAGGTGTTCGAACATGGCGAGAGCACGCGCCGCCAGTACGCGCTGCGCGAGCGGGCCGTGGCCCTGGGCTGGCCGACCGAGAACGTCGTCGTGATCGATTGCGATCAGGGCCTGTCCGGCGCCGACAAGGACCGCGAAGGCTTCCAGCGTCTGGTCGCCGACGTCAGCTTGGGCCGGGCCGGGATCGTGCTCGGGCTCGAGGTGTCAAGGCTCGCGCGCAATTCCACCGAGTGGCATCGGCTGGTCGAGATCTGTGACCTGAGCGAGACGCTGATCCTCGACGAGGACGGCCTCTACAATCCAGGAGACTTCAACGACAGGCTCCTGCTCGGGCTCAAAGGGACCATGTCGGAAGCGGAGCTGCACATGATGCGCGCCCGGCTGCGCGGTGGGACGCTGAACGCGGCCAAGCGTGGGGAGTTGAAGTTGCCGCTGCCGGTGGGACTGGTCTATGACCCGCTCGGCAACGTGGTGCTCGACCCCGACGAACAAGTGCAGCATAGCCTGCGCCTGTTCTTCGATACCTTCACCCGGCTCGGCTCGGCTAATGCCACGGTCAAGTATTTCAGGGCCGAGAACCTGCTTTTCCCCTACCGTCCTCTCCACGGGCCGCACAAGGGCGAGCTGCATTGGAAGCCGCTGAGGTTCGCGCGGGCACTGCGAGTGCTGCGCAATCCGCGATACGCCGGCGCTTACGCGTACGGGCGCAGCCGCAGCCGGCGGCGTCCCGGCGGCGGTGTCGAGACCCAACGTCTGCCACGTGAGGAATGGATGGTGGAGCTGCGCGATGCGCACCCGGGCTACATCACCTGGGAGCGGTTCGAACAGAACGAGAGCCAGCTTCGCGACAACAATGCTGCCCGAGCGCGCGGCGCGGAGCGCCGCCCTCCCCCACGCGAGGGGCCGGCACTGCTGCAGGGACTGGCTGTCTGCGGCGTGTGCGGCCGGAGCATGGGGGTGCGCTACTACAAGCAAAAATCAAAGGAGCTGCACCCCTACTACCTGTGCAGCCATGAAGGTGCGCAGACGGCGAGCGCCTGGTGTCAGAGCATCCCCGGCGCTGCCATCGACCGCGCGGTCGGCGAGTTGCTGGTGGAGCTGATGACGCCGTTGACGCTGGAGGTGGCGTTGCAGGTGCAGGACGAACTCACCGCGCGCGCCGAGGAGGCCGATCTGTGGCGCGCTCAGCGAGTGCAGCGCGCCCGCGAGGAAGCGGACCTGGCGCGGCAGAGGTTCATGCAGACCCATCCCGACAACCGGATAGTAGCCGACGTGCTGGAGGCGGAGTGGAACGCGAAGCTTCGGACGCTGGACGAGGCGCAGCGAGAGCTCGAGCGCAGCCGCGCGGATCCGGGCCAGGGGTTGGACGAAGGGCAACGCAAGCGAATCCTCGCGCTGGCCAGCGACTTCCCCCGCCTGTGGAACGATCCTGCGACGCCGCACCGCGAGCGCAAGCGGATGGCGCGGCTGCTGATCGAGGACGTGACGCTGACCAGGGCCACGCGGAGCCTGGGGGTGCGTCTGCGCGGCGGCGCGACCCGCCAGCTCACCTGGGCGCCGGATCCTCTCGGATGTGAGACCTTCAAGACCAAGGCCGAGATCGTCGCCGAGGTCGACAGCCTGTTGAACGACCACAACTATGGCGAGATCGCCAAAATCCTCAACGAGCGCGGATACCGAAGCGGTTACGGCCACGCCTTTACCCCGAAGTTGGTGGGGGTGCTGCGAGCGAACTACGCTCTCAAGCCACGCTATGAACGGCTGCGCGATCGCGGGCTGTTGACGGTCAACGAGGCCGCCGAGCGCCTCGCGGTCTCCGTCGGCACAGTCAACCAATGGCGCAAGGCCGGGCTCTTGCGCGGACACGCCTACACCGGCGGATCCGACTACTTGTACGAGATTCCCGACCCTCCGCCGACCAAACAACCGGGGCGAAAGCTGTCTCTGCGCAAACCGAGCTGCAACCTTGCCCCCACAGGAATAGATGAGGTGTAGTATGAAGCGTACTCTCGGTTCCCGAGCGGATATTCCGTCACGGTTTGACCGCCGGGGCCGGCTGCCTATCATGCGCGCCGTCCGGGCGCAGCCCGCGGCAGAGCAATGAGGAGATCAGGGAATGGCGAAGGGTAAGGCGGTCGTCGTCGGCGGCCTCGGTATGATCGGGCGCAACATCATCCAGGCACTCGAGGCCGAAGGCGGGTGGGACATCGTCGGGCTGTCGCGCAGGCCGGCGAACTTCGAGACCGGGGCCACCTTCATCTCCGTCGACCTGCTGGACGAGGGCCAAGCGAGGGAGAAGCTCGCGAGCCTCACCGACGTCACCCACATCTTCTATGCCGGCCTCTCCGGCGGCGTCGAGGCCGAGAACGTCGAGGGCAACCTCGCGCTCGTGGTCAACTCCGTCGGCGTGATCGAGCCCGTCTCGCCCACGCTGGAGCGCGTGATCCTGGTGCAGGGCGGCAAGTACTACGGCGTCCACCTGGGCCCGCACAAGACGCCGTCGAAGGAGACCGACCCGCGCCACCTGCCGCCCAACTTCTATTACAACCAGCAGGATTTCATCACCGACCTGCAGCAGGGCAAGTCCTGGCACTACACCATGCTGCGGCCCGAGGCCGTGGTCGGCTTCGCCGAGGGTATCCCGCTCAACACCGCCTCGCTCGTCGCGGTCTATGCCTCCGTGTGCAAGGAGATGGACGTGCCGCTGAACTATCCGGGGCCGGAGGCGGCGTTCACGGCCTTCAACAAGTTCGTCGACGCCAGGCTGCTCGGCCGCTGCGCCGCCTGGGCGGCGCAGAACCCCGCCTGCGCCGGCGAGGCCTTCAACGTGACCAACGCGTCAGGCATGCGCTGGTGCAACCTGTGGCCGCTCTTCACCGCGTATTTCGGCTGCCGGCCGGGGGTGCTGGTGCCGATGAAGCTCGCGGACTTCATGGCCGACAAGGGCCCGGTGTGGGACGAGATCGCGCGCAAGCACCAGCTCAAGGGCATGGCGTTCTCGGACCTCGGCGACTGGGGCTTCGCCGACTGGAACTTCG
This sequence comes from Alphaproteobacteria bacterium, assembly GCA_965221125.1. Taxonomy (GTDB): domain Bacteria; phylum Pseudomonadota; class Alphaproteobacteria; order UBA828; family UBA828; genus WTGU01. Next base: position 726,537 of record CBDCRW010000006.1, read on the forward strand.
GCCGAACCTGGGACACCATCCTGGAGGACACCAAGCGGCTCCAGTACGGCTTCACCGAAGCCATCGACACCGACCAGAACTTCATCGAGATTTTCGACGACATGCGCGCCGCCCGGGTCATCCCGGCGGGCTGAGCTGTAAGGCCAGCGCCGGCGTCACCGCCCCCACCTCACCCCGGCCCTCTCCTCCCCAGGGAGGAGAGGGAGAACGGGTGGCGCCGCTTGCGTTCCCCCTCCGCCCTCCGGGGGGAGGGGGACAGGGGGAGGTGGGGTCAGCCCTTGAAGCGGGGCTCCGGCAAGCCGGTGCAGCCCGTGCCGGTGACGGCGAATATGCTGCCGGCCTGCTCCTGGCCCGCGAGCGCCTCCTCGCTCAGGTTGAATGAGGCGCCGGTGACGTAGAGCACGTCGAGGTCCGCCCCGCCGAACATCGGGCAGGTCACCTGCTGGAAGGGCATGTCCACCGTGCGGTCGAGCGTGCCGTCCGGCGCGAAGCGGGCGACGCACCAGCCGTTCCAGCGGGCGTTCCAGACATAGCCTTCCGAGTCCACGGTGGAGCCGTCGGGGATGCCGGGCGCGCTGCCGGGGCCCGCGAAGACGCGCTTGTTGGAGATCGCGCCGCTGGCGGTGTCGAGGTCGTAGGCCCAGATCACGTCCTGGTCGAGATCGGCGAAGTACATGGTGCCGCCGTCGGGGCTGAAGGCGATGGAGTTGGAGACGACGATGCCGGTCTCCTGCTTGTGCAGGCTGAGGTCGTGGTCGAGCCGGTAGAGCGAGCCGAGCGGGCGGCCCACCATGCCGTCGTCCATGCTGCCGGCCCAGAAGCGGCCTTGCCGGTCGCAGCGGCCGTCGTTCATGCGGCTGTCCGGCGTGTCCTGCTCGACCTCGTGGATGGTCTTGACCGCGCCGGTCTCGGGATCGAAGAAGCGGAAGCCGCCGTAGAAGGCGACCACCATGCCGCCCCCTTCGCGCAGCACCAGCGAGCCCGGCTGTTCGTCCACCGGCACCTGCTTGTACTCGCCGGTCTGCGGCGCGAGCCAGCTGATCGACTGGCCCTTGATGTCGAGCCAGTAGAGCCGCTGGTCGACGGGGCACCAGACCGGGCTCTCGCCGAGCTGGTCCCGGCAATCGAGCACGCACGCGACCTCTGCCATGACGTTCGCTCCCGCTGGGCTGCCGGGCTGGTGGGCGCTGCTGGATTTGAACCAGCGACCCCCGCCGTGTGAAGACGGTGCTCTCCCGCTGAGCTAAGCGCCCGCCCGGCAGGCGATTAGAAGAATCGCGCCGGCCGCTGTCAAGGCGCGAGACTACCCTTGGCCGGCGTTTCCCGATATTGAAGGCGCCGTGCCACGAACACCGTGCAGCACCAGGGAAGACGCAATGGACGATCGATTCGATTTCGACCGGGTGGCCCGCGTGCCGGCGGAGGCCGACAACGTCGCCATCGCGACGCGGCGGCTGGAGGCCGGCACCCGCGTTGCCGACGGCGGTGGCGAATTCCGCCTGCCCCACACGGTCCTCGAAGGGCATCGCTTCGTCCGCGTGCCGACTCGCGAGGGCGCGCAGCTCACCTCCTGGGGTCTGCCCTTCGGCATCGCGACCCGCGCGCTCAAGCCGGGCGAGTACGTCTGCAACGAGAGAATCCTCGCCGCGCTCGGGGCACGCGACATCGACTTCGCTCTGCCGGAGAGCGCCAACTTCGTGGACACCATCGAGAGGTACACGCTGGACGACGCGACGTACACGCCCGGCGCGCAGGTCGCGCCTGCCGCCAACGCGGCGACCTTCGACGGCTTCCGCCGCCCCGGCGGGCGCGGCGTCGGCACCCGGAACTTCGTGGTGGTGATCGCCACCACCTCGCGCGCCAACGGCTTCGTCCGCGCGGTGGCGGAGCGCGCCGCAGCCAAGGCGCCTGCCGGGATCGACGGCGTGGTGGCGGTGACCCATACCGAGGGCGGCGGCAGCGGGCGGCCCAACAATCTCGGCCACGTGATGCGCGTGCTCGCGGGATTCGTCGTGCACCCCAACGTGGGCGCGGTGCTCGCGGCCGACGACGGCACGGGCGCCTACGGCAACGACGACCTGCGGCGGTTCATGGCCGAGCGCGGCGACCCGCTCGACCACGTGCCACACGCCTTCTTCCGCATCGGGCGCGGGTTCGAGGACGAGGTCGCGCGCGCGAGCGCGCTGATCGAGGGCTGGCTGCCCGAGGTCGCCGCCGCCCGGCGCACGTCGGAGCCGGCCGGCGAACTCCGCCTCGCGCTGCAGTGCGGCGGCTCGGACGCGTTCTCCGGCGTCTCCGGCAACGCGCTCGCCGGCTGGGTGGCGAAGGAGGTGATCCGCCACGGCGGCGCCGCGAACCTGGCCGAGACCGACGAGCTCATCGGCGCCGAGCCCTACGTGCTGGAGAACGTGCGCGATGCCGCGACCGCCCGCGCCTTCCTGGACAAGATCGAGAACTTCAAGCGCTACGCCGCGCACCACGGCGCCACGGCGGAGGGCAACCCCACGGGCGGGAACAACTTTCGCGGGCTCTACAACATCGCGCTCAAGTCGCTGGGGGCCGCGCGCAAGAAGGCGCCGGAGGTCCGGCTCGACCACGTCATCGACTACGGCGCGCCCATGCGCGAGCCCGGCTACTACTTCATGGACAGCCCCGGCAACGACCTGGAGAGCATCGCGGGCCAGGTGGCGGCGGGCTCCAACCTCATCCTGTTCATCACGGGCAACGGCTCGATCACCAACTTCCCCTTCGTGCCGACGCTCAAGTTCGTGACCACCACCGGCCGCTTCGAGCTGCTGGCGAACGAGATGGACGTGAACGCCGGCCGCTACAACGACGGCATGGAGATGGATGCGCTCGGCGCCGAGACCTTCGAGCTGGCCCTCGACATCGCGTCGGGCCAGCGCAGCAAGGGCGAGCTTGCGGGCCACGCCCAGGTCTCGGTCTGGCGCGACTGGCCGCGCACGGGCGCGGACGGGCTGGAGGAGATTGCGCGCCGGCCAGCGCCCAAAGGCAGCCCGCTGCCGGTGCGGGACGCCCCGCCGCTCGACCTCGCCTTCGATGCGCTGGTCACCGGCGACGGCGTCGCGGCGGATCAGGTCGCCCTGGTGATGCCGACGAGTCTTTGCTCGGGCCAGGTCGCGCGCCTGATCGCGGACGAGCTTGATGCGAACCCGCCGCCCTGGAGCGACGTTTCGCGCTTCGTGGCCCTGGTGCACACCGAGGGCTGCGGCTCCGCCAACGGCGCCGGGCTCTACCTCGACACGCTTACCGGCCACCTAGCGCACCGCAGCGTGCGCCACGCGGTGCTGCTGGAGCACGGCTGCGAGATGACCCACAACGACGCGGTCCGCAACCACCTCGCGGCGCGGGGCGTCGCGGCGGAGCGCTTCGGCTGGGCGAGCGTGCAGCTCGATGGCGGAATCGCCAGCGTGCAGGCCAAGGTGACGCGGCAGCTCGAAGAGATGGCGGCGGACCGTGCCGCGGCGGAACCTGAGAGGCGGCGCGTCGGCGCTGACGAGCTGCGCCTCGCCCTCGTCGCCGATGGCTCGCTGGCGCGCGCGGTGGGAGAGGCTCTAGGCCGGCTGGCAACGGGCCTCGTCGCGGCCGGCGCCACCGTGGTCGTGCCCGACAGCGGGGGGCTGTTGGGCAACGACGGGTTCCGGCACGCGGTCTTTGCGGGCGGCACGGTGCCCCGCGCCTCGCTTGCCTTCGGCCACCCGGCGGCGCACGCGGGCTTTCACGTCATGGAGACCCCGACGGAGAACGCCGTGGAAGCGTTCGCCGGGCTGGGGGCGACCGGCGCGGACCTGATGCTCTGCCATATCGGGAACACTCCGCTGCAGGGGCACCCGATGCTGCCGCTGGTGCAGGTGACGGCCGACGCCGATGTCGCCGGCGTGTACGGAGACGATCTCGACCGGGTCGTTGCGCTGGAGCGCGGCATCGACGCGACCGTGGCCGATCTCGCGGCGCTCGTGGCGGACGTGGCCTCCGGCCGCTACCGGCCGGCGCTCTGGTCGCGCGGGGTCACCGAGTTCCAGCTCACCCGCGGCCGCCTCGGCCTCTCGATGTAGCGGCCGGGGGAGGACGCGGATGCCGGACCCCGCGCCGCTCGAAGGCCGCTACGACTACATCGTCGTGGGCGCGGGCACCGCCGGCTGCGTGCTCGCGAACCGCCTCACCGAAGACCCCGGAACCCGCGTCCTCCTGCTGGAGGCCGGCCGCAGCGACAACTACCACTGGGTGCACATCCCGGTGGGCTATCTCTACTGCATCGGCAACCCCCGCACCGACTGGATGATGAAGACGGCGCCGGAGGCGGGCCTCAACGGACGCAGCCTCGTCTACCCGCGCGGCAAGGTGCTGGGCGGGTGCACGGCGGTCAACGGCATGATCTACATGCGGGGCCAGGCGGCGGACTACGATCACTGGCGCCAGCTCGGCAACCTTGGCTGGGGCTGGGACGACGTGCTGCCCTACTTCCTGAAGTCCGAGGACCACTACGCCGGGGCGACGCCGATGCACGGCACCGGCGGCGGCTGGAAGGTGACCACGCAGCGGCTGCGCTGGGAGATCCTGGAAGCCGTGCAGGAGGCCGCGAAGGAGTTCGGCATCCAACCCCGCGTGGACTTCAACGACGGCAACAACGAGGGCTCGGGCTTCTTCGAGGTGAACCAGCGCAAGGGCGTGCGCTGGACCACGGCGAGCGGGTTCCTGAAGCCCGCGATGAAGCGGCCCAACCTGCGCGTGATCCTGGAGGCCGAGACCGAGCGGCTGATCCTCGAAGGGCGCGCGGTGAAGGGACTGGTCTATCGCCGCAAGGGGGCGCGGCACGAGGCGCGCGCCGACGGCGAGGTGCTGCTGGCCGCAGGCGCGATCAACTCACCCAAAATCCTGGAGCTTTCCGGCATCGGCCAGCCCGCGCGGCTCGCCGGCCTCGGCATCGCGGTGGCGCACGAAAGCCCCGGCGTCGGCGAGAACCTGATGGACCACCTGCAGATCCGCACGGTCTTCGGCGTGCGGAACGCGCGGACGCTCAACACGCTCGCGAACAGTTTCTGGGGCAAGGCCGGCATCGTCCTCGAATACGCGCTCAGGCGGAGCGGGCCGATGTCCATGGCGCCGAGCCAGTTCGGCATGTTCACGAAGTCGGATCCGGCGCTCGCCACGCCTGACCTGGAGTACCACGTGCAGCCGCTCTCCACCGACCGGCTGGGCGATCCGCTCCACCCCTACCCCGCCATCACGATGTCGGTCTGCAACCTGCGCCCCGAGAGCCGGGGGAGCTGCCACGTGACCACCACGGACCTCGACGCGCAGCCCGAGATCAAGCCGAACTACCTCTCCACGGCGCACGACCGCCGCATCGCCGTCGAGTCCGTGCACCAGGTCCGCCGCATCATGACGGCGGAGGCCCTGAAGCCCTACGCGCCAACGGAGCTGCTGCCCGGCCCGGAGGTTCGTTCCGACGACGAGCTGGTCAAAGAAGTCGGCAACATCGCGACGACGATCTTTCACCCGACGGGGACATGCAAGATGGGCCAGGACCCGGACGCCGTGGTGGATGCAGCGCTGCGCGTGCACGGGCTGAAGGGGCTCAGGGTCGTCGACGCCTCGGTCATGCCCCGGATCACGTCGGGCAACACCGCGTCCCCCGTCATCATGATCGCGGAGAAGGCCGCGGACATGATCCGCGGGCGGTAGAGTCTGGAGCTGGCGGAGGGCCGCCGATGCCGCCGCCTGCGATAAGCACGCGCACCGCCTGCGTCCGCTCACCGGACGTCGGCGCGGACTGGCCGTTTTCCGTCGCAATTCCGATAGTGCGGCCGATCCCGCGTGCGACCCTTGCCCCCGGAACGTGCGGCCGGGGACAAACGGCGATAGATTCCGAGCCGGACGGCAGGGGTCAGACGGCAGCGAGACCATGACGAAGCGAAGCGGACGCCGGGGCGGCGGGCGCGCGGCACGGCGTGCGGAGCGGACCGGTGGCAAGATCGAGCACCTGCGCTACATCACGCGTGACATCCCCGCGGTCGACCTGCTCAGCGAGGAGGGACTGGCGCTGGTCGAGGAGAACGCGGACACGATCCTCGAGGAGATCGGGATCGATTTTCGCGAGGACGAGGAGTCGCTGGTGCTCTTCAGGGAGGCCGGCGCGGACATCGACAGCGAGCGGGTGCGCTTCCCGCGCGGGCTCGCGCGCCACCTGGTCTCGACCGCACCAGCGTCCTTCACCCAGATCGCGCGCAACCCTGAGCGCTCGGTGGAGATGGGCGGGCGCAACCTCGTCTTCGCGCCGGTCTACGGGCCCCCCTTCATCTACGACATCGAGAAGGGCCGCCGCTACGCCCAGCTCGAAGACTTCGAGAACATCGTCAAGCTCGCCTACATGACGCCGTCGATGCACCACTCGGGCGGCACGGTGTGCGAGCCGGTGGACGTGCCGGTGAACAAGCGCCACCTCGACATGGTCTACGCGCACATGCGCTATTCCGACAAGCCGTTCATGGGCTCGGTCACGCATCCCGAGCGCGCGGCGGACTCGGTCGAGATGGCGAAGATCCTCTTCGGCGCGGACGTCGTCGACACCCAGGCGGTGATGGTGAGCCTGATCAACGCCAACTCGCCGATGACCTTTGACGCCACCATGCTGGGCGCGCTCAAGGTCTACGCGCGCGCGAACCAGGGCCTGCTGGTCACGCCCTTCATCCTGGCTGGCGCGATGGCGCCAGTCTCGCTGGCCGGCACGATGGCGCAGACGCTGGCGGAGGCCATGGCGGGCATGGCGCTGGTGCAGCTCTGCCGGCCGGGGGCGCCGGTGATCTTCGGCAGCTTCCTGAGTTCGATGTCGATGCAGACCGGCGCGCCCACCTTCGGCACGCCGGAGGCGACGCTCGCCATCTTCGGCCTTGCCGCGCTGGCGCGCAGGCTCGGCGTCCCCTTCCGCAGCGGCGGGTCGCTCACGGCGTCGAAGCTGCCCGACGCGCAGGCGGCTTACGAGAGCGCCCAGACCCTGCTGCCGACCGTCCTCGCCGGCACCAACTTCGTGCTGCATGGCGCGGGCTGGCTGGAAGGCGGACTCGCCAGCGGCTACGAGAAGTTCATTCTGGACGCCGACCAGATGGGCATGATGCAGGTGCTGGCGGCCGGCTACGACCTTTCCGCCAACGGCCAGGCGATGGACGCGATCCGCGAAGTGGGGCCCGGCAGCCACTACCTCGGCTGCGCGCATACGCAGGCGAACTTCGAGACCGCCTTCTACCGCTCCGCGGTCGCCGACAATTCGAGCTACGAGCAGTGGCAGGCCGACGGCTCCAAGGACGCGACGCAGCGGGCGCACGACCTCTACAAGTCGATGCTGGCCGAGTACGAGGCGCCGCCCATCGACCCCGGCATCGACGAGGCGCTCAGGGAGTTCATCGCGAAGAAGAAGGCGTCAATGCCCGACGCCTTCGCGTGAGTTAGCGGCGTCTCCGCCGCCTGCTCTGCCGGCGGGCGGCCGATGCGTCCTCCGCGGCGGGGAGCGTGACGTGCTGCGGCAGGTGGACGTAGTCCGCCGTGCCGTGGGGGATCGCCATGGCGTCGACGAAGTGGCGCTGGAAGGCGGGCTCGACGGCGGTCTCCACCTTCTCGATGCCGCGCACCACGGTCTCGATCTCCTCGCGCGCCGCGCTGTCGAGCAGCGCGATCAGCGCGCCAGTGCCGGCGGCGTTGCCCGCCGCACTCACCTTGTCGAGCGGGCAATCCGGGATCATGCCGAGGACCATGGCGTAGAGCGGGTCGATATGGCTGCCGAAGGCGCCGGTCAGCACGACGCGGTCGACGCTCGCGATCTCGAAGCGGTCCATAAGCAGGCGCGCGCCCGCCATGAGCGCCGCCTTGGCCAGCTGGATCGCGCGCACGTCGTTCTGGTGGATGCAGATCTCGGGCGCGCCGGGATGGAGCACGTAGCGGAAGGTCCGTCCCTCCTCCACGACGCGCGCGGTCCTGGCCCGGGCGGCGCCGGCGATGGTGCCATCGGCGAGCAGGATGCCGGCGAGGTACATCTCGGCCAGCGCCTCGATGATGCCCGAGCCGCAGATGCCGGTGGCGGCGGTCGCCTCGGCAAAGCCCTCCTCGTCGGACCAGAGGTCGCAGCCGATGACCCTGACCCTGGCCTCCAGCGTGTCTGGGTCGATGCGGACGCGCTCGATGGCGCCGGGTGCCGCACGCTGGCCCGCCACGATCTGCGCGCCCTCGAAGGCCGGGCCGGTGGGCGAGGACGCGGCCAGCAGGCGCTCCCCGTTGCCGAGCACGATCTCGGCATTGGTGCCGACGTCGACGATCAGCACCGTTTCGTCCGAGCGGTGCGGCGCTTCGGAGAGCACGACGCCGGCCGCGTCCGCCCCCACGTGGCCCGCCACGCAGGGCAGCGCGTAGACCCGGCCGCCGGGGTTGATGTCGAGGTCGAGATCGCTGGCCCGCAGGTTGAGCCCGTCCGACCGCGCGAGGGCAAAGGGGGCGCCGCCCAGCTCGGTCGGGTCGATGCCGAGCAGCAGGTGGTGCATGATGGGGTTGCCGACGAAGGCGGCGTCGAGAATGTCGCCACGCTCGATGCCCGCCTCGCCCGCGACCGCGCCGATCAGCGCGTTCACCGCGCCGCGCACGGCCTCGGTCAGCTCCGCCTCGCCGCCGGGGTTCATCATGACGTAGGAGACCCGGCTCATCAGGTCCTCGCCGAAGCGGATCTGCGGGTTCATGCGGCCCGCCGAGGCGACCACCGCGCCGCTCGAAAGCGCCGCCAGGTGGCAGGCGATGGTGGTGGAGCCGACGTCGAAGGCGGCGCCGAAAGCCCGGTCGCGGAAGCCGGGCCAGACGGCGACGATGCGTGCGGCCCCGTGGACGGCGACCGTCACCGACCATTCGCCCGCGCGGAGCGCGCGCTGCAGGCCCTGCAGGACGTGCAGGTCGCACGCGAGGTCGCCCAGCCCCCACTGCTCGCCAAGCGCATCCGCGAGGCGTTCGAAGTCGCCGCGCGGGTTGTGCATGTCGGGCTCGGCGACCTCGACGTAGTGGAGCCGGATCGCGGGGTCGGTGGTGTAGTCCCGCGCCTCGGCACGCTTGCGCACGACCTGCTTGTGGACCTGGCTCTCGGGCGGCACGTCGATGACGAGATCGCCCTGGATCAGCGCCGAGCAGCCGAGCCGGCGGCCCTCGGCGAGCGTGCGGCGGGCGGCGTAGCGCGCCTCCCTCTCGCCTGCCGGGCTCAGATGCTCGGGCGCGCTCTCGATCCCGAACTTGGCGAAGTGGCCCGCGCCGGCCTCCACCTGGCAGCGGCCGCAGAGGCCCCGCCCCCCGCACACCGAATCGAGATCGACATCGAGCTGCCGCGCGGCATCGAGGACCGAGGTGCCGGTGGGGAACCGCCCGCGCTTGCCGGACGGGGTGAAGACGACGAAGGCGGCGTCGCTCATGCCGTCACGCGCTGACGGCGGCGCCCTCCCGCCGGCGCCGGCGGCCTTCGCGCCGGCCGCGCCTGCCCTCGCCCGCCCCCTCGGGCGCCGGCTCGCGGAAGCGGCGGAGCCAGCGCGCGCAGTCGGGGTCGTTGCCGTTCATCATGTCGGCGGCCATGACAGCGGCGACCTCGGCCTCGTGCAGCGGGTTCATGATGGCCGACGTGAGGCCGGAGCGCGCAGCCATGCTGAGGAACGCCGCGTTCACGCTCGGCCGGTTGGGCAGGCCGAAGCCGATGTTGGACGCGCCGCAGGTGGAGTTGACGCCGAGCTCCTCCTTCAGGCGGCGCATGATGGCGAAGGCCTGCACGCCCGCCTTGTTGATGGCGCCGATGGGCATGACCAGCGGGTCGACCACCACGTCCTCCTTGGGGATGCCGTGGTCCATGGCGCGCTCGACGATCTTCTTGGCGATGGCGAAGCGCTCGTCCGGGTCTTCGGAGATGCCGCTCTCGTCGTTGGAGATGGCGACGACGGCGCAGCCGTACTTCTTCACCAGGGGCAGCACGGATTCGAGCCGCTCCTCCTCGCCGGTGACCGAGTTGAGCAGCGGCTTGCCCTGATAGACCTCGAGGCCGGCTTCCAGCGCGGCCACGATGGAGCTGTCGATGGAGAGCGGAACGTCGGTCAGCGACTGCATGAGCCGGATGCAGTCGGCCAGGATCTTCGGCTCGTCGGCGAGCGGCACGCCCGCGTTCACGTCAAGCATGTGCGCGCCGGCCGCGACCTGGGCCAGCGCGTCCCGCTCCACCCGCGAGTAGTCGCCCGCAGCCATCTCCGCCATCAGCAGCTTGCGGCCGGTGGGGTTGATGCGCTCGCCGATGATGCAGAAGGGCTCGTCGAAGCCGATCACGACTTCCCTGGTGGCGGAACTGACGATGGTGCGTGTCATGGCGCTCCTGCTTCCTCGCCGGCCGCCGCCGCCGCTTGCACGAAATCCGCAAGCTCGCCGTAGCCGACGTGGCGGTGGACGTAGCCGAGCCCGAGCCGCTCGGCCGCCACGCGGGCCTTGGCTTCGAGATCGGCGTCCCGGACCTGGGAGATGTAGACGCAGTTGGTGTAGTTGCCGAAGTAATCGTCGCGCAGCTCGGGCCAGCGGTCGAGGCCAAGGCCCGCGATGATAAGCTGGTCGAATTGGCGCACCATGTAGTCGGTCAGGAAGAACTGGGTGGGGTCGTCGTCGGTGATGGCCGCGAACGCGTCCTGGCCCGTGTAGAAGGCGTAGCAGTGCGGCCCCTCGATGCGCTCGACGCCTTCCTCCGCGATCACCTTGTCGAGCAGGCCGCCGGTGCCGCAGTCGCCGTAGGCCACGAAGATCGCGCGGTAGCGGGCCTTGTTGGCCTGGATCTTCGTGCGCACCGCCTCGGGAATGAGGTGGGGCCGGTTGTGCAGCTTGGCCGGCAGGCAGGTGATGTCCAGGTGCTCGAAGCCGTTGGCGGCCCGGAAATCCACGATCTCGCGGGCGAGCGCGCCGCAGGCGATGACCAGGGCACGGGCCGGGCCCGCGCTCGCGAATGCCGCCTCGTCGTCGACCGAGAGGTCGGCATGGGCCGGCACCGCCATCGCGGGCGGCGTGTGCGCCGCCGTCACGCGGTGCCCGCCGCGGCGGCATCAATGTTATGCCGACGCTTCATCAGCTCCTTGGCGGTCTCGACCGTGATCGCGGCGTCGGCGCAATAGGCATCGGCGCCGACCGCCATGGCAAAATCCTCGTTCAGCGGCGCGCCGCCCACCATCACCAGGTAATCGTCGCGGATGCCCTTCTCCTTCATCGTCTCGATGACGACCTTCATGTAGGGCATGGTGGTGGTTAGCAGGGCCGACATGCCGAGGATGTCGGGCTCGTGCTCCTCGAGCGCGGCGAGGTAGTTCTCGACCGGGTTGTTGATGCCGAGGTCGATCACCTCGAAGCCGGCACCCTCCATCATCATGGTGACGAGGTTCTTGCCGATGTCGTGGATGTCGCCCTTCACGGTGCCGATGACCATCTTGCCCGCGCGCGGCGCGCCGGTCTCCGCCAGCAGGGGGCGGAGGATGGCCATGCCGCCCTTCATGGCGTTGGCGGACTTGAGCACCTCGGGCACGAACAGGATGCCGTCGCGGAAGTCGATGCCGACGATGCGCATGCCCTCGACCAGCGCGTCGGTCAGGATCGTGTAGGGCAGCCAGTCGCGGCTCAGCAGGATGTTGACGCCCTCCTCGATCTCCTCCTTGAGGCCGTCGTAGAGGTCGTCGTGCATCTGCTCGACGAGGTCGGCGTCGCTCAGCGATTTCAGATCGAGGTCGTCGTCCGCCATGGATCCAGTCCCGCTCATGCCTGCACAGGGGTGGCAAGAATCGCGCGCTCGCCCCGGACGCAGCCGTCCTCCCAGGGTTCCGACCCTGCGCCCGAACCCAGTACGTATTCAATTACAGACGGGGTGCAAGACTGTTCCAGACTCGACGATGGCTTGCCGGTTCACGACAAAGCGCGCGCCGCCGCCGGGATCGGTCCGACCACACAGATCGGGACCTGAGCGAAGGCGCGTCACGGGGCGGGCAGCGCGTCGTCCATTGCCCAGGCATGCCGTGCCGCGCCGGTCAAGCGCTTGGTCTCCCGCGGGGCGTGGCCGAAGTGCTGGCGGTACGACTTGGAGAAGTGGGAGGCGGAGACGAACCCGGTCGCCAGCGCCACGTTCGTCACCGACATGCAGGTCTGCTGCAGCAGCGCGCGCGCCCGGTTGAGCCGCATCTCAAGGTAGTAGCGGCTCGGCGTGCAATTCAGGTATTTCAGGAACAGGCGTTCGAGCTGGCGGGTCGAGAGGCCGATCTCGCTCGCCAGCTCGGTCTGGCTGAGCGGCGCCTCGATGTTGTCCGACATGATGTTGATGCCGGAGAGCAGCTTGGGCTGGCTCACGGCAAGGCGCAGGCGCAGCGCCATTCTCTGGTGGTCCTCCTCGCCCCTGATGCGCTCGGCGATGAGCCCTTCGGAGACCGCCGCGGCCAGCTCGTAGCCGTGGTGGCGGTTGATGAAGCTCAGCATCATGTCGGACGCCGCCATGCCGCCCGCGCAGGTGTAGCGGTTGCGGTCGATGACGAAGATGTCCTCCTTGACCTCGATGTCGGGGAAGTCCTCGACGAAGCCCGGCAGGTTCTCCCAGTGGATGGTGCAGCGGTAGCCGTCCAGCAGCCCGAGCCGCGCGAGGACGTGGCTGCCGGTGCACAGCGAGCCGATGCTGGTGCCGCGGCGCTCGATCTGCCTGAGCCAGTTGGCGAGCCGCTTGTCCTCGAACAGGTGGGTCTCGATGCCGCCGCAGACGAAGACGGTGGACAGCCGCTCGCTCGATTCGAGGGAGAGGTCGGCGGTGACGCTGACGCCTGCCGACGAGGCCACCGCGCCGCCGTCGAGGGAGACGGTGCGCCACTCGTAGAGCGTCTCGCCGCTGACGTAGTTCGCGAGCCGGAGCGGCTCGATCGCGCTCGAGAACGCCCCGAGCGAGAACTTCGGGACCATCAGGAAGCCGAACTGGCAACCGGGGTCGGTGGTGCGCATCGCGTCACCGTCGGTCTGGCGTCTCCCTACAGCTTGTCCCGCCGCGCCGCGCAGATCAAATCGGCTGGCGGCTGGCGACCTTCTCGCCCCTGACGTAGACCGCCCCCACGGCGCGGTCGTCGCCCAGCATCATCAGCGAGAACAGCACGTCCTCCAGGGTCTCCGACAGCTCCTGGCGGGCGGCCAGCACCGGCGTCGCCTGCGGGTCGAGGACGACGACATCGGCCCAGCGGCCGGCATCGAGCGTGCCAATCTCGCCATCGAGGCGGAGGCCGCGCGCGTTGCCGAGCGTGGCGAGGTAGAAGCCGTCGAAGGCGCTGAAGCGACAGCCCTTGAGCCGGGCGATCTTGTAGGCCTCGGCGAGGGTCTGGAGCAGGGAGTAGCTGGTGCCGCCGCCAACGTCCGTGGAGACGCCGACCCTGACCGGGCGCCGGGCCGCATACAGATGCTCGATGTCGAACAGGCCCGAGCCCAGGAACGCGTTCGACGTGGGGCAGTGGACGACCATCGAGCCCGCCTCGTGCAGGGCCCGGCATTCGCGCTCCGAGAGGTAGGTGCCGTGGGCGAAGACGGAGGTCTCGCCGACGAGGCCGAAGCGCGCGTAGACGTCGGTGTAATCCCTGGACCAGGGGAAGAGCCGCTGCACCATCTCGATCTCCGCCACGCTCTCCGAGAGGTGCGTGTGGAGGATGCAGTCGGGATGGTCCGCGAGCAGCGCGCCAGCGAGCCTGAGTTGCTCCTCGCTCGACGTGATGGCGAAGCGCACCGTGAGCGCGTAGCGCAGGCGGTCCACCCCGTGCCAGGACGCGATGAGTTCCGCGCTCTCCCGCGCGCTCTCTTCCGCCTCCTGGGTCACGGCGGCAGGCGCGTTCCGGTCCATCATGGTCGCCCCGGTCGCGAGGCAAAGGCCGCGCCGCCGAGCGGCGCGAAAGAGGCAGTCGGCCGCCTGCCCGTGCACCGACGAGAAGACCAGGGCGCTGGTGGTGCCGTGGCTCACCAGCTTGTCGAGGAAGCGCTCGGCGGCGGCGGCGGCGTGGTCCTCGGCGGCATAGCGCGCCTCCTCGGGGAAGGCGAAGCGATCCAGCCATTCGAGCAGGTCGTGCGCGGGCGCCGCCAGCATGCGGTGCTGCGGGAAGTGAACGTGCGCGTCGATGAAGCCGGGCAGGATGACCGCGTCGCCGTAGCGCTCGCAGGGTGCTGCGGCATGCGCCTGCGGCAGGTCGGCGAAGGCGCCGTGCCAGAGGATGCGGCCCTCCGAGCCCACGACCACCGCACCGTCGTCGTGGCTGCACACTGCCTGCTCGGGACCGACGGCGCGGGGGTCGTCCCCAAAGCTCACCGTGCGGCCGCGCAGCACCCGCGCTGCAGAGGTGGCGCCTGCCGTCATCCCGCCACCCGATCCTCGATGCGGAAGCGCATGATGCGACAGACGTTCTCGATCGCGGTCCCGATCTCGGCCTCCGCCCCGTTGGCGCTGCGCTCCTCGAAGGCAGCAAGGATCATGTCCTTGGTGGCACCCTTGACCGCGAAGATGAAGGGGATGCCGAAGCGTTCCCTGTAAGCGGCGTTGAACGCGGTGAAGCGCGCGTATTCCTCGGGAGTCAGCCGGTCGAGGCCGGCGCCCGCCTGCTCCCGGCGGGAATCCTCGGTCAGGTCGCCCGCGATCGCCGCCCGGCCGGCGAGGTCCGGATGCGCGCGCAGCACGGCGAGTTGCTCGTCCCGCGCAGCCCCGCGCAGGGCGGCGGCGAATGCCTCGGCAACCGCCTCACGGCCGGCGAAGGGACGGGCTGCGGCGGCACGCTCGGCGACCCAAGGCGAATGCTCCGCCACGTCGCCGAATGCGGCGACGAAGTCGGCGACCGCCATGCGGTTGAGGTCGTCGGTGGAGAGGCGTGTGTCGGCCGCGCTGGCGCCCATGGTCCTACCTGTTGTCGATCCAGGCGCCGAGCTGCTGGCGCTCCTCGTCCGTCATCTCGGTCTCGTTGCCGAGCGGCATGGTGCGGGTCTGGACCGTGAACTTGTCCACCAGCTCTGCATGCCGGTGCAGGTCGTCGATGCTCTCCAGCACCATGTCCTTGGGCGGCGTGTCGAAGCTCTCATGCGTGGGGCTCGCCGCGTGGCAGGAGACGCAGTGCTTGTCCACGATGGCCATGATCTCGACGTCCGAGACATCGAGGTCCGCCGTCTCCCGCTGCTGGGGCGAGGTCATCCACACGGCCGCGGCGAGGGCGACCAGCATGACCGGCAGGGTCCAGGCGAATTTCGCGAACGGATCGCCCGCCTCGTGGCGGATGAAGGCGTGGCGCAGGCCGGCGCCGCCCACGATGACGAAGGCGACGATCAGCCAGGCTTGCGGATGGGCGGAGAGCATCGGGTAATGCCCGCCCACCATGGTGACCAGCACCGGCAGCGTGAGATAGGTGTTGTGCACCGAGCGTTGCTTGCCGATGGCGCCGAATTTCGCGTCCGGCTCCCGCCCTTCGATCAGAGCCTTGGTGATCTTCTTCTGGTTGGGAATGATCACCGCGAACACGTTGGCCGCCATGAGGGTGCCGATGAAGGCGCCGACATGGATCATCGCGGCGCGGCCCGCGAACACGTTGGTGTAGACATAGGCCGCCAGGAGAATCCAGATGAATGTTGCGATGGCGAGCAGCGTGGGCCGCTTGCCGATGGGCGAGCGGCAGAGGCCGTCGTAGACGAACCAGCCGACGGCGAGGCTGCCTGCCGAGATGCCGACCGCGTGCAGGGGCTCGATGTCCAGCACCGCGGGATCGATCATCCAGGTGCCGGCGCTGAGGTAGAACTGGACGATCAGCAGCAGGAAGCCGGTGAACCAGGTGAGATACGCTTCCCACTTGAACCAGACCAGGTCGCCGGGCAGCTCCTTCGGCGCCACGGTGAACTTCTCGACGTGGTAGAAGCCGCCGCCGTGGACCTGCCACGCGGTGCCGAGCACGCCCTCCTTCATCCTCTCGCGCTTCTTCAGCGCGACGTCGAGGGCGATGAAATAGAACGACGTGCCGATCCAGCCGATGCCGGCGATCATGTGCGCCCAGCGGATCAGGAGATTGAGCCAGTCGAGGGCGAAGGCGGCCAAGCGCGTCTCTCCTCGCGCTTACGTCAGCCGGCGCACCGCGCCTGCATCGCAGTAGGAACGGTACGCCGGCCGGTAACGGTAACGGACTACTCAGGCAACGTGTCGTCGACGCCCTGGACGTACCAGTTGATGCCCGCCAGCGTGCCGTCGTCCATGACCTCGCCTTCGGCCACGGCCAGCGTGCCGTCCTGCTTGTAGACGGGGCCGGCGAAGGGGTTGAGCTCGCCCGAAGCGATCTTGGCCGCCGTATCAGCAGCCATCGCCGCCACGTCATCGGGCATGTTGGTGTAGGGCGCCATCACCACGGTGCCCGCGGCCATCCCGGTCCACGAATTCGCCGACTCCCAGGTCCCGTCGAGCACCGCCTGGGCACGCTCGACGTAGTAGGGGCCCCACTCGTCGATGATCGCCGTCAACTGCGCCTTGGGCGCGAAGTGGATCATGTCAGAGGCCTGACCGAAGCCGAGCACGCCTTCTTCTTCGGCGATCTGCAGCGGCGCCGTCGAATCGGTGTGCTGGGTGATGATGTCCGCACCCTGGCCGATCAGCACCTTCGCGGCATCGGCTTCCTTGCCCGGGTCGAACCAGGTGTTGACCCAGACCACCTTGAGCTTGAAGTCCGGGTTGATGGTCTGCGCGCCCAGGATGAACGCGTTGATGCCCATCACGACCTCGGGAATCGGGAAGGACGCGATGTAGCCGGCGATCCCCGACTCCGACATCTGCGCGGCGATCTGGCCGATGACGTAGCGGCCTTCATGGAAGCGCGCGTTGTAGGACGCAACGTTCTCGGACTGCTTGTAGCCGGTCGCGTGCTCGAATTTCACGTCGGGAAAGCGCTTGGCGACCTTGATGGTCGGGTCCATGTAGCCGAAGGACGTGGTGAAGATCAGCCCCACACCCTGGCGCGCCAGCCGCTCGATGGCGCGCTCGGCATCCGGCCCCTCCGGCACGTTCTCGACGTACACGGTCTCCACCTTGTCGCCCAGCGCCGCGTCGATCGCGAGGCGGCCCTGGTCGTGGGCGTAGGTCCAGCCGTGATCGCCGATGGGTCCGATGTAGATGAACCCGACCTTGAGCTTGTCTTCAGCGGTCGCGGCACCCGCGGCGAACGTCATCGCCAACGCAAGCGCGACCATTCCAATGAGCTTCTTCATGATGCCTCCTTTCACTTGAGCAAGTGTCCGTGCGGTGCAACGTGTCACGCCGCCAACGCCCACCGTAACGCGGCGGCGGCGTTACTCCCCAGCTACCTCTCGGGCGCGAAGGGCTGCCCGATCATTGCGGGCGTGTTCACCCGGATCAACGACCTGTTCCCTGAAATGATGACCAGCACCGCTATCGTGACGAGGTAGGGGAGCGACGACAATAGCTGCGACGGGATTCCGACGCCCAGACCCTGGACGTAGAGGCCCATGATCCAGACCGTGCCGAAGAGATAGGCCCCGATCAGCAGACGCCCCGGTAGCCAGGTGGCGAAGACGACCAGCGCGAGCGCGATCCAGCCGCGGCCTGCGCTCATGTTCTCGATCCACTGCGTGGTGTAGGCAAGCGAGAGGTACGCGCCGGCCAGCCCCGAGCAGGCGCCGCCGAAGGCGATGCAGGCGTAGCGCACCCTGATCACGCCGTAGCCGAGCGCGTGGGCGGAATGGTGGTTGTTGCCCACCGCGTTGATGACGAGGCCGATCCGGGTGCGGAACAGCACGTAGCTCGTGGCCGCGACCAGCGCGAGCGAGACGTAGACCAGGATGTCCTGGCCGAACAGGATCGGCCCGATGAAGGGGATGTCGGTGAGTAGCGGAATGTGGATCGACTCGAGCTTCTCCCCGGGCAGCCCGGTGAACCCCTCGCCGATCAGGCCGGAGAGCCCGAGCCCCAGCAGGGTGAGCGAGAGCCCGGTCGCGACCTGCGAGGTCATCAGGGTCTGGGTCAGGAAGGCGAAGAGCAGCGACGTGGCGATGCCCGCGTAGAGCCCGACCAGAATGCCGAGCAGCGGCGAGCCGGTCGTGTAGGCCGCGGCGAAGCTGCACACCGCGCCCATGATCATCATGCCCTCGACACCCAGGTTGAGGACGCCCGAGCGCTCCGTGACGAGCTCTCCGGTCGCCGCCAGCAGCAAAGGCGTGGACGCCGTGATGATCGTCAGGATGACGGCTTCGAGGGCTTCCATGGGTCGCTGCCTAGACCTCCCCGGCCATCGTCTAGTTGCGGACGAGCCTGATGCGGTAGCGGATCAGCGTGTCGCAGGCCAGGATCAGGAACAGCAGCATGCCCTGGAACACTTGCGTCGTCTTGTCGGAGATGCCGAGGATGACCTGCACCCCCTCTCCGCCCATGTAGCTGATCGCGAGCAGGACCCCCGCGAAGAACACGCCGATCGGGTTCAGGCGGCCGAGAAAGGCGACGATGATCGCGGTAAAGCCGTAGCCGGGCGAGACGTGCGGCTGCAGTTGCCCGCTGGGCCCCGCGACCTCGCAGATGCCGGCCAGCCCCGCAAGCGCGCCGGACAGCATGAAGCAGAAGAGCACCACCCGCTTGCCCTTGAAGCCGGCGAAGGAGCCCGCACGCGGCGAGGTGCCGACGACGCGGATCTCGAACCCGCGCAGCGTCCGCCCCATCATGAAGGCGACGATGATGACGGCGGCGATGGCGAAGAGGGCGCCGATGTGCACCCGTCCCTCGCCGAGAAGCGGCACGAGCTGCCAGCCCTCGAACAATATGGACTGCGGGAAGTTGTAGCCGTCGGGGTCGCGCCACGGCCCGCGCACCAGCCAGTCCAGCAGAAGCTGGGCAACGTAGACGAGCATCAGGCTGGTGAGGATCTCGTTGGTGGAGAAACGGTTCTTCAGGAACGCGGGGATGGCGGCGAAGAGCGCGCCGCCCGCGATGCCGAGCAGCAGCATGAGGAGCAGGACCAGCGGCGATTGCCAGTCGGGAAAATAGATCGGGACGGAGGCGCCGAGCAGGGCGCCGACGGTGAGCTGGCCCTCCGCGCCGATGTTCCAGACGTTGGCTGTGTAGCAGACCGCGAGGCCGACGCCGATGAGGATGAGAGGCGCGGCCTTGACGATCACCTCCTCGATCGACCAAGCGCTGGTCAGGGGATCGATGAAGTAGATGTAGAGCGCTTCGCCGGGATCGAAGCCGAGGGCCACGAACATGATGGCGCCGAGGGCGACCGTGACGGCGATCGCCAGCACGGGCGAGAGGAACGCCATCAGCGTCGACCGCTGGCTGCGCTTCTCCAGCCTGAGGATCACGCCTCTGCCCCGTGCCCGGCATCCCGGCCGGCCTTCTCGTGGGTGCCCGCCATCAGCAGGCCGATCCGCTCCGGGCTGAGCGCGCCCGCCGGGTAGGCCTCCGACAGCTCGCCGCGCGAGATCACCGCGATGCGGTCCGCGATCTCGAAGATCTCGTCGAGGTCCTGGCTGATCATCAGCACCGCCGAGCCGTTCCGCGCCATGTCGATGAGCGACTGGCGGATGAACGCCGCCGCGCCCGCATCGACCCCCCAGGTCGGCTGGTGCACCACCAGGATGCTGGGCTTGCGCTCAAGCTCGCGGCCGACGACGAACTTCTGCAGGTTGCCGCCGGAAAGCGCGCTCGCCTCCGGGTCGGCCACGTTCTTGCGCACGTCGTAGTGCTCGGAGACCCGGAGCATCACGTCCTTCGCCGCGCCGCGGTCGATCAGGCCCCTGCGGACGACACCCTCCGCCACGCCGTGGTGGGTGAGCACGACGTTCTCGGAGAGCGGCAGCTCCGAAATAGCGGCGTGGCCGACGCGCTCCTCCGGCACGAAGGCGGCATCGCGGCGGCGGCGCTGCGTGATGGTCTCGCGGCCGCAGGACACGCCCGCGAGCTTCACCGCGTCCGCGGACTTGCTCGTCCGCTCGCCCGAGATGGCGTCGAACAGCTCCGACTGGCCGTTGCCCGCGACACCCGCCACCGCGACGACCTCGCCGGCGCGGACGGTCAGATCGATGCCCTTGAGCGCGACGCCGAAGGGATCGTCTGTCTGCATGGAGAGGCCGGCGAGTTCGAGCAGGGGCGCGCCGGTCGCCGCGCCGCTCTCCGCCTTGAGCGCCGCGACATCGCTGCCGATCATGTGCCTGGCGAGGGAGGCGGCTGATTCCTGCTGCGGATCGACCCGCGCCACCAGGCGCCCGAGGCGCAGGATCGTCGCGTCGTGGCAGAGGCGCTTCACCTCCTCCAGGCGGTGGGAGATGTAGAGCACCGCGCAGCCTTCGCCGGCCAGGCGCTCCAGGGTGACGAAGAGCTGGTCCGCTTCCTGCGGCGTGAGCACCGCCGTGGGCTCGTCCAGGATCAGCAGGCGCGGCTCCTGCAGGAGGCAGCGCACCACCTCGATGCGCTGGCGCTCGCCCACCGAGAGGTCCGCCACCAGCGCGTCGGGCCGGAGCGGCAGGCCGTAATCGGCGGAGACGGTCTCGATCCGCCCCGCCAGCGCCGCCAGGTTCCGCTCCCCCTTCAGCGCGAGCGCGATGTTCTGCGTGACGGTCAGCGCGTCGAACAGCGAGAAGTGCTGGAACACCATGCCGATGCCCAGCTCCCGCGCGGCCGCGGGGTTGGAAATCGTCACCGGGGCGTCCTGCCAGAAGAGCTGCCCGGAGGTCGGCTGCAAGGCGCCGTAGATGATCTTCACCAGGGTGGACTTGCCCGCGCCGTTCTCGCCCAGCAGCGCGTGGATCTCGCCTGGCTTCAGGCTGAGGTCGATATCGTCGTTGGCCCTGAGATCGCCGAAGAGCTTGACGATGTTGCGGGCCTCGAGGATGTACGCGCCCGCAGCCGCCCCGTTGCCGTTATCCGCTGGCATCGCGGTGCTGCTCATTCGTCCCGACCGGCGCCGGTCACGGGGACGCGGCTTCCGCGCTCTCGGCCGCGAGCGCCATCGCGTCCCGGCGCCGCAGCAGGTCCGCAACCGTCGACGCGGCGATGACCGACGGCTGCTTCGCTTCGATGCCGTCGATGCCGATGGGGCAGACCAGCTTCCCGATATCGTCCTCCCCCAGGCCCGCCTGGCGCATGCGGCTGACGAAGCGGGCCTTCTTCGACGCAGACCCGATGAGGCCCACATAGGCGAAGCGCCGTGCCCTGAGCGCGGCGAGGACGACGTCGAAGTCGAGCGCGTGGCTGTGCGACATCACCAGCACGAACGCGCCATCAGGCACCGCGTCGAGCTCCGCTGCCGGCGCCGGCGCCACCACGACGCGCACGTCGCCCGGCACGATGGAGGGGAAGGCGTCGTCGCGCGGGTCGATCCAGACCACGCTGAAGTCGAGCGGTGCCAGCGCCACGATCATGGCGCGCCCGACGTGGCCGGCGCCGATGAGCGCCAGAACCTGCTTTTGGGCCCCGAAGCGCTCCAGCAAGCGGCCGTCGGCCGCGAGCGTGCTCTCTTCGCCGCCTTCCGGCGCGCGATCCAGAATGGTGCGCGCCACCTGCCGCTCGGCGATGCGGCCCTCGGTGGCGAAGGGGCCTGCGCTCTCGGCCTCGGCGAGCGCCTGCACCTCGGCGGATCGTCCGGGCGTGAACACTTCCAGGAGGATGCGCACGGAGCCGCCGCAGCACTGGCCGAGGTCGGGGCCGAGCGCCATTCGCTCAAGGCCCACCGGCGCAGGCTCCCCGTCCGCCCCGCCCTTCGCCAGCGCGTCCCGGGCGCGCGCGATCGCCTGCCACTCCAGCGTGCCGCCGCCGATGGTGCCGGCGAACGAGCCGTCCTCCAGCACGACCATGCGCGCGCCGGGCTCGCGCGGCGCCGAGCCCCTGGCCTCGACGATGCTGACCAGGGCGCAGCGCTGCTCGCTCTGGAGCGCTCGGCCGATGGTCGCCCAGGTCTTCATCGCTTCCCCTCACGCGTCCCGCATGGAGCGGATCGCGCGGACGATCGCTTCCGGCGTCGCCGGCGCATCCAGTGCCGGTACCCGCCCGGGATTGAGGCCGGCGATGGCGTTCACGATCGCCGAGAACACCGATATCGCCAGCATCAGGGGCGGCTCGCCCACCGCCTTCGAGCGGTAGATGGTCGCTTCCCTGTTGCCCTTGGACTTCCAGAGCGCGACGTGGAAGTCCGCGGGCACGTCGCTCGCGACGGGTATCTTATAGGTGGACGGCGCGTGAGTCGTGAGCCGGCCCTTCGCATCGAACACCAGCTCTTCGGTAGTGAGCCAGCCCATGCCCTGCACGAAGCCGCCCTCGATCTGGCCGATGTCGATGGCGGGATTGAGCGAGTTGCCGACGTCGTGCAGGAGGTCGACGCGGTCCACCCGCATCTCGCCGGTGAGCGTGTCGATCGTCACCTCGGAACAGGCGGCGCCGCAGGCGAAGTAGAGGAAGGGCCGACCGCTCGCCGAGGCGCGGTCCCAGGTGAGCTTCGGCGTCGCGAAGAAGCCGGTGGACGACAGCGAGACCCGCTCGAGGAAGCAGGTTTTCGCCAGCTCGGCGAAGGGGATCTCCCGGCTGCCAACCGTGACCATGCCGCCGGCGAAGCGGACCTGCGCTTGCGGCACCTGATGGAGCCGGCCGGCGAGCGCGGCCATGCGCCCCTTGATCGTGGCGGCTGCGCGCTTCGCCGCCATGCCGTTGAGGTCGGAGCCGGAGGACGCGGCGGTGGGCGTGGTGTTGGGCACCATGTCGGTCTTGGTCGCGGTGATCCTCACCTGCTCGAAGCCGATGCCGAACTCCTCAGCCACCACCTGCGCGACCTTGGTGTGGAGCCCCTGCCCCATCTCGGTGCCGCCGTGGTTCACCAGCACGGAACCGTCGGTATAGACGTGGACCAGCGCGCCCGCCTGGTTGAGGTGCTTCAGCGTGAACGCGATTCCAAACTTGACGGGGGTGAGCGACATCCCCTTGCGGAGGAAGCGGTTGCTCTGGTTGAAGGCGGCGATCCCCTTGCGGCGCGCCTGGTAGTCGCTGGTCTTCTCCAGCTGGCTCACCAGCCGCTGGAGAATGCTCTCGCCGACCTTCATGCCGTAGGGCGTGACGTCCCGCCCGCGGCCGTAGAGATTGCGCTTGCGGACGTCCAGCGGGTCGAGGCCGAGGCGGCAGGCGATGTCGTCCATCATCCGCTCGGCGAGCATCATGCCCTGCGGGCCGCCGAACCCCCGGAACGCCGTGTTGGAGACGGTATCAGTCTTCACCCGCCGCGAGAGGATTCGCACGCTCGGGTAGTAGTAGGCATTGTCGGCGTGGAACATGGACCGATCGCAGACGGCCATGGAGAGATCGGCGGAATAGCCGCAGCGCGCGCTGAGCGTGCCGTCGACCGCGAGCATCCTGCCGCTCTCGTCGCAGCCGTAACTGTAGTCGACGCGGAAGTCGTGGCGCTTGCCGGTCATGATCATGTCGTCGTCGCGGTCGAGGCGGAGCTTGGCGGCCGCACCGGTCACGCTCGCGGCCAGCGCGGCGAGGCAGGCCCATTGCGCGGCCTGGCTCTCCTTGCCGCCGAAGGCGCCGCCCATGCGCCGGCA
The DNA here is from genome assembly GCA_965221125.1 of Alphaproteobacteria bacterium. Lineage (GTDB taxonomy): Bacteria > Pseudomonadota > Alphaproteobacteria > UBA828 > UBA828 > WTGU01. The sequence continues at coordinate 750,150 of CBDCRW010000006.1, forward strand.
CTCACACACCACCTCCGAATCCGGCTTGCCCAGCATGGCGGCCACGAGGTGCTGGATTTCCGTGGGATGCTGCGTCGACGAGAGGACGTGCATCGCCCCGCCCTCGCCGGGGAGCGCGAGGGCGACCTGCCCCTCCAGGTAGAAGTGCTCCTGCCCGCCCACGTGGAGCGAGCCAGAGGCGGAATGCGGGGCCCGCTTTATCTCCGCGCCGGGCTCGCCACGCAGGAACTGGTAATCGGGCAGGATCGTCTCGCCCGAGGCGAGGCCGGCCTCGACCGAGACTCGCGGCGCCTCCTCCTCCACCTCGATGCGCGCGAGGCGGGAGGCGCGGCGCGCCTCGTCCCGGCTGCGCGCCGCCACCGCGAAGACCACCTGGCCGTGGAATTGGATGCGGCCGTCGGCGAGGATCGGGTCGTCGCCGAAGACCGGGCTGCAATCGTTCGATCCGGGGATGTCGGCGGCGGTGAGCACCGCCTCGACGCCCGGCGCGGCGCGCACCGCATCGAGGTCGAGCGTGGCGATGCGGCCGCGGGCGCCGTGCGGGGCGTAGCCGGGTGCCACGTGCACCAGCGCCGCGGGCTCCGGAACGTCGTCGACGAAGCGCGCCGTGCCCTGCACGTGCCGGGCCGCGCTGTCGTGGGCGAGCGCCAGCCCGACCGCGCTGCGGTCGTCGCCGGGCGCGGCCCGGTCCGTTTGAACGGCGTCAGGCGGCACGCTCGGCCTCCTCAGGCCGCAGGCCCAGGAGCCGGGTCGCGGCGCTCGCCTCGCCGGATGCCTCGTGCAGCGCCTTGCGAAGCAGCGCCTGCGCCGTCTCCAGTCGATAGCGCGCGCTCGCCCGCATGTCGTCGATGGGCCGAAAATCCGACGCAAGGGCCTCGCAGGCGGCGTCCCAGCTATGCGGGTCGTCGAGCGGCAGGTCTGCGAGGGCGGCTTCCGTGGCGGTGGCCCGCTTCGGGGTGGCCGCCATGCCGCCGAAGGCGACGCGCGCGCCGGCGACGCGGCGGCTCTCCACCGTGAACCTGAAGGCGCCGAGGAGAGCCGAGATGTCCTGGTCGAAGCGCTTTGAGATCTTGTAGCAGCGGAAGACCTCGCCGGCCCCAAGGCGCGGCACGTCGATGCCGGTGACGAACTCGCCCGGCGCCCGGTCCTGCCTGCCGTAGTCGATGAAGAAGTCTTCGAGCGGCAGCGACCGCGTCGCCTCGCCCCGGCGCAGGTGCAGCGTCGTGCCGAGGGCGATCAGGGCGGGCATGGTGTCGCCGATGGGGGAGCCGTTGGCGATGTTGCCGCCAATGGTCCCCACCGCGCGGATCTGCCTGCCGCCGATGCGGCGGAACAGCTCGACGAGGTCGGGGTCGATCGCCGCCATGGCGCCCTCGGCCTGCGCGTAGGTGACGGTGGCGCCGATGTGGAAGCCCCGCTCGCTCTCGCGCAGGTCCGCAAGGTCGGCCACTCTTCCCAGGAGGATGATCTTGGGCAGGGTCCGCAATTGCTTGGTGATCCAGAGCCCGACGTCCGTCGCGCCGGCGACCAGCGTGGCCTCCGGGTGGCGGGCGTAGAGGCCGGCCAGGGCATCGACGGAAGCCGGCGCCGCGAGGAAACCCGATGCCTCGTCGCCGATGAAGAGGTCTTCGCCGTCGTCGAGCGCCGCCAGCCGCTCGGCGGTGGCCTCACGGCGCTTCGCGTAGGCGTCGCACGGCGGCCCGTCGCAGGCCTCCAGCGCGGCATCGACGATCGGCCGGTACCCGGTGCAGCGGCACAAGTTGCCGGCGAGGGTGTCGTTCACCGCCTGCCGGTCGGGGCACCCACCAGCGTGGTAGAGCGTGAAGAGGCTCATCACGATGCCGGGCGTGCAGAAGCCGCACTGGCTGCCGTGGTGCCTCAGCATCGCGTCCTGCACGGGATGCAGCGCGCCGCCCGGCCCGGCCAGGTCGTCGACGGCGACCAGCTCCTTGCCGTCGATCATGCCGAGCAGGCAGATGCAGGCGTTGACCGGCTCGTATTCCAGCCTGCCGCCCCGAAGCGTGCCGAGCGCCACGGTGCACGCGCCGCAGTCGCCCTCGGCGCAGCCCTCCTTGGTGCCGCAGGCGTAGCGGCGCAGCCGGAGATAGTCGAGCAGGGTCTCGCCCGGCGCCACGTCGCGGAGCGAGACGACCTCGCCCTGGTGGAGAAACCGGACCGACGCGCGCGTCATGCTCAGCTGCCGCGATAGGTGGAATAGCCGTAGGCCGAGAGCAGCAGCGGCACGTGGTAGTGGCCTTGCGGATCAGCCACGCCGAAGCGCACCGGCACCACGCCGAGGAACGGCGGCTCGGGATGCGCCCCGCCAGTGCTCCGGCGGTAGTCGCCCGCCATGAAGCGCAGCTCGTAGGTGCCGGCGGCGAACGCGTCCCCTTCCAGCAAGGCGTCCTCGACCCGGCCGTCGTCGTTCGTCACGACGGTCTTGAGCCGTTCCGGCGCCGCGCCGTCCACGCGCCACAGCTCGATCGCCAATCCCCGTGCCGGCGTGCCCGCCGTCAGGTCAAGCACGTGTGTCGTCAACCGCCCGATGGGTCTCGCTCCCCGGCTGCCTGCGCCGCGTTCCCGTTTCGTCAAGGCGACCGGGGATTGTCCACGAATTCAGTGGATCGCAAAAGAACCCTGTTTGGGGGACTGGTATGCGACCGGGGTCATTTCCCGGCGCCGGTGCCTGGTTCTACCGCTGCCAGGTGCAGTCGGCGATCATGGCGACCCAGTTGTCGGGCAGGTAGTCGACTTCGTAGGTGCAGGTTCCGCCGATGCCTGCATAGACGCCGGTGCCGCCCTGGATTTCCATGGTGCCGGGGCCGCCGCCGCCCGCCTCGATAGTGCCCGCGCGCCGTTTCGAGTGGGTGTACCACGTGTCGCCCGAGGCAGCGGTCATCGTGCAGGGGGCGTCAAGATCGATGCCCGCCTCCGTGCTCTTGGCGTAGACCACGCACGTGATCCGCTCGTGCGTGCCCGCGACGAAGGGGGCGCCGCTGCTCTCCATGACGGTGACCGTGCCCTGCAGCGGCCCGCCGGTGACGCTGCCGCCGGCATGGTCGATGGTGACGTAGTCCTGCACGTAGGTGCGGACGATGCGGAAGCTGCCGCTCTCCTCCGCCGCTGCGGTGTGCGCCCCGCACAGGGTCGCCGCCCCGGCGATCAGCGCCGCGGCCAAGGTCCTCGCAGAAGTCATACTGGTCCTCGCCTGTCGGATAATGGATGGCGGGATGTTAGCCCGGATTTTCGGCCGCGGTCACGGTCGGCGCAGCGGAGCCTCAGTCGTCGCCGTCCTTGCGGCCCTGCCCGCTGAGCGCGTCGAGCTGGGCCTGCATCCGGTCGAGCCGGTCGAGCACGGCGCCAACGTCGGGCGACTCGTCCTCGCCGTCGCCGTCGGGCTTCGGCTCCTCCCGCCGCTGGCTGGCCGGCATGCCCGCGAACACCTCCATGGTGCGCTGCATCATCGCCATGTTGCGCTCGGCCATGGCCTGGAACTCGTCCACCGGGAACATGCCGCCGAAGCTCTCGTTCATGCGCTCGCGGATGTCGCCCCGGTTGCGGGAGAAGGTGTCCATGGTGAGCTCGAGATAACGGGGCACGAAGGCCTGGACGTTGTCGCCGTAGAGCTGGATGAGCTGACGCAGGAAGCTGAGCGGCAGCATGTTCTGCCCCTTGGCCTCCTGCTCGACGATGATCTGGGTGAGCACCTGGCGGGTGATGTCCTCGCCGCTCCGCGCGTCGCGGACGACGAAGTCCTCGCCGTTCCGCACCATGTCGCAGAGGTTGTCGAGGGTCACGTAGCTGCTGGTGGCGGTGTTGTAGAGCCTGCGGTTGGCGTACTTCTTGATGGTGACGGTGGCTCGGTCGGCCTCGTCGGCCCGCTCGGTCGAGGCCATCTCCCCGGCCTCCGCCGGTCTATTCTGCAGCCTCCGGCAGCGGCTCGTCCTCGCCGTAGCGCGCGACCCAGCTCGGCTCGAAGCCGTAGTCCTCGGCCGCGGCCTCGGCGCTGACGTAGCCCTCCAGCACATCCTCCACGACGGCACGCGGGTCGCGCTCACGCGGCTCGCCGTAGCCGCCGCCGCCCGGCGCCTTCACCGATACCCGCTCGCCGGGGCGGATGGGCACGTTGGAGTACTTGCTGCTGGAGATCTTGCCGAAGGCCTCGCTGATGGTGGACCAGCGGTTGCCGCCTTCCTGCTGGTAGAGCGTTGCGCCTGCGATGCCGGAGCCGCCGCCGCTGAGCCCCCAGGCGACCTTCTTGTGCTTGTTGGTCATCTGGCTGATCATCACGTCGCCGGTGCACAGCATGGTCTTGGAGATGCTCAAGCCGCCGCGATGGGCGCCGGCCCCGGCCGAATCCTGGCGCAGCGCGTATTCCTCCACGATCCACGGGAAGCGCGTCTCGAACACCTCGGTCGGCGTGTTGGCGCAGTTGCCGTTGATCGAATCGGTGGCGTCGTTGCCATCGGCGAAGCTGCGCCCGCCATAGCCGACGTAAGAGAAGTCGAAGGCGCCGATGGGCTCGTCGTTGCGTGCATCGTAGCCGCCGAAGACGAAGCAGCCGTGGGTGGTGCCCTCGGACGCCATCACGCGGTCGGGCGCCGCCGGCGCCATGGCGCCCAGGATGATGGCGACGATGAGCGGATGGGTCTCGGTGTTGCCGCCGACCTCCGAGCCCGGATAGTCGACGTTCATGATCGAGCCGGCCGGGGCGATGACCCGGATCGGGCGGAAGCAGCCCGAGTTCTTCGGGATCGTCTGGTCGGTGAGATGCAGCATGGCGTTGTAGGAGGCCGACCAGGCGACGCCCAAGGTGGCGTTGATCGGGCCGAGCGCCTGCGGCGAGGAGCCGGTGTAATCGATCACCACCTCGTCGCCCTGCACGTGGACGGCGCAGCGGATGGTGAACTCCTTTTCCTCGATGCCGTCATCCTCCATCCCGTCCTCGAAGCGGTAGCAGCCATCGGGGAAGGCGGAAATCTCGGCCCGCATGCGGGCTTCGGAATAGTCCATGAGATCGGTGACGGTGCGGCGGAAGGTCTCGCGCCCGTACTTCGCGATCAGCTCCTTCAACCGGGACTCGCCGAGATCGACGGCGGAGATCAGAGCGCGGATGTCGCCGTAATTCTGGCGGGGCGTGCGGACGTTGGCGAGCATCAGCTTCCAGACCTCGACCACGTCCTCGCCCTGCTTCTTGATCTTGACCGGGGGCACGCGCAGCCCCTCGTGGAAGATCTCGGTGGCTTCGCCGGGGAAGCCGCCCGGCACCATGCCGCCGGTCTCGACGAAGTGGCCGATGGCGACGGCAAAGCCCATCAGCTCGCCATCGACGAAGATCGGCTTGAACATGGTGTGCTCGGGCGTGTGCAGGCCGCCCCGATACGGGTCGTTGTGGACGATCACGTCGCCCTCGTGAATCTCGGAGAGCGTGATCTCCTTCACCATCGAGCGCACGAGCAGCGGCACGCCGCCGATCTGGGCCGGGCAGAACTCGCCCACGGCGATCATCTCGCCTTCGGCGTTGGCGAGCGCGCAGGTGAAGTCCTCGGCTTCGGAAAAGATGGTGGAATAGGCGGTCTTCTGCACGTTGACGCCCATCTCGCGGCAAATCGCGACGATGGCGGATTCGATGATATTCATCGTGACCATGTCCATGACGGCTTCCTTTCCCTCCCGCGCGCGGAACCGACTTGGCGGTCAGTTCTGGCGCGCGATCTCGCCGATCAGAATATTGCCGTAACGGTCGATCCGCACCGGCTGGCCAGGGCGGATGACGGTGACCGAGGCAGGTTCCTCGATCAGCGCGGGGCCCTCGAAGACGTGCCCCTCCCGCAGCGCGGCGCGGTCGTGGACCGGTGTCTCCGCCCAGCCCTCCTCGAAGAGCACCCGGCGCGTCACCGCCGGCGCCGGCGCGCCCCCGGCCCGGCCGACCTCGGCGAGCGCGGGCTTGTCGGTCACCGAGACCGCCGTCACCTTGACCGAGGTCATCTCGATCTTCTCGCCCGGAATGTCGAAATTGAAGCGCTCGCGATGGGCCCGGTGGAAGGCCTCCCACAGCCCCGGCAGCGTGGTCTCGTCGAAGCGGTCGAAGGCGATGGGCACGTCGAGCTCGTGGTTCTGCCCGAGGTAGCGCATCTCCAGCGAGCGCAGGATCTCGATGTTCTCGGTGTAGCCCTGCTCCTCAAGCAGGGCGACGCCTTCGCGGATCAGGTCCGAGAGCACGCGGTTGGCATGGTCTTCGTCGAAGGCGGCAGAGGTCATCTGCGCCGTCCGCTCCAGGTCCACACGCGCGTCCGTCATCAGGAAGCCGAAGGCCGAGAACTGGCCCGGATGGTTGGGCACGATGCCGCTCGGGATGTTGGCATGGACCATGAGGTCGGCCACGTGCACGGGGCCCGCACCGCCGAATGCCAGCAGGGTGAAGTCGCGGGGGTCGAGGCCGCGCTCGGTCAGCACCGAGCGGAGCGCGCCGATCATGTTGTTGTTGGCGATTTGCACCATGGCGAGCGCGGTCTCCTCGACCGGCTTGTCGATGGCGCCTGCGACCTGGGCGATGGCCTTCGCGGCCGCATCGGGGTCGAGCGCCATGGCGCCGCCCAGGAAATTCGCCGGGTTGATGCGGCCGAGCGCGAGGTTGGCGTCGGTCGCGGTCGCCTGCGTGCCGCCGAGGCCGTAGCAGGCGGGCCCCGGATTGGCGCCCGCGCTCTCCGGACCCATGCGCAGCATGCCGCCCTTGTCGATCCACGCGAGCGAGCCGCCGCCCGCGCCCATGGTGCGGATGTCGATCATGGGGATCTGGATGGGCAGGCCGAACTCGATCTCGAAGCTGGTGGTGAAGCTCTCGTGCCCACCGACCACGGTGGAGACGTCGGTGGACGTGCCGCCCATGTCGAGGGTGACGAGGTGGTCCACGCCGACGCTCCGCGCGATCTGCTTGGCGCCGACCACGCCGCCAGTCGGGCCCGAGAGGGTCATCTGGATGGGGTGGCGCGCGGCCTCCTCCAGGGTCATCTCGCCGCCGTTGGACTTGATCGCGGCGACCTGGCGCGTGATGCCCTTGCCGTCGAGCCGCTCCCGCATGGCGCCGAGATGGTTGCCCACGACGGGCTTGATGTAGGCGTCCGTGATGGTGGTGGACGAGCGCTCGAACTCCTTCCACTTGGGCAGCACTTCGTAGGAGATGCTGACGGGGATGTCCGGGCACTCCTCGGCGAAGACCTCGCGCGCCGTGCGCTCGTGGTCCGGCGTCACGAAGGAGAAGAGGAAGTTGATGGCGACCGCCTCGATCCAGCCCAGGGTCTTGATCTCGCGCGCGATGGCGCGGACGCGCTCGATATCCAGCGGGTGGTAGACCTCGCCCCGCGCCAGGATGCGCTCGTCCACCTCGTAGCAGTGGCGGCGCTTCACCAGCGGCTTCGCCTTGACCCAGGTGATGTCGTAGTGGCTCTTGCGCTTGCCCCGCTGGATGAAGGGGACGTCGCGGAAGCCGGTCGTGGTGAGATAGGCGACCGTGGCGCCCTTCCGCTCGAGGATCGCGTTGGTCGCGATGGTGGTGCCGAAGCGGATGTTGCCGATGGCGCCGGTGTTGCCGGAACGGTCGAGCCCGTCGATGATCCCGTCGATGGGGTCGGCCGGGGTGGAGAGTGTCTTCCAGACGTCGACGGCCTGGGTCGCCGGATCGTAGCGGACGAAATCCGTGAAGGTTCCGCCCACGTCGATCCCAACCAGATCGCTCATGGTGCTCCGCGCCTGCGCTGGGTGGGATGAATGGATGCGTCGAGCGGCGGCGCGCGCTCAGCCGGTCTCGTGGATGCCCTGCTTCGGCAGCGGGATGCGCGGCTGCTCGATGCCGTCGGCCCGCGCGGTGAACCACTGGACGCACCAGTCGGAGCAGAAGAGCTGATCCTTGCCCTTCACGGTGGCGGAGATGCCCTCGTCGTAAATGAGCACGCCGCAGTTGTCGCACTTCACGTAGCGCTCGATGTAGTAACCGTTGTCGGAAAAGCGCATGCCGTCTCCCTCCCGCGTCCGGCTCTGGCCGCCGGCCCTCAGCAAGCGGCGCGAGTCTGGAGAGGAAGGCCGTGCGAGTCAATGTTGTGCAGCGCAGCAGGACCCTACTCCGCCGCTTCGTCCGCGCCCGGATCGTAGCCGTAGTCGCGCGCGGCCTCCGCCTCGGTGAGGTAGCCGCGGCTGAGGTCGGCGGCGACGCGGGCGCGGGCGCGGGCGCGCGGATCGCCCAGGCCGCCGCCGCCGGGCGTGCGCACCTGCACCGTGTCCCCCGGCGCCAGGCGATAACCCTCGCCCTTGGAGAGATGCGGCGGCTCCTCGACCTGGTTGCCGCGGCGCACCTCGATGCGGTTGCAGGCGCCGGGCAGGCCGCCCGCGAGGCCGTGCGGGCCGGTGCGGCCGTGGTCCATCATGAAGGACGCCTTGGCCTCGCCCCGGAGCAGGCGGACGCGGTAGCTCACGCCGAAGCCGCCCCGGTGGCGGCCGGCGCCGCCCGAGCCCTCGCGCAGCGCGTACTCCTCGAACAGGATGGGGTAGTGCTGCTCCAGGATCTCTGCCGGCTGGGTCTTGGAGATGCCGACCGACGAGCAGCCGTTGGTGAGGCCGTCATCCGCCCACCAGCCGCCGTAGCCGCCGCCGGAGAAGATGTACATGACGTAGCGGCGGCCCTCGGCCGGATCGTCGCCGCCCAGGCTGAAGTTGCCGCTGGTGCCGGCGGGGGCAGCGAACATGCGCTCCGGCATGGCCTGGCCCAAAGCGCCGAACACCGCCTCCATGATGCGCTGCGCCGTCTCGGCCGCGCAGCCGGAGACGGGCCTCGGATACTCCGCGTAGAGGAAGGTATCGTGGGGCGGCTCCACAGCGATGGGGCGGAAGCAGCCGGCGTTGATCGGCACGTCCGGGAAGGTGTGCTTGATCGCGCAGTAGACCGAGGCGAGCGTCGTCGCCCAGACCGAGTTGACCGGCCCGCGGCAGGGCGGGCTGGAGCCTCCGAAATCCACGGCGAGGTCGCTGCCGTCCACGACGACGCGCGCCCGGACCTCCAGCGGCGCGTCGTCCACGCCGTCGGAATCCATGTAGCTGGAGAAGACGTACGCGCCGTCGGGCACGGAGGCGATGTGGGCGCGCATGCGGCGTTCCGAGCGCTCCTTGAGCGCCTCGATGGCGGCGTTGACCGTAGCCTCCCCGTGCTTGTCGAGGAGCTGGGTCAGCCGCCGCTCGCCCACCGAAAGCGCGCCGATCTGGGCGCGGATGTCGCCGATCCGCTCCTCCGGCACACGGATGTTGGCGAGCACAATCTGCAGGATGTCGTCGTCGAGCTCACCGCGCCTGTGCAGCTTGACCGGCGGCAGCCTTAGCCCCTCCTGCTGGATCTCGGTCGCCTGCGAGGGGAAGCCGCCCGGCACCATGCCGCCGGTATCGGGCCAGTGGCCGGTGTTGGAGAGGCAGGCCCAGAGCCTGCCCTTGTAGAAAAACGGCCGCACCATCTTGACGTCCATCAGGTGGGTGCCGCCGAAATAGGGGTCGTTGACCAGCACGATGTCGCCGGGCTCCAGGTCGTCGCGCGCCTCGATCACGGCCTGCGTGGTGGACTGCATGACACCGAGAAAGATCGGCAGCCCAAGCTCGCCCTGCGCGATGATCTGGCCGGTCTCGGGATCGTAGATGCCGTTGGAGCGGTCGTAGGCCTCCGAGATCACCGGCGAGAACGAGGTGCGCTGGTGCACCAGGTCCATCTCGCTCGCGACCTGCTGGAGGCCGCTCTCGATCACCGCGAGCGTGACCGGATCGAGCGCATCGGCGGTGCCGTCGCTGGCCTCCGCCGCCGCCTGCGGCACGGTGAGCACGAGGTTGCCGAGGGCATCGGCGCGGGCTTCGGAGCCGGGCTCCACCAGGATCGTGGTGTCGAGCTGCTGGACGATGGCGGGACCCTGGATCGCGGCATCGCCGGGCAGGGCGTCGCGCCGGTATATCGGCGTCTCCACCCAGGCGCCGTCGAAATGCACCGGCCGGGTCTCGATCAGCGCCGAGGCCAGCGTCGCCCCGCCGTCCTCGCTCGCGAGCGTGAGGTCGAGGGTCGGGCGGATGCCGCAGACGGTGGTGCGCAGGTTGACCAGGATCGGCTGCATCTCCGGCAGCACGATATCGAAGCGCTCGCGGTAGAGCGCGGCGAAGGCGTCGCGGACTGCTGCCCCGTCGAAGCCGCCCTCCCCCACCGGCACGCGGAAGACGTGACTCTGGCCGCGGTAGAAGAGGTCGGCCTCGTGCTCGACCTCGACGGCGGTGACGGTGCCTCCCTCCTCCGCCAGCAGCGCCCGGCCCTCCACCGCCTGGTCCGCCAGGATGCGGTCGGCCTCCGCCGCGTCCACGTCTTCGAGCGGCTGGTGCAGGGTGCGGACGAAGTCGTGGCGCACGTCGGCCAGCACGCAGCCGAGCGCCGAGGTGATGCCGGGGTAGCGCGGCACCAGCACATGGGGCACGCCGAGCTCGCGGGCGATCGCGGTCGCGTGCATCGGCCCCGCGCCGCCGAAGGCGAAGAGGGCGAAGTCGCGCGGGTCGTGCCCCTTGTCCACCGAGACCAGCCGGGCCGCGCCCGCCATCTGGTGGTCCACGACCTTGAGGATTGCGGCGGCGGCCTCCGTCTCGTCGAGCCCTAAGGGCTCGCCGATCTTCTCACGGACGATGCGGCGCACCGCGTCGATGTCGGGCGGGCTCTCGAGGCCGCCGATGGCGCCGGCGTCGATGCGGCCGAGCAGCAGGTTGGCGTCGGTCACTGTGGGCTCGCGCCCGCCCCGGCCGTAGCAGATGGGCCCCGGCGCCGCGCCAGCGCTCTCGGGGCCTACGCGCAGGATGCCGCCCTCGTCCACCCGCGCGATACTGCCGCCGCCCGCGCCGATGGTCTGGATGTCCACCATGGGCACGCGGAGCGGCATGCCGTAGGCGATGTCCTTCTCCGTCGTCGTGGCCGGCACGCCGCCCCGCACGATGGCGATGTCGAAGCTGGTGCCGCCCATGTCGCAGCTGATGAGGTTGGGGAAGCCGGCGGCGGCGCCCAGGCGCGCGGCCGCGATGACGCCGGCAGCCGGCCCGGACATGACCGTCTGCACCGCCTTCTCGCCCGCGATGCCGGCGGTCATCATGCCGCCGTTGCCCTGCATCACCAGCAGCTCGGACTCGACCGCGCCGGCCTTGAGCCGGGCCGCGATGCGGTCGAGATAGCGGGTCATGATGGGCTGGATGTAGCCGTTGAGCGCCGCCGTGCTGCCACGCTCGAACTCGCGCACCTCGCGCAGGATGTCGGAGCCGAGCGTGATCGGCACGTCGGGCCAGACCTCGCGCGCGATCTCGCCGGCGCGGCGCTCGTGGTCGGGATTGAGGTAGGCGTGGATGAAGTGGATGACGAGCGCCTCGGCGCCCGCCGTCCGCGCCGCTTCGACTGCCTCCCTCACCTCGTCTTCGTCGAGTGCTGTCACCACCGCGCCCGAAGCATCGATCCGCCCCGTCACCTCGAAGCGGCGCTCGCGCGGCACGATGGGCTCGAAGCTGCCGAACATGCCCCACGGGTTGGGCCGGGTGCGCCGGCCAAGCTCCAGCGTGTCGCGAAAACCCCGGGTGGTGACGAGGGCGCAGCGCACGCCCTTGCGCTCCAGCACCGCGTTGGTGCCGACCGTGGTGCCGTGGACGACCGTCTCGAAGCCGTCCGCCGCCTCGCCGAGCGCGGCCAGGCCCGCCATGAAGCCGTCCGACTGGTCGGCGGGCGTCGACGGCACCTTGGCGATGCGCATGCCGCCGGAGGCCTGATCCACCAGCAGCAGGTCGGTGAACGTACCGCCGACGTCGACACCGAGGCGGCTTCGGGCCGGCGCCTCGCTCATGCGCCGCCGCCTGCGTCGCTGTCCGCGCCGTCGCCGGGCGCGGGCAGTCCCAGGCCCTCCAGCGCATCCCGCATCAGCTCCAGCGCCATCCGCAGCAGGCGGTAGGAGGCCTCGGCGGTCATGAAGGCGGCGTGGGGCGTGATCGTCACGTTCTCCAGCGCCGCCAGGGGATGAGAGCCGTCGATGGGCTCGTCGGCGAAGACGTCGAGGCCGGCGGCGCGGATCTTGCCGGCCCGCAGGACCTCGATTAGCGCCGCCTCGTCGATGACCGCGCCGCGCGCGGTGTTGATAAGCATGGCGCCGGGGCGCAGCAGGGCGAGGCGGCGCGCGTCGATCATGCCCCTGGTCTCGTCGTTGAGGCCAAGGTGGAGCGAGACCACGTGGGCTTCGCTCAGCAGCGCATCGAGGCTTTCAGCCGCCGTGCAGGCGAGGTCGGACGGCACGCCGCTCCGGTTCCAGGCAATGACGTTCATGCCGATCCCGGCGCCGAGGCGCACCATCTCGCGCCCGACGCCGCCGGTGCCGACCACACCGAGCGTCTTGCCCGCGAACTCGACGCCATCCAGCGTCTGCCAGGAGCCGTTGCGGAGCGCACGGTCCATCCGCGCGGTCTGGCGGCCGCAGTCGAACATCAGCGCCAGCGCGTGCTCGGCGACCGTGACGTCGCCATAGCCCTTGATGGTGCGCACCTCGATGCCGAGTTTTTGCGCCGCCGCCACGTCGATGTAGCTCGACGCGCCCGTGCCCATGAAGACGATGACCTTGAGCGCGCGGCAGGCGGCGAGCACCTCCTCCGTCATGTAGGTGTGGTCGTTGATGACGCCGACGGCATCGCCGACGTAGGCCGCAATGTCGTTGCCCGGCACGTCGTCGATGGTCATGGCGAGGTCGGGGACGATGGCCCGGAGCTCGTCGTCGTAGAGATCGGCCAGGAAGGAAGGACAGTCGAAGAAGATTGCGCGCACCGCTCGCCTCCAGGATCGCTATGGGCGGCCGATTGTAGCAGGCGCCGCCGCCGGCGCCTTGGCGGGGCTCACGACGGCGCGGCCTTGACCGTACGCCGCCGGGCGCCGGTGTTGACCAGCCAGAGGCCCACCACCATGCACGCGAGCGCCGCCCACACCCAGAGCCCGAGGGTCTCGTCGAAGATGATCAGCGCCCAGAAGATGCCGGCGGCCACCACCAGGTAGTTGAACTGCGCGAAGAAGACCGCACCGGCGCGCTGCGTCACCTCCTGGAAGCAGTAGAAGGTGACGCAGTGGATCGCCGCGGCCCAGGCCATGCCGGCGATGCCGTGCCAGCCTGCGTGCGTGAAGAGGAAGGGGCCGTCCGCCACCAGCATCACCGGCAGCATCACCGCTGCGGCGGCGAGCAGGATGCCGCAGGCGAGCGCGAGCGAGCGCGTCTGCGGCGGCCGGTAGGCGGCAGCGACGACGTTGGAGCCCGCAGCCGCGACCGCCGCGATCAGCGCCACCAGCATCCACACCCAGGCGCCGGCCTCGGGCAGGCCCTGGTCGGGCAGCACGATCAGCAGCACCCCGCCCGCGCCGAGCGCGAGACCTGCGAGGCTCAGCGCCTCGAAGCGCTCCAGCCGCATGGCGAAGGACATCAGGTACGTGAGCCCCGGCACCAGGGTGAGCACCAGGGTGATGACGCCGGCGGGCAGCTCGCGCGCGGCGAAGGCGGTCGCCAGCACCGGCAGCATCACCGCGAGCAGGGCGAGGCGGAGGTACTGCAGCAGGTGCGCGCGGCTCACCGGCGGCAGATTGCCGCTCAAGGCGCCCACGATCAGGAGCGCAAGGCCGGCGAAGAGCGCGATCCAGAAGGTGTAGGCGAAGACGGGGAACGAGACCCCGGCCGCGAGCTTGTTGGCCGAGAAGATGCCGCCGTAGGAGATGCCGCCCAGCAGCAGGAGCAGCGTCGGCACGATGAGCGCGCGCCCGCGCAGGCGCCCGGCGTCCCCCGTGCCGTCATCCGGCCCGCCGCCTTGTGGAGCGTTCTTATCTGGCGGCGCTGCCGACATCGCCGCCACGGTAGCGGCGGGAGGCGTGCGAGGTCCAGGGCGGCTGCGGGCCAGCGCCCAGACAGACTATCGACGCGCTAGAAACACGCCTCCAGCAGCGCTCGCGTGTTCTCCGCCGTCATGGGGACCGGGTTGCCGCCGGCGGTGGGGTCGTCGAGGGCCATGGCGGTGAGGTCGTCGAGGCGGTCGGCGGTCACACCCATGGCGCTTAGCGTCTTGGGGGTGCGCAAGGTCTCGCGCAGCTCCAGCACGCGCTCGTGGAAGGCCGCGTAGCCGCCCGCGATCCCGAGATAGGCGGCGGCGTGGGTGAGGCGCTCCTCCACCGCAGGGCGGTTCATGTCGAGCACGTAGGGCATGACGCAGGCGTTGGTGGTGCCGTGGTGGGTGTCGAACACCGCGCCCACCGGGTGGCTCAGCGCGTGGATCGCGCCGAGGCCCTTCTGGAACGCCGTGGCGCCCATGGAGGCTGCGGCCATCATGTGGCCGCGCGCCTCGATATCGCCGCCGTCGGCGTAGGCGCGGCAGAGGTTCTCGTGCACGAGGCGCATCCCCTCCAGCGCGATGCCCTGGCCCATGGGGTGGTAGAAGGGCGAGCAGTAGGCCTCCAGGCAGTGGGCGAAGGCGTCCATCCCCGTGCCGGCCGTGATCGGCTTCGGCATGCCGACGGTGAGCTCCGGGTCGGCGATCACCACCACGGGCAGCACCCTGGGGTGGAAGATGATCTTCTTCACGTGCGTCGCGGAGTTGGTGATGACGCTGGCGCGGCCTACCTCCGACCCCGTGCCGGCGGTGGTGGGGACGGCGACCGTCGGCGCGATGGCGTCGGCATCGGCGCGGGTCCACCAGTCGCCCACGTCCTCAAAATCCCAGACCGGGCGGGTCTGGCCGGCCATGAAGGCGACCATCTTGCCGAGGTCGAGCGCGGACCCGCCGCCGAAGGCGACGACGCCGTCATGCTCGCCCGCGCGAAAGGCGGCGACGCCGGCATCGAGGTTCTTCTCGGTGGGATTGGCGTCGACGCCGGAGAAGACCGCGCGGCCGAGCCCGCTCGCCTCCAGGATATCGAGCGCGGCCTGCGTCATCGGCAGCGAGGCCAGGCCCCGGTCGGTCACGAAGAGCGGTCTCTCGATGCCGGCCTCGGCGCAGGCGGCCGGCAGCTCGGTGACGCGGCCTGCGCCGAAGCGGATGGCGGTGGGATAGGACCAGTTGGCGGTGAGCGTCATGGCGCGGCCTTCCGGATGTGAAGGGTCTCGGGCCGGACGCGCGCGGATCATCCGGCGCCCGGCGAAGACCCTCCATACAGTGCCCCGGCGATGACGGCGAGGGGAAGCACGAGCTTGAGCGGATCGTCCACGAGCGGCACGGCGCCGAAGCGCTCATACCAGCGAACGGCGTTCCGGTCCTTCGCGTCGATGGCGAGCGCGACGCCGCCCACTTCATCCGCGACGGCAAGAGCGCGCGCGCCGGTCGCCAGCAACAGATCGCCGCCGAGCCCCTTGCGCTGCACGGATCGATCGACCGCCAGACGACCCAACCGGAAAACCGGCACGTCGTAGCGGCCGAGGCTCCGCGTTACGGTCTCCGGCACATCGGCGAAGGCGATGGCGCCGGGGCTGATCGTGTAGAAGCCGAGAATGCGGGCCGGTTCGGTCTCGGACACGGCAACGAACGTCTTGGCCCCGCCGGAGGCATGGTTCTGCCGGGCGTAGCGGCGGAGATAACTGTTGAGGTTCTCAACCCCGCAATCGAAGTTTTTGCGGTCGTGATGGCGGCCGATGGGCTCTTCCCGCCAGTCCGGCAACGGGCCTAGCCGCGTGCAGCGCGCCGGCGTGCCGCTTCCATCAGGGCAGGCGTTGGCTCGGGCGGAGTCTCCAGCAGCGCCAGCACGCGCTCGCTGTCGCGCCGGGAGAGCACGATGCGCTCGGCCCGATCCATAACCTCCCGTGCGGCAGGCAGTGCGTTGCGCATGATGAAACTGGTCAGGTCCAACCTCTCGTGAGCAGCGGCGGCAGTCAGCAGCCGCTTCTCATCGCTGGTGGCCCGCAACTCGATTCGCTCCTCGCGCGGCGCGGCGGTCGCCGGCATGGCGCCCTCCCCGTTTCGACTAATGTACGGATTACATACGGACAGATCCGCGTCCGTCAAGGCCCGTCCGTGCTCGCCATTTGTGCACGCGCGTTCAGCCCAGGCTCACCGAGCGGCGCTTGCGGCCCCAGTCGCCCGGCGGGCCGCCGTCGCGGCCTGTCGCGCGTCCGTCAAAGTCGGACGCGCTGTAGCGGCGGTTCCCACAAATCAGGGACGACCGCCTCCGCTCGCTGGAGGCAGCCGTCCCCCCTCGCTGGGCCCGCGTACCGGTCGGGGCCCGGTCTTTCGTTTGTGTCTACCCCCGGAGAACGAAGTCTTCCGTTACGTGACGGGACGACGTGAACTCCTGTCGTGCGATGGTGCCCCTGGCTTACGAAGCGAGGCGGGTCACGGCATTATCCGCTTGCCCTACCCCTGGCCCCGACTTGCTGGCGGGGGACCCATCACGAGAAATCCTTTCTGCTCCACCTCCTTTGCCGGGCCGTGTTCTTCGACGGCGCTCAGCCATGCAGGGGAAGGTGCCTGACCGCTTTGATCCGGTCCAATACCGAATTCTCATGACCCGCATAAGCGCCTCTTATGCAGAGATGGCATGGAAGCCGGGAGAGGAATACGTGGGGCATTGGCCGCCACTTTCATGGGCGGAGCGGGCGCCACAGCAGGTACTGACCCTCAACAGGAGTTATTCGACACAGCCGGGGCCGAAAGGCGCGGCCGTCGTCTACAATCACCGTGACGGAGGGCTCACCCTCGAGCCGCCGGCCGCGCCGCTCACTCCTGGCGCATGGAGCGGTACAAGAAGTCCGTCACCGGCTTGACCAGGACGCTCATGACTTACGGCATCCCGTAAGCAAGAGGAGCCGGATGACGGCGACCTGAAGGGGGTGCCGGCCTGCAAGGACCGACAGCCTTGAAGACAGGCGGCGGAGTTCGTCGTCGGTGAGAAAGCGCTTGCGCCCCTTGCGGCGATAGCGCCGGATGCCCCTGCAGGGGTTGGAATCCTTGGGCCGCAGGCCCATTCGTTCCGCTTCCCGCATGATGACGGACAGCACCGGCATGGACCGGTCCGCCGCGACCGGCGTCGCGCCGAGCGAGGCGAACCAGATACGCACGTCCTCCGGTTCGATGTCGGCGATCCGGCGCCCCGCGAAATGCGGCAGGAGCTGTTTCCGCAGATAGCTCCGGTTCACGGCGAAGGTCCGGGCTTTCCAGATCCGCTCGTAACGGATGAACACGGTCTCGGCTATCGTCTCGAAGAGTGTTTCTTCGGGCGCGACAGGCAGGCCTTCGCCCCGCCGGATCGCGATAAGCATCTCGCCGGCGCGCAAGCGCGCCTCGCCGACGGTCATCGGTCCGGCGCTGCCGATGACCTTCCAGATGCGTTCCCCCGCATACTGGCAGTGGATGAAGAAACGCTTCTTGCCCGAGGGCAGAACCCGGACGCCGAAACCCCTGAGCTTGCCGTCGCGAACGTCGCGAGCGGTCTTGCGGGGCTTGAGCATTCTGACACGGGCTTCGGTAAGGGATTTCTTCCGCATGGTTCTTTCTCCAGGTTTCGGGAACAGCCGGGTCGGCGGGCATTGCGTCGGCCACCGCCCGCCGGAGGAGTTCTGGAGAAAGACGAGCGCCAAACCAGTCGGCAGAGGACCGGGTATTTCCCCGGGAGGGCTGTCTTTCGGTGTCGCCGGCCAACCGCCCGGACGCCTCGCATGAAACGCCGATCGGGCGGACGCGCCCGGGCCGATGTGATTGCAGCCAGCGCGGACTCCTCCCAGGATGGCGCGCATGAAGGCGCTTGAGAGTATTCTGGTGGAGTGCCCCGGGTGCGACCGGCAGGCGACCATCGACGCGGCTATGCTGGAATCCCGGCTCGATCGACCGCTCTCGATCAATTCCGTCGGACAGCTCTACGGAAGGCTGCGTTGCTCGGGCTGCGGCAGCACGAATATCCGCATCGGGGACGCGGCCGGGCGAACGCTGATCGACCCTGCCGGGATTACCCTGTGCCGTGCCTGCGGCCGCCCCATTCCCCTGCCGCGCCTGGAAGCGTTGCCGGATGCGAACATATGCATGCCCTGCGCGGAAGACGGGGCGAAGCCGCCCGCCTCGCCTCCCTACCCCCAGCCGCCGGCCGACAAGCAAGAATGTCCGCGCTGCGGGCGCCCGACGATCGTTCGCCAGAATAGCGAGGACCAGGGGTATTTCCTGGGCTGCACGTCCTTTCCGAAGTGCCGCTGGACCCGGCCCCTCGATGAATAATGCCCGGAGCCGGCGACACGTCGATGCCTAGCTGTCAATCGGCTTTGAAGATTGACCCCCTATCGGCGTGCAAAATTGACCCCCCTGAGAGGCACGGCGGAGGTTGTCCCGGTAGCCAATAGGGGGGACCCGCGCGGCTTCGTGTAGCGTCTCACGCTACGCGAAGCCGCGTGGGGGGGTCCTGTTGGCCCACCGGGGCAACCGGGCCGCAGTGACTCCGATGCTGGTTCAGGAGCGGTTTTTGAAGCGCCAGCTCTCGTTTCCGGTCTCGATGATCTCGCAGTGATGGGTGAGACGATCGAGGAGCGCCGTGGTCATCTTTGGGTCGCCGAAGACGGAGGGCCACTCGCCGAAGGCGAGGTTGGTGGTGATGACGGTTGATGTCCTCTCGTAGAGCCGGCTCATGAGGTGGAAGAGGAGCTGCCCGCCGGCCTGGGCGAAGGGCAGGTATCCGAGCTCGTCGAGGATGACGAAGTCGCGGCGGGCGAGCTGCTCTGCGGTGCGGCCCTGGCGGCCTGCGCGGAGCTCGGCCTCGAGGTGGTTGACCAGGTCGACGACGTTGTAGCACCGGCCCCGGGCGCCCTTTCGGATGCAGGAGCGCGTGACGGCGACGGCGAGATGGGTCTTGCCGGTGCCGGTTCCGCCGACGAGCACGATGTTGCGCTGGCCTTCGAGGAAGCCGCCCGTGGCGAGCTCCTGGATCAGGGGCTCGTTGACGGGCGAGGCGGCGAAGTCGAAGTCGGCCAGCTCCTTGGCCGTCGGCAGCTTGGCGCTCTTCATCTGGTACTTGATCGAGCGTGCCTTCTTGTCGGCGATCTCGGCCTGGAGCAGCGTGCCGATGATCTGCTGCACCGGGTGACGGCGCTTGAGCCCGTCGGCAAGGATGTCGTCGTAGACGGCGCGCATGCCCGCGAGCTTGAGCGCCGTCATCATCTCGAGGACGTCATGGCGCTCCATGACCGGCCTCCCTCAGGCTGTCGTAGCGCTGACAGTCGGCCACCGGCTGGTGGCGGAGCTGCAGGCCCTCGGGCGTCGGGATGGTTGCCGCCGGCGCCGGCTGGCGCTGACGGGCGAGGATGTTGAGCACCACATCCGCGCTGCAGGCGCCGCAGTCGAGCGCTTCGGCGCAGGCCGCCTCGACCGCTTCCAGCCCGTCCTCCTGAACGGTAGCCAGGATTCTGACGAACTGGCGGTCGCCGTCGTCACGGCTCGCGAGCCGGGTCCGCATGCGGCCGAGGGCATTGGGCAGCCGCCAGCCCTTGAAGGGGGCACCGTTCCGAAGCGCGCCGGGCTTGCGCTCCAGGATCGGCACGTAGTGCCACGGGTCGTAGGCGATCTCGCCGCGCCCGAAGCTGCGGGGATGCTCGGCGACGATCTCGCCATCCTGGCGGATGACGATCCGATCGGCGTAGGCCCGCACATCCACCGGCCGCCCGACCGCACGAGCGGCAACGCTGTACTGGTTGTTGTCGAAGCGCACCAGGCAGGTCTTCGACACCGACGCCTCGGTGGCGTGGAAGCCGTCGAAAGGGCCGCGCCAGGCTATCAGGAAGGGCTGCTCCTCCTCGAACACTTGCCACACCGTCTTGCCCGGGATCGTCGGGTGCGGATGTTTCTTGGCCTCCTCGATGCATCGGTCCATCAACCACGCGTTGATCTCGGCGTATGAGCGGCCTCGAGGGATAGGCACGAACAGGCGGCCACGGACGTCGCCCACCTGCTTCTCCACCTGCCCCTTCTCCCAGCCCGCGCCTGGCGTGCATGCCACGGGCTCCACCAGGTGGTGGGAGCACATCTCCTGGAAGCGGCGGTTGTAATCCCGCTTCTTGCCGGTGAAGACCGTGGTCACGGCCGTCTTCATGTTGTCGTAGATGCCCCGCCGGCAGACCCCGCCGAAGAAGCGGAAGGAGCGCTCGTGCGCCTCAAAGACCATCTCCTGGCCCTCGCGCGGAAAGATCTGGACCAGACGCATGCGGCTGTAGCAGAGCCGCATCTGTGCGGCCTTCACCCGGGTCGTCGCACCCGCCAGACGCGCGTACTCGTGGCTCCAGTCGAACTGGTAGGCCTCGCCCGGGTCGAAGCTCAGCGGCACGTAGGCCTGTGACGGCGACAACAGCCGGCGCCGCCGACGCCACGCCCTGGCGTAGCGACGAACCGCGTCATAGCCGCCCTCATAGCCCTGAGCCGCGAGGTCCTCGTAAATCCGCAGCAAAGACAGCCGCAGTCGGCGTGGCGTCCTCTCGTTGGCCTCCAGCCGGCGCTCCAGCTCGTCCACCCACGGCCCAAGCTTCGGCAGCGGCTGGATCTTGCGCTCGTAGGTGTGCGAGGTCGCATCGCCCCGCACCACCTTGCGTATCGTGTTCTTCGAAACCCTCAAATCACGGGCCAGCTTCTTGATCGGAACGCCCTTCACCAGATGATCCCGACGGATCCGCGCAATCGTCTCCACAACAAGCATCTCCCCCTCGCCCCGTCCGTCCAACGACGGGGCGTGTTCATGGACACAATCCATGGGGGGTCAATTTTGGACGCCGATCACCCCCAATAGGGGGTCACTTTTCCACGCCTAACAACACTCCTTGTTCCTTTACACTGCGCGGCCGTCCCGACCTTAGATGCCTTGGCGCCGCTCTTGCCTTCCAACTTCCGGCTCAGGTATCGCAAGCGCAAGCTTGTGCAGGCGTGCAGCGGACAACTCACCAAACCGGGGTGCTCAACAGGACGGCTTCGAGCATCGCTGCTTGGCCGTTGAGGGTGACGCGGTGAGGTCGGCCGGGAGCGGGCCGGAGGCAGGGCCAGTGCGTTCTCGCCATTACACGGTGAGGCGCCGGTCGACCGTCTGGAGCCGGCCGCAGGAGCGGCGAGAGGCAGGGGAGCGGTCCATGATGGGGCGGCGGTCTCAACTTGATCGGACGACGTGGACAAGAGGGATCCGAACCACGGCGGAGAGCAAGCATGGGGCGTTGATACATTCGCAGCGACGGTCCCGATGCATTGCAGACCTTCCTGGCCGATCCGGCCGAACGTTGGAAGACTGGCTATTCTGCCAAGACCCTGGCTCATTCCTGGGGGGTGATCGACTCCCCGACGAGGTTGCTTCGCTGATCGGAACCATTCCACGGTACAAGAGCGAAAAGCCTGAGTCGCTTATGGCCATGCACGAGTCATGCCGAGCTGGCCGCCCGGCTCCGCTACGCTTCGCCGGCCACCCAGTTTGGTCGAGAAACCGTCGATGCACTAACATTCTACTCGCACCAGTCGACGGGGGCAGGTCGGGTCACCAGCGACGCATTGACGGAGGTTGCCCGTGGGTGGCGTTCTCGTTCTCGGCCTTCTGGTCGGCATGCGGCATGCGCTTGAAGCTGACCATGTCGCCGCCGTCGCCGCGCTGACTGCGCGCAGCCGGGGTCTGCTGAGCGCCCTTCGCCTCGGTGCGGCCTGGGGGCTGGGGCACACGCTGACGCTCTTCGCTGCAGGCACCGTGGTGCTCTCGCTCGACGGCGTCATGCCCGAGCGCATCGCGCACCTCTTCGAGTTTGCCGTCGGCATCATGCTGGTGCTGCTGGGAGCTGACCTTCTGCGGCGCCTGATCGCCGCGCGCGTTCATTTCCACATCCACCGCCACGGCAACGGCACGACCCACTTTCATGCCCACAGCCACGCCGGCGAGGTCGATCACGCCGGATCGCGCCATGACCACGTGCACGTGCGGGGGCTGCCCTTGCGTGCACTGGCAGTCGGGTTGATGCATGGTCTCGCGGGGTCTGCGGCGCTGATCCTGCTGACGGCAGGGCAGATCGACTCGCTTCTTTGGGCGCTCGCATACCTTGCGCTCTTCGGCATCGGCTCGATGATCGGCATGGCCGCACTCTCGGTGGTCATCGCGTTTCCGCTGCAACGGATGGCGCTCAGCCTATCCTGGGCGCACAACGCGCTGGGCGCCGCTGTCGGGCTTGGCACCATCGGTCTCGGCGCCTGGATTGCCTTCCGGATTGGCGTCGTCGAAGGGCTGACGCTTGGCTAGCTAGCGCATGGTGATCGAGAAGCCAGACGGAACGAAGGTCTTGATTGTCGCGAGTGAAGCGAATGCCGAAGCCGAGCACGATGACATCGACGCCATGATCGAGAAGGTGCCAGATCCATGAAGCGCCGAAAGAACCCCTTTCCGGGTGTCAACACCGTGGAGGACCGCCACGGCAAGCTGCGGTATCGGCTCCGCCGCACGATCAGAGGCCGCACCGTCGACACCTACGTGCCCGGCCCCTACGGCTCGCCCGAGTTTCGGGCCGCATACGAGGAAGCGTGTGAAGGCGCGCGGCTGGCGGAGCACGGCGCGACCGAATGGGAGGTCATGGCCTTCCTCGCGCACCGCACCGCGAAGGAGGCAAGCCGGTACACGGCGGCCGCGAACCGGGCGAAGCTGACCACCACTGGCATGGCGAAGCTGGGGGCGGAACCGGACAGGTTTTGTCCAACCCTTCCGAAAGGTTGGACAAACAGAGATTCTAACCATGTGAAATATAAAGAGAAACGAGAATGAATGGTGACCCCTACGGTAACCATTCCAAGACTGCGTAAGACCGTATTGTACTTCTAACACTTTGTAATACCGTATAAACGTCGAGACGATGCGTCTCGGGTTGTCTTATTCTGTCGCATAGGTTATTACTTGAAAAGTCATAACTGGAGTCGCCGCCATGGGTACGGAATGGAAGCCGGGACAGAAAAAGCCGGGAAGGCCCAAGACGCTTAGCGCCGCATTCGTTCGGACTGTAACCGCACCGGGGCGGTATGGCGACGGCCGGGGCGGGCACGGCCTGTCCCTGCTAGTCAAGCCCATGCGCAACGGCCGCACGTCGCGCTCGTGGGCACAGCGCATCATCATCAACGGCAAGGTGGCCAACATTGGTCTCGGCGCCTATCCGGTGTTGGGCTTGGCCGACGCACGGGCCAAGGCGCTGGCCAATGCGCGGGAGGTTGCGGCCGGGCGCGACCCGCGCGGCAGTGGCATCCCCACCTTTGCCGAGGCGTCCGAGAAAGTCATCAAGCTGCATGAGCCGAAGTGGAAGAACGGCACGCGCACCGCTGCAACGTGGCGCCAGTCACTCAAGGACCATGCCGGACCGCAGTTAGGCAAGCGCCGGGTAGACGAGATTACCGTGGCGCATGTGCTGGCCGCGCTCACACCAATCTGGCACGAGAAACGCGAGGTCAGCCGCAAGGTGCGGCAACGCATTTCAACGGTGATGAAATGGGCCGTGGCGCAAGGTTACCGGCAGGATGACCCGGCCGGGCCGGCCATCAACGCAGCCCTGCCACGCGGCGCCACCAATGGCAAGCATCACCGCGCGCTGCCCTACCGGGATGTGGCCCCGGCACTGGCAACCGTGGACGCCTCGGGCGCATGGGATGCAACCAAGCTGTGCATCCGCATGGTGGCGCTGACTGCCGTGCGCAGCATCGAGGCGCGGGGCGCCACGTGGGATGAGTTCGACCTGGAGGCGCGCGAGTGGCGCATACCTGCCAGCCGCATGAAAACCGGCATCGAGCACCGCGTGCCATTGAGCGCTGCGACCATGCAAGTGCTTGAGCAGGCCAAGGCGGCATACGGCGGCGACGGCCTTGTGTTCCCTGCGCAAAGCGGCCGGCCGTTGTCCGACAACACCCTGTCCAAGCTGTTCCGCACGAACGGCATCAACAGCACCATCCACGGGCTGCGCTCCTCATTTCGCGACTGGTGCGCCGAAACGGGCCAGCCTCGCGAGATCGCCGAGGCGGCTCTGGCGCACATGGTAGGGGGTGTTGAAGGCGCCTATTTTCGCTCGGATTTGTTCGATCGCCGCCGTAAATTGATGCAGGAATGGGCCGACTACTTGAACACTTGACCGTCAAAAGACCGCATTGTAAATTACAAGACGATCACGTTATCTCCTGGCCGGGGTGGAGACTCTAAGCCCGGCGACCTCCCGAGACGGGAGACCGACGCGCCCGAGATGGGCAAAATCCCCGTCCACCAAGGGAGGTCATGATGACCCAGCCCGCACCGCAGTTTCTCCGCCTGCCGCAAGTCATGGCGCGCATCGGCTTGAGCAAGCCGAGCATCTACAGGTTGATGAAGGCCGGCCAGTTCCCGAAGCCCGTGAAGCTCGGCAGTCGCGCATCCGGCTGGCGCGTTGACGAGTTGGACGAGTGGGCCAAGTCGCGCCCCCGTGCAGCCTGACCATGCCGGGCGCCTTGGAGGCGCTGGCCGAGGCTGGCGCGCATTTCGTTCTGTGCAGGACGGACAAGCGGCCCCGAACGAAAGCTTGGCAGAAGACCCCGGCGGCGCTCGAAGCGGCCCGGCGGCACGAGGGGCCGGTCGGAGTGGTGCCAGCCTCGCTCGGCTGCATCGTGGTGGACGTGGACCAGGGGGGCGAGGCGGCGGTCGATGGCGTGATAAGGGCGCTCGGCCAGCCGCTGGCCCGCGTTCCCACGCGGCGCGAAGGTGGCGAGCACCTTTGGTATCAGTGCCGCGACGCCGAAGAGGTCGGAAACCGCGCGTGGCGGCACGGCGACATTCGCGGCGGCCGGGGCTATGTGATCCTGTGGGACGCGGAGAGCGTCGCTGAGGGACTGGCCGACACCTCGCGCCCCTTGGCCGACCTCAACCTTGCGGACCTTGCCCAGCTCCCGCCCAAGGCGAACGGCGGGGTGGAGGGAGAGCGCAACGATACACTGAATCGGCGCGTCTATCTGGCCACGCGCAACGGCGCGCCCATCGAGCCGCACGTGGCGGCCGCGCGTGAGGCCGGGCTATCGGAGCGAGAGATTCAGGCCACGGCCGAGAGCGCCAAGAAGGCTGCTAAGCGCGACGGCGCGCGGGTGTTCATTGAGAATGCTCGCACCCCGGCCGGCCTCGCGGCGGCGTTCGACGCGGCAGGCGTCGGACTGCGGCTCAACTCTCGGGCCAAGCGCTACGAGTACCGGATCGACGGCGTCTGGGTGAATGCCCGCGACGAGGAAAGTGCGGATTTGTGCCGGACGCTATTCCCGAACACATGCAGCGCCAAGAAAGGGGAGAGCGTAGGCCCGCTGACGTATGGCAAGGACCTCTTCCTTGAGCTGCGTGCCGCGTTGGGAAGCCGGCGGGAGGTGGACCCGTTCCTGGCATGGGTGGAGGCGTTGCCCGAGTGGGACGGCCATCCTCGCATCGACAGCCTGCTAACGGCCATGTTCGGTGCCGAGGACGACGAGCTGTCCAGGTGGGGCGGCCGCTACATCAGCCTCGGCGCGATCCAGCGCGCCTATGAGCCGGGGTGCAAGCTCGACGAAATACCTGTGCTTCTCGGCGCCCAAGGGTGCGGTAAATCAGCCTTCGTCCGTGAATGGTTCACCGACGACCAGCACGAGTGGCACGGCGACGGCCTAGACCTTTCCGCCAAGGCAAAGGAACAAGCTGAACAAATGGCCGGCCGGGTGGTGGTCGAGTTGAGCGAGCTGGCCGGCATGCGCCGCGCCGAAATCGAGCGCCTCAAATCTTTCATCACGCGCCGCGACGACGGCCAGTTCCGCTGGGCGTACAAAAGAGCCACCGAGACAAGTCCAAGGCGCTGCGTGCTCGTGGGCACGACGAACGACGGCGCCTGTCTCCCCGACGATCCTTCTGGCAACCGGCGCTTCGTCGTTGTCGAACTGCGGCATGGCTGTGATGTTCAAGCGGCCGCGTCCGAACGGGAGCAATGGTGGGCCGAGGCGCTGGCCCGTTACCGGCAGGGCGAGCGGGCCAACCTGCCTCGTGAGCTAATGCCCAAGGCGGCCGAGAGGGCGGAAGAGCACCGCGCGAGCGACGCCATGGAGGATGAAGTGCGGGAGGCGTTGGCCTGCTTGACCGACAAAAGTCCGGAGGGATTTACGATGAGCGACTTGCACCAGGAAGTGGCCGGGGTGGGGTCGAGACCCGCAAGCAAGCTCGACCAGATGCGCTACGCGAGGGCGCTGCAACATCTCAAGTTTTCCAAGCAACGAGTGCGGCGCGGCGGCGAGCGATTGATGCTGTGGGTCGGGCCACCCCCGCCGGTGCAGGAGGAGCCATTTTGAGGCTTCTGGCCACACCCGGCCACACCTCTACCTGCGTAGGGGTACTTTACGGGTGTAACGGTGTTTAGTGCAGGGGGAGGTGTGGCCAGTGTGGCCACGGCGCGTTCAACTGGCACAACAGAGGAAGGAGAACGAGGCATGTTCGACGACGAAAACGAGGCGGCGCTGGTGTTCGCGGCGCAACTGGTGGCGGAGCTCTTGCGGACCTGCGGGATCAGCGAGCAACGCACGAACGAGTGCGCGGCGGCGGCGATGGGGCGCATGTTCGCGGCCGAGCAGGGGGACGAGGAGGCCACGCGCACCGTCGCGGCGAACACAAGCGTCTGCGTGGCCCAGGTGCGGCAGGTGATCGACGCCCGCGCGGCGAAGGCCGCCAGCATCAACTAGGAGGAAACGATGGTTAGACTGAGCGTGAACATGCCGATGGACGTTGCCGAGAGTGGCGACGTTGTGACGGTAACGGTGGAGAGCGGGACGGGGGGCCAGGCCGTGGTCGAACTGCAGAAGGTGATGGACGCCGTGGCGAAGGCGCGCGACAACGGCAGGCTGACGGTGCCCGATGCTCCACGCGAATGACGTACGAGAGGGGGCGTTATGCTATGCACCTAACGCATGACATGCCCCCTTTATGGCACCGCCGGCCCGCTCTAAGGGGGCGTCCAGCGTCGGCGGTTCCTGTTGAGTGCACATCGATGAGGCAAAATAGGCCGAATTCGGCCCCTTCAGCCATACCAAAGGTGCATGGCGCATGACCGATTTGCGGCGCTTCCAGCGGGATTTCATTCGCGCCGCAATGGCGCCGGGGGTGGATACGGCCGCGTTATCCATCCCGCGCGGCAACGGCAAGAGCTTCCTGGCGGCGCACCTCCTAACGCGCGTGATGACCGAAATAGACCCGTTATTCACGCCCGGAACTGAGAGTGTTTTGTGCGCGGCTTCTATCGAACAAGCGCGAATTGTTTTCAGATTCATGCGCGCTGCGCTGGAGCACGACGATAGCTATAAGCTGGTGGACAGCGCCAACCGTATCGGGGTGGTTCACAAGCCGACGAATACGCGCTTGCGCATCATCGGCTCAAGCGGGCGCACTGCAATGGGTCTGGTCAATACCCCTTGGGCGGTGTGCGATGAGCCCGGCAGTTGGGAAACGCTCGGCGGGCAGTTGATGCACGACGCCATACAGACGGCGCAGGGTAAGCCCGGCTCGCCGTTGAGAGCGGTTTATATCGGCACTCTGGCGCCGGCTATGAGCGGCTGGTGGCACGATATGATCGCGGATGGCACCCGCGCCACAACCTACGTCCAAGCGCTCCAAGGCGACCCCGAGCGGTGGGACAACTGGCATGAGATACGGCGATGCAACCCGCTGGTCTCGGTGTCGCCCGAGTTTCGCCGCAAGCTGCTACAGGAGCGGGACGACGCGCGGCGGGATAGCCGCTTAACCCGACCTATTCATGGACTGCCTTGCACTTGATGCTCGGTTGATTGGGCGCGTCGGGGCCTGACGCGGTTTGGCGTCGGGAACTGAGGATGGTCGTTATCGGGTTGATGGTTTATGGAGCCTGGGTGATTGGGGCACGCCGCCCCGTCGCTCATGGGCCTGCTGCGGCGAGGCGGCCTGCGAGCAGGCGGAAGAGGGCGGCGTCGGGGCAGGCCGAGGCGAAGTGGATGCGGATGCGGGTGGCCTTCTCGATGACGCGGGCACCGATCTTGAGGAGGCGCAGCCTGAGGGTTGCAAACTCTGCACGGGCGAGCGGCGCGGCGCGGGGAATGGCGTCGCGCAGCGCGAGCATGAGCCAGTAGGCTGCGGTGTGGAGGACCAGCCTGAGCTGATTGGCGAGCGGGCTCTGGCAGGAGGTGCGGTCCGAGGCGAGCTGGCCCTTGTGCATCTTGATCAGGTTCTCGGCCTGGCCGCGGGCGCAGTAGATGTCTTCGTAGAGATGGCGGGGCTCGCCCTTGAGTGAGGTGACGACATAGCGGGCATCGAAGCCGCGGGTGCTCGCCTCGAGCCGGGCGACGACCCGGCGTTCGCAGCTCCAGGAGCGGGCGGCGTAGTCGAAGGCGGTGAAGCTGCGCATCCTGTCTGCGCCGGCCTTGGCGCGGCGCACCTTGAGATCGTCGGCCATCTCGTATGCGAGCGCGTGCAGCGCGCGGTTGCCCGCGAGGCCGAAGATGTAGTCGACCCCGTTCTCCTCGCACCAGGCCATGGCTTCCGGGCGGCCGTAGTGGCTGTCTCCGCGGAAGACGATCCGGGTGTGCGGCCAGTGGCGGCGGATGCGGCGGACCAGATGCTTGATGAGGGTGCGGACCTCAGGGCCCGACGGCGTCTTGCCCGGGCGCAGGAGGACCGCCACCGGCTTGCCGCTTTCCACATGGTAGACGTGGACGGGCAGGAAGCAGCGCGTGTCGTAATGAGCGTTGAAGAGCGAGAGCTGCTGGTGGCCGTGCACCGCATCGCAGGTGTCGTCGATGTCAAGGGTTATGGCGGCGGGAGGGGCTTGGAAGCTGCGGCAGAAGAGATCGACCAGCGCCGCCGTCATGCGCGCCACCTCGATACGAGACGGCGCGTTCTCCAGGCGGCTCATGGTCGGCTGGGAGCAGAGTGCGCGGCCGCTCTCCGGCGCCTTGCCTGAGGCCAGCTTGAACAGAGGGTCCGCGCGCAGCGCGTCGCAGTCGTCGGCATCTTCGTAGCCACACGCAATGGCGAACATGCGGAAGCGCAGCATGGCCGAGAGCGAGTGGATCACCTGCGCCTGCTTGCGCCGGTCGCGGATGCAGCCGGCCAGGGTCTCGGCCAGGCGCAAGCTGCGTTCCGCCTCACGAAGCAGGACGAGGCCGCCGTCAGACGAGATCAGGCCGCCGTCGAAGGCGGCGCTCACCTTCTTGCGTTGGACGCTTGGCAGATCGAAGGGAAGAAGACTATCGTCGGTCATGGCGGGCGTGGCATTTTCGTTGTTCGGAGAGGAAGACGCCTCGGCAACGAATTCCTACCCGATGGCAACGACTTACGCTACGTCCGCCACCCCAAAACCAGACCTGCCATGAATAATTCGGGTTAAAGGCGCGGTTTCTGAGCTACCGCTTGAACGTGCCGAGCGGTGATGAGAGCACTATGTTGCTGACGGTGGACGACTGGGAGCGGGTGTGCGAACGGCCGGTGCCGCCGCGCGAGGGCCGGCCTTTGTTCGCCTACGATCTCGGGGGTGGAAGAGCGTGGTCGGCAGGCGTGGCGTTGTGGCGCAACGGTCGGGTGGAGGCGCTGGCACTGGCGCCCGGCATCCCTAGCCTTGCCGAGCAGGAGAAGCGGGATAGGGTGCCGGCTGGAACGTATCGCAAGCTGGCACAGAGCGGCGCCCTGCTCGTTGCCGAGAGCTTGCGGGTGCAACCCCCGGCCGCGCTGCATCGCGCCTGCACGGCCGCCTGGGGGCGCCCAGAGGTGATTCTATGCGACCACTTCCGGGTGAACGACCTGCGCGACTGTGTCAACGGCGCCGAAATCGTGGCCCGTCGCACCCGGTGGAGCGAGGCGGCCGAGGATATCCGGGCGCTGCGCCAGATGGCAGCCGACGGCCCGCTGTCGTGCGAGCAAGGCAGCCGGGCGCTGTTGACCGCGTCGCTATCGGGGGCGCTGGTGCTCAACGACGACCAAGGCAACGTCCGGTTGCGGAAGAAAGGCGTAAACAACGAGGCGCGCGATGACGTGGCCGCTGCCCTGGTGCTAGCGGCGGGTGCCTACAGCCGGTCGCTGAGGACGCCCCGTCAGCGGTGGCGGTACGCAGGCATGGCGGCTTGAGCGGGAATCACCTAAAGATATCCGCGCGCACAGGTCTCGAGTCCGGTGGCGCTGTGAGGTGAACATGTCGCAAGGTAAGCCTTAGAGTATGAAGCGTCTTACGAAGATCGGTCTTATCGTTACCGGGGCGTGGGCACTAGCGTTTGCCATCGTTATCTACTTTCGCGCCGGCGACGCGATCGGGATGGATTTGAATGAGTGGGGTGACTTTCTCGCAGGAGCGTTCGCCCCATTGGCTCTGTTCTGGCTGGTAATTGGTTACTTCCAGCACGGACAAGAATTGCGACTCAATACAAAGGCACTGAAGACGCAAGAGGAAGAATTACGTCGGCAGGCAAAGGAAACAGCGCGCCTTGTAGACGCAACTCAGGAGGAGCTCGGGTTCATGCAAGAGCGCGAGCGGCGGGAAGCTATGCCCGATCTCGTACCCACGGGAGGAGGGGCGAGAACGTCAGACGGGGCATTGGTGACTGATTTGCAGAACCGTGGCGCAGAAGTGCGCGATATTGTGGTTATCTGTGAAGAATCGTACGGTCTCACCTTTAGTCCGTCCAAGATTTGGGAGCCGAATAAGATTGGACATCTTATATTACGTCATACAGAACACCCGTCACCAGACTACCCAATTTTGTTTAGCATAGAATGCGTCGACCTAGTCGGATACTTACATACTATCAATTGCGAACTCCTTGGAGACAATATGGTTCAAATACTCGGACATACTTCTAAAAATCTGACAATGGCGGAATTAGATGAGGTCAGAGAGACTGTAGGTTGAGCCACCACCACACCCGCCTAGACCCGCGCCGCTCGCAGCGCGTGCGCCGCGCGGCGTTCCGCCGAGATGGCTACCGCTGCCGCCAGTGCGGCCGGGCCGGCCGGCTGGAGTGCGACCACATTGTGCCGCTTGACCGGGGTGGGGCGCCGTATGACTTGGCCAACCTGCAAACGCTGTGCCGGGGGTGCCACATTGAGAAAACGGCGGGGGAGAACCGGCACCAGCCAAGCCCCGAGCAACAGGCTTGGCGGGAATACCTTGCGTGCATGACCAGAATGTAATACCAATACAGTTGGGTTGGTGCCGCCTGTTGGCTCCGGTCGCAGCAACCCAAGACTCGGGCGAGACGCCCACCGACTCGGCCGTGATGGCCTCCCCCTTCAACGCAACAAGGGAGGCCTCCGGCCGTGACCCCTGCACAAAGGAGACTTCGCGAATTGCGCGAGCGCCAATCGCGCGAGCGTGGCCGCATGGCCGAGCTTGGCATGGTCGATGCGCTGACCGACGAACAGCGCTCCGAACTCGACGCCATCGAAGCCGGCACGCCTGACCTGGAGCGCCAGATCAGGGCCGCCACCATCGCGGTCGATCAGGAAGATGCCGAGTAGCACACAGAGACCCGGACGCACGAGCCGGACGCCGAGCAGCGCGAGCGGATCGAACTGCGCAGCAAGGCGAGCCTGACCGAGTACCTGTTGGCGGCAGCACAAGGCCGGATGGTGGCCGGCGCGGAGGCGGAGCTACAGGCGGCTGCCGGCGTCAAAGGCATCCCCATTGAACTGTGGGACGTGCCAGAGACCCGTAACCGAGGCGACGGCCGCGAGACCCGTGCCATCACCGAGGCGCCCGGCACGGTCGGCGTCAACCTCGACCCCATCCGCCCCGCCGTCTTCGCCAACAGCATCGCGGCCCGGCTTGGCATCGACATGCCCAGGGTGGCAAGTGGCACCTATGCGACAGCGACCATCACCACGTCGCAGACTGCGGAGGCCAAGGCGAAGAGTGCTGCCATCGCCGCGACGGCGGGCGCCTTCACCCTCAGCACGGCGACGCCGAAGCGGGTGAGCGCGCGACTGGAACTCACGCTCGAGGACATCGCAGCCGTGGGGCAGGCCAACTTCGAGAGCATTCTCCGCGAGAACCTGTCGCTCGCGTTGTCCGATGAACTGGACGATCAGGCGATCAACGGCGCTGGCCAGAACAATGATCTCAACGGAATGTTCAAGGCGCTCACCGACCCGTCCGCACCGGCGGCGGGGGTGGCGAGCTTCGACACCTTCGTTGCCGCTTTCGCGGGTGGTATCGACGGTCTTTGGGCGAACACCGTCGGCGATGTGGCCATCGTCGCGGGGGTGGATACCTACCAGCTGTCTGCGAAGGTGTTCCGAGATGTGGGCACGAACAACGGCCATCGCGGCGACATCAGCTTTGCCGACTACGCCAAGGAACACTTCGGCGGCTTCTGGACGAATAAGAGGATGCCGGCGAAGGCGAACCATATCCAGCAGGCCATCCTGTACCGGAAGGGCCGGTCCATGATGGGCGGGGGCGGGGCGATGCGCACCGCCGTTTGCCCGCATTGGGGCGAGGTGTCCATTGATGACATCTACAGCGGCTCCGCGAAGGCGGAGCGCTACGTGACCATGCTGTTGTTTCGCACGTTATTTGACGCCGAATCTCCCAGATTATTTGACGTGATCGCTGCCCTGATTTCCCAGATTGCTCGGTCTTTTCCGGATCGAAGCGTAGGAGCTCATGGTCTCTGCGGGCGGTCCGGGGTCGCTGTCTGATTGAGGTTTGGACTGGTGCTTGAGGAGAGCTGACGAGGTGTCGCGCGGCCGTCGGCGCGTCAAGCGGCTGCGCCGCTCCTGCGCTTCGCTTCGGCCCTTCGGGTGACTCGCCACCGTCCACACGACGAAGTGCTGCCATGGCCTGAAGCAAGCTTCCGGCCACGGACTGGCCGCTCACCTGACGTAGTATCCCGGTGGAGGCGCAGCGCCTTCCGGACCGTTGGGGAAGGGTGGTTCCCGACGGCGGTTCCGGCTCGAACCCCTAGGCGTTGGCGGAACCGGGCTCCGGGAACCGCGGGGCCTGCGGCCGACTGCTGCCGTTGGCGGCGGCGGCCGCCGCCCGCTTGTCCGCTGCGCCTGCGACGACGCTGTAGCCGCCCTCGGCGTTGCGCGCGACGCGACCCTCCTGGACGAGCTTTTGCAAGATTACGCCGACGGTCTTGTGCCGGGTCGCGGCGCGTTCCCGGATCTGGCGTTGCGAGAGCGGCGCCCCGGCGTCGGCGAGCGCCTTGAGAACGCGGCATTCGGGTGTTTCGGGCTGAGGCGCCCCGCCGCCGGCCGTGGGCGGCTGGCGCAGCCGGAAGGAGGGCTCCTCTCCGTCTTCCTTGAGCTCGATCTCGATGTCGTCGAGACCGCGTGCGGCGCGATGCTCGACGGTCATGAGGGTCTGCCGGTCCCGGCGGCGCAGGTAGAGGTTCGAGTCCCCCCAGGCGTGCAGCTCACTGCTGCCCCGCAGGGCCTGCCCCGGCCTCGTGGCCCCGCTCTTGCGGGCGTGGTGGACGAGGAGGACGGCGGTCTCGAAGCGGCGTTGCAGGTCGCGCAGGAAGCCGAGGATCGGGGCGACGTCCGCAACCGTGTTCTCGTCCACGCCGTGCAGGCGGACCAGGGGGTCGAGGACCACGAGGCGCGGTGCGATGCGCTCCACGGTCTGCTGCAGGCGGCGGCGGTCGTCGAGATGGTCGAGGCGCAGTGTGGGCACGTCGATGACGGCGATGTCGAGGGTCTCGAAGCGGGCGCCTGCGGCGCGGGCGATCCCCTGCAGGCGCTTGCGCACGAGGTGGCCGGCGTCTTCTGCGGCGAACAGCAGGACCGGGCCAGGCCGGGCCGGGGCGAAGTGCCGCAGGCATGGGACGCCGGCGGCGACTGCGACCGCGAGGTCCAGCGCCAGGATGGACTTGCCGCACTTCGGCTCGCCGCCGACGATGCCGACGGCCTGCTCGCCCCATAGCGTGTCCACCAGCCATTGCTGCTCGCGCGGCCGCTCCTCCAGCTCGATCGGGGCGCGGGTCGGGAAGCCGGTCATGGCCGCAGTTCCTCGAGCGCGTGCTGCAGGTGGTCGGCACTGACGGTCCTCGCCTCGTCGAGAGCGGCGGCGGAGAGCGCGTAGTGGGCGATGCGGTTGATCTGGCGCGGCAGGCCGCGCGCGCCCTGGAACAGGGCCTCGACGGCGGGCTCTTCGAACAGCGGCAGTTCGCATCCCGCGAGCCTGAGGCGGTGCTTGATGTAAGCGTCGACCTCGTCGCGGTCGAGACCGCTCAGGTGGTGGCGGACGACGAGGCGCTGGCTGAGGGATTCGTGCATGGCCATGGCCAGGCGGCGCCTGAGCTCGGTCAGACCGACGAGGACGAGGCACAGGCGCTGCTCTGCATCCATGGCGAAGTTGGTGAGCAGGCGCAGGTCCTCAAGGACGTCGTTGCGCAGATGATGGGCCTCGTCGATGACGAGGACCGGCAGCTGCTTGGCCTCGGTGACGAGGCGGGAGATCTCGTTTCGGATGGCCTGATAGGCCGAGGCGCGGGAGCGCTCGATGGGCAGGCCGATCTCCCACGCGATCGCCTTGTACATGTCGAGCACGTTGCCCGTGGTCAGCGAGACGTAGTGGACCCGGTAGAGGCCTGGATGAAGCTGCGCGGTCAGATGCCGGCACACGGTGGTCTTGCCGGAGCCCACCTCGCCGGTGAGCAGGCCGATGCCGCGCAGGTCGATGAGGTGGCCGAGCCTGGCCTCGGCCTCGCGGCGCGCGTTGGACTCGAACAGCTCGTCGGTCTCTGCCGGGGTCTCGAAGGGCAGGCGGGTGAAGGCGAAGTGGCGCAGGTACATCACTCGTCCTCCTTCTTGTCCTTGAGGTTGCGCATGGCCAGCGGCGAGGGCGGAGGCTCGGGCGCCGGATCTTCGGCCTCGATCTCCCTGGCCGGGTAGGTGCGCCTGACGGCGGTATTGGCGTAGGCGTCGAGAGGGCTGGCCTTGCCGGCCGGCTTGCCGTCATGGACCACGTCGAGAGGGCGCGAGGGCGGCGCGGCCGGGTCGTAGCGCAGGATGACGTTCTGACCCACCAGGAGGGCGTCGACCTCGTAGACGCGGCCGTTCAGACTAACGGTGCGGTCCTTGTAGACACGGCGCCTGGCCTCGAAGAGGAACAGATCGTCGAGGTCCATGGTGGCGTCGGGATAGCGCACGCCGGCCGAGGCCAGCGCCCACTGCTCAAGCGGGGTGCGCCCCTCGTCGAGGCCACGATGCGGGCTGTTGTGATACTCCCCCTCGATCCAGGCCCAGAGGCTGCGGTTGAGCGCCTCCAGGCTGTCGACGTCATCGCCGAGGTGGCGGAGCCAGCCGGCCCGGA
This sequence comes from Alphaproteobacteria bacterium, assembly GCA_965221125.1. GTDB lineage: Bacteria > Pseudomonadota > Alphaproteobacteria > UBA828 > UBA828 > WTGU01. The sequence continues at coordinate 785,456 of CBDCRW010000006.1, forward strand.
GGGTGCGGAAGAAGCGCTCGATCTTACCCTTTCCCGCTGGCTGGAACGCCCTTGCGTGAATCAACGCAACGCCGAGCCTGGCGCAGACCAGGGAGAGATGACGGGAGCGGTAGGCGCTTCCGTTGTCGACGTACAAGCGGGCCGGGAGGCCGCGCCGGATCAGCGCGTCCTTGAACACCGGCAGGAACGCCGCAGTGTTCTCCGCCATGGCGAAGGCGGCGAACGGGATGACGCGGGTGGCGTCGTCGATGAAGGCGATCAGGTAGGTCTTGCGCCGGGTTCGGCCGTGCCGGACCTTGGGTCCGTGCATGACGTCGCTCATCCACATCTCGCCGGCATGCCGGAAGGCGAAGCGGCGGCGATCCGCCCCGTCGGGCGGCTTCTTGTCGAACAGGCCCTCGCGGCTGAAGAGGCGGTGCACGGTGGACGAGGCGAGCGGGTGGTCGATACCCTCCTCCTTGACCTTCTGGATGATGGCGCGAACCGACAATGCGTCGTTCTCGGTCTTCAGCGCGATGAGGCGCTCGGCGACCTCGGGCGGCAGCCGCCGGGGCTTCCCCCGGTCGGTGCGGGGCTTGGGGTAGAGCGCGTCGAAGCCGCCGTAGCGGTAGTCCTTGATCCAGCGCCGCATGGTCTCGGCGGCGACCCGGGTCCTGGTGGTTCCGGGGATCGTGTAGGTCTTCTCGGCTTTGGCGCGCATCATCGCGCCGGCACCCGGTGCACCCACGGGCAGATGCACCAGATCGGCGATGACGTCGTATCGGAAGAGCGCGATCTGTTGGCGAAGGTCGTCGTCTGAGCTGTTCATGGTGCGATCCTCGTTCAGGGACTCCCTGGCCCCGGGATCGTCACGCTACGAACTCTCCGGCGGCGGGTCCGGCCCCGCCCGTTGTTGGAACTGCGGTTTGCGATTCCCCACGTCGATGCCGTGGGGTTGGAAGCCCAGAGGCGCGGGTAGCGTCCGGAGCTGCCCGGCGACCAGGCCGCGCAGTTCCATCAACGCGCTGTCGCTCTTCAGACGCTCGCGCACCGCGCTCATGGTGGGCGCGCAGCCCGCGAGCAGGTCGGGGATCAGGCCGATGACGCGCACAAGCGCGTCGTGCACAAGCTTCAGCCTGCGGCGGATCCAACGCACGGCGCCGGGAAGCTCGATGGCGTCCTCGTCCTCGGGGCAGCGCACCTCGTCCGCTGCCTCCTCCAGGCTGCCGGCCTCCTCCGCCACGACAACAACCGCTTCCAGCGCATCGAGCGTGCCCGGCAGCCGCGCCGCCAGACAGTCGGCCAGCAGGCCGATGGTCGTATGGCTCTCACGGCAATACCAGCGAGGAACCCTTGCGCCGGGCGGGGTCTTCCGCTCGTAGGTGCCGTGGCTTGCCACAGAACATCCGCCGTGCGGGTGATTCGGGCAGCGCTCAAGCCTTGCGTCGCGCCACGCCTCGGTCTTAACGTATTCCTCGCTGGTGAGCCCCGTTTCGTAGCGAAGCTGCACCGGCCCTGGCCCGGCGGGAGTTCCGTCCCCCGGGCCTCTCTTTGTCGTTCAGTGAGAGGCCAAGATTACGGACGCTCCCCGCCGCCGCCAAGCTGTGGAGCCGTGGACGCGTCCTGCGGACCGATCGGCGTCCTGCGGACCGTGTGGACAGCCCGTGGACAAGCTGGCGCTTGCCCACCGCCTGACCACACTCGCCGATCTCGCGCCCACCGCTCCACAGCTTCAACAGCAATGAGGATTCTGCTGAGGATCAAAAAAATGCCGCAGGCAGCGTCCTTCCCGCACTCGGCCACCATCCCGGGAAATCCACCAACCAATCAAAGTGAGAAAAAAACCCGTGCTTCTATCCGGCTAGACCGGAAAACAACACATGCACGTCTTACTTGGTGACGTGATCCTCGTTCAGCCCGACGCCTACGCCCAGGTGGCATTCCGCGTCTCGACCTAAGCGGGCGCCCAGGGGGCGACCATGGCCGAGTATCCGATCTTCGACGGGGCGCTGGAGCTGCGGCGCTCCGGAGGCGCCCGCACGCTCCACGGCCGTTTCAACTACGGCAGCACGGCGACTACCCGTGACCGGGGCCGAGTGCGGAAGGAGCGGTTTCAACCCCGCGCCTTTCGCTACGCCATCGACCAGGATCCAGAGCGACGCGTCGACCTTCTGGTCGGACACGACTACGGGAAGCCGCTCGCGAGCCGGCAGGCGGGCACGCTCGACATCGCTGACGGCGACGACGCGGTGACGTTCACGGCGCGCCTGCCCGAAGACCCGCCGACATGGGTCCGCGATGCCGAGCTTGCCATCGCAGCCGGCTTGATGGTTGGGCTTAGCCCCGGCTTCACCGTGCCGCCGACATCGGTGGTGCCGGACGCGGAGGTGCTTGAGGACGAGCCGGGCAACCCCGGCGTCCAGGTGCGCGTCATTCGCGAGGCGGTGCTGCGAGAGTTCAGCGTGGTGACATCGCCCGCCTACACGGACGCGGCGGTCGACATCCGGTCGGACCTTCTCACACCCCCTCGGAGGCGCCGGCTATGGCTGTAGCAACGTTGTCGCCGTGGCCTACCACACCGGCTGCGCTCACGGCCGCGACGGCGTGCCTGAAAGCCGCCCTCGGCGAGGATGACGATGCGACAGCGCAGCGGCTCGGCGCATCCGCCGCTGCGCTGGTAGAGCGCTACGCGCCGGATGCGCCGCATCCCGTCAAGAACGAAGCGGTGATCCGTTGCGCGGGGTGGCTGCTCGGGGCGCCATCTAACGGAGTGCGTCAAGAGGCGGTCGGGCCGCTGAGTGTGGAATACGCGCCTTCGATGTTTTCTGCCCTGCGTCATAGCGGCGCGATGGCGCTGCTCTCGCCGTTCAAGGTGCGGCGTGCGGGAGCCATTGGCTAATGCGTTGGCCTTGGCAGAAGCGAGAGACGCGGGACAGCGGCGGTGACTTCGCCGATGCCGTTGTGCGGCTGATCGAAGCACGGGCTGCCGGCACGGCTGCGGACGCATCGAGCACGGCGGCGGTCGAGGCGGCAGCGGGAGCGCTGTCTCGCGCGTTTGCGAGTGCCGAGGTGGTCGCGGAGGCTTGGGTTGCCGAGACCGTCACGCCGGCCGTGCTCGCGCAGATAGGGCGCGACCTGGTGCGCGACGGCGATAGCCTCCACGTCATCCGCATGGGCGCGGACGGGGTGGCGAAGCTGATCCCGTGTTCCTCCTGGCATTGGGAGGGTTCGCACGACCCGGCCAGCTGGACCGTGCGAGCGACAGCCTACGGGCCGTCAACGTCCACGACTTGGAACTTGCCTGTCTCGTCCGTCGTCTTCGTCCGCTGGGGCGGCACACCGGGGCAGCCCTACATAGGGACATCGCCGCTGTCCTGGGCGCATACGACGGCGCGGCTACAGTCCGAGGCCGAGCGCAGTCTTGCGGACGAGGCCGGCGGGCCGGTCGCCCAGCTGCTCGCCGTGCCGCAGGACGGCGGTGACGGTGGCGAGGGAGACCCGCTCGCGACCCTCAAAGGCGACCTGGCCGGCGCGCGCGGTAAGGCGCTCCTTATCGAGACCGTGGCAGCAGCATGGGGCGAAGGCCGGACAGCGGCGCCGCAGCGAGACTGGATTGCGTCTCGCCTCGGGCCAGCGCCGCCGGACGCAATGGTGAAGGTGGCCGATGCCGCGTTCGCGCGCGTGCTCGCCGCGTGCGGAGCGTCGCCAAGCCTATTCACTGACGCCGATGGCACGTCGCAGCGGGAGGCGTTGCGGCGCTGGCACCTTGGCACGGTGCTACCGCTGGCCAAGCTGCTCGAGCACGAGCTGTCGGCGAAGTTTGAAACGCCGGTGCGGCTCACCTTTGACAGCTACCCGAAGGACATGGTTTCAAGGGCGCAGGTGTTCGCCAAGCTCATCGCGGCCGAAGGCGTGTCGGTTGAGAAGGCGCTAGAGGTCGCGGGGCTGGTGGACGCCGAGTAGGCCTTTTGCTGCGCTGGTGGCCCGTCGTAAACTAAGTCATAACTGAAAAAGGCCTGACCACGGTTTCTCTTATTTATCAATGAATTATGTCATAAGAGTGGTGACCCCTACGGGAATCGAACCCGTGTCTCCACCTTGAAAGAGTGGTGTCCTAACCTCTAGACGAAGGGGTCTCTGCCCTAGGCCGCGCTATGTAGCGGGCAGGGCGCGTCGAAATCAAGGGGCGATCACGGGTCCTCCGCCGGGGGCGCAGGCACGCCGTCGTCGACGTGCAGCTCGACCGCGCGGGCGCCGCGGCGGCGGTCGAGACGGAGCCGGCCCGCGAGGTGGAAGGGCGCGCCCGTGCCCGCCAGCAGCGCATGGCCCAGCGCATTGTCGGCGGCGCGGAAGGCGATGCCCTTGAGCCGCTTGCCCGTGCGCCCCGCGAGCTGGCAGCGCACGTGGCCGCGGCCCACGATGTCGGCGCGCCGGAGCTGGGCGCTCGCGATGGCGAAGCGCGGCTCCGGGTTACCGGCACCGTAGGGGCCCGCCGCCTCCAGCATCTCCAATAAGTCCGCCGTCGCACCCTCGACGCCGAGCGCGCCGTCGAGGCCGATGCTCGGCGCAAGCGCCGCGTCGTTCGCTACATCGGCGAGGCGGGCGCGCAGGAAGTCGCCAAGCGCCTCCAGCTTCGCATGCTCGACCGTGAAGCCCGCCGCCATCGGGTGCCCGCCGCCGTTCACCAGCAGGTCCGCCTGCCGCGCCGCGGTGATGGCCGCGCCGATGTCCACGCCCGGCACCGAGCGGCAGGAGGCCTTGCCGATGCCGTCCTCCCAGGCGACGACGATGGCGGGCCGGTTGTAGCGCTCCTTCAGCCGGCTCGCGACGATGCCGATGACGCCGGCGTGCCAGCGCTCGTCGTGCGCCAGCACCAGGGGCGCCGACGAGCGCTCTCCAACGCTGGCCGACTCGACCTGCTCGATGGCCTCCTCCAGCACCGCCTGCTCGATCTGCTGGCGCTCGCGGTTGAGCGCATCGAGGTGGCGGGCGATCTTCGTCGCCTCGTCCTCATCTGCCGTGGTCATGAGGCGCGCGCCCAAGGAGGCCTCGCCCACACGGCCGCCGGCGTTGACGCGGGGGCCGAGGATGAAGCCCAGGTGATAGACGCCTGGCGGCTCCTCCAGCCCGGCGACATCGCCGAGCGCCCGGAGCCCCGTGTTGCGGCGCTGGCGCATCACCGTGAGCCCCTGGCGGACGAAGGCGCGGTTGACGCCGGTGAGCGGCACCACGTCGCAAACGGTGCCGAGCGCCACCAGATCGAGCCACTGCAGGAGGTCGGGCTCCGCCCGGTCGCCGCCGTACCAGCCGGCCTCCCTCAGATGCCGGTTGAGGCCGACGACGAGTAGGAAGGCCACGCCCACGGCGGCGAGCTGGCCGTGCGGGCTCGCGTCATCCAGCCGGTTGGGATCGATCACGGCGCACGCCCGGGGCAGCCGCGCCTCGGCCACGTGGTGGTCGACCACGATCACGTCGAGGCCCGCCTCGGCGGCGTCCGCCAGCGCGTCGAAGGCGCTGATCCCGCAGTCGACGGTGACCACGACGCGCACGTCCTGCGCCGCGAGCGTGCGCATGGCGGTGGCGTTTGGGCCGTAGCCCTCGCGCAGGCGGTCGGGGATGTAGATGGTGGGCGCCTCGGCGACGGCGTCGAGGAAGCGGCTCAGCAGCGCCGCCGAGGTCGCGCCGTCCACGTCGTAGTCGCCGAAGATGGCGATCTTCTCGCCCGCCTCCAGCGCGCGGGCGAGCCGCGCGATGGCCGTCTCCATGTCCCGCAGGTGCAGCGGGTCGGGCAGGAGGCGGCGGAGGGTGGGCTCGAGGTAGTCGGGCGCATCTTCAGCCTCAATGCCGCGCGCCGCGAGCACGCGGCCGACCAGCTCCGGCACCTCGATGGCCTGGGCCAGCGTGAGGCCCGCCATGGCATCGGCGAGCCGCGCACGCCAGCGCTTGCCGAGCAGCGATCGCTCGACACCGAGCATCGCCGCTCCGTCGTTCATTGCCTCATGCGGGGTGGCGGGTCACATGCCCACCCGCTCGGGCGCGCGCGTGAAGTCGTGCTCGGCTTCGATCATGCGCAGGGTGCCGGTCTGGGAGCGCATGACCACCGAGCTGGTCCGCGCGCCGTTGGGCAGGCGCGAGACGCCGCGCAGCATGGCGCCGTCGGTCACCCCGGTCGCGCAGAACATCACGTTGCCGCCGGCGAGCTCGTGCAGGCCGTACTTGCGGGTGAGGTCGGTGACGCCCATCGCCCGCGCGCGCCTCTTCTCGTCGTCGTTGCGAAAGGCGAGCCGGCCCATCATCTGGCCGCCGATGCAGCGCAGCGCGGCGGCCGCGAGCACGCCCTCCGGCGCGCCGCCGATCCCCATGTAGATGTCGACGGTGCGGTTGAGCCGGGTGGTCGCGATCACGCCCGCGACGTCGCCGTCCCGAATGAGCTGGATGCGGGCCTGCGTCTCGCGCACCCTGGCGATCAGCTCCTCGTGCCGGGGCCGGTCCAGGATGAGCACGGTGAGCTCGTTCACGTCGCAGGCCTTGGCCTTGGCGAGCTTGGTGAGCGTCGTGGCCGGCGGGTCGTCGATATCAATCAGCTCGTCCGGCAGCCCGTCGCCGACGGCGATCTTGTCCATGTAGGTGTCGGGCGCGGCGAGGAAGCCGCCTTTCTCCGCCATGGCGAGCACGGCGAGCGCGTTGGGGCCGCCGGTCGCGCAGATCGTGGTGCCCTCCAGCGGGTCGAGCGCGACATCGAGGCTGGGTCCCCTGCCGGTGCCCACGGTCTCGCCGATGTAGAGCATCGGGGCCTCGTCCCGCTCGCCCTCGCCGATTACCACGGTGCCGGCGATGTCGAGCGCATTGAGGCCGCGCCGCATGGCGTCGACGGCGGCCTGGTCCGCGGCCATCTCGTCGCCCCGGCCGATCAGCCGGGCCGCCGCGCGGGCCGCGGCCTCCGTCACGCGCACCGCATCCAGCGCCAGGTTGCGGTCGAGGGAGATGACGTCGTCGACCACGGACGCCCCCTAGAACGCTTCGATGCGGATCATGCGCGGCGGTTCCAGCACCGTCTCGAGCCGGTCGATCGCGGCGAGCGCGCGCACGACGGCTGCCTCCTGTGACTCGTGGGTGGTCAGCACCACCGGGACAAGCTCGCCGGGGTTCCGCCCGCGCTGCAGCATTGCCTCGACGGAGACCTGCTCGTCGCGCAGGCAGGCGGCGATGCCGGCGATGACGCCCGGCTTGTCCACCACCATGAGCCGAATGTAGTAGGCGCCGACGTGGTGGTCCATGGGCTTCGCCGAGGGCCGGGGCGTGCCTGGAGCGGCCGCGGGGAAGGCCGGCATGATCGCGCCGCGGGCGATATCGACGAGGTCGGCCACCACGGCCGACGCGGTCGGCCCCGCGCCCGCCCCCGGTCCCTCGAAGAGCGCGCTTCCGATCCGGTCGCCTTCCGCCACCACGGCGTTGAAGACGCCATCGACGCGGGCGATGGGCGCCGCTTCTCGGATCATGCAGGGGTGCACGCGCTGGGTGACGCCGGCCTCGCCGGTGCGGGCTACGCCCAAGAGCTTGACCCGGTAGCCGAGTTCGATGGCGAAGCCGATGTCGAGCGCGCTGACGTGGCGGATGCCCTCGACGTGGACGGCGTCGTAATCGACCGGGCAGCCGAACACGACGCTGGTCAGGATCGCGAGCTTGTGCGCGGTATCGACCCCGTCGATGTCGGTGGACGGGTCTGCCTCCGCATAGCCGAGCTCCTGCGCCTCCTGGAGCACGGAGTCGAAGTCCCGTGCCTGGCCGGCCTGCACGGATTCGTGCATCGCCGTCATGATGTAGTTGCAGGTGCCGTTCAGGATGCCGTAGACGCCGCCGATGCGGTTGCCCGCGAGGCCCTCGCGGAGCGCCTTGACGATGGGGATGCCGCCGGCGACGGCGGCCTCGTAGCCGAGATGGCGCTCCGCTCGGCGGGCGGCCTCGGCGAGCGCCGCGCCGTGGTGGGCGAGCAGCGCCTTGTTGGCCGTCACCAGGTGCTTGCCGTTGGCGAGCGCCGCCTCCGAGAGCGCCCGCGCGGTGCCTTCCGCCCCCCCGATCAGCTCGAGAACGACATCGGCGGCGGGATGGGCCGCGAGCTCACGGGCGTCGTCCCGCCAGTCGAGCCCGTCGAGCGCGACGCCGCGATCCTTTCCCTTATCGCGCGCCGAGACCGCGACCACCTCGATCGAGCGCCCGGTCCGTTGCTCCAGCAGCGCGGCGTTGTCGCGCAGCAGCGCCAGCACCCCGCAGCCGACCGTGCCCAGCCCGGCAATCGCGATACGCAGCGGTTCAGGCATGGGCGTGTGCTTCTTGAGGCTTCGATCGTGGCGCAAGCGGCGGCCGGCCGGCCGATCCCTGGCCGGCCGGCGCATAGAGAGAGCGATCGGTCACGATGGAATGGTCGTCCGGGCGGGCAGGATGATTGACGGGCGGCGAGGCACGCCGGCGGAGGCCGGCGCGCCTTTAGTTCTTGCGTGCGGAACGGCCGCCGCGATCATCCGCCGTTCGCCGCGGCGGGCTCGTCCGTCTCGTCCGCCGGCTGATAGACGGCGCGCACCTGCGACATCGGCTCTTCCGGGTCCACGCGCGCGCGCAGCTCTTCCGCCGTGTGCTGCGCCTTCTCCCGGTCCGCAACCAGGCCGGCGGTCAGCGCGGCGCGCTCTTCGGCACTCGACATGGCGGGCGCCTCGTCCGGCACCTCGCTCAACGAGCGGTAAGGCTCGTCGGCGCCGGGCACGCCGCCCTCGGCACGCATCTCCTCGTCTTCCTCGGCATAGCTGAACAGGTCGCCGATGTAGTCGGTCGTATCCTCGATCGCCGAGCATCCGCCGACGGCGAGGCCGAGAGCGAGCGGTCCAAGGGCGAGGAGCGTCAGGGGCCGCATCCGCCGCCTGCGAGTCAACTCAGTCGTCTGGGTGGTCTGCGACCGGGACATAGCGCATTCTCCTGGGTTGTTGGCGACGTTCGCCGACCGTCGGCGTTGAGAACGATCCGACTCGTTAGTAGCATATACCCTAATCTGATCAATCGCATTCGCGGGCGCCGGCCGGCCGGCGGGCCGCGGATTCTCACATGGATGCGGCTTGCAATGACTGACGACCCTCCCGCCGCGGACGCGGCGGAAAACGACATGGCTGAGCAGCTCGCCGCCCTTGCGGCGCAGAGCCAGCGGATGGCTGCACGCTTCCTGAGCGGGGAGCGCGTGGCGGGCGCGGGATCGAACGCCGATCCGCTCAACCTCGCGGGCGCCTTCGGGGCGATGGCGCGGAGCCTCGCTGCCGACCCTTCGCCGCTGGTCGACGCCCAGATGAAGTGGTGGGACGGCTATCTCCGGCTGTGGCAGCAGAGCGCGCAGCGCCTGCAGGGGGAGGACCCGGCGGAGCCGGTCGCGGAGCCCGCGCCGGACGACCGGCGCTTTCGCGATCCGGCCTGGACCGAGAACTGGGTCTTCGATCACCTGAAGCAGTCCTACCTGCTCACCGCGGCCTGCGTTCAGTCGGCGGTGGCGGACGTTCAGGGGCTTGACGAGAAGGACGCCACGAAGCTCGCCTTTTACAGCCGGCAATTCGTCGACGCGCTGGCGCCCACGAATTTCCTGGCCACCAATCCCACGGCGCTGCGGGAGGCCGCCGAGACGAAAGGCGAGAGCCTGCTGCGGGGCCTGCGCAACGTGCTCGACGATCTCGAGCGGAACGAGGGCCGGTTCGCGCCGAAGATGTCCGACGAGGGGCACTTCACGCTCGGCGAGACCATCGCCACCACGGACGGAAAGATCGTCTTCCAGAACGACCTCATGCAGCTGATCCAGTATGCGCCCGGCACGGAGACCGCGTTCCGCCGGCCGCTCCTCATCGTGCCGCCCTGGATCAACAAGTACTACGTGCTGGATCTAAGGCCGAAGAACTCGTTCGTGAGCTGGGCGGTGTCGAAGGGCTACACGGTCTTCATGATCTCCTGGGTCAACCCGGACGAGACGCTGGCCGAGAAGACTTTTGAGGACTACATGCTGGAGGGGCCGCTGGCGGCGCTCGATGCCATCGAGCAGGCGACCGGCGAGCGCGATGTCGCGGCCATCGGCTACTGCCTCGGCGGCACGCTCACGGCGGCGACTCTGGCCTGCCTCGCGGCGCGGGGCGACAAGCGCATCAGGAGCGCGACCTTCTTCGCCTCCCTCGTCGACTTCGCCGAGCCCGGTGACCTCGGCGTCTTCATCGACGATGCCCAGATCGAATCGCTCGAGGCCATGATGGCGGAGACGGGCTACCTCGACGGCCGCAGCATGGCCGCGACCTTCAGCATGCTGCGCGCCAACGACCTGATCTGGTCGTTCGTCGTCAACAACTACCTCCTCGGCCGCGAGCCGATGCCCTTCGACCTGCTGTTCTGGAATTCCGACTCCACGCGGATGCCGGCGGCGATGCACGCCTTCTACCTGCACAAGATGTACCGGGAGAACCTGCTCGCCGAGCCGGGCGGCCTGAGCCTCGCCGGCGTCCCCATCGACCTCGGGCGCATCGACATCCCGACCTACATCGTGGCGACGCGGGAGGACCATATCGCGCCCTGGCAGTCCTGCTACGCCGCATGCGGGCTCTACGGCGGGCAGCGCCGCTTCATCCTCGGCGCCTCCGGCCACATCGCCGGCATCATCAATCCGCCTGCAGGCGGCAAGTACGGCTACTGGACCGGGCCGGTGGTGGACGGGCAGGGCGCCGACACCTGGCTCGCCGCTGCCGAACGGCGCGACGGCTCCTGGTGGAACGACTGGCACACCTGGCAAAGCAGGCGCACCGGCGGCAAAAAGGTGCCTGCGCGCGTGCCCGGCGCAGGCGGCCTCACACCGATCGAGGACGCGCCCGGCTCCTACGTCCTGGCGTCGTGAGCGCTGGGGCCCGCTGCGGCGGGCCCGACGACGCGCGGTACTCGCCGGCCCGGTTCGCGTAGCGCCGGGCGATGCTCACGATCGTCTCGCGCTCCGCATTGCTCACCATGCGCACGGCCTTTGCCGGCCGGCCCATCCACATCTCGCCGCTCTTGACCCGCTTGCCCGGCGTCACCAGTGCGCCGGCGGCGACCCAGGCGCCGGTCTCGACCACGGCATAGTCCATCACCGTGGCGCCCATGCCGATCATGCAGCCATCCTCCAGCACGCAGGCGTGGAGCAGGCACATGTGGCCCACTACAACGTCCTCGCCGATCAGCGTGGGGCCGTCGGCGGTGGCGGTGTGGACGATCGTGCCGTCCTGGACGTTGCTGCGCGCGCCCACGCGGATGTGGTTCACGTCGCCCCGCAGGACGCAGTTGAACCAGATGCTCGACTGCGCGCCGAGCACGACATCGCCGATCACGTGGCTGCCGGCGGCGACGAAGGCGCTCGGCGCCACGTTGGGCCAGCGGTGGTGGTAGGGGAGCAGCAGGCCGGCGGACATTCGCTCCGGCACTCCTATGGGAACAGCGGCGCCTGCTCGAGCCCGGTCGTCTCCGGCAGGGCGTGTATCAGGTTCATGTTCTGGATCGCCTGGCCGGAGGCACCCTTCACCAGGTTGTCGATGGCCGAGATCAGGATGGCGCGTCCCTCGATGCGGTCGTCGAAGACCCCGATGAGGCAGTGGTTCGAGCCCCGCACGTGGCGGGTCGCGGGCGCCGCGCCCTCGGGCAGGACGCGCACGAAGGGCTCGTCCGCGTAGCGCCGGGCAAGCGCCTTGCGCAGGGCATCGGCGCCCTTGGTGGTGCGGACGTAGATCGTCGCCAGGATGCCCCGGTTCATCGGCATGAGGTGGGGCGTGAAGTTGACCCGCACGTCGCGCCCCGCCGCTGCCGCGAGGCCTTGCTCGATCTCCGGCGCATGACGATGGCGGGCGACGCCGTAGGCATGCACGCCCTCGCCGACCTCGGCGAAGAGGCTCCCCTGCTTCGCCTCGCGGCCGGCGCCAGAGACCCCCGACTTGGCGTCGATGATGATGTCCTCGCTCTCGATCAGCCCGTCTTCGAGCAGCGGCGCCAGCGGAAGCTGGGAGGCGGTCGGGTAGCAGCCGGGGTTGGCGATGAGGCGCGCGCCGCGAATATTGTCCCGCGCAAGCTCGGTCAGCCCGTACACGGCCTCGCCCTGGAGCGCGACGGCGCCGTGCGCCCGCCCGTACCACGCGGCGTAGACCTCCGGGTCCGCGAGCCGGAAGTCGGCCGAGAGGTCCACCACCTTGAGATGGCCGGGCAGCGCCGCGACGACCTCTTGCGTGGTGCCGTGGGGCAGGCAGCAGAAGACCGCGTCGAGCGCGTCCCAGGCGGCGTCCCCGATCTTGACGAGGTCGGGGAAGCCCGCGCCGTCGAGGTGGGGAAAGACCGCGCCGAGCCTCTGGCCCGCGCGCCGCTCGGCGGTGAGCAGACCCACCGAGAAGCCGTCGTGGCCCGCCAGCAGGCGCAGCAGTTCGCCGCCGGTATAGCCGCTCGCGCCGAGCACGCCCACGCGCGCGGTGTTGCCCGTGCCGGTGGAGGAGGGGCTCATGGGTCGCCTATTGCGGTCGCGAAAGCCGGAGGAAAAGGCGCGCCGGCAACGCCTGCCTCAGCGTTTGGAGAACTGGAAGCTCCGGCGGGCCTTGCGCTTGCCGTACTTCTTGCGCTCCACGACGCGGCTGTCGCGGGTGAGGAAGCCGCCGGACTTGAGCATCTTGCGGAGCTCCGGCTCGCGCGCGGCGAGCGCCCGGCTGATGCCGTGTCGAAGCGCACCTGCCTGGCCGGAGAGGCCGCCGCCCTTGACCGTGCAGATGACGTCGTACTGAGTGCGGCGCCCCACCAGCTCCGCCGGCTGGTTGATGATCATCCGGAGCGCAGGGCGGGCGAAATAGGTCTCCACCGCGCGCTTGTTGACCGTGATCGTGCCGATGCCGGGGCGCAGCCACACCCGGGCCACCGCGTCCTTGCGCTTGCCGGTCGCGTAGGTGCGGCCCAGGCGGTCGATCTGCGGCTCGGGCTCGATGTCCGCGTCGGGCCGGGCGACCTCGCCGAGCTCGGCAAGGCTGGTCAGGGTTTTCGGCTCGTCAGCCACGGAGCGTGCTCCTCGCGTTCTTCGGATTCATCGCGGCGATGTCGAGGGGTTCGGGTTGCTGCGCCTCGTGCGGATGGTCCGGGCCGGCATAGACCTTGAGGTTCGCCATCTGCTGGCGCCCCAAGGGGCCCTTGGGGATCATCCGCTGCACCGCCTTGATCACCACCGTCTCCGGCTTCTTGCCGCCGAGGATGCGCGCTGCGGTGCGGGTCTTGAGCCCGCCGGGGTAGCCGGTGTGGTGATGGTAGAGCTTGTCTTCCCGCTTGCGCCCGGTGAGCCGCACCTTGCCGGCATTGACGATGATGATGTTGTCGCCGCAATCCATGTGCGGCGTGTAGCTCGGCTTGTGCTTGCCGCGCAGGCGGGTGGCGACGATGGACGCGAGCCTGCCGAGGACGATGTCCTCGGCGTCCACCAGCATCCACTTCTTCTCGATGGTGGCAGGCGTTGCCGAGAAGGTTTTCATTGCGCTCACGACGGTGGGATTAGATGCAACGGCGCGCGGGTGTATCCGGCGAACGCCGGCCCGCGCGTCGGGGCGCAGTATGCCACAGGATCGGCCGCAGTCAACGGCGGCTTTGCGCGGCGCAGGGTCTGCTCTGGCGGTGCGTCAGTGGGCGTGTCAGTGGGCGTCGGCCCAGCTCCCGCCGGTGCCGACATCGACGGTGAGCGGCACGTCGAGATAGGCCGCGCCTTCCATCACCCGCTTCACCACCGCGGCGGTCTCGTCCACCTCCGCTTCCGGCACCTCGAACACCAGCTCGTCGTGGACCTGCAGCAGCATCCGGGCGCCCAGGCCTTGGGCCTCCAGCGCGCCCTGCATGGGGATCATCGCGCGCTTGATGACGTCGGCCGCGGCCCCCTGGATCGGCGCGTTGATCGCCGCCCGCTCCGAGAACGCGCGGCGCGCCGGGTTGCGGTCGTTGATCCCCGGCAACCGGCACTTGCGGCCGAAGAGCGTGGTCACGAAGCCCTCCGCATGGGCCGCCTTCTTGGTGCGCTCCATGTAATCCCTTATGCCGGGATAGCGCGTGAAATAGGCCTCGATGTAGCCCTTGGCCTCGGCCTGCGGCACGCCGATCTGGCGCGCGAGCCCGAAGGGGCTGATGCCGTAGATGATACCGAAGTTGATCGCCTTGGCCGAGCGGCGGACCATCGGGTCCATGCCCTCCAGCGGCACGTCGAACACCTGGCTCGCGGTCAGCGCGTGGATGTCGATCCCCTCGCGGAAGGCGTCCTTCAGCGGGTCCACGCCGGCCACGTGGGCGAGGATGCGAAGCTCGATCTGCGAGTAGTCGGCGGACATCAGCACGTGGCCCGGCGCGGCCACGAAGGCGCGGCGGATGCGGCGGCCCTCCTCGGTGCGGATCGGGATGTTCTGCAGGTTCGGGTCGTTGGACGACAGCCTGCCGGTGTTGGCGGCGGTCATGGTGAAGGTCGTGTGCACGCGCCGGCTCCGGGGGTCGATGTGCTCAATCAGGGCATCGGTGTAAGTGCTCTTGAGCTTGGTGAGCTGGCGCCAGTCGAGCACCCGCGCCGGCAGGTCGTGGCCCTGCGCCGCCAGCTCCTCCAGGATGTCGGCGCCGGTGCTGTAGGCGCCCGACTTGCCCTTGCGCCCGCTCTGCAGGCCCATCTCGTCGAACAGGACCTCGCCCAGCTGCTTGGGCGAGCCGATGGTGAAGGGATGGCCGGCGAGCGCGTGGATCTCGCTCTCCAGCGCCTCGATCCGGCCCGCAAAATCCGCCGAGAGCGCGACCAGCTCGCCCTGGTCGACGAGGATGCCGGCGGCTTCCATCCGGGCGAGCACGCCGATCAGCGGGCGCTCGATCCGCTCGTACACCGTGGTGAGGCGGTCGGCGACGAGGCGCGGCCGGATGACCCGGTGCAGGCGGAGCGCGAGATCGGCGTGCGCCGCCGCGGTATCCCGCAGCGCCTCGGGCGAGAGCGCGTCGACGGAAACCTTGCTGCGCCCGCTGCCGAGCAGGTCGGCCAGCGCCGGCGCCGCGCGGTCGAGGTGGATGCGCGTGAGGTCGTCTAGCGCGTGGTTGTGCAGGCTGCCGTCGAGCACCCAGGAGCCCAGCATGGGATCGTCCACCGGGGCGAGCTTCGCGCCGCGCTTCGCCAGCAGGCGCACGGTCTGCTTGATGTCGAGGGCGAGCTTGAGCACGCCGGGGTCTCTCAGCACCGGGTCGAGAACCGCCAGCGCGTCGGCAAGGCCGAGTTGCGGGATCGCTTCTTCGGCACCCAACAGGTCGGGGCCGGCGTGGCCGAGGGGGACGTAACAGGCCTCCCCCGGCGCGGTGGCGAGCGCGAGGCCGGCGAGCCCGGCGCCCTCCGATGCCCCGGCCGCCCGGAACGGCTCCAGCGCGAGCACGCCGCTCTCGCGCGCCTTCTCCGCCCAGTCCGCGAGCGCGCCTGTATCCGTCACCAGCGGGTAGGCGGAGGGGAGCGGGGCCGCCTCCTCCGGCTCCGCCTCCTCCTCCGCGAGCCTCGTCTCTCCGTCGTCGCCATCTAGCCGTGCTGCGATCGAGCGGAAGCCGTTCTCCAGGAAGAAGGCGCGGAGCGCGCCCGGCTCCGGCTGCTTGCGCGCCAGTGCTTCGAGCGGCAGCGGCAGCGGCGCATCGCGGCGCAGCGTGACGAGTTCGCGCGAGACGCGCGCCATCTCGGCATGCTCGATCAGGTTCTGGCGCCGCTTGGGCTGCTTGATCTCCTCGGCGCGCGCCAACAGCGCGTCGAGGTCGCCATAGTCGTTGATGAGCTGCGCCGCCGTCTTGACCCCGATGCCGGGCACGCCCGGCACGTTGTCGGAGCTGTCGCCGGCCAGCGCCTGCACGTCGACCACCCGCTCGGGCCCGACGCCGAAGCGCTCCTGCACCTGGTCCGGTCCGATCTCCCGGTTCTTGAAGTAGTCGTACATGACCACCGAATCGCCTTCGACGAGCTGCATCAGGTCCTTGTCGGCGGAGACGATGGTGACCCGCGCACCTTGCGCCCGCGCGGCGACAGCATAGGCCGCGATCAGGTCGTCGGCCTCGAAGCCTTCCAGCTCGATGGACGCGAGGTTGAAGGCGCCTGCGGCCTCCCGCACCAGCGGGAACTGCGGGATCAGCTCCTCCGGCGTCTCCCCCCGGTTTGCCTTGTAGGGCTCGTAGATATCGTTGCGGAAGGTCAGCCGTGCGGTGTCGAAGATCACCGCCGCGTGGTCCGCGTCGGTCTCCCGCAGGATCTTCCAGAGCATGTTGGTGAAGCCGAGCACCGCATTGACCGGCGTGCCGTCCGCGCGCGTCAGGGGGGGAAGCGCGTGGAAGGCGCGGAAGATGAAGCCCGAGCCGTCGATCAGGTAGAGATGGCGCAGGGCATTCGCGTCGTCGGGGGCGTCGTTGCTCACGGTGGGCGTTCCGGCGTCAGGGTCGCGGGGCTCTTGCCCTCGGCGATGCGCGCCACTATGCCACGCAGGCCGGCCCTCGCACAGCGGGCGCCGCGCGGACGCTGCCATCCGTCGCCAACCGCGAGCCACCGCCCGTGTCTGCCCGCAGCGCTGCCACCGCTTACGCCGCGCCCCGCATCTCCGCCTTCTACGCGGCGTATTTCCTGGTGGCCGGCGTGGCGCTGCCGTTCTGGCCGCTCTTCCTGCAGGCGCGCGGCCTCTCGGTCACCGAGATCGGGCTGATGCTGGGCCTCACGCTCATGCTGCGGGCTGCCGTGGGTCCCTTCATCGGCCGCTTCGCCGACCGGCGCGACAGCACGCGCGGCCCGCTCGTCGCCTGCGCGTTCAGCGTGCTGCTGGTCGCTGCCGCCTTCTACTGGACCTGGGGCTTCTGGCCGATCTTCGTCGTGAGCACCGTGTTCACGCTGGTCTACGCCGGCGTGCTGCCGTTGGGCGAGACCATCGCGCTCCGCACGGTCTCGGCGGAATCGGGCTACGGCCGCGTGCGGCTCTGGGGCTCGGTCTCCTACCTGCTGGCGGCGGCGGTAGGCGGCGCGGTGCTGGAAGTCGCCGCGGTGCCGTCGGCCGAGCTCATCGTCACCATGATCCTCGTCTGCATCGCGCTGATGATCGCAGGCTCCTGCGCCATGCCGGACAAGCGGGGCGGCGACGCGCCACCTGCCGCGCCGATCCTGAGCGTGCTGGGCGACCGGCAGTTCCGCCTCATGCTCTACGCCACGACCGCGATTCACGGCGCGCATGCCGTCTTCTACGGCTTCTCGACGCTGCACTGGCTCGGCGCCGGGATCACGGAGTGGGTGGTCGGCATGCTCTGGGCGGGCGGCGTCATCGCCGAGGTGATCCTGTTCGCCTGCAACGCGCCGTTGCTGCGGCGCATCGGCCCGGTAGGGCTGCTCGGCGCAGCGGCGGTTGCCGGCGTGATCCGTTGGGCGGTGCTGGCGCTGACGACGGAGGTCTGGGCGCTCGCGCTTGCCCAATGCCTGCACGCGCTCACCTTCGGCGCGATGCACCTGGGCGCGATGGTGTTCATCGCCCGCACGGTGCCCGCCGGGTCCTCCAACACGGCGCAGGCGCTCTTCGCCGCGCTCACCAACGGGCTCGGGCTGGGCGCCGGGCTGCTGATCGCGGGCCTGCTGTATGCCGCCTGGGGCGCGGGCGCCTACTGGGTGTGCGCGGCGGTCTCCGGCCTGGGCTTCGTCGCGGTGCTGGCGATGATGACAGGGGCTGGAAGAAAGACGGCTTAGTGGCTGGCGGCCTTGGCCACCCTTTCCTTGAGCACGAAGCGGCGGTCGCAGTAGGGGCAGTCGACGGCGCCGTTCGTTTCCAGATTGAGGTACACGCGCGGGTGGCCCAGCGCGCCGCCGCCGCCGTCGCACGCGACGACCGTGTCTTCGACCTCGATGATCTCTGGCGGATCGATGGTCACCGGGTGTCCCTCGTCGTTGCTGGCGGCACCACGCCGGGATTTGACCCCGGCGGCGGGGCGATGATACCCATTGCCCGCCGCCGTTCAACCGGGCGCCGCCACCAGCGGCGGCAGCATCCGCGCCACCGATATCCACACCGCCGCGAGGCCGCGCCATGAGCGAGCCGCTCCCCTACGTCCGTGAGCTCGAATTCACCTATGGCGCGGTGGCGCAGGTCTCGCCGCTGATCCGCCGGGTCATCGCGCACAACCCGAGCGTCTTCACCTTCCACGGCACCGGCACCTACATCGTGGGCCGCGGCAAGGTGGCGATCATCGACGCCGGGCCGGACCTGGCCCAGCACGTCGACGCCGTGCTCGCGGCCGTGCACGGCGAGACAGTGACCCACCTCGTCGTGACCCACACTCACATCGACCACTCGCCGGCGACGCGCCACATCAAGGCCGCGACCGGCGCGGCAAGCTACGGCTTCGGCCCGCACGGCGGCGGGGAGGGACCGGCCGTCGAGGAAGGCGCGGACCGCGACTTCGTGCCGGACCACCGGCTCGAGGACGGCGCGGTCGTCGAAGGCGCCGGCTGGACGCTGGAGGCCGTGCACACCCCCGGCCACACGTCGAACCACCTCTGCTTCACGCTGGCGGAGGAGAACGCGCTCTTCTCCGGCGATCACGTGATGGGGTGGTCGACCACCGTGGTCTCGCCCCCCGACGGCGACATGGGCGCCTACATGGCCTCGCTGGACAAGCTCAAGGCGCGCGAGGAGACGACCTACTGGCCCACGCACGGGCCGCCGATCCCGAAGCCGCAGCGCTACGTCGGCAAGCTGCTCGCGCACCGGCGCCAGCGGGAAGCGGAGATCCTCTCGGCCGTCGCCGAGGGCGCTTCGACCATCCCGGAGGTCGTGGCGCTCCGCTACCGGGGGCTCGACCCGCGGCTGCGCCCCGCCGCGGCGCGGACCGTGCTCGCCCACCTGATCCACCTGGTGGAAAGCGGCCGCGTCGCCTGCCCCGGCACGCCGGACGAGGACGCGCACTACCGCGCGACTTGAGCCCTTGCCGCCCGGCCCCTGTGGCGTGGGCAGCCGCTCCCGCCCTACCCCCGCTTCTTGGGCGGCGAGTCGCGGAACTCCTTGACCTGGGTCGCGGCCGCGCGCTGGAGCAGGCGCGCATCGCCGCCGGCGATGACCATATGGTAGCCGCGCTCGAAGGTCCAGTTGACGGACTTGCCGGGGCGGGTGACCGTGCCGAGCAGCTTGCCCGTCGCCCGCAACTTGCGCTCGGCCTTCTGGATGAGCCGGATCACCTTGGGCTCCTGCATGTCGAGCATGTGGTCGATGCTCGCCGACACGTCGCTCGGCCCGAGGAACAGCATGTCGACGCCGTCGACCGCCGCGATCTCCTCGATGTTGTCGATGGCCTCCTCGGTCTCGATCTGGCAGGCGACCAGCAGCTCATGCGGCATCGCGTCGAGGTAGGCCTTGAGTCGCGTGCCCCAGCCGGAGCAGCGGCCGGCGTGGGGCGCCACGCCACGCACGCCCGTGGTGGGAAAGCGGCAGGCGGCGACCGCGGCTTCGGCCTCGGCGGCGTTCTGCACGTAGGGAATGATGATGCCCATCACGCCGATGTCGAGCGCGCGCTTGATGTAGACCATGTCGTTCCACGGCACGCGCATCATCGGCGTCGCCCCGGAGGCGCTCGCGGCCTGCATGAGGGTTACGGCGTTCAGGAGGTCGCCGGGGCCGTGCTCGTGATCCATGATGACCGCGTCGTAGCCGGCGTCGGCGACGATCTCGGCGGCGATGGGGCTGCCCATGGAGAGCCAGGCCCCGAGCGCGGGCTCGCCCGCGAGCATCTTTCTCTTGCAGCGGTTCTCGACGGTCATGCGCGGCGCCTCCGGATGATGAGTGGGTGAGAGGGGACGGCCATCGGTCCAGGACGGGCGGACCATGGGCGCGGCCGGTTCTACCACGCAGGGCGCGGGCGGGCGAGGGAGGCGGCGTGCTGCAGCGGGCGCGCAGGTCGCGCCGGCCGCAGCTCTGCGTCAGCGTTCAGGAAACAGGCGGCGGGACGGGCGCCTCGTGGCCGCCCAGCGGAGGCAGGACGCTCACGTCCGCGTCGTCGTCTGTGCCGAGCCCGTGGAGCGCCGCTTCGTCCGCGTCGGTCCACTCGATGGGCACGAGCGGGGCGACGAGCGCGTGCTTCAGGATGTCGTCCATCGACTCGACCGCGATGATGGTGAGGTCCTTCTTCACGTTGTCCGGGATGTCGTCGAGGTCCTTCTCGTTCTCCTTCGGGATCAGGACCGTGGTGAGGCCCCCGCGCAGCGCCGCCAGCATCTTCTCCTTGAGGCCGCCGATCGGCAGCACGCGCCCGCGCAGCGTGATCTCGCCGGTCATGGCGATCGACTTGCGGACCGCGATTCCCGTCAGTACCGAGACGATGGAGGTCACCATGGCGACGCCGGCGGACGGGCCGTCCTTGGGTGTCGCCCCCTCCGGCACGTGGACGTGGATGTCGCGCTTGCTCAGGATCGTCGGCCTGATGCCGAACTCGACCGCGCGCGACTTCACGTAGCTCTCGGCCGCCTGCACCGATTCCTTCATCACGTCGCCGAGCTTGCCGGTGGAGATCACGCGGCCCTTGCCCGGCAGCGTCACCGACTCGATGGAGAGCAGCTCGCCGCCGAACTCGGTCCAGGCGAGGCCCGTGGTGACGCCCACCATGTCCTCGTGCTCGGCCTCGCCGTAGCGGAACTTGCGGATGCCGGCGAACTTCTTGAGGTTGCGCCGGGTGATGCGAACCTTCTCGCGGCCTTCCGCCACGATCTCCCGCGTCGCCTTGCGCGCGAGGTTGGCGAGCTCGCGCTCCAGATTGCGGACGCCGGCCTCGCGCGTGTAGTAGCGGATGAGATCGACCAGCGCCTCGTTCGAGATCGACCACTCGCCCTTCTTGAGCGCGTGCGCCTTGGCCTGCTTCGGAATCAGGTGGCGCTTGGCGATCTGAATCTTCTCGTCCTCGGTGTAGCCGGGGATGCGGATGGTCTCCATCCGGTCGAGCAGCGCCGGCGCCATGCGGAGCGTATTCGCCGTGGTGATGAACATCACGTCCGAGAGGTCGTAGTCGACCTCCAGGTAGTGGTCGTTGAACGTGTTGTTCTGCTCCGGGTCCAGCACCTCCAGCAGGGCGGAGGCGGGATCGCCCCGGAAGTCGGCGCCCATCTTGTCGACCTCGTCGAGGAGGAAGAGCGGGTTGGACGACTTCGCCTTCTTCATCGACTGGATGATCTTGCCGGGCAGCGAGCCGATGTAGGTGCGGCGGTGGCCCCGGATCTCGGCCTCGTCGCGGACGCCGCCCAGGGAGAAGCGCACGAAGTTGCGCCCCGTTGCCCGCGCCACCGACTTGCCGAGGGAGGTCTTGCCCACGCCGGGCGGGCCCACCAGGCAGAGGATCGGCCCCTTCATCTTGCGCGAGCGCTGCTGCACCGCGAGGTACTCGAGGATCCGCTCCTTGACCTTCTGCAGCCCGTAGTGGTCGTCGTTCAGGATCTTCTCGGCGTTCCTGATGTCCTTCTTGATGCGGGTGCGCTTCTTCCACGGGATCGACAGCATCCAGTCGAGGTAGTTGCGGACCACCGTGGCCTCGGCCGACATCGGGCTCATGGAGCGCAGCTTCTTCACTTCCGCCAGCGACTTCTCGCGCGCCTCCTTGGAGAGCTTGGTGGCCTTGATGCGCGCCTCGAACTCCGCCGCCTCGTCGCGCCCGTCCTCGCCTTCGCCCAGCTCCTTCTGGATCGCCTTCATCTGCTCGTTCAGGTAGTACTCGCGCTGCGTCTTCTCCATCTGGCGCTTGACGCGCGAGCGGATGCGCTTTTCCACCTGAAGCACCCCGATCTCGCCCTCCATCAGCGAGATCACGCGTTCCAGCCGGCCGCTGACCGAGCCGATCTCCAGCAGCTCCTGCTTCTCCTCCAGCTTGATGGAGAGGTGCGAGGCGATGGTGTCCGCGAGCTTGCTCGGCTCCTCGATCTGGTTCACCGAGACCAGGACCTCGGGCGGCACCTTCTTGTTGAGCTTCACGTACTGCTCGAACTGGCCCGCCACCGAGCGGCCGAGCGCCTCCAGCTCGCCGGGGTCGCCCTCTTCCTCCTCCATCTTCTCGGCCCGCGCCTCGAAGAACGCCGGGTTTTCGCGGAACTCGACGATCCGCGCGCGGGCGCCGCCTTCCACCAGCACCTTGACGGTGCCGTCCGGCAGCTTGAGGAGCTGAAGCACCGAGCCGACCACGCCGACGGAATGGATGTCCTTGGGCGCAGGCTCGTCCTGCGAGGCGTTCTTCTGCGCCACGAGGAGGATCTGCTTGTCGTCCTTCATGACGGTCTCGAGCGCCGCCACCGATTTCTCGCGGCCGACGAACAGCGGCACGATCATGTGCGGAAAGACGACGATGTCCCTGAGCGGCAGGACCGGGTAGCTCGGTATCGACGAGACGTCCAACATTCTCCCTCGCGCGCCTTGGGATTGCGCTTCAGAGCGGTGACTCGCGCCACCGCCCCACCTCAGGCAAGGTAAGTACGATGGCGCTGTCGTTCAAGCGTCCGCTCAGGACGCGGACGAGCTCGCGTCCTCGAGCCGTTCGGAATAGATCAGGAGAGGCTGAGCCCGGCCCTCGACCACCTCGCGGTTGATGACGACCTCTTCGACCGAATCGTAGCTCGGCAGGTCAAACATGGGGTCGAGCAGGATCCCCTCCAGGATCGAGCGAAGCCCCCGCGCGCCGGTCTTGCGCGCGATCGCCTTGTGCGCGACCGCACGGAGCGCGTCGTCGGTGAAGGCGAGCGTCACGCTCTCCATGTCGAACAGCTTCTCGTACTGCTTCACGAGAGCGTTCTTCGGCTTGACCAGGATCTCCACCAGCGCGTCCGCTTCCAGGTCGTCGAGCGTGGCCAGCACCGGCAGCCTGCCGACGAACTCGGGGATCAGCCCGAAGCCCAGCAGGTCTTCGGGCTCGACCTCGCGCAGGATCTCGCCGGTCTTGCGCTCGTCCGGCGCGCGCACGTCGGCGCCGAAGCCGATCGCCATGCCGCGCCCGCGCTGGGAAATGATCTTCTCCAGCCCTGAGAAGGCGCCGCCGCAGATGAACAGGATGTTCGTCGTGTCGACCTGCAGGAACTCCTGCTGCGGGTGCTTGCGCCCGCCCTGGGGCGGGACCGAGGCGACCGTGCCTTCCATGATCTTGAGCAGCGCCTGCTGCACGCCCTCGCCGGAGACATCCCGCGTGATCGACGGGTTGTCGGACTTGCGGGCGATCTTGTCCACCTCGTCCAGGTAGACGATGCCGCGCTGGGCGCGCTCGACGTTGTAGTCGGCCGCCTGGAGCAGCTTCAGGATGATGTTCTCGACGTCCTCGCCGACGTAGCCGGCTTCGGTCAGCGTCGTCGCATCGGCCATGGTAAACGGCACGTCGAGGATGCGGGCCAGCGTCTGGGCGAGCAGCGTCTTGCCGCAGCCGGTCGGCCCGATGAGCAGGATGTTGGACTTGGCGAGCTCGACCTCGTTGCCCTTGCTGCCGTGCGCGAGGCGCTTGTAGTGATTGTGCACGGCGACGGAGAGCACGCGCTTCGCGTGGTCTTGGCCGATCACGTAGTCGGCCAGCACCTCGCAGATCTCGGAGGGAGTGGGTACGCCGTCACGGCTCTTGACCCGCGCGCTCTTGTGCTCCTCGCGGATGATGTCCATGCAGAGCTCGACGCACTCGTCGCAGATGAAGACCGTGGGCCCCGCGATGAGCTTGCGAACCTCGTGCTGGCTCTTGCCGCAGAAAGAGCAGTACAGCGTGTTCTTCGAATCGCCGCCACTGGACTTGTTCATGTCCGCTCCGTGCCGTCGCCCGTCGGGGCCTGCCTCAAAGAGCCGCCCTCAGGCTTCAGGGGCTCTTCTCCAGACAACCCTAACAGCGTGAGGTTGGCAAACAGCCCGGCCCGTGTCTAGGCCGAACATACGCTGTTTTCCAGCCCCAATATGTAGTGTTTCCTGGCCTGAATTCTCCAGCCGGACGTACCACGCGGAGGCCGCTTGTAGCGCCTGCCGCACTCTCTAGCCGCCCTTTTTCGCGCCGCCCTTGCCCTCCGAGTCGTCCGGAGTCTCCGGCCGGCGCGCCACCACGTCGTCCACGATGCCGAAGTCCTTGGCCTCGTCCGGCGTCATGAACTTGTCGCGCTCCAGGTTCTCCTCGATGACCGCGATGTCCTGGCCGGTATGGCTCACGTAGATGTCGTTGAGGCGCTGGCGCAGCAGCAGGATCTCCTTGGCGTGGATCTCGATGTCGCTGGCCTGGCCCTGAAAGCCGCCGGAGGGCTGGTGCAGCATGATGCGGGCGTTGGGCAGGGCGAAGCGCTGCCCCTCGGCGCCGGCCGCCAGCAGGAGCGAGCCCATGGAGGCCGCCTGGCCGATGCAGAGCGTCGCCACCGCCGGGCGCACGTACTGCATCGTGTCGTAGATCGCGAGCCCCGACGTCACTAGGCCGCCGGGGCTGTTGATGTAGACCGAGATGTCCTTGGTCGGGTTCTCCGATTCCAGGAAGAGCAGCTGCGCCGTCACCAGGCTCGCGACCTCGTCGCCGATGCCGCCGGTGAGAAAGATGATCCGCTCCTTCAGCAGGCGCGAATAGATGTCGTAGGCGCGCTCGCCCCGGTTGGTCTGCTCCACGACCATGGGCACCAGGGTGTTGGCGTAGGTCTCGACGATGTCCGCCATGATGCTCTTCCTTCCGCCGAGGGGCTCAGTCCGACTTCTCGGGTGCGGCGCTCCCGTCCGCGGCGCCCGCGTCCGGCCCTGCATTCTCTTCCTCGCCTGCCTCGGCAGCCTCGGACTCCTCGGGCTCTTCGTCCTCGTCCGGGTCGCGCAGCAGGGTGTCGACGTCGACGACCTCGTCCGAGACCGTGGCGAGCTCGCTCAGAAAGGCGATCACCTTGTCCTCGAACACCGTGGGGCGGAAGCGCTCGAGCGCCTCCGGCTGGCCCCGGTAATACTCGAGCAGCCGCTGGGGCTCGGGATGCCCGCGCGCGCTCATCATGGCGGCGCGGAGCAGGTCCTCCTGCTCCACCGTGATCTCGTTGGACCCGCCGATTTCCGCGATCAGCAGGCCGAGGCGCACGCGGCGCTCGGCGATCTGGCGAAACTCCTCGCGCGCCTCCTCCTCCGGCTGGTCGAGCATCGCGGCGATATCCGACTCGGTCCTCTTGGCGTCGTTCTCGATCTGCTCCCAGACGGCCTCGAACTCCCGCTCGACCATGCCGGGCGGCACCTCGAAGCGGTAGCGCTCGTCGAGGACATCGAGCAGGGAACGCTTGAGCCGGGCCATCGAGGCCTGGTCGTACTGCTCCTGAATCTGATCCCGGATCACGCCGCGCAGCGCGTCGAGGTCGTCGGCGCCGCGCCGTTCGGCAAAGGCGTCGTCGACCGTCACGGGCTGCCGCTCCCGCACCTCCTTGACCGTGATCTTGAAGACCGTGACGGGCTCCGCCGCGCCGGCCTCGGCCGCTCCGGCTTCGGCCGCGTCGTCGCCTTCCTCCGACTCAGGCGGCGTGAGCGTCACCTCGCGCTCGTCGCCCGCCGCGGCGCCCACGAGCTGCTCCGTCATCTCCGGCAGGAGCGCTTCGGTGTCGAGCTCCAGCGGCAGGTCCTCGCCGCTGCGCTCCGGCGCGGGCGTGCCGTCGACCTCCACGGCGATGTCGACCATGAGCTGGTCGCCTTCCGCAGCGGGCCGTGGCGGGTCCACCGGCTCGAAGACCTTGTCGGCCTCGGCGAGGCGCGTGAGCGCGTCTTCGACGGAGTCGTCGCTCACCTCCGCCTTGAGCCGGGTGACCTCGAGCTCGGAGAAATCGCCGAGCTCGATGCTCGGCAGCACCTCCATCCCCATGGTGAACTCGAGGTCCTTGCCCTCGTCGAAGGCGGTGATCTCGATCTCCGGCTGCATGGCGGGGCGCAGCGCGCGCTCCTCGATGATCGCGCGCGAGCGGGTCTCGATCGTCTGCTGCAGCACCTCGCCCGTCACGCGCGGCTGGTAGTGCCGGCGCACGATCGAGAGCGGCACCTTGCCGCGCCGAAACCCTTTCATGGTGACCGTCTTGCGCAGCTCGTCGAGCCGCCCCTCGATATCGGCTTCGAGGTCGGCCGCCGGCACCGTCACCTTGAGCTCGCGCTTCAGTCCCTCGGAGAGGGTCTCCGTCACCTGCATGGTCTAACGCTCATGTCGTACTCCGCGTGTCCGGCGAACGCCGGTCGGGATGGGCAGGTCGGCG
This sequence comes from Alphaproteobacteria bacterium, assembly GCA_965221125.1. Taxonomy (GTDB): domain Bacteria; phylum Pseudomonadota; class Alphaproteobacteria; order UBA828; family UBA828; genus WTGU01. Next base: position 811,671 of record CBDCRW010000006.1, read on the forward strand.
ATGGTGCGGGCGAAGGGACTCGAACCCCCACGGCCTTAGCCACGTGGTCCTAAACCACGCGCGTCTACCAATTCCGCCACGCCCGCGCGCCTGTCGCGCCCCCTTCGCTGGTGAACCGCCCCGGAGCGGAGCAGCGTGGAGCGCCCTATAGCATAGAAGGGCGGTGGCAAGTCAAAAAGGGGCCGCATGCCGGCGTTTCTGCCTTGAATGCCGGCGGGCGGGCTGTTGATATCCCGATGCGGATGGGTGGCCGAGCGGTCGAAGGCACCGGTCTTGAAAACCGGCAGGGGTGCAAGCCCCTCGTGGGTTCGAATCCCACCCCATCCGCCATATGCTTATCGCAAATTATTGATTTATATTACGTATTTGCGATGTCTCAGAAATTATGTCCCTCAAGAATTCACGGCATGGAAGCCATTTGGCCTCCGGCCCCGCTGGTGCTCTCCAGAGCTGTTCGGTGTCGTCGTCCGACCCGAAGGGCGACGCTGACCATGACCTTGATGAGAAATGCGGGCTGAAGCGTTGCCGTTTTGCACGGATTGGCTTTAAAGCGGTCCATTCCGGTCTATACCGGTCCAAAGTGGTCCAAAGTGGCCCAAAGTGGTCCGAAACGAGCGGCCCAAAGTGGCCCAAAGTGGCCCAAGGCGGCTCATGGTGGCCCAAGCTGGCCCGTCCCGGCGGCGGCTGGAGTCCGATGGACAAGCCCCCGGCCATCGGGCGGTTCTCCGGGGCCGCGCCGGCCTGGCTTTCAATGGAGGGGCGACGGTCTGCGCGCTGCATCCGCAGAGCCTGCCCCCGCCCGCCGGCCCCGTGCACCGCACCATGGTGCGGGCAAGCCCCTATAGCTCGACGTCGACTCCCACCGGGCAGTGGTCGGAGCCCATCCGGTCGGGCCACATGAAGGCGCCCTGCACCCGCTTCATCGCCGCCGGCGAGGCGAGCACGTAGTCGATCCGCCAGCCGACGTTGCGCTCCCGCGCGCCGCCCCGCTGCGACCACCAGGAGTAGCGGTCCGGCTCGTCCGGGTGGAACGCGCGGAAGGCGTCGACCCAGCCGGCCTCCAGCCAGCGGTCGATCTCGGCCCGTTCCACGGGCAGGAAGCCGCTGTTCTTCTCGTTGGCCTTGGGCCGCGCCAGGTCGATCGCGCGGTGCGCGGTGTTGTAGTCGCCGATCACCAGCACCGGGCAGCGGCGGCGCATGCGCTGCACCCGCTCGAACACCGCGCGGTAGAAGTCGAGCTTGTAGGGGACCCGGCTGTTGTCCCGGTCCTTCCCGTCCCCCTTGGGGAAGTACGCGTTGACCACGGCGAAGCGCCCGCGCTCGGTGCGGAAGTGCCCGGCCATGTAGCGGCCCTCGACATCGAAGCGGGCGATGCCGAGCCCGGCTTCCACGCGCTCGGGCTGGAGCCTCGAGTAGAGGCCGACCCCGCTGTATCCCCTGCGCTCGGCCGCGACGAAGGCCGTGTGCCAGCCGGCCGGCATGCGTGCTTCCTCGGGAATCTCGTCGTAGAGCGCGCGGACCTCCTGCACGCCCACGATGTCGGCCTCCGCGCGGGCGAGGAAATCCGCGAAGCCCTTCTTCACGCAGGCCCTGATCCCGTTGACGTTCCAGCTCACGACGCGCATCGGCTGCCCCTCGGCCTCCCCTACGATAGCATGACCGCTCCGCGCTAAGGTGGGGCGGCGAACGCCGCGAGACAACGGTTCTGTCGCGAGAGAGGGAACAGGGCATGGCGGGCGCGATCCCCTCGCGCGCCCGACGATCGCACTCCCGCCCTTCCGTCGCCGCCGGCCGTGGAACGCGACGTTCCTAGAACGCGACGTTCCTTGCCCGCGCTTCGGTGCGCCGCTACCGTTTCGCAAAGGGCCGGGACGCCGCGCCCCTCCCGATCCTGCGGACAAGAGCGCTGAAAGAGCGCCCGGACGCACGAGTCCGAGAAGGGCCGCGAGCGGGAGAGAAGGCGATGAAGCTCACGGACTATGCCGCCCACGATGCCCTGGGTCTGGCCGCGCTGGTCAAGAGCGGCGAGGTGACGGCGGAGGAGTTGCTCACCTGCGCGCTCGAAGCGGCGGAGGCGCTCGACGGCGACCTCAACGCCATCGTCCGCTCGATGGAGGCGGAGGCACGGGCCGCCATCGCGAACGGCGTGCCCGACGGGCCGTTCGAAGGCGTGCCCTTCCTGCTCAAGGACATCACGCTCTCCTACGCGGGCGTGCCTACCGATTGCGGCAGCCGCTTCTTCAAGGGCTGGACCCGCGACTTCGACAGCGAGATGGTGGTGCGGTGGAAGCGCGCCGGGCTCGTGATGTTCGCCAAGACCAACACGCCGGAGGCAGGCTCCAGCGGCTCCACGGAGCCCGTGGCCAACGGCCCCACTCATAACCCGTGGAAGCTCGGCTACTCGCCCGGCGGCTCCAGCGGCGGCTCGGCGGCCGCGGTGGCGGCAGGCATCGCGCCGGCCGGCCACGCCAACGACGGCGGCGGCTCGATCCGCATCCCGGCGTCGGCCTGCGGCCTGGTCGGACTCAAGCTCAGCCGCGGGCGCACGCCCAACGGCCCCGACTTCGGCGAGCTCTGGAACGGCATCGCCATCGAGCACGTGGTGACGCGCAGCGTGCGCGATTGCGCCGCCCTGCTCGATGCGACCGCCGGCCCCGGCATCGGCGAGCCATACCACGCGCCGCCGCCGGCGCGGCCCTTCTTGGGCGAGGTGGGCGCCGATCCCGGCCGGCTCAGGATCGGGATCTCGACGAAGGCGCCGACGGGCACCCCGGTCGATGCCGATTGCGTCCGCGCGACGGAAGCGGCGGCGGCGCTGCTGGAGGACCTGGGCCATATCGTCGAGCCCGCCGCGCCCGCGTTCGACGTCGAGACCATGTTCGACGGCTGGACCAGGATCTTCCAGGCGAACGAGGCCTGGGCCTTCGACGGCCACGGCGAGGCGACCGGGCAGACGCCTTCAAGTGAGAACACCGAGGCCAACAACCTCCATTTGATCGAAGCGGGGCGCAAGCTGAGCGGCGCCGACGTGCTGCAGGGGATCGCCGACGTCCACGCGACGACGCGGGACTTCGCGCGCTTCTACGAGCATCACGACATCTGGCTGACGCCGACGCTCGGCACCGCGCCGCCGCCTCTGGGTCACCTCTTCGCCGACGATGACGCCGAGGTCTTCTTCGAGCGACTGATGGCGTTCATCCCGTTCACGCCGATCTTCAACTGCACCGGCAACCCGGCGATCTCGCTACCGCTTCACTGGAACGCGGAGGGGCTGCCCATCGGCGTGCACTTCGGCGGCCGCATGGCCGACGAGGCGACGCTCTTCCGCCTCGCAGCCCAGCTGGAGGAAGCCCGCCCCTGGCGCGACCGTCACCCGGAAACGGGCGTCTGGTCCCTCGGCTAGATCCCTTAGCTGGCTTCTCCCTCGTCCGGCGTAAGGCAGTCGGCGAACGAAGCGGCCATGTTGCTAAGCAGCGTGAAGTAGAGTTCCGGCCCGTCCTCGATCGACGCGCCCAGGGGGTCGACGGTGCCGGAGCGCACGTCGCTGCCTTCGATGACGGTCCGCACCAGGCGCCGGTCGAACTGCGGCTCGTCGAAGACGCAGACCACGCCCATCTCCTCCACCCTCTGGCGGAGTTGGAAGATGCGCCGCGCGCCGGGCGGGCGCTCCGGGCTCACGACCACCGAGCCTGCGGCGGAGAGGCCGAAGCGGTCCTCGAAGTAGCGGTAGCCGTCGTGGAAGACGATGAACGGCACGCCGCGCGCCGGCGCCACCCTCTCGGCGATGTCCCCGGTCAGGCTGTCCAGGCGCTGGAGCAGGGCGTCGACGTTGGCGTCGTAGGTGGCCGCGTTGGCGGGGTCGACCTCGCTCAGGGCGCCGGCGATCGCCCGCGCCATCGTCCAGCCGTTGATCGGGTCGAGCCAGACGTGCATGTCGTAGGGGCCGTGGGCATCGCCCTCGTCGGCATGGTCGTCGTGGCCGTGCCCGTGACCATGATCGTCGTCATGGTCGTCATGATGCATCGCTTCGTCGTCGTGGTCGTCGTGGTCCGCGTGGCCGTGGCTGCCGTGGTCGTGGTCCTCGAACGCGCCGCCCTCGCGGATCGTGCGCAACACCAGGCCCGGCGTGTCGGCGAGCCTGACCACGGGGGCGTCGCCTGCGAGCGAATCCACCGGGCCCGAGAGCGCGGTCTCCATCGTGTCGCCGACCATGAAGATGATGTCGGCATCCTCCAGCGCGGCCGCGTCCGAGGGGCGCATGGTGAAGGTATGCGGCGACGCGTTGCCCCGGATGATGAGGTGGGGCTCGCCGACGCCCGCCATCACGGCGCTCACCAGCGAGTGCACCGGCTTGATCGACGCGACCACCCGAAGCCCGTCGTCGCCCGCCGCCGGGCCGGCGGCGGCCCCGCCGAGGAATGCTGCCGTGGCGAGCGCAAGGGGGAGATGTCGTGCTGCCATCCGTGAACGATCCATGGTTGCGTCTCCGTCAATCGGGCGGGCGTGGTCAAGCGTACGTTATAATATAATGTTCTGCTTGCATACCGGCGCGCTGAGGCCGGGTGCGGGCAACTCAGCCGAGCGGCGTGTCGAGAAAGGCGATGAACGAGACCAGGCCGACGAGTGTGACCAGGGCGGCGCCGGCGTAGTTCATGCCGTGGCGGAGGGTGCTGGCCCCGCCGCCGCCGGAGCGCTCCACGACCCGCATCGCGGCCTGCCGCGCGAGGATCGCGCCCACTCCCAGCACGCAGATGCTCGATCCGATGCCGAGCGACATCGCGGCCACCAGCAGCGTGCCGGGAACGATCATGTCGTTCGCCACCGCGTACAGCATGATCAGCACGGCGCCGGGGCAGGGGACCATGCCGGCCGCGAGCGCCAGGATGCCGCCTTCCGCCCGGCTGCCGTGGCCGTGGTGGTGATCGTGCCCGTGGTCATGATGGTGCCCATGACCGTGACCATGGGCGCGCCGTCCCAGCGACCCGCGCACGGCCCGATAGAGCATGTAGAGGCCGATGCCGACGATAATGAGGAAGCTCGCGGCGCGCACGCCCGGCACGTCCGCGAGCCCGAGCCCGAAGCCGCCGCGCAGCACGAGGTCGGCCAGCCAGACGATGACGATGGCGGCGATGACGTGGACGATGGCGATCTGGACCGCCATCACCACGCCGCGCATCACCCGCGCCTCGCGCCCGAGGAAGTAGGACACGACGACGAACTTGCCGTGCCCCGGCCCGAACGCGTGCACGGCGCCGTAGGCGAACGCCACCGCAAGCGCGAGCAGGAAGGCGCCGAAATCCTCGCCGCGCTCGATGGCGTTCATGTGGAAGGCGACCTCGGTGTTGGCGCGGCGCTGGAAGTCCACCAGGACGTCCGTCGCCCTCTCGAAGAGGCCGCCGCCTTCGTCCACGATCTCGACCGCGACGGGGGCCGCCGCTCCCGCATTGTCTTGCGCGAGCGCGAGCGGTGCCGCGAAGAGGCTCGCCAGGAGGCCGATTCCGGCGACGAGCAGCAGCGTGAGCGGACCGCAGCCTCGTCGCCCGTGAAGCCGGAGGGGCGTCACCGCCTAGCCCTCGCAGGCGAGCGTGACCGGCCGCGGGTGGCCCGATTGCGCCCCCGTGCCGCGCGCGACGCGGAACGAGCATCCGGGCCCCATCGCGCCGCTGGCCAGCACGAAATCCGAATCCGGGAAGCTGAAATCGACGACGTTTTCTCGATCGAACAGGCTGACCGTCACGGGATCGCTCGTCGGGTCCAGCGGCGGCGCAAGGGGCACGGAAAACGCGTAGACCAGCGTTGCGTCCTCGATCCGCGCCGAGAATTGATCCACGTCGACGCCGTGGCGTTTCTCGTCACCCGACCACACGTGCACGTGGTAGTCGGCGGCCGAGAGCGGATCGAAGGTCTCGGCCCGCAGCTTCCCGGCCTCGAGGGGATCGAGCGCGCCGTCCCCGTCCAGATCGTAGGTGCGGATGGCGTGGGCGCTGTAGAAGTCGTCGAAGGCCCAGGAGAACGTCAGCCCGCTGACCCGCCGATCGTCGAACGCCACGGCGATCGTGGTCTCGACCCAGACGTCCGGGTTCGCGCGCGCCTCGGTCGCCGCCAGCGACACGGCCACGGCGACACCCATCGCCCCCATCCTGCCGATCGCCGCCATGGCCGAATTAAGTGACATGTAAGGCAACATGTCAATCGACCTGTGCGCGAATCAGGCGTCGCCAGAGACCGTATCCGTGACCTCAGTAAGAAATTCGGGCTAAGGCTCGAGGTCCATCCGCGGCAGCGAGACGTGCGTCGTCGAGTCCGTCAGCGCCTCCATCACCTTCCGCTGGCTTCCCCGCAGGGCCCTCTCGGTCAGCCGCGCGGCGCGCTCCCCGTCGCCGTCGATCAGCGCCGTCACCAGATCGTCGTGGAAGTGGTGGAACTCGTGCTCCCGCCGCTGCATCGCGAGCCCTAAGTGCACGATGCGCTCGTGCTGCTCCATGAGGCCGACGACCAGCGTGACCAGGCGCTGGTTGCCTGTGCTCTCCGCGACATAGCGGTGGAACTCGCGGTTCGCCCGCAGGTACGCCGCCTGGCCGGCCTCGTCGCCCGCCGGATAGGCCGCATGAGCGGCTTCGTTCAGCGCGCGCAGCCGGGCCGCATCCACCTTGCCGGCGGCGAGCCGGACGGCGGTGACCTCGAGCACGAGGCGCAGCTGGAAGATCTCCTGGATGTCGCGCAGCGTGACCGGGGAGACCGCGTTCCCCTGCCTGCCGCGCGAGACGATCAGTCCCTCCTGGCGGAGCCGCATCATGGCGCTGCGGATCGGCGCCTTGCTCATGCCGTAGCGCGCGAAGAGCAGGCCCTCGGAGATTTCCTCGCCGGGCTGCAGGGCGCAGGAGATGATGTCGTCCTTGATGCGCGCGTAGGCGATATCGTTCAGGCTTTGTGCGCTGGCCTCTTTACTGTCTCTTTTAGTGCCCGCATTTGGCCGGGCCTCGCGATGTCTTTCGGAACTCATGGATGGCCGTGTCCCTGCCGGCGGCTTGCCGAGAAGGCGTCCGCGCGAAGTTCTGATGGTAGCACGGCACCGTGCATACGTTTGCCGTCTGCACGGGTGAGAAATGCGGGCTAGGGCTAGGCCGGCCCGTCGCGCGACGGGACCTGGGCCAGCGCGCGGCCGGAGAGGACCACCTGATCGCCGACCGAGCACGTGGTCTCGAACTCGACGCGGCGGCGCTCCGGGATCAGCCGGTCCACAACTGCGCGCGCCACCACCTCGTCGCCGGGCCTGACCGGCGCGGTGAAGCGGAGCGTCTGCGAGAGGTAGATGCACCCCGGCCCCGGCATGCGGGTGCCGATGACCGTCGAGATCAATGCTGCGGTGCACATGCCGTGCACGATGCGCCCGCCGAAGCGGGAGCGTTCGGCAAAGTCGTCGTCGAAGTGGAGCGGATTGTCGTCGCCGGTGAGGTCGGCGAAGAGCCGCATCTCCTCGTCGCCGATCGTGCGCCGGAATTCGGCGCTCATGCCGATCGCCAGATCCTCGAAACAGTAACCGGACCGGGCATCGTCCGGGGTCGCGACGGCAGCCTGCTCCATGATCGAATCCCCTCCCTCGGCGTTGCGGAACGCCCGATTGTGCAGTGCAACATGACGCCTGTAAAGCGTGGGTCCGTGCCCCATCGCCACCGCCGCCCGTGCGTCTGCGCGGCCGCCCTGTTCGCCACCGCAGGCGCACGGTATATGTGACGCTTCGGCCGGGGCGGCGGCGCGAGCCGTCGGCACGAGAGCAAGCGGGAGGAGAACCGATGGCCAAGTTTCCGACGGTGCGCACACCGACGATCGAGGAGATCCTGGATATCGCCGAAGGCTACGGCATGACGATCACCGTTGAGGACGCGGAGTCCTATCGCGGGATCATGGCGGGGACGATCGCGTCCTATCACCGGCTCGACGATCTCGACGAGCCGAAGCTTCCGGTGAAGTATCCGCGCAGCCCCGGCTACCGGCCGCCGCCGGAGGAGAACCCCTACCACGCCTGGTACTGGAAATCCGAGGTCAAGGGCCGGAGCGGCGGCCCGCTCAAGGGCAAGAAGGTCGCGCTGAAGGACAACATCTGCCTCGCCGGCGTGCCGATGATGAACGGGGCCACGGTGCTCGAGGGCTACGTGCCCGATATCGACGCGACCGTGGTGACGCGCATTCTCGATGCCGGCGGCACCATCGTCGGCAAGGCCGCCAACACCTACCTCTGCTTCGATGGCGGCAGCGCCACCACCGCCACCGGCATGGTCGATAACCCGCACAAGCCGGGCTACACCTGCGGCGGCTCGTCCGCCGGCAGCGGCGTGCTGGTGCTCACCGGCGAGGCCGACATGGCGCTCGGCGGCGACCAGGGCGGCTCGATCCGCATGCCCGCATGCTGGTCCGGCATCTACGGCCACAAGCCCACGCACGGGCTGGTCCCCTACACCGGGATCTTCCCCATCGAGCAGACCCTCGACCACACCGGCCCGATGGCGCGCTCGGTGGCGGACGTGGCGAGCCTGCTCCAGGTCATCGCCGGCCCCGACGGCCACGACCCGCGCCAGATCGGCACCAAGACCCAGCGCTACGTCAACGCGCTCGACAAGGGCGCGAACGGCATGAAGATCGGCGTCGTCACCGAGGGCTTCGGCCACCCCGAGAGCGAGGACGCCGTCGACAACACGGTCAGGGCCGCGGTCCGCCGCTTCGCCGAGCTCGGTGCGGCGGTCGACGAGGTCTCCATCCCCATGCACCGCGACGGGCCGCATATCTGGAACGGCATCGCCGTCGAGGGTGCGACGTCGCTGATGCTGAAGGGCAACGGCCTCGGCACCAACTGGGAGGGCTACTACACGACCACGCTGCTCGACGCCTACGCCAGGGGCTGGCGCTCGCGGCCGGACGATCTCTCCGAGACGGTGAAGACGGTCATGATGCTGGGCGACTACATGCACCGCAACTACCACGGCCGCTATTACGCCAAGGCGCAGAACCTGAGCCGCAGGCTGCGCGATACCTACGACGCGGCGCTGGCGGAGTACGACGTGCTCGCGATGCCGACGCTGCCGATGCTGGCGACCAAGCTGCCGGAGCCCGACTGCTCGCGCGAGGAATATGTCGATGTCGCGCTCAACATGCTGGCGAACACCTGCCCGTTCGACGCCACGGGCCATCCGGCCATGACGGTGCCCTGCGGCAAGGAGGACGATTCGCCCGTCGGCCTGATGCTGATCGGCAAGCGCTACGACGACGCGACCGTCATCCAGGCCGCGGCCGCGTTCGAGTCCCTCGGCGTCTACACGGTGTCGACCGTGTAGCGCGTATAGCGTGTATCGGGCAGCCGGCCCCGCCGCCGCCGATACCAGGGGCGCCTCCCATCGCGGGCGGCGCCCCACTCTTCCGTTGGGCGCACACCAGCAGAGCCGGCATGTATTTTGAGGGTGTTCGGCATAGAGCCGAGTGTGCAAGGATTCCCTCCGAGTCACCAAATGACCATCGTGTGGCACACGGCGTTACGGCGCGGAGGCGATGGTAGTGCGAGGCTTGAAGGTCAGCTACCCAGCTGCTCGCCAGTCCACCAGGATCGACATGGGAGAGAGTGTGAGCATCAACCCCACGCCAGCGGTGTTGGGGAGCGCCGATTTGCACGGCATGACCACACAGGGCAGGACGCAGAGACCACATTCGTGACGATTCAGTAGAACCTTACGCAGTGGCCACTTCGTCCAAGGCTTTCGTGGTGGAGTTCAGGGTCGAAGATCCGACACGGATCCGGTCCTACGTGCGTATCGGCAGTCCGATTGGCAAGGACGACAAGACCGGAAAACTTCGTCTGACCACATGGGATACGAAATTTACGGCCATCTGGGACACGGGTGCCCCCTTTACGCTTGTGGTTCCGCGTGTCGTACAAACAGCGAGCCTGAAGCAAAGAGGCTTTAGAAGGGTTGGAGGCATAGGATCGGAGCCGAAGCTACGACCAGCTTATCCGGCCAGCATCATGCTTCTCGCGCCCAACTCGCTCGACTTGCAGTTCGTTGACGTGACCATGTTGGAGGATGACGACCAGCTCGATGGGGCCGACGTGCTGATCGGCATGGACATCATCGCGAAGGGAGAGACCAGAATCGGAAGGAGAAACGGGGAGCTTTGGTTCTCCTTCTCGCTGGAGCAGGATCATGGGCGATAGGCAAGACTACGACCAGAACGCAGACTTCGACTTCTTTGTCGAGCAGTTGCCTGCGCTCCTTGATGATCACCAAGGACAGGTGGTGCTCATCAATCGAAGGAAAATCGTGGGCTACTTCGATACGATGCAAGACGCAGTGGATGCGGGAATCGAGAGGTTTGGACCGGAGAGATTCATCGCTCAGGAAATCCTCAGCGATGATTCTGCGCCCATCGCGTATTCGCTCGCGTACTGAAGGCCAGTCGGCCGCGAAGCCTCGGTGAGCCAGCCGCCCGCCGACCGCATCACAGCCGGTCGGCGTCTTGCGCTTTTCCGTCAGCCTCAGCCGATGACGGCGGTGACCTCGACCTCGCAGCGGACGTCCGGCGAATAGAGGGCTTGCACGCCCATCAGCGTCATCGAGGGCGGCGTGAGGCCGGCGAAAAGCGTCCTGTTGGCCTCGTTCACCACCTCGCCTTCCTCGGGCACGTAGTTGGCGACGTAGGTGTTCAGCCGGACGATGTCGGCCACCGTCCCGCCCGCTTCGGCGAGCACGCGGCGGATGTTCTCGTGCGCCTGGGCGAGCTGGCTGGCGAGGTCCGCGCCCACCGACTCGCTCTTCTCGTTCCAGCCCACCTGGCCCGAGAGGTAGACGGTCTTGCCTCCCTCGGCCACGACCGCGTGGCTGAGGCCGTAGGTGAGATAGTCCGGCACGTTGTCGGGGTTGATGTGGGTGAGCTTGGCCATGGGACTCTCCGTCGTTTGCGGGCGGCGCGCCGGCGCGCCTCAGGCGGTCTTCTGCTCCGCGAGCGCGAGCTCCGCGATCATCGTCTCGCGCATCTTGAACTTCTGGATCTTGCCGGTGACGGTCATCGGGAACTCGTCCACGAAGCGCACGTAGCGCGGCACCTTGAAGTGGGCGATCTGGTCCTTGCAGAAGGACTTGATCTCGTCCGCGTTCGCGTCGGTGCCGTCGCGCAGCTTGATCCAGGCGCAAAGCTCCTCGCCGTACTTCTCGTCGGGCACGCCGATCACCTGCACGTCCTGCACCTTGGGGTGGCGGTAGAGGAACTCCTCGATCTCGCGCGGATAGACGTTCTCGCCGCCGCGGATCACCATGTCCTTGATGCGGCCGACGATGTTGCAGTAGCCCTCTGCGTCGATGGTGGCCTGGTCGCCGGTGTGCATCCAGCCCGCCCTGTCGATCGCCTCTTCGGTCTTCTCCTCGTCGTTCCAGTAGCCGCGCATGACCGAGTAGCCGCGGGTCAGCAGCTCGCCGGTCTCGCCGCAGGGCACGAGCTTGCCTTGCTGGTCCACGACCTTGACCTCCACGTGGGGGTGGACGCGGCCCACGGTGGAGACGCGGCGCTCGATGGGGTCGTCGGTCGCCGACTGGAAGCTCACCGGGCTGGTCTCGGTCATGCCGTAGGCGATGGTCACCTCCTCCATGTGCATCTCGCCGATCACGCGGCGCATGACCTCGATGGGGCACGGCGAGCCCGCCATCGTGCCGGTCCTGAGCGAGGAGAGATCGAAGCCCGCGAACTCCGGATGGTCGAGCTCGGCGATGAACATGGTGGGGACGCCGTAGAGCACCGAGCAGCGCTCGGCCTCGACCGTGCGCAGCACCTCCAGCGGATCGAAGGCCTCGCTGGGATACACCATGGTCGCGCCGAAGGCGGTGGACATCAGGTTGCCCATGACCATGCCGAAGCAGTGGTAGAGCGGCACCGGGATGCAGACCCGGTCGCGCTCGCTGAGCCCCAGCGTCACGCCGTTGAAGTAGCCGTTGTTGAGGATGTTGTGGTGGCTGAGCGTCGCCCCCTTGGGGAAGCCCGTGGTGCCGCTGGTGAACTGGATGTTGATGGGGTCGTCGAACTGCAGCCGGCCGGCGAGCGCCTGCAGCCGCTCGCGCTCGGCAGCGCCCGCGTGCTGCGGCACGTCCGCGAAGTTGTACATGCCGGCCGTGGTCTCGGCTCCGAGGCGGACCACGGTCTCGAGATGCGGCAGCTTCTCCGCCTTGAGCGCGCCGGGCCGGGCACGGTCGAGCTCCGGCGCGAGCGTGCGCAGCATCTCGATGTAGCGGCTCGACTTGAACGCTTCCGCCGTGACCAGCGCCCGGCACTCGACCTTGTTGAGCGCGTACTCGAGCTCGGCGAGGCGGTAGGCGGGGTTGATGTTGACCAGGATCAGCCCGGCTTTCGCCGCGGCGAACTGCGTCACCGCCCATTCGCTGTTGTTGGGCGACCAGATGCCGATGCGATCGCCCGGTTCCAGCCCGAGCGCGAGCAGGCCGGCGGCGAACGCGTCCACCTTCTCCGTGAACTCGCGATAGCGCCAGCGCACGTCCTGGTGGCGGACCACCAGCGCCTCGTTGTCGGGGAAGCGCGCGGCCGTCCGGTCGAGCTGCGCGCCGATGGTGACACCGAGCAGCGGGTTCACGCTCGCGCCGCTCACGTAGCTCATGCCTTGCGGGGTCATCGTCCGTCCTCGCCTTGCCCGGTCGCAACGTCCGTCTGCCGACGCTGGCGCGAGGTGCCGGTGCCCAGGGGCGGAATCGAACCACCGACACGCGGATTTTCAGTCCGCTGCTCTACCAACTGAGCTACCTGGGCGTCCGCCGGCATAGGCGCCTGTGTATAGGGCAGAGAACGGCACCTGTCCATGCGCAGCCCGCCCTTTCGGGCCGGAATTACAGGGTCAGATACTGCACCGCGGTGAAGGCGGCGTAGCCGAGCAGCAGAAGCACGCCGAAGGGCCGCCCCAGGCGCACGCCGGTGAGCGCCACCGCGATCACGAGCCCGGTTATGGCGGCCAGCACCCAGATGTCGAGGTGCAGGATTTCGTCCGGCACCGGCAGCGGCGTCACCACGGTGACGACGCCGAGGATCGCCAGGATGTTGAACAGGCTGGAGCCGAGCACGTTGCCGAGGGCCACGTCCGCGTGCTTGCGGTAGGCGGCCACCACGGTGGTCGCGAGCTCCGGCAGCGACGTGCCGACCGCGACGACCGTGATCCCGATCACCGTCTCGGTGATGCCGAGGCCGCGCGCGATGATCGTCGCGGCGCCGACCATGAGGTGGGCGCCGACGCTGACGCCTGCGAGCCCGGCCAGCGCGAGCAGCCCGGCGAGCCAGGCGGATCGCGGCAGGTGCTGGCGTTCCTCCGCCTCATGCCGATGGAGGGCTCCCACGTGGCCCCCCAGCCGGCGCTCGTGCCAGTAGGAGGCGCAGGTGAGAATCCCGAGGAGGATCAGCATCACCGCGCCCTGCCAGGCGACGAGCGTGCCCATGTAGACGAACACGGTGAGCAGCGCGGTGGCCCCGACCAGCGCCCCGCCATCGCGCATAACTGCCCGCTTCGAGACCATGACCGGCGTGATCACGATGGCGAGGCCGAAGATGAGCATGAGGTTCGCGACGTTGCTGCCGATCACGTTGCCGAAGGCGATGCCGGTCGAGCCCCGGAGCGCGGCCTGCAGGGTGACCACCAGCTCCGGCATCGAGGTGCCGAAGGCCACGACAGTGGCGCCGATCAGCAGCGGCGAGACGTTCAGCCGCTGGGCCAGCGAGACCGCGCCCCGCACCAGCGCCTCGCCGCCCGCGAAAAGCAGGATGAAGCCGCCGACGAGCTGGATATGGGTGAGCGGTTCGAGCATCCGTGCCTGCGGCCTCGTTCAGCCTCGCTCGACGGCGAAGCGGCCGTGCGGCCGCGCCGGATCGGCGATGAGCCTGAGCGGCACGCCGAGCCAGCGCTGCAGCACGCCGTCGCCGGGGGCCGCGAGCGCGTCGAGCAGGGCGGGGCCGGCCCGCAGCGTGAGCGCCCGTGCGCCGCTCGCTGCTTCGCGCCGCGCGGCGGCCGCCGCCTCGTGGGCTGCTGCCTCCAGCCGCATCCTGCGCCCGCTGAAGGCGCTGCCCGCGGGCTCCGTGAGCGCCTGACGCAGGCTCGGGCCGAGCCGCCGGCGGTTGACCTCCACCACGCCGCCGGCGGTGACGCCGAGCACGCGGTGGGGAGTCCGGTCCGCCTTCAGCGCACGCCCGAGGGCGGCAAGCTGGGCCTCGCGCCGGCGGGCGCCGCCCCGGCCCGCGAAGTCGATGGCGATCAGTCCGCCCAGATTGCGGAGCACGATCTCGTGGCCGGCGGCCTCGGCGGTCTCCGCCGCGGCGGCACCTGTGGCCTGGCTCGTGTCCACGTCGATCGCGGTGAGCGCGCGCGTCTCCTCGATGGTGAGCCGCGCGCCGCCGGAGAGCGCGACCTCGGGCTCCAGCGCCGCCGCCAGCCGGCCCGCGCAATCGTGACGCTCGAAGAGCGGCGGCGACGCATCGGCGAGCGCGAGCGCGGGCACGAGGTCCGGCGCCTCGCGCGCGGCCAGCGCGCCGGCCCGGTCGAGCGAAGCGCGGTCGTCGATGGCGATGGTCGTCGTTCCGGGCCGCGCCACGTCGCGCAGCAGGCGCCCGAGCAGGCCGCCCCCCTGCCAGAGGCGCCGGGGCGTCCGGTCGCGCCGGGCCTCGGCCTCGATGTCTCGCCAGCGTGCCGCCAGCGCAGCCGCGGCGGCCGGCACCTCGTTCGGGCGCGCAGCCGCGGCGGCCCTGATCGTCACCGCGCCGCCGGTTACAGCGGCCTCGTCGAGTGACGCGCCGATCGCACGCCGCGTCTCGGGGTCACGGAGGCGGCGCGAATACGCGATGCCCTGGCCGCCGGGGCGGAACGTGGCGAAGCGGCCCGCCAGCACCGGCCGCCGCGTGACCCTGGCGCGCTTGCCCTCGTAGGCGTCGCAGACGACCTGCACGACGGGCAGCGCACCGTCCGCGTCGAGCCCGCGCGCTCCCTGGAGGAACGCCTCCTCGCCGTCGCCGATCTCGACGATGCAGGCGTCGATCCCCGTCAGCCTGCCGAGCGGCCGCGCCACGTGCAGGTCGCCGATGCGGCTCGGCCTCGTGCTCCACTCGACGAAGAACGCGACCGGCCGGCCGCCGGCGATCGCCGCCGCCTGCATGCCATAGGGGGTCGCGGTGATGAGTAACGCGTCGCCCATCGCCCCGATCAGATGGTGCTCGGCGACCTGGGCGGCAAGCCGAGACCGACCAGCATCCGGTAGGTCTCGTGCAGCGGCAGCCCCACGACGTTGCTGTAGGAGCCGCCGACGAAGCGGATGTACGCCGCCGCCCGGCCCTGGATCGCATAGCCGCCGGCCTTCCCCCGCCACTCGCCGCAGGCGAGGTAGGCGGCCACCTCCTCCGCCGAGAGCCGCTTGAACGTCACCGCGGTCCGCACCAGCCGGCTCGCCGCACGGCCCGAGGGGTCGATCGCCGTCACCCCGCCGAAGACCCGGTGGCGCCGCCCGGAGAGGAGGGAGAGGCAGCGCCGCGCCTCCTCCTCCGTTTCCGCCTTGCCGAGGATTCGCCGCCCGCACGCCACCACCGTGTCGGCGCCAAGGACGAACGCCCCCGGATGGCGGGCCGCGACGGCCTCCGCTTTGGCGTGAGCGAGCCGGGCCGCGTGCGCCTCCGGCCGCTCGCCGGGGCGCGCCGCCTCGTCGAGTTGCGCAGGCTCCACCACGTCCGGCGCATAGCCGATCTGCTCCAGCAGCGCGCGGCGGCGGGGCGATGCCGAGGCGAGCACCAAGGGCGGGCGGGGCGCGGCGGCGGGCACGCTCAGACCACCGGCGGGCGGGGCGCGCCGAAGCGCTCCCGCAGCCTCTCCAGGAGCCCGTCGCGCACCTCGCGGTAGGCGAACAGCCGGGCCTCGCGGTTGCCCTCGACGACGCTGGGATCGAGGGTGTGCCAGAACTCCACCTTGCAGTGGGCCGTGCGGGTGAGCTCGATGGCCCTGTGCTGGGCCTCCGGCGAGAGCGAGACGACCATGTCGAAGGCGTCGCTTTCGAGATCGTCGAAGGTCTTGGGCCGGTGGCTGCCGATGTCGATCCCGATTTCCTCCATGACGAGGACCGCGAAGGGATCACGCCCGCCGCCGCTGCGCACGCCCGCCGAATCCACGAAGAGCCGGGTGCCGAAGAGGCTCTTCATCAGGCCCTCCGCCATGGGCGAGCGCACCGAGTTCCACGTGCACGCGAAGAGGATGCTGCCGGGTAGCGTGCCCATGGCCGCGGCTACGCCCGGACATGGAGTGCATGGACGAGCGTGAACAGCTGCCGCGCCGTCGTCTCGTCGATAGCGATGGCGCCGGCAAGCTCGCGGCGGATGATCTCGGCGCCGTCGTTGTGGCAGGCACGCCGGCCCATGTCGATCGCCTCGATGCGGGACCGCGGCGCGGTCCTGATCGCCTCGTGGTAGGTGTCGCAGATGGTCGCGTAATCGCGCAGCGTCTGGCGGAGCGAGCCGAGGTGCAGCACGGCATGGACCTGCGGCACGCCCAGGTCGTTCTCGACATCGAGGAGGAGCCGCCCCTCCTCGCGGCCGATGCGCAGCCGATAGGGGCCGCCCGATCCGCCGGCCGGGGCGAAGGTGTTCTCCTCCAGCAGGTCGTGGATGGCGATGCGGCGCTCGTGCTCGTAGTCCGGGCCGCGCCGGAATCCCGCACTGGGGTCCAGCACGACCTCGACCAGCCGGTCCGTGCCGGCCGGGTCCCGGTCCACGGGCTCACTCCGACCCGCCGCCGAGCCTGAGCGCCACCGAGAGCGCGTGGGCGTCGAGGCCCTCGGCTTCGGCGAGCGTCACGGCCGCCGGGCCGATCCGCGCGAGGCTCGCGGCGTCGCAGCCGACGAAGGTCGTGCGCTTGAGGAAATCCAGGGGTGAAAGGCCTGAGGAGAAGCGGGCGCTGCGGGCCGTCGGCAGCACGTGGTTGGGGCCCGCCACGTAGTCGCCGATCGCTTCAGGCGTGTGCCGGCCGAGGAAGATGGCGCCGGCGCTGGTCACGGCCTCGGCCAGGCGCTCCGGCTCGGCCACCGCAAGCTCCAGGTGCTCCGGCGCCAGGCGATTGATGAGCGCCGGCGCTTCGTCGAGCGCGCCCACGACGATCACCGCGCCGTGCTCCCGCCAGCTCGCGGCCGCGATGGCGGCGCGCGGCAGCCGCGCCAGATGCCCCGCCACCGCGTGCCTCACGCGGGCGGCGAAGGCGCGATCGTCCGTGATCAGGATCGCCTGCGCGTCCTCGTCGTGTTCGGCCTGGGAGAGCAGGTCCGCCGCGATCCATTCCGGCTCGTTGGCAGAATCGGCGACCACCAGGATCTCGGAGGGGCCCGCGATCATGTCGATGCCGACGGTGCCGAAGACGAGGCGCTTGGCGGCGGCCACGTAGGCGTTGCCGGGCCCTACGATCTTGTCCACCGGCCGGATGGTCTCGGTGCCCCAGGCGAGCGCGGCGACGGCCTGCGCGCCGCCCACGCGGTAGATTTCCGCCACGCCGGCGACCTCGGCGGCGGCCATGACCGCAGGGTCCAATGCACCGTCCGGCGTCGGCACCGCCATGGCGATGCGCTCCACGCCCGCGACCCGCGCGGGGATGGCGTTCATCAGCACGGTGCTGGGATAGGCGGCCGTGCCGCCCGGCACGTAGAGCCCGACCGCATCCAGCGGCCGCCAGCGGGCGCCCAGCCTCACGCCGGCTGTGTCGCGGTAGTCGAGATCGGCCGGCATGAGGCGGCGGTGGAAGGCCTCGATGCGCTCCGCCGCCTGCACCAGCGCGTCCCGCACCGCGTTGGGCGCGGCTGCGGCAGCGGCGGCACGCTCGTCCTCCGACAGCCGGATCGTGCCGGGCGTGAGCGCGATGCGGTCGAAGCGCGCCGTGTAGTCCAGCAGCGCCGCGTCGCCGCCGTCGCGCACCGCGCCCACGATCGCCGCCGCCTCGCGGTCGACGTTTTCCGCCACGCCGCGCCGGGCCGCGAGCAGGGCGTCGAAGGCCGCCGAGAAACCCGCGCCGGCGCTATCGAGCGTGCGCGCCATTCACCGCCTCGCCGAAGCGCTCGATCCAGGTCTGGAGCTCGCCGGCCCGGGTCTTGAGCGCCGTGCGGTTGACCACGAGCCGCGACGAGATGTCGGCGATGTGCTCGACCTCGACCAGGCCGTTGGCCCGGAGCGTCGCCCCGGATTCCACGAGATCGACGATTCGGCGGCAAAGGCCGAGCCCCGGCGCCAGCTCTATCGCGCCGTTGAGCTTGATGCACTCCGCCTGGACGCCGCGGGCCGCGAAGTGCCGGCGGGTCACGTGCGGATACTTGGTGGCCACCCGCACGTGGCTCCAGCGCGAGGGATCGTCGCCCGTCGCCAGCGCCGCCGGCTCCGCCACCACCATGCGGCAGAGCCCGATGCCGAGGTCCAGCGGCGCGTAGATTTCCCGGTAGTCGAACTCCATCAGCACGTCGTTGCCGACCACGCCGAGCTGGGCCGCGCCGAAGGCGACGAAGGTGGCGACGTCGAAGCTGCGCACCCGAATCAGCCCGAGCCCCGGCTCCGAGGTCGAGAAGCGGAGTTGCCGCGCGTCATCATCCGCGAACGCAGGCTCCGGCTCGATTCCGGCGCGCGCAAGCAGGGGGCCAAGCTCGCGCGCGATCCTGCCCTTGGGCAGCGCCAGCAGCAGGCCGTCGCTCATGGGGCGGACTCCGGCTCCGCCGGCAACGCCGGCCAGGGCTCCTCCAGGTCCTGGAAGAGGCACGCGAGGTGCCCGGTCTCGATCCACACCTCGCCGCCGTCCTGGAACAGGAGCCGCACCACCGTCGCCGACCGGCCGGGCTCGGCGACAATGCCCGCGAGCTTGAGCAGCCGCGCAGGCTCCGTGCGGTCGATCCCGCGCAGCTTGACCGCGCACACGTCGTCGAAGTGGATCGCCGCCTTCGCCTGGCCGGCGGGGCCGCCCGCGGCCGCGCGGCAGCGGCGCACGACGATGGCCGCGAAGCGGTTGTCGGCGGGCTCGAAGGCCATCTCGCCCACCGCGAAGACCGCGTCCTCGAGGCACGCCGAGATCACGGCGAGATCGCCGGCGTCTTCCGCCCGCAGCTTGAGACGCGCCGATGCAGTCGCCGATGCAGTCAATGATGGACCCGGTCGATGTCGGCGCCGCAAGCCGCGAGCTTGTCCTCGATCCGCTCGTAGCCGCGATCGAGGTGGTAGACGCGGTGCACCACGGTCTCGCCCGCAGCGGCGAGCCCGGCGATGACCAGCGACGACGAGGCCCGCAGGTCGGTCGCCATCACCTGCGCGCCGGTGAGCGACGGGACGCCGCGCACCAGCGCGCTGCCGCCGCGCACCGCGATATCCGCGCCCATGCGGCGCAGCTCTTGTACGTGCATGAAGCGGTTCTCGAAGATCGTCTCGGTGATCATGGCGGCGCCGTCGGCAACCGTCATGAGCGCCATCGCCTGGGCCTGGAGGTCGGTGGGAAAGCCGGGATAGGGCTGCGTCGTCACGTCCGTGGCGTTGGGTCGGCCGTTGCCGCGCACCCTGAGCCCGCGCGGGGTCTCGGCGACGGCGACGCCGCTGGCCTCCAGGTAGTCGAGCAGGGAGCGCAGGAGCGCCGCCGGCGCGCCGGCAAGCTCGACGTCGCCGCCGACGATGGCCGCGGCCAGCGCGTAGGTTCCGGCCTCGATCCTGTCGCTCACCACGTGGTGCTCGGCGCCGGACAGCGTCTCCCGGCCCTGGATCACCAGCTCGTCGCTGCCGACCCCGGCGATGTCGGCGCCCATCGCGTTGAGGCAGAGGGCGAGATCGGCGATCTCGGGCTCCCGCGCCGCGTTGCGGATGACCGTCTCGCCGTCGGCCAGCGTCGCCGCCATCATCAGGTTCTCGGTGGCGCCCACCGAGGCGAAGGGCAGCCTGATCTCGGCGCCCCGCAGCCGGCCGCGCACGTGGGCGCGGATGTCGCCGTCCTCCAGCACGACCTGGGCGCCCAGCCGGGTGAGCCCGTCTATGTGCAGGTCCACGGGGCGGGAGCCGATGGCGCAGCCGCCGGGGAGCGAGACGGTGGCCCGCCCGGTGCGGGCGAGCAGCGGCCCCAGCACCAGGATGGAGGCGCGCATGCGGCTCACCAGCTCGTAGGGCGCCCGGGTGTCGCTGATCTGGCGGGCGCGGAGCGAGAGCACGCGGCCCGCGTTGCCGCCGCGGCGCGCATTCCCTTCCATGCCGATCTCGACGCCGTGCTGGGCGAGGAGGTGGGCCAGCGTGGTGATGTCGGTGAGGTGAGGGATGTTCGAGAGCGTCAGCGTCTCTTCGGTGAGCAGGCTCGCCGCCATCAGCGGCAGGGCCGCATTCTTGGCGCCAAAGATCTCGATCTCGCCCTCGAGCGGGCGGCCGCCCCTGATGCGAATGCTGTCCATTGGTCGCCTCTGGCGCCGGGGGCGCGGCGCCGTGCCGCCGTGCGGCCACCCGAGGGAATCGACGCGGCCGCCCCGTCCGCTTTCGCCGGCGCACCATAGGCGAGCGGCGCGCGAGGGACAAGCGGGAGCCGGCTGACAGGCCAGGAGCCTGCCGTTCACGGAAACCGGGCCGCAGGCCCGGACGGCGCGACCGCGCCGCGCGCGAAGCGCGTAGGCAAGCGAGCGGAGCGAGCGCCCGCCGTTGAGGGAAATGAAGAGTCTGGGAGAGGGACTGAGAGAGGCGGGTAGCCCTCAGGCTTGGCGGTACTCCGCCATGGCGTCGAGCAGCCAGGTGGCGAGGTAGTGGGCGAAGGAGTTGCGCACGGTGATCTCGTAGGCCGGCGCGTCGTCGGTCTGGTGCAGGATCACCTGCGCCCTCGCCAGCGCCGTCTGCACGCAGGTGCCGCCGGAGAACGCGCAGGCGTGCAGGTCGAGGCGGCAGCCCTTCATCAGTACTTCGCGCGCCCGCGGGCCGGAGAGCGCGAGCGTGGCGTACATCGCGCTCACGTCGCCCAGCGCGTGGTGCTTGCTGGCGAGCGAAGTCTGCAACGAATTGGCAAGCGCACCGGCACCCGCAGCCGGCCCGGTCACCAGCCACTCGTCCGGGCCGAGCCAGAGCACGGACCAGCCGTTGACAGTCGTGGCCGCGGTGTTGGGCGCGAGCGGCAACGCGCCACCGAGCGCCGCACCTGCGGCGGTCAGCGCCTCCGCATCCTCGGGATCCAGCCTGAGGTTGAGCCGCGCGCGATCCGCCCGCTCCGCGAGCACGGAATCGCCCGCGCCAGTCTCGGCCAGCGCGTCCGTGAGGCTCGCGAGCGGGCTGCGCGGTGTCGGCGCCTCAGCCATCCCGCTTCGCTCCTTCCGGATCGTAGAACACCGGCTCCGTGATCTTGCAGGGGACGAACCCGCTCTCCGGCGCGGCATGGATCGTTTGGCCCTTGCGCGCGCGGCCGCCCTTCACCAGCGCGAGCGCGATGGAGCGGCCCAGCGCCGGGCTCGCGTAGCTGGAGGTGACGTGGCCGATCATCGGCAGCGGCGGGCGGCCCGGCCTGTCGACAAGCTGCGTGCCCTCGGGCAGCACGGTGCCGGGGTTCTCGGTGAGGATGCCGACGAGCTGCTTGCGATCCTCTCGGCGCGTGTCCTCCCGGCTCCAGGCCCGCTTGCCCAGGAAATCCGGCTTCTTCCTGGAAACGATCCAGTCCATGCCGAGGTCGTGGGGCGTGGTGGTGCCGTCGGTCTCCTGGCCGACGATGATGAAGCCGCGCTCGGCGCGGAGCACGTGCATCGCCTCGGTGCCGTAGGGGGTGATGCCGTGCCCGGCGCCCGCCTCCATCAGCGCCTCCCACAGGTGGCGGCCGTGGTGCCAGGGCACGTTGATCTCGAAGCTGAGCTCGCCGGTGAAGCTGATACGGAAGACGCGCGCGTCCACGCCCGCGACGACGCCCTCCTTCACGCTCATGAAGGGGAAGGACTCGGTATCGAGCGCCATCTCCGGCGCGAGCGCGGCGAGCACCTCGCGGGCCCGGGGCCCGGCCAGCGCCACGGTCGCCCACTGCTCGGTGACCGAGGTGCAATACACCTTCAGCTCCGGCCACTCGGTCTGCAGCCATTCCTCCAGCCACTCCAGCACCTGGGCCGCGTTGCCGGTCGTGGTGGTCATCAGGTAGTGCTCGTCGCCGAGCCTTGCGGTGGTGCCGTCGTCGAAGACCATGCCGTCGTCGCCGCACATCAGCCCGTAGCGCACCCGGCCCACCTTCAGCGTCGAGAAGGCGTTGGTGTAGACCATGTCGAGCAGGGCGGCGGCGTCCGGCCCCCTGATGTCGATCTTGCCGAGGGTCGAGGCGTCGAGGATGCCGACCGCGTCCCGCACCGCGCGGCACTCGCGCGCCACTGCGGCGTGCTTGTCCTCGCCCTTACGGGGATACCACCAGGGCCGGTGCCACTGGCCCACGGGCTCGAACACCGCGCCCGCCGCCTCGTGCCACTCGTGCATGGCGGTGCGGCGCACCGGGTCCATCAGCGGGCCGGTATCGCGGCCTGCGAGCGCGCCGAAGCTGACCGGCGTATAGGGCGCCCGGTAGGTGGTGAAGCCCACCTCGGGCACGGTCTTGCCCAGCGCGTCCGCCAGGATGGCGAGGCCGTTGACGTTCGCCGTCTTGCCCTGGTCGGTGCCCATGCCGACGGTGGTGTAGCGCTTGACGTGCTCGACCGAGCGAAATCCCTCGCGCGCCGCGAGCCGGATGTCGGCCGCGGTCACGTCGTCCTGGTGGTCGACCATGTGCTTGGCCTTGCCGTGGCCGAGCGGCTTCAGCCCCGGCGCCAGCCAGAAGGGCGTGATGGCACCGGGCTCGGGCGCCTCGACCGGCGGCGCGGGGGGCGGCGCGCCGTCGCCGAAGCCCGCCGCCTGGGCCGCGCGCGCGCCGGCGGCCGCGCCCTCCGCAACGCAGGCGGCGAGGCCGAAGCTGCCGCCTGCGGCGCCCGCGACCTCCAGTGCCTGCGTGGCCCGGCCGGGGAGGAAGATGCCGCGCGCCTCCTCGAACGTGAGCTTGCCCGCCGACTGGCAGAAGAGATGCACCGCCGGGTTCCAGCCGCCGGAGACGAGGACGCTGTCGCAGTAGACGCGATAGCGCTCGCTGGTGAGCCCGCCGCCCTCGTCGAGTTTCGCGACCGTGACGGAGCTGACCCGCTTCGTCCCGTGCGTGGCGGCGATGACGGAGCCGGTGTGGAGCGGCACGCCCGCCTCCCTTAGTACCGCCGCCAGCGGCGCCGCAGGCTCGGGCCGGCAATCGACCACGGCGCCGACGTTGCCGCCCGCCTGCACGATGTCGTGAGCCGCCTCGTACGCCGCGTCGTTGTTGGTGAAGAGCACCGCGCGCCTGCCCGGCAGCGCCGCGTAGTGGTTGACGTAGCGCTGCGCCGCCGAGGCCAGCATGACGCCGGGCCGGTCGTTGTCGGCGAAAACCAATGGCCGCTCGTGCGCGCCGGTGGCGAGCACCACGCGCCCCGCCTTGATGTTCCAGAGCCGCTGGCGGCTCGTCCCCGCTGGTGCGCCGGGCCCGAGATGATCGGTGCGGCGCTCGAATGCGGAGAGCGAGTTGTGGTCGTAGTAGCCGAAGAGCGTGGTGCGGGTGAGCACGCGCACCTCCGGCATGGCGGCAAGACGCTCCACCGCCGCCTCTGCCCAGGCCGCGCCGTCCCTGCCGTCCACCCGGTGGCGGAGGCCGGGCAGCGCACCGCCGAGCGTCGCCTGCTCGTCCACGAGCAGGACGCGCGCCCCGGCCTCGCCGGCGGCGAGCGCGGCGCAAATCCCCGCCGGGCCGCCGCCCACCACGAGCACGTCGCAGTGGACGTGCATCTTGTCGTAGCTGTCGGGGTCCGGCGCCTCGGGCGCGCGGCCGAGCCCTGCCATGCGCCGGATCACGGGCTCGTAGAGCGCTTTCCAGAACGACGCCGGCCAGAGGAAGGTCTTGTAGTAGAAGCCGGCGGGGAAGAGCGGCGCGAGCTTCCCGGTCCAGGCGGCGAGGTCGCAGTCGGCGCTCGGCCAGGCGTTGACGCCCGAGGCGGTGAGCCCCTCGTACAGCTCCACCTGCGTCGCGCGCAGGTTGGGCTCGGTGCGCGCGCCGTCGCCGAGCTGCACCAGCGCCGACGGCTCCTCGGCGCCTGCGGTGAGGATGCCGCGCGGGCGGTGGTACTTGAAGCTCCGGCTGGTGAGGTGGGTGCCGTTCGCGATCAACGCGGAGGCGAGCGTGTCGCCCGCGCAGCCCTCGTAGCTGCGCCCGTTGAAGGTGAAGCGCAGGCGCTGCGCCCGGTCGATCCGCCCGCCCTGCTCGAGACGAAAGCGCACTATCCGCCCTCCGCCTCGTCGCCCGGCGTATCGGGCCTTGGCGTGCCCATGGGATAGATCGCGATCACGTCGTTGCTCACGGTGTCGCGCAGCACGTTGAACCAGCGCCGGCAGCCCTCCCGGTGCATCCAGCGCTCGGCATGGACGCCCTTGGGGTTGGTGCGCATGAAGAGGTAGTCGGCCCAGCCGGCATCGTCGGTCGCCGCCGGATCGGGGCGCGCGATGTGGGCCTCGCCGCCGTAGCGGAACTCGGTCTCGGGCCGCGCGCCGCACCAGGGGCAGTCGATCCAGAGCATCCGGTGTCCCCTAGTGCGCCACGGCGGCGGCCGCGTGCTCGTCGATCAGCGCGCCGGAGGTGAAGCGGTCCAGCGCGAAGGGCGCGTTGAGCGGGTGCGGCGCGCCGGTCGCGATGGTGTGCGCCAGCACCCAGCCCGAGCCCGGCGTGGCCTTGAAGCCGCCGGTGCCCCAGCCGCCGTCGATGAAGAGGCCCTCCACCGGGGTCTTGCCGATGACGGGCGAGGCATCGGGGCAGACGTCCACGATGCCGGCCCAGGAGCGCATCATGCGCACCCGGCTGAAGATCGGGATCAGCTCGACGATCGCCCCCATCTGGTCCTCGATGGTGTGCAGCCCGCCCCGCTGGCTGTAGGAGTTGGGCGGATCGAGCCCGGCGCCGATCACGAGCTCGCCCTTGTCCGACTGGCTCACGTAGACGTGCACGCCGTTCGACATGATGACGCAGTGGAGCACGGGCTTGAGCGGCTCCGAGACCAGGGCCTGCAGCGGGTGGCTCTCGATCGGGAGCCGGAAGCCCGCCATCGCGGCCAATACGGAACTATGCCCCGCGACCACGATGCCGACCATGTCGGCCTTGATCGCGCCTTGCGTGGTCTGCACCCCGGTCACCCGGCCGGCGTCCACGTCGATGCCCGTGACCTCGCAGTTCTGGATGATGTCCACGCCCCGCGCATCCGCCGCCCGCGCATAGCCCCAGGCGACCGCATCGTGGCGCGCGTTGCCGCCGCGTCTCTGCAACGTGCCGCCCAGGATCGGGTAGCGCGTCTTCGTCGAGGTGTTGAGGATCGGGCAGAACGCCTTGACCTCCTCGGTCGACAGCAGCTCGGCGTCGACCGCGTTCAGCCGGTTGGCGTTGACGCGCCGCGTCGCCTCCTGCAGGTCGTGGACGTTGTGGATCAGGTTCAGCACGCCCCGCTGGCTGAACATCAGGTTGTAGTTGAGCTCCTGCGCCAGCCCCTCCCAGAGCTTCAGCGAATGCTCGTAGAGGGCGGCGCTCTCGTCCCACAGGTAGTTGGAGCGGATCACGGTGGTGTTGCGCCCGGTGTTGCCGCCGCCGAGCCAGCCCTTCTCCAGCACCGCCACGTTGGTGATGCCGTGGAGGGAGGCGAGGTAGTAGGCGGTGGCGAGCCCGTGCCCGCCGGCGCCGATGATGACGACGTCGTAGGCCGGCTTCGGCGCGGGGCTCCGCCACTGCTCCGGCCAGCGCTCGTGATGGCTCAGCGCGTTGCGCGCGAGGCTGAAGATCGAGAACTTCTTCATCTGTGGCTGCCCGAATACAGGAACCGCCCGGCCGTGTCACTCGCGGGCGGCACGGCAGGCGAATGAGCGAATGCGAGACGGCCGGGCACGCGTCCGCGCGGTGGGATATAGAACGCCGTCCGACCGGATTGAATCGTGTCTGGTTGCTGCACGGTCACGCTTTCACGTGCTACGCGGCCAGAAAAGAATCCCCCACCTCTCCCCAGCCCTCTCCGCCCCCAGGGGCGGAGAGGGAGACTCCGCCATCGATGTCAGCGTCCCCCCTCCGCCCATTGGGGGGAGGGGGACAGGGGGAGGTGGGAACGCTCGGGCCGCAGCGATCTCGCAAGGTAGGAACTCGCTCTATCCCGCCCTGGCATCCACGCGGATCGTGACGATGTCCGTGTCGTGGTACTGCTGGTGGTGGACCGAGGAGGCGAGGTGGCGCAGCAGCCTGAGCGAGACCTCTCGCTCTGGCGCATCGTCACTGCCCTCGCCGATGACCGCGATCCTGTCCTCCAGGTTCTCCTCGCCGGGCGCTGCGATGAACTCCAGCACCGCACCGCCGGCCTCCTTGTGGGCGGTGAGCAGCAGGCGCCGCTTGCTTCGTGTCTCGCCGGTTTCTTCTTCTTCCTCGTCGTGGCGCAGGAGGGTCAGGATCGCCTCCTCGGCGGCGGCATCCAGGCGGTGCGCCATCGCCTCGCCCCAGCCGCTGCGGGCGGCGAAAGCCTGCAGGAACTCCCTGATCTTCGGCAGCGACGCAATCTCGAACGGCGTCTGGATGCGCCGCCGCCGGGGCGCCGTCAGCTCCATGAAGAGCGTGAGCAGGATCGCGGTCATGCCGCCGGCCGTCATGCCGTTCTCCAGCAGCCCGCCGGCGATGCCCGAGACATGCTCGGGGAAGATCACGCCGTTCTGGAAGCCGACCCCGATCCAGAAGGAGACGCCGGCGATCAGGCCCTTGCGGTAGTCGACCCCGTCCTGGACGATGATCCGCATGCCGACCACGAAGAGCAGCCCCAGCAGCACGGTGATGTAGGCCGCCGCGACCGGCCCCGGAATCGCCAGCACCACGGCGAGCGCCTTGGGAATGAACGCCACGACGACGAATGAGACCCCGAGTGCCACGCCTACGCTGCGCGCGCCGACCCCGGTGAGCGCGGTGACCGATATGCTCGTCGAGTAGGTCGTGTTCGGCACCGTCCCCATCAGGCCGGAGAAAAGGTTGCCGACGCCGTCGGCGCTCACCGCGCCCTGGACCGCGCGAAAGTCCACCGCCCGGGGCTTGCGCCAGGAGACGCGCTGGATGGCGACGCCGTCGCCCACCGTCTCGATGGCGCCGACCAGGGTCACGAACACGAAGGCCGGCAGCAAGCCCCAGAAGACCGGCCCGAAGTCGAGGTCGAAGCCCGGCCATCCGCCTTGCGGCAGGCCGACCCACGATGCTGCGGCGATGCTGCCGACGTCGTAGAGGCCGAAGTATCCGGCCACGCCGCAGCCGGCGACGATGCCGATGACCGGCGCCCACAGGCGCAGCACGCCGGTCGCCTTCAACGAGATTCCAACGATCGCCAGCGCCGTCACCAGCGCGGAGAGCGGCGCGGCCAGCGTCGGCGTGTCCGCCGGCACCTGGGTCAGCATGCCGAAGACGATGGGCATCACCGTGACGGGGATCAGCATGATGACCGTGCCGGCCACCGTGGGCGTCAGGATGCGCCGGAGCAGCGAGAGCCGCCACGCGAGCAGGAACTGGAAGAGCGAGGAGATCACCACCAGCGTGGCCAGCATGGCCGGCCCGCCTTGCGCGATCGCGCCGACGCAGATCGCGATGAAGGCGCCGGACGTGCCCATGACGAGGACGTAGCCCGCCCCGATGCGCCCGACCCGCACCGCCTGGATGACCGAGGTGATGCCGCTGACCAGGACGGCGCCGAAGACCGCCCACGAGAGGTAGGACGCCTCGCCGCCCGCGGCGCGGACCACGATCGCAGGCGTCAGCGCGACGCCCGCGATGCAGAGGACGGCAAGCTGTATGCCGAGGCCGCCCGCGAGCAGCGGCGGCGGTCGCTCGTCGGGCTCGTAGCGAACCCCGCCGGGCCGCTCGGAGCCGCCTGTCGTCATGCCGCACCCTCCCTGCCTAGGAGTGCGGGCGGTACTGTGGCACACCGGCGGGCCGCGATTAAGGCCCGTGCTGCGCTCCGTGCTCCCCCGCCGTCACACGTCGTACTCGAGGCCGATGTCGCGGTAGCGCTCGGGGTCCTCCAGCCAGCGCTGGCGCACCTTCACGAAGAGCTTGAGGTCGATCGGGCAGCCCAGGATCTGCGAGAGCTCGGCGCGGGCGGCCGTGCCGATGGCCTTGATCCGCTGCCCGCCCTTGCCGAGGACCATGCCCTTGTGCGTCTCGCGCTGCACGTAGATCACCTGCTCGACCCTGACCGCGCCGCCGCGGCCGCTGCTCCAGCCTTCGGTCTCCACCGCGACCGCGTAGGGGAGCTCCTGGCGCAGCTGCAGGAAGAGCTGCTCCCGCGTGATCTCGGCCGCCAGCAGGCGCTCAGAGATGTCGGTGAGCTGGTCTTCGGGATAGAGCCAGGGGCCGGGCGGCATCCGCGCCTTCAGCACGTCCAGCAGGTCGCCCGTGCCGTCGCCGTCGAGCGCGGACACCATGAAGATCTCGGCCGCGAGTCCGGTCTCCTGCACGGCGGCGGCCAGCGGCAGCAGCTTGTGGCGCGGCACCAGGTCGATCTTGTTGAGCGCGACCAGGGTCTCGCGGCCGGTCTCCCTGAGCCTCTCGACGATCGCCCTGGTCTCGCCTGTCAGCCCACGCTTCGCATCCACCAGCAGCAGGATGGCGTCGGCATCGCTGGCGCCGCTCCAGGCGGCGTGGACCATGGCACGCTCGAAGCGGTGCTTCGCGGCGAAGATACCGGGCGTGTCGACGAAGACGAGCTGGACCTCGTCGAGCACGCGGATGCCGCGCAGGCGGCTCCGCGTGGTCTGGACCTTGGGTGAGACGATCGCGACCTTGGCGCCCACGAGACGGTTGACCAGAGTCGACTTGCCGACGTTGGGCGCCCCCAGCACGGCGACGAAGCCCGCGCGCGTGCCCGTCTCAGCCATCGCCGCGCGCATCGTCGCCGGCAATCCGCAGGAGAAGCGCAGCGGCGGCCCCTTGCTCCGCCGCGCGCTTGCTGGCGCCGGTGGCGACCGCGCTTCCGAGCCCGGCGACCTCCGCCTCGACCTCGAAGAGGGGCGCGTGGGCGGGGCCGCTCGCGGACAGCGTGCGGTAGATGGGCAGCCCGAGCGCCCTGGATTGCGTCCATTCCTGGAGCCGTGTCTTGGCGTCCTGCGGGGGTTCGGGATCGGCCGCCATCGCCGGGGCCCAGTGGCGGCGGACGAAGCGTTCCGCGGCGTCGAGCCCGCCGTCGATGTAGAGCGCGCCGATCACCGCCTCGCAGGCATCCGCGAGGTTGGCCGGATTGTCGCGCCCGCCCGCTGCGCCCTCGCCGCGCCCCATGGCGAGCCGCGGGCCGAGCGAGAGCGCGCGCGCCACGTCCGCCAGCGCCTCGCGGCGGACCAGCGCCGAGTAACGCTGGGAGAGGGCGCCCTCGGCTTCGTTGGGAAACGCCTCGTACAGCATCGCCGCCACGACCATGCCGAGCACGCGGTCCCCCAGGAACTCCAGGCGCTGGTTGCTGCCGCCCTGCGTGCCCGCGCTCGGGTGGCGAAGGGCGCGGGCAAGCAGCGCCGGGCGGGCGAAGCGGTGGCCGAGCGCCTCTTCGAGCTCCTCCGCCGCTGCAGTGGCGTCCGCGTCGGCCGGCGGGGCTGCCGCGCCCTCGGGCGCTAGTCGATCGCCTTGAATATCCGCTCGCCGCGCGTTGCGTCCGGCCAGTTCCAGACCTCGCCGATACCGACCCCGTCTGCCAGCGAGTGGAAGATGAACTCGGCCCGGCCGACGAGGTTTTCCGACGGGATGAACCCGACCGACGGCACGCGGCTGTCGAGCGAGTTGTCGCGGTTGTCGCCCATGGCGAAGTAGTGATCGGGGGGCACGGTGTAGATCTGCGTGTTGTCGAGGCTGCCTGTGGGCGTTGCGTCGAGGGTCATGTAGGTCACGCCATTGGGCAGCGTCTCGCGGTACTGGCGCAGCACCCGCTCGCGCCCGTAGCGGTCCTTGTAGCTGTAGTCGTCGATGCGCTCGCGCTCGACCGGCGTGCCGTTGATGTGGAGGAGGCCCTTGAGGACCTGGATGCGATCGCCCGGCAGACCCACGATGCGCTTGATGTAGTCGGTCTCGTTGTCGCGCGGCAGCTTGAAGACGGCGACGTCGCCGCGCTCGGGCGGGCTGTCGATGATGCGGCCGTCGAACAGGTCGATGCTCCACGGCAGCGAGTACTTGCTGTAGCCGTAGGCATACTTGGACACGAACAGGTAGTCGCCGACGAGCAGCGTCGGGATCATCGAGCCGGACGGGATGTTGAAGGGCTCGATGGCGACGGTGCGCACGACCAGCGCGGCGATCACCGCATAGATCAGGGTCCGGACCGTGTCCCACAGGCCGCTCGACTTCTTCTTGGCCGAGCCCTTGTCTTCAGTCTTGGCGCGCCACATGTACGGTCGGTTCGGTTCCAGCCGGTCGCGGCCCAGGTCGTTTGCCGACCCTTATTGCCGTCAGTCGGTCGCGGGGATTGCCGTGATCACCACGATGGCCTGCGCGATGGGCGGCTCATCGGTCAACGTCACGTCGATGCGGCACCTCATGCCCGAAGGCGTGAGCGATTGCAAGCGTTTGAGCGCGCCGCCGGAGAGCTCGATGGTCGGCTGGCCCGAGGGAAGATTGACCACCGCCATGTCGCGCCAGAAGACGCCGCCCCGCAAACCCGTGCCGAGCGCCTTCGCGCAGGCTTCCTTGGCGGCGAAGCGCCGCGCGTAGGTTTCTTCGGGCCGCAGGCGGCGCTCGGCGCGCGCGCGCTCGACTGCGGTGAAGACGCGGTGGGTGAAGCGCGACCCGAAGCGGTCGAGCGTCGCCGCGATCCGCCTGATGTCGACGATATCGGCGCCGAGGCCCACGATCATCGGCCACCCCTGCGGCTCGATTGCCACGCTCATGGCGCCGGCACGCGGGCCGTTCCGGGCCGCCGCTCGCGCCACCCTAAGCGTGCCATCAGCGGCCGCGGTCCACCATCACCTGGTCGAGGTGGGTCACGTTCGCGGCGACCGGCTCGGCGTCGTCGGGGATGGAGATGTCGTCCTCCGCATCCTGCGCCTGCCCCTCCCTGGCGCGGCGCTCCTCGTCCAGCACGCGGCGCCGCCGCAGGCGCCTGGCCTGGCGGTGGTGCTGGTAGTTGCCCACCACCCGGCGGATCGGGAAGAAGAACAGGAGCCAGACGATCACCCCGGTCGGCAGGCCGCCCACCAGCATGGGCAGGAGCACCGTCCCCGGCTGCTCGAAAATGGCGCCGAAGGTGAGCTCCGCGGGCAGCTCCTGCCCGCGCTCGTAGCCGAGGATCCAGGTTCCGATCCACATGATGCCGGCCCAGATGAAGGGGAAGGTCCACGGATTGCCGACCGCCGTGCCGATGGCGGACGCGATGATGTTGCCGCGCATCGCCCAGGCGAGCACCGCAGCGAGGATGAAGTGGAAGCCGATGAAGGGCGTGAACGAGACCGACGCGCCGCAGGCGAAGCCGCAGGCGATGGCATAGGGCGAGCCCTGCAGCCGCTTGAGCTTGAAGGTCCAGTATCTGAGGATCCGGCCCCAGCCCATGCGGGGCCACACGAACCGCCTCAGCCGAGACCATCGGCTCAGCTTCTCGCGTCGGCGAAACAGGCTCATGGCGAGGCGCGCGTCAGCCCGCGTTCGGCAGGAGTCTCCGCTCCGGCCGCGCGCGCGGCGCAAAGCCGCGAGTCGCCGACAAACTCATCGCATCCCCCCCAACTGTGCGCCAGTCCTTCTTGTTTTTGCTCTCCAATCCCGAGAGTTAGCCCAAGAGACGGCGGTCGCGCAAGGTTTGCGGCGCCGCTCTGCCCGGTGCGCAAGTCGACGCCGGGGGAGATTGCCGGTCGAGCACGTGTTGCATTTAGTGGGTAATACTGTATATTGAGCTTCCAGGGCGAAACACGTCAAGATTTTGAATCGGTGTGTGCCCTGCACCGGATGGAGGATCGGTCATGACAGCCTGGACACCGGAGAGGATCGAAACCGTAACCCGGCTGTGGAACGAGGGGCTGACGACCGCCGAGATCGGACGTGCGGTCGGCATGTCGAAGAATGCCGTCGTCGGCAAGGCGCACAGGCTTCAGCTCCCGCCGCGTCCGTCGCCGATCAGGCGCGGGTCGAGCACGCCCAGCGTGGCGCGGGCGCCGAGCCGGTCGAACGGGCGGCACTCCGCGAAGGAGACGAATGGGGTCGTGGTTCGGGTCAAGCCGAGAGCGCCGCAGCCGCCGCTTGCCGTCGGCAACGCAGCGTGCAAGTGGCCCATCGGCCACCCGGACGAGCCCGGCTTCCATTTCTGCGGCGCGCGCGCGCTGCTCGGCAAGCCCTACTGCCCGGAGCACTACAGCAAGGCCTACGTGGCCGTCAGGCCGCGCTCCGACGCCGCCTGATCCGCGTGCGGAAGGCGCCCGACGCCGGTGGCGCTAGGACGTCGCCGGCTCGTCGGAGTCGGTTGCGGCGGCGAGCCGCTCGATCTCGGCGTCCATGCGGCCCTGCCACATCAGCGCCCACATGTGAAAGTCGCCGGCCAGGCTGAACAGCGGGTAGGTGAAGGTCGCCGGCCGGTTGCGCTCGATCAGCAGGTGGCTGAGCCAGGCGAAGAAGTAGCCGCAGACCAGCGCCGCAATAAGCAGCAGCGGCTCGCCCATGACACCGGCGACCACGACCAGGGCAACCGCGCCTGTCGTGCCGACGAAGTGCATCCGCCGGGTCCACGCGCGGCTGTGCTCGGTGACGTAGTAGGGCCAGAAGGCCCGGTACCCACGAATTCGCTTGGTCATTGATGCTGCTCCGACGTGACACCGGCCGCTCCGACGCGCCCCGCGAGGCCGTGGATGGCATCGGACGCGCCGGGCGTCATCCTTCTCGCCTCCAGCGCTTCGTTGCGTTTTCGGGCGATGTTTGTGATTCTACACCATAGTTCCTGGTTCTCGACCACGCGGTGGACCCCCGCGAGAGGGAGGCTGCGCCCATGCCGGCAATGACGACACCCATCTGCGACTTCGGCTGGAAGGCCGTCGACTTCCGCCTGGAAGGGACCGACGGCAAGACCTACGCGCTGGCGGACTGCGCCGGGGAGCGCGGCACGCTGGTGATGTTCCTTTGCAACCACTGCCCCTTCGTGAAGGCGATCATCGACCGGATCGTCGACGACGTGAACGCGCTCAAGAGCCGTGGTATCGGCGCGGTCGCGATCATGCCGAACGACACCGACGCCTATCCCGCCGATTCCTTCGACAACATGAAGCGGTTCGCGGCCGAGCACGGGTTCGGCTTCCCCTACCTGATCGACCGGACCCAGGAGATCGCACGGGCCTACGACACCGTGTGCACGCCGGATTTCTATGGCTTCGACAGCGGCCTCGGCCTGCAGTACCGGGGCCGGCTCGACGCCTCGCGCATGGAGCCGGTGCCCGACGCGCGCCGCGAGCTCCTCGAAGCGATGATCCAGGTTGCCGAGAGCGGGCACGGGCCCGCGCAGCAGCAGCCCTCCATGGGGTGTTCGATCAAGTGGCGCGAGGCCGCCTGAGCCCGCGTCCCGCGGCGCGCGGGACGGCACGGCAGCGGCGTTGACGGAGGCGCGAGCGTGGCGGATATCTTCCGAGAGGTCGACGAGGACCTTCGGCATGAACGCTATCTCAAGCTGTGGCGGCGCTGGCGCTACTGGCTGCTCGGCGTGGGCGTGGCCGCGCTCGGCGCTGCGGTCGCCTACGTGATGCTCGCCGACGCCCAGGAGAGCGCGCGCAAGGCGGAGGGCCAGCAGTTCGCGGCCGCGATGGCGGAAATCCAGGCCGGCCGCGGCGCCGAGGCGGCGGACCGGCTCGCCATGCTCGCGGCCGATGCGGAGACGGGCTACGCGGCGCTTGCCCGGCTCGGCGAGGCCGATGCGCGCGCACGGCGCGGCGACATCACCGGCGCCGTTCAGATCTACGATCTCCTGGCGGGCGACAGCAGCATCGATCCGCTCTATCGCGACCTGGGCGCCCTGCTCGCGGCGCAGCGGCTGGTCGACCGCGCGAACGTCTCGGAGGTCAACCAGCGCCTCGCCCCCCTGCTGGCGGGCCATTCGCCGTGGCGGCCGCTCGCGACGGAACTTTCCGCCATCGCGGAGATGCGCGCCGGCAACACGGAGGCGTCGCGGGCGCTATTTGCTGAGCTCGTCAGCGATCCGGCCGCGCCGCTCGGCCAGCGCCAGCGGGCGGCGGAGCTGCTGGTGAGCCTCGGCGGCGACCTGGAGTCGGCGCTCGCGGGCGGCAGCGCGTCCCCCGACTGGGAGGACGACGATGCGGCCGGCTCGTCCGGAGAGGGGGCGGAATGAGGCGCATGGTGCCGAGGGGGATCGCGCGGGGCTCCGCCCTGCTTGGCCTTTGTCTCGTCGTCGGCCTCGGCGGCTGCGAAACGGTCTCGGACATCTTCGGTGATTCGGACGAAGAGCGGCTCTCCGGCCAGCGGCTCTCGGTGATCTCCCTCGAGCGCCAGCTCGAGCCGGATCCCGGCAGCGACCTGCTGACGGTGCGCCTGCCGCCGCCCTACGTGAACGAGGACTGGCCCCAGCCGGGCGGCTATCCCCACCATGCCATGCACCACCTCGCCGCGGACGACGTCCTGTCGGTGGCCTGGCGGGTCCGCATCGGCCAAGGCGCCGGCGCGGAGGAGCCCGTCCTGTCCCCGCCCGTGGTCGCCGGCGGGCGTATCTACACCATGGATTCGAGGAGCCTGGTCTCGGCCTTCGACGCGTCCACCGGCGCTCGGTTGTGGACCGCCGACACGCTGCCCGAAGAGGATGACGAGGGCGCCTTCGGCGGCGGCCTCGCCGTGGCGGGCGGGTGGCTGTTCGCGACCACGGGGCTCGGCCACGTGCTCGCACTGGACGCCGAGAGCGGAGCCCTGCAGTGGCGCCAGCCGCTCGGCGTGCCCGTTCGTGCGGCGCCTTCTGTCTCCGGCGGCCGGGTCTTCGCCATCAGTCACGACAACCGGCTCTGGGCCCTGGATGCCGGGAGCGGCGCCGTGCAGTGGAGCCATGCGGCGATCGAGGAGAGCGCCGGCTTCCTCGGCGGGGCGAGCCCGGCCGTGGATGGCGGCATCGTCGTCGCCCCCTTCTCGTCTGGCGAGCTGACGGCCCATCGGGTCGAGAACGGACGCGCCGTCTGGTCCGACATCCTCGGCGTCCAGGGTGCGCGCATCGGCGCCATCGCCACCTTCAACGATCAGGACGGGCATCCTGTCTCCGACCGCGGCACCGTCTTCGCCATCGGCCACGGCGGGCGCATGGTCGCCATCGATGCGCGAAGCGGGCGCCGGGTGTGGGAGCGCGACATCGCCGGTCTCGACATGCCCTGGGTCGCCGGCGACTTCGTCTTCGTGATGACCGCGGATGGCGAGCTCGTCTGCATGAGCCGGGAGCGCGGCGCCATTCTCTGGGTCCGGTCGCTGCCGCGCTTCGAGGATCCGGAGGAGCGCGAGGACCCGATATTCTGGACCGGCCCGACCCTGGTCGGCGACCGGCTGATCGCCGCGGGCTCGGACGGCAGCGTGCTCTCGATCTCGCCCTACGACGGCCGCTACCTGGGGGCGTACAACGCGGGTGGGGCGGTCCGCCTGATGCCCGTGGTCGCCGATCGGACGCTCTACATCCTGACCGACGACGCGGATCTGATCGCGCTCCGCTAACCCCCGCCCGTGGCCTTCACCGTCGCCATCGTGGGCCGCCCCAACGTCGGCAAGTCGACGCTGTTCAATCGTCTGGTCGGCCGGCGCGCGGCGCTCGTCGCACCCACGCCCGGAGTCACGCGGGACCGCCGCGAGGGCTGGGCCAGGATCGGCCCCCTCCGCTTCCGCGCCATCGACACCGCCGGGCTTGAGGAAGCCGCGCCGGAGACGCTTGCCGGCCGCATGATGGCGCAGACGGAGCGGGCCCTGGAGGAGGCTGACGCCGCGCTTCTTCTGATCGATGGCCGGGCGGGGGTGACGCCGGCCGACGCGTTCTTCGCGAACCAGCTCCGGCGGCTGCACGTGCCCATCGTTCTCGCGGTCAACAAGTGCGAAGGCGACGCCGGCGAGGGCGGGATCGCCGAGAGCCACGCCCTCGGGCTGGGGCAGCCCATCCCGATCTCGGCGGAGCACGGCGAGGGCCTCGCGGACCTCTACGATGCGCTGAGCCCCTTCGATTCCGAGGCGGCAGAGGGTGCCGCCGCAGCGCCCGGCGCAGACGACGTGGTCCGGCTCGCCATCGTCGGCCGCCCCAACGTCGGCAAGTCCACCCTGCTCAACCGGCTGGTGGGCGAGGCGCGCGTGATCACCGGCGCGGAGCCGGGCCTCACGCGGGATTCCATCGCGGTGCGCTGGTCTTACGAGGGCCAGGCGGTCGAGCTGGTGGATACGGCGGGGCTGCGGCGGCGGGCCAGGACCGTGGCGACGCTCGACCGGCTCTCGTCGCGGGATGCCGAGCGCGCCCTCGGCCAGGCGGCGGTGGTGCTCGTCGTCTTCGACGCGACCGATCCCGCCAGCCGCCAGGACATGACGATCGCCGCCCGCGTGGCCGAGGAAGGCCGGGCGCTGGTCATCCTGCTCAACAAGTGGGACCTGGTGCGGGACCGCGCCGCCGCCCGCGCCGCCGTGGAAGATCGGCTGGAGGCGGCACTCGCCCAGGTGAAGGGGGTCCCGCTGGTGACGTGCTCGGCGCTCACCGGCGCCGGTGCCGAGAAAATCATGCCGGCGGTGCTTGCCGCCTTCAGCACCTGGAACCGCCGCATCCCGACAGCAGCGCTCAACCGCTGGTTGGAGGGCGCGGCCCGGCATCACCCGCCGCCGCTCGTGGCCGGGCGCCGGCTCAAGCTCCGCTACATCACCCAGGTCAAGGCGCGCCCGCCCACCTTCGCCCTCTTCGCCAGCAAGCCGCAGGCCTTGCCCGAGAGCTATCGCCGCTATCTGGTGAACGGGATCGGCGCCGAGTTCGGCCTCGCCGGCGTGCCGATCCGCCTGCTGCTGCGCGCGGGCAAGAACCCCTACGCACCAGGGTAGGGTGGAACCCTCACCCAGGTCGCGCTATGCGCTGCCATACGAACGAGAGAGCGGATAGGCATATCGGGCGAGGCAGGGCCGGCGGAAAACATGAAATTACAAAACGAAGCCAATTTCACGTAACGCATTGTTTCACAATAGCTCTTACCCGCCGCGCTCAGCCATCCGCCTCCAGCTCCTCGCGCAGCGCGCGCTTCAGTACCTTGCCGTAGTTGTTCTTGGGCAGGCCGGCGACGATGCGGTAGTCGCGCGGGCGCTTGAAGCGGGCGATGCTCTCCAGGCAGAGCCGGTCGAGCCGCTCGCCGGTGACGCTGTGGCCGTCGTGGGGCACGACGAAGGCGACCACCTCCTCGCCCCATTCGGGGTGCGCACGCCCGACGACCGCCGCTTCCCGCACCGCCGCATCGCGCAGCAGGACCTCCTCGATCTCGCGCGGATAGATGTTGGTGCCGCCTGAGATGATCATGTCCTTGGCGCGGTCGAGCAGGGTAAGGAATCCGTCCTCGTCGAAGCGGCCGACGTCGCCGGTGTGCAGCCAGCCGCCCTTGAGCGCGCTCGCGGTGGCTTCCGGGTTCTCCCAGTAGCCGGGCATCACCACGTCGCCGCGCGCGACGATCTCGCCGCTCTCGCCCGCCGGCAGAGGCCGGTCGTCTTCGTCAACGACCCGCACCTCGACGTCGGTGCGCGCGACTCCGGCCGAGCCCAGGCGTTCGCGGAAGCGGGGCTGCGCGCTGTCGGCGTGATAGGCGCGGGACAGCGCGGTGATGGTCATCGGCGCCTCGCCCTGGCCGTAGATCTGGGCGAGCTTGGGGCCGAAGGCGGAAAGCGCGCGCTCCACGTCGGCGACGTACATCGGCCCGCCGCCATAGACGATGAGGTCGAGGTTCGTCGTGTCGGCGTTGGCGAGCTGCGGGCTGTCCAGCAGCCGCACCACCATGGTGGGCGCCGCGAACATGCTGAGACCCGGGTGGCGCTCGATCAGGCTCAGCACCTCCGCCGGCTCGAAGCCGCCGCTCTCGGGGATCACGTTGTTGGCGCCCTTGGCGATGAACGGCAGCGCGTAGAGGCCGGAGCCGTGCGAGAGCGGGGCGGCGTGGAGCACGCTGTCGGCCGGTGCGACGCGGTTGATATCCGCGAAATAGCTCAGCGTCATCACCAGCAGGTTGCGGTGCGTGATCGTGGCACCCTTGGGCCGGCCGGTGGTGCCGCTGGTGTAGAAGAGCCACGCAGGCGCGCCGGCGTCGACCGGGGCGGGGCCTGCCGCGTCGTGGCCGAGCATCGCACGCCACGCCGCGCTGCCCGCGACGAGCGGCGGCGCGAGCCCCGGTACGTCGGCGCGGACGCTCTCGATTCCCTCCGCGTGGCCCTCGTCGGCGATGCAGAGCGTGGCTCCCGAATTGCCCAGGATGTATTCGATCTCGCGCGGGTGCAGCTTGGCGTTGACGGGGACCGCGACGAGGCCCGCGTACCAGATGCCGAAGAGCGCCTCCAGATAGTCCGGCCGGTTCGCCATGACGATGGCCACCCGGTCGCCGGGTGCGAGCCCATGGCGGGCCAGGAGGGCGCCTGCGATCGCGCCGGCCCGCCGGTGCAGCTCGCCATAGCGCGCCGCGACGCGTTCGCCGAGCGATACCGCCGGCCGCTCCGGCAGGGTGTGTGCCGTCTTCGCCAGCAGGGCTGCGATGTTCATGCCTGCGCCTCGTTTAGCCGCAATCCTTCCGTCGGCCATCCTATACCGGCAGCGTCAACGCTATGCCACCGGCGACCGGCCGTTTGAGGGTCGCGGCACAAACGCTTTGTCCGCCGTAGCGGTCGCGGTTATTCTCTCGGCCAAGCGTGAGCAACGGGTCGGGGGAGTCCGCGTGGCCCAGGCGCAAGTCGGCATGACCGTGAACGGCGAGCAGGTGGCGCGCGAGGTCTCCACCCGCACTCTGCTCGTCGAGTTTCTGCGCTACGACCTCGGCCTCACCGGCACCCATGTCGGCTGCGACACCAGCCAGTGCGGGGCGTGCAACGTGCACGTCGACGGCCAGTGCGTGAAGGCCTGCACGATGCTCGCGGTCCAGGCGGACGGCGCGGAGGTGCTGACCATCGAGGGCGTGGCCGACGGCGACACGCTCCATCCCATGCAGGCGGCGTTCAAGGAGCACCATGCGCTGCAGTGCGGCTTCTGCACGCCCGGCATGGTGATGTGCGCGCTCGACCTGGTGAAACGGAACGGCAAGCCGAGCGAGGCGGAAATTCGCTCCTATCTGGAGGGCAATTTCTGCCGCTGCACCGGCTACCACAATATCGTGAAGGCCATCGCTGCGGGCGCCGAAGCGATGGCAGGCTAGGCGGTTGGTGAATGAGTCGTATGACCGCCTGTCATACCAAGGCGCAGATTGCCCGATGCAAGGCGGGCGACAAGTGGTGTAGAGTCGTTGTGAGCGCCGGACTGGCGTGAAGGGGGTTACGAACGTGCAGAAATCTCTCCATATCGACCCGGACAAATGTACCGGCTGCCTGCAGTGCGAGCTGGCGTGCTCTCATGTGAACGAAGGGGTGTTCAACCCCGCCAAGTCTCGCATCAAGGTGTTCAACTTCCACGACCAGGGGCGGATGGTCCCCTATACCTGCACCCAGTGCGACGAGGCGTGGTGCATGCAGGCCTGCCCGGTCGATGCGATCACCCTCGACGCCGAGACCGGGGCCAAGGTGGTCTCCGATTCGCTCTGCGTGGGCTGCAAGGTCTGTACCATCGCCTGCCCCTTCGGGACCGTTAACTACAACGCGTCCACCGGCAAGGTGATCAAGTGCGACCTCTGCGGCGGCGACCCGGAGTGCGCCAAGGCCTGCCCGACGGCGGCGATCACCTATGTGGACGCGAACTGGACCGGCCTCGACAGGATGCGCCAGTGGGCGGCCAAGACCGACGCCGGCGCGCAGGCCGAGGCCTAGGGAGGGCTTGTCATGGCGTGGGCAAGGAACATTCTCCGGGTGAACCTCACCGAGGGCACCTGCAAGAACGAGCCGTTGAACATGGACTGGGCCCAGAAGTACCTGGGCCAGCGTGGGCTCGCCACCAAGTACCTGGTGGAGGAGACCGACCCCAGGGTCGATCCCCTCTCGCCCGACAACAAGATGATCATGACCACCGGCCCGCTGACCGGCACCTGCGCGTCGACGGCCGGGCGCTATTCGGTCGTGACCAAGGGGGCGCTCACCGGGGCCATCGCGTGCTCGAACTCCGGCGGCTTCTTCGGCAACGAGATGAAGAACGCCGGCTACGACATGATCATCTTCGAGGGCAAGGCGCCGAATCCCGTCTACCTCCTGCTGGAGAACGACAACGCCCAGTTGATCGACGCCGGCGAC
Source organism: Alphaproteobacteria bacterium (assembly GCA_965221125.1). Lineage (GTDB taxonomy): Bacteria > Pseudomonadota > Alphaproteobacteria > UBA828 > UBA828 > WTGU01. The sequence continues at coordinate 852,127 of CBDCRW010000006.1, forward strand.
TACTGGGGCAAGTCGGTCTGGGACACTGAGGAGGGGATCAAGGCCAAGCATCAGGATCCGCTGATCCGCGTGGCTTCCATCGGTGTCGCCGGCGAGAAGGGCGTCAAGTACGCCTGCGTGGTCAACGACATGCACCGGGCCGCCGGGCGCTCCGGCGTCGGCACCGTGATGGGGTCGAAGAACCTCAAGGCGGTCGCGATCCGCGGGACCCTCGGCGTGGACGTCGAGGACGTCGGCGCCTTCATGCAGGCGACGTCCGAGGGCAAGCAGACTCTCGCGGACAACCCCGTCACCGGCCAGGGCCTGCCGGCCTACGGCACCCAGGTGCTGATGAACGTCATCAACGAGGTCGGCGCGCTGCCCACCCATAACCATCGGGACGTGCAGTTCGACGGCGCCAAGAACATCTCGGCCGAGGCGATGGCCGAGCCCCGCGCCGACGGCAAGCCCAACCTGGTGACCAACGCGGCCTGCTTCGGCTGCACCATCGCCTGCGGGCGCATTTCCACGGTCGAGCGCACCCACTACACGGTGGCCGAGCGGCCGCAGTACCAGATCGCCTCCGGCGGCCTCGAGTACGAGGCGGCGTGGGCGCTGGGCGCGGCCACCGGCGTCGACGATCTCGACGCGCTCACCTTCGCCAACTTCATCTGCAACGAGCAGGGGCTCGACCCGATCTCCTTCGGCGCCACCGTGGGTGCGGCGATGGAGCTCTATGAGGAAGGCGCCATCGGCGACGACGAGACCGGCGGCATCGAGTGCAAGTTCGGCTCTGCCAAGGCGCTGACCGAGCTCGCCGAGCTTACCGGCAAGGGCGAGGGCTTCGGCGCCGACATCGGCCTCGGCTCCAAGCGGCTCTGCGAGAAGTACGGCAAGCCCGAGCTTTCGATGTCGGTCAAGGGCCAGGAGTTCCCGGCCTACGATTCACGCGGCATCCAGGGCATGGGTCTCGCCTACGCCACGGCAAACCGGGGCGCCTGCCACCTGCGGGCCTACACCGTCTCGTCCGAGATCCTGGGCGTGCCGGAGAAGACCGACCCGCACGTGACCGAGGGCAAGGCCGGCCTGGTGAAGGCCTTCCAGGACGCGACCTCCGCGGTCGATTCCTCCGGGCTCTGCGTGTTCACCACCTTCGCCTGGTCGCTCGACGACATCGCGCCGCAGATCGACGCGGCGTGCGAGGGCGAGTGGACCGCCGAGCGGCTGCTGGAGGTCGGCGAGCGCGTCTGGAACCTGGAGCGGCAGTACAACAATGCGGCCGGCTTCACGGGCAAGGACGACACCCTGCCCGCGCGCCTGCTGAAGGACGCGGCGAAGACCGGACCGGCCGAGGGGCTCACCAACGGCCTCGACCAGATGCTGCCGGAATACTACGAGGTGCGCGGCTGGACCGACGAGGGCGTGCCCAGCAACGAGACCTTGGAGCGGCTCGCGCTCTAGGTCGAGAACGGTCAGGCGCATCGACCGGCGCCGGATCATTCGTCATTCTCGTGACGGCGGGGGGCCGCGCGCACCAGCAAGGGCGCCGGCCCCCCGGCTTGCATCGGGGAGGGCGGAGACGAACGCGATGAAACGAGCCGTGCCGGGCCGCGCAGGTGCGCGTATCGCGGCAACGGCGCAGAGAGCCAAGCGGGAGCCAACATGCAGCATGTGATCGTGGGTGCCGGCCCGGCCGGCGTGGTCGCTGCCGAAACCCTGCGCAAGGGAGACCGGGCCGCCGACATCGTCCTGATCGGCGACGAGGCGGAGCCGCCCTACTCGCGGATGGCGATTCCCTACGTCCTCGAAGGCATGATCGAGGAGGGCGGGACTCATCTGCGCAAGACCGACGGGCACTACGAGGGGCACGGCATCCAGTACCGGCAGGGCCGGGCCGAATCCGTGGCGCCGGCGGACGGCACGCTCACGCTCGCCGGCGGCGAGACGGTCTCCTACGACCGCCTGCTGCTCGCCACCGGGGCGACGCCGCTGAGCCCGCCGGTGCCGGGCCTCGATCTGCCGGGCGTGCACAACTGCTGGACGCTCGCGGACTGCCGCAAGATCGCAGCCCTCCTCAATGCCGATGCCAACGTCGTGCTGATCGGCGCGGGCTTCATCGGCTGCATCATCATGGAGGCGCTGGCCAAGCGCTGCGGCACGCTCGCGGTGGTCGAGATGGAAGACCGCATGGTCTCGCGCATGATGGACGAGACCGCAGGCGGCATGCTGCAACGCTGGTGCGAGGCCAAGAACATCCGGGTGCTCACGTCCGCGCGGGTCACCGGGATCGAGGCGCAGGAGGGTGCGGCCGGCGACAAGGCGGTGGTGCTCGACAGCGGCGAGAGGCTGGACGCCCATCTGGTCGTGATGGCCGTCGGCGTCGCCCCCAACGTGGGCTTCCTCGAAGGCAGCGGAATCAAGACCGACCACGGCGTGCTCGTCGACCAGCACCTGGAGACGAGCACCGAGGGCGTGTTCGCCGCCGGCGACGTGGCGCAAGGCCTCGATTTCTCCACCGGCGAATACTCGGTGCACGCGATCCAGCCGACCGCGACCGAGCACGGCCGCATCGCCGCGCTCAACATGCTGGGCCGCCGCGCGCACTACAAGGGCAGCCTCAACATGAACGTGCTCGCCACCGTGGGCCTCGTCTCCAGCTCGTTCGGGAGCTGGGACGGCGTCGGCGGCGACAGCGGCGTCGCCGTGGACGAGGACGGGTTCAAGTACCTCCGGCTCGAGTTCGACGGCGACACCCTGGTCGGCGCGCTCGGGCTCGGGCTCACCGACCATGTCGGCGTGATCCGCGGCCTGATCCAGAACAAGACGGCGCTCGCCGACTGGAAGGAGAAGCTGCTGGAGAACCCCCACCGCGTGATGGAGGCCTACGTCGCCCACAGCCAGGTCTGAGCGGCGACGGCAGCTGCGGCGGCAGCGGTGACGAGGCGGCGACGCCAGCCGTGAAGACGCCATGAAGGTGAGCGTCAAGCTCTACGCGCTGCTCAGCGATTATCTCCCCGCCGGCGCCGTGGACAACCAGGTCGAGATCGAGCTGCCCGAAGGGACGACGCCGGAAGACGTCTTCGCCAGGTTCAACCTGCCCCGGCAGTACTGCTCCATCGTGCTGGTGAACGGCGTCTACGTGGAACCGAGTGAGCGCAGCTCCCACGCGCTCAGCGAGAACGACACGCTGGCGATCTGGCCGCCCGTGGCCGGCGGCTGAGCCGCCGCTGCGGCCGCGAGCCCCCGGCATCCGCTCCAGCACGAGCCGCACCCGTGCCCGCGACTCTCACGGTCGAGAAGGAGATGGCGACCGATGCCCGCGAGTTCCGGCGCACGCTGCGGCGCGCGCTGCCGGAGGCCGAGATCGCGGAGGACGGCGACACCATCACGGTCCGCGAAGGCGACGGCACGCTGGAGATCACGCTCTCGGCCGAGCGCGAACGCAAGATCGGCCTGCTCGCGCTTCCGGTCATCACCGCGCGGTTCCACTACAGCGGCTACGACGATCCCGCCGCGCACCTCGCCCGCCTCGACATCTCCTTCCAGCGGGGCGGCGGGTAATCAGGAGGCAACCGCGCCCGACCTCAAGCCCGATCGCGCGTTGCGCTCGCCGATGTTTCCGTCCACCATTCCGAGGCGCCGCAAACAACGAACGGAGGGAGGCCAGGAACATTTTTTAGTCATGGCTGAGAGGGCGGGATGACCGAGAGCGGGCAGGCTTGGGCCGATGAAGGTCCTGGCCGAGCTTGGCTGGGCGGCTGCATGGGGTCCGCGGGGGCCGGTAGGGCTCGGTTTTCGGGCTCGCCGGGCAAAGCGATCCCGCCGCGCCGTTCGACGGCGCGTCCCGTCGCGCTCTGCGACGCGGTTACGCCCGCAGGATCATGCAGCGGGCGCGATCAGGATCGCGTCGAGAGCCTCCTGGGCGCGGGCGGCATAATGCCGGTTGGCCTCGGGCAGGAAGCGGAAGCGCCCGTCGCAGCGCACGATGGCGATGGCCGCGTTGGTCAGGCAGGAGAGATTGCGCGGCAGGTGGCGCACGTACGCCCGGCAGCGGTCTTCGTCATAGGTGAAGTCGCGCACGTAGTGCAGCCGGTTCTCGATGTGCCAGTGATTGCGGACCAGAGCCAGAAGCTCCTCGGGCCCGGCGCGGTCTGCGCCGAGCGAGGTCAGGCTCCAGGTCACCTCGACGCTGCGCTCGCCGGTCTTGAGGATCTCGCGCTCGCGTTCGATGCGCATCGCCTGGCGGCGTCCGTGAAGGTTGGCGTAGCCGTCCCATTCGGCAGCGGAGAGGTCGACGACGGCGCAGCGGCGGCGCTCGATGCGGCCATGGCCCTTGTCGACGGTTTCGTGCCAGGGCGCGTCGGAGAAGTCGATCGCCTTGAGGTCTTCGAGGATGGTCTCCTGATTGTCCTTCACCGCGGTGACCACGTAGTCGGCGCGACGCCCGAGCAGGCAGCGCGCGGTCTCGTGCTGGGCGTGCATCGCATCGAGGGTGACGGTCCGGCCTGCGAGGTCGAGACTGCTGGAGAGTTCGCGCACGGCGGGGATCTCGTTGCTCTTTCTATCGACCTCGACCTGTCCCAGGACCATGCCGGTCTTGTGCACCAGCGCCGCGACCATCATGCGCCGCCCGTCTTCGGTCTGCTTCGAGGCGCCGCGCAGGTCCTTTCCGTCCATGGCGACCGGGGCGTGCGCGCCGTCGTGCTGGCCGGTCCACCGGCCGATGGCGTTGTCCAGCGTCTCCGGCGGCAGGGCGGCGAGGATGTTGTGGAAGGTGGTGATCGCGGGCGCGGTGTAGCGCTTCTTCGAAGGGCTCCAGAACGCGCCGACCGCCTCGAGCTGCTCCTGCGAGAGCAGGGCGGCGAACTGGGCGAAGGCTGTCGAGCCCCGGTAGCCGGCAAGGCGGGCGGCGACGGCAACCGCCAGCACGGTCTTCAAGGGATAGCGCTTGCCCCGGGCATGGCGGCACTCGGGCACCTCGCCCAGGCACTCGAACAGGCTGCGCAGCCGGGGCGCCGTCATCGGCTCGCTGTGTTGCTCGGCGTTCCAGTTCGCCGGGATCTCGGCCCGGCTCAGCGCTTCGGCGGCGCCATCGCTAAGTTCGAACACGAAGACCTCCTTGGGCTGGCCGTGGTGGCGCCAGCGCGGAGCAGCTCCGGGGTCACGGGCAAAGCCGCGCGTCATCCCCAGCGAGCGCCAGTTCGACGCGCGGTAGCAGGTGCCGGCGAAGCGCGCGGGATCGACGAAGGTCTCGGCCAGGAGCGCCGGGTATCCATGCACCGCCTGGGTGTCCGCAGACAGCCGCCGCAGGCTCAGCCCCAGAACCCGCGAGGCCAGGTTGGGAACCCGCTCAGGCGTCAGGATCACGAAGCGCGAGTTGTTCGCGATCAGATGCAGGCGCCGGAACTGCTGCTCCGCCGACCAGCCGATCCAGCGGTCGCGCGCGGCCAGCTTGAACGCGCCCGGCTGCCAGCCGATCAGGGCGAGCCAGGTCTCGCCATGCACCGCGACATGGCGCAGCCCCTTGCCGACGACGCCGTGGAATCGCAGGTAGTGGTGCTCCTCCACCAGCCGGTCCCAGCGCCGGTGCTCCCGCGCGCCCCAGGTCGGGCGCACCGTGACCGCACGCAGATCAATGGACGAATCCAGGCCCGGCAACGTCGCCATGGCCGCTACACTGCCACAGCGAAAACGAAATGACCAGCGCCGCGATCACCTCACGCCGCTCGCCGGGCGGACAAAAAACGAGCCCTGGGAGGGAGGCAAATGGCGTATACGCGAGCGAAGGTCGTCGAGGAGATCAGCGCATCGGCTGACCGTGTTTTCGGCGAGATCGGGGCATTCAACAATTTGCCGGTGATCATGGCCGCCGCCATCACGCGGAGCACGCTCAACAAGAAGGGAACGGTGCGAACGCTCAAGATCAAGGGTGCGAAAGGCACGCTCGACGAAACGCTGCTGAAGTACGATACGGCGACGCGCACGCAGATCTACACGATCACCGACGATGCCAACGACCTGGCGCCCTTCAACGATTACACCGCGACGATCAAGGTGAAGCCGATCACGTCGCGGCGCTCTGCGGTCGAATGGACCAGCCGCTTCGTGCCGAAGAGGGGCAAGACCAAGGCGGAATGCATCGACTTCGCCGAAGGCATCTACCGCCTCGGTATCCAGGGCACGCGGGACGTGCTCGGGGTCAAGAAGTAGCGCACGACGCGACGATCCGCCGCCGCAGCGGTCAGCCGCGCGGCGGCGGATAGATCACCGCTTCGAGGTAGAGCCCCCAGGCCGGCGCCGTCGGGCCGCACCGGCTCCGGTCGCGGGCGGCGAGCGCGGCGCCCACGTCGGCCGGCGTCCGCCGGCCTTCGCCCACGTCGACCAGCGTCCCCACCATGGCGCGCACCTGGTGGTGGAGGAAGGACCGCGCCCAGGCGCGGATCGCGATCTCTTCGCCTCTGCGGCTGACGGCGAGGCTCTGCAGGGTGCGGACAGGCGAGTTCGCCTGGCACCTGGCGGCGCGAAAGGTCGTGAAGTCGTGGGTGCCTTCCAGCAGACGCGCGGCTCGGGCCATGGCGCCGGTATCGAGCGGGCGCGGCAGGTGCCAGGCGCGCTTGTGCGCGAGCGCGGGCGGCGCCTTGCGATTGACGATCCGGTAGAGATAGACGCGCGCGGTCGCATCGCGCCGCGCATCGAAGGCGGGCGGCACCTCCGCCGCGTCGAGGACGGTGACCGGCGCCGGCCGCAGGTGCGCGTTGAGCGCATCGCGCAGCACGTGCGGCGCGGCGTCTTGGGCGAGGTCCAGGTGGCAGCACTGGCCCTGCGCGTGAACGCCGGAATCGGTCCGGCCCGCGCCATGCACCCTGACCTGCTCGCCGCAGAAGCGCTCGACCGCGCGCTCCAGCGCCTCCTGCACCGAGCGCCCGTCGCCCTGGTGCTGCCAGCCGACGAAGCCGGTGCCGTCGTATTCGAGGGTCAGCCTGTAGCGGGGCATGGCAGCTGCGTGCCCGCCGCGATCGGCCGGCCCCGGAGGAAGGCGTCCGCCGCCATCGGCGCCTTGCCGGCGCGCTGAAGGCGGAGCGGGCGCAGCGCCGAGCCCTCCCCGCAGGCGACGGTGAGCGCCGCGTCGATGACCGTCCCCGGCGGCGCATCCGGTGAGCCAACGGCCTCCGCCGCGGCCAGCACCTTGATGCGCTCGCCCTCATGGCTGAACCAGGCGCCGGGTGCGGGGTTGAGCGCGCGCACGGTGCGCTCGATGCGCGCTGCCGGCGTGCGCCAGTCGATGGCGTCGTCGTGCTTCTCCAGCTTGGCCGCGTAGGTCGCGCCGTCGTCGGGCTGCGGCGTCTCGGTGAGCGTACCCTGCACGAGCCCGGCGACCGCGTCCACGATCAGCCGGGCGGAAAGTGCCGCGAGCGTGTCGTGCAGCGAACCGCCGGTGGTCTCCGGCCCGATGGGCACCGTCTCCGCCGCAAGGACGGGGCCGGTGTCGAGACCCTCGTCCATCCGCATGACGGTGACGCCGGTCTCCTTATCGCCCGCCATGATCGCGCGCTGGATCGGCGCCGCGCCCCGCCAGCGCGGCAGCAGCGAGGCGTGGGCGTTGATGCAGCCGAGCCGGGGCGCGGCGAGTGCGGCAGGCGGCAGGATCAGGCCGTAGGCGACCGTCACCGCGAGGTCGGAGTCCAGCGCCGCGTATGCGGCCTGCACCTCCGCCGGCTTGAGGCTCGGCGGGGTTCTCACCTCGATCCCGGTGGCCCCGGCGCGCTCGGCGACCGGCGTCGGGCGCACCCTCTTGCCGCGCGCGGCGGCCCGCGGCGGCTGGGTGTAGACGGCCGCGATGGAATGGCCGCGCGCAACGAGCGCGTCGAGGGTGGGGACCGCATAGGCCGGCGTTCCCATGAACACCAGCCTGGCGGGTCTCATGATGTCCTGCGCGGGGAAAGGCGTGTCAGCCGGCGGCGGCGCGGCGCGCCTTGGTCAGCTTGCGCAGGATGATGCTGCGCTTGACCAGCGACAGGTAGTCCACGAAGAGCACGCCCTCCAGATGGTCGATCTCGTGCTGCAGGCAGACGGCGAGCGTGCCGACGGCCGTCAGCTCCTGCGCCGCCCCGGTCTCGTCCTGATAGGCCACCGTCACCGACGCCGGCCGCTCCACCTCCGCGTAGTGTTCGGGGAAGGAGAGGCAGCCTTCCTCGCGGCTCACGCGCTCGTCCGCGCGCCACACGATCTCGGGGTTGACCAGCTTGAGCGGCGCCGGCGGCTCGTCCGGCACGTGCACGTCGGTCACGATGCAGCGCCTGGGCACGCCGACTTGGATGGCGGCGAGGCCGATGCCGTCCGACGCGTACATCGTCTCCAGCATGTCGTCGAGGAGCGCACGCACCTCGTCGTCGACCGCGTCGACGGGCGCGGACCGCGCCTTCAGCCGCTTGTCGGGCGCGGTGATGATCGGGCGTATGGCCATCGCAATCGGTGCAGGCAGAGCCGTTGCTTAGCTATGACGCCGGGTGGCCGAGGTCAAGCGCGTGCGCTCAGCCTTCGGCCTTGGGGCGCACCTCCTCGGCGAACTCCGTGATGGCGTCGAGGGTCTCCTCGATGCTCTCGCGCAGGAACTGCAGCAGCAGGTGGCGGCAGCCGAGCGCGCGGAGCGCCCGGATGTCGCCCGCGATGTCGTCGGCCGCGCCGGAGAGCAGCATCCGCTCGCCCGTATCGGTCATGATCGGCTCCCGGTCCGCGCCGTACCAGACGGCCCAGAAGGCGAGGTCGATCTCCGCCGGGTCGCGGCCTTCGGCCTCCGCCATGGCGCGCAGATCGTCGAGGGAGGCGGAGAAGCGGCCGATGGTGTCCAGCGGGAAGCGCGGGTTGCAGCCGATGGGGAACCAGGCGTCGCCGTAGCGCGCCGTGCGGCGCTTCGCCGGCTTGCTTTCACCGCCGACCCAGATGGGCGGGTGCGGCTGCTGCACTGGCTTCGGGTGGAACAGGATGTTGTCGAAGGAGGTGAATTCGCCCTCGTACTTCGGCGCATCGGCGGTCCAGAGCTCCTTGTAGATGCGGAGGTACTCGTCGGTGGCCCGGCCGCGGGCGTCGAACGGCGGCGCGCCGACGGGCGGGAACTCCTCGGCCATCCAGCCCGCGCCGACGCCCACGATCACGCGCCCGCCGGAGAGCAGGTCGATGGTCGACAGCAGCTTCGCGGTCAGCACCGGCTGGCGGTAGGGCACGACCATCACCGAGGTGAGCAGCCGCATCTCCTGCGTGATGCCCGCGAGGTAGGCCATGAGCGCGATCGGCTCCAGGCACTCGCCGGCGAGCAGGGTGGGGAAGTTCAGCGAGCCGTCGGGCGAATAGGGGTAGGGCGAATCGATGCCCTTGGGCACCACGATGTGGTCCGGGATCGCGAGAATGCGGTAGCCGAGTTTCTCGCCGTGCTGGGCGATGGTCCCGATGTGCTCCGGCACGGCCAGCGGCCCGCCGTTGGGTACGTTGAAGCCGTATTCCATTCCCTTGTCCCGTCAGGTTGGAGGTTCACCCTGGCATGCCGCCTTGCGGGCGACGGCGCACGTTCTAGCCCGGATTTCTCGTCACTGTCACGGCCCGCGTCGCGGCGGGACGCTCACACGTAGCCGTTGGCCTCGAACCAGCTCAGCGCATCGGCCAGCGCTTCGCGTGCGGGCCGGGCCGTGTAGCCGAGCTCGCGTTCGGCCTTGGCGGACGAGAAGAACATCATCTTGCGTGCCATGCGCAGGCTGTCGCGGGTGAGTCTCGGCTCGCCGCCCGCGATGCGCGCCCAGGCTTCGCCGGCGGCGGCCACCGGCGCGAGCATGCGGTGATTCAGTCGGATGCGCGGCGCGGGCCGCCCCGTGATCCCGGCCAGGCATTCGAGGATCTCGCGCAGGCTCATGTCCTCGCCGCCGAGGATGTAGCGCTCGCCGATTGCGCCACGCTCCAGCGCCTGCAGGTGCCCGGCGGCGCAGTCGTCGACGTGGACCACGTTGAGCCCGGTATCGACGTAGGCCGGCATGCGCCCCGTGGCAAAGTCGACGATGATCCGCCCGGTGGGCGTCGGCTTGATGTCGCGCGGGCCGATGGGGGCGGAGGGGTTGACGATGACCGCCGGCACGCCTTCGTCGCGCACCAGCGCGCGCACGGCCTCCTCCGCCAGGAACTTCGAGCGCTTGTAGTGGCCGATCATGGCGGCCTCGGTTACCGGCGTCTCCTCGTCGGCGGGCGTGCGGTCGGCGTTGAGGCCCAGGGTGGCGACGCTCGACGTGTAGACGATGCGCGTGGCCCCGGCGGCGGCGGCGGCGCGCAGCAAATCGCGGGAGCCCTCCACGTTGGTGCGGTAGATCGCCGGCGGATCGGGAATCCAGAGGCGATAGTCGGCCGCCACGTGAAAGAGCGTGTCGCAGCCGCGCGCGGCGCGTTCCAGCGAGGGACGGTCGTTGAGGTCGCCGGTCGCGCGTTCCACGTCGAGTCCGTCGATGTTGCGCGTGTCAGTGCCGGTCCGCGTCAACACGCGCACCGCGTGGCCGGCGTCGAGCAGCGTGCGCGCGACAGCCGAGCCGAGGAAGCCGGTCGCGCCGGTGACGAGCGTGGTCATGCCTGCGTCTCCGGCAGCCTGCCGAACAGGAGCCGCCGTTCCCGCCAGACGAGCCAGATTGCGTAGAGTGGCGCCAGCCCTACGCCCGCCAACAGCAGCACGATCAGGCCGCCGCCCCAGGTGATCGGCCCGATGAAGTACATCGTGTCCTCCAGGTGGAATCCCTTGAACATCGGCTGGCGGGCCTGGCGCGTGCCGGCGCGCTGCTCGATCCGCCAGAACAGGAAGAACAGCGTCGAGACCGAAACGCCCGCTATCAGGCCGAGCCAGGGTGCCCAGTCGCCGATCCAGCTCCCCTGCAGGCCGATGCCGATGCAGAGGAAGAGCGCCACGTGGATCACGGCGTCGGAGTAGTTGTCGAAGTGGTAGCCGAAGCGGCTCGACTTGCCGGACAGCCTGGCCAGCTCGCCGTCCATGTGATCGACGAAGTTCGACAGCATGAAGAGCCCGGCGGCATAGAGGATCTCCGGCCGCGTGCCGGTGGCGAAGAGCCCGCAGGCCGCGAGCCCGAGCAGCAGCCTGAACGTCGTGATGTGGTTCGGCGTGACCGGCGTGTGCACCAGCGGGCGCACCATCCAGCCGGCGAGCCGCTGGTCCCACGCCTTGCGCGGCTTCGCCGCCTCGGGCCCAGCCTTCTCCTCGCCGCCGCCGTCCCCAGCGGCCGTCTTGCGTTCGACCATGGGCCGTCATATAGCCCGAAACGGGCCTGAGACAACGCCGGACATTTCGCCATGCGTGCCGTCATCCTCGCCGCCGGCGTCGGCCGGCGCCTCGGGGTCGAGGAGCCCAAGGTGCTGCTGCGTTTCGGCGGCCGCACGCTGCTGGAGCGCCACCTCGCCATTCTGGCCGCGCTCGACGTTCGCGACGTGACGGTCGGCATCGGCCACGAGGCCCTCGCCATCGAGCGCGCGCTGGCGTCGCTCGGGCAGACTGACGTTTCCACCATCTACAATCCCGACTACGAGCAGGGCAGCATTCTCACGCTCCGGTGCGTGCGCGAGGCGCTCACGGCGGGCGGCCCGGTGCTGCTCATGGATGGCGACGTGCTCTACGACCGCCGCGTCCTTGCCCCCCTGGTCGAGACCCGCCATGCCGATTGCCTGCTGGTGGACCGCGCCTACGAGCCGGGCGACGAGCCGGTCAAGGTCGGCGTCGAGAGCGGCGTGCCCGTCGATTTCGGCAAGACCATCGACCCTGCGGTGAACGCCCTGGGCGAATCGGTCGGCTTCTTCCGCCTCGGCGAGGGGACGGCGAACGCGCTGATCGAGACGGCCGGGCGGATGATCGACGGCGGCGGCAGCGAGCGCCCCATGGAGGACGCCGTGGCCGCCGTCCTCCGCGCCGCCAGCCCGCCCTTCGGCTTCGAGGACGTGACCGGGCTGCCCTGGATCGAGATCGACTTTCCCGAGGACGTGGAGCGCGCCGAGAGTGTTATCCTGCCCGAGCTTGTTGAGAACGGCGGCTGAGGCCTAACCGAGACTTGTGTTCTCCGATCACTTAGCTATATGTTTAGCTAGATCGAATTGCAGCCGAGGCGGTACATTATGACCGTCGTAAATGTTCATGAGGCCAAGACCCAGCTATCGCGTCTGCTCGCGCAGGCCGAGGCCGGAGAAGAAGTGGTGATCGCCCGCCGCGGCGAGCCCGTAGCGCGGCTCGTCGCCTGCAAGCCTCCGAAGAAACGGCGCCCCGGCCGGCTCAAAGGCAAGATCGTCATTCCCGACGATTTCTTCGACCCGTTGCCGGAGGAGGAGCTTAAGCTCTGGGAAGGCGGATAGGCGGTGCGGGTGCTGCTGGATACCCATGCATTTCTCTGGTGGATTGAAGACAGCCCCAACCTTCCTTCAACCGCACGCCAAGTCATCGCGGACGAAACTAACGAGATCGTCGTCAGCGCCGCTTCGGCGTGGGAAATCGCCACAAAGTATCGGCTCGGTAAGCTGCCCGAGGCTGAAGCCGTAGCGACTGATGTCGCAAGGTGCATCGCCGAAGAGGGCTTCGAGGCACTGGCGGTCAGCGTTGCCGATGCCGAACGTGCCGGACGTTTGCCGGGCCATCACCGTGACCCGTTCGACCGAATGCTGATCGCCCAGGCACTCGGACATGATCTGTCCATTGTCTCGGTCGACGCAGAGTTTGACCGCTATGGTGTGAACCGCCTCTGGTAGACCCGCCCGCCGATTGGACGCAGGTCCAAGGCCTCACCATAATGGGCGCCTCAAACGGAGAACGCCGCCAGGGAGGCGCACCATGAAGCTCGGCATGTTCATGCACCCGATTCAGGACTTCCGGCGGGGCTACCACACGCTGCTGAAGGAAGACTTCGAGATCATCAAGTGCGCCGACGCGGTCGGCTTCGACGAGGTCTGGCTCGGCGAGCACTTCGCGCTTCCCTCCGAGCCGATCCAGTCGCCGCTCATGCTCTTCGCCGCGCTGGTGCCCCAGACCGAGCGCATCAAGTTCGGCTCCGGCGTCCTCTGCCTGCCCTATCAGCACCCGGCCATCGTCGCCGGCCAGGCGGCGCAGTTCGACCACATCTCCGAGGGCCGCTTCCTCATGGGGATCGGGCCGGGCGCCACCCCGCCCGACTTCGAGATGTTCAAGATCACCGACCTCGACCGCATGGAGATGCTGGTCGAGTCCATCGACATGATCCACGGCATCTGGGCGCAGGACCCGCCCTACGAGTTCCACGGCAAGTACTGGGACTTCGTGATACGGGACAACGTGCTGAACGACATCGGCGTGGGCGGGATGGGCAAGCCCTACCAGCAGCCCCATCCGCCCGTGATGATCCCGGCCATGAGCCGGGGCTCCGGCAGCATCCGCCTCGCCGCCCAGCGCGACTGGATGTGCATCTCCGCCAACTTCGTGCCCGACGAGGTGCTCAAGGGCCACTGGCGCGACTACCTGGACGAGTGCAGGAAGCTCCAGAAGCAGCCCGACCCGTCGAAGTGGAAGGCTGGCCGCACCCTGCTCATCACCGAGACCGACGAGGAGGCGCGCCAGTATCTCCGGCGCGAGGACAACGCCTTCCGCTGGTATTTCGAGTACATCATCGGCGTCACCAGCCACGGCGGCTTCGTCCACATGCTGAAGTCGGACCCCGACATGCCGGACGACGAGGTGACGCCCGAGTACTGCATCGACACCATCGTCACCGCCGGCAGCCCCAAGACGGTGGCGCGGAAGATCGCCGAGTTCCGCGACGAGGTGGGGCCGTTCGAGACCCTCATCGTCTCGCACCACGACTGGGTGCATAAAGACCTGTGGCGGCGCCACATGGAGCTCACGGCGACGGAGCTCATGCCCAGGCTCCGCGCGGAGATCGGCTGGCAGGCGGCGGCCGAGTAGAGGGGTACGCCGGGCGGCCTTATTCGGTGACGATCTTCACGAGCTGACCGGCCTGCAAGCCCTCGCCGGCGCTGAGGCCGTTCAGGACGCGGAACCGCTCGGTGCGGAAGTCGTTGAACGGCATGCGGGCCGCGAGCGATTCCACGGTATCGGCGGCGGCAACCTCGACGACCCGAAGCCTGAGCGGGCGGAGGTTGGCGGCCTGCCGCTGGCTGAGCCGCCTGAAGCTCCCCATCATCTGCCGGAAGGGTGCGGCGAACTCCGGCGTCCGCTCCGGCGGCGTCACGAAGAAGAAGCGGTAGACGCGCTCGGGCGCCGCGCGGATGGCGACGAGCCGGATGTCGCGCACGCCCGAGGCGGTGCGGACGCGGGTGCGCGCAGCCACGGCGTCGAGGCCGTCGATGGCCAGGCGTTCGACCCTGTCGAGCGGCACCTTCGATGCCCAGATGTCCCGCAGGTAGCGCGCGGTGCCGGTCGCCGGGTCCTTCGGCCTGGCCTCGTCGAAGCGCAGCAGCGCGCCAGTCGGATGGGTGCCCACCACCGCGAGCGGGCCGTTGCGCAGGCGAAAGCCCGGCGGGGCGGTGAAGGCGATCCGCAGGCGCGGATGGGCGAACGCCCGGCCGCGGACGAACCCGTTCTCCGGCGAATCGCCGAACATCATGCCGTCGATCCGTCTCAGGTAGGCGTCACGGGCACGGTCGCCGCCGAATTGGGCCCGCGCGGCCTCGGCGGCCATCCTCACGCGGTCGGCGGTGCGCGGATGGCTCGCAAACAGGCCCGGCGACGCTTCCTCGCCCCGCGCCCCGGCCATCATCCGCTGGAGCGCGCTCTCGGCTCCCATCGTCTCCAGAAAGCTCGACATCGCCGTCGCGTCGAAGCCGCTGCGGCTCAGGTAGCGCACTCCCAGCATGTCCGCCTGCAGCTCCTGCGCGCGCGAATACCCTTTCACGTAGGCGCCGGCCGCGAGCTGCGCGAAGTCCGAGTCGCCGTCGCTGTCGATGACCGCGCCGAGCAGGGCCGCGCCGAGGCCCGCCACCACGCCGTGGCTGTAGCGCTCGGCGCTGTGGCGCGCCGTCACGTGGCCGATCTCGTGGGCGATCACGCCAGCGAGCTCGGCTTCGTCGTTGGCGAGCGCCATCAGGCCGCGCGTGACATGGATGTAGCCCCCCGGCAGGGCGAAGGCGTTGACCTCGGGGCTGTCGAGGACGACGAAGGTGAACGGCGGTTCGGGCTGCTCCGTGGTCTGCTGAACGCGCCTGCCCAGAGCCGCGACGTAGCGCTGGAGCGCCGGGTCGTCGTAGAGGCCGCCCAGCGCCTTCACCAGCCTGGGATGCTCCTGGGCGCCGATGCGCCGCTCCTCCTCCGGCGACATCAGGGCGGTGAACTGCTCCTCGCCGGTCGCGGGATTGACGCTGCACCCGCCGAGCACGAGCGGCGCGGCTGCGGCAAGCGCGAGACCCAGCGCCACGACTGCCGGTGCGGCCGCCGCGCGGTGGAGCCCCGTCACTTGAGAACCTCGATCTGCTCGGGATGCGTGGCCTCGATCATGGGGCCGTTGAAGGACTCGACCCAGCCGCGCACGCGCACCAGTCGCCCCTCGTAGTCCTCGACGGCAATGCCCGCGGCCTCGAAGCGCCGGCGGTCGCGCGGCCCGATCGAGACGGTGAAGTCCTCGCGCCAGTCGGCGCCGAAGTTGAGGTAGCCGCGGCCGCGCACCACCGCTGCGGCCTTCACCCGCCCTTCGACGAGCTGGAAGCTGCCGAGTCCGGCGCCGGCATCGCTTGCGGCCCGCACCCGGTAGTTGGGCTGAGACCAGAGGCCGAGCCCGCCCGCCCGCGCCCGACGCTCGATCGCGAGCATGTCGGCAACCGCCGTCCGGTCGTTGATGAGGCTGTGGACCCGCGCCAGTCCGCGGGCGAGAAGCGCGCCCTGAATCCACGCGCCGTCGTCCATCCTCACGAGGTGGGCGCGCAGGCGGCCGT
Source organism: Alphaproteobacteria bacterium (assembly GCA_965221125.1). Classification (GTDB taxonomy): domain Bacteria; phylum Pseudomonadota; class Alphaproteobacteria; order UBA828; family UBA828; genus WTGU01. The sequence continues at coordinate 868,042 of CBDCRW010000006.1, forward strand.
AGCGGTCCCGCCGGGCGCCGCCCAGCGCCAGGCCGACCCGGCGCCCCTGCACGAGCGCCGCGAGCGCCTGCCGCGCCTCCATCGCGAGCTGCGCGTCAGGCGAAGCGGCGTCCTCGTGCGCGAGACCCGGTGCCTCGATGCCGGCGAGCCGCACCGTCTCCCCGTCATCGAGCAGGACCGTGCCGGCGTCGATGACCTCGACCGCACGGGCCTCACGCTCCACCGCGAGGCCGAGCGGAGGCGGAACTGCCGGGTCGTCCGCGGCAACCGCCGCCTTCGCGGCGAGAACGAGGAGCAAGACCGCGGCGAGTCGGGTCATGGCGCGAGTATAGCGTTCCGCTCTCGGGCCAACGCGCGGCTTCTCAAGCGGGCGGCAAGCCCGTAATGTCTGCGCGGCACACGGCCCAGCGCGGGGAGGGCGCAGCATGGACATGGTGACGATGAACATCATCGATTCGTCGATGGTGTCGATCTGCCGGGAAATGGGGATCACCCTGATGAAGACGTCGTACTCGACGATCTTCAACGAGGGCCTCGACTTCACCTGCGCCATCGCGGACACCGACGGCGAGATGGTCTCGGTCGCCGAGTTCTGCCCCGCGCAGATCGGCGGAATGCCGCTCCTCATCAAGACCTGCGCCGAGGAAATCCCGATCGACCAGATCGAGGAAGGCGACGTCATCATCCACAACGACCCCTACCGCGGCGGCCTGCACGTGCCCGAGCACACGCTGTTCAAGCCGGTCTATGCCGACGGCAAGCTCCTGGCGTTCGTGGTCGCCATCGGCCACATCGCCGAGGTCGGCGGCATGGTCCCCGGCGGCTTCGCCGGCGAGGCGACGGAGATCTTCCACGAGGGCGTGCGCGTGCCGCCGGTGAAGATCATGAAGCGCGGCCAGGACGTGGATTCGGTCTGGAAGCTGATCCTCGCGAACGTGCGCACGCCCCGCTACAACTACGGCGACCTCCGCGCCATGATCGGGGCGCTCGACCTCGGCGAGGCGCGCCTGAAGGAGATGGTGGCGAAGTACGGCCGCGACGTCTGGCAGGACACCTGCCACGACCTCATGGACTATTCGGAGCGCCGCATGCGCGCCGAGATCGCGCAGTTCCCCGACGGCCGCTACCACTTCGAGGACACCGTGGAGAACGACGGGATCGAGGACAAGCCCTACCAGCTCAGGGTCGACGTCTTCGTGCAGGGCGACGAGCTGATCGCCGACTTCTCCGGCACCGACGACCAGGCCAAGGGGCCGATCAACGCGACCCTCGGCGTCACCTGGTCGGCGACATACAACGCGCTCTTCCACATGACCGACCCGTCGATTCCGAAGAACTCGGGCTGCTTCCGCCCGATCAAGATCGTGGCGCGGCCCGGCACGGTCGCCAATGTCGACTACCCGGCGCCCGAGGTGGCGGGCAACACGGAGACCCATCCCCGGCTCGCGCTGATCGTCATCGGCGCGCTCGCTCAGGGCGCGCCCGAGCGCGCGATGGCGGCGGAGAGCGGCACCGGCGGCAACTTCGTCTTCGGCGGCCACCACCCCGACTACGACGAGTATTTCGCCTGCTACGACCTGATCTCCGGCGGCTGGGGCGGGCGCGACTTCGCCGACGGCAACGACTGCGTGATCGCGATCAACGGCAACTGCCGCTTCAACCCGGTCGAGGTATTCGAGACCCGCTTCCCCTTCCAGGTGGAGGACTTCGCGATGACGCCCAATTCCGGCGGCCCCGGCCGCCACCGCGGCGGGCTCGGCTACCGCAAGACGCTGCGTACGCTCTCGGCCGAGATCACCGCGAGCCAGTGCACCGATAGGCACCGGATCAAGACCTGGGGTCTCTTCGGCGGCAAGGAGGGCGCGGTCGGCGCGACGCTGGTCCGCCCCGAAGGCGCGGACGACTGGCGCCCTGTCACCGAGACCCACGGCAAGGCGTCCTCCTCCAAGTACGCCAACATCCGCCTCCGCCCCGGCGACCGGGTGCGGCTGATCGTGCCGGGCGGCGGCGGCTACGGCGAGCCTAGGGAGCGCGCGCGCGAGGCCGTGGAAGAGGACCTGGCGGAGGGCTACATCACGCCCGAAGAGGCAAGCCAGGCGTACGGCTACGTCGCGGACGCCTGAGGCCGGCGAACGGCTGCCGTCACGGCGCTGGCAAGGCCTCGTCCAAGAAGCGCACGATCTGTCCGTCGATCCCGGCGAGGAAGGCGCGCCGGTCGAAGCCCGCGGGATCGTGCGCCGGCCTGCCGACGCTCCCGACCAGAGCGGCGGGGAACGGCGAAATGAACGCGAAGTGGTGTGCGGCCGGATGGACCACGAGTTGCGCGCTATCCCCCAGCAGAGTCGCGACGTTGTCGGCGTGCCACGGCCTGCGCAGGACCCGATCCCGGCCGAGACGATGGATCTGCGCCGGCACGTCGACGCTTGCGAAAGCGCCCGCGCCGAACAACGCGCCGACCGGCGCCACGGCCACGACGGCGGCGATCCGCCGGTCCGAGAGGTCGGGCATGACATCCTCGACGGGCATGGGCGTATCGTCGGGCACACCGGGCCGGCCGTAGGCGCAAAACTCCGAATCCTCCGCGCGCCGCTCGGTGCAGTGGCGCGTGAGCACAGCCATGTCTGCCCGTCCGCCGATCAGGGCAAGCACGCTGTAGCCGCCGGCCGAATGTCCGACGGCGCCGATGCGCGCCGGGTCGATGCGGGGGCCGAATAGGTCGTCGCCCAATAGCCGATCCAGCACCGCGCTCAGCTGGCGCGGGCGGCGGCGCCAGTTCGCGGACGTGCCGCTATGGCGGCCGTCGCGCCAACTGTCGCCGGCGTGTTCCGGCGCCGCCACGATATAGCCGGCCTCGACCAAGCGGATTGCCGTGTCGCGGTGGTTGAAACGGCCACCGCCGGTCCCGTGCGAGATGAGGACGAGGCCGTGCCGCCCGCCGCCGACCGGCGCGTCCCGGCTCGCGGCCATGGTGAACGGCCCGACGGCGGTCTGCCCGGACGCAGCGCCGGCCGGATACCAGAGCGCGACGCGCAGCCGCTCGCCCCCGGCCTCGGCGTGGATGTCGCGAAAGCCCACGCCCTCGGCGTTGGCGCTGGCGGCAGCGATCATGACCCCAAGGGCGAGCGTGGCGAGAAATCTCATCGGCTGCATCCTGCCATGGTGGACCGCTCGCCGCATCGTCACCCGCCGCGAAGATGTTATGCTCGCCCGGCATTCGGCGGCGGGGCGAGGCCTGCTTGCGTGCCCGGCCTTTTCCGCGACAATCGGCGAGGCGCATGAGCCGGGAATCGATGGAATACGACGTGGTGATCGTGGGTGCGGGCCCCGCCGGGCTCGCCGCCGCGATACGGCTGCGCCAGCTCGCCGAGGAGAGCGGGCGGGAGGTATCCGTCACCGTGCTCGAGAAGGGCTCGGAGGTGGGCGCGCACATCCTCTCCGGCGCCGTCTTCGAGCCGCGCGCGCTGGACGAGCTGATCCCGGACTGGAAGGAGAAGGGCGCGCCGCTCAACACGCCGGCGCGGGCCGACGAGTTCCGTTACCTCACCGCGAAGGGCGGCATCCGCATGCCCGGCGCGCTGCTGCCGCCGCAGATGCGCAACCACGGCAATTACATCATCAGCCTCGGCAATCTCTGCCGCTGGCTGGGTCAGCAGGCGGAAGAGCTGGGCGTCGAGATCTACCCCGGCTTCGCCGCCGCCGAGGTGCTCTACCACGAGGACGGCCGGGTCAAGGGCGTCGCCACCGGCGACATGGGCATCGCGAGCGACGGCAGCCGGAAGGCGAGCTACGAGCCGGGCGTGGAGCTGCACGCGAAGTACACGCTGTTCGCCGAGGGCGCGCGCGGCTCGCTCACCAAGCAGCTGGCCGAGCGCTTCGACCTGCGCGCACGCTCGGACCCGCAGACCTACGGCATCGGTCTCAAGGAGGTCTGGGAGATCGAGCCCGGCAAGCACAGGCCGGGGCTGATCCAGCACAGCTTCGGCTGGCCGCTGGATCGCCGCACCTACGGCGGCTCCTTCCTCTATCACTTCGACGAGAACCTGGTCTCGATCGGCTTCGTCGTGGCACTCGACTACGAGAACCCGCACCTCTCGCCCTTCGACGAGTTCCAGCGCTTCAAGACCCACCCGCTCATCCGCCCCACGCTGGAGGACGGCGAGCGGCTGGCCTACGGCGCGCGCGCGATCAACGAGGGCGGATACCAGTCGATTCCGGAGACCGTGTTTCCCGGCGGCGCCCTGATCGGCTGCGCCGCGGGCTTCCTCAACGTGCCCAAGATCAAGGGCAGCCACAACGCGATGAAGAGCGGCGCGCTGGCGGCGGAGGCGGCGTTCGCCGCGCTGGGCGAGGCCGATGACGGCACCGGGCCGCTCGAGGCCTATCCGGCGGCGCTTCGCCGCTCCTGGGTGGTGAAGGAGCTCAAGCAGGTCAGGAACTGCCGTCCCGCGTTCCGCTGGGGGCTCGCCGTCGGCACCGCGGTCAGCTTCATCGAGCTTTGGACGGGCGGCGTGCTGCCCTGGACCCTGCGCCATCGGCACGACCACGAGAGCCTGAAGAGGGCGGCCGATGCGCCGAAGATCGCCTACCCGAAGCCGGACGGCGTCGTCTCCTTTGACAAGCCGAGTTCGGTCTACCTGTCCAACACGAATCACGAAGAGGACCAGCCCGCGCACCTGACGCTCAAGGACGAGGGCGTGCCGATCGCGGTGAATCTCGCGCTCTACGACGCGCCGGAGCAGCGCTACTGCCCGGCCGGCGTCTACGAAATCGTGGAAGATGCCGGCCCGCCGCGCCTGCAGATCAACGCGCAGAACTGCGTGCACTGCAAGACCTGCGACATCAAGGACCCCACGCAGAACATCGAGTGGGTGGTACCCGAAGGCGGTGGCGGCCCCAACTATGCCAACATGTAGGGCAGGGGGCGGGGCGTCTGAACGAGGGCGCGGCAGGAGCGGCTGGGTGCAGGGCGCGCTCGCCGCCTGTCTGATCGGCGGTGTCTGCGTCGGCGGCGCGGTGGCGGCCGAGGAGGAGGCCCCGCCCTTGCCGCCTGAGCCCTCGGCCAGCGCCTACCGGCTCGACGGCTCGCCGATCGGAAGCTACCTGGCCGGGCGCTACGCCCATGCCCGCGGCGACTACGCCGCGGCGGCCCGGCACCTGCGGCGTGTCCTGGATACGGATCCCGACAACCCCTCGCTGTTGCGCCGCACCGTGTCCCTGCTGGTCGCCGAGGGTCGGATCGAGGATGCCGCCGAACTTGCCCGCCGGCTCGTCGGCATCCTTGACGATGCACGCCTGGCCCGCTTCGTTCTCGCGCTGCAGGAGGCCCGCACCGGAGACTACGAAGGCGCTCTGGAGCGCATCGACGAGATATCCCCGGACGGCGTCTATTCCCTTCTGGTCCCGCTTGCCGAGGGATGGCTGCACGCCGGGTCCGGGGCGGATACAGCGGGGCTGGCGGCGCTCGCGCCGCTGGCCGAGCGCGATTCGTACCGGCCCTTCTACCTCCTCCATGCCGGCCTGATGCACGATCTGGCGGGCCGCGAGGCGGACGCAGAGGCTCTATTGCGCGAGGCCGTGGCAACCTCCGGCGGCTCGCACCGGCCGGTGGCGGCGCTCGGCAGCGTGCTGATGCGGGCCGGGCGCGCCGTCGAGGCCCGTGCGGTCTACGCGGAGTATCGTGCGCAAAACCCGGAGAACATCTGGGCCGAGCGTATGCTCGCGGCTTCCCATGCCGGCATGTCGGTGCCGCCGCTCGTCCGTGACGCCCGCGGCGGGCTGGCGGAGGCCCTGCTCGGCGCGGCGGCCGCCCTGCCGCAGCGGGACAACGGCGATGCCGCCCTGATCTTTGCGCGCCTCGCTCTCTACCTCCACGACGAGCTGGACACCGTCCGCTTCCTGATCGGCGAGATTCTGGACGAAGCCGAGCGGCTGGAGGATGCGGTGGACGCCTACCTGTCCATTCCCGCCGGCTCGGACTACGCCTGGGCCGCGCGGCTTCGTGCGGCGTCCGACCTCGCGGACCTCGGTCGCCATGACGAAGCGGTTGCCGCCCTGCGCGCGATGATGGAAGAGCGGCCCGAGCGCATCGACGCGGCATCCGCGCTCGGCGACGTCTTCAGGGTGGACGAGCGCTATGACGAGGCTGCGGCGGCTTACGACATCGCCGTCGGGCGGATCGCGAACGTCGAGAACCAGCACTGGCGCCTGTTCTACGTGCGCGGCATCGCCTTCGAGCGCGTCGGCGAGTGGCCCAGGGCCGAGGCCGACTTCCTGCGTGCGCTGGAGCTGGAGCCGGACCAGCCTCTGGTTCTCAACTATCTCGGCTATTCCTGGGTGGAGCAGGAGCGCAATCTCGACGAGGCCAAGACCATGATCGAGAAGGCGGTCGAGCTCAGGCCGGACGACGGCTACATCGTCGACAGTCTCGGCTGGGTAGCCTACAGGCTGGGCGACTTCGAGGAGGCCGCCCGGCAGCTGGAGCTGGCGGTCGAGCTGGTGCCCGGCGATCCGATCATCAACGATCATCTGGGCGACGCGTACTGGCAGGTGGGCCGGCTGAACGAGGCCCGGTTCCAGTGGCGGCGCGTGCTCACCCTCGAGCCCGAGGACGAGCTCGCCGACCAGGTCCGGCGCAAGCTCACGGGCGGGCTTTCCGCAGGCGCAGAGGCGGACGAAGCGGAATAGCGTGCCAGCAGAGACTAGGGTCGGGGCGCCGGCCAAGCTCAACCTCTATCTCCACGTGACCGGCCGCCGCGCCGACGGCTATCACGAGTTGGACAGCCTCGTCACCTTCACGGCGCTGGCGGACACGCTGGAGATCGCGCCGGCCGACTCCCTCGACCTCGTCGTGAAGGGGCCGTTCGCCGCTGCGCTGGATGCCGGCGACAATCTCGCGGCGCGGGCCGCGACCGCGCTGGCCGAGAAAGTGGGCCGCTCCGCCGGCGTCCGGATCACGCTCGACAAGCGCATCCCGGTCGCGGCCGGCCTCGGCGGCGGCTCGGCCGATGCGGCGGCGGTGCTGCGCGGCCTCGCGCGGCTGTGGCGGCTCGGCCCGGAGCACGCGGGCGATCTGCAGGAGGTCGCGCTGAGCCTCGGCGCCGACGTGCCGGTCTGCCTCGATTCGCGCGCGGCCCACATGGCCGGCATCGGCGAGGCATTGAGCGCGCCGCCCTGCCTGCCGCCATGCGGCGTGCTCCTGGTCAATCCGGGTGTGGCGGTGCCAACCGGGGCCGTCTTCGCGGCGCGGCGCGGGCCGTTCTCGGCCGCGGACCCTATAGACATAGCGCCGCAGGACGCAGCGGCGCTTGCGGCGCTGCTGCGCGCCCGGCGCAACGATCTGGAGCAGCCGGCTCTGGCACAGGCGCCCGAGATCGGCCGCGTGCTGACACGCCTCGCAAGAGCGCCGGGCTGCCTGCTGGCCCGCATGTCCGGCTCCGGCGGCACCTGCTTCGGCCTGTTCGACGACGAGGCGGCGGCAGCGGGCGCGGCCAGCGCCATCGCACGCGACCGTCCATCCTGGTGGGTCGAGCCGACACGGCTCGTGCATGACGGGGCGAAAGAGCTGTGAAGCGAGGGAGCGTTCAGGGCGGCAGGCGCACCGTCTCCAGCCAGTGGGCCTTCACGACCTGCGCGACCGAGACCATGTCGTCGAAGGCCGACGGCTTGACCATGTAGGCATTCGCGCCCAAGGCGTAGCTCGCCGCGATATCCCGTTCCTCGTCCGAGGTGGTCAGGATCACCACGGGGATTTGGGAGAGCTCCGGCTCCTCGCGCAGGCGCTCCAGCACCTCGGTGCCGTTGATCTTCGGCATGTTGAGGTCGAGCAGGATCAGGCTCGGCCGGGGCGCCGCCGCCGGATCGGCGTAGTCGCCCTCGTGCTTGAGGTAGTCCATCAGCTCGGCGCCGTCGTGGACGACGTAGAGCGGACACGTGATGTCCGCCTTGCGCAGCGCCTTCTCGGTAAGCAGGCAGTCGCCGGGGTCGTCGTCCGCCATCAGGAGGACGGTGCTGTCTGCGGTATCGGCTCTCGCCATCCTCATCCCCCGGGGGTTTGGGACTCGCCGGCAGCAGTGACAAGGCGCAGCGCCAAAGACGGAAACGCCGCGACCGCGCCGGCGAGCGCGCCGAATTCGATCGGCTTGGATACGAACGCCCGTCCGGCCTCTCCGGCGGAAGGCAGGCTCGCGGGGTCCGCCTTCGATGCGCTCAGCGCGACCACCGGCAGATCGTGCAGCGCCGGCGTCTCCGCGATCTCCGCGAGCACCTGGCGCCCGTCGATCTCGGCGCTGTCGAGGTCGAGCAGGACCAGATCCGGCCGCGGCGCGCGCACGCCGGCGCCGAAGACGTGCCGCCCGTGCAGGTGGTCCATCAGGGCGGCGCGGTTCGTGACGTAGGTCAGCGGGGTGCCGAGGCCGGCGGCCTGCAAGGCCTTGGTCGCCTCCAGGCAGGCTTCGGGGTTGTCGTCCGCCATGACGATGACCGCGGGCCTGGGCTCGTCGCCCGAGTCCGCCGGCACCGCAAGCTCGTAGCTGCAGCTCTTGAGACGCAGCACCGCCTCGTGCAGCTTGGCGAAGGTCACCGGCTTCACCAGATAGGCGTAGGCGCCGAGGTTGTAGCTGCCGGAAATGTCCAGGCTGTCCTCCGAGGCCGTCAGGATGACGATCGGGATCTTTCTCAGCGCCGGCCGCAGGTTGATCTCCCAGAGCGAGTCCAGCCCAGCCATCTTGGGCATGTTGAGGTCGAGCAGGATCAGGTCCGGCCGCGGCGAGGAGGCAGGATCGGCGAACTTGCCGCTCCGCCCGAGATAGTCGAGCAGCTCCTGCCCGTCCTGCACGAAGCGCAGCTCGTTCGCGAGCCGCGCCTTCTGCAGCGTCTTCTTGGTCAGCAGGCAGTCTTCGGGATCGTCGTCCGCCATCAGGATCAGGACGGGCCTGGTGCCGGGTGCAGCGCTCATCGGCGCCTCACCGGGGCTGCCGCCGGGGCAGGGTCACCGTGAAGGTGGCGCCCTCGCCCGGTGTGCCGGAGGCCGTGATGCGGCCGTGATGGCGCAGGACGATCTTCTCGCAAATGGCGAGGCCGATTCCCGCGCCCTCGTACTGATGGCGCGCGTGCAGGCGCTTGAACGGCTGGAAGAGCTTGCCGCCCTGCGAGGAATCGAAGCCGATGCCGTTGTCCGCCACGACGATGGTATGCGCGGGCCCCGGTATCGCATCGAGCCGCTCCGCCCCCGCCGCCACTTTCACCGTGACGCGCGGCGCAACGCCCGGCCGGCGGAACTTGAGCGCGTTGCCGATGAGGTTGCGGAAGAGCTGCTCCATCTGGGTGCGGTCCGCCTCGACGGTGGGCGTGGCGTCAACCTCCACCTGACCGCCTGCCTCCTCCAGCGCGACCGAGAGGTCGGAAAGCACGGTGTCGAACACCTCGGCGAGCGCGAGGTCCTCGAAGGGCTGCGCCGCGGTGGTGACGCGGGAGAGCGCGAGCAGGTCGCTCACGAGCGTCTGCATCCGGGCCGCCGCGTCGGTCATGAAGTCGATGTACTGCTGGCCTTCGTCGTCGAGATTTTCTCGTTTCTCGTCCGCGAGCAGGGCGCCGAAGGCCCTGATCTTGCGCAGCGGCTCCTGCAGGTCGTGGGAGGCGACGTAGGCGAACTGCTCGAGCTCCTCGTTGGAGCGGGCGAGGTCGCGGGCGTGGCGCTCCAGCGCCTCCTTCGCCTGCTTCTGCTCGGTGATGTCGCGCACGACTCCCAGGATCCGCACCGGCGTGCCCGTCTCGTCGCGCACGAGGATCGAGCGAACGGCGACGGGGAAGATCGACCCCTCCTTGCGGATGTATTCCTTCTCGTACTCGTCGGTGTAGCCGCGCGACATGAGCTGCCGGTCGACGATCTCGGCCTCCATCTCCGCCCAGCGGGCCGGCGTGAGCTGCTGGTAGGTCACGCCGATGAGCTCGTCGAGGTCGTAGCCCAGCATGTCGAGGTAGGCGGGGTTGGCCTCCTCGACGGGGCCGTCGAGGCCGACGAAGACCACGCCGTCGTGGCTGAGGTCGAAGAGGCCGCGATAGCGCTTCTCGGAGGCCTTGAGCGCCTCTTCCTTCTCCTTCAGCTCCGTGATGTCGCGGACGATGCCCATGAAGCGGATCGGCCGCCCGTCCAGGTCCCGCACCAGGATGGTGCGCAGGCTGATGGGGGCGATCGAGCCGTCCTTGCGCACGTACTCCTTCTCGTACTCGTCCGAGAAGCCGCGCTGCATCACCTGCGTCTCGATGATCTCCGCCTCGTCGGCGCGCCATTTCTCGGGCGTGAGGTCCTGGTAGGTGTGCGTGGTGATCTCGTCGCGGCCGTAGCCGACGAGGTCGAGATAGGCCTGGTTCATCTCCTCGATGTGGCCCTCGAGGTCGACGAAGACGATCCCGTCCCGGCTCATCTCGAAGAGGGCGCGGAACCTGTCCTCCGAGGTGCGGCCCGCATCGCGGGCGCTCCGGGCTTCCGCCAGCGCGTCCTCGAGCTGCGCAATCTGCTGCCGGAGCGCGCTCACGGTGTCGTCGGAGCGCGCCGGTGCGGCAGGTCGGGCCGTGGCCCGTGCCTCGGCCGTCTCAGCCGCCATCGATCAGGTCCTCGGCGTAGGCGAAGAGCGCCGGCATGCCGCCGGTATGGACGAAGACCACCGTCTCGTCCGCTCCGATGGCGCCCTGCTTCACGTGATCGATCAGGCCGGCCATGGCCTTGCCCGAGTAGACGGGGTCAAGAAAGATGCCTTCCGTCCCGGCCACCAGCCCGATGGCGGCCCGCGCCTCGGGCGAGACCACGCCGTAGTCCTCGCCGATATGGTTCTCGTCGGCGCGGAAGTCGCCCGGCTGGATCGCGAGGTTGAGATCGAGCGCGCGCGCCGTCGCCGTGGCGACCCGCGCGATGTCGAGCTCGCGCGGCTCTTCCCAGCGGATCGGGCTGATCGCCGTCACCCGCGCCTGGCGTCCCAGCGCGCGCAGGCCGGTGACGAGGCCCGCCGGCGTGTTGTTGGCGCCGCAGATGAAGACCTGGGCAGGGTCGATCCCGGCGTCCTCGAACTGGGCATCCAGCTCGATCGCGGTGCCGACGTAGCCGAGCGCCGCAAGCACCTGCTGGTCGAGGGCGAAGGGCGCGATCACGAAGGGGCGCCGGCCGGCCGCCTCGAGCGCGCGGGCCTTCTCGTCGAGCAGCGGCTGGATCTTCTCCATGCTGTCGATGTCCACCACGGTCACGTCCGCGCCCATCAGGCGGTCGAGCAGCAGGTTGCCCTGCACCCGCGGTCCCTTGACGCCGTGGATCAGCACCAGCGAGACCGCAAGCCCGTGCTTGCACGCCGCCGCCGTGATCTGCCGGCACCAGTTGGACTGCGTGTAGGCGCCCGCGACCACCGTGTCCGCGCCGGATTGCAGGATCTCGGCGAAGGTGAATTCCAGGTGGCGCGTCTTGTTGCCGCCGAAGGCGAGGCCGGTGAGGTCGTCACGCTTGATGTAGAGGGCGCGCACACCAATCGCCTCGGCGAGCCTGGGGCAGGGGTCGAGCGGCGTCGGCAGGTACGCGAGCCGGATGCGTGGGTGCGCCGCCAGCCGGGCGGCGAGATCGTCCCGCGTCACCGCTGCGTCCGTGTGCTCTGCTGCAACCGCCATGTCGCTCCCCCACCTTCCTTCCGGCCATCCTATCGCCGCCGGGAAGCGCCCGGCAACCGACGGCACCGTCAATCGACGGAGATCGCCCCCGCGGTTCGCGGGCTGTACAGTGCCATCGTCGGTGTACTAGCATCGGCCATCGACATAAGCGCGCACGATGCAAAAGGGAGATTCCGATGACCAAGACGACACGGCGCAATTTCCTGAAGGGCACCGCCGCTGCGGGCACGATCGCCGCGTTCGGCGGTCAGGCGCCTTTCTTCAAGAAGGCGCTCGGCCAGGGCAAGAAGAGCGTCGTGTGGGGGCAGACGGAGCCCTTCACGTCGAGCTGGGACCCCAGCAGCCACACCATCCTGGCGCAGATCTACTTCGACTATGACGTGTTCGGCCAGCTCATCCGCACGCCGATGTCGCAGGCCCAGCCCGACGAGATCGTGTACGAGATGGCGACCAGCCAGAATGTGGTCGAGGACGGCTGGCTCGAATACACGCTGCGCAAGGACATCAAGTTCCACCGCGGCCAGCCCTTCACCGCGCATGACGTGAAGGCGACCTTCGAGTACGCCTCCAATCCCGAGCGGCCGTCCGGCACGTGGTATCCCGGCCAGGCCGAGGTGCAGGTGGTCGACGACTACACCTGCCGCGTGCGGGGCGAGGGCGGCTCCTATCCGGGCTCTCTGTTCTGGTTCCTCGCGGGCTTCCTGCCGATCCTGTCGAAGGACGATATCGATACCAAGGCCATCGACGAGTTCCCCAACGGCTCCGGCTCCTACAAGTTCATCAGCCGCGACGGGCCGACGACGATCCTCAACGCCAACCCCGATTACGTGCTCGGCTCGCCCGAGATCGAGGAGGTCGTCTACCAGTTCGTGCCCGACGCCAGTACCCGTCTGGTGAGCCTGATTAGCGGCGAGCTCGACATCATCGAGCGCGTCGAGCCCGAGCAGTACGAGACCCTGCTGGAGGAGGACGTCACGACCTCGCGCACGGTCTCGACCGAGAACAAGTACCTCCATTTCCGCTGCTACGAGCCGCCGTTCGACGACGTGCGCCTGCGCCACGCGGCGGCCCACGCCATCGACCGCGACCTCATCCTCGAGCTGATGGGGCCGGCCGGGCACCCGACGGTGGGGCAGCTCTCCTCGGCGAAGTTCGGCTACACCGACACCATCCCGAACTCGCCGGAATACAACCCAGAGCGCTGTCAGGAGCTTCTGGCCGAGGCCGGCTACCCCGGCGGCGACGGCCTGCCGCCGATCGAGTACCTGACCTCGCAAGGCTTCTATCCGAAGACCAAGGAGTACGGCGAGGTCATCACCGCGCTGCTGCAGGAGCAGGGCTTCCCGGTAGAGTTCACGGTGATGGAGGTCGCCTCCTGGATCGAGCGCGTGTTCGTCCGCGACGAGACCGCGCCTCAGCTTGCCGATACCGGCTGGATGACCGGATCGCCCGAGCCCAACCTGGTGCTCAGGCCCATGTGGCATTCGGACGGCCTGATCCTGACCAACTGCGGCAGCGACACCGTGGATGCGGCGATCGAGAAGCAGCAGACGATCACCGACGTGGACGCGCGGCGCGCGTCGATCCAGAACGAGCTGATGCCGGCGCTGGCCGACCATCTGCCGAGCTTCGGGCTCTTCACCTCGGTGCTGATCCACGCCCACCATCCGGCTATCGAGGGGATCTACTTTCTGCCCAACGGGCCGGTGGACAAGGTCAAAGCGACGCTCACGTCTTGACCGATCCTTTGCGGGGGCTCCGGGCAGGCGGAGCCCCCGCCTCTCTTCATCCCGCCGCGTAGCACGGTCCCAGCATGGCATTCGTCCTCACGTTCCTGATCCGCCGCCTTGCGCAGGGCGTGGTCATCGTGCTGCTGGTGACGTTCCTGATCTTCACGTTGCTGCGGGTCATTCCGGGCGATCCCGTGCGGATCATGCTGGGGCCCGCCACCACCCAGGCGGTGGTCGAGGCCCGCGCGCAGGAGCTGGGCCTGCGCGATTCGATCCCCGAGCAGTTCGTCCGCTACATCGCCAAGGCGGTGCAGGGCGACTTCGGCGAATCCTACTTCATCGGCGAGACCGGCATCGCGCTCACGGCGCAGAACGTCGTCGGCGGCAAGGGGCAGGACACCGCCACCGAGCAGCGCGAGGCCAAGATGACCCGCGCCGGCGTGCTCAAGGTCATCGCCGACGGTCTGCCGTACACGCTGATGCTGGCGGGCATGGGCTTGCTGTTTACGCTCTTGATGGCGGTGCCGCTTGGAATTGCGGCCGGCCTCAATCAGGAGAAGTGGCAAGACCGATTAGCATTCTTTATAGGTTCGGTCTTCATATCGCTGCCAAACTTCTGGTTAGCCTTGGTGCTGATCCTGCTGATCACGGCGCGCGCGGGCCTGCTGCCCTCCATCGGCTACAAGGGCTTCGGCTACGTCATCCTGCCGGCCATCGTGCTGGCGGTGGAGCTGGCACCCATCATCATCCGCGGGCTTTCGATGTCGATCGCCCAGGCGCTGCAGGCGGGCTACGTCTCCGGCGGCATCGTGCGCGGGCTGCCCTGGCGGCAGATCATCGTGCGCCATGTGCTGCGCAACTCGTCGATTCCCATGCTGAACCTCTTCGGCGTGCAGATCGGCGGCCTGCTGCTCGGCGGCGTCTTCGTCACCGAGTTCGTGTTCGACTATCCCGGTGTCGGGCGGTCCACCGTGCAGGCGGTGCTGCAGCGTGACTTCCCGGTGATTCAGGGCGTCGCTATCCTGGCGGCGAGCATTCTCGTGCTCGCCAACATCATGGTGGACCTCGCGTCCACCTTCATCGACCGCAGGCTCAAGTTCTGATGGCCGCCGAGACGGGCACGACCGGCACAAAGCGAGGGCGGGGCGAATCCGTCACCCGGCGGATGTTCCGCCTCGCCTGGGAGATGACGAGCTTCAAGATCGGGCTCGGCGTCTTCGTCGTGCTCGTCGGCGCCGCGATCATCTGGCCGGAGCTCTCGCCCTACGATCCCATGAAGATCAGCGTGCGCGAGCGCTTCCTGCCGCCCATCTTCCTGGAGGGCGGCACCTGGGCCCATCTCGCCGGCACCGACCAGCTCGGCCGCGACCTCTTCGTCCGCTCGCTGGTGGGCTTGCGCAACGGGCTCGGCATCGCGGCGGCCGCGGTCGCGATCATGTTCGTCGTCGGCTGCGCGCTCGGCGTGATTTCCGGCTACTGGGGCCGCTGGGTCGACATCATCCTGATGCGCATCACCGACGCCCAGCTCTCGATCCCGGTGATCGTGCTGGCGATCACGATCCTGAGCGTGAGCCGCCCCAACCCCTTCACGGTGACCGCCGTGCTGGTGCTGGCGGGGTGGCCGATTTATGCCCGCGTGGTGCGAAGCATCGCGCTCGCCGAGCGCGAGCGCGAATACGTGAGAGGGGCGAAGATTCTGGGCGCGAGCGACCTCAGGATCGCCGCGCTGATGATCTCGCCCAACATCCTGCCGCCCATCGCCTTCGTCGCCGTGCTCGATATCGCCCGAATGATGATCTTCGAGGCGCTGTTCGGATTCCTCGGCATCGGTATCCAGCCGCCGACGCCGACCTTCGGCAATATCATCGCCGACGGCTACAAGTATCTGGTCAACAGCTGGTGGATCCCGACGATGCCCGGGGTCTTCCTCATCCTCACGCTCATCAGCATCAACCTGATGGGCGCCTCGCTGGAGCGCGCCCGCAACAAGCTCTTCAAGGGGATCGTCTAGGCCATGGCCGCACCGCCGCTCCTCGATGCGCAGGGCATCTCGGTCGATCTCGTCCGCCGCGGTGTGAGCGAGCCGATCCTGCGCGACGTGAGCTTCCAGCTGCGCGAGCGCCAGGTGCTCGGCATTATCGGCGAGAGCGGCTCGGGCAAGACCGTGCTGAGCCGTGTGCTCTGCAACGCGATCTCGGAGCCGCTCGAGATCGTCGGCGGCAGCGTCGGCTACCACGGCCGCGACCTGCTCACCATCCCGGACGCCGAGATGCAGGCGCTGCGCGGGAGCGAGATCGGCTATATCGGCTCCGACCCCGGCAGCACGCTGGACCCGACCATTCCCGTCGGCCATCAGATCGTGGAGAAGCTGCGCGCGGTCCAGCCCGAGATGTCCAAGGAGCAAGCACGCGAGCGCGCGCTGGAGGTGCTGCGCGCGGTCCGCATGCCGAGGCCCGAGCAGCGCTTCGACGAGTTCCCGTTCCAGTATTCCGGCGGCATGATGCAGCGCGCGCTGATCGTCGACGCGCTGGTCAGCAACCCCACTTTCCTCATCGCCGACAACGTCACCCAGCAGCTCGACGTCACCGTCGCAGCCCAGATCATCCGCCTGATGCACGACCTGCGCGATCAGCTCGACACGGCGATCATCTTCATCTCGTCGTCGCTCGCCATCGTGCGCGAGATCGCGGACGACATCATCGTCCTCCAGGAAGGGCGGATCATCGAGCGCTCGACGCCGGAGGCGATCGTCAACGCGCCGGAGCACGACTACTCCAAGCGGCTGCTGGAGCGCATCCCGCGCATCTGGGCGGTGGAGGAGCGCGCCCAGCCCAAGACCGAGGGCGAGGCCGCGCTGCTGGAGGTCGACGACGTCTACAAGACCTACCGCGTCAACGACCCGACCCGCTTCTTCGGCCACAACGACGTCGAAGCGGTGCGCGGCGTCACCTTCGACGTGAAGGCGGGCGAGAACTTCGGCATCGTGGGCGAGTCCGGCTGCGGCAAGTCCACGCTCTCGCGCCTGCTGAGCTGGATCGAGGCGCCCGACAAGGGCTCGATCTCGTTCGAGGGCGACAGCATCGCCAGGATGAACCGCCGCCGCCTGCTCGGGCTGCGGCACCGCTTCCAGCTCCTGCTGCAGGATCCCTACAACGCCATGCCGCCGCACATGCCGGTCGGCCGCACCATCCTGGAGCCCCTGCTGATCCACGGCGGCATGGGGCGCCGCGCCATGCGGAACCGCGTGCTGGAAGTGATGAACGAGGTGGGCCTGCCCGCCGACATCTACGATCACCTGCAGATCGGGCTCAGCGCCGGCCAGCGCCAGCGGATCAACCTCGCCCGCGCGCTGGTGCTGGAGCCCAGGCTCCTGATCCTGGACGAGACGCTGTCCGCGCTCGATCAGGTGGAGCAGTCGCGGCTCTTGGAGATCTTCGACAAGCTGCAGGCCGAGCACGGCTTCACCTACATCTTCATCTCCCACGATCTTGCCATGGTGCGCCGCGCCTGCACCCGCATCGCCGTGATGTATCTAGGCAAGATCGTCGAGCTTGCGGACAACCACACGGTCTTCTTCGACCCCGGCCACCCCTACACGAAGGCTCTCCTGAGCGCGGTGCCCACCATCGAGGAACGCCGCTACGACGCGGCGGAGAACCTGCTGGAGGGCGAGCCGCCGAGCCCGATCGGCATTCCGCCCGGATGCAGCTTCAATTCGCGCTGCCCGCTTGCGTTCGAGCGCTGCACGACCGACGAGCCGGGGCTGGAGAACCGGGGCGACGACCGCATCAGCGCCTGCTACTGGGCCAACGCGAGCGAGGACGAGCTTGCAGCCGCGGCAGAAGCCAACCGCGCCCGCCGCGCCGCGATGGAGGCGCAAGCCTCTTAGCCGAACTCGGGCGGCCCAGGACGGGAGCCGCTCGTCAGCGCAGCTCTTCCGTCATCTGCGCCTCCGAGCCGCGAGAGAGCGCGGCGCCGGCTTCGGCCGTGATCTCGTAGGAGCGCAGACGTGCCGCGTGGTCGTGGATGTTGGAGGTCACCATGATCTCGTCCACGCCGGTCTGCTCGGCGAACGCGCCCAGCCGCTCCACCACCGTCTCCAGCGTGCCCGAGGCCGCGCAGGTGAACCAGCGGGCGAGGATGTTCCGTTCCTGCGGGTCGAGCGTGGCCTCGAAGCCCTGCACCGGGCGGGGCAGGGGCCCCGGCGCATTGCGGTGCAGGTTCAGCACCGATTGCTGGGCCGAGCTCCGCACGTAAGCTGCCTCGTCCTCGCTGTCGGCGGCGAAGACGTTGAACCCCGCCATCATGTAGGGTTCCGCGCACTGCTCCGAGGGGCGGAACTGCTCGCGGTAGACCTCGATCGCCTGCATCAGCGCTGCGGGCGCGAAGTGCGAGGCGAAGGCGTAGGGGAGCCCGAGAGCGGCCGCGAGCTGCGCGCCGAAGAGGCTGGAGCCCAGGATCCAGAGCGGCACGTTGAGGCCGGCGCCTGGCACGGCGCGCACCCGCCTGCCCGGCTGCGACGGCTGGAAGTAGCTCTGCAGCTCCACCACGTCGCGGGGAAAGTCGTTGACGTCGCCGGTGAGCGTGCGCCGGAGCGCATGCGCGGTCATCTGGTCCGTTCCCGGCGCGCGGCCGATGCCGAGGTCGATCCGCCCCGGATAGAGCGATTCCAGGGTGCCGAACTGCTCGGCGATCACCAGCGGCGCGTGGTTGGGCAGCATGATGCCGCCGGCGCCGACGCGCATCGTCTCGGTCGCGCCCGCGACGTGGCCGATCAGCACCGCCGTCGCGGCGCTGCCGATGCCCGCCATGTTGTGATGCTCGGCCAGCCAGTAGCGCCGAAAGCCCAGGCGCTCGACGTGGCGCGCGAGCCCCACCGTGTTGCGGAAGGCCTGCGCCGCGTTCGCGCCTTCGGGGATCGGCGAAAGATCGAGGACCGAGAGTGCGACCATGGACCGGGCAGGGCGCCTCGCCTAGCCGAACGCGCTGCGACGGCGGGCGGATTTCTTCTTCTTGCCGTGCTTGCGGGGTGAGGTGCCGGCCGCGCCCTTGCTGCTCCGCCCGTAGCCGCCGCCGGATGCGGCGCCCGAGCGCCGCGCGCCCTTGAGCCCCAGGTCCATCTCGTTGAGCCGGCGGATCTCGTCCCGGAGCCGCGCGGCTTCCTCGAACTCGAGCTCGCCCGCCGCCGCCTTCATGCGCGCCTCCAGGTCCTTGAGATGGGCCTCGAGGTTGTGCCCGATGAGGTGCGGGGCCCCCTCGTCGCCGGTCTCGACGGTGACGTGATCGCCGCCGTAGACGCTCTCCAGGATGTCGGTGATCGACTTCCGCACGCTCTCCGGCGTGATGCCGTTGGCGGCGTTGTAGGCCTGCTGGCGGCTGCGCCGGCGCTCCGTCTCCGCCAGCGCGTTGCTGAGCGAGTCCGTCATGTGGTCGGCGTAGAGGATCACGCGGCCGTCGATGTTGCGCGCGGCCCGGCCGATGGTCTGGATCAGCGAGGTCTGGGAGCGCAGAAAACCTTCCTTGTCGGCGTCCAGGATCGCGACCAGCCCGCATTCCGGGATGTCGAGCCCCTCGCGGAGGAGGTTGATGCCGACCAGCACGTCGAAGGCGCCGAGGCGCAGGTCGCGGATGATCTCGATGCGCTCGATGGTGTCGATGTCGGAGTGCAGGTAGCGCACGCGCACGCCGGCTTCGTGAAGGTACTCGGTCAGGTCCTCGGCCATGCGCTTGGTGAGCGTCGTGACCAGCACCCTGAGCCCGCGGGCGGCACGGTCCTTGCACTCGGCGATCAGGTCGTCGACCTGCTGCTCGACCGGGCGCACCACGCAGACGGGGTCGATCAGCCCGGTCGGGCGGATGACCTGCTCGACGAAGGCGCCGCCGGTGCGCTCCAGCTCCCACGGCCCCGGAGTCGCCGAGACGAAGATGGTCTCGGGCCGCATCGCGTCCCATTCCTCGAACTTGAGCGGCCTGTTGTCGACGCACGACGGCAGGCGGAAGCCGAACTCGGCGAGCGTCGACTTGCGCTTGAAGTCGCCCCGGAACATGCCGCCAAGCTGCGGCACGGTGACGTGGGATTCGTCCACGATCAGGAGCGCGTTCTCCGGCAGGTACTCGAAGAGCGTCGGCGGCGGCTCGCCCGGATTGCGCCCGGTCAGATAGCGCGAGTAGTTCTCGATCCCGGCGCAGCTGCCGGTGGCCTCCATCATCTCCAGGTCGAAGAGGGCGCGCTGTTCCAGCCGCTGCGCCTCCAGCAGCATGCCCTGCGCGTTGAACTCCTCCAGCTGCTGGGCGAGCTCGATCCTGATTTGCTTGATCGCCTGGCGCACCGTCGGGCGCGGCAGCACGTAATGGCTGTTGGGGTAGATGCGCACGCGAACCAGCTTGTCCGTCCTCGCGCCGGTGAGCGGATCGAACTCGATGATCTCCTCGATCTCGTCGCCGAAGAGCGAGATGCGCCAGGCCCGGTCCTCGGAATGGGCGGGGAAGAGCTCGATCACGTCGCCGCGAACGCGGAAGCTGCCGCGCTCCAGCGTCTGGCTGGTGCGGCGGTACTGCAGGTCGATCAGCTTGCGGATGAGCGCGCGCTGGTCGACCCGACCTTGCAGCGCGAGCGAGACCGCCATCGAGGAGTAGGTCTCGACCGCGCCGATGCCGTAGATGCACGAGACCGAGGCCACGATCACTACGTCCTCGCGCTCGAGCAGCGCGCGCGTCGCGCTGTGGCGCATGCGGTCGATATGCTCGTTGATGGAGGCGTCCTTCTCTATGTAGGTGTCCGAACGCGGGACGTACGCCTCCGGCTGGTAGTAGTCGTAGTAGGAGACGAAGTATTCGACGGAGTTGTTCGGCAGGAATTCCTTCATTTCCCCGTAGAGCTGGGCCGCCAGCGTCTTGTTGGGTGCGAGGATCAGCGCGGGTCTTCCCAGCGCCTTGATCACGTGGGTCATGGTGAAGGTCTTGCCGGACCCGGTCACGCCCAGCAGAACCTGGTCGCGCTCGCCGGCGCGGACGCCCGCGATCAGCTGCGCGATCGCTTCTGGCTGGTCGCCCGCCGGCTCGAACGCAGAGACGATCTCGAACGCCCCGCCGCCACTCGCCGCCGCCGGTTTCGCCTGGTCCGCCGCTTCCGCCGAATGGGCCATGGGCGCACTATAGGGGCGGCCCGCGCCCCCGCGCCAGAGGGGCGTCGCCGCCCTCCGCCGTTCTGGACAAACGAACGCGCCGGGCCGATAGTGCGACCCGAATTCCCGCCGGAGGATGTTGATGTATCAGAAGGAAACGCGGGCGATCGAGATCACGGTTAAGCCGTTCTATCTGGAGGAGCAGTCCGAGCCCGACGACAGCCACTTCGTGTTCGCCTACCACATCCGCATCCAGAACAACGGCCGGGACGTGGTGCAGCTCCTGAACCGCTACTGGCAGATCACCGACGGCCTCGGCCGCATGCAGGAGGTGCGCGGCCCTGGGGTCGTCGGCGAGCAGCCGGTGCTGCGACCGGGAGAGGCGTTCGAGTACACGAGCGGATGTCCGCTCAACACCGCGACCGGGATCATGGTCGGCACCTACGAGATGGAAACGCTGGACGGCGAGCGCTTCGATGTGGATATTCCGGCATTCTCGCTCGACACGCCGGATGCGCCCGTGCAGCTTAACTGAGGCCGCGCGGCCGCCGGCTCGCCGACCAGACAAACGAACGACGCCGGGGCCGCCCCGCCGCGGCCCCGCAGCACCGTACAGCCGGCCGAGGGCCGGAGAAGGAGATCGCCCGTGGACGACAGCCAGCTCGCGCCGGTGGCCGGCGCCGATGACGACACGCTCCAGGGAGCCGGCGGGCGGCCGACCAGGGAGGAGGCCGAGCAGGCGGTCCGTGTGCTGCTCCGCTGGACCGGCGACGATCCCGAGCGCGAGGGCCTGCTGGATACGCCCAAGCGGGTCGTGCGCGCCTACGAGGAGTATTTCAGGGGCTACGGCCAGGACCCCTATGCGATCCTGCGCCGCACCTTCGAGGAGACGAACGGCTACGACGAGATGGTCGTCCTCCGCGACATCGACTTCCGTTCGCACTGCGAGCACCACGTCGCGCCGATCGTCGGCCGCGCCCACATCGGCTATCTGCCGAGCAACCGCGTGGTCGGGATCAGCAAGCTCGCGCGCGTGGTCGACGTGTACGCCCGGCGCCTGCAGATTCAGGAGAAGCTGACCGCCGAGATCGCCGATTCGATCGAGACGGTGCTGCAGCCGCGCGGCGTCGGCGTCGTGATCGAGGCGGCGCACCACTGCATGACGACCCGCGGTGTCTCCAAGGAGGGAGTCCTCATGGTGACGAGCCGGATGCTCGGCACGTTTCGCACGGATCCGAAGACCCGCCGCGAGTTTCTCAGCATGATCGGGAACCCGGCGGCCTCGGTGCCACGCTAGGCCGGTAGGCCCGGCCGCATCGCCGGGTCGCTTGAGGCCACGAACGCCGTCCGATGGGCTCGGTCAGGGATTTCCGGCCGGTTCTCTTCGTCGTCGGCATTCTGCTGATTACCCTTTCGCTCGCGATGGCGCTGCCTGCCATCGCCGACGGGGTGGCGGCGAACCCGCACTGGCGGGTGTTTCTCGCGGCAAGCGTCTTCACGCTCTTCATCGGCACCTGCCTCGTGCTCTCCAACCGGATGCGGGAGCCGAGGCTCACGGTGCGCCAGGCCTTCGTGCTCACCACGGTGAGCTGGATCGTCGTCGCCGCGTTCGCGGCCCTGCCGTTCGCATTCTCCGACCTCGAGCTCAGCTATACCGACGCCTACTTCGAGGCGATGTCGGGGCTCACGACGACCGGGTCCACGGTCATCGTCGGGCTCGATCGGGCGCCGCCGGGAATCCTGCTCTGGCGCGCGCTGCTGCAGTGGCTGGGCGGCATCGGCATCATCGTCACGGCGATTGCGATCCTGCCGATGCTGAGAGTCGGCGGGATGCAGCTCTTCCACACCGAATCGTCGGACAGCTCCGAGAAGGTGCTGCCCCGCGCGGCCCAGCTCGCCGGCGCCATCGGCCTGGTCTACCTCGCGCTCACGCTCAGCAACGGGATCGCCTATTGGGCCGCAGGCATGACCCCCTTCGAGGCGGTGTGCCACGCGATGACGACCATCGCCACCGGCGGCTTCTCGACCTCGGACGATTCGTTTGGCCATTTCCGCAACGATGCGATCGAAGGGATCGCCACCGTCTATATGGTGCTGGGCTCGCTGCCTTTCGTGCTCTACCTGCAGACCGTGCGCGGCGGCTGGGGCGCGCTCGCGCGCGATACGCAGGTGCAATGGTTCTTTGGGCTGGTCCTGTTTTCCCTGCTCTCGCTCGCCGGCTGGCTGATGGTGGCCAACGACGCCGCGCCGACCGACGCGTTTCGCCAGGCGGCCTTCAACGGCATTTCGATTCTGACCGGCACCGGCTATTCCACCGCCGATTTCTCGGCCTGGGGCAGCTTCGCGCTCCCGGTCTTCACGCTGCTCATGTTCATCGGCGGCTGCACCGGCGCCACCACCGGCGGCGTGAAGGTCTTCCGAATTCAGGTCCTCGCGTCGACCTCGCTCTCGCAGATCCGCCAGCTCATCCAGCCCCACGGCGTTTTCATCAGCAAGTTCAACCGGCGGCCGATCCCGGAAAGCGTGCCGCCGGCGGTGATGGGGTTCTTCTTCCTGTTCGTGGTGACCTTCGGTCTGGTCGCCATGGGGCTCGCGCTGATGGGCCTCGACTACGTGACCAGCATCAGCGGCGCGGCCACGGCCATCGCCAACGTCGGCCCCGGCCTCGGCGAGACCATCGGCCCCTCCGGCACCTTCCAGCCCTTGCCGGAGCCGGCGAAGTGGCTGCTGTCGGCCGCGATGCTGCTCGGCCGGCTCGAACTCTTCACGGTGCTGGTGCTGTTCGTCCCCCGCTTCTGGCGGGACTGAGAGGGTCCGCGCTTGTTCAACCCTTCTCCGCCAGCATGCCGCCGTCCACCGGCAGCACGTGGCCGGTGACGAAGCTCGACTTGTCCGACAGCAGCCAGACCACCGCGTCGGCGACCTCCTCGGGCCGGCCGATGCGCCCCATCGGCACCCGGCCCGACGCATTGGAGGGATCGTTGTCCCAGCCGCGCAGCAGAAGCGGCGTGAGGATCGGCCCCGGCGCCACTGCGTTCACCCGGATGCCGTCCTTCGCATAGTCGAGCGCGGCCGCCCTGGTCATGCCGGAGACCGCGTGCTTCGCGGTCATGTAGGGCGACCAGAGCGGATAGGCGGCGAGCCCCCACATGGAGCCCGCGTTGACGATCGAGCCGCCGCCCGATTCCAGCATCGCCGGGATTTCCGCCTGCATGCAGAGGTAGACGCCTTCGATCATGACGGCGAAGACGTGCTGCACGTCTTCCATGTCCTGCTCCGCCAGCAGGGCCTGGGGGCCTTCGATGCCGGCGTTGTTGTAGGCGAGGTCGAGCCGGCCGAAAGCGCTGAGGGCCTTGTCCACGAGAGCGTCGACCTGGTCCGCCTCGGCCACGTCGGTACGCAGGAACGCCGCCCTGCCGCCGCCGTCGCGGACCTCAGTAGCCACGGCCTCGCCGCCGGCCTCGTCGATGTCGGCCACCAGCACCGCCGCGCCCTCGGCGGCCAGCGCCCGCACGGTCGCCTGCCCGATGCCCGAGCCGCCGCCGGTCACGATCGCCACGCGGTCCGCTAGCGTCATCGCCGCCTCCTCCCTGTCGGGGACTTGCCTCAGTCCGCCGGATCGATGACCCGGTCGGGCGGGTTGTGCCCGTCGGCAAAGGTCTGAATGTTGATCAGCACCTTCTCGCCCATGTCGCGGCGCCCCTCGATGGTCGCGGAGCCGATGTGTGGGAGCGCCACCACGTTGTCGAGCGTGAGCAGCTTCGGCGTGACGACGGGCTCGTTCTCGTACACGTCGAGGCCTGCGCCTGCGATCCTGCCGGCCTCGAGCAGGCGCACGAGGGCCGCCTCGTCGATGGCGTGGCCACGCGAGGTGTTGATGACGTAGGCTTGCGGGCGCAGCAGGCCGAGCCGCCGGGCCGACAGCAGGTGATAGGTGGCCGGCGTGCTCGGGCAGTGGATCGAAACGAAGTCCATATGCGCCAGCATCTGATCCAGGCTTTGCCACCACGTCGCCTCGAGCTCGGCTTCGGTCTCGTCGTCGAGGCGGTTCCGGTTGTGGTAGTGGATGGAGAGGCCGAAGCCCCGCGCCCTGCGCGCGACCGCCTGGCCGATTCGCCCCATGCCGATGATGCCGAGGCGCTTGCCCCAGATCCGGTGCCCCAGCATGGTGGTCGGCGCCCACCCCTGCCAGTCGCCGCCACGCAGCAGCCGCTCGCCTTCGGAGAGCCGGCGCGGCACCGCGAGGATCAGCGCCATCGTCATGTCCGCCGTGTCCTCGGTCAGCACGCCCGGCGTGTTGGTCACCAGGATTTCGCGCTTCCGGGCGGCGGCGAGGTCGATGTGATCGACGCCGGTGCCGAAGCTCGCGATCAGCTTCAGGTCCGGGCCGGCCTGGCCGATGAGGTCGCCGTCGATGGTGTCCGTCACCGTGGGCACGAGCACGTCGGCTTCCGCCACGGCCTGCGCCATGGCGGCGCGGTCCAGCGGCCGGTCATCCTCGTTGAGTCGGGTGTCGAAAAGCTCCATCATGCGCGCCTCGATCTCCCGCGGGAGACGCCGCGTCACGATCACCTTGAGCTTTCTGCCAGGCCTCATCGACCCTCCGCGCGCGGCTCGGCGGGCTCGATCCGACCGCAACCGGCAGCCTGTTTAGCAAACGCCCCTTGGCGACTCAATCTACCGCGCGAGACCGAATGCCCGTCCTGACCGCCCGTCGCTATCGCCAGCGCGTGGATATGACGCCCAGGCATGGCCGCCGCATGGCCTCGCGCGTCTTCGCCGCCGCCCGGGGGGCCGCCCTGGCGGCGGCGCTGGCAACCCTTCTCGGCGCGGTCGCCGCAGTCGCGGGACCCGAGGCGCGCGCCCAGGACGGCGAGCGCTTCGTCTCGCTCAAGGCGGAGCGCGCCAACCTCAGGGTCGGCCCCGGCCGGCGCTATCCCATCGAATGGGTCTACACGCGCCCCGGCCTGCCGCTGCTGGTGATCGCGAATTTCGACCAGTGGCGCTGGGTGCGCGATCACGAGGGCACGAAGGGCTGGATGCACAAGTCGCTGCTATCCACGCACCGCACCGTCCTGGTCATGGAGGGCGTGCAGACCGTCCACGAGAGACCGCTGTCGGGCTCGCCGGCGGTGCTGCGGGCCGAGGCCGGCGTCATCGCCAATCTGCTGGGCTGCGAGGAGGGCTGGTGCCGGATCGCACTGGCCGGCGAAGAGGGATGGGTGCGCGAGACCGCCCTCTGGGGCGTCAAGCCTCTGCCGCCCTGATCGCACGGAGCGGAGAGCGCGCCCCTCAGGCCGAACCCTCGTCCAGATCCTCGGCCAGGGCGGCGCGGGTTTCTTCGGGCATGATGGCGAGGTGGCCGTATGCCGGATGATCGATTCCCAACAGGACTCGCGTGCCCGGCGTGCGGAACGCCGCGGCCTCCGCCGGCGCCACGGGGAAACGCAGGAAATGGATTGAGGACGTCTTGCCGTCCTCTGTCGTGCGCGCGACCTCGTCCTCGATGGGCTCTGCGGCGACGGCGGTACCGCCGACCTCCAGCCTGATGGCCTCCTCGATCCCCGCCAGGCGATAGAGCTCCCGCTCCCGCCGCGCGGGGTCGTCGATCTCCAGCATGAGCGTCGCGATCAGCGCGTCGCCCGGCGGGATCAGCGGGTTGTAGGCCTCCAGCTCGCCCGCGATCTGCTCCTCGCCGCCCTGCTCGATGTGGAGCATTTCGTGCACCTGCATCCACATGGTCTCGAAGCACTCGAAGTGAAAGGTGGCGAAGGGGCCGACGGCGAGCCGGCGGTGGCGCTTCAGCGCCGTGATGGCGGCGCGACGCTCCTTTCGGACCTTGGCATAGTCCGCCATGTCCATGATGTCGGCGCGGGTGAGCGCCCGGCGCGGCTGAATCGTCATCTCAGACGAGGCCGTAGGCGCGGGCCAGCAGCTCGATCGGGTGATGGGCGCGGCCGGCGGCGGGAAGGCCCGAAGTGACATCGCCCTCCTTGGCCGCCTGGCGGCCGATCCCGTTCACGATGTGAGCGCCGGCAAGCGGGCATTCCGAGGCGAGGTAGGTGTTGGCCGCCTCGCGCGCGCGGCGCGCGGTGGTCCGCCCCACCTTCAGCGCAGTCTCGTGGAAGCCCTTGGTGACGCCGATGGAGCCGCCGTGGCCGGAGCAGCGCTCGATGATGGAGACCTCGGTCTCCGGCACGAGCGCCAGCATGTCGGCGGACTTGCGCCCGACGTTCTGGGCCCGCTCGTGGCACGGCAGGTGCAGCGTGACGGCGCCATCGAGCGGGGCGAGCCCCGGCGCCAGCCCCTCGGCGCGCGAAATGCCGACGACATACTCGCAGATGTCGTGGCTGTGCGCGGCGAGCCGCTCGACCGCCGCATCGTCCGGCAGGATCAGCGGCCACTCGAGCTTGAGCATGAGGGCGCAGCTCGCCACCAGCGCCACGACGTCGTAGCCCCGGTCGATCCATTCGCCGAGCGCCGCCGCCGTGTGCCGCGCACTCTCCGCAACGCGCTCGATGTCCCCCTCTTCGAGCTGCGGCATGCCGCAGCAGCGGGGATAGACGACGGCGGTCTCGACCCCGTTGTGCGCCAGCACCCTGCGGGCCGCCACGCCGACCTCGGGCTGGTTGTAGTTGGCGAAGCAGGTCGCATAGAGAACCGCCTTGCGTCCGGCCGCAGGCGCCTGCCGGTTGACCGCCGGCGCCCCCTTGGCCGCGCGGTCGAGCAGGGTGCGGCGGTGGTAGCGCGGCAGCGGCGCCTCCTTGTGAACGCCGGCGACGGCCTGCATCAGCGGCCGGGTGAGCCTGTTGCCCTGGGAGGAGCCCCAGTTCATCACCGGCGCGAGGGTGCGGGCGATACGGCCGTTCCTGTCCGTCTCGGCGAGCCGTCTGGATGCGGTGGTGTGGCGCCGGCCTGCGCGGCGGTCGGCAGCGCGGTGGCGCAGCATGAGATGGGGAAAGTCGACGTCCCACTCGTGCGGCGGCGTGTAGGGGCACATGGTCATGAAGCACATGTCGCAGAGCGTGCAGGCGTCCACGACCGACTTGAAGCCCGAGGACTCGACCGAATCCAGCTCGCCCGTTTCGGATTCGTCAATCAGATCGAACAGGCGCGGAAACGAATCGCAGAGGCTGAAGCACCGCCGGCAGCCATGGCAGATGTCGAAGACGCGGCGCGTCTCCTTCTCCAGCGCCGCGCCGTCGTAGAAATCGGGATTTCGCCAGTCTATGGGATGGCGGAAGGGCGCGCCCTCGTCGGCCATCGAGACGGCTGTGCTACCGGCACGAGCCGCAGAGCCGGTTACCCGGCCCCGCGCTGTCGAATTGGCGGCCGCAGCGCAGGCAACGCCGCTGGCTCTCTTGCGCCTCCAGGCGATCGAGCTCCGCGAGTTCGTCGGAGAGGGAAATCATCCCCGGTCCGCGATCCACATTCCTGGCGGCTTCACGCCGCGCATCCCATTTGGTCCGTCGTTGAGGCGCGAGCGACATCATTTTGGCGCGTGTTCCCTGGCGAAGTTGTCTGGTGGGCGTCCGGTAGGACCATTGTACCCAAACATGGCGTCTGATCTAAGCCAAATCTTCATATCGGCAGCCAAAATTGAGCGATTTACGGGCCGTCGAGGGCTATTCGGCGGCCTCGGTGCTGCCTGCGGGCGCGCGGAAGGCCGGAATCACGGCCTCGGCGAAAAGCCGCAGGCTTTTCAGCAGGTTCGCCTCGCCGTAGTAGGGTGGGTAGTGGAGCAGCAGGGAGTCGAGGCCCGTGGCGGCGCGCAACGCCCGGATGCGGGCGATCACGGTGTCGGGCGAGCCGTGGATCAGGGTGGTATCGAGCAGCGTGTCGTAGTCGATCGCGGCGGCCCCTTCCTTCTCCGAGACCTTGCCGAGATAGCCCGCCGTCTTCTTGCCGAGGAAGGCTTCGAGGTGGCGGATGATGCCGGGCGCGCTCTCCTCCTTCGCCGCCTCGTCGGTCTCGGCCACGTAGACCCAGCGGGCGATGTTGACGGAGCCGAAGGCGGGATTGGCGTTCCACGGCGCCGGCGCGTGCTGCATGGCCTCGCGGTAGAGCGCGATCTGCCCGGCGAGGGTATCGAACGAGGGCAGCGTCGACAGCATCAGGCCGAACCCGTGGCGCGCCGCCACTTCGATGGAGCGGGTGGTGCCCGCCGCCATGTAGAAGGGGGGGTGCGGCTCCTGCAGGCTCACCGGATAGATCTCGTAATCGCCCTCGACCCGGTGCCGGAAGTGGGTGCCCTCGTGGCTGACCTTCCGCTTGTGGAAGGCATCGAGGATCAGCGGAAAGGCCTCTTCCTGGATATCGTGGCGGGCGTCGAAGGGAATCCCGAAGCCTTCGTACTCGTAGGGCCGGTAGCCGGAGCCGAGGCCGAGGCTGAGCCGCCCGTTGCTCAGGATGTCGACGAAGGCCGCGTTCTCGACGATCCGCATCGGGTTGTGGAGCGGCAGCGTCATCACCGCCGTGCCGAGCCCGATGCGGCTGGTCATGGGCGCCAGGTACGCCAGATAGACGAAGGGGTCCGGCAGCACGCCGTACTGATTGGAAAAGTGGTGCTCGGCGATCCAGGCCGTGTCGTAGCCGAGCCGGTCCGCCTCCACGATCTCGCGGGTGACCCGCGCGTGCACGGCGCGGTGCGGATAAGCCTCCACGTCGAGATTGGGCTGCGAAGTCACCAGAACGCCAAACTGCATCGTATCCCCCGCCGGTTGCCTGCCCCGCTCGCGCGCGTTGGCGCCAGGGTGGCGGCTGGTTGTCCCGATAAATCTACCACGCGCCGTCCACGCCAGCGCTGCGCGGACGCGCTCCCGCCCGCCGCGGGCGGCGCAAATTCGTCTCCATCACGGATTATTCGGCCGCGCCCTCGACCGGTGTTTCGACCCGCGCCCGCAGGTCGCCCAGCAGGCCGTCGATCCCCTTGCGGTTGACGACCGAGGCGAACTCCACCCGGTGCGTGTGCAGCATGCTGATCCCTTCGACGCTCACGTCGATGACCTTGTAGCCCTCGTCCCGCATCCGCACGCGGAAGTCCACGCCGATCGGGTCGCCGCCGGATGGCCGCACGATCTGGGCGCGCACGATCTTGTCGCCGCTCTCGTCGTCGATCACCGAGCGCGCCGTGAACAGCTCGCCGCCGTATGAATCGAAGCGGCTCGCGTACACGCGAACGATGAAGTCGACGAAGACCGCCATGTACTCCCGGCGCTGCTCCTTGGTCGCGGTCCTCCAGTGCCGGCCGAGCACGAAGCGGCCGACGATCGGGATATCGAAGCCCCTCACCATGACTTCGCGGAACGCGGCCTCGCGCACCTCGAAGGGGCTGTCGAGGTTGTCGCGGAGGGAGGCGACGGCCTGATCGCCAAGACTCTGGATGAACGTCAGCGCCGGGTCCTTGTCCGAGTCCGCGCGCAGCCCGCCGGCCGCGGACAGCAGGACAGCCAGTCCGATGGCAGCGGCCGCAAGGACGCGTCTGGAGATGAGAATGCTCATGGGACCTCCGCTCTGCCTCGTCAGCGGGCACCGTGCAGCGGGCTATTCCTCCAACCACTCATCATCGAAGTCGTCGTCGAAGTCGAAGTCAGGAATCTCCATGACAGTCGGAGGCGCGCCGTCGCTGATCTCCGTCGCTCGATACTGCCGATAGAGCTCGCGCAATGCAGCATAAAAGTCGACCGAGGTCCTTTCCACCGTTTCCAACTCGTCCAGATAGGCCGCGCGCTGCGAGACTCCGCTGGTGATGCTGCGGGCAAGGCCGGCTTCGTCGATCAGGACGTAGCTCATGGGGTCGGCGAACATGTCGACGCCGAAGCCCACCGCGTCGCGGGGATTGCTCGGGCCCAGCACCGGCAGCATGAGGAACGGGCTGTCGCCGATGCCCCACACTGCGAGGGTTTGCCCGAAGTCCTCGTAGGCACGCGGGTAGCCCCAGTCCGTGGCCACGTCGAAGATTCCCCCCACGCCGATGGTGGAGTTGACCGCGAAACGCGTGAGCGTCGAGCCCGCGCGCTCGAACTTGCCCTGGGCGAGGTTGTTCACGAGGTTGAGCGGCTCGCCGAGGTTCCGCAGGACGCTCGTGATGCGCCGCCGTATCTCCTCCGGCAGCAGGAACACGTAAATCTCGGCCGCCGGCTTCAGGATGACGCTGTCGACGATCTGGTTGAATTCGAATACCGCGCGGTTGACGTCCTCCAGCGGGTCGTCGGCACCGTACGGGTCCTGAGCCCGCCCGTCGGTGGCGAAACCCAGCAGCGCGGCGGCGAGCGCCACAAGCGCCAGATGGCGTCGCAGGGCGGCCAGGAAGCCGATATCTCGAGGCAGAGCACGCCGTCGCGGAAGGCTCTCGCTCATACCGAAGGTCAGTCGTCCTCCTTCGCGGCGGCGAGCACATCGTCGGCGAGCCGCCCGGTAAGCTCCTGCAGGCGATCGAACTGCGATTCGAAGGTGCCGACGCCGAGAGTGAGCGAGCGCAGCTCGATGATCAGATCGTGCATCTCCGACTGGGGCATCTGGCTGGTGAGCTCGTCCCACCCGGACCAGTCCTCGCGCGCCTGGTAGCCCAGAACCTGGCCGCGCCGACCCGTCACCAGCCGCTGGACGTTCGGCGTGAACTCGCTCGGCACCAGGATCTTGACCTCGCAGATGGGCTCCAGCAGCACGGGGTTGCACTTGGGCAACGCTTCCGACATCGCCATGCGGCCGGCGGTCTTGAAGGCCATCTCCGAGCTGTCCACGGAGTGGTGCTTGCCGTCGGTCAGCGTCACCGAGACGTCGACCACGGGAAAGCCCAAGGGCCCGCTCGCAAGAAAGTCGCGCACCCCGGCTTCCACCGCGGGAATGTACTGGCGCGGCACGGCGCCGCCGACGACCTTCTCCTGAAACTCGAAGCCCGTGCCGCGCGGCAGCGGCTTCACGTCGATATGCACGTCGCCGAACTGGCCATGGCCGCCGGTCTGCTTCTTGAAGCGCGCGTGCTGGGAGACCGGCTTCCGGATCGCCTCCTTGTAGGCGACCTTGGGCTTCTCGGTCTGCATGGCGAGCCCGTACTTGCCGGCGAGGCGATCGAGCGCGACCTTCAGGTGCATCTCGCCCTGGCCCCAGAGCACCGCCTCCTGCGTGTCCGGATTGGGCGAGAAGCTCAGCGACGGGTCCTCCTGGGCGAGGCGGCTCATCGCGCCCGACACCTTGACCTCGTCCTCGCGCCGGCTCGCCCTGACGGCGAAGGCGTAGACCGACGAGGGAAGCGCCGCGCGCGGCACGGGCTCGACGCCGGGCCCGTCGGCAGGAGAGACAGTGTCGCCGGTGACGATGGATTCGAGGCGCCCGAGGCCTACGATCTCGCCGGCTCCCGCCTTGTCGATCTTGTTCTGATTCTGGCCCTGCATCCGGTACATGCCGCCGATACGCTGGCCGTCGTTGAGCGTCATGCCGTCTTCGATGGTCCCGGCCCACACCCGTGCCAGCGAGACCTTGCCGCCGTGCTGGGTGATGTAGGTCTTGACGACCTGCCCGATCGTGGCGCCTTCGGCGCCGGCCGGCAGCCGGCGAGCCGCCAGAGCATCGCCCGGTGCCAGGTCGACCAGCGAGTCCAGCAGGCGGCGCACGCCCCAGTCCCTCTCGGCCGAGCCCATCATCACCGGCACCACGCCAGCGTCCGCCAGCACGGCGCGCAGGAAGGCCTGAATCTCCGGGGGCTCCGGGATCTCGTCCTCGAGCAGCCGCTCCAGGAGGCTGTCGTCGAAGTCCGCCAGGCTCTCCAGGAGCTGCGTCTGCGCGTCCTCCTGGCGCTCCGCAACCGTTTCGGGCGCATCGACGTCGACGGCCCCTTCCTGGTCCCGATACTCGTAGGCCTTACCCGTAATCAGATCGACGTAGCCCGTGACGTTGTCGCCGTCGCGGATCGCGACCTGGCAGGGCACCAGGGGGCGGTCGCTGACCGGCTGCATCGCCTCGATCAGCTCGGCGATCCGTACCGCCGTCTCGTCCATCCTGTTGGTGAAGAGAACGTGCGGAATCTCGTGCTGGGCCAGGAACTTGAACAGCCGCCCCAAGGTCCAGACCCGATTCACGTCGGGGGAGCAGACGATGACGGCGAGGTCGACGCCCATGAGCGCGTTGGCGGTCTCGGCGAAGAACTCGATCGATCCCGGACAATCCAGGACCGTAAAGCGCTGATCCCGATACGAGAACGAGGCGGCGTTGACCTCCACGCTCGACTGGCGCGCCCGTGCCTCGTCGGACCAGTCGCCCACCGTGTTCCCGTCCGTGACCCTGCCCTTGCGGCCGATGGCGCCGGACACGAACAACATGCTCTCGAGGAGTGTGGTCTTGCCGCTCGTATAGGGGCCGACAAGCGCAATGTTCAGCGCCCCGGTCGAATCGCTCATGTTATCTCCCTTTACCCAGAGCCGCGCCGGCGGGCTTCGCCCCGCGGTCGCGGGGGCCGGCATGTTTCCAGCGCCTAGGCCGGATTGCAACAGCGATTACCGCCTGAATTGGGACGAATTGCGACAAAGCGCGCGACGGAGCGCCCAGTCTGGCGCGGGCAGGATGGGGCGGCTATGGTGCCCGGCGACAGGATGCAAGAGGCGCGCGTCGGTTGAGCATCTGGGGAAAGGTGATCGGAGGCGCCGCGGGGTTCGCGCTCGGCGGCCCCATCGGCGCGATCGTGGGCGTCGCTGCGGGCCATTTCGTGGACCGCATGGCCCGCGGCCGCAGCGTCCGGCGCATCGGCGCGGGCGACCAGGAAACCAAGCAGGCCGCAGTCTCCATCGCCCTCGTAGTGCTCGCGGCCAAGATGGCGAAGGCGGACGGCCGCGTCACCCGCGAGGAGATCGACGCGTTCAAGCGCGTCTTCCGTGTTCCCGACGCCCATGCGGCGGCGGTGGGGCGCATCTGGGACGAGGCGCGGCGCGAGGCGGAGGGCTTCGAGCCCTATGCCGAGCAGATCGTGCAGATCTTCCCGCACGACACCACCATGCGCGAGGAGCTGCTCGGCGCGCTCTTCCAGATCGCCATGGCCGATGGCGAGCTGCACCAGGGTGAGCGCGCCTATCTCGAACGCGTCGCCCAGATCTTCGGCTTCGACGAGCGCGGCTTCGCGCAGATCATGTCGCGCCACATGGGCGGTGGCGAGGCCGATCCCTACCAGGTGCTCGGCGTCGAGCCCGATGCCACGGACGAAGAGATCAAGCGGACCTACCGCCGGCTCATCGTGGAACATCACCCCGACAAGCTCATCGCCGAGGGAATGCCGGAGGAGATGGTCCAGGTCGCGAACGACCAGATGGCTGCGATCAACGCGGCCTACGACAGGATCGCCAAGCTTCGCGGGCTACGCTGACCGCGCCCTGAGCGCACCCCTGGTCCTAAGCCCGCTGCTCTCGCCGTTCCTGCCGCTTCATGCAGCCGAGTCACATCGCGATCGCGGTCGGCACGGCCCTGCTGTGGGGCTTCGGCTTCGTGACCAGCAAGTACGGCGCGGACCACATGCCGCCGCTGTTCTTCCTGGCGCTGCGCTTCACCCTGATGGCGCTGATGCTGGTCTGGTTCGTGCGCCCGCCCAGCGGCCGCTGGCTCGCCGTGAGCCTCTTCGCGCTGACCATGGGCGTCGGCCACTTCGGCCTCTTCTATATCGCGCTCAATATCGGGGTGGAGGCCTCGACCGCGGCGATCATCTGGATCACGCAGGTGCCGCTCAGCGCCATCTTCGCGGGGCTTCTTCTGCGCGAGCGCCCCGGCTGGCTCGCCATCCTCGGTATCGCGATCGCCTTCGGCGGCGCCGTGCTGCTGGTGGGCGAGCCGCGCCATACCGGCAATGCGGTCGGCATCGGGCTGATGTTCGGGTCCAGCATCGCATGGGCAATCGCCAACGTGCAGGTCAAGCGCCTCACCGATATCTCCCCCCTGTCGTTGAACGCCTGGATGTCGGCGGTCTCGGCGCTGCTCCTCTTTCCGCTGTCCTTCGCCCTGGAGGAAGGGCACCTCGCGAGCCTGCTGCAGCCGGACTGGCGCTTGCACGGCTCGCTGCTCTATCAGGTGTTCGGCTCGACCCTGCTGGCCTACTGGGCCTGGTACTATCTGCTCGCGCACAACCGGGTGGCGACGGTCGCGGGCTTCATGCTGCTGGTGCCGGTGGTCGGCGTGATCTTCGGTGTCTTCATCCTGGGCGACCCGCTCACCTGGCAGACGCTGGTGGGCGGCGTGATCATCGTCTCCGGCGTCGCCCTCATCGTGCTCAGGCGCGAGAGGGCCTCCGTGGTGAAGACCCGCTCATGACCCGCGCGGGCAGGGGCATACGGCGATAGGCGATGGCGGAACCAGGCGCGATAGGAGAGAGCCTTGCCGGGCGGGCCGTGATCGACCGGCCCTCGCCCAACTGGGACGAGCGGCCGGCGGACGCAGGCCCGGTCGACACCCTGGTCCTGCACTACACCGGCATGGTCTCCGCCGAGGCAGCCCTCGATCGGCTGACGGACGCCGGCGCCAGGGTCAGCGCGCACTGGTGCGTCGGCGAAGACGGCACGCTCTGGCGCCTGGTGCCAGAGGAGCGGCGCGCCTGGCATGCGGGAGTGAGCGAATGGCGCGGGCGGCGCGCGCTGAACGACGTCTCGATCGGGATCGAGCTGGTCAATCCCGGTCACGAGCACGGCTACCGCCCGTTCCCGCCCGCCCAGATGGATGCCCTGCTGGACCTCGCCCGCGCCATCGTCGCCCGGCACCCCATCGATCCCCGCAACGTGGTGGCGCACGCGGACATCGCGCCTGCGCGCCGGCAGGATCCCGGCGAGCTCTTCGACTGGGCGCGCCTCGCCGAGGCAGGCATCGGCCTCTGGCCCGAGAGCGCCGGCGAGCCCGTGGCGGAGGGGCTAACGCTGCGCCAGGGCGATCGGGGCGCTGCCGTCAGGCGGCAGCAGGCGCGCTTGCGGGCGGTCGGCTACGGCCTCGTGGTCGACGGCGACTTCGGCACGGCCACGGCCGCCGTCGTGCGCGCCTTCCAACGGCATTTCCGTCAGGCACGCGTCGACGGGGCGATCGATGCCGGCACGGAGACCGCGCTCGACCGGGTGAGCGGGCTTGCCGCCGGGCGTGGCTGAAAGGGGCTTCTTGACCGGGCCCGGATGCGGGCGTAGTCAGGGTGGGCCAGACGGCCGGATGGCCGCCGTCGCCGCCTCGGGCGCGCGGCGGAGGAAAGTCCGGGCTCCACGGGAACACGGAGCCGGGTAACGCCCGGCGGGGGCGACCCCAGGGAAAGTGCCACAGAGAGCAGACCGCTCGCTCAGGGCCGCAAGGCCGGCGGGCAAGGGTGAAAGGGTGCGGTAAGAGCGCACCGCGCGCCCGGCAACGGGTGCGGCACGGCAAACCCCTCCGGGAGCAAGACCAAGTAGGGGCGGCGCGGCGCGGTCGCAAGACTGTGCCAGGTGGGTTTCCGGACCTGCCGCCCGGGTCGGTCGCGCGAGGCGCCCGGCGACGGGCGTCCCAGATGAATGGCCATCGCGTGGGCGGACGTCCACGGACAGAACCCGGCTTACAGGCCGTCTGGCACTTCTCCCCACCGGCGCTCCGACTACCCCCACCGCAATATATTGAGGGGTTCGTGACCCCTCAGCCGCAATATAGTGCGATATCGACATGGACTCCCGATAGGTCCGACCAGTAACGAATCAAAGGAACATTTAGCGAACATATAGTTGAACTCCGCCGGGACTTGGACCCGCACCGGCGGTGACTGGCGTTCTTGTCATCCTCTCCGACCCCACTCGGCCATGAGCTTCGAGTCGCCGGATCGCTCCATTTGCCGATCCGCCTGAACACTTGAATTTTTCACTTGCGACCATATTGTCCCATAGCGTACCATGCTATCCCATGACATCCCGGATCAGAGCGGGAACGTAGTCCCGAGACCAGAGCGGGAACGAACGGAGCGGTGACGAGCGACGGCACGGCGAGCAGGGCAGGCGCCCGAGGAGCAAGCGGTGGCTCTCTTTACCGGTAGGGTGGTCAACAAGGTGGATCGCAAGGGGCGGGTTTCCATCCCTGCGGCCTTCCGCAATCAGTTGGCCGGGCAGACCTTCTTCGGGGTGGCGGTCTATCCCTCCGTGGACAGGAGCCCGTCCCTGACCGCCTGCGGCGTCGACGTCCTCGAAGGCCTGGGCGACCGCTTCCGCGCCACCAGCCCGTTCGATCCCAGCTACACCGATGCGCGCATGGCGCTCTTCGCCGACGTGCAGCAGCTCCCGTTCGACAGCGACGGGCGGGTGCTGCTGACCGCCGACCTGCTTGAGCATGCCGGGATCACCACCCACGCCGCCTTCGTCGGCATGGGCGACCTGTTCCGGGTCTGGGAGCCCGACACCGCCGATGCCGCGCTGCGCGCCGTGCGGGAGAAGTCGCCCGAGGAGCGGGCCCAGCTGGAGCTGCCGCCGCCACCGGGAGCGGGCCGGTGAGTGCCGCCCCCCATCATGTCCCCGTCCTGAAGGACGCGATGCTCTCCCTCGTCGCGCCCAGGGACGGCGGCATCTATGTGGACGGCACTTTCGGCGGCGGCGGCTACAGCCGGGCCCTCCTCGAGGCGGCCTCCTGCGTGGTGTACGGGATTGATCGCGACGCTGCGGCGCTCAGGACGGGCGGTGCACTGTCAGCCCGGTTTGACGGCAGGCTGATCCTGCTCCAAGGCCGCTTCGCCGAGATGGCGTCCCTGCTGGCGCCCCACGGCGTGAACACGGTGGACGGGATCGTCCTCGATCTCGGTCTCTCCTCGCGCCAGCTCGACGACGCCTCGCGCGGCTTCTCGTTCCGTCTCGACGGGCCGCTCGACATGCGCATGGACCGGGACGACCCGGGGCCGACTGCGGCCGACCTGGTCAATGGCGGGACGGAGGCCGAGCTGGCCGCCATCATCGCGGGCTTCGGCGAGGAGCGCCGGGCGCGCGCCATCGCGCGGGCCATCGCCGCGGCCCGTGCCGAGGCGCCGATCACGCGCACCGGCCAGCTTGCCGACATCGTGCGGCGTGCTGCGGCGCGGCCGCCGCGCGGCGGGATCGATCCGGCGACACGCACCTTCCAGGCGCTCCGCATCCGCGTCAACGACGAGATCGGCGAGATCGAGCGGGGCCTGCAGCAGATCGAGCAACTCCTGCGGCCCGGCGGGCGCACCATCGTCGTGTCCTTCCACTCGCTCGAGGACCGGCCCGTCAAACGCTTCTTCCGCGAGCGGAGCGGGCAGCGGCAGGCCAATCGCCACGAGCCGCAGGGTGCCATGAAATCGCCCGATCCCACCTTCACGTTGCTCACCCGCCGGGCGCGCAAGCCGGACGCAGCGGAGGTCTCGGCGAACCCGCGGGCACGCTCGGCACGGCTGCGTGCGGCCGAGCGTACCGCCGCGCCGCCCCGGCACGAGAGGCTCGTCGCATGATGCGGCACCTGGTTGTCATATCGATCGCAGCGTTCGTGCTCTCGATGCTGGCGCTCTTCCTCGTGAAGCACGAGGTGCGCGGGCTGGAGCGCGAGCTCGCCGCGCTGGAGCTCGACCGCCAGCGGCACGTTGAGGCGATCCGCGTGCTCCGCTCCGAGTGGAGCTACCTCACCCGGCCCTCGAGGATCGCGTCGCTCGCCGCGCGGCATCTGCCGCTCGAGCAGGTGCAGCCCGCGCAGGTTCGCTGGCTGCCCGGCCGTCCCGCCGGGCCCGCCGCTCTGATTACGCCGGTTGGCGGGGAGATCGAGCGGTGAGGGATCTCGCAATACGGCGCTGGTGGCGCCGCGATCGCACGCCGCTTCCTCCGGGTGAGTCGGAGGCGGCGGCGTCCGCGCGCCTGGAGAGCGCGCGCGGGCGCCTGCTGGCCACCGGGGTGATTCTCCTTCTCTGCTTCGGCGCAGTGGTCGTCCGCACCCTCGACGTGGCGGTGATCGGCGCTCCCGTCGCCACCGCCGGCGCCGGCGGCGCAGCCGCCTTCAACCCCGCCGCGCGGGCGGACATCGTGGACCGCAACGGCGTCCTCCTGGCCTCGAACCTGCCCACCCACGCGCTCTACGTCGAGCCGGCCAAGATCTTCGATCGCGCAGAAGCCGTCGCCGCGCTGGGCCGGATATTCCCCGACCTCGACCTGGAGCGCGCGGCGTCCCTCGTCGCGTCCGACAGAAAGACCGCGCTACTGCGGCACAACCTCTCGCCGGAGCAGGCGCACGCCATCAACCGCCTCGGCATTCCCGGTCTCTGGTTGGAGCGCCAGGAGCAGCGCTTCTATCCGCAGGGGCGCCTCTTCGCCCATGCGGTCGGCTTCACGGACGTGGATAACCGGGGTCTCGCCGGCGTCGAGAAGGCGGCGGGCGAGGAGCTGCGGCGCCGCGCCGCGACCCGGCAGGGCCCGCTTGCGCTCTCGCTCGACATCCGAATCCAGCACGTCCTCGCCGAGGCGCTGGCCGAGACCATGACCGCCCATCGGGCGCTCGGCGCCGCCGGCATGGTGATGGACGTGGGGAGCGGCGAGCTGCTGGCCCTGGTCAGCCTGCCCGCGTTCGACCCGAAAGGGCCGGACCGGAGCACCAAGGAGGAGCGTTTCAACCGCGCCACGCTCGGCACCTACGAGCTGGGCTCCACCTTCAAGCCCTTCACCATCGCCATGGCGCTTGATCAGGGCATCGCCGGGATCGAGGACAGTTACGACGCCACAGAGCCGATCAGGGTCTCGCGCCACCTCATCCGCGATCATCGCCCCGAGAACCGCTGGCTGACCCTGCCCGAGATCCTCATCCACTCCTCCAACATCGCGGCGGCGAAGCTGGCGGTGGACGTGGGCGCGGAGCGCCAGAAATCGTTCCTCGACGCGTTCGGCATGTTCCGGCGGATGCCGCTTGAGACGTCGGAGCGCGGCTTTCCCATCGTGCCCCGGCGCTGGTCCGAGCACACCACGATGACGGTGGGCTTCGGCCACGGGCTCGCAGTAACGCCGCTGCATCTGATCGCGAGCTACGCCACGCTCGTCAACGGCGGCTTCGCAGTGACGCCGACGCTGCTGAAGCGAGAGCCTGGCGCACCCTTGGTGCAGCGGCGGGTCATCAGCGCCGAGACCTCCGCGATCATGCGCATGCTGCTCTACGCCGTGGTGTCCGAGGGCACGGGCAGGAAGGCGGCGGTTCCGGGCTATCTGGTGGGCGGCAAGACCGGCACGGCCGAGAAGGCCATCGGTGGCAGGTACAAGCGCGACAGCATGATCACCAACTTCGTCGGTGTCTTTCCCATCGACCGGCCGCGCTACGCGGTGCTCACGATGATGGACGAGCCCAAGGGCACCGAGGAGACCTTTGGCTTCGCGACGGCGGGTTGGACCGCAGCGCCCGTGGCCGGCAGGGTCATCGAACGGATCGCTCCGATTCTCGGCATACCCGCCGCAGTCGAGCCCGACGAGAGCGAAGAAGCGCCGTCGATCGTCTGGGACAACGGCGAAGGGGGGCGTCATGCGTCTCTCTGACCTGATTCCCCAGGCGGCGGACGACGTGGAGATCACGGGGCTCGCGTCGGACTCGCGCGACGTGCGCCCCGGCTGCCTGTTCGCGGCGCTCCCCGGCACGAATGTTTCGGGCGTCGACTACATCGCGGATGCGGTTGGACGGGGCGCGGTCGCCGTGCTCGCGCCGGAGGGGACCGACCCTGGCCTCGCACGCGGGGCCAGCCTCGTGACCGACCCCAACCCCCGGCAGCGGCTCGCGCTCGCGGCGGCGCGCTACCACGGCGCGCAGCCGGCGGCCGTAGCCTGCGTCACCGGGACCAACGGCAAGACCTCGGTGGCCGACTTCACCCGCCAGATCTGGCGGGCTTCCGGCCACAAGGCAGCCTCCCTCGGGACCCTCGGCATTCGCGTGGATGACGGCCAGCGGCCTCTGCGGCACACGACGCCCGACCCGATCGCCCTGCACCGCGACCTGGCCGGGCTCGCCGCAGACGGCATCGACCATCTGGCGCTGGAGGCATCGAGCCACGGTCTCGCGCAGCACCGCCTCGACGGCGTGCGCGTAGATGCTGCGGCGTTCACGAGCTTCTCCCGCGATCACATGGACTACCACGCCGACGCGCACGCCTACTTCGCGACCAAGGCGCGTCTCTTCAAGGAGGTCATGCCGGCTGACGGCACCGCGGTGCTCAACGCCGACGATCCGCGCGTGGCAAGCCTCGCCGCCCGCTGCCGCGCGCGGGGGCAGCGGGCGCTCACCTACGGCACGGCGGGCGAAGACCTCCGGCTGTCGGCCCGGCACGACACGCAAGCCGGCCAGAACCTAACCGTTTCAGTCCTCGGCACCCGGCACGACATCGCCCTGCCGCTCCCCGGCGCGTTCCAGGCCCACAACGCGCTGGCCGCCCTCGGCCTCGCGCTGGCGACGGGCGTGGACGCGACCGACGCGGTCCGGGCGCTTCACGCCCTCGAAGGCGTGCCGGGCAGGCTACAGCGGATTGCAGGCCATCCGGCCGGCGCGGACGTCTTCGTGGACTACGCGCACACCCCCGACGCGCTCGAAGCGGCCTTGCGCGCCGTGCGCCCCCTGGTGCCGCGCACGCTGGTCGTGGTCTTCGGCTGCGGCGGCGAGCGGGACGTCGGCAAGCGGCGCGAGATGGGTGAGGTCGCAGCAAAGCTTGCCGACCGGGTCATCGTGACCGACGACAATCCCCGCCGCGAGGACCCGGCGCTGATCCGCCGCGCGATCCTCGACGCCTGCTCCGGCGCGGTGGAGATCGGCGCGCGCGGCCGGGCCATCCGCACCGCCATCGAGGGGCTGGGCTCAGGAGACGGCCTGCTCATCGCCGGCAAGGGCCACGAGCGCGAGCAGGTCGTGGGCGAGCGCACCATCGCGTTCGACGATGCCGACGCCGCGCGCTCTGCCATGACCGTGATCGCAGGCGGATGGGCGGCATGAGTCGGCCTTGCCACACCGTTCCGCTCTGGACCTCGGCGGAGGCCGCGTCCGCCACCGGCGGGCGCGCGCCCGAAGCCTGGAGCGCGACCGGCGTTTCCATCGACAGTCGCAGCGTCGAAGCGGGCGACCTCTTCGTGGCGCTCGCGGGCCCCAACCATGACGGCCATGACTTCGTGCAGGCCGCGTTCGAGCGCGAGGCGGCGGCGGCGATGGTGAGCCGCCAGCCCAAGGC
Source organism: Alphaproteobacteria bacterium (assembly GCA_965221125.1). GTDB lineage: Bacteria > Pseudomonadota > Alphaproteobacteria > UBA828 > UBA828 > WTGU01. The sequence continues at coordinate 909,687 of CBDCRW010000006.1, forward strand.
GCGGCCCGAGGGCGCGCCGCTGCTGCTCGTCGTGGACACCTTCGAGGGTCTCCGCACCTTGGCCGGCCGGGCGCGCGAACGGAGCGCGGCCCATTTCGTCGCCATCACCGGCAGCGTCGGCAAGACCGGCACCAAGGAGATGCTGGCCCGCGCCCTCGCGAGCTGCGGCGCCACGCACGCCAGCGCGGGCAACCTCAACAACCACATCGGCGTCCCCCTCAGCCTCGCGCGCCTGCCGCAGGATGCCGCCTACGGCGTGTTCGAGGTCGGGATGAACCATCCCGGCGAGATCGGCCCGCTGTCGCGCCTGCTGCGGCCGCAGACGGCATTGATCACCGCCATCGCCGCGGCTCACACCGAGTTCTTCTCCGGCCTCGATGCCGTGGTCGACGCCAAGGCCGAGATCTTCCAAGGGCTCGAGGGCGGCGGCACCGCCGTGCTGAACCACGACAACGCCTACTTCGATCGGCTGGCCGCGGCCGCGCGGAGCGCCGGCGCGGGACGCATCGTCTCGTTCGGCGAGGGCGGACAGGCGGAAGCCCGGCTCCTGACCTGGGAACCCGGCGCGGAGGGCGGAACCGTCACCGCGGCGATCGACGGCGCCGAGCTCCGCTACGAGATCGCGTACACGGGCCGGCACTGGGCACTGAACAGCGTGGCCGCGCTCGCCTGCGTCCATGCCGCCGGCGCAGCGGTCGGGCAGGCAGCCAGCGCGCTGCGTACGCTCGGGCCGGGCGCGGGCCGGGGCGTGCGCCACCGCATCCCGGTCGAAGGCGGTTTCTGCGCGTTGATCGACGAGAGCTACAACGCGAGCCCGGCGGCGGTTCGCGCGGCCATCGCGACCCTCGCCGAGACGGCGCCGTTGGCACCCGGCGGACGGCGGATCGCGGTGCTGGGCGACATGCTGGAGCTCGGCGAGGCGGCGGCGCGCTGGCACGCTGAGCTCGCCGGCGACCTGGACGCCGCCGGGATCGATCTCGTCTTCACCGCCGGCCCGCTGATGGCCCACCTCCACCGCGCCCTGGACCCTGCCCGGCGCGGCGCCCACGCAGCGCAGTCGGACGGCCTCACCGACATCCTCCGCGCGGAACTCCGTGCGGGCGACGTGGTCCTGGTCAAGGGCTCGCTCGGCAGCCGCATGGGGCCGATCGTCCAGCGCCTCGCCGCCGACAGGGCGGCCGCCCCACGGTCATGACCAGGAAGGGCGCGCCGCACCATGTTCTTCAACCTGCTGTATCCGCTCTCGGACTCGATCGGCATCTTCAACGTCTTTCAGTACCTGACGTTCCGCACGGGCGCGGCGGTGATGACGGCTCTCCTCATCAGCTTCGCCCTCGGGCCGGGGCTGATCCGCGCGCTGCGGGCGCGGCAGACGCACGGGCAGCCGATCCGCAGCGACGGACCGGAGACCCACGCGGCCAAGGCGGGGACGCCCACAATGGGCGGGGTGCTGATCCTGCTCGCCGTCACCGTGGCGACGCTGCTCTGGGCCGACATGACCAACCCGCATATCTGGGCGCTGCTGGTGGTCACCATCGGCTTCGGCGCAATTGGCTTCGCCGACGACGCGCTGAAGCTGCTGAACCGCAGCCACCGCGGCCTGAACATCCGCATCAAGGTCGCCGCGCAGATCGTGCTCGCGGTGGGGGCTGTCTTCTGGGTCACGATGATCCTGGACGCGCCGCTCGACCACGGGCTCGCGCTGCCGTTCGTCAAGTCGTTCCTGGTGGACATCGGCTGGTTCTCGGTGCCCTTCGCTGCCTTCGTGGTCATCGGCTCGTCCAACGCGGTGAACCTGACCGACGGCCTCGACGGCCTGGCGATCGTGCCGATCATGGTCGCCGCCGCCTGCTTCGCGCTGATCGCCTACGTGGTGGGCAACAGCGTGTTCACCGACTACCTCCAGGTCCACCACGTGCCGGGCAGCGGCGAGCTTGCGGTCTTCTGCGGCGCGCTGGTCGGCGCCGGACTGGGCTTCCTCTGGTTCAACGCGCCGCCCGCCATGGTCTTCATGGGAGACACCGGCTCGCTGTCCACCGGCGCGGCGCTCGGCATCATCGCCGTGATGACCAAGCACGAGATCGTGCTCGCCATCGTGGGCGGGCTGTTCGTGCTCGAAGCGGTCTCGGTGATCGTGCAGGTGGCCTCGTTCAAGCTGCTCGGGCGGCGGGTCTTCGCCATGGCGCCGCTGCACCATCACTTCGAGAAGAAGGGGTTCGCGGAGCCCACCATCGTCATCCGCTTCTGGGTGATCGCCGTGATCCTCGCCCTGATCGGGCTCTCGACGCTGAAGCTGAGGTGAGCCGGTGATCCGGGTGCCCCTCTATCGCAACCGGCCTGTGGCCGTGCTCGGGCTCGCGCGCTCCGGCCTCGCCGCGGCGCGGGCGCTCGGCGCCGGCGGCGCCAGCGTGCTCTGCTGGGACGATTCGCCGGATCCCCGCGCGGCGGCCCGCGACCAGGGCTTCGAGGTGCGCCCCGCCGGACCAGAGGACGGCATCGCCGCGCTCGTGCCGAGCCCCGGCGTTCCGCTCTCGCACCCTGCGATTGCCGCAGCCCAGGCCGCCGGCGTCGAGGTGATCGGCGACATCGAGCTGCTGTGGCGCTCGCTGCCGGAGCCCCGCTACATTGGCGTCACCGGCACCAACGGCAAGTCGACCACGACGGCGCTCATCGGCCACCTGCTGCGCGGGGCCGGGGCCCGCCGCGTTCGCGTCGGCGGCAATCTCGGCACCGCCGCCCTCGACCTCGCGCCCGTGCCGGGCGACGGCACCTTCGTCCTCGAGCTTTCCTCCTATCAGCTCGATCTGACCGTCGAGACCACCTTCGACATCGCCGTGCTGCTGAACGTCGCGCCGGACCATCTCGACCGCCACGGAACCATGGCCGCCTACGTCGACGCGAAGCGCCAGATCTTCCGTCCCGGCCGGCTCCGGACCGCCGTCGTCGGCATCGACGATCCCATCTCCCGCGCGGTGCACGACTCGCTCGGCGAGCGCGACCAGCTCCAGCTGGTCCCTGTGACCGTGGGCGCCAAGTCCCGCCGGGGCGTCTCGGTCGCGAAGGGGGTTCTGCACGAGAACGGCGCGGCGGTCTGCGACCTCTCGCAGGCGGCGGCGCTGCCCGGCAGGCACAACTGGCAGAACGCGGCGGCTGCCTTCGCGGCGGCGCGCGCCTGCGGGCTCTCGCCCGAGCGGCTGGCCGAGGCGCTCCTCGATTTCCCCGGCCTGCCGCACCGGATGGAACAGATCGGCAGCGTCCACGGCATCCCCGTCATCAACGACAGCAAGGCGACGAACGCCGAGGCGGCCGCGCGGGCCATCGCCTGCTTCGAGAACGTCTACTGGATCGCCGGCGGGCGGCCCAAGGAAGGCGGGATCGACGCCATCGCGCCTCACTTCCCGCGCATCGCCCATGCCTTCCTCATCGGCGAGGCGGAAGACAGGTTCGCGGCCACGCTCCAGGGCCGGCTGCCGGTGACCCGCTGCGGCACCCTCGACCGCGCCGTCGCGGCCGCGCTCGACGCCGCCTGCGAGAACGGCCGCGCGGGCACGGTGGTGCTGTTCTCGCCGGCCTGCGCATCGTTCGATCAGTTCAGCGACTTCGAGCAGCGCGGCGATCGGTTCCGCTCGCTGGTCCCGGTCGATCCGGCCGCGGCTGCGGAAGAGGAGGCTCCGCCGTGCACGCGGTGACGCCCTTCTCCCGCACGGATACCAGCCTGCTCGGCCGCTGGTGGTGGACCGTCGACCGTTGGATGCTGACGGCGGTCCTGCTGCTCATGCTGGTCGGTGCGGCGCTGGCGCTCGCCGCGAGCCCGGCTGCGGCCGAGCGGATCGGCCTCGATTCCTTCCACTTCGCCCGCCAGCAACTGCTCTTCCTGCCCGTGGCGCTGGTCGTGATGCTGGGCGTCTCGCTGATGTCCCGCACCGGCGTGCAGCGCGTCGGCGTGGCGGGGACCGCGCTCAGCATCGCCCTGCTCGCGCTCACGCTCATCGTCGGCCTGGAGCTGAACGGCGCGCGCCGGTGGCTGCCGCTGGGCGGCTTTCACCTGCAGCCGTCGGAATTCGTGAAGCCCTGTCTCGCGGTGTTCATGGCCGCCGTCCTCGCGCGCTCACGGGAGGAGCAGCTGCCCTACGGCAAGCTCGTCGCGTCGGTTCCCGTGATTCTCGCCGCGCTCCTCCTCGTCCTCCAGCCGGATATCGGCATGGCGACGACGGTGGCCGCCGTCTGGTTCGTGCAGATGTTCGTGGCCGGCATGCCGCTGGCGCTCGCCGTTCTGGGCGGCGTGGCGACGGCGGGCGGCCTCGTCTTCGCCTATCACAACCTGGCGCACGTCAAGAGCCGCATCGACCAGTTCATCGACCCCACGACCGGCGACACCTATCAGGTCGATACCTCGCTCCGCGCCTTCGAGGTTGGCGGCCTGTTCGGGCGCGGCCCGGGCGAGGGAACGGTCAAGCACGTGCTCCCCGATGCCCATACCGACTTTATCTTCGCCGTGGCCGCCGAGGAGTTCGGCGTCATCGCCTGCATCGTCGTCGTCGCGCTGTTCGGCTTCATCGTCCTACGCGGCTTCGCCCGCACCATGCGGGACGGCGACCTGTTCTCGCTGATCGCGGTGACCGGGCTGCTCGCCCAATTCGGCTTCCAGGCTCTCATCAACATGGGAGTCGCCATAAGGCTCCTTCCCGCCAAGGGCATGACCCTTCCGTTCCTGAGCTACGGCGGCTCGTCGACGATGGCGACCGCGATCGGCCTCGGAATGGTGCTCGCGCTGACCCGCGAACGGCGGAACGGAGAAGGATACGCACATTGAGAACGCCTGCGCCCAACCCTCCCATTCTCCTCGCAGCAGGCGGAACTGGCGGCCACGTGTTTCCGGCCGAGGCCCTCGCGGCCGAGCTGGAGGCACGCGGCCGCCGTCTTGTTCTCATGACAGATCGGAGGGGCGTCGCCTTCGGCGACGTACTGGGGCGCATCGAACGACACGCCATCGCGTCACGGAGCCCGAGCGTGCGCGGGCCGGTGGCGCGGGTCTTCGCAATCCTCGGGCTCGCGCGCGCGGTCATGCAGGCGTCGCGCGTGCTGCGCCGGATTCGCCCGGTAGCCGCCGTCGGCTTCGGCGGCTACCCGTCGGTGCCGCCGCTGGTGGCGAGCGGGCGGCTCGGCATCCCGAGCGTGCTGCACGAGCAGAATGCTGTGCTCGGCCGTGCCAACCGGATGCTCGCGCGGCGCGCCTCCGCGATCGCAACGTCCTTCCCCGAGACCGAGCGCGTTCCCGAGAGCCGCGTGGGCCTCGTCACCCACGTGGGTAACCCGGTGCGCGCCGCCATCGCGGCGCTGCGGGGTACGCAGTACGACCCACCCGCAGCGGACGGGCCGTTCCGCCTGCTGGTCACGGGCGGGAGCCAGGGCGCCCGCGTCTTCGCCGAGGTCGTGCCGGCGGCCGTGGCGGCGCTGCCCGAAGCTCTCCGGCGGCGGATCGAGCTGAGCCAGCAGTGCCGCCCCGAGGACCTGGCGGCGGTCGAGCGCGCTTACGCCGAGGCCGGGGTGGCGGTGCGGCTCGCGCCCTTCTTCGAGGACATGCCGGCGCGGCTCGGCGAGGCCCACGTCGTGATCTGCCGGGCCGGCGCATCGACCATCGCCGAGCTTGCGGCGGCGGGACGGCCGGCGATCCTGGTGCCGCTGCCCATCGCTGCGGACGATCACCAGAGCGCGAACGGGCGCGCCCTGGTCGCGGCCGGCGCGGCGATCATGATCGCGCAGCCGTCGTTCACGGCCGCCCGGCTCGCCCAGGAGCTGGAGACGCTCATGGCGGAGCCTGCCGCGCTCGCGCGGCGCGCGGCCGCTGCCGGCGGTCTCGCCCGGCCCGGCGCGGCGCGCGCGCTGGCGGATCTCGTCGAGGGCCTGATCGGCGGCTCGACCGCGCAGCCTGCGCCGGCAGGCGCGGGGAGCGCGGCATGAAGGCGATGCCGTTTACCATCGGCACGATCCATTTCGTCGGCATCGGCGGGATCGGCATGAGCGGCATCGCCGAGATCATGCACAACCTCGGCTACCGGGTCCAAGGCAGCGACATCGCCGAGAGCGCGACCGTGCGCCGCCTGCGCGCGCTGGGTATTGCCGTCTCGCGCGGCCACGGCGCCGAGATCATCGACGACGTGGCGGTGCTGGTCGTCTCGTCCGCCATCGGCGAAGACAACGTCGAGGTGATCGCCGCGCGCGAGCGCCACATCCCCGTGGTGCAGCGGGCCGAGATGCTGGCCGAACTGATGCGCCTCAAGTGGTCGGTGGCGGTGGCCGGCACCCACGGCAAGACGACCACGACCTCGATCATCGCCGCCATGCTCGACGGCGCCGGGCTCGACCCCACCGTCATCAACGGCGGCATCATCAACGCCTACGGCACCAACGCGCGGCTCGGCGCGGGCGACTGGATGGTGGTCGAGGCCGACGAGTCCGACGGCAGCTTCGTCAAGCTGCCGGCCATCGCCGCCGTCATCACCAATATCGACCGCGAGCACATGGAGTTCTACGGCGACTTCGACGCGGTGCGCGGGGCCTACCGCTCCTTCGTCGAGAACATCCCCTTCTACGGCGTCGCCGCGCTTTGCATCGACCACCCGGAGGTGCAGGGCCTGATCGGGCGCATCGAAGACCGCCGCATCGTGACCTACGGGCTCAGCCCGCAGGCCGAGGTGCGGGCGGTCAACGTCGCGGGCGACCCGCTGGGGTCGACCTTCGACGTCGTCGTCTCCGGCTATGTGCAGGAGCGCCACGGCGCCATGGAGGGCGTGCGGCTGCCGATGCTGGGCGTGCACAACGTGCAGAACTCCCTGGCGGCGATCGCCGTCGGCCGCGAGATGGGCTTTTCCGAGGCCGTGATTCGCCGCTCGCTGGCGGATTTCGCGGGCGTCGAGCGGCGCTTCACCAAGGTCGGCGTCGTCGGCGGAGTCACGGTGATCGACGACTACGGCCACCACCCGGTGGAGATCGCCGCCGTCCTCAGCGCCGCACGCAGCGCCTACAGCCGGCGCATCGTCGCGGTCGTGCAGCCCCATCGCTACACCCGCCTGCGCGATCTGTTCGAGGATTTTTGCAGCTGCTTCAACGACGCCGATACGGTCGTCGTCGCCGACGTTCATCCCGCCGGCGAGCTGCCCATCGAGGGGATCGACCGCGAAGCGCTGGTCGAGGGCTTGTGGCGCCACGGTCACCGCCACGTGCTCCCGCTCGAGGAGCCGGACGCCCTGCCGGCGCTGATCGATACCCTGGTGGAGCCCGGCGACCTCGTCGTCTGTCTCGGCGCCGGCAGCATCACGCACTGGGCGCGGGCGCTTCCCGACGCCCTCGAGGCTCTGCGGAGCGGCGCGAGGGCGGCAAGCCCCGCCGGGCAGTCGTCATGATGGCGAGCAGCGAAATGGCCGGCTGGGCCGATCGCCTCCCCAGGGTTCGCGGCCGCTATGCGTTCGACGTCGACCTCTCCCGGACGGTGTGGTTCCGCGCCGGCGGCCGCGCCGATGTCGTGTTCCGCCCGGCGGATGTCGACGACCTCGCGCACTTCCTCGCCACCCGCCCGGCCGACGTGCCGGTCACGGTGGTGGGCCTCGGCTCCAACGTTCTGGTTCGCGACGGCGGCGTGGAAGGCGTCGTGGTGCGGCTGCGCCAAGGCTTTCGCGAGACGCGCGTGCGCTGGCAGGGGGCGCGCGCGCTGGTGGACGTCGGCGCCGGCGCCCTCGACATGAACGTGGCCCGCTACTGCCGCGACGAGGGCGTCGACGGATTGGCCTTCCTCAGCGGCATTCCCGGCACCATCGGCGGCGCGCTCCGCATGAACGCGGGCGCCTACGGCTTCGAGATGGCCGACGTCGTCGTCGAGGCGCGGGCGCTGGACGGCAGCGGTGCCATGCACGTGCTCACGCCCGATGCGCTGGGCTACGCCTATCGTCATTCCTCGGTTCCCGACGACTGGATCCTCGTCTCCGCCGTGCTCGCCGGGCGTCGCGGAGAACCCGCCGCCATCGCCCGCCACATGGAAGAGATCAACGCCGCGCGGGAGGCGAGCCAGCCGATCCGCGCGCGCACCGGCGGCAGCACCTTCACCAACCCCGAAGGCCGCAAGGCGTGGGAGCTGATCGACGAGGCCGGCTGCCGCGGCCTCGGCCGGGGCGGCGCCTGGATCTCGGAGCAACACTGCAACTTCATCGTCAATGCCGGCGGCGCCACGGCGTCGGACATCGAGGGGCTCGGCGAGGAGGTTCGCCGCCGGGTCGAGCAGACGAGCGGCCTCTCGCTCACGTGGGAGATCCGCAGGATCGGCCGGCACCGGCGCTGGCCGGAGGAGAACGGAGAGGGCGAGGCATGAGTGCCGCGGGCAAGCATGTCGCCGTGCTGAAGGGCGGCTGGTCCGCCGAGCGCGAGGTCTCTCTCGTCTCCGGCGAGGCGGTGGAGCGCGCGCTGGCCGCGGGCGGCTACCGCGTGACCGGCATCGACGTGGCCCGCAACCTGCCCGCGATGCTGGCGCGGATCCGGCCGGACGTGGTGTTCAACGCGCTGCACGGCTCCATCGGCGAGGACGGATGCGTCCAGGGCCTGCTCGAGGTCATGGGCCTGCCCTACACCCATTCGGGCGTGCTCGCCTCGGCGCTGGCGATGGACAAGCCGGCAGCGAAGCAGCTCTTCGCCGACGCCGGGCTCACCTGCCCCGAGGGCCGCGTGATGCGCCGCACCGATGTGGCTGCCGGTGCCGCGGGCGCGCCGCCCTACGTCATCAAGCCGCTGGACCAGGGCTCGAGCGTGGGTGTCCATCTGGTCTTCAGCGGCGACAACGCGGTGCTGCAGAACGGCGACTGGCCCTTCGGCGATCAGGTTCTCGTCGAGCGCTACATTCCGGGGCGCGAGATCCAGGTCGCGGTGATGGGCGAGCGCGCGCTTGGCGCCATCGAGATCAGGCCCAAGGGCCGCTTCTACGACTACGAGGCCAAGTACACCGAGGGGCGGGCCGACCACCACATGCCGGCGCCGATCCATCCGGACGCCTACGCCGAGGCGCTGGAGATCGCGCTCACCGCCCACCGCGCGCTCGGCTGCCGGGGCGTGAGCCGCGCCGACCTCCGCTACGACGACACGGCTGGCGAGCCCGGCCGCTTCTACCTGCTCGAAATCAACACCCAGCCGGGCATGACGCCGCTCTCGCTGGTGCCCGAGATCGCCGCCGACGCGGGCATCAGCTTCGAGCAGCTCGTCTGCTGGCTCGTGGAGAACGCCGCATGCGACAGCTGAGCCTCTTCGCACCGCGGAAGGAGGACGCGCGGCCGGCACCGCGCCGCAGCGTGTCACGCCTTGCCTCGCGGCGCCTGCTCAGGTGGGCGGGTATCACGCTTGCGGGCGGCGGCATCGTCGCCGCGGCGATCTGGGTCATCCAGCCCGGCACGCTCAAGGCCGTGGGCGCCGAGATCAAGGCGGGCTTCGTGTCGGCGACGGTGGACGCGGGCATGACCGTGCAGCGCATCCGCACCGAGGGTCCGCGTCAGTTGTCGGCCGATGCGATCCACGCCGCCGTCGGCGTCGCGCTCGGCACGCCCATCTTCGAGGTCGATCTCGATGCCGCGCGCGAGCGCATCGAGGCCGTCGCCTGGGTCGAAAGCGCGACCGTCGAACGGCATCTGCCGTCGACGCTCCACGTGCGCATCGTCGAGCGCACGCCGGTGGCGCTCTGGCAGCGCAATCAGCGGCTGGTCATGGTCGACCGCACTGGCACGGAGATCGCCGGCGAGGCGGTCCACCGCTTCTCTCATCTGCCGGTCATCGTGGGCGACGGCGCGCTTGACCACATGGCGACCCTGCTCGACGCGATGGCGAGCGAGCCGGCGCTGTCGGCGCGGGTGCAGGCTGCCATCTGGATCGGCGGCCGGCGCTGGACGCTCCGCTTCGACAACGGCCTCGAGGCCAAGCTGCCCGAGAGCGAGATCGGCCCGGCATGGGCGCGTCTCGTGCGGGAGGTCGGCGACCACAGCCTCCTCGACGAGCCGATTGCGGTCGTGGACCTGCGCCTTCCCGACCGGACCATCCTCCGCCAGCGGCCGCCCGAAGTGCCGGCCGACGACCGGACATGACGAGACCGGGAGCTCGGATACCGTGATCGCAGCCCTCGACATCGGCACGACCAAGGTGGCCTGCCTCGTCGCCCAGCGCGACGCCGAGGGCACGCTCTCGGTCGTGGGCAGCGGGCAGGAGGCCGCCGCCGGCATGCACGCCGGCCGCGTCGTCGACATGGTCGCGGCGGAGGGGGCGATCCGCACCGCCGTCCACCGCGCCGAGCGGATGGCGGGCGAGACCGTGCGCAGCGTCTTCGTCGGCACCTCGGGCGGGGCGCCCAACTCGAGCTTCGACGAGGTCACGGTCGACATTGGCGGCCGCGAGGTCACCGAGCGCGACATCCAGCGCGCGTTCGACCAGCTTCAGCCGGCGGACGAGGGGCCCGAGCGCGACACCCTGCACGCCGTGCCGATCGACTACGCCCTCGACGGCGCGCCGGGGATCAGGGACCCGCGCGGCATGTACGCGGACAGCCTCCAGGTGCGCCTGCATATCGTGAGCGTCGCCAACGGCACCCTGCGAAACCTGCTGAGCTGCGTCTCTCATTGCGACCTGCAGATCGCCGCCCCCGTGGCGGCCGCCTACGCCTCGGGCCTCGCCTGCCTGGTCTCCGATGAGCTCGATCTCGGCGTGACCTGCATCGACCTCGGCGGCGGCACGACCAAGCTCGCCATCTTCAGCGGCGGCAACCTGGTGTGGACCGAGACGCTGCCCATCGGCGGCGATCACGTCACCAACGACATCGCCCAGGGGCTGTCGACGCCGATCGCGAGCGCGGAACGCATGAAGCGGCTCCACGGCAGCCCGGTCGACGGCGGGGGGGACGCGGAAGAGATCATCGAGGTGCCGGAGATCGGGCCCGAGAACGGCGGCTCCGGCACGGCCCACCAGGTGCCGCGTGCGCTGCTGAGCCGGATCGTGCGCGCCCGCATGGAAGAGATCTTCGAGTTCGCCCGCGCGCGCATCGAGGCGAGCGGGCTCGACAAGTGGTCGGGCAACCGCGTCGTCATCAGCGGCGGCGCGAGCCAGACCGCCGACCTCGCCGGCCTCGCCGGGCGCATCCTCGACAAGCAGGTGCGGCTCGCCCGCCCGCTCTCGCTCCCCGGCCTGGCGCAAGCCGTCTCGGGTCCCGAGTTCGCAACCTGCGCGGGCCTGCTCGTCTACGCGGCGCGCAAGCACGTGGAGCCCTGGGCCGTGCCCGCGCGGGGCGACGCCGCCGGGCCCGTCACCAACGCCTTGTCCCGCTTCGGCCACTGGCTGCGGGGCAACTTCTGGGAACAGACCGATCAACGAACGTAGGTAGAGGAGGACACCATGACCATCGACTTCATGCCGGAGCACGAACCGGAAAACAGACCGCGAATCACGGTTTTCGGTGTCGGCGGTGCCGGCAGCAACGCCGTCAACAACATGATCGCCGGCGATCTGGGGGGCGTGGAGTTCGTCGTCGCCAATACCGACGCGCAGTCCCTCTTCCAGTCGCTGTGCGAGCACCGCGTGCGCCTCGGCGTCACCATCACGCAGGGGCTGGGCGCCGGCGCCAGCGCGGACATCGGCAAGGTGGCCGCGGAGGAAGCCCTCGACGACATCCAGAGCTACCTCCAGGGCAACAACATGGTGTTCATTGCCGCCGGCATGGGCGGCGGCACCGGAACCGGCGCGGCGCCGGTGATCGCCAGCGCGGCCCGCGAGCACGGCATCCTCACGGTGGGCGTCGTCACCAAGCCGTTCCACTTCGAGGGCTCCCAGCGCATGCTGATCGCGGAGCAGGGCATTCAGGAGCTCCACCAGTTCGTGGACACGCTGATCGTCATCCCGAATCAGAACCTGTTCCGCGTGGCCAGCGAGGAGACCACCTTCGCGGACGCCTTCGGCATGGCCGACGCCGTGCTGCACGCAGGCGTGCGCGGCGTGACCGATCTCATGGTCAACCCCGGCCTCATCAACCTCGACTTCGCCGACATCCGCACGGTGATGGGCACCATGGGCAAGGCGATGATGGGCACCGGCGAGGCCGAAGGCGAGAACCGGGGCCATGAACGCGGCGGAAGCTGCGATCAACAACCCGCTCCTCGACAAATGCGTCGATCGAGGGCGCGCGCGGCGTGCTGATCAACGTGACCGGCGGCACCGACGTCACGCTCCACGAGGTGGACGCGGCGGCCACGCGCATCTGCAAGCAGGTGGACGAGAACGCCACCATCATCTTCGGCACCAGCCTCGATCAGAAGATGGACGGTCACATGCGCGTTTCCGTGATCGCCACGGGCATCGATTCGGACGAGGTCCGCGCGCCGGTGCCCGAGTCCACCGACAACATCCACGTCCTCGGCTTCTCCGAGCGCAAGGGGACGAGCAGCGGCGGCGCGATGTCGTCGGCGGAGTCCGAGAATGAAGCGGTCGATGCCGTGGTGGCACCGTCCTCCGCCGCCACCGGGACCGACGATTCGGACATCGTCATCCCCGTCGCGGACGCCGTCGCCGAACCGTCGGCTGCGGCGGGCACTGCTGGCACGCCAGCCCCGTCGCCCGCGCCCGAAGGCTCGCGGGCGCGCAATCAGTCGCCGGCGCCCGCCGCGCCGCGTCCCTCGGCCTCGCCGAGCGCGCAGGCCCCTGCAACGCCCCAGCCCAGGGCCAGGCAGGAGCAGAAGGCGGTGGCGGCGAGCGCTGCCGGCGGCGTCGCCGCCCGGGCGACCGTCGTCGGCGCGGAGGCGAGGGCCGAGCGGCCGTCGGCGCGGGTCTCTGCGCCCCAGGCCAGGGCGCCCGAGGCAAGGAGGCCCGAACCCAGGGCACCCGAAGCCCGGATGCCCGAGGCCAGGAGGCCTGAGCGCAAGGTCGCGCCGCCGGTCGAGCGTCAGGCGCCCGCGCCCCGGCGCACGGAAACGAGCGACATGCCGCCCTCCGGCAGGCCCTCGCTCTTCGAGCGGATGACCGGCACCGGGCGGGCGCGCCGCAACGGTCCCGGCGG
>CBDCRW010000007.1:0-904845 GCA_965221125.1 Alphaproteobacteria bacterium
AGCTGGGGACCTTCGAGACTGAGGCCGAAGCCGCCGCCTGCCTCGCCTTCGCCAAGCTGCGGCCCGACCAGGTCGAGTTCCTCTCCAACGTGCCGCTGATGGCGCTGCCGCCGGCATGAGTGCGGCCTTGCCCCAGACAGATGCCGTGGGCCAGGTCGTTCGGCAACTTCCCGATCCAGGATCGGCGTCGGCGCCGCGGCGGCCGTGCGGTCCGCGGGGCCCTCGGGAAGCCGGCCACCGCCGGATCAGGCCGCAGGCGAGAGGGAAGGGAGAGCTTGAAGGAGGGTGAACGGAGGAGGTCGCGAGAGAGCGGTCCGATCCGTTCGTCAACCATCGTCAGAACTCGCACGTGAAGGAGCACGAAGATGAGTTTCGGACTGAACCGCGCAGAAGTCATTGGCCGCCTGGGTGCGGACGTCACCATCAACAGCCTCGCCTCCGGCGGGCGCGTCGCCAACATGAGCATCGCCACCGACGAGTCGTACATCGACAGGCGTGCAGGCGGCGAGCGGATCGACAAGACAGAGTGGCATCGCGTCGTCACCTTCCAGGACGGGCTGATCGATATGCTGGCGAAGCACGCGAAGAAGGGCCGGCTGATCTACGTCTCGGGCAAGATGCAGACCAGGAAGTGGCGCAAGGACGGCGAGGACTCGGATCGGTTTTCGACCGAGATCCTGCTCGTTCCCGGTGGGCGCGTGCAGCTTTTGGACAAGCCTGCCGGCACCAACGGCAACGGCGCCGCGCCGGCCAACGGTGAGGACGCGCCGGCGGCCGCGAACGGCGAAAATTCGGGCCAGCCGTTCCCATTCTAAGGGGAAGTTAGGTAGAAATGTAAAGCTCGCAGGGGTAACACCTTGCGGGCTTTCATTTTTTGTTGAATTTCATGATTGACACGTTTGGAGTCGCAATTCTAGGTAAGCCGGAACAAGGCAAGAGCGTAAACTTTCGATGCCCGAGAGCGTCCGCAGAATCAGACTTCCCGGCGGCGAGACGCTCCCCGCCCTGGTCGAGCCCGGCTCGGCCCCCGCGCCCGAGCCGATACGGTATGCGGTCTCCATTCTCAGAAACGCCGGCCGCGCCGAGAACACGATCGAGGCGCACATGCGCGCGATCGCGGCGGCCCGGGTGTGGGCGCACTCGAACGGGCTCTCCCTCGAAGCACGCATGGCCACGGGCGCCGGTCTGGAGCTGCGGGAGGTCGAGAGTCTTTCCCATGCGCTGAAGACCGCCCGGGTTCCGGATCGGACCGAGCGTCCCCACCAAGCCAATGTCCTGCCGCTTTCCAGATCGGGCAAGGAGCTTCATCGGCACCTTCCCCACGACTGCGATGAGATGCTGGACCCCCAGACCGGAGCCAACCGTGTGCGGTCCGTCGCTGCCTATCTCGACTGGCTTGCAAGCCACAGCCGTGCCGCCGGATCGCAGCAGCTCCTTCGCGACACCGTCAAGGCTCTGACCGCCCGGGCGAAGGTGGGCGCGCGTCAACCGTCCGAGCCCAGGAAGGGCCTGTCGCCGGAACAGCGCGACCGGCTGTTCGCCGTCATCGATCCGTCCTCGCCGGAAAACCCGTTCCGGAGCGAGGCGGTTCGCTATCGCAACCTTGCCGTTGTTGCCTGCCTTGACGAGACCGGCATGCGCAGGGGCGAGCTTTGCGGCCTGAAGATCCCGGACATCGACTTCAGGAAACTGACGATCTCGATCCATCGGCGCCCTCCGGACCCCCGGGACCCTCGTCGGCAGAAGCCGAAGACCAAGTCCGGCGCACGGCCCGTGCCGATCAGGCCGGAGCTGGCGGACATCCTCTTCGCCTACCTGTCGGATTGGCGCCGGACCGAACCCGGCGCCCGGATGCACGCCTATGTCTTCGTGTCCCATGCAGGAATCAGGCCGGGAGCGCCGTTGACCCCGAGAAGCGTGGGCAACGTCTTCGCTGCGCTCGAAAGCGTTCTCGGCTTCCGTCTCCATCCTCACCTGTTGCGCCACACCTGGAACGACAGGTTCTCGGCCGCGATCGACGGCAGGGCGGAGCGTGGCGATCGCACCCCCGAGGCGAGCGAGGAGCGCATCCGCAACTTCCTGATGGGATGGAGTCCGGATTCGAAGATGGCGGCGGTCTACACGCACCGTCACGTCGAACGGGCGGCCGAGGCCGCCCTGAGAGGCATGCACCAGGGATTGTTCGAGGGTGAGTAGTCCGGGCGGATTGCAGCCTGCCGGCGCTCCGCGAGAGCGCGGCATCCATGCGGGATTCGATTCCGGCGGCGACGTCTGGAAGATCGTGCTGGAGAAGGGCGTGACCCGCATCTCCTTCAAGCCGATACGAGATCATTGGGGCGCCGGGCACGCCGACAACGTCAAGCAGGCTGCCCTTGCCTACATGGAAGATCGCTCCCCCGACACCGTGTTGGGGGGCGTCCAGGCCCTCGCAAGAATGGCGCGGGATGTCCCGGTCGGCGCCACCATCTCTGCGGCGGCTCTCATGGACTACCGGTCGCTGCTCGCTCGCGAGCAACTGCACTATCTGGGCCACGTCGCGGCGTTCCTGAAGTTCTGGGTCGCACGCGGCTACGCCGGGGTCGACCGCGACGTGCTGCAGTTCTTCAGCAGCATCAAGATACCCGGGAACGTCAAGGGCGCCGCCGTCCGCACGCACCACCCCACGAAGGGTCCCTTCACCGATGTGGAGTTGCAGAGCATCACCCTTGCGGCACGCGAGGCGTATGGCGAGGGCCGCGTGAGCAGGCAGGACTTCGGCATTCTTCTCACGCTGACCGCAACGGGGGCCCGGCCCGGCCAGCTGTCGATGCTGACTTGTGGCGATCTGGTTCCGCCTGCACCGGGATCGGCCGCATCTCGCCTCCTGGTGCCGTCTCTCAAGAAGAGGACGCCGAAGCGCCTCACGCGCGAGCGGGTCATCCCTGGCGAGCTTGCCGTTCTGCTTAGGGAACTCGTCGAGGAGCGATCCCGCGACGAGCGCTTCCGGGGCATTCCGGTCGACCGGCGTCCGATCTTTGCCGTCGAGGCGACCGCCTTCGCATCGCTCGCGGAGGCACACATCGGCAGGGGCGGTGCCGGCCGCGCTCTGAGGCGCATCCAGAGCGCGCTCGGCCTTCGGTCGGCGCGCACTGCCGCTCCGATCAACCTGGCGCCCCGGCGGTTCCGGAGCACTCTCGGGACGCGTGCTGCCGATGTGGGTCACCCTCCTGTTCTGATCGCTCACCTTCTCGATCACACCGACCTCCAGCACGTCGGCGTGTATGTGGAGTCGCGCGGCTCGATCCAGGACCGCATGGACGCCGCCCTTCATGGCCGGGCGGAGCCGCTGGCCGGGCTGTTCAGGGGCACGATCGTTGCGGGCGAGGTCGAATCCGGCGCCGGGGAAGCGCCGTCGCGTCGCGTTGCGTCCGCCGCCGGCGGAGGCGTGGGAACCTGCGCGGGCCCGCGCAGCTGTGTCCGTCTGGCGCCGCTTGCATGCTACACCTGCGCCGCGTTCCGTCCCTGGCGTGACGCGCCTCACGAGGATCTGCTGCAGTCCCTGGTCGAGGAGCGCAGGACGCTTCTCGCGGACGGGATCTCCCCGCAGGTGGCCGCCGCCAACGACGCAACCATCATGGCCGTCGCGGAGGTCGCCGATCGTTGCCGCGCGATGCGGACGGGGGTGGCTCATGGCTGAGCTCGCGCTCTTCCGGCCGGCGGAGGCGCTCGATGCCGAAGCGAGGCTCGCCGAGTTCATCCGTCATGCGCGCGACGACCTCACGGTGTTCGGCGCCGAGCTCGACTGGGACGCGCCGAGATGGGAGCTGCGCGGAGTTGCCACTGTGTCGGGCCGCAGCAAGAGCGTGCTTCGCCTCAACTGGGGTCATCCCCTGAAGAAAGCGCCAAGGTCGATCGAGCACTACGCGCCGTTCGGCGCCCGCAACGCCGACTTCTTCAAGGCGTACCTGCGCTACAGGTATGGTCTTGCCCCACAGATGGCCCCTCAGCTGATGCTCTCGGCGATGCGGCATCTCGACAAGACTCTCGCCGAAGCTGGCAAATCGATTGCCGACGCGCGGCCCGACGACTTCAACGCCGCCGCCGCGGCCTCTCGCTCTGCTTACAGCCGCCACACTGCGTATCGCGTCGGCCTGCAGCTTCAAGCGATCGCCGGCTTTCTCGACCATCACGGCCTCGTCGCGCGGCCTCTCGTCTGGACCTGCCCCATCAGGCGGCCGACGAGCTTCGATCGCATCGGCGTCGAACGCGAGCGGGCTCGGGCCCGGAAACTTCCCTCGGAACGCGCGCTTGCCGCGCTCGGAGAGGCATACCGCCGCGCCGAGCATCCAATGGACGTGATTGCCGCTTCCGCATACGCCCTTCTCCTGGTGACGCACAGCCGCATCTCCGAGCTGCACCGGCTCGACGCCTACGATTGCGAAGTGGAGGCCGTCGAGAGCGGCAAGGACCGCTACGGCCTGCGCTGGTATCCGTCGAAGGGCGGCGAGCCCGAGACGCGCTGGATCCCGAGCGCGTTCGTGCCGCTGGCGAGGGACGCGCTGAAGCGCATTCGAGACGTCACCGAGCCCGCCCGCGCGCTTGCGCGCAGGTACATGGCCGGCGAGGACATCCTCCCGGGCGACGCCCCGGACGATCCTCTCGCCCGCGAGGGCTACATCAGCATGAGGAGTCTCGGAACGGCCGCCGATCCGAGGACCGTGCTTGTCGCGCTGCGCAGAAACGGATTCGATGTTCGCGCGGACCACGCAACACAGCTGGGCGTCAAGCTCGCAATGAACGCCAAGCTTTATCTCCGCGCGCCGATCGAAGAAGGCTTTCGGGCGGAGCTCCCGCAAGGCTTCCCGCTGGCCGATCCCAGATCCGGCCTCGGATACGACCGCGCGCTGCTCGTACGCACCGCTGACATGGCCCGGCAATCGTGCACTCTCTTCTGGCGCCTTTCCTGCGTCTCGACCAGCGAGATCAAGAACACCATGAACGGGAGAGACTGCACGAGCGATCAAAAGGCTGGATTGTTCGGCCGTCTCGGGCTGGTGGACGACGATGGCGAGACCGTCCGCATCACGCCTCACCAGCTGCGCCACTACATGACCACGCTGGCGAACGAGGGGAACCTGTCGCAGCTCGACATCGCGAGATGGGCGGGCCGCAAGGACATCCGGCACAACGCGTACTACGACCACGAAACCGCCGATTCCCTCGTCTCCAAGGCGCGCTCTCTCGGCGGGGACATCTTCGGCAGCCCGATGACGGCAACCCCTCAGCGGCCGGTGACCCCGCGGCAGCTGATCGAGGGCAGTCTCGCCGGGGTGCATCTGACGCGTTACGGCGCCTGCCTGCACGACTTTGCGGCGTCGCCCTGCCCGATGTACCGGGACTGCCTGAACTGCGTCGAGCACGCCTGCGTCAAGGGAGACGAGCGCGCCGAGCGCGCCCTGCGCGACCGCCTAGCCGTCATCCAGAAAGCTGTCGCGTCCGCGGAAGAGGCCGCAGCTATCGGCGAAGGCAACTCGGAGATCTGGCTCTCCCGCAAGAGGACCGAGCTTGCGCGCCTGCGCGAGCTCGTCGCCCTGATCGACGACGCGGCGATCGCGCCGGGCGCCGTCCTGAGGCTCGACGGCGCGGCACGCTATGCGATCGGCGGCGACGGGGCCGGTTCGGCGAAAGCCCTGCCCGGCCCCGGCCCGGCTCCCGATTCCTTACCCCGGCTACGGAAACCGTGACATGGCCCGGCACCTCACCGAGACCAACGTCGAAACGCTCGCCAGGACCATCGGCACGCTCGAGGTGGCCACGTGGGGCGCGGTCGTGAGGCTGGCGCGGCGACGGCTCGGCCACGCCTACTCGCGCCAGGCGCTGTCCAGGCATGAACGGATAAGGACGGCGCTCGCGGCCCGCAGGGAGCAACTCAGGGGCAGCGGGGCGGGGCGGCGGCCGAGACCGAAGACCGACACCGAAGCGGCCCTCCTCGAGCGCATCGATTCCCTGGAAGCGGACCTCTGCCGGCTTCGCGCCGAGAACGAGGCGATGATGACCCGGTTCGCCGTCTGGGCCTACAACACGCACGTTCTCGGCATTCCCGACCATCGGCTGGACGCTCCGCTTCAGCCGGTCGATCGAGAATATAGCGAGCATGACGCATGAGCAGGGGCAGCGGCGCGGAACGCGGCCGGCAGGCGGTGCTGCGCCTGCGCGAAGAGATCGACGCGCGCGAGGCGGCCGGCGAGACCTTGCCCATGAACGGCCGGGCTCTCCATCTGGCGAAGATCTGCCAGCTGGTCGGGGTTGGCCGGTCGACGGTGACGCAGAACCCGTCCTTCCGCGCCATGCTCAAGGACTACGCCGGCCGGAAGGGCGTGGCCTTCTCCGCCAGAGGATCGCCGCCCTCCGTGCACGACCGCCAGACCACGGGAGCTGTCGAGGCGCCGGGCGACGCCGGCGGGGAGGCCATGGTGCCGGCCTCCCGCCTGCGCGAGGAACAGCGGCGCAGCGCGGCCGCCGAGCGCCGCGTCAGCGAGCTGGTCGCCAGGAACGCGGCGCTCATCGCCCGCCTGAGGCGCTATGAGGCTACCGATCAAGCGCTGATCGCCGCCGGTCGCCGCTACAGGCCCAGGCCGCCGGAGAAAGAGAACTCCGGCCCCGGACAGAGCCGCCTTCAGCTCGACGAGACGTCCGAATGAGCCGGCCGGGCGCAGCCGCCCGTGCCGCCGTCGAGGCCCCGATGCCGCGAAGGCCCGGCGCGCTCGCGGCGTACCTTGCCGAGGACCGGGACTTCCGCGGCATCGGCCCCGCGAAGGCCGCTGCCCTGGCAGCCGCATTCGGCGACGGCCTGCGTAACGCGCTCGACCGGAAACATCCCGAGGTCACCGCCATCCTCGGCGAGGAAACCGCCACCAACGCGTTCGCGGCCTACGAGTTGAAGAGCCCCGAGATCGAGCTTCTCGACTGGCTGGAAAGCCGGGGGGTCGCCCCCGCTGTCGGGACGCGTACCGCGATCAGGATCGCCCGCTGCTGGGGCCATGACGGCATCGACGCCCTGAAGGACAATCCCTACCTCCTCGCGAGCTTCCTGCCCTGGCCTGCAACCGACAGGGTCTGCCGCGCTCTCGGCGTCGCGCCCGACGATCCCCGCCGCGCCGTCGCCGCCGTCGAGGCCACCCTCTACCGCCGCCTCGACCGGAACCATACATGGACGTCCCGCGCCTCGGCAGAGGCCGGGGCCGCGAAGCTGCTCACCGGCGTAGCGGCTCCGGACGGCAGCCCTGCCGGACCCTGGGCGGTCGAGAGCGCCGTCGAAGCCGGCGGCGCCGAGCCCTTCGAGGACGGCGTTCAGCCCATGGGCGCGGCCGCCATGGAGGCCTTCCTTGCCGAAGAGCTCGCACGCTTCGCCGCCGAAGTTCCGGCGTCCGACCTGGCCTTGCCAGCTGTTGCCGGCGAGGAGATCGGGCACGCCGTTGACGAGTATGAACGCCGCCGGCCGCACCGCCTCACGGGCCCGCAGAAAGCCGCCATCGCGGGCGCCTTCCGGCACCGGCTGTCGGTGCTGGGCGGCTATGCCGGCTCCGGCAAGACCACGTCCCTGCGCGGCATCTGCGAGCTGGCGGAACGCTTCGGCCGCGACACCGTGCTCATCGCGCTCTCGGGCCGCGCGGCGCAGCGCATGGCCCAATCGGCGGGGCGCCCCGCGATGACGATCGCCCGCTTCCTCAAGGAGACCTCCGGCGGCGCGGGTGCGCGCTTGCATGCAGGCAACATCGTCATCGTCGACGAGGCGTCCATGGTCGACCTTCCCCTGCTCTGGCAGGTGGTGAGACGCATCGGGGACGCCTCCCTCGTTCTCGTCGGCGATCCCGCGCAGCTTCCGCCCATCGGCTTCGGCCTGACCTTCCACGTGCTCATCGAACATCCCGCCATCCCGAAGACCGTCCTCGACCGCGTGATGCGTCAATCGGCCGAGACCGGGATACCGGTCGTGGCCGAGGCCATTCGCAACGGCCGCCGCCCGGAGCTCGGCCCCTTCCGCGGCCTGGCGCCGGGGGTGACGTTCATCGACGCCGCCCCGGAGGAGGCGTTCGACGTCATCTTCGATGCCGGCGCGCGGCTCGCCAAGAACGGATTGCGCCGGGGCGACGCTCAGATCGTCGCGCCGGTCAACGCAGGACCGGCGGGCATCCTCGCCATCAACCGCCGGTTCCACGAACTGCGGATGCAGGGCAGCGCCCATACCCCCCGTCTCGTTCCCGGCCGTGCCGACATCGCCGAAGGCGATCCCGTCATCTGGACCCGCAACGACTACGAGCGCGACCTCATGAACGGCTCCACCGGCCGTATCGTCGAAGCGCACCGGGACCATGCGACGGCGGTCATCGACAGCCAGGAGCACCGGCTGGGCGCCGCCGACGCCACCAACATCGAGCTCGCCTACGCGATCTCCGTGCACAAGGCGCAGGGCTCGCAGTGGCCCCTGGTGATCGTGCCCGTCTACCGGTCCAGGATCCTCGACAGAACGCTGATCTACACCGCGGCCACGCGGGCCTCGGAGCAGGTCGTCTTCGTCGGAGACCGAAACGTCTTCGACGCTGCCGTCGCAACGGCGCCAAGGAATCTGAAGCGCGACATCACCCTGGCGTCGCGCTTGAGATCGATCGGGCAATGACCTCGTTCAGCGACACCCGCCTGCCGGCTGGCCCCATCGCGCCCTGATCGCCCCCATCCCGCGCCCCCCTGATCAAAACTGCGCCCTGGCGGCTTCCAATGCCGGCGCACGCCCGGCCGCAGCCGGCCTCTCGTCGCGTGCGATCCGTGAAGCCGTCGGCTACCTGTCGGCCACCGGGGCGCCGGGCCTGGCAGAGGTGGAGAGTGGCTGGAGGAGGATGAACGGAGAAGGGCGGGGAGAGAGATCCCCCGGCCCGCTTCGTTCCGCAACCATCGTCAGAAACTCGGATGAACAGGAGACGATCATGAGCTTCGGGATGAACAGGGCTGAGCTCATCGGACGCTTGGGCGCCGATGCGACCATCACCAATCTCACGTCCGGCGGGCGCGTCGCCAATATGAGCGTGGCGACCGACGAGGGGTACATCGACAAGACCGGCGAGCGCGTCGATCGCGTGGAATGGCACAAGGCGGTGACCTTCCAGGACGGGCTCATCGGCATGCTCGAAAAGCACGCGAAGAAGGGTCGCCTGGTCTACGTCAGCGGCAAGCTCCAGACGCGCAGGTGGCGGAAGGAGGGCGAGGACAGCGACCGCTTCTCCACCGAGATCCTGCTGGTGCCCGGTTCGCGGATCCAGTTCCTCGAGCGCACCAACGGCACCGCCGCCACCCAGGACGACCGCCGGCCGGCAGAAGCCGGCCATGCCTCCGATTCGCCGTTCTAGGAGCATGATCGCCGTCTACTCCCGATCGGGCCGGCGCTTCGCGCGTCGGCCCGTCCTTCCTGGCCTCGCATCGGGTGCCGACGACAAAAGTGTAAACAATGTCGCCCATATCGGGCCAATCTCGGCGGCATTGTTTACAAGAGATCCGCACGGAAGGGCACCGGAACACCAAAAGATCGTTGTGAATCAAACCACTCACTCAAACGTTACACGGTCCAACTTCCCATAACCATTCTAAGCTGCCCATCCTCGCAGCGGGTGACCTCCCGCCCGCTCCCCGAGGGGCCGTGTTCCGCGTCATCTGCCGCGCGGAGCACGGCCCCTTCCCCTTCAACCCTCGCGCAAGGCAGGCGCCCTCCGGGCGCCGCCGCGCGCCCCTTTCATGGGAAGTCCCGCCATGTCCGGCTACAGCCTCACCGCCGACGACATCGCCTTCCGCTCATGCGGCGATGACGAGTGGCTCGTCGTTGCAGACGGCGAGACCGTTGGCACCGTCATGAAGCGGCCCGCCTATACCACCCCGGATCACGGGGTCTTCTACGTGCACCTCTACGACGATGCCGCAGGACCCGTGGCAGTCGAGGATGCGCGCGCCGTGCGCGCGACAGTGGCCGAGCTGCTCGTCGACCGTGATCTTGCGCCCGCGATGCCGATGGTGCATCCCGCCTGGCGGGCGCAGCAGCACATGGCCGCCTGACAGTACCACCACCGTCCTCCGGCACCCTGGGGGCCGCGCCTGCGCCGATGACCGGCGCGTGCGCGTGCCCCCGTTTCCATGCAGCACGACCAGAGCCCCGTCCCGCCGGGCAGCGGCGCGGGTGCGCGGCGCGCCTCCCCGCCGCCCGCGCGCCGCCGAGAGCCCGAGACCGGCCGGAACGCGGGCACTCTCTGGACGGAGCGGGGGAGCCCCATGAACGCCACCCGGATCGCCAAGGCCCTCGGCGAGCGCGCCGAGGAGGTCTGCCGCGCCTACCTGCCCCACGGGCGCAGGCAGGGCAGGTACTGGACCGCCGGCGACATTCACGGTGCCCGCGGGCGCTCGCTCTTCGTCCGTCTCACGCCTCCCGGCGTCCCCGGCAAGTGGACCGACTCCGCCGAGGGAACCCATGGCGATCTCCTCGACCTCATCCGCCACCGCATGGGCGACGTGCCGCTCCGCGACGCCATGGCCGAGGCCCGCGCCTTCCTCGCCTTGCCGGCTGTGCCGGCAGCGGCCTCGGACGGGGCCTACGACTCCAGCGAGGCGGCGCGCCGCCTTTGGCGGCGCTGCCGCGCCATCGACGGCACGCATGCCGAGGCGTACCTCAGGGCCCGTGCCATCCACCGCTGCCGCTTCCCCGCGCTGCGCTTCCACCCGGAACTCTTCTACCGCGACGGCGGCGGCATGCGTCGCCTGCCGGCCCTCGTCGCCGCCGTCACCGCCGACGCGGGGAAACACCCCGGTCCGGAGGAACACTCCGGTCCAGGCGAGCAGACCGCTCACGGCGCCATCGTCGGCGTGCATCGGACATGGCTCGATCCCAGACATCCCGCGAAGGCAGACGTGTCGTTCCCGCGCAAGGCGCTCGGCCGTGTCCACGGCCATGCCGTCCGCTTTGGCGACCCCAGCACCGGCACGCTGCTGGTGGGGGAGGGCATCGAGACGATGCTCTCCATCGTTACCGCCGTGCCGACCGTCACCGCCGCTGCCGCGCTCTCGGCCGGTGGGCTCGGTGCCTTCACGCCGCCAACGGGCATCGCCCGTCTCGTCGTGGTCTGCGACAACGACGAGGCGGGCGAGCGCGCTGCGCTTCGACTGCGTCGGCGATGTTTTGCTCTGCGCATCGAGTGCGCCGTCATCGTCTCCCAGACCGGCGACTTCAACGAAGACATTGTGACCCTTGGTCCGCATGCCCTGGCCGCACGCATCGCGCCCCTGGTCTGCACCGGCGGGACCGTGCCCGCGGGCAACAAAGAAACAGAGGAGGCCTTGCGTGCCGAAATGGAAGCCTCTTCCGTCGTGTCCTCCAATTCTGTCACGCGTGCTCGCACCAGCAACCCTCCGGGTCCTCCGGTCGCTCCGCTCCCTGCGGCCTGGCCCAAGGAACTGTAAGGGCGGGCCGTGAAGTTCGGCGACCGTGAAGATGGCTTGCGTGTAATCGCCAACCGCCTCGTCTCGCAGCGCGCCGGCCCCTCGCGCGGGGCCGCCGCGTCACGCTGCACCGCTTCAAATCCATTCGCGGAACCATTCATAGCGGCGCCTAGACGCCGGGCAGGCCCAAGCGGGCCCGCCCGGCCCGGCGCCGCAATGACCACTGGAATGGATTTGCTGCGGAGCACCGTTCCCACCGGCACGTCGGCGCCATCTTCCGCACCATCGCCGAACTTCCGCACCACCCCGCCCAACAGTTCCTAAGGCCAGGTGCTGACACTGCGCGCGCGTGAAGAAGGAGGACACCACGACGGGGCACAGGGTCCCGGTGGATGAACAAGGGAGATCGTCATGATCGACACCGCAACCGCTACCGCGTCTGCAACTGCCACCGTTTGCGAGAGCATGGCCCTCTACGGCGCCGCACCGGAGCGCGGCGAGCTCGACAGCCGCGTCGTCTGGGACGAAGACGATGCCATCGATGCACTGAGCGAGGCCATCCGCGTCATCGTGGACGGCGTCACCGTCGACGGCACCCAGATGGCCGACGAGCGCGAGCCCCTGATGTGGGGCTTCACCAACATGCTGCACAGCCAGGTGCAGAGGCTCGACCGTGCCGTCGACCGCATCACTCCCGAGATGCGCGACCTCGAGAAGGCGCAGGATGGATCGGAGGTGAAGGCGTGGGAGCTGCAGACCCTCACCGACCGGGCGCAGAGCCTCGGCGACAGGCGCGATGCCTTCGAGAAGATGCGCGACATCGCAGCCGATGCCTACCGTGCTGAGACCGGCGACACATGGCGCCCGCGCCACGGCTCGCACACGAGCCGCACCGGAACGCTCACCTCTGCCGCCATCGATGCCCGCGACTTCCGCAGAGCCCGCAAGGACCGCGAGACCCGGGCGCATCTGCCCGAGGGCACCCTGGTCGCGATCACCGGCGGCAAGACCGTCGCCGACGCCGACACGGTCTGGAGCACGCTCGACATGGCCCGCGCGAAGCACGGCGACATGGTGCTGGTCCACGGCGGCGGCCCCGGCGTCGAGAAGATCGCAGCGAGCTGGGCCGAGGCCAGAGGCGTCAATCAGGTCGTCTGCCGCCCCGACTGGAACGCCCACGGCAAGGCCGCGCCCTTCCGCCGCAACGACGACCTGCTCAACCTGCTGCCCAAGGGCGTCATCGCATTCCCCGGTAGCGGAATCACCGGCAACCTCGTCGACAAGGCGAAGCGCTTGGGCATTCCCGTGATGGTCGTACCGGTCTGATCGGCGCCCGCGACAGATACAGCGGTCGGTGCCTCACGGCACCGGCCGCGTTCTGCGTTTTCACGACGGCTGTCAATGCGCGCAGTCCGGTGCACCCGACCGCCGGTATCCGTATCGGCCACCGGTGTGCGCCCTCGATGGCCGGTGCCGCCGCGCTTCGCGCAGGCGGCGCTCGCGCTCTCTGCGGTCGCTGGCCATCCCACATCACTCCGAGCCCCGCGTCCGGCTCGGCGCTGCGCGCCATCGCCGGACGCTCGTCTCGCTGCAGAGAGACACACCGCGACTCAGTACGCGAAGTCAGAACCGCGGTCGAGCCGCGCGCCGCCATCGCCGGCCTTTGCAGCGGCGCGCGCATGGACTGCGCGCGCTCGCGCTTGTGCCGATGACGATGATCGCGGCGATGAAGATGGCGATGGTGCGCCGTCGACCGCCGCCGCCGACATCGTGCCGCAACTCACCTTCGACCCATGGACTGCAAGTCCCATGCGCGTGCTCGGCGTCAGCGCCGTCGCCGAAGACGACGAGCGCCTCCGCGGTTCGACGGACATTGGTGCCGTCGCGCCTGAACGGCCCGACGTCACCACGTCCGACACTCGTGACGATCATGGTGATCGGTCCACTGCGCCGACCATGATCGCTTGCCTCATTTCTACCGCATCTCCGAACGCCGCCAAGTCTGCGAGAACATGCGCCTGCACGAGCTCGGCAGATCGATCCCCGCGTGCATCCCGAGCCGTGCCGAGCGCACCGGAATCGCCACACACGGACAACACAAGTCGCCAATTGTGTTCTACATAACGCGTGCCATAAGAAATTCCGCGTATGCTCTGCGAAATACGCCCGAATTCCCGGATTCCTGGCCTCACCGTGCCTCCTGCGCCCCCTAAGTGGCTGGGCCTGATAGCTTTTCTGCGGACCCCTGGACCTGTCTTACGCCTTGAGGCGTTTTTTGCTCTCACACCTGACGCACCCCTAGGTGCAGTGCTACCTCGTGCCCGCTCCAGTACTCGGAGCTACGCTGGGGCCCTCAGGACTACGGCAATTGCGGCAAATTGGATGCCGGGAAAGCGCAACGCTTAAGCAATGCGATTGCTAACTCGTTGAAACTAAAGAGTCGACGGAATCGTGCATCTCAACTGCAATCTGTAGCGAATTCCCTACCTCTAAATCGGGCCACGCGGGCATCTCTCCGCTTGTCTCTCCATGGCAGCCTCACCATCTCTACAATTGGAACGCCATGGCAACATTCTGGACAGTCCCAAAACTGGAGGAGCGAGACCATGACCGAGAATTCTGACACCAGCACCGGCGATCATGAGATTGCGCGCGTCAAGGGTCCGCTCGCCCGCAAGTCCCACAGCATCAGGTTCTCCGACGCCGAGTGGTTGACGATCCAGGCGCAGGCCGAGGAACGGGAGATGATGCCCGGCGAGTACGTCCGCCATGCAGCGCTGAGCCTGGGTGCCGGTGCGCCCGGCGCGACCACCGCGGAGATCCCTCCCGGTCTCGTCAGGCTGATCGAGACCACCTACCGCGCCGCCTACTTCGTCTCTACCGTCAAGCACAACGAAATGCTCCGCGATGGAAAGGGCGAGGAGGTCGACAGCGTGATCAAGCAAGGAAGGCTCGCCCAAGCCCACATACTGCGCGGCGAGTGAGCGCGCGGAAACCTTGTGGCGAGGTTGGTCAGATGCGATTGAGATCTGGCTGGGCACGGTGAGGACGGGTAACCCGTTGCTGTTCAGAACTGCCGCACGAAGCGAAGCTCTCCGCGCGTCCGCTCGTAGTCGTAGAGCTGCGCGTTGGTCTCCCGCTCCTCGTTAACCACCACCAGCTCGGGGCTGAAGCCCATCAGCGTGAAGGCGCGGTTGTGAACGGAGAGCCGCAGGCTCCGTGTGCGGTCCGACCGATCCTCGCCGGTCGGCGTGTGCGGGAACCACTCGTCCTCGAAGTCCGTCCAGCGCACCTCGCCGCCGCCGCCAACCGTGAAGCCCAGCGGCAGGATCACGGTGATCCCCGCCCCGATCCAGCGGCTGCTGTTGCGCTCCCGCTCCCTCTCGGGGCGCTCCTGGCCGTAGCCGCCGGAAAGGTCTGCCCGCACCGTCGGCGTCACCACCCAGGATCCCCTGACCGATGCGTCCATGATCGGCCCGTCCAGCCAGGGGCGGTTACGGTAGCGCCGATCGTGCCAGGACGTCTGGGTGAACGCCGTCACCCGCGAGCTGACGCGATGGGCCACCTCAAGGCGCGCGCCCAGCTCGCGGTTGTCCGGCGCGGTGCTTGCCCAGCGCTGCCGCGCGCTCGCCAGCAGGCTTCCTTCCGTACGTTCGTCCACCAGCCAGCGCGGGCCGAGATGCGTGGAGAGGAACAGTTGATCGAACTCCGAGCCCCCGTACTCACGGCGCGCTGCTTCGCCGCCGGCACGGAGCCGCCAGCGTTCCGCCAGCGGCACCTGGTACTCCGCACCGCCCCACACCGAGACGCCGACGCCTGAGGTGGTCAGTTCTTCCGCGTCGCGCTCGAAGGGCAGGCCGAAGATGTAGATAGTCCGCTCCTCGGAGCCAGCGCCGATGTTGGTGTCCGGCGCCAAGGCCACGCCTGCGCTGAAGCTCCAGCGCCCGCGCGACCTGATCTCATTGAGGAAGAGGTTGACGTTGGCGGCCACTTCGTCGGGCACGCCGCCGGCCAGCACCGCCTCGAAGTGGCGCACGGCGAGTTCGTCCTCGCCCTTGAGGAAGAAGGCGCGGGCCAGCTCCAGCCGCACCCGCACCAGCCCAGGCGCCTCGACCAGCATGGCGTGGAATGCGGCGATGGCCTCGTTCAGCAGGATCTCACGTTCATCGTCGGAGCGGCCGGAGCGTTGGGATGCCTCCAGCGAGGCCAGGCCGTAGAGGAAGAGCGTGTTGGCCTCGACCCGCTCCTGCTTGAGCAGGGGGCGCAAGACGACGATCGCCTCCTCGAAGCGGCCGGCATTCAACAGCGCTTGAGCCTGATCGACGCTGATGGAGCCCGGCTCCCTCGTCGCCTCCGTGGATGGAGATGCTGTGCGCGACGGTGACACGGGCGGCTCTTGGCCCACGCCCCAGGCCGACGGGACCACCAGGAGGCAGATCGTGAGCGCCAGAAAGCGGCGGAAACGAGCGGGGAGCATCGTGCGGGGCCTCGGGTCGGGAAGCGAGTCGAAATGGGCAAGGAGGACAACCGGGGGGAGTCGGTCTGGCGGACCCCAACAAGAAGGGGAGGCGACCGAAGCCGCCTCCCCCACAACAACAAGTTCAGAAGTGCGGTTACTCGTCGAGGTGTGCACCGAACGCACCGACCATACGACCAACGACGGTATCGACCGTCATGTGGGTCGCCATGAATTGGCCCGTGGCCACTGTGGGCACATTGTTGTCGCCTTCCCCGCGGAGACCGCCCGACCACGACCCGTCTACCGCTCCATTGACTCCGCCGATAGTCCAGACCACGGCGTTGGACGCAGTATCGCCAGAATTATCGCTAGTGGTGTTGAACGCGCCCGTCCCATCAGTAAAGGTCGTCGCGCCGAGCGCAACGCTCCAGTCCATCATCTCACCGCCGGCCATGAAGTTCTCGACCATCCCGGAGATCGTTCCGTTAGCAGCCTCGTCGCCGAAATCGGCGGTCAAGGTCGCGTCGGCCGTCCAGTGGCCACCGGAGGCGGTGGAGATGCTCGGGTTGATGGCGTACTTGCCGGCCGCCGAGCCCTTGTAGGTGGCCTTGCCGCCCAGTGGGGTGAAGTTGGTCGCGATGGCCGGCCCCAATGTGGCTTCATCACCGGTGAGGTCCGTCACGCCGTGGAACACGCCAGCCTCGACATCATCGGCAGTGCCCTTGTTCAGCCACCAGCCGAAATAGGCGAAGGACGGGTCGACCATCATGGCCATGGCGCCGGAATCAGGATCGAAAATCCATGTTGAGCCCTCGAGCCTCACCGCTCCGTCGCCTGCATCGTGGGAGACGCAAGCGTTTGCCGCCGCGGCAGCGCACCGGTACTCGCCGGCAGCCCCGTTGAAGGTGCCGCGGATCATCACATCGACTGCATCGTCATCCGCACCGGCGTCCGGGGCGTGGTCCTTCTTGCCGGTGTGCATGAAATCCGATGCCATAATCTTGGACCGGTTATCCGCAGCGAGAAGTGCGGTGTTGGGCAAGTTCCCGTTACCGTCGAGATCATACACGGTATCGAAGGCAACCGGCTTCGGCGCCGCGATGTCGGTATAGACAACCACAGTGCTGCTGGTACCGGGATTGGTGGCGGCGTCGGCAGCGTTAGCGTCGGTGAGCATCGTACCCTGCCACATGCCCAGCATCGGCTCCGCGGACTTCATCACATCGTCGCGGCCAACGCCGGGAACCAAGCCGTCGCCCGTGGCCGTGACCCCAGCCATGCCGCCACCGTGTACGTCGGTAACAGCGTTGGAGGCTGCAATCGTGACCGACAAGGTATCGGTGTCGCCCATGCCGCCGAACAGCGCCATGGCGTCCTTGGCGGCGGCCTCAGCGGCAGCCTTGTCCTCGGCGTCCTGCGCGTCGTCGATCTGCTTCTGAAGATCGGCCACCTGCTGCGTGAGGTTGGCCACGCTGCCGGTCAGGTCGTCGATGTCGATCGGATCCAGCCCAAGTTCCGCCCGCAGGGTATTGATCTGCTCCTGAAGCGCGGCGATCTGCTCGGCCGGTGTCTCCATCTCCATGCCGTCCGTCGCCGGTGGATCGTCGCTGTCATGGGTGCAGCCGTACATGACGGCAGTCAGTGCGACGATCGAGACCGCCGCCAGCAAGCTGCGAGTCAGCTTCGTCTTCTTCATGGCTTCGAGGCTCTCCTTTTCTACAGGTACGTGTAGCGTTTGTTCTAATTCTGACGTCAGAGCTACGCTATGCTACGATTCTGTACGTTGTTTCCGTTAGCTAGGTAGAACCCTCGCTCTTGACGAGACGACAATCCTACGCTCCAATACGCAGGAGTTTGATGTCGCGGGCGTCCGCAGTGATGACGGTAATTTTGGCCATTCCGACCGATCCCGAATTTTCCCGCCGCGAGGCGGCGGAAGCCCGGAATCCGAACTCGTTCCGTCGTCAGGTGACGGTGAGACGCGGCTGCGGAATCAGCGACCCGCCGATGACCCCGGCCAGCAGGGCGGCGCGTAATGGGGAGATAGCCGATGCCCAAGCGAAGTGAACTCTCGATCTCCAAGCGCACCGTCGACATGCTCGCCGTCGAGGGCAAGGACACCACCTTCTGGGACAGGGAGCTGCCCGGCTTCGGTGTCAGGGTCTACCCCTCGGGCAGCAAGATCTACATCGTGCAGTCCCGCGGGCCGGTGGGCATCAAGCGCGTGTCCCTCGGACGCCACGGCGACGTCACGCCCGAGCAGGCGCGCAAGAAGGCTTCTGCGGCCATCACCCGTATCAAGAAGGGCGAGGACCCGGTGGCGAGGCCCCTCCCTGCGCTCACAGTCGCCCAACTGGCCGAGCGCTATCTGGAGGCCCATGTGATGGTGCACTGCAACGCCCACACGCAAGGCATCTACAAGGG
Source organism: Alphaproteobacteria bacterium (assembly GCA_965221125.1). Classification (GTDB taxonomy): domain Bacteria; phylum Pseudomonadota; class Alphaproteobacteria; order UBA828; family UBA828; genus WTGU01. The sequence goes on from CBDCRW010000007.1 coordinate 18,335, forward strand.
CTCGCTCAGGAACCACATCCTGCCGGCGCTGGGCACGCTGCCTCTGGACAAGGTGGGACGTGCCGAGGTGGCGGCGCTGCACTACGAACTGCGGGAGACGCCGCGTGCCGCGAACCGGGCGCTGATGGTGCTGTCGAAGATGTTCTCGTTGGCCGAGGCGTGGGGTGTCGGGCCACGAGACGGCAACCCCTGCCGGTTCGTGCAGCGCTACAAGGAGGGACGGCGCGAGCGCTTCCTGACCGAGGACGAGTACCGCAGGGTGGGCGAGGCGCTGTGCGAGCTTGAGGCCGAGGGCCCGGTGTCGGCGCGGGCTGCGGCGGCGCTGCGGCTTCTGATGCTGACGGGATGCCGGCTGGGGGAGATACAGACGCTCAGGTGGAGCGACATCGACCGCAAGGCAGGCGAGATTCGCCTGCGCGATGCGAAGACCGGAGCACGCATGGTGCCGCTGACGCCCGCCGTGCTGGAGGTCCTGGCGGGGATCAAGCGGGTGAGGCGCAGCCCCTGGGTGATCACGGGGAGCAAGCCCAACCGCCACCTGGCGACGCTGACCAGCCACTGGCACCGGGTGCGCGAGAAGGCAGAGGTCGAGGACGTGCGCATTCATGACCTGCGTCACAGCTTTGCGTCTCGCGCCCTGGCCCTCGGTCTTCAGCTGCCGATGATCGGCCGTCTTCTCGGCCACACGGACGTGAGCAGCACGGCGCGGTACGCGCATCTGTCGCAGGAGGCCGAGAAGGTGGCTGCCGCCCGCGTGGGCGGCAGCATCGAAGACGACATCCTGCGCATGGAGAGCGCCGCCGCCCATGCCGGCGCCGACGGCATGACGCCGGTCGAGGCGGCGTAGGAGAACGGGACATGCCGCGACTGAAGAAGAGATCGCTGTCCAACCGGGTGGTCGACGCGTTGACCCCAGAGGACAAGGAGATCATGTGCTGGGACCGGGACCTGCCGGGCTTCGGGGTGCGGGTCTATCCCAACGGGTCCAAGACCTACGTGGTCCAGCGCAGGGGCCGGCGCGGCTCGAAGCGGATCGCCGTCGGCCGCCACGGCACCCTGTCCGTGGACGAGGCCCGCCGGCAGGCGGCCGTGATCCTCACCCGCATGGAGACCGGCGGCGAGCCGGGGGCGAAGCCGGACCCGGACGAAGGGCCGACGGTGGCGGAGCTGGCGGAGCGCTACCTCCGCGAGCACGTGGCGGTTCACTGCAAGCCGGCCACCGCCCTGGGCTACCGCCGGACGATCGAGCGGAACATCCTGCCGAGGCTGGGCAAGCTGCCGATCACCGAACTCGACCGCACGCACGTTGCCGAGCTCCAGTATCGCCTGCGCAAGAGGCCGACGGCGGCGAACGACGCCGTTGGCGCGCTGTCCCGGATGCTGAACCGTGCGCAGGCGTGGGGGCTGCTGCCGGGCGGCAGCAACCCCTGCCGCTTCGTGAAGCCCTACCGGACGCGGCGGCCCGAGCGCTTCCTGACCGAAGACGAGTTCCGCCGTCTCGGTCAGACCCTGGACGATCTGGAAGCCGAGGGCCGGCTACCCATCCACGTCGCGGCGGCGTTCCGGCTGCTGACGCTGACGGGGTGCCGGTCGGGCGAGGTGCTGACGCTGCGCTGGAGTGACGTGGCGCTGGAGCGGAACGAGATCAGGTTGGCCGATAGCAAGACCGGTCCCCGGATCGTTCCGCTGTCGCCTGCGGCGGCGCGTGTGCTGGCCGGGCTGCCGCGTCTCGCGGGCAACCCCTGGGTGATCGCAGGCCCGGAGCCGGGCGAGCGGCAGATGCAGCTCACCTATTACTGGTACAAGGTGAGAGAGCACGCCGGTCTCGACGACGTGCGGATTCATGACCTGCGTCACAGCTTCGCGTCGCGCGCCCTGGCGCTGGGCCATGACCTCACGATGATCGGCAAGCTTCTCGGGCACAGGAAGCTGCAGAGCACCGCGCGGTACGCGCACCTGGCGCGGGACTCGGTGAAGGAGTCCGCTGCCCTGGTGGCGGCCAGCATCGCCGCCGATATCATGCCGTGAGAGTGGCTCGATCCTCCCGCCTGACGATCACCGGCCCGCCCCGACCATTGGCGTGATGCGGGCGAGATTTGACATGAGTTAGCGCCACACGCTAATAGCGTGGTGCGGCCATCGGGAATGATCAAGAGCTACAGAAACGCCGACACGGAAGCGGTCGCGAGGCGGGAGCGTCTGAGGCGTCTGCCCGCCGACCTTCAGCGGCGCGCACAGGCGAAGCTGATGATGCTGAACAGCGCGAGGACCCTGAACGATCTGCGTGTGCCTCCGGGGAACCGGCTGGAAGCGCTGTCGGGGGACCGAAGGGGCCAGTACAGCATTCGGATCAACGATCGCTGGCGGATCTGCTTTTCGTGGAGGCAGGGAGACGCATACGACGTTGAGATGGTGGACTATCACTGAAGTCGTGACGGGCGCGACGGGAAGGACGCAGGCAGATGGGAACATCGACACGGAAACAGGGCTGCAAGCTGCGCCCCATCCATCCCGGCGAAATACTCAATGAGGAGTTCCTGGTTCCGCTGAAGCTCACTCAGTATCGGCTGGCGCGGTCGGTCGGTGTCGACCCCCGCCGCATCCACGCCATCGTGCGCGGCGAGCGCTCCATCTCGGCTGAGACGGCTTTGCTGTTCTCGCGCTTCTTCGGGAACTCGGCGGAGTTCTGGATGGGTCTGCAAAGCCAGTACGATCTGGAGCGGGAACAGGATCGTCTAGCCGACAGACTTGGGAAGGTGGCGGTGTACGGCGCTCGTCCCGTGGCCTGAGCAATCGGTGGCGGGCTCGGTCGCCGAACGGTGTCTGGAGTGGCGCGGATCGCCGATAATGCTACGCGCCGCCCGCCCCTCTCCAAGCTGTTCTTCGCCGACGGCGGGGAGGGAGACATTCGAGCCGTGGACACACCCGCGTTCGCCAGGTTTCCATGTGGGCGAGTGAGCCCCACGATATAAGACTGCCGAAAGAACGCCATGGGTTCCGTTGCCGACAAGATCGCAAGGAAGATTCTCACGTCCCGCGGCTCGAAGGTCGTCGATCTGGCGGGTTGGCAGGAGGGCAGGAAGATGGCCCTCGAAGCCGGTTTCGGTGGCGAGGGCCCGGTCCCCGACAAGTTCGCGGACCTTGACCCGTGCCACGGCATCTACGCGATGGCGGAGAACATCGTCTCCCTCATGGCCGAATCGATTTCCGGGATGAGAGAGGCGAAGGGCTTCGTCAGGATCGTCGGCGACGCCGAGGACGAATACCTGCCGTCCGGGCCGCCGATGAGTCCGCTGACCGCCAGCTATTTCACGATGTGGGCGTTCTTCGACGTCCAGTTCGGGAGCAGCCGGGAGACCATGGGCAACTGCATCCTGCGGATCGCGCCCGAGTTCGATTGCCCGTCCTGGCTGATCGACGCCATTGAGCGGATGCAGCACTCGAGGATGGGCTTCTACGTCCATTGCGGCAGCGAGGGCGAGGGGGTCCTGCTGCGCGAGGTCGGCACGCGGGAGATGGTCTCCTGCACGGTTCCCGCCGGCTATGCCGGCCGCGAGGGGGAGGTCTGGTTCGTGCGTGTGCTTCCACCGCCCAACAGCCTGTGCCGCCGGCATATCGTGTTCAACACGCCCTACGTCTTCCGGGACTGGCCCGAACAAGCCTTTGTCGACTATCTTGAGCGCGAGCTCGCGCGGATGATGGCAAAGAAGCCGCCCAGGACGGATGACCCGCACGGTCATCTGATGAAGTACGGTCCGGGTCCCAACCACTGGAACGAATACGTCTTCTGCGCGTATGTCGGTCATCGGCACGAGGCGATCTTTCTGACCGGCATCCCGGACATGCGGCAGAGTCTTCCCCATGCCTAGACCGATCCGTAGTCCAGCCATCAGGTATCGACAGCAAGTTTGGGTGCGCATCGGGAAGGCCTTTGCGCGCCCTGGCGCTGGGCCATGACCTCACGATGATCGGCAAGCTTCTCGGGCACAGGAAGCTGCAGAGCACCGCGCGGTACGCGCACCTGGCGCGGGACTCGGTGAAGGAGTCAGCGGCGCTGGTGGCGGCCAGCATCGCCGCCGATATCATGCCGTGAGAGTGGCCGGACCGACCGTCAAGGCCGCATCGGCATCGACGAGGGATAACTGGCCGGTGGTCCGTATCGCCGATGACTGGACTCCTACGCTGGCGAAGGGGCTCGCCGCGCTGAACAACCGCGACCTCACGGTCATGGTGAACTGGCTCTCGGTGCCGAAGCCGCGGCCCACGCGCAAGGCCGACATGATCGCGGCCATCGAGGGCCGTCTCAGCGGGGCCTCGCTTGGCCTCCTGTGGGACGGTCTCGACGAGGTTCAACGACTGGCGGTGGGCGAGGCGCTGCACGATGCCGAGGGCTTCGATGCCGCGCGGTTCGAGGCCAAGTACGACGCTTTTCCTGCGGGCTTCGACGGGATCGGCGCCCCCGGTGCATTGCCCTTACGCCTCTTTCTTCATTTCCGCGGCGGTCACGTGGGCTCGGCACCGTTCATCCCGCCCGATCTGGCGGAGCGCCTGCGTGCGTTCGTGCCCGCGCCACCCGAGGCGACGCTCGCTGGCGAGGACGAGCTGCCGGAGGCGATAGACCGGCGACGGCGCGGCTACGTGCCCAAGGGAGAAGAGCCGACATTCGACCGCGTCGCGCTGGTTCGGCGCGACATGGAGCGCGCGGCGCAGAGGGACCTGGTCGCCGTGCTGCGCCTGATCGATCTCGGCCGGGTTGCGGTGAGCGCGAAGACGCGGCGGGCCTCGGCGGCCTCGGCGGCGGCCATCGCCGGGGAGCTGGATGGGGGCGACTTCTACGACCTTGCCGAGAAGCGGGAGAGCTGGGAGCAGGCGGTCGGCCCCATCAAGGCGCACGCCTGGCCGTGGCTGGTGCAGGCGGGCAAGCTGGCCGAGCTCAGGGGCTCGAAGCTGGCGCTGACGAAGAAGGGCCATGCAGCGCTGGGCGCGCCAGCAGCGGAGACGTTGCGCCACCTCTGGCAACGCTGGATCAGGAACGACCTGCTCGACGAGTTCAGCCGCATCGACGCCATCAAGGGCCAGAGCCGCGGCAAGGGCAAGCGCGCGCTGACTGCGGTCTCGACGCGCCGCCCGGTGGTGGCCGAGGCGCTGGAGCAATGTCCGTTGGGCCGCTGGGTACGCTTCGACGAGTTCTCGCGCTTCATGCAGGCGGCGTCCTTCGATTTCGGTATCACGCGCGATCCGTGGAAGCTCTACCTCTTCGATTCTCACTACGACAGCCTTGGCTATGACGGTTGTCACGGCTGGAACATCCTGCAGGGCCGCTATCTTCTGTGCGTGTTGTTCGAGTACGCCGCGACGCTGGGCCTGATCGACGTCGCCTACATCCACCCCAAGGGAGCGCGGGTGGATTTCACGGGGCTGCCGGGGAGCGACGAGCTGGCCTGGCTCAGCCGCTATGACGGGCTGCAGTATTTCCGACTGAACGCGCTCGGCGCCTACTGTCTGGGGCTCGCCGATACGTACGAGCCGGGCGCGTTTCTGGAGCGCACGTCCCTGACGGTCTTTCCCGACCTGAGGGTGTGCGCCGGCGGGGCATTGTCGGCGGACGAGAGGCTGATGCTGGAGACGTTCGCGGAGGCCGAGGCGGAGGGCGTCTGGCGCCTGGCGCGCGACAGGACGCTGGCGGCCTTCGAGAGCGGGCACGATGGCGACGGCCTGCGCGCTTTTCTGGCGGCACGGGACGAGCAGCCCCTGCCCGAGAGGGTCGAGGGCTTCCTGCGCAACGTCGAGCGCGGCGCGGATGCGCTCAAGGCGCGCGGCACGGCGCTGTTGATCGAGTGCGTCGACGAAGATGTTGCGGCGAGAATTGCGGGCGACGAGCGCCTGGCGAAGCTCTGCCTGCGCGCGGGGAAAAAGCACCTGGTGGTCCAGACGAGGGCCGAGGCGGCGTTCCGCAAGGCCGTTCGCGACCTCGGCTTCGGCATTCGCAGTGCATGAGCGGCGGATCGGTGTCCTCATTCTGCGCGCCGGTGGCCGACGCCATCGGCACCCATGCCGGGCCTGAACAGATCGGCCGGAGGGAAGCTCGGTGATGCGGTGTCGCCTCTGCGCCGGCACCGGTAAGATCGTCCTGCTCGCCGCGCTGATGGCCGGAATGGGAGCGAGAATATGACCGGCTCCGCTCAACGCGGCGTGAGGCGGTGTCGAGCCCTCGCCAGGTCCAGCGAGGGGACGGCGGCTCGCGTTAGTCTGCGTTCTCCAGCCGCGCGATCAGCTCGTCGCCCGTGGCGCAGTCGATGATCCACTCGCCGACGTCGGTCAGCCGCCCCGGCTCCCCGATCCCGGCCAACAGTGCGGCGGCGCGCTCGGCGATGTCATCGCCGAACTTCCGCTCGGTGAGGCGCCGCAACAGCAGGCGTTCATGTTCGACGCCCTCGGCGCGGCCCAACTCGACGCCCTCGGCACGACCCTTCTCGACGCCCTCGGCGCGGCCCTGCTCACGGTCGGCTTCACGCCACGCGCGAACACGGTCCTGGACCGGCGTCCGCATCTCTCCTTCTTCAGGAATCCGTTCCATCTCCTCGAACTCCTCGATCAAAGCGCCTGCGGCGCCCTGCCCGGCAAGCAAAGTGAACCAGTCATAAAGCGTCCGGCGCAACTGCCGGTGCTCGGCGCCGCGAAGGGCGGAGAACGCCTCACGCAGCGTCGCGTATCCCTCACTATACGACGACATCCGCTCGATGCCGACCACAAGTGAGAGCACGTCGACTGGTGCGGAATCTCCGGCTTCAACCCGGCCAACGTCAAGCGTCACGTAGCCCGAGCCGGCATACGTCGGCACGGAGGCGATGCGACTTGGGGGACGGGCCTCCGGTGCAACCAGCTCCTCGACGCTCGCCGCAGCCGTCCACGGAGACTTCCCGTTGTACAGCACCACGGGGAGCACCGGCGGCAGACGGTCGGACGCGCCGAAGCGGCGATCCGCCCAGAGCCCGCGATAGAGCAGGTCCACGTAGGTCCGAACCCGCAGCGCCATCAGGTGGTCCACCGCAGACTGGAACTCGATCAGCACGAAGAGGTAGGCCCAATCGTCCTCGCCGCCGTCGCGCAGGCGCACGCGCCAGATCAGGTCGCTCAGGTGGCGGTGCAGGGTCTCGTCGATGCGCTCGGTGGGCACCGGCTCCAGGGTCTCGGGGTCGAAGGCCGCGATCCACGCCGGGCCGTCGTCGATCATGCCCTCGACGAAGCGGAGCAGGTGCTCGACGGAAATCCTGTGGGAGAAGATCGACTTGTAGCACTCGTCGTAGCGCATGGCCGCGTCCTCTTCGGGGCGGCCGCGTGCTCATGCTGCAACCGTCGCCGGCGATGGTATCCGAGGGCGTGCTGGGAGGCCAGAATCCCGTGGCGCGGAGGGTCGTCAAAGAGGGCCGGGTGAGCAGGGCAAATGAGCGCTGCGATCATGGACGTGGCAGACGCGCGCAGCATGTGCCGACCTTATCCAATTGCGCCGCTACGTGGCGCGCCCAGATGGCGGTTTTCGCCGTCGCGGCCGCGTGCACTCCGGAAGCCGCCGTCATCAAAACCGCGGCATGGCGGCGGAGAATACGCGCTCCGCTGCCGCCTCGTGCGGGGTCGAGCGGGCGCGCGCCGGCCGCGACCAAACAGTTGAGGACGACGAAAAAATTGTTGGGGCCATCGGAGCCGGGCTGCTGCTGCGCCGCTCACGGTGGGTGCGCCGACACCTTTATATGCCTGCGCCCCATCGATGTGCCGGCGGCGCTCAAAGTACGGCGATTCGGGCGATCCGGATTGCCGATGCGGGCGCAGCCCTTGAGGACGCCGCGCGGGAACCCCACGATGATTACGTGGTGGCGGGACATGAAGTGCCGATGCCCATTGCACGCTGTAGCCCCAAGCCGTTGTCTGGCGTGCTGAATTTCGGGCTTGCAAAGGCTGCGGAATTGTGGCGAGAATTCGCTTCAGCACGTTGAGCGGCACGGAGGATGACGCGGTGACGTGCAGGGAGGCTGCAACGACGGGGGCGGAAGCCCCGGACAGGATCGGGAACGCAGCATGGTTCATCGCCGCATGGGTCGGGTATTCGGCCTGCCGAGGCACATCTCATGAGTGGACAAGATTGGGGTGATGTGGTGAAGTTCATGGGCTATGGACAGTTGCCGAGTCGTCAGGTACGTTGACGGCCGAATTGATGAACCCAGCGAGGCCTCTTGGCGAGGCCTCTTCAAGCAGAGGAGAGCCTCGGAGCCATGAAGAAGACGAAGCTGACTCGCAGTTTGATGGCGGCGGTCTCGATCGTTGCCCTTTCGGCCGTCATGTACGGCTGCTCGAACGGCCACAGCGATGCCGACCTGGACGCGGCAGCGGAAAAGGCGAAGATGGAGGCCGAACAGGCCCAGATGGACCTCGACGCGGCGGTCGATGCGACGGAAGCGGCCCGTATGGCTGTCGCCGGTCTTTCCGACGCGTCCACGGACGCGGAGATCATGGCCGCACGGATGGCGGTCACGGAAGCGCAGCAGGCCGCAGCGGAGCTGGCCGACGATCACAGTCTGCACGCGTCGATTACTCAGATCGACACTGACCTGCAAGCCATAGAGATGGCTCGGGCGAATGCCGACCAGCAGCAGATGGTGGCCGACCAGACCCAGGCGGTGAATAACGCTTTGGGTGCGGCGAGGATGGCTGTCGAAGCTCTGGATCGGGCCGGGGCGACTGACGAAGCCGTCGCAGCTGCGAGGGGCTTGGTCATGGCCGCCCAGGATGCCCTGGATGCCGCGACGGCGTTGTCTGACGAGCAGCGTTCGGGCTTGGCCGGGATGATCATGGCCGTTTCCGGCACGCTCCAGGGGATCGAAGAGTACCGTGCTTCCGAACCGGGGCAGCTGGCGGTGGCCGAGGCAGCGGTTGAAGCGGCCCAAATGATGGTGGATGCACTGACCGACGATTCCACGCCTGAGGAAGTGGGGGCTGCACACGCTGCTCTGCAGAGGGCGAAGCAGGCGGTTGCGGCTGCCGAGAACCTCGACGAAAACGTGCGCGCGCGCTTGCACGGTCAGATCGCCGATCTGGAAATGGAGCTCGGCGACACCGAGACGGATGTGGCGAATCTCAGGAGCGCGCAAGACGCGATCAATGCAGCGCAGGCTGCCGTCGACGCCTTGGGCGACGAAGCCACTTCGGAGGCTGCGAACGCCGCCAACGCTCTTGTCGCTGCCGCGCGCACTGCATTGGCCAATCTGAGTGATGAGGACGCCGCTCGGTTGGAGAGCCAGGTCGCGGCCTTGGAGATGGAGATTTCAGGCATTCAGTCTGAGATAGCGAACCGGGGTATGGTGGCCGCAGCGACCAAGGAGGCGGGCACCAAGGAGATGGCCATCGCGGCGGAGGCCGAACAGATGGCCGACGCCGGTCTCGGTGGCAGTGACCACGTGAACGCGGACGGTACTGATGGCAATGCGGATGATCCGTATGGTTTGGACATCACACGCGATCGCGACGGCACGGAGATCAAGATCACTGACCATGGCATGATGGGCGACGACGATCCGAAGTTCATGCAGACCATGGACTTGGGCGGCGGAACCACCATGCATGTCCGTGAGTTGGAAGCGGACGATGATGGCAACGTCGTGTCGGAGGTTGTGATCGTCAGCACCACCATCGAAGCGCCGAAGGCGGTGGCGTTCGCGGAATTCGAAGTTCACGCCGCTGATGGTACAGTAACGATGCCCCAAGCGCTTAACGTCAGACAAGATGGCGTAGCGGTGGACGCAGATAATCCTGCTGATTCGCGCGATCTCGGCGCCGCCTTGAGCGGAGGCACCGAAGCCGACGCAGCCATTCTTGCGTTGGTCAAGTCTAGTAGCTTTGTCACGGTCAATCCGGCGGAGACCGAGTTGACCTTCAAGATGGATGACGCAACAACCGACGACGAGGACGAAGCCTTTGAAGGTGCTGGTACCTACAACGGCGCGATGGGAACATACAGGTGCGCCGGTACGGCCGTGTGCACGGTCACACTTGATGCGGAAGGCATGATCACCGCCATGAGCGATGGCTGGATCTTCACTCCCGCCGAGGGTGCCACCTCTGACCAGCCGGACTATAACTTCCTGCACTACGGGTTCTGGCTGAAGCGGACGATGGCAGACGGGGCGACCGCATACGACGAGGTCGAGACCTTTGCCGGTTCGTCGGTCAATGCGAGCGTTGATGTCAGTGCAGTCAGAGGCACAGCGACCTACGATGGCCACGCTACGGGCGTGTACGTGCACAGCGTGAGCAACCCGGACGGCACACGCGCATCGGCCACCTCCGGTCACTTCATGGCAGACGCCATGTTGAAGGCGTATTTCGGGCAGATGCCGGTTTCCGACACGGACACAACGGGTACGATCGCGCCGAACAAGCTGTGGACCGTCTCCGGCACCATTAGCGACTTCGAGTTGTCCGGTGAAGAGCAGAATAAATGGTCGGTGAACTTGAAGGAAGCCGACTATGAGACCACCAATTCCACTGGAGTGTTCGCGGGCGATGCCGAGGGCGGGGGAGAATCGGGTTCATACAATGGAACCTTCCACGGCGCGGCGGACGCCGATAACCAGCCCCACAGCGTGGTTGGTGAGTTCAACGCCAACTTCAGCAACGGCTCGGTGGCTGGTGCCTTCGGGGCGACGAAGGACGACGAGTAGAGCAATCATCAGGTTCGAGGCTTTTCGATGAAAACCTGATCCTCTGCTTCAAGACTACTTTAGGGGGTGGCCGGATTGCCGCCCCCTTTTTTCCGTTCGCCGACCACCAATGCGAGTATCGGCCGTGTCCACCAGCTTTGCCCGTCAGGCGCCCGCGATGTGGACGCCGCTTGTTGTCCTCACCGTAGCGATCGCCATTTGCCTGGCATTCGCGTCACCGTCCTGGAGCGCGGAGCATGATTCCGAGTTGCTGCCGCCCTCCACCCCCACTGCGGAAGCGCCTGCCGCAGCCGACACCGCCACCGAGGCGCAAGCGAAGGCGCTGATTGACGCGGGCCGCTTCGGCGAGGCTTTCGCGGTCCTGCAGCCGCTGCTCTCGGGCGACGCCGTGGACCCCAACACGCTGTTCCTCTACGGCCTCGCGGCGCTTGAAGCCTCGCAGCAGCAGGGCCGCACGGACGATCAGCGCGAGTTGCTGCTCAACGAGGCCATCGGCGCCTTCCACACCATGCTGCTTGCGCAGCCCGGCCTTGTGCGGGTGCGCCTGGAGCTGGCTCGCGCATTCTTTTTCAAGGGCGAGGACGATCTCGCGAGGCGCCACTTCGAGGCGGTGCTGGCGGGCGAGCCGCCTGAGGCGGTGGCCGCCAACGTGCGCGGCTTCCTGGCCGCGATGCAGGCGCGCAACCGCTGGAGCTTCAGCCTGGGCGCGGCGCTGGCGCCCGATACGAACATCGGCGCGGATTCCGAGGAGCGCACCATCTACATCTTCGGCCTGCCCTTCGAGCGGGACGCGGAGGAGCTGACCACGTCCGGCGTCGGCGTCTCGGTGTGGGGTGGGGCGGAGTACCAGGTGCCGGTGGCGGTGCGGCTGAGACTGCGCGCCGGCGGCGAGGCGGCGCGGCGGGAGTACGGGGGCTCGGAGTTCGATCAGCTCTATCTCGCCACCCATCTGGGCCCGCGCTGGCTGATTGACCAGAACACGGAGGGGAGCCTGCTGGCGAGCGCACGGCAGCGCTGGACGGGCACGGTGCCGGACAATCGGGAGCTCGGTGCACGTGTTGAGGTGGCCCACCGGGTGAGCACGCAGGTGACGGCGTTCGGGCGGGCCTCGCTGCACGAGCGGCGCTACCGGGACCGGGCCTGGCTGGACGGGCCGATCGTGGATGCGTCGCTCAGGGGGGTGTGGACAGTGACGCCGACGGTGCGGGCGAACCTCTCAGGGGGCTACGGCCGTGAGCGGCCGGAGAGCGAGCCCTATCGCAACCGCAGCCGGTGGCTCGGGATCGGTGTCGACGTGATCCTGCCGCTTGGCTTCACGGTGGGCGCGGGCGGCGAGGTGCGCTGGACGGATTTCGCGGGGGAGTGGCCGCCCCATACGCCGGCAGGCGAGGACCGGGCGGACCGCACGCGGAGCCTCCGGCTTTCCGTTCACAACCGGGCGTTCACCGTGTATGGCTTCAGCCCCGAGCTCGTGGTGGTGAACGAGGAGCGGGAGACCAATGCGCAGCTCTACGACTACGAGCGCACGCACGGTGAGCTTCGCTTCGTGCGCCAGTTCTGACGGGGCGGAAGAGCGAGGGAGTGGTGTTCCCGACGTGGCCATGCGCTGTGCTGGCGGGCGCCCGCACTTGCCGGAGTTATGCGAACGCCGGCACAGTTGCCGCCGGCCGACGGGTTCGACGCGCAAGTCTGCGGAGATCATCGAGGACGGCTGTGTTTGCCGAAGGAGGATCGATCATGAAACGCTTGCTCGCGATGGGCGCCGCCGTGTGCGCTCTGGGCCCCATCGCCGACAAAACGGGCGGTCAGGAGGCTGCCAGCGTGCATCTTGAGGCCGGCTACCAGCACTTCCTCGTCGGCGGAGCGAGCCTGGGCACCGACGAGGCCACCTTTGCGTGCCGGATCACTCCTACGGTGTCCTGATAGCACCCTGATGGCGCGCGGGGATACGATGTGCTGCCGTTCGTCACGCTGGAGGCCGAAGTGACGGTGGGCGTCGTCGACGGCGATCCGATGATCGAACCCCCTCTCGGCGACATCCCGGTCGAGGCCCGGACCGAGTACGGCCTGGCCGCGTTCGCCGTGTCCTGCTTTTCTCACCCGGGATCGCGCTCCCATGAAGGGCAGGCGGGCCGGCAGGCGCCCGCCCGGTTGCGCGGGCGCCCCTTGGTGAGGTTCGCGAGAGGCCGGTCCGGGGCCGGGGCGGGTTTCGCTCTCGCATGCGCGCTGGCCGTTTCCGTCCTGCTGCCGGGCGCGGCCGCCTCCGATGAGACGGGCCGGCAGGATATCGCGGCACCCCTGCGCATGGTGAACCTGAACCCGTTTCACCTGCTGTACGGCGTGCCGGCTTCGACCGGCGCCCGCGTGATGCCGGAAGGCTCGTGGGAGCTTACCGCATCGCTGGACATGGCATCGCACCTGCGCGCGGGCGGCTCGGGTACGGAGCGCGTGCTGATTGACGGTGAGACGTGGCGGCAGGGTCTGGCGCTGCGTCACGGACTTGGCGGCGGCTGGGAGCTTCTGGCGGATCTGCCGGCAGTTTCGCACACCGGCGGCGTCTTCGACGGGTTCATCGAGGGCTGGCACGACGCCTTCGGCCTGCCGCAAGGGGACCGGGACCGCGCGCCGAGGGACCGGCTTGCGCTGTTCTACGCCGACGGCGGCGGGACCCGTCTCGATATCGACAGCGACGTCCACTCCCTCGGGGACGCGAGCGTGGGGGTGGGCTACGCCCTGCCGTCGCCGCCGTTCTCGAACGACGGCATGGTCGTACGCGCCATGGTCAAGCTGCCGAGCGGCGACGAGGATGCGCTTGCGGGCTCGGGGGGATATTCGGCATCGGCCTGGGCGGAGACCTCGGGCGCATTTGCGGGCTCTGCCGGCTCCCGCAACTGGCTCTATGCCGCGACGCTGGGCGTTCTCGCGGGCGAGGCGCCGGAGAGCCTTTCGGCGATCGGCGGCCGGTTGATCGTCTTCGGTCGCTTTGGCGTGACCTGGCGGGCGCTGGAAGACGTTCACCTCAAGGCACAGATCGACGTTCACTCCTCGCCCTACGGCGCCTCCGCTCTGGCGCCGCTCTCCGATGCGGCGGTCATGCTGGGCCTGGGTGGGACGTTGAGGATCACGGACCATATGGCGCTCGACGTCGCGATCACCGAAGACGACGGCACCTGGCATGCTGCCCCCGACATCGGCCTCCATGCTGCCTTGCGGTGGAGATTGTAGGTGATCGCGAGCGTTGCCGTCGCCGGGACCGCCCGTGGTGCTCGCCAGGGTTCCGCCGTCGCCGGCGGACTTCGGAGGCCGACATCGGCCTGGCCTGGCTGGACCACCTCGACGATCCGGGCATCGTGGTGCTTCTCACGGGCGACGGCGCAGGCTACTGCGGTGGCGCAGGCTTTCACGCTGCACTTGAACGTCTTCACGCGCGGGGCTGGCGTGTCGAGATGGGGCTTGGGCCCAGGCGGGATGTTAAATGACTGATTTAACGTCATACTTCCTAGTATAGCCCCGAGCGACGCAGAATCCGACGCACTCATTCCGGCACCTCTTGGCTACGCCCTGCTACGAGACGTCGTAGCAGACAGCCCCCTGCGCGTGCCTGAGCGTAGTGCTGTCGTAGGTGGGCAGCGGGCTGCGTCAGGTGTGAGAGCAAAAAACGCCTCAAGGCGTAAGACAGGTCCAGGGGTCCGCAGAAAAGCTATCAGGCCCAGCCACTTAGGGGGCGCAGGAGGCACGGTGAGGCCAGGAATCCGGGAATTCGGGCGTATTTCGCAGAGCATACGCGGAATTTCTTATGGCACGCGTTATGTAGAACACAATTGGCGACTTGTGTTGTCCGTGTGTGGCGATTCCGGTGCGCTCGGCACGGCTCGGGATGCACGCGGGGATCGATCTGCCGAGCTCGTGCAGGCGCATGTTCTCGCAGACTTGGCGGCGTTCGGAGATGCGGTAGAAATGAGGCAAGCGATCATGGTCGGCGCAGTGGACCGATCACCATGATCGTCACGAGTGTCGGACGTGGTGACGTCGGGCCGTTCAGGCGCGACGGCACCAATGTCCGTCGAACCGCGGAGGCGCTCGTCGTCTTCGGCGACGGCGCTGACGCCGAGCACGCGCATGGGACTTGCAGTCCATGGGTCGAAGGTGAGTTGCGGCACGATGTCGGCGGCGGCGGTCGACGGCGCACCATCGCCATCTTCATCGCCGCGATCATCGTCATCGGCACAAGCGCGAGCGCGCGCAGTCCATGCGCGCGCCGCTGCAAAGGCCGGCGATGGCGGCGCGCGGCTCGACCGCGGTTCTGACTTCGCGTACTGAGTCGCGGTGTGTCTCTCTGCAGCGAGACGAGCGTCCGGCGATGGCGCGCAGCGCCGAGCCGGACGCGGGGCTCGGAGTGATGTGGGATGGCCAGCGACCGCAGAGAGCGCGAGCGCCGCCTGCGCGAAGCGCGGCGGCACCGGCCATCGAGGGCGCACACCGGTGGCCGATACGGATACCGGCGGTCGGGTGCACCGGACTGCGCGCATTGACAGCCGTCGTGAAAACGCAGAACGCGGCCGGTGCCGTGAGGCACCGACCGCTGTATCTGTCGCGGGCGCCGATCAGACCGGTACGACCATCACGGGAATGCCCAAGCGCTTCGCCTTGTCGACGAGGTTGCCGGTGATTCCGCTACCGGGGAATGCGATGACGCCCTTGGGCAGCAGGTTGAGCAGGTCGTCGTTGCGGCGGAAGGGCGCGGCCTTGCCGTGGGCGTTCCAGTCGGGGCGGCAGACGACCTGATTGACGCCTCTGGCCTCGGCCCAGCTCGCTGCGATCTTCTCGACGCCGGGGCCGCCGCCGTGGACCAGCACCATGTCGCCGTGCTTCGCGCGGGCCATGTCGAGCGTGCTCCAGACCGTGTCGGCGTCGGCGACGGTCTTGCCGCCGGTGATCGCGACCAGGGTGCCCTCGGGCAGATGCGCCCGGGTCTCGCGGTCCTTGCGGGCTCTGCGGAAGTCGCGGGCATCGATGGCGGCAGAGGTGAGCGTTCCGGTGCGGCTCGTGTGCGAGCCGTGGCGCGGGCGCCATGTGTCGCCGGTCTCAGCACGGTAGGCATCGGCTGCGATGTCGCGCATCTTCTCGAAGGCATCGCGCCTGTCGCCGAGGCTCTGCGCCCGGTCGGTGAGGGTCTGCAGCTCCCACGCCTTCACCTCCGATCCATCCTGCGCCTTCTCGAGGTCGCGCATCTCGGGAGTGATGCGGTCGACGGCACGGTCGAGCCTCTGCACCTGGCTGTGCAGCATGTTGGTGAAGCCCCACATCAGGGGCTCGCGCTCGTCGGCCATCTGGGTGCCGTCGACGGTGACGCCGTCCACGATGACGCGGATGGCCTCGCTCAGTGCATCGATGGCATCGTCTTCGTCCCAGACGACGCGGCTGTCGAGCTCGCCGCGCTCCGGTGCGGCGCCGTAGAGGGCCATGCTCTCGCAAACGGTGGCAGTTGCAGACGCGGTAGCGGTTGCGGTGTCGATCATGACGATCTCCCTTGTTCATCCACCGGGACCCTGTGCCCCGTCGTGGTGTCCTCCTTCTTCACGCGCGCGCAGTGTCAGCACCTGGCCTTAGGAACTGTTGGGCGGGGTGGTGCGGAAGTTCGGCGATGGTGCGGAAGATGGCGCCGACGTGCCGGTGGGAACGGTGCTCCGCAGCAAATCCATTCCAGTGGTCATTGCGGCGCCGGGCCGGGCGGGCCCGCTTGGGCCTGCCCGGCGTCTAGGCGCCGCTATGAATGGTTCCGCGAATGGATTTGAAGCGGTGCAGCGTGACGCGGCGGCCCCGCGCGAGGGGCCGGCGCGCTGCGAGACGAGGCGGTTGGCGATTACACGCAAGCCATCTTCACGGTCGCCGAACTTCACGGCCCGCCCTTACAGTTCCTTGGGCCAGGCCGCAGGGAGCGGAGCGACCGGAGGACCCGGAGGGTTGCTGGTGCGAGCACGCGTGACAGAATTGGAGGACACGACGGAAGAGGCTTCCATTTCGGCACGCAAGGCCTCCTCTGTTTCTTTGTTGCCCGCGGGCACGGTCCCGCCGGTGCAGACCAGGGGCGCGATGCGTGCGGCCAGGGCATGCGGACCAAGGGTCACAATGTCTTCGTTGAAGTCGCCGGTCTGGGAGACGATGACGGCGCACTCGATGCGCAGAGCAAAACATCGCCGACGCAGTCGAAGCGCAGCGCGCTCGCCCGCCTCGTCGTTGTCGCAGACCACGACGAGACGGGCGATGCCCGTTGGCGGCGTGAAGGCACCGAGCCCACCGGCCGAGAGCGCGGCAGCGGCGGTGACGGTCGGCACGGCGGTAACGATGGAGAGCATCGTCTCGATGCCCTCCCCCACCAGCAGCGTGCCGGTGCTGGGGTCGCCAAAGCGGACGGCATGGCCGTGGACACGGCCGAGCGCCTTGCGCGGGAACGACACGTCTGCCTTCGCGGGATGTCTGGGATCGAGCCATGTCCGATGCACGCCGACGATGGCGCCGTGAGCGGTCTGCTCGCCTGGACCGGAGTGTTCCTCCGGACCGGGGTGTTTCCCCGCGTCGGCGGTGACGGCGGCGACGAGGGCCGGCAGGCGACGCATGCCGCCGCCGTCGCGGTAGAAGAGTTCCGGGTGGAAGCGCAGCGCGGGGAAGCGGCAGCGGTGGATGGCACGGGCCCTGAGGTACGCCTCGGCATGCGTGCCGTCGATGGCGCGGCAGCGCCGCCAAAGGCGGCGCGCCGCCTCGCTGGAGTCGTAGGCCCCGTCCGAGGCCGCTGCCGGCACAGCCGGCAAGGCGAGGAAGGCGCGGGCCTCGGCCATGGCGTCGCGGAGCGGCACGTCGCCCATGCGGTGGCGGATGAGGTCGAGGAGATCGCCATGGGTTCCCTCGGCGGAGTCGGTCCACTTGCCGGGGACGCCGGGAGGCGTGAGACGGACGAAGAGCGAGCGCCCGCGGGCACCGTGAATGTCGCCGGCGGTCCAGTACCTGCCCTGCCTGCGCCCGTGGGGCAGGTAGGCGCGGCAGACCTCCTCGGCGCGCTCGCCGAGGGCCTTGGCGATCCGGGTGGCGTTCATGGGGCTCCCCCGCTCCGTCCAGAGAGTGCCCGCGTTCCGGCCGGTCTCGGGCTCTCGGCGGCGCGCGGGCGGCGGGGAGGCGCGCCGCGCACCCGCGCCGCTGCCCGGCGGGACGGGGCTCTGGTCGTGCTGCATGGAAACGGGGGCACGCGCACGCGCCGGTCATCGGCGCAGGCGCGGCCCCCAGGGTGCCGGAGGACGGTGGTGGTACTGTCAGGCGGCCATGTGCTGCTGCGCCCGCCAGGCGGGATGCACCATCGGCATCGCGGGCGCAAGATCACGGTCGACGAGCAGCTCGGCCACTGTCGCGCGCACGGCGCGCGCATCCTCGACTGCCACGGGTCCTGCGGCATCGTCGTAGAGGTGCACGTAGAAGACCCCGTGATCCGGGGTGGTATAGGCGGGCCGCTTCATGACGGTGCCAACGGTCTCGCCGTCTGCAACGACGAGCCACTCGTCATCGCCGCATGAGCGGAAGGCGATGTCGTCGGCGGTGAGGCTGTAGCCGGACATGGCGGGACTTCCCATGAAAGGGGCGCGCGGCGGCGCCCGGAGGGCGCCTGCCTTGCGCGAGGGTTGAAGGGGAAGGGGCCGTGCTCCGCGCGGCAGATGACGCGGAACACGGCCCCTCGGGGAGCGGGCGGGAGGTCACCCGCTGCGAGGATGGGCAGCTTAGAATGGTTATGGGAAGTTGGACCGTGTAACGTTTGAGTGAGTGGTTTGATTCACAACGATCTTTTGGTGTTCCGGTGCCCTTCCGTGCGGATCTCTTGTAAACAATGCCGCCGAGATTGGCCCGATATGGGCGACATTGTTTACACTTTTGTCGTCGGCACCCGATGCGAGGCCAGGAAGGACGGGCCGACGCGCGAAGTGCCGAATCTCACGAAAGTAGCCACCCAATCTCAGGCAAAGTAGCCACCGAATCTCATCGAAAGTAGCCACCCAGTCTCACCAAAGTAGCCACCCCCTCGGGGCGGCGGCTTTTGGAGCGACTCAGAGCGCCGTCCTACCCGTCGGATTTCGCGATTCATCCGAGGGGGGGCTGGGATGGCACGGGGAAGGCTGCCGATGAGAAAGGTGAAGAAGGTTCTTGGGTTCCATTTCGAGGAGGGACGTAGCGCCCGCGCGATCGCAACCCACTGCGGTATGGCGCGTCGCTCGGTGGCGTCGGTCTTGGAGCGCTTCGCGGCATCTGGTCTGAGTTGGCCGGAAGCCGGCGACATGGCCGACGAGGCGCTGGAGGCGACACTGTTTCCGGCGCCCACGCAAGCCGCGCCGCAGCAGCAGGAGGTGGACTGGGCGAAGGTCGAGACGGACCTGTCCGAGCCGGGCGTGACCCTGAAACTACTGTGGGAGGAATGGCGCGAGACCCATCCCGGCGGCATGAGCTATCCGACCTGGTGCCGCCGCTTCCGCGAGTGGCGGCCGCGCCGGGACGCGACGATGCGCCAGAACCGCCGTCCCGGCGAGAGGCTGTTCGTCGATTACGCCGGCATGACGATCCCGATCATGATCGACGGGGGCGAGCACGAGGCGCAGGTGTTCGTGGCCTCGATGGGCGTCTCGGGGCGGCTCTACGCCGAGGCGACGCTCAGCCAGAAGATCGAGGACTGGTGCGCCTCGCACGTGCGCTGCTTCGAGGATATGGGCTGCGTGCCGCAGGTCGTGGTGCCCGACAACATCAAGCCGGCGGTGATCAAGCCCTCGCGCTACGAGCCGGTCCTCAACGAGACCTACGCCGATCTGCTCGACCACTATGACGTTCGGGGCTTCCCGGCGCGCGTGAAGAAGCCGCGCGACAAGGCCCTGGTCGAGAACGGCGTGCTCCAGGGCGAGCGCTGGATCCTGGCGCCCCTGCGCAAGCGCGTCTTCCATGACCTGGCGTCGGCAAACCGGGAGATCGGCGAGCAGGTCAGGAAGATCAACAGCCGGCCCTATGCCGACGGCACCGGCGAGAACCGCTACGGCCGCTTCGAGAGCGTCGACCTCCCCCACATGAAGCCGCTGCCGAAGCGGCGGTGGCAACGCACGGTATGGCGCAAGAACACGGTCCACCGCGATTATCACATCGCCATCGATTACCACTTCTACTCGGTGCCTCACGAGCTCATCGGCAAGGAGGTCGACGTCCGCCTGCGCGACAACCTGATCGATGTCTTCGTTCGGGGCCGGCACGTCGCCAGCCATATCCGCAGCTCAGCCAGGGGCCGCGCCACCACCGTCGAAGAGCACAAACCGAAGGCGCACCAACGCGCCGGCGTCGAGGCCACCCGCGCCCACCTGGAGAAGAGCGCGCGCGATATCGGGCCCCATGTCCACGCCTACGTCGTCGTGCTCATGAAGCGGCAGAACAATCCGGAGTTCGGCTTCCGTGCCTGCTACGGCGTCCTCCGGCTGGCCAAAAGCTACGAGCAGGACCGCTTCGACGGCGCCTGCCGCTACGCGCTCGAGCTCGGCACGCGGAGCTACCGCGGGCTCGAGAACATCCTGCGCACCGGCGCCGACCGCGTCGACGCCGAGCAGGAACCCGACACCATGCCCATCGATCATTCCAACATCAGAGGACCGGAGGCCTACCGATGACCGAAAACCCCGTCTCCCACCCGCTGGCCGAGCGCATCGCCTCGCTGCGCCTGCCAGGCATGCACGCCGCCTTCCTCGAGCAGGTGGCGCGCAACGATCTCGGCGACATGCCCTTCGAGGATCGGCTCGCGCTGCTGATCGACCGCGAGATCGCAGAGCGCCGTTCCAGGGCCCTGCAGCGGCGCCTCAAGAGGGCACAGCTGCGCCATCAGGACGCCTGCTTCGAGGATATCAACCTGAGCCGCCCGCGCGGCCTCGACCGCAGCCTCGTGCTCGGCCTCGCAGACTGCGCCTGGGTCCGCAACGGCGCCAACATCCTGGTCACGGGTCCGTGCGGCACGGGCAAGAGTTGGATCTCGTGCGCCCTCGGCCACAAGGCGTGCCTCGAGGGTCACATCGCCCAGTACCACCGCGTGCCCAGGCTACTCACCGAGCTGCGCATCGCCCATGGCGAGGGCACGATCCCGAAGCTCTACCGCGATCTCGCCCGCATCGCGGTGCTGATCCTTGACGATTGGGGCATCGCGCCCATCGATGCGGCTCGCGCGCGCGATCTCCTCGAAATCCTCGACGACCGCTTCGGCCGGCGCTCGGTGATCGTCACCAGCCAGTTGCCCGTGGCCGACTGGCACCGCCAGCTCAACGACCCCACCGTCGCTGACGCCATCCTCGACCGCCTCGTCCACGGCGCCATCCGCATCGAGCTGCACGGCACGTCCATGCGCATCGACGACGCTGCCGCCGGAACAAAGGCATGAGCGCGACTACAGAGCGCCGCGCTGCGCGCGGCGCGAACGTCGCTCCGCTCCGGGGCGTCGGAGAGGCGGGGCCGGTGGTGCCAGGCATGGTGCGCGCGCGCCGCCAGACTCGTGAGGGGTCTCACGCGTCGCGCGCGCACCATGCTCCACCGCCTTGCCACTGTGCCTTCGGCGGTGGTACCGATCACGGAGAACTCGCGGAAGGAGAACCGCTGACAACAACGTAACCGCGTCGCTTCGCTCCGGGGTGGCTACTTTGCTGAGATTGAGTGGCTACTTTGGATGAGATTCGCCGGCTACTTCGGGTGAGATTCACCGGCTACATTGGTGAGACTGGGCACGAAGCGCCGGCCCGATCGGGAGTAGACGGCGATCATGCTCCTAGAACGGCGAATCGGAGGCATGGCCGGCTTCTGCCGGCCGGCGGTCGTCCTGGGTGGCGGCGGTGCCGTTGGTGCGCTCGAGGAACTGGATCCGCGAACCGGGCACCAGCAGGATCTCGGTGGAGAAGCGGTCGCTGTCCTCGCCCTCCTTCCGCCACCTGCGCGTCTGGAGCTTGCCGCTGACGTAGACCAGGCGACCCTTCTTCGCGTGCTTTTCGAGCATGCCGATGAGCCCGTCCTGGAAGGTCACCGCCTTGTGCCATTCCACGCGATCGACGCGCTCGCCGGTCTTGTCGATGTACCCCTCGTCGGTCGCCACGCTCATATTGGCGACGCGCCCGCCGGACGTGAGATTGGTGATGGTCGCATCGGCGCCCAAGCGTCCGATGAGCTCAGCCCTGTTCATCCCGAAGCTCATGATCGTCTCCTGTTCATCCGAGTTTCTGACGATGGTTGCGGAACGAAGCGGGCCGGGGGATCTCTCTCCCCGCCCTTCTCCGTTCATCCTCCTCCAGCCACTCTCCACCTCTGCCAGGCCCGGCGCCCCGGTGGCCGACAGGTAGCCGACGGCTTCACGGATCGCACGCGACGAGAGGCCGGCTGCGGCCGGGCGTGCGCCGGCATTGGAAGCCGCCAGGGCGCAGTTTTGATCAGGGGGGCGCGGGATGGGGGCGATCAGGGCGCGATGGGGCCAGCCGGCAGGCGGGTGTCGCTGAACGAGGTCATTGCCCGATCGATCTCAAGCGCGACGCCAGGGTGATGTCGCGCTTCAGATTCCTTGGCGCCGTTGCGACGGCAGCGTCGAAGACGTTTCGGTCTCCGACGAAGACGACCTGCTCCGAGGCCCGCGTGGCCGCGGTGTAGATCAGCGTTCTGTCGAGGATCCTGGACCGGTAGACGGGCACGATCACCAGGGGCCACTGCGAGCCCTGCGCCTTGTGCACGGAGATCGCGTAGGCGAGCTCGATGTTGGTGGCGTCGGCGGCGCCCAGCCGGTGCTCCTGGCTGTCGATGACCGCCGTCGCATGGTCCCGGTGCGCTTCGACGATACGGCCGGTGGAGCCGTTCATGAGGTCGCGCTCGTAGTCGTTGCGGGTCCAGATGACGGGATCGCCTTCGGCGATGTCGGCACGGCCGGGAACGAGACGGGGGGTATGGGCGCTGCCCTGCATCCGCAGTTCGTGGAACCGGCGGTTGATGGCGAGGATGCCCGCCGGTCCTGCGTTGACCGGCGCGACGATCTGAGCGTCGCCCCGGCGCAATCCGTTCTTGGCGAGCCGCGCGCCGGCATCGAAGATGACGTCGAACGCCTCCTCCGGGGCGGCGTCGATGAACGTCACCCCCGGCGCCAGGCCGCGGAAGGGGCCGAGCTCCGGGCGGCGGCCGTTGCGAATGGCCTCGGCCACGACCGGTATCCCGGTCTCGGCCGATTGACGCATCACGCGGTCGAGGACGGTCTTCGGGATGGCGGGATGTTCGATGAGCACGTGGAAGGTCAGGCCGAAGCCGATGGGCGGAAGCTGCGCGGGATCGCCGACGAGAACGAGGGAGGCGTCCCCGATGCGTCTCACCACCTGCCAGAGCAGGGGAAGGTCGACCATGGACGCCTCGTCGACGATGACGATGTTGCCTGCATGCAAGCGCGCACCCGCGCCGCCGGAGGTCTCCTTGAGGAAGCGGGCGATCGTCATCGCGGGGCGCCCCGCCGATTGGGCCATGCGCTGCGCCGCGCGGCCCGAGAGCGCGATGAGCACGGTGTCGCGGCCGAAGCGTTCCGCCAGCTCGCAGATGCCGCGCAGGGACGTGGTCTTGCCGGAGCCGGCATAGCCGCCCAGCACCGACAGCCGGTGCCGGAAGGCGCCCGCGATGGCGGCTTTCTGCGGGCCCGTGAGGCGGTGCGGCCGGCGGCGTTCATACTCGTCAACGGCGTGCCCGATCTCCTCGCCGGCAACAGCTGGCAAGGCCAGGTCGGACGCCGGAACTTCGGCGGCGAAGCGTGCGAGCTCTTCGGCAAGGAAGGCCTCCATGGCGGCCGCGCCCATGGGCTGAACGCCGTCCTCGAAGGGCTCGGCGCCGCCGGCTTCGACGGCGCTCTCGACCGCCCAGGGTCCGGCAGGGCTGCCGTCCGGAGCCGCTACGCCGGTGAGCAGCTTCGCGGCCCCGGCCTCTGCCGAGGCGCGGGACGTCCATGTATGGTTCCGGTCGAGGCGGCGGTAGAGGGTGGCCTCGACGGCGGCGACGGCGCGGCGGGGATCGTCGGGCGCGACGCCGAGAGCGCGGCAGACCCTGTCGGTTGCAGGCCAGGGCAGGAAGCTCGCGAGGAGGTAGGGATTGTCCTTCAGGGCGTCGATGCCGTCATGGCCCCAGCAGCGGGCGATCCTGATCGCGGTACGCGTCCCGACAGCGGGGGCGACCCCCCGGCTTTCCAGCCAGTCGAGAAGCTCGATCTCGGGGCTCTTCAACTCGTAGGCCGCGAACGCGTTGGTGGCGGTTTCCTCGCCGAGGATGGCGGTGACCTCGGGATGTTTCCGGTCGAGCGCGTTACGCAGGCCGTCGCCGAATGCGGCTGCCAGGGCAGCGGCCTTCGCGGGGCCGATGCCGCGGAAGTCCCGGTCCTCGGCAAGGTACGCCGCGAGCGCGCCGGGCCTTCGCGGCATCGGGGCCTCGACGGCGGCACGGGCGGCTGCGCCCGGCCGGCTCATTCGGACGTCTCGTCGAGCTGAAGGCGGCTCTGTCCGGGGCCGGAGTTCTCTTTCTCCGGCGGCCTGGGCCTGTAGCGGCGACCGGCGGCGATCAGCGCTTGATCGGTAGCCTCATAGCGCCTCAGGCGGGCGATGAGCGCCGCGTTCCTGGCGACCAGCTCGCTGACGCGGCGCTCGGCGGCCGCGCTGCGCCGCTGTTCCTCGCGCAGGCGGGAGGCCGGCACCATGGCCTCCCCGCCGGCGTCGCCCGGCGCCTCGACAGCTCCCGTGGTCTGGCGGTCGTGCACGGAGGGCGGCGATCCTCTGGCGGAGAAGGCCACGCCCTTCCGGCCGGCGTAGTCCTTGAGCATGGCGCGGAAGGACGGGTTCTGCGTCACCGTCGACCGGCCAACCCCGACCAGCTGGCAGATCTTCGCCAGATGGAGAGCCCGGCCGTTCATGGGCAAGGTCTCGCCGGCCGCCTCGCGCGCGTCGATCTCTTCGCGCAGGCGCAGCACCGCCTGCCGGCCGCGTTCCGCGCCGCTGCCCCTGCTCATGCGTCATGCTCGCTATATTCTCGATCGACCGGCTGAAGCGGAGCGTCCAGCCGATGGTCGGGAATGCCGAGAACGTGCGTGTTGTAGGCCCAGACGGCGAACCGGGTCATCATCGCCTCGTTCTCGGCGCGAAGCCGGCAGAGGTCCGCTTCCAGGGAATCGATGCGCTCGAGGAGGGCCGCTTCGGTGTCGGTCTTCGGTCTCGGCCGCCGCCCCGCCCCGCTGCCCCTGAGTTGCTCCCTGCGGGCCGCGAGCGCCGTCCTTATCCGTTCATGCCTGGACAGCGCCTGGCGCGAGTAGGCGTGGCCGAGCCGTCGCCGCGCCAGCCTCACGACCGCGCCCCACGTGGCCACCTCGAGCGTGCCGATGGTCCTGGCGAGCGTTTCGACGTTGGTCTCGGTGAGGTGCCGGGCCATGTCACGGTTTCCGTAGCCGGGGTAAGGAATCGGGAGCCGGGCCGGGGCCGGGCAGGGCTTTCGCCGAACCGGCCCCGTCGCCGCCGATCGCATAGCGTGCCGCGCCGTCGAGCCTCAGGACGGCGCCCGGCGCGATCGCCGCGTCGTCGATCAGGGCGACGAGCTCGCGCAGGCGCGCAAGCTCGGTCCTCTTGCGGGAGAGCCAGATCTCCGAGTTGCCTTCGCCGATAGCTGCGGCCTCTTCCGCGGACGCGACAGCTTTCTGGATGACGGCTAGGCGGTCGCGCAGGGCGCGCTCGGCGCGCTCGTCTCCCTTGACGCAGGCGTGCTCGACGCAGTTCAGGCAGTCCCGGTACATCGGGCAGGGCGACGCCGCAAAGTCGTGCAGGCAGGCGCCGTAACGCGTCAGATGCACCCCGGCGAGACTGCCCTCGATCAGCTGCCGCGGGGTCACCGGCCGCTGAGGGGTTGCCGTCATCGGGCTGCCGAAGATGTCCCCGCCGAGAGAGCGCGCCTTGGAGACGAGGGAATCGGCGGTTTCGTGGTCGTAGTACGCGTTGTGCCGGATGTCCTTGCGGCCCGCCCATCTCGCGATGTCGAGCTGCGACAGGTTCCCCTCGTTCGCCAGCGTGGTCATGTAGTGGCGCAGCTGGTGAGGCGTGATGCGGACGGTCTCGCCATCGTCGTCCACCAGCCCGAGACGGCCGAACAATCCAGCCTTTTGATCGCTCGTGCAGTCTCTCCCGTTCATGGTGTTCTTGATCTCGCTGGTCGAGACGCAGGAAAGGCGCCAGAAGAGAGTGCACGATTGCCGGGCCATGTCAGCGGTGCGTACGAGCAGCGCGCGGTCGTATCCGAGGCCGGATCTGGGATCGGCCAGCGGGAAGCCTTGCGGGAGCTCCGCCCGAAAGCCTTCTTCGATCGGCGCGCGGAGATAAAGCTTGGCGTTCATTGCGAGCTTGACGCCCAGCTGTGTTGCGTGGTCCGCGCGAACATCGAATCCGTTTCTGCGCAGCGCGACAAGCACGGTCCTCGGATCGGCGGCCGTTCCGAGACTCCTCATGCTGATGTAGCCCTCGCGGGCGAGAGGATCGTCCGGGGCGTCGCCCGGGAGGATGTCCTCGCCGGCCATGTACCTGCGCGCAAGCGCGCGGGCGGGCTCGGTGACGTCTCGAATGCGCTTCAGCGCGTCCCTCGCCAGCGGCACGAACGCGCTCGGGATCCAGCGCGTCTCGGGCTCGCCGCCCTTCGACGGATACCAGCGCAGGCCGTAGCGGTCCTTGCCGCTCTCGACGGCCTCCACTTCGCAATCGTAGGCGTCGAGCCGGTGCAGCTCGGAGATGCGGCTGTGCGTCACCAGGAGAAGGGCGTATGCGGAAGCGGCAATCACGTCCATTGGATGCTCGGCGCGGCGGTATGCCTCTCCGAGCGCGGCAAGCGCGCGTTCCGAGGGAAGTTTCCGGGCCCGAGCCCGCTCGCGTTCGACGCCGATGCGATCGAAGCTCGTCGGCCGCCTGATGGGGCAGGTCCAGACGAGAGGCCGCGCGACGAGGCCGTGATGGTCGAGAAAGCCGGCGATCGCTTGAAGCTGCAGGCCGACGCGATACGCAGTGTGGCGGCTGTAAGCAGAGCGAGAGGCCGCGGCGGCGGCGTTGAAGTCGTCGGGCCGCGCGTCGGCAATCGATTTGCCAGCTTCGGCGAGAGTCTTGTCGAGATGCCGCATCGCCGAGAGCATCAGCTGAGGGGCCATCTGTGGGGCAAGACCATACCTGTAGCGCAGGTACGCCTTGAAGAAGTCGGCGTTGCGGGCGCCGAACGGCGCGTAGTGCTCGATCGACCTTGGCGCTTTCTTCAGGGGATGACCCCAGTTGAGGCGAAGCACGCTCTTGCTGCGGCCCGACACAGTGGCAACTCCGCGCAGCTCCCATCTCGGCGCGTCCCAGTCGAGCTCGGCGCCGAACACCGTGAGGTCGTCGCGCGCATGACGGATGAACTCGGCGAGCCTCGCTTCGGCATCGAGCGCCTCCGCCGGCCGGAAGAGCGCGAGCTCAGCCATGAGCCACCCCCGTCCGCATCGCGCGGCAACGATCGGCGACCTCCGCGACGGCCATGATGGTTGCGTCGTTGGCGGCGGCCACCTGCGGGGAGATCCCGTCCGCGAGAAGCGTCCTGCGCTCCTCGACCAGGGACTGCAGCAGATCCTCGTGAGGCGCGTCACGCCAGGGACGGAACGCGGCGCAGGTGTAGCATGCAAGCGGCGCCAGACGGACACAGCTGCGCGGGCCCGCGCAGGTTCCCACGCCTCCGCCGGCGGCGGACGCAACGCGACGCGACGGCGCTTCCCCGGCGCCGGATTCGACCTCGCCCGCAACGATCGTGCCCCTGAACAGCCCGGCCAGCGGCTCCGCCCGGCCATGAAGGGCGGCGTCCATGCGGTCCTGGATCGAGCCGCGCGACTCCACATACACGCCGACGTGCTGGAGGTCGGTGTGATCGAGAAGGTGAGCGATCAGAACAGGAGGGTGACCCACATCGGCAGCACGCGTCCCGAGAGTGCTCCGGAACCGCCGGGGCGCCAGGTTGATCGGAGCGGCAGTGCGCGCCGACCGAAGGCCGAGCGCGCTCTGGATGCGCCTCAGAGCGCGGCCGGCACCGCCCCTGCCGATGTGTGCCTCCGCGAGCGATGCGAAGGCGGTCGCCTCGACGGCAAAGATCGGACGCCGGTCGACCGGAATGCCCCGGAAGCGCTCGTCGCGGGATCGCTCCTCGACGAGTTCCCTAAGCAGAACGGCAAGCTCGCCAGGGATGACCCGCTCGCGCGTGAGGCGCTTCGGCGTCCTCTTCTTGAGAGACGGCACCAGGAGGCGAGATGCGGCCGATCCCGGTGCAGGCGGAACCAGATCGCCACAAGTCAGCATCGACAGCTGGCCGGGCCGGGCCCCCGTTGCGGTCAGCGTGAGAAGAATGCCGAAGTCCTGCCTGCTCACGCGGCCCTCGCCATACGCCTCGCGTGCCGCAAGGGTGATGCTCTGCAACTCCACATCGGTGAAGGGACCCTTCGTGGGGTGGTGCGTGCGGACGGCGGCGCCCTTGACGTTCCCGGGTATCTTGATGCTGCTGAAGAACTGCAGCACGTCGCGGTCGACCCCGGCGTAGCCGCGTGCGACCCAGAACTTCAGGAACGCCGCGACGTGGCCCAGATAGTGCAGTTGCTCGCGAGCGAGCAGCGACCGGTAGTCCATGAGAGCCGCCGCAGAGATGGTGGCGCCGACCGGGACATCCCGCGCCATTCTTGCGAGGGCCTGGACGCCCCCCAACACGGTGTCGGGGGAGCGATCTTCCATGTAGGCAAGGGCAGCCTGCTTGACGTTGTCGGCGTGCCCGGCGCCCCAATGATCTCGTATCGGCTTGAAGGAGATGCGGGTCACGCCCTTCTCCAGCACGATCTTCCAGACGTCGCCGCCGGAATCGAATCCCGCATGGATGCCGCGCTCTCGCGGAGCGCCGGCAGGCTGCAATCCGCCCGGACTACTCACCCTCGAACAATCCCTGGTGCATGCCTCTCAGGGCGGCCTCGGCCGCCCGTTCGACGTGACGGTGCGTGTAGACCGCCGCCATCTTCGAATCCGGACTCCATCCCATCAGGAAGTTGCGGATGCGCTCCTCGCTCGCCTCGGGGGTGCGATCGCCACGCTCCGCCCTGCCGTCGATCGCGGCCGAGAACCTGTCGTTCCAGGTGTGGCGCAACAGGTGAGGATGGAGACGGAAGCCGAGAACGCTTTCGAGCGCAGCGAAGACGTTGCCCACGCTTCTCGGGGTCAACGGCGCTCCCGGCCTGATTCCTGCATGGGACACGAAGACATAGGCGTGCATCCGGGCGCCGGGTTCGGTCCGGCGCCAATCCGACAGGTAGGCGAAGAGGATGTCCGCCAGCTCCGGCCTGATCGGCACGGGCCGTGCGCCGGACTTGGTCTTCGGCTTCTGCCGACGAGGGTCCCGGGGGTCCGGAGGGCGCCGATGGATCGAGATCGTCAGTTTCCTGAAGTCGATGTCCGGGATCTTCAGGCCGCAAAGCTCGCCCCTGCGCATGCCGGTCTCGTCAAGGCAGGCAACAACGGCAAGGTTGCGATAGCGAACCGCCTCGCTCCGGAACGGGTTTTCCGGCGAGGACGGATCGATGACGGCGAACAGCCGGTCGCGCTGTTCCGGCGACAGGCCCTTCCTGGGCTCGGACGGTTGACGCGCGCCCACCTTCGCCCGGGCGGTCAGAGCCTTGACGGTGTCGCGAAGGAGCTGCTGCGATCCGGCGGCACGGCTGTGGCTTGCAAGCCAGTCGAGATAGGCAGCGACGGACCGCACACGGTTGGCTCCGGTCTGGGGGTCCAGCATCTCATCGCAGTCGTGGGGAAGGTGCCGATGAAGCTCCTTGCCCGATCTGGAAAGCGGCAGGACATTGGCTTGGTGGGGACGCTCGGTCCGATCCGGAACCCGGGCGGTCTTCAGCGCATGGGAAAGACTCTCGACCTCCCGCAGCTCCAGACCGGCGCCCGTGGCCATGCGTGCTTCGAGGGAGAGCCCGTTCGAGTGCGCCCACACCCGGGCCGCCGCGATCGCGCGCATGTGCGCCTCGATCGTGTTCTCGGCGCGGCCGGCGTTTCTGAGAATGGAGACCGCATACCGTATCGGCTCGGGCGCGGGGGCCGAGCCGGGCTCGACCAGGGCGGGGAGCGTCTCGCCGCCGGGAAGTCTGATTCTGCGGACGCTCTCGGGCATCGAAAGTTTACGCTCTTGCCTTGTTCCGGCTTACCTAGAATTGCGACTCCAAACGTGTCAATCATGAAATTCAACAAAAAATGAAAGCCCGCAAGGTGTTACCCCTGCGAGCTTTACATTTCTACCTAACTTCCCCTTAGAATGGGAACGGCTGGCCCGAATTTTCGCCGTTCGCGGCCGCCGGCGCGTCCTCACCGTTGGCCGGCGCGGCGCCGTTGCCGTTGGTGCCGGCAGGCTTGTCCAAAAGCTGCACGCGCCCACCGGGAACGAGCAGGATCTCGGTCGAAAACCGATCCGAGTCCTCGCCGTCCTTGCGCCACTTCCTGGTCTGCATCTTGCCCGAGACGTAGATCAGCCGGCCCTTCTTCGCGTGCTTCGCCAGCATATCGATCAGCCCGTCCTGGAAGGTGACGACGCGATGCCACTCTGTCTTGTCGATCCGCTCGCCGCCTGCACGCCTGTCGATGTACGACTCGTCGGTGGCGATGCTCATGTTGGCGACGCGCCCGCCGGAGGCGAGGCTGTTGATGGTGACGTCCGCACCCAGGCGGCCAATGACTTCTGCGCGGTTCAGTCCGAAACTCATCTTCGTGCTCCTTCACGTGCGAGTTCTGACGATGGTTGACGAACGGATCGGACCGCTCTCTCGCGACCTCCTCCGTTCACCCTCCTTCAAGCTCTCCCTTCCCTCTCGCCTGCGGCCTGATCCGGCGGTGGCCGGCTTCCCGAGGGCCCCGCGGACCGCACGGCCGCCGCGGCGCCGACGCCGATCCTGGATCGGGAAGTTGCCGAACGACCTGGCCCACGGCATCTGTCTGGGGCAAGGCCGCACTCATGCCGGCGGCAGCGCCATCAGCGGCACGTTGGAGAGGAACTCGACCTGGTCGGGCCGCAGCTTGGCGAAGGCGAGGCAGGCGGCGGCTTCGGCCTCAGTCTCGAAGGTCCCCAGCTCCCGCGAGGTCTGCAGCTCGATCACGGTGATCTGCGGCGGCCAGAGCGCCGCCAGGTGACGCTCGGGCGCGCGGGAGTTGGACCGATATGCGCAGTGCTCACAGCGGGCCGCACCACCGGTGCGGACTCCACAATCCACACACGCGCCCCGCGCGCGCCTCGCGGCATAGCGTCTCTTCCCGACGGCGCTCCTTTGCTCGGGGGAGACGCGCTCCTTCTCCAGCGTGAGGCAGCGGCCGCAGCGCGACAGGCCCCCGACCGTGGGCTGCGTGCAGCGTACGCAGCGGCCGACAGCGCGCCGCGCGTCATAGCGCCGGCGGTCGCGTGCGCGCCGTGTCTCGCGGCATGGCTCGCAGACGGAGCGGCCCTCCTCCGGCCGACGGCGGCCGCAGGATGTACACAGCCCTGCCTCCTTCCACGCCCTCCGCCGCCGCCTGTCGCCGGCGCGGTCGGCTCTGCGGCAGCGCTCCGGATCGCGGCCGCCGTACTGCTTGCCCTCAGCGCGGGCCTTGGCCCGGCGGGCGCGGTCGGCGGCGCGGCGTTTCTCGGCACAGCCGGTGCACATCTTGAGGCCAGGCTCGGAAGGAAGCCGACCGCAGCGGGTGCACCGGCCGCTGGCGATGCGCGCGGCGTGGCGCTGGCGGAGGCGTCGATCCCGCGCCTTCTTCACCGGGTCCTTGAGCGGCATGGCCGGCCACCCCTGTCAGCGCGCGTAGCGGGTGGTCAGCAAGCCTGTGGCTTGGGTCCCCCACATCTGCACGCCGGAGCGAGCCAGCTTGACCCCCGTGCAGACGATGATTTCGTTGGGCGCAGGCCGCATCTCCCGGACCGCTTTGCGCGAAACGATCTTCCTGCGCGGCTTGCCCCGGCCCTTCGTCCTGGGCCGCTCCGCCTGGACAGGCTCGATCTCGCCGTTGGGATGGGAGCGGTACTTCTCGACCACGTAGCGCTCGTCGTCGAGGCCTCTGCCGAACAGGTGCACCAGAAAGGTCTGCGCGTCGCGATGGAATATTCGGTCGGTCCGCATCTTGCCGCCTCCCCCGGTGAAGGTTGCCGACGGCGAGGACACGCTCCGCAGCGCCGCCCCCGCCGCCCCGGTTCCGGCCGGGCTCTCGCTCATGGCGACGTGCCGGCGGCGGAGGGGCGGGCGGCGCGCTGGGGTGGCGGAAGCCCCCGTTTCATCGTCCGGGGACGCTGGAGGCGGGGGAAGAGGCGTGGGCCGGTGATAGCTGCAGATCGTGCGCTGGGCCACGGTGCTGGAAGAGATGTTCGCCGAGGACGAGCGCAACGCCGCCGGGGAAGGCCGCCAGGACCCCGGTTGCAGGTCCCGTCGTCCGCGCGGCAGCGCACGGACGGCGGGCAACGCCCGGCGGAGGGTCACGACCGCGCGGCCAGTTCGCACAGCGTGTCCGCCAGCAATCTGAACTCCTCCGCCCTCACCGATGTCTGCCGCCAGGCCAGTCCGATCCGGCGCGATGCGGGCGCGGCAAGCCGCGAGAGCGAGATATCCGTTCCCTCGGCGATCCGGGCGTCGACCGCGAGCCGCGGCACGAGGGTGACGCCGATGCCGGCCGCCACCATCTGCACCAGCGTGTGCAGGCTGCTGGCCTCGAACTGGGCCCGCGCCCTCCGGTCGCCCATGCGGCAGACGTCGAGCGTTTGGCCGCGCAGGCAATGTCCTTCCTCAAGCAGAAGGAGGGGTTCGCCGGCCAGCGCCGCGAGCGGGACTTCGCCGGCGCCGGCCAGCGCGTGGTCGCAATCGCAGGCGAACAGGAACTCGTCCTCGCCGATGTCCTCGGTGGCGAGGTCCCCGGTCTCGCAGGGCAGCGCGATCAGCGCGGCATCCACCCCTCCGTCCTCCAGCCGGGCCAGCAGCGGGGCGGTCTGCTCCTCTCGCAGGTAGACCGTGAGCTCCGGGAACTTCACCCGCAGCGCCGGCAGGACGCGGGGCAGGAGGAAGGGGCCGATCGTCGGGATCACTCCGAGGTGCATCTCTCCGGTCATCGGCGCGCGGCCGGCCCTCGCGATCTCCATGACCTCTTCGGCGTCGCGCAGCAGCGCCCTTGCCCGCTCGGCGATCTGCATGCCGACGCGCGTGATCAGCACGCGGCGGTTCGAGCGCTCCGCGACGGCGGTGCCGAGCACCGCCTCCAGATCGCGGATGCCCGCGCTCAGCGTCGACTGTGTGACGTGACAGCGCTCGGACGCGCGGCCGAAATGCTGCGTGTCGGCCAGCGCCGCCAGGTATTCGAGCTGCTTCATCGTCGGCAGGCGCTTCATCGGGCGTCTCCGGAAGCGAATATTCGTAGTATGCGATTATAACAACCAATATTCGTCGTTATACACGAATGATAGCAATGCCTACGCTCGCCCCTGTAGCCGGATTGGCTGCTGCCGGAGCGGTCTCCGGGACCGTTCCGAACCACAGGTACATGCGAAGGAGGGAGTCATGAACGAAGGCAGATGCCCGGTCGTGCACGGGGCCCGCGGAACCGCCGGCGGCGGCATGTCGAACCGGGACTGGTGGCCGAACCAGCTGAAGCTCGACGTGCTCCACCAGCACTCCGCGCTGTCCAACCCGATGGGCGAGGCATTCGACTACGCCGAGGCGTTCAACAGCCTCGACCTCGATGCGGTCAAGAAGGACATCTTCGAGCTGATGACCGCGTCGCAGGACTGGTGGCCCGCCGATTACGGGCACTACGGGCCGCTCTTCATCCGGATGGCGTGGCACAGCGCCGGCACCTACCGGATCGGCGATGGCCGCGGCGGCGGGAGGACCGGCACGCAGCGCTTCGCGCCGCTCAACAGCTGGCCCGACAACGGGAATCTCGACAAGGCCCGCATGCTGCTCTGGCCGGTCAAACGCAAGTACGGCAGCAAGATCTCGTGGGCCGACCTGATGATCCTGGCGGGCAACTGCGCCCTGGAGTCGATGGGATTCAAGACGTTCGGCTTCGCCGGCGGGCGCGAGGACGTCTGGGAGCCCGAAGGGGACATCGACTGGGGCTCCGAGGCAGAGTGGCTCGGGGACGAGCGCTATACCGGCGACCGGGAGCTCGACGATCCTCTCGGCGCCGTCCAGATGGGCCTCATCTACGTCAATCCGGAAGGGCCGAACGGCAATCCCGACCCGGTCGCCTCGGGCCGCGACATCCGCGAGACCTTCGCCCGGATGGCGATGAACGACGAGGAGACCGTCGCGCTGGTCGCCGGCGGGCACACCTTCGGCAAGGCCCACGGCGCCGGGGACCCGGCCAATGTCGGTCCCGAGCCCGAGGGCGCGCCCATCGAGGAACAGGGCCTCGGCTGGAAGAGCGGCTTCGGCAGCGGCAAGGGCGGCGATGCGATCACCAGCGGCATCGAGGGCGCATGGACCCCCACTCCGGTGACGTGGGACAACAGCTACTTCGACACCCTGTTCGGCTATGAGTGGGAAGTGACGAAGAGTCCCGCCGGCGCGTGGCAGTGGGTGCCGAAGGACGGCGCCGGCGCGGACACAGTGCCGGACGCCCACGACCCTTCGAAGCGGCATGCGCCCATGATGACCACGGCGGACATGGCCATGCGCATGGACCCGGTCTACGAGCCGATCTCGCGGCGCTTCCACGAGAACCCGGACGAGTTCGCCGACGCGTTCGCGCGGGCATGGTTCAAACTGACCCACCGGGACATGGGTCCGCGCGTGCGCTATCTCGGCCCGGAGGTCCCCGAAGAGGAGCTGATCTGGCAGGACCCCGTCCCCGCCGTCACCCATGAGCAGATCGACGAAAGGGACATCGCCGCGCTGAAGGCCGCGATCCTCGCGTCAGGGCTCACCGTCTCCGAGCTGGTGTCGACCTCCTGGGCTTCGGCGTCGACCTTCCGCGGCTCCGACCTGCGCGGTGGGGCGAACGGCGCGCGCATCCGCCTCGCGCCGCAGAAGGACTGGAAGGTGAACGAGCCGGCGCGGCTGGCCTCCGTGCTCGAGACCCTCGAGGGCATCCGGAAGGCGTTCAACGAGGCGCAGGCCAACGGAAAGGGCGTCTCTCTGGCCGACGTCATCGTGCTCGGCGGGTGTGCAGCCGTCGAGCAGGCCGCCAAGAATGCCGGGCACGACGTCACCGTCCCCTTCACGCCGGACCGCACGGACGCATCGCAGGCGCAGACCGACGTCGAGTCCTTCGCGGTGCTGGAACCGGCGGCGGACGGGTTCCGGAACTACCTCAACGGCGGGCACGCCGCATCGGCGGAGGAGATGCTGGTCGACCGGGCGCAGCTGCTCGGGTTGACGGCACCCGAGATGACGGTGCTTGTTGGCGGCATGCGTGTGCTGGGTGCAAACGTCGGGCAATCCCGGCACGGGGTGTTCACCGGGCGGCTGGAAACGCTCACCAACGACTTCTTCGTGAACCTGCTCGACATGGGCACCACGTGGACGGCGGCATCAGAGTCCGAGGACGTGTTCGAGGGGCGCGATCGCGCGACGGGCGATCTCCGCTGGACCGGCACCCGGGTCGATCTCATCTTCGGCTCGAACTCGCAGCTCCGGGCGATCGCCGAGGTCTACGGGTCCGAGGACGCCGGGCAGCGGTTCGTGGACGACTTCGTCGCCGCCTGGGACAAGGTGATGAACCTCGACCGCTTCGGTCTTTTCTGAACCCTGGAAACGGGGTCAGCCGCGACTATGCGGCGCCACGTATGGGCAAAGGACCACACGGCATGCGGTTCTTATGGTCGAGCCGAACGCACCACGCCTTCGGCGCGCAGCGCAGGCGCAGATCGCACAGCCGCGAAGGTCGCCTACGGCAGGCGCGCTGCCGATCCATGTCTCGGCCCATGGCGCTCGATCACCGCTGGGGCCGGGGAAACGCACGTGCCCCGACACTGGTCCCCTGGTCCCCCGCATGCACGGTGCTGCCGGCAGGCGCGTCCCCGCCGGCAAGATACTCACGGCTCGGTCCATCCCGCCCGGTGCCTGGCCGCGCCGCCGAAGAAGGCGAGGCACGCCCGCGCCAGCGATCTCTGCCTCCCCTCCTCCGTGAGCACGGCAAGGAAGCTCCTGCCAGTCTCGACGAAGCCGCCCGCCTGCATCACCAGAGTGTCGGCCTCCACATGCCGTCCAATCAGATGACGCCAGCCGAGCACGAGGCCGCGGCCGGCAACGGCCGCTTCAAGCGCCTGGGCATGACTCTCGACGACTTCGTACCGGGGGGCCGGGGCCGGACGACCCACGGCCTCGAACCAGCGCTCCCAGGACGCTCCGCTCTCGCCAGGCCCCGCGAGATCGAGAAGGGTCAGACCGTCCCAGCCCGCCGCAGGTCCGTCCAGAACCTGGGCATGGGCGGCGGCGTAGCCGGGAGAGCAGAAGGCGCCAACGGCTCCCCTGGCAACCGTCACGCAGTGCCTGGGTGCGGCAGTCTCCGCGTCCCAGGTGAGCATGATGTCGGCGGCGGGCTCGGACGGCGCCGGCGCTGCTGCGTTTGTGTGGGCGAGGATGCGGATTCGGACGTCATCTCCAAGCGCAGCTTTCAGCGCCTCATAGCGCTGCATCGCGAAGAGATGGGACAACTCGCCCGGACAGGCGATCGCTACCTCCGTCCCGTCCTCGCCGGAGTGTTCCGCAATCTCCGCAGCCCCGCCATGGAGAGCGTCGAGAGCCAGAAGGACGGCCTTGTGAAAGCGAAGCCCCGCATCGGTCAGACTCACCCCGATCCGGGAGCGCTCGAACAGCCGTGCCGAGAGCTGGCCCTCCAGTCGCGCAATGAGGCGGCTGATCGCCGACTGCGAGGTGCCGAGCTCACGCGCCGCAAGGGAGAAGCTGCCGTGCCGTACCGCGCTCTCGAAGGCGATCAGGGCGCTCATCGACGGAACACTGTAAGGACTGCGATCGCTCAAGGGCGCGCGGGCGCGGCCAGAGCGCACGTTCCCGTCCTCGCGCTGCTCCACATGGCGCGGCTCTCCGCTCCTGGCCATGCATCCCTCCCCGGCACGTATCACCGCGTGAGCCCGGTCTCCGCAGCCGCCAGGCGCTCAGGCCGCGAGAACCCCGCCGGGCCGCCTCACTCCGCCTGGGCCAGCGCCACGCGCTTCGTCAGCGTCACCACGTTGCGCCCGTCCTGCCGCCGGTAAGCCAACGTATCCATCGTCTTGTGCACGAGATAGATGCCGAGACCGCCCTTGGCGCGCTCGTCGAGCGAGGCTCCTAGGTCCGGCGCTGGCGCCTGCGAAGAGTCGAACACCGTGCCGTCGTCTGCGATCTCGACCGCCAGCGCTCCGCCCTCAAGGTGGAGGACGAGCTTGATCCGATGCTCCCCATCGTCGTCGTAGCCGTAGCTGATCGTATTGGTCAGAAGCTTGTCGACCGCCAGATTGACCTCAAAGGCAATCTCTGTCGCCAGCCCATGCCTCGCGCAGAACGCGTCGATGTTCTCGGCGGCGATGGCGATATTCCGCAGATCGCTGACCAGCGAGAGCTCGAGAACGTCGTCGGTACCGGCCGCAGTCATTTGCCGAACGCCCCACGCCCGCCCCGTGCAGCACGCGTCCGCCGCTTGCGTCTCCGGCGGCCGCTACGGCTTGGCGGGCTCGATAATGATGCGGCCGCGGCCACGTCTGAGAAGATAGCCGCCGCGCGGGATAGCCAGCGTGCCCTGCTGCACAAGCGGCCAGAGCGTGTCGACGATCAGGGTTGCACTCTCGTCCGGCGCCGACCCCGCAGCCGCCGGCTGCGCGGAAAGCCACTCCGCGAAGGCGCGTTCTGCGATATCGTCGCCGATAGACTTGCGCAACGCATCGAGTTTTCTGCGTTGCCCCTTCGTTAGAACGGATTCGTCGATTGCGGACATCCGAAATTGCTCCTTCGAAGGCTGAAATGCCGACGGCGCTATATAGCAGTTACAGGGAACAGTGCGAACCCGAGCGATCTGCCGGACCGGTCGGGTCGACATGCCCCGCCTGCGTAACGCGTCTACACCGCGTCAGGCACCTCAGCTCGAGGGTCGAGATCGGCTCGCGTCGGCAGAAGACGGATCGTATCGCCCCTCTCGTTGTCGGCGTAGACGAGATCGTAATGTGCCTGAAGATTGAGCCAGAACTCCGGCTCGACACTGAACCAGTGTCCGAAGCGAAGCGCCGTGTCGCCGGTGATCGAGCGCCTGCCGTTGATAATCTGGCTGACCCGGTTGGCCGGCACATCGATCTGGCGCGCGAACTCCGTCGGTGTGATGCCGACTTCCGCAAGCTCTTCCTTCAATATCCGGCCGGGATGGACGCTGCGTCTCAGCACGGGCACTCCCCTCTCACGAGTGATAGTCCACCATCTCGACATTGCTCGGACCCGACTGACCCTCCGGCCACTCGAAACAGACGCGCCACTGTCGGTTGACGCGAATGGAATACTGTCCCTTCCGGTCTCCCCCCAGGGCCTCCAACCGATTGCTCGGCAAGTTTCTCAGTGTGCCAAGCGACGGTGCGGCGTTCAGGATCGCGAGACGTCTGACCGCTTGTTGCTCAAAGCCCCGGAACTCCCGCACCGCTCGGCCGCTGGCGAATCTCTCCGTCTTCTTGTCCCTGTAGCCGAGGATCATCAACAGACAACATAGCCCGATGACGATGTACGTCAAGCGTAGTTGGCGGCAATGACGCTCCGGACTGGAGACGCCGAGAGGCTTCAAAGGGGCCGGCCGTATCTGGCTGCAGCGGCCGCGCGGACCTGCGGGTGTTGAACGCCACGGTTATGGCGCTCATGCTGTCGCCGCCGAAGTCTGAAACCATGCAGGCGGCCGTGGCCGTGTCGGCGACCACGACGGGTTCTGCCTCAGCCGGTCAGGCGAGTACCGGACGCACTCGGCGGAGACCGTCACCGGCCTGCGCCGCCCCGCCGACGGGATCGAAAAT
This sequence comes from Alphaproteobacteria bacterium, assembly GCA_965221125.1. Taxonomy (GTDB): domain Bacteria; phylum Pseudomonadota; class Alphaproteobacteria; order UBA828; family UBA828; genus WTGU01. Next base: position 57,121 of record CBDCRW010000007.1, read on the forward strand.
CGCCTCCCGGCGGGCCTATTTGATTCCGGTTTCGGGGGCGACGGCGACGGGCTCGCGCAGCGTTTCGGCCCGAGTCGCTACGGGTCGCTACGCAGGGCTACGCTGGAGTTGGAATTCACTCGCTTCCGGAGTGATTACGGCGGGCGGTTTCAGGGTCAGTCGGAAAGGGCTGATTCGAGAGCTAAGCGGCTGTATCGATTTAGAGAACCGAGGGTGTAGCTTCTGTCCTACGTCCAGGCTCTCCTTTGCATCTAGGAGGCCTCGGCCGAGGCCTCGCTGGGTTCAACAAGTCGGCCGTCAACGTACCTGACGACTCGGCAACTGTCCATAGCCCTTAAACTTCACCACACCGGCGCCCGCTTGTCTACATCGCAAAAGCGGCCATGAGCCATGAAGCGATCCCAAGCCGTCATGGGGACTCCGCCCCTTGTCGCTGCTGCCTCCCTGCACATCCGCAGACCTCCTTGCGTCACGCGCGATGTGCTGAGCCGAATTCTCGCCACAATTCCGCGCCCTTTGCAAGCCCGAAATTCGGCCGAATTTCAACTTGCCGAACAAAGCCTTACAGCCATGCCCCCCGCGCCCCTCGCCGCTCCCGGCCCCTCGCAGGAACGCGGCCTGCAGCAACCGACCGGGCCGGCCTTCGCACGGAACGCGAGGCTTCCGGTCAAACTGCCGACGCCAGACGCCGTATCAGGGCTGCCAGCATGACGGCATCGGCATCCTCGGCGGAGTCGCGACGGTGCGCGTGGTGGAGCCAGCGACGAGCCCGCCGCAGCCCTCGACAGGAACATTTTTTAGTCATGGCTGAGAGGGCGGGATGACCGAGAGCGGGCAGGCTTGGGCCGATGAAGGTCCTGGCCGAGCTTGGCTGGGCGGCTGCATGGGGTCCGCGGGGGCCGGTAGGGCTCGGTTTTCGGGCTCGCCGGGCAAAGCGATCCCGCCGCGCCGTTCGACGGCGCGTCCCGTCGCGCTCTGCGACGCGGTTACGCCCGCAGGATCATGCAGCGGGCGCGATCAGGATCGCGTCGAGAGCCTCCTGGGCGCGGGCGGCATAATGCCGGTTGGCCTCGGGCAGGAAGCGGAAGCGCCCGTCGCAGCGCACGATGGCGATGGCCGCGTTGGTCAGGCAGGAGAGATTGCGCGGCAGGTGGCGCACGTACGCCCGGCAGCGGTCTTCGTCATAGGTGAAGTCGCGCACGTAGTGCAGCCGGTTCTCGATGTGCCAGTGATTGCGGACCAGAGCCAGAAGCTCCTCGGGCCCGGCGCGGTCTGCGCCGAGCGAGGTCAGGCTCCAGGTCACCTCGACGCTGCGCTCGCCGGTCTTGAGGATCTCGCGCTCGCGTTCGATGCGCATCGCCTGGCGGCGTCCGTGAAGGTTGGCGTAGCCGTCCCATTCGGCAGCGGAGAGGTCGACGACGGCGCAGCGGCGGCGCTCGATGCGGCCATGGCCCTTGTCGACGGTTTCGTGCCAGGGCGCGTCGGAGAAGTCGATCGCCTTGAGGTCTTCGAGGATGGTCTCCTGATTGTCCTTCACCGCGGTGACCACGTAGTCGGCGCGACGCCCGAGCAGGCAGCGCGCGGTCTCGTGCTGGGCGTGCATCGCATCGAGGGTGACGGTCCGGCCTGCGAGGTCGAGACTGCTGGAGAGTTCGCGCACGGCGGGGATCTCGTTGCTCTTTCTATCGACCTCGACCTGTCCCAGGACCATGCCGGTCTTGTGCACCAGCGCCGCGACCATCATGCGCCGCCCGTCTTCGGTCTGCTTCGAGGCGCCGCGCAGGTCCTTTCCGTCCATGGCGACCGGGGCGTGCGCGCCGTCGTGCTGGCCGGTCCACCGGCCGATGGCGTTGTCCAGCGTCTCCGGCGGCAGGGCGGCGAGGATGTTGTGGAAGGTGGTGATCGCGGGCGCGGTGTAGCGCTTCTTCGAAGGGCTCCAGAACGCGCCGACCGCCTCGAGCTGCTCCTGCGAGAGCAGGGCGGCGAACTGGGCGAAGGCTGTCGAGCCCCGGTAGCCGGCAAGGCGGGCGGCGACGGCAACCGCCAGCACGGTCTTCAAGGGATAGCGCTTGCCCCGGGCATGGCGGCACTCGGGCACCTCGCCCAGGCACTCGAACAGGCTGCGCAGCCGGGGCGCCGTCATCGGCTCGCTGTGTTGCTCGGCGTTCCAGTTCGCCGGGATCTCGGCCCGGCTCAGCGCTTCGGCGGCGCCATCGCTAAGTTCGAACACGAAGACCTCCTTGGGCTGGCCGTGGTGGCGCCAGCGCGGAGCAGCTCCGGGGTCACGGGCAAAGCCGCGCGTCATCCCCAGCGAGCGCCAGTTCGACGCGCGGTAGCAGGTGCCGGCGAAGCGCGCGGGATCGACGAAGGTCTCGGCCAGGAGCGCCGGGTATCCATGCACCGCCTGGGTGTCCGCAGACAGCCGCCGCAGGCTCAGCCCCAGAACCCGCGAGGCCAGGTTGGGAACCCGCTCAGGCGTCAGGATCACGAAGCGCGAGTTGTTCGCGATCAGATGCAGGCGCCGGAACTGCTGCTCCGCCGACCAGCCGATCCAGCGGTCGCGCGCGGCCAGCTTGAACGCGCCCGGCTGCCAGCCGATCAGGGCGAGCCAGGTCTCGCCATGCACCGCGACATGGCGCAGCCCCTTGCCGACGACGCCGTGGAATCGCAGGTAGTGGTGCTCCTCCACCAGCCGGTCCCAGCGCCGGTGCTCCCGCGCGCCCCAGGTCGGGCGCACCGTGACCGCACGCAGATCAATGGACGAATCCAGGCCCGGCAACGTCGCCATGGCCGCTACACTGCCACAGCGAAAACGAAATGACCAGCGCCGCGATCACCTCACGCCGCTCGCCGGGCGGACAAAAAACGAGCCCTGCAGCCCTCGATGTGAAGGTCGACACTCAGTTAAATATGGAACAGGAGCGGGAGACATGAGAGCTGCCCGACCGGGGGGAATTCGGCGGTTTGAGGGGCTTTTTCGGCCTCCGGCGGACTCCTTGATGACGGTAGATTCCGGTGATTCCAGGGCTGCGACGGCGAAAACCGCCAACAGAGCGCACCACGATACGGAACGGATTTTGACCGCGGACGCCTCCGAGTGTGATCGGCACATGGCCTTGCCGGGAGGCAGCGCGCCGCGCGCTCGTGGTATCCCGCCAGCCCCTCCGCTACTATCCTGGCCGACGGTTGCAGCATGAGCACGCGGCTGCCCGAAGAGGATGCGGCCATGCGGCATGACGAAGCCTTCAAAGCCATTTTCTCCCACAAGATTTCGGTCGAGCATCTGCTCCGCTTCCTCGCCGGCACGATCGACGACGGGCCGGACTGGATCGCGGCCTTCGACCCCGAGACCCTGGAGCCGGTGCCCACCGAGCGCATCGACGAGACCCTGCACCGCCACCTCAGCGACCTGGTCTGGCGCATGCGCCGGCGCGACGGCGGCGAAGAGGATTGGGCCTACCTCTTCGTGCTGATCGAGCTCCAGTCGTCGGTGGATCATCTGATGGCGTTCAGGGTTCGCACCTATGTCGACCTGCTCTATCGCGGGCTCCTGGCGGGCCGCCGCTTCGGCGCCTCGGACCGTCTGCCGCCGGTGCTCCCCGTCGTGCTGTACAACGGTAAATCTCCGTGGACGGCGGTGGCGAGCGTGGAGGAGTTGGTTGCGCCGGCGGTCCGCCCCTCAGGCCCCGTGGCCCCAGTGCCCTTCTACGCCGGCGCGACGTACGTGACGCTTGACGTCGGCCGGGTCGAGGCCGGAGACTCGCCACCGGACGATGTGCTCTCTCTCGTGATCGGCATCGAGCGGATGTCATCTTATAGTGAGGGATACGCGACGCTGCGTGAGGCGTTCTCTGTCTTGCGCGGCGCCGAGCACCGGGAGTTGCGCCGGACGTTTCATGCTTGGTTCACCATGCTTGCCGGGCAGGGCGCCGGAGGCGCTGCAATCGAGGAGTTCGAGGAGATGGAACGGATTCCTGCAGAAGGAGAGATGCGGACGCCGGTCCAGGACCGCGTGCGCGCATGGCAGGAGGCAGAACGCGAGCAGGGACGCGCGGAGGGCATCGAGCAGGGCATCGAGCAGGAACGCGCCTTGCTGCGACGCCTCATCGAACGCAAGTTCGGTGCGGAGGTCGCCGAGCGCGCTGCGCCCCTGCTGGCCGGGACCGGGGAGCCGGAGCGGCTGGCCGACGTCGGCGAATGGATCATCGACTGCGCCTCGGGCGACGAGCTGATCGCGCGGCTGGAGCGCGCAGGCTAAAGAGTGCTTCCGCCCCCTCGCGCGAAGTCGAGAGGGGGCGATGCCGCCTCGCGCTGCGCCGCCCGAAAGCGCTCCTGCTCTCTCTCCCATTCAGGCCATGTGCGCGTGCTCTCGCCGGTCCCCCGGCAGAAGTGGCACGTTTCCGCGCGATAGCCAGAGGGAACGGACCTGATGAAGTTCCAGCGAGTAATGATCGTCGCCATGGCGGGAGCGGTGCTGACGCTCAATGGATGTATCGGTGGGCATGAGGATGAAGCCGGACCGCTGCCACCGGTCGAAATCCCCGCGCTCACGCCCGAGCCCCAACCGTTCCAGACCGGGACGTCCTTCTCCGATGGCGTACTCAGTATCAGTGTGCCGACCTCTGACGGCCGGATCCGCACCCTCGATACCGTCCGACATTTGGAAGGAACGTGGGGACGATTTCTCCCTCGTCCCGTCCAACCCAATCATTCCAACCGTGAATGGATACTGGTGGACAATCACTACGACGGTCGGGTGTTCCTCTACGCCCTCGTCTCATGGGACAACGCCGACCCAACCGATTACCTTGCGGCGGGATGGTGGCTGATCTACCCGCCGGATGTCCCCGTTTGGGCGTTCGAGGCCGCCACTCGCGGGGTCTTTCTCGATGGCCCGGAACTCGATCCGGCCAACCCGCCCGACCTCCCTCTCGCGGGCACGGCTACCTATGTCGGTGGGATGGGCGGTCTATACACGTACAACTATGGACGGGCGTGGAGCGACTTGGCCGGGTCCACGGAGGTCACGGAGTTTGCGGGGCCAGTCTCGTTGACCGCCGACTTCGATGGGAACCGCCTCACCGGGTGCCTTGGATGTCCTGGGCCGATCGAAACCGCACCCGGTCGCCATCTCGCTCCAGCCGTGCCGTGGGGGGCGGACGATCCGGCGGCGTTGCCGGCCGAGTACGATGTGCGCTTTGAAGCCTCGATTGGCGCAGGCGGGGCCTTCGAGGATACCACCGTCACCGTGGCGCATCCCGACCGCACCATCGTGAGCAGCGCTGGGACGTGGCGAGGACAGTTCTCAAACGTGCCGGATGTGGATGGCAATCCCCGCCGTGTAGTCGGCTCGAGCGATGTGCTGTTCGCCGAAGACGACGGCTCGCATGGGCGCTTTACGGGCATCTTCGACGCGCTGACACCCGCGACGGTCACGCCACCTGAGCGTTAGATCTGGCCAACGCCCTGCCGCCATCAGGCCGGCGAGCAGGACGATCCAGCCGGTGCCGGCGCAGAGGCGGCACCGCATCACCAAGCGCCGTCCCGGCCCAGCAGACTGCTCAGGCAGTGCGCTCTTCAGGGAGTTGCATCCCGGAGCGGTCGACGGGAAGGATGGCCAGTCGGGATGCTGCCAGACCCACGTCATGGGCGATAGAAGCGCCGCCTGTCGCTCGTTCCAGGCGCGCTCCCCGGCATCACGCAGGCCCGCTCCGGTCACTCCCGCCCGGCATGATATCGGCGAAGATGCTGGCAGCCACCAGGGCCGCGGATTCCTTCACCGAGTCCCGCGCCAGGTGCGCATACCGCGAGGTGGTCTGTATCTTGCGGTGACCCAGAAGCTTGCCGATCATCGTGAGGTCCTCGCCAAGCGCCAGGGCGCGCGACGCGAAGCTGTGACGCAGGTCATGAAGCCGCACGTCGTCGAGATCGGCGCGCTCCCTCACGCGATACCAGTAGTAGGCAATGTGCTTCTGCCGCTCGCCGGTCTCACGGCCCGCGATCACCCAGGGGTTGTCCGCAAGGCGCGGCAGCCCGGCCAGAACACGCGCCGCCGCCGGCGACAGCGGCACGATGCGAGGACCGGTCTTGGAGTCGCGAAGCTGGATCTCGTTCCGGTGCAGCGCCACGTCGTCCCAGAGAAGCGTCAGCACCTCGCCGGACCGGCATCCGGTCAGCATCAGGAGCTTGATCGCCGCAGCCGCGTGAACCGGAACCCGGCCCTCGGCCTCGAGATCTTCCAGGGCCTGACCGAGACGGCGGAACTCGTCCTCGGTCAGAAAGCGCTCCAGCCGTCTCGTCGGGTTGCGCGTCACGAAGCGGCAGGGGTTGCTGCCGGCAGGCAGCAGGCCCCACGCCTCCGCCCGGTTCAGCATCCGCGACAGCGCGCCCACCGTGTCGTTCGCAGCCACCGGCGTCTTGCGCAGGCGGTAGTGGAGCTCGGCAACGTGCTTGCGGTCGAGCTCGGCGATCGGCACCTTGCCCAGCTTCGGCAGGATGTGCCGCTCGATCGATTGCCTGTAGCCCTTGACCGTGTTCGGCTTGCAGCGAACCGCCACGTGCTCGCGGAGGTATCTATCCGCAAGCTCGGCTACCGTCGGCCCGCCGGCTGCGTCCCGCCCGGCCCCCGGCTCATCGCCCGCCTCGATGCGGGTGAGAACCACGGCGCCCTCCTGGCGCGCCTCGTCGGCAGAGATCACCCCGTGCCGGCCGATCGAGATCCGCTTCAGGCCCCGCGGGCCCTTGCGCTGCACCATATAGCTCTTGCACCCGTTGGGATAGACCCGGACCCCGAAGCCCGGAAGCTCCCGGTCCCAGCACATGAACTCCTTCTCACCGGGCGTCAGTGCGTCGACCACCCGGTTGGACAGCGATCTCTTTTTCAGTCGCGGCATGTTCCAGTCCTCCGTCCTTTACGCCGCCTCCGCCGACGACATGCAGCCGGCTACGTCCTGGGTGGCACCCTCCGTGCGCAGGATGTCGTCCTCGATGCTGCCGCCCACGCGGGCCACGGCAACTTTCTCCGCCTCCTGCGACAGGTGCGCGTACCGCGCCGTGCTGCTCACGTCCGTGTGGCCGAGAAGACGGCCGATCATCGGCAGCTGAAGACCCAGAGCCAGGGCGCGCGAGGCAAAGCTGTGACGCAGGTCATGAATGCGCACGTCCTCGACCTCTGCCTTCTCCCGCACCCGGTGCCAGTGGCTGGTCAGCGTCGCCAGATGGCGGTTGGGCTTGCCCCCTGTGATCACCCAGGGGCTGCGCCTCACCCGCTTGATCCCCGCCAGGACCTCCAGCACGGCAGGCGTCAGCGGCACCATCCGCGCACCGGTCTTCGCATCGCGCAGGCGAATCTCGCCGGCCTTGCGGTCGATGTCGCTCCACCTGAGCGTCTGTATCTCCCCGAGCCGGCACCCCGTCAGCATCAGAAGCCGCAGCGCCGCCGCAGCCCTCGCCGACACCGGGCCCTCGGCCTCAAGCTCGCATAGCGCCTCGCCCACCCTGCGGTACTCGTCCTCGGTGAGGAAGCGCTCGCGGCGACCCTCCTTGTAGCGCAGAACGAACCGGCACGGGTTGCCGCCGGGGGACGCCAGACCCCACGCCTCCGCCAACGAGAACATCTTCGACAGCACCATCAGCGCCCGGTTCGCAGCGCGCGGCGTCTCCCGCAGGCCATAGTGCAGTGCTTCGACCTCGGCACGCCCCACCTTGTCCAGGGACATCGCGCCCAGCGCCGGCAGGATGTGGTTCCTGAGCGAGCCCTTGTAGATGCCCTGCGTGTGGGCGTTGCAGTGCACCGCGACATGGGCCTCGAGGTAGCGCTCGGCCAGTTGGGCGACGGTGAGCACAGGCTCGGACTCCGCCTTCGCCGGGTCCTCGCCCTTCTTGATGCGGGCGATGGCCGCAGCAGCCTTCTTGCGCGCCTGATCGGGGGTAAGATCGCCGTGGCGTCCGAGCGAGACGCGCCTGATGCCCACCGGCCCGCGGCACTGCGCGACATAGATCTTGGCGCCTGAGGGGTAGACCCTGACGCCGAAGCCGGGCAGCTCCTTGTCCCAGAAGGTGGCGTCCTTCTTCTCGACGGCGAGCGCGTCGACGGTGCGCTTCGAGATCGAGAGTTCGCTTCGTTTAGGCATCGTCAAGCTCCGCGTTCATCATACCTTCGTTCGCCGGGTGGCGCAGTCACCGGGGGCCTGAGCAGCCGTGCGCCGCCTCGCCAAGAACAGCCCGTCCAGGTCCTGTCCTCACGGCCATCACCCCCCTGTCACCCGAGGACCGAATCCCGGCCTCCGGCGGCAAATTCGGGGTGGGCGAAATCGGCCGAATTTACCGTCATCACTTCGGTAATCCCCGACATCAAACCCCAGCGTATTGGATCGTACATCTGACATATCGTAGAGGCATGTGCGCGGATCGTCAACCCACTGTGACAACAACAGTTATCGTACTCCTACGTAGCTCTGCGTAGGTCTGCGTAGGTCTGACGGCGAAAGTGGGGAAAACGCTACACCGTACTTTTACAAGAGGAGAGCCTCGAAGCCATGAAGAAGACGAAGCTGACTCGCAGCTTGCTGGCGGCGTTCTCGATCGTCGCCCTCACGGCCGTCATGTACGGCTGCACCCACAGCAGTGACAATCCGCCGGCGACGGAGATGGAACAGACGCCGGCCGAGCAGATTGCCGCGCTTCAGGCGCAGATCAATACCCTGCGGGCGGAACTTGGGCTGGATCCGATCGACATCGACGACCTGACCGGCAGCGTGGCTACCCTCACGCAGCAGGTGGCCGATCTTCAGAAGCAGATCGACGACGCGCAGGACGCCGAGGACAAGGCTGCCGCTGCGGCTGCCGCCAAGGACGCTGTGGCGTTGTTCGACGGTATCACCGAAACCACCAGTGACCTGAGTGTTGCAGTCAGCGCTGTTACCGACAAACACGGCGGTGGCATGGCTTCGCTCACGGCCACGGCCTTGGTTCCCGGTATCGCTGGTGACGACACGGTGAAATCCGCTGAGCCCATGCTGGGCATGTGGCAGGGCACGATGCTCACCGATTCCGTTCCCGCCATTCCTAGCACCGCCACCAATGCGGGCACCAGCAGCACCGTGGTCGTCTACACGGACATCGCGGCACCGAAAGCGGTCCCCTTTGGCGACGTGCACACGCTCGACGCGAACGGGAACTTTGCAATTGTCGCTGCTGCCGACGCAAACCCTCACGTAGGGCTGATTTCTGCGTCCGCGTTCGAGCACACCGGCCGAATGACTCATGATCCCGATGAGGGCGACGCCAATGAGACTATCCGCGTCAGGGGCATGTTCAACGGGGCGGCGGGTGAATACCGTTGCGCTGAGGGCGGCACGACGGGCACGTGCGCGTCCATAGAGTCGTCAGCTGGTGTCAGGCTCGTGGGCACGTGGGTCTTCGATCCCGATTCCGGCGCCATGGCCATGATGGTCGACCCATCCTTCGCCTATTTCGGCTGGTGGCTGAACAAGGGCGGCACTGCAGGTGTCGAGGCTGGCGTGTTCCACGGCGTAACGGACGGTACCGGAGACGACGAGTTGCTCGGTACGGTCACTGAGGCCGACTTTACCGCGTTGGGTGGCACGGCCACTTATAGTGGTTCAGCGGCTGGCAAGTACGCTCTGAAGCCGAGCCTCTCCGCCGCCTCCGGTGGCCACTGGACGGCCGATGCGACCCTGACCGCCGACTTCGGGAGCGAGACTGCTAACGGAATGATCTCCGGCATGGTCGAAAACTTCATGGCCGGCGGCGAGATGATGGACTGGAGCGTCTCCCTTGGCGAGACGTCCTTTACTGACGCGACGGGTGCGTTCGACAGCACTGTTGACACTGCTGGCTCCGAGGTTGCCGATGACGATGTGGTCTGGACCATCGGCGGGGTTGCCGGAGCGGAATCCGGGTCATGGTCGGGCGGTCTCCGCGCGGGAGGCGACAACAATGTGCCGACACTGGCCACGGGCGTGTTCTCCGCAACCCACGGCACAGTCGGCCACATCATGGGCGCGTTCGGCGCACACCTCGACGAGTAGCCACACTTCGAACTTGTTGCTGGGCGGCGGCCTTCGGTCGCCGCCCTTTTTCTTGCTCTGTCCGCCGGGCCACAGTCCCCCCGTCCGTCCTCGTTTCCCTTTCCCGTCCCGCTCCACGCTTAAGGCCCGGCGAGCGCACCCCTACCGATGTCGCGGCTGCGGCAGGCCCGCCAGCGACTCCAACGACCGCACCAGCCGCACCAGCTCGAACTGCCGGCCGATGCCCTGCTTGGCAAAAATGTTCTTCATGTGCCAGCGGATCGTGTTCTCCGTGCGCCCGCTCGCCCGCGCGATGTCGCGCACGGTTTTGCCCTCGGCCAGCCACACCGCCACGCGGCTCTCCATCGGCGTGAGACCGAAGCTCGCCGCCACGAGCGCCGGATCGATCCGCGTCCGGCTTGTCGGGTCGATCACCAGCACGAGCGCGGCGACGCGGTGCGCGCGCATGTCCGTGCCCCCTTCGTCCACTGGGCTCACGTGCAGTACGAGCCCCGGCAGGTCGAGCGTGCGCCTCACCATCATCGAGCCGCCGGCGCCCTGGCCGCCGCAGCACGGCAGCGCACGCGCCAGCAGCGCCTGAAGCGCGACGTCGTCCGCCGGCGCGCGGGCGTGGAGGGAGCCGCCTCGGTCGGACAGGCCGTCGCCCCGTCGCAGCAGGTCGCTGGCGTGGTCGCTCGCCGCGACGACGCGGCCGCGCCGGTCCAGCTGGATCACGCCGGACCGGGTGCCGCCGAGCAGCACGGCCGGGATGCGCTCGAGCGCGTCCCGTCGGCTCACGACGGCGTTCCCGTTCCCGCTGGCTGCAAGAGCCCACCTCGTCGCTCCTGAGCGGAATGCCTCCCTCATTCCGCTCGCCGTGTTGCAGCGGACGCATCGCCGGCACCCGTCACTCCATGCAGACGTCCATGCCCGAATTGAAACGCTCCTCCTGGATGAAGCAGGCGGACGAGGGCCTGGGCAGGCCGGTGGGCGAATGCCGCCAACCCGTTGCGGACCGGCGGTTGACGCGCGATGCGCTTGCCCAAACCCGTTTCGGCAATCGTTAGGCCGAACGCGTACCCCACCGGGATTGGGGGCTTCACCGGGCGCGTGCCTCCCTAGACTTCATCCGCTGCGCGCGAGAGACGGCTCCGGCGCCCGCACCGGGGGACCGTAACGGCGGTAGCCTGCCCGCTCTCCCTCCCGCGCCCCGCGCTCGCCCGGCCCGAGGGCGGCGAAGTGAGATGCGGCAGCGTGTATTTTTTGCGGGTTTTGCCGAGACAAGCCGAGATAAGCCGAGACAAGCCGAGACAAGGTGAGACGGCACATCACGGTCCAGGCGCGCCCGCCAGCGCTACCGGGGGCGTCGCCGGGCGCGCCTGCGGCGGCGTCCCGCATACCCGTCGTGACACGCGCGCTCGCACCTCTCATGGCGCCATCCTGCCGCGGAATCCGCGCACCGTTCACCGCACCATGGTCCGGGCGCCGGGAGCAGGCGCCGCGCGGCAGCAAACGAGTTGTTAGCCGACTAGCGCCGGGCCGCCAGGCCCGGACGGCGCGCTAGCGCCGCGCGCCGAAGGCGCGGAGCCAAGCGAACGGAGTGAGCGCCCGGCGACTGAGGGAAACAAAAAAAACCAGCGCCCGCCGTCGAGGGAAACAAAAAAAGTCTCCCGCCTGCCCTCAGGGCCGGCGGGAACACGACAAAAAAAGAGGGTGGCGCGGTGTGCGCCACCCTCGTAACGAAGCTTACTCTTGCAACGTCAGGTTCCCATGGGCGGGAGCCGGACCTGCTGCCTTGCTCTAGTCGTCCTGTATCCGGGCACCGAAGGCGCCAAGCGCGTGCCCGTTGACGAAGTGGGCATCGAAAGTACCGCTCACGGAGGTCGGCGCATCGGTCTCCGTGGTAGCCGCGTCCTCAATACCGTGGAGCTGACCGGCCCAGGTTCCTGCAGCGCCGTCGCCGCCGGCGCTCGTCCCCATCGTCACACCGGTTATGGCACCGGTGCCTTCGGTGATGTTCTGGAGGTCATCCATGTCGTCATCGGTGGTGTCGCTATCCGGACCTCTGTTCAGCATGACCACCCAGCTCGAATCGATCGGGTCGCCGTTCATGTCCATGAAGTTGGAGATCGTCCCGCTGATCGAGTTTGTATTTCTTGCAGCTACGTTCTCACCGCCGAAGCTCGCCGTCAGTTTGGCTTGGGCGGTGAACTGCCCGCCGCGCAACGGTATCTGCGTGCCGTCCGAACCGAAGCTCTTGATCATGTAGAGACCCGTTGCCGGGCCGGCGTAGTCGGCCGTGCCGACAACACCGGTGGTGGGACGATTCGCGACGCTGCTTTCGGCAAAGGCGAGGACGGAGTACGTCAGTTCGCCGTCATCGTTGTTCTCTTCGTGCAGCCAGTAACCGAAGGTGAGGTAGTCGTCGTCGATTTCCACGCCGGCGACCATGTAGGGGTCGGCACCCGTCGCCTGCGCGGTCGGCGTGAAGGTCCACGTGCCACCGAGGGATGATAGGTTGCCGTCCTTATCGGAGCCGACCGAGCACGTGCCCGTGCACGCATATGTGCCGGGAACGCCGTGGAACATGCCCATGATCGAGGGTTCGGCCTCGTTGACGTCAGTAGTAGCCGCGTTGTCGGTGTACTCGATCATTTGATGCGCTGCCGTCAACCCATGAGCGAAATCGATCAGAGAGCGGGCGCCGGCATTCACCGTACCGGCCAGCGTAAGCACTCCGCTGGCAGCGCTAGCTACACCGCGCCACGCGGCGTGGCCAGTGGGAACGCCAGCGTCTGCGTAGTACGTGCTGTATTCGACGGAATCGTTGGCAGCCCGGTCCGTGTAGGCGACGGCCGTGTCCATCGAGAACTCGTCCGTGTTCTCGGTGTCGGCGTCGTCTTCCTTCATCCGCGTGTAAGCAGAACCGGCCCACCCGTCGATTGAGGCAATCGCCATGTCCGACTCGGCGAACATGTCGTCCTCCGCCACCACGCCGGCAGTAGCGGGCAGCGTGGTCGTGAGCTTCCCGTGATTAACGTCGAAGTTGAAGGGCAATTGATCGCCAGTGGTGCCGCTGTCGGCATCCGCCCTGGTGCTGTCAGGGCCGATCGCCATGGCGATGCGCATGGCCTCCGCCGCGATCTCCTCGTCCGTGGGACCCGGAGGAGGAGGCGTGTAGTCGGCCGTGTGGATGGTGCCCGTCACCGTTACTGTATCGTCGTCATTGATGGTGACGCGGCAGGGCCCCATGGCGCAGGTCAGGTTCACACCCCCGACACTGACCGTCGCCCCCATTTCGTGGTCCACCCCCGCGAGACCTTCGGCATCTGCGAAAGCGGCCGCCAGGGCAGCGTCGACCGAATACGTGCCGGGCGTGACGGCCTGACCGCCGGTCACACCCGCCAGGGTCAGGTTGCCGTCGACGGTGGGCGTTTCCGTCGTCGGCGTCGTGGCGTCGTCGCTGCTGTGCAGGCAGCCGGACAGGACGACCGAGAGGGCGACGATCGAGCACGCCGCCAGCAAACTGCGAGTCAGCTTCGTCTTCTTCATGGCTCCGAGGCTCTCCTCATTCTGAAGAGGCCTCGTGGGCGGCCTTGAGTCGCCGCGAGCACGGGACTTGTTCCGCAGATCGGCCTAGAATTGGCCGCGCAACACCACGGTAAACCTCTCCAACACCATCGAAATCAGAGGCGCCGGACATGCGCTGGGGTTCAGGGGCCCGAATGCCGGGTGCTTACGGGCGCGGACGGGTGATTCCGCCCGCTTGCGCATTGAAGCCGAGTCGACTCGCCGTGTTGACGAGATTCGCGCGCAGGTTCGGCCCTGCCGCGCTCGTTGGACGAGACGATCATGCCACGCCGTAGCACGCTGACGCTGAGCAGCCAGGCGGTGGACAGCCTCCCGGCCGAAGGCAGGGACCGGATCTTCTGGGACCGCGAGCTGCCGGGGTTCGGGGTGCGCGTCTACCGCTCGGGCCAGAAGGTCTACGTCGTCCAGAGCCGGGCCCGGGGCGGACCAAGGCGCGTCACCCTCGGCAGCCACGGGGAACTCACCACCGCGCAAGCCAGGCTCCGCGCCGGCCAGGTCATCGACCGTATCAAGGGGGGCAGAGAGCCCATACCGCCCCCGGCCCAGGACGGCGCCACCGTCGCCGACCTCGCGGCCCGCTACCTGAGCGCCCACGTGGCGCAGAACTGCAACGCCCACACCGCCGGCATCTATCGCGGATCGCTCGAGAACCACATCCTGCCTGCGCTGGGCATGATGCCGCTCGCCATGGTCGAGACGGCGCATGTGGCGGCGCTGCACTACCGGCTCCGTGAGACACCGCGCGCCGCCAACCGCGCGCTCTCCGTCCTCTCCAAGATGTTCTCCCTCGCTGCCGCCTGGGGCCTGGTGGCGGACGGCACCAACCCCTGCCGGGGCGTGCGCAAGTACAAGGAGAAGAAGCGCGAGCGCTTCCTCACCCGGGACGAGTACCGCAGGCTCGGTATGGCGCTGGCTGAGGCGGAAGCCGAGGCAGAGGCCGGCGCAGACGGCGCGGTCTCCCTCTACGCCATCGCGGCGTTGCGCCTGCTCATGCTCACCGGCTGCCGCCGCAACGAGATACTCACCCTCCGCTGGGACGATATCGACCGCACCGCAGGCGAGTTTCGCCTGCGCGACGGCAAGACCGGGGCCCGCATGGTCCCGCTCACACCCACCGCAGAGACGGTGCTGGCAGGCATCGTCCGTGTGCCGAACAACCCCTGGGTCATCGTCGGCAAGCAACCCGGCACCCACCTCTCCACCATCACCGCAGACTGGTATCGGCTCCGCGCCCACGCCGGCCTCGACGACGTGCGCATTCACGACCTCCGCCACTCCTACGCCAGCCGCGCGCTCGCGGCCGGCGAGAGCCTGAGCATGATCGGCAGGCTGCTGGGCCATGCCGACATTCAGAGCACCGCCCGCTACGCGCATCTCGCGCGCGAGACCGAGCGCCTCTCCGCCGCCCGCGTCGGCGGCAGCATCGGCGCAGACATCGGTGCCGACATCGGTGCCGAAGGTCGTGCCGAGGGCACTGCCGACATCGGCGCGGGAAAGGACGGCCCGTCCTCATGAACATGGCAGTGCCTTCGGCACTTCCCGCGCAGGGCACGATCACGGACCGCACCGTGGCGGCGCTGTCAGCGGGCAGGGACACCGTGATCTGGGACCGGGCGCTCGCCGGGTTCGGGGTCCGGGTCTACCCCTCGGGCGCCAAGGTCTACGTCGTGCAGGCGCGGGGGCCGGACGGGTCCAGGCGCATCACCGTGGGCCGTCACGGGGTGATTGGGGCGAGCGAGGCGCGCAGGCGCGCCACCCTCATCCTCGCCCGCATCAGGGCGGGCGAAGACGCTGCTGCGGAGGCTCGCCGGCCCGAGAGCGTCACCGTCGCAGCCCTCGCCGACCGCTACCTGCGGGAGCACGTGGCGGTGCGCTGCAAGCCCACGACCGCAGCCCAGTACCGGCTTGCCATCGAGCGCTACATCGTGCCCGCCCTCGGCACCCTCCCCGTCTCCTCCCTCGGCCGTTCCCAGGTCGCCGACCTGCAGCACGCGCTCCGCGACAGGCCGGCCATGGCCAACCTGGTGGTCGCGATGCTTTCGCGCATGATCGACCATGCGATGGCCTGGGGCGTGGCGGGGGAGATCAGCAACCCCTGCCGGTCCGTCCCAAGATATCGGACGCGCCAGCGCGAGCGCTTCCTCACCGACGCGGAGTTCCAGCGGCTCGGCCGCGTTGTTGTTTCGCACGTTATTTGACGCCGAATCTCCCAGATTATTTGACGTGATCGCTGCCCTGATTTCCCAGATTGCTCGGTCTTTTCCGGATCGAAGCGTAGGAGCTCATGGTCTCTGCGGGCGGTCCGGGGTCGCTGTCTGATTGAGGTTTGGACTGGTGCTTGAGGAGAGCTGACGAGGTGTCGCGCGGCCGTCGGCGCGTCAAGCGGCTGCGCCGCTCCTGCGCTTCGCTTCGGCCCTTCGGGTGACTCGCCACCGTCCACACGACGAAGTGCTGCCATGGCCTGAAGCAAGCTTCCGGCCACGGACTGGCCGCTCACCTGACGTAGTATCCCGGTGGAGGCGCAGCGCCTTCCGGACCGTTGGGGAAGGGTGGTTCCCGACGGCGGTTCCGGCTCGAACCCCTAGGCGTTGGCGGAACCGGGCTCCGGGAACCGCGGGGCCTGCGGCCGACTGCTGCCGTTGGCGGCGGCGGCCGCCGCCCGCTTGTCCGCTGCGCCTGCGACGACGCTGTAGCCGCCCTCGGCGTTGCGCGCGACGCGACCCTCCTGGACGAGCTTTTGCAAGATTACGCCGACGGTCTTGTGCCGGGTCGCGGCGCGTTCCCGGATCTGGCGTTGCGAGAGCGGCGCCCCGGCGTCGGCGAGCGCCTTGAGAACGCGGCATTCGGGTGTTTCGGGCTGAGGCGCCCCGCCGCCGGCCGTGGGCGGCTGGCGCAGCCGGAAGGAGGGCTCCTCTCCGTCTTCCTTGAGCTCGATCTCGATGTCGTCGAGACCGCGTGCGGCGCGATGCTCGACGGTCATGAGGGTCTGCCGGTCCCGGCGGCGCAGGTAGAGGTTCGAGTCCCCCCAGGCGTGCAGCTCACTGCTGCCCCGCAGGGCCTGCCCCGGCCTCGTGGCCCCGCTCTTGCGGGCGTGGTGGACGAGGAGGACGGCGGTCTCGAAGCGGCGTTGCAGGTCGCGCAGGAAGCCGAGGATCGGGGCGACGTCCGCAACCGTGTTCTCGTCCACGCCGTGCAGGCGGACCAGGGGGTCGAGGACCACGAGGCGCGGTGCGATGCGCTCCACGGTCTGCTGCAGGCGGCGGCGGTCGTCGAGATGGTCGAGGCGCAGTGTGGGCACGTCGATGACGGCGATGTCGAGGGTCTCGAAGCGGGCGCCTGCGGCGCGGGCGATCCCCTGCAGGCGCTTGCGCACGAGGTGGCCGGCGTCTTCTGCGGCGAACAGCAGGACCGGGCCAGGCCGGGCCGGGGCGAAGTGCCGCAGGCATGGGACGCCGGCGGCGACTGCGACCGCGAGGTCCAGCGCCAGGATGGACTTGCCGCACTTCGGCTCGCCGCCGACGATGCCGACGGCCTGCTCGCCCCATAGCGTGTCCACCAGCCATTGCTGCTCGCGCGGCCGCTCCTCCAGCTCGATCGGGGCGCGGGTCGGGAAGCCGGTCATGGCCGCAGTTCCTCGAGCGCGTGCTGCAGGTGGTCGGCACTGACGGTCCTCGCCTCGTCGAGAGCGGCGGCGGAGAGCGCGTAGTGGGCGATGCGGTTGATCTGGCGCGGCAGGCCGCGCGCGCCCTGGAACAGGGCCTCGACGGCGGGCTCTTCGAACAGCGGCAGTTCGCATCCCGCGAGCCTGAGGCGGTGCTTGATGTAAGCGTCGACCTCGTCGCGGTCGAGACCGCTCAGGTGGTGGCGGACGACGAGGCGCTGGCTGAGGGATTCGTGCATGGCCATGGCCAGGCGGCGCCTGAGCTCGGTCAGACCGACGAGGACGAGGCACAGGCGCTGCTCTGCATCCATGGCGAAGTTGGTGAGCAGGCGCAGGTCCTCAAGGACGTCGTTGCGCAGATGATGGGCCTCGTCGATGACGAGGACCGGCAGCTGCTTGGCCTCGGTGACGAGGCGGGAGATCTCGTTTCGGATGGCCTGATAGGCCGAGGCGCGGGAGCGCTCGATGGGCAGGCCGATCTCCCACGCGATCGCCTTGTACATGTCGAGCACGTTGCCCGTGGTCAGCGAGACGTAGTGGACCCGGTAGAGGCCTGGATGAAGCTGCGCGGTCAGATGCCGGCACACGGTGGTCTTGCCGGAGCCCACCTCGCCGGTGAGCAGGCCGATGCCGCGCAGGTCGATGAGGTGGCCGAGCCTGGCCTCGGCCTCGCGGCGCGCGTTGGACTCGAACAGCTCGTCGGTCTCTGCCGGGGTCTCGAAGGGCAGGCGGGTGAAGGCGAAGTGGCGCAGGTACATCACTCGTCCTCCTTCTTGTCCTTGAGGTTGCGCATGGCCAGCGGCGAGGGCGGAGGCTCGGGCGCCGGATCTTCGGCCTCGATCTCCCTGGCCGGGTAGGTGCGCCTGACGGCGGTATTGGCGTAGGCGTCGAGAGGGCTGGCCTTGCCGGCCGGCTTGCCGTCATGGACCACGTCGAGAGGGCGCGAGGGCGGCGCGGCCGGGTCGTAGCGCAGGATGACGTTCTGACCCACCAGGAGGGCGTCGACCTCGTAGACGCGGCCGTTCAGACTAACGGTGCGGTCCTTGTAGACACGGCGCCTGGCCTCGAAGAGGAACAGATCGTCGAGGTCCATGGTGGCGTCGGGATAGCGCACGCCGGCCGAGGCCAGCGCCCACTGCTCAAGCGGGGTGCGCCCCTCGTCGAGGCCACGATGCGGGCTGTTGTGATACTCCCCCTCGATCCAGGCCCAGAGGCTGCGGTTGAGCGCCTCCAGGCTGTCGACGTCATCGCCGAGGTGGCGGAGCCAGCCGGCCCGGAGGGTGCGGAAGAAGCGCTCGATCTTACCCTTTCCCGCTGGCTGGAACGCCCTTGCGTGAATCAACGCAACGCCGAGCCTGGCGCAGACCAGGGAGAGATGACGGGAGCGGTAGGCGCTTCCGTTGTCGACGTACAAGCGGGCCGGGAGGCCGCGCCGGATCAGCGCGTCCTTGAACACCGGCAGGAACGCCGCAGTGTTCTCCGCCATGGCGAAGGCGGCGAACGGGATGACGCGGGTGGCGTCGTCGATGAAGGCGATCAGGTAGGTCTTGCGCCGGGTTCGGCCGTGCCGGACCTTGGGTCCGTGCATGACGTCGCTCATCCACATCTCGCCGGCATGCCGGAAGGCGAAGCGGCGGCGATCCGCCCCGTCGGGCGGCTTCTTGTCGAACAGGCCCTCGCGGCTGAAGAGGCGGTGCACGGTGGACGAGGCGAGCGGGTGGTCGATACCCTCCTCCTTGACCTTCTGGATGATGGCGCGAACCGACAATGCGTCGTTCTCGGTCTTCAGCGCGATGAGGCGCTCGGCGACCTCGGGCGGCAGCCGCCGGGGCTTCCCCCGGTCGGTGCGGGGCTTGGGGTAGAGCGCGTCGAAGCCGCCGTAGCGGTAGTCCTTGATCCAGCGCCGCATGGTCTCGGCGGCGACCCGGGTCCTGGTGGTTCCGGGGATCGTGTAGGTCTTCTCGGCTTTGGCGCGCATCATCGCGCCGGCACCCGGTGCACCCACGGGCAGATGCACCAGATCGGCGATGACGTCGTATCGGAAGAGCGCGATCTGTTGGCGAAGGTCGTCGTCTGAGCTGTTCATGGTGCGATCCTCGTTCAGGGACTCCCTGGCCCCGGGATCGTCACGCTACGAACTCTCCGGCGGCGGGTCCGGCCCCGCCCGTTGTTGGAACTGCGGTTTGCGATTCCCCACGTCGATGCCGTGGGGTTGGAAGCCCAGAGGCGCGGGTAGCGTCCGGAGCTGCCCGGCGACCAGGCCGCGCAGTTCCATCAACGCGCTGTCGCTCTTCAGACGCTCGCGCACCGCGCTCATGGTGGGCGCGCAGCCCGCGAGCAGGTCGGGGATCAGGCCGATGACGCGCACAAGCGCGTCGTGCACAAGCTTCAGCCTGCGGCGGATCCAACGCACGGCGCCGGGAAGCTCGATGGCGTCCTCGTCCTCGGGGCAGCGCACCTCGTCCGCTGCCTCCTCCAGGCTGCCGGCCTCCTCCGCCACGACAACAACCGCTTCCAGCGCATCGAGCGTGCCCGGCAGCCGCGCCGCCAGACAGTCGGCCAGCAGGCCGATGGTCGTATGGCTCTCACGGCAATACCAGCGAGGAACCCTTGCGCCGGGCGGGGTCTTCCGCTCGTAGGTGCCGTGGCTTGCCACAGAACATCCGCCGTGCGGGTGATTCGGGCAGCGCTCAAGCCTTGCGTCGCGCCACGCCTCGGTCTTAACGTATTCCTCGCTGGTGAGCCCCGTTTCGTAGCGAAGCTGCACCGGCCCTGGCCCGGCGGGAGTTCCGTCCCCCGGGCCTCTCTTTGTCGTTCAGTGAGAGGCCAAGATTACGGACGCTCCCCGCCGCCGCCAAGCTGTGGAGCCGTGGACGCGTCCTGCGGACCGATCGGCGTCCTGCGGACCGTGTGGACAGCCCGTGGACAAGCTGGCGCTTGCCCACCGCCTGACCACACTCGCCGATCTCGCGCCCACCGCTCCACAGCTTCAACAGCAATGAGGATTCTGCTGAGGATCAAAAAAATGCCGCAGGCAGCGTCCTTCCCGCACTCGGCCACCATCCCGGGAAATCCACCAACCAATCAAAGTGAGAAAAAAACCCGTGCTTCTATCCGGCTAGACCGGAAAACAACACGCGTGCTGGACGAGATGGAGGCGGAGGGGCGCATCTCTCCCCATGCGGCGGCGGCGCTGCGCCTGCTCATGCTCACCGGCTGCCGGCGCAACGAGATACTGACGCTCCGCTGGGAGGATGTGCGACTGGAGGCGCAGGAGCTGCATCTCAGCGACTCCAAGACCGGCCCGCGCACGGTCTCGCTCTCGCCCGGAGCGGCGGCGGTGCTGGCCGCGATGCCGCGCCTTCCCGGCAACCCCTGGGTGATCCCCGGCACGAAGCCGGGCGCCCGGCTCTCCAGCCTGTTCGGGCCCTGGCGGCGCGTGCGCGCCCGCGCCGGCCTCGACGACGTGCGCATCCACGACCTGCGCCACTCCTACGCCTCCCGCGCGCTGGCGCTGGGCGAGAGCCTGCCGGTGATCGCCAAGCTCCTCGGCCACGCCCGGATCCAGACCACCGCACGCTACACCCACCTCACGCGGGACGCCGTCAGGGATGCAGCCATTCGAGTCGCCGAGGGGATTGCGGAGGATATCCTTCGGGACAGAAGCCCCCAGCCTCCGCGGGCAGCCTTGCGCCGGAATGGCAGTGCGATCCCGCCTGGCGGGCGCATCGCGCCAGGCATCGATCGAGGTCTCGACGTTCGCGACCTGCGCTCCAACGATGTCAAAGCGTCGGTGAAGGCATCGGCTGCACGAGTCGCCGCCGAAATCGGGGATGACATTCTCCCGCCATGGACAGGTGGCGGCGGCTGCTTCGCGAGGTTGAGCGCGTCCGAGGGGCCTACCGCTCGGGCGGCTCGATCGTCTCGGGTGTCAGCGCATCGAAGATGCCCGTAAAGCGCCCATGCGAGCCGTCGTCTTCGGCAAACAGCACATCGGTCGAGCCGACCACGCGCCGGGGATTGCCATCCGCATCCGGCACGTTCGAGAACTGTCCTTGCCACGTCCCGGCGCTGCTCACGATGGTGCGGTCGGGATGGGCAACGCTAACGGTTGTATCCTCGAAGGCCCCGGTGGCGTCAAAGGATGCGGCAAAGTGGAGGTCGTAGTCGGCCGGCAACGCCGCGGGATCGGGGTCCCGCCAGGAGAGGATGGGATAGAGGTGCTGACCGGGCACGATCTCGATCGGCCCCAGGCACCCGAGGCACCCGATGAGGCGGTTCTGGTCGAAGTCGGCGATTAGCGAGACTAGCCCGGTAAACTCCGTGATCTCGGTGGATCCGGCCAACTCGTCCCACGCCCGTCCGTAGCTGTACGTGTACAGGCCGCCCATCCCGCCGACATAGCTGGCCGTGCCCGTCAGCGGCAGGTCGGGCGGTTCGGCGGGGTTGAGCTCCGGACCGTCGAGAAAGACCCCGCGAGTGGCGGCCTCGAACTCCCGATGGGATACGTCCGGTGGATAGATCAGCCACCATCCCGCCGCAAGATAGTCGGCGGGGTCGGCATCGTTCCACGAGACGACGGCGTAGAGCAGAATCTTGCCGTCGTAGTGGTTTTCCGCGAGCAACCATTCGCGGCTGGAATGGCCGGGTTGGACGGGTCGGGGAAGGAAAAGCCCCCACGACCCTTCCCGGTGCCGGACGGAATCGAGAGTGCGGGTCCCACGGTCCGGGGTCGGCACGTCGATACTGAACACGCCATCGGCGAAGGTCGTCCCGGTCCGAAACGGTTGGGGCTCGGGCGTGAGCGTGGGTATCTCGACCGCTGGAAGCGGCTCGGCCTCATCTCCACCTCCGCCGATACACCCGCCGAGGGTCAGCACCGCTCCTGCAATGGCGACGACGAGCACTCGCTGGAATTTCATCGGGTTCGCTCCCTGAAGACAATTCGACACTGGGGATCGCCATTATGCGGCTGTCCCGAAAGGGCGGGGGACGCGGGTCAGAACTGCTGCACGAAGCGAAGCTCGCCGCGGGTGCGCTGGAAGTCGTGGGCCTGGGCGTTGGTCTCGCGCTCCTCGTTCACCACCACCAGCTCCGGGCTGAAGCCGAAGACGGTAAAGCCCCGGTTGTGGACGGAGGCGCGGAGGCTCCTGGTGCGGTCCTGCCGCGCGCCGTTATCGGGCACGAACGGGAACCAGCCGGGCTCGTAGTCCGCCCAGCGCACCTCGGCGCCGGCGCCCACGGTGAAGCCCAGAGGCAGGATCACCGAGACGTCGGTGCCGAGCCAGCGGGTGCGATGGCGCCTGGAGTCCCACTTCGGGCGCTGGCGGCCGTAGCCGCCGGAGAAGTCCAACCGCACGGTCGGATCCACCACCCAGGAGGCACGCAGCGCCACGTCCATGACCGGCCCGTCGAGGGCCGTCCGCGTGCGGTAGCGCCGCCCGTGCCAGGAGGCCTGGCCCGAGACCGTGACGAGCCGGTTGACGCGGTGGCCGACCTCCAGGCGGACGCCGAGCTCGCGGTCGTCCGGCGCGGTGCCGACCCAACGCTGGCGGGCGCTGCCGAGGACGCTCAGATCGGTGTCCCTGTCGACGAGCCAGCGGGGCCCGAGATGGGTGCCGACGAAGAGCTGGTCGAAGACCGAGCGCTCGTACTCGCGGCGCGCGAACTCGGCGCCCGCGCGGATGCGGAGGTCGTCGAACACCGGGTAGTGGTACTCCGCGCCGCCCCAGAGCGAGACGCCGATGCCTGACGAGGTCAGCTCCTGCACGTTGCGCCGAAAGGGCAGGTCGAAGATGTAGATGATGCGCTCCTCCGACGAGCCGCCGATGTTGCTGTCCGGCGCAAGGGCAGCGCCGGCGTTGAAGCGCCAGCGCCGGCGGGACTCGATGCTCGCGAGGAAGGTGCGGACGTTGGCGACGACCGCGTCCGGCGGGTCGGTCGCCAGCACGATCTCGAAGTGGCGCCGCGCGAGGTCGTCCTCGCCCATCAGGTAGAAGGCGCGGGCGAGCTCGAGGCGCACGCGGAGCAGCCGCGGGTCCTCGATCAGCATGGCGCGGAAGGCGGCGACCGCCTGGCTCAGCAGCGCCTCGCGGGTCTCAGGCGCCAGGTCGGGCTGCTGCTGCGCCGTCCCCACCGCAGCCAGGCCGTAGAGGAAGGCGACGTTGGCGTCGACCGCATCGCCCTGGAGCATCGGGGCCAGGATCACCAGCGCCTCGCCGAAGCGGCCCGCGTCGATCAGCGCGCGTGCGTCGCCCACGGTGCCCGCGGGGGGCGCATCGGGCGCTGCGGCTTCGTCGGCCGCTGCGGGCGCGGGCTGCGGCTCGCTCTCGTGCTGGTCGGCAAGCGCGGGCAGGGCAAGCGTGAGGCAGGCCGCGAGCAGGGCGGCGCGGCAGATCGTCGTTGGGAGCATCGTGGGCCTGTACCAGTTGCGGGCGGTCGCCATCGTGAGAGCCGCCCAATGTAATTGAGTTGCCCCGATAAGGCCATGCCCGGGCGGGGATGCGGGCAGGCTGCCGCCGTTGCGGTGCGCCGGCGGCGACACCCCGCTTCCCCCGAAGGGGCAGAGAGCGCATGGGCGCGCGGGCGCTGCGCAGCTCCCAAAGCGGGGGAATGCGAGAACGGCCTAACGATTTCGCAACGCGGCATTGGGGCGCAGGTGGGAGCGTTCTTCGTTCTCGGGGCAACCGAGGGATGAAAATTCCGCACATTCGGAACGTCCAGGCGCGAAATTGCGCGATGAAATTGCAGATGCAATGCGAATAGCCAGCACAACTGTCACTTCCTGACTCTCCGGCCTCGACGGGCGGCGCGACATCGCCCCCCTCAATATTGGGGTTTCATGGGCCGGGCGGCGGCCTAGATTCAAGGGCATGCACCGGAGACGCACCTGGTGCGAGGAAACAGGCCGTTCGCGCACGCCGCAGCCTGTCCGCACCGACCGCTGCTCGGCGAGCGAAGGCGCGCGGGCGTCCCGATGAGTCGGCAGGACGCATTCGATCGGATCGTGGCGGCGCTGCACGACGCCGCGTTCGACGATGCCCGGTGGCTCGCGGCATCCGCCCTGATCGACGACGCCTGCCGAATGAAGGGCAACGGGCTGGTGCACGGTGAGGGCCACACCCACGACGACATCGAAGTCTTCCTTGCGCGGCTCTGCCACCGCGGGGAACGGCGCGACGACCTGGAACGCGAATACTTCGACATGTACCACCATGTGGATGAACGGCTGCCGCGCCTCAGGCAGCTCCCCGACCGCCGGCTCGTCCACGTGCGCTCCCTCTACACGGAGCAGGAGCTGAAGACATCGCCCACGTACAACGAGTGCCTGCTCCACGCCGAAGCGCAGAACGGCCTCAACCTGCGCATGGACGGACCGCACGGCTCGCGCATCGTCTGGCTGACCGCGGACCCTGTCGGCGCGGACGAATGGTCGTCCGATCAGACCGAGATGCTCGACCGTCTGATGCCGCATGTTCGCCAGTACGCGAGCGTGCGGCAGGTGTTGTCGGATGCAGGCGCGCTCGGCTCGTCGCTGGCCTCGCTGCTCGACAACACCGGGGCGGGGATCATCCACCTCGACCGGCGCGGCCGGATCGTCGCGGCGAACGACCGGGCCGGCGCGCTGCTGCGGCGGGGCTGCGGGCTGTCGGACACGGGCGGCTACCTGCAGGCCCGCCTGCCGCCGGACAATGCGCGCCTTCAGACGCTGCTGGCGCGCGCGCTGCCGCCGTTCGGCGCCCAGGGCGCCAGCGGGTCGATGACGCTGAGGCAGACGCCCGGCCAGCAGCGGCTCGTGCTGCACGTGAGCCCGGTGGCCGACCGGGACCTGGATTTCCGCACCCGCCGCGTCGCCGCGCTCGCGCTGGTCGTCGAGCCGGGGCGCCGGATGCGCATCGACCGGGGCCTGGTGGCGGCGATCCTGGGCCTCACGCCGTCGGAGACCGAGGTGGCGGTGCTGCTGGCCGAGGGCCACACCGTCAGCGATATCGCGCGGGCGACGGAGCGCAGGGAGAGCACGGTCCGCTGGCACATCAAGCACATCTTCAACAAGCACGGCTTCAATCGGCAATTGGAGCTGGTGCAACTGGTGCTGTCCCTGGCCACCATTCCGGAGTCGGGGCGCTGAAGCCGTCGAGGAAATGCCGGCAGGTGCCGGGCACTTCAGCCGTCAATTTTCGCTCGGCAGCGGCGGCGGCATCCGCAGTTATTGATGGCCGCCGGCGGCAGAGTTTTCGGCCTTGTTCCGGACGCGGAATCGCGTTCGCGACCGCACAGTTTCCGCGCCGCATCGCCGCGGCCAGGCGCGCCACGTGCTCACGACCGGGCCGCTTGTCTCCCGCGCACGTGCGGACCCCGCCTATGGGGGCTTTACGCGCTCGGCACCACGACCTATGGTGGGAGACACAGGGCGAACACGCCAGGAAATCGATGGCAGCGGCCGGCCGTCGCCCTGATTGTTGCGCCTGTATCGAGAGCCAGGAGCCTGCCCGGTGGGCCGACGATCCGCAGCGCGTCTACGCCTTCGGCACGCCGCCGTGAGCCGCGCAGTTTGCGACCGCCGGGCGGCGCGGCCGCGCAATCGCCCGGATACGGACGGCCCGCGCGGCGTCATCGGGCAAGGCCCCGGCGCATGAACAGGCTTTACTACGGCGACTGCCTGGCGGTGATGGAGGAAATGCCGCCCGGCAGCGTCGACCTGATCTACCTCGATCCGCCCTTCAACTCGAGCCGCGACTACAACGCGATCTACACGGACGAGACCGGCCGCCCCCTGCCGACGCAGATCGAGGCGTTCTGCGACACCTGGATCCTCGACGAGGACCGCGAACGCGCGATCCGCCAGATGCCGATCCTCATGCGCGAAGCCGGCATCGACGACGAGGTCGCGGAGTTCTGGCGCCTCTGGGTCAAGGCGCTGCGCAAGACGAACCCGCGCATGCTGGCCTATCTCTCCTACATGGTGCAGCGGCTGCTCCCCATGCGCGGGCTGCTGAAGGCGACCGGCTCCATCTACCTGCACTGCGACCCGACCGCCAGCCATTACATAAAGATCATGATGGACGCCATATTCGGGCACGAAAACTTCAGAAACGAGATTACGTGGCAGCGCACGGAAAGTCACAACACGGCCGATCGCTACGGAAATATTGCCGACATACTGTTGTATTACGCAAAGTCCAGCCAAGCCATATGGAACCCGCAGTA
The DNA here is from genome assembly GCA_965221125.1 of Alphaproteobacteria bacterium. Taxonomy (GTDB): domain Bacteria; phylum Pseudomonadota; class Alphaproteobacteria; order UBA828; family UBA828; genus WTGU01. Next base: position 83,611 of record CBDCRW010000007.1, read on the forward strand.
TCAGGACTACGGCGACGCGCAGTTGAGCCGCTTCCGCCACATGGACGGCGACGGCCGCCGCTACAAGCTGGAGAACCTCACGGCCCCGCGGCCGAACTCGAATTCCGGCAAGTTCAGCTGGCGGGGCACGCTGCCGGGGCCCACGCGCGGGTGGGGCTACAACGTCGAGCAACTGGAGGCATGGTGGCACGAGGGGCGCATCAGGACGAAAGCCGACGGCACGCCCCGGACCGACGGACTGAAGGTCTACCTGGACGAGACGCAGGGCAAACCGCTGCAGAACATATGGACCGACATTTCCCGAATCCCCAATACGTCGTCGGAGCGGATGGGCTACGCAACGCAAAAGCCCTTGGCGCTGCTGGAGCGCGTCATCATGGCGAGTTCGGAACCCGGAGATCTGGTCTTCGACCCGTTCTGCGGCTGCGCCACGACCATCGAAGCCGCGCACAGGCTGGGGCGGCGATGGATCGGCATCGACATCGCGATCCACGCAATAAAGCGCGTCGCAAAGGTGCGCCTGCAGGAGCGACTTAGGCTGGTCGAAGGCAGCGATTTCGAGATCAAGGGCATGCCGCGCGACATGGAAGGCGCGCGCGATCTTTGGAAGCACGACAAGTACCACTTTCAGAAGTGGGCCGTCGAACAGGTGGACGGATTTGTCACCGCGCGAAAGAGCGGCGACGGCGGCATAGACGGCCGCCTGTACTTCGCCATGCCGCAGGAAGATGCGTGGGAACGCGACCCGCTCCGTTCCATGGTGATCGAGGTGAAGGGCGGCACTAATGTCGGCATCGATGTCGTCCGCAATTTGCGCGGCATTCTGGAGCGCGAGGACGCGGAAATGGCGGGGCTGATCGTGCTGGAAGAACCTGGTCACAAGAAGCGCGCGAGCTTCGGCCGCGAGCTGGCATTCGCCGGCGACTTGACGGTGCACGGGACGACATACCCCCGCATGCAGCTTCTCACGGTCTCGGAGATTCTGGCCGGCAAGCGCTTCACGACGCCGAGCGCGGTGGGGCGCGGCTCCCGGCAGCAACCGCTCGCCCTGGAGCGCTAACCCGCAGGCTGAGCGCGCGGCGCAAACGATCTGCCGCGCGCCGGACCCCGATGCACGATGCGTCGCGTGGGCCGGAGGCGTCCCCATCCGCGAATCCCCCGGTCGCGTGGCGGATTCAAGCCTGAAAGCCGGCGTGTCACGGGAATATTTCCCCGTCGTCGTCGTTTGGCGGGGCATTTCTCCTTGACGGCCGGGCCTGTGAGCGATAGGGAACGAACCGTTTGGTCCATTCATGGGCGAGACGCAAGGCATCTGCATTGCGCGCACCGGCACCGCCCACCGTGCCCTGCGTGAGAGACGGACCCGCTTGGGCACCGTAACGGCGGTAGCCTGCCCGCTCTCTCGCCCGCGCCCCGCGCTCGCACCCCGGATCGAGGACGGCAAAGTGAGATACGGCAACGAACTTTTTTTGGGGTTTTTGCCGAGATAAGCCGAGACAAGCCGAGACAAGCCGAGACAAGGTGAGACAAGGTGAGACGGCACATCGCGGTCCACAGGCGCCCGGCCGCGCCACCGCGCTGCGCGCCTCTCCGTGCCTGTCGGCCGGACAGCGCCGCGCAGACCATGACCGTGGCGAGAAATGCGGGCCGGTCTCATGCCGCCATCCTGCCGCGAACTCCCCGCCCCGTTCACCGCACCATGGTCCGGGTGCCGGGAGGGAGGCACCGCCCTTTCCACTGGCGTCCCCCCTCCGCCCTTCAAGGGGGGAGGGGGCCAGGGGGAGGTGGGTGGTAAAATCCAGCGCATGGTCAAACCGAGGACGCACCGCGCCCGAGGCTTGCGCAAGGACGCCACGGCGGCCGAGCGTCTCCTGTGGCGGGCCTTGCGGGATGCGGCGCTCCCGGTGAGGATTCGCCGCCAGCACCCCATCGGGCGCTACATCGCGGACTTCGCCATTCCCGCGCGCAAGCTCGTCATCGAGATCGACGGCGGCCAGCACGTCACCGCCGCGCGCCGGGATGCCGCCCGGACGGGCAACCTGGAGGCGCGGGGCTGGCGCGTTATCCGTTTCTGGAACAACGACGTGACGGGCAACCTGGCCGGTGTGCTCGAGACCATCGTTGCTGAAATAGAAAGGAGATTATATACGAAGGTCACAATTCATCTCGTCTCGGACGAACGGCAATCGAAGATATCCTCGGGATTGACGCCCGGCCCCCTTTTGGTACACTCCCGGGCGTGATCATTGGAGTGGGTGGCGACGTGCTCGTTGACCGGTCGACGGGTTCCCTCGCCTTCGGAGGATCTCCCGTCCAACGCTGGTCCTCACCCTCCCCATCCCGTTCGTAACCTAAGTAGATAATGGAGACCCGAGCCGGATTCGAACCGGCGTAAACGCCATTTCCAGGGACGCGCCTAACCACTCGAGCCATCGGGTCTCCATCTATTTATCGGCGTTGGCACCCTCCCCTAAGTATTTGTTTTAGAAGAAAGTTCGTCTTGACGCCCGTCTCCAGACGTGTTACACTTCGGTCACAATTCAGGAGGATCGGGGATGGGCAAGAGTTCACCGGGCAAGGGCGACCGCGAGGGCATCGGCCTCGTCACCCTGCTGCGGATGTTCCCCGACGACGAGGCAGCGCGGCGGTGGTTCGAGGAGCGGGTGTGGCCGGACGGCCCCCACTGCCCCCACTGCGGCAGCCTCAACGTCCAGGCCGGCATCAAGCACAAGACGATGACGCACCGGTGCCGCGACTGCTCCAACCGCCCGATGTTCAGCCTGCGGACCGGCACCGTCATGCAGGGCTCGAAGCTCGGCTACCAGACCTGGGCCATCGCGGTCTACCTGCTGACGACGAGCCTCAAGGGCACCAGCAGCATGAAGCTGCATCGGGATCTTGAGATCACCCAAAAATCTGCTTGGCATCTGATGCATAGGCTCCGGAAATCGTTCGAGAACGACCCCGAGCCGTTCAAGGGTCCGGTGGAGGCGGACGAGACGTACATCGGCGGCAAGCGTAAGAATATGCACGCCAAGAAACGGCGGGAATTGAAGGGCCGGGGTGCCGTGGGTAAGACCGCCGTGGTCGGTGTTCGGGACCGTGACACCAAGCGCGTGAGCGCCGGGGTGGTGGAGGCGACCGATGGTCCCACGTTGCAGGGATTCGTGGCCGAGCGGGCCGCCGAGGGGACCACGGTCTATACCGACGAGGCGCGGGCGTACCAGGGCATGTCGTTCGCCCACGAGGCAGTTGCCCACAGCGTCGGGGAGTACGTCCGGGACCAGGCTCACACCAACGGGATGGAGAGCTTCTGGTCGATGCTCAAGCGCGGGTACGTCGGCACCTACCACAAGCTCAGCCCGAAGCACCTCGACCGGTACGTGACCGAGTTCGCGGGACGGCACAACGCCCGCGCCGCCGACACCCTCGATCAGATGACCGGCATCGTGACGGGAATGGTGGGGAAGCGGCTCCGGTACGCGGACCTGATCGCGGACAACGGACTGGAGTCGGGGGCGAAGCCGACTAAGTAGGATTCATGGAAGAGAACGCCTTTTATCCCAAGACCGTGGACAAGCCTAGTCCTGCTAATTATCCGACCGAACAAGATTTCGCGCTTGCTCACAGAGAGTGGTTTGAATGTACCGTGCTTCCTGAGCAACCTGATTGGTGTAATTGGTGTCAGTCTGTGACGATGGATATTTCAACCGGGAAATTTCATCACAAAGATGGGTGTCCAAACTCAAGAGATTAGTCTTGACGTCGTCCTTGTGACTACCCCACTGGATCAGTAGGCGCGCCACAGCTTTGGTGAATACCTCGACCGACTTTACGTCATACGACTCCCGTTCACCCATGCCATCTCCTCCTGTTTTGATGGGTTGATCTGATACTCACCGCAGCATCTGCTGCATCAGCCGCTGCAGGTTTACATGAGAGCGGTTGGTGCTGCCAGCGGGGCTCTCCCGCTGGTTCTTGTACGCGACCCACCGTCCCGAGCGATTTTGGCAGGCGAAGGCGTAGTTGAGGCGGTAGTTCTTCGCCCCCGCGGGCCACGAGCGGTAGCGGTAGTTCCAGCAGTACCCTCCCCGGGGCGTTCGGTAGAATCCCCCCACGATGCCGTCGACCTCCCAGCGGTACGGACCGTCATGCACCACGACGGGGAAGGGGACCACGACCTTGCGCGGGTCGGTGCCGGGGCCTCCCCAGCCGACGAGGTGCTCCTTGAAGCCGGTCTCGCCATCCCGGCTGTACCCCAGGAATCGCATCTGGCGGGACCGGTGACTCTCGCCCTGCCGCTCGTGGACCGTCCGAGCGGACGCGCCGGAAACGGGGGCGGGGGTGAACTGTGCCCCGCCGGCGACCACCCGAAGGTCCGGGGTGCAGGCGGCAACGGAGACGACCCCTGCCAGTAGGGTTATCGCGACGAGCCCTCTCATGGCTAAAACGCGATCGTGCTCTTGGTCCCGGTGCAGTGCCGGGTGTAGAGAATCTCCAGCGCGCGGCGCAAACGGTCCGGGTCCAAGTTGTACATCGGCAGGGTGACCCGCTTGTGGCTCCCCATCGAGACCCCGGATATGACGAGGCTGAGGTAGAGCAGATCGTTCTGCGGCTCGATGTCCGCCACGACATCGTCCCCGGCGAGAGTCATGACGAGGACCTGCCCGTTGTCGGGGAAGTAGCGGTACTCGATCTCGATGAACTCGGGGTCGACGTTATTCCAGTAGATTCGGACGTAGCCGCCCTTGCTGTCGTCCATGCCGGAGACGCACGCGCTCCGGTCGTAGATGCGGGCGGTGGCGACCCCGTTGGCCTCCCGGAGGGGGTCCCCCGTCGTCAGGTAGTTGGTAAGCTGCTGGAAGGCGTCTCCCTGCCCCGCCTCGGCCCCGGTTGCCACCATGACTGCGGCGAGCAGTATCATCGACCATCTCATCCCACACCCCACTCCGTCGCCCCGGTCCCGGCGGGCGCCGGGCCGTTGCAAGCAACACACGGGTTAGCGTGGGAAGCCCCGCCTATTCGTCCGGGACGAGGGAGCTACCCCCGACCCTGCACGGACTCTTGTATTCGAGCGGGCGACCCGACTCAGCGGGTACCCGTGTCTTGCTTGCGGAAACGAGCGTAGGGGAGAGGACGCCGGACGGTCAACCCGACTTGACTACCGGGCGGACGGCGACCATCAAGAGAACGTGGATCAGGAACCCCGCGAGGACCCGAAACCCCCCTCCTGCCTCACGTGCCAGCACTGGTGGCCGCGGGCGGAGGGCGGGGGAACGTGCGGCAAGGTGATCGGGACCCAGAACGTCACCGAGGCGTACGACTGGTGCCGTGAGCACCAACCCCGGGGCCTGCGCGGGGTGGCCCACAAACAAACGACGTGGTAGGAGCGAAACCGCCGTGAAGGACGAGTCGAAGCCTCCCGTCGTCCGAATCAAACCCTCCAGCTATCAGCCGCCCAAGGCCGAACTGGAAGAGGACGTACGCATCGACGCCACCCCGGAGGAACTGGCGCGTGCGGTGCTGCGTCAGGTGAGAGTGGTCAAGGACCCGGAGGCGTGACCGGGCAATTGTGATCTAGGTATATAATCTCCTTCCCGAAACAGGCGGCGACTGGACGGTCCATCCGGACGAGCACCGCACGCTGAGGGGCGTGCTGGAGAGCTGGGCAGCGCGGGCCGGCTGGACACTGGTGTGGAAGGCGCGCGAGGACTACGGCCTGGGCGCGGCGGCGGTGTTCGAGGGCGGCTTCCTGGAGGCCGCCGACGTGCTGCTGAGCGGCCCGGCGACGAGGCGGACCCTGGACGTCCGCGCCTATGCGGCAAACCGCCACCTGGTGGTGGACGACGCCGATGGAGCGGGCTGGTGAGTGCGGCGCGCATCATGGCTCTGCTGTGTTCGGTCGTTTTCGCGAGCCTGGCCTCGGCCCCACTCGCGGGGTGCATGTCGTGGGTGCCTGCGTCGGTGTCGGCGATCTCGCTCTTGGGCGACGAACCCGATCCTGCGGAGACGCGTCTTGTCGAGGCGGTCGAGCGCGCCGAGCGGGCGCTGGCCTTGCTCGCCTGCGCGGTGCCGGCGCTGGATCCGGAGTCGGGGCTGCCGGACGCGCGTTCCGTGCCCGCCGCGTTGCGCACCCCTGTGACGCTGGACTGGACGGGGCCGGTGGAGGCGCTGGCGGACGAGCTGGCGCGGCGCGCGGGCTACCGTTTCGCGGAAGCCGGCCGTCCGCCGGCGCGGCCGCTGATCGTCTCCGTCGAGGCGGACGCGCAACCGCTGATCGCAGTGCTCCGCGACGCGGGCCTGCGTGCGGGCGCTGCCGCCACGCTCACCGTCGATGCGGAACGGCGGACGGTTCTTCTCGACTGGACCGAACAGCCGGCACTCACGCCGGAGAGGGCCTGGTGATGCGGGGCCTGCGCGTCCTGGCCGTCGCGGCGCTCGGCATCGCGCTGGCACCCCTCCCCGTTCCGGCAACGGAACCGCCGCCGAGCCTGGCGGCGCTGCAGGCGTTGTCACCGGAGAGCGGACCGGATGTGCCCTTCGCGGCGGAGAAACGCGCGTCGGCCGTCCGCCTGGCCGCGCTGGGGTTCGGCGCGCGCGCGGGCCTCGCGCGGCGCACGTGGGAGATCGCCGCCATGCTGGACCGGCACGGCCCGAAACTCTCCGCGATCTACCGCTTCGGCGATCTCGTGCTGCGCGACGACGGGTTCACGGTGCTGCCGCCGGTCGTCGCCGAGACCCGCAGGGCCTTCCGGTTGGAACCCGCCGGCACGCGCGCGGCGAGCGCCCGGCGGGTGCTCAGGATTCTGGAGCCGGAGCGGCTGGTGAGCGCGGCGCCGGACTGGCGCGACTGGCTGGAGCGTTCCTGGCGCCCGGCCCAGCCGCCCGCGTCAGTGCTGTTTCCGCGCGACGACCGGGAGGAGGCCCGCTGGCGGCGTCTGCTGACCGAAGGCTGGGCCAAGGGCGTGGCCCTGGCCGACGACATCTTTGCCGCCGACCTCGACCGCCTCAGCCGCACCTTCGAAGGCGTGGTGCTCTGGCACCGGCTCAGCCGCACCGGGATGCTGACCACGCCCGGCATCGAGGTGGAACGGGCCGGCGTTTCCGGCCACGAGAGGCTGATGCGGATCGGCGCGGCCTCGGCCCACATCGCCCGCGTCGCCCGCTTCGAACTGGACGCCGGGCGCTGGGCGCCGCCGCCGAGACCCTCGGGCCGCAGGGGCAGCCGATGAGCGCGCATCCCCATGAGCGGTGGCCCGAAGCCGCGCACGGCTTCCCGGCGGACAGGCTCGACGAGTTCCTGCTGTGGGCGGCCGACCGCGGCGCTTCCGACATCGCCTTCCAGACCGGCTCCCCGGCCTTCGTCGAGATCGACGGCGGTTTACAGCGCGCCACGGCCGCCGCGCTGGACGGCGTGGTCATGGGCAGGCTTTGCGAGCGCCTCTACGACGCAACCGGCGAAGGCATCCTGCGCTCGGGCCGCGCCATCGACTGCTCGCACTCGATCACGCTGGCACGTGGGCTCTCGCAACGCTTCCGCTGCAATCTCGCACCGGTCCAGGGCGCTGCAGGCTTCGCGGTCAACATCACGCTCCGCGTGCTGCCCGGCAAGCCCCCCACGTTCGCGGAACTGGGGGTCGAGGACGGGATCGTGCGCTCGTGGGAGCTGTGCAAGGGGCTCGTGCTGGTCACGGGCGTGCCGGGCTCGGGCAAGTCCACCCTGCTCGCAGCCGGCACGCGCCACCTGCTGGAGCGGGGCGCGGGCCGCATACAGTCCTACGAGGCGCCGATCGAGTACGTCTTCGACGGGATTGCCGCTGACGCGGCGCTGATGTCGTCCGCCGAGATACCCCGCCACTTCCCGAGCTTCGCGGACGGCCTGCGCTCCAGCCTCAGGCGGCGGCCTTCGGCCGTGATCGTGGGCGAGGCGCGCGACCGGGAGACCGTCGAGGCGGTGGTGAAGGCGGCGGACTACGGCATCGCCGTGTTCTCGACCGCCCACACCATCGGGGTGGCGGCGACGGTGCGCCGCATGCTGGCCGAGTTCCCCGCGCACGAGCGGGCGGAACGGGGCGCCGCGCTGATCGACGCCATGACGCTGGTGGTGACCCAGGTGCTGCTGCCCAACCCCAAGGGAGGAAGGACAGCGCTCCGCGAATGGCTCGCCTTCGACGCCGGCCTGAAGGCGGAGCTGCTGGAGAGCCCGCAGGCCAGCTGGCCCGCGAGGATCGCAGCGGCCCTGGCCGCCACCGGCAACGAGCTCGCGGCCGCCGCCCGCAAGGCGCACGCCCGGGGCCTGATCGTCGACGAAGGACTGCAACGGATCCTCGCCGGCGGCGGTGTACCGAAGCCGAACGAAGGAGATTGAGGCGCATGAAGGGGAGATACCGCGATGGAACCTTCGGAGGGACCGGGGTGTTCTTCGGCCCGAGGGTCCCCTGTGCCAGGGAGTTCCCCTGTGGCGTGGCGGGATTCGATGCGCCCGGTGAGGGCGTGGGTGTTCGACGCGCGCCTGCTGATCCTGGCGCTGCCGTGGCTGTTCCTGCCGACCTGGTGGACGACGGCAATAGTCGTTGCCGCGATGCTGGCCTGCCGCGCGGCGGAGGCGCGGGGCTACCGGCTGGCTGCGGCCGTGCGCGCGCTCAGGGCGCTGAGCGCCGGTCGCCGCCGGGCGCTCCATGCCGCCCGCCTGCGCCGCTTCACGGACTTCGCGTAATGGGCGCATTGCTGGCGATCGCGCTGCTGGCGCTCCCGGCGGCGTCGGCCGGGGCCGGGTTCCGCTACGTGCCCCCGGCGGAAACCGGCGCCGTGCCGGCGGAGGCAATCGCGAAGTCGCCGCGCGCTGGGGATATCGGGCCTCCGCCCGGTCCCGGCCCGGCTGACCTGGACCCGAGGGTCACTGGCACGAGTGTCTCCGGCGCGAGCGTCTTGGACCCAAGGGTCTCTGGCGCGAGCGTCTGGCGGGTGCGTGAGGGCGAGATGCTGCGCGCCGTGCTGGCGCGCTGGGCAGAGCGGGCCGGCACGGACGTCTTGTTCCTGACGGACCGCGGCTACCGGCTGGACGGCGACGCGGCTTTCGAGGGCGGGCTCGCGGATGCGGTGCAGGCGCTGTTCCGAAGCCTGTCGCATCTCCCGCGCGCCCCGGTGGCCGCACGATCCGAGGGCGGCACGACGCTCGTCGTGAGGCACCGGATGCCCGCATCGCCGATAGGCGGAGGCAAACCATGAAGGTGGCAACGAACGGCGCGCGCCGCGCGGCGACGCGACTGCGGCTGCTTGCGGCAGCGTTGGCGGTCGGGGCCGCGATTGCGGCGGCATCAAGTGGAGCCGGGGCTGGGAGCGGGGCGGACCTGCAGTCCCAGGGTCTCCGGCCCGAGGGTCTCCGGGCCGAGGCTCTGGTGTCGGCGTTGCGCGCCAACGGGGCGGAGATCGTCCCCCTGGGCGCGCGCGGCGGGATGAACGGCTACTTCGTCACGCCGGCGAAGAGTACGGGCTACAGCCTGTACGTCACGGAAGACGGCCATGCGGTCGCAGGTCTGCTCTACGGGCCGGACGGAATGGAGATCACCGGCGCTCAGCTCGCCGCGGTGCGGGCGGGGGACGCCGGTGCGGGCTCGGGCGGCGCCGCCGCGCATAATGAATCGGCGACCCCGGCGGCAGTTGTCGTCGCCCATGCCGAACATGGGAGCTTCGTCCGTCCGGTCTCTTCGCCTTCCCTCGCGGAACTGTTCGAGCGCAGCACCGCCGCCTTCGGGTTCACCCTCGGCAAGCGCGGCCCCTTGGTGGTGCTGCTCGGAGACCCGACCTGTTCGTTCTCGCGCTCGGCCGCCGCCAGGCTGGGGCGTGCGGCACTCGACGGACACCTTCAACTGCGGGTAGTGCCGGTGGCGGTCCTCGGCGCGGACGCCGCACGCCGGGCTGTCGCGATCGCCGCGCACCCCGAGCCGGCTCGGGCCTGGTTCGAGGGCGGCGGAGCGGCCGACGCCACCGGTGCAGAACGCATTGCCCGCAACAACGCCATCTTCGATGCGTGGGGTGCCACGGCCGTGCCGCTTATCGCCTGGCGAACGCTGGGCGGCGCGGTCGGGCACCGGATCGGCGACATCGACGACGTGGACGTCTGGCTCCGGGAGACCCTCGGGCCGAGGACTCTCGGGCCGGAGACACTCGTGCCGGACACCCTCAGGGCGGGAGAGCCTCGGCCCCGAGACCCTCGGGCCGGTGACGGTCATGAGTAGCCGCCTGCAGGCCGTGCGCGCGGCGACCCAAAGGTTTGCGTTCCACCGCGACCAGCACCACGGCTGGCGCATGGCGGCGGCTTGGCTGCTGGTCTGCAACGTGCTCACCGCCTGCGCATTCGCAGGCTACGTCTGGATGCACTCCACCGTCTACATCGCTGTCGCCGCGACGCCCGACGGACGGCTTGTGCGCCTCACGCCGCTCGACGAGCCGATCATGTCCGACGCGGCGCTCAGGAACTGGACCGTCTCGGCCGTGACCGAGGCCTTCACCCTGGGTCACCACGACTGGCGGCTCCGGCTCGCCGGCATCCGTGAGTACTTTTCCGACGACGGCTACGAGTCCTTCCTGAAAGGTCTCGAGGAAAGCCTGTTTCTCGACCGCCTCCGCGACAACCTCCAGGTGGCCTCGGCGGTGGCGCAGGGCGCGCCGGTGATCGTGGACACGCGCTTCTATGGCGCGCGCGTCGGCTGGGCCGTCGAGTTTCCCATCCTGGTCACCTTCTCTGCCGGCACGCGGCGGGTGAGCCAGGAGCTGGTGGCCCAGGTGCTGGTGATGCGGGTGCCGCTCGACGAGCGCCCCGCCGGCATCGCCATCGAGCAGCTCATCGCCGGAAAGGGGGGCGCGTCATGAGGATGACGGGAGTGCTGTCGGTTGCGTTGGCGGTGGTCGCGTCGAGCGCCGCGGGATTGTCGGTCGCGGCACAGGACGGCCCGAAGGCCGGCGGCGCACCGGCCGCCCCACTGGAGCGAGCGACGGACGTGTGGTCCGCCTATGCGCTCACCGAGGACGAGGCGGCGCGGCAGGGCCGGGCGGCACTCCCCTTCACGCCGGAGCAAATCGAGGCGCTGGGTCGCATCCTGCGCGAGACCCAGGCAGCCACCGCACGCGGCCACGGCGAGCCGCCCCAGGGGCGGGTGCGGCGCATCCGCCTCGATAACGGCGCGATCGCCGGCACGAGTGTCTCCGGCACAAGTGTCTCCGGCACGAGTGTCCCGGAGATCGCGCTCCGGCGCGGCTACGTCACCGCGGTGTCCTTCACGGACTCGACCGGGGCGCCCTGGCCCATCGAGGAGGCGCTGGTGGACCGCCGCTTCCTGCCCCCTGGGGCGGACAGCGACGTCGAGGACGAAGGGTCCCAAAGCAGCCATCTGCTCTATCTCGCACCGCAGGCCGCGTATCTCGCCGGCAACGCGGTGGTGAAGCTCCGGGGCCTCGCAGAGCCCGTGGTCGCCAGCCTGCGCGGCACCGGCGCCGACGCCGACTTCCGGGTCGAGATCCGACTGGGTGTTCCCGGACCGAATACCGATCCGGGCGCGCTGGCGCAGCCTGCCGGGTTCCATGCCGGCGATGCGGTGCTGCTCGCGCTGCTCGGCGGCACGGTGCCGCCGGACGCTGAGCGCCTCGCCGTCGAAGGCGGCGCGAGCGGCGACCGGGCGTGGCGCAGGGGCGGTGAGGTGCTGCTGCTGACCCGCACCCACCTGCTCTCGCCCGGCCCCCTCGCGGCCGAGCGAGGACCGGGCGGGCGCTGGGCCTACCGCCTCGCAGCCACCCCCCTAGTGCTGGTGAGCGACGGAGGCATGGAGAAGCGGCTCGCTTTCGCAGATGGCGGAACGGCTGTGCGGTGGCGGGAGGCAGGCGATGAGAACTGAAGCAAATTACACGGCGTGGCCGCTCCGCGCGCTGCCCGCCATATATATAAGTGTCGCGGTTGCGGTCCTCTCGGCGGGGGGCTTCCCGTGTGCGGCCCTGGCTCAAGTCCCGGATAACCGGGACCTCAAGCTCGATCCCGAGGACAGCGTGCCGCCGTTCTACCGGGAGACGCTGGACGAGCGCGACCGCCAGCGCCTCGACGCGGCGCGCGAGGCAGGCGAGACCTACCTGCCCACGTTCCAGGGTGCGTCGACGGCGGGCGACGGGGAGACGGTGCAGGCCGCCGAGGCGCCGACCAGGCCGCAGCTCGCATACGAGGGTTACCGCCGTCCGGCAACCGCCGCGCCTCGCGCCTCCGGCCGTGAAGGGCAGGCCGCAGGCGATCCCCGGTCCGATGGTCGCGGACCCGAGGGTCTGGTCGGCGTGCTGATCGAGGCCTGGACGCGGCAGCCCGAGATCGCGCGCCTGCGCTATCCGGCAGCGGCCCGCGATTCCGGCTCGGCTTCACGAGGAGGCATTTCCGGAGAACCCTCGGGCCAGGACGCGCGGGCCATCACACCGCCCTTACCGCACGTCCCTGCCGGGACCGGGCTCTACGCCCGTGCCATGTACGCCGTCGACTCCGACTACCCCGGCCCGGTGCTGCTGGAGATCCTGGAGCCGCCGCTCGCGGGTGCCGTCGCTTCCGGCGCGTTCACCCTCATCGGCGAGCGGTTGACGCTGCGGCTGAGCCGCCTGGAGTACCGGGGCCGGAGCTTCGGTGTCGACGCCTGGGCGGCCGGGCTCGACTGCGCCTGCTACGGCGTGGACGGCGAGGTCGACAGCCACTGGTTCGAACGCGTGCTGCTGCCGGCCTCCGTGCGCTTCGCCGAGGGCTTGCTGACCGCCCTGTCACGGCCGCGCGAGACCGTCATCGTCGGCGACGGGCTACGCTACGAGCGCCTGGAGGCCTCGACCCGGGAAGCGGTCCATGCGGGACTCGCCACGGCGGCGCGCACCGCCGGCGACGTGCTGCTCGAGAACGCGCCCGACGGGCCCAGCGTGCGCATCCCCCGCGACACCGAGCTGGTCGTGGTGTTCGCCGCGCAGCCGGACCGGGGGGATCGGCCCGATGGCTGAATCGAACGACCTCGGCCAGGCCATGATCTCGCTGGTGCGCGACCTCGAGCCCGCGATGCTGATCCTGGTCACGGTCGTCTGCTACCTGCTCGCGCTGATGGCGCTGGCCCAGGGGCTGCTGCGCCTGCTCAAGACCTCCGAGGACAAGTTCCACGCGCCGTCCGCCGGCGGCACGGCGCTCTGCTTCCTGATCTGCATCGTCCTCGCGGCCCTTCCCTCCTGGCTCGACGCCACGACCGAGAGCCTGTTCGGCACGGCGAGCCCGCCCGGCACCGCGAGCCTGGGCTACAGGGGATCACCCTGGTCCGGCGGCCGCGGCGCGGACTACGAGGCGCTGCTGGCCGCCGTCTTCGCCCTGGTCGCGCTGGTCGGGCTGTTCGCCTTCATCCGGGGCGCCTTCGTGCTCCGCGCCGCCGCCGACGCGCGTCCCGGCGCGAGCGGCGCCCGCGCCTTCGCCCACATGGTCGGCGGCATCGCTGCCTGGCACCTCGGCGCCGTCATCGACGCGCTTCAGACCAGCCTCGGCATCGAGGTGCTGAGCATCGGTTGATGCCGGGCATCCGTCGAAAGGACGTCACATGAACATCACAACCATCGCAGGAACGGTTCGGCGCATTCTGCTGGAGTTGAAGAGTCCGCACGCATGGCATCCACGCGCGGTGCCGGCGGGTCCCGCCACTGCCGCTTTGGTGGGTGCGGCCTGGGTCTGCGGCACGAGTGTCTGGGCGTGCGGCCCGGCGCTGGCCGTCTCGCTCGGCGACATGGCCGACGAGGCGGCGGACGACCTGGAGACGGTGCCGGGGCTGATCGCAATCGCCTTCTACATCATCGGCGCCGCCATCGTCGGCTTCGGCCTGCTGAAGCTCAAGCGTCACGTCGACCATCCCCAGCAGACCACCATCGGTAGCGGGCTGATCGCCATCCTGATCGGCGTCGCGCTGATCGCCGCGCCCGCCGTCATCAACGCCCTCGGCGCGACCTTCGGGGTCGACGCCGGGAACCAGACAGTCCTCAAGCCGAGGCTGTAGGACAGGCGGAGCCTCAAGCCATGCCGCTCTCGCTCGCCGCAGCCGCCGACGACCTCCAGCGCCTCAGCTGGACGCTGCGCCGCAAGCCGCTTGAGAGTTTCCTGGCGCCGCAGGCGGCCGTGCCGCTGGAGGGCGGCGGCGGCGTCCTGATCTGCCACGACGGCTCCCTGGTCTCGCTGCTGGCGCTCGACGGGTCGCGCTCGATGATGGGCGCGGAAGAGCTCGACCGCTTCGTGGACCTCGCCGCGCTCCGGCTCAACACCGCCTTCGCCCATCCCGGCCATGCGCTCCACGTCGTCTTCGAGCGCGCCCCCGACGAGGCGCACACGCTTGCGGCCGGACACGGACAGGCTGTGGGCAGGCAAGCCGCCCGGCTCGGACTGGACCTCGATGACCTGCTGGCCGAGCGGGCACGGCGCCTGACCCCGCTCATCGCCGCCGAAACCCTCGTCATCGCCTGCTGGACGCGGCCCTCCGTGCTGCCGCGCGACCGCCTGGAGCGCGACCGCAAGGGGCTGCGCAGGAAGCTCCGGGACTGGCTGCCCGCCGCCGGCGAGGCGCAATGCCCCCACCTCGCGCTCGAAGGGCTGTGGGCGCGCCACGAGGCGCTGCTCGACGCGCTAGCGTCCGTGCTGACCGAGACCGGGATCGAAGGCCGCAGACTGCGCGAAGATCAGGCGCTACGGCTCATGCGGCGCATGGTGAACGGCACGGCGTCCACGGCGCCGGACTGGCGCCCGGTCACCGTGGCCAACGACGCGCCAGCGCGCCTGACCGAGCCTCCGGAGACCGGCGCCTTCCCGCCGCCGCTCAGCACCCAGCTCCTGGTCCGCGAGCCCGAGCGGAGCGGCGGCGGCGTCCGCATCGGCGCACGCCTCTACGGCGCTCTCGACATGAGCCTCGGACCCAGGCGCTCGCGCCCCTTCGCCGAGCTGATGGCGGGGCTCGCCGCCGCCGGTCTTCCCTGCCGCTTCTCGCTGCTGATCGAGGGCGGCGGCCTGCATCGCCTCGACGCCACCATGGCGCGCGTCGCCTCCTCCTTCCTAGCCTTCTCGTCCTCCGACAGCCTGCTCGCGCGGAACGCGCTGCGCGACCTCGCGGCGCTCGGCGGCGACGCGCATGCCATCGTGCGCCTCCGCCTCGGCCTCTTGACCTGGGTCGGAGGGGAAGACGGCGAGGCGGCACTGGCCGCCCGTCTCGGACGCCTGCAGCAGGTGGCCGAGGGCTGGGGCGAGGCGGTGTTCACCCCGCTCACGGGCGACTCGCTGGAAAGCCTCGCCGCCTCCGTCCCCGGCTTCTGTTGCGGGGCAACCGCGCAACCCGCCCTCGCGCCGCTCTCCGAGGCCCTGCGGCTCTTTCCGGTCGGCCGCCCGGCGCCCCTCTCGCGTCTCTCGACCGAGGCGGGCGGCGCGCACCTGTTCCGCTCGCCCGACGGCAAGCCGCTGCCGCTGGCGGCCGACGAAGGCGGCGACTACGGCTTCGAGCTGATCTACGGCCTGCCCGGACAGGGCAAGTCGGTGCTGATGAACGCCCTCGGCCTCGCGTTCTGCCTGCAAAGCGGGCAGACACGCCTGCCGCTGGCCGCCGTGATCGACATCGGCCCCTCCTCTTCCGGGCTGGTCTCCCTGGTGCGGGAGGCGCTGCCGGCCGAGCGCCGGCACGAGGCCGGCTGGTTCCCGCTCCGGATGACCTCCGAACACGCCATCAACCCCTGCGACACCCAGCTCGGCTGCCGCGGCCCGCTCCCGGCCGAGCGCGCCTTCCTGACCAACCTGCTGGGCCTCATGGTGACGCCCGCCGGGGACGCGGGCGTGCCCGACGGCATGCGCGAGCTGCTCGGGCCGGCGCTCACCGGCGCCTACGCCATGCGCTCGGACAAGGTGGCGGGCGCCGAACCCCACGACTACACGGAAGGCCGCGACGAAGACGTGGATGCCGCGATCGCGGAGGCCGGACTCCGCCTGCCCGAGTCTCCGCTCTGGTGGGACGTGGTCGACCTGCTGTTCGAAGCGGGCGAGATCGAGGCGGCGGCCAGGGCGCAGCGCTACGCGGTGCCCACCCTCGTGGATCTGCTGGCCTCGGTGCGTGAGCCCGCCGTGCAGGGGCTGGTGGGGGACGCGCGGTACGGCTCGGGCGGCGAGACCGTCACCCAGGCCTTCATCCGCATCCTCACGGCGCTCTCGGGCGACTGGCCGGTGATGTTCTCTCCCACCGCCTTCGATGTCGGCGGCGCGCGCCTCGCCGCCATCGACCTCTCCGAGGTGGCGCCGCAGGGCTCGGCCGAGGCGGACCGCCAGTCGGCCGCCTTCTACCTGCTCGCGCGCCACGCGCTGACACGCCACTGGTGGATCGGCGAGGACGCACTGGCGTCCATTCCCGAACCCTACCGGGACTGGCACGCATCCCGGCTCCGCGACATTCGCGAATCGCCCAAGCGGCTCTGCTACGACGAGTTCCACCGCACCGCCGGCGCGCCCGCCGTCCGCGTTCAGGTGGAACGCGACGTGCGCGAGGCCAGGAAGCTGCGGGTGCGGCTCGCACTGGCCTCGCAGCGCCTGGAGGATTTCGGCGGCACGCTCGCCGAGCTCGCCAACCGCTACTGGATCCTGGGAAGCGGCGGCAAGGCGAAGGAAGCGCAAGCGCTCGCCGCCACGTTCTCCCTCACGGACACGCTCTCGGACGCGATCCGCTACCGCCTCACCGGACCTGGCCGCGACGGGGCGCCGGCGCTGCTGATCGCGAGCGGCCAGGGCGGGCGCTTCGAGCAGCTGGTCGTCAACACGCCGGGGCCGATCGAGCTCTGGGCGCTCACCACCAGCCCGGCGGACGTCGCGCTCAGGCGGCGGCTCTACGCGCTGCTGCCGCCGGACCGTGCAAGGGCGGCGCTCGCCAGGGCGTTCCCGGAGGGCACGGCGCGAAGCCGTATCGAGCGCGAGCTCGCTCGCATGGATTCGCCGGAGGCCGGGCGCGCCGCGTCCGAGGAGGCGGTGCTCGACCGCCTCGCCGACGAGGTCGCGCGGGCCGCCGGCAACGAGCCATCCCAATCAGCCGATAACGCAACCTGAGAGGAGGAAGCACATGCTGCACGTCAACAGGGCGACGGTGCTGGGCTACGCGGGAGGCGACGCCAAGCGCCGCACCATGCAGAGCGGCGAGGACACGGTCTCGTTCAGCGTCGCCACCACGCGGCGCTGGAAGGGCGATGACGGGAACCCGCAGGAGGCCACGGAGTGGCACCGGGTCGCGGTCTTCGGCGGCTCGGTCGAGCCCGTGTCGGAGATGGTCCGCAAGGGCGTGCTGGTCTTGGTCGAGGGCCGGCTCAGAACCCGCGAATACCAGGACAGGGAGTGCAAGGACCGCACGGTCACCGAGATCGTGGTCGCCGGGCCGCAGAGCATGATCAACGTACTGTCGCCAAAGCCGGCGACGGACAGGCCGGCCGAAGCCGGGGATTCCGGGGCGGAAGGCGGCGATGCGGCGGCGTAGCGCCTGGGCGTTCGCCGCGGCGCTGACGCTCGCGGTGTGGGCGGCGCCGGCCGGGGCGGAGGCGCAGCCTCCCGCTCCCGCCGCGTCCGGAGGTGTGCCGGGCGATGCGGTCGCGCCCGATCCCGCGGGCCACGCTGACGCGTGCGATCCGGCGGTGGCGGAGGCGCTGGCGAGGAGCGCGGAGGCCGGCGTCGAGGCCGACCTCTCGATCATCCGCCATCCCGACCAGGGCATACGCAACCCGGACTCGATCCTCGACTTCTCCTGCATCACCGACCTGTTCGACTACCGCTCCTTCGACATCCACTTCGATCCGGCGGGCGCGCTCGAGTACATCCTGGATCTCGCCCGCCGCCGCATCTGCGCCGCCGCCCGCGACGCCTACCGGCGCTATGTCGGCCGCGCCCTCGACCCTTCGGTCTACGTCTCGGAATACACCCGGCCTCTCGACCGCCTTCCCGGCCTCGATATCGACTGGCCGAGGCGCAACGTCTTCGATGACCTCGGGGCGGGCGACGCGGGCAGCGAGCTGTTCCGGGGCGTCGTCGGGGGCGGCCAATGAGTATCCGAAGGATGCCCCTCCGTGTTGTGGTCTTCGGGAAGACAGGGGACCTGCTGCCGGCCGCCGCGCTGCTTGCCGCAGTGCTTTCGGCCGGGGCGATGCTGATGCCGACCGCGGCGCACGCCCACAAGTGCGACCGCACCGACAACGACCGGCGCGAGGCGAGTCGCGTCATCGCGGACCTCACCGGCGAGATCGACGCCATGGAGCGGGCCATCATCGAGGCGCTGCGTCTGCAGACCGGCCAGCTCTCGGGCTACATCGCCCAGAGCGCCAAGGCCGTGACCGGAGCCCTCGACTCGCAGACGAAGCTGCAGGCGCAGACTGCGCGCGAGGTGGCCGAGACCGGGACCATGATGGCGCACCGGCCCAGCCGGAGCGCCTGCGAGGCGGTCACGGGGCTGAGGGGCCTCGCGGCCACCGGCGCCGCGGCAAAGGACGCGCACGGGCGTGCGGCCGCGACCGAGACGGGCCGCATCACGGGCGACCGCGCGGTGGTGGACCGGCCGGGGGCCGCCGCCGGCGATGCGGCGCGCTTCGAGAGCGTCACGCGGGAATACTGCAACGCAGGCCGCGCCGGCGAGGGCACTCGTGCCGGAGACCCGGAGCTCTCCGGCACGAGTGTCTGCCGGGGCGGGCACGCCATGCACGGCGCGGACCTGCACGCCGGCACCCTGTTCGAGCGCCGCACCTTCGCAAGCGAGGACGAGCTGCGGGCTGCCGTAGAGCTCTCGCGCAACCTCGCAGCGCCCGTGGTGCACGACCCGCCGCCGCTCGGCTCGGCCGATACCGACCGGGAGCGCCGCCGCGCGCTGCTGGCTCGGGCGGCGGACGCGCGGATGGCGCTCGCCGCCGACTACATGGCGCAGGCCCGGGCGCTCAGGGCGCCGGGCGCCGCGCTCGGCGAATGGGCCGCGGCGGTCGCACCCGGCGCGGGCCGCGATCCCGCGACCCCCGTCAGCCGCTATGAGCTTCTTGAGCTGCTGGCGAGCGGCCGTTTCGAGGACCCGCACTGGTTCGTGCGCCTGCAGGCGATATCGGCAGAGAACCTGCTGCGCGAGCTGGTGACGCTGCAGGCGGTCTCGCTCATGCTCGACTGGCAGCGCTACCGCACCGACGAGCGGCGCGGCGCGATCGACGCGGCATCGCTCGCGTTGGCCACGGAGGAGATGCGCCGCCTCCCCGGCCTCGCCAACCCGGCCGCCGGGGCCAACTGAGGCGATGCGCCTGCTCCGTTTCCTGTTCGCGCCCGAGCTCGGTCGCCCGCTTGCCGAAGCCCTGCGATCGGCGGCTGTGCTGCGGACGCTGATCGAGGCGGTGCGCCGGCCACCGCCGCCTGCCGGGTCGTGCATCGGGGACGGCGGCAAGGCCGAGGGCGGCGGCAAGGCCAGCGATCCCGGTGACGCGGTTGCGAGTCGTCGTGTGGCGGCCAAAACGGGGAGCCGAGGCTCGCCCTCTCCGGCCTCAGGCTTCCGTCCCGGCCTCCTCTGGCTGGTCCTGCTGCTCGCGCTCACCGGTCTCGTCCTGGCCGCCGTGCCCCCGCCCGATCCGGCCGCCGCGCAGTTCATCGAGCGCGGCCTCTTCGCCGACACTGACGGTGCGACGCGCGAGGTCCTGGCTTTCCTCGGCGGGCTGGGCGCTAACGGGCCGTCCGCCGTGGGCGACATGCTGTTCGCCTTCAACGCCGGCGTCCTGGTGCTTGCCGGGTTCCTGCTCATCTGGCACGCCGCCGCCGGCACCGTGGATACCGCGCGGGAAGGCCGCTTCGGCTTCGGCGCCTGGGCGATCGTGCGCATCGTCACCGCCGTTGCCCTGATGGCGCCGCTGCCGGGCGGGCTGAACGGGGCGCAGCACGCGGTGGTGGGCCTCGCCCATCTTGGCGGCGACTTCGCCAACGCCGTCTGGAAGCCGTTCTCCGAGGAAGCCTTTTCGGAGAGCCGCCCCATCGTGCCGCGCCCCCGCGAGGCGCTCTGGCGGGCGGCGATCGCGCGCACGCTGCTCGCCGAGACCTGCGCCAGGACGGCCAACCAGAGCGCGGCGCAGGCGGGCGACGACGCCTATGTGGAGATCGACGACCACGAGGACGACGGCACGCTGACCTTCAGCTATGACGGTGAGGACCGGGGCATGCCGGACAGGATGTGCGGCAGCATCCGGTTCTCCGGCCTCGACGCCGATGGCGCTCCCGGCATGGCGGCCGAGGGGCACCGCCAGGCGCTCACCGCGCTCATGCCGCCAATCCGCAGTATCGCCGGCCGCCTCGCAGCCCACTACGTCGCCGGCACTCCGGTCTACGGCCGGCCGCTCCCGGACATCGACGGACTGCTGGCGGCGGAGGATCTGGCGGGCGCCTACGCGCGCGTGCTCGACGGCGCGCTCACGCAGGCCGCCTCGGAGGAGCGCGAGACGCTGGCGCGGGTGGTGGCAGAGGACGCGCGCGAGGCCTCCTGGCTGGCGGCGGCCTCCTTCTTCAACACCATCGCCCACCGCGTCGGCCTCTTCCAGGCCGCCGCCCACAACGTGCCCTCGGTGGCGCTGCCCACGCCGAGCCTCGACGAGTGGGTCCCTGCGGCGGACGCAGCCGTGAAGGGGGTGGCGGCCCAGCTCGCCCGCTCGCCCCGCTACCACCCGATGCTGCTGTCCGCCGCCGACGCCGGCGCGGGCGCGCTGCCCGCGTCGGGGGACGGTGACGGCGGCATGGTCTCCGGCCTGCTGGAGTTCATCGACCTGGACTCCGTCATCGTCGCCGACAGCGGCAATCCCATCGCCGACCTCGCCGCACTCGGCCACGGGCTGCTCAACGCCGCGCTCACCGCCGTTGCCGCGCTGATGGGTGCCGCCACCGGCTCCGGGCTGCTGGAATCCATTCCCTTCATCGGCAAGGGACTCGACGTCTTCGAGTCCGCCTGGCAGGTCTCCGACGCCCTAGTCTCGACCCTGCTCGGGCTGCTCGTCATCGCGGGCGCGGTGCTGGCCTACGTGCTGCCCGCGCTTCCCTTCATCCGCTTCCTGTTCGGCATCCTCGGCTGGATTCTGAACGTGGCGATCGCGGTGCTGGCCGTCACCGTGTTCGCCGCCGCCCACGTCACCCGCGAGGACGGGGACCGGCTCACCGTCCAGGCCACCCGCCAGGGCTGGCTGTTCCTGCCCGCGCTGGTGCTGCGGCCCGCGCTGATGCTTCTGGGGCTCATCCTCGGCTACTTCGTGTTCCTCGCGAGTATCGGGCTGTTCAACCAGGTGTGGCTGCCGCAGATGCGCGACGCCGGGGTCTCCGGCGGGCTCGGGCCGGTGGGCTTCCTCGCCATGCTCGCGCTCTACGTGATCGTCGCCTACGGGCTGATGAACGCCGCCTTCAAGCTGATCGACCTGCTTCCCTCCGCCGTCCTCGACTGGATTGGCGGGCGCGCAGGCGCGGGCGACGACGGGGGCGAGCGGGCCGGGGGAACGGCGGTGGCGGGGTTCTCGCGCCTGAGCGCGGTCCGCGTCGGCGCCCGCACCCGGCGCGGCGGGACCGGGAGCTGACCGTGCCCGCACCGCGTGCCCATGAACTCGGAGGAGCGTGGACATGAGAGTCATCCAGCCGGGTCTCTGCGTCCTCCTGCTTGCTGCCGGCGGCGGCTGGGCGGTGTGGCTCGCGAGGGGGCTCCGGGCGGAAGAAACGACCGCCGCCGGCCTCGGCACGGCCGTCGGAGCATCGTTGCTCGCCTACTTCGCCGGCGACCGGAAGGACGCCTTCCTGTGGCTCCGTTTCGGGCTCTACAGCGGCGCGCTGGCGGTGGCCGGCGCCTCGCTCTGGACCGGGGTGGTACGGCCGCTCCAGTATGCGCCCTCCCTCGGGGCCGTCACGGGCTGGCTCGGGACGCTGGACGGGCTCGCACTGGCGATGGCGGTCGTGCCGCCGCCGGCCGTCGCGCTGCTGTGCATTCTCTGGTTCGAGGTGGCCGTCGCCACCTTCCGGCATCTGGGTAGCAGCGACCGCCGCCGCCGCGCCGAGTCCGACCTGCACGGACATGCGAGCCTGCTCGGGCGCCGGTTCCTGCGCCGGCTGGCGAAGCGGAAAGGCATCCTGCTGGGCCAGTGGGGCACCGGCCGAAAGGCGCCCCTGATCGGATGGTCCCTCGAAGGCTCCGCCATCACCGTCGCGCCGCCGCGTACCGGCAAGGGCGCGCTGATCGCGCTCAACCTGCTCTCGCCCGACGGCCGGGGATTCGAGGGCTCGACCGTCACTATCGACCCGCGCGGCGAGCTCTGGTGCGTCGCCGCGCGCCGCCGCCGCGAGCTCGGTCGCGATGCCGTGCTCCTCGATCCCTTCGGCGTGACGAAGGCCCACCGGGATGCGTTCGGGGAATGCCACCTGCCGGACGTGAGGTCCGCGACCTACAACCCGCTGGAGTTCATACGGGAGGACGACAGCCTCGCCGTGCGCGACATCAACGTCCTGCTCGACGCCCTGCTCACCCCGCCCCGTCCCGGCGCCCACGACAACACCCGGCACTTCTACGAGTCCGCGCGCGCCATCGTCGCCGGCTACGTCGCCTGGGTGCGCTTCAGGGAGCCGGCGTACAGGCGGACCCTCAAGACGGTCCACGAGATGCTGTCGGCCTCGCCCGAAGCGCGCGAGGGCTTCGCGGAAGCCTTCAGAAAGGAGGAGCCCTTCGCGGGCGGTCTCGCCCGTATCGCGGTCGAGCGCCAGGCCCAGGTGGGCAGGGAGGAAGGCGGCTCCAACTTCACCACGGTCGCCAACCAACTGGCCTTCCTCAACTACCCCGAGCTGCTCGCAAACACCAGGCGGTCCAGCTTCGATCCGACGAGGCTCGCGGAGGGGAACACCGACCTGTTCGTGGTCGCGCCCGAGGAGACCGTCGAGCACGTCAAGGGCTGGCTCCGCCTCTGGGTTGCCATCCCCAACGCCGTCGCCGGCAGGACGCCGCTCGAGCGCGACATGCTCATCGTCATCGACGAGATGCCGCGCATCGGCTTCCTCAAGCCGGTGATGGACGGCTACACCATGGCCGCCGGCAAGGGCGTCCACTTCTGGTGCTTCGCGCAGTCCATCTCGGCGCTCGATTCGAGCTGGGGTAGGGAGCACCGCAGGACGCTGCTGCACCTCGCCGAGCTGGTGCAGGTGCTGGGCTTCCCGCGCACCGACGCGGAGGGTGCTGAGGAGCTGTCGAAGGCGATCGGCACCGCCACCTTCGAGGGCCGTACCGAGAGCCGGTCGGGCACCATCGCCGAGAGCCGCATCGTGACGGCCAACACGCAGTGGCAGGCGGGCGAGTCGCGCACGCTGGTGCGCGAGCGAGTGGTGACGCCCGACGAACTGATGACGCTGGGACCCGACCGCCAATACGTGATCGCCTCCCCGAAGGATCTGCCCCGCGACGCGCTGCACCTGCACCACGCGGCCTACTGGCGCCGTCCCGATTCCGCCTGGCTGGCCGATCCCAACCCGTTCGTGCTGCGCAAGCGGGAGGCCGAACGGCGAGGCGGCGGGGCGGCGCGGAGGGCGTGGCCCCTGACCCTCATGAGAGGAGTACAGACATGAGTGCTGACAACCCGACCATGAACGAGCGGAGCCGGCCTGACGAGGAAGCCGGAAACGGTGGACAGGAACGCGAAGCGGACGAGTCGCGGCCGTCGGTGCAGGGAGAGATCCTGGCACGCCTGGAAGTCATCGATAGGCGGCTGGAAGAAAGGAAATGTCCCGCTCCGGGACCGACGAAGGCAGCTTTCGACAAGCTCGCCAAGGCGACCGGAGCGATCGGCGAGGACGTGGGTGAGACGAAGAATCTTGTCGGCCGGCTGCTGGAGACCGACCCGGACTACAAGGCGGCGGTGGACGCGGCAGTGGGGCTCTCGGGGGAATTGGGCAGCTGCAGGGCGGATTTGGGGCGGTGGGTGGAAGAGGACCGGCGCTGGCAGCGGCGCTGGAAGTCGGCGGCGCTGGCCGCCGCCGTCCCGGCCGCCCTGCTGCTCGGCGTGCTCGTGGAACAGCAGTTCCAGCCGATCCCGCTGCACGATCCGAGCGGGGGCTGGAGCGGATGGATATGGGAGACCCACGGCCGCGCCATCGTGGACTGCGCCGTGGAAGCGAGGCGGACGGAGGCCGAGGTGGATTGTGCGCTGGTCGTGCGCAGGCCGTAGCGCTGACGGATGCAAGAACGCGGAGAATCTACGAAACGGAAGGAATTGGAATGGCCAAATCGGAACCGAAGATCCTGCGACTGCCGGAGGTCGCGCGGCTGACGGGAATGAGCAAGGGCACGATCCATCGCCGGTATCGCGAGGGCACGTTCCCTCGGCCGCTCAAGCTGGGCGTGCAATCGATCGGGTGGCGGCGCAAGGATATCGATGATTGGCTCGAGTCGCTGCCGCGTGCCGGTGGGGCGCCCAACGATGCCGGACAGGCGGATCGGAAAGGCCCATGAGGCCTGGCGGTACCGGGAGGGGTTCCGCCCGGACGTGCTACGACCGCGCGATCGGACAAGGACGGGCCGGGAACGTCCGGTCGCGCCATGAGGGTCGAACCGGCGTTATTCCCTGTCCAGCAAGGAGTTGCCGGAGATCGGCGGACCGTCGATCGGGGGAGAGCGGTTGCTGTGGGAGGAGAACGGCGAGCGGGCCGGCGCTATACCGAGCGCAGTGAGGGTGTGAGTGAGGGACACACTATTTCAAATTTAAGGAAAATACTTATAAATCAATATGTTATAAAGGAAAAGTGGCGGAGGGGGTGGGATTCGAACCCACGGTACGCTCACGCGTACAACGGTTTTCGAGACCGCCCCGTTCGACCACTCCGGCACCCCTCCGCGGCCTGGTGCGTCTCGCGCGGCACTTATCTACGCCTGCCCGGCCCCCTCGGCAACCGCGGCGGCGGCGATGCTCCGCTCGTACGCCGCGAAATCCTCGGTGCCGAGCACGTGGCGCTCCATCCAGGCGCTGAAGCGCTCGCGGTCGCGGGCGATGGCGTCCCACGCCTCGTAGAAGGAATTGTCGCGCCGGTAGTAGCCGAGCGCGTAGGAAGGCCGGGCGCCGCCGGGCGCGGGCGAGACCGCGCTCACCACCCAGTGCGGCAGGTGTATCGAGCCCGCGCGGGGCTCCAGCGCGTCCACGATCTCTTCGACCGTGACGAGGACGCGCCGCGACGCGAGCGCCACCTCCTTCTGCACGCCGGAGATGCCCCACAGCATGACGTTGCCTTTGCGGTCCGCCTGCTGGGCGTGGAGCACCGCCACGTCGGGGCGCACCGAGGGCGAGGCCGCGAGCTTCTCGCCGGTGAACGGGCATTCGATGAACCTGATGACGGGGTTGTGCGCCGGCAGGTCCGAGCCGGCGTAGCCCCGGATCACCGAGAAGGGCAGCCCGCTCGCGCCCGCGACATAGGCGTTGGCGAGGTCGGCGTGGCTCCGCTCCTCGATCTCGAGCGGCCGGGGCCAGCCCTTCTCCACGGCATCGCGGAAGCGGTGCAGCGAGCCCACGCCCGGGTTGCCGCCCCAGGAGAAGACGAGGCGGCCGACGCAGCCCATGCCGATGATCTGGTCGTAGATCAGATCCGGCGTCATGCGGACGGCGGTGAGGTCGCGGAGGC
Organism: Alphaproteobacteria bacterium; assembly: GCA_965221125.1. GTDB lineage: Bacteria > Pseudomonadota > Alphaproteobacteria > UBA828 > UBA828 > WTGU01. The sequence continues at coordinate 109,286 of CBDCRW010000007.1, forward strand.
CGGCGCGGATCACCGCGTGGCCGGCGGCATGCGGGATCAGGTGCGTGAAGCCCTCCATGGCGACCGTGTCGCCGTCATGGATAAGGGCGGCGACCGCGTCTGCGAGCGGAAGAACCTCGGCCATGCGCCGGGTCCGGCCTGACGGGAACGCGCGGGTGAGGGAGGGGCGCCGGGCGGCTAGAAGCGCACGGGCACGATCGGCGCCTCGCCCTTCGCGATCATCTCGGGGATCGCAGGCGAGGCGTTCTCCCACACCAGCAGCATCGAGCGCTTGGGCGAAAAGCCCTGGTGGCGGATGTCGGCCGGCATGCAGGCGACGTCGCCCGAGCGCATGGTCACCACCGCGCGGGGGTCGCCCGAATGCTTGTCCTTCACGTTCCAGACGATCTCGTCGGAGAGCTGGATGAACCACTCGACGCGGTCGTTGCCGTGCTCCACCGGCAGGATGAACTCCTCCGACGTGGGGCAGAACAGGCTGTCCTTGAGCACGGAGCAGACGGAGGGGTTCCAGGTCACGTCCGAGCGCGAGAGGTAGGCGAAGAGGTTGAAGGACTGCACCTCGCCCTCGAAGCCGGGCTCGGCCTCGATCTCGGGCTCGTCCTGCTCCACGTCGGCGAACATGCGGTTGACCGGGTAGCCGCTCTCGTCGGTCCTGAGCGGCGCGTCGTCCGGCAGGCCCACCATGCGCTTCGCCGTCACCCGCACGCGGCCCAGCGCGTCCGGGTTGCGCCCGTTCTTGCGGCCGAAGGGCTGCGCCGTCTCCTGCGGCGCCGTGAAGGGGTCGTAGCCCGCGTTGGTCCAGTCCTCCAGCATCGCCTGGAAGGTCTCCCGCAGGTCGTCGCTGTCGATGGTCTCCTGATAGTCGCGGCCGTTGTCGCGGTAGGCGTCGTTGAAGCGCCCGATGTAGAGCTCCACCTGGCCGTAGAGGTTGGTGGTGCCGAACACGTCGTCGAAGTTCAGCGTGCCGTAGAAGAAGTTCCACGCCACCTCGCGCACCAGCGCGCGCAGGAAGGCGTCCACCGGCATGAGGTGCGAGCCTTCGGGCCAGGTGATGTGAGCGAAATACTCGTCGCGGCGGAAGCCGAAGCCGCCGATCTGGAAGGTGCGGTAGCCGGTGTAGTTGTCGGGATCGGAGGCCGAGTAGGCCAGCTGTGTCGCCATCGCGCTCACTCCTCGCCGGTCTGGCAGATGTCGGCCCAGCGCTCGATGGTGAGCGGGCCGCCCATGGTCTGGAACAGGACAACGCTCGGCGCCTCGGCCGAGATGCGGTAGGCCGCGCCTGCCGGCAGCAGCGTGAGATGGCCGCGGCCGGCGCGGATGCGCCCCATGCGGGGGCCGTCGGGCTCGGCGTCCAGCGCGTGCGCGCCGTCGCCCTCCGGCGCTGCGCCGCCATGCTTTACCAACTCGACCTCGATCTGCCCGTCGAGGCAGAGCGCGAACTCGTCGTGGGCCGCCGTGAACCAGGCGGAAGCGCCTTCCGCGCGCATGATCTCGATCGCGTATTCCAGGTTCTTCGCCACGCAGATGCGCTCGAACGGCGCGGACTTGCCGGCGACCTCGAAGGCGTTGGAGAACACGTAGTTGCGCGGATCGTCGTTGATGATGTGGACCCCGCCCTTGCGGTAGTCCTCGAGCGATCCGAGCTCGGTCGTGTAGTCGGCCATGGGCTTCGTCACGCTGCCCCTCCCTCGCGGTGCGGCGGCCATTCTAGCCGAAAGCGCCGAGGCGCGAAGCGCGGCGGAGAGCGTCCCCGTTCCCGCGCTCCCGCGCTTCGCCATCCGGCCCGCCTACAATCGAACGATACGGCCACGAAGATCAAGGGGAACGGGCGATGGCAACGGTGACGCGCGCCCGTCAAAGCCGGTCGCGCTCTATCCGATCGCGCGCAGCCGTATGACGTTGTCAGCTTCCCGCGACGGCGCGGCCGGCGGCCGGCCGACGCTCACGTAGCGAAAGCCGGCGGCGGCCGCCTGCGCCGGCTCGTAGATGTTGCGGAGGTCGACGATCAGAGGCGTCCGCATCAGGCGCTTCGCGCGGGCGAGGTCGAGCGCCCTGAACGCGCTCCACTCGGTGAGGATGACCAGCGCGTCCGCGCCCGCCATCGCGTCGTAGGGATCGCGGCACCAGCGCACGCCGTCGAGGACGCGACGCGCCTGCTCCATGCCGGCGGGGTCGAAGGCGCGCGCCGTCGCCCCACGTTCCACGAGGCCCGGCAGGATCGCCAGGCTCGGGCTTTCGCGCACGTCGTCGGTGTCGGGCTTGAAGGTGACGCCGAGCACGGCGACGGTCTTGCCCGCGACGTTGCCGCCGCAGGCGTGGACGATCTTGTCCGTCATCTTCGCCTTGCGCAGGGTGTTGCTTCGCAGCACCGCCTCCACGATGCCGCTGGGCGCGCCGGCCTCCCTGGCGATGGGGACGAATGCGGCGGTGTCCTTGGGGAAGCACGAGCCGCCGAAGCCGGGGCCCGCGCGCAGGAAGTCGCGCCCGATGCGGCCGTCGAGGCCGACCCCCCTGGCGACGTCCTGAACGTCGGCGCCGGTGCGCTCGCACAGGTCCGCGATCTCGTTGATGAAGGCGACCTTGGTCGCGAGGAAGCAGTTGGCCGCGTACTTGATGAGCTCGGCGGTCTCCAACGAGGTGAACAGCAGCGGCGTGTCGCTGAGAGAGAGGGGGCTGTAGAGCGCCCGCATGACCTCTTGCGCCGCCGCCGATCCGCCGCCCACGACGACCCGGTCGGGGCGCATGAAGTCGTCGATCGCCGTGCCCTCGCGCATGAACTCCGGGTTCGAGACGACGTCGAAGGCTGTATCCGGCCGTCGCTCCCGGACGATCCGCGCGATCGCGCGCCCGGTGCCGACGGGCACCGTGGACTTGGTCGCGATCACCGTGTCGCCGTCGAGCACGTCGGCGACCTGGCGGGCGGCCTCGTGGACGAAGGAGAGGTCGGCGCGGCCGTCTTCGCGCCGGCCCGGCGTGCCGACGGCCAGCATCACCACGTCGGCCAACGGCACGGCGTCAGCGATGTCGCTGGTGAAGGCGAGGCGCCCGGCCGCGACGTTGGCGGCGACCAGCCGCTCCAGCCCCGGCTCGTGGATCGGCAGGCGGCCGGCGCGGAGCGCCGCGATCCGCTCCGGCGCGGCATCGACGCAGGTGACGCTGAGCCCGAACTCCGAGAAGCACGCGGCCGATACCAGCCCGACGTAGCCGGCGCCGATGGTGGCCACGCGCATGGCGGGCCGCAGCGGCCGGCGGCCTGCAGGGCGGGCCGTCTGCGTGACGAGGGTGAGGTGGCCTTGAGATCGTGCTCGCATCGATTTCGTCATGCCCTGGCCGGACTCGTAATTTTTTCGTTTCTCTGGACTTATATCCGATACCATTTCAGCATATCATGGGTTACGCAATCACGAAACGTCAGCGCATTAGAATTAATTTTCTTCGCATTACGCCTGTCCATGGGAGAACGTTGCAATGTCGGACAATTTCGTATTTTGGACCCTATTCGTTCCATAATATAGAGATTATGAAAGTGACAAATGACGTATTTCTAGAGATCATTTATCTGGAAGCGTGCAGGTGGATAACTTCCGATATCGGCCTCCGGCAGCGGTGCTGAGGCAGGCATGCCAACCGGGGCTGCCAAGCCATCGATAAGCGTTATCGTGCCGGTCTACAATGCGGCCGGCTGCCTTCATCGGTCGCTGCGGTCGGTGCTGAGGCAGACGCTGCCTGACTTCGAGCTCATCGCGGTGGACGACTGCTCCACGGACGAGAGCGCCGAGATTCTGCGGGGTTACAGGGCGCTCGACGACCGGGTCAGGGTCTTCTCGACGGTGAGGAACGGTGGCCCAGGGGCGGCGCGCAACGTCGGCCTCGGCCATGCGAGAGGTCGCTACATCGCCTTCCTGGATTCGGACGACTTCTGGATGAGAAACAAGCTGGAGCGGCAGGTCCGAAGTTTCGACGACGACGATGTCATCGTGTCCTGCACATCGACCGTCGTGCTGAGTTGCGAAGGCAGCATACTGGGACTGATAAAGGCGCGACCGAAGGTGACGCTGAAGGACATGATGGTCGCCAACAGGGTCTCCTTGAGCAGCACCATGTTCCGAAGAGAGCTGAATGGTGCGGAAAGGATGCCGGAGTTACGGAGCCGGCAGGACTACGCGTACTGGATCGCGCTTCTGAAGAATAACCGGGGTCATGTCGCGGGAATACCGGACGCACTGGTCGGGTATGTGAGGACGCCGGGCTCGGTCTCCTCGAATGCGTGGCGGAACGTCGCAGACACCTTCCGGATGTTCGTGTCGGAAGCCGGCATGAGCCCGCCCCGGGCCGCCGCGGCGCTCGCCATGCTCTCGTGCCTCAAGATGCGGAAGGAGGCATGGGCGCGGCTCGCGTGGGCCTGCCTGCCCGAGGGCGAGAGGCGGCGGCTGCGGGCGGACGTCGAAGCCTGCTGGAACGACGGCGGGGACGCCCGGCCGCCTGGATCGGACGGCCCTCTCCCCGCGCCGGAGCCGTTTTCGGCCGCCCTTGCGCCCGCTGCCCGCCGGTTGCGAGGATACGCGCGGCCTTGAGGCGACGGCGGCGGGGGGCGGGTGAGCCAGTACCAGGTCTCGATCGACATCGGCGGGACCTTCACCGACTGCGTGGTCTCGGACGGGGCGAGGCTCGCGGTGGTCAAGGCGCCGTCGACGCCGCCCGCGTTCGAACGGGGTTTCCTGGACGCGCTCGAACTCGCCGCCCGCGCCTTCGGTTGCGATCTCGCGGACTTCCTCGCCCGCGCGCAGCGCATCGTGCACGGCACCACGGTCGCCACCAACGCGCTGGTCGAGGGGCGGACCGGCGCGGTCGGGCTGATCTGCACCGCCGGCCACCCGGACGTGCTGACGCTGCGCGAGGCGCCCCGCAAGCGCGCCTTCGACTGGCGCCTGGACTATCCCCGGCCCTTCGTGCCGCGCGACCGCACTTACGAGGTGCGGGGCCGCATCGACGCGCGGGGCAACGAGATCGCGCCGCTCGCCGAAGAGGACGTGCGGGCGGCCGTGGATCACTTCAGGCGCTGCCCGGTGGACGCCATCGCCGTCAGCCTGCTCTGGTCGGTGGCCAATCCTGCGCACGAGCGCCGCGTGGGCGAGATCGTGCGCGCGCTCTGGCCGGCGGTGCCGGTCACGCTCAGCCACGCGCTCAACCCGATCCCCCGAGAATACCGCCGCACCATCGCCACCGCCATCGACGCCTCGCTGCACGGCATCGTGCCCGCCTACCTCGGCCGGCTGGAGAGTGCCGTCCGCGACGCGGGATTCTCGGGCACCCTCCTCGTCGCCAACTGCCAGGGCGGCATGATGACCGTGGGCGAGATCGCCGCGCAGCCGATCCACGCGGTGATGAGCGGGCCGACGCTCGCCCCCATCGCCGCGCTCGCGCTCTCGGACGAGCCCGACATCGTCGTCATCGACATGGGGGGCACCACCTTCGACGTCTCGGCGATCCGCGCGCGCAGCCTGATCCGCACCACCGAGGCGCCGATCGCGGGCGACCTGCTGGGCCTGCCGAAGATCGACGTGCGCTCGGTGGGCGCCGGCGGCGGCAGCATCGCCTGGGTCGATTCGGGCGGCCTGCTGCGGGTGGGCCCGGTGAGCGCCGGCGCCGATCCGGGGCCCGCGGCCTACGGGCGGGGCGGCACGCGGCCCACGGTGACCGACGCCAACCTGGTGCTCGGGCTGCTCGACCCCGACTACTTCCTGGGCGGCCGGCTCACGCTTGACAGGGAGGCCGCAGAGCGCGCGGTGGGCACGGTGGCGGACGCGCTCGGGCTGGCGCTGGCGGAGGCGGCCTACGCGATCCACGTCACCAGCAACGAGAACATGATCGCGGCGATCGAGGACATCACCGTCAACGAGGGCATCGACCCGCGCGAGAGTTTTCTGGTCGCCGGCGGAGGCGCCACCGCCTGCCATATCGGCGAGATGGCGCGCGCGCTCGGCATCGAGCGCTTCATGGTGCCGGGCGTGGCGGCGGGGCTCAGCGCCTTCGGCGGGCTGGTGACGGACATCCGGGGCGAGGAGACGGCGACGCTCCACACCAGCGACCGCCACTTCGCGCTGGCTGCCGTCAACGAGACCCTGGCGGCGCTGCAGGCGCGGGCACGGCGCTTCCTCGAGCGCGCGGGCGTGCCGGAGGCGGAGCGCCGCTACGAATACGCCTTCCAGGCCCGCTACAAGTACCAGTCCTGGGAGATCGAGGCGCCCTTCCAGCCGGCTGCGGGCGGGCTCGGCGCGGGCGACGTGCCGGCGCTCGCGGCCGCGTTCCACGACATGCACGAGCGCATCCACACCATCCGCGAGGACCACGGCGAGGTCGAGTTCACAACGTGGACCGTGCGCGCCATCGGCACGGGCAAAGGCGCTGCCGGGGCGGCCCCGGCCGGCGCGGGTGACGGCGGGGCTCTGCCCGAGCGGGGCCGGCGCAAGGTCTATCTCGGCGAGGAACGGGCCTTCCGCACGTTGCCCGCTTACGACGGCAACGCGCCGGGCGCGGGCGCGGAGGTCGCGGGCCCGGCGCTGATCGACAGCGCCACGACGACGATCCTGCTGCTCGCCGGCCAGCGGGCGCGCGCGGACGCGCACGGCAACTTCCACATCGCGCCTGCGGGCAGTCGCTGAGGGCGGTGGCATGGCAGAGACGGACACGCGCTTCGACCCGCTGCTGATGGCGGTGCTCTCCCGCCGGCTGGAGGCGATCATCCGCGAGATGAGCAACACGGTGATGCGGGCCTCGCGCTCGGCCGTCATCACCAACGCGCGCGACATGTCCTGCGGCATCCTCACCTACGACCACCGGCTCATCTGCGTCGAGGAGGCGATGCCGATCCACGTGAGCGCGCTGGAACTCACGACCCGGCCGATCACGGAGCTCTTCGACGACGTGAAGGAGGGCGACGCCTTCTTCAACAACAGCCCGTATCACGGGGTCACGCACCACGCGGACATGACGCTCTGCGTGCCGGTGTTCGCGGACGGCGAGCCGCTGTTCTGGGTGCTGTCGCGCTCGCACCACGCCGACGTGGGCGCGCCGGAGCCCACCACCTACCTGCCCTACGCCGCGACGCTCTACCAGGAGGGCGTGCACTTCCCCTGCGTGCGCATCCAGGAGGGGCGCGAGGACAAGGCGGACATCGTGCGCATCGGCCTGCAGAAGATCCGCGCGCCCCACGTCTGGTACGGCGACTACCGCGCGCAAGTCGGCGCCTGCCGCATCGGCGAGCGCAGGCTGAAGGCGCTGGTGGCGCACTACGGCATCGAGACCGTGCGCGCCTTCGTCGAGGCCTGGATGGACTATGGCGCGAGGCGGGCGGCGGCGGCGATCCGCGAACTCCCCGCCGGCACCTGGCGCTACACCTGCAGCCACGACCCGATCCCCGGCGTCGCGGAAGACGGCATCCCGATCACGGCCGCCGTCACCATCGAGCCGGAGGAGGGCGTCATCACCGTGGACCTCCGCGACAACCCGGACTGCGTGCCGGGCGGGGTGAATCTCTCCGAAGCCTGCGCCGCGGGCTCGTGCCGCATCGGCGTCTTCTACAACCTCGACCCCACGATCCCGCACAACGAGGGCAGCGCGAGCCGCATCAGGGTGAAGCTCCGGGACGGCTGCGTGGTGGGCCGGCCGACCTTCCCCGCCGGCACCTCGGTCGCCACCACCAACGTCAACGACCGCCTCATCAACGCCGTGCAGTGCTGCTTCGCGCAGATCGGCGCGCCGCACGGGCTCGCGGAAGGCGGCGGCAACTTCTCCGCCGGGCTCGGCGTGGTCTCCGGCATCGACGACCGCGACGGCGAGCCGGTGCCTTACGTGAACCAGTTCTGCGTCGGCCTCTCCGGCGGCCCCGGCACTCACGGTCACGACGGCTGGCTCACCTACGAGGCGCCGGACGGCGGCGGCGTGCTGGTGATCGATTCGATCGAGATCGACGAGGCGCAGTACCCGATCCTGATGGAGGAGCGCCGCATCGCCTGCGACACCATGGGCGCAGGGCGCTGGAACGGCGCGCCGGCGACGCAGGGCGCCTACCGCTCGCTGTCCGGCCCGGTCTCGGTCTTCTACTGCAGTGACGGCGACCTCAACCCGGCGCAGGGCGTGCTGGGCGGCAGCGCGGGCGCGCCCTCGCTCAACCGCAAGCGGGCGGCGGATGGCGCGTTCGCGACGCTCCCCTCCTTCCACGAGGAGCGGCTCGGGCCCGGCGAGGCGATCCACTACCGCACGGTGGCGGGCGGCGGCTACGGCGACCCTTACGCGAGGGAGCCGGCCCTGGTGGCGGACGACGTGGCGCGCGGCTGGCTCAGCGCGGAGCGCGCGCTCAGCCTCTACAAGGTGGCGCTGGTGCGCGCCGCCAACGGCATCGACGTGCGCGTGGACGGGGAGCGCACCCGCCTGCTCCGCGCCTGGGCCGGGGCGTAGCCGGGGGCTTGGCCGGGATCGCTTGCCTGGCGCCCGCAACGCCGCCACCATTGGTCGGATGACGGTCCCCACCTCCCCCTGGCCCCCTCCCCCCGGAGGGCGGAGGGGGAACGCAGCCGCGCCGGTCAGCGCCCCCTCTCCTCCCTGGGGAGGAGAGGGACGGGGTGAGGAGGGGGCTGGCGACGTACCGGCGCGCGGGAAGAGGAGAGAGCGATGAGCACGTCGACGGCAAGGGCAGACACCATCCAGCTCGTGCCGAGCGAGGCCGAGCTTCGCGTGCAGCTCGCCGCCGCCTACCGGCTGGTCGAGCACTTCGGCTGGAACGAGTCGATCTACGGCCACCTCACCGTGCGCGTGCCGGGGCCGGAGCGGCACTTCCTCATCAACCCCTACGGGCTCCGCTACGGCGAGGTGACGGCGTCTAACCTGGTGAAGATCACGCTGGCGGGCGAGATCGTGGGCGAGAGCGCGTGGCCGGTGAACGCCGCCGGCTACGCCATCCACGGCGCGATCCACGCGGCAGCGCCAGAGGCGCACTGCGTCATGCACACGCACTCGCCGGCGGGCATGGCGGTGGCGGCGCTGGAATGCGGGCTGCTGCCGATCAGCCTGGATGCGACGCTTTTCCACGGCACCGTCGGCTATCACGAGTACGAAGGCGCGATCGTGAGCGAGGACGAGAAGGCGCGGCTGGTGCGCGACCTCGGCCGCAACCGCGCGCTCATCCTGCGCAACCACGGGCTGGTGACCGTGGGGCGCACGATCGCGGAAGCCTTCCTCTACCTGCACCGGCTGGAGACCGCGTGCAGGACGCAGGTGGACGCGCTCGCGATGAACAGCGCGCTGAGCTACGTGGCCGACGAGATCAGCGCACAATCCGCCCGCCAGATCGACGATTTCTCCACCCACGTGAGCGACATCGGCGCGCTGGAGTTCGCGGCCTTCATGCGGATGCTGGATGAAAGGGGGGCGGGGTATAGGGGGTAGGGCACTCGCCAATGTTTACATTTATCGTGTACCCTAACGTGTGGCGTTCTTGGCCCACTTACAAAGTGATGCCTCCAATGGTCGACGAAAGTTTCTTCTCTGCAAAAAGTATTTTCTTTCGTCTGCTGGGAACTGTGAACAACACAGCAAGAACGCGCGCTGCTGCCAAATATCCATGGCATCGAACGCCTCTTTATGCTCTCGGACCCAATCGACTACGTTATTCCTATAAGCAGCGAGAAGTATTTCGCGGCGTGCGTTCGGATCACTTGAGTTGTAGCGCGAAGCCAGTGATGGAAAGTGGTTTAGATACGAATTTCTACCAAACAGACTTAGAATTGAAAGCCTGAAGAATTCATTTTCCTTCACCGCCGAGCTTTCTAACAGGCGCAAGAGATCACTTCCTATGTCCTTCCAATCTTGTGGTTCAATATTTTGCACCGATGCCAGATACGAACAAATGTTCGCGAAGCATGGACCGAGTCTATCTATCATCTTTAGGGAGACACGCACCGCTCCGGGATGACCAATTTGTGCAAGCCTGCGATAAAACCACCGAAGCCTGATGTAATCCGGACTAGACTTTCCAACATATTCCCTGATTATTGAGGAGATCTTATGTTCAGTTAATGCCTCCCAGTCATCCGAGTCCACTTGCTCATAGGAAATAAATGCATATGGATTTCCCTTCGAGTACTTTCGCACAATACTAAGCATTTCCTTTTCATCGTCGTTGATTGGCCTATCCTCAACCATTTGACTGCAGAGACTGCGAAATTTAGCGGGTGTTAGGAACTGTGTCTTGTGTCGTTGCAGTGTCAGTCGCTGCTGTTTGTCCAATATCGAGGCGATTCTTCCTAAAGCCGAGTGTGCCTTCTTTTTGTTACGGCAAAATATAAGAATATCGTCCGCAAATCGTAGAAAATTCAGTCCTTCGGCTGCAAGTGCGTTGTCAAGAGGTATGAGTGTTGCCTCCGCAATAAGGTGAATGGAATGAGGGCCAATAGGTACCCCTCTGGAAACTCCTTCGGTAGTAGATTCAAGTAAACCAATGATCCACTTAGTTGCTTGGTTTGGAAAAGAAGAGTGGATCAATTGATTCTCGACGGTATGGTGATATATTTGGTTGTAGAAGTCAGCAATATCGCAGTAGAGAATGGTCCCTGATTTGAAGGAAAGATTGTGTGCCTTTTCCCAAAACTCATTCCAAGCAGATTGACTTGAATATAAGCCGTGTTCGTCGCTAGGACGAAATCTGTAACTGAATACAATGTCGGTGGATTGCCTACGATCTTCGATACCTTGACCAAACTGGTGCAATAGTGCGGTCAGAATGATAGAGTCTTGGGGATCTAACTGTGTTGCTAAGCGATAGGAAATTTCATCCTTGGGGACAATGAAGCGCCTGGACGCACCAGGGGTAAGAGTGTCTAGAGGTACTCTTGACAGCGACTTGATTAAAAGTTCTCTTTCATCCTGGAATGGTTGCAGTTCTAAAAGTTTGGGGAATATGTCACCGTCAGAGTGTCTAGTAATGGATTTGATGGCCCACTCGAGTGAAGTAGAATGCAAGGTTAAGTGGGAGGCGGGTTGTCGCTTCTTTGACATGTTTGGTTACGCTAGCCGTTGGGAGGCAACTTGGCTCAGTATGGCAGAAGCATGTGGATAGGGTAAACGGGCTGGGGTGGTGTGTCGTTTGCCTGGCGCACGTGTATCCGCACCATGGTGCGGTGCAAGGCGGGGGCGGGGCGGGGCAGTCTCGGCGGATGCGGTGTGTGGACGATTGCCCCGGAGAGATCGGCGGGCGGGAGCATTCGCGGCGGGCCGGCTGCTGGCGGGCCGCTCGCCGGTCGAGCGCGTGGCGGCGAAGGCGGGGCATGCGGAGGACGAGTGAGGCCGGCGGCACCCTCGGCACGGGGGGGCCCTCGGCGCGATGGCGGCCCTGGGCGCCGCGCCGCCGGCTCGTCGCCGGGCGCTCGTCCATCGGGCTCCCGCCGCCGCCGGGACGGGCCGGCTTGGGCCACCATGAGCCGCCTTGGACCACTTTGGGCCACTTTGGGCCGCTCGTTTCGGACCACCTCGGGCCACTTTGGACCACTTTGGACCGGAATAGACCGGAATGGACCGCTTTAAGGCCAATTCGTGCAAAACGGCAACGCTTCAGCCATTTCTCGCTCGCGGCGGGCCGCTGTCGCGGCCTGTCGCGCGCTTTCGATTCCGCGCACCCGTGGGCGCGACCGTGCATGCCGGACGCGCTCTACCCGGTCTGCTCGGCCCAGCCGTCTGCGTGGGCGGCCAGGAACTTGCCGTCCACCTTGATGTGGGTGAAGAGCCACTTGCCGTCGCGCTTCACCAGGTCGTCGTCGTACTCGGCGGCGAACCAGCGGGCCTGCTTCTCGCCGTCGACCATCATGGTGCACCACATGATGAGCCACCACCTCGCGTTGGCCGTGTCGCCGTCGATGGTGATGATCGGGTTCATCACCGGGTGGATGGCGAAGACGATCTCGTCCTTGATGCCGACGAAGAACTCCCTGATTTCGTCTACGCCCTCGTAGCGGCCGAAGTCGCCGCCGTCCCAGATGGCGTCCTCGACGAACAGGCTCACCATGCCGTCGGGGTCGTAGCCGTGATCGGCGTAGTAGCAGTACTGCGACTTCATCTGCTTGATGGCTTCGATATCGGTGAGCCGCTGCACCTGCTGCTCCAGCGTCAGTTCGGTCATCGTCATCTCCCTCTAGGACGCCGGCTCTTCGCCGCCGCCGAACGCCCGCAGCTTCGCCACCAGCTCCGCCGGAAGCGGCGCCGGGCGATGCGTCGTCTGGTTGGTGTTTACCCACACCACCTCGCCCGAGGCGAGGCGATCGTCCCGCCCCTTCGGATGGATCTCCAGGCCGAAGGTGAGGCTCGTCCGCCCGATCCGCCGGGTGCGCACGCCGACCTCGATCTCGTCGTCGAAGCGGATCGGCGCGTAATACTCCACCAGCGTCCTGACCGTGTGGTAGTCCTCGCCGGTGCGCTTTACCTGCCCCTGGTAGTCGTAGGGGAGCACGCGAAAGAACTCGGTGATCGCGGTGTCGAAGTAGGTGAGGTAGTGGGCGTTGAAGACGATCATCTGCCCGTCGACCTCCGCATACCTGACCCGGAAGGGAAAGAAGAAGGAAAAGTCGGATCGTGCCATGCGCGCTTCCCCGTTCGATCGCCGTGCGCCGGTGCCGCCGCCGGCGCCCTGGACTGGTCCGGGCGGAGCGGTCATCCTCCCGGCCCTGCAGCGCCCCAAAAGACCGAGGCCGGGAGGATATGCCAACACCGCCCCGTTCACATAGGCCGCAGCCGCCGGAAGGCGCGGCGCGCCATGCGGGCCGCCGCGTGATCCGGTCGCCGGAACGGCGCGCCTGAGGCTGCCGTGTCCCCCCTCTTCGACCTCGCCGGCAAGACGGCCGTCGTCACCGGCTCGACCAAGGGCATCGGCAAGGCCATCGCACGCGCGCTCGCCCAACACGGCGCGCGGGTGGTCGTCTCCAGCCGGGACGCGGGCCGGGTCGAGGCGGCCGCGCGGGAGCTCACCGACGAGGGGCTCACGGCCCTCGGCCTCACCTGCAACGTGGGGCGCAAGGAGGAGCTGGAACGCCTGATCGAGGAAAGCCGCCGGGCCTTGGGGCGCATCGACATCGTCGTCGGCAACGCCGCCATCAACCCGCACTATGGCTCGTTCGCGGACATCTCCGACGACGTCTTCGCCAAGGTCATGGCGACCAACGTGCAGTCCAACCTGTGGCTCGCGCAGATGGTGGCCGGCGAGATGCGGGAGCGGAAGGACGGCGCGATCATCTACGTGTCGTCGATCGGCGGGCAGATCGGCTCCGACGTGATCGGCGCCTACTGCATCTCCAAGGCGGCCGACTTCCAGCTCGTGCGCAACCTCGCCGTGGAGCTGGGGCCGCACAACGTCCGGGTCAACGCCATCACGCCGGGCCTGGTGCGGACGGATTTCGCGCGCGCGCTGTGGGAGGACGAGGAGAGCGCCGCGGCCCGGATCGCCCAGACGCCACTGAGGCGGCTGGGCGAGCCGGAAGACATCGCGGGCATCGCGGTCTATCTGGCCTCCGACGCCGGCCGCTGGACCACGGGCCAGAGCTTCGTCGTGGACGGCGGCACGTCGATTGCGCCGTGACCCGCGCTCCTCGCCACGGTCAGTGATGCAGCGCGGCCACGATCCCGTGGCCGTTGGCGACGAGGCGCTCCCTGAGCGTGGCGATATGGCCGGGCCCGATCTCGCAGCAACCGCCGACGATGGACGCGCCCGCGGAGACCCAGCCGAGGGCGTGGCCCGCGTACGCCACCGGGCCGAGATCGTCGCGCGCCTCCAGCGCCTCCACCGTGCCGCCCGGCTTCATGGCGGCGATGGAGACGAAGCCGTTGGCGTAGGCCCCGAACGGGACCCCAATTTCCGCCAGCAGCGGCATGGCGGCGCTCACCGCCTCGGGGCTGGAGCAGTTGACGAGCACGGCGTCCGCGCCCGCGTCCACGGCGGCCTGCGCGCCGGCGGCGACCCCCTCGCCGGAGCGCAGCAGGGTGCCGTCGGCATCGTCCACCGAGAGCGCGGTCCAGACCGGCCTGCCGCTCTCGGCCGCGGCAGAGGTCGCGGCGCGCGCCTCGGCTGCCGACAGCATGGTCTCGCACAGGAAGAGGTCCACGCGCTCCGCCTGCACGGCGACGATCTGGCGGTAGTTCGCGAGGCACTCGTCCTCGGGCGGCGTCAGGTCCGCGCGGTAGCTGCCGACCAGCGGCGGCAGGCAGCCTGCGATCCTGACGGGCTCGCCGCACTTCTCGCGCGCGGATTCGGCTGCGGCGAGGGCCGCGTCGTGCAGGGCCTCGAATTTCTCGGCCACGCCCTCGCGGATGAGCCTGTGCGGCGTCGCGGTGTAGGTGTTGACCGTGACGATCCGCGCGCCCGCCTCGATGAAGTCGAGGTGCACGGCCTCGACCAGATGCGGCTCGTCCATCATGACCTGGACGGACCAGAGCGGCGCCGCGGGTATCGTGCTGCGGCGATAGAGTTCCTGCCCCACGCCGCCGTCGAGGAGAACGATTTCCGCATTCGTGATCGACGTCGTCTCGGTCATGCTTGCGCTCCACCTGCGGGCCGGGGGACAACGCCGCGCCGCCCGCACCCCGAATTTTCTCTCCGCACGATGATAGCCACCGGCGATCCGCGCAAACAGGCCCGAGCGAGCCTGCGACCGTTGGCCGGGACCCGCGCCGCGTGCGAGAGTCCGCGCATTGACGCCCCGCCCCTCCACATCGGCAGATCACGACCATGGACTCACTGAACGACCTCTTCACCGTCCACAGGGAAGACTTCGACCGGCCGGTGCTCGTCACCGGCTCGAGCGGGTGTATCGGGAGCTGGGCGCTCGCGATCCTCGTGCGCGCGGGCGTGCCGGCCGTCTCCTTCGACCTCGACACCAGCCGCCGCCGGCCGGGGCTCCTGATGTCGGAGGAGGAACTCGCGCAGGTGACCTGGGTGGAAGGCGACATCGCCGACGCCGAGGCCGTGGACCGGGCGGTGGCGGAGAACGGGGTCGGCGCGATCCTCCATCTCGCCGCCCTGCAGGTGCCCTTCTGCCGCGCGGACCCCGTCCTGGGCGCCCGCGTCAACGTGGTGGGGACGGTGGCGGTGTTCGAGGCGGCGCGGCGCCACGGCGTGCGCCGCATCGCCTACGCAAGCTCCATCGCGGCCCACGGCGCGCCTGAGGACAGCCCCTACGCGCCGACCCTCTACGGCGCCTACAAGGCCTGCGACGAGGCCATCGCGCGGACCTACTGGCAGGACTGGCAGATGCCGAGCATCGCGCTGCGGCCGGGGATCGTCTACGGCGTCGGCCGCGACCAGGGCATGACCTCCAAGACCACCGTCGCGATCCTGGCCGCGGCGGCCGGGCGCGACTACGAGGTGCCGTTCACCGGCGCGGTCTCGTACCTCTACGCGGGCGAGGTCGCGGCGGCGTTCCTCCAGGCCGTGTCGCGGGACGGCGACGGCGCGCCCGCCTTCGACTGCAACGGAACCGTGGTCCCGGTCGAGGATGCGCTCGCGGTGCTGCGCCGCCTCGCGCCGGGCGCGCGCGTGGCCGCGGTCGGCGAGCCGATACCCTTCCCCATGGAGGACACGGACACGCTGCTCCGCGCGCACATCGGCGACTACGGCGCGATCTCGCTGGAAGACGGCACCGCCGAGACCTACCGGGCGTTCCAGATCCTGCTGCAGGACGGGCGCGTCTCGGCCGACTTCTGATCCCGCCGCCTGCCCAACCCCCGTCAGCCCGCATTCCTCACCAAGGATTCCCTGAAAGAGAGAACGGAAACATACGTGCTTTATCAATGGATTATGAACAGATTTCGCGGTTCACGGGAACGCGATTCAGGAAAATGTTCACCAAATAAGCACCGCGAAAAGATTTCAGTCCACTCCACCAGACTTTCATGTTCCGCCGAGATTCTCGGTCAACCGGGCGCCTGAATTCTTCCTTATCTGCGAGCGGACATCGGCGAAACGACACGGAACTGACCCCGTTCGTCACCGCCGAGCACGTCCCGATGCTGACCGAAGTGATTGGCGGCTTGTCCCCAGGCGAAGACGACGCGGAGCGCAACCGACCACGGCTCCGAACCGAACGCATAGTTCCCGATTCTGCCCTGTTCGGCCCGACTCTGCGCTTCAGAAACTGGCACTTCTCCAGGTCGCGTCAGATCCGCTTCAGCCGCCGTGTCTGGCGGGTCGGTACTCGCAAACGCCTGGGTGCCGAGCCCTGAATCAACTATTTCGAATCGCCAGTAATCGTCGACAACGACGCAGGCGTGGTCTCCACAGCGGCCTGATAACGCCTCTCCTGCCCTTGATACCACGCCGTGATCGAGGCAATTCTGGATACGAGCCGGCGCGCGCCGGGGCAGATCGCAGGGGCCGGCGTCGCCAGGTGCCGTGCCTCACGACCCGCATTCTATGGCGCCGTCCTCGTGAATACAGAGCGCCGCGCCGGTCCGGAATGGCGGGTTCGTCATGGCCAGGACCGGGATCGCCTCCCAGCCCATCTGACGGGCGACGAGGACCCCGATCGGCAGGATCGCTTCGCGCAGGCCGAGGATCAGCGCGCGCGGGGCCGACCCCTTGCGCAGCAGCTCCAGGATGACCGAGGCCGACGAGCTGGAGCCGATCGGGCGTGGCAGCACGAGGATCCGCCCGGCGATCCGCTCGCCCCGTTGCGGGTGGCCGGCGAGGACGACCTCGGAGGTCTCCGGGCTGATCCCGCCCCAGAAACTCACGGGCTCATCCAGGCGCAGGACCGTGCCACGCGCCTGTCCGCCGATCAGGACATCCGCCCGCCAGCTCATCCCCAGATCTCCCGGTCGCGCACGACTTGACCGGCTTGGGCGCTGCGAATGCAGTCGGAGAGCGTGCCGAACACCGGCCTGTACCCGGTGTTGCCGAAGGAATAGTAGGCGAACTTCGCGGAGTTGGTCATCATCACGCCGGGGCGCGCGGGTAGGATTGCTGTCACCACGACGCAGGTGTCGACGACGAACTCGACCCCCAGGTCCTGCAGCGCCTCATAGGCGCCATCCGCCTGCAAACCGTCGAGGATGTGCCGCCCGAGGCAGATGTAGACCGGAACCCGGAACTTGCGGCCCCCGGCCAGCGCCAGCACCGCGCGGCATTCCTCGCCGGAGAAGTGCGGGCTGCCGAGAGCGACGCAATCGATCGGACCGGACCCGGCGAGGCTGAGACGGTCGCGCGCGTCGATGACCATGTTGCGCGTGACCCGGACGGTTTCCTCCGGCGGCCTTCCGCCAAGCGCGGTCGCGGCGTCCGGCGCCTCGGGCGTGACGCCCACGATGTGAGTCAGCGCCACAGCGCCGGTCGCGGCCGCAGCGGCGCAGAACGCCTTGAGCTGATCCTCGCGCACCGGCCCCGGTATGCCGTCGACGACGGAGACGGCGTCCCCGGCCAGCCGCCCCACCAGGGCGCCGAGCACGGCGAAGAACGCGTCCTCCCGCAGCAGCGGCTCCGGCAGCCCCGCAACCTCGAACAGCAGCCGCGCCGCGCGCCTCTCCGGGCAGTGCAGGCCGTAGTAGGGCGCCCGCCCCGCGATCGCGCAGGCGAGGTCCAGGAAGTCGCCGTAGCGGTTGGTCCGCGCACCGAGCGCCGTGTTGGCGAAGGCGACCGCGTTCGACTCGCCCCAGGCGATCTGCTGGCCCAGCGCCGGGCGCGCCTGCGTCTGGTAGGGCGCGCAGGTCCAGCTCGGGATGCAGCCCATGCGCTGGTGCGCCATCATCAGGCGGTACGCCATCCCGCGCCGCTCGTTCGGCAGCGTGACCTGGTCCGCCTTCAGGAGGTTGAGCGAGCCGACGTTGGTGGTCGCGGGCACCGCCACGCGCGCGCCTTCCTCCGCCAGCTTCTCGCAGTACAGGACCCCGGCATCGCCGTGATAGAGGCACCCGTCGATATGGCTGGAGACGATGGGGATCAGGCGGTCCGCCCCCATCATCCGGCCCGCCTCGACGACGATCTCCATCGCCATGCGCGCGCCCTCGGGTCCGTCCGCGCCGGAGAGCACGCCCCGTTCGTGATCGCTGAGCTTCATGCGCGTTCGGCCATGGCGTCGAGCGCTTCGACCATCGCCGCGGCCATGCCGGGCTCGTCGGTCATGTGCCCGCCGTGCTCGACGATCTTCAACTCGGCGCGCGGCCATGCCTGCTTCAGGCGCCAGGCCTCGCGCACCGGCGTGCACATGTCGTAGCGGCCCTGGACGATGGTGCCGGGAATGTCGCGGATGGCGGCGCAGCGCGAGAGCACGTGGTCGTCGCCCTCGAGGAAGCAGCGGTTCTCGAAATAGTGGCTGAGGATGCGGCCGTAGTTTTCCGCGTGGTCAACACCGCTGATCTCGGCGAGACCGCCCTGGCGGGAATGGAAATAGACCATGGAGGTCTCCCATTCGCCGAGCGCGCGCGCCGCAGCCGCAGCGGCAGCGGGATCGGTGCCGCCGATCCTGCGATAGACCGCAGCTTCCAGGTCCTCCCGCTCCTCGGACGTGAAGTGGCCGACGAATTCCTCCCAGGCCTCCGGCTGGACCATGTTGGCGCCGAACTCGAAGAACCAGCGCCGGGTCATCGCGTCGGCGAGCCACACGCTCCAGACCACGATGCCCGTCACGCTCCCTGGATACGTCTGGGCATAGAGCAGGGAGAGTGTGGAGCCCCAGGAGCCACCCACCACCAGCCACTTATCGATGCCGAGGTGCCGGCGGAGGGTCTCGATGTCGTCCACCAGGTGCCACGTCGTGTTGTTGCGAATGTCGCCCGTGGGCGTGCTGCGCCCGGCGCCGCGCTGGTCGAAGGCGATAAGCCGGTAGCGGTCGGGATCGAACAGGCGGCGGTGGCGGTCCTCGATGCGGCTGCCGGGGCCGCCGTGCAGGACCACGGCGGGCGTTCCGGCGGGATTGCCGATCTCCTCGACATGGAGCTCGTGCCCGTCCCCCACGGGCAAGCGGAAGGTGCGAAGGGGCACAGGCGCCGGATAGACGATGTGGTCGATGTCGGGGGCGGCCATGAGCAGCTCCGCGAGTCAGTGGGGGATCGCCGGGCCGTTCTTCGCCGGCAGCACGCAGGCCACGCGATGCCTCGGCCCAAGCTCGACGACCGGCGGGGCGCTGCGGCACGCGGTCTCGGCGAACTCGCAGCGGGGGTGGAAGCGGCATCCGCTCGGCGCCACCGTGTAGTCCGGCACCATGCCCTCTATGGGGCGCGGCAGCCCGGCCCCGCTGAGCTTGGGAACGGCCGCCAGGAGCGCCTGCGTATAGGGGTGCGCCGGCTCGCGGAACAGGGTCTCGACGTCCGCCTCCTCGACGATGGTGCCGGCGTACATCACGTAGACCCTCTGCGCGAACTCACGCACCACGCCGAGGTTGTGGGTGATGAGCAGCACCGCTGCGCCCGCGTCCTGGGTCAATTCGTGCATCAGCCTCAAGGTCTGTTCCTGCACCGTCACGTCGAGCGCCGATCCCGGCTCGTCCGCCAGCACCAGCTCGGGGCGGTTCACCAGCGCCATGGTGATCATCACCCGCTGCGCCAGGCCGCCCGAGAGCTGAAACGGATAGGCGGCAAGGACGCGGTCGGGATCGACGATCGCCACCCGCCGCAGCCCTGCGCACGCGATCTCGTAGGCCTCCCGCGACGAGCCGGCGCGCCCGCCGCGCCGGATGACCTTGAGGAGCTGGTCGCGCACCTTGAAGGTCGGGTTGAGAGAGGCCATCGGGTCCTGGAAGATCATCGAGATGCGGCTGCCGCGGATGCCGCGCCACGCGCGCTCCGGCATGCCCAGCAGCTCGGTCTCGTGGAACCGGATCGAGCCTTCGATCGAGACGTTCCTCTGCTGCAGCAGCCCAAGGATCGCGCGTACGGTCACCGATTTTCCGCACCCGGATTCGCCGACGATCGCCACCCGCTCGCCCTGCTCGATGGAAAGGCTGATCCCGTTGAGCACGTGAGAGAGCCCCTCGAAGAGCGAGAACCTCATGTGCAGGTCGCGGACTTCGAGGAGCGGCGCCATGGCTAGAGATTCACGTCCAGCATGTCGCGCAGGCCATCGCCCAACAGATTGAAGCCCAGCACGATGATCAGAATCGCGAGGCCGGGAAAGACCGGCTTCCACCAGAGATCCGGCAGGTAGTGCGCCCCGTCGGCCACCATCTGGCCGAGATCGGGGGTCGGCGGCTGCACGCCGAGGCCGAGGAAGCTCAGCGCCGACGCGACCAGAATCACGAACCCCATGTCGAGCGTGACCTTGGTCAGGATGGAGGGCACGCAATTGGGGAGGATTTCGCGAAGCATGATGTGCGCGTTCGAGGCCCCGATCACCTGGCAAGCGACGACGAAGTCCTCGGTGCGCACCGAGCGCGTGATGTTGTAGGCGAGCCGCGTGTGCCATGGCCACCAGAGCCCAGCGACGGCGATCATGGCGTTGATCAGCGTGGGCTCCAGGAACCCCATGATGGCGAGCGCCGCGACCAGCGCCGGGATCGCCAGGAAGATGTCGGTGACGCGCATGATGATCGTTTCTGTCCAGCCGCCGTAATAGCCGGCCAGGAGGCCCAGACCGACACCGAGCGGCACCGCGATCGCGAGCACGACCACACCCAGGACGAGCGATATGCGGAAGCCGTAGATGATCCGTGTCAGGTAATCGCGGCCGACCCCGTCGGTCCCCAGCCAGTACCGGCCATCCGGCGCGCGGTCGGAATTGGCGAAATCGACCAGTCCTCCGGCGTGCTCGGGGAACGGCGTGACGAAAGGCGCGAAGATGGCGAGCAGGGTCACCGCGAGGACAATGGTGGCGCCGGTCACCGACAAGGGATTGCGGCTGAAGCGGTACCACGCGCGGGTGCGAAAGATCGCTGTGGAGGCGAACGCGTTCATCGCGCGGCCAGACGAACCCGCGGATTGAGGTAGGCCACCACCAGATCGATGATCACGTTGACGATCAGGAAGAAGGTGGCGATGACCAGAACGGTCCCGATGATGCCGTTCAGGTCCTTGTGCATGATCGCGTCGACCCCATAGCGCGCCATGCCGCCGATGCCGAACACCATCTCGACGAGGAAGGCGTTGCCCAGCATCACCGAGAAGTCGAGGCCGAGAATGGTCAGCGTCGGAATCATGGCCGGCTTCAGCGCGTACTTGAAGGCCACCTCCTGCGGGCCGAAGTTGTAGGCGCGTGCGAATTCGGAATAAGGCCGCTGGAAGCTCTCGATCATGTTGGTGCGGGTGAGCCGGGCCGCCTGGCCCAGCCCGGTCAGCGCCAGGGCGAAGGAAGGAAGAATCAGGTGGAGGGCCGCATCCGCGAATATCGCGAGCTGCCCCGCCGCCAGGGCGTCGATCGTGTACATGCCCGTGATTCTGGGGGGCGGCGTCACGCCGTCGCTCAATCGGCCGATCGTCGGGAACAGATCGAGCGCGTAGGCGAACGCCAGCATCAGGAAGATCGCCCATACGAAGGTGGGCGTCACGACGCCGAGCAGCGCCACGACGCGCGCGACGTTGTCGGTCAGCCCGTCGCGATGGCGCGCCGACAAAATCCCCAGAGGCACGCCGATCAGGACCATGAAGAGGCCGGAGAGCAGCACGAGTTCGAATGTCGCGGGGAAGAACTCGACAATGTCGATCGACACCGCCCGGTTGGTGTAGATCGACATTCCGAGGTCGCCTTCGGTGAGCAGGCCCTTGATGAAGTGGTAGTACTGAACCGGGAGCGACTCATCGAGGTGGAGGCGCCGGCGCAGCATCTCGACCATCTCGGGGGTCGCCCGGGGCCCGGCCGCGATCCTCGCCGTGTCGCCCGGGATCAGGCGCGCCAGCAGAAAAATGACGATGGAGACCCCGATCAGCACGATGATCGAGGCGACGAACCGCCGCGACAGGTAGCGGCCGACGCTCACGAACCCTGCCTCATGATTTCTTCAGGAGAAGATCGCGGCGCTCGCGACGGCACAATTGCCGCCCGGAACGTGTCGGGCGGCCGGGGCGGCCGGAGCGGTGAAGGTCCGGACCGTCCCGGCGATCGTCCCAACTACATTGCGTCGCCGACCTGCCAGGTGTGGAAGCGGAAGTTCCCGCCCATCACCGGCACGGTCTTGGAGTCGTCGTCGAGCGGCGGCGCGCCGATATGTGCGCCCTTCGCGAAGACGGCGTCGAACTCGAAGGCGTAGATAGCCGGCGCGACGTCGAGGATCCGGCGCTGAAGCTGCTTCAGCACGTCGGCCCTCTTGTTGATGTCGAGCTCGACCCTCGACGCTTCGATCAGGCCGTCCACCTCGGCATCGTCCAGCCACCACATCGAGAGGTAAGACCCTCGCATGCTCGAGTGGTAGTCGCCGAGCAGCGAAATCGGATCCGAGTAGGTCGCCGAGAACATCAGGAGCCCGACATGCGGCGTGTCTTCCACGGTCGCGGCACGGTCGGAGAAGCGCACCCACGGGTTCTTGGTGATCTTGGCCTTGATACCGATCTGCGAGAGATCGTACTGCAGCTGCAGCATGATCTTCTCTTCCATCGGAACCTCCGCGACCCAGGCGAGCTCGACCTCGTAGTCACCGGCGGAGTCGGCGTACTTGGACTGGGCCAGCTCTGCGCGCGCCCTCTCGAGGTCCTGCTTGAACGCAGGCGCGTCGCGATCGTAGCCGAACATGGCGCGCGGGATGGCGGTGCGGGTCGGATTTCCTGCATAGAGGTCGTCGGTGACCTTCACGATGTTGGCGAACGCGTCGTAGTTGAGCGCGTACACCATGGCGCGCCGGAAGTGCACGTCGTCGGTCGGCGCTTTCTGCGTATTGATGGGCAGGACCACGTAGCCGACGCCCTTCTCGGTGGTGAGCGCCACATTGTCGAGCCCGGCGAGGCCACCGAACGTCTCGTAGGGATGCCACTGCATGGACAAATCCAGCTCGCTGTTGGCCATCAGCGTGCGCATGGTCGCGGCGCTGAGGCCGTAGCGAATCTGGACCGTCTCCGGCGCCAGCGGATCGAAGGCATCGAAATAGTCGGGGAAGGCCTTCAGGATCGTGAGCTCCTGCATGTTGTGGGACTCGACCGTGTACGCTCCGGAGCCTGCATCGTTGCCCGAGAGGAAGGCGGAGCTGTAGTCGCCGTTCTCGCCGAAATCGCCCTCCTGCTGGTTGGCCTTGGCGAGATCGCTGTTCACGATCGCGAGCCTGGGCAGCGTCGCCAGGAACGCGGCGTTGGACGCGGGCAGCGTGATCCGAGCGGTGCGATCGTCCACGACGGTGGCCGTGAGGCCAACGAACAGGTTCGCATAGGCCTGGCCGACCGCCTGGGTGCGGGCGAGCGAGTAGACGACATCGTGGGCGTCGACCACGGACCCGTCATGGAACTTCGCGTCCCGCATCGTGAACGTGTAGTTCAGGCCGTCGTCGCTCACTTCCCAGGACTCGGCAAGCAATCCAGTAAAGGTGCCGTCGGGATTCGGCCAGACAAGACTGTCGTAAACATTGAAGTTGATGATCGAGTCGATGTAATCGATCGCCTTGTGGGGATCGAGTTCGCCGATCGGCACTTCCTCGATACGCAGTACCCGTTCTGCCAAGGCGGAACTTGCAGTTACAACGAACGCCATTGCAACCGCGATTCCTATGACAAGTGATCTCATATCCTCTTTCCCTCCCTGTATTCTACTGGGTCTCACGCATGAAAAGGCTGCGCAAAGTGTGCCACAGCGGCGAAGGACCAAGCAAGCAGGGCGATGCCTGGAGACCTTCGCCCGCGCCCGCAGACTGCAAAGATCGACCGCCGGGATTGCGCTGTGTTAGCCTGTCGCGCTGGTCTGACCAGATGGCGGAGGGAGGCGAGATGACCCAGGCTGTCCGCGCAAGCGAGCCGCGCACATATCGCGCCGCACCGAGCAAGAACCTCGGCGAGGATGCCGACCCCGTGACCACCGAGGTGGTGCGGCATTCCCTGCAGGTTGCTGCGAATTACATGAAGCGCGCGCTGGTGCGCACCTCCTTCTCGCCGACCATCTACGAGGTCCTGGACTTTGCCGCGGCGATTTACGATCGCGAGGTGCGCATGCTGGCCCAGGCGCCGACGCTGCCGCTCTTCATGGGCACGATGAACTTCTGCGTCGAAGCCGCGGTCGAGGCCGTGGGCGGCGAGGACGCGCTCGAGCCGGGCGACATCATCCTCTACAACGACCCCTTCGGCACCGGCTCGCACCAGCAGGACGCGGCGCTGATCATGCCGGTGTTCTATCGCGACGAGACGCTGATCGGATACACCGGCATCAAGGCCCATCTCCAGGACGTCGGCGGCAAGGAGCCCTATTCCACCGATACCGTCGATGTCTTCCAGGAGGGAACCATCTTTCCCGGCCTGAAGCTCTACAAGCGCGGCGAGCTTTCCGACGAGGTCCACCGCCTGCTGGTGGCCAATTCGAGGGTGCCCAAGTACGTGGTGGGCGACGTTGAAGCGCTGGTGGTCGCCGTGCGCGCAGGCGCAGCCGCGCTCTGCGACGTGGTCGACCGCTTCGGGCTCGAGGAATTCGAGACCTGCGTCGAGCGCATGTACGACCACGGTGAGGCGGTCATCCGCAGCTATTTCGAGAAGATCCCGGACGGCCGCTACGTCGCCCACGGGATGATGGACAATAACGGTATCGACACGGACTCCATCCCCTTCGAGGTCGCGCTTGAGGTCGAGGGTTCGACCGTCCGCGTCGACTATTCCAACTCGCCGCCGATGCAAAGCGGGCCGGTGAACTGCCCCATCGCGTCCACCGTTTCGGCGACGCGCATGGCGATCATGTGGATCGCCGGCGGCGGCGACAACGTCAACGAGGGGCACTTCCGCCCGGTCGAGATCGTCACCCGTCCCGGCACCATGTTCGATCCGGTGTGGCCCGCGCCGAACTTCCTCTACTTCATTCCCGCCATGCAGGGGATGGAGGTAATTCTGCGCGCCATGTCCGAGGTGATGCCCGAGGCGGTGCCGGCGGCCAGCGACTGCGACATCCAGGCCACTGTGTGGTGGGGGGTCGACGAGGAGACCGGCGAGCCCTGGGCCGAGGGCATGCCGCACATGGGCGGTCAGGGCGCCTGGTCCAAGAGCGACGGCCAGAGCAGCCTGATGCACCCGATGGAGGCTGCGGCCCGCAACATTCCGTGCGAGGTCTACGAATCGCGCGATCCCTGGCTGATCACCAAGTTCGAGCTGGCGCCCGACACCTGCGGGCCGGGCCAGCACCGGGGCGGGCTGGGGCTCGACATGGACTACACCATGCTGGCCGAGTCCTTCGTCACCGTGGTCATCGAACGCAACAAGTCCAAGGCGTGGGGCCTGGCGGGCGGCGGCGAGGGCTGCCGCACCAACGTCGCCTACGTGCGCCGCGCCGACGGTGAGCGCGAGACGATCACCAAGGCGACCCGCCTCAGGCTCGGCGCCGGCGAGACGCTGGAGATGCGCACCGCCGGCGGTGGCGGCTACGGGCCCGCTGCGCTCCGGGCGCCTGAGGCGGTGCTGGCCGACCTGCGCGAGGGCTTCATCACCGAGGACCACGCCCGCGCCTTCTACCCCCACGTGTTCGAGGCGAGCGTGGCCGCCGAATAGGCCCGATCCGGCCCAGAGGACTGCCGATGACCCGCGAATTGGTCACCTATCGCGTCGCCGGAGGGTCGGGCGCGGTCGACGCCGACCCGGTCACCACCGAGGTCGTGCGCAACTCGCTCAACATCGCGGCCAACCAGATGAAGCGGGCGATCGTGCGCACCGCGTTCTCGCCCTGCATCGTCGAGGTGCTGGACTTCGCGGTCGCGATCTACGACCGCCGGATCCGCATGCTGGCCCAGGCGCCGAGCATGCCGATCTTCATGGGCACGATGAACTTCTGCGTCGAAAGCGCGGTCGCCTCGGTAGGCGGCGAGGAGAACCTCGAGCCCGGCGACATCATCATCTACAACGATCCCTTCGGCATGGGCTCCCACCAGCAGGACCTGGCCCTGGTGATGCCGGTGTTCCTCAAGGACTCCGAGCTGATCGGCTACACCACCATCAAGGGGCATCTGCTCGACATCGGCGGGAAGGACCCTTACTCCACCGACACCGTCGACGTCTTCCAGGAAGGCACGATCTATCCCGGCATCAAGCTCTACAAGCGCGGCGTCCTCGACGAGGAGATGAACCGCATGCTGCTCGCCAACTCGCGGGTGCCGAAGATGGTCGACGGCGACATTCGCGGCGAGGTGGTGGGCTGCCGCACCGGCGCGGCCGCGCTCATCGAGGTGGTCGAGCGCTTCGGCCTGGAAACCTTCAACCAGGCCACGGAACGCATGTTCGATCATGGCGAATCGATCGTGCGCAGCTACTTCGAGCGCATTCCCGATGGCCGCTACGTCGGTCACGGGGTCATGGACGACGACGGCGTGAGCGACGAGAAGGTGCCGTTCGACGTCATCGTCGAGGTCGAGGGCTCGACGGTGCGGATCGACTACTCCACCGTCCCCGACACCCGCCCCGGCCCCATCAACACGCCGCAGGCTTCGACGATCTCTGCCAGCCGCTGCGCCATCACCATGCTGGCCGGAGGCTCCGAGGCGCCGAACGAGGGGCACTTCCGCCCCATCGAGGTGGTGACGCGGCCGGGCTCGATGTTCCATCCGGAATGGCCGGCGCCCTGCTTCCTCTACGGCTGGCCGGCGATGCAGGCGATCGAGGTGATCTACCAGGCGCTCTCCCAGGCCATGCCCAGGGCGGTGCCCGCGTCGTCCGGCGGCGACGTCTGCGCCATGATCTTCTGGGGCAACGATCCCGAGACCGGCGAGCCGTGGGCCGACGGCGCCCCGCATCCCATCGGGCAGGGCGCGCACGCGGGCGGCGACGGCGTCTCCTCGATGCACATCATGCAGGCCGCGACCCGCTACTCGCCGATCGAGATCTGGGAGGCCAAGTTCCCCTGGCTGGTGGATGAGGTCTCGCTCGCCGTCGACAGTTGCGGGCCCGGCAGGCACCGGGGCGGCCTCGGGGTCAGCTTCCACTTCCGCATGCTCGCCGATTCCTGGGTCACCACGACCGTGGACCGCACCAAGACCACGCCGTGGGGGCTGCAAGGCGGCGACGACGGCGTCTGCAACACCATCCACGCAGAGATGCCCGACGGCGAGCGCATCGGCCCGTTCGGCAAGGCCACGCGCATGTTCCTGCCCGAGGGCGCTGTCGTCGAGCTGTCCAGCGGCGGCGGCGGCGGCTATGGCCCTGCCGCTGAACGCGACCCCGCCGCGGTGCACAACGACATCCGCGAGGGGTACATCACCGAGGCGCACGCCCGCGCCCACTACCCGCACGCCTTCGCCGACCTGAAATCTGCCGCCGCCGAGTAGGGTTAGAGCGCGTCCGACTTTGACGGACGCGCTCTAGGCCGCGACAGCGGCCCGCCGCGTATGCGGCGCGCCCGCGCAGGCGCTGGCCGCAGGCCAGCTGCCGTGAGCGATAGAGATTCAGAGCGTTTCCGCGCAAAGCGGACACGTTCTAGCTACCTCCGGCCATTGCCTCTCCGGGGTTGTGGCACGCTGTCAGGTGGTCGTCGCCGAAGCCGGCAAGCTCCGGGGTCTCGGCCCAGCACTGCTCGAGCGCGTAGGGACAACGCGGCGCAAAGGCGCAGCCCTCGGAGGCGCGCTCCTGGCCTTCCAGCAGGTTGCGATCCCAGGGCCAATGCGGCCGCAGTGATTCCTCCTCTTCGGACACCACCGGAACCGACGACAGCAGCATCGCCGTGTAGCGGTGGCGCGGCTCGCGGAACACCGGCTCGGTGGGCCCGCTCTCGACGATCCGGCCGCGGTACATCACGGCGATGCGCGAGGCCATGTTGCGCGCCACGCCGAGGTCGTGGGTGATGAAGAGATAGGTGAGGTTGAAACGCGCCTGGAGGTCGAACAGAAGCGTCAGCACCCGCGCCTGAACGGATACGTCGAGCGCGGACGTCGGCTCGTCGAGCACGATGAGGTCGGGTTTGGCCGCCAGCGCCCGCGCCAGCGCGGCCCGCTGCCGCTGGCCGCCGGAGAGCGCGGTCGGATAGCGGTTCATGTACTCGGGCGACAGTCCGACGATACCCAATAGCTCGGCCACGGTTTGGGCGTAGTCGCCCGAGGGAACCATGCCGTGCACCCGGAGCGGCAGCTCGATTGCCTGGCGGATCGTGCGCTTGGGGTTCAGCGTAGACAGCGGGTTCTGCTGCACGACCTGCATGCGCCGGCGCAGGCCCCGGTCGCGCCGTGCGCCGAGCTCGGCGCCGTCGAACACGATGCGCCCTGCGCTCGGCTCTTCCACCCCCAGCACGAGCTTGGCGAGGGTCGTCTTGCCCGATCCCGACTCGCCCACGATGGCGACGCTCTCGCCCGGCGCCACCGCAAGGTTCACGCCCGCGAGCGCCCGCACCACGTCCTTGCCGACCACGTAGTGCTTCGCCAGGTCCTCGACCTCGAGGATGGTGTCCGTCATGCCCGCCCTGATCCCGCTGCACGGCCGCGCGGCGTTGCCGCTGCGAGGGCCGCACGATAGTCTCCGAGCCCCGGAGCGGCAACAAGGATGGCCGCGCGAGCGGGGCATTCCGTGGAGAGGTAGGGCGTTATGGCGACGCGAATCGGTGTTGATATCGGCGGGACGTTTACCGACCTGATCTACTACGACGACGTCTCGGGCGAATCGCTGGTCGCCAAGATGCCGACCACGCCGGACAATCCCGACGAGGGCGTGATCGACGCCATCGGTCAGGCCGTGCCGGCCGATCGCGTGAAGGCGGCGGAGTATTTTCTCCACGGCACCACCGTCGGCATCAACGCGCTCCTTCAGCGGCGCGGCGCCGTGGTCGGACTGCTGGCCACCGAGGGCTTCCGCGACATCCTGGAAATCCGTCGCGGCGACCGCGAGGAGATGTACAACCTGTTCTGGACCCCGCCGCCGCCCCTGGTGCCGCGTCGGCTGCGCCGCCCCGTCAAGGAGAGGATTCGTGCCAACGGCGAGGTCCACACGGCCCAGGAAACCGCGGACATTCTCGAGGCCCTCAGGGTGTTCAGGGAGGAAGGCGTCGACGCCATCGCCATCGCCTACATGAACGCCTACGCCAACCCCGTTCACGAGATGGAGGCCGAGCGCGAGGTGCGGGCCGCGGGCTTCGAGGGCGAGATATCGCTCTCCCACCGCGTCTCGGGCGAGTACCGCGAGTACGAGCGGACGACGACGACCGTGATCGACGCCTTCGTCCGCCCACGGATGATCCACTACCTGCGCCGGCTGGACGAGGAGCTCGCAAAGGCGGGGTTCGCCGGGCGGCTGCTCATCACCCGCTCGGGCGGCGGCTCGATGACCTTCGCCGAGGCCGAGGAGCGTCCGTTCGAGACCATCATGTCCGGCCCGGTCGCCGGCGCCGAAGGGGCGGGTGAGCTCGCCCGCAAGCTCGGCATCGACGACCTCATCACCGCCGACGTCGGCGGCACCAGCTTCGATACCTGCCTCGTCAGCGGCGGCCGGCCGCAGCTCATGTACGAGGGCATGGTCGTCGGCCTGCCGGTGCAGACGCCGTGGGTGGACGTGCGCTCGATCGGCGCCGGCGGCGGCTCCATCGCCTACATCGACGTCGGCGGCCTGCTGCAGGTCGGCCCGCAGAGCGCCGGCGCCGACCCCGGACCCGCCTCGTACGGGCGCGGCGGGACCGAACCCACGGTCACCGACTGCGCGCTCTGCCTAGGCATGCTGGGCGAGGGCAAGCTCGCCTCGGGCATCACCCTCGACGTGGGCAGGGCGCGGGCCGCCATCGAGCCGATCGCCGAGACGCTGAATTTCACCGTCGATCAGGCCGCCCAGGGCGTCATGACCATCGTGACCGCCTCGATGGCCAACACCATCCGCGAGATCACCATCGACCAGGGCGTCGATCCCAGGCAGGCGACGTTGCTGGCCTTCGGCGGCGCCGGCCCGCTGATGGCCTGCGCGCTCGCCCGCGAGCTCAACATCGGCACCATCGTGATCCCGCCCTATGCCGGCAATTTCTCCGCGTGGGGGCTGCTGGGGGCCGACCTGACGCAGGCCGCGGCGCGGACCAGGATCATGAAGCTCTCGGACGATGCACTCGCCGAGGCGAACGACATTCTGAAGGACCTGTTCACCACCCTCGAGGAGCGCCAGGGGCCGCTCCGAGACGGCCAGACGCGCGCGCGCGAGGTCGGGCTCGACATGCGCTACGCCGGCCAGGAGCACAACCTCACGGTGCCGATGGAGGCACCCGACGGCGCCATCACCGCCAGCGCCGACGCGGTGCTCGACGCCTTCACCCAGGAGTACGAGCGGACCTTCCGCAACACAATGGAGGAGGAAGCGGAAATCGTCTCGATCCGCGCGACCCTGCGCCTGCCCCTGCCGCGGCGCGCGAGCGAGTACAGGGCCGCCGTCGCCGGCGGCACGGGCGCCGCCGAGGTCGAGGCCTATTCCTTCACCGAGGACAGGCGCCAGCCGTTCAGGATCGTGGCGCGCGAATCGCTCGGCGTCGGCGATACGGTGGGCGGGCCGGCCATCGTCACGGAGGAGACCGCGACGACCTATCTCGATGCCGGCTTCGAGGCGCGGCTCGACGCCTCCGGCTGCCTGTTCCTGAAATACCTGAAGGAATGAGGGTGCCGCCCGGAGCGGCGGGCGGCGAACGGCGTTACTCGCCCCACACCTCCCTGAAGACCCTGATCCAGTTGCCGCCGAGAATCTTCTTCGTCGCCTCCTCGCTGTAGCCACGCTCGAGCAGGCGACGGGTCAGGTTGCGCAGGTCACGCGGCGTCTCGATGCCGTCCACATAATGAATGGGCGGTGGCGGATAGGAGTCGGGCCGCCACTTGCCGGCGGCGATGAACCCCTCGTAGAGCCGGGTGGCCTCCTCGAGGCCGGTAAACGCTGCCTGAATCCAGTAGTAGTCGATTCCGAGGCCGACGTGATCGTCGCCGACGAGCTTCACCACGTAGTCGATGTGGTCGATGAACTCGTCGAGCGTCGGTTTGGCCGACGCGCTGACGAAAGAGGGAAAGCCGACCATGCCAATCAGGCCGCCGGTCGCCGCCGCCGCCTTGATCTGATCGTCGGTGATGTTGCGGCGCGAGTCCTTCACCGCCTTCGGGTTCGAGTGCGAGAAGACCACGGGGCGCGTCGACGCTTCGATCGCATCCATCGTGGTGCGATAGCCGGTGTGGGTGCAGTCCACCACGACGCGGGCCTCGTTGAGGCGCTCGACCACTTGCAGGCCGAAGTTGCTGAGGCCTGCGTCCGTGCGTTCCTCGCAACCGTCGCCGACGCTGTTCTTGACGTTGTAGGCGAGCTGAATCATGCCGACGCCGAGGGCCTTGTACGCATCAACGAGGTTCAGGTCGTCCTCGATCGGCCCGGTCCCCTGGAAGTGGAACAGCATGCCGAACTTGCCGTCGGCCTTGGCTTCGGCGAAGTCGGCGGCGCGCTTGATGAGGGTGAGCCTGGGGTCCGCATCGATCGCACGGATCCAATCGCCCAGGATACGAAGGGTGGGGCCCGCGCGCTCGAAGACGGCGATGCTCGGCGCGGTCGCGGTGACACCCCCCTCGATATACCAGTCGATGTACTGGCGGCGCATCACGAGCGGGCTTACCGCATCGATGACGATGGCCTCGTCGTGAATGCGGTCGTGATCGAGCCTTGCCACGCCTGCGTTCTCCCCTGTCTTGCGCCCCTGGCGAGCACTGTCCCGCCCAACGGTACGTCATGAGCGATGCAGGCGCCAACGGCGCCGGCTGGATCGGCCTTCTCCGAGCGCGGCCAGCCTTAGTAGGCAGAGTATCCCTTGTCGACCATGATGTTGGCGCCCGTGACCATGTCGGAGTCGGAGGACGCGAGAAACACCGCCGTGCCCGCCAGGTCGTCGGGCACCAGCCACGGATCGTCGCCGCCGAAGCGGCCCAGCAGCGCCGCATCGTGGCGCCCGAACTCGGCCCGGTATTCGGTATTCATGTCGGACTCGACACACCCCGGCGACAGGCAGTTCACCTGGATGTTGTGGGGGCGGAGATCGAGCGCGAGCCCCTTGGTCAGCAGCTTCACGGCGCCCTTGGTGGCGCAGTAGATCGCCGAGCTGGCCAGCCCCGTATCCCCCAGGATCGAGCCGATATTGATGATCTTGCCGCCGCCGCGAGCCATCATCTGCGGCAGCAGCGCCTGCGCGGCGAAGAAGGCGCCCTTGGCGTTGGTGTTCATCTGGCTGTCCCACTCGTCCTCGCTGGCCTCGCTCGGTGTCGACAACAGGTAGATGCCCGCGTTGTTCACGAGGATGTCGGCGCCGCCGAAGGCCGCTGCCACGGCCCCCGCCATGGCCGCGCACTCCTTCGTCTGCGCCACGTCGCAGCGGATGGCGGTGGCCTCGCTGCCGGCGGACCTGATTCCCGCCACGACCTCGTCCGCGGCCTCGGCCGCCGCCTTGTAGACCACGGCCACGCGCGCGCCTTCCGCACCGAAACGGCGCGCGATGGCGGCGCCGATGCCGCGCGAGCCACCCGTCACCACGGCCACCTTGTCGTCAAGCCTTCCCATTGCGGTCTCGTCCTCTGGTTGCACCGGGGATCTTGGCACCTGGCACGTATCCGCCAAGTCAAATACTAAGGAGCCGCTTGCAGAAATCCGGCGCTGAGCGGGATTCTGCCGCCGAGCGAGGCAGATTGTCCTGGAAGTCGGGACCGCTCTCTGACCCTGTCCGGCTTTCCACAACCTGGATGGAGAGCGCGCGGCCCCATGTCGCTGGGGCAGACACTATCTGGATTCTGGTATTCCATTCAAGGCAGTGCTGCTGCGCGCATTGAAATTCTCTTGCAATCAGGTCAACGAATTTCTTCGGATTGCTGTGAGCCGATCGGATCGTAGGCAAGGTTTGGCGCGAGCCACACCTCGGTCTCGCGGACGGAGGCACCCTTGCGCCGCGCATAGTCTGCCACTTGGTCGCGGCCAAGCTTGCTGACCCCAAAATAGGTGCTTTCCGGGTGGCTGAAATAGAGGCCGCACGATGATCTAACCGACGGGCGCAAGCGCGTCCCCCTAGAATCGTCCTTCAAGCGGATCGCCAGGCTTCCTTGCGCACCCCTCAGGCAAACAAAGGAACACCGCTCGGGATATCCTGGCGGATTGCGATTATGCTGTGTTTGAGAAGTCGAAGAACACGAGATCTACGGGCAACCACAGGAAGCCACCTCCGACTCCGGTAAAGAACCGGGACTGAGCGGGCGAGGATATCCACGATGCGCAGTCCGGATGGCCGAGTGGCCTGACGGCCATCCATAGCAGAATCGGCGCGCTGAAGAGACGGTCCTGCGCATTCAAAGTCGGCATCACCAATCATCCGAAAACCAGAATGCGTCAATACGAGAAGTTCAATCCTCGTCACTACAGCGAGATGCGAGTGATCTACAGGACTTCCAGCCGCAGGAATGCGGCTGAACTGGAAAGACAGCTTATTGACCGCAACTGGCTCGACCCAAGAATTCGGAACGAAATTAGGTGGAGGCGGGGGCAAGCCAGGAACGGGCAAATACTATCTGTACGTGGTGCGCCGTCGCCGACACAATTGACGTGAGACAGCGTAACGGCCGGATTCTGACCCTCAGGCCGCATCCGCCGCGCCCGTACCACCAGCCGCTTCCGCCGCTTGGCTCCAGCATAGAGAAGGTTCTGCTTCAGCATCTCGTATTGCGGCATCAGCAGTGGGATTGCCGCCGCGGTTGTCCCCAGCCCTGACGTATGAGCCGGTTCCCGTCACAGCGGGGATCGGCTCTTCCCCCTTTTGCTCCGTGCTAATGGACGCGCAACGGGGCTCGACGCTGCGCGCCATCGCCGCTTGCGCTTCCGCTCTCCCCTCCAACCGATCCCCGCGCGTCGCTGTGTCGTATCCGGCTCGGCGCATACGCGCATCCGCCGGACGCTCGCCCGTCGCTCCCTATGATGTCAGAGGTCGAGCGCGGTCACCGTGTCGGCGCGGGCCTGGATGAAGGCGAGGCGGGATTCGGGGCGGCGGCCCATCAGCTCCTCAACGCGGCGCGCGGTGGCCGGGCCTGCCTCCTCGGCGATCTCGACGCGGAGCAGCGTACGCCGCGCCGGGTCCATGGTCGTTTCCTTGAGCTGGGCCGGCGGCATCTCGCCCAGCCCCTTGAAGCGGCTGATCTCGACCTTGCCGGCGCCCGCGAAATCGCTGGCGAGCAGGCGGTCGCGGTCGGCATCGTCGCGCGCATAGCGGGTGGTGCCGCCGCGCGCGAGGCGATAGAGCGGCGGCTGCGCGAGAAAGAGATGCCCGCCGTCGATCAGCCCCGGCATCTGCCGGTAGAAGAAGGTCATCAGCAGCGCGGCGATGTGGGCGCCGTCCACGTCCGCATCGGTCATGATGACGACGCGCTCGTAGCGCAGCGCGCCTGCGTCGAAGCGGGCGCCGGTGTTGCAGCCCAGCGCCTGGACCAGATCGTCGAGCTCCTTGTTGCCGCGCAGCTTGTCGGCGCTGGCGCTGGCCACGTTGAGGATCTTGCCGCGCAGCGGCAGCACGGCCTGCGTCTCGCGGTCGCGCGCCTGCTTGGCGGAGCCGCCGGCGGAATCGCCCTCGACCAGGAAGATCTCGGTGCCGCCGGCCGCCTCGCGCGCGCAATCGGCGAGCTTGCCGGGGAGCCGGGTCTTGCGGGCGGCGCGCTTGCGCGCGACCTCGCGGTCCTTCCTGCGCCGCAGCCGCTCCTCGGCGCGCTCGACGACGCGCTCCAGCAGCAGGTTGGCAGCGGCGGGGTCGGCCGAGAGCCAGTGGTCGAAGTGATCGCCCAGCGCGCTCTCCACCATGCGCCCGGCCTCGGGCGAGGTCAGGCGCTCCTTGGTCTGGCCCTGGAACTGCGGCTCGCGCAGGAAGACGGAGAGGAGCGCTGAGGCGCCGCCCGTCACGTCGTCCGCGTTGAGCTGGGCGGCGCGCTTGTTGCCCACGAGCGCGCCGTAGGCCCTGAGGCCGCGTACCAGCGCGGCGCGCATGCCCGCCTCGTGGCTGCCGCCGGCGCTGGTGGGCACGGTGTTGCAGTGGGAGGCGACGAAGCCCTCGTCGTCGTCCGGCCAGGCGATGGCCCACTCAAGGCGGCCGGAATCGCCGTTGAGCGTGCCCTGGCCTGCGAAGGGCGCCGGCGTCAGCGTGTGGCGCTTGCCGAGGACGGCGGTGAGATAGTCGACTAGGCCGCCCGGATAGTGCAGCACCGCCTTCTCCGGCGCCGTGCCGCCAGCGCCGAGCAGCGCCGCATCGCAGGCCCAGCGGATCTCGACGCCGCGGTGGAGGTAGGCCCGCGTCCGCGCCATCTCGAAGAGCGGCCCCGGCTGGAAGCGCAGCCCCTCGCCGAAGATTTCGGGATCGGGGCGGAAGCGCACCAGCGTGCCGCGCCGGTTGGTCACGGGGCCCGCGTCCTCCAGCGGCCCGGCGGGGAGGCCCTGGGCGTAGGCCTGCCGCCACAGCCGCTTGTCGCGCGCCACCTCGACCGTGAGCGAGGCGGAGAGTGCGTTCACGACCGAGAGGCCGACGCCGTGCAGCCCGCCCGACGTGGCGTACACCTTGTCGCCGAACTTGCCGCCGGAGTGCAGCGTGGTGAGGATCACCTCCAGCGCCGAGACGTTCTTGTACTTCGGGTGCGGGTCGACCGGGATGCCCCGCCCGTTGTCCCTGACCGAGGCCGCGCCGTCCTCGTGGAGCGCGATCTCGATCCGGCTCGCGTGGCCGGCGATCGCCTCGTCCATCGAATTGTCGATCAGCTCGGCGAGCAGGTGATGCAGCGCCCGCTGGTCGGTGCCGCCGATGAACATGCCGGGCCGGCGGCGCACCGGCTCCAGCCCCTCCAGAATCTCGATGTCGTGCGCCGTGTATTCGCCGTTGGCAGGCGGCGCGGCGTCAGGCCTCGACGCCGGCCGCTTGCGCCGGCCCGCGCGCGCAGCCTTGCCCCCGCCCTTGCGCGGAGCCTTGCGCTTGCCCGAGGGGGCGCTCTCGTCGAGCCCTGCGAAGAGATCGAGAGTATCGGCCATGGATCGGAACGGTCCGGTCGTCGAACGAATGCGCAACGTCATAGCACAAGGAGGGCCGCGGTGTCTGCCAACGATAGGCCGACATGTTGTGGGCAGCGTGCGTATTGCCACAACGGATAGTCGTCTGCCGACAGCGAACGCCAACTGAGCGTCTGACGCTACAGGCCGATCCTCCCCCGCGTGCTCGTGCTTCTCGTCCATGTGCCGCGGGTTGAACGCAAGGCACGCGGGAATGGACGACGCGAGGGAGCTCCGGACCAGGACCACCTTTCTTCGGCACCGGGGAATGATATAACCCCGCGGTCCCCAAAACGGTGCGGATGCCATGACCCAGGAATTGTGGAGGCGGAGCGCGGTCGAGCTCGCCGCGATGATCCGGGCGCGCGAGGCATCGTGCGTCGAGGTGATGGAGGCGGTGCTGGGGCGCATCGCCCGGCACAACGGGCGCATCAACGCGATCGTCGTCGACTGCGGCGAGGACGCGTTGCGGGCTGCTGCGCAAAAGGACCGCGAAGTCGACGACGGCGCCGACCTCGGGCCGCTGCACGGGGTCCCGGTCACCATCAAGGAGAATATCGACGTGGCCGGGCAGGCGACGCCGAACGGCATGCCCGCCTACGCCGACGTCATCGCGCCGGATCACTCCCCGGTGACGCGCAACCTGCTCGATGCCGGCGCGATCATCATCGGGCGCACCAACACGCCCGAGCTTTCCATGCGCGGGACCACGGACAACCCGCTGCGCGGCCGGACCCTCAACCCCTGGGACGAGGAAACGTCGCCAGGCGGGTCTTCCGGCGGTGGATCGGCCGCCGCGGCGATGGGGTTCGGGCCGATTCACCACGGCAACGACATCGGCGGCTCGCTCCGCTTCCCCTCGTTCGCATGCGGGCTGGCAACGGTGAAGCCGACCCTCGGCCGGGTGCCCGCGTACAACCCGAGCGCGGCGGCGGAACGCGGGCTGCTGGCACAGCTCAGC
This sequence comes from Alphaproteobacteria bacterium, assembly GCA_965221125.1. Taxonomy (GTDB): domain Bacteria; phylum Pseudomonadota; class Alphaproteobacteria; order UBA828; family UBA828; genus WTGU01. The sequence continues at coordinate 146,340 of CBDCRW010000007.1, forward strand.
TCCGTCCAGGGCGTCATGTGCCGCGAGGTGCGGGACGTGCGGCTGGGCACGCGGGTGCTCGCGGGCGGCGACCCGCGCGATCCCTGGTGGGTGCCGGTCCCCTTCGACGGACCGGCGCTCGATCCGCCGATCAAGGTCGCGGTCACGTGCGAGACCCACGGCTATCCGATCAATCCGGAGATCGTCGCCGGCATCGAACGGGCGGCGGACGTGCTGAGCGATGCGGGCTACGCGGTGGAGCGCGTGGAGACGCCGTCCATCATGAAGCCCGCGCAGGCGTGGTTCGACGTGCTCGCGAGCGAGATCGACCACTTCCTGGGGCCTGCCGCGCGCGCGCACGGCAGCGAGACCATCCGGACGATCATCGCGCACTACCAGCGCATCGGAAATCCGGTGGACGCCGCCGGATACCGCCAGGGCATCGCCGATCGCACCGCGCTCACCCGCGAGTGGAGCGTCTTTCTCGACGCGTATCCGCTGGTGCTGTGCCCGTTCCTCATGCGCTCGATGTACGCGTGGGACTATGACGCGCAGGGCTTCGAGCAGGTGCAGGACCTTTTCCAGTCCGCCATCTACAGCACGGGCATCAATTACCTGAGCCTGCCGGCCGGCGTGGTGCCAATCGGCTTTGCCGACGGCCTGCCGGCGGGCGTGCAGATCGTCGGCCGCCGCTACCGGGAAGACCTGATCCTCGATGCGATGGAGGCGGTCGAAGCCTCCGTCGGCATCCTCACGCAGACGCTGTGGGAGCGGGAGGAAAGCGCAGCATAGAGCCGCGCAGACCCTGACCCTGGTGGGAAATGCGGGCTGACCCCTCCCCTCAGCCCGTGCCTGACTCCAGGCCGTCCTTCGTCTCAGCGAGTATCTGGTCGACCACGTGGAGCAACGCCTGCTCTTCGCTATCTCCCTCCAGGCGGCGCAGGCGGTAGAGGTCGGCCTGGCGGTCCGCCCCGGTCCCCTCCCTGATGATGTCGAGCGCGCCGCGCACCTCCGCCTCGCACCCGAGCGCGCGGGCGTCGTCCACGAGCTCATCGACCAGCGCCGCCGCGTAGTCGTCGATATCCACGCGGCCGCCGCCGGAGCCCCGGTCGCCGAAGAAGGCGAGCACGCCGTAGCGCTGGGCGATCCAGCGGTCCTGGGCGATGAGCTCGGTGAGCGGTTCCGACGGCAGCGCGCCGTCCCGGTCCTGCCGCAGGAGCCGGCGGATGAGGGAGGCGTAGAGCGCCGCGATGGTCACCGCGTCCTCAAGGCGCGTGCAGACATCGCAGATGCGGAGCTCGATGGTGGGAAAGGCGCTGGCCGGGCGGATGTCCCACCACAGCTCCCTGGCGTCTCCAATGTACTCCATCCGCCGATACTCGGCGACGAGCCACTCGTAGTCGGCCTGGGAATGCAGCTGGCGGGGCAGGCCCGTGCGCGGCAAAGCGCCCATCACGGTGAGACGGAACGACTTGAACCCGGTCTCGTGCCCGCCGTTGAACGGCGAGGAGGCGGAGAGCGCATGCAGAAACGGCAGGTAGCGCCTGAGCGCGGTCATCACCCGGATGCGCGAGTCCGGTTCGCCGAAGCCCGCATGAATGTGCATGCCGCCGACGAGGGCGCGGCGCACGGTCTCCTGGTACGTGGTGGCGAACCGCTTGTAGCGCTCCCCGGGCGTCGGCGACTGCTCCCGCCACGAGGCGAAGGGGTGGGTGGAGGCCGCCAGCACGCGGGCACCGTGCGTCTCCGCCGCGCGGACGACCAGTTGGCGCGTCTCGCGCAATGCGGTGCGCACGTCGGCCACCGAGTTGCACACCCGCGTGTTGGTCTCGATCTGGGAGCGCAGGAACTCGTGCACCACCTTGTGTGGCCCGCCGGCCTGCTCGCACGCCTCGAAAATGCCCTCATCCGGGTCGGCGAGGAGGTCGCGGGTCGCGGGATCGACGAGAAAGAATTCTTCTTCGACTCCGAGCGTGATGCCGAGCCCGTCTCCGGTGTCGGCGGCGTTCATGGCCGTCTCGCGACCCTTGGCCGCGTCGTCCCGTGACACATCATCGTCAAGACCTTGCTACCGCCTGTCGCGTCATCGCGATCGAGGATTGCACAGATTAGCCCGTCACGTAGGTCTGCCTCGTTAGACGTGACGAGCAGCGCAGGCTAAGCGCTAGAGTTTATCGAAGTCGTCGTAACTCATTGAACTCGTTCGAGCGTTCCCACCACTCACGGCTTGCAGAGTGAGCTCCCAACCGGCAGTGCGTATATCATAGTCGATTCTCCTATCAAACATTTGGGCAGCCCCCTGAATACAGAATGACTTTCGCTCGACATCAAATATAGAATCCGTACCAAATGCAACCATATAGGAACCGTGCGGTATTCCCCTCAGAGACGCCGTTTTTCCTGCCTCGACAAGTACTGAAATCACTGCTTCGTCGTGTTCCCGGACTAGTTTCACGTAAGCATTGTCTCGCAATCCGTTCTCAACCGAAAAGTCGTTCCCGTTATCGGGATAATGCCTTCCATCAACAACGTAATTGTGGCCCGGGCGGGGCTTCGGTACATGCTCCTCGCAATGCCTTAGGCGGGCTTCCGACCCGGACCCACCTTCGAGGAGGCCACCGATGACCCACCCGAACTTGAGCACATTGTCCAGCGACGGCACCTTCCATTCGACTTCGTACCATTGCCCCTGCACGCGACCAGTCTTGATGAGCTCACCCCATCGCGGAACACGGTTTAGTTCCGGCGCAGAAGCTTTCGGAGCCGCACGAACTATGGCCTCTTCGTCATTGACGTACACACGTCTATTTTCACGGTCTACTCTGGCTTTCTTGATTCGTAAAGCACCTTGACCTTCAAGAAATTGACGCTTGGCTATCGTCAATTCACTTTGAATGTTGGTTTCGTCCGTCTCATAATACCCCTTATTTGAACACCGATGGTTAAATTGACTTATTCGAGCGTTGTAGCTATCGACTTCCCATCCCTTGTAAGCATCTATCTCATTGCTTTCTCCCTCTAATCTGACATCTTCGAAGACACACCATCGCAGTTCCCTTAACGTTGGGTGATCATTCTCATCTGGTATTGCTTCTTCCGGTTCTGCGCTCCATCCCTTACCGCTAATGCCGACGATAGCCAAGGTCATGACCAGCGAAACGATAATCGCCGATACCCTTACCAGAGGCAGGAGTTGACGAGCAGCGAGCATTCTTGTCATCAGTTCTACCGCTCCAAGTTAGGACCGAAACTCGTGCGTGCGAAATGATCAATCAATGCGAGAAGACGTCTCTCACTCTCCTGCATCACTATCTTATGTGATGGGAACTGTCGTCTAGGGTGATTCGCCGATATAACGAAAAGGCTATGCGTCATGCTTGTGACGGATGCATAAGTGCGTGTAACTCAGATTTTGACCTCGCTGTGCACCACGAGGCGTTTGACATGCCCCGTGTCGAGGACCCTCATGAGCCAACGCTTCCACAGGACCCTGCCCGGCGCAATCGGTTAGTATGGGCGCGAGACAGCCGCGAAGAGAGACCATTGCAGCTCCAGACCGAACGACGCCTCGCCGCCGAGGCGCTCGACCGCATCGGCCGCGGCGCCTTGCCGGAGGCCGAGGCCACGATGGCGATCGACGGCCGCCGCTACACCTGCGAGACGGCGCTCGCCGACGAGATCGCGGCACTCTTCCGGCGCCACCCGCTGCCGCTCGCCTTCGGCTGCGAGATCGAAGGGCCCGGCGACTACCTCACGCTCGATATCGCCGGCGTGCCGGTGCTGCTGATTCGGGACGACGACGGCACCGTGCGCGGCCTGCTCAACACCTGCCGGCACCGCGGCGCCCGCCTGCTGGACGGCGCCGGCCGCGTCGGCAAGGCCTTCGTCTGCCCCTACCACAACTGGGCGTATGACCGCTGCGGCGTGCTCAGGGCGCAGCCGGCGGCCGAGCACTTCCCCGGCATCACGGTCGGCGAAGAAGCGCTGGTGCGCTTCCCCACCGAGGAGCGGGACGGCTTCGTCTGGCTGTTGCTCGACCCCGCCGGCAGGCTCGATCTCGACGACGCCCTCGGCCCGCTCGGGCCGGAGCTTGCGGCCTTCGGGCTCGCGGACTACCGCCACCGCGGCAGTCACGACTGGACCAAGCGGATGAACTGGAAGCTGGGCGTGGATACCTTCCTCGAGTACTACCACGTGCCTATCCTGCACCGCGCCTCCATCGGCAAGACGCTGTTCGGCACGGTCTTCCTCTACGAGGCCTGCGGCCGGCATGCGCGCCTCGTCGCGCCCCGCCGCAGCATCGTGGACCAGCATGGCGGCGACCCGGCGAGTTGGCGCGTGCTGCCGCATGCGACCATCGTCTACCGGCTCTTCCCCAACGCGGTGTTCATCAGCCAGGGCCCGCACGTCGAGCTCGTGCGCTTCTTCCCCGATCCCGAGCGGCCCGACACCACGGCCTGCCGCTTCAGCTTCGCCTCGCCCGCCGACGACACCAGCGAGCGCGACTGGGAGGAGATGATGCGCCTCGCGCTGGGCGTGCTCGACACCGAGGACTTCGCCGTGATGGAGGGCGTGCAGGCCAACCTCGCCGCTGGCGTGCAGCGCGAGATCGTGTTCGGCCGGAACGAGATCGGCCTGCAGAACTTTCACCGGATGCGCGATGCCGCGCTGAACGGCTGAGCGCGGCGTCGGGAGCGCACCCATGTCCAAGACCTACCTCTTCACCGTCGGCCCTTCGACCCCGCCGGCCATGACCATCGACCCCGGCGCGGAGATCGAGGTGACGGTGGACGGCGCCTTCGACGATATCGAGGACATCGCCGAGGTGCCGACGCCCTTCACGCCTGCGTCCGAGGGGCATCCGCTCGCGCCGGTGACCGGGCCGATCGCCGTGCGCGGCGCAAAGCCGGGCGATTCCGTGGCGATCGACCTGCTCGAGATCGAGCCGTTCGGCGAAGGCGCCAACGCGGTGCTGCGCAACTTCGGCGTGCTCAAGGAGGAGTTCGAGGAGCCCGCCATCGTCGCCTGCCCGATCCGCGACGGGCAAGCCTGGTTCGGCGACCGGGTGGCGATCCCGCTTGCGCCCAATCTTGGCACGCTCAGCACCATGCCGCCGGAAGGCTACCGGCCGTCCCACGCCGGACCCTACGGCGGCGACTTCGACCAGCGCGACGTGAGCGTGGGCGCGCGCGTCCACCTGCCGGTGATGGTCGACGACGCGCTGATCTTCATGGCCGACCCCCACGCCGCCATCAGCGACGGCATCATCAGCGGCACCGGCGTCGAGTGCTCGGCCCGGGTGCGGGCGCGGATCTCGCTCAACAGGGAGAGCCCGGTCGCGCGGCCCATCTTCGAGCAGAACGGCACGGTGCAGATCGTGGGCTACGGCCCCTCGGTGGAGGCGGCGACCGAAGACGCGTCGAAGGCCGCCGTCGGCCTGGTGGCAGGTTGGACCGGACTCTCGCGGCGCGAGGCCTACATGCTGCTCGGCATCGTCGGCGAGCTCCGCATCGGCACCTCGCCCCGGCCCACCATGGCGGCGCGGCTGATCGTCGACAAGGCCGTGCTCGCCTCGGCGGGCTGGGACGGCGCCGTGGTGCCGCTGGCCTGACGGACGCCGTCCCCGCGCCCCCGTTACTCCGGCCCCCTAGGCGAAGAAGTAAGGCGACAGGCCTTGCTGATTCTCGTCCACGATCAGGCGGCGGCCGGGCGGCGGATAGGCGCGCGCGCTGCAATCGGAGCGCTCGCAGAGCCGGCAGTTGATGCCGATGGGCGTGACGCCCGAAGGCCGCTCGGGGTCGAGGCCGGCGCCATAGACGAGGCGGTTGGCATGGGAAAGCTGGCAGCCGATCGCAACCACGAGCTGCTGGCCCGGCAGCGCGTGGCCCGCGCCCGGCCGCACAACTGTGCGCGCAATCGTGAGGTAGCGCGCACCGCCCGGCATCTCCACGATGTCGAGGCGGGTCTCGCCCGGCGCCCGGAAGGCGCGGTGCACCCCCCAGCGCGGGCAGAGACCGCCGAAGCGGGCGAAGCGGAAGCCGTCGGCATCGAAACGGCGCAGCACGTTGCCCGCGCAGTCGAGGTGAACGAGGAAGAACGGCACCCCCTTGGCGCCGGGCCGCTGCAGGGTGATGAGCCGTTGGCAGACATGCTCGAACGACGCACCGAAGCGCCGGCCGAGGAGGTCGATGTCGTAGTCGAGCGCCTCGGCGGCGGCGTGGAAGCGCTCGTAGGGCATCACGCAGGCACCGGCAAAGTGGTTCGCGAGGTCGATGACGAGGAGGCGGCGCGCCTCCCCCTCGAGACCCGCGTGGGCGGCGATATCGTCGAAAAGCTCGCGCCAGCCGAGCAGCCCCAGCTGATGGGCGAGCTGAAAGACCCGCTCCTCGGGCGCGAGCGCGTCGGAGAGCAGGACGCGCCGGCCGTGGCGGTCGTAGCGACGGACCAGATCGTGCATGACGTCCGCCGGCATGAGCCGGAGCTTGAGGCCGTGGGCGTTCGTGAGGACGGCGCGCAGCCCTTCGTAGAGGCCGTCCGGATCGAGGCTCTCGTCGGCCCGGAGCCGCTCGGCAGCCTCCTCGATCTCGGGGAAATAGCAGGACCGGCTCTGCATGAACTCCTGCACCTGGTCGTTCGGGCTCCCGGCAGCCCCGGCCAGCGGGGCCGGCGGTTTGCCCTCCCCGGCGGCGCCCGGCCCTTCGGCACCGTCCATCGTGTTCTCCAGGAGGTCGCGGTAGGCGCGGAAGAGCAGGATGACGGCATCGCCGAGCGCCGGGCTTGCCTGAGCCGCGTCGCGAATGTCTTGATCGCCCACCCGGCTTCGGGCAAACAACGGGTCGCCGAACACTTCCCGCAACTGGGCGGTGACGCGCCCCTCGTCGTCTTCCGCAAAGCGTTGGAGATCGATGTCGAACGCCTGGCCGAGCTTGAGCAGGAACGGAACCGTCACGGGCCGCTGGCTGCGCTCGATGAGGTTGAGGTAGCTCGTGGAGATGCCGAGCTGCGCCGCCATGCGCGCCTGGGTGAGCCCGCGCTCGCGCCGGAGCCTGCGCACTCGCTGGCCCGCCATCACCTTGCCCTGCATGGACCACCTCTCACACCGATGCCCGGTGCGCCCCGTGCGCACGCACCCTGTTTACTGAATTTACAATAACACAATGAATCGCATACTAAACATGAATGAAATACACATTTTTTTACAACAAGTTATGGACTTTCTCACCCCGTCGCGCGACATTGACGTCGTATTGCGATGCAACACGCAAGGAGTAGCACGCGATGCAGCAGAGCCGCAGGAAGGACGTCGAGGAGACGTGTGAGACCGGAGTCGAGATCGCCGGTCCCGCCGTCCCCGGCCGCGACGAGATCCTGAGCGCGGAGGCCGCGGCCTTCGTCGCCACGCTGGAGCGCCGCTTCGGCGACGAGCGGCGGCGTCTGCTCGAGGCCCGTGCCGATTTCCAGGCGCGCATCGACGCCGGTGAGAACCCGGCCTTCCGGCCCGAGACCAGGGCGATCCGGGAGAGCGACTGGACCGTCGCGGGCACGCCGGCGGACCTCGCCGACCGGCGGGTGGAGATCACCGGCCCGGTCGATCGCAAGATGATCATCAACGCGCTCAACTGCGGCGCGTCCTGCTTCATGGCCGACTTCGAGGACTCGGCATCGCCGACCTTCGAGGTGATGATCGCGGGCCAGGTCAACCTGCGCGACGCGGCGCGGCGCACCATCTCGCTCAGCGACCCCAACACCGGCAAGTCGTATGCGCTGGCCGACGAGACTGCGACCCTCATCGTCCGCCCGCGCGGCTGGCATCTTGAGGAGGCGCACCTCCTCGTCGATGGCCGGCCGGTCTCCGCGAGCCTCTTCGACTTCGGCCTCTTCTTCTTCCACAACGCGGCGGAGCTGCGCGCGCGCGGCACCGGCCCCTACTTCTACCTGCCCAAGCTGGAGCACTACGAAGAGGCGGCGCTCTGGAACGCCGTGTTCGTCGCGGCCCAGGAGGAGCTCGGCCTCCCCGTGGGCACGATCAAGGCGACGGTGCTGATCGAGACCATCACGGCCGCGTTCGAGATGGACGAGATCCTGCACGCGCTCAAGGACCACATCGTCGGCCTCAACTGCGGGCGCTGGGACTACATCTTCAGCGTCATCAAGACCTTCCGGAACCGCGCCGACTGCGTGCTGCCCGACCGCGGCCTCGTCACCATGACGCAGCCCTTCATGCGCGCCTACAGCCGGCTCCTCATCAAGACCTGCCACCGGCGGGGCGCCCACGCCATGGGCGGCATGGCGGCGCAGATCCCCATCAAGGGCGACGACGCGGCCAACGCGGAGGCATTCGGCAAGGTCCGTGCGGACAAGGAGCGCGAGGCCGGCGACGGCCATGACGGCACCTGGGTCGCCCATCCGGGGCTCGTGCCGATCGCCCGCGAAGTCTTCGACCGGCTGATGCCCGAGGCCAACCAGGTCCCGTTGCAGCTCGGCAACGTGACCGTGACCGAGGCGGACCTCGTCGCCATGCCGGAAGGCGCGATCACCGAAGAGGGGCTGCGCAACAACATCCGCGTCGGCATCCAGTACATCGAGGCGTGGCTCGCGGGCCGCGGCGCCGTGCCGCTCTACAACCTGATGGAGGACGCGGCCACCGCCGAGATCAGCCGCGCTCAGATCTGGCAGTGGATGCGTCACGGCGCGAGCCTTGCGGACGGGCGCGCGATCGACCGGGCGCTGGTCGACCGGCTGCTTGCCGAGGAGATCGCAGCTCTCAGGGAGGCGCTCGGCGAGGCCCGCTTCGACGGCGGGCACTTCGAGGATGCGGTCGCCCTCTTCACCGAAGTCGCGACCGCCGACGACTTCCCCACTTTCCTGACGTTGCCGGCGTATCACGTGTTGAACGCCATTCATGACGGCGAGACCGCCGATTGAGGAGGATGACATGAGTGCGAGATCGACTGAGTCCCTGATCCACGATGCCCCTGACGGACGCTTCGCGGGCATTCGCCGCGACTATGGCGCCGACCAGGTGGTAGCGCTGCGCGGGACTCTGCCGATCCGCTATACCTTGGCCGAGCATGCTGCCAAGCGGCTCTGGCACCTGCTCGAGACCGAGGACTACGTCCACGCGCTCGGCGCGATGACCGGCGGCCAGGCCGTGCAGATGGTCCGCGCCGGCCTCAAGGCGATCTACCTCTCCGGCTGGCAGGTGGCGGCGGACGCCAACGGCGCCGGGCACACCTACCCCGACCAGAGCCTCTACCCGGCCGACAGCGGGCCGGCGCTCGCGCGGCGCATCAACCGCGCCCTACAACGCGCCGACCAGATCGACAGCGTCGACGGCTTCGGCGTGACCTCGTGGTTCGCGCCCATCGTGGCGGACGCCGAGGCCGGCTTCGGCGGGCCGCTCAACGCCTTCGAGATCGCCAAGGCCTACGTCGAGGCCGGCGTCGGCGGCATCCACTTCGAGGACCAGCTCGCGTCCGAGAAGAAGTGCGGCCACATGGGCGGCAAGGTGCTGATCCCGACCCAGGCGCATATCCGCAACTTGAGCGCAGCCCGGCTCGCGGCGGACGTCTGCGGCACGGCCACCGTGATCGTGGCACGGACGGACGCGGACAGCGCCAAGCTCATCACCAGCGACATCGACGAGCGCGACCGCCCCTTCATCAGCAGCGAGCGCACGCCGGAGGGTTTCTACAGGCTCCGCGACGGCGAGGGCATGGCGCGCTGCATTGCCCGCGGTCTCGCCTTCGCGCCCTACGCCGACCTGCTGTGGATGGAGACCTCGACCCCCGACCTCGGCCAGGCGCGGATTTTCGCCGAGGCCATCCGCCGCGAGTTCCCGGACAAGATGCTGGCCTACAACTGCTCGCCCTCGTTCAACTGGCAGGCCAACCTCGACGAGCGGACCATCGCCCGCTTCCAGCGCGAGCTCGGCGCCATGGGCTACAAGTTCCAGTTCGTCACGCTCGCGGGCTTCCACAGCCTGAACCACGGCATGTTCGAGCTGGCGCGGGGCTACCGCGAGAACGGCATGGCGGCCTACTCGACGCTGCAGGAGGCGGAGTTCGCCTCCGAGCCCGCAGGCTACACGGCGACCCGCCACCAGCACGAGGTGGGCGCCGCCTACTTCGACGCGGTGAGCATGGCGATTTCCGGCGGTGCCGTCTCGACAACCGCAATGACAGGCTCCACCGAGACGGACCAGTTCGCGCACGCGCTCTCGAGCGCCGCCGAATAGACCGCCGGTGCCAGGGCCTTCCCGCCTGCAGCGGGGACGCCCTGGCCCTTTTTCGCTCGCGGTAACAGGCCCTATACCGCTGGCCCGGCCTGCGGACCCCGCAGCAGGCGGCCGGGGAGCGCGCCGGTCGCCTCGCCGTCGCGATAGACCGGGGCGCCGGAGACCACCGTCGCCACGTAGCCCTCGGCCCGCTGGATCAGGCGCCGCCCGCCGCCCGGCAGGTCGTAGACCGGCTCCGGGCAGTGCAGCGTGAGCCTGTCGTAGTCGATCACGTTGAGGTCGGCCTTGTAGCCGGACCGGAGCAGCCCGCGGTCTTCGAGGCCGAGGGCCAACGCGTTGTCGCGCGTCATGCGCCTGACCGCCCAGGGCAGCGACATCGGCTCGCCCTTGGCCCGGTCGCGCACCCAGTGGCTCAGCATGTAGGTGAACGCGCTCGCGTCGCACAGCATGCCCACGTGGGCGCCGCCGTCGCCGAGGCTCACCAGCGTGTGCGGGTGGCGCAGCATCTCGCCCACCGCGTCGAGCGAGCCCTCCGTGTAGTTGCTGACCGGGCGGTAGAGCATCGCCTTGCCGTCTCGCTCCAGCAGGTAGTCGTAAGCGACGTCCTCCGGCGCTCGCCCCTCGCGGGCGGCGATGGCGGCGACGCTCTGCTCGGCAGCGGGCTCGTAGTCGGGCGGCGTGCCGAGCGGGTAGAGGCGGTCCCAGCGACAAACGCGCTTGGCGACGAACGCGTCCGCGCATTCCTCGGTGAAGAGGCGGGCGCGGAACTCGGGCTGCCGCAGAATCTCCAGCTTCTTCTCCAGCGGCAGATGGGCGATTCCCTCCCAGCTCGGCCGGCCGGAGAACGGGTTGATCGAAATCTCGAAGCCGAGCAGGACGCCGGTGGCGCGCGTCAGCGTCTGGCCGATCATCGGCAGGCCCGCGTGGTTGGCGTCCGCGATATGGCCGAGGATGCGCCGCCAGCCGTCCGGCGCGCGGTCGTTCTGCAGGATGGTGATGGCCATCGGCCGGCCGCTGCGCTCGACCACGCGGCGCAGCATGGCGAACTCCTCGTCGAGATCGTGGAAGTCGGAGATCACCTGCAGCCAGCCCGAGCCGACCGTGCCCATGGCGGACGCGATCGCGGTTAGCTCGTCCTCGGCCGCGGTCAGCGTCGGGATCGGGCGGCCGTCCAGCGTCTTGTGGTTGAGCGTGCGCGAGGTCGAAAAGCCCAAAGCGCCGGCACGCACGCCTGCCGCCGCAAGCTGCGCCATGGCAGCGTTATCCTCGGGCGTCGCGGGCTCGCGCTCGACGCCGCGCCGGCCCATGACGAAGACGCGGACCGGCGAATGCGGCACCTGCGCCGCGATGTCGAGGTCGTAGGGCCTGGCGTCGAGCGCATCCATGAACTGCTCGAAGCTCTGCTAGGTCCACGGCAGCCCTTCGTCCAGCACCGCGCCGGGGATGTCCTCGACGCCCTCCATGAACTCCACCAGCGTCTCGCGCTGGTCGGGCCGGCAGGGCGCGAAGCCGACGCCGCAATTGCCGATCATCGCGGTGGTGACGCCGTTCCAGGACGACGGCGTGATCCGGCTGCTCCAGGTGGCCTGCGCGTCGTAGTGCGTGTGCGGGTCGATGAAGCCCGGCGTCACGATCTTGCCGCGCGCATCGATCTCCTCGTCGCCGGGGCCGAGACCGGGCTCCACCGCCGCCACCAAGCCGCCCGCGATCGCGACATCCGCCTCGCGGGGCTCGCCGCCCGAGCCGTCCACGACGGTGCCGCCGCGAATCACCAGCGCGTAAGGCCTGCTCATCGTCGCCCCCTTGGCTCACCCGGAGAGCGGTCCATTAGAAGGAAATCGCGCGTGGCCGCAAGGGCGGAGTGCGCCGGTTGCATGCCCGGCCGGGCGCGCGCGACACTCGGCCCGCAACATGGAAGGAACGGGAGGCCCCCCATGCTCACCAGCGACGACCGCATGCTCACCACCCACGCGGGCAGCCTGCCCCGGCCGCCGGAACTCGAAGCGCTGCTCATCGAGCGCGAGCGCGGCGAGGCCTTCGACCAAGCGGCCTTCGAACAGGCGGTCGCCGACGGCATCGACTGGGTCGTCGCCAAGCAGCTCGAAAGCGGCGTCGATATCGGCTGCGACGGCGAGGAATCGCGTGTGGGGTTCCAGACCTACGTGCCGCAGCGCATGTCCGGCTTCGGCGGCGAATCCCAGCGCAACATGCTCACCGACATGGTCAAGTTCCCTGGTTACGCGGCGATGTTCACCGAGCGCACCTGGAGCCGGGACAAGGAACGGCCGAAGGTCTGGAACGCGCCGCAGGCCCAGACCGCGGTCCAGTACGAACCCGACCTCGGCGACGTGAGCTTCGAGCTTGCGCAGTTCGCGGCGTCGCTGGAGCGCTCGGAAGGTGCCTTCGCCGAGACGTTCATGACCGCCGCCTCGCCCGGCATCGTGTCCACCACCATGCTGCGCGCCGACGACAATCCCGACTATCCGCGCGACGAGGATTACGTCATGGCGCTCGGGCACGAGCTCAAGAAGGAATACGACGCGATCGTCGCCGCGGGGCATCTGCTGCAGATCGACGCCCCCGACCTCGCCATGGAGCGCCAGTTCATGTTCCAAGACCGCCCGCTCGACGAGTTCCTGGAGCGCGTCGCCCTGCACATCAGGGCGCTCAACGTGGCCGTCGCCGACATCCCGGCGGAGAAGTCCCGCCTCCACGTCTGCTTCGGCAATTGGGACGGGCCCCATATCGACGACTGCGACCTCGCGCCCCTCCTGCCGCTGATCTACGAGGCCAAGGTCGGCGCACTCAGCATCGCCTGCGCCAACCCGCGCCATCAGCACGAGTGGAAGGCGATCAAGGCGAACCCGCCGCCCGCACCCATGATCCTGATCCCCGGCGTGATCGACGTGACCACCAACTATCTGGAGCACCCGGAAGTGGTGGCCGACCGCATCTGCCTCTATGCGGAGGTGATGGGGGACGCGCGGCGCGTGATCGCCGGAACGGACTGCGGCTTCAGCACCTTCGCGAGCTACCAGTTCGTGGCCGACGACGTGGTCTGGGCGAAGCTCCGCATGCTGGCGGACGGCGCCCGGCTCGCCACCCGGCGGCTCTGGGGGTAGCCCGCACTTCTCACCAAGGTCTGGTGAGGCGGGAGCGGGGCGGCCGAGAGCCCGGCGAGAGACCCGCGCCGCCCGGTTTCAATCGTTGAGGATCAGGTCGGAGCCCTTCTCGCCGACCATGATGCTCGGCGCGTTGGTGTTGGCGCTCGGCACGATCGGCATGATCGAGGCATCGACCACGCGGAGCCCGCCCACGCCGCGCACCCGGAGCTCCGGGTCGACCACCGCCTTCTCGTCGATCCCCATGGTGCAGGTGCCGACGGGATGATAGGCCGGCAGCGTGTACTGGCGGACGTAGGCCTCGAGCTCCTCGTCGCTCCGCACCTCGGGCCCCGGCAGGAACAGGCCCTGGAAGTGCGGCTTGAATGCCTTGCTCTCGAAGATCGCGCGCGAGATCTTGCAGCCGTCCACCATGCGCCTCACGTCATCCTCGTCGTCCAGCAGCTTCGAGAAGATGCGCGGCGGCTCGCTGGGGTCGGCCGAGCGGAGAGTGAGCCGGCTGCGGCTCTTCGGGCGGCAGACGTTGACCGGGATGGTGATGCCCGGCCGCTCCAGCAGCTTGATCCCGTCGGGGCCGAACTCGTAGCCGGTCGGCGTGAAGTGAAGCTGGATGTCGGGCCTCGATTCCTCCTCCGGCCGGGTGCGGAGGAAGGCCACCGCCTGGGCGATGGGGCTCGCGGCCGGCCCCTTGCCCCGCAGCAGCCAGTTGAGGCCGTGGCGCACCCAGCCCGATGGCGTGACCTCGGTGTTGTAGGTGCTGACATTGACGTAGCCCGCCACCCAGGCGACGGGATGCTCCTGCAGGTTGTTGCCGACCCCCGGCGAATCGGCGACCACGGAGATGCCGAACGCGCCAAGCTCGGCTGCCGGCCCGATGCCTGAGCGCAGCAGGATCGCCGGCGAGGCGATGGCGCCGGCGGAAAGGACGATCTCGCCGTCGGCCGTGGCCTCGCGCGTCTCGCCGCCCCGGCTGTAGACGACCGTGCGCGCGCGGCCGTCCTCGAACAGGACCCTGTCCACCCGCGCCTCGGTCTCGACGCTCAGGTTCGGCCGGTCCATCACCGGCCGGAGGAAGGCGCGCGCGGTGCTGTTGCGCCGCCCGAAGCGGATCGAGCCCTGGTTGGGTCCGATGCCTTCCTGACGCTCGCCGTTGACGTCCGGGTTGAAGGGGTAGCCGAGCTCCTTGCCCGCCTCGTAGAAGACGCGGACCAGCGGATGCGGCGTCGGCACGTCGGAGACGACGAGCGGGCCGCCGTCGCCGTGATACTCGCTCGGGCCGAGCGGGTTGGTCTCCATGCGCTTGAAGTAGGGCAGCACGTCGCGGTAGCTCCACGCGCCGGTGTTGCCGACGAGCCGCGCCCAGTCGTCGTAGTCCTCGTGCTGGCCGCGCAGGTAGATCATGCCGTTGATGGAGCTGGAGCCGCCGAGCACCTTGCCGCCGGGCCACATGGCATCGCGGCCGTTGAGCGAGGGATCGGGTTCGCTCATGTACATCCAGTTGAAGCGGGGATTGAGAATGGCCTTGATCTCGCCGGCGGGGACGCGGACCACCGGCGAGGTGTCGTTGCCGCCGCCTTCCAGCAGCAGGACCTTGTTCTTCGGATTGGCCGACAGACGATGCGCCAGCACGCACCCGGCCGATCCTGCGCCGACGATGATGTAATCCCACGCCATCCTGTTCCCTCCACGCATTGCGCCCGTCTCGCGAGCGCCTAGTGTCGCCCGCCGAAGGCGTGCGGGCAAAGGCGGCGGGCTAGGCCTTGATGCGGCTGGAGGCGGGGTCGTAGAGGGGGCGCAGCGAGGCCCTGGCGGGGTAGCGCACGCCCGCGACCTCGATCTCGTAGCGGCCGGCGTTCACGTGGTCCGCGTCCACGCCCGCCTCGTTCTCGACATAGCCGAGGCCGATGGCGCCGCCGAGGGTATGGCCGTACATGCCTGAGCGGATGTAGCCGGCAATGGCATCGTCCCGCCAGATCGGCTCGTTGTGGTAGAGCAGCGGCTCGGGGTCCTCTAGAAGGAACTGGACGAGGCGCTGGCGCACGCCCGCCTCCCGCTGGCGCAGCAGCGCGTCGCGGCCGACGAGGCCGCCCGGCTTGTCCAGCTTGACCGCGAAGCCGAGGCCCGCCTCCAGCGGCGTGTCGGCGTCGGTGATGTCGTGGCCGTAGTGGCGGTACGCCTTCTCGATCCTGAGCGAGTTCATGGCGTGCATGCCGACGTGGCGGAGCCCCACGTCCTCGCCCGCCTCCACCAAAGCGTCGTAGATGCCGGCGGCGAACTCGGTCGGGATGTAGAGCTCCCAGCCGAGCTCGCCCACGTAGGTGATGCGCGACGCGCGGGCGCAGCCCAGGCCAAGCTCGATCTCCCGGCTGGCGCCGAAGGGGAAGGCCTCGCTGCCGAGATCGTCCGGGCTGAGCGACTGCAGCAAGTCGCGGGACCGCGGACCCATGACGCCGAGCACGGCGATCCCGGAGGTGACGTCGGTGAGCACCGCGTGCGCGCCCTCAGGCGTGTGGCGCCGGAGCCATAGAGCGTCCCGCACCTGGAACTCGCCGGAGGTCACGATCAGGTAGTCGTCCTCCGCGAGCCTGGTGACGGTGAGGTCGGCCTCGATTCCGCCCGCCTCGTTGAGCCACTGGGTGTAGACGATGCGGCCCGGCGGCACGTCCACCTCGTTGGCCGAGACCCGGCCGAGGACCTTCGCGGCGTCGCGGCCCTGCAGGCGGAACTTGGCGAACGAGGTCTGGTCGAAGAGGCCCACCCCCTCCCGCACCGCCCGGTGCTCCTCGGCGCTCGCGTCGAACCAGTTCTGCCGGCCAAAGCTGTATTCGTAGCGGAGCTCCATGCCGTCCGCCGCGTACCAGTTGGGCCGTTCCCAGCCGAAGGCCTCGCCGTGGCAGGCCCCGCGGGCGGCGAGACGATCGTGGAAGGGCGAGCGGCGCACGCCGCGCGCGGTCGCGTACTGGCGGAAGGGCCAGTGGTTGTCGTAGAGGAGGCCCAGCGTCTCGCTCACCCGCTCGCGCAGGTAGCGGCGGTTGGTCTGGAACGGCAGGTTGCGGCGTATGTCCACGTCCCACATGTCGAGGAGCGGCCGTCCGGTCTTGATGCACTCGGCCAGCACCTTGCCGGCGCCGCCGGCCGACTGGATGCCGATGGAGTTGAACCCGGCCGCGACGTAGCAGCCGGCAAGCCCCGGCGCCTCGCCCAGATGGTAGCGATCGTCCGGGGTAAAACTCTCGGGCCCGCAGAAGAAGGTCTGGATGCCGGCGTCCGCCAGTGCCGGCATGCGCTTCAGTGCCTGCATCAGCACCGGCTCGAAGTGGTCGTAGTCGTCCGGCAGCTGGTCGAAGGAAAAATCCTCGGGGATCCCGTCCATGCCCCAGGGCTTGGCGTCGGGCTCGAAGGCGCCGAGCAGGATCTTGCCCGCGTCCTCCTTGTAGTAGGCGCAGCCGTCGTAGTCGCGCAGCACCGGCAGGTCCGGCGTCACGCCCTCGAACGGGTCGGTCATCACGTAGAAGTGCTCGCAGGCGTGGAGCGGCACGTGGACGCCGACGGTGGCCGCAAGCGCGCGGGTCCACATGCCCGCGGAGAGCACCACCGTCTCCGCCGCAATCGCGCCCGCCTCGGTCTCGACGCCGGTGATCCGCTCGCCGTCGTGGCGGATGGCGGTGACGGGCGTGTTCTCGCGGACGAGCACGCCTGCGTCGCGCGCGCCCTTGGCCATCGCGCGGGTCACGTCGATGGGATTGGCCTGGCCGTCGGAGGGGATGAAGATGCCGCCCACCACGTCGTCAACGGCGATCAGCGGGTAGCGCTCCTTGATCTCGTTGGGCCTGAGCACGTCGACGCGGAGGTCGAACACCTTGGCCATCGAGGCGCTCCGCTTCAGTTCGTCGAAGCGGCCTTGCGTCGTGGCGAGCGAGATCGAGCCGTTCTGCTTGAAGCCCGTCGCCTGGCCGGTCTCGGCCTCGAGGCCGGTGTAGAGCTCGGCGGTGTACTTGGCGAGCTCGGTCATCCGCTTGGACGGGCGGAGCTGGCCGATGAGCCCGGCGGCGTGCCAGGTGGTGCCGCAGGTGAGCTCGCGGCGCTCCAGCAGCACCACGTCGGAGACACCGGCGCGCGCCAGGTGATAGGCGACGGAGCAGCCCACCACCCCGCCGCCGACGATGACGACTCTGGCCGAACGCGGCAGGTCGGCAGCCATCAGGAGGCCCTCGTCGCTCTTGTGGGCGCGAGCTGCCTGATCTCACTCAGCGCGGAGTCGAGGTCGCGCACCTCGGCCCAGCCGACCCGCATCATCTCGATGGCGGGCGCGTGCAGGTGCGGCAGCGTCGTGCCCGTACACTCCTCGATCACGATGGGCTTGAAGTCGCGGAACATCGCGTCCTTCGAGGTTGCCGCGACGCATTGATTGGTGAGCACGCCGGTCATCAGCACCGTCTCCGCCCCGATCCCCCGCAAGACCACCTCCAGGTCCGTGCCGTAGAAGGCGCTGAGCCGCGTCTTCGCGACATACCAGTCGTCGGGCTGGGGGCTAAGCTCCGCCAGCACCTCCCAGCCCCAGGTCTCGCGCCTGAGCCCGCCGTCGGCGAGGAACGGGCGGAGCTGCATGAACGGCCCGCCGTCCTCCACGCCCCGGATGCCGTGCCGGGTCCAGACGATGGGGATGCCCTTCGCGCGGGCGGCGCCAACGAGCGCCTTCAGCGGCTCGATGCAGCGCTGCATGTGGCCGATGTCGATGCCCCGCGCCGAATACCAGCCCTCGGGGTGCAGAAAATCGTTCTGCGCGTCGATGACGACGAGCGCCGTTCCCCCCGGCACGAGGTCCCAGTGCGCCGCCTCGAAGGGCGCGGCCTGCGTCGCTTCGTCCGTCATCGCCTGCCCCTGCCTTGCCCCCGTGCCGTCCGCCGCGGGGAGCCTATCACCCGGCCGTGCAAAGTTTGAGGGCGCCCGGCGCGGGGCGGCGGCTTCACGTGTCAGTGCCGGCGAAATGGCGTATTCCCGGTCCCCATGAGCGGGGGCGCAGGCGGCAGAGGCGGCAGCGCGGGGCGGGAGCCCGCGGCGCGCGTCTTCGCGGCGTTCCTGCTGCTGGGGCTCACCTCGTTCGGCGGGCCGGTGGCGCACATCGGCTACTTCCGCGAGGCCTTCGTCGCGCGCCGGCACTGGATCGAGGACCGCGCCTATGCGGACCTCGTCGCGCTCTGCCAGATGCTGCCGGGGCCAACCTCGAGCCAGGTGGGCATCGGCATCGGGCTCGCGAAGGCCGGCCTGCCCGGCGCCGTGGCCGCGTGGGTGGGCTTCACGCTCCCCTCGGCCGTCCTCATGGTGGCTTTCGGCTACGGCGTCGCGGCCTACGAAGAGGCGATCCCCGCCGGCGCCCTGCAGGGGTTGAAGGTGGTCGCCGCAGCGGTGGTCGCGCAGGCGGTCTGGGGCATGGCGCGCACCCTCTGCCCCGATGCGCCGCGCGCCACGGTGGCGGTGCTCGCCGCCATCGCCGCCGTGCTGGCACCCTCAGTGGTCACGCACGTCGCGATCATCGCCGCAGGCGCGCTTGCGGGCGTGCTCGTCCTGCGCCCGGCCTCCGACGCCGGCGACGCGTCGCTCGGGATCGCCGTGGACAGGCGGCTCGCCGTCCTGCTGCTCGCGCTCTTCCTCGCCCTGCTTGCCGCGCTGCCGATCCTCGCCGCCGCCTGGCCGGCCGAGGCATTGCAACTGGTGGACGGCTTCTACCGCTCCGCCTCCCTGGTCTTCGGCGGCGGGCACGTTCTGCTGCCGCTGCTGCAGGCGGAGGTGGTGCCGCCCGGCTGGGTCGCGAACGAGACCTTCATCGCGGGCTACGGCGCCGCCCAGGCGGTGCCGGGGCCGCTCTTCACCTTCGCCGCCTACTTGGGCGCCGTCGCGGGCATCGGGCCGGGCGGCGTGTCGGGCGGACTGCTCTGCCTCGCCGCGGTCTTCCTGCCTTCGTTCCTCCTGGTGGTGGGCGCGCTCCCCTTCTGGGAGCGGCTCAGGCGCGTCGCGCTGGCAGACCGCGCGATGCTGGGCGTGAACGCGGCGGTGGTGGGGCTGCTCGGCGCCGCCTTCTACGACCCGATCTGGATCGGCGGCATCCGCACGCCGGCTGACCTCGCGCTCGGGCTCGCGGCCTTCGTGCTGCTTGCCTTCTGGAAGGTGCCGCCCTGGGCCGTGGTGATCCTGGGCGCGCTGGCCGGTTGGGGGATCGATGCCCTCCAAGGCTGAGCCGCCGACCGCCACAGGCCGGCCGCCGCGCGGGCTGGATCCGCTCATTGCGGTCATCGTCTGCTTCGGTGCGGTCTTCATCCTGAGCCAGTTCTTCCGCGCCTCCAACGCTGTCATCGCCAAGACGCTCAGCGCCGAGTTCGGGCTTTCGCCGGAGGCTTTGGGTCTGCTCACCGGCCTGTTCTTCCTCTCCTTCGGTGCGGCGCAGATCCCCGTGGGCATGCTGTTCGACCGCTTCGGCGCGCGCCGCACGGCGCCCGTGGTGCTCACCGCGGCGATCGCGGGCTCGATCCTCTACGGCCTGGCGGACGGCGAGGCGATGCTGATGGCGGGCCGCCTGCTGCTGGGCCTCGGCTGCTCGGTGGTGCTGATGGGCTCGCTCTTTCTCTTCGGCCAGTGGGCGCCGGCCGCGTCCTTCAGCACCTGGATGGGGCGAATGATCGCCATCGGCGGCGCCGGCGGCCTGCTGTCGACGACGCCGCTCGCCGCCATCGCCGATGCCCTCGGCTGGCGCGTGGCCTTCTGGGGCGCGGCGGGGCTGACCGCGGCGGGCGCCATCGCCATCTACGCGCTGGCGCGGGACCGCCCGTCCCCGGATGGCGGAGGCGCGGCCCCTGCAGAGGGGTTGCGCGAGAGCCTGCGCGGCGTCCGCGCGGCGCTGGCGACGCCGGGGTTCCCGACGCTCACGCTCATGGGGTTCGCGTCCTATCCGGTGGTCATCACCGTCCTCGGCCTCTGGGGCGGACCCTTTCTCGCGGACCGGCACGGGCTCGAGCCGGTGGAGGCCGGCAACGCGCTCCTGGTGATGGCGGCCACGCTGATCGTGGCGAACCTCGTGCTGGGTCCGCTGGAGCGCAGGCTGGACATGCGCAAGTGGCTCATCCTCGCCCTTGCCGCCGTCGTCATCGCGGCATTAGGGTTGCTCGCCGCGCTGCCGGCGCTCCCCACCTGGGCGGTGATCCTCCTCCTCGCCCTCGTCGGCGCCTGCGGGTCGTACAACATCATGCTCGCAGGCCACGCACGCTCGCTACTGCCCGACCGGCTGGCCGGGCGCGGCATGGCGCTCATGGCGATCGCCTTCATGGGCGGGCCCGCGGTGCTACAGGCGCTGGGCGGCGTGATCGTCGGCGCCTTCCCCGCGACGGAGGGTGCTGCGCCAGCCATCGCCTACCAGGCGCTCTTCGCCTTCCTCGCAGGCCTGGTGACGCTGGCCTGCCTCGCCTACCTGCGAATTCCGGACGCGAAGCCGAGCGCCGGGTTCGCCACGGACGAAGCCTGATCGGGCCGGCTCAGCGCAGCGTGTCGATCACCGCGGCCAGCGCGTCGAGGCAGCTCCGGCCGAGGCGCTGGCTGCGCGCCGGCGACCAGCCATGGCGGGGGTCCGGCGCGTTCGCCGCGTCCTTGAACGGCATCTCCAGGGTCATGGCGAGGCAGCGATAAGTCTCCGCCACGTGGTTGGCGCAGATGGCGAGGTTGGCCTTGCCGGGCGGCGTCACCCCATAGCCGTGCTCGGTCTGGAACTCCGGGTTCGCCGCCACGAGCGCCGCCTGGAAGCGCGCAAGATTTTGGGCCAGCGCGTCGCTGTAGGAGGGGATTCCCTCAGGCCCGGCGATGAAGTTGTAGGGCAGCGCCTCGTCGCCGTGCACGTCGAGGCAGAAGTCGACGCCGGTGCGCGCCATTTCGGCGCCGACGAGATGGACCTCCGGGCTCTCCGCCATGCTGGGCGCGGCCCAGGCGCGGTTGAGGTTGATGCCCGCCGCGTTGGTTCTGAGGTGCCCGCGCCGGCTACCGTCGGGGTTCATGTTGGGCACGACGAAGAAGCGCGCCTTCTCCAGCAGCGTCCGGGCGCACGCGTCGGCGGGGTCGAGCAGCCGGTCGAGAAATCCCTCCATCCACCACTCGGCCATGGTCTCGCCGGGGTGCTGGCGCGCGATGACCCAGCACGTGCGCGGCCCTGCCCCGCCGATCTCCAGCAGGTCCAGCGGCGCGCCGTCGAGGGTCTCGCCCAGCCGCCGCGCGGTGACAAGCGGCGATCCCTTCGCCCGCGCGACGAGCGCGTCGTGGCGCGCCATCGGGTAGGGCGCGAAGTAGGCGAAGCGCACCTCATCGCCGGCAGGCCGGTGGCGGATGGTCAGCACCGTGCCGTCGTATTCGGTCCTGACGCGGGGCCAGTCCTCGCCGTCCTCCGAGGCGCAGGCGCGGTAGTCGCGCCAGCCGTCGGGGTAGGTCGCGCCGCCGGCGTTCTCGATCCTGAGCACGCAGTCCCTGCCCGCGGCGCCGCGAACCCGGAAGCAGAACCACTGGAAGAACTGCCCGCCCGCGTCCGGCACGATCTCCAGCCTGATCCTGTCGGGCGCCGGCGCCGCGAGGCAGCGGATGTTGCCGCCGTCGAAGTCGCTGTCGATGGAGAGGGTCACGTCTGCCCTTGCCTGCTTGCGCTTCTCGCCGCCGGATGCTGCGATCCCGCGTTCCAGCCAGGACACATATCAGATTGGGACCAGCAAGGAAGGGCAGCGATGAGGACAGCGCTCGCGTTTCTCGGTGCAGCTTTCGGCCTCACGCTGCTGGCGGCGTCCCACGGCCGCGCGGCGGAGATGCCCGCCACCGACGCCCTGCAGGCGCAGATGGGGGCTGCGGCCGATATGGTTACGGTCTACGAGCCGCATCTGAGCGTAGGCGATGCGCACGTCGCCATGGATTACGTGGGCTACCCGGCCGTGGACGTGCTGGCGCACCTCTTCGGGGCGGACTGGCACGCGCAGGCCGAAACCGTCGAGTTCCGCGCGCTGGACGGCTACGTCTCCCGCATCGACGCGGCCCGCTTCCTGGCGGAGGGCGCCGCCATCGTCTTCGCGCGCGGGGACGGCGCGCCGTTCACGGTCGACAATCTGGCGCAGAACGAGACCGGCGTGCCCCTCGGCCCCTACTACCTCGTCTGGGACAACATCGGGAACCCGACTCTGCTGGAGGAGGGCGCGCGCAACTGGCCCTATCAGGTGGCGGAGGTGAACCTCGTCACTCTCTCCGACGCGGCGCTCTTGCCCGAGGGGCTCGACGCGCGCTTCCACGAAGGCGCGGCGCTGGCCAAGACGCACTGCCTGAACTGCCACAAGATCAACGGCTACGGCGGCCAAAAATTCGAGGCCAATCTGGCGGAGGTCGCCAAGGTCTACGATGAGTCCGAATTCGTCCGCCTGGTGCTGGCGCCGCTCTCCGTCCTGGAAGAGACCACGATGCCGCCCCTCTCCGAGCGCCTCCCCGAGCCCGAGCGCGAACGCATCGCCAAGGCCCTGTTCGACTACCTGAACGCACTGCCGGTGTTGGAATAGGTGCGGACCGGCAGCCACGTTACGAAGTGACGGCGATCTCCGCCGTCACCGTGCCGCCGGTAAGCCGCTCCAGCTCGCCCAGGGTGGTGGCGAAGACGCAGTGCGGGTGGCCGGCGGCGGCGTAGACGGTCTCGAAGCGCCCGAGGCTCGCATCGATCGCGACGGGAAGCTTCGTCTCGTGCGCGACCGGGGCCACGCCGCCGATGGCGAAGCCCGTGGCCGCGCGCACCGCGTCGGCATCGGCGCGGCGGACCTTGCCGTCGCGCCCGAGCGCGCCGCCCAACGCCTTCGTGTCGCAGCGGCGATCGCCCGCGACCAGCGCCATCACCGGCGCACCGCCCACGGTGAAGACCAGCGACTTCACGATGCTGCCCAAGGGCGTGCCGATGCTGGCGGCGGCGTCCTCGGCGCTCCGCGCGGTGCTGCTGAGCGCGATCACCTGCGCCACCGAGCCGGCGTCGGCGAGCGCCGCCTGCACGCGGCGGACCGCCGGATGGGCGATCGGGTCTGCCACGCCTAACTCCCTACTGCGGAACCTTGATACCCCGCTGCACCGCGGGCCTCGCGCCGATGGTCTCGAACCAGCGCTGCAGGTTCGGGTAGTCGGCCCAGTCGATGCCGTGCCACTCCCACCGGCGCACCCAGCCGAAGCAAGCGATGTCGGCGATGGAGTAGTCGCCGGCGAGGAAGTCGCGCTCCGCGAGCCGGCGGTCCATCACGCCGTAGAGCCGGTGCGCCTCGGTGGTGTAGCGCTCGATGGCGTAGGGCACCTCGACCTTGGCGAAGCGGCGGAAGTGGTTGGCCTGGCCGAACATCGGGCCGACGCCCCCCATCTGGAACATCAGCCACTCCATCACCCGCCAGCGCCCGCGCGCGTCGGCAGGCATAAGCTGGCCGGTCTTGTCCGCGAGGTAGAGCAGGATCGCGCCCGACTCGAAGAGCGAGATCGGCTCGCCCCCCGGCCCGTCGGAATCGACGATGGCAGGGATCTTGTTGTTGGGGCTGATCTTGAGGAAGTCCGGGTGGAACTGCTCGTCCGCCCCGATGTTGACGGGGTGGACGCGGTAGGGGAGCGCCACCTCCTCCAGCATGATGGAGACCTTGACGCCGTTGGGCGTGCCCCAGGTGTAGAGGTCGATCATCGCGCCTCTCCCTAGCGGGCTTCGAACTGCTTGGCGCCGAACATGATCGAGCGCTCTTCCTCGGTGAACGTGGGCTTCTTGCGGATGCGATCGGACATCACGGCGAGGCCGCGCTCCACCGCAGGCCGCGCGTTGTTGCGGTCCAGCCACTTGGCGAGGTTGGGGTAGTCGGCGATGTCCTGCCCCTGGTTCTCCCAGAGCCGCATCCACGGGAAGATCGCCATGTCGGCGATGGAGTAGTCGCCCGCGACCCAGTCACGGTCCGCCAGGCGCTTGTTCACCACGCGGTAGAGGCGGCTCGTCTCGTTCACGTAGCGGTCGATGGCGTAGGGCAGCTTCTCCGGCGCGTAGTTGCGGAAGTGGTGGCACTGGCCGAGCATCGGCCCGACGTTGCCCATCTGGAAGAAGAGCCACTGCAGCACCTCGGCCCGGCCGCGCTCGTCTGCGGGCACGAAGCGGCCGTGCTTGTCGGCGTAGTGCAGCATGATGGCGCCGGATTCGAAGAGGCTGAGCGGCTGGCCGTCCGCGCCCTCGGAATCGACCACCGCCGGCATCCGGTTGTTGGGCGCGATCGCGAGAAAATCGGACTCGAACTGCTCGCCCTTGTTGATGTCCACGGGAATCACGTTGTACGGGATGCCGAGCTCCTCGAAGAGGATGGTGAGCTTCCATCCGTTCGGCGTCGGCCAGTAGTAGAGATCGATCATGGCGCCCTTCTCCCTTGCCGCATCGGGCCGGAGAACGGCCCGGCCCCGTTATGACCAGCCGGCCCCGGCCGGTCAACGTCATGTCCTAGTTCAGGGCTTATGAGACGGCTGGGTTTCGTTGGCTGTGATCTGAGCAAGGTATTCGGCTGGTGTTTGTCCGCCAAGGGCGTGGTGTGGCCTGAAGCTGTTGAACTCGTCGGCGAAGGCGTCGATCCATCGGTTGATGTCCTTGAGGCTGTCGCTGGGCAGCTCCCAGGTAGCGTAGAACTCGTAGCGCCAGGCGCCGTTGTTGCGCTCGACATGGCCGTTGAGTTCGGGCGTGCGGGGCGGCAGCTCGTAGAGGGCGATGCCGCGCCGCGCGCATTCGGCCTCGAAGTCGGCCTTGAACTCCGATCCGCCATCGACCTGGATGGCCTGGATGGGGAAGGGCATGTCGGCCTGGAGCTTGTCGAGGAAGTTCTTGGCGTTGTGCGCGCTGGCGCGTCGGAAGGCTTGGGCGCAGGTCCACTTGGCGAGCGGATCGCAGGCGGTGAACTGCTTGAGTGTGCGCCGCTCTGCGCCGAGAGAGACGCTGAGCGTGTCGAGCTGGACGATCTCGCCGGGCCGGCTCGGCCTCAGGCCCTTGGGCAGGCGCCTGGCGTGGGGCCGCTTGCGGCGGACGCCATGGCGGCGGCGGCGCAGGGTGGGCACGGGCACGACCCGGCCTCGGGCGACCAGCATCGCCAGGATGCGGCCTACGGTGCTCTCCGAGACGACCCAGCCCTCGCGGCGCAACAGGACGACCAGCTTGGCCTTGCCCCACATCGGATAGTCGCGGCGCATGGCCTCGACCGCCTCCACCAGCGCCGGCGACCAGGTCGGCCGGCGCAGCCGGTGGGGCCGGCGCGAGCCGGGCTCCGGGCGCTTCGCCCAGCGATAGAGGGTGGCGCGCGGCACGCCGACCGCCTCTGCGGCATCGGCGGCACTCAGTCCCCGCGCTCGGGCCTGCTGCCAACGCATAAGCGCATCGCGCCTGATCGCCGCTGCGCTGTCGGGGGGCTCCGCGCCGATCAGGCGCGACCCGACCATCGCGTTTCGGATAACATGGCGGGGCAGGCTTCTGACCTGCATGGGGGCCTCCTTCAGGCTGCTTCGGTTCGCACCAACAGCCTCGGAGACCCCCACCCCCACTTCAAGGGGCCCGTCTCATATCTCTCTGAACTCGGTCACGTCACGGGCCGGCGCCGCCGCGCATCTCGGGTAGCAGCGGGCGATGTTTTTTTGCGGAAAAGCCGAGATAAGCCGAGACAAACCGAGATATGCCGAGATAACGCGAGACAAACCGAGACAAACCGAGACAAGCCGAGATAAAACGCCGAGATAAGCCGAGACATGTCGAGACGGAGCGGCGCGTGACGGCGCGTTGCGACACGCCGCAGGGCAGGCGCCGGCCGCGATGAACATGCCTCCCCGCGTCCCGGCCCATCCCGGCCTGTCGGCTGCACATCGTTCGCTCGCGCACCGCATGAGCCGATGATGGCGCGGACGGCGCATCCCGTGCACCGCACCATGGACCGGGGAGTCGGTTCGGATCGTGACGAGAACCGCAGCTCAGAAGTGCGTGTAGCCGGGGCGGCCGAGCGCGAGCGGCTTGCCGTCCGCGTCGGCGACCGTGACGCCTTCGCCCTGCTCGACGGTGCCGATGCGGGTGAGCGCGAGACCGAGCCGTTGGCCGATGGCCTCGATGGCGCCCCGCGCTGGCGGCGGCGCGCAGAACACCAGCTCGTAGTCGTCGCCGCCGGTCACGAGGTCGGCGAGCGCCGCCTCGCCCGCCTCGATGGCGCGCCTGGCTGCTGGCGAGAGCGGCACGGCGTCGGCGCCGATGCGCGCGCCCACTCCCGATTCCTCGCAGATGTGGCCGAGGTCGGCGGCGAGGCCGTCTGACATGTCGATGGCGCACGTGGCAATGCCGACGAGCGCCCTGCCCAGCGCGAGTCGGGGCTCGGGCAGGCGGAAGCGCGCGGCAAGCGCCGCGCGGTCGGCCGGATCGAGCCCGGCCAGCGCGCCACGCACCGCGCGCAGGCCGAGCGTCGCGTCGCCGACGGTGCCGGAGACGTAGACGTCGTCGCCGTCGACCGCGCCGGAGCGGGTCAGGCAGCCATCGCCCGCGACCCAGCCGAAGGCGGTGAGCGACAGCACCGCCGGGCCTTTCGCCGCCACCGTGTCGCCGCCCACCAGCACGACGCCGAAGGCCTCCTGGTCCTGCGCGAGGCC
This sequence comes from Alphaproteobacteria bacterium, assembly GCA_965221125.1. Lineage (GTDB taxonomy): Bacteria > Pseudomonadota > Alphaproteobacteria > UBA828 > UBA828 > WTGU01. The sequence goes on from CBDCRW010000007.1 coordinate 173,343, forward strand.
AGAGGCGAACGCCTCCACCCAGGCATCGCCCACGTCCTCCGGCAGCGCGAGGCCGAGCGCATAGGAATCGGCCTCCGCGCCCATGGCCGCGAGGTCCGAGAGGTTCACACGCAGCAGCCGGCGGGCGATGACGGCGGGCTCCTCGCCTTGCCGGTAGTGCACGCCGGCCACCATCACGTCCTTGGTGACGACGAGGGCGGCACCTGCCGGCGGCGTCAGCAGCGCGCCGTCGTTGCCGAGGGCGAAGGCGCCGGGCGCGGCGCGGCTCAGCGGCCTGAAGAAGCGCTCGATGAGGCCGAATTCACCGCTCTTGCGGCCGGACATGGTCCGCTCCGTCCGCCATCTCCGCCGCGCGGAGCCGCCGCGCGAGGCTGTCCAGCGCGCCGTTGACGAAGGCCGGCTCCCGCTCGGAATGGAAGGCGCGCGCGAGCTCGACGTACTCGTTGATGACCACGCGGGCGGGCACGTCGGGGCAGGCCGCAAGCTCGCACGTGGCCGCCCGCAGGAGGGCACGCACGACCGCGCCGAGGCGTTCCAGGCTCCAGCGCTCCGCGAGCGTCGCCGCCACCAGGGCGTCGAGCTCGCCGGCCCGCGCCGAAGCCTCCCGCACGACGCGCTCGAAATGGCGGCGGTGGGGGGCTGCATAGCGCTCGCCGTCGATCTCCTGGCCGGCGCGGTGGCTCAGGAACTCCTCGATCACCGCGTCCGCCGTCTGGCCGGACATCTCGATCTGGTAGAGGGCCTGGACGCAGGCGAGGCGCGCGCTGCTCCGCCCCTGGCCGCGTGGCGCCTGCGCCTGAGCCTTAGCGGTGCCCGGCGCGGCGGTCATCCTGCCTAGCCCCGTGCCGGCGCGCCGAGGGAGGCGCGGATCGCCATCATCGCGAGACACGCTTTGGCGGCGTCGGCGCCCTTGTTGCGCCGAGAGACCGCGGCCCGCTCCCACGCCTGCTCGCGGTTCTCGGCAGTCACCACGCCGAAGCCCAGCGCGATACGGTGGCGCTCGGCCAGCATGGCGAGTCCGCGCGCGCTCTCGCCGCAGACGTGCTCGTAGTGGCTGGTCTCGCCCCGGATGACGCAGCCGAGCGCCACGAAGCCGTCGTAGCGCCCGCTGTCGATCGCCATGGCGAGCGCCGCCGGCAGCTCGTAGGCGCCGGGCACGCCGATCCGCTCGTGCGCCACGCCGGCCTCGTCGAGGGCGCCCTCCGCGCCCGCCACGAGCTGGTCGGCGATGTCCTCGTAGAAGCGCGCCTCGAGGATGAGAACCCGCTGCCCCTCAGCCATCGGAGTCCGCCATCCACGCCTGCCGCGCGCCATCCGAGATCGGGCGCTCTTCGACCACCCGGAGGCCGTAGCCGTCGAGGCCGACGATGGTCCAGTGCGTGTTGTGCAGCAGGATCATGTCGCGGACGCCGAGGTCGAGCAGGATCTGCGCGGCGACGCCGTAGTCTCTCAGGCCCTCGGAATCCTCGTGCTGCGCGTCCGGCTCCGCCGCCTCCGAGAGCCGCACGGGGAAGGGCTCGCGAATCACCACCACGACGCCGCGGCCGAGCTCGCCGATCATGCGGAGCGCGGCCTGCAGCTTGCCGGTGTTCTCGCTCGAGGTATCGGCAAGCCCGTCGTCGAGGATGTTGAAGGCGTGGGCGCGCACGGGCACCGGCTCGTTGTCCCACACGTCGCCCTTCACCAGCGCGATGTGCTCGGCCCTCTGCACCGTGTCGGCGTAGACGTACATGCGGAAGGCGCCGCCGTGATGGGAGTTGAAGGTCGTCTCCCGCACCCTGCGGATGATGCTGTCGTGGCGCAGCCGGTAGGCGATCAGGTCCGCGATGGTGGCGATCCTGACGTTGTGGGCTTTAGAGAAGGCCTCGAGGTCCGGCATCCGCGCCATGGTGCCGTCGTCGTTCATGATCTCGCAGATCACGGCCGCCGGGTTGAGGCCGGCGAGGCGGGCGAGATCCACGCTCGCCTCGGTGTGCCCGGTCCGCACCAGCACGCCGCCGTCGCGGGCGAGGAGGGGGAAGACGTGGCCCGGCGAAGTCAGGTCGTCCGGCCCGCAGCGCGGGTCGATGGCGACCGAGATCGTCCGCGCGCGGTCGGAGGCCGAGATGCCGGTGGTGATCCCCTCGCGCGCCTCGATGGAGACCGTGAACGCCGTGTCGTGCCGGGATTCGTTGCGCTTGGGCATCAGCTCCAGGCCGAGGTCCCGCACCCGGTCGCGGCTCAGCGCCAGGCAGATCAGCCCGCGGCCGTAGCGCGCCATGAAGTTGATGGCCTCGGGCGTGGCCATCTGGGCCGGGATGACGAGATCGCCCTCGTTCTCCCGTTCCTCGTCGTCGGCGAGGATGACCATTCGCCCGTTACGGAACTCCTCGACCGTCTCCTCGACGGACATGAGCTTGCAGGACGACGCGGCGCGCGACATCTCGACCTTTCAGCGCTCGGAGTGAAGGCGCGCAAGGTAGCGCGCGATCAGGTCCACCTCAAGGTTGAGCCGGCGGCCTGCGGCGCAGCCCTGAAAGGTGGTCTGGGCCAGCGTGTGGGGGATCAGATTGATCCCGAACGTATCGCCCGCGACCTCGTTCACGGTCAGCGAGACGCCGTCGAGCGCAACCGAGCCCTTGGAGGCGACGAAGCGCGCGAGGTCCGCCGGGCAGCGGATCGTGAGGCGGAGCGATTCGCCTTCGGGCTCCGCCGCCTCGACCACGGCCACGCCGTCGATATGGCCGGTCACCAGGTGGCCGCCGAGCTCGTCGCCGAGCGCAAGGGCACGCTCCAGGTTGACGCCCGCGCCCTCGCGCCAGTCACCGAGGGTGGTCCGGTCCGCCGTCTCGCGGGAGACGTCGACCGCGAACCAGCCGGCTCCCTTGTCGACCACGGTGAGGCAGGGGCCCGAACAGGCGATGGAGGCGCCGAGCGCCACGGTGCCAGTATCGTAGGCGGTGGCGATCGCCAGCCTGAGCCCGCCGGCGGGGGCGTCGGCGATTGTCCGCACGCGGCCCACGTCGGTGACAATGCCTGAGAACACGGCGTGGCCCTCAGCCTGCCGGCGCCAGGGTGTCCAGCACGTCCTCGCCCACGGGCGTCGAGGCGATGCGGACGAAGCGGGGCATGTCGCCGGCGCGGTCGATGCCGAGCGCGGCCAGCGCCGGCACGCCGTCGCCGCCGATGACGCCGGGCGCCCGGAACCACTCGATGCGATCCACCAGGCCGGCGCCGAGCAACGAGGCCGCGATGCGGCCGCCGCCTTCCACCAGAACGCGGGTGAGGCCGCGCGCCGCCAGCGCTTCGAGCGCGGAGGCAAGCGCGGGGCGCCCGTCCGCCTCAGCCGCGGTCTCGATGACCTCGACGCCGGCCTCGCGCCAGGCCGCGTGCCGCCCGTCGCGGCCGAGCGCTGCGGTCGAGACGATCCATGTCGCCTGCTCGCCGGCGCCGGCGATGAGGGCATGACCCGCGGGAAGCCGAGCGTTGCCGTCGATCACGATGCGGACCGGGCTCGTGCGCGCCATGCCCGGCAGCCGGCAGGTGAGCGCCGGGTCGTCGGCGAGCGCGCTCGCGGCCCCCACCAACACGGCGTCGTGGCGCGCCCGCAGCAGGTGCGCGCGGGCGCGGGCCGCCGCGCCGGTGATCCAGCGGCTGTCGCCCGTGTGTGTCGCGATGCGCCCGTCCAGCGTGCTCGCGAGCTTGAGCGTCACCGAAGGCCGGCCTTTCTCGACGCGCGCGAGGAAGCCCGCGTTGAGGGCGCGCGCCTCATGTTCCATGCAGCCGCACGCGACCTCGATACCCGCCGCTTCGAGCATTGCATTGCCGCGGCCGGCCACGCGGGGATCGGGGTCTTCGGTCGCGACCACGACGCGTGCGATGCCGGCCTGCATAAGCGCGTCGGCGCAGGGGCCGGTCTCGCCGTGGTGGGCGCAGGGCTCCAGGGTGGCGTAGCAGGTGGCGCCCTTTGCGTCGTCGCCGGCGCGGGCCAGCGCCTCGGTCTCGGCATGGGGCCGGCCGCCGGGCTGGGTCCAGCCGCGGCCGACGACTCGCCCGTCTTGGGCGAGCACGCAGCCCACCGCCGGGTTGGGGCACACATTGCCGAGGCCGCGCTCGGCCAGCGCCAGCGCCAGCGCCATGAAGCGGCGGTCGAGCGCCGGATCGGCCGCCGCCATGTGCTCAGTCCTGCTCGTCGGTAAGCCCGCCGATGAACTCCTCGAAATCCTTCTTCTCGCCGAAGTTCCTGTAGACCGAGGCGAAGCGGACGTAGCCGACCTGGTCGAGGCCGGAGAGCGTCTCCATCACCATCTCGCCGATGACGCTGGTCGGAATCTCGGTCTCGCCCAGGCTCTCCAGCCGGCGCACGATGGCGGTCACGATCTGGTCGATCCGCTCGGGCGCGACGGGGCGCTTGCGCAGCGCGATCTCCATCGAGCGCAGCATCTTGTCGCGCTCGAAGGGGACCCGCTGGCCGTCGCTCTTGATCACCGAGAGCTCGCGCAGCTGGATGCGCTCGAAGGTGGTGAATCGTCCCTTGCACATCGGGCACTGGCGGCGGCGGCGGGTCGCGGTGTTGTCCTCCGTCGGCCGCGAATCCTTCACCTGCGTGTCTTCGTTGCCGCAGAAGGGACAGCGCACGGCGAGCCTCCTATCGGGTTTGCCCGGGGTAGACCGGGAATGCGGCGCAGAGCGCGCGGACCTCCTCGCGGATCTCCGCCGCGCGGGCCTCGCTGCTGCCCTCCGCGTCGGCCTCGCGATCGAGCAGATCGGCGATCCAGTTCGCGATCCGCTGGAACTCGGCCGTGCCGAAGCCGCGGCTCGTCGCCGCCGGCGAGCCCAGCCTGATGCCCGACGTGATCCACGGCTTCTGGGGATCGAAGGGGACGCCGTTCTTGTTGCAGGTGATCCCGGCGTGCTCCAGCACGGCCTCCGCCAGCTTGCCGGTGAGCCTCTTGGCGCGGAGGTCGACCAGCAGCAGGTGCGTGTCCGTCCCGCCCGAGACGATGTCGTAGCCCCGCTCGATCAGCGCGCTCGCGAGCGCCTGGGCGTTGGCCACGACCTGCCGGGCGTAGTCCTTGAACGCGGGCGTCATCGCCTCGCCGAACGCCACCGCCTTGGCCGCGATGACGTGCTCCAGCGGCCCGCCCTGCAGGCCGGGGAAGACGGCGGAGTTGATGCGCTTCGCCAGCGCCTCGTCGTCGGTCAGGATCATGCCGCCGCGCGGGCCGCGCAGGGTCTTGTGGGTGGTGGTCGTGACGATGTGGGCGTGCGGGAAGGGGTTGGGGTGAATCCCCGCCGCCACCAGACCCGCGAAGTGGGCCATGTCGACCATGAAGACCGCATCGATCGAATCCGCGATCCGGCGGAAGCGCGCGAAGTCGATGATGCGGGGATAGGCGGAGCCGCCGGCGAGGATCAGCCTGGGCTTCTCAGCCTGCGCCAGCGCCTCCACCTCGTCGAAGTCGATGCGACCGTCCTGGCGGCGGACGCCGTACTGGATCGCCCGGAACCACTTGCCGGAGAGGTTGGGCGGCGCGCCATGCGTGAGGTGCCCGCCCGCCGCGAGCGAGAGGCCGAGGAAGGCGTCGCCCGGCTCCAGCGTCGCGAGAAAGGCCGCCTGGTTGGCCTGCGCGCCCGAATGGGGCTGCACGTTGGCGAAGCCGCAGCCGAACAGCGCGATCGCGCGTTCGATCGCGAGGCTCTCGGAGATATCCACGTTCTCGCAGCCGCCGTAGTAGCGCCGGCCGGGATAGCCCTCGGCGTACTTGTTGGTGAGCACCGAGCCCTGCGCCTCCAGCACGGCGCGGCTCACGATGTTCTCGGACGCGATCAGCTCGATGGTCGTCTGCAGGCGTTCGACCTCGCCGGTCACCGCCGCGTGCACCGCCGGGTCGGCCTGCTGCAGCGAGCCGGTGAAGAACGAGGTTCCGGCCCCGCCTTCGGGGCGCGTGGATGCAGCCACGTTCGTTTCCCTTTCCTCGCTGATCAGGAGAGCTTGGCCACGCGCCTGCCGTGGCGGCCGCCCTCGAATGCGGTGTCCAGGAATGCCTGCAGGCAGCGGCGCGCGGTCTCCTCCGACACACGCCGGGCGCCGAGCGCCAGCACGTTCGCGTCGTTGTGCGCGCGCGCGAGCCGCGCTTCCTCCGCGTCGTGGCAGAGCGCGCCGCGCACCGCGCGGCTGCGGTTGACTGCGATGCTCATGCCGATACCGCTCCCGCAAATAAGCACGCCCCGGTCGGCGCGCCCGCTCTCGATCTCGCTCGCCAGGGCCCGCGCGTAGTCGGGGTAGTCGACCGGGCCGTCGTCGCTGGGCCCGAGATCGATCACCTCGCGCCCCGCCGCCTCGAGCGCGGCGCGCAGGACCGCCTTGAGGCCGACTCCCGCGTGGTCGGAAGCGATGGCGAATCGGTCGTCTGACATGGCCACTCCCCGCGCGGCCCGTGGCGGCCCTGTATACGCCCATGCCCGAGATTCGGGCAACACTTAGTGCATGCCCCTATCCTTGGGGGCCTTGTACGGGCGCACGCAGTTCAGGAAGCGTCGGGCGTGGAGAGCGCGGCCTGATCGTGCGGGTGATCCTCGGGCCGCATGAAGCGCCGGGCGGCGCCGGCATGGATGCCGCCCCGCTCCTTCACCGCGCTGTCCGGCAATGTCCGCAGCGGCGTGTAGCGCGGCATGTGGTGGTCCTTGTAGGGGTCGTTACGGGCGGCGTTGTAGCAGCAGAGCAGCACGTTGCGGCTCTGCGTCGAGGTGTTCTTCGACGAGCCGTGCAGCGTGTTGCAGTGGAGAAAGAGCGCGTCGCCGGCCGCCATCTCGCAGGCGACCACCTCCAGCCGCTCCACGGCGTGGGCGACCCGCTCGGGATCCGCGGTGAGCTGGCCGCCCACCAGCTCATGGTCGAGGCGGCCCATGCGGGCGGAGCCCCGGATGACGCGGAGGCACCCGTTCTCCTCCGTCGCCGGGTCGATGGCGATGAAGACGCTCAGCATGTCGGGGAACAGGTTGCCGTTGAAATACCAGTAGCCGTAGTCCTGATGCCAGTTCCAGGCGCCCCCGGTCTCGGGCGCCTTGAGCGTGAGCTTGGAGTGGTAGTGGTAGACCTCGCCGCCCAGCAGCCGCGCGGCGCCTCCCGCCACCCGCTCGCAACGCGCGATGGCGCCGAAGAGGTCGTCGCCGGGATCGGTCCACAGCACCGTCGTGGTGACGCTGCCCTCGGCGTCGCGCATCGCCATGGTGTTGCGCCGGTCACGCAAGCCCTCGTCGCCCGCCAGCGCGCGGCGCATCAGCGCGACTTCCTCGGCATCGAAGAGCGCCGGCTTGTGCAGGTAGCCGTCCCGGTGGAAGCGGGCCACCTCGTCGGCGCTCAGGCGGCGGTCGTCCATCGTCTCCCCCCACGGCCAGCATGCTTCTTCGGACCAAAACCTTGCGGCGAGACTTGACCGAATAGGCATAGTCGATGCCTAATGGCTCGCAGTTGTTGCGCAGCGCCTCCCGCCTCCGCGGTGGCGTTTGTGTGACCGGGCCCGTACGCGCCCGAACCCTGTGAGAGGCCTCACTTCGAACCCTTGAAGATTAGGGAGACCATACGCATGTCGTCAACGGAAGCCCGCCTGCGGACAATCATCAGCGACAGCTTCGACCTGGACCACGATCCGGATTTCGACCGGGCGTTCAGTGACGCCGGAGTCTCTTCGGTGGATGCGGTCGCGTTCTACAAGACGGTCAATCAGGAGTTCGGCCTGAACATGGTCGCGGAGGACTGCCTGCAGTTCAATACGCTGCGCGAGCTCGTGACCTATATCGATGCCCGCGCCGGGTGACGCTCCCCGGCGCCACGTGAGCACGGCCGGCCGCCTCCGGATGCGGGGGCGGTCGGCAATTCCGGCACCGGCCGCAGCCGGATCCGGCCCATGGTGAGTCCCCGCCCGAAGCCCGGCGCCGGGAGGAGCCCCGACCCTCCGCCATGACGACAGACGCGGTCTGGGAGATACCCCGGCCCCTTTCGACGCTGGATGTCCGCCTCGACGCCGCTACCGTCACCACGGTGCGGCGGCACGGCAATCCGTCGGGCCCCAGGATCGTCCTGAGCCACGGCAGCGGTCTCGCCGCCGATCTCTACTATCCGTTCTGGTCCCTGCTCGCGGACGACTATGACCTTGCGGTCTACGACCTCAGGAACCACGGCTGGAACGGCGTCGGCGCCCAGACGGATCACAACGTTCCGACCATGATCCGCGACCACGACCTCATTCTCGAGGCCGTCGACCGCACCTATGGCAGCAAGCCGACCGTCGGCATCTTTCACTCGCTGACGACGGTCGTGACGCTGCTCTCGTTCAGCAGGCTGTATTCGGCGCTGGTCCTGTTCGACCCGCCCCTGACCAGGCCGGGCGCGAGCCACACGGAGCTTCACGACGCTGCCGAGCGCGGGGCGGCCCAGATCCGCCGGCGGGGACACCACTTCAGGAGGCGGGAGGACTTTGTCGAGATCCTGGAGATCTTTCCGACCTTCAAGCGCGCCGTTCCCGGCGTGCACGAGCTGATGGCGCGGACGACGCTCCGGGAGGCCGCGAGCGGAGAGGGCTATGAGCTTCGCTGCCCCCGCGAGTACGAGGCGCAGATGATGGACTACGCGCGGAGCTTCTTCCCGCTGCTGGACCTCGAGCTGGTCTCGTGTCCGACGAAGATCGTCGGCGCGGACCCCACCCTGCCGCATGCGTACCTGCCGACGCTCGACCAGCGGCTCGTCTCGGCCATGGACTACGACTTCATCCCCGAGGCGACGCACTTCCTGCAGCTGGAGAAGCCCGCGGAGTGCGTCGCCGTGACCCGCGCCTTCCTGAAACGCCACGGCCTCGCGTAGAGCGCCGCGGTCGCATTGCCTTGCCCTCGGGCGTCAGCGTCAGCGAGCCCTCGCCGTGGCCCTCCGGCTGCGCGGCCGAACGTTGCGCCGCGGTGGTTAGCGGCTGCGCAGGCGCTCGGAGCGTCTGCGCAACAGCTCGATGGTGATGAGGAGGCAGATGGAGACGGCGATCAGCAACGTGGCGACTGCCAGGATCGTGGGGTTGATCTGCTCGCGCAGGCCCGAGAACATCTGGCGGGGGATGGTGCGCTGATCGGGCCCCGCGAGGAAGAGCACCAGCACCACCTCGTCGAACGACGTGACGAAGGCGAAGAGCGCCCCCGAGATGACGCCTGGCCGGATCAGCGGCAGGACAACCCGGAAGAAGGTGCGGATCGGCCTGGTGCCGAGGCTGATCCCCGCGTTGTAGAGCCCGCGGTCGAAGCCCGTGAGCGTGGCGGTGACGGTGACGATGACGAAGGGGATGCCGAGCGCCGCGTGGGCGATGATGAGGCCGGGGAAGGTGCCGACGAGCCCGAAGCGCGTGTAGAAGAAGAACATGCCCGCGGCGATGATGATGAGCGGCACGATCATCGGCGAGAGCAGCAGCGCGGTGATGGTTCGCCGGAACGGCATGTCCGAGCTGGCGAGACCGACGGCGGCGACGGTGCCGAGTATCGTCGCCACGATGGTCGCGAAGATGCCGACGATGAAGCTGTTCTGGATCGCCAGCATCCAGTTGGGAGTCTCGAGGATCGTGACGTACCAGCGCAGCGAATAGGCGCTCGCCTCGAAGGCCAGCATTTCCTCGGTAAACGTGAAGTAGGGCTGGCTGTTGAAGGAGAGCGGGATGATGACGAGGATCGGCAGGATCAGAAAGAACAGCACGGCGCCGGCGCAGCCGCGCAGGGCATAGACCCCGAGCTTGTTCCAGATCGTGAAGTATTCGGGGAAGCTCGCCACGGCTCAGCCGAGCTTGATGTTCTTGGCCCCGACGAGGCGGTCGTAGAGCCAGTAAAGGACGATGATCACGAAGAGCAGAAGCGTGCCCAGCGCGGCCGCGAGCTCCCAGTTGTTCGACTGCTGCATGTGGAAGGCGATGATGTTGGAGATCATCTGTCCGTCGGTCCCGCCGACCAGGGCAGGCGTGATGTAGTAGCCGACGGAAATGATGAAGACCAGCAACGCGCCCGCCGATAGCCCCGGCAAGGTCATCGGGAAATAGACCCGGATGAAGGCGGCGATGGGCCCGGAGCCCAGGGACAGCGCGGCGCGCATGTAGCTGCGGTCGATGCCCTTCATGACGCTGTAAAGCGGCAGCACCATGAAGGGCAACAAGATGTGCGTCATCGCCACGATGGTGGCGAACTCCGTGTACATCATCTCGAACGGCTCGTCGGTCAGCCCGATCCCCATGAGGAAGGAATTGACCACGCCGTTCGTTTGCAAGAGCGCGATCCACGACGTCGTTCGGACCAGGAGCGAGGTCCAGAACGGCAGCAGCACGAAGATCAGCAGGATGCCGGCGGCCTTCGCCGGCAGGCCGGCAATCACGTAGGCGAGGGGATAGCCCAGGACGAGCGTGAGCACGGTGATAATCAGCGCGATCTTCAGCGTCTTGAGATAGAGCTGGATATAGATGCGTGCTGACTCGCGCTGCTGGATGCCGCCCGACGGGCCTCGTTCGAGGTCGAGCGCCGTCAGGAAGTTCCGTTCGGAGTAGCTGCGGCCGACCTCGCGCACGGTGGACCAGAGGGCGGGGTCCGCCCACTTCTTGTGGGCGGCGAGCAGGAGGGCGGCGCCGTCGGCCGCAAGCTCCTCGTCCGCGACGCGGCGCATCTTGCGGGCGGTCGACTTCACCACGCTGGACGTGCCCGGCAGGCCGCGGTTGAGCTCTTCGGCGAGCTTGCCCGAGGTGCGATCGTTGGCGAGGCGCTTGAGATCGATCGCCATGGAGGTGAGCACGGCCTCGCCCGGCGTGCCTTCGCCGCTCCAGCCCTGCAGGACCTCCAGGGTGTTCGGGATCAGCTCCACCGCAGTCGGGTTGTGGACGCTGCGGTGCAGCATGGTCGCGACCGGGGCGAAGAAGGCGAAGGCCACAAAGGCCAACAACGGCAGCACCAGCGCCAGCGCGACCAGGCGCCGGCGGTTCAGCGCCCGCGACGCGACCCGCGCTTCTTCCCGGGTGAGCCCGCGCGGGGCGTGTGCGGCCGCAGGCTGAAGCGCGGTTTCGGTCATCGAGGTTGGAAGGCGAGCGACGGCGCCGGGCTTGCTGCCGGCGCCGCCATCCCGCGGTCAGGCTACTGCAGTAGCCACTCGTTGAACTTCTCGCCAAGGGACTCGCCGAAATCGGCCCAGAAGATGCCGTCCGCCTTCAGCCCGATGTCGATATGCGCCGTCGGCAGATCGTTCTGCACCGCCGGATCCACCAAAGCCGCCGCGGACCGGCGCGTCGGCCCGTAGGCCACGTCCTGCATGCCGGAAAGCGGCACCGTGCCGGTCGCGAACGTCACGAAGTCCATCGCCTGCTCCATGTTCGGCGAGCCCTTCACCACCGACCACACGTCGAGGTCGAAGATGTGGCTGTCCCAGACCATGACGAAGGGACGGTCATGGTCCTGGATGTCCTTGAAGATGCGGCCGTTGGCCGACTGCACCAGGACCGCCCCGCCGTCGTTCAGAAGCTGGGGCGCCTGCGACCATGACTCGTACCAGACGAGATCGTCCCTGATGGTATCGAGCTTAACGAAGGCCCGCGCCTGGCCCTCGTCCGTCGCCAGCGTCTCGTACACCTGGTCGCGCGGCACGCCGTCGGCGATGAGCGCCCACTCGAGATTGCCCGGCACCGGCACCCGCCTTGTAGGGCGGCGGCCGCGAGGCCGAGGCCACCAAGGTCGCGTCCATCAGCGTGCCCTTGCGCAGGATCAGACCGGCGGCATCCAGCTGACGGTTGATCTCCTCGAACGCCGCCTCCAGGACCGCGCCTGCGTCCGCGCGGAAGCGGCAGATCGTGGTCTCGTCCGGCGTGCCCCCATCCAGCGCAAAGCCGCAGAAGCGCCGGAACGAGAGCCGGTCCAGCAGCGCCTCCTCCAGGCCGGGGTCCGAAAGGTCGTAGAGCGCCTGAAGATAGAGAGCCTTCAGCATCGCCAGCGGCGCATAGGGCGGACGACCCCGGCGTCCCTCGCGCACACGCGACGCCAGACGCTCCAGCCGAGACCAGTCGATCAGGGCGTCCAGACGCTCCAGCTTCCGGTTTGTCCCCAGCCCCGCAGACATGAACGCTTCCGCAAACCCCAGCTGACCCGTGCCGCTCATCGAATCGACCTCCCCATCGCTGCAGCAACGAATCACATGCCACCCAATCCGCAAACCCACTTTCGCAGAGGAATCCTTGAGGGGGTAGGCGAGGTTCTCGGCCACCGTCATGTGGGGGAACAGCGCGTAGTTCTGGAAGACGATGCCGATGTTGCGCTTGTTGGGCGCGGTGCGGATGATGACGGAGACCGAGGACGGCGTCCTTGCCTGGATGGTTCTCAGGCAGGTCGATGATTACCGGAAAGCCTGGCGCTGGCACGGCGCAGCCGCTGGGGTGTCGGCCGCGCTTGAACCCGGACGCTTCCGCATCCGTATTCAGACGGCGGCCGACCTGGAGGCGGAGCGGTTCGAGATGTTCTCCTGGGAATATCCCTGGAGAGCGGACGGCCTCGCCTCAGTCTTCTGGCGCCAGGACGGGATGCCGGAGGGCGTGCTGGAGCCGGGCGCGGAGCCGCTGGTCGGGATGATCGGAGACCGCGGCTTGATCGAGGGGCTGCGCCTGCTGGACGGCGATCTGGTGCTCAAGATCGAATTTGGCGGCGCGGCGGTCCATGTCCGTCTCAAGAATGTGGCGCGGTTCCCCGACGACGGGGCATATTGATCAAGCACGCGTTCGCCGCCTGCCAGAAGGACCTCGCCGTCCGCTTCATCACCGCCTCCCAGATGGTCCAAGAGATGATCGAGGCGCGCGACGAGAGGAGACTGTTCCGCTTCCAGGACCAACTCGCCAAGGTGAACCTGCTGATCGTCGACGAACTCGGCTACGTGCCCCTGTCGCAATCCGGAAGCGAGCTGCTGTTCGACATCTTCAGCCGGCGCTACGAAAATGGCGCAACCATCGTGACCTCGAACCTGCCCTTCCAGGAATGGACCTCGGTCTTCGCCAGCGAACGCCTCACCGGCGCATTGCTCGACCGCATCACCCACCACGTCCATATCCTGGAGATGAACGGCGAAAGCTACAGGCTCAAGCAGAGCCGATCACGGCGCCGGCCTACCTCCGAATAACCCCGCTTGCTCCCGTGGGCCCACAGGCCCCTCCCGTGGACTACGGGGACAAGCTGCCGTCGTGCCAGTGGTACATTTTTGCTGCGCCGCTCTGGCGCATAATCCCGCCGCCGTTGGCATCCACGGGATGCCGCGCAGGATGAACAGGTCGGCCAGCACGTCGATGACGTCGATCGAGGAGAGCTTGCGCCGAACCCGCGTCGCCAGGCTCTCGCGGCTGAACTCGTCCAGGACATTGAGCATACGGAAGGCCCGGCCATCAAAAACATCAAATTCTCCCCAACCTTGGGGACGCGCGACGGCACGCAGTTCGGCTACCGTACACTCCTTAGTCGGCGACGCCTTCCCGAATCGATGGCGAAACTGGCTGTGATCGGAGGAAGAGCCTGGGGTGGACTTTGCGAATCTGTCACGGAACACGCAGACGCCGGTCGAGCTGGTCAGCGCCTCAGAACTGGCATGCCGGCTCTGAGGCAAACAAACCAGGATTCTCTCGGAACCGGCGGTCCAACCATCGGGGCACGCCCCGCGTGACTTACTCTGAAGTTAGAGCTGGACCACTTGAAGAGAATAGGCCTGACAGAGCGCTTTGAATTAGAAATATTCGATGGGGGAAATATCCGACGGTACCGCAACAACGAAAGCAGCGATAGATATCATGCATCTACTTCGAGAAGCTCTCCAGGACGACAGCGACCATAGGCTGCACCCGCAATGAACCCGACGAGTTGAACTGGATTAACGGCTTTGATGAATAAGAGTGCTATGAAGCATCTAGTGCTTTCTCTTTGCACGCTGGGAATGTTCCTCTACATCCTTGGGGCGTTCACAACAGCAGCTTCAGCAGATATTATTCCGTCATGCCAGTGACTTTCTGAGCACTATCCGAAATACTACGTAACTAAACGCGCCAACGTACGCGACGCTCCCAACACGCAGGGTAAGGTAGTCACTACACTGTCGCCTGGCTCAATAGTCTACACAAATGAAAAGACTCGAACCACATCAGAAAATCCTGAGAATTGGTACATACTTTTGGCCACAACAGATCTCCCTGCAATTTCTGGATGTGGTGGTGGATTCATTCATCCTAGCTTCGTCTCCACAACTCCCCCTTCTACACAGCAGGCCGAAACTTCACCTTCTTCGGAAAGGACGATAGCATATAGCAATGGAGATCGCTACCGGGGCCAAGTGCGAAGGGGAATACCGCACGGCCGCGGCCTCTATACGTGGGCCAGCGGCTCGCGATACGAGGGCGAGTTTCGCGACGGCAAAAGGCACGGTCGTGGCACTATCACCTATTACGATGGTAGGCGTTTCGAAGGCGAGTGGGGCGACGACAAATGGCTCCGAGGCCGGGAGGTGGCTTCCCAGCAGGCTGAACAGCCAAAGGGTGGCGACCAGCAACGCGGAGACATGAGCGGTGATAAAGGAGCTCTATGGGGTGCGATCGTGCTTTCAGCGCATTGGGGCGATTATTCAAACGACAAAAATTATGCTGTCGCGTGGAATTATCCCTCTCAAAGCACGGCCATTGAAGCTGCTATCGACAGATGCGTCAGTAGGAATCTACGGGGAAACTGTGGTCGGAATGGGGTGTATTATTCGCGTGAAGCCGGCTATGCAAGTCACGTTGCTTTCTCTAGCGCTGCGCAGCGACATGATTCCATCCTAGACAGCAACGATTATCCCGAGACTAGCTACCTTTCACCCGGTCTTGCACGAAAGAACAAGGGCACATCGGCTGTCGTCCGCCACAAATGTGTCCTTGTCTGGTCGGAACTGAAGACCAACTTGGAGGGAGACCCTAATACGCCGTTGGCTGTTTTTGCGGCCACTGAAACCAAGGCTCGCACCACGTTCAGTACCCATTGGTCTAGGTCCGC
Organism: Alphaproteobacteria bacterium; assembly: GCA_965221125.1. Classification (GTDB taxonomy): domain Bacteria; phylum Pseudomonadota; class Alphaproteobacteria; order UBA828; family UBA828; genus WTGU01. Next base: position 188,376 of record CBDCRW010000007.1, read on the forward strand.
TGTTGTCTCTAGCTATTGGAGAGATGAGTTAAAAGTTTATTGCAACGATCATTGACGGCGATGGTTCGACAACTACAGCCTGCCAGCACCCGAAGACGCGAACAAGGTGTTCCAGTTGCTTCGTCACTCCTTTCAACTGTCGATGGGGGACTTACATTGTGACTGACATTCTAGTTGGTGCGATTGTCTTAGTCGTGGGAACACTATCGCTTATTTGGCACGTTCTAAATTCTGCTAAGCAGTTTCTTCATATAGAAGTGACAGTTCGTATCGAACAACTTTAGTATATATCCGCTTTGACTCGCGTCCATAATTCGGCCCTATAAGAAGCACATCCAAAGTGCATTGGTTCTGATCGGTCCAGAAGAAGAATCGTCATTAGACACGTTCAACGCCGTCAAGAAAGCTGAGAATATATCCTGTAGTAGTATTGCACATTGTATCGCCACCGCAACTTACAGGGGTTATGAAGGTTACAAGGGGCTTGAAGGAAGATCGATTATTCCTCTATCCTTTTACTCCAGAAGAGAGTGTGACGGCAAGTGTGGAAAAAGACACATATTTTCCGATGAAATATTAACATATAGAGTGCATATATGTGCGAAAAAAATTCCTAAAATCAGTCCTTATTGTGTGAGGTTTATTGTTGCAGATCGCGGACGGTCAGCACGCTCTACTCAAGATAGTTTTGTTCTTCATTAGAAAAGTAAACCCGCTTATCCATAAGCTTCATCCAGCGATGAGGGTTCGGTAGGGCAATGGGTGTTGTTCGGCACGCGGGTTGCGCGCCGATCGGCGCGATAATCTATTGAAGCGGCTTGATACAGGGGGTTACAATTGCACGCCAAGCAACACAAGAGAAATGCGTTCAGCGGGATTCTTCAGCAAGACCTCAGGTTGGCGGGCCTATGGTGAACGGGTAGACGCCGCCGGATTCAGAATCTGAGTCACATTCGCGAAGCCGCTTCGGGTTCAACTGCATGAAGTCATGATCGAACGAGCACAAGCAACGGACCTCGTCGGAGCATCGGCTTCGATGCTTTCCTCCTCCTCGCGATGGTTCCTTTCATCTCTCCCTCATCGGCGGTCGAGGACGGATTGTCTGTTGGGCTTCGTGCGGTGGTGGTAGGCACCAAGGGAAGCCTGCGAACGATTCCGTGGGTGGGGAGATCTACGTTCACAGCACGCAAACCGAGAATCTGGCAATGGACGTGTACTACGGCATGCGAATGCTTGATTTTGGAGTTGCCCGCGGGACAAATTCTTGGGTTCAGAACCCGCGGTTTCGACGCATCTGGAAACGCCGTGGATATCGATTCGAGCGCCGACTCCCATGTGCTCGAGGTACGCACGGCGACGGATGGGAGGCCGTGCCTTCCTTCGGCGCGGGCGTCTGCTACGACCTGACAGAGCGCTTTCGTGTCCGGGGGAGAGCGAGAAGGTCACGGCCGTCCGGGCATCCGCGGCAACCATATGAAGCTTGGTAGTCCAGCCACCGCGGGATCGATCGAGATGGATTGGGGACCGTTTCTTGGCGCCCCCGTCCCGTCAGGATGCACCCTAATGATGGTGATGTCCATCGACACGACCTCGAGCTCCGATCGACTCCAATCGTGGTCAGCAGTTGAGGATATCCACTCCGACCTCGGCCTCCGCGATCAGGGCGGCCTGTTCGAGCAGGCGGCGCAACGCCCTGTCGGCCAGTTCTGCGCGTAGCGGCGTTCCGCGAGCCGTGACCTCAACTCCGTCGGCGACAACGTCAACTTTCTTCCTCCTGCCGGCCGCCATATGGTCTCGGAGTTCGGCGCTCAATCGGATATTGGTCTTCTGCGTCGGTCCGGGTGTTCGGTAGTGCTGCAGGCGTCGACGCAAGTTGTCGGCCTCGCCGATGCAATGCCGAGTCTCCTCGCCCACGTGAAGCCAGAACCGGTACAGTCCCGGACGGTGGGGCGCGGCCGGGATGAGGAGGCGACTGATCTTGGGCATGGTGCGATTCCTTACTGAAATCATGGGAACAGAATAGGTATCCAGAGGGAGCGTATTGGAGCGCATTCTAGACTATTGCCGTGGCCTGAAAAGTCGTCAAATCAATGAAATATCACAACAAATCGTACTTCAGCGCACTGCTGTCACAAGTTGCCCAACACCGCACGATGGTTCGGGGCCGCGCGAGCCGATCGCGAGGTCTCGAAAGGGTCACTGCCTGCCCAGCACCTCGTCCACGAAGGCGTCGAAGAGGGCGAGGACCCGCGCCCTGACCTCGTCCGTCTCCATCAGCGGCTCGTGCCGTGACTCGGGGATCGTCTCCAGCCGGCAATCGGGCATCCGCCGGGCGAGGCGGGCCTGGGCCGCGTTCGAGACGACCCGGTCGGCGGCCGCGCTCACCATCAGCACCGGCGACCCGATCCGTTCGGGATAGCCCCGGCTGCGCAGGATCGCCACCGAGCGCCGGGTGGCGGCGAGCCAGCCCACGGTCGGCCAGCCGATGGCGAGCGTCGGCGTCTCGCGCATCAGCCTCTCCATGCGCGCGTAGCGTGCGCGGTCGCGCGTCAGCGGGTTGCCGTCGTAGGGCGGCGGGAACGAGCTCCACGCCGGCACGTAGCGGTTCCGCAAGCCCACGCTCATGGCGGCGACGGTAAGCACGGCGCCGAGCGCCCGCTCCGCCGGGGTCATCATGATGTCCACCATGGGGGCGGAGAGGACGATGCCCTCGGCGAAATAGGGCGCGCCGGCCTCGTGCTCGGCGCGGTGGCGGAGCACGATGTGGCCCCCCATGGAATGGGCCAGCACCACGATGGGGCGCGGGGCCTCGGGCAGCACCACCCGCTCCAGGAACAGCGCGAGGTCGCTCAGGTAGTCCTCGTAGCTGACGACGTGGCCCTTGCGCGTGTCCTTCAGCACCCGGCCGGAGTGGCCCTGGCCCCGCCAGTCGAGCGCGTAGACGGCGAAGCCGCGCGCGTGCAGGTCGCCCACGGTCTCGCCGTACTTCTCGATGAACTCGGCCCGTCCCTGCAGCAACACGACCGTTCCCCGTGCCTCGCCCGGCGCTGCGGGCCAGACGGCGGTGCGGAGCGGCAGGCCGTCGCGGGCGACGAGGGTCGCGAGCTGCCCGTCGCCCACGCCTCAGGCTTTCGTTGCCGGCGCGTCGACCCCTTTGACCGGCACCAGGCCGGCGGGCGCGAGGCCGGCGAGCCTGACCGTGAGCGGGCCCGGCGTCTGGCCCCGATCCTCCATGCGCTCCTTGCGCCGGTTGGCCGCGACCACCAGGCGCCCGCCGAAATAGCGCACCGGCTCGCGCGGGAAGAGCCCCACGTCGTCCCGCACCAGCCCGCACTCGGACCACTCGTCCTTATGCCCCAGCGCGAGCGAGGCGAGGATGCGCGCGCCCACCGAGGTCGGCCCCACGCCGTTGCCGGAGAAGCCGAGGCCGTAGAGCAGGTCGTCGCGCCCGCCGAGCCGGCCGAAGAAGGGGAGCCCGCTCAAGGAGCGGTCGATGGGCCCGGTCCAGCTCGTCGCGATCGGCACGTCGCCGAAATCCGGGAAGATGTGGCGGAAGTAGCGCTCGACCTCGCGGGCGCGGGGCGAAGCGCCGTTGAAGCGCTCGTCCACCCGGTTGCCGAAGGCGAGCCGCCCGCCCCCGGTGCCGAAGGCGACGCGCCCGTCCACGGTCGGGCGGTAGTAGTTCACCAGGGTCCGGGAATCCGAGATGCACATGCCGTCCGCCCAGCCGGAGGCGGCCAGGCGGTCGGGCATCGGCCGGGTGGCGACGATATCGCTCGAGATCACGAGGATGGTCCGCCTGAGCTCCGGCAGCATGGTCGACCACGCGTTCATGGCGATGACCACCTTCTCGGCGGTCAAGATGCCGCGCGGCGTCACCACCTGCGGCGGACGGCTGCGGTGGAGGCTCATCATCGGCGTCCGCTCGTAGATGCGCACGCCCCTGGCGAGCGCCACGCGCCTCAAGCCCCGCGCGAGCAGGGCCGGCTGCACGGTGGCCCCGGTCGGCTCGTAGACGCCGGCGACGTGACGGTCTGTGCCCGAGCGCTGCTTGACCGTCTCCGGCTCCCACAGCTCGAAGGGGTGCAACTGATGGCGCGCCAGCGTGTCCACCAGCGCGTCCCAGGAGCCGGTCTGCGCCTCGCTGGAGGCCGCCCAGAGCCAGCCGTCGCCGCGGTAGTGCGCGTCGATCCCGTTCTCGGTGCAGAAGCGGCCGATCTCGCCCACGGCGTCGGCCGACGCGCGGGCGAGCCGGGCCGCCTCGTCCGACGGGCAGAACTTGGCGAGCGAGCCGAACTTGGCCCACCAGCTCAGCACGAAGCCGCCGTTGCGGCCGCTGGCGCCGCTGCCGCATTCGTCCTTCTCGACGATGGCGATGTCGAGGGAGGGGTCGCGCTCCTTCAGGCGGAGCGCCGTCCACAGCCCGCAGAAGCCGCCGCCCACGATGCAGATGTCGGCGCGCTCCTCGCCTTCGAGCGCCGGCGCGGTCTCCTCCGCCGAAACCCCGGCTTCCGTCAGCCAGTGGCTAAGCATTCGCCCGCTCCATTCCTACCCGGCGTCCTCCGCGCGCGCGCCGAAGAGGAGCGTGACGTTGATCCGCCGGCTCGCGTGGCCCGCGCGGAAGGCCACGCCAGCGCTTTCGTGAATGAGGCTCGAATCGAAGATCACCGCCCTGTTGCAGCGGTAGGGAACGCGCACCGGCGCCCGCCCTTGCCGTGCCACGAGGCGCTCCAGCCGCGCCGGGTCGAGATTGTAGTCCGAGAATCCCCAGTCCGGCGGCGCGGCAACGTCGTGGACCGTGAGGCCCGCAGCCTCCGGGTCGGGGCAGGCGTCGTCCGGCGTGATCCAGAGGTTGACGTTGACGGCGGCCTTGTCCGCGTGCTTGCGCGTGCCGCCGCCCGCCTGGCCGTAGCTGAACGCCCACATCTGCGTGAGCCGATGCCCCGCCACGATGCCGCTCAGCCGCTGCCGCAGCTCCTGGGCGAGAGCGATCAGCACCGGATGGTCGAAGCCCTCGTGCAGGTAGGCGCCGAGGTAGCCGCCGTGCTCCTTGCAGTCGAACCAGATCGTGGCCTCCCGGCAGAAGCGCTGCAGCGCGGCCAGCGCCGGCGCGCTCAGCAGATCGTCGACCACGACCACCGACGGCGTCGTCCCGTGGTAGCGCCGCTCGATCGCGCCCGCATCGAGGCCGGGGTCGAGCGCAGGCAGGATGGCTTCCTCCGGCGGGCGGTGGATCACCCGGTTGTAGATGGGACCGATCAGCCGCCGTTCGCTATTCGTGAGCACGCGCGGCACGCTCGGCCGGTCTTCGCTGCCGAAGCCGGCGAGCACGCGTCGCAAGCCCTCGCGGGCTTCGACGAGCGCGGGCGGAAGCAAGCCCTTCGCCAGCAGGTGGTCCATCTGCGCGAGGTCAAACTCCAGCTTGGTCCGGGACGCGGTGCGGAAGGTCTCCTGCTGGGCGGGGTCGAGCACAGCTTTATCCGTGGCCGGGTCCGTCCCCCACCAGGCGGAGCCACGATAGAGCGCGAGCGCCGCCCGGTAGCAGGCGACGGCCTCCTCCAGCCGCCCCTGTCGTTTCAGCGCCGCGCCGAGGTTAGTGTGCGCCGCCACCGAGCCCGGCGCCTGCGCCAGCGCCGTGCGGAAGGCGCGCTCCGCCGCCGCGTCGTCCCCCTGGCGGAGCGCCAGGTTGCCGAGCGTGATGCGCAGGCTCGCCTTGTCCGGCGCGAGCGCCGCCGCGGTCTCGAACGCCTCGCGCGCGCTCTCGAGGGCGCCCCGGTCGGCCGCGACGAGGCCGCAGACGTAGTGCGCGCCCGCATCGCGCGGGTCGTGGGCGAGGATGGCGCGGCCGATGGCCTCGGCCTCGCCGCTCCTGCCCGCCTGGTAGGCGGCGAACGCCGCGCCTGAGCGCGGCCGCGGCTCAGCGGCGCCGTGCGAGCCCGTCACGGGTCACCTTGAACCCGGCCGCCTCGCGGTCCCAGGTCGCCGCCGTGATGCCGTCGGCGCGCAGCACCACCTTGCGCACCTTCTGCGTCGGCGTGCGCGGCAGATCGGCCCTGAACTCGATGAAGCGCGGCACCATGAAGTAGGGCATCTCGGCCGCACAATGGCGGAGCAGCGCCTCTTCAGTGAGCGCCGCGCCGGGATTCCGCACGACGACCACCATCACCTCGTCCTCGCCCACGTCGGCAGGCACCGCGACGGCGGCGGTCTCGGCGACGTCCGGGTGCTTGTTGACGATGCGCTCGACCTCGAAGGACGAGATGTTCTCGCCGCGCCGGCGGATCGCGTCCTTCATCCGGTCGTGGAAGAAGAGGAATCCCGCCTCGTCCATGTGGCCGCGATCGCCGCTGTGGAACCAGAGGTTGCGGAAGGCTGCCAGCGTCGCCTCTGGCAGGCCGTCGTAGCCTTCCATCAGGATGTAGGGGTGCCTCGCGCGCACCACGATCTCGCCCGACGTGCCGGGCGGCACCGGGCGGTCCATCTCGTCGAAGATCGCGACCTCGTAGTAGGGCGCGGCGCGGCCGGCGGTGCCCCTGGGCGTCGGCTCGCCGGGGCGCGTGTAGACGACGATGTTGGCCTCGGTCGAGCCGTAGCCCTCCGTCAGCTCAAGGCCGAAGCGCGCGAGGAACTCTTCCTGCACGTCGTGCGGGTTCGGCACCGAGTAGATCATGCGGAGCGGGTTGTCGGCATCGTCCTCCCGCGCCGGCTCGGCCCAGAGCATGTGGCAGATGCCGCCGACGCCCACCGTCACGGTGACGCCGTGCTCGCGTACGTCCGGCCAGAAGCGGCCCGCGCTGAAGCGGGGCCGCAGCAGCATCCGGCAGTTCGCCAGCATCGTGCCGAGCATGATGAACTTGCCCGCGATGTGGAAGAAGGGGAGGAAGTTGTAGGTCACGTCGTCGGCACGGAGCGAGACGATCTCGTTGAAGATGACGGCGAACGAGAGCTCGAAGTGGTTGTTGATGACCACGCCCTTCGACGGCCCCGTGGTGCCTGAGGTGAACATGATGCAGGCCGTGGTGGTCGCCTCGATGGGCTGCGGCCGGTCCGCGCCGTCCCCGCTCGCGATCTCGTCGAGCGAGAGCACCACGCCCGGCAGCGCGCGCCGCGCCTCCTCGATATCGCCGCCGGCGACGATGAAGGTGCCGAGGCCGGGGCAGCGCTCGGCGATGTGGGCGACCACGGGCACGAACTCCGCGTCCAGCACCATCGCGCTCGCCCGCGCGCTGGTGACGATGTGGGTGAGGATGTCGCCCCGGTAGGCGGTGTTGATCGGCACCTCCACGACGCCGAGCTTCGCCGTGGCGAACCAGACGAAGACGTGCGCCGGCGTATTCTGCATCATCACGGCGCAGCGCTGGCCCGCTTCGATGCCGCGCTCGCCAAGGCCTTCGGCGATGCGGTTGGCCGCGCGGTTGATGGCCGCGTAGGTGTAGTCCTGCCCCTCCCAGTGCATCACCGGGTGATCGGGGCGCTCCGCCGCGCGCTGCTCGAGCACGCGGCGGACCAGCCACGTCTCGGGCTCCCTGCCGATGGTCAGCATCGCGCGCCGTCGATCCTCATGCCGCCAGAATGGAGACCGGCCGTTCGATGTCAACGCTTGCCGCGAATGTGAACGATCTTGCGCGGTTTCCCGCCTTGACGGGGGCAAACCGGGTTTTCATAGTGCGCGGGAGTGCGTCCCCCGCGTCCGGACAGGGCGGAGCGGGGCCGCGAATCCCAGGCAAGAGGAGCGGAGCCCATGGCTGAGGGCGAGGCGCAAGCGGGTGCCCACCCCTGGGAGAAGTCCTACCCGGAGAATGTCGACTGGAACGCGCCGCTGCCGAAGGCGCCGCTGCAGCGCCTGCTCGACGATGCGGTCGCCAAGTTCGGAGACCGCCCGGCGATCGACTTCATGGACAAGGTCACGACCTACCGCGAGCTTGGCGACCTCGCGAACCGTGCGGCCGAGGGTTTTCAAAAGCTCGGCGTCGGCAAGGGCACCAAGGTCGGCATCCTGCTGCCCAACTGCACCAACTTCGTGGCCATCTACTACGGCGTGCTGAAGGCGGGCGGGACGGTTGTCAACGTCAACCCGCTCTACGCCATCGAGGAGATCAAGAGCCAGATCGAGGATTCCGAGGCCGATATCCTGGTCACCCTCGACCTCTCCATCCTCTACGACAAGGCCCGCATCGCGCTCGACCAGACGCGGCTCACCCACCTGGTGATCTGCCCCATGGCGGAGATGCTGCCGGGGCTGAAGAAGCTGCTCTTCCCCATCGTCAAGCGCAGCGAGATCGCCAGGATCCCGCGCGATTCCCGCCACGTGTTCTTCCGCACGCTGACCGACAATTCCGGCAGGCCCACGCCGGTCGAGATCGAGGTCGACGACGACATCGCGGTGCTGCAGTACACCGGCGGCACCACCGGCACGTCCAAGGGCGCGATGCTGACCCACGCCAACCTCAGCGCGAACGTGGCGCAAGGGGCGATGATGATGCCCGGCGCCGAGGAAGGCCGCGAGGTCATGATCGGCGTGCTGCCGCTCTTCCATGTCTTCGCCATGGCCGTGGTGATGAATTTCAGCATCCGGATCGGCGCCAAGATGGTCCTGCTGCCGCGTTTCGAGCTGGATAACGTGCTCAAGGTCGTACACAAGAAGCGGCCGACTTTCTTCCCCGCGGTGCCGACGATCTACATCGCGATCAACGGCCATCCGGACGTGGCGGCCGGCAAGTACGACCTCTCCTCCATCAAGCTCTGCCTCTCCGGCGGCGCGTCGCTGCCCCGCGAGGTGCAGGAGAAGTTCCAGGAGCTTTCCGGCTGCACGCTGGTGGAGGGCTACGGCCTCAGCGAAACCTCGCCGATTGCGACCTGCAACCCGACCTCGCCCGGCGGCAGCCGCGAAGGCTCCCTCGGCGTGCCGGTGCCGGGCACCGTGGTCGACATCTGCTCCATCGACGACCCGGAGAAGGTGCTGCCGCAAGGCGAGATCGGCGAGATCTGCATCTCCGGCCCGCAGGTGATGAAGGGCTACTGGAAGCGCGACGAGGAGAACGAGCGCGCCTTCGCCGGCGGCCGCTTCCACACCGGCGACGTCGGCAAGATCGACGAGGACGGCTACGTCTACCTCATCGACCGGCTGAAGGAGGTCATCATCGCCGGCGGCTACAACGTCTATCCGCGCCACGTGGAGGAGGCGATCTACAAGCACCCGTCGGTGCTGGAGGTGACGGTCATCGGCGTCGACGACGCGCGGCGCCAGCAGACGGTCAAGGCCTTCGTCCGGCTCAAGGACGGCGAGAGCCTGACCGCCGACGCGCTCACGGACTTCCTCAAGGACAAGCTGTCGCCCATCGAGATGCCGAAGCAGATCGAATTCCGCGACGAGCTGCCGAAGACGATCATCGGCAAGCTTTCCAAGAAGGAGCTGATCGCCGAAGAGGCCGCGAAGCAGGGCGCGGCCGCTGGCGGCGCCGCATGATCGCGGCCTGACGCCGCGACGTACCGCACCAGACAGAGCAAGAGGCCCCAGCCCATGAACAATGCCGTCATCGCCGGCTATGTCCGCTCGCCCTTCCACTTCGCCCACAAGGGCGCGCTGGTCGAAAAACGCCCCGACGACCTCGCGGCCGAGGTCGTGCACGGCCTGCTCGACCAGACCGGCGTCGACCCCGCCGAGATCGAGGACCTGATCATCGGCTGCGCCTTCCCCGAGGGCGAGCAGGGCTTCAACATGGGCCGCATCGTGGCGCTCATCGCGGACCTGCCCATCTCGGTCGCCGGCGCCACCGTCAACCGCTTCTGCGGCTCGTCCATGCAGGCGATCCACATCGCCGCCGGCGCGATCCGCATGGATGCGGGCGAGGCCTTCATCTGCGCCGGCGTCGAATCCATGAGCCGCGTGCCCATGGGCGGCTTCAACCCGGCGCCGAACCCGGACCTCTACGAGAAGAACGAGGGCGCCTACATGTCCATGGGCGAGACCGCCGAGAACCTCGCCCGCAAGTACCAGATCACCCGCGAGGAGCAGGAGTCGCTCGCGGTCGCGAGCCACGCCCGCGCCACGTCCGCCTGGGACGACGGCAGGTTCGCCGGCGAGGTGATCGCGGTCGAGACCGGGGACGGCACGGTGGAGCGCGACGGCTGCATCCGCCCCGGCACCAGCGCCGAGGTGCTCGCCGGGCTGGAGCCCGCCTTCGATGCCGACGGCACGGTCACCGCCGGCACGTCCTCGCCGCTCACCGATGGCGCGGCCGCCGTGCTGGTCTGCACCGAGGACTACGCCAAGCGCAACGGCCTCTCCGTGCTCGCCCGCATCAAGGCCATCGCGGTGGCCGGCTGCCTGCCGGAGATCATGGGCTACGGCCCCGTCGTCTCGTCGGAGAAGGCGCTCGCCCGCGCCGGGATCAAGATGGCCGACATCGACGTGGTCGAGCTCAACGAGGCCTTCGCCGTCCAGGCCCTCGCCTGCGTGCGCGAGCTTTCCATCGACCTAGAGCGCATGAACATCGACGGCGGCGCCATCGCCATCGGCCACCCCCTGGGCGCCACCGGCGCGCGGATTACCGGCAAGGCCGCCCAAATCCTCCGCCGCGAGGACAAGCGCTACGCGCTCGCCACCCAGTGCATCGGCGGCGGCCAGGGTATCTCCACCGTGCTTGAGGCCGCCTGATGGCGATCGAGAAGGCCGCCGTCATCGGGGCGGGTCTCATGGGCGGCGGCATCGCCGCCCACATCGCCAATGCGGGCCACGACGTGGTGCTGCTCGACATCGTGCCCGACGGCGCGAAGGACCGGAACGCGCTGGCCGAAGGCTCGGTGGCGCGGATGCTCAAGACCGACCCCGCGCCCTTCATGGAGAAGTCGGACGCGAAGCGCATCGCCACCGGCAATGTCGAGGACCACCTGGACCTCGTGAGCGACGCCGACTGGATCGTCGAGGCGGTGATCGAGAGGACCGACGCCAAGCAGGCGATCTACCGCCAGCTCGATTCGGTGCGGAAGGCGGGCTCCATCGTCTCCTCCAACACGTCCACCATCCCCTCCGCCACGCTGCTGGACGGGATGCCCGAGTCGCTCGCGCGCGACTTCCTCATCACCCACTTCTTCAACCCGCCGCGCTACATGCGGCTGTTGGAAGTAGTGGCGGGGCCGGCGACCCGGGCCGACGCGGTGGCGGACGTCTGCGACTTCGCCGACCGCAAGCTCGGCAAGGGCGTGGTGCCCTGCAACGACACGCCGGGCTTCATCGCGAACCGCATCGGCACCTACTGGCTCGTCGCCGCGGTGCGCGCTGCGGTCGAGAACGGCGTGACGGTGGAGGAGGCGGACGCGGTGCTGGGCCGCCCCGTCGGCGTGCCCAAGACCGGCGTCTTCGGGCTGATCGACCTGGTCGGCCTCGACCTGATGCCGCTGGTGGGCCGCAGCCTGCGCGACGCGCTGCCGGAGAGCGACCCCTTCCACGCGGTCTACGACGAGCCCGCCTTCATCACCGAGATGATCGAGAGCGGCTACATCGGCCGCAAGGGCAAGGGCGGGTTCTATCGACTGAAGCCCGGCTCGGACAAGAAGGAGAAGGAGGTCCGCGACCTCGCCACCGGCGAGTACGGGCCGGCCCAGCGCCCGCGGCTGGAGAGCGTGGAGCAGGCGGGCCGCTCGCTCCGGGCGCTCTTCGAGCACGACGACAAGACCGGCGCCTACGCCTGGCAGGTGATGTCGGGCACGCTCGCCTACACGGCCGGCCTGGTGCCGGAGATCGCCGACGACGTGGAGGCGGTGGATCGCGCCATGCGCCTCGGCTACGCCTGGAAGCGCGGCCCCTTCGAGATGATCGACTCGGTCGGCGCCGACTGGTTTGCCGAGAAGCTTGCGGCGGAGGGCAGGGAGGTCCCGCCGCTGCTGCTGGCGGCAGCGGCGCAAGGCGGCTTCTACCGCGTGGCGGACGGCCGCGCGACCCATCTCGCCGGCAGCGGCACGCACGTGCCGCTCGCGCGGCCCGACGGCGTGCTCCTCCTCTCCGACATCAAGCAGACCGCGAAGCCGCTCGCCCGCAACGCTTCGGCCAGCCTCTGGGACATCGGCGACGGCGTCGCCTGCCTCGAATTCCACTCGAAGATGAACGCGCTCGACACCGAGATCATGGCGCTGGTCGCGCAGTCGGTGGAGACCGTCGGCGGCGGCATGACGGCGCTCGTGATCCACAACGAGGGCAGCAACTTCTCCGTCGGCATGAATCTGGGCCTCGCCCTCTTCGTCGTGAACGTCGGCGCTTGGCAGATGATCGAGGAGACGGCGAAGCAGGGGCAGGACGCTTTCAAGGCGCTCAAGTTCGCGCCCTTCCCCGTGGTGGGCGCGCCCTCCGGCATGGCGCTCGGCGGCGGCTGCGAGGTCCTGCTGCACTGCGACGCGGTCCAAGCCCACGCCGAGAGCTACATGGGCCTCGTCGAGGTGGGCGTCGGCATCGTGCCCGGCTGGGGCGGCTGCAAGGAGATGATGCTGCGCGCGCTCGATTCCGGCCGGCCCGGCTTCGGCGGCGCGATGCCGGCGATCTCCAAGGTGTTCGAGGCCATCGGCATGGCCAAGGTCTCGCGTTCCGCAAAGGAGGCCCGAAAGCTCGGCTTCCTGCGCGAGGGCGACGGCATCACCGCCAACCGCGACCGCCTGCTGGCCGATGCCAAGGCGAGGGCGCTGGCGCTGGCGGAGGACTACGCGCCGCCCGAGCCTGCCACCGTCAAGCTTCCGGGCAAGACCGGCCGCGTCGCGCTCAAGATGGCGGTCAAGGGGCTCGCCAAGACCCGCAAGGCGACGGCCCACGACCTGGTGGTGGTGGAGCACCTCGGCAACATCCTCACCGGCGGCGACACGGACACGACGAAGGAGGTCCCGGAGGACCGCCTCTCGGACCTGGAGCGCGAGGCGCTGCTCGCGCTGATCCGCACGCCCGCCACCATCGCCCGCATGGAGCACATGCTGGAGACCGGCAAGCCCCTAAGGAATTAGCCGGACGGGAACGGGCGCGGCCGAAGGAGCGACGAGGCGGGAGCGACAGCATGAGCGGCGTGGCCTGGACCCTCGCGGTCGCGCAGATGGACTGCGCCACCGGCGATACGGAGACGAACCTCGCGACCGTCGCCCGCCTCGCCCGCGAGGCTGCGGCCGAGGGAGCCGACCTCGTGGTCTTCCCGGAATGCGCGACCACCGGCTATTTCCTGGGCGACCGGCTCGCGGACCTGGCCGAGCCGGCGGACGGGCCCACCGCCCAGCGCCTCGCCGCCATCGCGCGGGAGAACGCGCTCACCATGGCCGTCGGCGCCTACACGAAACGCGACGGCGGCATCTACGATTCGCAGCTCCTCTTCGGGCCGGACGGCGCCTGCCTCGCGGTCTATGACAAGGCCCACCTCTTTGCGGGCGAGCGCGAGAGCTGCCGCGCCGGCGACCGCGCGTGCGTTGTCGAGACGGCGCTTGGCAAGGTGGGGATGACCGTCTGCTACGACTTCATCTTCGCCGACTACGTGCGCCGCCTGGCCGACCTCGGCGCGGACCTCATCGTCAACAGCACCAACTGGATCGCCGACGCCTACCAGCAGGAGACCTGGGGCTGGAGCGGGCCGGTGACGCAGGGCCTCGCGGCCACGCGCGCGCTGGAGAACGGCACCTTCGTCGCCATGGCGAACCGCGTCGGCGAGGAGGAGCTGGCGCCCGGCCTCTCCTTCACCAGCCTCGGCCACTCCTGCATCGCCGGCCCTTCCGGCAAAATTCTGGCTTCGCTCGCGGAAGGGGAGGGGCTGGCCGTGGCGCGCGTGCGTATCGCGCAGGAGGACCTCGACCGCTGGCGCGCCATCGCGACCTATCGCGAGGACCGCCGCCCCGAATTGGGCGGATGAGCACTGCGGGTGTATCGCGGCAGCACAAGTCTTGTAGAGAACCGTAATAGGGGAGAAGCAGAAAGATTTAGGGGGATAACTTGGCGAGCTATGTTTAGAAGATACTGGCTAAAGTTTGGACAATAAAAGCAACACCAAATGCCATCAGAATTAGAAATGTAACATAAACAAATCTGGGAAATTCTCGAAAGGTTTGGAAGGGTACTTCTTTACCTAGTGCCTCACTACACTTTACGGATGTAATAAAGGCGGCCCGCATATTAATATAGACGCAATCTATAATCACTAGTTCGGATGGCGCTATTTTCGGAATTTTGATCATACAATCGCCCTTACCGACTGATACAAAGTCAACTTGTCTAGGTTGATAGATATTGATATCCGTTGGAAAGTTGCTCAACACAAATTCGACTTCGGTAGCAGGTTTTCTTCCAATATTTTGTAAGAAGAACTTTTCCACGTATATGTCAGTAAAAGTATCCTTTTGGGAGTCTTGTGGATCTGGCACTCGGACTTGATTTAGGCTATTGTTCGCTCTTCCGTATATAAGTTTCACTCGAGCCCTAAACAGCCAAGCGATGAATAAGGCAACTAGGGTTACCACTAAACCGATGAGTTGAGTTTGAAATGGACCAATAGAATTCCAAATTGAGTCAAGCATTTCTTATAAAGCCTTCCTTAGGGCACTGTGTGGGCGTGAAACGATTGTGAGCAATTCAACGGTTCATTGCCCGATTTTCCTGTGGCTCGAGGAATTGGTCCGCGTGGTATCCATCCGGTTTGCGTCGTCGCGCTGCGTCCGAACCTCTGTCGAGAGCTGACTGCTCCAATACCAGATATTGTATCTCGCCGCTACCACTTTACGCCAGATAAAGGGTGTGGGCCGGCGCACTGTCAGATGCGCATTGCCGGTCAGTGTCGAGAGTTCTCGGTCACTGGAGTTGCTCTCCCCGACCGAAGCGCGCAACATCCGTGCGTTGACGGTTTCACCACTGCACTTGGATTCGATTCTAGACATGCCATGCGCCTTGGATGATATCGCTGCGCGCGACACCGGGGCATCAGCGGACTTGAGATGCGCGATGGCCTAACCAGTCGGTTGGACAGCGACATGAGTGACATAGCCGCGTGGCCCGAGCGCTTCGCCGACGAGGCCGCGCTCGAGGATTTCATGAGCGCGCCGGACGAGGCGCTGCGCGCCTCCCTCGCGCGCGTCGACGGCGACATCGTCGTGCTCGGCGTCGGCGGCAAGATGGGGCCGACCCTGGCCGGCCTCGCCAAGCGCGCCGCGCCGCACAAGCGCGTGGTCGGCGTCGCCCGCTTCTCCGACCCGCGCGTGCGCGAGACGCTCACCGCCTGGGGCGTGGAGACCATCCAGTGCGACCTGCTCGACCGCGCCGCGGTGGCGGCGTTGCCCAGGCTCCCCAACGTGGTGTTCATGGCGGGGCGCAAGTTCGGCGCCATCGGCGACGACGACCTGACCTGGGCGATGAACGCCCACGTGCCCGCCATCGTCGCCGAGACCTTCCGCCAGTCCCGGATCGTCGCCTTCTCCACCGGCTGCGTCTATCCCTTCGTCGACGTCCGCCACCAGGGCGCAACCGAGGAGACGCCACCCACGCCGCCGCCCGGCGAGTACGCCAACTCCTGCGTCGGCCGCGAGCGCCTGATCCGGTATTTCTCGCGCCGCCACGGCACGCCCGGGCGCCTCGTGCGACTCAACTACGCCATCGACATGCGCTACGGCGTGCTGCATGACGTGGCCCGCAAGGTGCGGGACGGCGTGCCCATCGACCTCGCCACCGGCCACGTCAACGTCATCTGGCAGGGGGATGCCAACGCCATGGCGCTCCGCTGCTTCGAGCACTGCACCGTGCCGGCCGCCCCCCTCAACGTGAGCGGGCCGGAGACGGTGAGCATCCGCGCGCTGGCGGCAGCCTTCGGCGCGCGGCTGGGGCGCGAGCCCGTGTTCGCGGGCGAGGAGTCGCCCACCGGCTGGCTCACGAATGGCGCGCAGGCCTTCGGCCTCTTCGGCTATCCGCGCGTGCCCCTGGGGGCGATGATCGACTGGATGGCGGACTGGGTCGCGCGCGACATGCCGAGCCTCGCCAAGCCCACCCAGTACGAGGTGAGGGACGGCGTGTTCGCGGCGCCGACCGCCTCATGAGCCTCGCCTGGGGCGACGTGCCGGGGCCGGTGCGGGCGACGCTCGCGCGTGGCGTGGTGATCCCCGCGCACCCCCTCGCGCTCGACGCCGGGCGCAGGCTGGATGCGGAGCGGCAGCGCGCGCTCTCGCGCTACTACATCGATGCCGGCGCGGGCGGGCTGGCCGTGGGCGTCCACACCACGCAGTTCGCGATCCGCGACGCCGGGCTCTACGAGCCGGTGCTGACGCTCGCCGCCGAGACCGCCGACGCGTGGGCCGATCGCCCGCTGGTGCGGATCGCGGGCCTCGTCGGGCGCACGGAGCAGGCGCTCGCGGAAGCGGATATCGCCCTCGGCCTCGGCTACAACGCCGGCATGGTGAGCCTCGCCGCCTTCGCCGGCGCCAGCGAGGACGAGCGGCTGGAGCACTGCGCCCGGCTCGCGGCGCGCATCCCGCTCGTCGGCTTCTACCTGCAGCCTGCGGTGGGCGGCGTCGTGCTCGGCCCCACTTTCTGGCGCCGGCTCGCGGCGCTGGAGAACGTGGTCGCGATCAAGGTCGCGCCCTTCAACCGCTACCGCACCCTCGACGTGGTGCGGGGCGTCGTCGAGGCCGGCGCCGAGGGGCGCGTGACCCTCTACACCGGCAACGACGACCACATCCTGCTCGATCTCGTCACGCCCTACCGCCTCGTGCGGGGCGACGAGGCGGTGACGGTGCGCATCAAGGGCGGGCTGCTCGGCCACTGGAGCGTCTGGGTCAAGCGCGCCGTGGAGATACTCGACCGCGCCCATGCGGCGGTGGCGGCGGGCGCGATCGACCCCGACTTCCTCGCGCTCGACGCCCAGATCACCGACTGCAACGCCGCGCTCTTCGACGTCGTCAACGACTTCCGGGGTTGCATCGCCGGCTGCCACGAGGTGCTGCGGCGCCAGGGGCTCATGCGCGGCATCTGGTGCCTCGACCCGCAGGAAGGGCTGAGCCCCGGCCAGGCCGAAGAGATCGACCGCGTCTCGGCGGCCTACCCCCACCTCACCGACGACGACTACGTGAGCGCCAACCGCGCGCGCTGGCTCGCCTGAGGGCGCGCGCCCCCGGCGGCAGAGGGAGCCCCATGGCCACCCACTTTTCGCAATCCGAGTTCGATCGGCGCCGCGAAGCGGCCGTGGGCGCGCTGAAGCGGCGCGGCCTTGCCGGCATCCTGCTCTTCAAGCAGGAGAGCATGTTCTACCTCACCGGCTACGACACCTTCGGCTTCTGCTTCTTCCAGGGCCTCTGGCTTGGCAGCGACGGGCGGATTGCCCTGCTCACCCGCGCGCCGGACCTCAGGCAGGCGCAGCACACCTCGATCATCGAGGACATCCGCATCTGGGTGGACGAGGCGGGTGCCGACCCCGCCGCAGCCCTCCGCTACGTGGTGGCCGAACACGGCGGCGCCGGCCAGCGCATCGGCATCGAGCGCGACACGCAAGGGCTCACGGCCGCCAACGGGCGCAAGGTCGAGGCGGCGTTCCGTGATTTCTGCACGCTGGAGGACGCGTCGGACCTCGTCTCCGCGCTCCGCATCGTCAAGAGCGACGACGAGCTCGCCTACGTGCGCCGCGCCGCCGCGCTCGCCGACGATGCGCTCGCGGAGGCCGAGCGCCTCTGCGCGCCGGGCGCCTTCGAGGGCGACATCCTGGCCGCCATGCAGGGCGCGGTCTTCCGCGGCGGCGGCGAGTATCCCGGCAACCCCTTCATCCTCAGCTCCGGCCCCGACGCACTGTTATGCCGGGACAAGGCCGGGCGCCGCCGGCTCGCAGACCAGGACCAGCTCACCATCGAGTTCGCCGGCGCCTACTGCCGCTACCACGCGGCGCTCATGCGCACCCTCGCGGTGGGCCCGGTCAGGGGCGAGCACGCGGCGATGCACCGGGCCTGCAGCGACGCCCTCGCCGCCTGCCGCGATACCCTGCACCCCGGCCGGCGCTTCGGCGAGGTCTTCGACGCCCACGCCCGGGTGCTCGACGCGGCAGGCTACCGCGCGCACCGCCTCAACGCCTGCGGCTACAGCCTGGGCGCGACCTTCGCGCCGTCATGGATGGACGGGCCGATGTTCTACACCGGCAACCCGCAGACCGTGGAGGCGGGGATGGTGCTCTTCGTCCACATCATCCTCGCCAACAGCGATGCCGGGCTCGCCATGACCCTCGGCGAGACCTACGCGATCACGGACGACGGCCCGCAATGCCTGAGCCGGGCGCCGCACAACCTCGTCCCCGGCGGCTAGAGCGCGTCCGACTTAGACGGACGCGCGACAGGCCGCGACCGCGGCCCGCCGCGAATGCGGCGCGCCCGCGCAGGCATCGGCCAAAGGCCGATTGCCGTGAGCGATAAAGAATCAGAGCGTTTCCGTGCAAAACGGATACGCTCTAGACGCGATCTCTCGACAGGTTGTCTGCCCGCGACTGCTTCTCGGAAGCCGATGTGAGATTGCTACCACTCGGAAGATTGCTCGGCATAGAAATGGTCCGGCAATCGGTA
Organism: Alphaproteobacteria bacterium; assembly: GCA_965221125.1. Classification (GTDB taxonomy): domain Bacteria; phylum Pseudomonadota; class Alphaproteobacteria; order UBA828; family UBA828; genus WTGU01. The sequence continues at coordinate 206,913 of CBDCRW010000007.1, forward strand.
GCTGATGCCATCTTTGTCGAACATCGAAACTTCCAATATGGTGGTCAGGTTGCTGCGGTCTCGGAAACGTCCCGGTGTCACTCTCTTCATCACACTCTCGATTCTGTTCAGCAGCCGGAACTTCCACAGGATTCCGAAGGTGGAACTCTTGGGGTATCTGAGTTCGTCGGCGAGCGCGTTCCCGATCAGTGCGCGCGAAACCTGCGCTATGTAGCCCGCCAACTTCCGGCGCGCCTGACTTTCCGTCATCCCGGCGAACAAGGGCGCGGTGTTGACCAGCGACGACGCGAGGACGATCGACTCCAGGGAGGGCGGAGGTTCGCACGCGCTGCCGATCTCGAAGACCTTGAGCGCATCCTGTTCGTCCCGGAAAAGAATGGTCTCGGGAATACCCATCAGATAGCCGGAATAGCGCCACACGGCCATGAAGCTTCTTCGTTCCTCTTCGTTGAATGAGGCGCCAAGACTCTTCAAATGGATCAACAGCCTTGCCGAAAAGGCGGAGATGGCGAAGCCGACATGCGCCGCACTGATCGGCGTGCCCAATTCCTCGATATCCCACTCGTCTGAGTCGCTGAGCAACAACCTTATTCTGGCGTGGACCAGTCTCACCCGGATCGAGAGCGACCACCCGTCGCAATATTTGTCCATGCCGCCGGGCATGAATATCTCCAGCATGTGGCGGTTGTTCTGCTTCAGCCGCCTCATGCCCTGATCGCGCAGCCTGCCGGTCATGAAAAACGACTTGGCAATGTTCGTCGAAAACCCTTCCACCAGAACGCCGCCGACCATTCCCGCAAGCACCAGCGGTGTATTCCTGTGAAACATGCGGCAGCCCGGAAAAAACGAATCCAAATCGACCCAGTCGGGCGGTTCGGCGTTTGACTCGAAGAATTTTCTGACCGACTCCGGTGCAGTGCGCAACGCACCCTCGTTGCCGCTTTCCAGGCCCAGTCTGATAAGCCTGGCCTGTTCCTCCGGCTCCAGGGAACGCAGGTCGGCAACCATCGCGTCGGCCAGCGGATCTCCGATGGTGGTGTGGGCAACGTAGTTGGCCGCTCTGTCGGGATCGACCGCCTGGCCCCTCGCGTATCCGTCGACATAGGCCGATGGGATAGTCTGCATGTCGATCACTCGGGCCTCGCGCCGAGCGGAGCATGTTCGATATTGCGGCCGCGCTGTCTCATCGACGCTAAAATGGATTTCCCAGGCGAATTGTGCCGGCGAGCTTCGCCATCGAGGTTCGCACGGTGTCCGGCACCGGCGCGACGTCGATGTCCCGACATGCGCCCTCGCAAGCCGGACGAACTGGAATGAAGCGGTTGCGATTCGGACGCCGCAGGGTTGTTTCGTCGCCCGACAGCCGCTCCGATGCTTCGGCGATCTTCAACGTGGTTCCCTCCCGCATCTCCTGCTCAGGATGGATCGGCACGTCGCGATCGGATCAATAGACTCGTGGACGAGCCGTGGTCCAGTCATTTTGCCGACCGGTCGGCTTGAATGCGAGTCTCGCATGGCGGCGTGTCCGAAAATGCGGGCGAGGAGCCCTGCACGAATCGCCTATATCCGGTATCATGTGGTACCCTTGAGCAACGTGATTCGCAATATTGTCCCGCTGTTGCCGTCACTGTCATGCCAGACACGCTATGTATGATCGCGCTTTGCTCCCACAACCCTTGCCGGAAGGAGCGCTATGTTTCGCGACGCTCGAAACTGCGCAAAGGGACGTAAGGCCATGGCAACGAGCTGGCGGATTGGCGCCTTGCGAGCAGTCGCGGTGAAGTCCGCGCGCGTGGCCTGCGTGGCGGCAGCATCGATGCTCCCGCTGGTCGCAACCGCAGAGGCTCAGTCGATCGACGAAGCGCGTACTGCCTATGCCGAGGGTCGCTTCCTGGAGGCCGCCCAACTCGCCGAATCCCTCGGTACCTCCGAAGGCTTTGCGTTGGCGTCGAAGTCGGTAACGGTCCAAGCCTATTACGTCTCCGCAGATGACGAGAAGGATGGCCTGTTCGAACGTGCCCTGGCATTGGCGCAGGAGGCGGTCCGATCCGACCCGGACGATCCGCAAGCCCATATCCAATTGTCGCATGTCATGGGCCGGCACGGTCTGACGATCGGCGTAGTGGAATCGGCTTCCAAGGGATATGCCGACAAGATACGAGACGCGGTCGAGGCTGCGCTTCGCTTGAGCCCCGAGATGCCGGAGGCCCATTTGAGCATGGGCATGTGGCACTCGGTAGTTGTCTCCAGCCTTGGATCCTTCATGGCGGACATGATGTTCGGCGCCGATGAGGACGAAGCCATCGAGTTTTACGAACGGGCCCTCAAGGGTGCGCCCGAGGAAAAGATCGTGCCTCTGGAGTACGCAATCGGCTTGCTGGATCTCGATGACGACGATTACCGCGAACAGGCGCGCAAGCTGCTCCAACGGGCGATCGAATTGCCGGTCAAGGACGCCTACGACGACCTTGTTCACCAGAAGGCGGTCGAGACTCTCGCGGCGCTCGACTCCAGCGGCGACTGAAGCGGGTCCGGCAGTGGTGCCGTTGGCGGCGTTGTTGTGGGAGAACGGCGGGGCAGGTCCGCGTTGCCGGTTGCCGAATAACGTGAAAGACTGGACGTCAAACAAGCGGTCGCCCGTGATCTGTTCGAGACTCCCAAATCGAGGCAACGGTCGGACCGAAAGACGGCATGCGCCGTTGCGGCCGGCGGGGGCGTCGGCGGCAATTGCGGTTGGTGCGAGCCGGGCACGTCATCCCCGTGCTGTGCGGACAAGGGTTGAGCTGTGACCGAATTCATGGAGCGCTATATCGCCGTCGTTTTGACGCGTCGCTGGCTTATCGTCTTGGTGGCCGGCCCGATCATGCTGGCGATGACGGCGGGCGTTCAATACATCACCATCACGAATGATTACCGCAGCCTTTTCGAGGACGACAATCCCCAGCTCCTCGCATTCGATGCGCTGGAGAATACCTATTCTGCGTCCAACCTCGCGCTCATTGCCGTGGCACCGGGGCAAGGCTCGGTGTTCACCCGGGAGGCGCTCGGCGCCATAGAGGAGCTGAGCGAGGCCGCCTGGGGCGCGCCCCACTCCATTCGGGTCGATTCGCTCACGAATTACTCCCATAGCGAGGCGTTCGAGGACGATCTGATTGTCGAGCCGCTCGTCATCGGCGCGCAGGACTTGAGCGATGACGAACTGGCGCAGGTCGAGGCCGTCGCGCTCAACTCTCCCGATCTGGCCGGGCGGCTGGTGGCGTATGACGGGCAAGTCGGCGGCGTGGCCATCACCTTCGCCCTGCCCGACAACCCGGACGAGGCGGTGGTCGAGATTACCGACTACCTGAACGGCGTCCTGGCGGAAGCTCGCGCGGAGCATCCGGCCCTCGCCTACTACCTGACCGGCGACGTCGTCTTGAACCGCGCGTTCTCCGACGCCACCAAGAATGACCTCGTGACCTTCGCGCCGATCGTGCTCCTGGTCATCGTCGTGGTCACGGTCGCACTCTTGCGCTCGGCTCTCGGCACGCTCGCCATCATCGGCGTTCTGGGATTCATCATTAACACCACCATGGGGTTCGCGGGCTGGATCGGCACGGTGCTCAACCCCGCGAATTCGGGTGTGGCGATCATCGTCATGACGATCGCCATCGCCCACTCGGTTCATATCGTCACCGCCGTGCTATCGGGGCTGAGGCGCGGGCTGAGCAAGGAGGAAGCGATCGCTGCGTCCCTTCGCAGCAACGCCTATCCGGTGCTTCTTACGACCGTCACGACGGCAATCGGCTTTCTCAGCCTCAATTCCTCGGATTCGCCTGCCTTCCATGTTCTGGGAAATCTGGTGGCCTTCGGCGTCGTCTGCGCGTTCATCTATTCGATGACGCTCTTGCCGGCAGTGCTGTGCATCCTGCCGTTGCGTGCCCGCTCCGCCAGGAGCAGGCAGGCGGAGTTCTTCGAGCGCTTCGGCGCATTCGTCGTCGCGCGTCGGCGCTATCTATTCTTGGTCATGTGCCTCGTGGTTGCTGTCCTGGCCGCCGGTATCCCCCGAATCGAGCTGACCGACAACTGGACGCGGTATCTCGACGACCGTTACGAATTCCGGCGCAATACCGATTTCGTCATCGAGAATCTCACCGGCATGGAGACGCTGGAGTACTCGCTGAAAAGCGGGGGCGAAGGCGGCATCACCGACCCCGAGTACATGAGCAAAGTCGAGGCGTTCGCAGAATGGTACCGCGATCAGCCCGAAGTGACTCATGTTCAGGCGTTCCCGGACATCATGAAGCGCCTGAACAAGAACATGCACGGGGACGATCCCGAATTCTATCGATTGCCGGACGATCCGGAATTGGCGGCGCAGTACCTGCTGCTTTACGAGCTCTCGCTCCCGTTCGGAAGCGACCTCAACAACCGCATCGACGTCGCCAAGTCCGCCACCCGACTGACCGTCGTGCTCCGCAGCTTGTCGGCACGAGAGCAGCGCGAGCTCGATGCACGCGCGCAGGCCTGGCTTGGCTCGAATGCGCCCAGTCTTCTCACGGAGGCATCGGGCGTGAGCATCGTCTTCGCTAACCTTTCGCAACGTAACATCGACAGCATGCTGGTCGGCACGCTCATAGCCATGGGGCTCATTTCGTTGATTCTGCTTCTGGTCTTCAGGAACGTGCGCCTCGGGCTTCTCAGCCTGATACCCAACCTGATTCCCCTGGTGATGAGCTTCGGCCTGTGGGGCTATCTGGTCGGCCGTGTCGGTCTTGCGGCTTCCGTGGTCGCGGCGATGGCCTTCGGCATCATCGTGGACGACACGATCCACTTCCTCAGCAAGTACATGAAGGCACGCCGAGAGGGGAAGTCGCCGTCGGAAGCGGTGCGCTACACCTTCCGCATCGTGGGGCAGGCGCTGTGGACAACGACCGCGGTTCTGTCGGCCGGTTTTCTGGTGTTCGCGTCGTCCGGATTCGAGGTGAGCTGGTCGCTCGGCCTGCTGGTGACTCTCACCATTGTACTGGCGTTATTGGCGGACTTCCTGCTGCTGCCGCCTCTGCTAATGCTCATCGATCGGAAAAAGCCATGACACTCTTTCGACCCACCCTACTGGCGCTCTCGATTATCGCGCTTTGCGCGACGTTCACGGTGTTTTCGGGAGCGGGAACAGCGGCGAATGCCGACGACTCGAGCCCCGAAGCACGCGGGCTGCAGATTGCGGAAGACGCCCGCGCGCGCGCCGAAGGCTTCGGCAACTTCACGGCGAGCCAGACCATGGTCCTGCGCAACAAGCAGGGGCAGGAAAGCCGGCGCCAGCTCCGCTTCAAGGTTCTCGAAGTCGAAGACGACGGCGACAAGAGCATCTTCGTCTTCGACGAGCCGCGCGACGTCAAGGGGACGGCGCTGCTCATCCACGCCCACCGGCAGGGCGACGACGAGCAATGGCTCTATCTGCCGGCCCTGAAGCGGGTGAAGCGCATCAGTTCCGCGAACCGCTCCGGCTCCTTCATGGGCAGCGAGTTCGCCTACGAGGACCTGAGCACCCAGGAAGTGGAGAAGTACACGCACCGATACCTGCACGACGAGCCGTGCGGCGACCTCACCTGCACGGTTTCGGAACGCGTGCCGGTGGAGAAGGGATCGGGCTACAGCCGCCAGCTGGTGTGGCACGACCAGGACGAGCTTCGCGTCTGGAAGGTGGAATACTACGACCGCAAGAGCGCGCACCTGAAGACGTTGACGCTCAGCAATTACGAGCGCTATCTGGATCGCTTCTGGCAGGCTGGCGAGATGGTGATGGTGAACCACGTTACGGGCAAGAGCACCGACCTGAGCTGGTCGGACTTCGAGTTCGGAACCGACCTCGACGACCGTGACTTCACCCGGACCGGCCTCAAGCGCGTGCGCTGATGACCCTTGGCGTCGGCCTGCGCCGCGCCGCGCTCGGCGCTGCTTGCCTTCTGGCCGCGGCCCTTACCGCGGAGCCGGGCGCGGCGGACTGGATCGACTACTACGAGTTCTCCGGCCGCGTGAGCGTGGACGGCCGATGGTATCCGCAGTCCGCCGCCTACCCGGATCAGCGCTCCCACGCGAGCGGCTTCTCCGTCGCGCCCAGGCTCTACCTGGAGGATGAAGAGGGCCGCAGCGTCACCCTGGAGGGCTTCTATCGCCTGGACGGCGGCGATCCGCACCGCACCCACGCCGATCTGCGCGAAGCCTATCTGCTGCTGTTCGGCGAACTCGGCGATGACGAGTGGGAGTTGCGTCTCGGCGTCGACCGCGTCTTCTGGGGTGTCGCGGAATCGCGCCACCTGGTCGACATCATCAACCAGACGGACCTCATCGAGCACCCGAACGAAGAGGCCAAGCTGGGCCAGCCGATGGCCCATCTCACGCTGTCGGGCGAGTGGGGCGTGGCGGAGGTGTTCGCGCTCCCCTACCACCGCTTGCGCACCTATCCGGGCCGCCGCGGCCGGCTGCGCACGGGTCTCGTCGTGGACAACGACCGCGCGACCTACGAAAGCGGCGCCGAGGAATGGCACCTGGACCTCGCCGCCCGCTACAGCCACAGCCTGGGCCCCTTCGACTTCGGCATCAGCGTCTTCGACGGCACCAGCCGCGAGCCCACGCTGCAGCTCGGCCTCGACCGCAATTCGGCGCCGATCCTGGTCCCCCACTACGAGCAGATCCGCCAGTTCGGCCTGGATGCGCAGATGACCGCCGGCGCCTGGCTGCTGAAACTCGAGGCCATCCGGCGCACCGGCGCGCGCAATGCCGCCCTGCCCGTCAGCATGGAAGAGGACTACACGGCCTTCGTCGCCGGCGGCGAGTACACGCTCTACTCCGTGTTCGACTCAGGCATCGATCTCGGCCTGCTTGGCGAATGGAACCGCGACGGGCGGCGCGAGCGCGCGACCAACGTCTTTCAGAACGACCTCTTTCTCGGCGCTCGGCTTGCGTTCAACGACGTGGAGAGCACCGACCTCATCGTCGGCGTGCTTCATGACGCGGACTTCGGCACCCGCTCCTTCAACGCGGAATTCAACAGGCGCCTCTCGGACGAATGGTCGCTTCATCTCGAAGCGGTCGTCTTCAGCGGTGTCGATGGGATGGATCTCGCCTACAGCACCCGGCGCGACAGCTTCGTCGAGTTGAACCTGACCTACAACTTCTAGAGCGATTTCCGACCATACGAGATAACTGCGGCCCGGTAGGGCGGAGGGGGAACGCAAGCCGCGACGTTCTTTACTCCCTCTCCTCCCCACGGGGAGGAGAGGGCCGGGGTGAGGTGGGGGATTCCTTTCGGCCGTCCGGCAAGCAAAGACGCGAACGTGCGGTAATCGAATACGATTCAATCCGGTCGGATCGTGCTAGCGGCGCAACACGCCATGGAGAAGGGCGAAGCGGTATCCATACACGGCGCAGTCCATGAGGAACTCGAAACTGAGAAGTATCATCACGATCATGGAGCCGAGCGAACCTGCAACCAACAGTAATGCGGCCGTCGGCGGGCCAAGAATGACGACGAGCGCCCACGCCGCGTCGGGCAGGCGCGTTCCCCGAACCCAGGACCAGCCTACCGACAGCGGCAGTGTGGTGAGCCCCGCCACCCCGAGCCACAGCCACTCCATCATGACAAGGGCGACACCAAGCCGGTTCTTCATGTTCCACGTGCCGTTGCCCGTGGCGGCCTCGTGCTCCCAGCCACCGGCAGGCCGCGGAGAGGAGTGGGAGTGCGAGGGCGAGGTCTGGCCGGTCATGCAGAATTCACCGCGCTGGAACGGAGCTCGGCGCTGCTCTGGCAGGCGAGCACCAGAAGGTGCGATTGCTGCCGAGGCGAGTTCATGGCCCGCCTCGCGATAATCTGCATTTCTCCTCCGACTGCCCATCAGCTTATCACAACGCAACAGCAAGGCAATCTGGATCGCATGTTGCCGGATCGTGTGTAGGCCCGGAGGTCATGCGCGAGCAGTAGTCAAGCAACAGGCGACGGCAGGTGGGACCAGCCTGCGTTGATCGTCACCTCTTGCTCCCTTGGCGTGGCCATGCCGATCTACGATGCCAACCGGAAAACCTCCTCGGTCAACTCAACACCTCACTGCAGCACACTCGCGAGAAATGCAGGCCGGGAAGCGCGCCGAGGAGGTCGGCTGGAAGCAGGCGGTCCAGGAACGCGACGCCGGCACCTACGACTGGCCCCGCAACCGCCCGATCGAAGGCGAGGAGTGATATAGTCGGGCAGCACTCCCTGAAGGCCCGGACGATGACTGTGCTGAAGAACCCTTCTCACCCCGGCGAGGTACTTGCGGAGCTCTATCTCGGGCCCCTCGGCATGAGCGCGATCGCACTCGCGAAGCGCCTGCATGTGCCGCGCACGCGCATCGAGCGGCTGGTGAAGGGCGAAACCTCGCTCTCGGTGGACACCGCGATGCGGCTTTCCCGGTTCTTCGGCAACACGCCGGAGTTCTGGATGAACCTGCAGCGGGCCTACGACATCGCCCGTGCACGTGAGACGGTCGACCTCTCGAACATCGAGCCCCTGGCGGCCGCCTGAGACCTCGTCCCGCCCGACACCCAAGCGCCCCTGCCATTGCCGCTCGGCCCGCGCTGACATAGGCTGGCGCCGCCCCGCTGCCGTCCCGACCATTGCGGCGGCTTGCCACCCCTCGACCAAGGAGACGCAGCATGTCGCTCGATCAGGCCCAGAACATCTCGCTGGAGGAGCTCGACAAGCAGGTCCTGCTCCACCCGGTCACCTCGATCGCCGAGCATCAGGACGCAGGCCCCGTCATCTACGGCAGGAGCGGGGGCGTGAAGGTCTACGACCGCCAGGGCAACGGCTACATCGACGCCGCCGCGGCGCTCTGGTGCGTCAACATCGGCTACGGGCGGACGAGGCTCGCCGAGGTCGCGGCCGAGGAAATGTCGCGCATCGGCTTCTTCCACAGTTTTGGCGCCGCCTCCAACGAGCCGCAGATCAGGCTGGCCGAGAAGCTGCTCTCGCTGCTGCACGAGCACGCGGACTGCCACCACATCGGCAAGGTGTTCTTCGGCCTCTCCGGCTCGGACGGCAACGACACGCAGTTCAAGCTGGTGCGCTACTACAACAACCTGCTGGGCCGGCCCGAGAAGAAGAAGATCATCTCCCGCATCGGCGCCTACCACGGCGTCACCAACGCGGCCGGCAGCCTCACCGGCATTCCGCTCTACCACAAGGCCTTCGACCTGCCCTTCGAGGGCGTGCTGCACACCGACTGCCCACATTACTGGCGCGAGGGCCAGGACGGCGAGAGCGAGGAGGCGTTCGCGGACCGCATGGTGGCCTCCCTCGAAGCGATGATCGAGCGCGAGGGGCCGGAGACGGTCGCGGCCTTTATCGCCGAGCCCGTGATGGGCACCGGCGGCGTGATCATTCCGGGCGGCGGCTACTACGACAAGGTGCAGGCGCTGCTGAAAAAGCACGACATCCTCTTCATCGCGGACGAGGTGATCTGCGGCTTCGGCCGGCTCGGCACCTGGTTCGGCGCGAGCTACTTCGACCTCAAGCCCGACATGATGACCTTCGCCAAGGGGCTCACCAGCGCCTACTTCCCGATGTCGGCGGTGGCAATCTCCGACGACGTCTGGCAGGTGCTGGCGGACGGCACGCCAGAGGTCGGCATGTTCGCCCACGGCTTCACCTATTCGGGCCACCCGGTGGGCGGCGCGGTCGGCCTCGCCAACCTTGAGATCATGGAGTCCGAGAACCTGGTCGCCAACGCGGCCGAGGTCGGCCCCTACTTCAAGCAGTGCCTGGTCGAGCGCCTGGGCGGTCACCCCAACGTCGGCGACATCCGGGGCGCGGGCCTCATGCTCGGCGTCGAGTATGCGGCCGAGCCGGGCAGCAAGGCGGCACCCGACATGACCCCGCCGGCGCACCGGCGCGTCTCCGCCGCTTCGCAGGAGCGCGGGCTGCTGACGCGGGCGCTGCCCTTCCTGCCGGTCAACGCGTTCTCGCCGCCGCTCACGTTCACGCGGGCGGACGTGGACGAGACCGTCGCCATCTACGGCGAGGCCGTGGAAAGCGTCTTCGGCACGGGCTGAGCCCCCGCCGCCGGGGCGCTGCGCCGTGGGGCTTCGCATCTCCGTCGATACCGGCGGCACCTTCACCGATGTGGTGGCCGGCGGCGACGGGCGGGAGGTGGTCGGCAAGGCGCCGACCACGCCTGACCGCATCTTCGTCGGCATGCGGGGCGCGCTGGAGAACGCGGCCGAGCAGCTTGGCCTCAGCCTGCCCGCTCTGCTGGGCGAGACCGACCTGCTCATCTACGGGACGACGCGGGCCACCAACGCGATCGTGCAGGGCGCGGTGGCCAAGACGGCGTTCCTCGTCACGTCCGGCTTCCCCGACATCCTGGTGCTGAAGGAGGGCGGCAAGCACGGGGTCCACGACTTCGAGACCGACTACCCGGACCCCTACATCCCGCAGGCGCATACCTTCGAGATCGACGAGCGGATCGACGCCGAGGGCGGCGTGGTGACGCCGCTGGATCGCGAGCAGGCGCGCGCGGTTCTGCGGCTCGTGGGCGAGCGCGGCTTCGAGGCGGTCGCGGTCTGCCTGCTCTGGGCGGTCGCGAACCCCGCGCACGAGCAGGCGCTGGCCGCGCTGATCGAGGAGGCGCTTCCCGGCGTGCCCTACACTCTCTCGCACCGGCTGATCCCCATCGTGCGCGAATACCGGCGCGCGTCCGCCACCGCCATCGACGCCTCGCTCAAGCCGATCATGCAGGCGCACCTGCGCGGCATGGAGGACGACCTGCGCGGGGCCGGTTGTGAGGGCGAGATCCTGGTGAGCACCTCGGTCGGCGGCTGCATGCACGTGGACGAGCTGGTCGCGCGGCCCATCCACACGGTCAAGTCCGGCCCCGCCATGGCGCCGGTGGCGGCGCTCACCTACTCGCAGATGGAGGGTTTCGGGGACGACGTGATCGTCTGCGACACCGGCGGCACCACCTTCGACGTGAGCCTCGCGCGCGACGGCGCGGTGAAGCAGACCCGCGAGACCTGGATCGGCGGCCAGTGGATCGGCCACATCCTCTCCATCTCTTCGGTGGACGTGCGCAGCATCGGCGCGGGCGGCGGCTCCATCGCCTGGATCGATCCAGGCGGCCTGCTTCGCGTCGGCCCGCGCAGCGCAGGCGCCGTGCCGGGGCCGGCCTGCTACGGCGCGGGCGGCACAGAGCCCACGGTGACCGATGCGGCGCTGCTGCTGGGCTACCTCGACCCCGGCTACTTCCTCGGCGGCAGGCTCGCGCTGGATGAGGGCGCGGCGCGACAAGCGGTGGGCGCGCTGGCGGACCGGCTCGGCAAATCCCTCGACGACGGCGCCCACGCCATCATGAGCCTCGCCAACGAGCTGATGATCAAGGCGATCCAGGACATCACGGTCACCGAGGGCTTCAACCCGCGCGAATGCACCCTCGTCGCCGGCGGCGGCGCGGCCGGCCTCGGCGCCATGGCGATCGCGGGCGAGCTCGGCTGCGAGCGCGTGATCCTGCCGCGCACCGCTTCTGTGCTCAGCGCCTGCGGGATGCAGGTCTCGGACGTGGTCCACGAACATTCCGCCAGCATGGTGACGCGCTCGGTCGGCTTCGATTTCGAGGGGGTGAACGCCGTGCTCGCGGCCATCGACGAGGAGCTGGAGCGCTTCGCCGCGACCCTCGGCGAGCGCGGGCTCCAGACCATGCGGATCGAGCGCTTCGTCGAGGCCCGCTATCTGTTCCAGGTGTGGGAGCTCGACGTGGCGCTCCCGGTCGAGCGCTTCGAGACCGAGCGCGACGTCGCCGCGCTGGTCGAGCGCTTCCACGCCACCCACGAGCAGGTCTTCGCCGTGCGCGATCCGGAGAGCATCCTCGAATGCCTCAACTGGAAGGGGCGGCTCTCCGTCGGCCTCGACGAAGCGCCGCGGCCGGCCGCAGGCGAGGCTACCGCCGGTGTGCCGGAGCCCGACAGCCGCCGGCCCGCCTACTTCGGCGGCGGCGCGCGCATCGACACGCCGATCTACCTCGGCCGCAACCTCCGCCCCGGCGCCGTGATCGAGGGGCCCGCCATCGTCGAGGAGCCGACCACCACCATCGTGGTCGACCCCGGCACGCGGACCCGCCTCAGCGCCGGCGGCAACTTCATCCTGGAGGCCTTCTGAGATGACACAGCCCGCGCAAGCGCCGGAGGCGCTGGACCCGGTCCTTCTCTCGGTCCTCTCCAACCGGCTCGACGGCATCGTGCGCGAGATGTCCAACACGCTGCTCAAGGCGGCGCGCTCGGCGGTGATCGCCGTGGCGCGGGATTTCTCCTGCGCCATCTGCACCGCCGACAACCAGCTTCTCGCGACCGCCGAGGGCCTCCCTGTCCACATCTTCGGCTCGCACCTGCAGACGCGGGCCATGACCGACCTGCACGGCGACCTCGCCGAGGGCGACGCCTTCCTCCACAACGACCCCTATCTCGGCAACACGCATCCGGCCGATCACGCGGTGCTGGTGCCTGTCTTCATCGACGGCGAGCACCTCTTCACCGCCTGCGCCAAGGGCCACCAGGCGGACATCGGCAACAGCATCCCCACCACCTATCACGCCGCGGCGAAGGACGTGTACGAGGAAGGCTCGCTGATCTTCCCCTGCGTCCGCGTGCAGCGGGACTACGAGATGGTGGACGACGTGATCCGCATGTGCCGGCGCCGGATTCGCGTGCCGGAGCAGTGGTACGGCGACTTCCTGGCGGAGCTCGGCGCGGCCCGCATCGCCGAGCGGCGGCTGAAGGAGCTCTGCGCCAAGTACGGTACGGAGACCATCAAGACCTTCATGCGCGAGTGGTTCGACTATTCCGAGCGCCGCATGGTGCAGGCGATCCAGGCGCTGCCCGAGGCCGAGGTCGAAGCCGAGGGCGCGCACGACCCGTTCGAGCCCTTCCTGCCCGACGGCATCCCCATCAAGGTCGAGGTCCGCATCGACCCCGGCGCGGGCCGCATCACCATCGACCTCCGCGACAACATCGACTGCGTCGACTGCGGCCTCAACGAATCGGAGGCCTGCGCCATCAACAACGTGGTGGCCGGCCTCTTCAACTGCCTGGGCCCCGAGATTCCGCACAACGGCGGCTCGTTCCGCCGCGTGGACGTGCTGCTGCGGGACGGCTGCGTCGTCGGCCGCCCGTCCTTCCCCCATTCGACCTCGATGGCGACCACCAACGTCGCCGACCGTCTGGTCAACATCACCCACTCGGCGATGGCGAAGCTCGGCGACGGCTTCGGCCTGGCCGAGGGCGGCAGCGCCATGTGCGCCGCCACCGCGGTGCTGAGCGGCGCGGATTTCCGGCGGGGCGGCGATCCCTACATCAACCAGCTCATGATGGTGGTGAACGGCGGCCCGGCCGGGCCAAAGGCTGACGGCTGGGTCACCTACGTGCTGCCCGTGGTCTCCGGCCTCATGTACCGGGACAGCATCGAGCTTGCCGAGGTGAAGCACCCGATGCTGTTCAGGACCGTGCGCCTCATGCCGGGCACCGGCGGCGCCGGGCGCCATCGTGGCGGGCCTGCCTGCGAGGTCGTCTACGGCCCCCGTGAGGACCCGATGACGGTGGTGATCCCGTCGGACTGCCAGATCAACCCGGCGCGGGGCGCCCAGGGCGGCCACGACGGCACGCCCGCGGTGCAGTTCAAGGTGGGCGCCAACGGCGACGAGACCAGGCTGCCCAACGTCGTGCAGCTCGACCTGTTGCCGGGCGAGCTGATCCGCGGCTTCGACGCCGGCGGCGGCGGCTACGGCGACCCGATGGAGCGGGACCCCGAGCGGGTGCGCATGGACGTGGCCCGCGGCTGGGAGACACGCGCCCGCGCCCGCGAGATCTACGGCGTCGTCCTCACCGGCGACCGCGAGACCGACACGCTGGCGGTGGATCGGGCGGCGACCGAGGAGGCCCGCGCGGCCGTTTCCTGAGGGCGTCGCGCCGGCCGCGGGCGCCCCGCTCTTACCGTCTTGCCCTCGCCAACGGCCCGTGCTAACCAAGGCGCCGCTCGCGGCCGGCCGCCGCGAGCATGTCGTGACTGTTGCTCGATTCCAGGTTCCCGCCGGCAATCCCGTCAGGCAATCCGAAGGGTCCAACCATGGCAGAAGCCGCGCCGCCCTCTGACAGCTCGACCGAGCACGCGGGCACGCGACGCGACTTTCTGGTCTTGGCTGCAGGCGCCATGGGCGGCATGGCGGTGGTCGGCATCACCTGGCCTCTGATCGAGACCATGAACCCGTCGGCCGACGTGCTGGCGCTGGCATCCACCGAGGTCGATCTCTCCGCCATCGAGGAAGGCCAGACCATCGTCGTGAAGTGGCGGGGGCGGCCGGTCTTCGTGCGCTACCGCACGGCAGAGGAGATCGCCGCGGCGCAGGAGACCCCGCTCGGCGACCTCTCCGATCCGCAGCCGGATTCGGAGCGCGCGCCGCAGGCGCAGTGGTTGATCGTGGAGGGTGTCTGCACCCACCTCGGCTGCGTGCCGCTCGGCTCCAAGATCGGCGATCCGAGAGGCGAGTTCGGCGGCTGGTTCTGTCCGTGCCACGGCTCGCACTACGACACGTCCGGCCGCATCCGCAAGGGCCCGGCGCCGGCCAACCTGCCGGTGCCCTCTTACGAGTTCCTCGACGACACGCTGGTTCGGATCGGGTAGGGGATAGCGCCGGATGACCACACCCGTACCGCAGAACCGCGTTGCCCAGTGGATCGAGTATCGCCTGCCGGTCTTCAGCTGGACCAACAAGCACCTCATCGACTACCCGGCGCCGCGCAATCTGAACTACTGGTGGAACTTCGGCTCCCTCGCCGGGATCATGCTTGTGCTGCAGATCGTGACCGGCGTGGTGCTGGCGATGCACTACACGCCGCACGCCGATCTCGCCTTCGATTCGGTCGAGCACATCATGCGCAACGTGGAGTGGGGGTGGCTCATGCGCTACCTCCACGCCAACGGCGCCTCGATGTTCTTCGCCGTGGTCTACATCCACCTCTTCCGCGGCCTCTACTACGGCTCCTACAAGTCGCCGCGCGAGATCCTGTGGTGGATGGGCGTCATCATCCTGCTGCTCATGATGGCGTCGGCCTTCATGGGCTACGTGCTGCCGTGGGGGCAGATGAGCTTCTGGGCGGCGACGGTGATCACCAACATGACCTCGGCGATCCCGTGGATCGGCGAGACGGTCGTCACCTGGCTGTGGGGCGGCTTCTCGGTCGATCACCCGACGCTCGTCCGCTTCTACGCGCTGCACTACCTGCTGCCGTTCGTGCTCTTCGGCGTCGTCTTCATCCACCTCTGGGCGCTGCATCACCGCAAGTCCAACAACCCGCTCGGCATCGACATCAAGAGCGCGAAGGACACCATCCCCTTCCACCCGTACTACACGGTGAAGGACTCGTTCGGGATCGGCGTGATGATGTTCATCCTGCTGATCTTCGTCTTCTACATGCCGAACGCGCTGGGCGAGGTGATCAACTACGAGAAGGCGAACCCGCTGCAGACGCCGGCGCACATCGTGCCGGAATGGTACTTCCTGCCCTTCTACGCGATCCTGCGCGCGATCCCCGACAAGCTCGGCGGCGTCGTGGCGATGGTCGCCTCGATCTTCATCCTCTTCATCCTGCCCTGGCTGGATACGTCGCGAGTCCGCAGCGCGCGTTTCCGCCCGATCTACAAGTGGGCGTTCTGGGTCTTCGTGATCGACACCATCGCGCTCGGCTGGGTCGGCGCCAACACGCCGGAAGGCAACTTCATCTGGATCGGCCAGGTCACCACCGGCTACTACTTCGCGCACTTCCTCATCATCCTGCCGCTCATCGGCAAGTTCGAGCGGCCCACGAAGCTGCCGGAGAGCATCCATCAGGCGGTGCTGAAAGGCGGCGGCGAGGGCGCGGCCGCGGATGCGGCGCCCGAGGCGGCTGCGGCGGGGGAGAAGGCGTGATGCGGCGCGCGCTGCTGGCCGGGCTGCTGACCGGCGCGCTCGCTCTCTTTGGCGCCCATGCCGCGCATGCGGCAGGCGGCTCCGCCGACGTCCCCGATCAGGACTGGCAGCACGAAGGCGTCTTCGGCACCTTCGACCGGGGCGAGCTGCAGCGCGGCTTCCAGGTCTTCCAGGAGGTCTGCTCCGCCTGCCATTCGCTCCAGTACATCGCCTTCCGCAACCTGGTGGAGATCGGCTTCACCGAGGAGGAGGCAAAGGCGATCGCCGCGGAATACGAGGTCGAGGACGGGCCCGACGACGAGGGCGAGATGTTCGACCGCCCGGCGCGGCTCTCCGACTACTGGCCCTCGCCCTTCGCCAACGAGAACGAGGCGCGGGCGTCCAACGGCGGCGCGCTGCCGCCCGATCTCTCGCTCATCATCAAGGCGCGCGAGGGCGGCGCGGACTACATCTACGCGCTGATGACCGGCTACGAGGAAGAGGCGCCGGAGGACATGGAGCTCGCCGACGGCATGAGCTTCAACCACTTCTTCCCAGGCCAGCAGATCGCCATGATCGAGCCGCTCTACGACGAGGCCGTCGAGTACGTGGACGGCACGCCCATGACGCTGGAGCAGCACGCGCGCGACGTGACCGCCTTCCTCTCGTGGACGGCCGAGCCGGAGCTCGAGGAGCGCAAGCAGACCGGCCTCAAGGTTCTCATCTTCGTATTCGTCCTCACGGCGGTACTGTTCGTCATCTACCGGCGCGTCTGGGCCAGGCTGCACTAGCCCTCAATTTGCACCCCTCGCCGGGCCGGGCGTGACGGCGGGGCAGGCCGCCGGCACAGACGCGGAGGGGATAATGGCCCAACCCACAGGCTCACAGCACACCGATCCCAAGAGCGATATCGACATCGCGCGGGCGGCCACGAAGCGCCCGATTCTCGATCTCGCCGAGGACCGCCTCGGCATCGCCGCGGAGCATCTGGTCCCCTACGGCCACGACAAGGCCAAGATCACCCTCGACCACATCGGCTCGCTGGAGGGCCGCGCGGACGGCAAGCTGATCCTGGTCACGGCGATCACGCCGACCCCGGCGGGCGAGGGCAAGACCACCACCACCGTCGGCCTCGGCGACGGCCTCAACCGCATCGGCAAGAACGCCGTCATGGCGCTGCGCGAGCCGAGCCTCGGCCCCTGCTTCGGTGTGAAGGGCGGCGCGGCCGGCGGCGGCTACGCGCAAGTGGTGCCGATGGAGGACATCAACCTCCACTTCACAGGCGACTTCCACGCCATCGGCGCGGCCAACAATCTGCTGGCGGCGATGGTGGACAACCACATCTACTGGGGCAACAAAGCCGGCATCGACCCGCGCCGCGTGAGCTGGCGCCGCGTCGTCGACATGAACGACCGCGCGCTTCGTTCCGTGGTCTCCTCGCTGGGCGGCGTCGCCAACGGCTTCCCGCGCGAGGACGGCTTCGATATCACCGTCGCCTCCGAGGTGATGGCGATCTTCTGCCTCTCGCGCGATCTCGACGACCTGCGCGCGCGCCTCGGCAACATCGTGGTGGGGCTCACGCGCGAGCGCGAGCCCGTGCGCGCCAGCGCGGTCAACGCCGACGGCGCCATGACCGCCCTGCTCAAGGACGCGCTCGCGCCCAACCTGGTGCAGACGCTGGAGAACAACCCGGCGCTGATCCACGGCGGCCCCTTCGCCAACATCGCGCACGGCTGCAACTCGGTGATCGCGACCAGGGCCGCGCTCAAGCTCGCCGACTACGTGGTGACCGAGGCCGGCTTCGGCGCCGACCTGGGCGCGGAAAAATTCTTCGACATCAAGTGCCGCAAGGCGGGGCTCGCGCCGGACTGCGCGGTCATCGTCGCCACCATCCGCGCGCTCAAGATGCACGGCGGCGTCGCGCGGAAGGACCTCGGCGCCGAGAACCTCGAGGCGCTGGCCGCGGGCATGGATAACCTCGCCCGCCACGTCGGCAACGTGCAGGGCTACGGCGTGCCGACGGTGGTCGCGATCAACCGCTTCTCCGCCGATACCGAGGCCGAGCGCGCGCTGGTGGCGGAGCGCTGCGCCGAGATGGGTGTCCGGGCGGTGGAGTGCGACCACTGGGCCATGGGCGGCGCCGGCTGCGAGGCGCTGGCGCACGAGGTGGTGAGCACGATCGAGACGAAGCCCTCCTCCTTCCAGCCCCTCTACCCGGACGATCTCACGCTGTGGGAGAAGATCGAGACCGTCGCCCGGCGAATCTACGGCGCCGACGGCATCACCGCGGACGACAAGGTGCGCCGGCAGCTCGACGACCTGCAAGCCGGCGGCTTCGGGCACTTCCCCGTCTGCATGGCAAAGACGCAGTACAGCTTCTCGGCCGATGCCGCGCTCAAGAATGCGCCGAGCGGCTTCGACGTGCCGGTCCGCGAGGTGCGGCTCTCCGGAGGCGCCGAGTTCGTGGTGGTGATCTGCGGCGCGATCATGACCATGCCGGGCCTGCCGCGCGTGCCTGCCGCCGACAACATCGCCGTCGACGAGAACGGCCACATCACCGGGCTGTTCTAGTTGGCGATCCATTGACGGAGGCGATAGCCTGACGAAGGAAGGTCATTCCGGCTGATTCTCGGACTGTCGGGAGGGAATGATGCCGATCTATCCGCGACTCCACCGCTGCCTGTGGCGGCGGCACCGCCGCATTCCGCTTGCCGCAATTCCTCTTGGTCTCACGACCCTGATCCTCGCGTCTTGCGGTGGTTCGGGCGGCGAGCCATGCGTCGAGACCCATGACCAGGGTTGCGTTAGCGAAGCCGAATACGTGGCGCTGGCGGACGAGGTCGCGGGCGAGTACGCCGAGCGGACGAGCTTCCAGAACCAGTGGGGCCTTGAGGCGATCGGCGCGGATCAGGCCTACGCTAATCTGGAGCTGCGTTTCGGCCCCGGTGTCGCGGCCGGCGAGGGTGTTACCGTCGGCGTCCTGGATACGGGCATCGACACCAGGGACCCCGCGTTCGGTGACAGGATCGTCGCCGAGCAGTTCCTGTCGGGCGCGGCCGATGAGGACGGAAGCAGGTTCTCGCACGGCACGGCGGTGGCAAGCATTCTGGCGGGGGCGGAAGTTCCGGGTTACGAGCCTCAACCGCTCGGCGTGGCCTGGGGCGCTGACCTCGTAATGTTTGCGATTCCGCTAGGCGTAGCGCCTGACCTGTACGACCCGATCGAGGTGAGCGAGCTTCCAGGAACGGGAGAGAGGTTTGCCGAAAGGTTCGAAGAGATACTCGCCTGGGAATTCGAGTCCGAGAGCATCGACTTCCTGAACCTGAGCCTCGGTGTCTCGGGACTCATCGAGAACTACGGCGAAGAGGTGGCGCGCGAGCCCTTCGAGGCGATGGCTGCCGTGATCGCCCAGGAGGGCGTCGAGGACAAGGTCGTCTTCGTCTGGGCCGCGGGGAACGAGCACGGCACGGCGTGCGACATCCCGATACCCCAGTGCATCGATGGCGCGGTGGAGGCAAGCTCGCCTGCCCTGTTTGCTGGCTTGGCCGTGCGCTTCCCGGAGCTGCGCCAGAACACGGTCGCCGTCGTGGCCATACGTCCGGACGGCGAGATCGTCGACTTCTCCAACCGCTGCGGCATCGCCGCGGACTTCTGCCTGGCGGCGCCGGGCGACGATGTCGAGTTTTCCTATTTCGGCCCGCACCGGACGCTCGGTCCGGGCTTCCGGGGGGTCGGTACCGGAGGCGGCACGTCGTTCGCAGCACCGATGGTGACCGGCGGCCTCGCGCTCATGAAGCAGTATTTCAGGGGCCAGCTCTCCAACGTGGACCTGCTTGCGAGGCTCCTGGAGACGGCCAACCGGAGCGGTCTCTACGCCGACGCCGCGATCTACGGTCGCGGCCTCATGGACCTGGCCGCCGCGACCTCGCCCGTGGGCGCGCCGGTCGTCGCGATGGGCGATCGCGTGAATGGCTTCGGCGCATCAATCCAGGGCACGAGCCTGCAGGTCGGCCGCGCCTTCGGCGATTCGTTCGTCCATTCCCTCGCAAATCGCGAGATCGCCGCGTTCGACACCCTTGGGGCGCCGTTCTGGTACGACGCCGGGAGCCTCGTGACCGCGGCAACAGGGCCCTCGCTGCTGCACCGGCTTCGTGACTTCGGACGCGCGTCGGCCCGCGCGCCGGATGCCTCTCCGACGGACCCGATCCGACTCCCGATCCTCGAGACGCCTGGCGCTCGGCAGGGTGCGGTCCCGGCCTTGTACCTTGCCGATTCCGGCGCGCCCGCCGCGAGGGCCGGTCACCTGGCGCTCGCCGGTCGCAGCCTGGTGGCGACCATGCCGGTTGGCGCCAACCTGAGCGCGATAGCGCTCACCACGGAAGGCCTGGCCGGGCAGGAGCCCGCGTCCGGTGCGACGCTGGCGTGGCGTGAGCCCGACGCCGCGCTCGGCGTGCGTGTCGGCTGGCTCGGCGAGCGAGAGACCCTGCTCGGAAGCTCGTCCGAGGGCGCTTTCGGCGACCTCGTGGCGAACGCGCTGTTCGCGGGCCTCGAGGCCGACGCGGATATCGGCCAGTGGCGCATCGGCGGCGCGGCGGAGATCGGCACCGTGAACGCGCGCACGCGCGACGGTCTCTTCGAAGGCGTGTCGCCGCTCGCCACCAGCGCGTTCGCGCTCCATGCCACCCGGCAGGGCGCGGAGGGCGACGTCGTTCGCGTGTCGCTGGCACAGCCGCTTCGCGTGGAGGACGGCGAGGCGCGCCTTGCCGTGCCGTCGGGGCGGACGACGGCGGGCGAGGTCATCCGCAGCGCCGTCGCTCTGAATGCCGAGCCGGGCGGCCGCCAGGTGGACCTCGCGGTGCAGTGGCGACGGCCGCTGGATGTCGGGCAGCTCAGCCTCGGCGCGACCCTCTCCCGCGAGCCCGGCCACGACAGGAGCGCGGACCCCGAGCTGATCCTGCTGTCAGGCTGGCGCCTCGCCTTCTGACGCGGCAGCCCGCCCGACGCCTACCCCATCGC
Organism: Alphaproteobacteria bacterium; assembly: GCA_965221125.1. Taxonomy (GTDB): domain Bacteria; phylum Pseudomonadota; class Alphaproteobacteria; order UBA828; family UBA828; genus WTGU01. The sequence continues at coordinate 227,873 of CBDCRW010000007.1, forward strand.
GGCGCGCAGCCGGCGGTCGATCGCGTCCAGAAAATCCTTGGAGTTGAGCCAGCCCTGGTCGGGACCGATCAGGATGGCGAGGTCCTTGGTCATCTCGCCGGCTTCCACGCACTCGATGCAGCAGCGCTCCAGCGTGTCGGCGAAGTCGGCGAGCGCCTGGTTGCCGTCGCGCCGGCCTCTGTGCTTGAGCCCGCGCGTCCAGGCGAAGATCGAGGCGATCGGGTTGGTCGAGGTCTCCTCGCCCCGCTGGTAGGCGCGGTAGTGCCGCGTCACCGTGCCGTGCGCGGCCTCGGCTTCGACCGTCTTGCCGTCGGGCGACATCAGCACCGAGGTCATGAGGCCGAGCGAGCCGAAGCCCTGCGCCACGGTGTCGGACTGCACGTCGCCGTCGTAGTTCTTGCAGGCCCAGATGAAGGCGCCCTCCCACTTGAGCGCGGCGGCCACCATGTCGTCGATCAGCCGGTGCTCGTAGCTCAGGCCGGCGTCGTCGAAGCGGTCCCTGAACTCGGCCTCGTAGATCTCCTCGAACAGGTCCTTGAAGCGCCCGTCGTAGAACTTGAGGATCGTGTTCTTGGTCGACATGTAGACCGGCCAGCCGCGCTCCAGTCCGTAGTTCATGCAGGAGCGGGCGAAGTCGCGGATCGAATCGTCCAGGTTGTACATGGCGAGCGCGACGCCGCCGCCGGGGAAGTCGAACACCTCCCGCTCGATGGTCTCGCCGCCGTTCGCGGGCTCGAAGCGCACCGTGAGCTTGCCCTTGCCGGGCACGACGAAGTCGGTGGCGCGGTACTGGTCGCCGAAGGCGTGGCGGCCGATCACGATGGGGTGCTCCCAGCCCGGCACCAGGCGCGGCACGTTGCGGCAGATGATGGGCTCGCGGAACACCGTGCCGCCCAGGATGTTGCGGATCGTGCCGTTGGGCGAGCGCCACATCTTCTTGAGGCCGAACTCCTCGACGCGGGCTTCGTCCGGCGTGATGGTTGCGCACTTCACGCCGACGCCGATTTCCCTGATCGCCTCGGCGCTGTCGACCGTGACCCGATCGTCGGTGGCGTCGCGATGCTCGACGCCGAGGTCGTAGTAGACGAGGTCGATATCCAGGTAGGGCAGGATCAGCTGGTCCTTGATCCACGCCCAGATGATTCGCGTCATCTCGTCGCCGTCGATCTCGACGACGGGGTTGGCGACCTTGATTTTCGCCATGCGAAGCTCTCCAGGAATGCGTTGTGGGCAAGGGCCCCGGGAGACGGGTGTCGCGGCCGTCAGGGCCGCGCAAACGATTGTCGCGGCCGGCGGGGCCGCGCGCACCATATCAGCGCCGCCCCGGCGGTCAAGGTCGGGGCCGGCAGGCCGGAGGGAGGCTGCGTCTCAGGCCGCGCCGTTGTCGAGGACGCGGAACAGCTCGTCCGTCGAGCGCACGACGGTGGCGAGGCCGCTCACGGCCTTCGGCGCGAAGCCTTCGGCGCTCACGTGGTCGAGCAGGTCGAGCAGCGGCCCCCAAAAACCCTCGCTGTCGAGGACGACCACCGGCTTGTCGTGGAGCCCGAGCTGCTTCCAGGTCAGCACCTCGAAGAACTCGTCGAGGCTGCCGAAGCCGCCCGGCAGGACGACGAAGCCGTCCGCCCGGTCGATCATGATCCGCTTGCGCCGCAGCATGTCCTCGGTCACGACCTTCTCGGTCAGCGCCGCGTGCGCCACCTCGAGGCTTTCCAGGCTCTCGGGGATCACGCCGACGGCCTTGCCGCCGCCCGCCAGCACCGCGTCCGCCACCACGCCCATCAGGCCGATGCCGCCGGCGCCGTAGACGAGCGTGATGCCGCGCCGGGCCATGGCCGCGCCGAGGCTGCGGGCGGCCTCCGCATGAGCCGGATTCCGGCCCGTCTGGGCACCGCAAAAGACGCAAAGAGTCGCGACCGCCGCCATCGCCGATCCGATCCTGAGAGTGTGGCCGAGCGTTTGGGAGAGCCGCTCTTTAGCAGAGACCGCTGCGCACCGCCAGCCGTGCCCTCCGCCGCTCCGCCGGTTGCAATGACCCGGGCAGCGACTATGTGCGACTATAACCCCCGGTGCCGGAGCAGGGTCGAATGCCAAATCCCATGTCGCGGCTCAGCGCCCATTTCGCCGGTTGCGCAGCCGGGTTGCTGCTCGCGGCGGTGGCGAGCGCCTTGTTCGCGGCCGAATCGCTGGCGCTGGAGCCCGATCCGGCGAGCCCCGACCCGGCGGCGCGCGGCGCCTACGTCCTGCGCGCGGCAGGCTGCGCCACCTGCCACACCGACGTCGTCAACGGCGGCGCGTACCTCGCCGGCGGGCGCATGCTCTCCTCGCCCTGGGGGGCGATCGCCGCGCCCAACATCACGCCGGATGCGGAGACCGGCATCGGCGGCTGGTCCGACGAGGATTTCGTGCGCGCGCTCCGCGACGGCAAGTCGCCCGAGGGCCGCACCTACTATCCCGCGTTTCCCTATACCTCGTATGCCGGCATGCGGCGCGAGGACATGCTCGACCTCAAGGCCTATCTCAACACGGTGGAGCCGGTCGCCGCGCCCAACAAGCCGCACGAACTGCGGTTTCCGTTCAGCGTGCGCCTCTTCCTCCACCCCTGGCGCTGGCTCTTCTTCGATCGCGCGCCCGGCGCGGCCGACACCGCCCAGGACGAGCGCCTCGCGCGCGGGCGCTACCTCGTCGAGACCCTCGGCCACTGCGCCGAGTGCCACACGCCGCGCAACATGCTGGGCGCGCTCAAGCCCGGCCAGCACATGGCGGGCTCCCGCTACGGGCCGGGCGGCGTTTCGGTCCCCAACATCACGCCCGACGCCGAGACCGGCATCGGCGCGTGGTCCGAGGTCGATCTGGCGTTCTTCCTCCGCACCGGCTTCACGCCCTACGGCGACGACGTGCAGGGCGAGATGCGCGAGACCATCGACGACGGGCTGCGCCACCTGAAGCAAGCGGATCTCGAGGCGATGGCCGCCTATCTCAAGGCGCTGCCGGCGATTCGCAACCCGGTGAGCACGTCTCCGTCGCCGCCTGCGTTCTCGTCGGGTGGAGACTGGTGAGGCGCCGGGCCGAACTGTCGCGCCTCGGCCGACTCGTGTATCGTGGCGCCACTCATGACTGCTAGGCGTAACCAGTGAGCGAAACAGGGACGTTCACCAGCCGCGTGGCCGCCGTGCTGCGGCGGCGCGAGACGCTCCGCATCGGGGCGCCGGCCGCCGCGGCCGTCGTGGTCGTCGGCGTCCTGCTCGGCGTGTTCCTGACCGGCGGGTCCGATCCCGACGGATCGACGGGGCAGTCGGTCGACATTGCCGACCGCACGGCCGAGAGCCCGGACGCGAGCGTGACGCCCACTGAGGCGGCGCCCGATGCCGCCGATGGCGGCGTCACCACCCCAGACGCGCAGGAGCCCGAGGCGACGCCGGTGCCCGCCGATGCCCCCGCGGAGCAGGACATGGCGGCAACCGCGGCGGATGACACCGCGCCATCGGTCGAAGCGCCGGGAGACGCCGACACGCCGGGAGACGCGGAAGCTGCCGACGCTGTTGCGGCGACCGATGACGATGCCGAGGCCGCTGCCGGACAGGACACGGCGGCTGCGACCGAAGAGGCGACATCGGAGAGCACGACAGACGCTGACACCGTGGCGGCGTCCAGTGAGGCGTCCGCCACCGCCACCGGCGAGGGTGCGGCGAACGCGACTGACGCCGAAGCGGCGGACGACGCGGCCCGCGTCGACTCCATGGCGGAGACTGCCGACGATGCAACGACCGCTGCCGACGAGGATGCAGCGACGGCGGCTGACACCGAGGCAGCGGAAGACGAGGCTGGCGCCGACGTCATGGCGGGGTCCGACGTTGCCGCGTCCTCCACCGAGGATGACTCGGCAGCCGCGCCCGACGTAGGGACAACCGAGGACGAGGCCGGCACCGGCACAATGGCGGAGACAGGCGACGCGGCCACCGCCACCGCCGACGAGGATGCGGCGGCTTCGCCTGATGCCGGGGCGACGGGCGAAGCGGCCGACACCGTGGCTGGGTCCGGCGAGGCAACCACAGTCACCGTAGTTGAGGATACAGAAGCTTCGAGTGACGTCGAGGCAATGGACGACGCGTCCGGCACCGACTCCGGCGCCATGACGGCGACCACCGACGATGCAGCGACCGCGACCGACAAGGATGCGGCGGCAGCGGCCGAGACAGGGGCGGCGGAAGACGCGGGCGAAACCGATGTTGCCGCAACGGCCGACGAAGGCGCCTCTGCCGCTGCCGAGCCGGATGCCGCAGACGACGTAGCGGCCGGCTCAGAGGCGGCGACGCCGGCTGAGCCCGGCAGCGACGACGCAACTGCATCGGTCGCCGACGACGAGCCCGCTTCCGAACAGGATGCGGCGGCTGCGGCAGCCGAGGGTACGAGCGACGCTGCTACTGCCGCCCCCCGCGACGAGCAGGCTGCGGTGGTCGAGGGAACCGCCGGGGCGGAGGAGGGGCCTCCCGAGGCGGAGGAACCCCTGGTCGAGACGCGCGTCGTCCCTGACGACCCGGTGGAAGCGGCGGACGAAGCGACGCCTGCGGTGATCCCGCCGAGCTTCGATACCGTGCGGATCACCCCGGACGGCCGCGCGGTGATCGCCGGCCGCGCCGCGCCCGAGGCCGAGGTCGCGGTGCGCAGCGAGACGGTCGACCTCGGCTCGGAGACCACCAACCGGGCGGGCGAGTGGACGCTGGTGCCGTACATCGCCATTCCTCCCGGCCACCACGAGTTCCTGGCGATCGCGACCATGCCGGACGGCACGCAGGTGGAATCGGATCATGCGCTGATCGTGTCCGTCCCCGGCCCCGACGCGGAAGACGATTCGGTGCTTGCCGTCCTGGTGCCGCGCGACGGCATCGGCAGCAGCATCGTCGTGCAGAAGCCGGAGCCCAGGGACGAAGAGATCGACGTGGCCGCCCCGGCCGAGGATGCCGAGGACGAAGCTCCGGCCGACGAACTCGAATTGGCCGCCGTGGAGCCCGATCCGGCAGCCGCCGACGAGACCGCGCCTGCGACCGAGACCGATCCGGCAGTCACCGACGAAACCGCGCCCGCGGCAGAGACCGATCAGGCAGCCACGGGAGAAGCACCGGCCGCCGGGCCGGCGGGCGAGGTCGATGTCGCGGCCGCACCGACTCCGGAAGCCCAGGACGAGGGGGCAGCCGAAACGGCCACAGAGCCGGCGGTGGCCGAGGACGAGGGCCCCATCGTCGTGGACACGGTGGACTATGGCGAAGAAGGCGAAATGACCATCGCCGGCAAGGCCGAGCCCGAGGCGGACCTGAACGTCTACATCGACGAAGAGCACGTAGGGACCGTCGAGACCGACGATACGGGTGACTGGGAGGTCACGCCGGAGGAGGAGGTCGAGCCCGGCAGCTACACGCTCAGGATCGATCAGGTCGATCCCGCCGGCGTGGTCCTCGCGCGCATCGAGACCCCGCTGGTCCGGGCCCGGCCCGAGCTGCTCATGCTGGGCGATGCCATCGTCGTGGTGCAGCCCGGCAACAGCCTCTGGCGCATCGCCCGGCGCACCATGGGCGGCGGCATTCACTTCACCGAGATCTACGAGGCCAACCGCAGCCAGATCAAGGATCCGGCGCTGATCTATCCCGGCCAGATCTTCACCGTTCCGGGCCTCGAGAGCGAGCGGGCGCAGGCGTCCCCGTCGCCCGCCGCCGGCGAAGGGCAATAGCGCGCCCGACTCTTCTAGCTCAGCCGCGCCACCACGTAACCCAGCAGGCTGACGAGGCGCCTCTTCTCGTCGTCGGAGAGCCCGTGGGTGGCGAGCGCGTTGACCTCGAGTGCGGCGGGCACCAGCTCGCCGCAGAGCTCGCGCCCCCGCTCCGTCAGCACCACGCGGCGCCTGCGGTTGTCGTCCCGGTCCTGCACCCGGCGGATCAGGCCGTCGCGCTCCATGCGCTGCAGCGTGCGCGCGGCCGTCGGCTCCTCGATCTGCTGGCGCCGGCTCAGCTCCTTCTGGGTGAGGCTCTCCTCCTCCCACAGCAGCAGCAGCATCGACCATTGCGCGACCGAGACGCCGTAGCGGCCCAGCCGCTCCTGCAGCGCACGGGTGAAGAGGCGCGATGCGAGCGAGACGAGGTGGGCGGCGCTCTCCTCGATCACGAACGGCACAGCACCGTCCGCCTCCGCTGCGCCGCGTGCCGCCGGCCGACGGCGTATGACGGCATATGACACGGCGCGCGCTCCCCTGACAGCCCGCCGCAATCCTAGCCCGGTATTCCCGCGGAAAACCATTCAAACTCCCCGTCATCGCTGGCATAGTGCGCGCCGCGCAGCAGCGCGGATCGCCGGGCGCGCCGGCGAGACGAGGGGGGACATGACGCTCAAGGTTGCGATCGTCGGCTCCGGGCCGGCGGGTTTCTACACGGCGGATGCGCTGTTGAAGGCCGATTCCGCGTGCCAGGTCGACATCGTCGACCGGCTGCCGACGCCCTACGGGCTGATCCGCTTCGGCGTCGCACCCGACCACGAGAAGACCAAGAACGTGATGCGCGGCTTCGCGCGCACGGCTGCGGACGAGCGCGTCAACTTCTACGGCGACGTCGATATCGGCGAGGCGCTCTCCCTCGACGAGCTGCGCGGGATGTACGACGCCGTCGTGCTCGCCGTCGGCGCTGCCCACGACCGCAAGCTGGGCCTGCCGGGCGAGGACAAGCCCGGCGTCGTCGGCTCGGCGAGCTTCGTCAACTGGTACAACGCCCACCCCGATTTCGTGGACAACACGCCCGATCTCGACACCTCCAGCGTGGTCATCATCGGCGCCGGCAACGTCGCCATCGACGTGGCGCGCGTGCTGGTCAAGACGCCGGCGGAGATGGCGGCCACCGACCTGCCGGACTACGCCGCCCGCCCCATCCACGGCGCGCCGATCAACGACGTCTACATGGTGGCGCGGCGAGGCCCGGTCGAGGCCAAGTTCACCAACGTCGAGCTGCGCGAGATGGGCCACCTCGAGCAGTGCGTGCCGCAGGTCGCCGCCGCCGACCTGCCCGACGAGGTCACCGGCGAGATGTCGCCGCGCGACCTGCGCGTGCGCGAGAAGAACCTCGAGACCCTCCGCGCTTTCACCGAGCGCGAGGCCGGCGAGAAGCCGAAGCGCGTGCACTTCGTGTTCTTCGCGAGCCCGGTCGAGATCCTGGGCGACGGCCGCGCGGAGGCCGTGCGCTTCGAGCGCACGCGGGTCGAGAACGGCCGCGCCGTCGGCACCGGCGAGCACTTCGAGATCGCCTGCGGCCTCGTGGTCGCCGCCGTCGGCTACCTCTCGCTCCCCGTGGACGGCGCGCCCTTCGACCACAGGAACGGCGTCGTCGTGAACGAGGACGGCCGCGTCGGGCCCGGCCTCTACGCAGCGGGCTGGATCAAGCGCGGGCCGACCGGCGTCATCGGAACCAACAAGGTCGACGGCAGGGATTGCGCCCGGCAGATCCTCGACGACCTCGGCGCGGAGGGCGGCGGCAAGCCGGGCCGCGAGGCGCTGGAGGCGCTGCTCCGCGCGCGCGGGCGCCGCTGGATCGATCTGGACGACTGGCAGCGGATCGAGGCGGCGGAGATCGACGCCGCGCCCGAGGGCGCGCCCCGCCGCAAGCTATACCGGCGCGAGGATTTCTACGCCGTCCTCGACGAGCACCGCGCCGCCGGCTGAGTTCCGCCTGCGCTCTACTCCTCGGCCAGCCGGGGCTTGCGGCCGATCCAGGGTCGCGCGGCTTCGAGCTGGGAAGCGAGGCGGAAGAGCGTGGCCTCGTCGCCGAAGCGGGCGATGGCCTGCACCGCGACGGGGAAGCCGCTCTCGGTCTGCCCGAGCGGAATCATCATCGCCGGCTGGCCGGTGAGGTTGAACCACACCGTGAACGGGCTGAAGCGGAACACGCGCCGCCAGTATTCCTCGATATCCTCCATCATCATGTCGAGCCAGCCGAGTTTGGGCGGCAGGGTGCCGAGGCCGGGGGTGAGCAGCACGTCCCAATCCCGGTGGAACGCCGCCATCTGGCGGCCGAGCCGATGCGCGGTGTGGACCGCCGCCATGTAGCTCGCGCCGTCGATGTCTTCGGCCAGCGCCGCGCTCCTGGCGACCACAGTCTCGAGCTCGCCCGGCTGCGGCGTCCGGCCCGAGGGGTGCCCGCGCACCGTATAGAGGATGTTGACCGCGCTGAGCGTGCGGAAAATCGGCACCACGTCGGCGCCGTCGATCGCGGGGTCGGCCTCGTCCACCCGATGGCCGAGATCGGCGCAGAGCGACGCGGTCTCCTGCAGCACGCGGAGCGGATCGGCCTCCACGGGCGCGCCGTTGGGCGCCTTGCTGGTGACCGCGATGCGGAGCGTGCCTGGATCGGCGCCGACCTCGTCGAGGAACGGGCGGGCCGGTGGCAGCACGTAATAGGGATCGCCCGGGGCGGGGCCGTGAGTGGCATCGAGCAGCGCCGCATTGTCGCGTACCGTGAGCGACACCGCGTGCTCGATGGCAAGCCCCGCGAGCGCCTCGCCGAAGGCCGGCGCCAGGGTGTTGCGTGCGCGCGTCGGGCGCAGGCCCACCAGGCCGCAGGAGGCCGCCGGTGCGCGGATCGAGCCGAAGCCGTCCGAGGCATGGGCGATCGGCAGCATGCGGGCTGCCACAGCCGCACCCGCGCCGCCGCTGGAGCCTGCGGGCGTCCGCTCCAGGTCCCAGGGATTGCGCGAGGGGCCGTGGAGCTGCGGCTCGCAGGTGAGGCTGAGGCCCATCTCGCAACTGCTCGTCATGCCGTAGATCACCATGCCGGCCTGCTTGAGGCGCGTGACATGGAGGCTGTCCTCGGTGGCCGGCGGCAGATCGGCGAAGAAGCGGCTGCCGTGCGCGCACCTGACGCCGGCGACCGACGTGAAGAGAGCCTTGACCAGGTAGGGAACGCCGGCAAACGGCCCTTCCGGCAGGCCCGCCGCGATGGCCTGCGCGGCCTGGTCGTAGAGCTTCGTGACCACCGCATTGACCGCCGGATTGCGCGCTTCGACGCGCGCGATGGCGGCCTCCAGAACCTCCGCCGCGCTGACCTCCCCCGCCTTCATCAGCGCCGCGAGACCCAGCGCGTCGTACGACTCGTATTCCGCGAAGCCGCTCATCGCCACCCTCCCCTGGTGCGTCGTCACGTCCCTGGGGAACCATAGCGCGTCGCCAGGCAGAGCGCCGAGTCGCCCCCGCAACGCAAGCCAGCCGACGGGGTGCCCGGCAGGAAACGGGGGCGGGGGTACCCTAAATTCCTCCCGCCCGGTAGCGGTGAACCGGGCGGGAGGGTGACAGGCTCTACCTGAAGTCTTCGGCGTTTTCCGTGGTCACGAGGACCGTGCCCGTATCGATGACCGGCGGAAGCTCACCGCCGCCGAGCAGCGTCATGACGCTCTCGACCCCGATTGCGCCCATGTTGTAGGGATTCTGCGCGACGGTTGCCGACATCTCGCCGGCCAGCACGCTCTCGGCCGCATCCGGGTTGGCGTCGAAGCCGACGACGAAGACCTGCTCCAGCATGTCCGCGTTCTTGAGCGCTTCGATCGCGCCCAGGCCCATGTTGTCGTTGCTGGCGAAGACGGCCTGGAGGTTCGGATTGCCGGTGATGATGTTCTCCATCACGGCCAGCCCTTTTGCCCGGTCCCATTCACCGGTCTGCTCGGCGACGATGTTGAGGCCGCAGGCGGCGAGCCCGGCGGCTGAGCCATCGGCCCGCGCCTTGCCGGTCGACTGCGTGACGATGCCCTGCAGGATGGCAACGTCGGATCCGGCGGCCACGTTCGCACAAATGTGCTCGGCGGCGAGAGCGGCGCCCACCTGGTTGTCGGTGCCGATATAGGTCACGCCGGCATTCGAGCCCTTCGTGTCGACGAACACCACCGGAACCCCGTCGGCGATCGCCTCGTCCACGACCGGCGCCAGTGCGTTCGGGTCGGTCGGCGCGAGCACGATGCCGCTCACGCCCTTGGCGAGCTGGTCCTCGATCTGCGCGATTTGCGCGGCGACGTCGGATTCGCTCGGCGGCGCGAGCACGACGACGTTCACGCCGAGCTCGGCGCCCTTCTCCTCCGCGCCGCGCTCGACGGCGGCCCAGAACGGGTTGCCGGCGCCCGGGCCCTTCATGCTGACGAGAACCGTCTCTTCGGCCGCAGCCATCGAGGCGAGTCCGACCAGTACCGTTGCCGCGACCGCCGCGGCTATTCCACCTCGTAGCATTTTCACTGTCGTCTCCTTCCGATTTCTGTCTGCTGACATGATTGACGCAACGTCGCGAGCGCGGGTCGGTCAACCAAGTCCGAAGCATTCATAACTACTGGCTCTAATGGCGCGTGCCAAGGTCGCGCCGCAGCACGTCGATGAACACCGCGAGCACGATGATCGCGCCGATCAGGATCTGCTGCCAGAACGAGCTGACATCGTTCAGGTTGAGGCCGTTCCTGATCAACCCCATGATCAGCACGCCGCCGAAGATGCCGAGCACCTGCCCGCGGCCGCCAAAAAAACTCGCCCCGCCGATGATGACCGCGGCGATCGCTTCGAGCTCCATGCCCAGGCCCGCATTCGGAAACCCGGAATTGGTCCGCCCGGCCATGATCAGCCCGGCGATGCCGGCCATGAACCCGCATATGGAGTAGACGATGATCAACGTGCGGTCGACGTTGATTCCGCTGACCCTGGCCGCCTGCGGGTTGCCGCCGATCGCGTAGACGCGCCGGCCGAACACCGTGTGCTCAAGCAGGACCCAGAAAATCAGGTAAACCGCGACGGTAAAGAGAAAAACGACCGGCAGGTTGAATCGCGTTCCGTCGATTTCGCCGAGCAGAATACGGGCCGATCCGAGGAAGCGGACCGCGTCGGGCAGCCCCGAATAGGGCACACCGCCGGATATCAGGTTCGCCAATCCACGGGCCATGAACAGCATGCCCAATGTCATGATGAACGGGTGCGGCATGCGCAGCTTCGTGATGCCGACGCCGTTCACGAAGCCCGCGGCAAGCCCCACCAGCGGCGACAGCACCAGCACCACCGGCCAGGGAACGCCGGACGCGCTGGTCACCGCGAGCGTCATCATGCCGAGCGCCAGGACCGAGCCGACGGACAGGTCGATGCCGGCGGTCAGGATCACCAGGAACATGCCGATCGACAGCATTCCGTTGGCTGCGGTCTGCTTGAAGATGTTGGTGATGTTGCGCCACGAGAAGAAGACGTCGGGTTGCAGCGCCCACAACACCACGCACATCACGATGATGACGATGAGGATTCCGTAACGGTCGAGGAACGGCATGAGCCGGACCCGCAGCGAGTCCTTGTCTGCGAACTCCGGCTCGGCGCCGGCCGGATCACCCGGTGCGGTGATGCGCCGGCTCCTTCGTGTTTTCCTTCGTTCCCATGACCCAGCCGATGACTTCGCTGCGGGTCGTCTCGGCCAGGTTCGCCTCGGCGAAGTTCGTGCCGTGGTAGAGCGCCATGACCCGGTCGCAGACGTAGAATATGTCGTCCATGCGGTGGCTGATGATCACGACCGAAATGCCGCGTTTCTTCAGGCCGATGATGAGGTCGAGCACCTTGCCGACCTCCTTGACCGCAAGCGCGGCAGTCGGCTCGTCCATGATGACGACTCGCGCCTGGAAGGCGATCGAGCGCGCGATCGCGACCGCCTGCCTCTGGCCGCCCGACAGCTCCTCCACCTTCTGCTCCACGCTCTTCACGTGGATTTTCAGATTGTCGAGATGCTGTTTCGCCTTTTCGCGCCCGCCGCGATGGTCGAACAGCTGCACCAGCCCGCCGAGCAGCCTGCGCCTCGGCTCGCGGCCGAGATAGATGTTCTCGGCAATGTTCATGTTACCGGCCAGGGCCAGGTCCTGGTAAACCATCTCGATTCCGAGATCGCGGGCATCGCGCGGGCTGTGGAACTGAACCTGCCGGCCGTCGAAGATCAGCCGGCCCTCGCTCGGCGGGTGCAGGCCCGACAGGACTTTCATGAGGGTCGACTTGCCGGCGCCGTTGTCGCCCACGACACCCAGCACCTCGCCCGGCCAAAGCTCGAGATCGACGTCGCGCAGGGCCGTAACCGCACCGAAATACTTCCAAATTCCATGGGCCTCGAGCAACGGACCCGGCGCTTCTTCGGTGCGTTCCGTCAAATGTCCACCCGCGTGCGCGATAGGGGTTGGCCCACGCACGAACCATAGGTTGATCGCGTTTGAACCGTCAAGGCTGCCCCCGCCGCCGCCGGACATGCCCGAAAAGGTTGGACCACAACTAGACATCGCAGGCCGGTAGGAGTATCTCAATCCCACCGGCTCGTCCGGGCCTCACAGAGAACGACAGGGCTATGGCAGAAGCAGCATTGACGCTTGAGGACGTGCCGCGCGAGGAGCTGGAATCGGCCGTGATCCGCTTCGCGGGAGATTCCGGCGACGGCATGCAGCTCACCGGCGGACGCTTTACCGAGACCACCGCGCTTGCCGGCAACGACCTCACCACCTTCCCCGATTTCCCGGCCGAGATCAGGGCGCCGATCGGCACCACCTACGGCGTCTCCGCCTTCCAGATCAACTTCGGCTCGCGCAACGTGATGACCTCCGGCGACGTGCCGGACGTACTGGTCTGCATGAATCCCGCGGCGCTCAAGGTCAACATCGGCGACCTGCGCGAAGGCGGCCTCGTCATCGTCGATACCGGCACGTTTACCGACAAGAACCTGCAGAAGGCCGGCTACGACGCCAACCCGCTCGACGACGAGAGCCTGTCCCGCTACCGCGTCATGGCGATCGACATCTCGAAGCTCACGCTGGAGGCGGTGAAGGAGTGCGACGTCTCCAAGAAGGAGGGGCTGCGCGCCAAGAACCTCTGGACCCTCGGCCTGATCTACTGGCTCTACGACCGCGACATCGTGGCGACCGTGACCTGGCTCGACGCCAAGTTCAAGAAGCTGCCGAACATCGCCGCCGCTAACATCGCCTGCCTCAAGGCGGGCCACGCCTTCGGCGAGACGGCGGAGCTGCCCGACGGCGCGCTCGTCTACGAGATCAAGCCCGCGACCTTCCAGCCGGGGCTCTACCGCACCGTCACCGGGACGGAAGCGCTGGCCTGGGGCCTCGTGGCGGGCGCGAAGCTCGCCGACTTGCGGCTCGTGTTCAGCTCTTACCCCATCACGCCGGCCTCGTCGGTGCTGCACGTGCTGGCCCGGCTCAAGGCCTACGACGTGGTGACCTTCCAGGCCGAGGACGAGATCGCCGCGGCAGGCGCCGCCATCGGCGCGTCCTACGCGGGCTCCCTCGGCGTGACCTCGAGCTCCGGCCCCGGCGTCGCGCTCAAGACCGAGGCGCTCGGCCTCGCGATCACCGCCGAGCTGCCGCTCATCCTCGTCAACTCCCAGCGCGCCGGGCCGTCCACCGGCATGCCGACCAAGACCGAGCAGTCGGACCTCTACCTCGCCGTCTACGGCCGCAACGCGGACGCGCCGCTGGTGGTGCTCGCGGCGCGCTCCTCGGCGGACGCCTTCGACGTGGCCATCGAGGCGGTGCGCCTCGCCACCCGCTACATGACGCCGGTCGTCGTGCTGACCGACACCTTCATCGCCAACGCGGCCGAGCCCTGGCGGCTGCCGGATGTGAGCGCGCTCGCGCCCTTCCCCGTGGAGTTCCGCACCGAGACCGAGGGCTTCCAGCCCTATGAGCGCGACCCGGAGACGCTGGCCCGGCCCTGGGTGCGCCCCGGCACGCCCGGCCTCGAGCACCGCATCGGCGGGCTGGAGAAGGACTACGCCACGGGCAACGTCTCCTACGACCCCGAGAACCACCAGCGCATGACCGACGTGCGGCACGAGAAGATCGCCCGCATCGCGAACGATATCCCCGAGCAGGCGGTCGATCAGGGGCCCGAGAGCGGCCCCCTCGCGGTGGTCGGCTGGGGCTCCACCTACGGGCCGATCAGCCGGGCCGTCGAGCGCAGCCGGAACGAGCGCGGCATCCCGGTCTCGCACATCCACCTGCGGCACCTGAGCCCGCTGCCGCGCAATCTCGGCGACCTGCTCGCCGGCTTCGACAAGGTGCTGGTGCCCGAGATGAACATGGGCCAGCTCACCACCGTGCTGCGCAGCCGCTACCTGGTGCCGGCGATAAGCCTGCCCAAGGTCACCGGCAAGCCCTTCAAGATCGTCGAGATCATGGACGCGATCCGCGCCCACTCGGAGGCATGAGATGAACGATACGGTTGCGATCCCCGCGCTCACGGCGCAGGACTTCACCTCGGACCAGGAGGTCCGCTGGTGCCCCGGCTGCGGCGACTACGCCATCATCAAGGCGGTGCGCAAGGCGCTCGCCGAGATCGGCACGGACACCAAGGACGTGGTGTTCGTCTCCGGCATCGGCTGTGCCGCGCGCTTCCCCTACTACATGGCGACCTACGGCTTTCACACGATCCACGGCCGCGCGCCCGCCATCGCCACCGGGGTCAAGATCGCCAATCCCGAGCTCGACGTCTGGGTGGTCTCGGGCGACGGCGACGGGCTCTCCATCGGCGGCAACCACACGCTGCATGCGCTGCGCCGCAACGTCGATCTCAACATCCTGCTCTTCAACAACGAGATCTACGGCCTCACCAAGGGGCAGTACTCGCCGACCTCGCGCGAGGGCACGCGCTCGCCGTCGACGCCGCTGGGCTCGGTGGATCATCCGCTGTCCGCGACCCGCTTCGCGCTCGGCGCCGGCGCGCGCTTCGTCGCCCGCGCCATCGATACCGACCAGAAGCGCCTGCCGGACATCCTGAAGGCCGCGCACGCGCACAAGGGCACGTCGTTCCTCGAAATCTTCCAGAACTGCATCGTCTACAACGACGGCGCGTTCGACGCCTTCGCCGAGCGCAAGAACGCGCCCGAGACGCAGATCTTCCTGGAGCACGGCAAGCCGCTGATCTTCGGCAAGGAGCGGAACCGCGGGCTCAGGCTCGCGCCCGGCACGTTCACCCTCGAGGTGGTGACGCTCGGCGAGGACGGCATCGAGGAGTCCGACCTCCTGGTGCACGACCAGACCAACCGGCCGCTCGCCGGCATCCTGGCGGAGATGGAGCCGCCGGACTTCCCCGTGGCGCTCGGCGTGCTCTTCTGCAGCCCGGAGGAGAGCTACGAGGCCTCGGTCTACACCCAGATCGACGCCGCCAAGTCGACCGCCGAGGCCCCCGGCATCGAAGCCCTGCTGCAGAGCGGCCACACCTGGACGGTCGAGGCGCGCTAGGCGCCCGCCCGTTCCCGCCGGCGACGGTCGCTTGAGGCCGCGATGATCGAGGCCCTGCTCTTCGACGTGTTCGGCACGGTGGTCGACTGGCGCACCGGCGTCGCCCGCGAGGTCGAGGCCTTCTTCGCGGGCTCGGAGCATGAGGTCGATTCCGTCGCCTTCGCCGATTCATGGCGGGCGAAGTACCAGCCCTCGATGGAGGAGATCCGCTCCGGGCGGCGGGGCTACACGGTGCTCGACGTGCTCCATCGCGAGAACCTCGACGCGACGCTTGCCGAGTTCGCCCTGGACGATGCGGTGGACGACGAGGGCCGCGCCCACCTCAACCGGGCGTGGGAGAAGCTCCCGCCCTGGCCCGACGCGGTGCCGGGCCTGGACGCCCTGCACGGCCGCTACCTCCTCGCGCCCTGCTCCAACGGCTCGATCGGGATGATGGCCCGGCTCGCGCGCTCCGCCGGCCTGCCCTGGGATGCCATCGTCGGCGCCGACATCGGCCGGGGCTACAAGCCGCAGAGGGAGGTCTACACCGCGTCCGCCGCCGCCCTCGGCCTCGCGCCGGAACAAGTCATGATGGTCGCCGCCCACAACTTCGACCTCGCAGCCGCCCGCGAGGCGGGCCTGGCGACGGCCTTCGTGTCCCGCCCCGACGAGTACGGCGACGGGCCGGTCGGCAAACCCGATCCTGGCCCCAGCGACGATTGGGAGGCCGTGGTGCCCGACTTCCTGGCCCTCGCCCGGCAGATGGGCACGGACGGGTAGCTGCCCCGCTTACGTCGTCAGGGCTGCGGCGCGACGCCGTGGCGGGCTAGGAATTCCAGCACGTAGGTGGGGAGGCCGAACTCCATAAGGTCGGCGTGGTCGGCCTCGGGAATGAACACGGCCTCCTTGGGCTCGGCTGCACGCTTGAAGAGCCTGCGCGCCTGGCGCACCGGAATGGTGCGGTCGCGCTCGCCGTGCACGATCAGGACCGGCGCTCTCACCTTGCCGATCTTGGCGGCGGAATCGAAGCGGTCGACGATCAGCGGCCGGACCGGCAGCAGCGGGAAGCGCCCGGCGGCGATGTCCGCGATCGAGCTGAAGGGCGCCTCCAGCACCAGCGCGGCGGGCGCGGCCTCGCGCGCGAGGTGCACCGCGACCCCGGTGCCGAGCGACTCGCCGTAGGGGATCTGGCGCTCGTCGCCGCAGCCGTGCGCGCGGAGGAAAGCACGGGCCGCGCGGCCGTCGGCATAGAGCCCGTCCTCCGTCGGCCGGCCGGGATTGCCGCTGTAGCCCCGCCAGGTCGTGAGCAGGACGCCGAGGCCGGCGTTGAGATAGGCCCGCACCTTGAAGCCCCGCATGCCGATATGGCCGGCGTTGCCGTGGAAGTAGGCGAGGGTGGGCGCGCCGGGCACGCGCGGAGGCGCGTACCACGCGAGCAGCGCGAGCCCGTCCTCGGTCTCGAGCGAGACGGGCGCGAGCTCCGGGACGTCGGAGTCGGCCGGTGTCGGCCGGGTGGCGTCGGGGAAGTAGGTGAGCGAGCGCTGAATCGCCGCGAGCATTATCTGACGAAAAGGGCACCGGGCGTCGGCGGCCCGGTGCCCGTCCGTCGCTGGCGGCCGGCGCGGCTATTCGCGCGCGGCGCCGAAGAGGTGCAGCAGCAGGATGAAGATGTTGATGAAGTTGAGGTAGAGCGAGAGCGCGCCCATCACCGACTTCTTCACCATCACGGCCTGCCCGTCGCTCTCCCGGTAGACGTCCTTGATCCGCTGCGTGTCGTAGGCGGTGAGCCCGAGGAACACCAGCACGCCGATCACCGAGATCACGAAGTGAAGCATCTCCGACTGCAGGAAGATGTTCACCACCATCGCGATGATGACGCCGATCAGGCCCATGAACAGGAACGAGCCCCACGAGACCAGCGAGCGCTTGGTCGTGTAGCCGTAGATGCTCATCGCGCCGAACATGCCCATGGTGATGAAGAACACCCGGACGATGCTCGTCGCCGTATAGGCCATGAAGATGTAGGAGAGCGAGGCCCCCATGAGGATTGAAAAGACCCAAAACAGCCACTGCGCCGTGGTGTGCTTCATGGTCTGGATCTTGATGCCTAAGAAGAACACGATGCCGAGCGGGGCCAGCATGACGACGAAGCCGAGGCCCGAGCCGTAGAGCACGTTGAAGAGCCCGGTATTGGCGATCACGTAGGCGGTGATGCCGGTGAGCGCGAGGCCCGAGGCCATGTAGTTGTAGACCCGGAGCATGTAGCTCCGCAGACCTTCGTCGACCTGCGCCTGGGTCAGGGTCGTGCCGGCGAACGGCCGGCCTTGCGTTCCGAGTGCCATCGAAGCGTCCTCTGGTGCGGCGAACTGTCGGATTCGAGGATAGATATTAGGAAGCCCGCGGCCCACTTTCAATGCCTCTGCGCTATCGAAGACTCCGATAGCGGGCCGCAGACGGGCCGCTCAGGTATCGTTCGCGGGCGTTGAAGCGGTCCCGAACGCAGGCGCGCTCGGCGTGAGCTTGCGGTAGGCGACCGTGACCACGGCCACCGGAACGCCGACGGTGAGGAAGGTGAGCGCGTTGAAGAAGGACACCATCGCGCCGGGGCCGAAGGTGGCGAGCACCAGCGAGCCCAGCACGCCGCCCAGCAGGAAGAGCAGCACCGTGATCGCCACGAAGGAGAGCAGGATCGCGCCCACGAGCTGAAGCGTGGCCCCGCGCAGCCGGCGCCGCGCGGCCATGAGCCCCTGGTAGTTGTCGACCGCCATCGCCGGGAAGGCCAGCGCGAACGGGGCCGCGACGAAGAGCGTGATCAGCAGCAGCACCAGGACCAGCAGCAGGTCCTGCGCCTGCATCGCGACGAGCAGGATCTCCTGCGGCAGCAGGAAGAGGACGAGGCGGGCGAAATACCTGACATCCCGCGCGCCCGGCCAGAACTGGATCGGCACGTTCGTATCGCGCGTCCCCAGCAGCAGGTAGCGGTGCCAGGCCACCGCGAAGACCGAGAGCAGGAAGAGCCGCGCGATTGCGTGGATGATGAGCTGCACGGAGGACGCGTCGGTCTGGAGGTCGAGCCGCATCACCGCTGGCAGCAGCACCGCCAGCACCATGGGCGCCAGCGCCAGGCCCAGCATGGTGCGGAAATTGCGGAAGGTGAGGCGGAAGGCCTCTCCCACCGTCTCGTACACCCTGAGCCTGGGCGGCGAGGGGGCTCCGTGGCCGTACATCTATTCCACTCGCAGGAGGGGCGCCGCCTTGCGGCCGAGCGCACGCCATGTGCTCGCGAATCCGAGTACGAGCGTCATGGTTATACAGGCAGCGGCCGTCACCGCCACATATTCGGGCAGGAAGCGCCATTGCAGGTCGAGCACCTGCGTCACGAAGGCCCAGGCGGCGAGCGTGCCGATGCCGATGGCGAGCCCGGCGATGGCGCAGCCGAGCAGGATGTGCTCGGCGAGGAAGGCGCGCAGCAGGTCGCCGCGTCTGGCGCCCAGCACCTTGAAGACGACCGCGTCGTGAACGCGGCGCTCGTGCCCGGCTGCAGTCGCGCCCGCCAGCACCAGCAGGCCCGCCGCCACGGTGAGCCCGGCCACCGCCTGGATCGCCAGGCCAATCCGCCCCATGAGTTCGTCCAAGGCCTCGATGATCGCGCGTATGGGAACCGCCGTGATGTTGGCGAAGCGCTCCGTCACCGCGCGCTCGAGCACGGATTCCGCCTCCGGCGTCGCGCGCGCGGTGGCGAGCTGCGTCTGCGGCGCTCCCTCAAGGAGTCCGGGTGAGAATATCACGACGAAGTTGATATCGAAGGCTGTCCAGTCGACCCGGCGCAGGCTCGCGACCTCGGCCGTGAACTCGCGCCCCAGCACGTTGATCGAGAGCGTGTCGCCGAGGCCGAGGCCGAAATCGCGCGCCACCTCTTCCGTCAGCGAGACCAGCGGCGGCCCGTCGTGGTCGGCGGCCCACCATTCGCCGGCGACGATCTCCGCGTTGGGCGGCGGTTCGGCGGCGTAGGAGAGGCCGATGTCGCTCTGCACCACCCACTCCGAGCCCTGCGCGACCTTGGCGTCCCGCACCGGCACGCCGTCGATGCGGACGACCCGGCCCCGCAGCATCGGCACGCGGCGGCCGTAATCGGCGCCTGCGGTCTCGTTCACCAGCCGCTCGAAGGGCGCGATCTGGTGCTTCTGGATGTCGAGGAAGAAGAAGGCCGGCCGCTCGCCCTCGCGCTGCTCGCTGATCTGCGCGCCGAGGTTGCCCTCGACCAGCGCGATCGCCACCAGCACCGCGAGCCCGGTGCCGAGCGACATGGCGACCGGCACCGTGGGCGCGCCCGGCCGGCCCAGGTTGGCGAGGCCGAGCCGGAGCGCGGGCAGCCGCCTGGGGCGCGTCCTGCGCGCCAGGACGACCACCAGCGCTGCCGCCGCCCTGAAGATTGCGAGCGCCGCCGGCGCGCCGAGCACGAAGCCGAGCGCGATGTCGGGGCGGGGCGCGGTGGCGACCGCGATGCCGGCGAGCGCGCAGGCCGCGAGCACCGTGCCTGCGACTGCCGCCAGCGGCGGCCAGCCCGAGGCCGGCGCGGCAGCGCCGCGGAACAGCACGCCGGGCCGGGTCCGCGCGGCCCGGCCCAGGGGCCAGAGCGAGAAGGCGAGCATCGTGAGCGCGCCATAGGCCGCCGCGAGGCCTAACGGCGCGCCGTGGATCAGTCCCGCGAGCGGCACCGGCAGGGTATCGCCCATGATGGCGGAGAGGATGGGCGGGGTCGCAGCGCCGATGACGAGGCCCGCCGCGATGGCGCCTAGCCCCAGCGCGCCGAGCTGCAGCAGGAAGGCGCGCTGCACCGTGCCGCGCGTGGCGCCCACGCACTTGAGCGCCGCGATGGTGTGCAGCTTGCCGTGCAGATGGCTGGAGACGGCGCTCGCGACGCCGATTCCGCCGACGAGCAGCGCCGCGAGCCCGGCGAGGGTGAGGAACAGGCCGACGCGGTCGAGCTGGCGCCGGAGCGAGGGGTTGGCGTCGCGCACGTCGCGCAGCCGCCAGACGCCGTCGGGGAACGCCGCCTCCAGCCCGGCGGTCCAGTCCGCGACCGCCGTGCCCTCCGGTATCAGGACGCGGTAGCGCTGCCGCACCAGGGCGCCCGGCTGCATCAGGCCGGTCGTCTCCAGCGCTGCGTGATCCATCATCAGCCGGGGGCCGAGCGCGAACCCCGAGGTGAGCTTGTCCGGCTCGCGCGCGAGCACGGCGCGCACCGTGAGCAGCGCCGTGCCCACCCGCAGCCTGTCGCCGATCCCGATCGCGAGCCGGTCGAGCAGGCTCTTCTCGACCGCGATACCGCCGCCGGCCAGGGCGTCTGCGAGCGGCATTCCGCCCTCGAGGCGCGCGCGGCCCACCAGCGGATAGGCGCCGTCCACCGCCTTGAGCTCGACCAGCGAGCGGCCGGCGCTGTCCTCAGTATGGGCCATGCCGCGCATGGTGACGACGTGGGAGAGCGCGGCGGCGTTCGCCTCCAGGTAGTCCGTCACCTCTTGCGCGAGCGGCTGCGAGAACTGCACCAGCTCCACGTCGCCGCCGAGTATCATGCGTGCGTCGCGGGCGAGGCCGGCCTTGAGCGCTTCGCCGAGGGAGCCGACGGCGGCCGTCGTCGCGACCCCCAGCACCAGGCAGGCGAGGAAGACGCGGAAGCCCCGCACGCCGCCCCGCAGTTCGCGCCGGGCGATGCGCCACGCCGTGCCGACCTCGCGAATTGCCGTCAAGGGATCAGCCCTCGGCGGATGCGACGATCCGCCCGTCCGCGATGTGCACCATGCGGTCGCACTGCGCGGCGAGTTCGTGATCGTGGGTGACGAGGATCAGCGTCGAGCCCCGTTCGGCGCGGAGGCGGAAAAGCTCGCCCATCACTGCGCTTCCAGTCTCGCCGTCGAGGTTGCCGGTGGGCTCGTCGGCCAGCAGCACGTCCGGCCGGGGCACGAAGGCCCGCGCCATCGCGACGCGCTGCTGCTCCCCACCGGAAAGTTGGCTCGGATAGTGCTGCAGGCGCTCAGCAAGCCCGACGGTCTCCAGCGCCTCCCGCGCCGCGCCGAAGGGGTCGGCGTGGGTGCCGAGCTCCAGGGGCAGCGCCACGTTCTCCAGCGCCGTCATGGTCGGGATCAGGTGGAAGGCCTGGAACACGATGCCGACGGCGCGCCGCCTGAACGCCGCGAGCGCGCTTTCCCCCAGCCCGCCGATGTCCGTGCCGCTCACGATGACGCTGCCGCTGTCCGCCCGCTCCAGGCCCGCGACGATGGCGAGCAGCGTCGACTTGCCCGCGCCCGAGGGCCCGAGCACGGCGATGCTCTCGTCCCGCTGGGCAGTAAACGAGAGCCCGCGCAGGATGTTGACGGGGCCTGCCTTGCTGGTCAGGGTGAGGTGCACGTCATCCAGCACCACCGCCGGATCGCTCATGTCACCCCGCCGCTTCCCCGGCCGCGCGATATCGTGGGCCGCGGCCGCCCTCTGCGCGCTGCTGTTGCCATGCGCATCGCCCGCTGCCGCAGGCGAGCCCCGCATCGCCGTCCTCGGCGACAGCCTGACGGCGGGCTTCGGGCTCGCGCGGGAGGACGCCTTCCCGGCGCGTCTCGAAGCCGCGCTCCGGGCGGAGGGCCACGGGTGGCAGGTGATCGACGCCGGGGTCTCGGGCGACACCAGCGCCGGCGGGCGCGCCCGGCTCGACTGGGTGCTCGCCGATCGGCCGGAGATCGTGATCGTGGAGCTTGGCGCCAACGACGGCCTGC
Source organism: Alphaproteobacteria bacterium (assembly GCA_965221125.1). Lineage (GTDB taxonomy): Bacteria > Pseudomonadota > Alphaproteobacteria > UBA828 > UBA828 > WTGU01. The sequence continues at coordinate 249,880 of CBDCRW010000007.1, forward strand.
GCGGCCTGCCGACCGACCGGATGGAGGCCAATCTCGACGCCATCCTCGCCGGAGTCGCCGGATCGGGCGCGTCGATTCTGCTCGCCGGCATGCGCGCGCCGGCCAACTTCGGCGCCGACTATGCGGCCGCGTTCCGCGCGGTGTACGAGCGCCTCGCCGCCAGGCATCGTGTGGCCTTCTATCCGTTCTTCCTGGACGGGGTCGCCATAGTGCCCGCACTCAACCAGCCGGACGGCATCCATCCCAACGCGGCGGGCGTGGCCGAGATCGTGCGCCGCATCCTGCCCCATGTGGTGGCGCTCATCGCGCGCCGCAAGGGCGGCTGAGGGGGAGGGGAGCGGGAACGCCCGATGATCCGCCTCTTCGTCGCTCTCGCCCTGCCCGAGGACGTGCGCCGCCGGCTCGAGCTGCTGCATGGCGGCATTCCCGGCGCGCGCTGGCAGAGCGCGGAGCAAATGCACCTCACGCTCCGCTTCATCGGCGAGGTCGACGGCCCCGCCTTCCGCGAGATCATGGACGCGCTTGCGGACATCGAGGCCGGGGCCTTCACGCTCGCGCTGGAGGGCGTGGGCCACTTCCCGCCGCGCGGCCGGGCGCGCATCCTCTGGGCCGGCGTCGCGCCGAACCCTTCCCTCATGCGCCTGCAGGAGCGCACCGAGGCCGTCATCACCGGCCTCGGCCACGCGCCCGACGGCCGCAACTATGCGCCGCACGTCACCCTCGCGCGCTTCGCCTCGCGGGTGCCCCAGAACCGGCTTCAGGAGTTCGTGTCCTATCACGGCCCGTTCAGCAGCGGGCCGTTTCCGGTGCGCTCGTTCGAGCTGTTCTCGAGCCACCTCGGCGCCGGCGGCGCGCATTACGAGGTGGAGGCGCGCTATCCGCTGGCGCCGCCGCCGCTAGCGGACGACGACGCTTAGGCGCTGCCTGCCTCATCCGGTGGCCTCGATCCGCTCCATGTCCTCGTCCGAGAGGCCGAAGTGGTGGCCGATCTCGTGGATCAGCACGTGGCGGACGACCTCCTCCAGGCTGTTGCCGGTCTCGACCCAGTAGTCCAGCAGCGGCCGGCGGTAGAGGAAGATCAGGTCCACGTCCTCGCGCACGTCGTGGACCCCGCTCTGGTCGAGTGAGACGCCCTGATAGAGGCCGAGCAGGTCGTAGGGGCTCTCCAGCTCCATGTCCTCCTGCACCTCCTCGCTGGGGAAGTCCACGACGCGGATCATCACCGGATCGACCCGCGCGCGCAGGAATTCCGGGATGCGGTGGTACTCGCGATCGGCGATCAGCTCGATGTCGGCCGCGCTCGGCGCATGGGTTTTCCGCCCGCTCATGGCGCCAAGCCTAAAGCCAATGGAACCTCAGAGAAATCGCGCGGTGTGGCGGCACGGGTGTGTCCACCTGCGGGGGCGCTATACTGCGCCGCTTCGACAATCGGAGGCGGGGAGGCCGGAAGGGTGAACAACAGGGAAGCGCTGCTGCGCGAGCTGCGCGAGCACGCGCTGCAGATCAGGCGCAACACGTGGCGGGCGCTGCGTGCGGCGGGCTCCGGCCACATGGGCGGCTCGCTGTCTGCGGCCGACCTGCTCGCCGCGCTCTATTTCCACTACCTGAGGCTCCGCCCCGACGAGCCCGACTGGCCGGAGCGCGACCGCTTCGTGCTCTCAAAGGGCCACGCCAACACGGCGCTCGGCGCGGTGCTGGCCCAGGCCGGCTTCGTCGACGACGGCTTCATCGACACCTTCTATGGCTTCGAATCCCTCTTCGGCATGCACCCGGACATCAAGGTCCCCGGCGTCGAGATGTCGACCGGCGGCCTCGGTCACGGCCTCTCCATCGCCCTCGGCATGGCGCTCGGCGCCCGGCTGCAGCAGAACGGCGCGCGCACCGTGGTGATGCTGGGCGACGGCGAGCTGCAGGAAGGCTCCAACTGGGAGGCGGCGATGGCGGCCGCGCACCTCGCGCCGCTCTCGCTCACCGCCATCGTCGACTACAACAAGGTGCAGCAGAGCGCCCACGTCGCCGACCTGCTGGGGCTGGAGCCGCTGGCCGACAAGTGGCGCGCCTTCGGCTGGCAGGTGAGCGAGTGCGACGGGCACGACATGGAGGCCATCGTCGATGCCCTCGACGCGCTGCCCACCGCCCCCGACAAGCCCGCGCTCCTCATCGCCCATACGGTGAAGGGCAAGGGCACGAGCTTCGCCGAGGACACCTACCTCTGGCACAACAACGCGGTGAGCGAAGAGACCTACGAGAAGGCCATGGCCGAGCTGGGAGGGCAAGCATGAGCGCGCCGCAGCCGGGCAACGGGGCCGAGCCCGCCTGGGTCAAGGCGGCGGCCGATCAGTCGCGCCTCGCCTTCGGGCTCGCGGTGACCGAGCTGGGGCGTCGCGACGAGCGCGTGGTGGCGGTCTCCGCCGACACACTCGACCTGATCGGGCTGCGGGGCTTCATCGACCATGCGCCCGAGCGCGTCATCGACGTCGGCATCGCCGAGCAGAACGCCATGGGCGTGGCCGCCGGCCTCGCCACCACCGGGCTCCGCCCCTTCGTCTGCGGCTACGCGCCCTTCATCTCGGCGCGCTCCATGGAGCAGGTGCGGAACGAGGTCGCCTACGCCGACCAGCGCGTGGTGATCGGCGCGGCCGCGAGCGGAGTCTCGCTCGCCGTCTCGGGCGGCACCCACCATGCGCTGGAGGACCTCGCGCTGATGCGGAGCTTCCCCAACATGACGGTGCTGGTGCCGGCGGACGCCCACGAGGCGTGGCACGCGACGCTCGCGACCGACGAGATCGACGGCCCCGTCTACCTCCGCCTCGGCGGACGCGTGCCGGAGCGCCCGGTGACGCCGGTCGATGCGCCCTTCAGCCTGGGCAGGGCCACGCGGCTCGCCGAGGGCTCGGACGTCGCCATCGTCGCCTGCGGCGCCCTGGTGCCGCAGGCCGTGGATGCGGCGGCCACGCTCGCCGATCAGGGCGTGGGCGCGCGGGTGCTCAACATGTCCACCATCAAGCCCTTGGACGAAGACGCCATCCTCGCCGCTGCCGAGGAGACGCGGGGCATCGTGACCGCCGAGGAGCACCACCTCACCGGCGGGCTCGGCGGCGCGGTGGCGGAGCTTCTCGCCGTGCGCCGGCCGACGCCCATGCGCATGGTCGGCATGCCCGACGAGTTCGCGTGCGTGGGCCCCACCGACAGGATCCGCGCGCGCTACGGCATGAGCGCCGGGCACATCGTCGACGCCTGCCTCGACCTCTTGGGCTGACCCGCCCGCTCCGGCCGCGCCCTGCTTGCGTCGGCTGCGCGATGGAATGAGAATGGCGGGCGTTGCCGGGCTGGCTGCCGCGCCATGCCGGCACAATCGGCGTGCGGGAGGCCGGAATGTCGGAGATGCTCGAGCGTTCCGAGTGGTACGACATCGCGCGGGACACCAACTGGACGCCCTCCTACGTCTCGCACGAGGAGCTGTTCCCGCCCCAGATGGGGGATCCCTACGACATCCCCGTCGAGGAGTGGGAGACCTTCGACGAGCCCTACAAGGTCTCCTACCGCGAGTACGTCAACATCCAGCGCGAGAAGGATTCGGCCGCCTATTCGGTGAAGGCGGCGCTGGCGCGCTCGAAATTCTACGACCAGGCCGACGAGGGCTGGGCGAGCGTGCTCAAGCTGCACTACGGCGCCGTCGCGCTCACCGAGTACCAGGCCTGCCAGTTCCAGGCGCGGATGTCCCGCTTCGGCCCGTCGCCGGCCATGCGCAACATGTCGGTCTACGGCATGCTCGACGAGATGCGGCACACCCAGCTGCAGCTCTTCTTCCCGCACGAGCTGGTCCATCTCGACCGCCAGTACGACTGGGCCCACCAGGCGCAGCACTCCAAGAACTGGGCGGTGCTCGGCGGCCGTCACGCGATGGACGACATCATGATGACGCGGGATGCCATCACGTCCTCAGTCATGGTCTCGTTCGCCTTCGAGACCGCGCTCACCAACCTGCAGATGATCGGGCTCTCCACCGACGCCGCCAACCTGGGCGATCACACCTTCTCGAACCTGATCACCAGCATCCAGTCGGACGAGGCCCGCCACGCCCAGCTCGGCACCCCCACCATCGAGATCATGATCCGCAACGGCCGCAAGGAGGAAGCGCAGCAGGCCATGGACATCGCGCTCTGGCGCGTCTGGCGGCTCTTCGCGATCACCGTCGGCATCCCGATGGACTACTACATCCCGCTCGCGCAGCGGCACATGTCCTTCAAGGAGTTCATGCACGAGTGGGTCATCGACCAGTGGGAGCGGCAGGTGCAGGACCTCGGCCTGGAGCGACCGAGGTACTGGGACATCTTCCTCCTCGACATCGACAACCACCACCACTGCCAGCAGGGCGGCATCTGGTCCTGGCGGCCGACGGTGTGGTGGAATCCGCCGGGCGCCGTCGGGCCTGCGGAGCGCGAATGGCTCGAGGAGAAGTACCCCGGCTGGAACGAGAGCTACGGCAGCTACTGGGACGTGATCACCAACAACCTGCTCCAGGGCCACGAGGAAAAGACGCATCCCCAGTGCATCCCGATCATCTGCAACATGTGCCAGATCCCGATCTCGCACCGGCCGGGGCCGGAATGGGGCGCGCGGGCGTATCAGCGCGAGTACGGCGAGCGGCGCTACAACTTCTGCACCGAGGTCTGCCGCTGGATCTTCGATACCGACCCGGAGCGCTACAAGGACCACGAGACCATCGTGGACCGCATGTATTCGGGCGAGATCGACCCGCCGACGCTGGACAACGTGCTCACGTACATGGGCATCGGCGTCATCAGCGAGGGCGGCCGCGACGGCTACGACTACCGCTGGGTCGAGGGTTTTCGGGCCCAGGCGGCGGAATAGCCGGGCGGCATCGGTCGGGTTGTCGAGAGCGGCATGAGCGCGTTCCCCATCCTGTCGCGCTTCCAGCAGGACGCGCACATCAAGACGGTCGAGATCGAGCCCGGCCAGACCATGGACGAGGTGGCGGCGACCTGCGCCTTCCACTCGATCGACCTGCACGTGGCGGACAGGCCGGGGCGGACGCTCCGCGTGCGGCCCACCACCGACGACGATTCCGCGCCGCCCTGGCCGCGCGACCTCACCGTAGAGCGAGCGGGTATCCGCTTCTACGACTGCATCGACATCTATTTCGAAGAGCCCTAGGCGCTCGCGCGCCGGGGATGCGCGCACCGGAGATGGAGTGACGCATGGCGTTCAAGAAGGCCTGCACGCTGGACGACATCTGGGAAGGCGACATGGAGACCTTCGACGTGGACGGCACCGAGGTGCTGCTCGTCCACGTCAAAGACGAGGGCATTCACGCGATCCAGGCCCAGTGCCCGCATCAGGAGGTCGACCTCGTGGACGGCGACCTCGACGGCCGGGTGCTGACCTGCATGATGCACCTCTGGGAGTTCGACGTGGTGGCTGGCAAGGGGGTCAACCCCGACCATGCCGAGATCGCCCAATACCCGGTCAGGATCGAGGGCGAGGACGTCCTGGTCGACGTCGAGGGCATCGAGCCCAAGCACGCCAAGCCCTGACGGCCGGCGGCGGGTCGAGGGGGAAGGAGCGGCGATGAGCGGTGACGGCGCGGCCCGCAAGAACATGGTGGGCCCAGTGCTGCGCGTCGGCGAGGTCGCCGATGCCGTGGTCGAGGCCCTGCGGGAGGACAATCCGGATAAGGACTTCGTGGTCGAGGACCGCGTCGCCTACGTCCGCGCCGAGACCGAGGGCGAATGCGTGGTCCGCGCCGAAACCGTGGCGCAGGTGCTCGGCCGGCCCTTCAGGATCGCCGAGCTGGAGGTGAACCTCACCTCCTTCTCCGGCCGGATCGAGACCACCGACGACACCATGCGCTTCTACTTCGAGAAGAGGTTGTAGTGGCCCGCGCGAAAGGCTTGCGTGCTCTCGCGCTCTGCCCCTTCCACGTCATGGCCGGGCTTGTCCCGGCCATCCACGGGCCCGAACGGCCTCGGGAGGTCATCGCTGCGCTGGATGCGCGGAACAAGTCCGCGCATGACGGCGTGGGGAGCGGCCGGGTTGCGGTCGGGGTACGGCATGGCGGGTGAGGTGCAAGGCGGGCCGGTGCAGGCCGGGCCGGTCCAGACCGTCATCCGGCGCAAGCTGAGCGCGGCGCTGGCGCCCAGCCGCCTCGACATCGTGGACGATTCCGGGCGCCACGCCGGCCACGTCGGCGCGCGGCCCGAGGGCGAGACTCACTTCATCGTCGAGATCGCGTCCGCTCAGTTCGCGGGCCTCTCGCGCGTCGCCCGCCAGCGCCTGGTCCACAAGGTGCTCGAAGACGAGCTGCAGGACAGGGTCCACGCGCTCGCGCTGAAGACCGTGACGCCGGAGGAAGACTCCGCCGGGTAGAGCGCGTCCGTCCTTGGACGGGCGCGCGACAGGCCGCGACAGCGGCCCGCCGCGTATGCGGCGCGCCCGCGCAGGCGCTGGCCGAAGGCCAGCTGCCGTGAGCGATAAAGACTCGGAGCGTTTTCGTGCAAGACGGAAACGCTCTGACTCGGGAGGCCTTACGCTGCCATCAGCGCTTCGACGTGGGCCGCGGCGCTGGCGCCCAGCGCGCGGAGGTCGTAGCCGCCTTCCAGCGTGGAGACGACGCGGCCGTCGCAGAGCTCGCCTGCGAGGCGCACGAGTTCGGTCGTGATCCAGGTATAGTCGTCCTCCACCAGCTCCAGGTTCGCGAGCGGATCGTCGCGGTGCGCGTCGAAGCCGGCCGAGATCAGGATCATCTCCGGCCGGTGCGCGCGGAGCGCCGGCAGCACGCGGCTCTCCATCGCGTCGCGGAAGCCGGCCGAGCCCGTGCCGGCTGAGAGCGGCGCGTTGACGATGTTGCCGACGCCCGTCTCTCTCGCCGCTCCAGTGCCCGGATAAAGTGGGGACTGATGGGTGGACGCGAAGAAGAGATCGCCGTCCTTCTCGAACGCGGCCTGCGTGCCGTTGCCGTGATGGACATCGAAGTCGACCACGGCGACGCGCGTGAGCCCGTGGCTGCGCCGCGCCCGCTCGGCGCCGATCACGACGTTGTTGAAAAGGCAGAACCCCATCGGCCGGCGCGGCTCGGCGTGGTGGCCGGGCGGGCGCACCGCGCAGAAGGCGTTGTCCGCCTCGCCGCCCATCACCGCGTCCACCGCTGCGCTCACCGCGCCCGCCGCGCGCAGGGCGGCCTCGCCGGAGGCCGGCGACATGACCGTGTCGGCGTCGATCGCGACCCGCCCTTCGTCTGGCACGTTCTCGAGAATGGCGTCGACCAGCCGCTTGTCGTGCGCCCAGGCGATGCTCTCGGTCTCGCCGACCGGCGCCTCGCGGCGCTCGAGGTCGGCAAACGACTCGGCCGCGAGCGCCTTCTCGATCGCCCCGAGCCGCGCCCCCGATTCGGGGTGCTGCGCGCCGGGGTCGTGCTCCGCGCACACGGGATGGCTGTAGAAGACTGTCCTGGCCACGGCCTCACCTCCTGCTGCGCGCAGCGTAGCACGGGCTCACGTCAGGCGTGGCCATATGCCGCTCGCGCAAATTTGAGCCGCATTGGGGCTGGACCTGCGCCCTTCTTATTCGCCACATTGGGGCCGGAAGATTCCAGGGAGAGATCGATGCGCGTCACGCGGCTCTTGTTCACCCCCATCCTGCTGGCGGCGGCCCTCTCGATTGCGGCCCCGGCGCAGGCGCACCTCGCGGCGGACGAGGTGCCCTCGCTCGCGCCGCTGGTGAAGGAGAGCGCGCCGGCGGTGGTGATCATCGCGACCGAGGGCAAGTTGCAGCAGCCGCAGATGCAGCAGCCCCATCCCTTCTTCGACCACCCGTTCTTCGAGCGCTTCTTCGGCGAGCGCGAGCGCCCCACGCCGCAGCCCCGCCGGCCCCGGGCGATGGGCTCGGGCGTCATCGTCGACGCGGAGAACGGCTATCTGCTCACCAACCAGCACGTGATCGACGAGGCGGAACGGATCACCGTCGCGCTCACCGACCGGCGCGAGTTCGAGGCCGAGGTGGTGGGCGCCGACCCAGAGACGGATGTCGCGCTACTCAAGATCGAGGCCGAGTCGCTGACCGCGCTGCCGCTCGGCGATTCGGACGCGTTGCAGATCGGCGACTACGTCGTCGCCATCGGCAATCCCTTCGGCCTCGGCCAGACCATCACGGCCGGCATCGTGAGCGCCGTCGGCCGCTCCGGCCTCAGCCTCGAATCCTACGAGGACTTCATCCAGACCGACGCCGCCATCAATATCGGCAATTCGGGCGGTGCGCTCATCAACCTCAAAGGCGAGCTCATCGGCATCAACACCGCCATCTTCAGCGGGCGCGGCGGCAACATCGGCATCGGCTTCGCGATTCCGGTCAACATGGCGCGTCGGATCATGGACCAGATCCTCGCCCACGGCGAGATTCAGCGAGGCCGCATCGGCGTGCAGATCCAGGATCTCACGCCCGATCTCGCCGAGGCGCTGGGCACCAGCCATCAGCGGGGCGCCGTGGTCGCGCAGGTGCTGCCCGGCACGCCGGCCGAGGCCGCCGGGATTCAGCGCGGCGACGTGATCGTGGAGATGAACGGCGCGCAGGTCACAGGCTCCTCCGACCTGCGCAACAAGGTCGGCCTGCTGCGGGTGGGCGACGCGGTCCGCCTCACCATCGAGCGCGACGGGGAGCCGCTCACGATCGATCTCGCGGTGGGCGAGAGCGGCAAGGTGGCGCTCGGCGCCGGCAGCCAGATTCCGCAGCTGGAGGGCGTCGTGCTGGGCCCGCTCACGCCCTCGTCCGAGCTCTATGGCGAGGTGGAAGGCGTGCTCGTCATCGAGGTCGAAGCCGGCACGCCCGCCTGGGATGCCGGGCTGCGCGAGGGCGACGTGATCACCGAGGTCAATCGCCAGGAAGTGAAGGACTCCGACGACATCCTGGCGGTACTGGAGGGCTCCGTTCCGCCGCTCCTGCTGAACATTCAGCGGGGCGACGGGGCCCGCTTCATCCTCATTCCCTGACCCGGCGCCGCAGCGGCCGCGCCGGCCCGGCTCCGCGCCCGCGCGCTCAGGCGGCGGCGTGCGCGCGGATGGGGCCCTCGGCCCGCTGGTTGATCAGCTGGTCGAGGTAGGCGTTGCCGCTCTCGTCGATGTCGCCGGCAGCGCCCTGCCAGAGGATCGCGCCGTCGTGCAGCATCGCCAGCCGGTCGAAGCTCCGCCGCGCGATGCCCATGTCGCTCGTCACCGTGAGCGCCGTCGCGCCGGTCCGCGCGATGGCGTCCCGGATGAGGGTCACGATGGCGCCGGTGAGAATCGGGTCGAGGCCGGCGGTCGGGTCGTCGAGCACGAGGAAGCGGGGCTCGGCGCAGATCGCGCGGCCGAGCGCCACGCGCTTCTGCATGCCGCCGGAAAGCTCGGCCGGCGAGAGGTCGGCCACGTCCGGTCTCAGGCCGACGGCGACGAGAATCTCCATGGCCCGTTGCCTGGCGGCGCGCCGGGCCATGCCGTGGCCGTGGATCAGGGTGAAGGCCACGTTCTCCCACACGCTCAGGCTGTCGAAGAGCGCGTTCTGCTGGAACAGCACGCCGATGCCGCGCATCAGCTCTTCGAGCCCGCCCTTGTCGAGGGTTGCCAGGTCGGTGTCGCCGAAGCGGACGCTGCCGCCCTCCATCGGCAAGAGCCCGAGCAGGCACTTGAGCAGCACCGACTTGCCGCCGGACGAGGGGCCGACGAGCACGGTCGACTGCCCTTGCGGCACATCGAGATCGACTCCGCGCAGCACGGGCCTGCCGTCGAACGCCTTGACCACGCCGCGCGCCGTGACCGTAATGCTCATGGGCCGTCTCTAGCCCGGTTCTCTCCCCCATGTCACGGCCTGCGGCCAGCCAACGAGGTCTTCCACGATGTCTGACGACACGCTGCTCGAACGCCGCCACCGGCTGCTCGGCGCCGGTGCGCCGCTCTTCTACGACCGCCCGCTCCACCTGGTGAGGGGGGAGGGGAGCAAGGTGTGGGACGGCGACGGCCGCGTCTATCTCGACGCCTACAACAACGTGCCGCACGTGGGCCACTGCCACCCGCACGTGGTGGAGGCGCTGGCGGACCAGGCCGCCCGCCTCAATCTCTCGACCCGCTACCTGGATGCGCGCATCCTCGACTACGGCGAGGCGCTGACCGCGACCTTCGCGGATGAGCTCTCCCGCGTCTCGCTCACGTGCTCGGGCACCGAGGCGAGCGAGCTTGCGCTCAGGATCGCCCGCGCGTGCACCGGCAACGAGGGCGTCATCGTCACCGACTTCTGCTACCACGGGAACTCCGCCGTGGTCGCCGGGCTCTGCACCGCCTTTGCCACGCCCGAAGGCATCGACCCCAGGGTGCGCACCGTCAGGGTGCCCGAGGCCGAAGACGACGCAGACGAGGCCGCGGCCGAGGTCGAGGCCGCCATCGCTTCGATGGCCGAGGCCGGCATGAAGCCCGCCGCGATCTTCTTCGACACGATCTTCGCGACCGAGGGCATGCCGGCGGTGCCGGCCGGCTACGTGGAACGCGCGGTGGCACTCACCCGCACGGCCGGCGGCCTCTACATCGCGGACGAAGTTCAGCCCGGCCTCGGGCGCACGGGCGCCGGCATGTGGGGGCACCAGCTCTACGACGCGGTGCCGGACCTCGTGACCCTCGGCAAGCCGCTCGGCAACGGCCATCCGCTGGCGGGCGTCGTCGCCCGCGCGGACCTGATCGACGGGTTCGCGGCCAAGGCGATGTACTTCAACACCTTCGGCGGCAACCCGGTCTCCTGCGCGGTGGGGCACGCGGTGCTCGAGGTCATCGAGGAGGAGGGCCTCGTGGAGAACGCGCGCAGGGTGGGCGCGCGGCTGCACGAGGGCCTGTCCGCGCTCGGCAACAAGCACGCCATGATCGGCGCGCCACGCGGGCGGGGCTTCTTCACCGGCGTCCCCTTCCTCTCCAGCGAGGACGGCGAGACGCCGGCGCCGGCGCTCGCCAAGGCCGCGGTGAACGGGATGCGCGAGCGGGGCGTGCTGATCAGCCGCACCGGGCGCCACGACCATGTGCTCAAGATCCGCCCGCCCATGCCGTTCTCCGCCAAGGACGCGGATCAGCTTCTCGCCGCCCTCGACGAAACCCTCGATTCGCTGGCGTGACCGCGCCCGTGAGCGATTTCTACGGCCTGCCGCTCGACGAGCGGGCGGAGCGCCTGCGCGCGCTCGCGACCACGGCGCTCGTCCGCTGGGGCGTGCGCGACGGCGAGCCCGAGATGCTCAAGGTCCGCGAGAACGCCGTGTTCCGCGTGCAGACAGCGGACGGGCAGGACGCGGTGCTCCGCGTTCACCGCCACGATTACCACAGCGACGCGGCGCTCCGGTCCGAGCTTGCCTGGCTGGAGGCGCTGCACGCTGACGGCATCGCGGTGCCGGCGGTGATCCCGAGCGCTGCCGGCGCGGCGTTCGAGACCGTGCAGGCTGCGGGCGTGCCGGAGCCCCGCCAGGTGGACATGCTCACCTGGATGCCTGGCGTCCCCATCGGCACGATCGAGGAGGGGCTGAATCCCCAGATTGCGGACGTGCATGCGGTCTTCGAGGCCGTCGGGCGGCTCGCCGCGCGGCTCCACAACCAGACCGGCGCGTGGCCGCAGCCCGCCGGATTCATCCGCCATGCCTGGGACCGCGACGGGCTGGTCGGCCCCGAGCCGCTCTGGGGGCGGTTCTGGGAGGCTGCCGTGCTCGGCGCCGGGGAGCGCCGCCTGATCGACCGTGCCAGGGCGCAGGTCCACGACGAGCTCACCGCCTACGGCCGCCCGCCCCGGCGCTACGGCCTGATCCACGCCGACCTCAACCTCGACAACATGCTCTTCGACGGCGAGCGGGTGATCGTGCTCGACTTCGACGACTGCGGCTTCGGCTGGCACCTCTTCGACCTGTCCACGGTCTGGACGCTGTTCCACGGCAGCGACCTCGCCGAGGCGATGCGGGCCGGCGTCGTCGCCGGCTACCGCCGCGAGCGCGACTTGCCGGACGAGGAGCTCGCCCACATGCCGCTCTTCGAGCTGGGCCGCGCGTTCAGCTATCTGGGCTGGGTCCACACGCGCTCGGAAACCGCGAGCGCGCAGGCGCTTGCGCACGAGGTCGCGGAACTGGTCTGCACCCTCGCGGAGGCGTACCTGCGCGGCAAGTAAGCCGCGGGCCTACGGGAAAAGGGTGAGGACGCCGGTGTAGCCGTAGAGCCGGTTGTGCGAGATCTCGCCGTTGCAGAAGAAGCCCACCAGCGGCACGTCGCCGAGGGTGCGCTCGATCAGCCGCAGCTCCTCCGACGCCTCGCCGAACATGTTGGGGCCGCGCGCGAGGCAGGTGAAGTAGAGCGCGCCGCGCGGCTCGGCGCCGGCCCGCCGCTTGACCGAATCGACCATGCGGCCGAGATCCTGCTCGGCGGCGTCCGCGTCCCGGCGGCAGAACTGCACCAGCGCGCCGCGCTCCACCAGCTCGCCGATGCCGATCAGCCCGCGGTCCACGTCGAAGCCCATGATGTTGCGCACCAGGTAGTCGCCGGTGTCGCTGCCGGAGACGGGCAGGGCGGCGAAGATGAGGCCGCCGACGCGGCGCAGGTCTCCCGCCAGCTCCTCGCCGATCTCCTCCTTGAAGACGTCGAGCGCCGGGCGGCCGTCGAGTTCGACGATGACGTTGGCCTGGCAGTCGGTGATCTGGTGGCCCGGCCCGATCGGCATGCAGCTCTGGCTGAGCGCGGTGGCGACAGCGACGGATTCGGAGAGAAGCACGCCGGAGACTCCGCCCTCCGTCACTCCGCCCGCGATCTGGGCCGGCACCGCGCGCGACGACGAGAGGCCGCCCACCAGGAAGCCCTCCAGCTCGTCGGCGAGGTCGGCGACGATGTCGCCCGTCCGCTGGTTGCGCGGGTCCGCGTGGACGATGCCGAAGCGGGCCGGCGCCCTGGCGATCCAGGCCCCGTTGTCGCGGCTGAACTCGCCGAGGTCGTCATGGATGGTCTCGAAGACCCGGTAGCTCGTCTGGTCGAGGTCGGCGATCATCACCGCGGCGGCGGGCTCGTCGAAGTACTCCCGCCCGGTGGCGCAGATGCCGATGCCGACCGAGCCCACCCACTCGTCGATGCCGGTTGCGCGCTTGAGCCGGTCCAGCGCGGCCGGCAGGTGATCGCCGATCGCGTCGGTGACGTAGAGCATCCCGAGCCCGTTGTGCGGCAGCGTCGGCCCGAGCTTCTCGATGCAGGCCTCGATCGCGGCGTCGCCGCTCGGCCCGCCGGCATGGGCGTAGTGAAATCGCGTCATTCTCTGCGTCCCGGCGCCATGTCACGCGCGCAAGCGCCCAATGGTGCGCTCACGGGCGCGCCTCCTGCAAGCGGGCGGCGCACCAGGCGGCGGCCCGCAGCGTGGTTGCGTCGGCGCCGTAGCGCCCCACCACCTGGAGGCCGAGCGGCAGGCCGCCCACGGCAAGCACGGGAACGTTGACCGCCGGCACGCCGAGCATGGTCCAGAGCATGGTCTGCAAGCGGCTGCCGGTAAAGGCCAGGCCCTCCGGCGCGCCGCCGGGGGCGGCAGGGGTGAGCGCCGCATCGTAGGGCCGCATGGCCTGCTCGAAGGCGCGTCGCATCGCGTCCGCCGCATCGAGCAGGGAGAGATAGGCATCGGCATCGATCGCCCGCCCGCCTTCGATGTGCGCGCGCACGACATCGGAAAGCCGGGCCTCGCCCCGCGCGACCCAGGCTGCGAACGCGTGGGCGACCTCGCGCCGCATGATGCCGAGATGCACGGCCCGCGCGTCCGCGAATTCCGGGCCGAGGGCAAGGGGCGCGGCGCCGAGCGCGGCCGCCGCATCCTCGTAGGCCGCCGCCGCCTCCGGCTCCACCTCGTTCCAGGCCGGCGCGCGCACGAATGCGAGGCGCGGTTGGCCGAGCGGCAGGGCGAGCGCTGCGGCGAGGCGGGTGGCGGCCCGGCCGGCGCAGGCCTGATCCAGCCCGTCGTTGCCCGAGAGCACGTCGATGCCGAGCGCCACGTCCTCCGCCGAGCCCGCGAGCACGCCGACGTGGTCGAGCGTCCGCGCGAGCCGCGTGACCCCGGTACGCGGGATCGCCCCAAAACTCGGCTTCATGCCCCAGACGCCGCAGAACGCGGCCGGCCGCACCACGGAGCCTGCGGTCTGGCTGCCGAGCGCGAGCGGCACGCCGCCGGCGGCCACGGTCGCGGCCGAGCCCGAGGATGACCCCCCCGGCGTGTGCCCGAGCGCGTGCGGGTTGCGGGTCTCGTTGGCGGCGCCGCAGGCGAGCTCAGTGGTCACCGTCTTGCCCAGGATGAGCGCGCCGGCCGCGCGCAGGCGTCGCACGGCCGTGGCGTCCGCATCCGGCCTGCGGCCTGCGTCGAGCGGTGTACCGTTCTCTGTGGGCTGATCGGAGGTGTCGAAGATGTCCTTGACGGCGACGGGCACGCCCGCGAGCGCCCCGGCCGGGCCGGCGTCGTCGATCGCCCGCGCCTGCTCCAGCGCGTGTGCCGCATCGAGGTGGGCCCACGCGTGGACCTCCGATTCAGTCTCGGCGATGCGTGCCAGCGCCGCGGCGCAGGCCTCCGCCGCGCTCTCCCGTCCGGCGCGGACGTTGGCCGCGATATCGACCCCACGCGGGCATTTCGGCAGCGCCGGGGCCGCCCTCGCGCTTCCACTAGCCGTCATCGCCGTCTCCTCGTCGCTCCGCCCTCTAGCCCAAGCATACAGCGGGGTCCCGGATGTTGCGCTGTTCCTTGGCAAGCCCTGCGGGCAGGGCTATAAGCCGGGGCATGCTGGTCACCTTGGTCGACGACTCCATTCCGTTCAACGGGATGACACCGGCCTATCAACCCATCGGCGGCGCCGAGAAGGCGTTCGCCAGCCTGCCGGCGGCGCTCGCGCGCCAGGGCCACGTGGTGCGCGCGGTCAACCGGAGTCCGAACAGCCTGGGCTTCGAGAACGTGAGCTGGATCCACTGGGACGGCCGCAAGCCGCCCATCACCGAGGTGCTGATCGCCTTCCGCAAGCCGGCCCTGCTCGAGTTCACGCGGGCGACCAGGGCGCGTATCCTCTGGGTCACCGGGCCGCCGGACTACCTCCATCGCCCCGCGGTCCACGAGGTGCTGAGCCGCACCGACGCCAAGCTCGTGTTCCTGGGCAACAAGCATTCCGAAGCGTATCGGACGGAGGGGGAGAACGCCGTCTACTACCGCTCCATCGCGCCCGGCGTGCGCGAGGAATACCGCAGCGGCGAAGAGATGTCGCCGGAGGAGCCGCCGACCGCGGTGGTGACCACGCACCCCAAGCACGATCTCGACTGGCTGCTGGATCTCTGGATCGAGCGGATCCGCCCCGAGGCGCCCAACGCCCAGCTGCAGGTCTATTCGGCCGCGTTCAAGCGCGCGCAGACGGGCGATGCGCTGGCCGACGATCTCATGCCGGTCTTCGAGAAGGCCCGCGGTGCCGCCGATCACGGCGTGGTCATCATGGCGCCCGCCGGCGACAGGGACATGGCGAAGGCATATGCCCGGGCGCGGGTGCATCTCTATCCCGGCTCCGAGCGCGAGATGTACTGCTCGACTCTGGCGGAATCGCAGGCGGTCGGCCTGCCGGCGGTGGCCCGGCCCGTGGGCGCGGTGAAGGAGCGCTTCACCGATCGCCAGTCCGGCTTCCTCGCGCCCGACGACGATGCCTTCGTCGAGAACGCGCTCGCCATGCTCAAGGACGACGAAGCCTTCGAGAAGGCGAGCAAGACGGCCCGGCGCACTGGCCGCAACCGGAGCTGGGATACCGCAGCAAGCGAGTTCGAGATGCTCTTCCGTTGAATATCGCCCTGGTCGCCGGACCGGGACCCTACATCACGCCGTATTTCTCCCAAGCCTCGGTGGTCGAGAGGCCGCCCTCGATCTCCCTGGCGATGATCGTTTCCATGCGGCGTTTTTCCAGCGCCTTCTCCACGCATTCCGCCGCGACCTCGCTCGGCACCACGAGCACGCCGTCGTCGTCGCCCACGATCAGGTCGCCCGGCTTGACCGCAACCTCGGCGATCCGCACCGGCTCGCGGTAGGCCACCACCCGGCCCCGGCCGCGCTGGTCCTGTGCGTAGGAGCCGCGGGCGAAGACCGGCAGCGTCATCGCGCGAATCTCCCGCGAATCCCGCATGTAGCCGTCGAGCACGGCGCCAGCCGCACCCTGCGCCAGCGCGCGGGTAGTCATCAGCTCGCCCCAGAGCGCGAAGGGCGGGGCGCCGGCGGCGGCGACGTACACCTCGCCCGCCCTGAGCGAATCGAGGGCCTCGAACATGAGGCCGAAGCTGTGGTCGTCCGGCGTGGCCGCGACCTCCAGCAGCGGCATCGCCCGGCCGGCGAGCCGCGCGCCCGGCACGGCCGGCTGAATGGCCGGCGGCAGGAACTGGTGGCGGCGGCCAAGGGTGTCGAGCACGTCGCCGAGCTGCGCGGTGGAGAGCTCCGTCCGCACCGTGGCGAGAAGCGTGTCGGGAACCTGGGTCATGGCGTTTCTTCCTCCGGCGGGGTGGGGCGTTTGCGGCCGATCAGGGTCGCGATGACGGGATGGTAGCGCGCGCCCAGCCCGCTCGCGATGGCTTCGGCGAACAGCGCCTTGACCAGCGCGGCGCCCTCGGCGTCGATGCCTGATTCTTCAGCGATATCGAGCGCGTAGTCGAGATCCTTCATGGCGTAGGTGAGGGGGAAGGCGCCTTCGGGGAAGTGTTCCGGGAGGATCGCCTTCTTGCCGTGGTTCTGCAGCGCGAAGCTGTCGCCCGAGCTGCGGCCCACCGCCTCCAGGAAGGTCTCGGGCAGGATCCCCTGGCGGCGCGCGATGGCGAGGCCCTCGGCAAGCGCGCGGACGTTCTGAAAGAGGATCATGTTGTTGAGGATCTTCACCGCCTGTCCGCTGCCGACCGGCCCGCAGTGGGTCACGTCCTGGGCGATGTGGGCGAGCAGGGGGCGCAGCCGCGCGACCAGCGCCGCGTCGCCGCCCACCATGATGCTGAGCGTGCCGTCGATGGCGGCCTGGCGCGTGCGCGCGATCGGCGCATCGGCGAAGGCGATGCCGCGCGCGGCGAAGGCGCCCGCGATCTCGCGGGCGAGCGCCGGCGGGGCGGTGCTGGTGTCGACCACGGTGCGCCCAGGGGACACGTGCTCGATCAGCCCGCCGTCGCCGAGGCAGACCGCCCGCACCTCGCGGCCCGAGGGGAGCGAGAGGAAGATCAGATCGGCCGTCTGGGCGAGCGCCGCGACGGAGGGTGCAATTTCTGCGCCGTCCTCCGCGAGGCGGGCCAGCGGCGCGGGGTCGAGGTCGTAGGCCGCGACCGGCCCGTCGTGCTTGCGCGCGAGGTTGCGGCACATGGGCTCGCCCATGACGCCCGTGCCGATGAAGCCGATGCGCTCGGCCGTCATCGGTCGCGGCCCTCACGAGCGAACAGGGCGGCGCCGGCGCCGGCGAGGCGGCCGAAGACCGCGCCAGAGACCAGGCCCGTGCCGCCCGGATAGTTGCCGTAGAAGAGCCCGCCCACCAGCTCGCCCGCGGCGAAGAGGCCGGGGATCGGCGCGCCCGAGACCGCCTGCACCCGCGCCTCCGGGTCGATGGCGAGCCCGCCGAAGGTAAACGTAATCCCGCAGGTGACGGCATAGGCCTCGAAGGGCGGCGTCTCGATCCGGTTGGCCCAGTTGGATTTTTGGGGGGCGATGCCGCGCGTGCCGCGGCCGTCCTTCACCGTCGGGTCGAAGGGCACCTGCGTCATCACGGCGTCGTTGTAGGCCCGCACGGTCTCGAGGAAACGCGCGCCGTCGATGCCCTCCATCCGCGCGGCGAGACCCTCCAGCGTGTCCGCCTTCGCCCTGGTCACCTGGCGGATGCGGTACTCGTCCCGCAGCAGGTGCGTCACCTGCGAGTCGAACACCTGCCACGCGACCTGTCCGGGCTGCTCCAGCACCCGGCGGCCGTAGGCGGCGTAGGTGTAGTTCCGAAAATCCGCGCCCTCGTCGACGAAGCGCTCGCCCGCCGCGTTGACGACGATCGCGAAGGGGTAGCTGTGCTTCTGGAAGCCGTCGCCCACGGAAAGGTCGCCGAAGGCGGGCGCGTTCCGGTCCCAGGCTACTGCGTGGCAGCCGGACCAGTGGCCGGCTGGCATCGCGCCGGCTTCCAGCGCCATGCGGATGCCGTCGCCCTGGTTGAAGCGGGTGCCGCGCACCTTGGCGAGGTCCCAGCCCGGCCCGAGATAGCGCGCGCGCCACGCGGCGTTGGCCTCGAAGCCGCCGCAGGCGAGCACCACCGCGGGCGCCCGGACTTCGACCGTGCGCCCCTCGATTCGCGCGCGGACGCCACGCACGCCGGCGTCGTCGGTAACGAGCGAGAGGGCCTGCGCCCGGTAGTGGACGGCGACACCCGCTTCCGCCGCGGCCTTGTAGAGCGCGGCGACGAGGCCGGGCCCCCCGCCCCAGGCCTCGACCGCAAGCCCGCCCCAGAAGCGGAAGCGGCCGTCCTCTCGCTTGAAAGCCTGGCGGCCGTAGCTCGGCTGCAGGCGCACGCCCTTCTCGCGCAGCCACAGCAGGGTCGGGTGGCTGCGCGTCACAAGCTGCTCGACCAGGTCCGGCTCGGCGCGGTACTGGGTGAGCCGCGCCATGTCGTCGTAGTAGTCGGCCTCGGTGTAGGCGCCGAAGTCGGTCTCCGCCAGCTCGCGGTCGGAGAGGTCGGGCATCAGCGCACGCAGCGCTTCCGCCCCGTCGAAGACCACCCGCATGGCGCCGGCGGTGTACGTGCTGTTGCCGCCGCGCTCCTCCTCCGGCGCGGCTTCGAGCAGAGCCACGCGGGCGCCGCCCTCGGCCGCGGCGAGCGCTGCCGTGAGCGCGGCGTTGCCGCCGCCCACGACCGCGACATCGGCCGCCAGCGTCTCGCCCATTCCATTCATGCGGCAGGGTTCATGTCGGGATCATCCCGGTTGACGGCGGTCGACGCTGGCGCCATTTGTGTTGTATCGTGTCAACATGCCTCGGGCCAAGCATCCGAAGCAGGAGGTCGAGAGTGCCCTACGCGATGCCGAACGTGCCGGTTGGACCGTAACGCCGACTCGCGCCGGGCATCGCTGGGGCGTGGCGACATGCGGCGTGGCGGGTCCGTCCGCTTGTCAGATATCAATCTGGTCCACGCCCCGCAACACCGGCAACCACGCCAGGCAGTTGCGGCGATTCATCGCGCGCTGCCCGCATACGGGGGCCGAGCGATCGGGAGACGGCTGACATGTCCACGTTTCACTTCACGCTGATCGTCGAGGGACCGGACCTTCAGGATGCGGCGTGCATCGACGCGCTGTTCGAGGCCGGGTGCGACGACGCGGCCATCGGCCGGAGCGACGGAGTCCAGTTCGTCGACTTCGACCGGGAGGCAGGCACGCTCGACCGGGCCATCCTGTCGGCAGTGGACGACCTGGAGACGCTGGCAGGCGTCGAGGTCGTGCGCATCGCCGACGCCGGTCTTGCGTCTCTGGCGGATATCGCCGCCCGCCTCGGCCGCACACGGGAGAGCGTTCGATTGCTGGTGAGCGGTGCGCGCGGCCCCGGCGGGTTTCCCAAGCCGGTCACCGACCCGCGCGGCCGCTATCGGCTGTGGCGCTGGTCCGACGTGGAGCGCTGGTGCGTGGAAGAGCTGGGCGAGGCGCTGCCGATTTCGCAGGACGACGTCACGGCGGCCATCAGCGCCGCGCTGGAACTCCGCCATTTTCGCCGTGCAAAGGCGCCCGCAAGCCCGGTCACGCTGCGGGAGCTAGTCGGCATCGAGGAGCAGCGGGCGTCTTCGGAATAGGGGCGCCGAGCGCGGCGTGAGCCTTCCGCGAAGGGCCGGTGTACTATCCCGCCAGCCATGCACGGGAGGGACCGAATGAGCGCAGCCGCAGCCGAGGGAAATCAGTCCGCGTCCGAGCTTCGCCTAGTGTGCACTATTATTGACGGTCAGTAGGCGAAAACACTGTGACGTAAGGGTCGCTTGTTCCTCCTGTATCGGGATTACGCTACAATGGGTTAGGATCGATGTCAAGGACAGATGAAGCGGGGTTGGAGAACACATGGGCTGATCCTGTGTCTCTGGGGAGTTGCACGAGGGGAACCGGGTTGTGGTGTTTGCTGTGGAGCACTGGTATGGTTCTGATGATGGACATGGACCTCTCTGCGAGGACACAATGGCGGCATATATTATCGGGCGCGAGGAACGCCATAGGAATATATTGACATATTCCAGTATGTCACGGAGCTGCGTGTCTCTGTGGTTTCGGGGCCCTACGGACGGCTGCCCGCGATGAGGGAGGATGCCGGCGGACGCCGCCAGCGCGCGGTCATGGCCACCGATGCGGAGTGGGAGCGGATCGGCCGGGCGGCTGCGGCGAGCGGCATGGACCTGTCGCGCTTCGTGATCCATCGCGCTCTTGATCGGGAGCCTCTGCCGCCGGAGGTCCTGCGCCGGGCGGTGCGCGAGATGCTGGTGCTGTCCAGACTGGAGGAAAGGCGGCTGCGCGGGGCGGGCGCCGGTGCGGCCTGGGAGGACGCCTGCGACGCGGTGGACGAATGGATCGACCGCGAGGGCATGCTCGACCGGCTCACCGATCCAGGTGCTGCGAACCGCTGGAAGGCGGCGGGGTCGACCGGGGAGGACCGATCGTGACTGAGGAGCCTGCGCGGCCCCTAAGACGTCAGCGGAGCCTGCACTGCAAGCCGGCTGAACAGGCGATGATCCGGGAGCGCGCTGAGGCGGCGGACAAGACCGTGTCGCGCTATATTCTGGAGCTCGCGCTCGCCGACGATCCGGACCGCCATCCCCTGGTGCTGACGGAAGCGGAACAGGTGGAGCAGAGGGACGGGGTACGGGAGTTGCAGGCATTCGTAAGGGCTCTGCGGCGCGAGCTTCCGGGGGGCAGCGGGCTCAGCCTGCTGAGCGCGATCTCCGTCCTTGCGCGGGAGCGTTCGTCGTGAGACGGACGCGGCGTCGGCGGAAGGCGCGCCGGCCGAGCCGGCACATCTCGATCTCGGCGACGGACGCGGATTGGGAGGTGGTTCGCAGCAACGCGGAGCGGCGCGGCCTGTCGATCGCGCGCTACCTGCTGGAGCTGGTGGAACGGGACAGTGAGGAAGAGGACGCAGGTCCCGAACTGGCGCTTGCCAAGGAAGAGCAGCGTGAGCAGCTGGAGGCGCTGCAGGAGGTCCGCGCGCTGATGCTGGAGGCGGAGGCGGAGGATGCAGGTCCGCTTGTACGCGATATGCAGGAGCGGATCGCGGTGATGTTCGCAGCCTGGGCGTCTGCGATGGCCGGGTCGGGCCGCTCGGAGGAGCTGCGGCTGGCGCTCGCCTCGGTGCTTGGCGAGGAGCGGGCGCGTATCGCTGCGGCCTCGGTCGTACCAACCTCGGTCGTACCAACCTCGGTTGTGCCGGCCTCGGCCGCGGTCTCGACCGCGGTCTCGACCGAGGCGCCGGCCGCGCAGCAGGAGGTCGCGCCTCAGGCCCCTGACGGGGAGACGGACCCCGGCCAGGACCGCCTGCTGTGAGGCGCTCACCATGTGCGCCGCCGGCATGAACGAGGTGCGCGAGGCCGACCGAACTAGGAGAAAGATGGCGTGATGGCGCGATGCGGCGGCAGAAGAAAAGGGGAACGCCACAGGCCTGCGAAGGGGAGACGGATTCCCGCCGGGAAAGGTGTCCGTGAGACGGCCTCCATGTGCGCCGCTGGCATGAATGAGGTGCACGAGGTGGACCACACGAGGGGACAATTGGCGTGACTGCTGTTGTTTTCCGGTCTAGCCGGATAGAAGCACGGGTTTTTTTCTCACTTTGATTGGTTGGTGGATTTCCCGGGATGGTGGCCGAGTGCGGGAAGGACGCTGCCTGCGGCATTTTTTTGATCCTCAGCAGAATCCTCATTGCTGTTGAAGCTGTGGAGCGGTGGGCGCGAGATCGGCGAGTGTGGTCAGGCGGTGGGCAAGCGCCAGCTTGTCCACGGGCTGTCCACACGGTCCGCAGGACGCCGATCGGTCCGCAGGACGCGTCCACGGCTCCACAGCTTGGCGGCGGCGGGGAGCGTCCGTAATCTTGGCCTCTCACTGAACGACAAAGAGAGGCCCGGGGGACGGAACTCCCGCCGGGCCAGGGCCGGTGCAGCTTCGCTACGAAACGGGGCTCACCAGCGAGGAATACGTTAAGACCGAGGCGTGGCGCGACGCAAGGCTTGAGCGCTGCCCGAATCACCCGCACGGCGGATGTTCTGTGGCAAGCCACGGCACCTACGAGCGGAAGACCCCGCCCGGCGCAAGGGTTCCTCGCTGGTATTGCCGTGAGAGCCATACGACCATCGGCCTGCTGGCCGACTGTCTGGCGGCGCGGCTGCCGGGCACGCTCGATGCGCTGGAAGCGGTTGTTGTCGTGGCGGAGGAGGCCGGCAGCCTGGAGGAGGCAGCGGACGAGGTGCGCTGCCCCGAGGACGAGGACGCCATCGAGCTTCCCGGCGCCGTGCGTTGGATCCGCCGCAGGCTGAAGCTTGTGCACGACGCGCTTGTGCGCGTCATCGGCCTGATCCCCGACCTGCTCGCGGGCTGCGCGCCCACCATGAGCGCGGTGCGCGAGCGTCTGAAGAGCGACAGCGCGTTGATGGAACTGCGCGGCCTGGTCGCCGGGCAGCTCCGGACGCTACCCGCGCCTCTGGGCTTCCAACCCCACGGCATCGACGTGGGGAATCGCAAACCGCAGTTCCAACAACGGGCGGGGCCGGACCCGCCGCCGGAGAGTTCGTAGCGTGACGATCCCGGGGCCAGGGAGTCCCTGAACGAGGATCGCACCATGAACAGCTCAGACGACGACCTTCGCCAACAGATCGCGCTCTTCCGATACGACGTCATCGCCGATCTGGTGCATCTGCCCGTGGGTGCACCGGGTGCCGGCGCGATGATGCGCGCCAAAGCCGAGAAGACCTACACGATCCCCGGAACCACCAGGACCCGGGTCGCCGCCGAGACCATGCGGCGCTGGATCAAGGACTACCGCTACGGCGGCTTCGACGCGCTCTACCCCAAGCCCCGCACCGACCGGGGGAAGCCCCGGCGGCTGCCGCCCGAGGTCGCCGAGCGCCTCATCGCGCTGAAGACCGAGAACGACGCATTGTCGGTTCGCGCCATCATCCAGAAGGTCAAGGAGGAGGGTATCGACCACCCGCTCGCCTCGTCCACCGTGCACCGCCTCTTCAGCCGCGAGGGCCTGTTCGACAAGAAGCCGCCCGACGGGGCGGATCGCCGCCGCTTCGCCTTCCGGCATGCCGGCGAGATGTGGATGAGCGACGTCATGCACGGACCCAAGGTCCGGCACGGCCGAACCCGGCGCAAGACCTACCTGATCGCCTTCATCGACGACGCCACCCGCGTCATCCCGTTCGCCGCCTTCGCCATGGCGGAGAACACTGCGGCGTTCCTGCCGGTGTTCAAGGACGCGCTGATCCGGCGCGGCCTCCCGGCCCGCTTGTACGTCGACAACGGAAGCGCCTACCGCTCCCGTCATCTCTCCCTGGTCTGCGCCAGGCTCGGCGTTGCGTTGATTCACGCAAGGGCGTTCCAGCCAGCGGGAAAGGGTAAGATCGAGCGCTTCTTCCGCACCCTCCGGGCCGGCTGGCTCCGCCACCTCGGCGATGACGTCGACAGCCTGGAGGCGCTCAACCGCAGCCTCTGGGCCTGGATCGAGGGGGAGTATCACAACAGCCCGCATCGTGGCCTCGACGAGGGGCGCACCCCGCTTGAGCAGTGGGCGCTGGCCTCGGCCGGCGTGCGCTATCCCGACGCCACCATGGACCTCGACGATCTGTTCCTCTTCGAGGCCAGGCGCCGTGTCTACAAGGACCGCACCGTTAGTCTGAACGGCCGCGTCTACGAGGTCGACGCCCTCCTGGTGGGTCAGAACGTCATCCTGCGCTACGACCCGGCCGCGCCGCCCTCGCGCCCTCTCGACGTGGTCCATGACGGCAAGCCGGCCGGCAAGGCCAGCCCTCTCGACGCCTACGCCAATACCGCCGTCAGGCGCACCTACCCGGCCAGGGAGATCGAGGCCGAAGATCCGGCGCCCGAGCCTCCGCCCTCGCCGCTGGCCATGCGCAACCTCAAGGACAAGAAGGAGGACGAGTGATGTACCTGCGCCACTTCGCCTTCACCCGCCTGCCCTTCGAGACCCCGGCAGAGACCGACGAGCTGTTCGAGTCCAACGCGCGCCGCGAGGCCGAGGCCAGGCTCGGCCACCTCATCGACCTGCGCGGCATCGGCCTGCTCACCGGCGAGGTGGGCTCCGGCAAGACCACCGTGTGCCGGCATCTGACCGCGCAGCTTCATCCAGGCCTCTACCGGGTCCACTACGTCTCGCTGACCACGGGCAACGTGCTCGACATGTACAAGGCGATCGCGTGGGAGATCGGCCTGCCCATCGAGCGCTCCCGCGCCTCGGCCTATCAGGCCATCCGAAACGAGATCTCCCGCCTCGTCACCGAGGCCAAGCAGCTGCCGGTCCTCGTCATCGACGAGGCCCATCATCTGCGCAACGACGTCCTTGAGGACCTGCGCCTGCTCACCAACTTCGCCATGGATGCAGAGCAGCGCCTGTGCCTCGTCCTCGTCGGTCTGACCGAGCTCAGGCGCCGCCTGGCCATGGCCATGCACGAATCCCTCAGCCAGCGCCTCGTCGTCCGCCACCACCTGAGCGGTCTCGACCGCGACGAGGTCGACGCTTACATCAAGCACCGCCTCAGGCTCGCGGGATGCGAACTGCCGCTGTTCGAAGAGCCCGCCGTCGAGGCCCTGTTCCAGGGCGCGCGCGGCCTGCCGCGCCAGATCAACCGCATCGCCCACTACGCGCTCTCCGCCGCCGCTCTCGACGAGGCGAGGACCGTCAGTGCCGACCACCTGCAGCACGCGCTCGAGGAACTGCGGCCATGACCGGCTTCCCGACCCGCGCCCCGATCGAGCTGGAGGAGCGGCCGCGCGAGCAGCAATGGCTGGTGGACACGCTATGGGGCGAGCAGGCCGTCGGCATCGTCGGCGGCGAGCCGAAGTGCGGCAAGTCCATCCTGGCGCTGGACCTCGCGGTCGCAGTCGCCGCCGGCGTCCCATGCCTGCGGCACTTCGCCCCGGCCCGGCCTGGCCCGGTCCTGCTGTTCGCCGCAGAAGACGCCGGCCACCTCGTGCGCAAGCGCCTGCAGGGGATCGCCCGCGCCGCAGGCGCCCGCTTCGAGACCCTCGACATCGCCGTCATCGACGTGCCCACACTGCGCCTCGACCATCTCGACGACCGCCGCCGCCTGCAGCAGACCGTGGAGCGCATCGCACCGCGCCTCGTGGTCCTCGACCCCCTGGTCCGCCTGCACGGCGTGGACGAGAACACGGTTGCGGACGTCGCCCCGATCCTCGGCTTCCTGCGCGACCTGCAACGCCGCTTCGAGACCGCCGTCCTCCTCGTCCACCACGCCCGCAAGAGCGGGGCCACGAGGCCGGGGCAGGCCCTGCGGGGCAGCAGTGAGCTGCACGCCTGGGGGGACTCGAACCTCTACCTGCGCCGCCGGGACCGGCAGACCCTCATGACCGTCGAGCATCGCGCCGCACGCGGTCTCGACGACATCGAGATCGAGCTCAAGGAAGACGGAGAGGAGCCCTCCTTCCGGCTGCGCCAGCCGCCCACGGCCGGCGGCGGGGCGCCTCAGCCCGAAACACCCGAATGCCGCGTTCTCAAGGCGCTCGCCGACGCCGGGGCGCCGCTCTCGCAACGCCAGATCCGGGAACGCGCCGCGACCCGGCACAAGACCGTCGGCGTAATCTTGCAAAAGCTCGTCCAGGAGGGTCGCGTCGCGCGCAACGCCGAGGGCGGCTACAGCGTCGTCGCAGGCGCAGCGGACAAGCGGGCGGCGGCCGCCGCCGCCAACGGCAGCAGTCGGCCGCAGGCCCCGCGGTTCCCGGAGCCCGGTTCCGCCAACGCCTAGGGGTTCGAGCCGGAACCGCCGTCGGGAACCACCCTTCCCCAACGGTCCGGAAGGCGCTGCGCCTCCACCGGGATACTACGTCAGGTGAGCGGCCAGTCCGTGGCCGGAAGCTTGCTTCAGGCCATGGCAGCACTTCGTCGTGTGGACGGTGGCGAGTCACCCGAAGGGCCGAAGCGAAGCGCAGGAGCGGCGCAGCCGCTTGACGCGCCGACGGCCGCGCGACACCTCGTCAGCTCTCCTCAAGCACCAGTCCAAACCTCAATCAGACAGCGACCCCGGACCGCCCGCAGAGACCATGAGCTCCTACGCTTCGATCCGGAAAAGACCGAGCAATCTGGGAAATCAGGGGGTTGTGTCCCCAGACGTGGTGTAGGAGCTCCCGCTACCCCCGGTAGCTGTGGGTAACCGGCTTGGCGCCGCGACCGCCCTCGAGTCTGGTGGCGCCAAGCCGGTTATCCACAGCGGGGTGGCCATCGCGGTTCCGGTTTAGGGTTTGGGTGAATCCGAATCGACCCGAGCCTAAGGAGAACCACGATGACCGATGACAAGCTTACCCTGCGGACGCTGTTGGAGAAGAGCTCTGACGCCGATCTGCTGCGTGAGATGATCGCCTTCTCTGCGCAGCGCCTTATGGAGCTGGAAGTCGAGGGCCTGACCGGCGCCGAGCATGGCGCGCGGACGCCGGAGCGGATCAACCAGCGCAACGGCTACCGCGATCGGCCTTGGGAGACCCGGGCCGGCACGGTCGACCTGAAGATTCCGAAGCTCAGGAAGGGGAGCTACTTCCCCGGCTTCCTGGAGCCCCGACGGACGGCGGAGAAGGCGCTCACGGCGGTGATCCAGGAGGCCTACATCCAGGGGGTATCGACCCGCTCGGTCGACGAACTGGTTCAGGCCATGGGCATGAGCGGGATATCGAAGAGCCAGGTCTCGCGCCTTTGCGGGGAGATAGACGACAAGATCCGCAGCTTCCTCGACCGCCCGCTCGAAGGCGACTGGCCCTATCTCTGGCTGGATGCGACTTACGTGAAGGTGCGCGAGGCCGGGCGCATCGTCCCGGTCGCGGTCACCGTGGCCGTCGCGGTCAACGACCAGGGCCGGCGCGAGATCCTCGGCATGGCGATCGGCGCCTCCGAGGCCGAGACCTTCTGGACCGAGTTCCTGCGCTCGCTGACCAGGCGCGGCCTGCGCGGCGTGCAGCTGGTGATCTCCGACGACCACAAGGGCCTGAAGGCCGCCACCACCCGGATCCTCGGCGCCACCTGGCAGAGATGCCGCGTCCACTTCATGCGCAACCTGCTGGCCCATGCCGGCAAGCAGGGCCGGCGCGTCGTCTCCGCCTTCGTCGCCACCGCCTTCGCCCAGGACGATGCCGAGGCCGCTGCCGCCCAGTGGCGCCTGATCGCCGACCAGCTCAGGCCCAAGGCCTCCAAGCTGGCGGCCCTCATGGACGAGGCCCAGCACGACGTCCTCGCCTACATGAGCTTCCCCAAGGAGCACCGGGTCAAGCTTCACTCGACCAACCCGCTCGAACGCGTCAACGGCGAGATCAAGCGACGCACCAACGTCGTCGGCATCTTCCCCAACGAGGACGCCATCACCCGCCTCGTCGGCGCCGTGCTGCTCGAGCAGAACGACGAATGGACCGTCGGAAGGAGGTACATGACGCTGGAATCGATCGCTCCCCTGAGCGACAATCCCACGATCAAGCTGTCCGCTGTGGCAGCCTGAATAACCCGGCCCTACCCGCCGGATGCCGCGTAAAGCGCGACGCTCTTACACCACTCCTCGGGACACGATCAATCAGGGCAGCGATCACGTCAAATAATCTGGGAGATTCGGCGTCAAATAACGTGCGAAACAACACTGCAGAGGGCGACGGCAAGAGCGGGCGGACGGGCCAGCCGGACTTGCTGGCAAGCCTGCCGCCGGAAGGGCCACCCGCTTCGCCACCAGCGCCCGGTATCGATCCTGCCGTGGTCGAGGAATTGCTCACCGAAGTGCGAGAACTGCGGGAACAGGTGGCCGGACTGAAGGAAGCGGTAGCCGCCGCGCGGCCCGCGCCAGGGCCTGAGGCGGTACCTGAGGTGCTGACGCAGGAGGCTCTCGAGGCCTGGGGCGACAACTTCTTGGCCCGCGTGGCCGAGATCGCGCGAGCCGAGGCCGCGCCAAGGGGCGACGCGGCGGCGACCGTCGCAGCCCATGCCGCCAAGATCGAGGAAGCGGCGGCGAAGGCGGCAGCGGCGGCAGACCGTGTCGACCGGGGTATGGCGACTACCGCGGACCGGGTCGCGGCCGAGATCGAGGGGGCCGTGACCAGAATCGAAAAGGGCCTTGCGGCGACGCGCTCCCAGGTCATCGAGCATTCCGGTTCGATCCGTGGGCTTCTCTATGACGTCCTCACGCAAACGGCTGGACCGAAGTTCGGCCTGAAGACGCTTCTTGTGGGCCTGATCGTCCTGATCTTCGGCATGCTGATCGAGAGCCGCGCGCACTTGCTCTACAAATGGCTGTGGTCCGGTTGAGCCGGCGGCGTCCCGCCTCTCCGCTCCGGCGTCCCGTCTCCCTGCGTCCGCCGCGCACCGACGCGCCCATGCGTGGGGCCTGAGCCGATGGTCGCCACGGTGGTGGAGCTCCGCTCGTCCGCCATGGCGGTGACCTATTACGAGCGCGACGGCTACTACGCAAAGAACGACCCCGAGCACCGCCAGGCGAGCTTCTGGTACGGGGACGCGGCGAAGGCGCTGGGGCTCAAGGCCCATGTGCGTCCCTCGCGCTTCGAATCGGTGCTGTCGGGATACGTGCCGGGGACGGACCTGCGTCTCGGCCGGATGCGCGAGGGGGAGCACGATCACCGGCCCGGCTGGGACATCACCCTGTCGGCTCCGAAGTCGGTATCGCTGGAGGCGCTGGTGATGGGAGACCGCCGGGTGATCCGGGCTCACGACGAGGCGGTGCGCGCGACGCTGGCGTTCGTGGAGGCGGAGCTTCTTCAGACCCGGGGCTGGGACCCCGCGACCAGGCGCCGTCCCCGGGTGCAGGCGGAGGGCATGGTGGTGGCGGGGTTCCGTCATCTCGCGAGCCGCGACCAGGACCCGCAGCTGCACACTCACTGCGTGCTGGCCAACATGACGCGGAATGCCTCAGGCGAGTGGCGGAGCGTGGAGCCGACGAAGATCCGCCGCAGCGAGAAGCTGATCGGAGCATTTTACCGGAACGAGCTCGCGCTGCGTCTCCAGGCTTTGGGTATGGCCGTCTCGCCGACCCTGGTGGGACGGGTGCCGGGGTTCGAGCTCGCGGGCTACGACCGCGCCTTCCTGGACGCGTTCTCGGGCAGGCGCCGCGAGATTCTCGCGTACCTGGAACGCCAGGACCTGTCCTATACGGCGAAGCACACGCAGATGGCGGCGCTGCACACGCGCCGGCGCAAGGAGGACAAGGGCCTTGCGGACCTGGTGCCGGAATGGCGCGCGCGGGCGCGGGCGCTGGGTCTGGTCCGGGAGAAGACGGCCCTCAGGCCGCCCCGCCCGCTCGACCCGGTGACCGGCGAGCGGGTGGGGTTGCCGCACGTGCCCCCACCCGACCTGCCGGCCAACGAGATCCGCAGCCTGAAGCGTGCGCCGGCGCTGCCGAAGCTGCCGGAGCAGCCCAGCAATGACATTGCCGAACGCGCGGGCACGCGTCCCGAGCCCTCCCGCTCACCGGCGCCGGCGGAGCTGTCGCAGGAGCCCGAGCGGGGCGTCCTGGAGGCGGTGGCGCGGGCTGTGGCGCACGTTGCTGAGAGGCGCACCGCGATCCCGGAGGCCGAGATCCGGGCGGTGGCGCTGGGCCATGCGCCGGGGCGCTACACCCTGGCCGAGGTCGACGGGGCGATCGCACGGCTGGTGTCCGGCGGCGAGCTGATCGAGGCGGAACGCCGGGGCATGGACCGGGCCTTCGTCACCGACCGGGCGGTGAAGGCCGAACGCCAGGTGCTGGCGTCGATGCGGGCGGGGCGCTCACGGGGAATGGCGCTGGCCGGCGCGGATGCCGTCGAGGTGCGGCTCGACGCGTCGCGTCTCACCAAGGGCCAGAGGGAGGCGGTCCGCACGGTGCTGCTGTCGAACGATCTCACGGTCGGCGTGCAGGGCCACGCCGGGAGCGGCAAGACCACCATGCTGAGGGAGGTGAAGGCGCTTCTCGGGGACAGGACGATACAGGGCCTTGCGCCCTCTGCCGCCGCCGCACGGGTTCTCGCCAGGGAGGCGGACATCCCCTCACGGACGCTGCAGCACTTCCTGACCCGCTTCAACGATCTCTCGGACCCGGCGCGGCTGGCGCGGGGCCGGGAGGAGTACGGGGGCGCGGTGCTGGCGGTGGACGAGGCCTCGATGATCGACACCGTGCGCATGGAGGCGCTGCTGCGCATCGCGCGCGATCTGAATGTGGCGCGTGTCGCGCTGGTGGGCGACACGGCGCAGCTGAGGGGGGTGGATGCTGGAGAACCCTTCCGTCTGCTGCAGAAGGCGGGCATGGCGACGGCGACCATGGACGAGGTGCTGCGCCAGCGCGACCCGGCGCTGCGCGCGACGGTAGGCCGCGTCAGGGAGGGGGAGCCGGGCGCGGCGATCGCGGCGCTGGGCAACCGGGTGCGCGAAGTGCGGCGCGAGGAGCTCGGCATCGAGGCGGCGCGGCGCTGGCTCGCGCTGGCGCCTGTGCAGCGGGCGGACACCCTGATCCTCGCGCCGACGCACGCCATTCGCCGGCAGGCGAACGAGGCGGCGCGCGAAGGGCTCGCGGAGGAAGGGGTCTTGCGGGGCCGCACGCTCGCCGTCGACCGCCTGGTAAATCGGCGGCTCACCCGCGCGCTGGCCTCCGACATACGGAGCTACGAGCCCGGCGACACTATAGTGTTCCACCGCGACGTCTTCGGCTGCCGCGTCAACGACGTCTGCACCGTGATGGGCCACGACGGCGGCAGGGTCGTACTGGCGCATGCGGACGGCGAGCGCCGGTTCCGGCCCTCGGGCAATGCGGCGCGCTATCTGGGCCTCTACGACACCGAGCGGATCGAGCTGCGCGCCGGCGACCAAATCCGCTGGACGCGCAACCGCAAGGCCCCGCCCGCCCGCGGCAGGCATCCCCAGGCACCGGACCTGGTCAATGGCGGCGAGGCGAAGATCGTGGAGATCGGCTATGAGCGGGTGCGCTTCCGCGAGGGCGGCCGGGAGTTCGGCCTCTCGCTTACCGACCCACAGCTGCGCCATCTCGATCATGCGTACTGCTCCACCGTGCATTCTGCGCAGGGCCGGACGGCGCGGGCGGCGATCGCGGTGCTGGACGCGGGCGGCTGGGTCGACCGCGAGCTGTTCCATGTCGAGCTCAGCCGGGTCTCGGAAGAGTTCCTGCTGCTGACCGACGACCGCGACGCGCTCATCGAGAGCATGGCATACGACCGGAGCGAGGACGGTGCGCTGGAGGCGCTGGGGATCGACCTTTCCGAGCCCCCCGTGGTGGACCCCGAAGAGTTCACGGCGCTGGCGGCGGACTGGCGGGCACTTCTGCGGAAGAGCGAGGAGACGAACACGATTCCATTTTTCCTGTCGGGCTACCGGGACACGATGGCCCAGGCTGCGGCGCTCGCGCAGATCGAGGATCTGCCGGAGGACATGCGCCGCCTCACCGACACCATGCTGGCGAAACACGAGGAGCATCTTGCGCATGACCGGGAAGTGCAGGGCCTCGTCGAGGGCATCCGGGACCATTGGCGGCGCTGGCCGGAGTTGGGCTGGGCGGCCTCCGCGCAGGGCGTGCCTGTAGAGAAACTTCCCGCACACGCTGCCTGGCGCGAGGAAGGGGCGGCGCTCCTGGAGGCGGGCCGCAGCCTGGTGGAGGCGGAGGGCGGGGCGGCCCACCGCGTGGCGGCACACCATGAGGTGGTACACCGCCAGGTGGTACACCGCCAGGTGGTACACCGCGATGTGGCCCACCACCTCCATGCCATGCCGGGCGGGCGCGCCGGTCTGGAAGACGCCGTCGTTATGCTTGAACGCACGCGGCTCCTCGACGATGCCGGGCGCTTCGAACGCGCGTGGCACGCGCTTCGCGAGCGAGCGACGGAGAGCGTCGTCCCGGAGATTTACGCGCCGGGCTACCGGCAGGTGGCGGCGCTTGGCCAAAAGCTCGTGCTCGCCGATCAGGGGCTCGATGAGCGCGCGCAGCGCGCGGTGGCGGAATGGCGGGAGATCGGTACGGCGCAGAGGGCGCTGGCGGAAGAGGTGCGCGCCCTGCCCGGCCGTATCGCGGCGTGGCTGTCAGCGGACCTGCCGCAGGACGAGCCCGGCGGGCTCGATCCTGACCATCCCGTGCGGCAGTCCTGGCGCGGGGAAGGCGCCAGGATGCAAGCCATGGCCGGGGACATGCTGCGCCCCGAAGACGCCCACGCGCCCTACCTGGACGCCGAACCGGGCGGGCGCGAGGCTGTCCGGCAGGCGGCCGAAGAGGTCGCCGACGCGCTCCGGCACGACGGCTACCGGGCATTCGGGTGGCTGACGAAGGAGGTGAACCGGCAGGCGCAAGAAACCCGGACCGAAGCGTTCCACGTGCCGCGCTACGGCGAGCTGGTCGCACAGGCCGAGGCGCTCTCCGTGCAGGCGGCGCTGCCGGCGCGCACGCAGGAGGTCGTCGCATCATGGCTCGGCTACCATGCCAGGTGCGAACCGCTCTGCCGGCAGATCCGGGAATGGCCCGCACTGCTGGACGCGCTCACGGCGGACTGCCCCGAACGTCCCGCGAGGCTCGACGCCCTGACTGACTGGCGGCAGCGGGCGGAGCCCCTGCTCGCCGAGGCCCGAACGATGATGGCGGAGGACGCCCCTCACGCGCCCCATCTGGACGCCATTCCGGGCGAGCGCAAGGCGCTGGCCGAGGGAACGGGCCGCCTCGACCGCGCGCTGATCGAGGTCGAGGCGCGGGAGACGGTCGTGCTGTCATCGGTCGTACAGAAGTGGGCTAACGAGACGGGCGGGATCGGCTTCGACAGCCGCGCCTATGACGCGCTGATGGAGCGCGCGCGTTCTCTCGATGCCAGGCCGCATCTGCCGGAGGATTTGCGCGGCACGGTCGACGGCCTTCTCGCCAGGGACGAACGCTGGGCGCTCGACAGGGATCGGGTCCAAGCATTCCTCGTGCGGGCCGCGGAGTTCGAGCGCGCGCGGAACGCTCTGACGCAGATGGACGTCACGACCAACTCGTTCGAGGAGCGTCGACAGGCCCGGCAGGACTGCGAGCGGAAAGAGAAGGAGGTTCTCGACGAAGCGGTGGCAATCAGGAAGAACATGCCGCAACACGAGCTCGCCGCTCATCTGGCCGCCGCCGGCGCAGGCTCGGACACGGTCCGTGAGCGCGAAGAGGAGATCCGCAACAGGATCGCCCGGGAACAGGAAAGGCAGGCCGCCCTGCGAATGAGCCGCGACCGGGGAATGTCGATGTAGGGAAGTATAGCTAAGGGCTCACCGCGACAGTTGATCTTATGTATCCAATACTATAGTTTCAGTCCCGCAACATCAATCAAGCTCGCTTTACTAGGACGTGTACTCACTAACGTGGCAGCTGCTTGAATGCATGAGGTTTTCATCAGCTGGTCGGTTGAGACACATTTGGGAAAATCATTGTTTGAACAGAACTTTCTGCAGTAACGAGTACAGAACCTTAGGTTGCCCGCTGAATACGACAGCCTTTACCCGGTGCTAGGTAGCTCCCCACGCTTGGCGATTAAGTGGATCTTTTGCTATTCCTGAGTGACACTGCAACACGGCCCGCGCCGACGATCTCAACTAACATGGAAGTGATGAAGAATGCATACCCGTAAGTGCCCACAATGAAGTTTCCAAGAACGGACAATGTCTTGCCCGCACGCCGCACGGCCACGAACAACGCCAGTTACTACCAAGACCTACATGAGACGTCCGAAGGATACCAGAATAATAACTGGCTTGTTGGAGAAAGACTCCTTCTGGAAATGACTTGTGGGAGGACTGTCATCGAGATCGGTTGCGGAAACGGGCGGTTTTTGAGGGAAGCGTCCAAGATCGCCAGGAGTGTCCACGGCATCGATTGGGCGATCAGCTCATGTATGGACGGGTTACCTCCGAATGTAACTTTCTCCCAGGCGGATTTGTTGTCAGAACCGATCCCGAAAGCAGATGTTCTTTGCTCAGGCGACGTGCTGGAGCACTTCCCCGAGGACGTACTGGATGCGCTAATCGAAAAAATATTGCTTGCGGCACCCCTTCAATATCACGTCATTGCGTGCTTTGACGACAACCACAGCCATTTGACGATCAAGAAGCCGGATTGGTGGTTGCGCAGGTTCCAGGAGATCGGAAACCGGAAATTCCATTGCGAGTCGCGTTACAGAAAACGCAAACGCATTTTCGGACGCAATCGGCAAATTGCAATAGTCTACTCGCCAGGGGTGATTTAACGAACGTGCAGCGCTTGTATTCTTGGATGGTCAAGAAATTGGTCCCGATTATCTGATGGGCGTTGGTGGGAACACTTCCATCCACATGAGAGGACTGGCTCAATCGAATTATTGCGATCTTACCTCCCTTACAGACCGGGCGTAATCTACATGTCTCGCATGAGGTTCGGCAGTTATGGGAATTTCGGCTGTGGCTCTCTTTCGGGCGACATAGTCTCCGCATTGAAACCGAGGATCGCCAGGTCGATCTCTTTCGGCAAAGCATCTGTCAGCGATAGTGCTACACCCTACGTGCTCTTCGATCCCGTAATAATCGCTCTCCTAAATTGGTTGTTCTTCCTTGCTCAATTATTCTATTTTTCTGAGAACATGGAACCCTTACTTGACTCTGATGATGAAAATTACTTCATGGTACGGTGGCACTAGGTCAATCTCTTGGCCTGGAATCGTCCCTTCCGAAATCAGAGGGTGCCACTGGTTGCTTCCCCAGCCTTGATTACGTTCCGGTCCGCCAACAGGGTGCCGTGTGACCGGGTCATTCACCCACCCAGTACCGTAGACTTGGATGCTCAGGTTCTCAATGACATGAGACAGTCGACCTCCCGTAGTCTCGACATCAGGGTGTTCACCTCTCAAAAAGCGACCTCTCAAATCAGGAGTGCCATTGGTACCATCGCATACCGCCCAGCCTTCTGGCAGTTCTCCTGATTCTGCTGTCCGATGCCAAGCAACTATCGTCCCTAAAGGGAGTAGTCTAGTTATGTGTGCAGGGACAGCTTTCTGCATTGCAGCATCTATTTTGGCGTCAATCTCTTCACCGATACCGTGCGCTCGACTCTCAACAGTAATCCCCCAGCCGACAATACCGGCGATGATGGTGCCCAAGACGACCATCTCCGTGAGGCTAAGATTGAAACGCATAACTTATCTCCTTTATTACGTAGGTAGGTTGAAGTAGGACGGAGGCGTTTTTCTGCTCAGCACAGTTGCATCAACCTCCACAAGGCCATAATCGCCGGGTTCACCACTTCTCGCAAGCCTGTGGTCCGCGGTATGTGCGTTGTGGCGTTTTTTGACAGCACGACGCTGATCTTTGGCGGCCGGATATCGACTGCCCGACCTCCACCGGGTGAGCAGAATGCAGCGCTTTGACGCGAGAATGGGACATTACGGGAACATGATGACACAGACGGCGAAGCACACGCAGATGGCGTCGCTTCACACGCGCCGGCGCAAGGAGGACAAGGGTCTCGCGGACTTGGTGCCGGAATGGCGCGAACGGGCGCGGGCACTGGGGCTGGTCCGGGAGAAGACGGCCCTCGCGCCGTCCCGGCCGCTCGACCCGGTGATTGGGCGAGCGGGTGACTGTGCCGCGTGTGCCCGCGCCCCGACCTGCCGGCCAACGAGATCCGCAGCCTGAAGCGCGCGCCGGCGCTGCCGAGGCTGCCTCGTGACGACGTTGCCGCGTTGGCGGGGGTGAACCCCACGCACCCTCGCTCTCCGGCGCCGGCGGAGCTGTCGCAGGAGCGCGCGCAAGGCGTCCTGGAGGCGGTGGCGCGTGCGGTGACGCACGTTGCGGAGAGGCGCACCGCGATCCCGGAGGCCGAGATCAGGGCGGTGGCGCTGGGCCATGCGCCGGGGCGCTACACCCTGGCCCAGGTCGACGCGGCGATCGCACGGCTGGTGTCCGGCGGCGAGCTGATCGAGGCGGAACGCCGAGGCATGGACCGGGCCTTCGTCACCGACCGGGCGGTGAAGGCCGAACGCCAGGTGCTGGCGTCGATGCGGGCAGGACGGGGCAAGGGAGCGGCGCTTGCCGGCGCGGATGCCGTCGAGGCGCGGCTCGGGGCGTCGCGTCTCACGCAGGGCAAGAGGGAGGCGGTCCGCACGGTGCTGCTGTCGAACGATCTCACGGTCGGCGTGCAGGGCCATGCAGGCAGCGGAAAGACCACCATGCTGAGGGACCGTGCATGCTCATTCCCTTGGCGGTTGCGCCATAAAGTTGAATCTGCTTATCCGTGACACTCCGTCAGAAGGAGCGTATGTTCTCAGTATGTTCCTTAGGCGGAGGTCACGCATATGGCGTTCAAGGTGGCATCGCGCGTGCGCGGGATGAGCGACGAGGCCTTTCGCAAGGCCTTCGGCAGAGAGGAGCAGTGCCGCGCGGCGCTGGTCCGGCAGCGCTGGCCCGACGGCTTCGTCTGTCCCGCTTGCGGCCATCGCGGGCATTGTGAGCTGGCGGGCCGGGGGCTCTATCAGTGCAACCGCTGCAAGAGGCAGACCTCGCCCACGGCGGGCACCATCTTCCATTCGACCAAGCTGCCGCTGACACTGTGGTTCGCGGCCATCCACCTGATCGTGACGGCGAAGAACGGCGTCTCGTCGGTGGAACTCGGCCGGCGGCTGGGGGTGAAGCAGCCGACGGCCTGGGCCATGAAGCACAAGATCATGGCGGTGATGGCCCGGCGCGAGGGCGAGACGCGGCTCTCGGGACGGGTGGAGATGGACGACGCCTATCTCGGCGGCAGGCGTTCCGGTGGCAAGCGGGGCCGGGGTGCAGCCGGCAAGACGCCCTTCGTCGCCGCAGTCTCGACCGGCCCCGAGGGGCGCCCGCGCAAGCTGAAGCTGTCGCCGGTCAGAGGCTTCCGCAAGCGCGAGATCGCGCGCGGCGCACCGCGCTGGCTGGCGCCCGGATCGGAGGTCGTGACAGACGGCCTCGGCTGCTGGAACGCGTTCGACGAGGGTGCTTACAGCCATCGGGCGATCCGCACCGGCGCAGGCCCCAAGGCGGCTCGCGTGACCGCGTTCAAATGGGTCAACACAACGCTGGGCAACATCAAGAGCGCGATCACAGGGACCTACCGCAAGATCGGCCCCGACCATGCCGAGCGCTACCTCGCCAGCTTCGCCTGGCGCTACAACCGGCGCTATCAACTCCAGACCATGATCCCGCGATTCGTCCATAGCGCCGCACGAACCGACCCGATGCCCTATCAGATCCTCGTCGCAGGATGAGGATCAGGGATAAGCAGGAAGTTGAATGCCCGCGTCACGGCTCAGGTTCGTGGCGATGATCCTGACCAAGAACACCGCCGCTGTAGTGACTCCATGATCTCTCACGGCTCGCCGTTATCGCACCGTCCCGCCTCTCGAATCGTGCAGGCCGGGGCGCGCCTGGCAGCGTCCAGTCACGATAGACTTGTCAGGCGGCGAGCAGGCCGAGCGAAACCGATGGAGAGAGGCGCACCATTTCTCCGTCGACACTCCCACGGTAGAATTCGATGGGTGGTTGTCAGGGAAAGGACGAAGGGACATGCATTGTGCCCGGAACGCTCTGCTTGTTTTGACTCTGCTTGCTGCATCGTGGACCCTCACCACTCCGCTTGACGCGCGAGACCTGCAAGTTGTCGAGGCAGACCCTCCATCCGAAGTGGTACAGGAGGCCCAGGCCTTGCTGACGGCGCTGGGCTACGAGCCCGGTTCGACCGAAGACGGCTCCTGGAACGAACGCCTTTCGACAGCCTATCTCGCTTTCCTTCGCGACGTCGCTTTTCCGCCATCGAAGGTGCTTACGCCGCTGGGTCTACGCCGTCTTCGCGAGGTGGCTCAGTCTGAGGGCGTGGCAGGCGCCTGGGCATCCAATGAGACAGTACCGACTCAAGATTCTGATCGACTGCACCGCGCGGTGATTGCAGGAGATATTGAGGGCGTACGCACACATCTTTCGGGTGGGGCACCAGTCGACGGTCGGGACGGCCAGGGCTGGACGCCCCTGATGCACGCAGCAAACAAGGGCTACGTGCTCCTGGTCGAAATGCTGCTTCGATCCGGCGCGTCGCCGGACGTCAGGGCGGCGGACGGAGCGACGGCGCTGTTCATCGCGACCATCAACGCGCACCCCGAGGCGATCGCCCTGTTGATGCGGGCGGGAGCGTCGGTTTCGATCAGGGGCCCACGGGGCCTGACGGCGGTTGACGTGGCACGACTGGTCTACGGCGAGAAGAAGGAGCAACGTCCCGTCCCAGACGACGCGGAGGTGCACGCGCTTCTTGCGGGAATGACCTGGGCGGAGGCAATAAAGGAGACGGTGGCCGGACTAAGGGCCAAGCAGCAGGCCGACCCGCCGGAGTCCCGGCCGCAACAGGGAGCCGAGCGACAAGATGTGGAGCAGGAAGTTTCTTTGGCGGCCCCATCTACCGTGGATACGGAAGCGGTCGAGGCCGCATTGGCCTTGACGCACGAACAGCGCGTGTCAGTCCAGAAGGCCTTGTCCGACCTGGGGTTCGACGTTGGTTCGGCAGACGGCCTGTTCGGGCAACGCACACGCTCCGCAATCAGAGAATGGCAGTTGTCCAGGGGTGGCAACTCGACGGGTTATTTGCATTCTGATGAGGTCAAGATGCTGCTGGCGGAGGAGGAGGCAACTGCTCGCCTAGCAGAGGAGGCCGCCCGTAAACGCGCGGCGGAGGAGGCAGAGTGGAAGCGCTTGGCGGAGGAGGCTGCACGTAAACGGGAGACGATGCGTCCCGGTCGAGCATTCCGAGACTGCCCTGACTGTCCGGAGATGGTGGTCGTGCCAGCAGGCTCATTCATGATGGGCTCGCCGATGTCGGAACAGGATCGGATCAGCAACGAAGGCCCGCGGCACCGGGTGACGATCCCCGAGCCGTTCGCGGTGGGCAAGTACGAGGTGACGTTCTCGGAGTGGGATGCGTGTGTGGCGGCGGGAGGCTGCAACGGTCATCGGCCCGACGATGCAGGCTGGGGCCGCGGGCAGCGCCCTGTGATCAACGTGAACTGGCAGGACGCAAAGGCCTTTGTTGCATGGCTATCTCGAAGAACGGGAGAGCGGTACCGCCTGCTATCGGAGGCGGAGTGGGAGTATGCGGCGCGGGCAGGGACGAGCACCCGCTACTGGTGGGGCAATGAAGTCGGCCGGGCGGCGAGGCGCAAGAACGTTAGGAAAACCGTACCAGTAGGTTCGTATTCGCCGAATCCATTCGGTTTACACGATGTTCACGGCAATGTCGCCAGGAACATTTTTTAGTCATGGCTGAGAGGGCGGGATGACCGAGAGCGGGCAGGCTTGGGCCGATGAAGGTCCTGGCCGAGCTTGGCTGGGCGGCTGCATGGGGTCCGCGGGGGCCGGTAGGGCTCGGTTTTCGGGCTCGCCGGGCAAAGCGATCCCGCCGCGCCGTTCGACGGCGCGTCCCGTCGCGCTCTGCGACGCGGTTACGCCCGCAGGATCATGCAGCGGGCGCGATCAGGATCGCGTCGAGAGCCTCCTGGGCGCGGGCGGCATAATGCCGGTTGGCCTCGGGCAGGAAGCGGAAGCGCCCGTCGCAGCGCACGATGGCGATGGCCGCGTTGGTCAGGCAGGAGAGATTGCGCGGCAGGTGGCGCACGTACGCCCGGCAGCGGTCTTCGTCATAGGTGAAGTCGCGCACGTAGTGCAGCCGGTTCTCGATGTGCCAGTGATTGCGGACCAGAGCCAGAAGCTCCTCGGGCCCGGCGCGGTCTGCGCCGAGCGAGGTCAGGCTCCAGGTCACCTCGACGCTGCGCTCGCCGGTCTTGAGGATCTCGCGCTCGCGTTCGATGCGCATCGCCTGGCGGCGTCCGTGAAGGTTGGCGTAGCCGTCCCATTCGGCAGCGGAGAGGTCGACGACGGCGCAGCGGCGGCGCTCGATGCGGCCATGGCCCTTGTCGACGGTTTCGTGCCAGGGCGCGTCGGAGAAGTCGATCGCCTTGAGGTCTTCGAGGATGGTCTCCTGATTGTCCTTCACCGCGGTGACCACGTAGTCGGCGCGACGCCCGAGCAGGCAGCGCGCGGTCTCGTGCTGGGCGTGCATCGCATCGAGGGTGACGGTCCGGCCTGCGAGGTCGAGACTGCTGGAGAGTTCGCGCACGGCGGGGATCTCGTTGCTCTTTCTATCGACCTCGACCTGTCCCAGGACCATGCCGGTCTTGTGCACCAGCGCCGCGACCATCATGCGCCGCCCGTCTTCGGTCTGCTTCGAGGCGCCGCGCAGGTCCTTTCCGTCCATGGCGACCGGGGCGTGCGCGCCGTCGTGCTGGCCGGTCCACCGGCCGATGGCGTTGTCCAGCGTCTCCGGCGGCAGGGCGGCGAGGATGTTGTGGAAGGTGGTGATCGCGGGCGCGGTGTAGCGCTTCTTCGAAGGGCTCCAGAACGCGCCGACCGCCTCGAGCTGCTCCTGCGAGAGCAGGGCGGCGAACTGGGCGAAGGCTGTCGAGCCCCGGTAGCCGGCAAGGCGGGCGGCGACGGCAACCGCCAGCACGGTCTTCAAGGGATAGCGCTTGCCCCGGGCATGGCGGCACTCGGGCACCTCGCCCAGGCACTCGAACAGGCTGCGCAGCCGGGGCGCCGTCATCGGCTCGCTGTGTTGCTCGGCGTTCCAGTTCGCCGGGATCTCGGCCCGGCTCAGCGCTTCGGCGGCGCCATCGCTAAGTTCGAACACGAAGACCTCCTTGGGCTGGCCGTGGTGGCGCCAGCGCGGAGCAGCTCCGGGGTCACGGGCAAAGCCGCGCGTCATCCCCAGCGAGCGCCAGTTCGACGCGCGGTAGCAGGTGCCGGCGAAGCGCGCGGGATCGACGAAGGTCTCGGCCAGGAGCGCCGGGTATCCATGCACCGCCTGGGTGTCCGCAGACAGCCGCCGCAGGCTCAGCCCCAGAACCCGCGAGGCCAGGTTGGGAACCCGCTCAGGCGTCAGGATCACGAAGCGCGAGTTGTTCGCGATCAGATGCAGGCGCCGGAACTGCTGCTCCGCCGACCAGCCGATCCAGCGGTCGCGCGCGGCCAGCTTGAACGCGCCCGGCTGCCAGCCGATCAGGGCGAGCCAGGTCTCGCCATGCACCGCGACATGGCGCAGCCCCTTGCCGACGACGCCGTGGAATCGCAGGTAGTGGTGCTCCTCCACCAGCCGGTCCCAGCGCCGGTGCTCCCGCGCGCCCCAGGTCGGGCGCACCGTGACCGCACGCAGATCAATGGACGAATCCAGGCCCGGCAACGTCGCCATGGCCGCTACACTGCCACAGCGAAAACGAAATGACCAGCGCCGCGATCACCTCACGCCGCTCGCCGGGCGGACAAAAAACGAGCCCTGGCAATGTCGCAGAGTGGGTAGAGGACTGCTACAACGACAGTTATGCAGGAGCACCGTCAGATGGGAGTGCCTGGAATACTGGAGACTGCCGCAAGCGGGTAGTGCGTAATGATGGTGGAGTTTACGGTCCCAGATACATGCGCTCTGCGCGCCGCGCTGAACCCCACTCAAACTTAATGACTTCCGGCATGTCTGATCTCGGATTCCGAGTTGCCCGGACACTCGCTCCATGAGTCCTTACCTCTTTCCGGGTGTGGCGGCGGAGCCCCTGGTCTACTTTACGTGCTTTGTTTGCAAGCGAAACGACAAGAGTTCCTACTATAAGCCGCAATATAGGCGGTCCTGGCTCAGATTTTTTTTCGTTATGACTTCCAGCTTGCACAGCATCGAGTTCCGGTATGATCCGGACACTTGAGGCCGTATTGGGGGGGTGAGGGAATTGAAACAATAGAAGTACTCCTATAGTTTCCCGATCAAGAAGGTCAGAGTTCGAAATATCAAGGTTAATTTCTCACTGTCTCCCCTCGATTAGCAATACAAAATTCCTCGAACCTGCCCGACGGAATACTCGGATCGTAGGTCGATGATACCCTTCGCGGTGCCCGCTGGCGGCAAGCCAATCCGGGACTGCAGGTATGGCCGCGTTCGAAGGTCACGCCGGGACTGCTCTTGCATTGTGCCGAAAATTCAGTGCACTCGCTCGGGTCGTCTAGCGTATACTCCACGCAGATTGAGCCTTGCCTGCACGTTATCCTGCATCGGTCATCATCGGGTTCCATCGATTCACGGGTGTTCGCCTCCATCCGAACCTCAGCAGCTTCAGGTTGATCCCTTGGTGGTTGTTCGGCCGTTTCCTCTATACGCTTGGCCCAACAGCGCTCGTCGTTATCGGGATTTACGCTTCCAACAAACTCTATCGAGTGCTTACCAGACGGTTCGTAACCCCAACGGATATCGCGACGCATTGTGCGCCCCGGCCAAACGCCTCCCCAGAGATACTCATAATGCTTCACATTCGGATTGTTAAGCTCAACAAAGGCTTTCGCGGAAATCCGATGATCGCACACATTCTTGTACATGAGCTGAAGGTAGCGAGAGCCGTCGTTGGACTTTCCTTCAACGCAATGCTTCCCGGCAACCCAACATCCCTCACTGTCTGGATCAAGTACATTTTCGTTAGCCGGCTCAATCTCGTAATCCGTTCGCACGCCGGTCTCCCGCGCCGGACTATCCGCAGTTTCCCGCTCTTGCGCGGGCGGTACTGCGGCGGCCTGCTCGCGGAGTTCGGCTTCGTATTCGGCTCTGCGTCGGTCAAGGGCTTCGATCCTGGCCTCGTAGTCGCCGCTCTCGGATTCCCAGCCCCGGTCCTTGACGCCGGACGATGTCGCCAAGATTTCGTCGAGCCCCTTCAGGGTCTTGTCGTAGCGCTGATGGGCCTCGGACGCTTCGGTCTTTTGGCTGATTGCACCGAGCGCTTCCGCCTCTTCCCGCGTGAGATAGCCCGATGCCTCCAGTCCCTTCGCAGACTGCCAGTCCCATATGGCCGCCCGCGTCTTGGGGCCAAACAAGCCGTCAGCGGGGCCGGGGTCGAAGCCGAGCGCGACAAGACCCCGTTGCACCTGTGAGCGCTGCTCACGGGAAAGCGACTCTTCGCGTGCTCCCACGGCTTTCTTCTGTGCTTCCGCTCGCTG
Source organism: Alphaproteobacteria bacterium (assembly GCA_965221125.1). GTDB lineage: Bacteria > Pseudomonadota > Alphaproteobacteria > UBA828 > UBA828 > WTGU01. The sequence goes on from CBDCRW010000007.1 coordinate 293,161, forward strand.
GTTGTCGGCGTCTGATTCAATAGCCGCGTGAACACGCTCGCTACCAGACCATCTGCTCGCTTTCCCACCGGAACTGGCGCACTGCGACCCCACTACGGTGCATCCCGATCCCCCATTGGCCTCGCAAAGTTGCAGGGCACGCGCCTCGGCCTGAGCTTGCGTCATCGCGCTCCTTGCTTGGCCGCGGCCGTACTGATCCAGTACAAGAGCACCGCAACCGTTCTGAAACCAAACGCGCTTTACGCAGTTCGTGCCACCGTCGGCGCGGCAGGCGTTCAGCGCAGCGGCGATTGCTTCATCCTTGGCGATGTAGTTCCAAGCGAAGCCGTATGCGACGAACTCTCCGTAGGCGTCCAGGCCGACGGCGATAGAGCCATGAGTGGTATCCTGTGCGCGGGCCGGATCAACCTCCACCAGCGCGGGTAGCACGATTCCGCAGGCTGCCAAACATGCGACAATCGCCTTCATAGTTCACCCTCCCCCTATTGCAACGGCACGCCTATAGCAGCTTATGCAAGGTGACAGTCAACGCAACGCAACAGCAAGCGCTCCAGGCTGGCCGGTACGGGCCGTGGTGCTGTCGGGAGAGAGGCGCTGATCGGCGTGAAGGATTGCGAGACGAAGCAGGTTGCGCTGGCCCATGTCGGCAACACCGAAGCGATCACCTTGGGAAACTTCGTCGCGCTGCACGCCAAGTTCGGCGCGAGGGTCTATACCGACGAGAGCGCGACCTTGCAACATCCTCAATCCGTGGTACGACCACGAGAGCGTCAACCACAGCGTGAAGGAATACGTTCGCGGGATGGCTCATAGCAACGGCGTGAAGAGCTTCTGGGCGATGATGAATCGCGGAATCGTCGGCACCTACCACAAGCTGTCGCCGAAGCACCTGCATCGGTACGCAGCGGAGTTCGCTGGCCGGCACAACCTGCGGGAGAAAGACACGTTGGCGCAGATGGGCGAACTGGCGGCGGGGATGGTCGGGAAGCGGCTAACTTACGCCGACCTGATCGCCGATAACGGGCTGCCGAGCGCAGCGAGGTCATGACTGGAGAAGAGCTGACTTTGACCCCGGAAGAGGTCAACTATAGTCTTGGCCCGCGCTACGTTGTCGGGCTAAGGATTGCGTGAGTTGGTGAAGATGATTCACGTGATCAATCGCACCCTGAACACGATCATCACCGACAAATGGACGAAGCACCTCAAGAACACGATCCCGCAGTTCTGTAGCAGTCCCGCCTTCGCACATCATCCCAACTAGCAGAATCTCGATTCCGGCAACGCGCGCGATTATCTGGTTGAAGGCGTCAACAACGCCTCCTAGATTCCCAGATCGTTGATCTCAACGTCCGTCATCACTCTCCCCCTCCACAAAGCGAAGCCTCCGCCCGTAGGGCAGCACAGGAGGCGTGAGGCGCTCCACTCAATCCGCCGAAGCCATCTCCGACGGTTCATGTGGAGATGCGCCCGCAACAGGAATTCGAGCGTCGTTGCGGATATTCTGTCAAGCGCCATATTCCACAGCACGCAGGGGAGGAAGTTGTGTTTCGAATTGCAACGTGATCTTTTGTATTTCTGATTCAGAATGCTCCGCCTCTCCGCCAAGCGTGACTATTATGAGATCAAAGAACCCACCGCTCCTGGTAGATTCCTCCACTACGAAGTTCAACTCCAGTTCCAATCCCTTTGCATAGAAGAGTGCAGGACGCTCCTGGTCGTTTAGTCGGTTCTCGGCTTCGGCGAGTTCGGCACGGACCTGTGCAATTAAATCTGCAACGCGCAGCTTGGGCTCATCTTGCGCGCTGGCAGGCAGCGCGACGACACTGAACGCCTTGGCCAGTGCGATAGCAGCGATGAGTTTCTTCATGGTCATTCCTCCCTGGTAGCGCTCCGCAGCTTTGCGAGCCGACTTGATCCCTTTGTCCTTCATTCCAGTCGCCCCTCGTGGTTGGATTGACCGCCATGCCTTGCTTCAGCGAATGCCGAGGAAAATCCCGTGAGTCTCAAGCATGTCGGGAGTCGGACTTAACCCGCGATCGCGGTGCGATTTCCCTCCCCTAGGCGATTTCCGTGTTGCCTTGTCGTACCTGTCCCATTTCGCGTTGTGTCTTTCCAAGATATTAATGGCATTACAAACGATATTTTTGCACGCGCTCGCCGGTGTTGGCGCGATCAGCATCAGTCCGCAAACCGCGAGCGCTGCGATCACCGTCTTCATGGCCTTGCCCCCTGGGCGGGCGCGGTTCGGCTGTACTCGTCGAACCAGCGGGTGCTGCACCCGGTGCGGCAGGTTCCCGCCCGAGCCTGGCCTCAAGCTGTGCGGGCCCTGCGGCGAGAAGCGGCGCGCCGCCGAGAAGGCACGCCGCGCCCGGGCCAGGCAGCAAAACCTGCCCTACGCCGGCCGCGATCCCGAAACGACGCGCCGCGCCGACCGTGCCAGGGACAGGCAGCGGCGACGGGAACGCAGGGATGCGGGCCTCTGCACGACCTGCGGACGCCGCCGGCCCGCCGATGGCCGTTCTGTCTGCGAGCCGTGCCGCGAGGAGCAGCGCGCGATCGAGCGCCAGCGATACGCTGCCCGTTGTGCTGCCGGCCGATGTGTGCGGTGCAGGCAACCGGCATTCCGCGGGTCGTCCCGCTGCGGCCGGTGCGCCGTGCTCGAAGCGGAGCGCACGTCGCCCGAGCGCAGGAAGGCGGTCAACAGGAAGCGATACGCCAGACGCAGGGTGCAAGGGATATGCGTGGATTGCTCGAGTCCCGCTGCCGGCTCTGCGCGTTGTCCGGACTGCGCCCGGCGCTCCAATTCGCGCGCCCCCGAACCTCACCGCCTGCACTCACGCCTTCCGCATCATTGTCGAGCACGAAGAGAATTTGGTTGTGGATGTCAATCTTGGCGAGCCCCTGCGCGAATCGCACGAGGCTGGCGAGCAGCTCGCCGAGCCGAGCTGGTGAACGATTGGAGCGAGAGTGTCCGATGCACGCACGCTACGGCCTGCGGCGAAGATGCCGCCGAGCGGCTTGGGACCCCACCCATGCACTGTTACGAAAATTGCTGGTCGCGGGTCACCATCAGGTAGATCATGCAAGTTCTTGGGCCGTGGAGACAACTACAACACTCGTTGGCCATCCGGGCCGGGCGGCCGCGGGAATTGGGAGCACTCCGATGAAATACACGACTATCTCGGTTTCTGTCATAGCGGTTCTATTGTCTGCACTCGCTTTGGGATATTCCATCCATTCGAGTGAGAGAGCACGAGAGTGTGAATTTCGATACAGGACTTACGACAGGCTAAGTGAGCTTTCTCGTTACACGCAGAGAGAGGAAGCACGCCAGATGCAATGTAGGCCGTTTTTCGAGAGGCAGAATAGCGATCAAGTCGACAGTATTTCAGAAGAAGTAAAAGAGATTTGTGCCGATTTAATAGTCAGAACTGAAGCAGATATTACCAAGTCAAAGTGGGAATTGGAACTGTACAGAGTCAGCTTTGAACCAACCAAACTATCCGAAGTCATGACGTTATCCGACGAAGCTACCAACGAATACAAGAAATGAACAAGGGGTCAAGAGGTAGATATCTGGAACCTCGGGAACTGGATCAAACAGTTTGTTTCCGTCTTGCAATCCGTCGCGACGTTTAGGGGAAAGATGATCCTTCTCGTCAAAAGCGCCATGGAAACTACCGCGGAGAGCATTCGAAGTCGATGTCGTTAGCTCAGAAGAATGCCCGAGACCGAGCTCAACTGTTTTGTAAGGTGCTCGAGCATTTGTATTGGTTCAGTTGGCAAAATGCAGGCATCGTCTTGCTATCGCTGTCTCAAGGCAGGCCGAGGTGATGGCAGGTCGCCGAGCTTCATGAAACAGCAGCAGGAAGAGAGATTCAAGGGGATTCTGGCGGTCTGAACTTCAACCGGAATACACCTTAACCGAGCCGCCAGCCTGTCCGAAAAAGCGGCGCCAGCTCACCGCCTGTGCCCGGCAACATCGAAGCCAGCAACAGTCGCACCGTTGGGGCGAGATTACGGGCTATAGCAGCTTGATCAACGCGACCACGATGCCGGCTTGTGCAATCGCGAGGGCGACCATGCGCCAAGTCATACGTGCCTCAAGTGCAGCGATTTCGGCTCGCAGGTCTGCCTTGGTTGCCAAGCCCTCAATGACGGCATCGCGGACGGTATCCGTGATGGCCTCGGCTTCGGTCTGACCGATCCCCGCCTCGGTAAGCGCCTTGACGGCCGCGTGAGTGTCGAATGTGGCGCTCGGCATGGCGGCACGATAGCCCGAATATCTCTAAAGCACCACAGGAGCTCTTAGAGAGGAATGTGCGCTGTGGCGTTTTTCGACAGCGCACCGCTGATCTTTGGCGGTCGGATATCGACTGCCTGATCCCAGCCGGGCGAGCAGAATGCAGCGATTCGACGTGAGATTGGAACGCTACGGGAACATGGCGGCACGGGTGGCCGCGGCTTGCCCTCCGCTGGCAGGCGGCCGGGTTGAGCGGCGATGTCGGAGATCGGACAAGGCGTCAGCCGGTGTCGAGGTACGGCACCGCACCGACCAGCGAGCGCATCCGCTCCGCGTGCCCGGCACGCACCTGCCCGAGGGCCAGCGCCATCATCACCGCCAGCGCCAGCCCGACGCGGGTCTTCATCTTGGCGCCCGCGGATGTAGTGGGTCTCGAAGTTGAAGCTATTGTCGAGGCGGCCGTTGATTCTCTCTAATCGCAGAGCGTCGGTTGTAGCCACGCCGCCAGGACGGGCTGCCCCACGGTGTCGGGGTGAAGATGCGCCGGTCGTGCTTGTCGAGGTCGATGCGCACGATGCGGCCGTACTCGCCAGGCTCCACGCCGCCCGCCCGGTGGCACGCCTCGCTGCCCGCGCAGTCGAAGCCGAAGGCTGCCGCCGGGCAGCGGTACTTGATGGTGCCGCAGACGCCGCGGTCGGCCTCGAAGCTCTGATAGGCCATGGCGCGGACCTCGCCGGTCTGGGGGCGGACGCAGGACACGCGGCCGCGCTCGTCGTGAACGACGACGTCGGCACGATCGGGGAACAGCGCCCGCGTGATCGGCTTCGTCGGGTCATAGTCGGGCTCCTCCTTCTCGGCCTTCCACATCAAGCGCGTGTCGATCAGCGGTCGGATGGTCCATTTGTCCCAGAGCAGCTTCTTCTATGGGGCGTTGTCGAGACCGCGGTCGGCGCTAAAGTCGTCGCAGCGCTCGACCATCTCCGGCGCTTTCGCGAACAGGGTCTCCAGCATCTTGGGCAGCATCTTGATCTCCGAGTGCGACGCCCGCGTCACCTCGAAGGCCACCGGGATCTCGTAGTGGGTGTCGGCGATCAGGTGAAGGCCGTAGCCGAACCATGACTTCACCTTCTTCCAGATCTTGCCGGTCCTGGCGTCCACCCCGCTCGTCTCGTGCTTGCCCCAGTCGGCGTCGGGGTCCGAGGTCTTCCCCTTGTCCTCGGCAACCCGGCCCGTCGAGTGGCTCTCGATCGCCTTGCCGTCGTAGCCGAGATGGCGGCCGAAGTCCGGCACTTCCTCGAAGAGCGATGCGCGCAGGCTTTCGAGCATTGCGGACACCAGGCCGCGCTCCTTCTCAAGCAGCACGACGCGCCCCAGGAAGCGCGAGAAGTTCCAGTGGCTGGGCACTGTCGAGCGCACCTGCGCTGGATGCGTCACGACGCTTGTCCCCTCGGTTTGCTCCCGCAGTTCCGTCACGGGTGCGCTCTGGAAAGGCAGAGGGTCGAACCCGCAAGTCTCAGTGCCCACGCGCGTGCGTTGACCGGCCGCTTCAGTCCGCGGTAAAGTGAGGAACGCCACCCGATGGTGGGAAGCGTTCCTATCGCGAAGGTTTCCGGCCTTGCGACAGCCGATCAGGCCATTCTCATTGCGGCATGCCGTCCGGCTTGGCAACCCTTCGTCTGAGAGCAGGGAGCCCGGGCATGACTGAGCAGTTGAAAGCAGGGGAGACGACTGAGGTTTCCGCAGAAGTTGCCGAGTTCCTCAACCACATTTCTGGCTTGGCGGACAAGATAGTTCCAGTTGGAATGTCGGCGGGATTGTGGATCAATGGCTGCTATTACGAGCGGGACACTGACGGCAATTGGCGGGCCACTCGCTGTTACGCCTGAACTCAGGACTATCCCACGCTCCCCGATTTGGAATGATCGGACTGCGTTCGGTCGATTTTGGGTGTTGCGGCTCACGCTCGGCAGCGCAATGCGCGGACTCACGGCTCTGGGTTGGGTCGAGACGTCGGCTTGACCGCAAGGTGCTTCGGTTCCGACAGACCTGCGGTGAGGAGCCCACCGCGATTGAGGTAGCGGTGCGGATCGGATGGCGTGGTGGTGCTCAGGGAGAAAGGATCGCGGCGAAGGCGGCGTCCTTGCGCTGGAGCGCGAAGTGCCGGGTAGCGGAGGCGATGCAGTCGAAGATTTCCCCATGATATCCGATAATCTCCCTTATCGGACGCCATGTGTGCGGTGTATAGGTCCCCATGGGCCGGTCCCCATGGGCCGGTCCGCCGGTCCCGGTCCTGGAACAATCGCAATGGACACCTGGCCGTGCTGCGGCCTGAGCCAAGTCGACCTTGTGAGACTCGCGGCGAGCCGATGACCGCCGGCGCGCTTGCCGTCCGCCCGGAAGCGACGAATTCGGCCCCGCGCCGGCCCGTATCCCGGCCAGTTTCGGCGATAAGGCCGTTCCGGGCTATATGGGGGGGGATCCAAATCGGCCCGCGCGCGCTGACGGGGCTTACAAGGGCGCTAGTGGGCGTCCCTCGGATACAAAAGGGCTATGACGCCTACCAGTATCGGAATCACGGCGGCAGCGGTTGGCGCAACCCCTATGTTGATTTTGCCGCTTCCATCGGGCCGCACGTCGATTTTGCACGCGGCTTCCTTCAAAGCAGCCTGGACCTTTGCACCATCCTCAAAGGTCAAAGTCGAACCATCAAGGTTGATCTGCATGTTTCCACCCTCCCTTGTGGTTCGGCCATGCTGTCATGGCGCGCCCGCTTGGTCGAGCGCGAGCGGCGCGACGGCGCCCCCGTGGCATTCTGTGGGCATCGGGCTATAGTGCGGACATGGGCGACAAGGACTATGCCGACCTCGCAGCGAAGGTGGCGGCCTTGTAGGAACGCATGAACACCCGGCAAGCGGAGTACAAGACGGATATCGCGCACCTGGAGGCGGCGAACAGCAAGCGCCACGTCCAACTTATTGCCGTCGTTCTGGCCGCGCTTGCGCTCGCGGTTGGCCTTATCAAGTTCCTGCCCTAGCCGGCGCCCATGGCCGCACCCTCAATCGAGCTCAAATCGGCGCCTGCATCGCCGGTGAAAGCCGCTCACACCGATGCAAGCTGGCGCTTGCGGTGAGCGGCGCGTATCCGCATCGCGCCGTCCTGTCCTCGTGGCGGGCGCTTGGTGCTAATGGGAGATAACATCGACTCGTTCGCAGCCGCTAGAGAATTCCGGGGAAAACCCATCCGCGTGGTGGCAATGAAAGATGTAAGTGTGGAAGGGGTTGCGCGTCTCCCAACGTCCGTGCATTAAGCCATCTACATAAGGGCCTTTGAAGGTCAGGAAACCTCCGCTATGCCAGCGCACACTCCCCACCCAATACCCGTGTCTCACGCCATCCACGTAATGGCCTTCTTGAGTTCCTTCCACCTTATCTTCGCCGGTGTGCCCTTGGTAACGAAGAACCCAAAGGCCCTGCATCTTGCCTTCAACGAGCTCCCCGGAATCGCTGACAAACGAGGTCTCCCAGTTATATTCCAACTTGCCCTTTCCGTGGGCTGTGTTGTGTTGACAACTCCCGGACCATGTGACTTGATCCTTGCGATGATCTGAAAACAAACGCGGAAAGAAAAACACGCAATCCTGGCGGTTAGCAATTTCCTTCCAACAACCGGAGTCGTCGGGCGCAAGTTCCTCCAGGTCGCTACATCGTGGAAAGTGAAGCACTACGTTCTGCTGACCGGATGGTTCCGGTGCACTTTCCCCGCGTGTTTGATCGCCTGCCGGCTCGTTTTGGTCTCCGGCCTCTCTACTGATTGCGCCGAGCGCCTCGCCTTGTTCCGCCGTGAGATAGCCCGTTGCCTCCAGCCCTTTCGCTTCCTGCCAATCCCATATGGCTGCCCGCGTCTTAGGGCCGAATAGACCGTCGGCAGGGCCGGTGTCGAAGCCGAGCGCGGCAAGGCCCTGTTGCACCTGTACGCGCTGCTCGCGGGTGAGCGACTCGTCCGGTGTCCGCACGGCTTCCGCCGGCACTTCCGCCTTCGCGAGAATGGGTTTGCTGCCGGACCACGTGTCAGCATTTTCCATGGTGACGCATGTAGAGGCCACCACGGCGCATCCCGATCCTCCGTGGTCCTCGCACTCTCGCACGGCCCGCGCCGCCGCCGCTTCCGGCGTCATCCCGCCATTTGCTCCAAAGATGCCGTACTGATCTATTGCGAGAGCGCCGCAACCGTTCCGGACCCAACTAACCTCAACGCAGTCCGTGCCCCCGGCGGCACGGCAAGCGTTCAGCGCAGCCACTTTCGCGTCGTCTTTGTCATAGTTGAACGCAAAGCCATATGCGATCGACTCGCCGTAAGCCGTGTTGCCGGCGGCGATGGAGCCAAACTCATTCTGTGCCGCTGCCGGACCGGCTGCCATCGCCAGGCCGCCGACCGCAACCGCAATAGCAGCGATCATCGTCTTCATGTCTGATCCTTCCCGTTGCCCGTGGCGATGCTCGCACCCCGACAGACAGGCCGTCAATGTGGCACACTCCCGGATCACGGCCCGCCGGGGCGGGCTTGCAAGGGGGGAACGGACATGAGGGCATTGATTGCGGCGCTCGCGCTCGGCGGGCTAGCGATGGTGACCGTAGCAGGTGACGCCTTGGCGCACGACTGCACGACTGTTTCAGTTGGCACAAGGATATGAAGTATGGAAAGAATGCGACCCGTTTTGTGACGTGGACGCAGGATCAAAATGCAGAGATTTGGGCTAAGTGCCATTGCTCCGGCCAAGCGAATTGTGAGTGGAAAGAGTTCAAGCGGTGATAACCGGCCGCGACTCCCCCTAGAGATACCGTAGCGCCTCGCCGGCAGCCTCATTCCGCGTGTAGCGCGCGACCATCCGGGTCGTAGACCATCGGCCCTGCCGCATGACGGCCGCAGCCGGAGCGCCGTTCCGCGTCATGCGTTGCGCTATGCCGACGCGGCCGGAATGCCCGGTGAAGCCGTCGCCGAGGCCGGCCGCCTTCGCAGCCGCGGCGATCCGGCGCGCAATCTGTCTGTCGCCGAGGCCGAAAACGCGATCCGGGCTGCCCCATCCGCCGCGTGTCGCGAGCCGGTCTAGATCGGCCATCGCCTCGCGCGTGAGCGCGACAACCGCACCCTCGCCAGCCTGATCCGTCTTTGACCGGGCGATGGTGGCGCGCCCGGACCCGTCCGCTTGCGGCTCGATATCGGCCCATGCGAGCGCTGCGGCTTCCGAGCGCCGCAAGCCCGCGTCTGCCACAACCGAGACAATCGCCATGGTGAGCACGTCGGCTGGCGTATCGGCCTCGCCATTGAGGCTGCCCCGGATCGCGGCGACGGCTTCGGCCGTGAGCGCTGCGGCCTGGCGCGGCCCGGCGCCGGCCTCGGCGGCCTGGCGCGCGAATCCCTGCATGGCGGTTTTCACGACGCGATCCGCGCACGGGTTGGCGTGATCGGCCAGGCGGTGCGCTTCGCCGATAGCGGCGACGGCCATGCGGAGCGTCGCCATGCCGGCGCCGGCCTCGGCGCGGCTCGCGAGATACGCGGCGACGGCCCCGGCTTCGGCCGGGAGCTCGGCAGTGCCATGGGTTTCGGCCCAGGCGACCCAGGCCCGCCATGCGGAGCGGTAGGCGCGTCGCGTCGCGGGCGCCTTCGAGGCCGCGAGGGCGCTTTCGAGGCGCGCGCGTGTGGCCCCGTCGATTGCGGCGGGAGCGCCGGGCAAACTGCCCGTGTAAACGGCGAGTTTCGACATGGCCTATCCTCCGAAAGTAAGCGCGCCGGGGCAGCCGGCATCCGGGCAACGCGCGGGGCCGCTGGCCGTCGCGCGGGCGATCCATGCCCGCGCCATGCGCAGCGTGAGGCCGCACGTGCCGCATTCGCCCTTCACCATCCGGGGCGATTGCTTTGGGCGATCCGCCGGCCGAGCGGCAAGCGCGACGTGGCCCGCCGGGAACGGCCCGAGCGTATCGACGATGATGTGAAGGTGCGCTGGCACGTCCGCGAGCGGACAATTGCGGCGCGCCTTGCTCGGCTTGCCTATCAGCCCGATGGCGCGGGCCGCTTGCGAAAAGTCCCGGCGATGGCCCCGAATGCCTGCGGCGTGAACGAGCTCATGCGCGACGGTGCCGACGATCCGCCAGGGTTCATCGGCCCGGTGCCGGAACGAAACAGTCACTTCCGCGAGGCCGTCCGAAACGGCCGCCCGCTGGTAGGCGACTCCGGCGATCCGCGCGTCGCAGTACGCCGCTCCGATCCGCAGGGGCGGCCATCGTCATGCCCGGCGGCACGAAGATCACCTCGAAGCCCGTGCGCTCCAGCGTCTCGTAGACCGGTATCCGGTAGACCGAGTTCAACTCCATCGCCACCTTCGTCACGCCGCACGACGCCAGCCACGCCACCATCTCCTCCAGATCGCGGGTGAAGGCGCCGAACGAGCGCACCGGTTTCTCGGTCCGCTCCGGATCGACCGCCACGAAGTGCCGGTCCTTGCCAGTGTCGATCCCGGCGCAGCTGCGGTTGACCACCTTCAGGCCCTGGGCACGTCTCTTCTTGCGTGCCATGCAACGTCCTCCCAGACTTCATTGCCATCGCCAGTGGGGAGGAATCATCCTCGAAGTCCCATTCTCTTGAACAAGGTCGCGGGAAACCCGCGCCATCAGTGATCGGAGCCCACGCAATGATTCACACCAAGCTCTTGACATCAACCACCCCATTACGGACATGTGCGCACTTTAGGAAATTAATCTCGGCAAAGATCGATCAAGCTCCAATTGCCGGTGTCACTCTTTTCCTACATACCCTAAACGGTTCGACTTAGCAGGAGTCAAGACATGCCGGAGGACAACAAGTCGCGCAGATCGCATCTCGTCGATATAGCGAAAATGCCACATCCACATTGGGCATCATGGTGCGCTCTCCTGGTATCTGTTGTTACCGCCTTTGTTCTGATTTGGCAGGGATGGGAAACAAGGTCGTTTTACCGAAAAAGCTTAGTACCGCTCGTCAATCCCTTTATTACCGATAGCACGCTTAAGGAGGAATTGGGAATTTTCCTGCAAAACAACGGCGGTGGTCCGGGATTTGTCACCATTAATGAAACCCTTCTAGATAACGAGGCTATTAGCTTGAAGGAGGTGATTGACCAGATGCAAAGTGATGGAGTCATCGAACAGACGAGTAAGAATAAGGCTGTTCGCAGAGCAAAGAACGAAACATTCGCGATGCACGCTGGTAGAGTCGTTCCTCTGATGGTGTTTCCGACTTCAATCGTAAAAGTCGATAGTTACGACGACGCAGTAAAATTTCAATCTCTCATTCATAAAAGAATAAATATCAAATTTACTGTGTGTTCAGTGTATGGAGAATGCGTGCAGTTATGTACTGCTCAAAACTGTAAAGATGCCCAACAGTTGGGGAGCGCCTCCAGATAGAGAGCGATCAATGTCTTTCTGTAATCGCGTTCGTCAGTTAGTGTTCTGTTCTCGTAATTCATACGATTGTGCGGGTTCTTCGACTCGGGCACTGTGAAGCGGTGGTCCGTTGAGATCAAACTGAGTGGGGGCGAGCGTAGCGAGTTGGAACGCCTAGCGCGGGACTGGAAGGTTTGGCGGGTGCTGTCGGATCGGGCGCACATCGTGTTACTGGAAGACCGAGGGGGTGAGCAACGTTCAGATTGCCAACACGCTCGGCATCAACAATCTCACGGGGAGTATCCCGTTGACTCAGTAAGGCGGTGATTTTACCCTCTTTAGGCAGTAGCGTGACCGGGAGCGGTGCGACGAAGTCCGAACTGGATGGTTGCACATCCTGACGACGAGGGAGAAACACTATGAGCAGGCTCGTCAGTGCTATCGCCATCGTTCCTGTTATTGTGGGATTTTGTTTGGCAAGTGGAACCCACGGTCAAGAGTTTGATTTACCTACCCCATATGACCAACCGCCGAGCACTGCAGTGCCGTGGATTTTCGAGCCACCGTATTCATTCCCAGGATTCCCCTCAGACCTGACAGATGAACAACTGGCGATTTTGGAGGGTTGGGGATTCAATTGGGGTGATTTTGGTCAGGGGATTTACGAGGGGTTCAAGAACTGTTTTTCTCCCACTCATACCTGCGAGTTCGAAGGGGTGCATTCATCTGGTGGTGCGGTGAGCGTTCAGTATGGAACACGGAAGATCTGTGACTGCAGTGTAGGATTGACCTGCGAATGGGCCACCGAGGTGAGCACAGATGACGAATAAAGAGCTGGAGGCCGAAGTTAAGAGCACGTGGAGTCAGTTGGCAAAGCTGATCGCACAGCCAACTCCCGCGCGATGGAGGTGCCGATGCGCTCCGCCGCGGCCTCGGTCTCGCGGTCGCCGACGTGGGCATAGCGCAGCGTCATGCTAGGACACTTGTGGCCAAGCAGGCGCGAGACCACCGGCAACGGAACGCCCTGCAGAACGGCATGGCTGGCGACCGTATGCCGAAGGTCATGAAGACGCACGTCCTCGATCCCGGCCTCCCTGCGCACCGCGTACCAGAGCGGCAGATCGGAGCACAGCGGCCGCCCCAGATCGAGCGGCGAGGGAAAGACCCAGGGGCTGTTAGACCGCGGCTGCCGCTCAAGGATGGCGCGGGCCGGCGCATTCAGCAGCACCTGTCTCGGCCCGGTCTTGGCGTCGACGAGGTTGACGGTGTCCCCGTCCACGTCCTGTCGGCGCATGGTCACGATCTCGCTCTTGCGGCAGCCGGTCAGCAGCAGCAGGCGGATGATGTCCGCCTGTTGCGCGCGCGAGGCCCGGTCTCCGGCATGGCGGTCCAGCGCGCGGTGAAGGCGGCCGATCTCTTCGCAAGACAGGAAGCGGGTGAGCTTGGGTCGGGGGTTTCGCTTGATGCCGTGCGTGGGGTTGGTATCGAGGTAGCCGCAGTCGATCGCATGGTTCAGGATCTGGCGGAGCACGTTCAACGCACGATTGGCCCCGCCGGGCGCGGTCCTGCTGTACTCGTCGAACCAGCGGGTCACGGCGATCCGGCCGATCCGGTCCAGCGGCATCGGGCCGAAGGCCGGAAGCAGGAGCCCGTTCAGGACCAGGCGTACACCCTTTTGCGTCGACGGCTTGCATGTGTCGAACCGCGCCTGCGCCGGACCGGCGACGAAGTCTGCGAAGGTCGGGACCGGTCCGCGTTCCGGCCTTCCGCCGGGTGGCGCGGTTTCGATTTCGAGGCACCGCGCACGCGCTTCCCCGACGCCCATGAGTGCGGCAGGTCCGAGAGTGATCCTGCGCGCGCCGCCCTCGCCCTTTCGGCAATACACGAAGCTGCGGTGTCCCGACGGGCGGACGCGGACGCCGAGGCCCGCAAGGCGCGTGTCCCGAACCGTATACTCGCGCGCCGCCGGCTTCAGCCGGGCGACATTGGCGTCGGTCAGTCGCTGCCTCTTCGCGGCCATGGCTTATCCCTCCAGTGCGGCGCCGACGATGTCGGCCGCCTCGCGCACCAGGGTGTCGGACAGATGGGTGTATTTCAGCGTCGTCGCCGGATTGCGGTGCCCGAGGAGACGGCCGATGGTCAGCACAGTCTCGCCCTGCGCGAGTGCCATGCTGGCGTACGTGTGCCGGCAATCGTGAAGGCGGACGTCGGACAGACCGGCTTCCGCTCTGACGCGGTGCCAGAATTTGCCGAGCGTCACCGCGTGCACGAAGCCGTCCGTCCGCGGCGAGGGGAAGATCCAGGTTGCCGTGCGAGGTAGTCCGTCGAGGATCGCGCGCGCGGGGGACGAGAGCCAGACCGCGCGCGGCCCGACCTTGCTATCGCGCAGGAACAGCTTGCCCTCGCGGTAGTCGCGCCATTTGAGCGAGACGATCTCTCCCTTGCGGCATCCGGTGAGCAGGAGCAGCCGTACGATCGCCACGGCCTGCGGATTATTGGCCTCGTGGCGCGTCAGCACTTCGCCCAGCCGGCGCATCTCCGCCACCGACAGGAAGCGCTCCCGGCCCTGGCGGCGGTAGCGCTTGATGCCGGCGCACGGGTTGGTGCCCTCGGGCCGATAGCCGTAGACCTCGGCCTGGGTCATGATGACCGAGAGGACCGGAGCCGAGCGGTCGGCCGCCACCGGGGTCTCATGGAGAGAGGTGAACCATTGCCGGACGTCGCTCGCGGCGATGTCTGCGATGGGGCGCCCCTCGAACCAGGGCAGGATCTGGTTCTTGTAGTAGCCCCGGTTGACGTAGAGCGTCGAGGGCTTCCAGTTCCGGGCGTAGCGGCGGAAGACTTCTTCTGCGACCGTCTCGAAGGCGACGTCCGCGGGTGCTGCGGTCTCGTCGCCGTTACCGTTGCGGATCGCGGCCAGCAGGGTCCTGGCCCGGCTGCGGGCTTCGTCCAGGTCGATGGCCCCGGCCTGGCCGACGATCTTCCAGAACCGCCGCCCGTTGTGCTGGCTGTGGATGAAGTAGCGTCTGGCGCCCGAGGTCAGGACCCTTACGCCGAAGCCCTTGAGTTCCCGGTCGCGCACGTCGTAAGCGGACTTGCGGGGCTTGAGCGCATCGATCCGGCGCTCGCTGAGGCGAACCATCGCCATTGACATTCCTCCTGCGTTCCGTTGCAGCCGGGGCGAAATCGGGGATCGATTCCGTGTCCTCCGGCAAGATCAGGAGGAAAAAAAGCAACTCTATGTCAGCATGTTAGAACCGTAGGTGCGCCGTCTGGTGTGGGAGCCGCTGGAGATCGGCTCCACCCGCGTGAAGAACCGGATCATGATGACCGCCCAGACCACGCTCTTCGGCAGGGACAACGTCCTCGGCGACCGCCACATCGAGTTCTTCCGGGAGCGCGCGAAGGGCGGTGCCGCGCTCTTCATCACCGAGCAGCAGGCCGGCCACCGCATCAGCAAGGGCTCGTTCTTCGAAGGCTGCTCGGCGTGGGAGAAGAGCGCCATTCCCCAGTACGCCAAGCTCGCCGACGCGGTGCACGCGCACGGCGCGCGGCAGTTCGTCCAGCTCTTCGGCTGCGGCGTGCACGACAAGGGCACCATGATCATGGACGAGTGGCACCCGCTCTGGGGCGTCTCCAAGATGCCCTCGATCGTGCACCACGAGATGCCGATGGTCATGGAGCAAGAGCACGTCGACGACGTGGTCAAGGGCTTCGCGGAGTCGGCGCTCAACGTGAAGGTTGCGGGCTGCGACGGGGTGGAACTGCACGCGGCGCACAGCTACCTGCTCGGCCAGTTCCTGAGCCCCGCCTTCAACGACCGCACGGACCGTTACGGCGGCTCGGTCCGCAACCGCTGCCAAGTCCTGCTCGAGATCGGCGAAGCGATCCGCGCGCAGGTGGGCGACGACTTCACCGTCGGCGTCCGCATCTCCTTCGACGAGTTCATGGGCGACGCCGGGATCACGCCGGACCAGTCCGAGGAGCAGCTCGAGGTGCTCTCCACCAGCGGCCTCTTCGACTTCTTCAACATCTCGGGCGGCGGCTACTACACGCTGCACCGGGCCGTCTCGCCCATGAACGTCGAGAACGGCTTCATGCTGCCCTTCGCGAGGCGCGCCAAGGCGGTGGTGGGCAACCGCGCCAAGGTCTTCGCCGTTGGGCGGATCATCGACCTGCAGCAGGCGGAGCGTGCGCTCGCCTCGGGCGATACCGACATGGTCGCGATGACCCGCGCGCAGATGGCCGAGCCGCACCTCATCAAGAAGACCCGCGAGGGGCGGCAGAAGGAGATCCGCCGCTGCATGGGCGCGAACGAGTGCGTCGCTCGCCTCTTCGACAACCGGCAGGTGACGTGCGCGGTCAACCCGAGTGTCGGCCGCGAGGCGCGCTGGGGCAGCGAGACGCTGAAACGCGTGGCGCCCGAGGACGAGAAATCCATCATCGTCGTCGGCGGCGGCATCGCCGGTATGAAGACGGCCGCCGTCGCGGGCAGCCGCGGCCATCGGGTCGTGCTGCTGGAGCGCGAGGAGCGGCTCGGCGGCCACGTCAACCTGCTGATGGCGCTGCCCACGCGCAAGGAGTGGTCCACCGCCATTGACAACCTCGCCCGCGCCATGGAGGTCGCCGGCGTGGACGTGCGGCTCGGCGCAGAAGCGACGCCCGATACGATCGAGCGCGAGACGCCCGATGCCGTGGTCGTCGCCACCGGCGCGCGCTGGGACTGCAACGGCCGCAGCCAGTTCCGCCCTGGCAGCCCGCGCCTCCCCGGCACGGAGCAGGAGAACGTGATCGACGTCGGCACTGCCACGGAGCGGGCGCTCGCGGATGCGGGCGCGCTCGGGCAGCGGGTCGTGATCCTGGAGGAGACCGGCTTCTACCTGCCTCTGGGCCTCGCCGAGATCCTGGCGGCAGGCGGTGCAGACGTGGAGATCGCGACGCCCCGCGCCATGGTGGGCGAGGATGCGATGCGCACCCTCGACCTCTCGTACGTGATGCCGCGGCTGGAGGAAGCCGGCGTGCGCTGCAGCGGGCACATGAACGCAGAGAAGATCGAGGGCAGTACGGTCCACCTCCGCTCGGTCTGGGGCACGCAGACGCGCGTCATCGAGGGCGTGAACACCGTTGTCATCTCGATGCTGCGCTCGCCCGACGACGCGCTCTACCGGGCGCTGGAAGGGCGCGTCGCGGAGCTGCACCGGGTCGGCGACGTGGTGGCCCCCCGCCGCCCGATCCAGTCCATGTACGAGGGCGAGGAGCTCGGCCGCGCGCTCTGAATTGTCGGAGGCGGGAGCCGTCCGTTTTGCGCTTGCGCGCGCCTGTCGGCGCTATTGATTCCGCGCGCCTGTCGGCGCGACCGGCCGGCCTACTCCGCCGCGCGCTGGCTGAGCCGCGACTGCAGCGCGGCGCAGAGGGTGCGCAGCACTTCGAGGCGGGCATGGCGCTTGTTGTTGCCGGGCACCAGGGTCCACGGCGCGTCCGCCGTGCTGGTGCCCGCGATCATGTCGTTGGCCGCATCCTCGTAGGCGTCCCACTTCGCGCGGTTGCGCCAGTCCTCCTCGGTGAGCTTCCAGCTCTTGTAGGGGTTCTCCTTGCGGGCGAGGAAGCGCCGCTCCTGCTCGTCCTTGTCGATGTGCAGCCAGAACTTCATCAGCAGCGTGCCGTGGCTGATGATCTGCTCCTCGAAGTCGCGGATCTCGGCGTAGGCGCGCCGCCATTCCGCCTCGGTCGCGAAGGATTCGACGCGCTCGACCAGGAGGCGGCCGTACCAGCTACGGTCGAAGACCGCGACTTGCCCGTCCTCGGGCAGCCTGCGCCAGAAGCGCCAGAGGTAGTGATGGGCGCGCTCCTCGTCGCTCGGCGCGCTCACCTGGTGCACGCGGTAGCTGCGCGCATCCAGCGCCGAGACCATGCGCCGGATGGCGCCGCCCTTGCCGCCCGCATCCCACCCTTCGAAGACCAGCACCACCGAGAGCCCGTGCAGGAGGTTCTGCGCGGCGAGCCAGTAGAGATCGGCCCTGAGCCGCGCCATCGACTTGTCGTAGGCCTTGCGGCCCACGGCCTTGCTCTGGTCGATGGTGGTGAGCGGCTTGACCTGCCGCACCGTGGCGCCCACCACGGCCGGGCTCGCGACCGGCGGCCGGGCGCGGAAGCCTGCGTCCGGCGGGGGCAGGCCGGCGAGGCGGGCGTCCAACGCGCGCCGCACCATCCCCAGCACGGTGATCGAGCGGTAGCGCGCATGGCGGCCGTCGACCACGAGCCACGGCGCCTCGGCCGTGCTCGTGCTGGTGATGATGTGCTCGGCGGCATCGTTGAACTGGTCGTAGCGGTGCCAGTTGCGCCAGTCCCACTGCGAGATGCGCCAGTGGTCGCGCGGGTGCTTCTGCAGCGCCTCCAGCCGCTTCTGCTGCGCCTCGCGGTCGAGGTGCATCCAGAACTTGAGGATCAGCGCGCCGTCGTCGGCGAGCGTTCGCTCGAACGCCGCGATGCGCGAGAGCCGGCGGTCGAGCGCGCTCGGCCCGATGCGCCCGTAGGCGCGGTCGAGCAGGGGCGCGGAATACCAGGCGCTGAGGAAGAGCCCGAAGCGCCCCTGCGCCGGCAGGTCGCGCCAGTAGCGCCAGAACTCCGGCCGCTGGCCTTCCTCCTCCGTGAGCCGGTCGTAGGCGTGGGTGACGATGCGGCGCGGATCGAGCCATTCCGTGAGCAGGTTGACCGTCTCGCCCTTGCCCCCGCCGTCGACGCCGGCGAACAGCACGATGACCGGAAAATCCGCTTCCGCGAGCGCGCGCTGCGCCTCCACCAGCGCGACCCGGAGCGCGGCCGCCTCTTCCTCGAACGCGGACTTGGAAATCTCGCGCGCCCGTTCGCGCTCCACTTCTTCGAATACCCGAGCGCTCATCTCCCTCCCCGTGGAGGGCCGTCCTCGCTCGATCACGGGGACGCACACCCTCCCATGCGGCAGGCGGCCTCTCCGGGCTCGTCCTACACGCTCCGGTTATAACGGTATTACGGTGCTGCGAAGATTACGACAGGGATTTCGGACGGGTTCGTTTCGTGCCCGGCCCTCCTGGAGAGGAACCGGCCGAGCGCCGGGCCTGAGCGATACGCCTACTGCTCGGGCTGCTCGACCGTGCTCTTCCTGAGCGTGATGACGTTGCGGTCGTCGCTCCGCTCGTAAGTCATCTCGTCCATCATCTGCTGCACGAGAAAGAGCCCGAGCCCGCCGAGCGCGCGCTCTTCGATCGTCGCATCGAAATCGGGCGCCCGTTCCGTCGAGGAGTCGAAGGGCCGGCCGTCGTCCACGATCGTCACCACGAGCGATTCGCCCTCGACGCGGAACGTGAGGTCGATCCGATGCTCCGCGTCGTCGTCGTAGCCGTAGCTGATGGTGTTGGTCAGGATCTCGTCGATCGAGAGATTGACCGCGTAGGCGACCGGCGCGGCAATCCCCTGCGCTTCGCAGAACGCATCGACCTTCTCGGCTGCGGCACCGATCTCTCGCAGGTCGTTGATCAGCGACAGCTCCAGGATGCCGTCGGTATCGCCAGTGCTCATCGGCCAAACGCGTCGCGGTGCCCGCAGGGCTTCGTCTCGACCTGCATCGCGCTCACCTTTACGCCCATTCGGCGGAAACCGCCACGCGGATTCGTGCGGCTGCTGCCGCCGTCACTTGATCGAACCCGCCCTCGCGTCGCACACTTGCGGCTGAGCGAACGGGCCGAGCGCGCATTCGCGCGGTCGCAAACGGGGAGGAACGCCTGAATGTCCAACGACGCCGAAGCTGCGCTGCTCGATCGAGACCGCGCACACCTGCTCCATCCGCTGCACAGCCAGGCCACCCATTCCACGGGCAAGGTCTGGGTCGGAGGCGAGGGGGCCTTCCTCGTCGATGCGAACGGGGACCAGTACATCGACGGCCTCTCCGGCCTCTGGAACAACACCGCCGGCAACGGCTGCCGCGATCTGATCGAGGCAGGGAGCAAGCAGCTCGCCGAGATGGCCTATGCGTCAGGCTACGCGGGCAGCTCCAACCCGCGGGCGATCGAGCTTGCGGAGAAGCTGGCCCGCATCACCTACTCCAACATCAACCACTTCTACTTCACCTCGGGCGGCGGCGAGGCGACCGACAGCAACATCAAGATGGCCCGCTACTACTGGAAGCTGAAGGGCCAGCCTGAGAAGACCAAGGTCATCTCCCGCATCTGGGGCTATCACGGCGTCACGCTGGCCGCGATGTGCGCGACCGGCATGAGCATCTACTGGCCGATGTTCGAGCCACGCATGCCGGGCTTCGTCCACATCCCGAGCCCCTATCCCTACCGCTACGAGGCGCCGGAGGGCGCGGAGAGCCAGGGCATCGCCGCGGCGGACGAGCTGGAGAAGGCGATCCTCGCCGAGGGGCCGGAGACGGTCGCCATGTTCATCGCCGAGCCGGTGCAGGGCGGCGGCGGCGTGATCCCGCCCCAGCCCGACTACTTCCCGCGCATCCGCGAGATCTGCACCAAGTACGACGTGCTGATGGTTGCGGACGAGGTCATCACCGGCTTCGGGCGCACCGGCACGATGTTCGGCCTGCAGCACTGGGGCGTCGAGCCCGACATGATCCAGTTCGCCAAGGCCATCACCTCCGGCTACTTCTCCCTCGGCGGCATCGGGATCAGCGACGAGATCGCCAACACCATGCACGAGAGCGGCAAGCCCTGGATGCACGCCTATACCTACAGCGCGCACCCCACCGGCTGCGCCATCGGCTGCGCCATGATCGACCTGATCGAGCGGGAGGATTTCCCCGGCCAGGCGGCGGCCAAGGGCAAGCGCCTGCTGGTCGGCCTCAAGGACGCGCTCGCCGACCACCCGAACGTCGGCGACATCCGCGGGCTCGGGCTCATGTGCGCGGTCGAGTACGTGAAGGACCGCGAGACCAAGGAGAGCTTCGATCCCGCCGACGGCGTCGCCGCCAGGATCAACGCCGAGGCGGTCTCGCGCGGGCTCTTCAGCCGCTTCCGGCCGGACGTCTACATGGTCGCGCCGCCGATCGTCATCGACGACGAGACCATCGACCGGATGGTGGAGATCACCGCCGAGTCGACCCGCGTCGTCCTCGGCTGAGAGCGGCGGGCAGGCCGTGGCGGGGTCGGACCGCCCCGACTCGCGACCAGCCATCGACTGGGAGGCGCCCGCGTTCCTGGACGCGGGCGCGCTGGATGGCGAGCTGCGCCGCGTCGCCGGCGTCTGCCACACCTGCCGCCGCTGCGAGGATCTCTGCGAGAGCTTCCCCCGCCTCTTCGACCTGATCGACGGCGGAGGCGGGGTCGACACGCTGCCGAGCGACGCGTTCGAGAGCGTGGGCGCGGCGTGTACGCTCTGCGACATGTGCTACCCGGTCTGCCCCTACACGCCGCCGCACGTCCACGCGGTGGATTTTCCCGCCCTGATGATGCGCCAGCGGGCGCACGCCTTGCGCGACGGCAAGGTCGGCGCGGCCGAGCGGGCGCTGGGCGAGACCGACCGCAACGGCCGGCTGCTGGGCGCCATCGCCCCGCTCGCCAACTGGGCGGCGCAGCGCGGCAACGGACTCACCAGGCCGCTCATGGAGGCGGTCGCCGGCATTCACCGCGACGCGGCGCTGCCCCGCTTCCATGTCCGCACCTTCGGCCGGCAGGCCGCCGAGAGCCCGCCTCCGGTCGATGCCGGAGCGCCGGCTGCGGGGCGCAAGGCGGTGCTCTATTCCACCTGCTTCGTCGAGTACAACAATCCGGGGATCGGCCGCGCCGCGCGGGCTGTGCTCGCGAAGAACGGGGTCGAGACCGAGGTCGTCTACGACGAATGCTGCGGGATGCCGCAGTTGGAGCGGGGCGACATCGCCGAGGTCTGCCGCCGCGCCCGTAGCGTCGCCGCCTCGCTCGGCGTCTGGATCGAGCGCGGCTATGACGTGATCGCTCCCATCCCCTCCTGCGCCCTGATGATGAAGACGCTCTGGCCGCTCCACCTGCCCGACGACGAGGCAGTGGCGTGCCTCGCCCGGCACACGAAGGACGTTTCCGAGTACGTCATCGACATCGCCCGGAGCGAGGGCCTGGCCCACGGCATGGCCCCGCTCGACGGCGACGTGGCCCTGCACCAGGCGTGCCACGCGCGAGCGCAGGACATCGGCGCCAAGGCTGCGGTCATGCTGCGCATGATCCCGGAGTGCAACGTGCTGGTGATGCAGCGCTGCGCCGGCCACGGCGGCACCTGGGGCGTGATGAAGCGCAACTTCGAGACCGGCATGAAGGTGGGCGAGCCGGTCATCCGCCAGGCGGCTGAGAGCGGGCGCGCCTTCATCGCCTCCGAGTGTCCGCTCGCCGGCGATCACATCGTGCAAGGGATGGAGCGGCACGGCACGGGCCGTGCTGCGCCGGCGCGCGCTCACCACCCCATCGAGCTGATGGCGATGAGCTATGGCATCGACGCCTGACGCAACCCTCGACCCCCGTACGGCCGCGACGCTGACGGCGATGGCGCGCGTGCTCTATCCCCACGATTCCCTGGACGATGGCTTCTACCGCCGGGTGGTCGACATCGTGGCGGCGAGCGCGGACGCCGCGCAGCGCGCGCTTCTGGCAGACGGCGCTGCGGCGCTGGACCAGGCTGGGGGCCGCGCCTTCGTCGATCTCGAAGAGAAGGAGAAGCTCGCCGCGCTCCAGGCGATCGAGGGCTCGCCCTTCTTCGAGGCCATGCGGGCGGCGACGGCCCGCTACCTCTACGACGACCGGGCGCTTTGGGCGCGCTTCGGCTACGAGGGCGCGTCCTCCCACCTCGGCGGCTACATCGAGCGCGGCGTCGACGACATCGACTGGATCACCGAGGCCGACGTGGAGGCGGGCCGATGATCGCTCCGCACCGCGACGACGACGACATCCCCGCCGTCACCTACGACCTGAACGACGACGGCGTCGTCGTCATCATCGGCTCGGGCGCGGGCGGCGGGACCATCGCCGACGAGCTGACGCGGCGCGGCATCGACGTGGTGGTGCTGGAGGCCGGCCCCCGCTTCAAGATGAGCGACATCGTCAACGACGAGTGGGCGATGTACGACCGCCTCACCTGGAAGGACACGCGCGCCTGCACCGGCGCCTCGCCCATCGCCCGCGACTACCCGACGGCGCCGACCTGGACCTGCAAGGGCGTGGGCGGCACCACGCTCCACTGGGCGGCCATGTGCCCGCGCGGGCTGCCCTACGAGTTCAGGACGCGCTCGACCTACGGCGAGGTCGACGGCGCCGACGTGGCCGACTGGCCCTTCGACTACGAGGAGATCGAGCCCTTCTACCGCGAGGCCGAGAGCAAGATGGGCGTCAGCGGGCGGGGCAACACGCCGCAGCACCGGGGCAACAACAACTACCGGGTCATGGCGCTCGGCGCGAAGCGCATGGGCTACACCGACTACGGCATCAACAACGTCGCCATCAACGCGGTGCCGCGCGACGGGCGCAACGCCTGCGACCAGATCGGCTTCTGCATGCAGGGCTGCAAGTCGGGCGGCAAGTGGTCCACCTTCGTCTCGGAGCTGCCGCGCGCGGAGGCGACCGGCCGCTGCGAGATCCGCACGCGCTGCATGGCGCTCCGCATAGAGCACGACGAGCGCGGCTGCGCGAGCGGCGTGCTCTATGCCGACGCGGCGGGGCAGCACCACCTGCAGAAGGCGCGGCTGGTCTGCGTCGCGGCCAACTCCATCGAGACCGCGCGGCTGCTGCTCAACTCCGAATCGAGCGCGTGGCCGGACGGTCTCGCCAACGGCTCGGGCATGGTCGGCAAGCACTACATGCGCCACACGACGGCCTACATGTACGCAGAATTCCCGCAACCTGTGCGCATGTACCGCGGCATGGTCTGCTCCGGCATCATCCACGACGAGGCGCGGCACGACCCCGCCCGCGGCTTCGCCGGCGGCTTCCTCTACGGCACCATCGGCCTCGGCCTCCCCTTCTTCGCGGCCTTCCTCAGTCCGGGCCGCTGGGGCCGCGATTATGCGAGCTGGATCGAGGCGTATGAGCGCATCGCGGGCTTCTTCATGAACGGCGAGGATATGGCGATCGCCACCAACCGGGTGACGCTGCACCCGAGCGAGAAGGACCAGCACGGGCTGCCGATCCCGAGCCTGCACCTCGACGATCATCCCAACGACCTCGCCATGAAGCGCTACGGCTACCGCAACGGCATCGCGCTCCTGGAGGCGGCGGGTGCGACCCGCGTCTTCTGCTCGCCGCCGCTGCCGGTCTCGCACAATCTCGGCACCTGCCGCATGAGCACCGATCCGGATTCCGGCGTGATCGACCGCTGGGGCCGGAGCCACGAGGTCCCCAACCTCTTCGTCTCCGACGGCAGCCAGTTCACCTCGTCCTTGGCCGGCAACCCGACGCTCACCATCGTCGCCCTTGCGCTGCGCCAGGCAGGCCACATCGCGCGCCAGATGAGCCGCGGGGATCTCTGACCGCCCGTACCTCTCCGCTATGGCCGCGCTGCGCCATTCGGGTTATCCCGGCACGAGACGCTCACGCATCACGGGAGGAGAGCATGGCGACGGTCGCGATGGTGGAGTACGACGACGCCACGCCGGAGGTCCGCGCGGTCTATGACGACATCATGGAGACCCGCAAGACCGACTGGATCAACAACTTCTGGAAGGTGCTGGCCAACGATCCGCCGACCCTGAGGCGGACCTGGGAAAGCATCAAGCAGGTGATGGCGCCCGGCGCGCTCGACCCGCTGACCAAGGAGCTGATCTACGTCGCGGTCAGCGCCACCAACGGCTGCGAGTACTGCATCCGCTCCCACACCGCAGGCGCGCGGCGGCAGGGGATGACCGACGCCATGCTGGTCGAGTTGATGGCGGTGGTCGGCATGGCGAACGAGACCAATGCGCTCGCCAACGGCTACGCCGTCGATGTCGATGCTGCGTTCATGCGCGAGCCCGAGCGGAACTGAACGCGATTCGAACCGGGGCGCCCCGCGGGCCGGTGCTCAACTGGCGACGGCGTCGCCCTCCAGGTAGCGCTTGGGCCAGGCGATGCCCTGCCAGGTCTGGATGCGCACCGGGTCGAGGCGGATCAGCCAGCGCTTCCAGCTCATGGTGGGCTCCAGGTAGCTCGGGCCGTTCTCGCCGTAATAGCGGATCGACATGGTGCGGGCGACCTCTACCCAGCGCCCGCCCACGCAGGGCCGCTCCACGATCGCCGCCTCGCACTGCGCGAGGAAGCGGCGCTGCACGCCGGCATCCGTCTCCTCGTCGGCGGCCGACGATTCGTCGATGGTGACGGCGCAGCGGGGCCGGGCCTCCAGGTGGTGCGCCCAGGCCGAGCGCGCGCGCGGCACGACCCAGAGCGCGGAGCCGTCCCACTGGTACCAGCAGGGCACGACGTAGGGCCACGCGTTCTCGTCGAGGCAGGCGACGCGGGCGAGGAAGGGTTCTTCCAGAAAGGCGTCCACCTCGTCCGCGCTCATCCTGCCGATCTTGCCGCGCCAGCTCTCGTCGCTCTCGTTCGCGCTCATCGCATCCTCCTCGTCCGCCGGGCTAGCTCCCGTCTTCCGCATCGGCGCCGAGGTGGAACAGGCAGTCGCCGCGCTCCACCCGCCCCGGCACGCGCTTGCAGACCACGAGTCCCGTCTCGTCGAAGCGAACCTCGGTCGGCTCCCGCCACGGCGTCTCCGGCGTGTGGATCAGGCCCGCGAGCTGGCCCTTCTCCACCTCGTCGCCGAGCTCGACCACGGGCTCGAACAGGCCGTCCTCGCTGGCGTAGGTGAAGAATTCCCACGATTCGGCGGTGAGCAGGCGGGGTGCTGCCGCCGGCTCCTCGTCGTCGTCCACCGGGCCGTGCCAGACGCCGACGTGGCGGAGCACGCGGCGCACGCCCGCCTCGCAGATGCGCAGGCACTCGGGCGTGACCGTGCCGCTGCCCCCCATCTCGGTCCCGAAGGCGACCACGCCGCGGGCGATCGCCGCCCGCATGTTGGTGCCGCCCACGCCGCGCACCGCGGGGAAGAGGAAGCCGTAGGGCGCGCCGAAGACCCGGCCCAGCTCGATGATCCTGGCCTGCAGGTCGGCCGGCATCGCCGAATCGCGCAGCACCAGGGAGGGCAGGTACATGAGCGAGCTGCCGCCGGAATGGAGATCCATCATGTAGTCCGCGCGCGGCGTGAGCTCGCTGTCGATGTAGTGCGCGAGCATCTCGGTCGGCCTGCCGTCGTGCTTGCCGGGGAACACGCGGTTCAGGTTCAGCTCGTCGATGGGCGAGGTCCTGAGCCCCGCCTTCGCGGCCGGGTAGTTGGCCATGGGCAGGATGATGATGCGGCCCGTGACGTCGGCAGGCTCCAGGGTGCGGATCAGCCTGGTGAGCGTCACCTGCCCCTCGTACTCGTCGCCGTGCACGCCGGACGTGAGCAGCACCGTCGGCCCATCGCCGTTCCTGATGCAGACGAGCGGCACCGGCAGCCAGCCGTAGGCCGAGCGGTGGACGGAGTGCGGCAGGCGCAGGTGGTCGCACTGCTTGCCGTCGCGGTCGAAATCGATCTGCGTACTCAGCCGCGTGGCCGTCTCTTCCATGGTGCCGCTCCCCGATTGCTCCTGTCGGCGGCCAGTCTGCCCGCTCCGGGGCGCCGGCGGCAATGGCTGCGCGCGCCTCGCGGTTTGACGCGGGGCGCCGGCGCCGCCAGTCTCCCGCACGAAGCCAGACGGGAGGAACGGCATGGCACTCTACGAGATGAGGACGTACACGATACAGGTTGGCAAGCTCCCCGAGGTCGTCGGGCACTATCGCGACGAAGGCTGGCCGGTGCTGGAGAGCGAAGGTTTTGGCGCCAATCTGGTCGGCTATTTCGTTGCCGACACGGGCACCATCAACCGGCTGGTGCATATCTGGAAGTTCGACGACGATGCCGCGCGCCGGGCGCACTGGACGCGGCTCTTCCAGAGCGAGGCGTTCATGCAATTCGCCGGCAAGGTCCGCCCGTCGGTGCTGACGCAGGAGGTCGTTCTGCTGAACGAGGCTCCCTTCGGCCCGCACCCCTAGATCGTTTCCGTGTTGCACGGAAACGATCTGAGTCTTTATCGCTCACGGCAATCGGCCTTCGGCCGATGCCTGCGCGAGCGCGCCGCATGCGCGGCGGGCCGCGGTCGCGGCCTGTCGCGCGTCCGTCATTGACGGACGCGCTCCAGGATACTCGGCCAGCGGTAAGGGACCGGGCGAGGCAGCCTACTTCTTCATCTTGGCGAGGATGCTCTCGACGCGCTCCAGCGCGGCGCGGGCGCTCGCCGCCTCCTCGCGCACGGACCTGAGGGTCGCCTCGTCCTCGTCTTCTTCGCCCTTCACCGGAGTCACCTCCAGGCGCGCGTCGTGCAGGTTGTTGATCACGACCGCGATCACGAGGTTGATCATGATGACGGCCGCCAGCATCACGAAGCTGACGAAGAAGAGCCACGCCATGGGATGAAGCTCCATGGCGACGTACATGATGTCCGTCCAGTCCTCCAGCGTCATCACGCGGAAGAGCGAGAGCAGCGCGATGCCGAGGTTGCGCCAATGGATCGGGTCGTGGTCGCGGAAGAGGTGCACGCCCGCGATCGCATAGACGTAGAAGACGGCGGACAGCAACAGCATCACGTGGCCCAGCCCCGGGAGCGAGCGGACCAGGGTGGAGATGATGACCCGGAGCTGCGGCACCACCGTCACCACGCGCAGCACCCGCAACAAGCGTGCAAGGCGCGCGATGAGGGCGAACTCCCCGGCTTCCGGCAGGAGGGCGAGGACCAGGATGGCGAAGTCGAAGAGGTTCCATCCGTCCCTGAAGTAGCGCTCGAAGCGGGGCGCCACGGCGGTGAGCTTGATCGCAGCCTCGATCACGAAGACGGCGAGCGCCACGTGGAAGGCCCAGCGGATGGCGTGGCCCCACTCCGCGTGCATCGTCTGGCTCGTTTCCACGCCGAGGCCCAAAGCGGTGATCAGGATCATCGCGATGATCAGGCCGTTGAAGGCCGGCGCGTCCACGATGCGCGCGCACGTCCGTCTCAGTCCATTCATGTGGAACGCTCCCGTGATCGCTGCCGGCATCGCCTGCCGGCCGCTGGCACAGCGCCGGGTGCGGAACGCCGCGCGCAAGTATTGTGCTGCCCGATCCCGCGTCAACGGGGGAGTGCGCGCGGGCGTTCCTCTCGCGCGGCACGGCCGCCCGCGCCGGTCAACCGGCGTGGCCGCGAAGGCGGGTTTGAACTATTGTTTTGGGGGATATGCATCAATGGCTTTATGGGGTAAGCCAATCTCTTGCAGGGGACAGGTCCGTCGAGCAGGGAATCTTCGGATTGATGCGCCTGCCCGTCGCAGAAAGGGGACTCTGTGATGAAAACCGCGACACTACTCACCGCGACATCGAAGATTGTTTGTGCCGGCCTGCTCATGCTCGCCGGCGTTCTTTTCAGCGCCCACTACGCCTCGGCGCAGACGGACGAGACGTGTCCGCTTCCCGCCGGCGTGGCTCCCGTTGAACCCCCGGATGTGACGGCGGAGCAGGTGGAGAACGGCACCGGCAGCCTGATGGATTTCGCGCTCAGCGCGCGCGATCGTCTTCGGGAACAGGCCCAACAGGCCGTAACCGCAGGATCATCTCAATACTTCGCATGTCTCATCAGACAGGACGAGAGCGCCTGGCGTTCCGGTTCCACCTATCTCGTGACCCTGACGCCCGACGGCCGGGTGTACATCCACGCGAAGGACATGTCCTTGTCCGGCGCGAAGCTCCGGCCTGCGATCTACACGACGATCCTTCAAGCGTTGGGAATCGACCCTGCCGTCCTGGGAGACCCCGTCGCGACCCGGGCTGCGTTCGCCGCAGCCGAAGCGAACAGCCGCTCGTTCGATATACCAGGTATCCCCGGCGCTTCGGGCTACGCGAGCACCTATACCTCGCTCAGATTCAGGAATCCCGCCATTCTGCTCGCAGGATTCGATCTGAACGCAACACACCTGGCTGACGAACAGATCGATTACGGCGACCCGGCGGTTACTGCCGCGGATGTGGTGGACCGAGCGACCCTGAAGGCCTTCGTCACGGAAGCGGGAAACTACTTCATGGGGCTTGTGAAGACCGGCAATCAAGCCACTGTCTCGCAGGCCAGGATCGCCATGCGCGATCCCGACGGGCCGTGGCGGCATGGTTCCGTGTACCTCTACATCTGGAATTTGACCAGCCAGCTGATCCTGTTTCACGCCGGGTTCCCGGAAAGGTACGAGTTGACGCCTCTGTATCCGCCGCGCGCCCATGACGCCGTGACCGGAGAGCCAATTCTGCCGCAGCTAGTCGAGGCGACGAAACGCGGCCCTGAGGGCGGCTTCGTGGAATACCATTTCGACGATCCCAACGACGACAACGATAGCGCCGACATCCCCAAGGTGGGCTATGTCCGCACGTTCTCCGACCAAGTCCAGAGGGCGGATGGAAGCACTGCGCAGATCTCTTTCGTCGTCGGCTCGGGCTTCTACAGGACCGCATCCCAGGAGGTCGCGGCGGGCCGGAACACGGTCGTCCAGTCGGTGCTGCCCCAGGTCGTCCGCGCCATGACCGCCGGCACGGTCGATGCCGTTTCCAGCCGCATCCAGCGCGCATCATCCGGCGCCGCGCCCGATGCCAGCCTCAGCTTCGGCGGCGCCACGACGCTCTCCGACGCCATCGTGGCCAACGGCCCGGCGCTGCAGAACGGCACGTTCGACCTCGCGCGCCTGCTCGAGGGCTCGTCCTTCACCGTGGCGCTGGGCGCCGCGGATGGCGGGAGCAGCGGCCCGTTCGGCGACCTGACCTTCTGGGGAAGCGGCGACTACCGCAGCCTCTCGGGCGGCAACGCGCAGTCCGTGAGCTACGACGGCACCGTGACGAGCGCCAACCTCGGGATCGATACCAGGCTGAGCGCGGACGTGCTGGCCGGCGTGTCGCTCACGTCGTCGCAAGGGGCGGTGGATTACACGGACCTCAACGCGCAGGAGGGCGAGTTCTCGGCCTCGCTCACGAGCGTCAACCCCTACATCGGCTGGGGGTCGCCCGGCGGCATGACTCTGTGGGCCATGGCCGGCTACGGCACGGGCGAGGTGGAGATCGACGACGCGGTGGGCACGGAGGCGAGC
Organism: Alphaproteobacteria bacterium; assembly: GCA_965221125.1. Classification (GTDB taxonomy): domain Bacteria; phylum Pseudomonadota; class Alphaproteobacteria; order UBA828; family UBA828; genus WTGU01. The sequence continues at coordinate 322,968 of CBDCRW010000007.1, forward strand.
GACCTGACGCAACAGACGTTCGCGGCGGGCGCGAGCGGGTCGCTGCTCTCCAGCGACGAGTTTCTCGATGGCGGGACCACCAGCCTGCTGTTGAAGGCCGAGGCAGCCTTCACGAAGGCCGAGGTCGATGGCTCGGAGACGCTGGCGCGCACGACGGTCAACGTCAGCCGGCAGCGGCTCATGCTCGAAGGGGTGTACGACCGGAAGCTCGCCTCGGGCGCGACGCTCTCGCCCTCGCTTGAGCTCGGCATACGGAACGACGGCGGGGACGGCGAGACCGGCGGCGGTGTGGAGACCGGCGGCGGTCTGCGCTACTCCGACCCGGCGTCGGGGCTGACCATCGAAGGCCGGGCCCGGACGCTCCTGTCGCACGGTGGCGACCACGAGGAGTGGGGCGTGAGCGGACTGGTGCGGATCGATCCCGGCGCGTCGGGCCAGGGGCTCGCGTTCAGCCTGCGGCCGGCGTGGGGCGAGACGGCCGGCGGCGTGCGGCGGTTGTGGGGGAGCGACGTGACCGCCCTGGGGGCGGCAGCGGCCGAGCACGGGGCCGGGCGCCTGAGCGCGCGGCTCGCCTACGGCATCGGCGACACGTGGGGTGCCGAGGGCGTGCTCACGCCCTATACCGACGTGTCGCTCTCCGACGCGGGCTCGCGGCGTCTCGGCCTCGGCGGCCGTTACGACATAGGGCCCTGGGTCGGGATGAGCCTCGAAGGCGTGCACGGCCGGCCGGCGCAGGGTGCCGCCGATCACAGCGTGATGCTTCGCGCCGACCTGCGCTGGTAGCGCCGCAGGGCATCCGCCCGCGGCAACGAGCGGCCATTCCTTGTTGCGGGCCGGGGCGCTAGGGGCATAATCCGGGCGCTCCCGCCTCCGCACGAGGGATTCGCGTGCGCCACGCGCTCACTCTCTTCGCCGGTCTTTACGGGCTCTGGCTCGGACTGTCCGGTCACTACACGCCCTTCCTGCTCGCGATCGGCGCCGCCTGCACGGCGTTCGTGGTGGCGGTGGCGATGCGCATGGACGTGGTGGACCACGAGGGGCACCCCATCCACCTCGGCTATCGCATTCCTCTCTACTGGAGCTGGCTGACGATCCAGATACTGCTCTCGGCGCTGACGGTCACCCGCATCGTGCTGTCGCCGCGGCTCCGCATCGACCCGGTGCTGGAGACCGTGCCGTCGAGCCAGAAGTCGGACCTCGGCCGGGTGATCTTCGCCAACTCCATCACGCTGACGCCCGGCACGCTGTCCACAGCCGTGACCGCCGACGGCATCGAGGTCCACGCGCTCACCCGGCGCGGCATGGAGGAGCTGAAGGCGGGCGGAATGGACCGGCGCGTCACCGCGGTGGAGGGCGAGTCATGATGGCCCTCGCCGCCGTTGCCGCGCTCGTGGTGACCGTGCTCCTCGCGCTGATCCGCGCCTACCTGGGGCCGACGGTCTACGACCGCGTGGTCGCCGTGAACGCCATTGGGACCATGGCCGTGCTGCTGATCGCGGCTGTCGGTTTCCTCATGGGCCGCCCGGAATTCCTGGATATCGCGCTGGTCTACGCGCTCATCAACTTCATCGGCACCATCGCGGTGCTCCGCTACATCAAGCGCCGGCGCGCGCGGGAAGCGGAGGGCGCGGAAGGCGCGGAAGGCACGGAGGGCGCGCCGTGATCGTCGACATCCTGAGCTGGATCAGCATCGGCATCGGCGCCGCGTTCATCCTGGTGGGCGGGCTCGGGCTGGTCCGCATGCCGGACGTGTTCACCCGGCTCCATGCGTCGAGCGTGGCGGATACCGCCGGCGCGGGCTTCATCCTGCTCGGCTTCATGTTTCAGGCCGGGCTCTCGCTGACCGCGCTCAAGCTCGTGCTGATCTTCGTCTTCCTGGTGTTCACCGCGCCGACCGCAACGCACGCGCTGGCCCAGGCGGCGCTGCTCGACGGGGTCCGGCCGTGGACCCGCAAGCCGAAGGACCCCGCGCCATAGACATCTACGTCGATATCCTGCTCCTGGTCCTGCTGGTCGCGGCCGCGCTCGTCGTGGTCACGCTGCGGAACCTGCTGGCGGCCGCGCTGGTGCTCGGCATCTACAGCCTGATCATGGCGGTGCTCTGGGTCGTGCTCGATGCCGTCGACGTGGCCTTTACCGAGGCCGCCGTCGGCGCCGGCGTCACCACCGTCTTCATGCTGCTCGCCATCGCCGCCACCGGCCGGCACGAGAAGATCGCGCACCGCAGGCCCTGGCTCCCGATCCTGGCCTCGCTCGCCGTGGGCGGGCTGCTGGTCTACGGCACGCTCGACCTGCCGGCCTTCGGCGACCCGCAAGCGCCGGCGCAACAGCACGTGGCACCGCATTACCTGGCGCAAGGCGAGGCGGAGACCGGCGTGCCCAACATCGTGACCGCGGTGCTGGCCTCCTACCGGGGCTTCGACACGCTCGGCGAGGTCACGGTGATCTTCACGGCGGGGATCGGCGTGCTGCTGATGCTGGGCATCGTCCGCCGCCGCCGCCGGGATGGCGCGGAGGACCGCGAATGACCGAGCATCTGGTCCTGCGCGTGGTCTCGAAGCTGCTGATCCCGCCGATCCTGCTGTTCGCGCTCTACGTGCAGATGCACGGCGACTACGGGCCGGGCGGCGGCTTTCAGGCCGGCGTGATCTTCGCAGCGGGCCTCATTCTCTATGGCCTCGTGTTCGGGACCGAGGCGGTGCGCAGCGTCGCACCCCCGCGCCTGCTGGTCGTCATCGCCTGCCTCGGCGTGCTGCTCTACGCGGGCGTGGGCGTCGCCAACATGATCGCCGGCGGCGCATTCCTCGAATACGGCGCGCTCTCCGCCGACGCGACCCACGGCAACCACATCGGCATCATCATCATCGAGATCGGCGTGGGCGTCGCGGTGGCCGCCGTCATGACCGTCATCTTCACCGCCCTTGCCGAGTGGCGCTGAGGTGGACGCTCTCGCCCACGCCAACTACTGGGCCGCGATCGTGCTGGCGATGATCGGGCTTTACGCCATCATTGCGCCCTCCAACCTCATCAAGAAGCTGATCGGCCTGGGGATGTTCCAGACCGCGATCTTCCTGTTCTACATCACGTTCGGGAAGGTCGAGGGCGGCACCGCGCCGATCATCGACGCCGCCTACTCGGTCTACTCCAACCCGCTGCCCCACGTGCTGATCCTGACGGCGATCGTCGTGGCCGTGTCTACGCTTGCGGTCGGGCTCGCGCTCACCGTCGCGATCAAGCGCGCCTACGGGACCGTCGAAGAGGACGAGATCGACGAGCAGGATCGGCGATGATCGCGACTCATCTGCCGGTGCTCCAGGTGGCGGTGCCGCTGATCGCGGCGCCGGTCTGCGTGCTGCTGCGGCGCGGCAACTACGCCTGGGCCTTCACCACCGTGGTCTGCTGGGGGCTGCTCGCCATCGCGGCGCTGCTGCTCGAGCAGGTGATGACCGGGGGCACGATCTCCTACCGCCTCGGCGGCTGGGCGCCCCCCATCGGCATCGAGTACCGGCTGGATGGCGTCAACGCCTTCGTCCTGCTGATCCTCGCCGGCACCGCCGCGCTGATGATGCCCTACGCCAAGCAGAGCGTGGAGCGGGAGGTGCGGCCCGAGCGCCGCCACCTCTTCTACGCGATCTTCCTGCTGGCGCTGACCGGCCTGCTCGGCATCACCGCGACGGGCGATGCCTTCAACGTCTACGTCTTTCTCGAGATCTCCTCGCTCGCGAGCTACGTGCTGATCGCGCAGGGCAAGCGCAGGCGGGCGCTCACGGCCTCTTATCAATACCTCATCATCGGCACCATCGGCGCCTCGCTGATCCTGATCGGCGTGGGCTTCCTCTACGCCAAGACCGGCACGCTGAACATCGCGGACCTCGGTGCGCGTGTGCCGGCGCTGGGCGAGACGCCGGCGATCCTCACCGCGTTCGCCTTCATCACCGTCGGCGTGCTGATCAAGCTCGCGCTCTTCCCCTTCCACGTCTGGCTGCCCAACGCCTACGCCTACGCGCCCTCCATGGTGAGCGCGTTCCTCGCGGCGACGGCGACCAAGGTCGGCGCCTACATGCTGCTCCGCTTCGTCTTCACGGTGTTCGGCGTGCACTTCGCCTTCGACACAATGCCGCTGACGGAGATCCTGCTCGCGCTCTCGCTCATCGCGGTGCTCGCGGGCTCGCTCGTCGCCGTCTTCCAGAGCGATCTGAAGCGCCTGCTGGCGTTCTCCAGCGTGGGCCAGATCGGCTACCTCGGCGTCGGCATCGGCCTCGCGTCGGTGACCGGCGTGACCGGCGCGCTGGTCCACGTCTTCAACCACGCGCTGATGAAGGGCGGGCTCTTCCTCGCCGCCGGCGCCATCGCCTACCGCCTGGGCGCGACCGACTTGAGCGCGCTGCACGGCCTCGGCCGGCGCATGCCGTTCACCATGGCGGCGGTGGTGATCGGCGGCCTCGGTCTGGTCGGCGTGCCCATCACGTCCGGCTTCGTGAGCAAGTGGTATCTGGTGCAGGCCGCGTTCGAGGAAGGGCTTTGGCCGGTGGCGCTTTTCGTGCTCGTGGGCTCGCTGATCGCTTTGGCTTACATGGGCCGCGTGATCGAGGCCGCCTACTTCCGCCCGGCCCCGCCGGACGCCGAGCCGGTGCAGGAGGCGCCCTGGGCGATGCAGCTCTCGACCTGGGCGATGATCGCGGGCTCGGTCTACTTCGGACTCCACACGGAGCTTACCGTCGGCATCGCCGAGCGCGCGGCGGCGGTGTTGCTGGGTGGCGTGCCATGAGCCACGCGGCGCAGCTTCTCGCAGCTCCCGCGGTGCCGATCGCGGGCGCGCTCCTGATCTGGGCGACGGCGCGCCGGCCCGTGCTGCAGGAGGCGGTCTCCGTCGTCACCGCGGTGGCGCTCTTCGGCCTCGTGCTCTCGCTGGCGCCTGCGGTGGCGGGGGGCGGCACGCCCCGCGTCGCGCTCTTCGACATCGTGCCGGGGCTGCCCATCGCGTTCGTGCTGGAGCCGCTCGGCATGCTGTTCGCGCTGATCGCCTCCTTCCTCTGGATCGTGACGACGGTCTATTCCATCGGCTACGTCCGCGCCAACGAGGAGGGCCACCGCACCCGCTACTACGTCTGCTTCGCGGCGGCGCTCGCGAGCGCCATCGGCGTCGCCTTCGCCGGCAACATGTTCACGCTGTTCCTGTTCTACGAGGCGCTGACGCTGTCGACCTATCCGCTGGTGACCCACAGCGGCACGGACGAGGCGCGCCGCGCGGGCCGGACCTACCTCGGCATCCTGCTCTCGACCTCCATCCTGCTGCAGCTCTTCGCGATCCTCTGGACCTGGGTGGAAGCCGGGACGCTCGACTTCCGCATGGGCGGCATCCTCGCCGGCGCGGTGAGCGAGCGCACCGCCGCCGTGCTGCTGGTGCTCTACATGTTCGGCATCGGCAAGGCGGCGCTCATGCCGCTCCATGCCTGGCTGCCGGCGGCGATGGTGGCGCCGACGCCGGTAAGCGCCCTGCTGCACGCGGTCGCCGTGGTCAAGGCCGGCGTCTTCACGGTTCTCAAGGTGCTGGTCTACATCTTCGGCATCGACTTTCTCAGGGCGATGGCGGGGAGCGAGTGGCTGATCGCGGTCGCGGCCGCCACCATCGTGATCGCCTCGCTGATCGCGCTGCGCCAGGACGACCTGAAGCGCCGCCTCGCGTACTCGACCGTGAGCCAGCTTGCCTACGTGGTGCTGGGCGGCGCGCTCGCGACCAGTGCCGGCGTTGTCGGCGGGGCCATGCACATCGCCACGCACGCCTTCGGCAAGATCACGCTCTTCTTCTGCGCGGGCGCGATCTACACCGCCGCCCACAAGCGGCTGGTGAGCGAGCTCGACGGCATCGGCTACCGCATGCCGGTGACCATGGGCGCGTTCGCCGTGGGCGCGCTCGGGCTGATCGGGCTGCCGCCCTTCGCCGCGCTCTGGAGCAAGTGGTATCTCGTGACCGGCGCCGACGACGGCAGCCACATCGCGGTGATCGCGGTGCTGCTCGGCAGCTCGCTGCTGAACGCGCTCTACTTCGTGCCGATCCTCGCCCGCGCCTTCTTCCCGGCCACCGGCATGCCGGTGGCGGCAGGCCGCGCCGAGGCGCCCCTGCCGATCCTCGCGGCGACGCTCGTGGCCGCGCTCGGCACGGCCGCGCTCTTCTTCTATCCGCAGGCGCTGCTCACCCTCGTGCAGCCCCTCGCAGGAACGCCGTAAGAGACCGCCATGAAGAAGAAATACTGGCTCGACGAACGCCGCAACGTGATGCGCCTCATCTGGTTCTTCGCGGCGCTCTGCCTCGGCGTGCTGGTGATCGACGCCGGCTTCAACCGGAAGGACGAGTTCTTCTGGGAGGGCTGGTTCGGCTTCTACGGCTTCTTCGGCTTCATCGCCTGCGTGGTGCTGGTGCTCGCGGCGAAGGAGCTGCGCCGGATGGTGATGCGGCGCGAGGACTACTATGACGAGTAGCATTCCGCCCGCCTTCGTCTTCCTCGTCGCGGCCGTTCTCGTCCTGCTGCTGCCGGGAGGGCTGCGCCGCCTGCTCGTCCCGGCCGTGCCGCTCTTGGGCGGGATCAACCTCTGGTTCGTGTGGAGCGGGGGCGGCGGGCTCGATGTCCCCCTGCTGGATGCGCGGCTGGAACTGCTCCGCGCCGACAAGCTGAGCCTGCTCTTCGGCCTCCTCTTCCATATCGCGGCGTTCCTCGGCGCGGTCTTCGCCTTCCACGTGCGGGACCGGCTGCAGCAGGCGGGCATGCTGCTCTACGCCGGCTCGGCGCTCGGCGCCGTGTTCGCGGGCGACCTCATCACCCTCGTCATCTTCTGGGAGGGCGCCACGCTCGGCTCGGTGCTGCTGATCCTCGCCCGCCGCGAACCCCGCGCGGTGCGGGCCGCCATGCGCTACCTGGTGTTCCAGCTCGTCTCCGGCCTGCTGCTGCTGGGCGGCGCGATCATCGTGATCGGCGACACCGGGTCTGCCGCCTTCGACCACATCGGCATCGGCAGCCTCGGCGGCGTGCTGATCTTCGTTGCCTTCGGCATCAAGTGCGGCTTCCCGCTGGTGCACACCTGGCTCACCGACGCCTACCCGGAAGCGACGCCGACCGGCATGGTCTTCCTGAGCGCGTTCACGACCAAGCTCGCGGTCTACGCGCTGGCGCGGGGCTATGCCGGCACCGAGGTGCTGATCCCCATCGGCACGGCGATGACGGCGTTTCCCATCTTCTACGCGGTGATCGAGAACGACCTCCGCCGTGTGCTCGCCTACAGCATGATCAACCAGATCGGCTTCATGGTGGTGGGCATCGGCATCGGCACGTCGCTCGCGCTGAACGGCGCCGTCTCCCACGCCTTCAACGACGTGATCTTCAAGGGCCTGCTGCTCATGTCCATGGGCGCGGTGCTGCACCAGACCGGCAAGATCAACGGCTCGGAACTCGGCGGGCTCTACAAGTCGATGCCGCAGACCACCGGGCTCTGCATCGTGGGCGCGGCCTCGATCTCGGCCTTCCCGCTGTTCTCCGGCTTCGTCAGCAAGTCGATGGTGATGAGCGCGGCCGCGGCCGAGGGCTACTGGATCGTCTGGATCCTGCTGCTCTTTGCCTCCGCCGGCGTCTTCCACCACGCCGGCATCAAGATCCCCTACTTCGCCTTCTTCGCCCACGACAGCGGCATCCGCACCCGCGAGCCGCCGCTCAACATGCGCATCGCCATGGCGATAGCGGCAATCCTCTGCATCGTCATCGGCTGCTACCCGGCGTGGCTCTACTCGCTGCTGCCGTGGGAGGTGGGCTACGTGCCCTACACCGGCAGCCACGTGCTGGTGCAGGTGCAGCTCCTGTTCTTCTCGGCCCTGGCCTTCGCCTTCCTCAACCTGGTGGGGCTCTATCCGCCGGAGCTGCGCTCGGCGAACATCGACAGTGACTGGCTCTACCGGCGCCTCGTGCCGGGGGCAGCGCGGCGTATCGAAAGCGTGGCGGCCGCGCTGGCCGGGTTCGCCCGCGAACGGTCCACGCGCGGCCTCGATCGCCTGTTCTACGCACTCGCCCAGCAGCACAGGCCGGGCGGCGTGCTGGCGCGCACCTGGCCCACCGGCGCCGCCGCGCTCTGGATCCTGGTGCTGCTTGGCGCCTGCCTGGTCATCTACTACGTTTAGAGCGCGTCCGACGCCGGCGCGGCAGGGGGCACTGCGGCCATGAAGATGAACGGCGAGTTCCGGGTCCCGACCGATCGGGAGACGGTGTGGCGGGCGCTCAACGACCCCGAGGTCCTGAAGGAATGCCTGCCCGGCTGCCAGGAGATCGAGAAGACTTCGGACACCGAGATGACCGCGACGCTCGCTCTGAAGGTGGGGCCGGTCAAGGCGACCTTCGCGGGCGGCGTCACCCTCTCCGACCTCGACCCGCCCAACGGCTACACCCTCTCCGGCCAGGGGCAGGGGGGGACCGCCGGCTTCGCCTCCGGCGAGGCCAAGGTGCGGCTGGTGGAAGAGGGTGGCGAGACGGTCGTGCACTACGACGTGGATGCGAAGGTCGGCGGCAAGCTCGCGCAGATCGGCTCGCGCCTCATCGATTCCACGGCGAAGAAGCTCGCCAAGCAGTTCTTCGACAGCCTCGCCGAAAAACTCGGCGGCGGCGACGCGGCGGAGCCCGAGCCCGCACCGCCAGCACCCGCCCAGCCGGAGGCGCCGGCTGCCGATGCCCCGGAGCAAGATCCCCCGGCCGCGGATGCCGGCCCGCCGCTCGCCCCGGCGGCAAAGCGCATGGGCCTCCCCACCGCGGCCTGGGCGGCGGCGGTGGTCGCGGTCGCCGTGGTCCTGATCCTCGTGTTCACCGGCGTGATCTGAGCCGCGCGTGGTGGTGGTGGCGATTGCCGGGCCTGCGGGGGAGCGGGACGCGATGGCGACACGGCTGATCGAGACGCTGGCCGCCCGCGGCCGCCGCGTCGCCGTTATCGCCGCGAGCGAAGGGCCGCTCGGCATCGACACGCCCGGCAAGGACAGCCACGAGCACGCCGCCGCCGGCGCACGCGATGTCCTCGTGGTCTCCGGCCGGCGCTGGGCGCGCATCCATCGCAACGACCCGCCGGAGCCGCCCCGCTCGTCCGCCCTCGCCGCGCTGGCGGCGGATGCCGACGTGGTGCTGGCGCTGGGCTTCGACGACCATGCCCCGCCCCGGCTCACGCTGGAACGCGGGCCCGAAGGCGAGGCGGGCGCGGGGCTTCGGGTGCTGGCGGAGGACGGGCGCGGGCCGGGCTTTCACCTTGACAACCCGGAGGCGATCGCCGATCTGATCGAGCGTCTTTCCGAGGAACGCTCCTGACATGACGGACGGCGTGGCGATCCCCGCAACCGTCGACGAGACGCTCGCGCTGCTCTCCGGCGGCGACTACGTGGCCGACCGCAACCTCGCGACCAGCCTCTTCGTCGCCTTCCGCCTCAACCGGCCCTTGTTCCTGGAGGGCGAGGCGGGCGTCGGCAAGACCGCGCTGGCCGGCGTGCTCGCCGAGCGTCTCGGCCGCTCGCTGCTGCGCCTCCAGTGCTACGAGGGGCTCGACGTCTCGTCCGCCGTCTACGAGTGGAACTACGCGCGGCAGATGATCGAGATTCGCCTCTCGGAGGCGATGGGCGACCGCGACCGCCAGACCCTCGCCGGCGACATTTTTTCGGAGCGCTTCCTCATCAGTCGGCCGCTGCTGGAGGCGCTGCGCCCGCACGACGCCGGGCCGCCGGTGCTGCTGATCGACGAGCTCGACCGCGCCGACGAGCCCTTCGAGGCCTTCCTGCTGGAGGTGCTCGCCGACTACCAGATCACGATCCCGGAGATCGGCACCATCCGCGCCGCCGAGCCGCCCATCGTGATGATCACGTCCAACCGCACCCGCGAGATTCACGACGCGCTGAAGCGACGCTGCCTCTATCACTGGATCGACTACCCGGACGCCCAGCGTGAGCGCGAGATCCTGCGCGTGCGCGTACCCGATGCCGACCCGCGGCTGACCTACGAGGTCGTGGCCTTCGTGCAGCAGCTCCGCGAGCTGGATTTCTTCAAGTCGCCGGGCGTGGCGGAGAGCATCGACTGGTTGCGCGCGCTCTCGACGCTCGGGCAGGAGAGCCTGGAGCCCGCAATCGTCGACCAGACCCTCGGCGTCCTGCTCAAGTACCAGGACGACATCGAGAAGGCGCGGGGCGGCGAGACGCGGCGTATCCTTGCGGATGTCGCGGCCGGGATGGCCGCCGTCGCGGAGTAGGGCGCGGGCGTCCGTCGCGCGCAACAGGGGAGGAAGCCCGATGAGTGCGGAACACGCCGGGCAGGAAGACATTCTGGGCACCGCCGCGCGCTGGCGGGACGAGGGCAGGGAGGTTGCGCTCGCCACCGTCATCGCGACCTGGGGCTCCTCGCCCCGCCCCGTGGGCAGCCAGCTCGTCGCCGACGGCGACGGCCGCTTCGAGGGCTCGGTCTCCGGCGGCTGCATCGAGGGCGCGGTGATCGAGGAGGCGCGCAAGGTCATGGGCGCAGGCCGGCCGAGCGTGCTCGAGTTCGGCGTCTCCAACGAGCAGGCGTGGGAGGTGGGCCTCGCCTGCGGCGGCACCGTGCGCGTGCTCGTCGAGCGGGTCGAGTGAGCGGGCAGCGATGCGCCGCGCGATCCTTGATCGGCTGAACGACGACCGCGCCGCGGACCGCGCAGTCGCCCTCGTCACCGCGCTGGAAGGCGGCGGGCAGGCGCTGGTCTATCCGGGAGGCGAGGTCGCGGGCGATGCCCTGCCCGAGGCCGTGACGCAGGCGGCGCAGGACGCGCTCCGCGCCGACCGCAGCCGGCAGGTGGAGGAGGGCGCGGAAACGTGGTTCGTCCACGTCCACAACCCGGCAGCGCGCATGGTCATCGTCGGCGCCGTCCACATCACCCAGGCGCTGGCGGGCATGGCCGAGGCCGCGGGCTACTCCGTGATCGTCTGCGACCCGCGCCGGGCCTTCGCCGATACCGCGCGCTTCCCCGCCATCGAGGTCTCGACCGAGTGGCCCGACGACGCGCTCAACCGGCTCGTGCCCGATCACCGCACGGCGGTGGTCACGCTCACCCACGACCCCAAGATCGACGACCCGGCACTGGAGGTCGCGGTGCGGGCGCCGGTCTTCTACATCGGCGCGCTGGGCAGCCGGCGGACCCACGGCAAGCGGCTGGAGCGCCTGCGCGAAAAAGGGTTTTCGGACGACGAGCTTGGCCGCATCCACGCGCCCATCGGCCTTGCCATCGGCGCGCGCTCGCCCGCCGAGATCGCGGTCTCCATCATGGCGGAGGTGACGCAGGTGCGCCGCCAGCCGCCGGCCGGCTCGTGAGGGGCGGCCCATGATCTTCGGCGACGTGCCGGTCGCGGAGGCCGAGGGGCTGATCCTCGCCCACGGCGTGCGCCTGCCGGGCGGCGCCTTCAAGAAGGGCCGCGTGCTCTCGGCCGACGACATCCGGGTGCTGCAGGGCGCGAAGATCGAGACCGTCTCCGGCGCGCGGCTGGAGCCAGATGACGTGGGCGAGGACGAGGCGGCGGAGACCGTGGCCCGCGCGGTCTGCGGGCCGGGGCTCACGCTCGGCGATGCCTTCACCGGGCGCTGCAACATCTTTGCGGAGGGCCACGGGCTCGCGGTGATCGACAGCGCCCGCGTCGATCGACTCAACCTGCTCGACGAGGCGATGACGCTCGGCACCGTGGCGCCCCACGCGCTCGTCGAGGCGGGCCAGATGGTGGCGACGGTCAAGGTGATCCCCTTCGCCGCTTCTCGTGCCGTCGTCGAGCGCTGCGTCGGGATCGCGGGCGACGGCGGGCCGATGCTGCGGTTGGCGCCGCTCGCGGCGCGCACGGTCGGCCTGATCCAGACCCGCCTGCCGGGGACGCGCGAGAGCGTGCTCGATTCCACCACGGGCGCGGTCGCGACGCGCCTCTCCCGGCTCGACGGCGCGCTCGCCGCCGAGGTGCGCTGCGCCCACGACCGCGCGGAGGTGGCGCAGGCGGTGGGCCAGCTTCACAGGCGGGGCTGCGACGTCATCCTCATCGCCGGCGCGTCCGCCATCGTCGACCGCCGCGACGTGGTACCGGCCGCCGTGGTGGAGGCAGGCGGCGCCATCGACCACTTCGGCATGCCGGTGGACCCCGGCAACCTGCTGCTTCTGGCCCGCCTCGGCGAGGCGCGGGTGCTCGGGCTCCCCGGCTGCGCACGCTCGCTCAAGCTCAACGGCTTCGACTGGGTGCTGCAGCGCATCTTCGCGGGCGTCGACGTCACCGCGTCCGACATCATGCGCATGGGGGCGGGCGGGCTCCTGATGGAGATTCCGAGCCGGCCGCTACCGCGCAACCGCGCCTCGCCCCGGAGCGCCGCGCGCGTGGACGACGCGGTGGCGCCCGCCGGGCCGCCCCGCATCGCGGCGGTGGTGCTCGCGGCCGGGCAGTCGCGGCGCATGGGCGCGCTCAACAAGCTCCTGATCGCGGTGGACGGCGAGCCGATGGTGCGCCGCGTCGCGGCGGCAGCTCTGGCATCGAAAGCTAAGCCGGTGGTGGTCGTGACCGGCCACGAGGCCGAGCGGGTCCGGGCGGCGCTCGCGGGCCTCGACGTGTCGTTCGCGCACAATCCCGACTACGCAGAGGGCATGAGCAGCTCGCTGCAGCGCGGCGTCGAGGCGCTCGATCCGGGGCAGGCCGCCGGGCTTGACGGCGCCGTGGTCTGCCTCGGCGACATGCCGCGCACGAGCGCCGACCTGATCGACCGGCTGATCGCCGGCTTCAACCCGTTCGAAGGCCGCGCCATCGGCGTGCCCACCTACCGCGGCAAGCGCGGCAACCCCGTGCTGTGGGCGCAGCGCTACTTCGGCGAGATCCGCAGCCTCTCGGGCGACGTGGGCGCGCGCCACCTGATCGGCGACCACGCGGACGCGGTGTACGAGGTCGAGAGCCCCGATCATTCCGTGACCATCGACGTGGATACGCCCGAAGCCCTCGATGCCCTCCGCCCCGCCGCCGCCCGCTGAGGGCGAGGGGGCGGCGGACCAGGGCGCTGTCCTCCTCACGCCCGGCCCGCTCACCACCCGGCGCGAGACCCGCGCGGCGATGGACCGCGACTGGGGCTCGCGCGATCAGGCCTTCATCGAGTTGACCGCGCGCGTGCGCCGGCGCCTGCTCGCGCTCGCCAACGCTGGCGATGAGTTCACGTGCGTGCCGATGCAGGGGAGCGGCACCTTCGCGGTGGAAGCCCAGCTCGGCACGCTGGTTCCCCGCGACGGCCACCTGCTGATCCTGATCGGCGGCGCCTACGGCCGGCGCATGGCGGAGATCTGCCGCCGCGCGGGCCGCGCCCACAGCGTGCTGGAGACCGACGAGGCCGTGCCGCCGACGGCCGCGGCGGTGGCCGAGCGGCTCGCGGCGGAGCCCGCGATCACCGATGTCGCGCTGGTTCACTGCGAGACCACGACCGGCATCCTCAACCCGCTGGCCGAGATCGCCGCCGCCGTGAGCCAAGCCGGCCGCCGCCTCCACGTGGACGCCATGAGCTCCTTCGGCGGCATCCCCATCGACCTCGCGCGGCTGCCGCTCGCGAGCCTTGCCGCCTCCGCCAACAAGTGCCTCGAAGGCGCGCCCGGAGTGGGCTTCGTCATCGCGCGCACCGACCATCTCGCGGCCTGCGCCGACAACGCCCACGCCGTGAGCCTCGACCTGCACGCGCAGTGGGCGGGGCTGGAGGCCAACGGCCAGTGGCGCTTCACGCCGCCCACCCACATCCTCGCCGCGCTCGACCGCGCGCTGGATGCGCTCGACGCGGAAGGCGGCGTCGCCGGCCGCTTCGCCCGCTACTGGGAGACCTGCCGCACCCTGGTGGACGGCCTGCGCGCCCTCGGCTTCGAGACGCTGCTGGAGGACGCCGTGCAGGCGCCGATCATCGTGACCTTCCGCGCGCCGGCCGATGCGGCCTGGGACTTCCAGAGCTTCTACGACCGGCTCGCGACGCGGGGCTTCGTGATCTACCCCGGCAAGCTCGCACAGGTGGAGAGCTTCCGCGTGGGCTGCATCGGCGCCTTCCGCGCCGACGTCATGGCCCGCTTCGTCGACGCGGCGGATGCCGTGCTGCGGGAGATGGGGATGAGCAGCGGCGCAGCACCGTCTTCCAAGGCGTAGGACATCCGTGTAGAACGCCCGCACCCGGCGTAAGGGCGGACCGATGAGCGGCTTCGAGCGAATACTGGTGGCGAACCGGGGCGAGATCGCCATCCGGGTGCTGCGCGCGGCCTACGAGATGGGCAAGGCCACGGTCGCGGTCTACGCGGAGGAAGATCACCTCTCGCTGCATCGCTTCAAGGCCGACGAGTCCTACCGCATCGGCGAGGGGCGGGGCCCCGTCACCGCCTACCTCGCCGTGGACGACATCATCCGCGTCGCCAAGGACACCGGGAGCGACGCCATCCATCCGGGCTACGGCTTCCTCTCCGAATCGCCCGAGTTCGCCGAGGCCTGCGCCGCCGCCGGCATCGCCTTCATCGGGCCGAGGCCGGAGACGCTGCGCAAGCTCGGCGACAAGGTCTCTGCGCGCGCCATCGCGGGCCGCGCCGGCGTGCCTATGGTGCCAGCGACGGAGGCTCTGCCGGCCGACCCGGCCGACGCGCTCGCCCTCGCCCGTGACGTGGGCTTCCCCGGCATGCTCAAGGCGAGCTGGGGCGGCGGCGGGCGCGGCATGCGCATGGTCGAGGGCGAGGACGCGTTCGAGGCGGCGCTGCTGGCGGCGCGGCGCGAGGCAGACGCCGCCTTCGGCAAGGACGACATCTACTTCGAGCGCTTCATCCGGCGCGCCCGCCACCTCGAGGTCCAGGTGCTGGCGGATTCTCAAGGGCGGATCGTCCACCTCTTCGAGCGCGACTGCTCGGTGCAGCGGCGCAACCAGAAGATCGTGGAGTGCGCGCCGGCCCCCGGCATCGGCCGGGAGGAACGCGACGCGCTCACCGGCTACGCGCTCGCCATCGCGCAGGCGGCCGACTATCTGAACGCGGGCACGGTGGAGTTCCTGCACGACCTCGACACCGGCCGGTTTCACTTCATCGAGGTCAACCCGCGCATCCAGGTGGAGCACACGGTCACCGAGCAGGTCACCGGCGTCGACCTGGTGCGGGCGCAGATCCGCGTGGCCGAGGGCGGCGCCATCGGCGAGGGGCCGGACGACGCCTGCCCGCCGCAGGACGAGATATCGCTGCGGGGCCACGCCGTGCAGTGCCGCATCACGACCGAGGACCCGCTCGACCGCTTCATCCCGGACTACGGCCGCATCACCGCCTACCGCGCCGCCACCGGCTTCGGCATCCGCCTCGACGGCGGCACGGCGTACACCGGCGCGGTCATCACCCGGCACTACGATTCGCTGCTGGAGAAGGTGACCGCCTGGGCGTCCTCGCGCGAGGGCGCGATCGACCGCATGCGCCGCGCGCTGCAGGAGTTCCGCATTCGCGGCGTCGCCACCAACATCGACTTTCTCGAACGCCTCGTGGGCGACGAGGCGTTCCGCCAGGGCCAGGTGACGACCCGCTTCATCGACGACAACCCGGAGCTGCTGGCCTTCGCCCGCCCGCGCGATCGCGCGAGCCGGCTGCTGCGCTACATCGCTGAGACGACCGTCAACGGGCACCCGGAGGTGAAGGGCCGGCCCAAGCCGCCGGCCTACGCCCGCAACCCCGCCCCGCCGCCGCTCCACGCGGACGAGCCTGCGCCGGGCGCGAAGGCGCTGCTCGACGCGCAAGGGCCGGAGGCGGTCGCCGCCTGGATGCTGGGGCGCACGCCCGTGCTCGTCACCGACACCACCATGCGGGATGCGCACCAGTCGCTGCTCGCGACGCGGATGCGCACGCACGACCTCTGCCAGGTGGCGGACGCCTACGCCCACAACCTGCCGCAGCTCTTCTCGCTGGAATGCTGGGGCGGCGCCACCTTCGACGTGGCGCTGCGTTTCCTGGGCGAATGCCCGTGGGAACGTCTCCAGCGCTTGCGCACGCAGGTGCCCAACATCCTGCTGCAGATGCTGCTCCGGGCCTCCAACGGGGTTGGCTACACCAACTACCCGGACAACGTGGTGCAGGGCTTCGTCGCCCAGGCCGCGGACTCAGGCGTCGACGTCTTCCGCATCTTCGATCCGCTCAACTCGGTGGAGAACATGCGCGTGGCGGTCGATGCCGTGCTGGAGACCGGGCGGCTCTGCGAGGCCGCCATCTGCTACACCGGCGACCTGCACGATGCGCGCCGCAGCCGCTACGACCTCGACTACTACGTGCGGATGGCGCGCGAACTGCGCGACGCGGGCACCCACATCCTCGGCATCAAGGACATGGCCGGGCTGGTGAAGCCTGCCGCCGCCCGCGAGCTGGTCCGCGCGCTGAAGGCGGAGACCGGGCTCCCCGTCCACTTCCACACCCACGACACGTCGGGGATCGCGGCGGCCAGCGTGCTGGCGGCGGTGGATGCGGGCGTGGATGCGGTGGACCTCGCGATGGACAGCCTCTCGGGCTTCACCTCCCAGCCCTGCCTCGGCTCGGTGGTGGAGGCGCTGCGCGGCCAGCCCCGCGACACCGGGCTCGACCCGGCCCACGTGCGCGAGATCTCCGACTACTGGGAGGTGGTGCGCGCGGCGTATGCGGCGTTCGAGACCGACATGCGGGCGCCGGCCTCGGAGGTCTACCTGCACGAGATGCCGGGCGGGCAGTTCACCAACCTGCGCGAGCAGGCGCGCGCGCTCGGCCTTGCGGAGCGCTGGCACGAGGTGGCGCAGGCCTATGCCGACGTCAACCGGATGTTCGGCGACATCGTGAAGGTGACGCCCACCTCCAAGGTGGTGGGCGACATGGCGCTGGTGATGGTCTCGGGCGGGCTCACGCGCGCCGATGTCGAGGACCTGGACCGCGAGATCGCTTTCCCGGAATCGGTGGTCGGCCTCTTTCGCGGCGAGCTCGGCCGGATGCCCGGCGGCTTCCCCGAGCCGCTCGCGAGCAAGATCCTGAAGGGCGAGCCGGCCATCGAAGGGCGGCCCGGCGCGGTGCTGCCTCCCGCCGACTTCGAGGCCGCGCGTGAACAGGCCGAGGCGGAGACCGGCTGGACGCTCTCGCCAGGCGACGTCTATTCCTGGCTCTTCTATCCCAAGGTGTTCGCGGACTACGCGGCGCGGCACGACCTCTACGGCCCGGTCTCCGCGCTGCCCACCGACGTGTTCTTCTACGGCTTGGCCCCCAGGCGTGACATCTCGGTCGAGATCGAGCGCGGCCACACGCTGGTCATTCGCTGCCTCGCCGTGGGCGAGACCGACGAGGAGGGCGCGGTGCGCGTCTTCTTCGAGCTGAACGGCCAGCCCCGCACGGTCAAGGTCGAGAACCGCGAAGCGGCGGCGACGGTGGTGCGCCGGCCCAAGGCGGATGCTGCGAACCCCTGCCATGTCTCGGCCCCGATGCCGGGCGTCGTCGCCTCCATCGCGGTGGCCAGCGGGCGCGCGGTGGTCGCCGGCGATCTGCTGATGACAATCGAGGCGATGAAGATGGAGACCGCGCTGCACGCCGAGCGCGACGGCACGGTCGCGGCGCTGCACGTGGCGGCCGGGCAGTCCGTCGAGGCCAAGGACCTGCTGCTTGAATACGCCGGGGCTTGAGCCTTGCCCGGCGCCGGAGTGGCGTAGACGGGCCGGCAACGCCGGGCGCTATTCTCTCCCTGGCGCTCATGATAGCGTGATTGCGTGTTGGGCTTGAGCCATGAGCGACCCTGAACTCTCCTACCTCTCGGCGACGGAGGCGGCCGCTCTCGTCCGAGACGGCTCGCTCTCGCCCGTGACGCTGGTGACGAACGCGCTGGAGCGCGTCGAAGAGGTCAACCCCACGCTCAACTGCTTCTGCTTCACGTACCCGGACGAGGCCATCGAGCAGGCGCGCGAGGCGGAGCGCGCGATCGCCGCAGGCGACGAGGTGGGCCCGCTGCACGGCGTGCCCATCGCCATCAAGGACCTCACGCCCACCGAGGGCAAGACGACGACCTTCGGCTCCTACGCCTACAAGGACTGGGTGCCGGACTATGACGCGCTGGTGGTGCAGCGCCTGTGCGGCGCGGGCGGCATCATGGTGGGCAAGACGACCACGCCGGAGTTCGCCTTCTCCAGCCTCACGGACAGCCCGCTTTGGGGCATTACCCGCAATCCGTGGAACCCGGAGCACACGCCGGGCGGATCGTCGGGCGGCTCCGCCGCCGCCGTGGTCGCCGGATGCGTGCCGCTCGCGGAAGGCTCGGACGCCGGCGGCTCGGTGCGCATTCCCGCCTCCCACAGCGGCTGCGTGGGGCTGAAGCCGAGCTCGGGCCGGATCCCCTTCGAGTTCCTGCCGACGCAGTACGACTACATGTGCTGCCACGGCCCCCTCGCGCGGACCGTGGCGGATGCCGCGCTGTTCCTGGATATCTGCCAGGGGCCGGACGAGCGCGACCTGAACTCGCTCGCGCCGGCTCTCTCGGTCGACGTGCCCCCGCCGGCAGACGTTCGCGGCATGCGGCTCGCGCTCTCCATCGACCTTGGCTACTACAGGGTCGACGCGGATGTGGAGGCGAACACGCGCAATGCGGCCGAAGCCCTGGCGCAGGCCGGCGCGGAGATCGAGCATGTGGACGTGGGCTGGAGCAGAGAATTCAACGACGCGTGGTGGGCCTACTGGGGCGTGTTCGGCGCTGCGCACTTCGGCCAGCATCTGGAGCGCTGGCGGGACAAGATGCACCCCTCCGTCGTCGCGTCGATCGAGGAAGCGCAGGAGATGAGCGCGGTGGACCTCATGAAGACGGAGACGATCTACACCGAGGCGTGGAACAGGCTGCGCCCCATCCTCGAGCGCTGCGACGCGCTGCTCTGCCCGACCGAAGCGATCCCGGCGCCGACGGTCGACTTCGACGAGCTCGGCTCGATGACCGACGACGCCGACGGCCGGCACCTCGGCATGGACATGACCATGCAGTTCAACGCGCTGAAGCTGCCGGCGCTTTCGATCCCCTCGGGCTTCTCCGCTGCGGGTCTGCCCACGGGCCTGCAGATCGTCGGCCGCCGCTTCGACGACCTGACCGTGCTCCGCATCGGCGCCGCGCTGGAAGCCGTGCGCCCCTGGCGCGGGCACCGGCCGCCGCTCTGAACGGCGCGGGGCGTTCACGCCGGCTCCTGAGATCGTAACACCCTCTTAGCGTCGGGCGCGGGCGTCGAGGTCCTTAGGCGGCGACGAGTCGCGGCGGATGCGGGGCGTCGCCGCGCCCGGAAAATTCCACAGGGTGAGCCAGCGGGCGACGGTGGCGTTCAGCGCGTCGTCGAGCAGGCGGCAGTCGGCGGCGACGGTCTCGTCGCGCACGTCGCGCTGCACCTCGGCGGTGCCGCGCCAGGGCCCCATGTCGGTGGTGGCGGACTGGCCCAGGATCGTGGTGGCGATGGCGCGGTCGAGGTAGGCGACGAAGGCCTGGAAGTCGCCGCCGGCGCGGCGCGCGCTCTCGACGATCTCGATCTCCTGCCCCTCGGGCAGGATGACGCCGAGGCTGGTGGCGAAGGACTGTACGAGGTCGAGCAGGTCGGCCTTCTGCTCGGCGCTGGCGTTGCGCGGATAGGTGCCCTTGACGCCGGGCGCGCCGAATTTTTCGAGCGCGACGGACCAGAACTTGAGCCCGTGGCGCTTGAGCCAGACCGGCCAGAAGCACCAGCGCGCGAGCCCCGGCCCGTGCGGCAGGTCGCCGTGCTCGCCGGGGCGGCGGAGGATCACGAACTTGCCCGCCGGCACGCGCGCGCGGGAGGGAGGCAGCAGCCGGCGGAGCCGCCCGGCGAGACCGGGCGCCATCAGGCGGGGCCTCGGGTCGAGGGCAGGGAAGCGGAGGATCGGGCGTTCATCATGGCCCGATCATCGCGGCCCTCGCGCGCCCTGTGCACCGCACCATGGTGCGGGGCGAGGGCGGCGCTGGGCGTAAGGGCTACATGCCGTCCGCCGCGGGTTCCGGCGGCTGGTAGAAGATGAAGTCCGTCTCGTCCAGGTCTTCGATATCGAAGTTCTCCAGCGCGATGGTCCTGCCGCCGTGCTCGTGCAGGTCGATGGTGACGAACGAGCCAAGCTGGACCATGGTCAGGTCTGCAAAGCCCGAGATGGATTCGAGCGCGCTGAGGTCGATCTTGTCCTCGCCATCGGTGAAGTCGGTGATCGTGTCGCTGCCGTGGCCGGTGAAGTAGGCGAAGGTGTCGGCGCCGGACCCGCCCGTCAGCGTGTCCGTGCCGGTGCCGCCGCTGAGCCAGTCGTCGCCTTCGCCGCCATTGAGCGTGTCGCGCCCCTCGCCGCCCATCAGACGGTCGGCGCTGGCACCGCCCGCGAGCGTGTCGTTGCCTTCGCCGCCCAGGATCCAGTCTTCGCCGCCGCCCCCGTCGAGCGTGTCGTCGCCCTCACCGCCGAAGATGAAGTCGGCGCGTCCGTCTGCGACCAGGGTGTCGTCGCCAGGGCTGCCGACATAAGTGGCGGTGCCGGGAACGTAGAAACCCACTTCTTCGAACTGTTCTCCCGCGGGGAATTCGGGGTACGGCAGCCAGAACATGTCTTCGCTGAGGTATGCCGCCTTGACGTTGCGAAGCGTGATCGTTCCGCCGCCCCAGGGGCTCAGGTCGATCACCGCATCCCGGCCGTTGTCAGCCGCGTCGATACGCGCGCTCAACTCCGCCCAGGTGATCGGTGTGCCCAATGCCCGGAGGTCCAGTATGTCCTCGTAGCCGCGAAAATCGAAGATCGTGTCGTTTCCGTTGAGGGCGTGGAAATGGAAGACGTCGCTGCCGTCGCCGCCCGACATGCGATCGTCGCCCGCTCCGCCGATGATCCAGTCGTTACCAGCGCCGCCGTACAGTCGGTCCTCGCCGTCGCCGCCGGCGACGAAATCGTTCCCGCCGGAGGCGTCGATGAAGTCGTTGCCGGCGTCGCCGGTCAGCCAGTCGTCCCCGACAGTGCCCAGGATGTCGTCGTTGCCGGTGCCGCCGCGGGCGACGGCCTGACGACCCGTGGCGTAGATCATGTCGTCGCCGCTGCCACCCATGAAGAAATCGTCGCCGTTCCCCGTCAGGTAGTCGTCGCCGCTTCCGCCGAGGAGGAAGGCGTTGTCGCCGCCTCGATAGGTCGCCCTGTCGTCTCCCCCGGCGAGGTCGAACACGGCGAAGACCTCGCTGCCGTCAAACGTCTCGCCGGTCTGGGCGCCGACGTAGAGCCCGAGCGGGTCGCCCCCTTGCGCTCTGCTGTCGTGCTGGCCAGTGCTTGCGTCGGCTTCGCTCTCGTCCGTCATGGCTCGCATCCTCTTCGCGTCGCGATCCTCGCTTTCGGGCTCTGCCGCGCGGCGCGTGGGGCGGATCGGTCAGAGCCGGCACCGCGCCGGGCGGGGCCTCATGAAAAGGATGTGTGAACGCCAAAATATTGGGTCAAATGACATTTTATGCAGTGATCTATTGGAATTTCTGATGTGCCGGCGCTCCTTCCGTGGGGATGGCCGGCGCTCAATAGAAGCCGGCGAGGGTGGCGGCGCGCGGGCCGGCGCTGGCGCCGCCCACGGCCGGGGCGCTCTCGCGGGCGGCTGTGCAGGCCAAGGCAATCGCCCAGAAGCGGTCGGCGTGGCCGTCCGTGCCCGAGCGCTCCGCCATGAGGCGCGGCGCTCCCGTCGGTCCCGCCTCGGCGCGGACGGAATGGAGGTCGCGGCGGAGCTCGGCATCGGGCGGCAGGCGTAGGCGCCGGTCCTCCACCGCTTCCCGCAGCGCCGTGGCGACGTCGAGCCGGCGCGGCCCGGTCATGAGCACGCCGTCGACGACGGTGCGCCCGAGATCCTCCTGCAGCTGCTCCACCACGGCCTCGCCCATGCCGGTCTGGTCCACGGCGATGCGGGCGGGCCCGTAGTGCGCCGCGAGCGCGCCCACGATCGCCCGCTGCTGGCTGAACGGGATGCCGTGGCGCACCACCAGCTCGCGCAGCCAGAGCACGTCGCCCACGCGCTCCAGCACCGCGGCGACCCAGAGATCGCGGCGCCGCGCCACGTCCACCCCGATCGCGGCAGCTCCGCCCGCGAAGGCGGCCGGGTCGCCTGCCCCGGACTCCTCGCAGGCGCGGATCGCCTCCCAGCCGAGCCAAGCGCCCGCGCCGGCGGCGGGGATGCAGTCCAGCTCCTCGCCTGCGTGCGTGCCGTATTCCGCCCGGAGCGCCGCCTCCCACGCTGCCTCGGCCTCGGCCGTGGGCGGCTGGCCCTGGGCCGCGGCGATAGGGCTGAAGAGGCCCTGCTCCAGCGCCTGCTTGAGCGTGATGCGATGCAGCGAGCCGGGCCTGGCGCCGTCGCGCAGATCGCGGCAGAGGGTGGCGAAGGGATTGGCCTCGCCGTTGTGGCTGCTGATCACGTGCGCGCGCCCGCCCCAGACGCGGAAGGCCATCGCCGCCTTCAGCACCTGGCCGAGATCGTCGACGAAGGCGGCCTCGTCGATGATGGCGAGGTCGCCGGGCCGGCCCCTTGAGCGGAAGGCGCGGGGCGCCGAGGTCATGGCGAGGATCTCGTGGCCCGAGGCGAAGGCGATGCGGAAGACGTAGACGCCCCGCCCGCCGTCGTCGATCAGGGTCTCGCCCAAGGTGTCCGCGCCCATCTGCAGCGCGTGCGCCCAGCCGGCGCAGTCCTCGATGAAGCCGCGCGTCATCTCCCGGTTGTAGGCCTGGTAGTAGACGTTGCCGCCGGCCGGCGCGCCCGCGTGCATCACCGCGTCGTAGGCTTCCGCCCAGGAGATGCCGACGCGCCTGGCCTTCTCGATCACCTTGAAGCCGGCGGCGTCCGCCACCCAGCGGGCCTGATAGGGGAGGAGGTTGGGGAGCGGACGCTTTCGATTCACGGTCTTTCGGTCGCCATGCGCTTGCCCCACTGCGATCGTTCCCCCCACCTCACCCCGGCCCTCTCCTCCCCGGCGGGGAGGAGAGGGAGAAAGGGCGGCGCCGACTTGCGTTCCCCCTCTGCCCCTTTGGGGCGGAGGGGGACAGGGGGAGGTGGGGTCGCGCAGGCACGAAGCGGCGTGCGCGCTGAGAAGAGCCTGTCATGCCCGCAAGATGACTGCGTCCGGCGCCGGCGGCCATCGCACCAAGGTGCGGGGCGCGCAGCGCTCGGCCGGTGGCCGAGGCGCACCGCATATGTGTTGAACCCCTCACCGCTGATATGGAACACTGTCCGAATACACCGAAAAAAATTATGGAGACGACCGATGTCCTACGATCCTAGAGCTGCAACCGGAATCCCCACCGAGCCCGTGGGCTCGCTGCCCAGGCCGTCCAAGCTGCAGGCCGCCTATGCGGCCTACGACGCGGGCGATATTTCCAAGGCCGACCTGGAGGCCGAGCAGGAAGAGGCCGTTCACGATTCGATCACGCGCATGGAGGCGACCGGTTCGCCCATCGTCTCCGACGGCGAGCAGCGCTGGTCCAGCTTCGCCACCTATCCCATCACCGACACGCTGGCGGGCACCGGCCTTGCCGACCACCTCGCGGGCGGCGGCCAGTACTTCGCCATCTTCGCGGACGGCCACCACCGCCAGCTTCCCCGGCTCACCGGCGGCCCCTTCCGCTACAAGAGCTTTGCCTCAGATTCGCTCGAGCTTTCGATCAAGTCCGCGACCAAGCCGATGAAGCAGGCGGTGATCGCGCCCTCGATGCTGGCGCTGCTCTATCCCTTGGACGAGGAGATCGAGGGCTACTCGCGCGAGGCCTTCGAGGCCGACCTGATCGACGAGTGCGAGAAGGACGTGCGCCAGGCCTTCGCGGCCGGCGCGGTGCGCGTCTCCATCGACTTCACCGAGGGCCGGCTCTCCTGCCGCAACGATTCGCGCAACCCGTGGACCGGGCGCCAGATGCTTCCCCACTTCATCGCTCTCATCAACGGCGTGCTCGACCGCTTCACGGCGGAGGAGCGGGTGAACATCGGCATTCACACCTGCCCCGGCGGCGACTGCGACTCCGTGCACAGCGCCGACGTGCCCTACAACGACCTGCTGCCGAGCATGTTCCAGCTCAACGCCGGCTACTTCATGATCCAGTTCAAGAGCGAGCGGAACCAGGAGCAGGTCTACAAGGACATCGCGGCGAGCATCCGCACCGACGCCAACGGCGTCACGCAGATGGCCTACATCGGCGTCATCAACCCGCAGAACCCGCGGGTAGAATCGCCGGAGGAGGTGTGCGAGCAGCTCGTCGCCGCGGCCAACCACCTGCCGAAGGAGCAGATCGCGTCGACCGACGACTGCGGCTTCTCGCCCTTCAGCATCGACGTGAAGCCGAACCACGGCTCGCCGGACTACGCCCGCGACGTGGCCTTCCAGAAGATCGAGTCCCGCATCAAGGGGACGCAGATGGCGGCCGAGAAGCTCGGCATCCACTGAGCGACGCAGCGGCGTGCGGCCGGCTCATGGCGGGCCGGCCGCGCGTTTCTCTCAAGGCCGCCCTCCGGCGAGGGTTTCCGTGACGCGCTACCAGTGCCGCTGGTGCGGCTACGTCTACGACCCGGCCAGGGGCGAGGCGCAGCGGAACACGCCGCCGGGCACGGCCTTCGAGGACCTGCCGGACGACTGGTGCTGCCCCGACTGCCGCGCGCCCACCGCCGACTTCGATCCCGTGGAAGAGGGCTAGGCGCCATCCGACCGGATGGAATCGTTCGCGGTTGCCGCAGGGTCACGCCCTCACACGCCGCGCGGTCAGAAGAATCCCCCATCTCACCCCGACCCTCTCCGCCCCCAGGGGCGGAGAGGGGGGACTCCGCCATCGGGGTCAGCGTTCCCCCTCCGCCCTCCGGGGGGAGGGGGACAGGGGGAGGTGGGAACGCTCCGTCCGCGGTGATCTCGTAAGGTAGGAATTCGCTCTAGGTCATGGGCGGAACCGGCGTGGCTCCCGAAGAGGCGGGCCGGCGGGCCGCTTACTCCGCCTCGACCACCAGGCGCTGGGCGAAGGCGTCGCCGTTGTCGAAGCCGCCGAAGAGCGCGATCTCGTCTTCCGGCGGCGGCTCGCAGGACCACATCCGGCTCGGCACCCAGCCGCACTGGCGCTTGAGGTTGGCGGCGTACTCGGCCCGCTTCATCGCCGCGATGGAAGGGTCGATGACGGGTACGCCGACGGCCTTCTCGACCTCGCGGTAGAAGCCGATCTCCAGCGTGCAGCCGAGGATGAGGGCTTCGGCGTAGTCCTCGTCGACGGCCTTACGCCCGGCCGCGACCAGGCGGCGCTCGGTCTCCGCGTGGTCGGTCTGGAAGTCGTTCACGCCGAGCTCCACGTGGTAAAAGCCCGAGAGTCGTTCGCCGTAGCCGTGCTCGCGGGCGACCGCGTTCATCTGGTTCACCCACTTGCGCCGGCCGACGATGATGCCGAAGCGGTTGGCGAGGCTGGCCGCGATCTCGCACGAGGCGAGGCAGGGCGCGGTCACCACCATCTCGCCGGAAATCTCGCGCGCATCGTGCAGCCCCGTGTCGTAGAAGCAGCCGATGGCGAGTGCATCAAAACCCTCGCGCGCCGCCTGGCGGGTCGCCTGGATGATGCCGCGCGAGACGATGGTCTCGTAGGCGCGGTACTCGATGTGGGTGAAGCTCCCGCCGGGATCGGCAAGGCAGGTGATGTGCACCTCGGTGCCCGGCAGCTTGTAGCTGCGCGCCATCTCGGCGAAGACGGCATCGTAGGCGTCGGTGCCGACCGGGTTGAGGTACATGAGCTTGAGGGGGGCGTTGGCCTTCATGCGGTCCTCCCGTCGTCAGAATCGATTGATACGCCATAGACCTCGCGCGCGCGCTCGGCGCTGATGAGGCCGTTGCTCACGTCGCGGCGCACGCGTTCGGGGTCGCGCTTCTTCGGATCGCCGAAGCCGCCGCCGTTGCCGGTGACGACGCGGATCACGTCGTCCCGCTGCGTCTTGAGGCCGGAGACGAAGGCGAAGCGCTGGCGCTCGCCCTCGCGCGGGATGAAGTCCACGTAGTTGGGCGAGCCTTCGTTGCCGCCGTCGAGCGCCCAGGCGGGGAACTTCGAGCGCGTGTAGCCCATGGTGAGGAAGCCGTCGTCGGCGCGCACGCGGTAGTCCATGACGATGCCGCGCCCGCCGGTGAACTCGCCCTCGCCGCCGGGCTCGACGTTGAGCGCCATCTGGTCGACGTAGAGCCCGTTGCGCGCCTCGTTGACCTCGGCCGGGCAGTTGAAGGTCTCGCCGTGGAAGCCGCAGAACATGGCGTTGTTCCCGTCCATCCCCTCGCGGCCGCCCCAGCCGCCGAGCTGCGGCTCGATGATGGTGTACTGGCGGCCGGTGTCGGGGTGGATGCCGCCGATGAAGGTGCCGCACACCGAGGCGAAGTGCCCGGCCGCGAGTTTCTCCGGCATGTGCTGGGCGAGGCAGCGCCACATGATGTCGTACACGCGGAGGTCGATCTCGTAATAGAAGCCGATGGGCGCGGGTTCCTCGGCATGGAACACGGAGCCCTCACGCGTCAGCAGGCGGATCGGGCGGAAGGAGCCCGCGTTGCACGGCGAATAGGGGTCGGTCAGCGACTTGAAGATCATCTGCGCCGCGACCATCACGCCGTCCCGGCTGGTGTTGACCGGGTTGGTCGCCTGGTCCGGGTTGTCGCGCAGGTCGACGACGAACTCGTCGTCCGCGATGGTGATGGTGACGTTGAAGACCTGGCCGTCGTCCTGCTCCTCGGCGAGCGTGAAGGTGCCCTTCGGCAGCGTCTTCAGCGCCGAGCGCGAGACCCGCTCGCCGTAGTCCATGAACGAGGTCATCGCCTGCTCGAACGTGGCGGCGCCGTATTTTTCCGCGATCTCCACCAGCCGCGCGGTGCCGATGCGGACGGAGGCGATGGCGGCCCAGACGTCGCCTTCGAGCACGTCCGGCATGCGCGAGTTGACCTTGATGATCTCCATGACCGGCTGGATCGGCGCGCCGCGCGAGATCATCTTGACGGCGGGGAGCCTCAGCCCCTCCTGAAAGATCTCCGTCGCCTCGCCGGTGAGCGAGCCCGGCGCCATGCCGCCCACGTCCGAGTTGTGCGCGATGTTCGCGGTCCAGGCGATGATGCGGCCCTCGGCGAAGACCGGCATGACGACGACGATGTCGTTCAGGTGCGTGACGCCGCCGTAGTAGGGGTCGTTGGTGACGAAGACGTCGCCGGGCTCCACCGCGCCGGGCTCGTCGAACTTCTCGACGATCACCGTCACCGCCTTGTCGAGCACGCCGACGAAGGCGGGGATGCCGGCGCCGGAACAGGCGATCTCGCCCTTGGCATCGGTGATCCCGGTGCCCATGTCGAGCACCTCGTAGATGATCGAGCTCATCGCCGTCTTCTTCATGGCGGCGAACATCTCGTCGGCCGCGCTCTGCAGCGAGTTCTGGATGATCTCCAGGGTGATCGGGTCGTTGGTCAGTGTCGTCATGGTGCTGCCGCCTGCTCGCTCAGTTGCGGATATGAATGCGGATATTTCCGAAGTCGTCCACCTCGGCGTGGCTGCCGGGGTGGACCACGACCGTGGTGCCGGGGTCTTCCACGATGGCCGGGCCGTCGAAGCCCATGCCGGGCTCCAGCCGCTCGCCGTCGTAGATCGCCGCCTCGTGCAGGCCTTCGAGCGCGTAGTCGACCGGGCGCGCGCCCTTCCGCGCGTCCGCCAGCGCGCGGCCCGTGGTCTCGCGGCGGGTCATGGTGAGCTTGCCGATGTCGACCGTGGCGACGACGTGGAGGCCCACCATCTCCACAGGCGCGTCCAGCCGATACGTGTACTCGCGCTCGTAGGTCTCGTGGAAGGCGGCCTCGATGGCGGCGACGCCGTCGGCCGTGATCGGCCCTCCCTCCAGCGGCACCTCCGTGGTGTGCTCCTGGTTCTGGTAGCGGAACTTGCCGAGGCGCACCAGCTTGACCGCCGACGCCGCGATGCCCTCGGCCGCGAAGCGGCTCCGCGCGCGCTCCTCCGCCTCGCCGAACGCGCCCTCGATGGCGGACGCGTTCTCAGGCCTGAGATCGACGAGCAGCGTCACCACGTCGTCGCGCCGCAGGTCCGACATCATCATGCCCCAGGCGGAGAACACCGAGGCATCGGCCGGCACCACCACCTTGGTGACGCCCAGCTCCTGCGCGAGCGCCACCGCGTGCATCGCGCCGCCGCCGCCGAAGGCGATCAACGTGAAGTCGCGCGGGTCGAAGCCTCGGTTGACCGAGACCAGCTTGAGCGCGTTCACCATGTTGTTGTTGGCGATGCGGACGATGCCGCGGGCGGCCTCGTCGGCGTCGACGCCGAGCCGCGCGCCGACCGCCTCGATGGCCTTCGCCACCGCGTCCATGTCGGCGTCGACCGTGCCGCCGCAGAAATAGTCGCGGTTGATGCGGCCGAGCCAGAGGTTGGCGTCGGTCGTGGTGGCCTCGGTGCCGCCCCGCCCGTAGGCCGCAGGGCCCGGCGCGGCGCCGGCGGAGCGCGGCCCCACGCGCAGCTTGCCGAAGTCGTCGACCCAGGCGATGGAGCCGCCGCCGTTGCCGATCTCCACAAGGTCGACGACGGGGACCATGATGGGATAGCCGGCGGTGGCGCGGCTCCGCCCGATCCAGTAGTCGGTCTTGATCCTGACGTCCGCGTCCTCGATCAGCGAGCACTTGGCGGTGGTGCCGCCGATATCCAGGGCCAGCACGTTGGGCTCGCCAATCAGCCGCCCCAGCTCGGCCGCGCCCCAGACGCCGGACGCCGGCCCCGATTCCACCATCGTGATCGGGATGCGCGAGACCGTGTCCACTGAATCGACGCCGCAGTTGGACTGCATGATGTAGAGGCCGCCGCCAAAACCCTGCTCGGCGAGGCCGGCGTCGAGGCGCTGCAGGTAGCGCTCCGCCACCGGCTGCACGTAGGCCGAGAGCACGGCGGTGCTGGTGCGCTCGTACTCGCGCCACTCGCGCGTGATCTGGTGCGAGGAGATGGCCGAGACCTCGGGCCAGAGGCGGGCCAGCTCCGCCAGCGCGCGCTCCTCGTGCGCGGGGTTCGCGTAGGAGTGGATGAAGCAGATCGCCACCGCCTCCACGCCCTCGGCGCGAAAGTCCGCGACGATCTCCGGCAGCGGCGAAAGGTCGAGCGGCTGCATCTCGTTGCCGTGGTAGTCGATGCGGCCGGGCAGCTCGCGACGCAGCCGGCGCGGCACGAAGGGCTCGGGCTTCCGGTAGTGCAGGTTGAAGAAGTCGGGCCGGTTGCCGCGCGCGATCTCCAGCGTGTCGCGAAAGCCCTGCGTCGTGATGAGCCCGACCCTGACGCCGGTGCGCTCGGTCAGCGCGTTGATGACGACGGTCGTGCCGTGGGCGAGAAAGCCCACCGAGTCCGCCTCGACTGCGGCCTTTGCCATGACGTCGAACACGCCTTCCTCGTAGCCGCCGGGCGTGGTGTCGGACTTGGCGCTGCGGACGTGGGCCTCGCCTGTCTCCCCATCGGATTCGAAGACCAGCAGGTCGGTAAAGGTTCCGCCGACGTCGGTCGCGACGCGGATGGATTTCGCAGCCATCAATGAACTCCCAAGCTGAAACGGATCGCGGGCGGCGGTCGGGATTCGGCTCTTGCGTCCGGAGCGGCCCGAACGGAAAACCCACCTCCCCCTGTCCCCCTCCCCCCGGAGGGCGGAGGGGGGACGCTGTCGTGGACGGCGGCGCCTACTCCCTCTCCTCCCCTCGGGGGAGGAGAGGGCCGGGGTGAGGTGGGGGTGGTGGGCATCCGCGCGCTCACGGCCGGAACCCTCCTTCCGCGAGCGCGTCCCGCATCGCCTCCTCCTCGCGGGTGACGACCGGGACGGCGCTGATGAGGCGGCGCGTGTAGGGATGCTCGGGCGCGTCGAACAGCGCTTCGGTCACGCCGATCTCGATGAGGCGCCCCTTCTCGAACACGGCGACGCGGTCGGCGAAGTTGCGCACCACCGAGAGGTCGTGGGTGATGAAGAGGTAGGTGAGGCCGCGCCGCGGCCGAAGCTCCTCCAGCAGCCTGAGCACGCGCGCCTGCACCAGCACGTCGAGCGAGGACGTGGGCTCGTCGAGCACCACAAGCTCCGAGCGGCAGGCGAGCGCGCGGGCGACGGCCACGCGCTGGCGCTGCCCGCCGGAGAGCGCAGCCGGGTAGCGCCGCGCGAAGTCGGCGGGCAGGCCGACTTCCTCCAGCAGCGTCGCCACGATCTCCGGCCGCTCCTGCCGCTCGCCGATGCGGTGCACGTCGAGGGCGAGGCGGAGCGAGGCGCCGACGGTGCGTTTCGGGTTCAGCGTCGACAGCGGGTTCTGCTGCACGAGCTGGATGGCGCGCCGGTGCTCGCGGCGGCGCCGGGGCGGCAGCGGCGCGCCGTGCATAAAGATGTCGCCCGAGGACGGCGGATAGACGCCGAGGATGAGGTTGGCGACAGTGGTCTTGCCGGCGCCGGATTCGCCCACGATGGCGAGGCACTCGCCGGCCTGCACGTCGAACGACACCTCGAGCAGCGCGGGGACCTCGCGGTCCTCCAGCCGGAAGACCTTGGAGAGGTTGTGCACCTCCAGCAGCGGCGGGCTCACGGCGCGCCTCCGCCTGCCGCGTGGACGACGAGCGGCTCGGAGAAGTCGCGCGGCTCGTCGCCGATGTCCGGCAGGCCGCCGCCGGTTATGCGCGGCACCGCCGCCATGAGCGCCCGCGTGTAGGCATGGCCGGGGCGCTCGAAGACGGAGGCACACGGCCCTTCCTCCACGATGCGGCCCTTGTAGATGACGTAGACGCGGTCCGCGAACTCGCGCACGACGCCGAGGTTGTGGGAGATGAACAGAACCGACGTGTGGTGATGCTCCACCAGCTCCCGCATGAGCTTGAGCGTCTGCGCCTGCACGGTCACGTCGAGCGCGGTGCCCGGCTCGTCGGCGATGAGCAGCGCGGGCTCGTTGGCGAGCGCCATCGCGATCATCACCCGCTGGTTCATCCCGCCCGAGAGCTGGAAGGCGTAGGATTCGAAGGCCCGGTCGGGATCGTCGATGGAGACTTCCATGAGCATCTGCGCCGCGCGCTCGCGGGCGGCGGCCTCGCTGATGCGGGGCTCGGCCCGCTTCAGCACCTCGTGGAACTGGGTGCCGATGCGGTAGACCGGATTGAGCGACGAGGTCGGGTCCTGGAACACCATGGTCATGCGGGTGCCGCGCAGCCGGCTGCGCTCCCGCGCGCTCATGCGGTCGAGGTCGCGCCCCTCGAACACCACGCTGCCGGAGATGCGGGCCGAGCGCAGCAGCTGCAGCAGCCCCAGCACGATGCGGGCGGTCACCGACTTGCCGGAGCCGGACTCGCCCACCAGCGCCACCCGCTCCCCCGGCCGGATGGTGAGCGAGATGCCGTGCAGCACCTCGACGTAGGCCTCGTAGGTCCTGAAGCCCAGCCGGAGGTCCTGGATGTCGAGCGTCGGCACGGTCATTGGTCGGCCCCGAAGAGCTCGCGCAGCGCATCGCCGATGAGGTTGAAGCCGAACACCGCGATGAGGATCGCGAGGCTCGGGAAGATGGTGAGCCACCAGGAATCCGGCAGGTACTTCGCGCCGTCCGCCACCATGGAGCCCAGGTCCGGCGTCGGCGGCTGCACGCCGAGCCCGAGGAACGAGAGCGACGAGGCGATCAGGATGATGAAGCCGAGGTCGAGCGTCATCTTGGTGATGATGGAGGGGAAGCAGTTGGGCAGGATTTCGCGGAAGATCACGTGCAGCCTAGAGGCGCCGATCAGCTCGGCCGCGAGCACGTAGCCTTCCTCCTTCTCGCCCCGCGTCATGTTGTAGACGAGCCGCGCGTACCACGGCCACCACATCGCGGTCACCGCCAGCATCCCGTTGATGAGCGTCGGCTCCAGCACCCCCATGATCGACATGGCGAGCACCAGCGGCGGGATGGAGAGGAACACGTCCGTCACCCGCATCAGCACGAACTCGGTGTAGCGGCCGAAGTAGCCGGCGATCAGCCCGACCGTGACACCCACGGGAACCGCGATGCCGAGCACGACCACGCCCAGGATCAGCGATATGCGGTAGGCGTAGATGACCCGGCTGAAGAGGTCGCGGCCGACGAGATCGGTCCCCATCAGGTGCGGCCACGTGGGCGGCTGGTTGAAGTTGGCGAAGTCCACGACCGCGCCGCGATGCTCGGGGAAGGGCGCGATGAAGTCCGCGAAGATCGCGCAGATCAGGATGATGCCGACCAGGATCAGCCCCAGCAGCGAGAGCGGGTTCGAGACCAGGATCGCGGCGGCGCGCCTCATGTGCGCCCTCGCGCGTAGCGGATGCGCGGGTTGATGAAGGTGACCAGCACGTCGACGATGAGGTTCATGATGAGGAAGGTCGCCGAGATGATGAGCACGGTGCCGACGATGGCATCCAAATCCTTGCGCAGGATGACCGAGACGCCGTAGCGGGAGAGGCCGGGCCAGGCGAACACCGCTTCCACGAGAAAGGCGTTGCCGAGCATGGCCGCGAAGTCGAGCCCGATGATGGTGAGCGCCGGGATCAGCGACGGCTTGAAGGCGTAGCGCCGCGCGATGCGGCGATCGGGCACGCCGTAGGAGCGCGCCATCTCGATGAAGGGCTTGTCGTATGTCTCCACCATGTTGGCGCGGGTGAGCCGCGCCGTCTGCCCGATACCGGAGAGTGCCAGCGCGAAGGCGGGCAGGACGATGTGCCAGGCGGCGTTGCCGAAGGCCGCGAGGTTGCCGGCGATCAGCGTGTCCAACAGCAGGAAGTTCGTGACCGGCTGAATCGCAAACGTGTCCGAGATACGGCCCGCGATGGGGAAGAGCGGCAGGAAGAACGCGAACAGCAGCATCAGGATCACGGCCCAGACGAAGCTCGGCGCCGAGACGCCCAGCAGGGCCACCATGCGGATGGAATTGTCGATCCAGGTCCCTCGGTAGCGCGCGGAGGCGATGCCGAGCGGCAGCCCGATCGCGATCATCATCGCGCCGGCGACGAAGATCAGCTCCAGCGTGGCGGGCAGGAACTGCGCGATGTCCACCACCACGGGCCGGTTGGTGTAGAGCGAGATGCCGAGGTCGCCCTGCACCAGCTCGCTCAGGAAGTGGCCGTACTGGGTGGTGATCGGCTCGTCGAGGCGGAGTTCCGCGCGCAGCTTCTCGACCTGCTCTGCGGTGGCGCTCGGGCCCAGCGCGATGCGCGCGGGATCGCCCGGGATCACCCGGGCGATCGCGAAGATCAGCATCGAGACCCCCAGCAGGACGATGCAGGAGATCCCGACGCGCCTTGCAAAAATGAGGATCGTCGGCGTCACGACCCCACTCTAAACGACGGGGCGGGCAGGTCGACAGCATGCCCGCCCCGCCGTGGGACCCTACTCGGTCATTTCCATGAGGCGGAAGGTGAAGCCGAAGCCGTCGAGACCGAAGGCCATGGCCGGATCGCTGAGCGCCGGCACCTTGACCCGGTTGGACGCCGCGAACACCGACTGCGAATCATGGGCGAAGATGGTGGGCGAGACCGCCATCAGCCTGTCGTTGAGCGCCGAATAGGCCTCTTGCCGGGCCTCCGGCGTCGCCCCGGTGCGTCCGGCGTCGAGCAGGCGGTCCACCTCGGCGTCATTGAGGTGCTCGGGCGACTGCCACGTGCCCGCCGCGCTGGAGTGGTACATGCCGTAGAGCAGCGTGTCGGTATCGCCGGTCACTGCGGTGACGTAGACCTGCGAGACGTTGGGCGTGGTCTCGGGGTTCGACACCTGCTCGGCGAAAAGCGCCCACGGGATGCGGCGGATCTCGGAGTTGATGCCGATCTCCGCGAAGTTCGCCTGCATGAGCAGCGCGAAGCGCTCCTCCAGCGGCACCTCGCCGATCCAGGTGAGCTCGAGCACGAAGTCGTCGGTCGAGTACTTGCAATCGGCCAGATGCTGCCGCGCCGCGTCGAGATCGCGGGTCTGCGCCTTCTCGCGCGGGTTGGCGCCCAGCATCGCGGCCGGGATCGCGCCGGTCGACAGCGTGCCCTGCGAGACCTCGTCGGTGACCGCGATGATCTTGACCCCGCCCTCGTAGTCGAAGGCCTTGGCCAGCGCGAGGCGGCAGTTCACGTCGTCGAGCGGCGGCTTGGTCGTGTTGAGCTTCATGTAGAAGCCCGTCACGCCGCCCTCGGTGAGCAGCTGCGCGCCGCCCCCGGCCAGCGCGCCCAGCACCTCCGGCGGCACCCACTGCGAGGAGATGTCGTGCTCCCCTTGCGCGATGAGCGTGCGCACCGTGGCTGCCTCAAGCCCGTAGCGGAGGCGCACCGTGTCCGGCGCCGCGTCCGCGATGGGCAGGAAGTAGCCGGCGTTCTTCTCCATCACCGTCTCTTCCTGCGGGTTGTGGGAGACGACGCGGTAGGCGCCGGTGCCGGCTCCGTTCTGCGACAGGAAGGCCTGGCCCCAGTCGCCCATCTCGCCCTCGCCGTCGCCGAGATTGGCCATGACGAGCTGCTTGTCGACGATGGGGAGCCGCACCAGCGACGAGACGAAGGGCGCGTAGGGCTCGGAGAGGGTGAAGCGCACCGTCTGCGCGTCCACCGCCTCGGCGCCTTCCACGCTCACGAAGAGGTAGGAGAGCCCCTGGCCGATGGTCTGCATGCGGTCGAGCGAGAAGACCACGTCGTCGGCGGTGAGCGGGTTGCCGCTCTGGAACGTGACGTCGTCGCGGAGCGTGAAGGTGAAGCTCGTCCCTTCGCCGGACCAGCTCGCCGCCAGGTGCGGGTCGTGGCCGGGCGCGCCCTGCTGCGGGATGACGAGGGTGTCGTAGACGTTGAACATCAGGATGGAGTCGGCGTAGTCGGTCGCCTTGGCCGGGTCGAGCTCGCCGACCGCGACCTCGTCGAGGCGCAGCACGCCGCCGGCCTGGACGATCTGGGGGATCGCCCCCAGCGCCGCCACCAGCGAGGCCGCCGACAGCAGTTTCAGCAGTGTTCTCATGTCATGGTTCTCCCTTGTCGCAATCTTCCGGCTCGGCCGCCGCCTGCGGCCGCCTGCCGTGGTCGCCGAACAGGTCCGAGGTGCACACATGCAGGATCACGGCCGGCGACGTGCCGTGGTTCCAGCTCGAATGGCGACGCGAGGACTTGAAATGGATGGAGGAGCCGGCCTCGAGCACGGTGCTCTCGTCCTCGGTCTCGACCGTGATGGTCCCCTCCAGGATGTAGAACAGCTCCTCGCCCTCGTGGCTGATCCGCTCGGAGCGATGCCCCGGCGGCTTGTGGATGATGACGCCGTTCAGCACGCTGCCGGGGAAGGAGGCGGAGATGCGCTCGTAGCGGAGCGCGTGCCGCTCGATGGCGAAGCTGCTCCGCTCGCCGTGCAGGGTGAAGGGCGCATCCGGCCGGGGCTGACCCAGGAACTCGGTCACGTGGGTGCGGAGCACGCCGGAGATGGCGGCGAGCGAGGAGAGCGAGGGCGCGTTGAGCCCGCGCTCGATCTGGGAAATGAAGCTGACCGAGAGCCCGGCGCCTTCCGCCACCTGCTTGAGCGTCAGTCCGAGCTGTTGGCGGCGGTCGCGCAGCCGCTTGCCCAGGGGGGCGTCGTTCTCCGCCGGCCGTGCCGCTTCGGACGATTCTGCCATTTCCCCCGGCGCCCCACGATTTCACTATGGGTAAAATCCTGACGCATGGGGTGGCCCCAAGTCAACGGGTCTTTGGTGCCGGCGGCGCTTCCTCGCCGCGTCTTGACCGGGCTTGTCCCGGTCAATCGCGCGACAGTTCACACCGCGTGGCCGGCCAAATGGATGCCCGCAACGAGCGCGGGCACGACGAAATTAGGTTTAGGCCCGCGCTGAGCGCCAGAAAACTGCCGGGTTGTTCATGTAAAACAATCCGTTATGAGAAATTGGCTTCGTTTTGCAATTTTGACCTTCGCCGTTGGCGCGCTCCCCCCACCACGTCATGGCCGGGCTTGTCCCGGCCATCAACCGGCCCGGCTGGACGAGATGCCCGGATGGCCGGAGCGAGTCCGGCAGGTCCGGGCATGACGTCCTGAGGGCGGGGCTTGCGTCCCGCGCCTGAGCCCTGCGGCTCAGCGCTCCGACTGCGCGTGGGCCTCGACCAGCCAGAGGTTCTTGTCGATGTCGCGCGAGACCTCGACGAAGAGGTCTTCGGTGTCCGCGTCGCCCGCGTCGCCGGCCTCGGCGATGGCGGCGCGGATGCCCTTGCCGAAGGTGGCCAGCGCGACGCTCACCGCTTCGACGTGGTCGGCGCCCGACGCGATCTCCAGCGGATAGGGGGGGAGCGCCGAGTCCGCCGCCGCCACGGCCGCCGTGCCGCGCGCGGTGCCGCCCATCACGGTGATGCGCTCCGCCAGGTTGTCGACGTGGCCCTGGACGGCGACGTGGATCGCGTCGAAAAGCTCGTGCAGCGCGATGAAGGAGGGGCCCTTCACGTTCCAGTGGGCCTGCTTCATTTGGGTCGCAAGGTCCACGGCGTCGGCGAGGCGCGCGTTCAGCAGCTCCACCATCGCGGCCCGCGTGTTGTCGGCAATGTCGATCTTCGTGGGGTGCAGGGTCTGTGACATGACGATGTTCCTTTTCTGACCGGGCCGCGGTGGCTGCCGCGCCGCCACGAGTGATGTGGTTATTCTGCGACTAATGTGCAACTGGGGACAGCCTGACTCCCAAGCATATCACTCATGCGCGGGGCGCTGGCCGCGCCGTCCCCGTCAGGGCGCCCCCCGCATGTAGCGCCGCGCGGCGCTGGGGGAGAGGGCGAGGCGGGCCGCGATCTCGGCGGCCGTCGCCCCGGCGGCGGCGAGGTGGAGCGCACAGGCGCGCCTGGCGCGTGGCAGGTAGACGCTGCAGCCGCCGAGATAGTCCGCGACCTTGAGCGCCGTGCCCTCCGCTTCCAGCAGGCGGGCCAAGGGGTGGTCCGGGTGGCGCGCGAGGTGAAGCGGCTTCGGGATGTGCACCTCGCGCCCGCCCCAGGCCAATGCCATCGCGATCGCGGTGGGCCGGCCTGCGACGTCCTCGATCTCTTCCAGAATGCCGGGGAGCGTGCCTGCGTGGTCCCTAATCGATCGTCTCCGAGGTGTGCATGGCTGCCGCGCGGGCGAGGCCCGGTGCGGGCGGAGTCGCAGGATGCGCCGGGCGGCGGCCGAGCGCTTTCTCGCGCGGTGCGCCGGCCTTGCGGATGCACGCGCCGAGGTGGCGGATCGGCTCGGCACGTGCTGCGGGCCGGCGCGGCGTCCGTTCCTCATGCCGCCTCCGCCGGTGCTGCGTCGTCGAGCAGGGCGGCGACGACGCGGTCGAGATCGTTGCGCCCGGCGGCGATGGTGACCTCGTCCGTCGCCTTCTCGACGGTGACGCCGATCTGCGCCAGCTCGGCGGCCGGCAGCTTGCGCAGCGCGGCGCGGTCGAGCGTCTCCCGCACGCGGATCAGCGCGTCCGCTCGGTCGGGGAAGCGCTCGCGCAGCCGCCGGATCGCCTGCGCCTCGTCGCCCAGCGCCACGGCGCCCGGCTGCTTGCGGAGCCCGAACTTGACGCCGTCCACCGCGAGCGTTCGCGGGCTCACGAAGAGATCGGGGCGCGCCTGGATCGCGGCGCGCAGCGCGTCCTCCGACGCCGCCTGCTCGGCGATGCGGTTGCGGAGCGCGCGGAGGCGGCCGGCAAGCGCCTTCTGCTGCGACGCCTTGATGTCCTCGGCCAGCGCCTCCGTCGCTTGCCGTGCGGCGGCGAAGGTCCTGGCGAGGGCGACGATGTGGTCCATAGACGCCGGCGGTGCCGCAGGTCTGGTCATCGGGGTCTCCCTTTCACTTTTCTTGAGAAATTTCGCTGGCAGGCGCCGGGCGGGGGATGCCGGCGGGCCAGTCGCGGCCGTCGGGCCATCGCTCGGACGCGCGGCGCAGGATGGTCTCGGCGCGCCGCGCGGTGATGCTGGCGCCGGCGGCGACGCGGTCCACCGTGTCGCCGCTGCCGGTGAGCAGGCGCGAGGCGTAGGAGACGGAGATGCCGCGCGCCGCCGCGAAGGATCGGATCAGGGTGATGAGCAGTTGATCGCCGTGCACCATCGAACACATATGCACGAACACGCATGATCGAATCAAGCATTTTCATGCACGAACAGTTGTGCTATATTGTGCACATGGCGAACGCGACTCGACCGAGCGAGCAGATCCGCCACGCCGTGCGCGAGGCCCTGGCGGCGGCCGGCGTGGGCGCGCGCCGCTTCGAGTCCGCCCACGGGCTCAGGCCCTGGGCGCTGCGCGGCATCCTCGATCCCACCCGCGAGCAGGCGCCCTCGGTGGACCGCGCGGCCGAGATCTGCGCGGCGCTCGGGCTGACGCTCTCCATCGAGCCGGCCGCCGCGTCGCGCGCGGGCGAGGGGGATGACGCGGCGCGCGCGGCGCTGTCGGAGCCGAAGGCCGCTGCCTGGGGCGGCGCCGCGCAGGTCTCGCCGCCAGCGGCGGTGCCTGTGGGCGGCCTCGAGGGGGCGGTGCAGGCGCTGGTGCGGCTGGTGGCGCGCGCCGGGGGCGATCCGATCCCGGACGAGCTGCGCGCGCCGCCGAGCGCGCGTCTCGCCAGCGCCGATGCGCGGCCGGTCGCGGCGGCCAACGACGACGGCGTGACCCCCGGCGCGCGCTCGGTGGGAACCCGCGAGGTCGAGGCCGCGGCGGGCGGCGGCGCGGTCAATCTC
Organism: Alphaproteobacteria bacterium; assembly: GCA_965221125.1. GTDB lineage: Bacteria > Pseudomonadota > Alphaproteobacteria > UBA828 > UBA828 > WTGU01. The sequence continues at coordinate 361,633 of CBDCRW010000007.1, forward strand.
GACGAGGCGCCGGTCAAGGGGCCGGTCTGGTTCCGCCGCGACTGGCTCGACGGCCACGGCATCGACCCCACGCTCTCGGTGGTGATCTCGGTGCGGGGCGAGTCGATGGAGCCGACGCTGCCGGCCGGCTCCAAAATCCTGGTGGACCGCACGCGCACCCGGCGCCGGGCCGGGCGCATCTTCGTGGTCACCACGGAGGAGGGGCTGGTGGTGAAGCGGCTGGAGCGGCGCGGGCGGCAGTGGTTCCTCGCCAGCGATCACCCGTCGTGGGAGGCGGTGCCCTGGCCGCGCGAGGCTGAGGTGGTGGGCGAGGTGCGCTGGGCCTCGCGGACCTTCGCGTGATGGCCCGCGCGGCCCTGATCGTCGCCTTCGCCGCGGTCGTGCTGGCGGCGTGCAGCCCGGCCACGCACGTCGACGGGCACAAGATACGCGCCGGCGCGGCGTCGGCCGACGCCCTGCACGAGGGCGCGCCGGAGTGGTTCGCCGCGTGGTGGGGCGACTACCGGCGGCACGCAGGGAACGGCTACGCGGTGCTCGCCCTCGACCGCAACGGGCAGGGCGGCTGGTACGTCTACTGCGGCACCGTCGGCTGCCACGTCCTCGACCACGTCTCGGTCGGGGCGATCAGGGACGTCCACTACAGGTATCCGGCGCTGGAGCACTGCCGCGAGGCGGTCGCGAAGGCCGGCTCCGCCACGGCACCGGACTGCGCCATCTACGCGATCCGAGGCACGATCGTCTGGCAGGGTCCGCTGCCGTGGGAGGGCGCCGGAGATTCCGCGATGCCCTCCGGGAAGCACGCAGCCACCGGCGCCACGGCCGATGTCGTGGGCCCGAGCATGGCGCTCGACATGCTCGCGTTCTGGCGCGTGAAGTGGTCGGCGGACTGAAAGCGGTGCTGTCCTAGAGCGATTTCCGATCTTACTGGATCGTGGCGGCCCGAACCGCCGCCCCACCTCCCCCTGTCCCCCTCCCCCCGGAGGGCGGAGGGGGGACGCCAGTCGCGCCGGCAAGTTCTCCCTCTCCGCCCCTGGGGGCGGAGAGGGGCGGGGAGAGGTGGGGGATTCTTTTCTGGCCGCACGGCATGTGAGGGCGTCACCCTGCGGCAACCGCGATCGATTCCAACTGGTCGGATAGTGCCCTAGCTGGAGCGAGTCCGTCTTCTGCGGGCTCTCGACAGGCCGTGAGCGATAAAGAGAAACACCGGACCATGGTGCGGTGCACGGGCCGGGCGGGCGCGCCCATGATCGCCCCATGCAACGGGCGATCCTCGAGCGGCAGCACGAAAGCGACCAGGGCACGCTGGGGCTCCTGAGCGGCCCCGGCCTTGCGCCCGTCTTCGTCATGGAGCCGCCCTGGCGCGGCAATGCGCGCAACCGCTCCTGCATCCCCGCCGGGCTCTACGAGGTGGTGCCGCACCTCTCGCCGCGCCACCGCCGCTGCCTGCTGGTGACGCAGGTGCCGGGCCGCAGCCACATCCTCTTCCATGCCGGCAACCTCGGCGGCGACACGGAGCGCGGCTGGAAGACCCACACGCAAGGCTGCCTGCTGCCGGGCCTCCGCCGCGGGCGCATGACCGTGGACGGGCGCCGCCAGGCGGCGGTGCTCGCCTCGCGCACGGCCTTCCGCCACCTCATGGACTGGAGCGCGGGGCGGCCCTTCGTATTGGAGATCAACCCGCCCTCAAGCAGCGAAGCGACAGGGCGAACTCCGCCCTCAAGCAGCGAAGCGATAGGGCGATAAGGAGTGAACCATGCTTGAGACCCTCTTCAATCTCGGCGCCTCGGTGCTCACCGGCGGCGCGACCGGGCTGCTGGGCACGGCGCTTTCGGCGGTGGTGGACTTCTTCCAGTCGCGCCAGCGCCACGCCCAGGAGCTGGACCTGCGCCGGCTCGATATCGATCTGGCGCAGGCCGAGGCCGAGGGCGCCGCCGCGCACGCCGCCATCGAGGCCCGCGCCCAGCGCGAGCGGGCCGAGTGGGAGGCGCTCGAAGCCTCGTACCGGGAGGCCGGCCGGCGCTGGTCCCGCCCCGGCGAGGGCCGGCTCATGCAGTTCGTGGACGCCGTGCGGGGGCTTACGCGGCCGGCGCTCACCTGGAGCCTCTTCGCCCTGGTGGGCGCGATCTACTTCCTGCTGGGGGCTGCGGACATCACGACCGTGGGGCTCCGGCCCCGCATCGTCGAGACCGTGCTCTACCTCTTCACCGCCGCGATGCTCTGGTGGTTCGGCTCCCGTCAGATCGAGAAGCGGCGCGGCGCGCAAGGCGGGGCCGGCCGGTGAACGACCTCGAGACCTGGATCGCGCGCGGCGTGGTGGGCGCCGTCGTCGGCGCCTGCGTCGGGCTCTTCGTCCGCGTGCGCCGGCTCGAGTCCGCCGGCGCGGTCGCCAGCAAGAGCCTGGGCGATCTCGAGAGGCGCGACACCGGCGTGGGCGCGCTCGGCGCGCGCATGGAGACGGTGGAGCGCGGCCTGGTCAAGCTCTCCGCCGCGCTCGAATCCCTGCCCGATGCGCGCGAGTTCGCCGCGCTCGGCCGCTCGGTCACGGCGGTGCAGGGGGAGATCGCGGCGCTCCGCGCGACGCTCGACGGCATGGACAGGATGATCGCCGGCCTCGACAAGCAGCTCGACCAGATCAACGCCCACCTGCTGGCGGGCAACCCATGATCGGGGCCGGGGGGCGCGGGTAGGGGACAATTTCCGCAGGACGCGCACGGGAGTGGCGGGCGGACCCGCTCAGGGGACCAGCCCCGGCGCCGCGTGGCGGTCGAGAGCCCAGGAGGCAAACGGTGGCCGCCCGCGGCACCGGGGCTTTGTCCGCCGCCGGCCCGGGATCGGTCGCAACGCCGCGACTACGCTACGGCCGGCCCAGCGAGGACAGGGATACCGGCAGCGGACCGATTCATTATCCCGCAATTCAAGCATGTAGAACAGACAAAATGGCATGCCGGACATGATATGACGGCTCTGCCTGTTCGACAGATCACGGCCGCCGCGCCAGCAGGTCGATCTCGACGCGGGCATCGAGGGCGAGTCCGGTGACGCCGACGCAGGTGCGTGCCGGGCGCCGCTCGGGCTCGAAATAGGTCTCGTAGACGGCGTTCATGGCCGCGTAGTCCTCCTTGAAGCGGGTGAGATAGACCCGCGCGACGACGACGTGTTCGAGCCCGAGGCCGAGGGAGGCGAGCACGGTCCTCAGGTTGGCCATGACGTTCCGCGTCTGGCCCTCGATGCCGGCGGGGAGCGGCGCGGCCTCGTCCTCCGGGTCATTGGGCATCTGGCCGGTGACGAACACCCAGCCGTCCGCCTCCACGGCGTGGCTGAAGGGCGCAACGGGCGTGGGCGCGCCGGCCGCCATGTGAAAGATCGGTGCTGTCATGGGGATCCCCTTGTCTCGGTCGCGCCAGCGGGCGCGCGAAAGCACAGGACGGCCGACTGCCGTGAGCGAAAAATTCTAGATCGATTCCGTCCAGGACGGAAACGATCTAATCTTGCGCAAGGCAGGCAAGGAGAAGGGCTCCTCATGCGCGTGACGCGCCGGGCGGTGCTGGTCGGGGCGGGTGCCGCGCTGGCTGCGCCCGTGCTCAAGGCCCCGGCCGCGCAAGCGCTCGCCAAGCGCATTCCGGCGACCGGCGAGCCGGTGCCCGCGGTCGGCATCGGCAGCTGGATCACCTTCAACGTGGGCGACGATCCGCTGCTCCGCGCCGAGTGCCGCGCGGTGATGGCCGCCTTCTTCGAGGAAGGCGGGGGCATCGTCGATTCCTCGCCCATGTACGGCTCCTCGCAGGCGGTGATCGGGCATGCGCTGGAGACGCTGGGCCAGGCGCCAGGTCTCTTCTCCGCCGACAAGGTGTGGACCGACGCCTCGGACGGCCCGGCGCAGATTGCGGAGACGAGCCGGCGCTGGGGCGTCGGGCGCTTCGACCTGCTGCAGGTCCACAACCTGATCGACTGGGAGGCCAATCTCGACACCCTCGACGCCATGAAGGCGGCCGGCCGGCTGCGCTACACCGGGGTCACCACCTCGCACGGGCGCCGGCACGCGGAGCTGGAAGAGGCGATGCGCCGCCGGCCGCCCGACTTCGTCCAGCTCACCTACAACGTCGTGGACCGGGAGGCGGAGCGCCGCCTGCTGCCGCTCGCGCTGGAGCGCGGCATCGCGGTCATCTGCAACCGGCCGTTTCAGCGGGGCCGCCTGCCGGACCGCCTTGCCGGCCGTCCGCTGCCCGGCTGGGCCGGCGAGATCGGGGTCGTCACCTGGCCGCAATTCCTGCTGAAGTTCATCATCTCGCACCCTGCGGTCACGGCCGCCATCCCGGCGACGCGGCAGGTGGACCACGTGCGCGAGAACAAGTCCGCCGAACGCGGCCCCATGCCGGACGCGGCCCTGCGCCGGCGCATGGCGGAGCATGTGGAGAGCCTGTAGGGCCTTGGCGTTCGGGCGGGACGGTCCCCGGAAGACAACGACGGGCTAGAGAGCCGCGATGGCGGGGCTGGAGGACCTGCTGCTGTTCGACGCGCGGGTCTATTGGCGGCTGTTCGCGCTGGAGAACGCGGCGGTCTGGCCGGCCCAGCCCGTGGTGTTGGCGGCCGCCGTGCTGCTCGTCCTCTGCCTGCTGTGGGGGCGGCGGCCGTCGGGCCGCTGGCTCGGGCCTGCGTTGGGGGCGGCCTGGCTCTGGAGCGGCTGGCACTTCGTGGCACTCCGCTACGGGTCGGTGAATTGGGCGGCGCCGACGTTCGCCTGGGGGTTCTACGCGGAGGCGGCTCTGTTTGCGGCGCTCGGCCTCTCGGGCCGGCTCGTCGTCCTGCGGCGGGGACCGGGCGCCTGGGCAGGCCTCGGCCTGCTGGCGTCGGCGGTGCTGCTCTGGCCCTTCTTCGCGGCGCTCGACGGGCGGCCTTGGGGCGAGGCGGAGGTCGTCGTCCTGGCGCCGGATCCCACGGCCGCCGCCACGCTCGGCCTGCTGGCGTGCGCCGAGCGCAGCCGGTGGACGGCACTCCTCTGCGTGGCCCCGGTGCTGTGGCTCGCGCTGTCGGCGCTCACCCTCGTCACCCTGGGCGCCTGGCAGGGCTGGGCGGTGCTTGCGGCCCTGCTCGCCGGCATCTGCGCCTGGGCCGTGCCACGGCGGATCACCGCAGGCGGCCCGCCGTAGCGCCCGCGCGCCCGCGCGTGATCCCGAACTCGAGGGACTTCCGGTGAGTGTGGGGCGCATCATCAAGTCACCACGGGAGCAGCCAACATGCATTTGACACCATATGTAATGAAGGACATAAACGGCGATGAAGTGGGAAGTCGAATTCCACAGTGAATTCGTGCCGGAGTTTCGCAGTCTGCATAAGCGAGTCCAGGACGAGGCCTATGCCGTCGCTCACCTGCTGGAACAGTTGGGGCCTCAGCTTGGACGACCCTGGGTGGACACGCTGAACGGCTCTCGGCACACAAACATGAAGGAGATGCGGTTCAGCGCAGCGGGCGGAGAATGGTGCCTCGCCTTCGCCTTCGACCCCAGGCGCAGGGCCATGCTTCTCGTTGCCGGCGACAAGTCGGGCGGCAGCGCCAGGCGGTTCTATCGAACACTCATCCGCAAGGCCGACGAGCGCTTCGATCGGCACCTCGCCAGGCTCGCAAAGGAAGGAGGATCGTGATGGATGTGAATGTGGACGACATGATCGCGAAGCTCGACCCCGAGAGGCGGCGGCGGATCGAGGAGCGGGCGGCCGAGCTCATCGCCGAAGAAATGACGCTGCGCGAGCTGCGCAAGGCGCGGCAGCTCACCCAGGCGCGCGTCGCGGCCGAGCTCGGCATCAGCCAGGACGGCGTCTCCCGGCTGGAGCAGCGGAGCGACCTCCTGCTCTCGACGCTGCGCAAGACCGTGGAGGCCATGGGCGGCAGCCTCTCGCTCGTCGCCAAGTTCCCCGACCGGCCGCCCGTGGAGCTTTCGGGCATCGCCGAGAGCGCGCCCCGCGACTGACGATCCGGGACGCCGGCGGAGCGCTCGCCTTGCCGTGGGCGGCCGGCAATGTTTGGTTAGGGCCCGAGCACAACACCCATTCCCGGAAGAAGGGCCCATGAACTTCGACATCGGCGACAAGGCGAAGGAGGTGCGCGACCGCGTCGCGGCCTTCATGGAAGCGCACGTCTACCCCAACGAGGAGGAGATGTTCGCGCAGGTGGACGACGGCGAGCGCTGGCAGCCGATCCCGCTGCTCGAAGAGCTGAAGGCGCAAGCGAAGGCGGACGGGCTCTGGAACCTGTTCCTGCCCGAGAGCGAGCTCGGCGCCGGCCTCTCCAACCTCGACTACGCGCCGGCCTGCGAGGAGATGGGGCGCTGCCACTTCGCTCCGGAGGTCTTCAACTGCTCGGCGCCGGACACCGGCAACATGGAGGTGCTGGTCCGCTACGGCACCGAGGCGCAGCGCGCGGCGTGGCTGACGCCGCTGCTTGCCGGAGAAATCCGCTCGGCCTTCTGCATGACCGAGGTGGAGGTCGCGTCCTCCGACGCCACCAACATCGAGACCAGGATCGAGCGCGCGGGCGACGGCTATGTCATCAACGGCCGCAAGTGGTGGACCTCGGGCGCGCTCGACCCGCGCTGCCGCATCCTCATCGTCATGGGCAAGTCCGACCCCGAGAACGCGGACCGCCACAAGCAGCAGTCGATGATCCTGGTGCCGCTGCCGTGCCCCGGCGTCACGGTGAAGCGCGCACTCCCGGTCTTCGGCTTCGACGACGCGCCCCACGGCCACGCCGAGGTGCTGTTCGAGGACGTGCGCGTGCCGGCGGCGAACATGCTGCTGGGCGAGGGCAGGGGCTTCGAGATCGCGCAGGGGCGGCTCGGGCCGGGCCGCATCCACCACTGCATGCGCCTCATCGGGCTCGCAGAGCGCGCGCTCGAGCGCATGTGCCGGCGCACCATGGCGCGCGTCACCTTCGGCAAGCCGGTGGCGGACCAGACCGTGACGCAGGAGCGCATCGCCGAAGCCCGCATCATGATCGAGCAGGCGCGGCTGCTCACGCTCAAGGCCGCCTACATGATGGACACGGTCGGCAACAAGGCCGCGCGCAAGGAGATCGCCATGATCAAGGTGGCGGCGCCCGTCATGGCCTGCAAGGTGATCGACTGGGCGATCCAGGCCTTCGGCGGCGCGGGCGTGACCACCGACTACGGCCTCGCCTACGCCTACGCCAACGCGCGCATGCTGCGGCTCGCCGACGGGCCGGACGAGGTGCACCGCAACCAGATCGCGCGCTTGGAACTCAGGCCCTACCGCAACACGGTGAGCGCGCGCGGCGGCAACGCCTTCGTCATGCCCCGCGACGACGAGCCGGGGTTGACGACGAGGCCGCGGCTGGTGGTGTGAGGCGCCGTTATCGGGTTTGCGCGGCGGCGGCCGTGCGGGGTTCGACCTGAAGGGTGACTTGCAGACCGCCGTCGAGCGCCGCCACCATCCTCATCATCCGGTCGAGCGTGAAGCGCCCGAGACTGGCGTTGCAGATGCGCGAAAAATCCGCCGCGGCGAAGCCGGTCGAGGCGGCGGCCCCGCGCACCGTGAGCTCCCGCTCGTCCAGGATCGCGATGATGCGGGCGGCGAGGATTGCCTTGGCCTGCTTGATGTCGGCGTCCGGGTCGCCGAAGTCGCGGAAGACGTTGCCGCTTCCCTCCACCAGGTCCATGTCGCTCTCGCTCATTCCGTCTCCTCGAAGAGCTCGCGGCCGATGAGCATGCGGCGGATCTCGCTGGTGCCGGCGCCGATCTCGTAGAGCTTGGCGTCGCGCAAGAGCCGGCCGGTGGCGAACTCGTTGACGTAGCCGTTGCCGCCCAGCGCCTGGATCGCCTCAAGCGCCATCCAGGTCGCCTTCTCGGCGGCGAAGAGGATGGCGCCGGCGGCGTCCTTGCGGCTGGTCTCGCCGCGATCGCAGGCCTGCGCCACGGCGTAGACGTAGGCGCGGGCCGCGTTCATGGTCGTGTACATGTCGGCGATCTTGCCCTGCATGAGCTGGAAGGTGCCGATGGGCCGGCCGAACTGCCGGCGCTGGTGGACGTAGGGGAGCACGATGTCCATGCAGGCGCGCATGATGCCCAAGGGGCCGGCCGCGAGCACCGCACGCTCGTAGTCGAGGCCGCTCATCAGCACGGCCACGCCGCCGCCGACCTCGCCGATCACGTTCTCCGCCGGCACCGCGCAGTCCTCGAACACCAGCTCGCAGGTGTTGGACCCGCGCATGCCGAGCTTGTCGAGTTTTTGGGCGGTAGAGAAGCCGGGCATGCCCTTCTCGACGAGGAAGGCGGTGATGCCCCGGCTGCCGGCATCGGGGTCCGTCTTGGCGTAGACCACGAGGACCTCGGCGTCCGGCCCGTTGGTGATCCACATTTTCGACCCGTTCAGCACGTAGCGCTCGCCGCGGCGTTCCGCGCGCGTGCGCATGCCGACCACGTCCGAGCCCGCGCCCGGCTCGCTCATGGCGAGCGCGCCGACGTGTTCGCCCGAGATCAGCCCGGGCAGGTAGCGGGCGCGCTGGGCGGGGGTGCCGTTGAGCCGGATCTGGTTCACGCAGAGGTTGGAGTGCGCGCCGTAGCTGAGGCCGACGGAGGCGGACGCGCGGCTCACCTCCTCCATGGCGACGCAGTGCTCCAGGTAGCCGAGGCCGCTGCCGCCCTCCTCCTCCTCCACGGTGAGCCCGAGCAGCCCGAGGTCGCCGAGCCGGGGCCAGAGGTCGCGCGGGAACTCGTTGCTCGTGTCGATCTCTTCGGCGCGGGGCGCGATCTCGGCCTGCGCGAAGCTCTCGACCGACGAGCGGATCATGTCCGCCGTCTCGCCCAGCCCGAAGTCGAGGCCCGGCATTCGGTTGGAGGTCATTGCTGCTCCGTTTGCGTCGGCAACGCCCAATTCAGCCCAAGCAGAGACCATTCAATACTATCGCCTACTTTGGACACTGGTGATGGTTCAAGCATATTTTTGTGCACTCGAAAAGGCTCAAACAACGCATGTATCATTTATTCGGTACGCTCCATCCACTCAATGCACTTAACCATTGCTCCTTAGATATTTAGCGACTGTCGCGAAGTGCTGTCGATTTGCCTCTAGGTCGACTACTTTGTAGAGTTCTTCACCAATACCACTTAACACCACTCCGTGAACTTTGACCTTGAATTGCTTTCCCTCTCCATCGCTAGAGAATAATCTGACACCTTTGCCAGCACAAAGAATTTCGCCTTGTGTCTCTCCTAAAACTGTGAACTCAACCCATGAATTGTAGTCAGGTATTATAAGCCTATTTTCCTGAAGAATGTTCAGGTCAAAGAATGAGATTCCAAAGTTTTTCAACGCATTACCCTGGGAGTTATTGCTAGCTGTTATTGCTATGTGACTCAAGTTTGGAATAACAAAAACCATATTACAAAGTTTTCGGAACAGGGCAGCCGCGTCGGTATCCATCATTCCGAGAGTTCTAACGGTTCGGAGAGAATATGTTCCTGGGCTCTCAATTTCTCCGGCTAAAATTTTTCCGAACGCCAGTTTCATTTCTTCGGAAGACCGTTGTCCTGCCTCGCTTCTGAGCGCCGCCAACCAGTCATCGTTCGGAACGCCCTGAGGTTCAGTCGTTGCTTCAGATTTGGACAATTGCTCAATAGCGATTCCTAGAACGTCCTCTACGATGACTTGTTCCTTCAGTATCTTCGTGGCGTGTTGCGCGTATGCTCTGGCAGCCAATTCGGAATTGGTCTTGAATTCGGTCGCTATGGATCGTGCAGCCTCAAGGCGCAGATGCCTTCTCGCTTCCGTTGTTGAGCGGATACTATCTGCAAATCCCTCCAAGTAAGCGACAGGAATATCCGTAACTCCATATATCAAATGACTAATTGCCTTTACTATTCCCGGCTGCAGAAATCCTAAAATCCCAAGCTCCGAGAATAATGCAGCAATGCTGGTGCCTAGTTCTGCAGGTGGCTGTTCAGGCGTGCTCGACATTTTTCCCTCGGATAAACAGGTCTCGAATCTTGTAGTCTCTTGCAAGGCGTGTCTGACAATCCATATAATACGCATAACGCAGGGTGGGGTGAAGAGCATGCAGCGGATCACGTCACGGGAGTTCCAGCGGAACTTCGGGCGGTGCCAGGACGATGCGCTGAAGGCGCCGCTGGCGATCACCCGAAACGGGAGGGACCGGCTCGTGATCCTCTCGGTCGATGAGTATGAGCGCCTGAAGCGGCGGGACCGTCAAGCGCTTGCCGTCGAAGACCTCTCGGACGAAGAGATCGAGGCGATAGCCCGTGCCGAGCCTCCGGCCGAAGCCGCACAGTACGATCATGAGCTGACGGGCGGGCATGGCGCGGATTCCTGATCCGCAGCCCGGCCTCGTCATCAGCTACGCTTATCTCTGGCAACGCGAAGCGGCCAGGGGTCGCCACGAGGGCACCAAGTACCGCCCTGCCGTTGTCGTGATGGGGGTGGAACACGACGACGCTCGCGGCAAGACGGTTCTCGTGGCGCCGATCACGCATCGTCAGCCTGAGCATACTTCGGCCGCGGTGGAGATACCGCCTCAGACCAAGCGACGCCTCGGCCTCGACCCGGAGCGATCATGGATCATCGTATCGGAGGTGAACAGGTTCGAGTGGCCGGGGCCGGACCTTCTGCCGATCGCACCGGGTGAATGGGCCTACGGCATTCTTCCGGCAGGCCTCTTTCGGGCTGTTCGCAACCGCATTGCCGACACGGCGCGTAGACGCAAGCTCGCCCAAGTCAGACGCGAGCCGTGATCGTGTTGTCGCCGTCCGCCGTCGCGCGCACGCGGCCGCAGGGAAGTTTGGATGCCCGGAACGCGTGCGGCCATGACGAAAGGGGATCGTGCCTGCAGGATCGATCCGACGAGTTGCGAACTGCCGAGTTCAGGAAACTACCCCTCCGTGCCGAACGCCTTGCGCAGCGCGGCGCAGGCGGTGGCGTGGGCCTCGGCGGCCACGTCGAACTGCCCGGTGGCGGTCCAGAAGCCGTGGATGTGGCCCTCGTAGTTGACGTACTCGGTGGGCACGCCTGCCGCCTTCAGCCTCTCGGCATACGCGCGGCCGTCGTCGAGCAGGGGATCGTGGCTCGCGGTCATCACCATCGCCGGCGGCAGCCCGCTCAGGTCCCGCGCCCTGATCGGCGCGGCCCGCAGGTCGGTGCGCTCCGACTCGTCGTTGAAGTAGCAGTCGAAGAACCAGGCCATGGACTCGGCGGTCAGCACGTAGCCGTCGGCGAAGGTCTTGTAGGACTCGCGGCCCTCGTCCGTGTCGGTGACGGGATAGACCATGAGCTGGAAGACCAGCGCGGGCCCGCCCTCGGCCTTCGCCCGCTGCGCGGTGACGGCGGTGATGCAGCCGCCGGCGGAATCGCCGCCGATGGCGATGCGCGCCGGGTCTGCGCCGATCTCGGCCGCGTTCTCGGCGACCCAGCAGAGCGCCGCCCAGGAGTCGTCCGTCGGCTTGGGAAACCTGTTCTCCGGCGCCTTGCGGTAGTTGACGCCGACGACGATGCAGCCGGCGCCCTCGCAGAGCGCGCGGCAGACGCCGTCGTGGGTGTCGATGCTGAGCACCACGTAGCCGCTGCCGTGGTAGTTGACGTAGACCGGCAGCGGCGTGGCGGGGTCTGCGCCGGTGGGCCAGTAGAGGCGGATGCGGATCGGCCCGTGCGGCCCCGGAATGTCGCGGTCCTCCACGCGCCCCACCTCGGCGCCGGGGGCCTGCATGCCCATGACCAGATCGTGGAACGCCTCCCGCACCTCGGCGAGCGGGCGTTCCGCGATGGGCGGCACCTCGATCGCGTTGATCTCGTCGCAGAACGCCTGAACCTGCGGATGCAGAGCCATGATCCCCCCTCGCGCGTGCTGGTCTGACCGTGCTTCATGTTAGCCCGGATGTCCCGGCCGGGTCATGGCCCGCGGCGTCGCGCGGAACGCGCGCGGAACACAGGACGCAGGCGCGCGGCATTCGCAGCGCGCCCGGAATCGCGCAAGGCACGCGTCTCGTGTACGATCCGGCGGTATCTGCCGGCGACGCACGCCGCCCGCGCGCTCACTTGTGCGCGCTCCAACGCGTCGATGCGATGGGCGCACCGATGAGGTCGGTCACATGCAGATGACGAAGTACAGCGACTACTCGTTGCGGGCCCTCATCTATCTGGGCCTCAACCGCCACCGGCGCTGCACGATCCGGGAAATCTCCGACGCCTACGGCATTTCCGAGAACCACCTGATGAAGCTGGTCCATCAGCTCGGTCAGGAGGGATTCATCAGGACGACCCGGGGCAAGAACGGCGGCCTCGAACTGGCGATGCCGGCGAGCGAGATCAATCTGGGCAAGGTCATCCGCGCGACCGAAGGCAACTTTCAGCTGGTCGAGTGCTTCGCCGGGCGCGAGGAGAACACCTGCCCCATCGCGGGGCCGTGCCGCCTCACCGGGGTCCTCGAAGAGGGCCTGCAGGCCTTCTTCGACGTGCTCGACCAGTACACGCTGCAGGACATGCTGGTGCCGGCCCCGGCGTTCAGGCGCATCTTCGCAGCCAGGGAAGCAGCCCGGCTCTAGAGCGATTTCCGATCTTACGAGATCGCTGCGGCCCGACGAAACCCACCTCCCCCTGTCCCCCTCCTCCCAGGAGGAGGGGGAACGAAGGCGCCAGCAGCCTTTTCTCCCTCTCCTCCCCGCCGGGGAGGAGAGGGCCGGGGTGAGGTGGGGGTTTCTTTTCGGGCGACGCGATATGTGAGGGCGTGACCGTGCGGCAACCAGGTGCGATCCTACTCGGCTGGATTGTGCTCTAGCCGCCCTCACATCGCTTCGGGGAAAGGCGGGCCGCCCCCGGCGTAGCGGGAGCAGCCCGGAAATCGCAAACGTTTTACGCCGTCATCATGGTCGGCGGCTGCACCTGCGTCATCAGGTCGTGGTTCCACTCGCCGTCGACGACGACGGTGGCCAGACAGCCAAGCTGGACCGCCTCGATCAGGTTGTGGGAGAGGTACACGTAGACCCCCGACTGCAGGAAGGTGTAGAGCGCCGCCCCGGCCGAGCCGCCGCGGATGAACCAGGTCTCCAGCCCTTCCGCCGGCGGGTCGACGAAGGAGCCCTGCTCCCACACATAGTCGCCGTGTCCGCCGATGAGATGCGGCCGGGAATCGCGGTTGGCCTGGGAGTGGATGAACAGCACCGATTCGCCGACGTTGGCCGTGAGCGTGTTGTCGCCGGTGAGCGCGCCGACCCGGCCGTTCAGCACGACGTGGGTGGGCGTGAGCGTCTGCATGACGTCGAACATGTCCGCCATGCCCTCGCCGTGGTCGGCGTAGTCGATGAAGTCGCCGTCGGCATCGCGGGGTACGTAAAAGTCCTGCTCGCCGATGTAATAGGCCCGGTCGTAGCCGAGCGCGTTGCCGTGGCGGTCCTTCAAGCCGTCGCGCGGCAGCACCATCACCGCCCCGTTCATGCCCGAGACGACGTGGAAGGGGATCATCGAGCCCCCCGGCGCGCAGTGGTAGATGTAGCCCGAATTATTCATGGCAGGTCTGGTTTTGGGGTGGCGGACGTAGCGTAAGTCGTTGCCATCGGGTAGGAATTCGTTGCCGAGGCGTCTTCCTCTCCGAACAACGAAAATGCCACGCCCGCCATGACCGACGATAGTCTTCTTCCCTTCGATCTGCCAAGCGTCCAACGCAAGAAGGTGAGCGCCGCCTTCGACGGCGGCCTGATCTCGTCTGACGGCGGCCTCGTCCTGCTTCGTGAGGCGGAACGCAGCTTGCGCCTGGCCGAGACCCTGGCCGGCTGCATCCGCGACCGGCGCAAGCAGGCGCAGGTGATCCACTCGCTCTCGGCCATGCTGCGCTTCCGCATGTTCGCCATTGCGTGTGGCTACGAAGATGCCGACGACTGCGACGCGCTGCGCGCGGACCCTCTGTTCAAGCTGGCCTCAGGCAAGGCGCCGGAGAGCGGCCGCGCACTCTGCTCCCAGCCGACCATGAGCCGCCTGGAGAACGCGCCGTCTCGTATCGAGGTGGCGCGCATGACGGCGGCGCTGGTCGATCTCTTCTGCCGCAGCTTCCAAGCCCCTCCCGCCGCCATAACCCTTGACATCGACGACACCTGCGATGCGGTGCACGGCCACCAGCAGCTCTCGCTCTTCAACGCTCATTACGACACGCGCTGCTTCCTGCCCGTCCACGTCTACCATGTGGAAAGCGGCAAGCCGGTGGCGGTCCTCCTGCGCCCGGGCAAGACGCCGTCGGGCCCTGAGGTCCGCACCCTCATCAAGCATCTGGTCCGCCGCATCCGCCGCCACTGGCCGCACACCCGGATCGTCTTCCGCGGAGACAGCCACTACGGCCGCCCGGAAGCCATGGCCTGGTGCGAGGAGAACGGGGTCGACTACATCTTCGGCCTCGCGGGCAACCGCGCGCTGCACGCGCTCGCATACGAGATGGCCGACGATCTCAAGGTGCGCCGCGCCAAGGCCGGCGCAGACAGGATGCGCAGCTTCACCGCCTTCGACTACGCCGCCCGCTCCTGGAGCTGCGAACGCCGGGTCGTCGCCCGGCTCGAGGCGAGCACCCGCGGCTTCGATGCCCGCTATGTCGTCACCTCACTCAAGGGCGAGCCCCGCCATCTCTACGAAGACATCTACTGCGCCCGCGGCCAGGCCGAGAACCTGATCAAGATGCACAAGGGCCAGCTCGCCTCGGACCGCACCTCCTGCCAGAGCCCGCTCGCCAATCAGCTCAGGCTGGTCCTCCACACCGCAGCCTACTGGCTCATGCTCGCGCTGCGCGACGCCATTCCCCGCGCCGCGCCGCTCGCCCGTGCAGAGTTTGCAACCCTCAGGCTGCGCCTCCTCAAGATCGGTGCCCGCGTCATCGAGAAGGCCACCCGCATCCGCATCCACTTCGCCTCGGCCTGCCCCGACGCCGCCCTCTTCCGCCTGCTCGCAGGCCGCCTCGCCGCAGCAGGCCCATGAGCGACGGGGCGGCGTGCCCCAATCACCCAGGCTCCATAAACCATCAACCCGATAACGACCATCCTCAGTTCCCGACGCCAAACCGCGTCAGGCCCCGACGCGCCCAATCAACCGAGCATCAAGTGCAAGGCAGTCCATGAATAGGTCGGGGTAGGTGCCGGGCTTGGTCGCCTTCCAGCGCAGCATGACCTGCTCGCCGGGCGAGACGAGCGTGAGCGCGCCGCCGCCGAGCGCGCCGGTCGACGCGTGGAAGTCGATGTTGTGCTCGAAGACGTTGCTCTCCGGGTTCTTCAGCGTGAGCTCGATGTAGTCGCCTTCGTGGCAGATCATCAGCGGGCCGGGGATCGAGCCGTTGAACGACAGCGTGTTGAGCATGGTGCCGTCGTCGTCGATCTCGCGCTTGTCCTCGGTGGCGGTGAGCTCGACCTCGATGATCTTGGGCCCGTCCATGGCGACCTGCTCATGGGCCGGCACGAAGGGCGGAGCGACGAGCTCCTGCTTCACCCTGGGAAGGCCGCTCAGGTCCACCTCGCTGGCCGAGGCCAGCTTGATCGGGACCGCGGCCGAGGCGGCGCCGAGGGCGCCCCCCATCTTCAGAACGTCGCGCCTGTTCACGTGCAGCATGGCTGGTGTCTCCTCCTCGACGGTTGCCCCAACGCGTGTGCTCGACGCGCCCGAACGAGGATCGCCCCCAAGCCAGCCCATCGGACAGGTCACGGAGACGGCCCTTGAGCGCTTGAAGATGTATTTTGAATAAAGGTTCAGGGCCGTCAAGAGAAACCGCCCCTGCACGGGACGCCATTGCGAAGAGTGGGCGGCGGAACGACAATGCGCCGCAGCGAAGCCGCGATGCCGGGGAGGCGAAGGGCGATGAACGAGAGCGCGAGCAGCAACATCACCGTGGGGGCGGAGACGCTCCAGGAACTCTACGTCACCATGCGCCGCATCCGCGCCTTCGAGGAGAAGACCGCCGACCTCTTCCAGGAGGGCGTGGTCAAGGGCACGGCCCACAGCTACAAGGGCGAGGAGGCGATCGCGGCCGGAGTCTGCGCGGCGCTCCGCGACGAGGACATCATCGCCTCCTACCATCGCGGCCACGGCCACTGCATCGCCAAGGGTGCCCGCATCGACCGCATGATGGCGGAGCTGATGGGCCGCCAGACCGGCTACTGCCAGGGCCTCGGCGGCTCCATGCACATCGCCGACATGGAGCTCAACATCATGGGCGCCAACGGCATCGTCGGCGCGGCCATGCCGCTCGCCACCGGCGCGGGCCTCGCGGCGAAGCTGCAGGGGACGGACAAGGTGGCGGTCGCCTTCTTCGGCGACGGCGCGTCGAATCAGGGCGTCTTCCACGAATCGCTCAACCTCGCGGCGGTGTGGAAGCTGCCGGTGATCTTCGTCTGCGAGAACAACCAGTACGCGCTGTCCACCTCCTACCGCAACACCACCGCCGTCTCCCAGGTCTCGAACCGGGCGGCGTCCTACGAGATCCCCGGCATCACGGTGGACGGCAACGACGGCGTCGAGGTCTACCTCGTGCTGCGCGAGGCGGTGGACCGCGCCCGCGCCGGCGAGGGGCCGACGCTGATCGAGGCGATGACGTACCGCCACGGCCAGCACTCGCTCCGCGTCAACCTGCGCGACCCCCGGCCCGAGGACGAGCTGGAATCCTGGCTCAACCGCGACCCCATCGACCGCATGGAGGAGCGGCTCACCGCCGAGGGCGGCTTCTCGGCGGAGACATTCGACGAGACCACGCAGGCGGTGGAGGAGGAGCTGGAGACCGCCGTCACCTACGGCCGCGAGAGCCCGGAACCGCCGCTCAACGTGATGCTGGAGTCCGTCTACGCCCCCCACGCGGCGCACACCGAGCCCGGCCCCGAAAAAACCGAGCGCATGCTCTCCTACCCCGAGGCGCTCAACGAGGCGCTGGACCAGGAGATGCTGCGCGACGACCGCGTCTTCCTCATGGGCGAGGACGTGGGCGCCACCGGCGGCATCTTCGGCGTCTCCAAGAACCTGATGGAGCGCTACGGGCCTGAGCGCGTGCGCGACACGCCGATCTCCGAGGCCACCTTCGTCGGCTGCGGCGTGGGCGCCGCCATCGCCGGCATGCGCCCTGTCGTGGAGATCCAGATCTTCGACTTCGTGGCGCTCACCATGGACATGCTGGTGAACCAGGCGGCCAAGTTCCGCTTCATGCTCGGCGGCAAGCCCTCGGTGCCGCTGGTGGTGCGCGGACCGCAAGGCGGCGGCATCCGCCTCGCGGCCCAGCACAGCCAGAGCCTAGAAGCGTGGTTCACCCACGTGCCGGGGCTGGTGGTCGCCGCGCCGTCCACGCCCTACGACGCGAAGGGCCTGCTGGTCGCCGCGATCCGCGACGAGAACCCGGTGGTCTTCCTGGAGCAAAAACTGCTCTACCTCGGCGGCAACGGCCCGGTGCCGGAGGAGCTGTACGCGATCCCGCTCGGCAAGGCCGACATCAAGCGCGCGGGCACGGACGTGACCGTGGTGGCGACGTCGGCCATGGTGCCGCGCGCGCTGAGCGCGGCCACGGTGCTGGAGCGCGACGGCATCAGCGTCGAGGTCGTCGACCCCCGCACCCTGCAGCCGCTCGACGAGGAGACCATCCTCGCTAGCGTGCGCAAGACCAACCGGCTGCTCATCGTGCACGAGGCCTGGGTGCGCGGCGGCTTCGGGGCCGAGGTCGCCGCCATGGTGGTGGACAAGGCCTTCGACTATCTCGACGCCCCCGTCGCCCGCCTCGGCGCGCCGCACACGCCGATGCCCTACAACGACCGCCTCGAGCTGGAGGTCATCCCCTCGCAGGAGCGCATCGTGGACGCCATAAGGGCGCTGCTGTAGCCCCGGCCCAGTCTCTCCCTACGTCGTCACGCCCGCACGCGTTGCGGGCATCCACATTCTTGTTCGGGGCTGCACGAACAACCCGTGGATGTCCGGGACGAGCCCGGCCGTGACGTGATAGGGCGGCGCCCTCAGTCCTGAAACAGGCCTGCCTCCCTGAGGGAGACGTGGCGGGAGCGGCCGATCACCAGGTGATCGTGGACGGTGACGCCGAGCGTGGCGCCGGCCTTCGCGACCTCCCTGGTGAGCTCGATGTCGGCGCGCGACGGGCTGGGATCGCCCGAGGGGTGGTTGTGCACCAGGATGACGGCGCTCGCTCCGTGCTGGAGCGCGCGCTTGATGACCTCGCGCGGGTACAGCACCACGTGGTCGACCGTGCCGTGCTGCTGCTCCTCGTCGGCGATCAGCGTGTTGTGGCTGTCGAGAAAGAGCACGCGAAAGTGCTCGGTCTTCTTGTGGCCCAGCTGGGCCGAGCAGTAATCCAGCACCGCCTGCCACGTGCCGATGACCGGCCGGCCTCTCACCGCCTCCCGCAGCGTGCGCACGCCCAGCGCCTCGACGAGCTTGAGCGTGTGGACCACCGCATCGCCCACGCCGTCGACCTCCTTCAGCGCCTCCTTCTCGGCGCCGAGCACGCCGCCGACGGTGCCGAAGCGGTCCATCAGACGCTTGGCGAGCGGCTTGGTGTCGCCTCGGGGTATCGCGCGGAACAGCAGCAGCTCAAGCAGCTCGTAGTCGGGCAGGCCGTCGGCGCCCGTCTTGTCGAAGCGCTCGCGCAGCCGCTCGCGGTGGCCGTGATAGTGGGGCTTCTTCGCCACCGTCAGGAATCGTAGGGGGGCTTGGTGTGCCCCAGCGGTGAGAGGGTGAAGATCTCGTAGCCCTCCTCGGTGACGCCGATGGTGTGCTCGAACTGGGCGGAGAGCGAGCGGTCCTTGGTGACCGCGGTCCAGCCGTCGCGCAGCAGCTTCACCTGCCAGCCGCCGAGATTGATCATCGGCTCCACCGTGAAGAACATGCCGGGTGCGAGCGTGGGCCCCGTGCCGGGCTCGCCGTAGTGCAGCACGTTCGGCGCGTCGTGGAAGATGCGCCCGATGCCGTGGCCGCAAAAGTCCCGCACCACGGCGCAGCGCTTGCCCTCGGCATAGCTCTGGATGGCGTGGCCAATGTCGCCGAGCCGCGCGCCGGGCCTCACCGCGTCGATGCCGCGCATCATGGCCTCGTAGGTGACGTCGACGAGCCGGCGCGCCTTCACGCTCGGCTGGCCGACGTAAAACATGCGGCTCGTGTCCCCGTGCCAGCCGTCGAGGATCACGGTCACGTCGATGTTCACGATGTCGCCCTTCTGCAGCCGCTTGTCGCCGGGGATGCCGTGGCAGACGACGTGGTTGACCGAGGTGCAGATGGATTTCGGGTAGCCCCGATAGCCGAGCGGGGCCGGCACCGCGCCGTGGTCGACGATGTAGTCGTGGCAGAACGTGTCGAGGGTCTCCGTCGCGACGCCGGGCTCGACCATCGGCGTCAGCGCATCGAGCACCTCCGCCGCGAGGTGGCCGGCGTCGCGCATCGCCGCGAACGCGTCCGCGCCGTGGGTCTTGATGCTCCGCTCGATGACTTGCGCGCCACTACCGGAAGACACGGCTGGCCTCGCTCGCTCGGTTCGGTCCACGGACGCGGCCCGCAGAAGGCCCACCCGCCGCGCACAATCTAGTCGGTATCGCGCTCCGTTCAATAGGACCGGAGCGGCAATCTAGCCCAAGTCCTCGATCGGAAGCGGCCGGTCCACCGCGATGCCCTCCGGGCATAGCCGGCAGGCGTGGGCGAGGGCCTCCACGCCGCTCGCACGCGCCTCTGCGAAGGCAGCGGCATAGACCGGGTCGATGTCGGCGGCCAGCGCGAAGCTCTCGCAGTCCTCGCGCTGCACGATGTAGAGCATCACGGCGCGGGCGCCGCCCTCGGCCACGGCCGCCAGCTCGCGCAGGTGCTTCGTGCCGCGCGCGGTCACGCTGTCGGGGAACGCGGCGACCGGGCCCCGCTTCAGGTGGACGTTCTTGACCTCGACGTAGCAGGCCGGCCGGCCCGACGCTCCGAGCACGAAATCCACGCGCGAGCGCTCGCCATACGGGACCTCGCGGCGGATCGTGTCGTAGCCAGAAAGCGGCGGGATCGCGCCGGCCGCCATGGCTTCCTCGGCGAGCCCGTTGGGCCGGCCGGCATTGACGCCCACCAGGCCATCGCCGATTCGCACCATCTCCCAGCTGAAGGGGAGCTTCCGCTTCGGGTTCGCGGCGGGCGAGAGCCAGGTCTCGAGCCCTACGTCCACGAGCCCCGTCATGGCGCCGGGGTTGGCAACGTGGGCGGTGACGGTGCTGCCGTCGCCCAGGCGGTGATCGCTGAGGAAGCGCTTGTAGCGCCTGACGAGCGTCGCGCGGCGGAGGGGGAGGGGGAATTTCATGGGCGTCTCATAGGCCACGCTCCGGTCTCGCCTCAAGGGCCCCGCGCCATCGCGCCATGGCCGCGCCGCGCGCGCCGCTCTATGCTCTGCGCCGCCCCGCGCCCAATCGCACGCCCAACCGAGCAGCACCGTCATGTCGGAAGCCCCCGTCACCGCCGCCCTGGTCGTCATCGGCAACGAGATCCTCTCGGGCCGGACCAAGGACGTGAACGTCGCCTATCTCGCCCGCCAGCTCACGGCCATGGGCATCCAGCTCGCCGAGGTCCGCATGGTGCGGGACGAGGAGCGCGCGATCATCGCCGCCGTCAACACGCTGCGCGCGGCGCACGACTACGTCTTCACCACGGGCGGCATCGGCCCCACGCACGACGACATCACCAGCGAGTCGGTGGCGCGGGCCTTCAACCTGCCCTACCGCATCCACCCAGAGGCGAGGCGCATCCTGGTGGATTTTTATCGCGACACCGGGCGCGAGCTGAACGAGGCGCGCATGCGCATGGCGCACACGCCGGAGGGCGCGACGCTGATCGAGAACCCGGTGAGCCGGGCGCCGGGTTTTCGGGTCGAGAACGTCCACGTGCTGGCGGGCATTCCGGCCGTGATGCGCGCGATGTTCGAGAGCGTGGCGCCGACGCTGAAGGGCGGGCGCACGGTCAAGTCGCGCGAGATCGCCGTGCTGCTGGGCGAGGGCGACGTGGCCGCCCGCCTCGAAGGGCTGCAGGAGCGGTTCCCGTCGCTCGAGATCGGCAGCTACCCCTTCGTCCGCGACGGCAGCTTCGGCACGACGCTGGTCTTACGCGGCACCGACGAGGGCGAGATCGCGCAAGCCGGCGACGAGCTCTGCACCATCCTGCGCGAGCTCGGCGGCGATCCGGAATCGCCGCCCGCGCCGCCGGCACCGATCGGTTGAGGCAGGCGCGCGGCTTTCCGCCAGCCGGCGGTGCCGCCTGCCGGCGGTTGCTGGAGGCCGCCCAGCTTCCTATCGTGTCCCTCAGCCCGCGTGGCGGAATTGGTAGACGCATCGGACTTAAAATCCGTTGGCCTTCGGGCCGTCCCGGTTCGAGTCCGGGCGCGGGCACCAGCGCTCCGTAATCAGAATCCCGAATGAGCGATCCGCCCGACAGCTACACGCAGCATGCGGCTCTCTTCACCAGGGTCTACGACCTGAACGATCCGAGCCCCTATTTCTCCACGCTGAGGCCGACCGGCTACCGGATGCCGGTGGCGCTGGCGGGCGCGCTGCGGGCGGTCCATGCGCCGCTCCGTGCCGCGCGCGGCGCGGAGGAGCGCCCGCGCGTGCTGGACTTCGCCTGCGGCTACGGCGTCATCGGCGCGCTGCTGCGCCACGACATCGCCATGCCGGAGATCTACGCCCGGTACGGCGAGCGGCAGTGGCAGCCGGAGGACGGCCGGCGCTATTGGGAGGGGGATGCCGCGTTCTTCGGCGCCCGGCGGGCGGAGCGGGCTGCGTTCGAGATCGGCGGTATCGACATTGCGGGGAACGCGCTCGACTACGCGTCCGCCTTGGGCTTCGTCGATCGGGCCTTTCACGAAGACCTCGTGGAGGACGCGCCGAGCGACGCCGTGCGGGACTTCCTTCGCGGCGTGGACCTGGTGGTCGAGAGCGGCGCGTTGGGCGTGATGCTGCCGGCCGCGTTCGCGCGGGTTCTCGATGGCGCCGGCGAGGCGCGGCCCTGGTTTCTCTACAGCCCCCGCCCCGACGTGAACTGGTCCGCGCTGAACGCGCTGTGGGCCGAGCGGGGCTACCGGGCGGAAAGCGTCTGCTCGCGGCCGGTGCGCTATCGCAGGCCGCTGGACGAGCAGGAGCGGGCGGACATGCTTCGCCGCTCGCGCGGGTTCGGCAAGGCGGACGAGACCATCGTCCGCGACGGCTACTTCCTGGTCGACATGACCCTGGCGCGGCCCGAGGCCGATACCGGCAACCCGCCGATCGCCGCGCTGCGCCGGAGTTACGACTAAGGCGGCCCTGCCCACTCCCCGGACGATGGTGCGGTGCACGGTGCTGCCCCACCTCCCCCTGTCCCCCTCCCCCCGGAGGGCGGAGGGGGAACGCAAGTCGGCACCGCCTGTTCTCCTTCTCCGCCCCTGGGGGCGGAGAGGGTCGGGGTGAGGTGGGGGTGTTTTTCGTGGCGTCAACCTGCGCGCGTCACTGTTCAGCCGCGGGCGGGACCCGGACGATGGTGCGGTGCACGGCGCACGCCGGGCGCGTCAGCATGGCGTCATGAGACGTTGCGCCATGAACGAACTGCACTCCTGCCCGCCCGCCCCCGCACCGTGCTTCTGCGGGCACGAAAAAAATACAACTGTATCTGCGTGCGCGGCCCTGCGGGCGCTGGCGGCGTTCTCCGCGCCCGCAACCCATTGGGTGCAAACGACTTTCTCTGCGGACGCGGCCTGCCGCCCCGGTCGGTCTTGTCTCGCTTTATCTCGCTTTGTCTCACTTTTATCTCGGTTTATCTCACTTTCATCTCGGCTTGTCTCACTTTCATCTCGGCTTGTCCCGCCTTGAAATCTCGCCTTGTCTCGCGAATTCCGACAAAAATGATGCGCGAAACGCGGGCCGGTCAGCCGGAGATCGAAGCTCGCTCGACGCGCGGTGCGGGACTCACCCCCGTCCCGACACCCCGCCACCCGCAGCCGCGAGCTGGCGCGTGACGAGCTGGGCATAGAGGCCGGCCTTGGCGAGCAGCGTCTCGTGCGTGCCGGTCTCGACGATGCGCCCGTCGTCGAGCACGACGATGGTGTCGGCATCGCGCACCGTGGAAAGCCGGTGGGCGATGACCACCGTGGTACGCTCGGCCATGAGCTCCGCGAGCGCGCGGCGGAGCAGCGCCTCGTTCACCGCGTCGAGGTGCGAGGTCGCCTCGTCCAGGATGAGGACCGGCGCGTTCTTGAGGACGGCGCGGGCGACGGCGACGCGCTGGCGCTGGCCGCCGGAGAGCCGCGTGCCGCGCTCGCCGACGCGGGTCTCCAGCCCCTCCGGCAGCGCCGCGACGAAGTCGTCCAGCGCCGCCCGGCGCACCGCTGCGGCAAGCTCGGCCTCGGACGCATCCGGCCGGGCGATGAGGATGTTGGCGCGGAGCGTGTCGTTGAAGAGGTAGGTGTCCTGCGCCACGAGCGCGATGCGGGCGCGGAGGTCGTCGAGGGTCCAGTCCCGCACGTCCGCGCCGTCGAGGCGGACCGTGCCCTCCGCCGGGTCCCAGAAGCGCATGAAGAGGTGGGCGATGGTGGTCTTGCCGGCGCCCGAGGGGCCGACCAGCGCCAGCGTCTCGCCGGGGCTGACGGCGAGCGAAACGCCGGAGACCGCCGCTCGCCCGGTGCCGACGTAGGTGAAGTCCACGCCGTCCATCTGCAATGCCGCAGCACCTGGGGCCGGCTCGGCGCCGGGGCCGTCCCGCACCGTCACGGGCGCGCCGTGCACGGCGTGGAGGCGCCGCGTCGCGCCGAGCGTATCCGCAAGCTGGCGGCCGATGTGGGCGATCTCGGAGACCGGCAGGAAGGTCGCCATGGCGAGGATCGCGAGCAGCGGCAGCATCGCCGCTTCCAGCCAGCCGGCGGTGATCCAGGCCGTCCCCGCCATCACCACGGCGAGGCCGCCGAGGCCGGTGGCGGTCTCGATCAGCGCCATCTGCGCCGTGAGGTCACGGTAGTAGGGGAGGCGCAGGCGGTGGTGGTCGCGCACGAAATCGAGGAAGACCGCACGCCGGGCGGCCTCCTGGCGGAAGGCGAGCAGCTCGGTGAGCCCCTGGATCGTGTCCACCGCGTGGGCGTTGAGCAGGCCCAGCACCTCGCGGGCGCGCCCGCCCAGCCGGTCCAGGCGCTTGCGCAGGAAGAAGGGGCTCAGACCCACCAGCAGAATGAAGGGCGCGAGCGCCGCGGCCATCGGCCAGCCGTAGACCAGCAGCGTCGCCATCACCGCCGCCGGCACCAGGATCGCGACGAGAGCCGGCGCGATGGTGTGGGCGAAGAAATACTCCACCAGCTCCACGTCCTGCGTCGCCATGCCGACGATGTCGCCGGTGCGCCGGCGCAGCAGGTAAGCGGGCGCGAGCTTGTCCAGCTTGTCGTAGAGCGCGATCCGCATGTCCGTGAGCAGGCGGAAGGCCATGTCGTGGGCGACCCAGGATTCGAGCCAGTGCAGCACGCCCGCGAGCGGCGCTGTCGCGTAGAGCGCGATCAGCAGCGCGTCCACCGGCGTGCCCTGCTTGATGCCGGCGACGACGAGGGCGCTCAGCACGCCGATCCCGATGAAGGCCACCACGCGCGCGACGCCGAGCACGAAGGCGAGGTTCACGCGCCCGCGGAAGGGCCGCACCAGACGCAGCAGTCGCACCCAGGCGCTCCACCAGCCGAGGCCCGATGCGCGGAGCACCTCGTCGTCGGCTTCGCCAGGCAGGGCGGCGGCGATGCGGCGGTCCTCGGTGGTGGGCTCTATCGCCGGCTCGGCGCCGCGTGCCGCAGAGGGCGGGGCATCCAGTCCTTCCCGCACCTGGTCCGCCATCAGGCGGTGATAGACGCCCCGCTTCGCCATCAGCTCGGCGTGGCGGCCGCTCTCGACCACGCGGCCTTCGTCGAGCACGAGGATGCGGTCGGCGTCGATCACGCTGGAGAGGCGATGCGCCATGATGAGGACCGTGCGGCCCCCCATGAGGCGGCCGAGCGCGTCCTGGATCACGGCCTCGTTCTCCGCATCGACCGAGGAGAGCGCCTCGTCGAGCAGCAGGATCGGCGCGTCTCTCAGCAGCGCGCGGGCGATGGCGATGCGCTGGCGCTGGCCGCCGGAGAGGCGGATGCCGCGCTCGCCGATCACCGTGTCGTAGCCCTGCGGCAGGCGGGCGATGAAGCCGTGCGCATTCGCCGCGCGCGCCGCCGCCGCCACTTCCGCATCGCTTGCGTCGGGCCTGCCGAAGCGGATGTTCTCCGCAGCCGTGCCGTGGAAGAGGTACGTGTCCTGGTTGACGACGCCGAAGCGGGCGCGGAGCGCGGCGCGGTCGAGCGTGCGCAGGTCCTGGCCGCCGAGCAGGATGCGGCCGGCTTGCGGATCGTCGAAGCGCATGAGCAGGCGCAGGATCGTCGACTTGCCGGCGCCGCTCGCGCCGACGATGCCGACGCGCTCGCCCGCGCTCACCGCGAACGAGAGCCCGTCGTGGGCGGGGCGGCGCCCGCCCGGATAGGCGAAATGCACGTCCTCGAAGGCGAGCGTCGGCGCGAGCCCGGCGGCGTCGGCCGCGTCGTCTGCGTCCTCGATGGCCGGCTTCACGCCGAGCATGCGAAACAGGCTCTCGGCTGCGGCGCGCCCGTTCATGCCCGTGTGCAGCAGCGCGCGCAGGTCGCGCATGGGCCGGAAGACCTCGACGCCCATCATCAGGACGATGAGCAGCACCTCGATGCCGATGGCGCCCTCGGCCACGCGGCCCGCGCCGATTCCGAGCGCCGCCGCCGCGCCGACCGCGATGCCGGCATCGGTGATGCCGCGCGAGGCCGAGTTGCTCGCCAGCACCCACATCGTGCTGCGGAAGAGCGCGTGCGCCTTCTCGGCGAGGAAGCGCCCGCGCGCGCGGCTCTGGCCAAAGGATTTCAGGGTCGCCAGCCCCTGCACGGAATCCAGCAGCTCGGCGCCGTAGGCCGCATAGGCCGCCTGCCGCGCCTTGGCCGCCTTCTGGTCCCAGTGGTGAAAGGCCACGGGGGCGATGAGGGTGAGCAGGGCGAAGCCGAGGAGGGCGCCGGCGAGCGGCAGGTCGAGAAAGGCGGCGAAGGCGAAGATGCCGAAGGGGGTCACCGCGGCGACGAAGAGCTGCGGCAGATACTGGCCGAAGTAGGTCTCGAGCTGCTCGACGCCGTCGATCAGCGTGAGCAGCGCATCGCCCGAGCGCTGCGCGCCGAACTGGCCGGGACCCAAAGCCGCGATCTGGTCGAAGAGCCGTGCGCGGATCTGGAGCTGCACCAGGGCGGCGGTGCGGTGCGCCTCCATGGTGCGCCAGTATTCCAGTACGCCGCGCGCCACCATCGCCGCCGCCACGGCGACGATGGGCAGCACCAGGTCGCCGAAGCCGTCGCCCTGGAAGACGCGCCCGAGCAGCCAGCCCAGCAGGGCCAGCCGCGCGATGCCGACGGCGGCCGACAGCAGGCCGAGCAGCACCGCGCCTGCGATGCGCAGCCGCAGGCCCTCCGTGAACTGCCACAGTCTGCGGTCGAAATACATGGGCGCCGTCCGTCGAACCGGCCCCATCGACCACAAAGGCGCGTCCATGTCCAATCCGCAAGCCACGCCGTTCACTCCCGGATCACGTGGAAGTGGGATGCACGCGGTCCGGCCAATGCCTTAGGATGTGCGTGGCCCTGCGCCACGGAGGATTGCGATGACCGCGCAGCTCGTCGATCGGATGGTGGGCATCGGAGACGGGATCGACCTGCACTACGTCGAGGCCGGCGAGGGCAGGCCGCTCATCATCATCCCCTCGTGGTCGCTCACCGGCGCGGCCTACCGGCACCAGCTTCAGGAGCTGTCGCGGACGCGGCGCGTGATGGCCTTCGACATGCGCGGCCACGGCGATTCGACCACACCCGCCGGCGGCTACCGCGTGAGCCGGCTCGCGGCCGACCTGCGCGCCGTGATCGAGCGGCTGGAGCTCGACCGGGTCGATCTCATGGGCCACTCCATCGGCTCGTCGATCATCTGGAGCTACATCGACCTCTTCGGCGAGGACCGCCTCGGGCGCCTGGTGTTCGTGGACCAGGCGCCGTCGGTGACCGCGAAGGCCGACTGGTCGGCCGAAGAGCGCGTGACCTACGGCTGCCTGCTGCCGGACTTGGAAGCGCTCGCCGAGTTCTACCTCCAGGTGCTGGCGGCGGAGACGCCCGAGGCCACCGTGCCGGTGATCGCCCGCCTCTTCTCGCCGTCACTGTCGGCGGAAGAGCTGCTCTGGTTCGCCCGCGAGATCTGCAAGCTGCCGCGCCGGCACGCGGCCGACCTGCTCCACGATCACTGCGGGCTCGACTGGCGCGACGTGATCAGGCGGGTGCGGCGGCCGACCCTGGTGGTGGGCGCAGAGGCCAGCATCTTCTCGGCGGAGTCGCAGCACTGGATCGCGGCGCAGATCCCCGGCGCGGAGGTGGAGATCTTCAAGGCCGGCGAGGGCGGCTCGCACTTCATGTGCTACGAGAACCCGACCAAGTTCAACGCGCTGGTGGAGGCGTTCCTTGCCTGAGCACGGGTTCGCGCTCTCGCCTCGCCGGCCCTTCCTGCCACTCCAGCGAGCCGGCCCTCGTGGCCCGCGAGGGCGGAGCCGTGACTTGCCGGGACGAACGGGGATATATCAGGGCACGCCGCCGCGCCTCACAGGTCGGCCGGCCGGCGACGGCGTCTTGCGCTCCGGTCGGGGCGGACATCACGAGCAAGGGAGACTTTCATGCAACTGAGCAGGGACGAGCTGCTGAAGGCGTATCGCACGATGGCGGCGGCGCGGCACTTCGAGGACAGCGTCTTCGAGGCGTTCTCGGACGGGAAGATTCCCGGATTCGTCCACCTTTCCGCCGGGCAGGAAGCGACGGCGGCCGGCGTCTACATGGCGCTGGACGAGCGGGACTGGATCGCCACCACCCACCGCGCCCACGGCCAATGCATCGCCCGCGGCCTGGACCTGCAGGAAACCATGGACGAGATCTACGGCGCGACCACCGGCGTCTGCGGCGGCAAGGGCGGCTCGATGCACATCGCCGACCTCGACAAGGGGATGCTGGGCGCGAACGGGATCATCGGCGCGACCGGCCCGCTCGCGGTGGGCGCCGGCCTCTCCGCCAGAGCCAAGGGCGAGAACGGCGTGGCCGTGGCCTTCTACGGCGACGGCGGCTCCAACCAGGGCCTGATCTTCGAGGCCTACAACCTCGCGAATATCTGGAAGCTGCCCGTGATCTTCATCTGCGAAGACAACGGCTACGCCGAGGCGACGCCTTCGTCCTACTCGGTGGCGGGCTCGCAGGTGGCGCGCGCGAACGGGTTCGGCATGCCGGCGGTCGAGGTCGACGGGTTCGACTTCTTCGCCATCTACGACGCGACGCGGGAGGCGGTCGAGCGCGCCCGCAACGGCGAGGGCCCGAGCCTGATGCACATCAAGACCGCCCGCTTCTACGGCCACTTCGTCGGCGACGCGCAGACCTACCGGGCCGATGGCGAGATCGACGATCTCCGCGCCGAGAAGGACTGCTTGCGGCTGTTCCGCGAGAAGGTGGTCGAGACCGGCCTGCTGACCGGCGAACAGCTCGACGAGATCTACGAAGAGGAGAAGAAGCGGATCCAGGATGCCGCCTCGGCCGCTCAGGCCGCGCCCCGTGCCACCGAAGCCGACCTCATGACCGACGTCTACAGCTCTTACTGAACGGGAGTACCGATTGTGCCTAGAAAATCCTACAGGGCCGCCATCAACGAGGCGATGGCCGGCGAGATGCGCCGCGACCCCTCGGTCATCGTGATGGGCGAGGACGTGTCCGGCGGCACCGGCGCGCCCGGCGAGGACGATGCCTGGGGCGGCCCGCTGGGCGTCACCAAGGGGCTTCACACCGAGTTCGGACCGATGCGGGTGCTGGATACGCCGATCGCGGAGGGCGGCTTCATCGGTGCGGCGGCCGGCGCTGCGGTGACCGGCATGCGCCCCATCGTCGATCTGATGTTCGTGGACTTCCTCGGGGTCTGCTTCGACGCGATCTACAACCAGGCAGGAAAATTCCGCTACATGTTCGGCGGCAAGGCGGAGACGCCGCTGGTGGTGCGGACGATGTACGGCGCGGGGCTCAGGGCCGCATCGCAGCACAGCCAGGTGCTCTATTCGCTCTTCGCCCATGTGCCGGGCGTGAAGGTGGTCGTCCCCTCCAACCCCTATGACGCCAAGGGGCTGATGATCCAGTCCATTCGCGACAACGACCCCGTCGTCTTCTTCGAGCACAAGGCGATGTACGACGACGAGGCGGAGGTTCCCGACGAGGCCTACACGGTCCCCTTCGGCGAGGCCAACGTGGTGCGTGAGGGCGACGACGTCACCATCGTCGCGATCGGCAAGATGGTGCACCTGGCCGACCAGGCCGCCGACAACCTGGCGAACGACGGCATCTCGTGCACGGTGATCGACCCGCGCACGGTCTCGCCCCTGGACGAGGAAACCATCCTGGAGGAGGTCGAGGCGACCGGCCGCCTGGTCGTGGTGGACGAGAGCCATCCGCGCTGCTCCATGGCGGCGGACATCTCGTCCATCGTGGCCCAGAAGGCGTTCTCGTCGCTGAAGGCCGCGATCGAGAAGGTGACGGCGCCGCACTGCCCGGTCCCGTTCGCGCCCGAGCTCGAGGACCTCTACATCCCCAAGGTCGAGGATGTCGAAGCTGCCGTTCGCCGGACCATGGCCTGAGTGCGGTCGGCCCCGGCCGGGCGGTGCGCGCGGTTTGACAGGTTTCGGCCTTTTTCCTAGCGTCGCGCCCGCCGGTGCGGGGCTCGTCGGCGGCGGGGGAGGGCCCAGCGGATGGCCCAGGGGATAGCCCAAGGAATTGCAATGTGACGATCGGCGCGGTCCTTCCGATCAAGGACTTCGGCCACGCCAAGCAGCGGCTGGCGGGCTTTCTCGGCGCGGCCGAGCGCCGGCTGCTGTGCGCGGCGATGGCCGAGGACGTGCTGGCGACTCTCTCTCAGGCGCCGGCCCTGTCCGACATCGTCGTGGTGACGCGGGACGCGCGGGCGGAAGCGCTCGCCGCCCGCCACGGCGCACGCGTGCTCAGAGAACCCTCCAACGATGGCCAGAGCGCAGCCGTGGAAAGGGCCGCCCAAGCATTGAGCCATGCCGGGGCGGAAAGCCTGCTCCAGTTGCCGGGCGACGTGCCCGGTGCGAGCCCGGACGAGATTGACGCGGTGCTCGCGGCACACGCGGGCGGGGACGACGGCGGATCGGCGGTGACGCTGGTGCCGTCGCACGACCGGCGCGGCACCAACTGCGTGGCGTGCTCGCCGCCGGGGGCGCTGCCCTTCGCCTTCGGCCACGACAGTTTCGGGCCGCACCGCGAGGCGGCGTGGGCGCAGGGCATCGCGCCGACGATTCTCGCGCTGCCGGGCCTCGGCCTCGATATCGACACGCCCGACGATCTGCGCGCTTTCATGGCGCGGCCGGCCGCTGGCTGCACTCTCGACTACCTCCGCGAGAGCGGTATCGCCGCGCGGCTCCTGGTTACCGACGCGGCCTGAGGCGGATGCACGACGCCACCCGCGATTTGCTCGAGGCTGTGCTGGACGGCCGCCGCCCGGATGCGGCGGAGGCTCTCGCGCTCGCCGCCGAGGACGACCTGGCGCCGCTGCTCGACTGCGCGGCAACGCTGCGCGACCGGGCGCACCCCGACATCGTGACGTACTCGCGCAAGGTCTTCATCCCGCTCACCCATCTCTGTCGCGACGTCTGCCACTACTGCACCTTCGCCCGCCCGCCGCGCCGGGGCGAGACGGCGTTCATGACGCCGGAAGAGGTGCTGCAGGTGGCGCAGGCCGGCGCCGAAGCCGGCTGCAAGGAGGCGCTGTTCACCCTCGGCGACAAGCCCGAATTACGATATCGCGCGGCGCGCGAAGGGCTTGCGGCTCTGGGTTACGAGAGCACGCTCGCCTACCTCGCCGACATGGCGAAGCTGGTGCTGGAGAAGACGCCGCTGCTGCCGCACCTCAATCCCGGCGTGCTGGGCCGCGAAGACCTGCAGGCGTTGCGCATGGTCTCGGCCTCGCAGGGCATGATGCTGGAGAGTGCGTCCGAGCGGCTGTCCGCCAAGGGCGGGCCTCACTACGGCTCGCCGGACAAGCGGCCTGCGGCGCGGCTCGAGACGCTGCGCCTGGCGGGCGAGGAGGCGGTGCCGTTTACCTCCGGCATCCTCATCGGCATCGGCGAGACGCGGGAGGAGCGGATCGAGGCGCTGCTTGCGCTGCGCGATGCCCACGACGCGCACGGGCACATCCAGGAGATCATCGTCCAGAATTTTCGGGCCAAGCCGGGGACGCGGATGGCCGATGCGCCCGAGCCGAGTCTGGACGAGCTGCTCTGGACCATCGCGGCGGCGCGCATCCTCTTCGGGCCGGAGGCGAGCATCCAGGCGCCGCCCAATCTGAGCCCCGGCGCGCTGCCGCAGCTGGTGGCGGCGGGAATCAACGACTGGGGCGGCGTCTCGCCGGTGACGCAGGACTACGTCAATCCCGAGGCGCCGTGGCCGCACCTCGACGCGCTCGCCCGCGAGACAGCTTCCGCCGGCAAGACGCTGGCCGAGCGGCTCACGATCTATCCGTCCTACGTGCGTTCCGGCGAGCGCTGGCTCGATCCGGCGTTGCGCGAGCGGGTGCTGAAGATGGTCGACTCTTCCGGCTATCCCCGCACCGATCCCTGGGTGACGGGCGCGGGCGAGGCGCCGGCGAAGGATACCGCGCCGGCACCGGCCATCGTGGCGCCCGATATCGAGCGCTTGCTGGCGCGCGCCGATGCGGGCCAGGGGCTCGGCGAGGACGAGCTGGTGCGGCTCTTCGAGGCGCGTGGCGGGGCCTTCGATGCGGTGTGCGCCGCCGCCGACGAGGTGCGCGCCAGGGTCAGCGGGCCACAGGTCAGCTACGTGGTGAACCGCAACATCAACTACACCAACGTCTGCTATTTCCGCTGCCAGTTCTGCGCCTTCTCCAAGGGCAAGCTGAGCGAGAACCTGCGCGGCCGCCCGTACGACCTGCCGCTGGACGAGATCGTGCGGCGAGTGCGCGAGGCCTGGGATCGCGGTGCGACCGAGGTCTGCCTCCAGGGCGGCATCCATCCCGACTACACCGGCGAGACCTATCTCGCGATCTGCCGTGCCATCAAGCAGGCGGAACCCGCGATCCACGTCCACGCCTTCTCGCCGCTGGAGATCTGGCAGGGGGCGGCGACGCTAGGCCGCACGGTTCCGGACTTCCTCGCGGAGCTGCAGGAGGCCGGGCTGGGTTCGCTGCCCGGCACCGCCGCCGAAATCCTCGACGACGAGGTGCGCGCCGTCATCTGCCCCGACAAGATCGTCACCGACCAGTGGCTCTCGGTGATGGAGGCGGCGCATGGGCTGGGGCTCCGCAGCACCGCCACGATCATGTTCGGCCACGTCGACGCGCCGCGGCACTGGGCGCGGCACTTGGCTCGGGTCCGTGCCTTGCAGGAGCGCACCGGCGGCTTCACCGAGTTCGTGCCGCTCCCCTTCGTCGCGATGGAGGCGCCGCTCTACCTCAAGGGACGCGCCCGGCGCGGGCCGACCTGGCGCGAAGCCGTGCTCATGCACGCGGTGGCGCGGCTTGCCTTGCATCCCGTCATCGACAACATCCAGACCTCGTGGGTGAAGATGGGGCGGGAGGGTGCCGCCGCCTGCCTCACGGCCGGCGCCAACGACATCGGCGGCACGCTGATGAACGAATCGATCACCCGCGCCGCAGGCGCCAGCCACGGGCAGGAGTTTCCCCCGGCGGAGATCGAGGCCCTGGTCGAAGGACTG
The DNA here is from genome assembly GCA_965221125.1 of Alphaproteobacteria bacterium. Classification (GTDB taxonomy): domain Bacteria; phylum Pseudomonadota; class Alphaproteobacteria; order UBA828; family UBA828; genus WTGU01. The sequence continues at coordinate 394,451 of CBDCRW010000007.1, forward strand.
GGGCGCACGCCGGTGCAGCGCACGACGCTCTACGAACCGGCACCGGCCGCGCGCCGAGCCGCCGCACGCGCCGCAGCGCCGCTCGCCCCGGTCGTGAACGCGCCCGCCCGCCGCTACGAGCGGCGGGCCGCGCCGGGCGATCTGGTGCGTCCCGGCTTCGAAGCCACCGCACCGGCGGGGGAGTGAGGGACGGCGCTCGTCGTCAGCTTTTTCATCCTTGTTGTGCACGAGTCATGGTTCTTGGTCTCCGAGCAGCCGGACCAGCATGTGACGAACGTGATCCTGCCCACCGAAGAACACCGCCAGCACTCGGACCATTTCATGCCCCTCGTCAACATCGAACCGGTAGATCGCCCGATCGATAGCGAGATGCCGCAAGCCGGGCAGGATGTCGTCGTGGCTCTCGCCCCGGTGCGGGGCGGGTAAGATACGTTCTGCTGAAGCACGGATTTCCAGAACCCGTGCCTCCGCACGATCCAGCGCGCTCTCCGGGCTCTCGCCGAAATCCAGGTAACTTTGAAAGAGATGGTCGAAGATCAGTTCGAAGTCGCGTTCGGCCTCGGCCGAGAACTCAAGACGATATGCCATGCGCGCGGCGTTTTTCGGCAATCAGCTCGGCGAGCCGCGCGTCCATTTGTTTCCCGCTCACGAACTCTCCCTCGCGGCGATGCGTCAGGAGCGCGCGTAGCGCCGCGGTTTCCACGTCCTGGGCGTCCGTCCGCTGGCGCAGCAATTCGACGCCTTGCTGCAGGACCGCGCTGAGACTGGCGTAGCGCCCTGCCTCGACCAGCGCCTTGGCAAAGGCATGCTGCTCGTCGGTGAGGGAAATCGAGGACTTGACCGTCACGGGAGCCTCCCTGGGACAAAGGTAATACTCAGTAGCACCGAGGTCAACGGACACGCAGCACCCAACGCTTCCCGTCGGGAGTGAGGCCCAACCGTGTGATAGGCTCGGCCCGCGCGCAGCGGCGGCCACGAGGGAGGGATAGCGACCATGGCGGGCTTCACGATTACCTCGACCAACCACACGAGCTTCACGGTTTCCAGCCTCGACCGGGCGATCGGCCTGTTTCGCGACGCCCTGGGCTTCACGCTGCTGAACCGCTCGCCGCGCGATCCCAAGTTCATCGAGCAGGTGGTGGGCGTCGAGGGCGCTGACATCGAGGTCGCCTACCTGCAGGCGCCGGGTCACCGGCTCGAGCTGATCGAGTACCTGGGCCCGGCCGACCGCGGCCGGGTCGACTCGCGGCCCTGCGACGCGGGCTTCGCCCACATCGCCTTCGACGTCGACGATATTCACGAGGCCATTGCGGCCGTCCGCGCCGCCGGCTCCGAGCCCATGGGCGCGCCGATCACCGTCAATGCGGGGCCCAACAAGGGCGGCCTCGTCGTCTACACGCGCGATCCCGACGGCATCACGGTCGAGTTCATCCAGAGGCCGAAGCAGTAGTGTTCTACGAGACCGCGCGCAACGATCACGGCCTGTCGCACGACCCCTTCAAGTCCTGCGTGGTGCCGCGCCCGATCGGCTGGATTGCCACGGTCGATACCGCCGGCGTTCTCAACCTCGCGCCCTTCAGCTACTTCAACGCCTGCGGCGATCACCCGCCGCAGGTGATGTACGCGCCGAGCGGATCGCACGTCGAGGGCGGCGCCAAGGACAGCCTGCAGAACGTGCAGGAGACCGGCGAGTTCGTCGCCAGCCTCGCGACCTGGGAGCAGCGCGAGGCGATGCGCCTCTCGTCCAGCCACGTGCGGCGCAGCGTCGACGAGTTCGCGCTGGCCGGGCTCGAGACCGAGCCGGCCCGCCTCGTGCGCCCGCCGCGCGTCAAGGGCGCGCCCATCCACCTCGAATGCCGGCTCCACAAGGTGATCGAGCTGCTGGCCGACGATCCCGCGCGGTTCCGCAACTGGATCGTGGTGGGCCAGGTCGCGGGCATTCATATCGACGATTCCGTCATCACTGCGGGACGGGTGGACCAGTCGAAGTTCCGCCCCATCGCGCGGCTCGGCTACGCCGACTACACCACAGTGGACAGCCGTTTCGAGATGCCGTTCCCGGACTGAAGCGTTTCCGTCTGAGACGGAAACGCTTCAGTTTTTCTTGTCGCTCACGGTAGCCGGCCTACAGCCGGCGCCTGCGCGGGCGCGCCGCATTTGCGGCGGGCCGCTATCGCGGCCTGTCGCGCGTCAAAGAAAGATGGACGCGCTCCAAGATTACGCGTCCGGGACACAAGACCTTGCATATCGGCGCGGCTGCGCCTACAACGTGTAGCGATGCAGCCTGCACTTCTGCCCTCGATCTTCGGTGACCGGCATTTGCTGGGGATCGAGGGGCTTTCCGCCGGCGCCATCACCCACCTCCTCGATCTCTCCGAAGGCTACGTCGCGCTCAACCGCGAGGTGCAGAAGCGCAAGAGCCTGCTCGGCGGGCGCACCGTGGTGCTGCTCTTCTTCGAGACCTCGACCCGCACCCGCACCTCGTTCGAGCTTGCGGGCAAGCGGCTCGGCGCCGACGTCATCAACATCGCGGTGGCAAGCTCGGCGATCAAGAAGGGCGAGACGCTCATCGACACGGCGATGACGCTGAACGCCATGCATCCCGACATGCTGATCGTCCGCCACCCCGATGCCGGCGCCGCCCGGCTGCTCGCCGATCACGTCGAGTGCAGCGTCATCAACGCGGGCGACGGCAGCCACGAGCATCCCACGCAGGCGCTGCTTGATGCGCTCACCATCCGCCATCGCTTCGGCCGGATCGAGGGACTGCGGGTCGCCATCTGCGGCGACGTGCTGCACAGCCGGGTCGCGCGCTCCAACATTCTGCTGCTCAACACGATGGGCGCCGGCGTGCGGATCATCGCGCCGCCGACCCTGGTGCCGGCGGCGATCGAGCGCATGGGCGTGGAGGTCTTCCACGACATGCGCGCAGGCCTCGCGGGCTGCGACGTCATCATGATGCTGCGCCTGCAGCAGGAGCGCATGCAGGGCACCTTCGTGCCGTCGACCCGCGAGTATTTCCGCTTCTTCGGCCTCGACCGGGCCAAGCTGGCCGAGGCCCAGGAGAACGCGCTGATCCTCCATCCGGGTCCCATGAACCGGGGCGTGGAGATCGACAGCGAAGTCGCGGACGACATCACGCGGAGCGCCATCCTCGACCAGGTCGAGCTTGGCGTCGCCGTGCGCCAGGGGTGCCTCGACGCGCTGAGCCGCAACCTCGGCCCGGCGCCGGTGTTCTGAGGAGGAGGGAGAGGCGTGATCCACGAGCAGCCCACGGCCTACGTCAACGCGCGCCTGCTGGATCCCGACAGCGGGCTCGACGGCCCAGGGGCATTGCTCGCAAAGGACGGCGCGATCGCCGATTTCGGCCCGGAACTCTTCGCCGGCGACGTGCCGGACGGGATCGCGACAGTCGACTGCGGCGGCCACTGTCTCGCGCCCGGCCTCATCGACATGCACGTGCACTTCCGCGAGCCCGGCCACGAGCACAAGGAGACCATCGCCACCGGCGGCCTTTCGGCGGCGGCGGGGGGCGTGACCAGCGTCGCCTGCATGCCCAACACCAAGCCGGTGATCGACGACGTGGCGCTGATCGAGTTCGTGCAGCGCCGCGCGCGCGAGGCCAAGGGCGTCAAGGTCTATCCCATGGGCGCCGTGACCAAGGGGCTGGAAGGGCGGCAGCTCACCGAGATGGGCATGCTGGCCGAAGCCGGCGCGGTCGGCTTCACGGACGACGGCCTCCCCGTCGCCGACAGCCAGGTGATGCGCCGCGCGCTCAGCTACGCACGCACCTTCGACCTGATCGTGAGCCAGCACGCCGAAGACCTCTCGCTCACAAGTTGCGGCTGCATGGCCGAAGGCGAGGTTTCGACCCGGCTCGGCCTGCCGGGCATCCCCGACGAATCGGAGATCGTGGTGGTCGAGCGCGATATCCGCCTGGTAGCGCTCACCGGCGGGCGCTACCACGTGGCCCACATCTCGACCGCTGGCGCAGTGGATGCGGTGCGCCGCGCCAAGCAGGCGGGGCTGCCGGTCACCTGCGAGGTGGCACCCCACCACTTCGCGCTGACCGAGCACGATGTCGGCGACTACCGCACCTTCGCCAAGATGGCGCCGCCGCTCAGGAGCGAGACCAACCGCAAGGCGATGGTGGAGGGGCTGAAAGACGGCACCATCGATGCTATCGCGAGCGACCACGCGCCCCACGACCAGGAGAGCAAGCGCGTGCCGATGGAGCGCGCGGCCAACGGCATCGTCGGGCTGGAGACGATGCTGCCGCTCTCGCTCGAGCTTTATCACGGCGGGCATCTCTCGCTGCGAGAGGTGCTGCGCCGGCTGACCTCGGCGCCGGCCGACCTGCTCGGCATCGACGCCGGCCGTCTTCGGCGCGGCGCACCGGCCGACCTCGTTCTCTTCGATCTCGACGCGCCGTGGCGCGTCGACCGCAGCGTCTTCCGCAGCAAGTCGAGCAATACCCCGTTCGACGGCCGCCCGGTGCAGGGCCGCGTGCTGCGGACGGTGGTCGACGGCCGCCCGGTCTTCACCGCTGCGGGCCGATCGTGAACTTGCCGGCAATGTCCTACGCCGATATCGCCACCGCCTGCCTCAGGTGGCTGCCGCCGGAGACCGCGCACGATGCGGCGCTGGCCCTTCTGGGATTTGCTCCGTTGCCGAAGCTCCTGCCGCCTGCACCCACGCTCGCGATGACGCTCTGGGGGCTGCGCTTCCCGACGCCCGTGGGGCTCGCCGCCGGCTTCGACAAGGACGGGAGATGCCCGGATGCGGCGGCACGGCTCGGTCTCGGCTTCGGCGAGGTCGGCACGGTGACGCCGCGGCCGCAGGCAGGGAACCCCAGGCCCCGGCTCTTCCGCCTGCGGCGGGAGCGCGCGCTGATCAACCGCTACGGCTTCAACAGCGCAGGGCTGGAGGTCGTGGCAGACCGGCTGGAACGATGGCGCCGCGCGAACGGCGCGCCTCCGTGCCCGCTTGGGATCAACATCGGCGTGAACAAAGACAGCGACGATCCCGCACGCGACTACGCTGCCGGGCTCGCGCGGGTGGCGGCGCTCGCCGACTACGTGGCGGTCAACGTCTCCTCGCCCAATACGCCGGGGTTGCGGGCGTGGCAGGCGGGCGATGCACTGGATCGTCTGCTGGCGGCGCTGGCGAACGCCCATGCGCGCCTCGATGCCCCGCCGCCCATCCTGCTCAAGCTCGCGCCGGAGATTGACGACGAGGGGCTGGCGGCGCTGCTGGAGGCCATCCGGGACGCGCCCATCGCCGGCATGATTCTCACCAACACGACGACCGCACGGCCGGCGAGCCTGGTGTCAGCGGCGCGAGGGGAGGAAGGCGGCCTCAGCGGCCCGCCCCTGGCACCGCGCGCGCTTGAGGTCCTGCGCAGCGCCTACGCGTTAAGCGATGGCCGCCTGCCGCTGATCGGCGTGGGCGGGATCGATTCGGCGGAAGCAGCGTATGCCCGCATCCGCGCGGGCGCGAGCCTCGTCCAGCTCTACACCGCGCTGGTCTATCGGGGCCCGCGTCTCGTCGGCGAGATCACGCAGGGGCTCGCGCGGCTGCTCGCGGCCGACGGATTCGCTTCGCCGGCCGAGGCGGTCGGTGCCGACCACCGCGCCCCCGCCGCACATGGTCAGGAGGCGTCGGCGATTTCCTCCGCGATGGCCCGCGCGGCGGCGAGCGGGTCGGGCGCCTGCGTGATGGGGCGGCCGACGACCAGCGCGGTCGCGCCGGCGCGCGCCGCATCGGCCGGCGTCGCCACCCGCGCCTGATCGCCCTTGCCGCTGCCATCGCCGCTCGCCGGGCGGATGCCGGGCACGACGATGTCGAAATCCGGGCCGTGTTCGGCGCGCAGTGCCGCGATCTCGTGCGGGCTCGCGATAACGCCCGCCAGCCCTGCCTCGTGAGCCAGCCCCGCGAGACGCAGCACCTGCTTGCCTGCCGAAGCGGCGATGCCCTGGCGCGCGAGTTCCGCCTCGTCGAGGCTGGTGAGCACGGTCACGCCGAGCAGGCGGGGCGGGCTCACGCCCTGGCGCGCGGCCTCTTCGTTTGCTGCCTCGCGCGCCGCCCGCATCATGGCGAGCCCGCCGGCGGCGTGGATGGTGAGATAGTGGGGCTCCAGCGCGACCACGCTGCGCACGGCGCCTGCCACGGTGTTCGGGATGTCGTGGAGCTTGAGGTCGAGGAAGAGGGGTGGGCCGGCCCCCCGCACAGCGCCGATACCCTCGGGCCCATGCGCGCAGAAATACTCGAGCCCGAGCTTGAGCCCGCCCACCGCCGGCGCCAACAGGTGCGCCAGGCCCTCCACCGTGGACCTGTCGCGCGCATCGAGGGCGCAGTAGAGAGAAGCGTTCGGCATGGGCACTCCGTCCGGGCCGGAATAGTCTACCCTCGCGCGGATCGCGGGACGACCGGAGAGCGGAAGGGCAGGGAACGACGATGAGCGGAGCGGCGGAGGAGATCGCGGAAGCCCTGCTCGACACCGGCGCGTTCCTGGTGCGCCCGGAAAAACCCTTTCGCCTGACCTCGGGGCTCTACGCGCCCTTCTACGTGAACTGCCGCCTGATCCTGTCGCGGCACGAGGCGCGCGCCAGGGCGGCGGCGGCGCTGGCGTCTACCGTGCCGGTGCCGGCAACCACGGTGATCGCCGGCGGCGTCACCGCGGGCGTGCCCTTCGCCACCCTCGTCGCCGACCGGCTGGGCCTGCCCATGGTTTACGTCCGGGCCGAGGCCAAGGCGCACGGCACCGCTGGCCGCATCGAGGGCGGCAGCGTCGGCGGCGAGCGCGTCCACCTGATCGAAGACCTGATCTCGACCGCTGGCAGCATCCTCGCCTTTGCCTGCGCGTTGCGCGACGCGGGTGCGCAGGTGGACGGCGTGAGCGTGCTCTTCTCGCGTGCGAGCGCGTCGGCGCGGCAAGCGCTGGAAGAAGCGGGTCTCGCCATCACCTCGGTCTGCGATCTCGACACGCTGCTCGGGGTAGCGCTTAGCCGCGGCCGCATTGACGAGGGAGCGCTCGGCGAGGTCCGGGCCTTCCTCGCTGACCCCGAAGACTGGTCCGCCCGCCACGCGGCGTAAGCGGGGCGCCGCGGTCAGAAGTCGATGGCGCGCCCCTTGCGCTCCCAATCGCCGTAGCGGGTGGGTTCCGGCCCCGCCGGCCCGCCCGTCTCGGGGACGGGTTCGATACTCTCTTCGGCGCCGTCCGCTGGCGTGTCGTCGGCGCCGTTCCCCGGTGCCGGGGCCGCCGCCACCGCTGCGAGCTTCCGTGCCGCCCTGGCGGGCCGGGCCAGCACGTCCGGTCCGATCGAGGCAATGTCGGCGAGACCGCAGAGTCCCATGGTGAGGTCCAGTTCGCGGCGGAGGATGTCGAGCGCATGGGCCACGCCCGCCTCGCCCGCGACCGTGAGGCCCCAGAACTGCGCCCTGCCGACGGTGCAGCAGTCGGCGCCCAGCGCCAGCGCCTTGACGATGTGGGTGCCCCGCCTGATGCCGCCGTCGAGCAGCACCGCGGCGCGGCCCGCCACCGCATCGGCCACGCGCGGCAGGGCGTCGAGCGCGCTCGCGGCGCCGTCGAGCTGCCGCCCGCCGTGGTTGGAGACGAACAAGCCGTCCACGCCGTTCGCCACCGCCTCGGCGGCGTCGGCGGGGTGAAGCACGCCCTTGAGCAGGAGCGGCCCCTTCCAGACGGCGCGCAGCGCCGCGACGTCGTCCCACTGCATGCCCTGGTCCGGCAGCGTCAGCATGCGGTGGTGGAGGGTGGTGAGGTCGTTGGCGTCGCCGGGCCTGCGGTAGTTGCCGAAGGTGATGTTCGGGATGGTGCGCCGCATCCGCCACAGCCAGGGCAGCCTGGTCGCCATGTTGGCGATCTCGCCGGCCGAGAACCGGGGCGGGATGACGAAGCCGTTGCGGATGTCGCGCTCGCGGTTGCCGATCATCTGCGTGTCGATGGTGACGATCAGCGCCTCGTAGCCGGCGGCCTGCGCGCGTTCCGCCATCTCGTGGGTGAGCCCGCGGTCCGTGTAAATGTAGGTCTGGAACCAGCGGGGCTCGATGCCGGTCTCGGCCAGCTCCTCGAGGGTGCAGACCGAGCCGTGGCTCAGGCAGTAGACGGTGCCCGCCCTGGTCGCTGCGCGGGCCGAGGCGGCCTCGCCGTTTGGCCACAAAAGCCCGGCGAGCCCCGTGGGCGGGACGATGAGCGGCATGGAGAGCCGCCGGCCGAAGAGCGTGGTCGAGAGGTCGCGGCTCGCCGAGCCGCCGATGGGGCGGGGGTAGAGGTCGACGTCGTCGAAGGCCGCGACGTTGCGGCGCAGCGTGTGCTCGTCGCCGGCGCCGCCGTCGACGAAGTCGAACACCGGGCGCGGCAGCACGCGCCGGGCCTCTTCCCGCAGCGCCGCGATGTTGTAAGCCCGCCGCTTCCAGCGCGGCTCGCGTTCGCTCGCCATCCTCATCCTCGTCTTGAGGGCGCGCCAGTATAGGGGGCGAGCGCCATCCGCGCATGCCCGCACGGCTGGGCCTACCGACCAGGGCTCGCTTGACCCGCCTCGGTCCGGGTAAGACACTGCCCCGCCGTCGCCAGCGCGACGGCAGGCAGGGAACGATCAGGCGCGGCCGCCGGGCCGCAGGAGCGAGCGGACGGCCCATGAAGTTGATCGGCGTCGATGTCGGCGGCACCTTCACCGACCTCATCATCACCGACAGCGAGACGCGCGAGAGCGCGATTCACAAGGTGCCCACCACGCCGGACGATCCCTCGGAGGGCGCGGCCGGGGGCATCGCCGCGCTCTGCGAGCGGAGCGGCACGGCGCCGGACGCCATCGCTCACGTCTTTCACGGCACCACGATCTCGACCAACGCGGTGCTCCAGTACGATGGCGCCGAGACCGGCATGATCACGTCGGCCGGCTACCGCGACATCATCCATATCGGCCGTCACCAGCGGCCGCAGAACTACTCCATCATGCAGGACATCCCGTGGCAGGCCCGCCCGTTGGTGCGCCGCCGCCATCGGCTGACCGTGAAGGAGAGGCGGGTGCCGCCGCAGGGCGCCGTGCTGGAGCCGCTGGACGAGGAAGGCGTGCGCCAGGCCGCCCGCGCGCTGCGCGAGAAGGGCGTCGAAGCGGTCGCCATCTGCTTCCTCTTCGCCTACATCGATCCTGCGCACGAGGAGCGCGCGCGCGCCATCGTGCTGGAGGAATGGCCCGAGGCCTTCGTGACGACGTCTGCGCGCGTGGCGCCACAGTTCCGCGAGTTCGAGCGCTTCACGACGGCGGCGATGAACGCCTTCATCGGCCCCAAGGTGCGCAACTACGTGCGCCGCTTCGAGGACCGGCTGAAGCAGGCCGGCGTCGCCGGCGACCTCCATATCATGGGGTCGAACGGCGGCGTCGCGACGGCGGCGATGGTGGCGGACGTGCCGGTCATCACGCTCATGTCTGGGCCTGCTGCCGGCGTGCTGGGCGGCGCCTGGGCGGCGGAGCACTCCGGGCGGCGCCGCCTCATCACCTTCGACGTGGGCGGCACCAGCGCCGACATCGGCATCGTGATCGACGGCCACTACAACGAAGCCACCGCGCGCGACACCTGGATCGGCGGCTACCCGGTGCTTGTGCCGATGATCGACATCACGACCATCGGCGCCGGCGGCGGCAGCATCGCGCGAACCGATGCGGGCGGCGCCTTCAAGGTGGGGCCCGAGAGCGCGGGCTCTGAGCCCGGCCCCGCGTGCTACGGCCGCGGCGGCAACGCGCCGACGGTGACGGACGCCAACCTCGTGCTCGGCCGGCTGGATGCAGACAACTTCCTCGGCGGCGAGATGACGCTTGCGCCGGAACGGGCCGACACGGCGCTGACGGAGCTCGCGGAGACGCTCGGCGTCGACAAGCACGAGGCGGCCGAGGGCGTGCTCACCATCGTCAACGCCAACATGGCGAACGCCATCCGCTCCAAGACGGTGCAGAAGGGCCTCGACCCGCGCGACTTCTCGCTGGTGGCCTTCGGCGGCGCCGGGCCGCTGCACGGCGCCGAGGTCGCGGCGATGCTGGACGTGCCCGAGGTCGTTGTCCCGCCCCATCCCGGTATCACATCGGCGGCGGGCCTGCTCACCACCGACCTCAAGTACGACCAGATCATGACCGCCTTCCAGGTGAAGGGCGCGGTCGACATCGAGCGGATCAACCGCGACTTCGCGAGGCTGAGCCGCGACCTGCTGGCCCAGTACGACGCCGCCGGTCTCGGCGCAGACCGGGTGGAGGAGCGCCGCGCCGGCGACCTGCGCTATGTCGGCCAGGGCTACGAGCTGCGCGTGGCCTTCCCCGCGGGCGAGCTGGACGAGGCGGGGCTAGAGGGGGTGTGGCAGGCCTTCCACGCCCTGCACGAGCAGGAATACGGCCACTGCTTCACCGAGAGCCCCATCGAGATCGTGAACATCCGCATCACAGGCGTGGGCCACATGCCCAAGATCGCGGCGCCGCCGTCGCCGTCCGGCGGGTCGCTCGCCGACGCGCAGGTCAAGACCGCGCGCTCGGTGTTCCGCGTCGACGGCGCGCTGGAAGGCTGCGACACCGTCTTCTACCGGCGGGATGCGCTGCCGGTGGAGACGCCGATCCCGGGCCCCGCGATCATCGTGCAGAAGGACGCCACCACCGTGGTGCCGCCCGGCTGGTCGGTGCGCGTGGACACGAGCGCGAACCTCATCCTGCGCCAGGGCGAGGAGGAGTGAACCATGGCAGAGACGCCGAACCGCCGCCCCATCGACGCCGTAACCGCCAGCGTGATCCAGGGCGCGCTGGAGAACATCGCGGTCGAGATGGGCTGGAAGCTCATGCGCATGTCGTATTCCTCGATCATCCGCGAGTCCGAGGATTTCGGCGCCGCGATCATCGACCGCCACGGCCGCCAGCTCTGCGAATCGGTGCACTCGACACCGCTCCAGTCGGGGCCGATTCCCGGCTACGTGAGGGGGATGAACCAGATCCTCGAAGAGCGCGGCCAGACGCTGAACGAGGGCGACGTCATCATCCACAACTCCGCCTATCACGGCGCGAGCCACGGGCCGGACGTCGCCTTCATCGTGCCGGTCTTCGTCGACGGCGCGCTGGTGGGCTATGCCGTCACCACGGCGCATCATCTCGATATCGGCGCTTTGAGCCCCGGCAGCTGCGGCATCGTCGATGCGATGGACGCCTACGCCGAGGGGCTCCAGTTCAAGGCGCTCAAGGCCTACGACAGGGGTGTCGAGAACGAGGCGCTCTGGCACATGATGCGCGACAACATCCGCGCGCCGGACATGGTGGTGGGCGACATGGAGGCGCAGGTCGCCGCCAGCCGGATCGGCGCCGAGCGCTACCTCGCGCTGATCGAGCGCCACGGGCTCGAAACCGTGGAGGCGGCGGCGGATGCGCTCATGGACTATTCCGAGCGGCTCATGCGCCAGGCGATCGAGGCGCTGCCAGACGGCACCTACCGGGCCGAGGGGCACGTGGACGGCTTCCTCGACGATCCGGACCGGCGCCACTTCAAGGTCGCCGTGGCCGTCACCGTGAAGGGCAGCGAGCTGTTGGTGGACCTGGACGGCACCGCGCGCCAGTGCGACGACCGGCCCATCAACATGCCCCTCGAAGGCACGGTCGACTGCGCGATCTGGCTGACGGTTCGCTCGATCCTGCTCGACAGTGAGACCTTCGGCCATATCCCGCAGAACTCCGGCCTGATCCGCCCCATCACCATCAGGGCGCCGGAGGGCACCATCGCCAATCCCACCTTCCCGGCGCCCACCATCGCGCGCTTCGTCTCCGGCAACATCGTCGCGGACACGCTGATGAAGGCGCTGGCCCAGGCGGTGCCCGACAAGGTCTCCGCCGGGGTCGGCAACCTCAAGGTCATCGCGTTCTCCGGCATCAAGGACGGCGGCCACTGGGTTCACATGGACATCCACGAAGGGAGCTACGGCGGCCGTGCGGGCAAGGACGGGATGGACGCGGTGGACACGCTCTACGCCAACACCCGCAACAACCCGATCGAGGACATCGAGTCCCACCTGCCGCTCCGCATCGCCCGTTACGAGCTGCGCGACGATGCGTCGGCCGCGGGACGCTGGCGGGGCGGCATCGGCTCGATCCGCGAGGTCTCCTTCCTCGCCGACAGCTTCATCTCGGTGGAAGGCGACGGCCACGCCTTCCGCCCCTGGGGCTTCGACGGTGGCGCTGAGGGGCGCGAGGCGGCGCTGGTCTACCACCGGGCCGACGGGGAGGACATTCCCTTCCCCTCGATGATGCCGAACCGCGCGGTCAAGGCCGGAGAGAGGCTGACGCTCACCGGCACTTGCGGCGGCGGCTACGGCGAGGCTGCCGAGCGCGCGCCGGCCGCCGTGGCGGAAGACGTGCGCGACGGCTACATCTCGCGCGAGACGGCCGAGAGCCTTTATGGTGTCGTGGTCACCGAGTCAGGCGAGCTCGATGCCGCCGCGACCGAAGCCCGGCGCGCCTCATCAAGTGCGGGATGAGGGCAAACTGGTGACTGGGCCGTTAGGCCCGGACGGCGCGACTGCGCCGCGCGCCGAATGGCGCGTAGCCAAGCGAGCGGAGCGAGCGCCCGGCGCTTGAGGGATATGGAGGAACACCCATGAAGATCAAGGTGATCAATCCCAACACCACCCTGGAGATGACCGAGGGGATCGGCGAGGCCGCGCGCTCGGTCGCCAGGGCCGGCACCGAGATCGTGGCGGTGAGTCCCGATTTCGGCCCGGACTCCATCGAGAGCTACTACGACGAGCAGGTGGCCGCCTGCGGCGTGCTCGACGAGGTGCGCAAGGGTGAGGGCGAGGGCGTCGATGCCTACGTCATCGCCTGCTACGGCGACCCAGGCCTTCACGCCGCGCGCGAGATGACCGAGAAGCCTGTGGTCGGCATCGCCGAAGCCTCGTTCTACACAGCGTCCATGGTGGCGGCCCGCTTCACCGTCGTCTCGGTGATCCCCCGCATCCGCACCATGCTGCAGGAGATGGTGCACGGCTACGGCATGTCCGAGCGCATCGTCGCCATCCGCACGACGCCGCTCTACGTGCTCGACATCGAGCGCGACCCCGAAGGCTCGATGGAGAAGCTCCGAGACGAGGTGCGCCGCTCGGTCGCCGAAGACGACGCGGAGGCGGTCTGCCTCGGCTGCGCCGGCTTCGCCCGCTTCGCTGCGGAGCTCGAGGCCGAGCTTGGCGTGCCGATCCTGGACGGCGTCGTCTGCGCGACCAAGCAGGCGGAGCTGCTGGTGGAGCTCGGCCTGAAGACCAGCAAGCGCAAGACCTACCGTCCGCCGGAGCGCAAGCGCTTCACCGGCATGTTCAGCCACTTCGGCACCGCCGACGACATCGCCGAAGCCGCGGAGTAGGGTGCGACGCGCCTGCTGCCGTATCGCCAAGACACCCGGCCATCGTCAACGCCGCTCCGATGCCCTCTCGGGCGTCGTCGCTTGCGTCGGCGCGTGCAGCCGACCACCACGGCAAATTCGCTTGCAATGCCGAGGAGGGGCGCTATATTTCTAATGTTTTCAAATTAAATATTAGATAATATCTAGATAATAAAGGAGAATGTAGTGCAAATCCAGGATGTTACGCTCGATATCGAGCATGGTCTCGCCAGCCTGAAGAGCTTGAAACCGTCGGCCCTGCCGCCCGCATTGCAGGGGTTACGGCAGTTGCCGCTCGGCGACTACGAGCCTCGGGTGAGCATTCGCTATCGGGACGGCGGCAGGAAGATCCGCTGGGATGCGGATGCCAGTTACTTCGAGCCGGAGGCCTGCGAGGTGGTGATTCGCTTCGTCGCCTCCGACGAGCTTCAAGACGACAATGGCCCGACCGATGCGGACGTGCCCAAGTCTGGTGGCGGCGGGGCCGGTGTGCTCGATTACGAGACGGCTATGGAGCAGCTCCTTGATGATCTCGCGGAGGTCGAAAGTGCGCGGGAGTTCGTGAGCCTCAAATGGTTCCGCGATCAGTATCTTCCTTCGCGCGGCCACGACTGGGCCAGCGACCCGAGGGACAACGGCGTCCTGCTGCGCCACGCGACCGGACAGCGCCTGATCCTGACGAGCCAGGTGCCGAACCCGAACAACCCGCTTCACCCCGTGACTGCGATACGGGTCAATCGCCGGCATCCGCGTTTCCATACCGGCACGCCGTCGCAGCAAGCCCGATTCGAGCGGGTACGCATGCGGGGAGGCGCCATCGCGGATACCGTCCTCGGCGACAGACGCTGATCTCGACGGATGACGAGCATCTATCTGGACACCAGTGCGCTGATCAAACTCTACGTCGAGGAGGAGGGGACCGAGCAGGTTGTCGACGCGACGCGAGATGCTGCCGATGGCCGCGTCATCGTTGTGGACCTTACCCCGCTCGAGGCCCGATCCGCCATTCGTCGGCGCGAGCGCGAAGGCGACATCTCGGCTGCCGATGCGGATCGGGTCCTCAGACAGATCGAAAATGACTGCTCGATGACTTTTCTGATGCAGCCGTCGACATCGGCGGTGATGGAGGAGGCCGCGCGGCTAATCGACCGCTACCCGCTCAGGGCATACGACGCGCTTCAACTCGCGGGGTGCCTCGTGGTTCGTGACGGTATGCCGGGGCCCGTGACCTTCGTTTGTGCGGATACGCGCCTGTGCGATGCAGCGCGCCATGAAGGCCTGGAGGCGCTGAACCCGATATCGCCGTGAGGCCGTCGCTGTCCGCACGTGATCCCAGCGCTGCTCAGCGTCCCACCGGATAAGGGAGGGCCATACAAATTCGCCCTTGACTATAATGATAATAGTTCTAAATTGCATCGCATGAGCCATTTTCGATCAGGAGCAAGTGCCATGCGTGTACCCGAGGTGACCTTCAAGACCCGCGTCCGTGACGAGAGCGTGGACGGGCCGAACCCCTTCCGCTGGCAGGACCGGACCAGCGCCGAAATCTTCAACGGCCGCCGCGTCGTGCTCTTCGCGCTGCCGGGCGCCTTCACGCCGACCTGCAGCAGCACCCATCTGCCCGGCTACGAGGCCTTACACGATCGCTTCAAGGAGGCCGGGATCGACGAGGTGATCTGCCTCGCGGTCAACGACGCCTTCGTCATGTATCAGTGGGGCAGGCACCAGGGAGTGGAGGACGTCACCCTGTTGCCGGACGGTTCCTGCACTTTCACGCGCTTCATGGGCATGCTTGTGGACAAGGACAATCTCGGCTTCGGCCTGCGCAGCTGGCGCTATTCCATGCTGGTCGAGGACGGCGAGATCACCAAGATGTTCGTGGAGCCGGGGCGTTGCGACAACGCGCCGGGAGACCCCTTCGAGGTCTCGGACGCCGAGACCATGCTCGCCTTCGTGGAGTCCCGCGATCGGGCGCAGGCGGCCTGAAGACCCGAGGTCTGTTCCCGGTGCCGCCTGGTGCCGGGAGTCAGCCCGCCCGCGGGTGGGCTGCCGTGTAGGCGGCGAGTAGCCCGGCCTCGTCCACCTCCGTGTAGCGCTGCGTGGTGGACAGGCTCGCGTGCCCCAGCAGCTCCTGGATCGTGCGCAGGTCGCCGCCGCCCGCGAGCAGATGGGTGGCGAAGCTGTGGCGCAGCGCGTGCGGCGTCGCCGATGACGGCAGGCCGAGCGCGCCGCGCAGCCGCGCCATGGTCTGCTGCACGAGCTTGGGCTGAAGCCGCTTGCCGCGCACGCCGACGAAGAGGGGATCGCCCGGCTCCAGCCGGTGGGGGCAGGCGGCGAGATAGTCGGCGATCGCCTCCGCCACGACGGGCAGCACCGGCACGACCCGCTGCTTGTTGCCCTTGCCCGTGATCATCAAGCTGTGCAGCGCGGCATCGGCGGCCGGCGCGTCCGCGCGATCGAGGCCCAGCGCCTCGCCGATGCGCAGCCCGCAGCCGTAGAGCAGCAGCAGCACCGCGGCATCCCGGCGGGCGGTCCAGTCCGGTGGCCCGGCGTTCAGGCCGTCCAGATCGACGACAGCCCTGGCCTGGCCCTCGGTGAGCGGCCGGGGCACGGCGCGCGGCGTCTTGGGCGCGCGCACCAGTGAGAGCGCGGAGGAGACGGGAACGCCCTCGCGCTCCAGGTGACGGAAGAAGACACGGACCGCCGACAGTGCCCGCGCGGTCGATGTTCGCGCCCGGCCTTCCGCCGCGCGGCGCGCGAGCCAGGCGCGCAGGTCGCGAACGGTGAGCGCGGCGAGCGTCGCCAGGTCGGGCGCCGCTCCCCGATGCTCCGCGAGGAAGCGCAGAAAATCGTCGAGGTCGCGCCGGTAGGCGGCGACGGTGTGGTCGGAACGCCGCCGCTCGTCCGCGAGCCGGCCGAGCCAGGTCTCGACCGCCGTAGTGAGGTCGGCGGCGGCCGGCATCGGCCCGCTCGCCGGCCTGCTCATGAGAGGATCGACTGGCCCGTCTTCTGCCAGTCGGCGAGGAAGGCGTCGAGACCCTTGTCGGTGAGCGGGTGGCTCGCGAGCTTCCGCAGCACGCCCGGCGGCACCGTCGCCACCTCGGCGCCGAGCTTGGCGGCCTCCACGACGTGGAGCGGGTGGCGGATGGAGGCGACCAGGACCTCGGTCGAGATGGTATCGGGATAGGCGCGGTAGATCGTCACGATCTCGCGGATCAGGCCCATGCCGTCCTGGCTGATGTCGTCGAGGCGGCCTACGAAGGGCGAGATGAAGGCGGCGCCCGCCTTGGCTGCCAGCAGCGCCTGGGACGGGGAGAAGCACAGGGTGACGTTGACCTTGGTGCCACCCTGGCTGAGCGCGCGGCAGGCCTTGAGGCCGTCCCAGGTGAGCGGCACCTTGACCGCGACGTTGGGAGCGATCGCGGCAAGCGCGCGGCCTTCGGAGAGCATGGTCTCGGCGTCGGTCGCGGTGACCTCGGCGCTGACGGGACCCGGCACGATGTCGCAGATGTTGCGGATTACCTCGAAGAAGTCGCCGCCCGACTTGGCGATGAGCGAGGGATTGGTGGTCACGCCGTCGAGCAGTCCGGTGGCCGAGAGATCTTCGATCTCTGCGATGTCCGCCGTGTCCACGAAGAACTTCATGCCGCCGCTCCGTCCGAGATCTTTCGCCCAATGCCGGCCTTTCGGGTCATCGGGCTGGACGCCGTCGCGGGAGTGATGCAGGACGAGTGCATGACCACGGCATCCACGACTCGACTCGGCTCCGGGCCGGCGGCTGACGCGGGCGGCCTCATAGCATGTCCCGCACGCCGTGACCATTCCGGCGCTCGGGAGCGGGTCCCGTGAACCTATCGAGCAGAGGCGGCGGGGCGAGCGCGAACGCGCCCCCGCCCGCCACCGTCGCCGTCCTTCTGCCGCTGCCGCTCGACCGCGCCTACGACTACATCGTGCCGGGCGATTTGGAGGAAGCCGTCGTACCCGGCTCCTTCGTGCGGGTGCCGCTCGGCGGGGTCGAGCGTGTCGGGGTGGTCTGGGGCGAGGGCGAAGGCGGCGTCGAGCCTGCGCGCCTCAAGCCGGTGATCGCAGCGCTGGAGGCGCCGCCGATGACCGAGCCGCTCCGCCGGCTGGTCGACTGGGCGGCCGAGTACACGCTCGCGCAGCGGGGCGCCGTTCTGCGCATGGCGATGAGCGTGCCTGCCGCGCTCGCGCCGGCGCCGGTCCGAACCGCCTACCGGCTCGGGCAGGGCGAGGCGCCGCGCATGACCGACGCGCGTGCTCGCGTGCTCGCCCTGTTGGGGGAGGGGCCGTCCCGCACCGCAGCCGAGATCGAGCGCGAGGGCGGGGTAAGCGCCGGTGTGGTGCGCGGGCTGGCTTCGCACGGCGCGGTCGAGGCGGTCTCGGTACGCGACGTGGCGACCTTCGACCGTCCCGACACGCGCGCTGCCGGCCCGACCCTCTCCGACGCGCAACGCCGGAGCGCCGAGACGCTTTCGAGCGCGCTCGCGAATGGGGCCTTCTCGGTCACCGTGCTCGACGGCGTGACCGGCGCCGGCAAGACCGAGGTCTACTTCGAGGCGATTGCCGCCGCGCTCGACGCCGGTCGTCAGGTGCTGGTGATGCTGCCGGAGATCGCGCTCAGCGCCCAGTGGCTCGGGCGCTTTCGCGCACGCTTCGGCTCAGCACCTGCGGTCTGGCACTCGGAGCTGGGCACGCGCCGGCGACGCGAGACCTGGCGTGCCGTCGCCGAGAGCCGGGCGCAGGTCGTGGTCGGCGCACGGTCTGCGCTGTGGCTGCCGTTCCGCTCGCTCGGCCTGATCGTCGTCGACGAGGAGCACGACGCCGCCTTCAAGCAGGAGGACGGTGTCGTCTACCACGCGCGCGACATGGCGGTGGTGCGCGCACGCCTGGAGGACTGCCCCGCGGTCCTGGTGTCGGCCACGCCGTCGCTCGAGACGGTCGTCAACGTCGAGAGGGGCCGCTATGCCAGTGTGCTGCTGCCGGACCGCCACGGCGCCGCGCGGTTGCCGACGATCGAAACCGTCGATCTGCGCGAGACGCCGCCGGAACGCGGCGCATGGCTCGCGCCCCCATTGCGCGCGGCTCTCGCCGAGACCCTGGATGCCGGCGAGCAGGCGCTGCTCTTCCTCAACCGCAGGGGCTACGCGCCGCTCACGTTGTGCCGCGCCTGCGGCCACCGCTTCCACTGCCCGAATTGCAGCGCTTGGCTGGTGGAGCACCGCTTCACCGGCACGCTCGACTGCCACCATTGCGGCTTTCGCCAGCCGCAGCCCGAAGCCTGCCCGGCCTGCGAGACGGAGGGGAGCTTCGCGGCCTGCGGGCCGGGGGTCGAGAGGCTGGCGGAAGAGGTGGACGGCGCCTTTCCCGGCGCCCGCTGGGCAGTGCTCACCAGCGACACGGTGGGCGGCCCCAGTCAGGTGCAGGACCTGGTCGATGCCATCGCGGCCCACGAGATCGACGTGCTGATCGGCACGCAGATGGTGGCCAAGGGCCATCATTTCCCGCAGCTCACCCTGGTGGGCGTGGTGGATGCCGACCTGGGGCTCGCGGGCGGCGACATGCGGGCAGCCGAGCGCACCTACCAGCTTCTCCACCAGGTGGGCGGGCGCGCCGGGCGCGGCGGCCGCCCCGGCCGGGTCATGCTCCAGACCTGCGCCGCCGAGCATCCGGTTATCGCGGCGCTCGCCGCCGGCGACCGCGATTCCTTCATGGCGCGGGAGGCGGCGGCGCGGGAGGCCCACGGGCTGCCGCCCTTTGGCCGCCTCGCGGCGGTCATCGCGTCCGGCCCGAACGAGGCAGAGACGCTGCGTGCTGCATCTGCTCTCGCCCGCACCGCCCGTGCCGAGGAGAAGAGTCTCGGAATCCAGGTGCTGGGTCCGGCGCCGGCGCCGCTCAAGCTGCTGCGGGGGCGCCATCGCTTCCGCCTCCTCTTCAAGGCGCCGCGCGGCGTGCTGTTGCAGCCCCACATGCGCCGCTGGCTTGCGGCCCTCGATCGGCACGCGCGCGCCCGCCTTCAGGTGGACATCGACCCGCACAGCTTCATGTAGTCGGCACTCGCCGTGACAGGCTCAGGGCCATTTGCTAGGGTCGCTCAGGCTCAACCGGAGCAGCGGCGGGAAGGCGCGCAAGGGGGATGCCATGATCATCCAGACCCAGGCGGAGGAGCGGAAGGACGGCGCCCGCTTCGCTATCAAGCTCGACGAGCACCTCCAGCTCGTGGCTCAGCTCGCCGAGAATTTTGGCAACGATTCCTTCGTGCAGCCGGAGCCCCGCGACTACTTCCTCTATGCCTGCCGCTGGCACGACAAGGGCTGGAAGGACCTGGACGACAACCCGCCGCTCGATCCCGCCACCGGGCTCCCCTACAACCTGGTGGAGACGCCGATCCCCATCATCACGCTGACCGGCTGCCGCTCGCCCGAGTACAACGAGGCGCACCATGCCTACTGCGGTCTGCTGGACAGCATGCACATCTGGGGTCTCTACAACGGACGCTACGGGCTCTCGGACAAGGTGCTGATCGACATCGTGCCGGACGAGCATCGCCTCGCCGCCGATACCATGCTGGACACCGAGCGCCAGCGCCAGGAGCGGCTCACGGCCGTGCTGCAGGACGATCCCGACACCGCGCCCTGGGTCGAGGAGGAGCAGCTCTTCGCCAACTACAAGGCGCTGCAGTTCTTCGATACCTTCGCGCTCTACTTCAACTGCGTGCATCCCGAGGGGCGCGGCGAGAGCACGTTCGAGAACGTGCCGCGCGGGGTGGAGGACGACGTCGGCATCGAGGTGAGGGCGCTCGGCGACGGTGTCTACAGCCTCGATCCCTATCCCTTCCGCGACGACGGGCTGGAGGTCTCGTTCACCGGCCGCCATCTCACACCCTTCGGCGCAGACGACAAGCCCGACATGGCCGCGGTGATGCGGGAGACCCCGCGCGAGCGCCAGAGCGCGCGGCTGGTCGCAGCCTGACCGCCGCCCCGCTCTCATCCGAGGCCTGAATCGTGCCGGCTTCCGCACGCCCCAGCCCCGTCGAGGTGCTAGGACTCGACCACGTCGTGCTGCGGGTCGCCGATATCGACGCCTCGCTGGAGTGGTATCGGCGGGTGCTCGGCTGCACCGTCGAGCGACGGATCAAGAGCTTCGGGCTCTACCAGCTGCGCGCGGGCGAGAACCTGATCGACCTCGTCCCCGTCGCCAGCGAGGCCGGCAAGCCGGGCGGCGGTGCGCCGGGCAGGACGCGGCGCAACATGGAGCATTTTGCGCTCAAGCTCGCCGCCTTCGATGAGAATAAGCTCCGCCGCTACCTCAAGCGGCGCGGCATCGAGGCCGGCGAGACGGCGCGGCGCTACGGCGCCGACGGTCACGGCCCCTCGCTCTACCTCACCGACCCCGACGGCAACACGGTCGAGCTCAAGGGTCCCCCCGATGCGGACCAGGACGAGCGCGTCGCGAGCGCCGAGTACCCTGCCCGCTCGCGGAGAGGGGCCGCAGTCAAACGGAGCACGCGGACATGAAGGCGGTCGTCATCCACCGTCACGGCGGGCCGGAAGAGCTCGTCTACGAGGACATCGAGACGCCTGCGGTGGGGGCCGAGGACGTCCTGATCAACCTCGAGACGGTCGGCCTCAACCACTTTGATCTCGACGTCTGCGACGGCATCTCGGGCTATCTCAGTCTCGACATGCCGCACATCTTGGGCGTCGAGGGCGCCGGCACGGTCGCCGAGGTGGGGTCGGCGGTGACCGCCTTTCGCCCCGGCGACCGGGTCATGCCCTTCCTCACCATCACGTCGGGCCTGTGCCGGCACAAGGTGTGCAACTGCGCGCTCGGCATGGACAACATCTGCCTCGACTTCGAGAAGCTGGGCGTGACCTGCTGGGGCACCTACGCCGAGTACGTGAAGGTGTCGCACCACAACGTGCTCCGTATTCCCGACGGCCTCTCGGCGCTGGATGCGGCGGCGGGGCAGGTCGCCTTAGCCACCGCCTGGGAGCTGGTGGTGAAGAAAGCGCAGGTGCGCCAGGGCGAGGACGTGCTCGTCAACGCCGCCGGCAGCGGCGTCGGCTCGGCCGCGATCCAGTGCGCTCGCGTCGCAGGCGCGCGGGTGATCGCCACCGCCGGCTCTGACAAGAAGCTCGCGCGCGCCTGCCAATTGGGCGCAGACGAGGTCATCAACTATAACGATACCCCGGCGATCGGCGATGCCGTGCGCGACTTGACCGATGGCCGCGGAGTCGATGTCTGTATCGAGATGGTGGGTGGATCGGTGCTGCAGCAGAGCCTCGATGCGCTGGCGCTCAACGGGCGGCTTGCCACTTGCGGCGCGCACGCCGGCGAGAAGGTCGAGATCGACATGATCGAGTTCTTTCGCAAGCAGATCACGATGACGAGCTGCCATTTCGCGCCGAAGTCCACCAACCACGAGGTCCTGCGCCTGATGGAGCAGGGCAAGCTCAGGCCGGTGATCGGCGAGGTCCTGCCGTTGGCGGAGATGCGCACGGCGCACGAGCGTCTTGCCGCGCGCGCGGTCTTCGGCAAGGTCGTGCTTGAGGTGTAGCGAAGCAGGGTATCGGAGTATGGCAGAGCTGGAGCTACGCAAGGTCGACCGCTGGCATCACCGGCGCATCGTTCTCGACGGTCTCAGCATGAAGGCGCCGTCGGGTCGCATCACGGCGCTCCTGGGCGACGAGGAGTCGGGCTGTGTTGAGGCGCTCAAGGTCATCGCCGGGATCGAGAAGCTGCAGGGCGGCTCGATCCTGATCGACGGCGAGGACGTGGGCGGGGAGAAAGAGGGCGTGCGCGAGGCGGCGACGGTCTTCCGCAGCGCCGCCCTGATGCCGCACAAGTCGGCGCTCGAGAACATCGCTTATCCGCTCAGGATCGCCCGCTTCGACCAGCAGACGATCGAGGAGCGCGTGCTGGCCGTCGCCGAGCATTTCGGGCTCATGGACGTGCTGACGGAACGGCCGAAGAAGCTGACTGACGTTCAGTGCTACCAGATCGGCCTCGCCCGCGCGCTCGTGCGCGACCCCGGCGTCTACCTCTTCGAGCTGCCGCCGGAGGAGGACACGACCATACGGGAGCTTGCGATCAGCGAGATGCGCCGGCTCAGGGATGAGTTCGGCCGCACCGTGGTCTATGCGGCCGGCACCGTCGACTCCGTGCACGACCTTGCCGACTGGGTCGTCGTCCTCCACGAGGGGCGCAGGCTGCAGATGGGCCGCCCGGAGCGACTTGCCCAATGGCCCGTCTCGCGTCAGGTCGCGAAGCTCTTCGGCGCCAGGCTCCGTGCCGCGCGAATCGAGGAAAGGGAGCGGGACTCGGTCACGGTCAGCCTCAAGGACGGCACCTTTCTCACGCTCCCCTGCGAATCCCAGGAGGCGGCCGCCGGCGAGCGCGCCACCCTCGCCATCTGGCCCGAGCACATCGGCCGCGAGGGCGAAACGGCGGTCTATCCGCCCGAACACTGCTACCTGTTCGACGCGCGCGGGCACCTGGCGCAGGGGCCGTTCGGACTGCCGCCGAAGCCGAAGAAGAAGAAATCCTCCCGCCGGCGGTGAATGCCGAGTCGACGCGCCGGCTTCATCGCGCGCTGCCGTGCTCTGTTACCGCTCAGTACTTCTTGCGGATGATTGTGCTATATGGAACAAAGTCATCAACATGTAGTAATGAGAGAGATGATTATACGACGACATATTGTAAGTATTGGTAGGTTTCGAGAATGATGCGTCGGGCCGAACACTGTATTGTGAGAGCGGCATCATTGCCATTATCGCGCCTCGTACACTAGAATGAACTAGCAACGTCTGCCTCCAACGGGTTCCCCATACAATGACCGACCACGCCGCCGCCCGCCGCAACATGGTCTCGGGCCAGATCAGGACCAACCGCGTCACCGACGAGCGGTTGATCGAGGCGATGGAGGAGATCCCGCGCGAGCGCTTCGTCCCACATGCCAAGCGGGGGGTCGCCTACGTGGACGAGGACGTGGAGATCGCGTCCGGCCGCTACCTGATGGAGCCCATGGTGCTCGCGCGCATGGTGCAGGAGGCAGGCATAGCGGCGGACGACATGGTTCTCGATGTCGGCTGCGGCACGGGATACGCGACGGCGGTCATGTCCCGCCTCGCCGGTACCGTGATCGCGCTGGATGTCGACGGATCGCTGGCCGCGGAGGCGGAGCGCGCGTTGAACGCGGTGGGCGCCGACAACGCGATCGTGGTGACCGGCCCGCTCGCCGAGGGTTACGCCCGCCAGGCGCCCTATGACGTGATCCTGCTGGGCGGCGCGGTCGATCACCTGCCGCAGGCGCTGGCGGACCAGTTGGCCGAGGGGGGCAGGATCGTCGGCGTCCTGCGCGAGGCTGGCACGGTCGGGCAGGCGACCCTCTGGGCGCGGCACCGGGGCGCGCTGTCGAGCCGCAGCCTGTTCGAGGCATCGCTGCCGCCGCTTCCCGGCATCGCCCGCCCCGTGCAATTCGAGTTCTAGCGCCATGGACGGGGAGGTGCCGGCGCTTTCGGTCGGAGACTTCGCTGCGCTGCGCGCGCGCCAGGAGGACTACGCGCTCCTCGACGTGCGCGAGCCCTGGGAGGTGGCGGTCAGCGCGCTGCCGGAGGCAATGACCATCCCCATGAACGAGCTGCCCGATCGGCTCGAAACGCTGCCGGCGGACCGCCCCCTGGTCGTGCTGTGTCACCACGGCCAGCGAAGCGGCCACGTCACGGCGTGGCTCAGGGGGCTCGGCTACGACAATGCGGTCAATCTGGAAGGCGGTATCGACGCGTGGGCGCGCACGGTCGATCCCGCCATGCCGACCTACTGAAAGGAGCGGCCCATGACTCGCGATCGAAGGCTCTCCACGATTGGAAGATGCGCGGCGTTTGCACTGCTGGCAGCGCTTCTCGTCGGCGCCTCGGCGCAGTTCGGCGGCGCTGCCGCGCAGACCCTGGAGGAGGCGCTCGTCCTCGCCTACCAGAACAATCCCGCCTTGCAGGCCGAGCGTGCACGCCTGAGGGCCGTGGACGAGGAGGTGCCGGAGGCGCTGGCCGGCTGGCGCCCCACGATCGAGGTCGCAGGCGATATCGGGGCGCTCTACAGCAATACGGACGGCATGGCTCCCAACAGCGGAAGCGAAACGGTTGCCCCCTACGGCGTGGGCCTCTCTGCGGTGACGCCCATCTACCAGGGCGGGCGCGTCGACGCTCAGATCGAGTCGGCCGAGAACCGTGTCAACGCGGGCCGCGCCCAGCTCCAGGCTGTCGAGCAATCGATCCTGCTCGACGCGGTGACCGCCTACATGGACGTGCTCCGTTACGGCGCCGAGATCGAGCTCAGCCGGAGCAGCGAGCGGGTGGTGCGGCGCCAGCTGCAGGCGGCGCAGGACCGGCTCGAGGTCGGCGAGGTGACGCGCACCGATGTGGCTCAGGCCGAGGCCAGGCTCGCGCAGGCGGGCGCGGAACGGGTGATGGCGGAGGGCGGCATGATGTCCGCCCGTGCCTTCTTCCGGCAGGTGATCGGCGAACCGCCGGGTGCGCTCTCCCGGCCGCCGGTTCCCATGGGACTGCCGGAGACCGAGGAGGAGGCGCTCGCCGCTGCGGCCGCGGGCAACCCGTCAATCGTCGCGTCATCGTTTATCGCGCAGGCGTCGGAGGCGGAAATCGACGTGGCCGCGGCCTCGCTCAGGCCGCAGGTCGCGATCGTGGGCGACGTTCGCCAGCGCTTCGATTCGTCCGACCTCATCGAGTCCAGGGCCGATGTCTCGCTGATGGCGACGGTGCGCGTGCCGATCTATCAGGGCGGCGCTGCGAATGCGCGTATCCGCCAGTCGAAGCAGGTATCGGCGCAGCGGCGCCTCGAGCTCGACCAGACCCGGCGCACGGTGCAGGAGCAGGTAGCTCATGCCTGGCGGGCGCTCACCTCGGCACGGGCGCAGATCGCCGCCTTCGAGTCCCAGGTGGCCGCGGCAGCGGTTGCGCTCGACGGCGTCGAGCAAGAGACGCGAGTGGGCCTGCGCACCACGCTCGATGTGCTGGACGCCGAACAGGAGCATTTCAAGGCGCAGATCAACCTTGTCCGGGCGCAGCGGGAGGAGATCGTCGCCGCCTATCAGCTGAAGTCGGCGATCGGTGCTCTCACGGCGCGTCAGCTCGGGCTCCCTGTCGACCTGTACGATCCCGAGGAACACTATCTGCGCGTGCGCGAGAGCCCTGGCGTGTGGTTATGGTCGGAAGAAGAATGATCGCGACCGACGCGGCGAAGGAGTGAGGACATGGAAAAGCCGGCGCTGGCCGAGCACCCGATCAACGACACGATGAAGCGGCGCTGGAGCCCGCGCGCCTTCGCCCCGCGCCCGATGCCGCGCGAGGACGTCCTGACGATACTGGAAGCCGCGCGCTGGGCGGCGTCGAGCTTCAACCAGCAGCCCTGGCATTTCCTGGTCGCGACCCGGGACGAGGAGGAGCGATTCGCTCGGTTGCTCGGCTGCCTGGTGCCCGGCAACCAAGTGTGGGCGAAGAATGCGTCGTTGCTCATCCTCACGGTCACCAAGCAGACGTTCGATCACAACGATTCACCCAACAGTTGCTGCGTCCACGATGTCGGCCTCACCGCCTGCCAGCTCGTCCTGCAGGCGACGGAGATGGGCTACGTCACTCACCAGATGGCGGGGATCGAAGCGGACAAGATCCGCGAGACCTATGGCGTGCCGGAGGGCTACGATCCGGTGACGGGCATCGCCGTCGGCTACGCCGGGGATCCGGATGCGCTGCCCGCCGACCTCCGCGAGATGGAGCTCGGGCCGCGCACGAGGCGCCCGTTCAGCGAGTTCGTGTTCGCCGACCGCTGGGGACAGTCCGCCGGCTACTAGACGACCCTCAGGGCTCCCTCGAGATCCAAGCGAACGCAGTCAGGCCGATCTGGGGCGAAGGATGTCCGACTTCCACTTGAGCGTCGGCGAGCAGGTCACGTTTGCCAAGACCGTTGGCGAGAGTGACGTTTATCTGTTCGCGGGCATTACCGGCGACCTCAACGGCCTTCACGTGAACGAGCAGTTCATGTCCGGCACGGCCTACGGGCGGCGCATCGCTCACGGCGCCCTGCTGGTGGGTTTCATGTCCACGACGTCGACCATGATGATCGCCCGCTGCGCCGAGGGGGAAAGCGACGAGACCCCCGTTTCGCTTGGCTACGAACGAATTCGCTTCATCGCGCCCGTCTATATCAACGACACGGTGAGCGTCACCTACACGGTTGCGCGGATCGACGAGGAGCGCCGGCGCGCGCTGTCCGATATCGAGGTCGTCAACCAGCGGGGCGAGACGGTGGCCGTGGCGCAACACATCATCAAGTGGGTACCGCAGGGGTAAACGGCCATCGTATCCAGGGAGGATGAATCATGGCGCGCGCACTCTGGCAGGGGCAGGTCATCGCCGAGTCCGACAGTTACGAAAGCGTCGAGGGCAACGTCTACTTCCCGCCGGATACGGTGAACCGGGCGCTCCTCACCCCGAGTTCGACGACCACCGTCTGCGGCTGGAAAGGCACGGCGCACTATTACTCCATCGAGGTCGGAGGCGAGCGCAATGCGGACGCCGCGTGGTATTACCCCGACCCGAAGCCTGCGGCCGAAAACATCCGGGACCATGTCGCATTCTGGCGAGGAGTCACCGTCGAGTCGTGAGCCGGGAGCGTCCCTCGGCGGCACGCGTGGTCTCGTACCCGGAGGCGCGCAACGGAAGGCAGGAAACCCGATGCCTCGATACCTGAAGACCGGCATCAGCGATGCCGAAGCGGCAGAGGCGGACTCGAAGGTCCGCCGCGTCGTGGAAGACGCGTTGAACGACATCGACAAGCGGGGCGATGCGGCCGTGCGGGAAATGTCGATCAAGTTCGACAAGTGGGAGCGCGACGATTTTCGCCTGAGCGAAGCGGAGATCGAGGCCTGCCTGGACCGGGTGCCGAGCCGGGACCGCGAGGACATCCTCTTTGCCCAGGAGCAGATCCGCAATTTCGCGCAGGCCCAGCGCGATGCGCTCCAGGACGTCGAGGTCGAGACCCTGCCGGGCGTGGTGCTCGGCCACAGGAACATCCCGGTGAATTCGGTCGGCTGCTACGTGCCGGGCGGCAAGTATCCGATGGTGGCGTCGGCCCACATGTCGGTGGTGACGGCGAAGGCTGCGGGGGTCGCGCGCATCGCGACCTGTGCGCCGCCCTTCAAGGGGAAGCCGGCGCCTGCGATCGTCGCCGCCCAGCATCTGGCGGGCGCCGACGAGATCTACGTGCTGGGCGGCATCCAGGCGGTTGGCGCCATGGCGCTCGGCACCGGCAGCATTGCCGCGGTCGACATGCTGGTCGGCCCCGGCAACGCCTTCGTGGCGGAGGCCAAGCGACAGCTCTTCGGCCGCGTCGGCATCGACCTCCTGGCGGGGCCCACCGAGACGCTGGTGATCGCGGACGACACGGTGGATGGCGAGCTTTGCGCCGCCGACCTGCTCGGCCAGGCCGAGCACGGGCCGACGTCTCCGGCGACGCTGCTGACCAACTCCGAAGCCCTCGCCCACCAGACGATTGCCGAGGTCGAGCGCCAGCTCACCATCCTGCCGACTGCCGGGATCGCGGGGCAGGCGTGGCGGGACTACGGGCAGGTGATCGTCTGCGACACGCTCGACGAGATGGTGTCGGTGGCGGACGAGATCGCCGCCGAGCACGTGCAGGTCATGACCGAGGACCCCGACTGGTTCCTCGAGCGCATGACCAACTACGGCGCGCTCTTCCTCGGTCCCCGAACCAATGTCTCCTACGGCGACAAGGTGATCGGCACCAACCACACGCTGCCGACGCGCCGGGCCGCGCGCTATACGGGCGGCCTCTGGGTCGGCAAGTTCCTCAAGACCTGCACCTATCAGAGAGTGCTGACCGACGAGGCGTCTACCATGGTCGGCGAGTACTGCTCCAGGCTGTGCGCGCTGGAGGGCTTCGCCGGACACAAGGAGCAGGCCGACATCCGCGTGCGCCGCTATGGCGGGAAGAACCTTGCCTGAGCTTCAGGGCGAGGGCACGCTGCCGAAGACGCCGTCCTTCCGGCTCGACGGCAAGCGGGCGCTCGTCACCGGGGCCAGCCGCGGCCTCGGCCGCGCCTGCGCCGCCGCGCTCGCCGAAGCCGGCGCCCGGGTCGTGCTCGCGGCGCGTGGCCACGATGACCTGGAGCGAGCAGCAAGTGAGATCGAGGCGGCGGGCGGCGTCACGGAGATCCTGCCGCTGGACATCGCCGACGTGGAGCAGGCAGCGGCGGTGCTCGCAGCACTCGGGCCGGTCGACATCCTCGTCAACAACGCCGGCGGCAACCGCCCCGCCGCATTGCTCGACGTGACGGTGGAGGATTTCGACGCGGTCATGGGCATCAACGTGCGCGGCGCCTACTTCTGCGCTCAGGCGGTCGCGCGGGAAATGGTCGCCGCGGAGCGGCACGGCGTCATCATCAACATGTCGTCCCAGATGGGCCACGTGGGCGGGCCAAGGCGCACGGTCTACTGCGCCACCAAGCACGCGATCGAAGGCATGACCAAGGCGATGGCGATGGACCTCGCCCCGTACAACATCCGGGTCAACGCCATCGGCCCGACCTTCATTTCCACACCGATGACCGTGCCGTTTCTCGAAGATCCCGCGTTCAAGGAGGACACGCTGAGCCGGATCGCGCTCGGGCGCCTCGGCGAGCTTCCCGACGTGATGGGCGCCGTCGTGTTTCTGGCAAGCGATGCCGCCAGCCTGATAACCGGCGCGAGCCTGTTGATCGACGGCGGTTGGACTGCGCAATAGCTGTACACAATCCGAGCAATTTGCGGAAGTACGGGGAAAATCTACCCCTGAATATCGGTGGAAAAGCACGACTAAATTTCTTCTATCAAGGCAGTTGAACGACTTTTGTGTATACCCCCAAGATAGATTGGTATGCCTATACCGAATATCGCCACATATGCTGCTTTCAATCAATGGCATGTCTGCTATATGGCGGAAAGTTCGAGAATCGCTGGCATTCGACGGAGGTGAATTCATGGCGAGACGGTCTGCGACCAGCTTCGACGAGAGCACATTGACCAAGGGTCAACGCCGCAAACTGGACACACTGCGAAATTCCGTGGGTGACGAGATCGGTGAGCGTGCGTTCGCTGCCTGGTATGCCAAGCAACCGAAGCCTGTCGAGCCTGAAGTGGACCACGACGCCGCGTTGATCGTCGATACGCTCTGGCCGCTCGTCCGGGACGGTACGCTGGCAATTCCGCGGGGCGGGTATCTGCTTCGTCGCGGCCGTCACCGACTCATTTGCGAGCCCGCAAGAAAATAGAAATGCGGAGCTTCAGCCACCCGGCATTCGGGAGGCGTTGAACGACCGGGACGAGAATGGGCCGAGCTTGTCTCGGCCTTGTTCTTGACGAAGTTTCGGCGGGTACGAACGCCAGTATGTCCTTGCACATAGCCGAATATCAATCTCTCCAATCCGTGCAAAGAGGCGTGATTAGAGACGAATAGGTAAGCCGCGGAGGTCCGCCAATACCCCGGACCATGGTGCGGTGCACAGGCGCTCCGGCGCGAGGCATTGTCCGCGCCATGAACGCTCTGAACGCTCCAACGCCCATCCACCACCCCGCCCGAGGCGCGGCGCACCGATGCCGCGCCCGTCGGGTTCCGGCTCACCATTTCCACACGTGCGGACGCGCACCCATTCGATTCCACGCGCGTGGGGGCGCGCGATGAGCGCGCTCGACGGGTGGATCGACATCTGCCGTGCCGGCACCTGGCGCGACATGCAAGGCCACGACGTGCGCCTCGACGAGGATCGGCTTGATCGCATCGTGGCGACGCACGCCGCCGCCGATCCGGCGCCGGTCGTGATCGGTCATCCCGAGACCGACGCGCCGGCCTTTGCCTGGATCGACGGGCTGCGCCGCGCCGGCGACCGGCTGCAGGCGAAGCTCCGCGACATCGCGCCGGCCTTCCGCGAGGCGGTGGAGGCGGGACGCTACAGCGGCCGCTCGATCGCTCTCCAGGGCGACACGCTGCGCCACGTCGGATTCCTGGGCGGCCGCGCGCCGGCAGTGCCGGGGCTCGCGCCGACCCGCTTCGCGGCTGCGCCCGAGACGGTGGTCGCTTTCACCGACGACGGCGACGCGGACCGTTCAGACGACTCACCCGCAGACCACCCCGACTCTCTCCGCGCCCTGGAGCCGGGAGGAGACGAAGACGGCGACAGCCTCGTCTCGCTCCCCGCGCCTCAGGGGCGGGGAGAGGCCGAAGAGGACGACGGTGATGAGGACGGCAACGAACGTGTCGCCCTAGCCCGAATTATTCATGGCAGGTCTGGTTTTGGGGTGGCGGACGTAGCGTAAGTCGTTGCCATCGGGTAGGAATTCGTTGCCGAGGCGTCTTCCTCTCCGAACAACGAAAATGCCACGCCCGCCATGACCGACGATAGTCTTCTTCCCTTCGATCTGCCAAGCGTCCAACGCAAGAAGGTGAGCGCCGCCTTCGACGGCGGCCTGATCTCGTCTGACGGCGGCCTCGTCCTGCTTCGTGAGGCGGAACGCAGCTTGCGCCTGGCCGAGACCCTGGCCGGCTGCATCCGCGACCGGCGCAAGCAGGCGCAGGTGATCCACTCGCTCTCGGCCATGCTGCGCTTCCGCATGTTCGCCATTGCGTGTGGCTACGAAGATGCCGACGACTGCGACGCGCTGCGCGCGGACCCTCTGTTCAAGCTGGCCTCAGGCAAGGCGCCGGAGAGCGGCCGCGCACTCTGCTCCCAGCCGACCATGAGCCGCCTGGAGAACGCGCCGTCTCGTATCGAGGTGGCGCGCATGACGGCGGCGCTGGTCGATCTCTTCTGCCGCAGCTTCCAAGCCCCTCCCGCCGCCATAACCCTTGACATCGACGACACCTGCGATGCGGTGCACGGCCACCAGCAGCTCTCGCTCTTCAACGCTCATTACGACACGCGCTGCTTCCTGCCCGTCCACGTCTACCATGTGGAAAGCGGCAAGCCGGTGGCGGTCCTCCTGCGCCCGGGCAAGACGCCGTCGGGCCCTGAGGTCCGCACCCTCATCAAGCATCTGGTCCGCCGCATCCGCCGCCACTGGCCGCACACCCGGATCGTCTTCCGCGGAGACAGCCACTACGGCCGCCCGGAAGCCATGGCCTGGTGCGAGGAGAACGGGGTCGACTACATCTTCGGCCTCGCGGGCAACCGCGCGCTGCACGCGCTCGCATACGAGATGGCCGACGATCTCAAGGTGCGCCGCGCCAAGGCCGGCGCAGACAGGATGCGCAGCTTCACCGCCTTCGACTACGCCGCCCGCTCCTGGAGCTGCGAACGCCGGGTCGTCGCCCGGCTCGAGGCGAGCACCCGCGGCTTCGATGCCCGCTATGTCGTCACCTCACTCAAGGGCGAGCCCCGCCATCTCTACGAAGACATCTACTGCGCCCGCGGCCAGGCCGAGAACCTGATCAAGATGCACAAGGGCCAGCTCGCCTCGGACCGCACCTCCTGCCAGAGCCCGCTCGCCAATCAGCTCAGGCTGGTCCTCCACACCGCAGCCTACTGGCTCATGCTCGCGCTGCGCGACGCCATTCCCCGCGCCGCGCCGCTCGCCCGTGCAGAGTTTGCAACCCTCAGGCTGCGCCTCCTCAAGATCGGTGCCCGCGTCATCGAGAAGGCCACCCGCATCCGCATCCACTTCGCCTCGGCCTGCCCCGACGCCGCCCTCTTCCGCCTGCTCGCAGGCCGCCTCGCCGCAGCAGGCCCATGAGCGACGGGGCGGCGTGCCCCAATCACCCAGGCTCCATAAACCATCAACCCGATAACGACCATCCTCAGTTCCCGACGCCAAACCGCGTCAGGCCCCGACGCGCCCAATCAACCGAGCATCAAGTGCAAGGCAGTCCATGAATAGGTCGGGCTAGCCGAGCGGGAAGCCTCGCTCGCGGTGCGGGAGGAAGCGCTGCTGGCGCGGGAGGCAGCCGCCGCGGCAGACGACCGCCGCCGGGCGGCGGAGGCCGCGATTGCGCCGCATGTGGAAGCGGGGCGCATCCTGCCTGCGGAGCGGCCCGCGCTCGTCGCCCTGTTCACCGCACTCGACGGCGAGGGGAGACGGGATGACGAGGGCGCCGACGATGGCTGCGTCACGGTCTCGTTCGCGTCCGCATCGGGCGACGAGGTGCAGATGCGGCCCGCCGCCATTCTCGAACGGTTCATCGAGGGCCTGCCCAGGCGTGTCGACTACCGCACGCTCGCGGGCGGCCCGGTGCCAGGCGCATCGGCCCTCACGGGCTCTCACGAAGGTACGGGCGAGGACAGCGAACGGATCGCTGCCGAGGCCCGCACGCTGATGGCGGCGGAGGCGGAGAGGGGCGTCACCCTCACGCCCGCCGAAGCCGTCGACCGGGCGCGCGCGAGGCGCGGACTCGGCATCCAAGGAGGAACGCAATGAGTCATGTGTTGATGTGGCGAGCGGCGGACGCCGGCGGTGCCGTCGCCTCGCACCGGATCGTCAAGTACGGCGATGCGGACGGCAAGGTGGTGCAGTCCGCCGCTGCCGAGGACGCCCACGTCGGGGTCTCCGGTCGGGCGTCGGCCGCCTCAGGCGGGCGCGTCGAGATCGCCCGCGCCGGCATCGCCGACGTCCAGTACGGCGGCAACGTCGCGCGGGGCGCGCTGCTCACCGCCGATGCCGACGGCAAGGCGGTGGCCGCCGCCGACGGCAATCGCGTCATTGGCATCGCCGAGGTTTCCGGCGCCGCCGGGGACATCGGCCAGGTGCTGCTGGCGCCCGGCCTCCACTGAGGGAATCACCATGGATCACGAAACCGCTCAGCTCGCTTCCGGCCCCTACGAGGTCCAGACCCGGCTCACGCAGATCGCGCAGGCGGCGATGCCCTCCGGCCTGATCGCCGACGAGGTCTGCCCGCGCGTCCGCACCGGGTTCAAGTTCACCTACACGACGCTCACCGAAGAGGACCTGCTCACCATCCCGGACGTCCGCGCCTCCCGCGCGGGCCACCTCAACCAGGTCGAGTTCGGCGCCACGGATACCACGGCAAGCGTCGTGGATTACGGCCTCGAAGACCCCGTCCCCTCACGCGACATCGAAGAGGCGCGCGCCCAGGAGGTCGCCTACGACCCCCTGGAGCAGGCGGCGATCTCGACCGCCGAGTTGGTGAAGCTCGCGCGCGAGCGGCGTGTCGCCGACCTGGTGACGACTGCGGCCAACTACGCGGCCGGCCATTCCACGACGCTCAACGGCAACGCGCGGTGGAGCCACGCCAGCTCGAATCCCCGCAAGGCGATCCTGGAGGCCCTCGACGTGCCGCTGGTGCGCCCCAACACGCTGGTGTTCGGCCAGAAGGTGTGGACCGCCCTGCGCCAGCACCCGAAGATCGTGGAGGCTGTGGTCGCCACCGGCGCCGGCGACGAAGCCTCCGGCATCGTCATGAAGGAGGCGGTCGCCGAGCTCTTCGAGGTCGACCGCGTGCTGGTGGGCAAGGCCTGGTACCAGAGCGCCAAGCGCGGCCAGGCCGACTCCTTCGCGCGCCTCTGGGGCAAGCACGCGTGCGCCATCCACGTGCGCCACGACATGGTGTCCGCCCGCGACCGCATGCCCAAGTTCTGCTGGACCGCCGATGCGCTGGGCGGGCTGCAGGTCGGCACCTATGAGGAGCCGGCGCGCGGCGTCAATCGGGGCTCCACGGTCGTCAAGGTCAGCGAATGCGTCAAGGAGCTGGTGGCCTATGGCCGTGCCGGCTACCTCTGGCGCGACGCGGTGGCCTGAGCCATGGCCGCATCCCCTCCTGATCCACTCTGCGGCCTCGGCTATTCGCCGGCAGACCCGCGCCAGTCGCCCGCCGAGGGCGCGGTCTGCCGGCACGCCGAGCGCCTGCTCAACATGGTCCACGCCTATTGCGAGATCCGGGACTCGTGGACCGGGTGGCTGCGCTCCGGTGCCATGAGCCGGACGCTGTTCGAGCGGATCATCCCGGAGATGCGCGACCTCCAGGCCGCCGAGCGGCGCATCGTGGAGCGGCCGTCGGTAACGCTGCTGGCGGTGCTCGACTACGCCGCACGCGCGCGGCAGGCGGTGCGGGCGTACACGCCGCGCGAGGGCATCGACCATCCGCAGCCGGCGCTGCCGGACGGGGTGCGCGATGCCTGCGAGCGGATGGCGAGGGAGGCAGACCAGGCCGACCGTGCCGCCCGCCGCGCGGCCGCGCGCGAATACGCGGCGCGCATGGCCGACGCCATCGAGCGCGAGCGTGAGGAGGAAGCTCGCCGCCGGAAAGCGATGGTCGGGGCCGGCGTGACCGAGACGCCGGACGAGGCCAGGCGGGCGAGCGCCGCCGTGGAGGCTCGCATCGCGCTCTATGAGAGTGAAATCCGGCGTGTCTACGCGAAAGCCGGTCTCGGCCCGGACGGCAAGGCCGAAGCCGCCGAAGCGCCGGCCGAGCCGCCGCCCGCTGCGACCGGAGTCGCCGTCCACTGGCACGTCCGCACGCGCCGGTGGGGCAGGACGATCCTGACACCCACGGCGGAAACCGCGCCCCGCTTCGCGGAGCGGCTGCTGCTGGTCGACCGGGGCAAGCGCGGCGGTGTGCTGCGCGCGTTCGGCGAGCCAGCGCTCGACGGTCTGCGCCAGACGATCAACGGCGTCGCCTTCCGCCTGAGCCACCGGCCGACTGTCGCCGCGCGCCTTCGGCGCGACGCAGCTCGCTACGACGCGCGGCTCACGCCCGCGCAGGTCCGGGAGATGCGCACATGACCTACGCGACCCGCGCGGATCTCGATGCGCGCTTCGGCGCGGAAGAGGCGCTGGACCTCGCCGGGATGCAGGCCGGGCGGATCGAGTCCGCGCTCTCCGACGCGGCGGCCGAGATCGATGCGGCGCTCGCCGCTGCCTATCGCCTGCCGCTCGCGGGCGGCCCCTGGCCGCGGCTTATTGGCATCGCCTGCGACCTGGCCCGGCGTGCGCTCTACGACGACGTCTCGTCAGCCGAAGTCGATGCGCGGGCCGAGCGGGCGCGTGCGGCGCTCGCCCGCCTCGCCGCCGGTGAGGAAGCGCTCCTCGACGACTCGGGCCGCCCGGCACCCCGACGCGACAGCGCCACGCGCGGCGGCTCGGCGCCCGCGCTCACGCCCGACAGCCTGGCGGGGTTGTGATGGCAGGGCAGGGGAGCAGCGTCGTGGTGGAGATCGCCCCGCGCGACGGATCGCTCGCACGACTGGCAGAGGTGCTTTCGCACCCCGGCGACATCATGGACCGGATCGGCCACTACCTGGTCGCGTCAACGCACCGGCGCTTCGAGCGCGAGCGCGCACCGGACGGCACGCCCTGGCTCAAGAGCGCCCGCGCCATTGCCGAGGGCGGTCAGACTCTCACGAATACAGGCCGCCTGCGCGGCTCGATCGTGCACACGCTCACCGACGGCGGACGAGGCGTCGAAGTAGGGACGAACGTCGTCTACGCCGCCATTCACCAGTTCAGCGGCCGTGCCGGGAGAGGGCGGAGGACGAAGATTCCCGCGCGCCCCTACCTCGGCGTCGACGAGCACGACCGCGACACGATCCTTCGCATCGTCGCCCAGGCCATCGAAAGGGCAGGGGCATGACTCTCGCGGCGCTGGAAATGCACCTCGCCGACGCAGTGGCGGAACGGCTCGCGGCGCTCAAGGCCGACGACGACGCGCCGGTCTTTGCGGCCGTTCTCAGCGCGCTCGATACGGCGGCGCTCACGGCCTGGCCCAAGACGCCGGCCGCCCTGGTGCTGCCGATCTCAGACGAAGCGGAGGGCAGCACGACGCGGCGCGTCGAGAACGCGCCGGTGCAGCACGTCGTGCGCGTCGGCGTCTCGATGATGGTCGCGGCGCCCAACGACCGCGGCGGCGTGCGCGGGCGCGAGCGACTCTCCGCCCTGCTCGCCCGCGCCCGGCAGGCGCTTGCGGGCTGGGCGCCGCCCGGCCAGCGCGAGGTCCTGTCCTTCCGCCGCGGGCGGCTGATCTCGCTGGAGGACGGGCGCCTTCAGTGGCTTGACGAGTACGAAATCCGCCGCGTCGCCCGTGCCGGCGTCGTGGAAGCTGAATAGGGAGACACGCGAATGACCGCGCGAAGCATCGACAAGCGCACCGACAACATCCTCATCGGCGCCGGCGAGGTCTATCTCGACATCCACGAGGGAGGCGCTGCCACGGGCGAGCGCTACCTCGGCGATGCCGTGGGCGCCGAGCTGGAGGTGGCGGCCGAGGAAACCACGGTCTTCTCGGGCTCGGGCCCCGTCGCGCGCGAGCTCACGCGCATCGCCCGCAGCGTGACGCGGACGGCGCGGCTCACGCTCCACGACATCAGCCTGGAGAACCTGGCGCTCTTCACGGTAGGCGACGTGAAGCGGCTCGGCGCCGCCGGCGCTGTCTCGGGCGAGGCGGCCATCCTGCGGCCCGGCCGCTGGTACCAGCTGGGAGGGGCCGACCGGCCCGCCGGCGTGCTCAGGCTCGCGACGCCAGCCAGCAAGGCCGCGGCCATCGCCGCCGTGACCGTCGCCTCCACAGCGCAGACGCCGGTGACGGCGACGCAAGCGATCGAGGCCAACCGCTTCGCCACGGGCAACGCCGAGGCCGAGCAGAAGGGCCAGTACATCGTGGACTATGCCCGCGCCCGGATATTCTGGTTGCCCGCCGACCACGCGCTCTACGAGGCCAAGGCCGGTGTCGAGGCGGATACCGCTCTCGCCATCGACTACACGCCCGACGATGCGGCGCGGGACCAGGTGCAGGGCGCGTTCCGGCAATTGATCGGCGCCTTCCGCTATATCGAGGACGCCGCCGAGGGCCAGGGGCGGAACATCTATGCGCCGCGCTGTTCGATCCAGCCGGCCGGCGGGCTGACCCTGCTCGACGGGCGCTCGTCCGAGCAGCAGATCCGCCTCGCCGTCTCGATGCTGGAGCCAGGCGGCGGCCGGCCTGCGCTCTATATCGACGGGCAGGCCGCATGAAGGCCGTGCACGAGCTGGCGGTGCTGTTCCCGGACCGCGACGTAGCGGTGCGGGATCCCGACACCGGCGCCGAGGTCTCGCTCACGGTGCGGGAGTTCCGCTTCCGCGAAGGGCTGCGACGGCGCTGGGGCGGCCCTTGATCGCGGCCCTGGCGGCGCTGGTGCCGGAGACGGGCAGCAGCGCGAACGACCAGGAGGATGAACCGGACGCGCTTACGATCGAGAGCGCGCTCGCCGCCCATGCGGCGCTCTGGCTGGAACTCACCGCCCGCGCCTGCGGCCGGGATGCGGACTGGCTCGCGCGCCTCGGCGATGCGGACGGCCGCGCGCTCTCGGAGGCGATGTGGGCGGCGAACGGAGGATTTTTTTTGCGCCGCGTCGTGGCCCAGGTGGCGAGCCGGGCGCGGGGAGCGAACCCGTTGCGCTCTCCCGCGTGCTCGACACCCTCGTCCGCGCCGGCCACGGGCGCGGCCACCTCGACCTCGGCGAGCGCCTGACGTGGCGGCAGATCGTCCTCTTCTACCGAACGGCGACGGAATGACCGGCTGGCGGTCGAAGGAGATGGTGCATCGGGAGCGCCGGGCCGTAGGCCCGGACGGCGCGGACGCGCCGCGCGCCGCACGGCGCGAGAGCCAAGCGAGCGGAGCGAGCGCCCGGCGACTGAGGGAACCAAAATATGCCAAGTGATCTCGATCTCGCGGTGCGCGTTCGTGCCGACATGCGCGAGGCGCTGCAGGGAATCGGCGCGCTCAACCGCTCCCTCGGGGATACCGCGCGGCGGAGCGGCGAGGCGGACGCGGCGCTTGCGGGCGCAACCGGCGCGGCGCGGGAACTCTCGGCGACGTTCGGGCGGGCGCCGGGTCCCGAGGCGGACGCAGCCTGGATCGACGCGATGCAGACATCGCTGAGCGCTCTCGGCCGCGAGAGCGAGCGCACGCTTGATGGAACCCGATCTGCGGCGGAGACCGCCTTCGACGCCATGGAGGGGGCGCTCACCCGGTTCGTGACCACGGGCAGGCTCGATTTTTCCGGCTTCGTCGATTCCGTGATCGCCGATCTCGCCCGCCTGGCGACACGCCGCTTCTTCGCCCAGCCCCTGAGCGACCTGCTGTTCGGCGTGCTCGGCGGCGGCGCGGCGGCTGCCTCTGCCCCGATCTTCCACGCCGGCGGCACGATCGGCGCGCTGGGCGGCGTCAGGCGGGACGCCGGGCTCCGCGCCGATGAGGTGCCGGTGATCGCGCAACGCGGCGAGACGATCCTGCCGCGCGGCGCGCGGATCGCTCCGCCTTCCGTGCACGTCAACTTCGAGAACCGCGGCACGCCGCAGCGCGAGGTGAGCCGCGAGGTGCGCTTCGATGCCCGCGGCGTCGTTGTCTCAATCGTTACCGACGATCTCCGGCGGGGCGGCCCCATTCGTCAGACCATGCAGCGCGAACTCGGCGGAGGCACGCGATGATCCGGGTGAAGGGCCGGGGCGCGAAGCGGCCCGGAGCGCGCGACCGCGCGCCGCGCGAAGCGCGTAGGCAAGCGAGCGGAGCGAGCGCCCGCCGATTGAGGGAAACGAACAAGTGACGGGCCTCGTCTGGCCCGACTACGCGGCGGTCGAGGCGGACGGCTACGCCGTCAGCGACGACACCAACGTGGAACGCACGCCCTTCGACGACGGCTTGATCCGCCAGGTGCGGCGCCATGCAAGCGCGCTGACGGCGCTCTCGATCACCGCCTTGCTCGCGAACGACGCCGACTATCGGCGCTTTCGCGCCTGGGCGGCGGAGAACGCGCATCGCTGGTTCGCATGGGCGGCACCGGAGTCCGGCACCGTGCATCAGGTGCGCGTGCGCGGCGGCGCCGGCGGAATCGAATACACGGCGCGCATCGGCCCGGACGGCCGGCGCTCGTGGGAGGCGATCCTCGATCTCGAGGGCGTCGGACTTTGAGCCTTTTGTATTTCCCTCAATCGCCGGGCGCTCGCTCCGCTCGCTTGGCTACGCGCTGCGCGCGCGGCGCGGTCGCGCCGTCCGGGCCTGCCGGCCCGGCCCTCATGCAGCAAAGCGGTAGGGCGACTCAAATCTCTACCGATATCTGGCCGCATCCGCTCACTGCGCACGGCCGCCAGGCCCGCGCGCTCGCGGTGCTGCCGGAGACCGCCCTCGCGGATGTGATCGCGGAGGCGCTGCCCGGCGCCGGCGATTCCGATCTGATCGCGTCCGCGCTACCGCTGCGCTGCTTGAGCGCGGACGCGCCCTTCACCGCCGCCATCGATGGCCGGCCCGTGCCGCCGGCCGTCTGGGCAACAACGCAACTCCGCGCCGGCCAGATCGTCACCTTGCGCGCGGCGCTGGCCGACGGCAGCGGGGGCAAGAATCCCCTCGCCGCAATCCTCCAGATCGCCACCCTCGTCGCCGCCATTGTGGTGCCGCCCC
The DNA here is from genome assembly GCA_965221125.1 of Alphaproteobacteria bacterium. Classification (GTDB taxonomy): domain Bacteria; phylum Pseudomonadota; class Alphaproteobacteria; order UBA828; family UBA828; genus WTGU01. The sequence continues at coordinate 434,330 of CBDCRW010000007.1, forward strand.
TGCTCTTCGCCTCATCCTGGGCGCAAGCGATCACCGGCGCCGCCATCACCATCGCCGGCGGGCTGATCGTGAATGCGCTCGCCCCGCCCCGCGCGCCGGATGCCCTGCCCGAGCCGGGCGCCGCGCCCGCGCCCGTCTACAGCCTCCGCGCCGGCTCCAATCGCGCGCGCCCCTACGAGCCCCTGCTGCTCGTCATGGGCGCGCATCGCGTGTTCCCCGATCTCAGCGCCGCCGAGTACACCGAGATCGTCGACGGCGAGCAGTACCTCCATCAGATTTTCAACTTCGGCCTCGGCAATCTCGCCATCGACGATTTCCGCATCGGCGAGACGGCGCTGCGCTCCTACGAGGAGGTGAGCCTCCAGCGCGACGATGCGGCCGGCGCGCTTACCCTCGTCGCCGGCAACGTGGACAGCGAGGCCGGCGGCGTGCTGGCCGATCCCGCCTTTATCGAAAGGGCCACCGGCCCGAACACGGGGCGCATCGGCATCGATCTCGCCGGGCGCATCTTCGAGGTGAACGAGCAGGGCGATATCGTCGCGAACAGCGTGGAGATCGAGGTCCAGTGGGAGCCGGCCGCCGGCGGCGGCCCGGTGGAAAGCCGCACGGTCACGCTCACCAACGATAGCCAAGCGCCCTATCGCCGCACGCTGGGCTACGATCTCGGCACGCCCGGCGCCTGGATCGTGCGCGTGCGCCGCGCCGCCCCGCCGGCCGATTCGGATCGCGTCTATGACGATCTCTCCTGGGCCGCGCTCCGCGCCTATCAGCTCGATACGGCCGATTACCAGGGGCAGACGCGCTACGCCCTGCGCATCCGCGCATCCGGCCAGCTTTCCGGCCGCCTCAATCGCGTCTCCGCGATGGTGCGCCAGCGCGTGCCTACATGGGACGGCACTCAATGGACGGCCTCGATGCCGACGGACAACCCGGCATGGCTGTTCCGCTGGTATGCGCGGGGCATCCGCGTGGACGGCCGCCTCGTGGCCGGCCTCGGCCTCTCCAGCCGGCGCATCGATGAGGAGGCGCTGAAAGCATGGGGCGCCTGGTGCGCCGCGCAAGGGCTCGGCTGCAACCTTGTGCTGGACCGCGCCATCACGCATGGCGATGTGCTGGCGCTCATCGCCCAATGCGGGCGCGCGAGCGTGAGCTGGCAGAGCGGCAGGCTCGGCGTGGTCTGGGAGGAAGCCGGGCGCCCGGCAACGGCCCTGATAACGCCCGGCAACATCGTCGCCGGCTCCTTCGCCGTGGAATACGCCAATGGCCGCGGGGCGGACGAGATCGCGGTGCGCTACATCGATCCCGCGCTCGATTGGCAATACAACACGCTCCGCCGCCTGGCGCCCGGCGTCACGACTCCGCCCGCGAGCACGGCCACGATCACGCTGCACGGCGTCACCTCAAGCATGCAGGCGGCGGCGGAATGCAATCTGCAGGCCGCGCGCCAGCTCTACCATCGCCGCCGCTTCTCATGGGAGATGGCGGCGGAGGGGCTTTCGCTCGCGCGGGGCGACGTGGTCCATCTCACCCATTCCCTGATCGATGGCGGGCGCGCCGGGCGCCTCGCCGGCGGCGATGCCGCGCGCCCGGTGCTCGATAGGCCGGTGAACGTCGACGGCGGTGGCGAGATGCTGTTCCGCCTGGCGGACGGCCGCGTGCATCGGAGCGCCGTCTCCGCCCCGCCGGGCGTGGCCGGGGAGACCGCCGCAATCGCGCTCGCCACGCCCTTGCCGCAGGCCCCGGATGCGGATGGCGCCAGCCCGCGCGATTCGCTCTGGCGCCTCTACGATGCCGCCCTGCCGCCGGTGCGCGCCCGCATCGTCGCGGTAGAGCCCGCAACGGACCGGCGGGTGCGCTTTACCGCCATCGACGAGCTCGCGCTCTACTACGATGCCGCCACGCTCGATCTCTCCGCACCGCTGCCGCCGCTGCGCTCGCGCGCGCCCCGCATCCTCGATGTCACGCTGGCCGAAACGCTGGTGCGCGTGGGCGCCGGCTTCGCCGTGGAGATCGAGGCCGCGCTGACCGTGGCCGGCGATTGGCGGGGCGGCGTGATCCGCGCCGGCATCGATGGCGAGACGCCGCGCACCGTGGCGCGCATGATCGATGGCGAGACCACCGCGCGATGGCTGGCGCCGCCCGCCGGCACGCTCACCGTGACCGTCACGCCCGGCACGGAGGCCGCGCCCTCCGGCGCGCCGTTCACTACCATCTACGAGATCGTCGGCCCCCTGGCGCCGCCGCTGCCGCCCTCCAATTTCCTGATCGATGTGCTGGGCGACGGCACGCGGCGCCTGCGCTGGACCCCGCCGCTGGACGTCGATCTCGCCGGCGTGCTGATCCGCTTCGGCGCCCAGGCCCGCCCGCCGCTGGATTGGGAGCAGCTCATGCCGCTGCATCGGGGCCATCTCACCGCCTCGCCGCTGGAGACAATCGAGCCGCCCGCCGGCGTCTGGGTCTTTTCGGCCCGCGCCATCGATACCGGCGGGCGCCTCTCCGAAGAGGAGGTGCGGATCGTGGCCGAGCTCGGGCCGCAGCGCCAGGGCGATGCCATCGTTTGGGTCTGCCCCTCCGCTACCGGCTGGCCCGGCACGCTGTTCGATACCATCGAACGCTCCGATGATGGCCGCGATGCGCTGGAGAACATCGGCGATTACACCTGGGACGATCTCACCACCTGGGACGCCTGGGAGTCGTGGACAACCGGGAACGGCATGCAGGCGACCACGGAGATCCTGTTTCGGAGCACGGTCGAAGATTTGGGCGCCGTGTTCGATGCCGAGTTGCGCTGGACGGCGGATGTGGTGGGCGAGGCCGAATTCGAATACCGCGCCGCGGAGGCGCGGGAGGATATCGCGGGCGCGGCCTGGACGCCCTATGTGCCGGCGACAACGGTGCATGGGCGCTTCCTGCAAATGCGCTGGCGCGTCACCGGCGACGGCACGCGGGTTATCGGCCTCGATCACCTCTGCTGGTCAATCCACGCCCCCGGCGCCATCCGCAAGCTGCTTGATCGCAACACGGCCGATTGGCCGGGCACGGCGGCGGATGGGCGCGAGGTGCCGAACGATCTCCGCCTCGTCACCGATCTCGACGTCACCCTGCAATCCGTAAGCGCCGGCTGGAGCTGGACGCTGCTCAGAAAGAACGATCCCACGCTGATCAGGATTTACGATGGCGACGGCAATCCGGCCGATGCCATCGTGGACGTGATCGTGCGCGGCGTCGCCGCATAGGAGAGGAACACATGCCCTGGCCGCGAGACGATCTTGTGACGGACGATCTGGACTCCGGCGCGGATCGCCCGCCGCGCGCGGAATTCTTCAAGCTGTTCGAGCGCGTGAAGGCGATCATCGGCTCGCGCGGCGAGATCAACGGCGTTCCGATCCTGGACAGCCGGGGCCGCATTCCGGCGGCGCAGATAGGGCGCGGCGTGGCCGGCGGCGTGGCCTCGCTCGGCCCCGCCGGCACCGTGCCGCTGGCCCAGCTCCCGACTCTGTCTGCGCCGGAAAGCGAGGTGCCGCCCGGCGCGATTGCGATGTGGGCCGGCGGCAACGCGGCGCCGCAGGGCTGGCACAATTGCTATGGCGCCGCCGTGAGCCGCGCCACCTACGCCGCGCTGTTCGCCGCGATTGGCACCACTTACGGCGCGGGCGATGGCGTGAGCACGTTCAATCTGCCGCATCTGGGCGCGCGCTTCCCGCTGGGCCGCGGCTCCGGCCGCGCCCTCGGCGCCACCGGCGGGGCGGTCACGCATACGCTCACCGAGGCGGAGATGCCGCGCCACTTTCACACCATCGCGGAATCGGAGGAGGACGATAACCCGGACCCCGGCAACCGGGTGATCACGAACACGCGGGCGCAGCTAGGCACGATCAACACGGGCCACGCCGGCGGCAACGCGGCGCACAACAACATGCCGCCCTATCTCGTCGTGAACTTCATCATCAAATGGTGAGACGGGCCGCAAGCGCGCGGGCGGCGGCGGGGGCGGTGCGAGTCAATCCGATGCGCGCTTTTGCGCCCAGCCCCAATTGCCGTCGTCGATCCTGCAATTGCCGAAGCCGGGGTGCTGCTCCACCAGGAGCGAGAACACCTTTCCGACCTGCGCCGTCGTGGCTTCTTCATCGCTGAGCCGGGCGGCGCGCTGGCGAACGGTCGGGGTGGGGCTGTTGGCCATCGTCCAGCGCAGATCGTCGAACAGCAGCCAGCCTCCCGGTCTCAGCAGTTTCTCGACCAGGAAGAAGCCGAATCCGGTCACGTCCCACGTGTGTCCCGCGTCCAGGTAGCAGAAGTCGAAGCGGGGCCGGCAGCAGCCGTCCACGGTCGCCGCCTCGATGACCTTCATCAGCTCCCAGGTGAACGAGCGCTTGGCAAAGACCGGCCGGACCCACGCGCCCAGTCCCGTGCGTTCGAGCAGCGTTTCGATGTTGGGCGTGCGGTTGCGGGCGCCTTCCAGGTCCATAGTCAGGACCGAGCCGGAGCCAAGCTCCCGGACAGCGGCGCCGAGGTAGCAGCTCGACTTTCCGTGCGCGAAGCCGAGCTCCAGGATGTCGCGGCACTCGTTCTCGATGACGAAGTCGTAGAGCGAGCGCGCCCGGCGAGAGGAGATGAAGGGCAGTCCGTCGAGCTGACTGTCGATCCGGTCGAAACCCATTCCCGGTTCGCTTCGGCTCACGTTCAGGCGACAGCGACGGCGTCGATCTCCACCTTCCATTCGGGGCGGACGAGGCCGGCCACCACGATGGTCGTCGATGCGGCCTTGTGGTCGGCGCCCAGGTGCTGCCGCCGGGCGGCTGCGAGCAGGGGAACGTAGTCGGCGTCCAGCATGTAGGTGATGGTGCGTACGATGTTGGCGGGCGTCATGCCGGCGTCGGCGAGGACGGCCTCGATGTTGCCCCAGACGCATTCGATCTGCGCCGCCACGTCCTCGGGCACGGTGCCGTCGGGGGCCGTGCCGACCTGCCCCGATACGTGCAGCAGGCGCGAGACGTCGACGGCCTCGACGCCGTGGTCGTAGTGGCCGAACGGCCCGGCGATGCCGGCCGGGTTGTATGTCTTGAGCATGGTGGCCTCCTGACTCTCTCGCGTGGACCGGCAGGTGGCTAGGCTGCGGCGCGGGGGCCCACCGGGCAGTGCGCCTCGCGCTCCACCAGGTCGTAGACGAAGAGGAACTTCGCGATTCCGGTGAGCACCGCCGCCACCATACCGAGCTCGAAGATCTCGCCGTCGTCGAAGTGGGCGGAGAGATCGGCGTAGAGGGCGGGCGTGAGCTGGCCTTCCATGTTGGGGAGCACCATCTCGGCACCGAGGCGCAGCACGGCGCGCTCGCGCTCGTCGAAGACGTCGCTCGCCTCGTTCATGATGGCGTCGAGCTGGGCATCGGTGACGCCGGCGCGGCGCGCGGCCTCGACGTTGCCCTTGTTGCAGAAGGCGCAGCCGTGGGTCATCGAGAGCCGGTAGCGCAGCAGCTCCTTGATCCTGACCTCGACGCGCCCGCCATAGAAGACGCCCTCGTAGAAGCTCTTGAAGTACCACTCGAGCATGTGGGGGGCGTTGGCGCCGATCTCGTAGAAGGTCGCATCGCCGCCCTTGCTCTCCTGCAGCGTGCGGCTCTCCTGGTAGGCATCGCGCAGCCAGCCGTCCATGGCGTCCGGCGCGATCCGTTGCAGCAAGGGGTTGGGCACGCTCTCCTCCTTTATCGCTCACGGCAGCCGGCCGTCGCGCGATTCCGCGCGCCTACCGGCGCGACGGCCGGCGCCTCCGCGAGGGCGCCGCATACGCGGCGGGCCGCTGTCGCGGCCTGTCGCACGTCCGTCAAAGTCGGACGCGCTCTATGCGCTCAGCAAGACCATGACACGGGCGAGACGTGCCGCCTAGTCGTCTGCCTCCTTGAGCGCGGCGATGATCTCGTCGGGCTCGAGCCGTTGGGTGTAGTCCGCGTCGACGAAGGCCTTGAGCACCGTGCCGCCCTTGCCGATGACGAAGGTGGCCGGGACGGGCAGGGTCTGGCTCCCCTCGCCGTTGGAGGCCTCCAGGTCGATGCCGAAGCCCTTGTAGATGTCGTTGACCGCATCGGGCAGGCGGAAGGTGAGGCCGAAGGCGCTCGCCACCCGGTTGCCGTCGTCGCTCAGCACGTCGAAGCCGATCTCGTTCTTCTCCTGCGTGGTGAGCGCGTTGTCCGGCGTTTCCGGCGTGATCGCGACCAGGCGCGCGCCCAGCGCCTCGATCTCCGGCAGCCGGTCCTGCAGCGCCTTCAGCTCGATGTTGCAGTAGGGGCACCAGCCGCCGCGGTAGAAGGAGACCACGGCCGGGCCGTCGCTCCACAGCGCCTCGGAGGCGACCGGCTCGCCGTGCGCGTTGGGGAGCGAGAAATCCGGGGCGGCGCTGCCTTCGCCCGCGCTCTGCTCGGCGATGCCGGAAGCGATGAGGTCTTTCGTGGCTCCCTGCATCACGGCGAGGGTCTCCGGCGGGAATTTCTGCGCGGAAGCGGCCCGCAGCCTGGCCAGTTCGTCCTCCAGGGGCATTCGGTCGTACTCCTCGGTTGGTCCGCCGGGCGCATCGCTCCGGCAGCCCTCCTTTCAAGCAGCAAATCTGCGCCGGAGTCCAGGCTTTCGGGGCCGGTGCGACGGGTTGGGGGCGGGCCCAGTCCGGGGCCGCTCCTGCGGTTGCGCGGGCCGGGTGAGTGTGCTACCCATCCGACGCCTTGTCCGGGACGGGCGCCCGCGAGGCTTTTTTTGCGGCCGCGATGCGGGAATTCCGCGTCCACGGGCGCATCCGAAGCAGACCTGGGGAGTGGCGGTGGCTGGGCAATCGGTCGGCGGAGCCGGTCTCGCAGATCGTTACGCGACCGCGCTCTTCGAGCTTGCTCTGGAGCGGGACGCGGTCGAGCAAATCGAGCGCGACCTCGAAGCCATCCGCGCGCTCGTGGACGGCAGCGACGACCTGAAGCGCGTCGTCCGCAGCCTGACGCTCAGCCGCAGCGAGCAGGGCAAGGCCCTCGACGCGGTGCTGGAGCGGCTGGGATCGAGCCAGTACGTCAGGAATTTCGTGGCCCTGCTTGCCCGCAACCGGCGGGTCTTCCTGCTGACGGACATGATCGCCGCGTTCCAGGCGAAGCTCGCCGAGCATCGCGGCGAGGTCTCGGCGGAAGTGACGTCGGCCGTGCCGCTCAAGTCCAACCATCTGGATGCCGTGAGGGAAGCGCTGCGCAACATCGTCGGCCGCGATGTGGCGCTGGAGATCCGCGTCGATCCCGCGCTGATCGGCGGGCTCACGGTGCGCGTCGGCTCGCGCATGCTCGACAACTCGCTCAGGACGAAGTTGCAGAATCTCGAATTGGCGATGAAGGGGATCTGACATGGATATCGGCGCCGCCGAAATTTCGGCAATCCTGAAGGAGCAGATCGCCAATTTCGGCTCGGAGGCGGATGTCGCCGAGGTCGGCCAGGTGCTGTCCGTGGGCGACGGCGTGGCCCGGGTCTACGGTCTCGACAATGTCCAGGCCGGCGAGATGGTCGAATTCCCCGGTGGAATCAGGGGGATGGCGCTGAATCTTGAGACCGACAATGTCGGTATCGTGATCTTCGGCGAAGACCGCGACATCAAGGAAGGCGACATCGTCAAGCGCACCGGCACCATCGTCGACGTGCCGGTGGGCAAGGGCCTCCTGGGCCGTGTCGTCGACCCGCTCGGCAACCCCTTGGACGGCAAGGGGCCGATCGAGAGCGACGACCGGCGCCGCGTCGAGGTCAAGGCGCCCAGCATCATCCCGCGCCGCTCGGTGCACGAGCCGGTGCAGACCGGGCTGAAGGCGCTCGACGCGCTGGTGCCCATCGGGCGCGGCCAGCGCGAGCTCATCATCGGCGACCGCCAGACCGGCAAGACCGCCGTCGCCATCGACACCATCATCAACCAGAAAGAGGTCAACGCCGGCGACGACGAATCGCGCAAGCTCTACTGCATCTACGTCGCCGTGGGGCAGAAGCGCTCCACCGTGGCGCAGATCGTCAAGACGCTGGAGGAGAACGGCGCGCTCGACTATTCCATCGTCGTCTCGGCGTCCGCATCCGAGCCCGCGCCGCTGCAGTTCCTGGCGCCCTACGCCGGCTGCACCATGGGCGAGTATTTTCGCGACAACGGCATGCACGCGGTGATCTTCTACGACGATCTCTCCAAGCAGGCCGTGGCCTACCGCCAGATGTCGCTGCTGCTCCGCCGCCCGCCGGGGCGCGAGGCCTATCCGGGCGACGTGTTCTACCTGCATTCGCGCCTGCTGGAGCGGGCGGCCAAGATGAACGAGGAGAACGGCTCGGGCTCGCTCACCGCCATGCCGGTGATCGAGACGCAGGCCAGCGACGTCTCGGCCTACATTCCGACCAACGTGATCTCCATCACCGACGGGCAGATCTTCCTCGAGACCGACCTCTTCTATCAGGGCATCCGGCCGGCGATTAACGTGGGCCTCTCGGTGAGCCGGGTAGGCTCGGCGGCCCAGGTGAAGGCGATGCGCCAGGTGGCGGGCCGGATCAAGCTGGAATTGGCCCAGTACCGCGAGATGGCGGCCTTCGCCCAGTTCGGCTCCGACCTCGACGCGGCGACGCAGCGGCTGCTGAACCGGGGCGCGCGGCTGACCGAGCTGCTCAAGCAGGACCAGTTCGCGCCGATGGCGGTGGAAGAGCAGGTGGTCTCGATCTTCGCTGGCGTGCGCGGCTATCTCGACGGCATCGAGGTGGGCGACGTGAACCGCTTCGAGAGCGAATTCCTCAGCGAAATGCGGGCCAGCCACGGCGCGCTGCTGGAGGAGATACGCACCTCGCGGGAGATGAGCGACGAGAGCGACAAGGCGCTCACCGCGATCCTCGACGAATTCTCAAAGAAATTCGCCTAGGCTTTGGCATCGTTGAGAAAATAGGCGACTGCCATGGCGAGCCTCAAGGACCTCCGGGTGCGCATCAACAGCGTGCGCCAGACCCAGAAGATCACCTCGGCGATGAAGCTCGTGGCGGCGTCCAAGCTGCGCCGCGCGCAGGAGGCGGCCGAGGCTGCGCGCCCCTTCTCCGAGCGCATGGAGCGCATGGTGGGCTCGCTCGCCGAGGTCATGGGCGAGCGCGAGGACGCGCCCGCGATGATGCGGGGCACCGGCAAGGACGAGACGCACCTCTTCGTCGTCGCTACCGCCGACCGGGGGCTCTGTGGCGGCTTCAACAGTTCCATCACCCGCGCGACCCGGACGCGCCTCAAGGAGCTGGGCGAGCAGGGCAAGACCACCAAGATCATCTGCGTCGGCCGCAAGGGCCGCGAGCAGCTTCGGCGCGAGTTCGGCTCGATGATCGTCGACCATACGGACGGGATCGGGCGTTCCGGCGGCCCCTCCTTCGAAGAGGCGGACGAGATCGGGCGCGGCCTCACGCAGCGCTTCGAGGCCGGCGAGTTCGACACCTGCACGGTGGTCTACAACCGTTTCAAGACGGTGATGAGCCAGGTGGTCACCTTCCAGCAGCTGATCCCCTTCAGCCCGCCGACGCCGGCGGAAGCGGCCGAGACCGACGATTCAGGCGCGATCTACGATTTCGAGCCGGACGAGGAGATGATCCTCTCCGAGCTCCTACCGCGAAACCTGTCGATCCAGATCTTCCGGTCCCTGCTCGAGAACGCGGCCAGCGAGCAGGGCGCGCGGATGACGGCAATGGACAGCGCCACGCGCAACGCCGGCGAGATGATCGACAAGCTGACCCTCCACTACAACCGGACGCGACAGGCGCAGATCACCAAGGAGCTGATCGAGATCATCTCCGGTGCGGAAGCCCTCTGACGGCGATCCGAACGCGTTCCAGCGGGAGCAGAGCAAGATGGCGACAAAGAACACGGTCGGAAGGATCACCCAGGTCATGGGCGCGGTCGTGGACGTGCAGTTCGAGGGCGAGCTTCCCGCGATCCTGAACGCCCTTCACGTCGACAACCAGGGCAACCGCCTGGTGCTCGAGGTGGCGCAGCACCTGGGCGAGAGCACGGTGCGCTGCGTCGCCATGGACACGACCGACGGGCTCGTGCGCGGCGAAGAGGCTGTGGATACCGGCGAGGGCATCGCGGTGCCCGTGGGGCCGGAGATGCTGGGCCGCATCATCAACGTCGTCGGCGACCCCATCGACGAGCGCGGCGATGTCAGCGCCAAGGCCAGCCGGCCGATCCACGCACAGGCGCCGGCCTTCGTCGAGCAGTCGACCGAGGCCGAGACCCTGGTCACCGGCATCAAGGTGGTTGATCTGCTGGCGCCCTACGCCAAGGGCGGCAAGGTCGGGCTCTTCGGCGGCGCCGGCGTGGGCAAGACCGTCATCATCATGGAGCTCATCAACAACATCGCGAAGCAGCACGGTGGCTATTCCGTGTTCGCGGGCGTCGGCGAGCGGACGCGCGAGGGCAACGACCTCTACCACGAGATGATCGAGTCCGGCGTCATCGACCTCGACGGCGATCAGTCCAAGGTGGCGCTGGTCTATGGCCAGATGAACGAGCCGCCCGGCGCGCGTGCCCGCGTGGGTCTCACGGGGCTCACGCAGGCCGAATACTTCCGCGACGAGGAGGGGCAGGACGTGCTGCTCTTCATCGACAACATCTTCCGCTTCACCCAGGCGGGCTCCGAGGTCTCGGCGCTGCTGGGCCGCATTCCCTCCGCGGTGGGCTATCAGCCGACGCTGGCGACCGACATGGGCACGCTGCAGGAGCGCATCACGTCGACCCAGAAGGGCTCGATCACCTCGGTGCAGGCGATCTACGTGCCGGCCGACGACCTCACCGACCCGGCGCCGGCCACCTCCTTCGCCCATCTGGACGCGACCACGGTGCTCTCGCGGCAGATCGCCGAGCTCGGCATCTACCCGGCGGTGGACCCGCTCGATTCCACCTCGCGCATGCTCGACCCCCGCATCATCGGCGAGGAGCACTACACGGTCGCCCGCGAGGTGCAGCGCATCCTGCAGACCTACAAGTCGCTGCAGGACATCATCGCAATTCTCGGCATGGACGAGCTCTCGGAGGAGGACAAGCTCACGGTGGCGCGCGCGCGCAAGATCCAGCGCTTCCTGTCGCAGCCCTTCTTCGTGGCCGAGGTCTTCACCGGCACGCCCGGCAAGCTGGTGGACATCAAGGACACCATCGCGAGCTTCAAGGCGATCTGCAACGGCGATTACGACGACCTGCCGGAGGCCGCGTTCTACATGGTCGGCCCCATCGAGGAAGCGGTCGACAAGGCCAAGCAGATGGCCGCAGAGGCCGCCTAGGGAAGCGCAGGAGCCTGAGGAACGGCCATGGCCGACACCCTGCAGTTCGAGCTTGTCGCGCCGGAGCGGCTGATCTTCTCCGGCGACGTCGAGATGGTGGTGGTGCCGGGCGCCGAGGGCGACTTCGGCGTGCTGCCGGGCCACACGCTGCTGCTGTCGACGCTGCGGCCGGGGGTGATCGAGATCTACGAGAACGAGAAGCCCAAGGACCGCTACGTGGTGGCCGAAGGCTTCGCCGAGGTCACGGGCGAGCGCTGCACGGTGCTGTCCACCGAGGCGTTCGAGGCCGGCGCCATCGACCGCGCCCAGGCGGACGCGCGACTGGAGCAGGCGCAACTGCGGCTGCGGGACGCCGAGGGCGAGGAGGAGCGCGCGAAGTACGAGCGCGAGGTCGAGCTGGCCGAGCTTCTGGCCGCCAACGCCGGCTGAGCCGCGCGCGGGCGGGGCGGCGGTCGGCGCCAAGGAGAGTTTTTGCAAAACGAAGCCAATTTCGCGTAAGGCGTTGTTTTGTTTGTAAAATAAGGGAATTTCAACCCCGGCGCCGGGGCGTCACGTCGTCAGGAGAGTGAGCCATGCCGAGGACCGTCTCCATCGCGGCGTGCCAGTTCGTGGTCAGGCCGGCCGGCAGCTTCGACGAGTTCGCCGCGCACGCCCGCGGGCTGCTGGACCGGGCAGAAGGCGCGGACCTCGTGCTGTTCCCCGAGCTCTTCACCATCGAGCTGTTCACGACCTTTCCGGACTGGATGGACCTGCCGGTCTCCGAACTGACCCGCATTCACCAGTACGGCAACACCAGCTACACCGAAGACTACCGCCGCCTCTTCGAGAGCGAGGCCAAGGAGCGGGGGCAGCACATCGTCGCCGGCTCGCACCTGGAGAGGAAGGGCGGCAGGTATCTCAACGTCGCCTACCTCTACGGCCCCGACGGGCTCGTTCACACCCACGACAAGACGCATATCTTCCCGGCCGAGGCGCAGTGGTCGACCGAGGAAGGCGATACCATCGAGATGGTCGAGCTCCCCTTCGCCAGGGTCGGGTTCAACGTGTGCTACGAGGCCGAGATACCGGAGTGCGCGGCGAGCCTTGCGGAGCAGGGCGCCGAGATCATCCTGTGCCCGTCGCTCACCTTCACGGAAGAGGGTTTCTGGCGCGTCCGCCACTGCGCCCAGGCGCGCGCGATCGAGAACCAGGTGTACGTCGTCCACTGCGGGGGCAGCGCCGTGCTCCCGCCCGGCGGGCCGCTGCCGTCGCCCTGGGGGCGCAGCGCGATCCTGAGCCCGTGCGATGCCCCGTGGGACGCGCCGAACGGCGTCGTCGCCGAATCGCCGGCGCCCAACATCGAGACCGTGGTGCGGGGCGTGGTCGACCTCGACAGGCTCCATGAGAACCGGGAGAACGGCGCCGCACCCACCTTCCGGGACCGCCGCCGCCGCGCGGACCTCTACGGGGCGTGGCCCGGCCACTTCAACGCGTGAGCGCGCGCGCAACCGGCCCCGCCTGTGCTATAGTGCCGGCCGCCGTCGACTCGTCGCAATCCAGGAAGCGGAGCATGGGTACCTGGACCCTTGATGACATCCCGTGGGACCAGTTCGACCGATCGAAGGTCGACCCGGAGATGGTCAAGATCGCCAAGGCGGCGTGCATGGTGGAGCACCACAGCGCCGACTACGGCAAGTATCTCTGCGGCGTCTTCCACGACGATCCCGACTTCTGCGCCGACGCGCTCGCGTGGGCGGAGGAGGAGGTGCAGCACGGCGCGGTGCTCAGGCGCTACGCCGAGTTGGCGGACCCGTCATTCGACTTCGATGCGACCTTCGCGCGCTTCGTCGCCGGCCACCCCATCGACACCGAGGCGAGCGATTCGATCCGGGGCTCGCGCTGCGGCGAGATGGTGGCGCGCTGCATCGTCGAGGTCGGCACGTCGGCCTACTACAGCGCGCTGCGCGATGCTGCCGAGGAGCCCGTGTTCAAGGCGATCTGCAAGCGGATCGCGGGCGACGAGTTCCGCCACTACAAGCTCTTCTACAGCACCATGAAGCGCTACCGGGACATCGAGGGCATGGGACGCCTCAGCCGGGCCAGGGTGGCGTTAGGCCGCCTCTGCGAGGCGAGCGACGACGAGCTCTCCTACGCCTACCATTGCGGCGCCGGCGAGCCCGATCCCTACGTTCGCCGCCGCGCGACCCTAGCCTATGCGGCGCGCACGCTGCCGCTCTACCGGCGCGACCACGTGCAGCGCGGCGTGGGCATGACGCTGAAGTCCATCGGCATCAAGCCGCAGTCGCGGCTGGGCAGGGTCATCGGCGCGGTGACCTGGTACGTGCTCAGGCTCTACGTGCGCCGTCTGGCGCTGGTGAGAGAAGCGGGCGAAACTCCGCGATCACCGCTTCGTAGAGCGCCCGCTTGAACGGAACCACGTTCCGGGTGAGCTGATCGACGGGCGACCAGCGCCAGTCGCTGAACTCAGGGTGCGCGGTCCAGATGTCGATGTCGGCATCGGTGCCGAGGAAGCGCGCGGCGAACCATTTCTGCTCCTGCCCCCGGTAGCGCCCGCGCCAGACCCGGCGCACCAGGTGCGGCGGCAGGTCGTAGCGCAGCCACTCCCGCGTCTCGGCCAGGATCTCCACCTTGTCGGGCCTGACTCCGGTCTCTTCCTCGAGTTCCCGCAGCGCCGTGTCGCGCGGGTCCTCGCCCCGGTCGATCCCGCCCTGCGGCATCTGCCAGGCTTCCTGCACCATGTCGATGCGTTTGCCGACGAAAACCTGCCGCTCCGCATTGAAGAGCAGCACGCCGACGCAGGGGCGGTAGGGGAGGGCCTTTCGGCTGCTCATGTGGGCAGCAAGGCCGGCTGACGGCGTCGACCGGCTGGAGCGAGCTCAGTTGACGGCCGATTTCCCGGAGAGGATGCGGGCGCCGCGTATCTGTTCGATCGCGCGGGCAAGCTGGTAGTCGCCCTCCGTCGGATCGTCCTCGGCTTCCTCCTGGGCTTCGTCCGCGGCGGCGTCCGTCTCCTGGTCCTCGTCGACCTCGACGTCGACCCCGCCGTTGTCGAGGTGCCCCTGCAAATCCTCCTCCCGGTCCTCGGTCGCCGCCTCCGGCTCGGGCCTGATCTGCTCCACGACGATATCCGGATCGATCCCCTGCTCCTGGATCGAGCGGCCTGACGGCGTGTAGTAGCGTGCCGTGGTGAGACGCAGCGCGCCGCGACCGCCGAGGGGAATCAGCGTCTGCACCGAGCCCTTGCCGAACGAGCGCGTGCCGAGGATGAGCGCCCGTCCGTGATCCTGCAGCGCGCCCGCCACGATTTCCGATGCCGACGCCGAGCCGTTGTTGATCAGCACGACCAGCGGCAGGCCGTCGATGATGTCGCCCTCACGCGCGTTGAAGCGCAACGCGCTGTCCGCTTCGCGCCCGCGGGTCGATACGATCTCGCCTTGATCCAGGAACGCGTCCGAGACCGCGACCGCCTGATCGAGAAGGCCGCCCGGGTTGTTGCGCAGGTCGAGCACGGCGCCCACCAGCTTCTCGCCCTGCTCCTCCCACAGGTCGTCCACGGCCTCGTCGAGATCGTCGGACGTGTGCTCGGAGAATGCGGATATCCGCGCGACGATGATCTCGTCGTCCACCACCCGCGCGCGCACCGAACGGATCTTGATGATGGCGCGGGTAATCGGAAATATCAGGTCTTCCTCCACGCCGTCGCGGCGGACCGTCAGCGTGATCTCGGAGTTGGCGGGGCCGCGCATCTTGTCGACCGCCTGCTGCAGCGTGAGCCCGAAGACCGGCTCGTCGTCGAGATGGGTGACCAGGTCGCCGGGCTCGATGCCTGCGCGCTCGGCCGGTGTGTCGTCGATGGGGGCGATCACCTTGACGAGGCCCCGCTCCATCGTGACCTCGATGCCGAGGCCGCCGAACTCGCCCCGCGCCTGGACTTGCACTTCCTTGTAGCTCTTGGGGTTGTGGTACTTCGAATGCGGGTCGAGCGAGGCGATCATGCCCTCGATGGCGGCCTCGATCAGCTCCGTCGTGCTCACGTCCTCGACGTAGCCGTCGCGGATACTCTCGAGGATGTCGCCGAACAGATCGAGTTGGTCGTAGGCTTCCCTGTCTTCCTGGGCGATCACGACTGCCGGATGGGTGATCGCCATCAAGCCGACAAAGGCGGCTACCAGAACTCTTCGCATTCCATCCCTCGACCGTGGCGCCGGGTGCCCAGCATCGGGCCGGCGCGTCTTTGGGGCCCTCGCCGGGGCAGCCACCGCCGCCGCTGGTCGGCGAGCGCTGGTAAAGCGCTGTCCCGACGGGCCGCACTGCGAGGCAGCCCATGATATCTCCCGCCAATCGATACGATCAACATGCGCGTCGCCGGATCTCCCCGCTCACGCGTCGGGCGGCGTGGGGGAGAGGGGCTCCACGCGTTGCTCCGCCGCCACGGCAGCAAGCAGCGACTCCGCGGTGGCGCCGGTCACGGGGTGACGCCAGTCCGGCGCGACCTCGATGAGCGGGGCCAGCACGAATGCCCGCTGCGTGAGCCGCGGGTGGGGGAGGACGAGGGCCGGCCCGGCCCGGCCCCCGGCGCGGTCGACGATGCGGCCGTCATAGTCCAGGAGGTCGAGGTCGAGCGGGCGGGACGCGCCCGCAACGCCCCGCCTGCGCCCGAAGGCTGCTTCGATGGCAAGCAGGCGTTCCATGAGGGGCACGGGCGAGAGTGCCGTCTCGACCCGGACCACGCCGTTCACGAACCAGGGGCCCGAGGCCGGGGGCAGCGGCGCGCTGCGATACCAGCGCGAGCGCGCGACTGGCTGAATTTCGCAGTCCGCAAGCGCAGAGAGCGCGGCCTCCAGGCCCTCGGCCGGCGCGCCGTGGCGCGCGGTCGGCAGGTTTGCGCCGAGCGCAACCAGGATCATTGCCACAATCCGCGTGCTGGCACTTGTCCCTCTCTCCGGAAATCCCTAGTTATGACGTGCCTACCGCACGGACCGTGACCGTGCAGCCGATTGGGCGGCACACCGGCAGGCGATAGCGTGTTCCCCGGCATTCTGCCTCACTTGACCGAGAAGGATAGACGTTGATGGAATTCAACCCGCAAGAGCGTGTCGGCCTCTTCATCGATGGCGCGAACCTGTACGCTGCGGCCCGTTCGCTCGGATTCGACATTGACTACAAGCGCCTGCGCGAGGAGTTCGCCGGCAAGGGCCGGCTCATCCGCGCGCTCTATTACACGGCGCTCGTCGAGGACCAGGAATACTCGCCCATCCGCCCGCTGGTCGATTGGCTCGACTACAACGGCTACACCCTGGTCACGAAGCCGACCAAGGAATTCACCGACGCCATGGGCCGGCGCAAGGTCAAGGGCGACATGGATATCGAGATCGCGGTCGACATGATGGAGCTGTCGGGCGCGCTCGACCATATCGTGCTGTTCTCCGGCGACGGCGATTTTCGGCGCGTGATCGAGGCGGTGCAGCGCAAGGGCGTGCTGGTGACGGTCGTCAGCACCATCCGCTCGCAGCCGCCCATGATCGCCGACGAGCTGCGCCGCCAGGCGGACAACTTCATCGAACTGCAGGAGCTCGAGACCCTGATCGCGCGCGAGCCCAAGTGGCGGAACGAACGCGCCCGTGCCCTGCGCGAGCCGATGGAGGACGAGTACGGCGGCTACGACGACGAGGGCGACGAGGACGACATGGCCGACGAGATCGCGCACACGGTGTGAGCGCGCCGCTGCAGGTTCCGCCCGCGCCGGGGCGGGACTGCGACCGATGCCCGCGGCTCGCCGCCTTTCGCGAGGAGCACCGGGCAAAGGAGCCGCACTGGCACAACGCCCCGGTGCCGAGCTTCGGCGGCCTTGACGCCCGGCTCCTGATCGTCGGCCTCGCGCCCGGCCTGCGCGGGGCCAACCGCACGGGCCGGCCATTCACCGGCGACTTCGCCGGCGACCTGCTCTACGCGACCCTCGGCGAATTCGGCTTCGCGGCCGGTGCCTACGGCGCCACGCCGGGCGACGGCCTCGCGCTGCGCGATTGCCGCATCACCAATGCCGTCCGCTGCGTGCCGCCGCAAAACAAGCCCAATGCGGCCGAGATCGCGGCCTGTCGCGGCTTCCTCGAGGCGGAAATCGAAGCGATGACCGGCCTTCGCGCCATTCTCGCGCTGGGGCAGGTGGCGCACGGCGCCGTGCTGAAGACGCTGGGTCTGCGCGCCGGCGCTCACGGCTTCGCCCACGGGGCGGTGCATTGCCTGGGGGACGGCCGGCGGCTCTTCGACAGCTATCACTGCTCGCGCCTCAACACGAACACGGGGCGGCTCACGCCTGCGATGTTCGCCGACGTGTTCGCCGCCATTCGCCGCGCAATCGACGAGACGGGCTCGTAGGGCAGGCGGGACTACCCCCGGTCGCGGACCAGCCGCTCCTTCTGGCGCTTCCAGTCGCGCTCCTTCTCGGCGGCACGCTTGTCGTACTTGCGCTTGCCGGAGGCCAAGGCGAGCGCGACCTTGGCGACGCCGCGGTCGTTGAAATAGAGGGTGAGCGGTACGAGGGTCACGCCGCCGCGCCTGAGCGCGCCCACGAGCTTGCGGATCTCGCGCTTGTGCAGGAGCAGCTTGCGCGGCCGCATGGGGTCGTGATTGAAGGTGCCGGCGCCCTCGTACTGGGAGATGTGGGCGTTTATCAGGAAGACCTCGCCGCCGCGCTCGGCGGCGTAGGCATCGTTGATGTTGGCGCGGCCCGCCCGGAGCGACTTGACCTCGGTGCCGGTGAGCTGAATGCCGACCTCGAAGGGCCGCTCGAGGTGGTAGTCCCGGCGAGCCTTGCGATTCTGCGCGATTCGCTTGCCGCCGGGGGCGGCATTGCCGCTCACGGCGCGGGCCTCTCTGCGGGATGCGGCCTGAGCGCTGCGCTCAGTTGAGGACGCCGACCTGGCGCATCGCCGATTCGATCCGCTCGCGATTGGCCTCGCTGGGCGAGGTCAGCGGCAGCCGCACCTCCGGCTCGCACTTGCCGAGCAGCGAGGCGGCGTACTTGACCGGAATCGGGTTGCTCTCGACGAACAGCGTGTCGTGCAGCGGCATGAGCTGCGTGTGGCGGTCGAGCGCCTCGCCGGCATCGCCCCGCTCCCACGCGGCGAAGAAGCCCGCGCACTGGCGCGGCGCCACGTTGGCCGTGACCGAGATGCAGCCGTCGCCGCCCTGCGCGAGGAAGCCGATGATCGTGCCGTCCTCGCCCGAGAGCTGGCAGAACTCCTCGCCGATCGCGTTCCTGGTGCGGGTGGGCCGGGCCAGGTCGGCGGTCGCGTCCTTCACGCCCACGACGTTGGGGAGTTCGGCGAGCCGCGCCATCGTCTCGACCGACATGTCCACGACGCTCCGCCCCGGGATGTTGTAAATGATCTGCGGGATGTCCACGGCGTCGTTGACGGCCTTGTAGTGGGCGTACATGCCCTCTTGCGCCGGCTTGTTGTAATAGGGCATGACCAGCAGCGCGCCATCTGCGCCGGCGTCCTTGGCGTGGCGGGTGAGGCTGATCGCTTCCTCGGTCGAGTTGGACCCCGTGCCGGCCACGACCGGAACCCGCCCTGCCGCGACCTCGATGCAGATCTCGGTCACGCGGCGGTGTTCCTCGTGGCTGAGGGTCGGCGATTCACCCGTGGTTCCGCAGGGCACGAGCCCGGCGGCGCCCTCATCGATCTGCCAGGCGACGAAATCACGATAGGCGTCTTCGTCCACCTCGCCATTGCGGAACGGCGTGATCAGGGCCGTCAGGTATCCCTGGAACATGCCACGCTCCCATGGTCGTAAGTTGGCGTTCCGGCGAGAATAGGTTGACAGCATTATGGGAACAAGGCCGCGTCCAAAGCCCACCCTCCTGAGCCACTTGCGCGAGGCCGTGAGATGGGCCCGGCGGATGCTCCTCGTCCCGGCGCTCGTGCTCCTGCCGGCGGTCTCCGGCGCGCCTCTGCCGGCGGAGGCGGATACGCCCATGCCGCCGGCCATAGGCCGGGCGGATATCGCCCTCTACGTCGATGCGTTCAGGGCCGCGGCGCGCGACAACTGGCGCCACGCCCATCGTCTGGCCCGGAGGGCCGACGACCCGCTGGGCGCCACGATCCTGCAATGGTGGGACTACAGCCGGCCGGGCAGCACGGCCTCGTTCGACGAGATTGCGCGGTTCATGGACGAGCGCCCGGACTGGCCGGACCAGAGGCTGCTCCAGGTGAATGCGGAAGCGGCGATGGCAGACGGCGTCTCCGATGCCGAGGTCATCGCCTGGTATCACTGGCGGGATCCCGTCAGCGCCCCCGGCCGGCTCCGCTATGCCGATGCCCTGCTGGCGAGAGGCGAGGACGAGCGCGCGGCCGCGCTGGTTCGCACGGCATGGGTCGAAGGTTCCTTCAGCGCGCAGGAGCTGCGCGAGACCTATCGCCGCTACCGCTCGCTGCTGCGGCGGGAGGATCACATCGCGCGCCTCGACCGCCTGGTGTGGGCGAATTACGGCCGCGCGGCGCGGCGCATGTACCGCTACGTCGACGAGGGGTATCAGCTGCTGGCGGAGGCGCGGCTCACGCTCCGCGCGCGCCAGGGCGGGGTGGACCGCGCCATCCAGCGGGTGCCGCGCGAGCTTCGCGACCATCCGGGGCTGGTCTACGAGCGCCTGCGCTGGCGCCGCGCCAAGGGCCGCGACGACGATGCCTACGCCCTCTTGCGCTCGCCGCCGCGTGAGCTCGGACCCCGACCCAAGCTCTGGTGGCGGGAACGCGCCATTCTGTTGCGCCGTGCGCTCGAGGACGGTCAGACCCGGCGGGCCTATGCGCTCGCCGCGGGGCACAGCCAGACCGCCGCCTCGACCTACTCGGAGGCGGAGTGGCTTGCCGGCTGGATCGCGCTTCGCTTCCTCGACGACGCGCGCCTGGCGTTCCCCCATTTCGTGAACATGCATGGTGCGGTGACCATGCCGATCAGCCGCACGCGCGGCGCCTACTGGGCGGGCCGGGCCGCGGACGCATTCGGCGACCGGGACGGCGCGCACCTCTGGTACGAGAGGGCGGCGGCCTATCCTTGCGCCTTCTACGGCCAGCTCGCCCTGGCGCAGATCGCCGCACGAGATGCGCCACTGTTCGGCACCGCCGCTCCCGCTACGGAAGCCGCGCCGACACTCAACGGGCATCCGCTGGTCGCTGCCGTGCGCTTCCTGACATTCCTCGGCCGCGACTATCTCGCCGAGCCCTTCTACGACCGCCTGAGCCGGCTCGCGCGCAACGAAGCGGATCACGCAGAGATCGCGGCGCTCGCGCACTCCGTGGGCAAGCCCGATCAGGCGATCCGGGCCGCCCAGCAGGCCGCGCGGGACGGCTACGTCTCCATCGACCGCCTGTTCCCGCTGGTCGACGTGCCGTTTGCCAGGAACAACGGCGACCTCGAACATGCGCTGGTGCTGGCGCTGATCCGCCAGGAGAGCCGCTTCGACAAGCAGGCGCGGAGCAGCGCAGGCGCGCTCGGCCTGATGCAGCTCATGCCGCGGACCGCGCGAAGCGTCGCCCGCAGCATGGGACTCAGCGAGTCCAGCAGGCGCCTCACATCCAGCGCCACCCACAACATCGCCCTCGGCAGCCGCTACCTCGACGACCTGATCGAGCGCTATGACGGATCGTACCTGCTGGCCGTCGCCGCCTATAATGGGGGCCCGCGCAACGTCGCCCGCTGGATCGCGGCCAACGGCGACCCCCGGCACGACGCGGACGTGGACATCATCGACTGGATCGAAATGATCCCGATCCCGGAGACGCGAAACTACGTTCAGCGGGTGCTGGAAGGGACGCAGGTCTACCGTCGGCAGCTCGGCCGGCGGCCGACCGCATCGAGCCTGGAGCGGGATCTCACGCGCGGCGGCTCCCGGCGCACGGTGGTGCTCACGTGCAGGCCAGGCGACGACGGTGCCTTGCCTGAGCGCTGCCGGACTGCGACCGATGACGTCGTGCTGCCCGTCGACCGCCCGGATCGTCGCGGGAACGATCGCTCAGGGTTGCGGTGGCGGAGACTCTCATGAGCGATACGGGAGAGCCGCTGCCGACTCCTGCCGATGTGCATGCGGCTGCGGACCGCCTCGCCGGGCACACGGTCGAGACGCCGCTGCTGCGCTCCGACGCCCTCGATGAGCGGATCGGCGGGCTGCTGCTGCTCAAGGCGGAGCCGCTGCAGCGCACCGGCTCGTTCAAGTTCCGGGGCGCCTGCAACCGGCTGCTGCAGTTGGCTGCGGATGCCGGGGCCGGCGGCGTGGTGGCCTATTCCTCGGGCAACCATGCGCAGGCGGTCGCGGCTGCCGCAAATCTCGTCGGCGTGCCGGCGGTCATCGTCATGCCGAGGGATGCGCCGGCGGTGAAGATCGCGGGCACGCGCCGTCACGGGGCGGAGGTCGTGCTCTACGATCGGGCCAGCGAGGCGCGCGAGGCGCTGGGCAAGCGCATCGCGGTGGAGCGGGGGGCGACACTGGTCAAGCCCTACGACGATTTCCATGTCATCGCCGGGCAGGGGACCGTGGGGCACGAGATCGTGCGCCAGTGCGGCGCCATCGGCTGCCGGCCCGATGCCGTGGTCGTGCCCGCAGGCGGCGGCGGGCTGATGGCCGGCACGTCGCTCGCCATCGCCGATGCCTGGCCGGAGGCGCACCTGCACACCGCCGAGCCGGAAGGCTACGACGACCACGCCATGTCGTTCGAGCGTGGCGAGCGCGTCGGCCTCTCCGGCTCCGGGCCCGCCAGTCTCTGCGACGCGCTCTTCGCGCCGAAGCCCGGCGCGCTCACCTTCCCGATCAACGTGGAGCGGGTGCGGAGCGGCGTGGTCGTCAGCGACGACGAGGTCGGCGCGGCCATGCGGGCGGCGTTCCTGCACCTCAAGCTCGTGGTCGAGCCGGGAGGCGCGGCGGCGCTCGCGGCAGTGCTAGCAGGCAAGGTCCCCACCGCCGGGCGCACGGTGGTGGCGGTGCTCTCCGGCGGCAACGTCGATCCCGCCGTCTTTCGCGCCGTGCTGGATCAGGGCGATGACCCTGCCGCCGCGACCTAGCCGGATGAAACGGCGGGTCCTCGCGAGTCGAGTTGCGACGGCCGTGATCGCGCTGCTCTTGACCCTCCCCGCCGTGCAGGGCTGTGCGGTCCTGGAACGCCTCACGGATGAGGAGATAACCTCCCTCGAAGATATTCCGCCGGTGGAGAGCCGGGGCGCCGACTGGCCGGTCCTGCCGCGCGAGGGCGGGGAGGACGGCTACGACGATCCCCTGGAGGACGTGAACCAAGTCTTTTTCTACATGAACGGTGCGCTCGACTTCCTCCTTCTGGAGCCGATCGCGCAGTTCTACCGCGGCATGATGCCGACGGACGCGCGCCACGCGATTAGCCGGGCCTTCACCAATCTGGCTGAGCCGATCGTCGTTGCGAATCACCTGCTGCAGCTCGAAGGGCGCCGCGCGGGCACCAGTCTCGGCCGCTTCGTCGTTAACAGTACCGCAGGCGTGGCGGGCCTCTTCGACGTGGCGACCGATGTGGGGCTTGCCGCCGACGACGCGGACTTCGGCCAGACGCTCCACCACTACGGGATCAGCAGCGGCCCCTATATCGTGCTGCCCATCTTCGGCCCGACCACGGTGCGGGACGCCATAGGCTTCGGCGTGGACGGCCTGCTCGATCCCCGCACCTACGTGCTCGCGCCGACGCAGCTCCTGGCGGCCACCGTGAGCGAAGGCGTCGTCCGCCGGGAGGAGGTGATCGACCCGGTCAACTTCCTGAGGGTGCACGCCGCCGATCCCTACGACGCCGTGCGCGCCTGGAACTACCAGGAGCGCCAGCGCGAGCTTACCGGCGGCTGCACCGAGCCGAAGTACGTGATCTGCCCCGGCTATTCGCCGGAGTAGGGTCGTTGCCCCGAGGGATCGATCCGCTCAGAGCGGGCCGTCGCCGCCGGGATAGCAGAACGAGGCGCGTGGCGCGTAGAAGCCGAAGGTGACCTCCAGCGGCGTCGCCGGGCGGAGCGCATGGCACGAGTGGTCCGGCGCCAGGAACTCGAGCGAGAGAAGCTCGAAGCCGTCCGCAAGCTCGCCCACGTAGGCGTAGTTGCCGCTCATCAGCCGGCCGTCCACGGCGGTGATGTAGCGCAGGTGACCGCGCGCGGTCTCGCCGATGCCGCCGCCGACGCGCGCCCGGCTGCGGATGATCGCCCGGTCGTCGCCGTCGTAGGTGGTGGCGGTCGCCTCGTCGCCGTCGAGTTCGAGGGTCGTGCGGCCCGGCACCGCCGGCACGCCTCGCTTCGCCGCGTAGTCCCGCATCACGGCGTTCGAGTTGAGATAGTGGCTCCACCAGCGGCCGGGCGTGCCGTCCTCCAGGTCGAGGCCGGCGAGATCGAGGCCGGCGTAGGTGAGCGAGTAGGCGCCGAAGCGCGAGGTCTGCTCGTCCCTGTCCACGACATACTGGTTGATGAAGATCGCCTGGTTCTCGGCCGGCGTGAGGCCGTCCGGCAGCAGGGCGGCCGCCGCCGCCGGGTCTTCCGGCACCCAGCAGAAGTAGAGCATCCGGGAATTGACGATCAGTTGCGGTGCGAGCGGTAGTGCCACGACCTAATCCCCCTTCCAATTGCGTATGCGTTCTGCAAGTTCGGCCCCACTTCTGATGATGTGCGGATTCTCCTTTAGGCGTGGGTGTTTCTGCTTGGGAGCGTATCCTGTGGGTTCTCCCGTCTTGACGCTGACCACCCACGAGGCTCTTGCGCATTTGTCCCCAAGTTGTTGCCCGACGGATTGTGGTGGGGCATCGATGACCTCGCCAACTGCCTTATAGGTGCAGCGGACGCGGGCGGCGTTAAGGAAGCTCAGGATGTCCTCTATCGACATAGGACCGTCCCAAGCCTCCTTGCGCCCTTCACCAATGCCCTAGCTGGTACTAAGCCGTCCCGCAGCAGTTCAGCCGGCCCACATGTTCTCGCGGACGAGGTCGTTCTGGGTGGCGATGATGCTCTCCCGCAGGGTCTCGACCAGCGTGTCGATCTGATCGCGGGTAAGCGTGAGCGGCGGCGAGAGCACGTTCATGTGGCCCAGCGGACGCACCAGCAGGCCGCGCTGCTGGCAGTGGCGGGTGATGCGGGCGCCGATCTTGGCGTCGGGCTCGAAGATCTCCCTGGTCTCCTTGTCCTTCACCGCCTCGACGCACATCATGAACTTGTTGCCCCGCACGTCGCCGATCAGCGGCAGGGTCAGGAGCTCGTTCAGCCGCTCCTCGAAGTAGGGGCCGACCTCGCGCACGTGGCCGCACAGGTCCTCGCGCTCCATGATCTCGATGTTCTTGAGCGCGGCCGCGCAGGAGACTGGGTGCCCGGCGTAGGTGAAGCCGTGGGTGAAGAGCGCGCCGTCGGACTGCGGCACGCTGATGACCTCGTAGATCTCGTCGGAGAAGAGCGTCGCCGAGTGCGGGATGTAGCCCGAGGTCAGCCCCTTGG
Source organism: Alphaproteobacteria bacterium (assembly GCA_965221125.1). GTDB lineage: Bacteria > Pseudomonadota > Alphaproteobacteria > UBA828 > UBA828 > WTGU01. The sequence continues at coordinate 459,082 of CBDCRW010000007.1, forward strand.
CCGAGGTGATGATGTCCGGCGTGATTCCGAACACGGGCTCGGAGGCGAAGAAGTGCCCGAGCCGGCCGAAGCCGGTCACCACCTCGTCCGATATGTAGAGCACCCCGTACTTCTCGCACACCGCCTTGGTGCGGGCGTGGTAGCCGGGCGGGGGCACGATCACCCCGCCGCCGCCCATGATCGGCTCGGCGATGAAGCAGGCCACGTTCTCCGGCCCCAGCTCCAGGATCTTGTTCTCGAGGTCGGCCACCTTCTCGTCGCAGAAGTCGTCCACGCTCATGCCGTCCGGGCGGCGATAGGTGTGGGGCGCCGGGACGTAGTGCACCAGGTCGGGCGCGAGATCGAAGCCGTCGTGGTCGAACTTCACCCCGGTCATGGTCATCGCGAGGTAGGTCGAGCCGTGGTAGGCGTCGACGCGCGAGATGATCTTCTTCTTCGTCCGCTTGCCGAGCCGGTTGAAATAGAAGTGGATGACGCGGATGGCGGTGTCGTTCGCCATCGAGCCGCCGGTGCCGTAGAAGACGTGGTTGATGGAGGCGGGCGCAAGCGCGGCGAGCTTCGCAGCAAGCTCCGCCGCCGGCGGCGTGGTCAGGTGCGTGAACGTCGAGTAGTAGGGGATGCGGCGCACCTGGTCGGCCATCGCCTGCGCCATCTCGTCCCGGCCGTAGCCGATGTTGACGCACCAGAGCCCGCCGATGCCGTCCATGTAGCGCTCGCCTTCGGCGTTGTAGACGTAGACGCCCTCGGCCTCGGCCATGACCTCGGAGCCTTCCTGCTTGAAGGTCGAGAAGTCGGTCCAGGGATGGATGTTGTGGTCGCGGTCCTTCTGGCGAAGGTCCTCGTTGTCGTACTGGGTGAAATTGGCCCTCATCGCGCCCTCCTCTTGCTCCACGCCGCACCGGGAATTGGCTGGGCGAGAGCCTATCGCGAGCGGCGCGCCACGTCGAACCGAGATTGCGACAACCGAGGTTGCGGGGAGCGCGACCGTGGCCCGGCCGCGCGCCATTCGGCATACTGCGGGCCTCGCAGGGCAAGGGCTGGGGAGGCCGGACATGCTGGTCGTTTGGGGCCGCAAGAACTCGATCAACGTGCAGAAGGTGATGTGGTGCGTGGGCGAACTCGGCCTCGCGCACGAGCGGAAGGACGTGGGCGGCCCCTTCGGCGGGCTGGATACGGAGGAGTACGGCGCGCTCAACCCGAACCGGCGCATCCCCACAATCGTCGATGGCGACGGCACCACCGTCTGGGAATCGCACAGCTGCGTGCGCTACATCGCGGCGCGCTATGGTGCAGGCCACCTCTGGCCCGAAGACCCCTCGGCCCGCGCCCGCGCGGACCTCTGGCTCGACTGGATGCAGACGACGCTGCTGCCCAATCTCGCGCCGGTCTTCATCGGCCTCATCCGCACGCCCGAGGCGGAGCGCGACACGGCGAAGATCGAGCGCAGCGTCCGCGCCATGGGGGAGAGCTGGCGCATTCTCGACGCGCACATGGAGGGGCGGCGCTTCGTCGCGGCCGACGATCTCACCATGGGCGACATCGCGGCCGGCGCCGCCTGCTACCGCTACCACGCGCTGGGCATCGAGCGTCCCGCGCTCCCCAACATCGCGGTCTGGTACGAGCGGCTGCAGGAGCGCGCGCCCTTCCGCACCCACGTGATGATCCCGCTGAGTTAGCCGGCCGGCACCATTCGTCACCGGCATGCAAGTCGGCCGCGACAAGGCATTGACCAGCCCGGCCCGAGTGTGTTTCCATCCGGGCACAGGACGCGCTCATCCAGAGCGGTGGAGGGACAGGCCCTTTGAAGCCGCGGCAACCGCCGAGAGCGGTGCCAATGCCTGATCGATGAGTCAGCCGAAGGCGGAACTCCGCTTCTCGGCGCTCGTAGAGCGCGTAGGAGACGAGAGGAGTAACGCCGGATGACGACTCTGTGCGCCCGACCAATCGCCCCTCCGGGGGCCGCGTCCCGATTCTGCTGTACCTAGGCTACCCGTCGTAGCCGTTCCCACCGGGTGAGAGCGATGGAGACCCTGCGGTCCTCCACGCGTCTGGCTCCGCCAGCGAGAGCGGCGGTGTTGGCGCCCGACAACCATGTCCAAGAGGAGAAGTTCAATGTCCGATTCAGACACAGCCGCCAGCCTTAACGGCGTCAACGTCGAGCACCTGCTGGGTGCCCGCAATGCCCTGGGCGAGACGCCCGAAGCCGGCCAGTTCAAGTGGCGCGTCACCAACGAGTGGCTCCACGGCACGCACAGCAAGACCCACGTGGAGGGCTACTTCGGGCTCGGCGGCGAGCACGACCACAAGGCGGACTACACGTTCGAATCCGATCATCCCCTGGTGTTCGCGGCCGAGGACAACGCCGCCACGCCGGTGGAAATCGTGCTCACGGGTCTCGCGAGCTGCCTGACCGCAGGCGTCGCGGCGGTCGCGCAGGTGCGGGAGATCCAGCTCCGTTCGGTCAAGGCCACGGTCGAGGCCGACATGGATATCGCCGGCATCCTGGGCGCCGATCCCGAGGTGCGGAACGGCTTCAGCAACGTCCGCGTCACCTATGATATCGACGCCGACGGCACGCCCGACGATATCAAGGCGCTGGTCGCCCAGTCGCAGAAGCGTTCGGCGGTCTACGACATCCTGACCAACCCGACGAACGTGACCGTCGACGTGACCTAGCCTTCGCCGTGCGTACCACGGCCGTCGTAGTGGGCGCCGGGCATGCCGGCCTCGCCGTGAGCCATTGCCTCGCCGCGCGCGGCATCGATCACGTGGTGATCGAGCGCGGCGAGGTGGCGCACACGTGGCGGACGGAACGCTGGGATTCCCTGCGCCTGCTCACGCCCAACTGGCAGACCAGGGTGCCCGGCCTCGCCTACGACGGTGACGACCCCGACGGCTTCATGACCATGGCCGAGGTGGTGGCGTTCATCGAACGCTACGCCCGGCTCGTCGCGCCCCCGCTGGAAACCGGCACCACGGTCGAATCGCTCACGCGCAACGGCGACGGCTACGAGGTAGCGACGGATCGGGGCACGTGGCTATGCCGGGCGGTGGTGATCGCCTCCGGCGGGTTCAACCGGCCCAAGCTGCCGCCTGTCGCGGCGGCGCTCCCCGGCGGGATCGAGTCCGTGACGCCGATGGACTACAGGCAGCCCTCGGCGCTGCCCGACGGCGGTGCGCTGGTGGTGGGCGCGTCGGCCACGGGCGTGCAGATCGCGGACGAGGTCCACCGCTCCGGGCGGCCGGTGACGCTCGCGGTGGGCGAGCACGTGCGCATGCCGCGCATCTACCGGGGCAAGGACATCCTCTGGTGGATGGACCGCACCGGGCTGCACGACGAGCGCTACGACGAGGTCGACGACATCCTGCGCGCGCGGCGGGTGCCGTCGCCGCAACTTGTGGGCACGCCCGAGCGGGCGACGCTCAATCTCAACACGCTCACCGATCAGGGCGTGCGCCTCGTGGGCTCGCTCGCCGGATTCTCGGACGGCAAGGCGCAGTTCTCGGGCTCGCTCCTCAACAAGTGCACGCTCGCCGACCTGAAGCAGGTCCGGCTGCTCAACACCATCGACGAGTGGGTCGACGAGAACGGACACGGCGACGGCGTGGAGCCGCCGCACCGCTTCGAGGCGACGCGGGTGGAGGAATCGCCGCCGCTCACCCTCGACCTCGCGCAGGAGGGGATCCGCACGGTGATCTGGGCGACCGGGTACGAGCCCGATCACTCCTGGATCGACCTCCCCGTCTTCGACCACAAGGGGCGGCTGCGCCACGACGGCGGCGTGGTGAAGGGGGCGCCCGGCGTCTACCGCATCGGCCTCAATTTCCTGCGGCGGCGCAAGTCGAGCTTCATCCACGGCACCGGGGACGACGCCCGCGACCTGACGGAGCACCTGGCCGGACACGTCGGGGCCTGACGCGCCGCTGGAACCAGAGCGTTTCCGTTTACACGGAAGCGCTCTGACTATTTATCGCTCACGGCGGCCGGCCGTCGCGCGATTCCGCGCGCCTACCGGCGCGACGGCCGGCGCCTCCGCGAGGGCGCCGCATTCGCGGCGGGCCGCGGTCGCGGCCTGTCGCGCATCCGTCAAAGACGGACGCGCTCTAAGCCTCCGCCCAGCCGTCCTTGTGGGCGCAAAAAGTCTTCACATCGAACACCGTGTGGGCGAAGAGCCAGTGGCCGTCCCGCTTCACGAGCCGGTCGTCGTAGGTCGCGAAGATCCAGCGGGCCTCGTCCTTGCCCTCGTCGTTCAGCGCCGTGCACGGCATCAGCAGCCACCACTGGCCGCGCGCGGTGTCCCCGTCCACGTCGATGATCTCGTTCAGCGACAGATGGGCGGCGAAGCTGATCTGCTTGCCGACCTCGCGCACCATGTTGCCGAAGGCCTCGGCGCCCTCCTGCCGGCCGAATGCCTCGCCGCCGTCCCAGACCGCGTCGGGCGTCATCAGCGTCACGATGCCGTCCGCGTCGTAGCCGGCATCGGCATAGGCCATGTAGCGGTGCTTGAGGCGGCGGATGGCCTCGATGTCCTCGAGCCGCTGGATGCGCTCCTCCAGGGCGGCGCTCATGCGTCGGCCTCCACCCAGCCGTCCTTGTGCGGCTTCACGAAGTGGATGGTCGCGTTCAGCCTCTCGAACATCCACTCGCCGTCGCGGCGGACGTAGCGGTCGTCGTACTCGCCGAGCAGCCAGATGGCCGTCTTGACGCCGTCGATCATCATGGTGGCCGGCATGATGATCCACCACTGGCCGTGCGCGCCATCGCCGTCCACGTCGATCCGCTCGTTCATCACGAGGTGGCCGGCGAAGACGATCTGCGACGAGACGCCGGCGAAGAAGGTGCGGATCGCCTCGCGCCCTTCGTAGCGCCCGAAATCGTCGCCGCCATCCCAGACGCCGTCCTCGACGAACTGGGAGGCGATGCCGTCCGGGTCGTAGCCCGCGTCGCAGTAGGCGCAGTACTGGTGCTTGAGCCGCTTGATCGCCTCGATGGATTCGAGCGTGTCGACGCGGCGTTCGAGGTCGCTCACCGCCATGTCGGTCTCCCTTCAGTCTTGCGGTGCATGGTCGGCGGCACCCGAGGGTGCCGCGCGAAGGACTGGGGCCGGCAGATATGCCCGCCGGCCCCATGGGCGCTAGTTCTTGAGAATGACGTCTTTCGGAATCGGGCCTGCGGTGACGTAGCCCTCCATCCGGGTCTTGCCGTCGTCGGTGCAGACGATGGCGTAGCGCGCCTTGTCCTGGATGTGGAGCCGGTCGGAGAAGCTGCGCGGGCCCATCAGCGTGGGCTCGTCCGTGAACTTCTCCATCTCGGCCGTGACCGCCGCCGAATCCACCGTGCCCGCACGCTCGACCGCCTTGGCCCAGAGGTCCATCAGCACGTAGCCCGCGATGGGGAGCGAGGTGGCGGTCGGCCCGCCTTCCTTGGCCTCCAGCTTCTTGAAGAACGCATCGACTTCTTCGCCGACGCCGCCGTATAGCGAGCTGAACGCGGCCGCGCAGAAGTTACTGAGGTTCGGCACGGCGTCGAGCCAGTAGTGGCCGTCCATCGCGACGCCCGAGACGATCAGCGTCTCGATTCCTGAGGCCCGCATCTGCTTGATGGCGGATGCCGCGCCCGGCACGTAGGAGCACACCGCGATCACGTCCGGCACGGTATCCAGCGCCTTGATGCGGTCGATCTGACCCTGGATCGAGGGGTCGTTGTTCTGGAACACGTCGAGGCCCAGCATCGTGGTGCCTTCCAGGCGCGGCCAGGCCCACTCGAAGCCGGCGCAGACCGACTTGTTGTACTCGATGGTGTCGTCGCGCAGCAGGTAGGCCGTGCGCGCGCCCCGGTTCTCGTAGGCGAAGGTGGCGATGGAGGCGCCGTCGAGATGCGCCGCCTGGCCGCCGGTGAACGCGAAGGGGCCGATGCCCTCGATGCCCGCCTTGGCGTCGCCCGCGCAGAGGAAGAGCGAGATGAGGCCCGCGTTCTGCGCCACGTTGGCGGCCGGCGCGCCCATGTCGAAGTCGCAGTCGACGAAGACCACGTTCGCGCCGTCGTCGACGACGATCTGGCCCGCCTTGACGCCTTCCTCGCGCTCGGACTTGGAGTCCGCCTGCGCGATCACGAGCTGCTTGCCGAGCAGGCCGCCGGCAGCGTTGATCTCCTCGAGCCTGATCTGGGCCGCGAGCGTCGCGGGGCCGGTATAGGCCGCCTGCCACCCGCTGGTCGAGACGGCGAAGCCCACCACGATCTCGTGGTCGTCAGCCTGTGCAACGGCGGCCCCGCCGGCGACGAGTGCGCCGGCCATGACGGCGCCCACCATTCGTTTCAACATCGACGATCTCCCTCCGGTTCCCCTGGCAGTTGCGTTGCGGCGGGCTCCACGCGCCGCCGCGCCGGACGCACATAGCGTCCGGCGCCTCAAGGTAGCGGGCGCCGGCAGGGTGCGGCAACCGTGTGTCCTAGTTCAGGGCTTATGAGACGGCTGGGTTTCGTTGGCTGTGATCTGAGCAAGGTATTCGGCTGGTGTTTGTCCGCCAAGGGCGTGGTGTGGCCTGAAGCTGTTGAACTCGTCGGCGAAGGCGTCGATCCATCGGTTGATGTCCTTGAGGCTGTCGCTGGGCAGCTCCCAGGTAGCGTAGAACTCGTAGCGCCAGGCGCCGTTGTTGCGCTCGACATGGCCGTTGAGTTCGGGCGTGCGGGGCGGCAGCTCGTAGAGGGCGATGCCGCGCCGCGCGCATTCGGCCTCGAAGTCGGCCTTGAACTCCGATCCGCCATCGACCTGGATGGCCTGGATGGGGAAGGGCATGTCGGCCTGGAGCTTGTCGAGGAAGTTCTTGGCGTTGTGCGCGCTGGCGCGTCGGAAGGCTTGGGCGCAGGTCCACTTGGCGAGCGGATCGCAGGCGGTGAACTGCTTGAGTGTGCGCCGCTCTGCGCCGAGAGAGACGCTGAGCGTGTCGAGCTGGACGATCTCGCCGGGCCGGCTCGGCCTCAGGCCCTTGGGCAGGCGCCTGGCGTGGGGCCGCTTGCGGCGGACGCCATGGCGGCGGCGGCGCAGGGTGGGCACGGGCACGACCCGGCCTCGGGCGACCAGCATCGCCAGGATGCGGCCTACGGTGCTCTCCGAGACGACCCAGCCCTCGCGGCGCAACAGGACGACCAGCTTGGCCTTGCCCCACATCGGATAGTCGCGGCGCATGGCCTCGACCGCCTCCACCAGCGCCGGCGACCAGGTCGGCCGGCGCAGCCGGTGGGGCCGGCGCGAGCCGGGCTCCGGGCGCTTCGCCCAGCGATAGAGGGTGGCGCGCGGCACGCCGACCGCCTCTGCGGCATCGGCGGCACTCAGTCCCCGCGCTCGGGCCTGCTGCCAACGCATAAGCGCATCGCGCCTGATCGCCGCTGCGCTGTCGGGGGGCTCCGCGCCGATCAGGCGCGACCCGACCATCGCGTTTCGGATAACATGGCGGGGCAGGCTTCTGACCTGCATGGGGGCCTCCTTCAGGCTGCTTCGGTTCGCACCAACAGCCTCGGAGACCCCCACCCCCACTTCAAGGGGCCCGTCTCATATCTCTCTGAACTCGGTCACCGTGCGCCTGAGCGCTCGTCGATCTCGGCTATTGGATGGTGCCGGGGAGGGGCCCCGCGCGTCACTGGTCGAGGGCTTCGGCCTTGCCCGGCTCTTCCCACCAGGCATCGAGAACGGCGCCGTACACCGGGGTGTATTCGGGCCGGCCGTACTTGTCCCAGTAGGCGAAGCGGTCGTCGTTCAGGTGGTAGAGGGGGATCATGTAGTGGCCCCACATCAGCACGCGGTCCATGGCGCGGACCACGTCGACGAAGTCGCTGCGCGCGCGCGCTTCCGTCATCTGCGCGATGAGCGCGTCGACGACCGGGTCCTCGATCCCCGGATAGTTGCGGGTGCCTTCCTGCCCCGCGGCCTCGACGCCCCAGTAGAACGCCTGCTCGTTGCCGGGCGAGAGCGACATGCCCCAGCGGTAGATGATCATGTCGAAGTCGTAGACGTTACGGCGGTACTGGTACTGCGCCGTGTCCACGGTGCGGACCTTTGCCTCGACGCCGAGGCGCTCGAGATTGCGCGTGAGGTTGAGTGCGATCTTCTCGTTGCCCGGGTTCACCAGCAGTATCTCGAAGGCCATGGGCAGGCCGTCGGAGGCTCGCCGGAGCGCACCGTCGTCGACGCGCCAGCCGGCCTTGGCCAGCAGGCGGCGGGCCTGGGCAAGGTTCTTGCGCAGGCCGCCTTCAACTTGAGGTGCGTGGTAGGGGGTATCGAACAGCTCGGGCGGGAGGCTGCCCCGATGGGGCTCCAGCAGGGCAAGCTCGCCGCCTTCCGGCAGGCCGCGCGAGCCGAGCTCCGAGTTGTCGAAGATGCTGTCGGTGCGCACGTAGGCGCCCTGCAGCAGGTTCCTGTTGATCCACTCGAAATCGAAGGCGAGCGAGAGTGCGTAGCGGACCGCGCGATCGGCGAACATCGCGCGCCGCGTGTTGAAGACCAGGGCGAACATGCCGGACGGCCTGCCGTGCGGCAGCAGCTCAAGCTTGACGCGGCCGTCTTCTGAGGCGGGGAAGTCGTAGCCCGTGGCCCAGCGCGTCGCCGAGCGCTCCTGACGCAGGTCGTACTCGCCCGCGCGGAAGGCCTCCATCATCACTTCGTCGTCGCGGTAGTAGTCGTAGCTGATGCGGTCGAAATTGCTCAGCCCGCGGTTGATCGGCAGGTGCCGGCCCCAGTAGTCGGGATCGCGGCGGTAGACGATGCCGCGGCCCGCATCGACGCTCTCGATCTTGTAGGGGCCGCTGCCCATGGGCGGCGTGAGCGTCGTCTCCTCGAAGGTCACCGAGGCGTAGTAGTCCTTCGAGATGATCGGCATGAGCCCGAGGATCAGCGGCAGCTCGCGGTCCGGCGTCTCGGTATCGAAGAGGAAGCGCACCGTGCGCGCGTCGGGCCGCTCGATCTTTCGCACCTTGTTGTAGTAGAGCCGGTGGTTGGGGCGGCCCTGCTCCTTCAGCGTCTCCCACGAGAAGATCACGTCGTCCACGGTGATCGGGCTGCCATCGTGGAAGCGGGCCTCCGGCCGCAAAGTGAAGGCGACGGACGAGCGGTCGTCCGGCACGTCGACCGTCTCGGCGATCAGCCCGTAGAGCGAGAACGGCTCGTCCCAGGTGCGCTTGAGCAGGCTCTCGAAGACGTGGTGCCGCCCCTGCGCCACCACGCCCTTGATGATGAACGGGTTGAGATTGTCGAAGGTGCCGGTCACGGCGCGCCGGAGCGCGCCGCCCTTGGGCGCGTCGGGATTGACGTAGTCGAGGTGCTGGAAGTCCGGGGCGTACTTCGGCGCCCCGTGCATGGCGATGCCGTGGGCGGGCTCCGCCGCCGCCGGGACGCTCCCCAGCGCCAGCGCCGCGAGCAGGACCGCGGCGGTGAGCGCGCCTGCTGTTCGCCGGCTGTGTCGCGCCCTCATCAGAAGGTGACGACGCTGCGGATCGATTCGCCCTCGTGCATGAGGTGGAAGGCCTCGTTGATCTCGTCGAGGGGCATCACGTGGGTGATCATCGGGTCGATTTCAAGCTTGCCGTCCATGTACCAGTCGACGATGTGGGGCACGTCGGTGCGGCCCTTGGCGCCGCCGAAGGCCGTGCCGCGCCAGACCCGGCCGGTCACGAGCTGGAAGGGGCGGGTGGAAATCTCCTGGCCGGCGCCGGCGACGCCGATGATCGTGCTCTCGCCCCAGCCCTTGTGGCAGCACTCGAGCGCCTGACGCATGGTGTCCACGTTGCCGATGCACTCGAAGCTGTGGTCGGCGCCGCCGCCGGTGAGGTCGACCAGGTAGGGCACGAGGTCGCCCTCGACTTCCTTGGGATTAACGAAGTGGGTCATGCCGAAGCGCTCGCCGAGCGCTTGGCGCTTGGGGTTGATGTCGATGCCGACGATCATGTTGGCGCCGACCAGGCGGGCGCCCTGCACCACGTTGAGGCCGATGCCGCCCAAGCCAAAGACCACGACGTTGTCGCCCGCGCGCACCTTCGCCGTGTTGATGACGGCGCCGACGCCGGTGGTGACGCCGCAGCCGATGTAGCAGATCTTGTCGAAGGGCGCGTCCTCGCGGACCTTCGCCACCGAATACTCGGAGACGACCGTGTAGTTCGCGAAGGTCGACGTGCCCATGTAGTGAAAAATCTTGTCGCCACCGAGGGAGAAGCGGCTGGAGCCGTCCGGCATGACGCCCGCGCCCTGGGTCACGCGGATCGACTGGCAGAGGTTGGTCCTGCCGCTCGTGCAGTAGTCGCACTGGCGGCATTCCGGCACGTAGAGCGGGATCACGTGGTCGCCGGGTGCCACGCTCGTCACGCCGTCGCCCACGTCGACCACCACGCCCGCGCCCTCGTGCCCGAGGATGGCGGGGAACAGCCCCTCCGGGTCCTCGCCCGAGAGGGTGAAGGCGTCGGTGTGGCAGACGCCGGTGGCCTTGACCTCGATCAGCACCTCGCCCGCCCGCGGGCCGTCCAACTGCACGGTTTCGATGCTGAGCGGCTTTCCTGCGCCGGTCGCCAGCGCTGCACGGACCTCCATCGCACCCTCCTCGTCGGTGGCGTCAGTTGCGAATCGATCTCACATTACTGTCACACCGGGCGCGGGTGCAGTAAAGGTTCCGCGTCGTTCGGCGGTTCGGCTGACCTGCTGCACTAGACATGGGAAATCGAACAACTCACCATGACTACGTGGATGGATACCGGATTCCAAGCCTCGTGCCCGAATTATTCATGGCAGGTCTGGTTTTGGGGTGGCGGACGTAGCGTAAGTCGTTGCCATCGGGTAGGAATTCGTTGCCGAGGCGTCTTCCTCTCCGAACAACGAAAATGCCACGCCCGCCATGACCGACGATAGTCTTCTTCCCTTCGATCTGCCAAGCGTCCAACGCAAGAAGGTGAGCGCCGCCTTCGACGGCGGCCTGATCTCGTCTGACGGCGGCCTCGTCCTGCTTCGTGAGGCGGAACGCAGCTTGCGCCTGGCCGAGACCCTGGCCGGCTGCATCCGCGACCGGCGCAAGCAGGCGCAGGTGATCCACTCGCTCTCGGCCATGCTGCGCTTCCGCATGTTCGCCATTGCGTGTGGCTACGAAGATGCCGACGACTGCGACGCGCTGCGCGCGGACCCTCTGTTCAAGCTGGCCTCAGGCAAGGCGCCGGAGAGCGGCCGCGCACTCTGCTCCCAGCCGACCATGAGCCGCCTGGAGAACGCGCCGTCTCGTATCGAGGTGGCGCGCATGACGGCGGCGCTGGTCGATCTCTTCTGCCGCAGCTTCCAAGCCCCTCCCGCCGCCATAACCCTTGACATCGACGACACCTGCGATGCGGTGCACGGCCACCAGCAGCTCTCGCTCTTCAACGCTCATTACGACACGCGCTGCTTCCTGCCCGTCCACGTCTACCATGTGGAAAGCGGCAAGCCGGTGGCGGTCCTCCTGCGCCCGGGCAAGACGCCGTCGGGCCCTGAGGTCCGCACCCTCATCAAGCATCTGGTCCGCCGCATCCGCCGCCACTGGCCGCACACCCGGATCGTCTTCCGCGGAGACAGCCACTACGGCCGCCCGGAAGCCATGGCCTGGTGCGAGGAGAACGGGGTCGACTACATCTTCGGCCTCGCGGGCAACCGCGCGCTGCACGCGCTCGCATACGAGATGGCCGACGATCTCAAGGTGCGCCGCGCCAAGGCCGGCGCAGACAGGATGCGCAGCTTCACCGCCTTCGACTACGCCGCCCGCTCCTGGAGCTGCGAACGCCGGGTCGTCGCCCGGCTCGAGGCGAGCACCCGCGGCTTCGATGCCCGCTATGTCGTCACCTCACTCAAGGGCGAGCCCCGCCATCTCTACGAAGACATCTACTGCGCCCGCGGCCAGGCCGAGAACCTGATCAAGATGCACAAGGGCCAGCTCGCCTCGGACCGCACCTCCTGCCAGAGCCCGCTCGCCAATCAGCTCAGGCTGGTCCTCCACACCGCAGCCTACTGGCTCATGCTCGCGCTGCGCGACGCCATTCCCCGCGCCGCGCCGCTCGCCCGTGCAGAGTTTGCAACCCTCAGGCTGCGCCTCCTCAAGATCGGTGCCCGCGTCATCGAGAAGGCCACCCGCATCCGCATCCACTTCGCCTCGGCCTGCCCCGACGCCGCCCTCTTCCGCCTGCTCGCAGGCCGCCTCGCCGCAGCAGGCCCATGAGCGACGGGGCGGCGTGCCCCAATCACCCAGGCTCCATAAACCATCAACCCGATAACGACCATCCTCAGTTCCCGACGCCAAACCGCGTCAGGCCCCGACGCGCCCAATCAACCGAGCATCAAGTGCAAGGCAGTCCATGAATAGGTCGGGCGTGGCCCTCGCGTCGGGAGTCGTCACAGCTCTTGTCAGCGGTGTCGCGGAGTACATTATGAGCGGAGGAGCGTCGACGTGGATACCCCTCTTGGCAGGTCTCGTGGGCGCGTTCGGCGGTTGGACGGTGTCTTATTTTGCCTTCAGCTCCGAACGGGAGGGTCAGCCAAGGAGAACTGCGCCAGAATTGATTGATATGATCAGAGAAGATCTAACATCAATTGAAGCGAATAATTTGATCAAGCCGCATATCGGCTCCAAAATAAAAGCTCACGGGACAGTAATAGATGTAAAAGAATCCATGAGCATGTATCCTTTCTTGTCAAATTTTTCTGTATTTTTTAGAATAGACGACGACCACACTGCATTTGCACATTTTAGCCCACTCTATACTTCTAAAATGCGGCGTTTACGAAAAGGCGATTGTGTGTCAGTGATTGGAAGAGTCCAGGGAGTTGAGACGAGGTACATAACGCTTGGCTCGGCGCGTCTACTCGATTCAGGCCGGGTTGTTCAATAACGAGCGGTCCATTTTCTCGACCAGGAGTCTAGCTCCGCATCTCGTGACAGGGAGTTCTGGTCGCTCGTTCCCCTATCGCTGTTGGTTCTCCCAGTCGGGGTGAATCCAGGGCACGTCGTTGGCCGGCGGCAACGGGTCGCGGCCGAGGATGTGATCGGCGGCCTTCTCGCCCACCATGATGCTGGGCCCGTTGAGGTTGCCGTTGGTGATGTGCGGGAAGATCGAGCTGTCGGCCACCCTGAGCCTGTCGACCCCGATGACGCGGCAGGCCGGATCCACGACCGCGAGCCCGTCGTCGGCCGCGCCCATGCGGCAGGTACCGCAGGGATGGTAGGCGCTCTCCACGGCGTCCTTCACGAAGTCGTCGAGCGCGTCGTCGCTCTGGATGTCGGCGCCGGGTGCGATCTCGTCCCCCGTGTAGTCCGCGAGCGCCGGCTGGGACAGGATCTCCCGCGTGAGCCGGATGCAGGCCCGGAAGTTCCGCCAGTCGTCCTCGTGGGACATGTAGTTGAAGAGGATCGAGGGCGCCGCGCCGGGCTCGGGCGAGGTCAGCCGCACGCGGCCGCGCGATTTCGAGCGCATCGGCCCGACGTGGGTCTGGAAGCCGTGGCCCTCGGCGGCGGCCTTACCGTCGTAGCGCACGGCGAAGGGCAGGAAGTGGTACTGGATGTCCGGGTACTTCACGCCGGCACGGGAGCGGATGAAGCCGCAGGATTCGAAGTGGTTGGTGGCGCCGAGGCCGTCCCGGAAGAGGAGCCAGCGGGCGCCGATCAGGCCCTTGGAGACGAGGTTCCAGTGGCGATAGAGCGTGATCGGCTGGCGGCACTTCACCTGGAGGTAGATCTCGAGATGGTCCTGCAGGTTGGCGCCGACGCCGGGCCGGTCGGCGATCACATCGACGCCGTGCTCCTGCAGGTGCTCGCCAGGGCCGATGCCGGAGAGCATGAGTATCTTCGGCGAGTTGATGGAGGACGCCGCGAGGATGACCTCGCCCCTGGCGCCGACGCGACGGACCGCGCCGCCGGTCTCGTACTCGACGCCGGTGGCGCGCCCGCCTTCGACGATCACGCGGCGAACGTGGGCGTGGGCCTTCAGCCTGAGGTTGCGGCGTTGCAGCGCCGGCTTGAGATAGGCGTTGGCGGCTGACCAGCGGCGGCCCCGCCACACGGTCATCTCCATCGCGCCGAATCCTTCCTGGCGCTCGCCGTTGTAATCCTCGGTCGCGGCGTAGCCGGCTTCCTCGCCTGCCTCGATGAAACGCCTGTAGAGCGGGTTCTGCATGCGCCCGCGCATGACGTGGAGCGGGCCGTCCGCGCCCCGCCATCCGGCCTGCCCGCCGTGGGCGCTCTCCATGCGCCGGTAATAGGGCAGCACGTGGCGGTAGCCCCAGCCCGCCGCGCCCAGCTCCTCCCAGGTGTCGAAGTCGCAGGCGTGGCCGCGCACGTAGACCATGCCGTTGACCGAAGACGAGCCGCCCACCACCTTGCCGCGCGGCGTGGCGAGGCGGCGCCCGCCGAGGTGGGGTTCGGGCTCAGTCACGAAGCCCCAGTCGTAGCGCGGCATGTTCATGGGGTAGGAGAGGGCGGCCGGCATCTGGATGAGGGGGCCCGCGTCGGTCCCGCCATGCTCCAGCACCAGGACGCGGTTCTTGGGATCCTCCGAGAGCCGCGCGGCGAGCACGGAGCCGGCGGAGCCCGAGCCTACGATCACGTAGTCGAACTCGTCGTCGTAACTCCCGTTCATCAAGGTGATTCGCCCCTCCGCAACTCAGCGCGGCGCGAGCTGGCTGTCGATATGCGCTTCCATGATCGCCACCGAGCTCACGCCGCAGGGCTCCGTGTCGCCGAGCACGCGGCGCAGCCACAGGCCGTCGATCATGGCGGCGGTGGATTCGGCGGCGACCTCCGCCGACTCGCGCGTCGGCAGCTGCCGGTACTCGTGGCGCAGGTTGCTGATCAGCCGGCGCTGGTAGATGAGAAGAAGCCGGCGGACTTCAGGCTCCGTGAGCGCCTGGACGTAGAACGTGAGCCAGGCGGAGATCACCTCGGGCTGGAGCTGCTCGTCGCAGAAGCTGCCGTCCACGATCGCGGACAGCCGCTCGCGCGGAGTCCCGGCTTCGCGCAGCCGCTCGCGCACGCCCGCGCCGAACTCGATGAGGAGGTGGCGCATGGTGGCGATGAAGAGGGCGCTCTTGGAGCCGAAGTAGTGGTGGACGAGCCCCTGGGACAGGCCGGCCTCGCGCGCGACGTCGCCGGTCGTCAGGTCGACGAACCCGCGGTCGTGGATGCTCCGTATGGCGGCTTCGACGAAGGCGCGCCGGCGCTTGGGCGCCACTCCGGTCTTTGGCATCGGTTGCTCCTGTGCCCTCAATGATTATATTTGGTTGGTTGACCAATCAAGAAAAAGTTGCGAGAGTCCGCCGAACCTATCGAGCTTGAGGGAGGGTGCAATGCACATTCGGATGACATCCGCAATCGCCGCCATCGCCATGGGCGCCGCGGCCTTCGCGGGCAATGCCTACGCCGACGATGCCGCCACCTGCAGCGAGGTGGAATTCTCGGACGTCGGCTGGAGCTGCATCACGGCGACCACCGCCGTGGCGACCACCGTCCTGGAGGGTCTCGGCTACGAGCCGAAGGCGACGGTGCTTTCGGTGCCGGTGACCTTCGCCAGCCTTTCCAACGGCGACATCGACGCCTTCCTCGGCCTCTGGCTGCCGACCCAGCAGAGCATGATCGACCCCTATTTCAACGACGGCACCGTGGAGAACGTGGGCGTGAACCTCGAGGGCGCCAAGTACACCCTCGCCGTGCCCACCTACGTCCACGAGGCCGGGGTCAAGACCTTCGCCGACATCGCGGCGCATGCCGACAAGTTCGACAGCAAGTTCTACGGCATCGAGCCGGGCAACGACGGCAACATGATCATCCAGGGCATGATCGACGACAACGCCTTTGGCCTCAGCGGCTTCGAGGTCGTGGAATCGAGCGAGCAGGGCATGCTCAGCCAGGTCGAGGCCGCGGTGAGGAGCAACGAGTGGATCGTCTTCCTCGGCTGGGAGCCGCATCCCATGAACCGCCGCTTCGACATGAGCTACCTCGATGGCGGCGACGACTACTTCGGCGCCAACTTCGGCGGCGCCACGGTCTACACGCTGGCCCATGCCGGCTACACCGAGGCCTGCCCCAACGTCGGCGCCCTGCTGAAGAACTTAAAGTTCAGCTTGGCGCTTGAGAACGAGATGATGGGCTATATGCTCGACGACGGGATGGACCCGCAGGCGGCCGCCCGGAAGCTCGTCGAGATGCACCCGGAGCTGGTCGACGAATGGCTCACGGGCGTGACCACGCTGGACGGTCAGGATGGCGCGGCTGCCGTGAAGGCCCATCTCGCCATGTAGCGATCGATCACGCGGGCGGCCCGGCGGGCCGAATTCGCGGGCGGTCGGCGCTGAGAGGCGCCGGCCGCCTGTCCCGTCCGGTCGGGGAGGGGCGTCATGGGCACCGACGATCTCGGAGTGCTCACCGAGAAAGTTCCGATCGGCAAGTGGGTCGCCAACGCCGTCGAGTTCATCAAGGATAACTTCTTCGAGGAACTTCGGGCTTTCTCCGGTGCCGGCAAGTGGGTGCTGGAAGGCTGTGTCGACCTTCTCCTCCTGATTCCGCCGCTCGTCCTCGTTGCCCTCGTCGCCGGGCTGGCCTACTGGCTGCACCGCAGCATCCTGCTCGTGGTCGGCGTCGTGGTCGGCCTGCTGCTGATCCTCAACATCGGCTACTGGGAGGAGATGCTGTTCACGGTGGTGCTGGTCATGGCCTCCACCGTGGTGTGCATGCTGGTGGGCGTGCCCATCGGCATCGCGGCGGCGCACCGGCCCTGGCTCTACCGGGCGCTGCGGCCGATCCTCGACCTGATGCAGACCGTCCCACCCTTCGTCTACCTGATCCCGACGCTCTCCTTCTTCGGACTGGGGCTGGTTCCGGGCCTTATCTCCACCGTGATCTTCGTCATTCCGGCGCCGATCCGGCTCACCCATCTCGGCATCTCCAGCGCGCCGCGGCCGCTGCTCGAGGCGGGCCGCGCCTTCGGCGCCAGCGACCTGCAGCTCCTGCTCAAGGTGGAGTTGCCCCACGCGATGCCGAACATCATGCAGGGGATCACGCAAAGCATCATGCTCTCGCTGTCCATGGTGGTGATCGCCGCGCTGGTGGGCGCCCCCGGCTTCGGCGTTCCCGTGGTGCGGGCGCTGGCCACGGCCAATGTCGCGCAGGGCTTCGAGGCAGGGCTCGCGATCGTGATCGTCGCCATCGTGCTCGACCGCATCGTGAAGCAGGTCGAGCGGCGCAAGGGGCGGAGCGGTAGCGCGGCGCGCTGATGGCGGTCATCACCTTCGATCGCGTCGACGTCGTCTTCGGCCGGCGGGTCAAGGATGCGCTGGCGCTGCTCGACGCCGGCGCGGACAAGGACCGCATCTTCGAGGAGACCGGCCAGGTGGTGGGCGTGCAGGACGCCTCGCTCCAGGTCGAGGCCGGAGAGATCTTCGTGCTCATGGGGCTCTCCGGCTCGGGCAAGTCGACGCTGCTCCGCTGCGTCAACGGCCTCAACCGGGCGACGCGCGGCCGGGTCCTGATCGACGACGGCGGCACGCAAGTCGACGTCACCGACTGCGATCCCAACCTGATGCGCAGGCTCCGCATGAACCGCGTCTCCATGGTCTTCCAGCAGTTCGCGCTGATGCCGTGGCGGACCATCGGCGCCAACGTCGCCTTCGGGCTCGAGGTGCGCGGCGTGCCCAAGGCCGAGCGGCGTGCGCGCGTGGCGGAGGTGCTGGAGCAGGTGAGTCTGGGGTCGTGGCTCGACCACTATCCGCACGAGCTTTCCGGCGGAATGCAGCAGCGCGTGGGGCTCGCGCGCGCCATGGCGACCGATGCCGAGATCCTGCTGATGGACGAGCCGTTCTCGGCCCTCGATCCGCTTATCCGCGAGCGCCTGCAGGACGAGCTGCTGGCGCTGCAGAAGACGCTGCGGCGCACCATCCTGTTCGTGAGCCACGACCTCGACGAGGCGCTCAAGATCGGCTCGCGGATCGCCATCATGGAGGGCGGGCGCATCATCCAGGTGGGCCCGCCCGAAAAAATCGTCACCGAGCCGGCGACCGAGTACGTGCGCCAGTTCGTCGCCAACGTGAACCCGCTCAACGTGCTGCGCGGCGTCTCGCTGATGCGGCCGCTGGCTTCGCTCCAGAGCGAGGACGGCATCCACCTGCTCGACGACGCATCGGCCATGTTCTGCCGGCTGGACGCGGAGGGGCGACCGGAGGCACTCAGCCTGGAAGGCACGCGGGCCGTGCTCGTGCCCTACCGTGACGGCCTCGATCTTGCCGCGCTCGGCAACGGTACGATCGTCGCCGGCAGCCCCGAGACGACCATGCGCACCGCCCTGGAGGTGCGCCACGAGACCGGGCGGGCGATGCCGCTGGTCGACGACGAGGGCCGGCTCATCGGCGTGATCGGCGCCGCCGAGCTGCTGGCGGCGCTGGTGCACCGGGGGGCTGGTCCCGCACCGGACGACGGAGAGGCAGACACAGACGCGGGCGTTCCGCCACCGCCCGACGGGCTGGGATGAGGGAGAGACTCATGGCACGCAGGTTCCGCACGCTCGCTCTGGTCCTGCTCGCGCTCGTCGCGGCCCCGGTTGCGGCCTCGGCGCACTACGTCGACCTGAACCAGGCGCTGCACAGCAGGAACACGCTGACCGTCGGCGTCGCGCTCACCGGCCAGCCCTTCGCCTACAAGAGGGACGGCGTGGTGCGCGGCTTCGAAGTGGAGATGGCGGAAGCCGTCGCCGAGGCCCACGGGCTCGCGCTGGAGGTCGTCCGCCTGCCGCGCGCGAAGCTGGCGGCCGCGCTCGCTGCGGGGGAGGTCGACATCGCCAACACGCTCGCCTTGGAGGCGGAGCCGGCGGACGTGAAGACCGTGCCCTATCTCGTGATCGGCGACCACCTGATGGTGCTGCGAGGCAATCCGTTCCGCATCCGCGCGGCGGGCGACCTGAGCGGCCGTGTCGCCTCGGTCACCTCTGGCTCGACCGGCGAAGAATTCGCCCACGCGCTCAACCGGGCGTTCGAGGAGTCGGGCCGCGCGCCCATGCACGTCCACTCCTTCCCCCATCACCGCTGGACCCACTTCCCCGTCTCCATGGGGCACGCGCAGGGCTACTTCATCCAGACAGTAAGCGCGGTCGCGATCAGCGCCGACCCGGAATCCCGCACCCACATGCTCGACGGGGTGTTTCAGCCCGTGCGCGAGGTGGGCTTCGCCGTGCGCGCGGACAACGACAAGCTGCACCACGCGGTGGAGCATGCCGTGGCCGCCATGGTCGCCACCGGCAAGTACCGGCGCCTGCGCGAGTCCTACGGCCTGCCGGTCGAGCTGTCGCCCTACCGTTAGCCGCTACGCGCCCCTGAGGCGCGGATCGAGGGCGTCGCGGAGGCCGTCGCCGATGTAGTTCACGCTCAGCACCGTGAGCGAGATGGCGAGGCCCGGCCAGAGCACGCGCGCCGGTGTGACGGAAATGAAGTTGGCGCCGTCGAAGAGCAGCCGCCCCCAGGTCGGGAAGTCGGGCGGGAAGCCCAGGCCCAGGAACGAGAGCGCGGACTCGGTGATGATGGCGTTGGCGATGCCCAATGTCGCCGAAACCATGATCGGGCTCAGCACGTTGGGCAGGATGTGGCGGGTGATGATGCGCCGCCTGCGCGTGCCGATGCTGCGGGCTGCAGTCACGAACTCGCGCTCGCGGAGGGCCAGCACGTCGCCGCGCACGATGCGCGCGGTCTGCATCCAGCTCGTGATGCCGATGATGAAGACCACGAGCAGGAAGATCCCCGTCTCCGGGCCGAAGGCTGCGCGCAGGCTTTCCCGGAACAGCATGATGACGACCAGCAGCAGCGGCAGCAGCGGCAGCGCCAGGAACATGTCGGTGAGCCGCATCAGCAGGCCGTCGAGCCCCCGGAAGAAGCCGGCCAGCACGCCCACGAGCGTGCCGAGCACCAGCGCGATCATCATCGCGGTGAAGCCGACGGCGAGCGAGATGCGCCCGCCCGCCAGCACCTGTGCCAGCGTGTCGCGGCCGAGGTTGTCCGTCCCCATCGGGTGCTTGAGGGAGGGGCCCTGGTTCTTCGCCAGGATGTCGAGGTAGTGGGGGTCGATGGTGTGGATCAGCGGGCCGACGGCGACCGCGAGCGCGATGGCGATGAAGACTCCCGCGCCCGCCAGCGCGCCGGTGTGGTTGCGGAAGGCGAGCCACACGTCCATCCAGAGCGAGCGGTGGCGCCCGGTCGCGCGCGCGGGGACGGTGAGGCTGTCCGTAGGTGTCGCCGGCATCGCTCAGCCGTAGCGGATGCGCGGATCGAGGATGCCGTAGAGCACGTCCGCGATCAGGTTGAAGAGCACGATCAGCACCGCGAAGAGGAAGGAGAGCGTCTGCACCAGGGGAATGTCGGCGCCCTGGATGGCGGTGATGAGAAGCTCGCCGATGCCGTTCACCCGAAAGATCTTTTCCGTGATGATGGCGCCGCCGAAGACGGTGGGGATGCCGAGCGCGATCAGGGTCACCACCGGGATCAGGCTGTTGCGCAGCACGTGGATGAAGAGCACCACGCGCTCGCGCAGCCCCTTGGCGCGGGCGGTCCGCACGTAGTCCTGCGTCAGGTTGTCGAGCACGGCGGCGCGCATGAAGCGGCTGATCTGGGCCGCGTTGAAGAGTGCCAGCACCATCACCGGCATCGCCATCTGCTTGATCTGCACCCAGAAGCTCGAGAGGTCGGTGACCCGGTGCGTGGTGTCGTAGATCGACGGCAGCCATTGCAGCGAGACGCTGAAGACGATGATTGCGAGCAGTCCGGTGAAGAAGGTCGGAACCGAGAAGCCGATCATCGAGACGAAGGTGCCGAGCTGGTCGAACCAGGAATACTGCCGGTAGGCGGAGACGATGCCGATGGGCACCGCAATGAGGATGCCGATCAGGTAGGAGAGGCCGACCACCCAGAGGGTCTGCGGCAGCCGCTCGATGATGAGGTCGACGACGGGGCTCCGCGTCGCCCAGGAGCGCACGCGCAGGCGCGACTCCGAATCGCCGATCTCGACGCCGAAGGCCTGCTCGACGAGGTTGAGCGGCTCGTTGACGAAGAACTGCTCCATCCACTTGGCGTAGCGGATGTGGAAGGGCTGCCCGAGCCCGAGGGATTCGCGGATCTGCTCGCGCGCTTCCGCCGGGATGGTGAGCGGGAGCTGGCCGGTGGGGTCGTTGGGCGCGAGGTCGAGGAGGGCGAAGAGGATGAAGCTGATCGCGATCAGCGTCGGGATCGCGAAAAGCAGCCGGCGGACGATGTAGTGGGTCATCGAATGCGCGGAGAGGGGAGGCGTAGCGCGCAAAGAAACACCCCCTCCTCACCCCGGCCCTCTCCTCCCCCGAGGATTCCTCTGCGAAAGTGGGTTTGCGGATTGGGTGGCATGTGATTCGTTGCTGCAGCGATGGGGAGGTCGATTCGATGAGCGGCACGGGTCAGCTGGGGTTTGCGGAAGCGTTCATGTCTGCGGGGCTGGGGACAAACCGGAAGCTGGAGCGTCTGGACGCCCTGATCGACTGGTCTCGGCTGGAGCGTCTGGCGTCGCGTGTGCGCGAGGGACGCCGGGGTCGTCCGCCCTATGCGCCGCTGGCGATGCTGAAGGCTCTCTATCTTCAGGCGCTCTACGACCTTTCGGACCCCGGCCTGGAGGAGGCGCTGCTGGACCGGCTCTCGTTCCGGCGCTTCTGCGGCTTTGCGCTGGATGGCGGCACGCCGGACGAGACCACGATCTGCCGCTTCCGCGCGGACGCGGGCGCGGTCCTGGAGGCGGCGTTCGAGGAGATCAACCGTCAGCTGGATGCCGCCGGCCTGATCCTGCGCAAGGGCACGCTGATGGACGCGACGTTGGTGGCCTCGGCCTCGCGGCCTCCGCCCTACAAGGCGGGTGCGGGTGCCGGGCACCCACGGGAGAGGGGCGCGGGCTGGACGCGGAAGAAGGGCCGCGGCTTCTTCGGCTACAAGGCGCATCTGGGCGTCGACCAGGGCTCCGGTCTGATCCGTCGCTTGGTGCTGAGCTCGGCCAAGACTTACGAGAGCGAGGTTGCGGATCGGCTGATCTGCGGCGACGAGGGGGCGGTCTATGGCGACCGCGCCTACGAGGGCAAGCCGCGACGGGCGAGGCTCAAGGCCTGCGGCGTCAAGGACCGCATCATGCACCGGCGCAACAAGCATATGGCGTCGCTGCCACCCTGGCAGCAGCGCCGCAACGATCTCATTGCCAGGCGCCGGGCGCCGGTGGAGGCGGTCTTCTCGGCGCTGAAGCGGCTCTACGGGCTGAGGCGGGCGAAGAGCCTCACGCTCGAGAGGAACACCGCCCGCCTCTACGCCGTTGCCACCGCCTACAACCTGCGCCGCGCCAGCCTGATTGCGGGCTGCTGACCGACCAGTGCGCCCGCAAACCGCCTCCTCAGACACGAAATCGTCCAACGACGGCAGCACCACAACCGCCTCCATCAACACCGCCCAGCGCCAAAACCTTCCCAAAACATCCCGCCGAGCCCGTTTCGCAGAGGAATCCCAGGGGCGGAGAGGGGGTACGGGCGGTTCCGCCTGCGTCCCCCCTCCGCCCTTCAGGGGGGAGGGGAACAGGGGGAGGTGGGTGTCGGGCCCCTACGGCGTGCGCGCAGGGCGCGAGTCTTCCGACCTCTCGGTCGGACAGCCTCGCACAGATCATGACACTGGCGAAAATTTCTGGCTAACGGTGCCAGTCCGCGATGTTCCAGAGCTCCGAATCCCACGCGTTCACGCGCACGCCCTTGAGCGTGTTCGCATGAGCCGAAATCCTCGCCCGCCAGATGAGCGGGATCAGGTACTGGTTCTGCACGATGATGTCGTTCATCCGCTTGGCGATGGCGGCGCGCTCGTCGAGTGCGGCGGTCACGGCCAACTCGGCGGCAAGGGCGTCGTACTCGGCGTTGCAGACGCGCGGGATGTTGCTGCCGAGCCACTGGTTGTCGGGCCCCGGGATCTCCGAGCACAGCCAGTTGGCCATGTAGGACTCGGGGTCCACGCCGTCGAAGTTGTTCGTGTACATCTGGATGTCGGCGTAGAACTTCATGTAGGTGTCGGGGCTCGCCGGGTCGCCGCCGAAGAAGACCGCGGCGTCGATGTTGCGAAGCTCGGTCTCGACCCCGATCTGCCCCCACATCTGCTTGATGAGCGCTTGCGTGCCCTGGCGCACGGAGTTGGTGGAGGTCTGGTAGAGGATGGAGAGGCGGACGCCGTCCTTCTCTCGCACGCCGTCCTCGCCCGGCAGCCAGCCGGCCGCGTCCAGGATGCGGTTGGCCTCCTCGATGTTCTGCGTCGCACACGCGTCGTTCGCGTCGGATGCGTAGACGGGTGGCGCCGGCAGCACGTTGCAGGTGACCTGGCCGGCCGCGCCATAGCCGAAATCGACCAGGATCTGGCGGTCGATGGCCAGTGACAGCGCGCGGCGCACCGCCGGATCCGAGAGGAAGGGGTGCGGATTGGTGCCGTCGAGGTGGAGCGAGCGCGCGTCCTTGCCGAGGTCGGCGGAGTTGTTGGTCTGGTTCACGACCAGGCGCTCCACCATCGTGCCGAAGCCGGCGACGACCGTCCCCTTGCCGTTGGCCACCATCTGCTCCAGCACCTCGGGCTCGATCTGCAGGTTCCAGGCGTAGTCGAACTCGCCGGTCGACAGCACGGCGCGCGCGGCGGAGGTCGCGTCGCCGCCGCCCTTGAAGGTGACGGTGGCGAAGGCGGGCTTGTCGGGCTCGCGATAGTTCTCGTTGGCCGAGAAGACGATCACGTCGTTGGCGCGGAACTCGTCGACCTTGAAGGGGCCGGTACCGATGGGGCCGAAATTCTGCTCCGTGCAGGTCTGCGCCCTGGCGCCGGTGCAGTTCTCGAACTGCGCCTTCTGCAGGATCGGCGAGGTGGAGCCGACGAAGGGGCCGTAGGGGAAGGGCTTGGCCACGCCGAAATGGACGCGCACGGTGTGGTCGTCCAGCGCCTCGACGCCGGTGACGTCGGTGAAGCTGGAGAGGGGGTTGCAGCCCATCTCCTCGTTGAGGCAGTACGCGGCGGAGAACGCCACGTCGGCGGCGGTGAACGGCGTGCCGTCGGACCAGACGACGTCCTGGCGGAGCGGCCAGGTGATGGACATGAGGTCGGCCGCCACGCCGCCGTTCTCCACGGTGGGGATGTCGGCGGCGAGCGCGGGCACCATCGTGCCCGTGTCGTCGTAGCGGGCCAGCGGCTCGAGCACGAGGGAGGCGGCCTCGATGTCCTTGGTGCCGCCGGAGAGGTAGGGATTGACGGTGGAGACCGCCTGCCAATAGAGGATCTTCAGGTGGCCGTCGCGGCCGCGCTCGGCGAGCGCCGCAGTCGCGAGCGTCGCCGTCGCGAGCGCGGTAATCGCCAGACCCAGCAGGCATTTCCTGATCATGTCGCGGTCCTCCGGTTGGGGGGAGGGCAGCGCGCTTCGGAGCACGCGTCGCCAATATTCCGCCATCACTCCGCCAGGTGACAAGCGACCTGATGGCCGGGGCGGAGCGTGCGCCATTCGGGCGGCCGCTCCGAGCACTCGGGCACAGCGACAGCGCTCGGCGTTTGCGGCCATCCTGGCTGATACCGCATCTTCCGAGGGTCAACATAGCCCACCACAAGACGTGTCCACGGAATTCGGGACTGCATCGCTGAACATTCTATCAACACTCGACCACCGACATTTCGCCAATTGGCTCGAGTGGTTCGGGCATACCTTTGTCAATCAAGAACTCCGGAATGCTAACGTACCCCATGCGAATTAAGAATTCTGGCAGGTTCGAATGAAATAGATCGCATGTGATTATGTCAAGACCATTTAGCGAGTCAAATATACGATTCTCCACTATTTCACGAGCTTTATCCTTCAGCATACCACCAGTTAGGAGGTCAAGCAACTCTTCGCTCAAATAGGCGGTATGACTAATAACATCCAACGCGGACGCCCTGTCATGCTCGCTGTATTCATCTAATTGTTTCAAGCGATTGGCGTGATATAGCTTCTGGAACAGTTCATTCTGTTCCTGTGAAATACTATCATACAGCTGCCTTACTCGAATGTAAGTGTTGAACTGTAAATCCATACTCTGTCGATCTAATGCGGTGGCTTGTTGTTCCAATGCTGTGGTTTGTCGGTCCAATGATCGCCAGTTGGCAATCAATGTTAGTACAGCAACTGTCAGCATAATCCAACTTAGAATATGACCCGTTCTCGAGATGAGCGACGATCTCACTGACATTGCTTTGACTCCGAATTGTAATGGTCAGCGTTAAACCGGCCTCCCCGTATTTTCCGCCATCACTCCGCCAGGTGACAAGCGACCTGATGGCCGGGGCGGAGCGTGCGCCATTCGGGCGCACGTTCCGAGCACTCGGGCACGGCCACGGGGCAGCGCGTGCTGAAGCGGCAGCCGGGCGGCGGCGCCGCCGGGCTCGGCACGTCGCCCTCCAGGATGATGCGCTGCCGTACGGCCTCGCGCTCCGGGTCGTGGGTGGGCACGGCCGAGAGCAGGGCGCGGGTGTAGGGGTGCAGCGGCTCCTCGTAGAGCGCATTGCTGGCCGCCAGCTCCACGATCTTGCCGAGGTACATCACGGCGACCCGGTCGGCCACGTGACGGACCATGCGGAGGTCGTGGGAGATGAAGAGGTAGGTGAGGCCGAAGCGCTCCTGCAGCTCCTTGAGCAGGTTCACCACCTGCGCCTGGATGGAGACGTCGAGCGCCGCGATGGGCTCGTCGCAGACGATGAACTCGGGGTTGAGCGCGAGCGCGCGGGCGACGCCGATGCGCTGGCGCTGGCCGCCCGAGAACTCGTGCGGGTAGCGGTTGGCGAAGGCGGGGTCGAGGCCCACGGCTTCCAGCAGCGCTTCCACGCGCTCCCTGAGCGCCGCGCCGGTGGCCTCGCCGTGCTCGCGGAGCGGCTCGCCCACGATGCTGCCCACCGTCATGCGGGGGTTCAGGCTGTCCTGCGGGTCCTGGAAGATCATCTGCATGTGCGGACGCAGCTTGCGCAGCGCTTCGCCCTGCAGCGCCGTGATGTCCTGGCCGCGGAAGGTCACGCGGCCCGCCGTCGGCGGATAGAGGCGCAGGATGATGCGGCCCACCGTGGACTTGCCGCAGCCGCTCTCGCCCACGAGGCCCAGCGTCTCGCGCGGATGGATGGCGAAGTCCAGCCCGTCCACCGCGCGTACGCTCCCCACCTTGCGGCGCAGCACGCCCCGCATGATGGGGAAGTGCTTGGTCAGGTTCTCGACCGCGACGAGGGGGGCGGGCTCAGGCGGCACGGGGCACTCCGGCGTCCGCGTCGTACCAGCAGGCGACCTCGTGGCCGGGGGAGACCGGGGCCAGCGCCGGGTTCTCCGCATGGCAGCGGGCGAAGGCGTGGGCGCAGCGGGGCGCGAAGGGGCAGGCATCGGGCGCGCGCAGCAGGGTCGGCGGCTGGCCGGGGATGCTGGCGAGGCGTTCGCCCCTCTCGCCGCCCTCGATCCTGGGCAGCGCGCGCAGCAGGCTCCGCGTGTAGGGGTGCTGGGGCCGCGCGTAGAGGGAGCGGACGTCCGCGCGCTCGACCGCCTGGCCGCCGTACATCACCATCACGCGGTCCGCGAGGCCGGCGACGACGCCCAAGTCATGGGTGATCCAGACGATCGCCATGCCGCGCTCGCGCCGGAGCCGCTGCAGCAGGTCCAGGATCTGGGCCTGGATGGTGGCGTCGAGCGCGGTGGTGGGCTCGTCGGCGATCAGCACCTTGGGATCGCAGGCGAGCGCCATGGCGATCATCACGCGCTGGCGCATGCCGCCGGAGAACTGGTGGGGAAAGTCGCCGAGGCGGCTTTCCGCCGCCGGAATGCCGACGCCCTCCAGCAGCGCCGCCGCCCGGCGCCGCGCCGCGCGCCGGCTCAAGCCCAGATGCGTGCGAAGCGGCTCGGCGAGCTGGTAGCCCACGCTCAGCACCGGGTTCAGGGAGGCCATCGGGTCCTGGAAGATGAAGCCCACCTTGGCGCCCCGCATGTGGCGAAGTTCTGTGGGTCCGAGCGCGAGCAGGTCCTCGCCGTCGAGCAGGGCCTGGCCCGAGGCGACCTCCGCCGGCGGCATGGGGAGCAGGCCCAGCAGCGAGAGCATGGTCACGCTCTTGCCCGACCCGCTCTCGCCCACGACGCCGAGCAGCTCGCCCTCGTGCAGGTCGAAGCTGATGCCGTTGACCGCATGCACCCTGCCGCCGCCCGGCACGCGAAAGCGCGTGCGCAGGTCCCTCACGGAGAGCACGGGCGTGCGCCTGGCGCCGGGCATCGGGCGGCTCCGTCTGTCCTCTTCGGCCGCGGTTATGTTCCGACCTCCGCGGTCTTCATGCATGCCGAGCATATGCCCTGCGATTCTAACCGTGGCGCGATCCGGCATGCTAGTCTCCCGCGCCCGGTGCGAGGCGGGCGCGGACGGATGGCGGGGCGAGAATGACAGTGCGTGGCAGGGAGCGGCTCGGGTCGGCCGACATCGTGGTGGTCGGCGCCGGGATCATGGGGGCGAGCATCGCCTTTCAGCTCACGCGGCAGTCGGGCCGCAAGGTGGTGGTGGTCGACGAGCGGCCGCCGGTGGGCGGCATGTCGGGCCGCACCTTCGGGCAGATCCGCCAGCACTACTCCAACGCGCTGATGGTCGAGATGGCCATCCGGGGCTTCGAGGTGCTGAACAACTGGCAGACCGAGGTGGGCGTCGGCGATCCGGGCTACGTGAAGCTCGGCTACATGCTGCTGGTCGTCGAGGCGCAGGTGGAGGCCTGCCGGCGCAACGTCGACCTCGGCCGCCAGCTTGGCGTCGACACGCGCTTCGCGAGCCCCGACGAGATCAAGGCGCTGGAGCCCGCGCTGGTGACCGACGATCTCGCCGGCGGCGCGTGGGAGCCCAACGGCGGCTACATCGACGTGACCCGCATGGTGCTGAGCTGGCTGGGCGCGGCGCAGGCGGCAGGGGCGACGCTGCATTCCGGCCTCCGGGTGGAGGGGATCGCCACGGCGGACGGGCGCGTGGCGGGCGTGGATACGGCCGAAGGGCGCATCGAGGCGCCTGTGGTGGTCTGCGCGGCCGGGGCGTGGAGCAGCGACCTGCTGGCGCCCATCGGCGTCGCTGCGCCGATCGAGCGCCGGCGCCTCGACATGGCCTATCTCGAGCAGCCGCCCGGCCGACCCACGATCCGCACCTGCATCACCGACGGCAACTCCAACGTGGTGATGCGCCCCGACATGGGGCCCTACCTGCTGGCGGTGGCCTACCCCAACGAGATGCCGGAGGTCGCCGACCCTGCCGCGCCCGCGCCGGCGGAGGACGAGGCGCGGCACCGGACGCGCCTCGACAAGGCGCTGGCCGAACGGCTGCCTGACTTTGTGGACGCGAAGGTCGTGCGCACGGTCTCCGGCGCCTACGACATCACGCCGGACTTCCATCCCATCCTCGGCTGGGCGCCGGGGCTCGACGGGCTCTATCTGGCGGCCGGTTTCTCCGGCCACGGGTTGAAACTCTCGCCGGCGGTGGGGGAATGCGTCGCCGCCGCCGTGCTTGAGACCGAATCGCCGTTCGACATCCGCCCGCTCAGGCCGTCCCGCTTCGCCGACGGCGAGCCGATGTACCTCGCCTACGGCCCCTCAGCCCGCGCCTGAGCGCGCCGAGTCAAGGGTCGCGGCTGAGGCCGCGCTCTTCCAGCGCGTCGAGGTAGGTCTGCCAGATCGCCTCGCGATTCTCGCCCAGGTGGCGCAGGTAGGACCAGGTGTAGATGCCGGTGGTGTGCAGATCGTCGAAGTGGAGGCGGACGGCGTAGTTGCCCACCGGCTCGATCAGGGTGATGCCGACGTGGCGGCGGCCGGGGACGATGGTCTTGCCCTCGCCGTGGCCCCGCACCTCGGCCGACGGGCTCTCGACGCGCAGCAGCTCCGCCGGCAGGCTGCAGCAGAGGTGGTCGTCGTAATCGATCTCGAGGGTCTTCTCGGCGCTCCTGTAGCGGATCTCGACCGGCCAGGGCTGATCCTCGAAGGGTGTGCTCACTCGTCCTCCTCCAGCGGCCGGGCTTCGTCAGGCAGCATGATCGGGATGCCGTCCCGAATCGGGAAGGCGAGCTTGGCGCGGTCGCTGATCAGCTCCTGCCGCTCGGCGTCGTAGCGGAGCGACTCCTTGGTGATCGGGCAGACCAGGATTTCCAGCAGCTTGGGGTCGACGGTGGCGCGTTCCTCCGTCATCGCAGCAGCCTCCCTCACTGCATCCGCGCGCGCGGCCCGGACGCGGCGTGGGCCGACATCTCGAACAGCGCTTGCATCATGGCGAGGCGCTCGCTCTCGGCCTCGCACTCCAGGAGCGCCTGCTTCTCGTTCGGCTCGAAGGGGCAGGCCATGGCGAGGCAGGTGACGAGGGCGTCGTCGTTGGCACGGTCGATCGCGTCCCAGTCGGCGGTGAGCCCGTGGTGCTCGAAATAGGAGCGGAGCGCCGGCAGCAGGCGGTCGCGGTCGACCGTGAGCGGCGCGGGCTCCGGCAGGTCGCCGGCGAAGCGGCTGTAGTCCGCGCTGACCCGGCGGTAGAGCAGGCCGTCCTGATCGATTTCGCGGGTGATGGCGAAGCGGCAGACGCCGGTCAGCGTAATCAGGAAGCGGTTGTCCGGCGTCTCGGAGAACGACGTGATGCGCCCGGCGCAGCCGACCGGGTAGACCTCGGGCGCGGCGACGTTGGCCTTGGGGTCCGCCGGCTGGATCATGCCGACCATCTGGTGCGACGCCATCGCGTCCTGCGTCATCTGCAGGTAGCGCGGCTCGAAGATGTTGAGCGGGAGCCGCCCGCGTGGCAGCAGCATCACGCCCGGCAGCGGGAAGATCGGGATGACGCGCGGCAGGTCGTCGATGCCGCCCGCTTCGTTGCCGGCGCTCACGTCTCGCCTCAGGAGAACAGGATCGAGGAGAGCTTGCGGCGGCCGGCGACGGTGAGCGGGTCCGCGTGGCCGATGGCCTCGAACAGCTTGAGAAGCTGCTGGCGCGCCGCCTCTTCGTTCCACTGCCGATCCCGGCGGATGATCTCGATCAGCTCGTCGATGGCCTGCTCGTTGCGCCCCGCGCCGTGGTGGGCCATGGCGAGGTCGAAGCGCACCTGGTGATTGGCGGGGTCCTGGGCGAGCTGGGCCTGAAGCTGGGCGGTGTCGCCGTCGGCCTCGCCGGCCTGCTCGGCGAGCGAGAGCGCCGAAATCGCGCCTTCGACGTCGGCGTCCTTCAGCGCGTCGTCGTCGAGCCCGTCCACCAGCTCGCGCGCTTCTTCGAGATCGCCGGCGGCGACGAGGCAGCGCACCAGCCCCGCGATCGCCGCGGTCTCACCCGGCACCTGCCGCAGGATCTGGGCGTAGATGTTCGACGCGGCGGCATGGTCGCCGGCGTCCAGCGCCTGCTTGGCCTGCTCCAGGGCCTGCTCAAGCGGCGAGGGGCCCATCGGGCCGACCAGCCGCTCCACGAAGCGCTTGATCTGGCTTTCCGGCTGGGCCCCCATGAAGCCGTCGACCGGCTGGCCCTGCTGGAAGGCGAAGACGGCCGGAATCGACTGGATGCGGAGCTGCTGCGCGATCTCCGGGTTCTCGTCGATGTTGATCTTGACCAGCGACACCTTGCCGCCGGCGTCCCTCACCGTCTTTTCCAGGATCGGCGCAAGCTGCTTGCAGGGGCCGCACCAGGGCGCCCAGAAATCGACGATCACGGGGGTCTGGTGCGACGCTTCGATCACGTCGGCAGCGAAGCTCTGGGTCGTCGCGTCCTTCGGCTGCGCTGCGCCGCCGGCCGCCTGGCCGATGAGGGGATCCATACCCGTGTGCTCCCGGCTGGAGAGTGTGCGGTTGGGCAAGAGTACATGGCAGCTTGCCCCCTGCGTTGCAAGCCTGCCACGGGCATCGTGGGGGCTTCGCTCCCGAGCGCGAGAGCCGGCAGCCTGGAGGTCCGATTTCGGTTTACCGGGCCGCGCGCAGCCGATAGACCACGGCCATGCCAGTTCTCCGGCAGCCGGTGCGCGCGCTCGCGCTCGTAGTCCTGTTCGCGCTTGCGGGGTTCGCGTCGCCCGCCGCGGCGGAGGGCGGCGCGCTTGAGCCGCTGACGATCGAGACCGGCGCGGGCGTCCACGCCATCGAGGTGGAGGTTGCCCGCACGGCGGCGGAGCGGGGCGTCGGCCTCATGCACCGCACGGAGCTTGCGCCCGACCGCGGCATGCTCTTCGACTTCGGTGCTGCGCGGCAGGTCACCATGTGGATGAAGAACACGCTGATCCCGCTGGACATGTTCTTCGCCGACGAAGGGGGGCGCATCGTCACCATCGCCCAGCGGACGACGCCGCTTTCCGAAAAGCGCATACCCTCGGGCCAGCCTGTCCGCTACGTGCTGGAGATGATCGGCGGCAGCGCCGAGCGGCTGGGCGTCGCGGTCGGCGACCGCCTGCGCCACGCGCTCATCGGGCAGCCATGAGCGAAGCGCGGCTCAAGACCGAGGTGCTGGTGCAGGCGGGCTTCCGCTACTGCCAGCAGGCGCTGCTCGCGGCCGCGCTCAGGCGGCGGGGCGATTCGGATGCCGGCGCGCTGCTCGTCAAGGTGAGCCGGCTCGACGGCACGGCGGCGGTGTTCGCGCGCACGCAATCGCTCGACGGCGACCTCACCTGGCGCCGCGCCACCGGAGAGGGCTGGATTCCCGAGGACGAGGCCGAGGCAAGGCTCGCGCGGGAGATCGACTTCGACCCGGACGTCTGGATCGTCGAGGTCGAGGACCCGGAGGGCCGCAACCCCTTCGCGACACTGACGGGTTGAGCAGCCCCCAACTCATCCCGAGCGCAGGTAGCGCACCGCCATGTCGCGCTCGAAGAGATAGAGGAGCGTGCGGAGCGCCTGGCCGCGCGCGGATTCCAGCTCGGGGTCGCGCTCCAGCAGTAATTTCACGTCGTCGCGGGCGACCGCCAGAAGCGCCTCGTGGACGGCGAGGTCGGCGAGGTGAAAGGCCGGCATGCCGCTCTGGCGCGTGCCCAGCAGCTCGCCGGCGCCCCTGAGCCGCAGGTCCTCCTCGGCGATGCGGAAGCCGTCGTCGGTCTCGCGCAGGATGGCGATGCGGGCGCGCGCGGTCTCGCCGAGCGGTGCGGCATAGAGCAGCAGGCAGGTGCCGGGCTTCTCGCCGCGCCCGACGCGGCCCCGCAACTGGTGAAGCTGGGCGAGGCCGAAGCGCTCGGCGTGCTCCACGATCATGATGGTGGCTGTCGGCACGTCGACGCCGACCTCGACCACCGTCGTCGCCACCAGGATGTCGGCGCCGTTGCCGGCGAAGGCGGCCATGGCGGCGTCCTTCTCCGCCGGCTTCATGCGGCCGTGGATGAGTGCCACGCGCTCGCCGAAGGTCTCTGCCAGTCTGGCGTGGCGGTCGGTCGCGGCGGCGAGGTCCACGGCCTCCGACTCGTCCACCAGCGGGCAGACCCAGTAGACCTTGGCGCCGGCGGCGCGCGCGCGGCGCACGGCGGCGACGACCTCCTCCAGCCGCTCCAGCGGCATGGCGCGGGTCGCGACGGCGGCCCGGCCGGGGAGGCGCCCCTCGATGCGGGAGACGTCCATGTCGCCGTAAGCGGTGAGCACGAGCGAGCGCGGGATCGGGGTTGCGGTCATCACCAGCAGGTCCGCCGCCGGCCCCTTGCGCGCCAGCATCATGCGCTGGTGCACGCCGAAGCGGTGCTGCTCGTCGACCACGGCGAGCGCCAGGTCCTTGAAGTCGACGCCCTTCTGGAACAGCGCATGGGTGCCGACCAGGATGTCGACCTCGCCGGTCGCCAATGCCGCCAGCGTCCGCTCGCGGGCGCGGCCCGTGTCCCGTCCCGTCAGCAGCGTGAGGGAGACGCCGCTTCCCTCGAGCAGGGCGCCGAGGGTTTCCGCGTGCTGGTTCGCCAGCAGCTCGGTCGGCACCATCAGCGCGGCCTGCGCGCCGGCCTCGACCGCCACCAGCATGGCGAGCAGCGCGACCACGGTCTTGCCGCTGCCGACGTCGCCCTGGAGGAGGCGGAGCATGCGGCGCTCCTTCGCGAGGTCACCCGCGATCTCGGCGGCGGCGGCGCGCTGGGTTTCGGTCAGACGGAAGGGGAGCGCCGCCTCGATCCTGGCGCGGAGCGTGCCGTCGCCCGTGATGGCGCGGCCGCGCCCGCCCCTGGCGGAGCGGCGGACCAGCGCCAGCGCCAGCTGGTTCGCCAGCAGCTCGTCGTAGGCGAGGCGCGAGCGCAGCGGGGTGTCCGCCTCCAGGTCGGCGGCATCTTCGGGCGCGTGCGCGGCCGTCAGCGCCTCGTTCCAGGGCGGCCAGCGGCGGGCCTCGACCAGCCGGGGCTCGATCCATTCCGGCAGCGCCGGCGCCTTCGCGAGAGCGGCGCGCACGGCGCGGGTCATCGGCTTCAGCGTCACCCCTGCCGTCAGCGGATAGATGGGCTCGACCGTCTGCACGCTGTCCCGCTCGTCGAGCGGCGCGATGTGGTCGGGGTGCGCCATCTGGATCTCGCTGCCGTAATGCTCGACGCGGCCGCTCACCACGCGCACGGCCCCCTCGGGCAGCTTCTGGCGCAGCCAGTCCCCCTTGGCATGAAAGAAGACGAGGGTGAGCGTGCCGGTCTCGTCCGAGCAGAAGACCCTGGTCGGGCGCCGCCGGTCGGGGGAGGGCTGGTGCCGGTCGACGCGCACGGTGAGCGTCGCCGTGGCGCCGGCCTCGGCCTCGGCGACCTTGGGCGCGTGGCGCCGGTCGATCAGACCGGAGGGCAAGTGCCAGAGCAGGTGCACCACGAGCGGGCCGGCCAGCCGCTCGATGGCCGCGCGCGTGCGGGCGCCGACCCCCGGCAGCACCGTCGCGGGCGCGAACAGCGGATTGAGGATCGCCGGGCGCATGGTGCGTGCAGCCTATCCGCGCGGTTTGCGGCGGCCAACCGCGCATGGAGCGCTTCCGTTTTTGCACGGAAAGGCCTTAAGGCGGGATATTCCGGCATACGCCGGCACAAAGTGGCACAAGGTGGCACAAGGTGGCACGAAACGGGCGGCACAAAGTGGCACAAGCTGGCACAAGGTGGCCCGCCCCGGCGGCGGCAGGAGCCGGATAAACGAGCGCCCGGCGACGAGCCGGCTCCCCGGCGCCGCTCCGGCCCGACTCCCCCGGAAGTGCGATGGTCTGCGCGCTGCATCCGCAGAGCCTGCCCCCACGCGCCCGCCCCGTGCACCGCACCATGGTGCGGAGGGCGGCCTGCGTCCGTCGAAGTCGGAGGCGGGCTAGAACGGCACGCCGACGGCGCGGCAGAGGAAGGCGGTGAGCTCGCTGCCGGCGCGGGCGATCGACGCGAAGCGGTCGAGGAAGTCGGGGCGGATCGCGTCGTCCTCGGGGATGTCGGCGATCGCGACGAAGTCCTTGCGCTTCAAGTCCTCGATCAGCGGGTGCTCGGGGTCGTAGCCGCGCGGCGGGCGCTTGAGCGCCTCGCCCGCGAGCCGGAAGGTCCGGCAGAAGGCGTCGGAGGCGGTAATCCGCGTCCATTCCTCCGGCCGCTCCGCGATCGCGTCCCGGATGCGGCCGAGGGTGGGGCTGTCCGGGTGCCAGACGCCGCAGCCGGCGAAGCACATGCCGGGCTCCAGGTGGAGGTAGAAGCCGGGCGCGTGCGCGTCCTTGCCCGCCTCGTGGCGGAAGTGGGCGCCGACGTTGGTCTTGTAGGGCGTCTTGTCCTTGGAGAAGCGCGTGTCCCGGTAGATGCGGAAGAGCGAGCCGCCGTTGGCCCGGGGATCGGCGCGGAAGTGCGGGCTGATCTCCGCCAGCGGCTCGGCGAAGGCCTGGATGAAGTCGAGCATGGGGTCCCGCACCTCGGCCCGGTAGCGCGCCTTGTTCGCCTCGAACCAGGGCCGCTCGTTGTTGTCCCTGAGCTCCCGCAGGAAGTCGAAGAGCGGCGGCGCGATAAGCTGTGCGGTCATGGACTCCTCTCCAGGCAGGGGTGCGGCGCGCGCCACCTTTGCACAGCGAAGGCGGCGGCCATAGAGCCGTGCTAGATTGACGCCAATCGATCCCCATAACGGCAGAGATTTCCGATGGCCCTCGCCCAAGCGACCGCCCCGCAGCCCGAACCCGCACCGAGCGAGCCGATCGCGCGCACGCTCGCCCGGTTTGCCCGCGAACTTTCGCTCGACGACGTGCCCGCGCCGGTGGTCGAGCGCGCCAAGCTGCACATCCTCGATGCCTTGGGCATCGGCCTCGCGGCGTCGCGCTACGACTTCAGCCACAAGACGCTGACGGCGATCCAGGGGCTCGCCGGCGACGGGGCCTATCCCGTCATCGGCATGCCGGCGGCGCTGCCGCTGCGCGATGCGGCGCAGATGAACGGATTCCTGATCCACGGCCTCGACTACGACGACACGCACGTGGGCGGCGTGATCCATGCCACGGCGAGCGCGGTGCCGACGGTGCTGGCTGCCGGCCAGTGGCACGGCGCCTCGGGGCGGGAGACGCTCGCGGCCTACCTCGCCGCCATCGAGGGCGCGGCGCGGATCGCCGCCGCAGCGCAGGGCGGGTTCCATCGGCTGGGCTTCCACCCCACCGGCATGGTGGGCGTGTTCGGCGCCGCGCTGGCCGCCGGCCGGCTCGCGGGCATGACGGAAGCGCAGCTCGCCCACGCGCAGGGCATCGCGCTCAGCATGGCGTCCGGCAGCCTGCAGTTCCTCGATGACGGCGCGTGGACCAAGCGGATGCACCCCGGTTGGGCGTCGGTCGCCGGGATCAGCGCTGCGGCGCTGGCTCAGCAGGGCTTCCAGGGGCCGGCCGAGCCCTACGAGGGGCGCTTCGGCCTCTACGCGCTCTACGGCGCGCACGATGCGGAGATCGACTGGCCGGCATGCACCCGCGGCTTGGGCGAGGACTGGGAGATGCTGCGCATCGGCATCAAGCCCTACCCGGCTTGCCACCTGGTCCATGCGCTGGGCGACGCGGCGCAGGCGCTCCGCGACGAGCACGGGCTCGCACCGGACGACGTGGAGAGCGTGGATGCGCTGATCGGCGAGGGCTGCGTCAGCGTCGTCTGCGAGCCGGAAGCCGCCAAGCGCCGCCCGGCCAGCGCCTACGAGGCGCAGTTCAGCGTGCACTACATGATCGCGAGCGTGCTCGCGCGCGGTCGCTTCACCCTGGCCGAGCTGGAGCCCGAGGCCTACACCGACCCGCACGTGCTGGCGCTCTGCGACCGGATCGGCTACCGCGTCGATCCCGACTCGGCCTTCCCCACCTACTACTCGGGCGAGGTCGTGATCCGCACCGCCGACGGCCGCACGCTGCGGCACCGCGAGCAGGTGAACCGGGGCGCCGACAGCCGCCCATTGGGCGCGGACGAGATCGTGGCCAAGTTCCGCGACAACGCCGCGATGACGCTGGCACCGGACCGGGCCGAGCGCGCGCTGGATGCGATCATGGCGCTCGACGGGGACTCGACGCCTGCGGAGGTGGCGCAGCTGCTGAGCTTCGCCTGACGGGGAGCGGGCGCGACGCAGGCCGTGACCCTGGCGAGAATTGCGGGCTAGGAGTCCGTCGATGACCGAAGGCCGAGCCGACCTGTCTGCGTGGCGCGAGCCGCAGGCGCTGATCGAGACCGGCGCGCTCGAGGCGCGCCTCGCAGAGCCCGGACTTCGCATCGTGGACTGCACGACGTGGCTGAAGCCGGCCGAGCCGGGGGACGACGCGCCTTATCGTGTCGTCCCCGGCCGGGCGGAGTACGACGAGGCACATATCCCCGGCGCGGTCTTTCTCGACATCCAGGGGACGATTTCCGATCCCGACACGCGCCTCAAGTTCATGGCGCCGGTGCCCGAGCAGTTCGCGGACGCCATGGGCGCGCTCGGCATCGGGGACGACTCCCGTGTCGTGCTGTACTCGGCCGGCAGCATCATGTGGGCGACACGGGTCTGGTGGATGCTGCGCGCCTTCGGCTTCGAGGGGGCGGCGGTGCTCGACGGCGGCTGGGAGAAGTGGAAGGCGGAGGGCCGCCCCGTCTCCGCCGAGCCGGGACGCTACCCGCCGGCGCGCTTCACCGCGACGCTGAAGGCCGGCCAGTTCGTCGACAGCGCGTACGTGCGCTCCCGGCTGGGCGATGGCGGCGCCGTCATGGTGAACGCGCTCGCGCCCGAGTTTCACCTGGGCGAGGGACCGAGCCGCTACGGGCGACCGGGGCGGATTCCGGGGAGCGTCAACGTGCCCGCCGCCACCCTGCTCGATGCGGCGGCGAACGGCGCCTTCGTGCCGCTGGACGACGCGCGGCGGCTGCACGAGGACGCCGGCGTCACGCCGGACCGCCACGTGGTCGCCTACTGCGGCGGCGGCATCTCCGCCACGATCGGCCTGTTCCTCCTGCACCAGCTCGGCTACCGTGACCTCACCCTCTACGACGGCTCGATGGGCGACTGGGCGCAGGACTCCGCCCTGCCCATCGAAACCGGCCCGCAAGCGGACGAGACCCCATGACGCTCCGGTTCCACAAGCTCCACCCCGTGTTCGCCGCCGAGGCGAGCGCGCTCGATCTCCGTGCCGTGCACGACGCGGCGACGCTCGAGCAGATCCGGGCAGGCATGGACGAGCACGCGGTGCTCGTGTTCCGCGATCAGGCGTTCTCGAGCGAGGAGCAACTGGCCTTCGCCATCCGGCTCGACGGCGAGCTTCACCGCAAGACCGGCATCAGCGTGCTGCACAAGAGCCGATTCGGCGACGAAGCGCTCACGGATGTCTCCAACGTGGGCGCGGACGGCGCGCTGCTGGAGGCGCACGACCGGAAGCGCCAGTACGGCATCGCGAACCGCCTCTGGCACACCGATGCGTCGTTTCAGGACCCGCGCGGCCGCTACTCCATGCTGGCCGCCCTCGTGCTGCCGCAGGTCGCGTCCGATACCGAGTTCGCGGACATGCGGGCCGCCTACGACACGCTGGCGGACGAGACCAAGGCGAGCCTCGAGGGCCTGCGCGTGCACCATTCGATCGCGTACTCGCGCGTGACGCTCGGCTTCGAGTTCTCCGACGAGGAGAGCGACCGGCTCAAGGGGGCGATCCAGCCGCTGGTGCTGGAGAACCCACGCACCGGGCGGCGCTCCATCTACCTCGCCTCGCACGCCTCGCGGATCCTCGACCGGCCGGTGCCGGACGGCCGCCTCCTGCTGCGCGACCTCATGGAGCACGCGACCCGGCCGGAACTGGTCTACCGGCACTCGTGGCGCGACGGCGACTTCCTGGTCTGGGACAACCGCGCCACCATGCACCGGGCGCGCCCCTTCGACGACACGGTGCACCGGCGCGAGATGCGCCGCGTCACCACGCTCGACACCGGCGACCCGGCGCGGGTCGCGCAGGCCGTTTAGGGTTTACGCGGGCGTCGGGACTCCCCTTCCCAACTAAGGCGGGACCGCGAGTCTACGCGGGGCCGTCGTCGCGGAGGATGGTGCCGTCGGCTTCGAGGGCCTCGATCTCGTCCGCGCCGTAGCCCAACTCGGCGAGGATGGCGGCGGTGTCGGCGCCGAGCGCGGGGGCCGCGTGGCGGGGCATGACGGCGCCGTCCACGGTGATGGGCTGGCGCACCATGCGCATGGTGCCGCGCTCCGGGTGCGGCACCTCCTGGACCATGCGGCGCTCGGCGGCGAAGTCGCTCGCGAGCGCGCCGGCCACGTCGTTGACGGGCGCGATGGGCAGCACGCCGCTGAGGCGCTCCAGCCATGCCTCGGTGGTCCGCGTGAGGAACACCGCCTCCAGCCGGCGCACGACCTCTTCCCGGTTCTCGTAGCGCGCGGCGAAATCCCGCATGAGGGGATCGTCGATCCACTCCGGGCGCTCCATGGCGCGGCAGAGGGCGGGCCAGAAGTTCGCCTTGTTGGCCATGACGAAGAGCCAGCCGTCGGCGGTGCGGTAGAGCTCGCTCGGCACCAGCGAGGGATGGCCGGAGCGGGCCACGCGCTTCGGCTCGAAGCCCTCGTTGAGGTGCCAGGTCGCGGGGTAGCTCAGGTTGTTCATCGCCACGTCGTAGAGGGGCGTGTCGATGTCCATGCCCCGGCCGCTGGCGCGCGCGCGCATGACGCCCGAGACCAGCGCGAGCGCCGCGGTGAGCCCGCCCATGAAGTCGACGACGGAGAGGCCGAAGCGGGTGGGCACGCTGTCCGGCTCCCCGGTCATGGAGAGGTAGCCGGCCTCCGCCTGCATCACGTAGTCGAGGCCGGGCCAGGCGGCACGCTCGTTGTCGCGGCCGTAGGCCGAGAGGTGCACACAGACGAGGCGCGCATTGACCGGGCCGAGGCTCGCGTAGTCGAGCCCGAGGCTGCCTGGCAGGTCGCCCCGCAGGTTGTTGATGAGCGCATCGGCGCGCCTCGCCAGCCGCTCCAGAATCTCGCGGCCGCGCGGCTTCTTCAGGTCGAGCGCGATGCAGCGCTTGTTGCAGCTGAAGGTCTGGTAGAACAGGCTGTCGCCGTCCTCGGCGTAGGGCAGGACGTGGCGGCCCATCTCGCCGCCGGCCTTGTGGTTCTCGATCTTGATGACGTCGGCGCCGAGATCGGCCAGGTACATGGTGCCGAAGGGGGCCGCGCCGTACTGCTCGATGGAGACGACGGTGAGCCCTTCGAGCGGCCGGACCGGGCTTGCCGGCGCCGGCGCGGCAGCCTCGTCGCTCACGCCGGATTACGCTCGATCAGCTGGCGCGCGATGATCAGCCGCTGGATCTCGTTGGTGCCCTCGCCGATGCAAAGGAGTGGCGCGTCGCGGTACATCCGCTCGATCGGGAACTCCTTCGAGTAGCCGTAGCCGCCGTGGATGCGCATGGCCTCGATGCTGTTCTCGAGCGCGGCCTCGGTGGCGAAGAGCTTGGCGATGCCGGCCTCCATGTCGCAGCGCTGGCCGGTCTCGTAGGCGAGCGCCGCGCGCTCGGTCAGCAGCCGCGCGGCCTCGGTGCGGGTCACCATGTCGGCGAGCTTGATCTGGATCGCCTGGTGCTGGCAGATCGCCTTGCCGAAGGTCTTGCGCTCCTGGGAGTAGCGCACGGCCTCGTCGAGGCAGGACTGGGCGACGCCGACGCCGCGGGCGGCGACGTTGATGCGGCCCAACTCCAGCCCGCTGAGCGCGTGCTGCAGGCCCTTGCCCTCGACGCCGCCGATGAGCTTGTCTGCGTCGACGCGGTAGTCCTCGAAGGCGAGCTCGGCCGTGTCGATCCCCCGATAGCCGAGCTTCTGGAGCTTGCGGCTCACCCGAAAACCCTCGCCCTTCTCGGCGAGGAAGAGGCTCATGCCCTTGTGGCGGGGCTCGGCGTCGGGGTCGGTCTTGACCAGGAGCGCCAGGCAGGAGCCGTGGATGCTGTTGGTGATCCAGGTCTTGGCGCCGTTGATGACGTAGGCGTTGTTGCCCTCGCGCTTGGCCGTGGTGCGAATCGCCTGCAGGTCGGTGCCGCAGTCGGGCTCCGTGAGTGCGAGGCCGCCGCGCAGCTCGCCCGAGGCGAAGCGGGGCAGGTAGTCCTGGCGCTGGTCGTCGGTGCCGAAGCGCTCGACGGCGGCCGCCATGATGAGGTGCGAGTTGATGAGGCCGCTCACCGACATCCAGGCGTGGGAGAGCCGCTCGATGACCTTGGCGTAGGTGGTGACCGGCAGGCCGAGGCCGCCGTACTCCTCGGCGATGGTGGCGCCGAAGAGGCCCATCTCCTTCATCTTCTCGACGATGTCTTCGGGGTAGATGTCGTCGTGCTCCAGCGCGGCGACGTGGGGGCGGACGTCGCGGTCCAGGAACCGCTCGATTCCGTCGAGGATCAGCGCTTCCTGCTCGGCATCCACCGTCTCGGCCCGGTCCGCCATCGCCCTTAACTCCCGCTCCATAGTATGAGGGCCGCGAGCATATCCCGCGTGCCGGGTATAGAAAATGCTTGAGGCTGCGTGCTCTGGGCGGTATGTCAATCTGTCTTGGTATCGACGACGTTGGCCCCAAGGGGGCGGCGAGACCCCTGCGCGGGCGAAGGGACGCTGGGAGCCATGGCCGAACGCGGCGATGTAGAAATCAGGGGCGTGACCAAGCGGTTCGGCCCCACGGTTGCTGTCGAGGACATCGACCTCACGATTCCCGACGGGTCTTACTGTTGTCTGCTCGGGCCGAGCGGTTGCGGCAAGACGACGCTGCTCCGCATCATCGCGGGCCACGAGGTGCCGACCGAGGGCGACGTGCTGATCGGCGGCGAATCGGTGATCGGCAAGCCCACCGGGCAGCGCGGCACGTCGATGATGTTCCAGAGCTACGCGCTCTTCCCGCATCTGACCGTGCTCGACAACGTGGCCTTCAGCCTGAAGATGAAGGGCGTGAAGAAGGGCGAGCGCCGCGAGCGCGCCTACGAGGTGCTGCAGCGCGTGCAGCTCGACCCCCTGGCCGACCGCATGCCGGCGCAGCTTTCCGGCGGGCAGCAGCAGCGTGTCGCGCTCGCCCGCTCGCTGATCACGAATCCTAAGGTGCTGCTGCTGGACGAGCCGCTGTCGGCGCTGGACGAGTTCCTGCGCCTGCAGATGCGCGCGGAGCTGAAGTTCATCCAGATCGACCTCGGCATCACCTTCATTCACGTCACCCACACCCAGCCCGAAGCGCTGGCCATCGCCGACATGGTCGTGGTGATGGACACCGGCCGCATCGAGCAGGCGGCGACGGGGCCGGAGATCTACGACCAGCCGCGCACCACCTATGTCGCCGAGTTCATGGGCGGCTGGAACGTGTTCGCCGGCAAGGTGTCGGGCGTTCAGGACGATGTGGTGACGGTTGCGGGCACCGAAGGCGATCAGTTCCAGTTGCCGCGCAACGGCCACGAGGTCGGCCAGGAGGTCAACTTCGGCATCCGCCGCGACAAGGTGCACATGGCGGGCGGGAGCGTCGATCTGGGCCGGGGCAACACGTTGGGCGGCACGGTCCACGCCATCGAGTATCAGGGCAACTGGGTCAAGCTCACCATGACCCGGGAGCAGAAGCGGGACCTCGTCGCGGTGATCGAGGACCGCGAGTACTTCGCCAACCCGGCCAAGGTGGGCGACCAGGTCACCGTCACCTGGGCGAGCGAGGACGTGCGCCTGATGGATCGCGCCACCGGCGCCCAGAACCTGATCGGAGAGAGCTTCGACTAACGTGAATTCACTGGCGGCCGCCGGCAGCCGTCGCACTGCACCGACCGAGGAAAATCGCCCAAGCCGGCGAGGGGGCGAGCATTCGAGGAACGCAGGCGAGGGAGGAAAGCATGCGCAAGACCAGTAACGACAAGAGCAAGACGGGCGTGAGCCGCCGCTCGGTCCTCAAGGGGACGGCGGCCGCGGCCGGTGTCGCTGCGGCGACGCAGCTTAGCGGCGGATTCCCGACCGTGTGGTCGCAGGACATCAAGGACATCACCGTGCGTACAGTCGGCATGGCGGTGTCCAACATGAAGCCGCTCGAGGACATGGCCAACGAGGCTCTCGACTTCCAGGTCAGGCAGACCGCCGCCGAGATTCCGGCCATTCAGTCCCGCGCGCTGACGCAGCCCGACTCGGGCGACCTCTTCGAGCCGCCCTACATGCTCATGAAGTTCATGTGGCCGTCGGGCAACTTCCAGGCCTGGGACACCACGAAGCTGCCCGAGTGGGATGCGGTGGTCGACCTCTACAAGGCGCCCGGCAAGATCTGGCCGGACGCCTGGTTCGGCGATGGCCAGAACCCGAGCACGGTGGCCTACACGTCCGGCATCGATGCGACCGACTTCGTCGACCCGGGCTCGACCCAGTGGATCACCAACCACCCGGTGCTGCACAATGCCGATACGCTCGGCATCAGGCCCGACCTGATCGGCCGGCCCATCGATACCTGGGCGGAGCTGATCAATCCGGAGTTCGCCGGCAAGGCGGCGCTCGTGGCCTTCCCGCAGATCGGCCTCATGGATGCCGCCCAGGCGTTCCAGGCCAACGGCGAGATCGAGTACGGCGACAAGGGCAACATGACCCGCGAGGAGATCGACTACTCCATCGACCGCCTCATCGAGCTCAAGGAGAATGGCCACTGGCGCGTCCTCTGGTCGACCTTCAACGAATCGGTCCAGCTCATGGTCGAGGGTGAGGTCGTCATCCAGTCCATGTGGTCGCCGGCGGTGACCGCCGTGCGTGAGCAGGGCGTGCCCTGCATCTACCAGGATCTGAAGGAAGGCTACCGCTCCTGGACCCTGGGGCATCTGCTGCCGAAGCACGTCGAAGGCAAGAAGCTCGGCGCCGTCTACGACTACGTGACCTGGTATCACTCGGGTCCGGCCGGCGCATTCTTCGCCCGCCAGGGCTACTATGTGGTGACGCCCAGCAACACCCAGAAGTTCCTGCCCGAAGCCGAGTGGGATTTCTGGTTCGAGGGCAAGCCTGCCACGGTGGACATCTACAGCCCCTTCGGCAAGCTGATGGAGAAGCCGGGCGCGGTGCGCGACGGCGGCTCCTACAAGAACCGCATGGGCCGCGTCGCGGTGTGGAACTCGGTCATGGACGAGAACGAGTACCTCA
Organism: Alphaproteobacteria bacterium; assembly: GCA_965221125.1. Classification (GTDB taxonomy): domain Bacteria; phylum Pseudomonadota; class Alphaproteobacteria; order UBA828; family UBA828; genus WTGU01. The sequence goes on from CBDCRW010000007.1 coordinate 502,614, forward strand.
CCGACCGCTGGAACGAGTTCATCGCTGCCTGAGGCAGCGAGCCCGCAGTTGGGGGTGCGGGGCGCCGGGGCGCTCCGCACCCTCGCTTTCTTTGCTAAATTCCGAAGCCCAACAGTGGCGAAGAGTCAGCAATAATGGCGGCGGTCAACGCTTTCTTGAAACGCTACGCGACGGCGCTGCAGATCTCGCCGCTGCTGATCACGCTGCTGTTCTTCCTCATCGGGCCGGTGATCGTGATCCTGATCATCAGTCTGTGGAATTTCAACGGCTTCATGATGGTGGAGGGCGACTGGACCTTCTCCAACTACATTAAATTGTTCTCGAAAAATCTGACTTTCGACAACTATGTGCAGACCTTGAAGATGCTGGCGATCACGCTGGCGATCACGACGGTTCTCGGCTTTACTCTCGCCTATTTTCTTGTTTTCGACCTCATTCAACTCAGGACCAAGCTGCTTCTCTTCCTGCTTTGCGTCGTTCCGTTCTGGACCTCCGGCGTCATCCGCATGGTCGCCTGGATACCGTTCCTGGGGAAGGAAGGCATCATCAATCAGGCGGTGATGGCGGTTGGCATAACCGACACGCCGCTCCAATTCCTCCTGTTCTCGGAATTTGCGGTTTTCTTGTCTTACGTTCAGATATTCACGCTCTTCATGATGGCGCCGCTTTTCAACGTCATGGCGCGGATCAACCGCGACCTGATCGAGGCGGCGCGCGATAACGGTGCCAACGGGATCCAGATCCTGTGGCACGTCATCATTCCGCTCTGCAAGCCGGGGCTTGCCATCGGGGCGATCTTCGTCATCGCGCTGGTGGCGAGCGACTTCACGGCGATCCGCATCCTCAGCGGCGCGCGGGTCGGCACGGTCATGGCTTCGATGAGCAACCAGATTTACAATGTGCAGTATCCGCCGGCGTCCGCCTCGGCCATCGTCCTGATGCTGGCCGTGCTGATTATCGTCGGCATCATCATGCGCCTCGTCGACGTGCGAAAGCAGCTTTAGCCATGGGCCACGAAACCAGACGAGCGCGGGGCTACTGGGCGCGCGCGACAATCTTCTACCTCTACCTTCTGTTCCTCTATGGGCCCATCATCATCATCGTGGTGCTCTCGTTCCAGGACGACGGCGCCTCGCTCTCCTTCCCGATGCAGGGCTTCTCGCTCTTCTGGTTCAAGGAGGTGATCGACCCGTCCTACATCGGCGACTTCCGCTGGCCGTTCGGGCGCTCGCTCATCCTTGGCCTGATCGTGATGTTCCTCACCATGGGCATCTCGTTCCTCGCCGGTCTCGCGTTCCGCAAGAATTTTACGGGCAACATCGTGGTCTTCTACATCGTCGTGGCCAGCCTGATCTGCCCGTCGATCCTGATCAGCCTGGGCATCGGGCTGGGCTTCTCGAACCTGGGGATGACCAGCCAGTGGTGGTCCGGGGCGCTGGGCGCGCACCTGAGCTGGACGCTGCCCTTCGGCGTGCTGATCATGCTTGCGGTGTTCAGCCGGCTCGACCCGAGGCTCGAGGAAGCGGCCAAGGACCAGGGGGCGACCCAGTGGCAGACGCTCCGCAACGTGATCATCCCGATCACGCTGCCGGGGCTGATCGGTGTCGCGCTCTTCGGCTTCACGCTCTCCTACGACGAGTTCCCGCGCACGTCATCGGTGGCAGGCGAGTTCAACACGCTCCCGGTCGAGCTCGTGAACACGCTCACGCTGGCGGCGACGCCGGCGATCTACGCCATCGGCACCATGACGACCGTGTTCTCGCTCGTGGTGATCTTCGTGAGCTTCTTGGCTGTCTACATCATTCAGAAACGGCGGACCGGCGCCGGGTTCAACATCGCAAGGAAGGCCGGGAAGGCGTCGGACGGCTAGGCCGGGCGGCCATCGCGGGCAGAGGCCGGCGCGGAGCCCTGAGGGCCGCCGGCCGCCGCGGCGCGCTTGCCCGGCTGCGCGCGTATCCGAACCCGGCGACCGGAAGGAGGAAGCATGGCTTTTCGCTTAGGCGTCGACGTCGGCGGCACGTTTACCGATCTCCTGCTGATCGACGAATCGAGCGGCGGCACCTTCCGCGCGAAGGTGCCCTCCACCCCGCACGATTCCTCGATCGGCGTGCTCAACGGCATCGAGCGGGTGTGCGACACCGCCGGCGTCGAGCCGGCCCAGATCACCCACGTCATGCACGGCACGACGGTCGCCACCAACACCATCCTCGAAGGCAAGGGCGCCAAGGTCGGCCTGGTGACCAGCGAGGGCTACGGGCAGATGCTGCAGATCGCCCGCTCCTTCGTGCCCGGCATCCTCGCCGGCTGGATCATCTGGCCGAAGCCCGAGCCGCTGGCGCCGCTGGAGCTGACGGTCGAGGCCAGGGAGCGCACCAGTGCGCGCGGCGAGGTCGTCCGCGAGCTGAACGAGGACGACCTGCGCGAGAAGCTGGGCCACCTCAAGGCGCAGGGGATCGAGGCGCTGACCGTCTGCCTGATGAACGCGTATGCGGGCGGCATCCACGAGGAGCAGATCCGCGCGGTCGCTGCTGAGGTGATGCCCGGCCTGCCGGTCTCCATCTCCTCCGAGGTGCTGCCGGAGATGTACGAGTACGAGCGCGCCATCACCACGGTCGCCAACTCCTACGTGGCGCCGGTGGTGCAGGTCTACGTCAGCAACCTGGAGCAGGAGCTGAAGCAGCGGAAGATCGACGCCCACCTGCACATCCTGCGCTCGGACGGCGGCCTCGCCTCGGTCGACGCGAGCCGCAACTCGCCGGTGAACGTGCTGATGAGCGGCCCGGCCGGCGGCGTCGCCGGCGCGCTCTGGATCGCCAAGCAGGCCGGCTACCGCAACCTGCTCACCCTCGACATGGGCGGCACGTCGACCGACGTAGCCCTGATCCTCGACGGCGTGCCGCGCAAGCGGCGCGAGACCACGGTGGGCGACGTGACCGTGCGCGCGCCTTCGCTCGACGTGCGGACCGTGGGCGCGGGCGGCGGCTCGATCGCCCACGTGCCCGAGATCACCCGCGCGCTCCGCGTCGGGCCGCAGAGCGCGGGCGCCAATCCCGGCCCGGCGGCCTACGGGATGGGCGGCGACCAGCCGACCGTGACCGACGCCAACGTCGTGCTCGGCTACCTGCCGAGCGAGCTGATCGGCGGCGAGATGCAGCTCGATGTCGACGCGGCCACCGACGCGGTGCAGACCGTGGCCACGGCCCTGGGTCTCGATCTCAAGCGGGCCGCCGCCGGGATCATCGACATCGTGAACGAGAACATGTTCGGCGCGCTCCGGCTGGTCTCGGTGCAGCAGGGCTTCGATCCGCGCGACTTCGCGCTGATCGCCTTCGGCGGCGCCGGGCCCCTGCACGCCAACGCGCTCGCCAAGCTGATGAACTCGTGGCCGGTCATCATCCCGCCCTCGCCCGGCGTGCTCTGCGCCTACGGCGATGCGACGACGCGGGTCACCGACGAGGCCTCCATGAGCTTCGTGCGCCGCTTCTCGGAGACCTCCGACGCCGAGGTGCGCGGCATTCTCGACGATCTCGAGACCCGCGCCCGGCAGGAGCTGGATGCCGAGGGCATCGCGCGCGAGGACCAGTCCGTGCAGTACGAGGTGGACCTGCGCTACCACGGCCAGGGGCTGCAGCTTCCGGTGAGCTTTTCCGGGGACGAGTTCGAGAAGAACGGGCTCGGCTACCTCGCCAGGCAGTTCGACGACGAGCACACGCAGCTCTTCACCTTCGCGCTCGATGCCGAGCACGAGATCGTTACGCTGCGCGCCATCGTGCAGGGCGCCGAGACCTTCGTCGAGGCCGGCCACGTGGCGGAGGGCGGGGCCGACCCGTCGGCGGCCAAGGTTGCGAGCGGCACGGTTTACGTCGACAATCGCGACCGGGACGCCGCGATCTACGACCGCGCGAAGCTTGAGGCCGGCAACAGGATCGAGGGGCCGGCGATCGTGACCGAGATGGATTCGACCACCGTCATCCTGCCGGGCCACGTCGGCGTGGTCGACGGCTACGGCAACATCATCATCAACCCGATCGGCCACTGAGACTGGGGAGGAGCGACATGCCAGTCACTATCGTTCAGACCAACGACGCACCCTTCGAGCCGGTCGACATCGACCCGATCACTCTCGACATCATCGAGAGCGCGCTGCGCAGCGCCCGCTACGAGATGGACGCCGTGCTCTACCGCACCGCCATGTCGCCGGGAATCCGGGAGCAGCACGACGAGTTCCCGATGATCGCGAACCCCGAGGGCAAGATGGTGGTGGGCCAGTTCGGCTCGTTCATCCACGGCTTCAAGCGGGAGTACGACGGGACCATCGAGGAGGGCGACATCTTCCTCACCTCCGATCCCTACAGCTGCGCCGGCGCCATCAGCCACGCGCCGGACTGGCTGATCCTGCGCCCGGTCTACCGCGACGGCCGGCTCATCGCCTACGCCTCGATGTTCGGCCACATGACCGACGTCGGCGGCAAGGTGCCGGGGAGCCTGCCCACCGACGCCAACCAGATCTACGAGGAAGGCGTCGTCATCCCGGTGGTCAAGATCTACAAGAACGACGAGCTGCAGGAGGACGTGCTCAAGGTCATCCTGCACCAGTGCCGGATGCCGCAGTGGAACCGGAGCGACTTCAACGCGCTGGTCGCCGCCGTGCGCCTCGCCGAGAAGCGCATTCACGAGCTTTGCGACCGCTTCGGCGTCGATACCCTGATCGGGGCGATGGGCGAGCTGCTGGAACGCAACCGCCGCGCCATGCTGCACCTCATCCGCAACACCGTGGGCGAGGACGAGACCCTCTACTTCGAGGACTACATCTGCGACGACGGCCTCGGCATGGGGCCGTACAAGATGGCGTGCAAGATGTGGCGCGACGGCGACGTGCTGGTCTTCGACTTCGACGGCACCGATCCGCAGTCGGAAAGCTCGATCAACTTCTTCCTCAACGAGGAAATGTTCAAGATGTTCGTCGGCGTCTACATGATCAACGTCTTCGATCCGCAGATCATGTTCAACGACGGCTTCTACGACCACGTCGACGTGCGGATTCCGCCGGGCACGCTGCTGAAGCCGCTGAAGCCCGCCGCGCTCTCGTCGCGCACCCATGCGCTGGGGCGCATCTTCGACGTGCTCGGCGGCCTGCTCGGCCAGCGCGCGCCCAACCTCATGGTGGCGGCCGGTTTTTCGGACAGCCCGCACTTCATGTACTCGGGCTATTCGAGCGAGGGCGAGTGGTACCAGCTCTACCAGATCGGCTTCGGCGGGATTCCCGGCCGGCCGGCGGGCGACGGCCCCGACGGGCACTCGCTCTGGCCCTCCTTCACCAACGTGCCGAACGAGTTCCTGGAGGCGTACTTCCCGCTCCGCATCGAGGTCTACGAGACCATCGCGGATTCAGGCGGGCCGGGGCTGCATCGGGGCGGCAACGGCGTCACCATCGGCTACCGGGCGCTCGAGCCCGGCGAGATGTCGCTGCACGACGACCGCTGGCTCACCTACCCGTGGGGTGTGAACGGCGGCCTGCCGGGCGGGCGCAGCCGGAAGGAGATCCACCGCGCGGACGGCACATTCGAGGTGCTGCCGTCCAAGTGCGACCACGTGAAGGTCGAGGCCGGCGACCTGCTGCTCTTCAAGACCTGGGGCGGCGGCGGCTGGGGCGACCCGTACGAGCGCGACCCGGCGCTGGTGGCGCTGGAGGTCGAGCGCGGGCTGGTCACGCGGGCCGGCGCCGAGCGCTACGGCGTGGTGCTGCGGGACGATCTGATGGTGGACGAAGAGGCGACGCAAGCGCTTCGCGAAAAGCTCCGCGCCGCACGCGGCGAGGTCAAGCTCTTCGATCGCGGCGGCACCGTGGAGGAGCTGCGCGGGCGCTGCCTGGACGAGACCGAGCTTGCGCCGCCCAAGCCGCCGGAGTTCAACCGGCGCGTGCTGCGCTTCCTGCAGGAGCGCGAAGCCAAGGCCGCCGAGGCCGGCGCCGCAGCGGAGTAGGGCGCCCGGCCCACCTCAGCGACGACGGGCCCTGCCGGAGACGGCGGGGCCTTCGTCTGTTCCGGCCGGCTCGGAGGCGGCCGGTCAAGCCACCGCGGGGCGTGCGACGTCGCGTCCGCGCGCGTCCACCGCGCGCTGGTACGACATCAGCGCATGGTGCAGGCCGTCTCCCGGATAGCGGAACGCTTCGGGTATGGAGTCGTAGTGCCGCCGGGCGCGCTCGAACGACGCCTGTCGGCGGCTCCCGAATTCCTCCGCCGCCGAAGCGGGACCAGGAGCGGCCGCCTGAAATCTCTCCAGCTCCACCCTGAGGAAGCTCAGAAAGTCGTGGATGGCGATCTGCTGACGGCCGATCCGCTCGAAGTGGTGCCCCATGGCCGCCAGGTAGATCGCGTCCCCGAGCATACGCGGATGGTCCCTGGTCACCTTGCCGATGAACTTAGAGAAGGCGGGGATCTGTTTGGCGGAGAGGCAGCGGCGCACGCCCATGAGGGCGCCAAAAATCTCGTCCTTGCTCCTCGGTTTGCGCAGGTGCGGGGCAGGCTTCCAGTGCCGGAACAGGGTCAGGCAGCGCTCGAAGTAGCTCTCCAGTGTGGGATCGTAGAGCGAGGCGATCACCCGCTTGTATCCCTCGATCAGCGTCCGGTAGTCCATCTCCGTCCTGAAATTGAGGGACATGGCGTTGGTGCCGATCGGCGACTCGAGAAGCCGGTTCTCCGCCTTCATGCGCTCGTACATGTCCGTGCCCTTCAGGGCGGTCAGCAGGTAGATGGGCGCCACGGGAATGCCGGTCTGCTGGATGAACTCGATCTGGGCGTCGAACACGCCCTCGCCGTCGCTATCCAGGCCCAGGATGAAACCGCCCTGCACCTGCATCCCGCACTGCTGGATCTTGCGGACGGCGCTGAAGAGGTAGTTCTCTTCGGTCTTGCTGGTGTTCTGCTGCTTCTTGGTCTTGATCAGGGCCTCGGGGTTGGGGGTCTCGATGCCGACGAACACGGTGTCGAAGCCGGCCTCGATCATGGCGTCCATCAGCTCTTCCAGCAGCGCGAGATTGGCACTCGCTTCCGTAATCAGCGTGAACGGATACCCCTTGGCCTTCTGCCACGCGGCGATCGCCGGCAGCAGGTTCATGGCATCGCGCTTGTTGCCGATGAAGTTGTCGTCGACCAGGAAGACGGGGCCGCGCCAGCCCAGCCGATAGAGCGAGTCCAGCTCGGCCACGACCTGCTCCGGCGCCTTGGTGCGCGGCACGCGGCCGTAGAGCTTGATGATGTCGCAGAACTCGCAGTCGAACGGGCAACCGCGGGAGAACTGCACGCTCATCGTGGCGTAGATATTCATGTCGATGAGGTCGAAGCGCGGGATCGGCGTGCCGGTCACGGCCGGCTTGCCGGTCTCCCGGTAGAGGGGTTTTGCCGTGCCCTCTTCCAGGTCCCGAAGGAATTCCGCGAATATCTCCTCCACCTCGCCCAGCACGAAGTGGTCCACGCCGGGGATGTCCTCGTGAAACGTGGTCGGGTGCGGCCCGCCGGCCACCACCGGAACGCCCGCGTCGTTGCAGCGCTCGACCACGGCTTGCAGCGACAGGTGGTGCGTGATCATCGTGGACGTGAACACCAGGTCCGCCCACGCGAGGTCGGCGTCCTGCAGGGCGGTCACGTTCATGTCCACCACGCGGAGCGCGTAGTGCGGCGGGAACATCGCGGCGACGGTCAGCAGCCCCAGAGGCGGAAAGGTCGCCTTGATCCCCGACATCTCGAGCGCGTAGTCGGCCCCCCAGAAGGTGGGCGGCTGCTCCGGGTAGACGAGCAGAGCGTTTGGCATGGTCGTGACCGGCCCCTGTCACCTGGCCGGCTGGAATGTTAGTGCATTGCTGGCCTCCCGGCCAAGCGGTCGGTCACTCCACCGCCTCGGCCTCCGGGCGGGCCCAGCGGCGCTCGAAGGCCCAGACGTCCTCGAAGCCCATCAGCGTGTGCATCTCGGGCAGCGAGATCATCGGCGCATCCACGTTGGCGGTCGAGCCGTCGCGCAGGAGCGCCTCGAACGCGCGCTTCATGGAGCCGGCCGCCGGCAGCATGCCGATGGCGGGGTAGATCGCGATGTTGAAGCCGAGCGCCTGAAGCCTGTCAGCGGGCACGATGGGGGTCTTGCCGCTGTCCACCATGTTGGCGAGCAGCGGCTTGTCGATGGTCTCGCCGATGCGCGCGATCTCGTCCTCGTTCTCCGGCGCTTCGATGAAGATCACGTCGGCGCCGGCGTCCGCGAAGGCTTGGCCGCGCGCGAGCGCCTCGTCGAGGCCGAGGCTCGTGCGCGCGTCGGTGCGCGCGATGATGAGGAAGTCGGGGTCGCGGCGCGCGTCTGCGGCGACCTTGATCTTCTCCAGCATGTCTTCGACGGGAACCACGCGGCGGCCCGGCGTATGGCCGCATTTTTTGGGCATCTCCTGGTCTTCGAGCTGGATCGCGGAGCAGCCCGCGTCCTCGTAGCCCTGCACCGTGTGGCGGACGTTCAACAGGCCGCCGAAGCCGGTGTCGGCGTCGCAGATGAGCGGCGAGGCGGTGCCGCCCGCGATGGTGCGGACCCGGCTCACGACGTCGGCGTAGCTCGCGATGCCCGCGTCCGGCAGGCCGAGGTGCGAGGCGGCGACGCCGTAGCCGGTCATGTAGAGCGCGCGGAAGCCGATGCTGTCGGCGACCTTGGCGGAGATCATGTCGTAGACGCCGGGCGCCACGACGAAGTGGCCCTCCCGGACCGCGCCGGCGAGCGCGGCGCGCTTCTCGCTCGCATTCATGGTCTTTCCTCCATCAAGCCCGGATCGGTCGCGATTGAGCCGGCGTTCCGGGCGGCAACGCGGTTCATGCGCGAGACTGGTAACTTGTAAAGTTGAATGCGGATCCGCTTTCTCTTCTTGTGGCTGCAAGATAGAGGGCGAGGTCAACGGTGATCAAGGGATTGGAGGTCGAAATGACTTCGAGAAGACCGGCATCCGTAAGTCCGAGTCGTATGAATTCCTTTCTTTGACTGGCAGCTCTGCTGGTTACCACGATTTCTTCTTGTTCTTCAATAAATATTCGAAGTGTTTCGAAAATGCGTGATCGTTCGGGTTCGCCATGTTTGTCTAACAGATTCGACGCTTCGGTCAATGTATTCGGTGTGACAAGTACCTTGTCCACGTGGCCAATTTTGTCGATCAATATGTCGTAGTCCTTCTCTTGAAACTCCTTTAGACGGCGGTGCTTGGCGATCAACTTCCTGTCGGTTGCACCGACGACAAAAAGCATCAGTAAGCCCGTGTCCAAGAAAATTCTCCTGGCGCGAATCAAGATTCTACTCCACAGCAAAAACTCTGTTTTTTACGGATAAGATTTGACCGTCGCTATCGCGAACAAGTACAACTTTGTAAGTACGCGATTTCTCGACACCCAACAAACTGCTGAAATTCGTATTCAACGGTCTGGAAAATCCAATCGTAATTCTCCAGAACCCCTCCTCTTCTGCGTCAATTTCTTCCAATGCGACGTTCATTATTTGCTCTTCCGCGAACAAGTCCTCCACGTATTTTCTTGCTACTTCGACAGCTTGCTTGACGTTCATCTTCCCCTCCAGCTTTCGGCTCAGCCGCGGTTAGCGTCGAGGAAGCCGAGCAGGATCTCGAAATAGGCCTCCGGCTCCTCGAACATCGGCAGGTGGGACGAGTTGGGGAACACCTTGATCTGCGCGTTGGGGAGCGCATCCGCGATCTTCATGGAGCACGCGGGCGTGAGCTCGTCGTGCTGGCCGCAGACCACCAGCGCCGGCTGGTGGATGCGGTGCAGCTCGGGCAACCAGTTCTTGTCCTTGATGCTGCCGGTGTAGCAGAACTCGTTGGGCCCCTGGATCGCCTTGTAGGGCGCCATGTTCCAGTCGCCGAGCGAGCGCATGACCGGCGCCGGCCACGCGTCGAGCCGGCAGACGTGGCGGTAGTTGAGGATGGTGATGGCGGCCTGGTAGGTGGGATGCTCCAGGGTGCCCTCGGCCTCGTGGCGCTGCATCATCGCCACGGTCTCTGGGCCGAGCGCGTCCCGCAGCCGGTGCAGCTCGCTCACGAGGTGGGGGATGTCGCCGGCGCCGTCGGCAAGCGTGATGGTCTTGAAGCTCTCAGGGTACGCGAGCGCCCATTCCTGCCCGAGCCATGTGCCCCAGGACTGGCCGAGGTAGTGCACCGGCCCGAGACCCAAAGCGGTGCGCACGGTCTCCGTCTCCTCGACGTAGCGCTCGATGGTCCAGAGCGCCTCGTCCTCGGGCCGGTCGGACTTGCCGGTGCCGAGCTGGTCGAAGGAGACGACGCGATATCCCTTGTCCGCGAGCCAGGAGTGGCTGTCCCGCAGGTAGTCGCAGGGGAGCCCCGGCCCGCCGTTCACGCAGAACAGCACCTCGTCGCCGGCGCCGAAGCTGTAGGCGACGACGGTGTGGCCGTCCACGGCGACGTCGATGGTCTCGTCCGGCGCGCGATCGTCCATCATGGCCCGCGTCTCCCTCCCGCTCTGGCGGGGCGGACTATTCCACATTTGCAGGGTGCCTCCAAGCCGGGCGACGGGGGGCTTGATGCGGGCCGCGCTTGCTTCTATATCCCCGCCGTTACGCGTGGAAGCGGATGAATGAATAAGTCGTCGAGCGAGAGAGATGAGCGAAGCCAAGAGCAGCAAGAAGAAGGCCCCCAAGGCCAAGACCGAGACGGCGCCCAAGGCCGAGAGCAAGAGCGAGAGCGCTGCGCCCGAGGGTGCCGCGCCCAAGGCGGCGGCGAGCGCGGACAGCAAGCCGAGCACGGAGGCCGCGTCCTCCGACGCGAAATCGTCGGAGAGCGGCAAGGATGGCGCTAAGGAGAGCGGCAAGGACGCCGGCAAGTCCGCCCGCGAATCCGCCGGCGGCAAGTCCGACGTTCACTACGGCTACTTCTCCAGCGTGCGCACGCCCGAATACCGCAGCGGCTGGGACGCGATCTGGGGCGGCAAGAACGGCGATAACGCCGTGGGCGGCGACAACGACGACGAGACGCCCCGGCGGCGCCGGGCGGCGGCGGCGCGCACGAGCCGGCCGGCGAAGGCGCGGAAGCGCCGCGACCCCGTCACCGTCACCCTCGACCTCGACGACCTGCCGCCGGCGCTGAGGCAAGGCCTGGTCGAGATCGCGAGCGCGCGGCTCAAGGAATCCCGCGTGAGCTATGCGCGCCGCGACAAGGCCGGCGCCATCGACTGGCGCATCACCTGCCGCGCGGACTGAGGGCGCAGCCCGAGATCGGGTGAGGGGAGGGCCGGGCCGACAGGCCCGGAGCGCGCGACCGTGCGCCGCGCGAAGCGCGTAGGCAAGCGAGCGGAGCGAGCGCCCGCCGTTGAGGGAAATGAATGAGCGCGGCCGATATTCGTTGCAAACCGGCGCGCGCCGGTCCATCTGTAAGGGGACGACTTGCGGAGGGCCGGGCAATGCTGAGGATCGCCGTTTTCTGCGCCATGCTCGTCGCGGGCGCCGTGCCGCTCCATGCGGACGTAACGCAAGTGGACAGCGCCGGGCTGGAGCGGCTGCGGGCGGAGGGCGTCCCCGTCATCGACGTCCGCCGGGCCGACGAGTGGCGCAAGACCGGCGTCATCGAAGGCAGCCACCTGCTGACCTTCTACGACGCGAAGGGGAACTACGACCTGGAGCGCTGGCTGCCGGCGCTTGGCCGGATCGCGGAAGCCGGCCAGCCCGTCGCGTTCATCTGCCGTAGCGGCAAGCGCAGCGGCCGGGTCGCGCAAATGCTGGACGAGCGGTTCGGCTACAGCCGCGTCTACACCGCGCAGGACGGCATCCTGGGATGGATCGGGGAGGGGCGGTCCACCGTGGAGCACCCGTAGCGGCCGGGGCTCAAGGGCCGCCGAGACCCCACCGTCTCACATTTATAGGGTGTGACAGATAGTAGGCGAGACAGATAGTAGGCGAGAGCGCCTATCTACACACGACTATACAGCGCCGCTCCATCCTCCTTATAATGCAGTGAATACAATGCATTGTGTCTATCGTCAAGAGTTTCTTGCAGATCGATGATGCCATAAGTTTCGACGACGCATCGCTGCGTAGTTGCACTTGGGGAAGTGAACCGGATGCTTTGTCCAGATATGCGGCAGATCTCGCTGTTGCAGAAATCACCTGTAAAACTTGGATTCAAGGAGATACAACATATATACACCATATGCGCGGCTGCGATGCGGAACATAGGTATTCCGTAGGGGATTCTCTGTTTGTGTCGGTTTTCCTGCAGTCCGTCAGGCGTTTCATTGTATGGGTGACGCATGGTCCACGGGAAGGCCCCGCGCGCGGGGTGACGCGCCCCGCTGTGCGCGGCTGCAAGTGTCAGGACAAAGCTAGTCGGGCCGCGAGTGTCTCTGGCGCATGAGTATGCTTGGCTGACTGTCCACCATCACAAGAGATATGATAGCCAGCCGCATTACTTGCCACCTTACTAAAGACAATGCCAATCATTCTTATTGTCGAAAATGGCGAGAATGAATTTCAGGGGTAAAACTCCCATATTCTAAAATTTATGCTCGAATTCTACACGTAAGAGTACTTTTATGCTTGCGCTTATCTTCCAATTTTACCATTATGCGGATAAAGGAAGGGCGACGATCATTAGTGGACAAAGGGATAGCATCTCACCGGTGGTCGCCAACCGCGGACGAGTTGGAGCGAGTGGAGGAGAGCATGAAGGGCGACGCGAAGGTCATTGAGTATCTCAATGCGGTGCTCAAGAACGAGCTGACCGCGATCAACCAGTATTTCCTGCACTCGCGGATGCTCGGGAATTGGGGCGTGACGAGGCTGGCCAAGTACGAGTACGAGCAATCCATCGACGAGATGAAGCACGCGGACGACCTGATCGAGCGCATCCTGTTCCTCGAAGGGCTGCCCAACCTGCAGGACCTCGGCAAGCTCATGATCGGCGAGGACGTGAAGGAGATCCTCGACTGCGACCTCGCCCTCGAAAACATGGCGATCCCCACCCTGCGCGAGGGCATCGCGCACTGCGAGCAAGTTGACGACTACGTGACGCGGCACCTCCTGCGCGAGATCCTCCAGAGCGAGGAGGAGCACGTCGACTGGCTGGAGACGCAGTACGAGCTGATCAAGCGGATGGGCCTCGAGAACTACGTCCAGCTCCAGAGCAAGCCGGCGGAGGATTAGGGCGGACGATACCGGGCGCCGAGACTGGCGAGCGCCTATTCGGCGGGGGCCGAACCGCCGGCGGGCACATCATCCGAGGGTGTGGCTTCGCCGGGGGGTGCGTCATTCGCGTCGCCGCTGGGCTCCACGCCCGCAACCATGTCTCGAAGGGCGCGCGTCGCCGACACGATATCCGCCGGTTTGAGCGCGGCCCAGGCGTGCATCAGGGGCGCGCGCCCTCGCGGACGGCCTCTCTCCGATCGGCCGGGAGCGGGCCGCCGCGCGGCCGGTCTTCGTGGACCCCGTCGATCAGGCCCTGAGCGAAGCTGAGGCAGCGCCCGCACTGGGGCCCGTTGCCGAGCTCCTGATACGCCTTCTTCGCGCAGCGGACGCCGGCCTGCGCCACGGCGCGGATCTCGGTGTCCCGATAGGCGTTGCAGACGCACACGTACATCGCGGCACTCCGCTTGACGCTGCCAATCCTGAAGAGAATGCGAACGAATGTCAATGAGAATTCGTGTCAGGCGCGTTTGCAGATGGGGAGCCTTCCACGTCAACTCGTTCGCGCCGCGATCAGGTGATTGTCCCAGCGAGCGCCTTCGAGGCCGCCAACGGCGAGCGGCCGTGTTGTTCCCGACTGCGCATCGATGACGACCACGCCGCCCTGCCCACTGCTCGCCAGGAATTCGCCCGGCCCCGCGCCCGGCGCCACACCGCAGCCGTCTGCAACATCAGCCGACGACAGGTAACTGCCCGCGCCGGCATCCCAGAGCGTCACCATGCCGCCGCGTGGCGCGGTGACGGCAATAATATGGCTGCTCGCGTCGAAGCACACGCTGCCGCAATAGTTCTTCATCGCGTGCAGGGTGGCGCGTGGCGCGTGCAGCAGGCGTAGCCCGCCGCCGCGCCGTTGCACGCCGACCAGCGGAACCAGATTATGCGCAGGCCCCTCGTACTGCATGGCGACGGCGACCGTGTCGTCTGGGCTCACGGCCAGATGACGGATGCTCAGTTGGTGCAGGGCAGGTTCGAGCCTGCTCTCCCGTAGCAGCGTGCCGTCGCGCCGGTCGATGTGGCAGAGGGAGGGCGCCATGGTCGGCAGGTTCAGCTTTACGCGCGGCAGGTCGGGATGCGTCGCGATGCCGCCGTTGGCGACGACGAGGGTCTCGCCGTCGGAGAGCAGCGCGATCTCGTGCGGGCCGACGCCGTGGGAGGGTATCTCGCCCACGCGCCGGTAGTCGCGCGCCGCGTCGTAGACGCCGATGACGCCGCGCTCGCCCACAAAATCGTTCTCGGTGGCGTAGAGCAGGCGCCCATCCCGACTGAACACGCCGTGACCGTAGAAATGGCGCTCAGGCGGCGTCTCCAGCCCGCGAACAATTGTGCCTTGCGCGAGGTTCACGACCAGCACGAAGCGGCCCGGTCGGCGGGCGAAGTGCACGGCCTCTCGACCGCCGGGGCGCACTGCGAAGGAATGACCCCGCCCCGGCAGCGGCAGATCGAAGAGCGAGGCGCCGCCCTTCGTGAAGCCGCTGATCCGGTAGCCACCGCCGGCGTCGGCGCGGGCGCTCAGGTAGAGCGGCGCGGCGGAGTCGACGCTGTCGGCGCGGAGGGATGCCGGCAGGAAAGAACCGGCAAGCCCCCCGGCCAACAGCAGCAGCGCGTCGCGGCGCTTAATCTCCATCGAGGGCGTTGAAGCCGATGGCGAGGCCGAGCGCAGGCGCCAGGCGATCCCTCACGATCTGTCTCAGCGCTCGCACCTGTTTGGCGAGTTTTTCGGCCTTCGGGCGAAGCGCGGCGTCGGCTGCGGCGTTCTCCACGGGGCCGCCGAGGGACTCCGCCGTGGCGAGGGTGAGGTGGAACGCCTTTCGCATCAGCCGGTCAAGCTTGGGGTCGGCCACGGCCGTGAGATCGCCCAGGCCGGCGCCGCCCTCGCCGAGATAGAGCGCCTGCAGCGCCTCCAGCGTCACCACGATGTTGCGCTGCGACCGCCCGCTCAGGCGGGATTCCGCCAGCACCGGGCGCACCTGCTGCGCGCTCTCGCCGATGACCGGCTTGAGCTTCACGTCGTGGATGAGCTGCAGGCTGTCGTGCAGGCTCTGGAAGAAGGCCAGCGTGACTGCGGAATGATCCTCGAACTGCGGATTGTCGGGACCCGGCGCCGCCATTAGGCTGGCAAACGCGCTGTCGCCTTCCCGCCAATCGGCGAGACTCCCCGCCGCCATGGTGCGCATGTTCGCCGCCACGGCCGCGAGCAGCCCGCAGCCCCTGGCGTCGGCGCCGAGGTAGCGTTCGTCGTAGAGCAGCACTTCCGCCGCCAGCAGGCCCTGGACCGCCACGTTGGCGCTCCCGATACGCGCGGCGAGCGCAGCGGCGTCCTCGTCCGCGGCAACGATCTCGGCGACGGCATCGGCCACCTTGGCGCGCGCCTGGGGCCAGAAATAGAAGCGATAGGCGCGGTTGAACGACTCGACGGGGCCGAAGCGCAGATGCTGAACGCCCAACCACGCGTCCATTGCGTCGTGGAAGCGCGCCCGAAGCGGCTCGGTCTCGCCCTCACCGGCACAGTACGTCCGCGCAGAGTCGGCGAAAGCCTCGGTCGCCGCCGCCAGGCGCTCGTAGCGGGGCAGCGCATGGGTCTCGACCAGGGCCGCGTTGACGCGCGCGTAGTCCGCCGGGCCGATCTCTTGCGCGCTCGACGCAGGCTCCGCGCAGACGAAAACCGACAGGAACAAGGCCGCAATCACGGTCGCGCGGGTCATCAAAGCAGATCCCTCCGTCAGAGCGAGCGCAGGAAGGCGAGCAGCGCAGCCCGCTCCTCACGCGACATCGAGACGACGCGCTCTTTCGCCGCCTCCGCCTCGCCGCCGTGCCAGAGAATGGCTTCGAGGAGGCTGCGGGCGCGGCCGTCGTGCAGGAAGAAGGTATGGCCGCTCACGGTCTCGGTGAGGCCGATGCCCCAGAGCGGCGGTGTGCGCCACTCACGGCCGCCGGCCTCGCCCTCTGGCCTGCCGTCGGCGAGCCCTTCGCCCATGTCGTGGAGCAGCATGTCGGTGTAGGGCCAGATAAGCTGGAACGACTGTTCCTCGCCGATGGAATCCCGGCGGGTCACGAACTTGGGCCGGTGGCAGCCGGTGCAGTTCGCGTCGTAGAAGAGCCGCTTGCCTTCGAGCACCTGCGGATCGCCGATGTCGCGGCGTGCCGGCACGCCGAGGTTGCGCGTGTAGAAGACGAGCAGCTCGAAGAGGGCGGCGCTGGCCTCGACCGTGCTCTGCGCCGAGGCGCCGCCGTGCGGCGCGTCCCGGCATGCCTCCTGCACTGCCGTGCAATCGCCGTGCGGGCGCGGGTAGAGCGGGGTCGAGATGCCCACGTCGCCGCGAAAGGCTGCCGCCGCCTGCTGCGAGACGGTGGGCTGGCCGGCCTTCCAGCCGAAGCGGCCGAGCATGGGCCGGCCTAGCTCGTCGCTCCATACGGTGTTTGCCCGGCCCGAGATGCCGTCCCCGTCGCGGTCTTCCGGGTCGGCGCCGGCGAGGATGTCGGCATCGGAAATCGCTTCCAACAGGCCCATGCCGATGACCGGCGGCGCGACGCGAGGCGAGAGCATCGTCTCCGGGTGCAGCGGGCCGTAATGAAGACCGGAGACGCCGTAGCTGGGCTTGCGGAGGCTGACCGTCTCGCCGTCGGCCAGCGCCACCGGCACCTCCTCGTAAGCGATCGTTATGTCGCCTTCGCCCTTGATCCCCTGGATCGAGAAATTTTGAAGCTGCCCGCCGTAGGTGGGCTCGGGAACCGTGGCCTGCCGGTGCTCGCGCAGGGCCGCGCGCTCGGCCTCGGTCTGGGGCGGGATGGAGAGCCGCATGAGCATCGTCTCGGCGCGCTCCCCTGCGGCCGGCGGGCGGCCGCGGCCATCCTTCAGGTGGCAGCGCTGGCAGGCGCGCGCGTTGAAGAGCGGGCCGAGCCCGTCCGACGACGTGGTCGAGCTCGGCGACGACACCCAGATCTTCCTGAAGATGCCGTTGCCGACGTGGAAGTCGCGCTGACGCTTGAAGGGCATGTTGGCGGAGGGGTGCGAGAACGCGTCCCGGTTCAGGGGCTTGAACACCGTCGCCGCGCCTGCCGGGCGGCGCTCGTAAGGCTCGGCCTTGGAGAAATCCTGCGTCGGCTGCGTCACCGCCGCGATGCGCGCCCGCTCGTCCCCCGGTTCCGCTGCCGATAGAGCCTGGGCCGGACTCAAGAGCACGAGCGCCCCGGCCAACACGGGCACCGCGCGCCCGGCCGTTCTCGCGATCTGCGCGCGACCGAAGGCTAACGCGGCGGAGAGCAGTCGTGAGAATGCCACTGAGAATCTTTCGCAATTATGTTGACGCGCATTCTAGGAACGATTATCAGTCGCAGGATAAGGCTGTCAACGTCGCCACGCTCGGGATGGTAGCCGCACGACGGGGAACGCAACCCGCCGCGGCCGGTCGGCCCGCTTCCGGCCTGCGTTGGCAACACCGCTGACTGCAGCAAAGGGGACAACCGATGAAGTTCACAGGTTTGACAGGAGTGGGCGTGGCGACCGTCGCAGCGCTCGGGTTGAGTGCGCCGGCGATGGCGGACGACATGGTCGAGGACAAGCTCGCGACCATGGAACAGCGCATCAAGTACTTGGAGAAGCGTGTTGCCTCTCAGGACCAGATGATCGTCGACAAGGAGAGCGAGATCTCCGCTCTCTCCGACGGCTGGTTCAACAGCGTCGAGATCGGTGGCGTCATCAAGGTCGAGCTTATCGGCGAAAGCCCGGCCGAGGGTGACAGCGGTACCAGGACGAACTTGAGGAAGGTCGAGCTCGGCATTGCGGCTGCGATCAACGACGAGTGGGGCGGCGAGGTCGTCGTGGAGAACGACGACGGCACAATCGCGCTCGCGGACGCGTTCCTGACCTACGAGCCGGGGGGCGGGCTTTCCGCTGCGATAGGCCAGCAGACTCTGCCCTTCGGCGTTTATGACACCAACCTGATCACCGATCCGCTTACCAAGGATCTCGGCGAGACGGCCCACACCGCGATGGTGCTGGGCGGCGACGCCGCTCAATTCGGTTGGACGGTATTCGCGTACTACGCGGATGAAGAGGCGCGTGTCGACGGTTTCGGCGCCGGAGTCGGCATGGCCATGGAAGGCGATGCCTCGGCCTTTGGCGTCGATGTGGTGTGGATCAGCGACATCGGCGACTCCAACGGGCTCAGCGGGATGTTCGACGACGATGTGCCGGGCTTGAGCGCCAGCGCCGGAGGCAGCGTTGGACCGGTCGCTGCGATGGTCGAGTTGGTGACCGCGCTTGATGCCGAGGGCGCCAACGCCGAACCGTCGGCATGGCATGCCGAAGCCGCCTACGGATTCGACCTGATGGGCAGGGAAGCAACCCTCGCCATTGCGGCCGGCGGCACTGAGGACGCCGAGGCCGCCGACCTGGCGGAGACGCTGATGCTACTCGGGATTTCCGTGGGCATCTCCGAGGGCGTCGGGATCGGCCTCGAATGGAAGCAAGAGGAAGGCTACGGCGCGAATGCCGTTGACGACGCCGTTACCGTGCAGCTCGCAGCCGAATTCTAAGGCTCCGGAAAAATGAGGAGACTGAAGATGAAAGCACTCATGGCCGCAGTGCTCGCGCTGGTGGCGCTTCCGGCTTCCGCCTTCGCCGCGACGTCCGAGCGCGACGTGCTCTCGCACTATGCCGACCTCGCGCACGCGAAGTACGAGGACTCCCTGATCTCGGCCCGCACGCTGCAGGGCGCGGTGAACCAGTTCGTCGCCGAGCCCACCGAGGCGAACCTCGCAGCCGCGCGGGATGCCTGGGTGGCGGCCCGCGTCCCCTACCAGCAGAGCGAGGTCTATCGCTTCGGCAACGCCATCGTCGACGATTGGGAGGGCAAGGTGAACGCCTGGCCCCTCGACGAGGGCCTCATCGACTACGTGGCGGCGAGCTACGGCGCGGAATCCGAGGAGAACCCCGGCTATCGCGCCAACATCGTCGCCAGCCCGAGCTTCGACTTTTCGGGCGAGACGGTCGACGCGAGCAGCATCACCAAGGAGCTGCTCGCCGACACGCTGCACGAGTTGGGCGGCGTCGAGGCCAACGTGGCGACCGGCTATCACGCCATCGAGTTCCTGCTCTGGGGTCAGGACCTGAACGGCACGGGCCCCGGTGCGGGCGCCAGGCCCGCCAGCGACTTCGACCCGGCCAACTGCTCGTGGGGCAACTGCGATCGCCGCGCCGCCTATCTGCAGACGGCCACCGACCTGCTGATCGACGACCTCGAATGGATGACCGCCCAGTGGGCGCAAGGCGGCGAGGCCCGCGAGGGGCTGGTCGGCGGCGATGCCACGCAAGGCCTCGCCACCATCTTCACCGGCATGGGCAGCCTGTCCTACGGCGAGCTGGCCGGCGAGCGCATGCAGCTCGGCCTGCTGCTGCACGACCCGGAGGAGGAGCACGACTGCTTCAGCGACAACACCCACGCCTCGCACTACTACGACGCGCTCGGCATCCAGAACATCTATCTGGGCACCTACGAGCGCATCGACGGCTCGGTGGTGCAGGGCCCGAGCGTCTCCGACCTGGTCGCCGCGGTCTCGGCCGATGCCGATGCAGCGTTGCGCGCGCGCCTCGACGCCACCATGGCGGCGATGGGCGAGGTCGTGGCTGCCGCCGAGGGTGGCGAGGCCTACGACCAGCAGATCGGCGAGGGGAATGCAGCGGGCAACGCCCGGGTGCAGGCGGCGATCGATGCGCTGACGGCGCAGACGAGCGCGATCGAAGGCGCAGTCGCGGCGCTCGAACTTGCCGCGATCGACTTCGAGGGCTCGGACAGCCTCGACGACCCCGAGGCGGTCTTCGAGTAGGCGCTTTCCCGGCGGTCTGCCGAACCCAACGACCCGGCAGACCGGGGCCGCCCCGCTCTACCCCCTGCGGGGCGGCCCTCGAGCCGGCCCATCCGACGACCGTATCGCACGACGACGGAAACGCGTCATGTGCGAACTTTGTGCCGCCTCCCCCTCCTCCACGGCCGGTCGGCGCCGCAAGCTCTGGGAGATCCGGCCGGACCTGCTTTGCAGCGTCCTCGGCACCTGCCTCAGCTATGCCGACCTGCTCAAGATCGGCCGCAAGTCCGGGGTCATGCCGAGCGAGACCGCCACCGAGTACGAGGTGCACAACTACTTCGCGCACCGTGCCGAGGAGCCGGACCGTCTCGCGCGCCTGATGCACGGACAAGGGCAACGCTATTTCAGTGCCATAGCACCGCAGGTGCGCATTATAGGGTGTACATCGCACGGAACCCGCTATATGTAGCGGCTGGACCGCGTTCGAGTCGCGATCGGGAACGACAGAGGAGCCGCGCGCCATGAGCAGAGCCGCATTCATCGAGAACGTCGCCAAGAAGGGCAAGATGAGCAAGGCCGAGGCCAAGCGCACCGTGGACCTGGTGCTGGGCGAGATCGAGGCCGGGATCAAGAAGTCGAAGAAGGAAGGCCGCTACACCATCGGCAACTTCGGCACCTTCAGCATCGTCAAGCGCAAGGGCCGCAAGGGCCGCAACCCGCAGACCGGCGAGGCGATCCGCATTCGGGCGTCGAAGGCGCTCCGCTTCCGCCCCTCCGCCCAGCTTAGGAGAGCGGCTGGGGCGAAGTAGGCGCGGCGCGGCGCAACGGGCTCCAAGGTGTTCACCGACGAGTTCTGCGCGTACAATGGGGTAGGTCAAGGCTTCGATCACGAAGCTGTCAACCACTCAGTTGGTGAGTAGGTCCCGGTCATGGTGGACACGAACGGTATCAAGTCTTTCTGGTCCATGCTCAAGCGGGCGCACAAGGGTACGTTTCACAAAATCGGCGCGAAACAGCTGCAACGGTATGTCAACGAGTTTGCCGGACGGCACAATGTGCGGGAGGCTGGCACCATCCGCCAGTTGGAGTCGGTGGTAATCTGTCTGGTCGGCAAGCGGTTGATGTATCGTGATCTGATCGCCTGATGCGCACGGGCGCTTCGGCTCGCGCTCTAACCGTACAGAGCACGGGAAAACGCCGAGTCCGCAATGGTGAAGCAACCAACGATCTTGTTTTCAGCGCCTATGCAGATGGCAATGACAGGACATTTCCCCGTATTCTCGACCTATATGTGAGCGAGGGAAGCACCATCGCGGATGTGACTTTCGGCAAAGGCGTGTTCTGGCGACATGTGCCTGATGATCGGTACGAAGTTTTAGCAACTGACATTCGAGATGGGGTGGATTGCCGCGATCTGCCCTACGAAGACTGCACAATTGACTGCGTAGTTCTGGATCCACCGTATATGCACACCCCCGGCGGGACGGCGCATAAGACTCACACACCCTTTGAAGAACACTATCGCAACAATGGGAGCGGGCGTCGGACCGCGGGTAAGTATCACGAAGCGGTGCTCGATCTCTACCGCCAAGCAGGCGAAGAGGCATATCGGGTTTTGCGGGATCGTGGTGTTCTCATCGTCAAATGCCAGGACGAGGTGTGCTCGAACCGCCAACGGTTCACCCATGTTGAAATCATGCAAATGTACGACGATATGGGCTACGTTGGTGAGGACCTATTCGTGGTTGTGCGGAACAATCGACCGGGTGTCAGCCGCACCATTCGCCAAGTACACGCTCGCAAGAACCATTCCTATTTCTTGGTGTTCTGGAAGCGCGGCAAGACCAAGGGGCTTTGGGAGCCACCCGCGTGAACCCAGTTGAGCTTTTGGTCGAGGTCATCAAGGAACATTCACCTGAAGACATTTGGCTCGACTCCCCACTCGCCGGCTACCGCAAACTGGGGAACACAAACCGAGGCGAAATTGGAGAGGAATTCATTCGACGCTACTTGCGCGCCGCTGGAATTAAGGTCAAGAATGGCGGTCGAGTCTCTGCCACGGATATAAAAATTGGGAAACACCGTTTTGAAGTGAAAACCGCGTCTCTTGGTGCCAACGGGACCTTCCAGTTCAATCATGTGCGGTTAGACCGCCGATACGACCATTTGCTGTGCCTTGGAATATGTCCGCATGAAATCGTCTTCAATATGTGGCGGAAGGGTGAAGTAGCCGAGGAAAAGGCCGGACGGCTAGTCAGAATGGCTGAGGGCCAAGCCGTCACTTACAAGCTCACCAAGAAGTTAGATGATATGCAACCAATTGAAGGGTTGCCCGGCGTCCTGCGCCATACGTTAGGAATTTGAGGGAAACGCATCACCGCGAACCCAGAGCCTAATTGACGTTGGGCATTTGCCCCCCTAATCGATCCCTAAATCAAGGCTGAGCGTATCCACACACCGCTCATCGTCGTTCGCGGGCTTGTTGACCAGCGGGCTCACGGGGTGCGCGGTCATGGCGTCTGCCGGGTAGGGGGCGAGCGGGACCGGCTCGCCGCTTAGCCAGGGGTCGAAGGCGGCGGGCGGCAGGATCACGGGCATGCGGGGGTGGACGGGGGCCACGGTCTCGTTGGCCTGCGTGGTGAGGATGGTGCAGGTCTCCACCGTATCGCCGGGGCCAAGTTCGGCGAGGGAGCCGGTGAGCGCGAGGCCGCCCGGCACCCTCCAGCTCTCCCACAGCCCGGCGAAGGCGAAGCCGCTTCCGTCCTTCATCTGGAAGAGCCAGGGCTGCTTGGCCCGGCCCTTGGGCGCCTTGGCCCACTCATAAAAACCGTCCGCCGGGATCAGGCAGCGGCGGGCGCGGAAGGCGGCGCGGAACGAAGGTTTCTCGTGCGCGGTCTCGGCGCGCGCGTTGATCAGCCTGTAGCCGATGTCGGGCTCCTTGGCCCACGCGGGGATCAGGCCCCAGCGGAGCATGGAGAGCGTGCGGCCGCCTGCGCCTGCGCGCACCACGGCGATGGTCTGCGCCGGTGCGACGTTGTAGCGCGGCCTCACGTTCTGCACCGGGCCGATCAGGTTGAGCAGCTCCTGCAGCTCGCGCCACGAGAGGCGCTGGGTAAAGCGGCCGCACACGGGCGGGGCTCCGGCGGCGGGCCGCGCGCCCTACCAGGCGGTCCAGCCGAGGTCGATCATGAGGTGGGCGCCGTGCACGGCCTTCGCGTCGTCGGAGACGAGATAGGCCACCGCGCCCGCCATGTCGTCGGCCTCCGCCCAGTAGCGGCCCATGGGGGCGAGGGCGTTCATGCGCTCCTCCTTGCCGGGCTGGGCGCGGATGGCGGCGTTCATGTCGGTGACCGTGGCGCCGGGGGCGACCGCGTTGACGTTGATGCCGTGCGGCCCAAGCTCCAGGGCGAGCGCCTTGGTCAGCAGCATCTGCCCGCCCTTGGACGCGCAGTAGGCGGCGCCGGCGCTTGAGCCCACGACGCCGAGCGTCGACGTGATGTTGACGATCTTGCCCGCGCCCTTCGCCTTCATCACCGGCGCCACCGCCCTGGCCATGAAGAAGCTGCCCTTGAGGTTGATGTCGATCTGCGCGTCCCACAGCGCCTCGGTGGTCTCCTCCATCGGCAGCGGGTGGTAGACGCCGGCGTTGTTGACGAGGATGTCGATGGTGCCGAGGGTCTCGGCGACCTCGGCCGCGAGCCGCTCGCAGTCGGCGACCCTGGAGACGTCGGCCTGGAAGGGCGCGGCGCGGCCGCCTGCGTGTGCGATCTCCTGCGCCACCGCTTCGGCCTTCGCGCGCGCGGTGTGCGCGACAACGGCGACAGTCGCACCCTCCGCGCCGAGCCGGCGCGCGATGGATGCGCCGATCCCGCGCGAGCCGCCCGTGACGATCGCGACCTTGCCCTCGATCTTCATGCCGTGCCTCCCTCTCGCTGCCGCCGGCACGATAGCATGGGGGCGGCGCGGCCTTGATCCCGCCATAATCGGCTCCCAACTGCCCAAGCCAGACGGGCTTCACACAAGGGGTTCACCCATGAACGACGCCGGGCACATGACGCCGGACGAGTTCCGCCGCGCGGGCCACGCGGTCATCGAGCGGATCGCGCGCTACATGGAGGAGGTGGAGCGCTACCCGGTGCTGAGCCGGGCGGAACCGGGGTCTGTCCGGGCCAAGCTGCCCAACGCCGCACCCGAGCGGGGCGAGTCCTTCGCCGACGTGCTGCGCGATGTCGACGAGATCGTCCTGCCCGGCATCACGCACTGGCAGTCGCCCAACTTCTACGCCTACTTCCCGGCCAACGCGTCGGGCCCCTCGATCCTGGGCGACCTGCTCACCTCGGGTTTTGGGGTGCAGGGCATGCTGTGGGCGACGAGCCCGGCCTGCACCGAGCTCGAGACCCACGTGCTCGACTGGCTGGTGGATCTGCTGGGGCTGCCGGATGGGTTTCGGTCCAGCGCGGCCGGCGGCGGGGTGATCCAGGACAGCGCGTCGAGCAGCACGCTGACGGCGCTGATCGCGGCCCGCGAGCGGGCGAGCGCGGGCGCTGCCAACCGCCACGGCGTGGGCCTCGGGCCGGAAGGCGCGGGGCCGCGGCTCACGGTCTACACCTCGCGCCACGCGCATTCCTCCATCGAGAAGGCGGTGAAGATCGCGGGCCTCGGGAGCGAGAACCTGCGGCTGGTCGATGCCGACGGGAGCCACGCGATGCGCGCCGACGCGCTGGAGGCGGCGCTCGCGGCGGACCGCGCGGCCGGTGCCCTGCCCGCGATGGTCTGCGCCACCGTGGGCACGACGTCGTCGGGCGCGGTGGATCCGCTGCGTGCCATCGGCGCGGTCTGCCGGCGGGCAGGCGTCTGGCTTCACGTCGACGCCGCGCACGCGGGCAGCGCCACCGTCTGCCCCGAGCAGCGCGGCCTCATCGACGGGCTGGAGCTCGCCGACAGCTACACCTTCAACCCGCACAAGTGGCTGCTCACCAACTTCGACTGCAGCTGCTTCTGGGTGGCGGATCGCGCCGCGCTGATCGAGGCGCTGAGCGTGCTGCCCGAATACCTGCGCAACCGGGCGACGGACTCGGGCGCGGTGATCGACTACCGCGACTGGCAGGTGCCGCTCGGCCGCCGCTTCCGCGCCCTGAAACTCTGGTTCGTGATCCGCCACTACGGGGCGGAGGGCCTGCGCGCGCACGTGCGCCACTGCGTGGCGCTGGCGGACTGGTTCGCCGCGCAGGTGGAGGCGAGCGAGGAGTTTGCGCTGGCGGCGCCGGTCTCGGCCGGGCTGGTGTGCTTCCGCCACCGCGCGGGCGACGGGTTCAACGAGGCGCTGATGAACCGGCTGAACGAATCCGGCGCGCTCTACCTCACGCACACGAAGCTCGACGGCCGGCTGGTGCTGCGCCTCGCGGTGGGCGGCGCAGCCACCCGGCGCGCGCATGTCGAAGGCGCCTGGGCGCGCATCGCCGAGACGGCGCGGGCGCTTGCGGGCGAGGCGGCGTGCGCGTAAGCCCCGTGCCAGCAATGGCGATCTGCGACCTGAGCGCGCTGAACGACCGACTGGGGCCGGACGCGCGCCTGATGGGGCTCGATCTCGGCGCCAGGACGATGGGCGTCGCGGTCTCCGATGTGAGCCGCACCATCGCCACGGCGCGGACGACGCTGCGCCGCACCAGGCTCTCGCGCGACATCGAGACGCTGCGCGCGATGATCGAGGCGGAGGGGATCGGCGGCATCGTGGTGGGGTTGCCGGTCAACATGGACGGGAGCGAAGGCCCGCGCGCGCAGTCCGCCCGCGACATCGCCGCGCGGCTGGCCGAGGGGCTGGCGCTGCCGGTCGCCTTCTGGGACGAGCGGCTTTCCACCGTCGCCGCCGAGCGCCCCCTGCTCGACGCCGATCTCTCGCGCCGCAAGCGGGCCCGCGTCGTCGACCAGGTGGCCGCCGCCTACATCCTCCAGGGCGCGCTGGATCGGCTTCGGGCGCGGTAGTTACCGGAACTCGCGGATGGCGCCGCGCTGCACCACGAAGCTTGCCGCGAGCACGATGGCGAGGCCGGGGACGGTCATCAGCGGCGGCGCGGGCTTGCCGAGCGCGAGGTCGAGCAGCAGCACGATCGCCGGCAGCGCGTAGCCGTAGGCCTGCACCCGGGTCGGGCCGAGGCGGAGCGTCGTGTACTGGGTGAGGAAGAAGGTGACGAGGGTTGGCAGGACCGCGAGGTAGACAATGCCGCCGAGGACCACCGCTTCCACCTCGGACCAGTCGGTGCGCCAGAGCTTGACGTTGCTCGCCGCGAGCAGCCAGACCGCCGCCGCCACCATCGTCCAGAAGGACTGCACCACGATCGGCTCGCCCCGGTGCAGGCGCTTGATGAGCGAGCTGTAGACGGCGTAGCCGACGCAGCCGGCGAGGAAGATCCCGTCGCCGATGTTGACCTCGAGGTTGAAGAGACGCGCGGGATCGCCCCGGAAGATGATCCAGAGCGCGCCGATCATGCCGAGGAAGAGGGCCGCGACACGGTGGAGGCCGATCCGCTCGCCCACCAGCACCGCGCCGAAGAGCGCGGCGAGGCCCGGCACGATGGTGAAGATCGCGCTCTCGTTGAGGCCGCTGGTATAGCGCAGCGCCTCGAACATGCACCAGAAGAAGAAGGCTAATGGCCCGCCCAGCGCGAGGTAGCGGACGCACGAGCCGGCCGTCGGCAGCGCGAGCCCCTCGCGCCAGGCCACGATGGGCGCCATAAGAAGGGCGGCGAGGACGAAGCGGATGCACATGAGCACCGCGGGGTCGAGGCCGTGGGTGATGTGCTCGCCGAGCGGGAAGGACGTGGAGATGATGACGATGATGAGGAAGGCGAGCGCGTGCGCGTGCGCCTTGCCCCCCGGCGTGGGCGCGTCCGGCTGCGCGTCCGGCTGCGAGGCCGCCTGTGGAGGCTCCCTGTCCATGCGTCACCCTAGAGCGTTTCCGTTTTGCGCGGAAACGCTCTGAGTCTTTGTCGCTCACGGCAGTTGGCCTGCGGCCAACGCCTGCGCGGGCGCGCCGCATACGCGGCGGGCCGCGGTCGCGGCCTGTCGCGCGACCGCCAAAGTCGGACGCGCTCCGACCCGGCGCGAGGGTCAGGAAACAGCAGCGTGTTGGGGGTCGCCGGGATCGGGTCGGGAGCGAGCGGCGGTCAGAACGGCTGGGTGAGCATCGGGAAGCTCTGGTCGCAGTTCGTGAGGTCGACGCGCTTGCGGCGGATGCGGAGCCCGTCGCCTTCCTGCACGATGGTGTGGGCGTAGCGGCCGCCGAAGACGCGCTGCGGGTTGCCGGGGCGATCCTCCACCATCACGAACTTGGAGCGCACGAGCCAGGCGCCGTCCTCCGTCACCTCGCCGAGGCGGGCGCCGGAGATCACGCGGACGCAGGTGCTGGGCGGGCTCTGGCAGTGGATGCGGGGATGGTTGAGCCGCTGCACGCGGACCCGCATGGTCGCCTTGTCGTCGTAGAAGAGCGAGACGTGGTCGTCCCAGCTCTGCTGCTCGGGCGCGGCGGGCACCCAGTAGACGGCGTCCTCGGTGTAGAGGTCGAGCCACTCGTCGAAGCGGCGCTCGTCCAGCAGGTCGGCTTCGTGCTCGATGAAGCGGCGCAGCTCGTCCAGCGGGAGCGCGTTGGAGCCGGCGGCGGTGCGGGCCTCGGCCGTGACGCTCATGCGCCCATCAGGTCGCGCCACGCCTCGTGCTGGGCGCGCTGGCCGATCTCGCTGGAGCGCGGGCCGAAGAGGACGCCACTGCCCTCGTCGATCTCGGCGCCGAGGCCGCGGGCGACGAGCACCCAGTCGGTGCCTTGCGCCGTGAGCCCCTCCTGGCAGCGCTCGAACGCCTCCATGTCGTCGGACTGGATGAAGGAGGCGGCGGCATGCGTCATGTTCACGAAGCGCACGAGGTCGTCGGAGATGCTCGCGGGCGCGCCCATGAGGCGGACCGGCCAGACCTCGACCTTGGTGAAGTCCACCGCGACCGGGCGGATCACGCGCACGGAGGTCTGCGCCAGCAGGATGTCGGAGCTTGGGAAGAAGGTCATGCTGTGGCGGCGGTTCTTCAGGATGTCGGCCGTGCGCTCCTCGCCGTAGCGGGCCACCATGATGGCGCGGTAGTCGTCCCAGTGGCCGCCGGACTGCTCCTTGTCGAAGAGCGACGCCTCGGAGCTGTGGCGGTTGTTGAGGCCGCGCACGCCGGTCTGGGCGACGATGGCCTCGCCGTTCGGCGCGAAGAACGCGGCATCGCCGCCTTCGTCGCCGGCGCGGCGCTTGAACTGGCGGCCGTCGGGGCCGACGGTGGACGCGTGGCAGGCGGCGGGGTGGTACATGTCCGCCAGGTTCTCGAGCTGGAGCTTCCAGTTGCCGCGGTAGTGGTAGCGGTGGCAGCCGGCGCTGAGCGCCACCTCGCCCTCCGGCGAGCGGTCCACCAGCTCGTCGATGCCGCGCCGGGCTTCGGCCAGCCAGTCGAGCAGGGGCTCGGCGTCCGCGTTGAAGGAGGCGAAGACGAAGCCGCGGTAGCTCTCGGTCCGGGGCAGCCGCGCCATGCCGAACTGCGGGTCCGCGAGCGGCTCCTCCGGAAAATCCTTGCGCATGGGCACGCCGGCGAGCGCACCGTTCGGCCGGAAGCTCCAGCCGTGATACATGCAGGTGAAGACCTTGGCGTTGCCGCGCTCGGCGTTGAGCACCTTGGCGCCGCGGTGGCCGCAGCGGTTGAAGAGCACGCAGATGCCGTCGTCCTTGTGGCGGCTCAGCACCACCGGCTGGCGCGCGAGGTGGGTGCAGTAGAAGTCGCCGGGGTTCGGCACCAGGCTCTCGTGGCCGACGTAGAGCCAGACCCGGCGAAAAATCTTCTCCATCTCGATCTCGAAGATCGCCGGGTCGGTGTAGATGGCGCGGTGCACCCGGTCGGGCTGCACCATCTCCCGCAACTCGTCGCGCGTGTAGCCGGCCATCGCTCCCTCCGCCCGGTACGGACGCAGGAGCATCTTAGACCGGGCGTGGCCTTGCCGGGAGTCGCTCGTGGGCGCCGTCGAGCCCGGTGGTGCTGCCGATGGCGCGCCAGGGAGACCTGAGCGTCATAGTAGCTGACGACGGTGAAGGTAATGCCGGGGTCGTAATCGCGCGAACACGTGCAGACAATACTGCGCGTGATGCTGTCCTTCGAATCGTTGCAGGACCCCCCGGACTGCGCGCAATGGTGTCGACCCGGTGAACGCACGACCCCTCCGGCCCGTGCCTGGCATGACCGCTAGTCGCCACATGACTGTTTAAAGAAGTCTGATGCTATCGGTGAATACTGTACGAAACAGACTTGACGGCAGCCGACAGAAGTTCGATAGTATAGGTGCCAGTATCTTTCGGGCATCCCGCTGAGTCGGGTCGCCCGCTGAATAGAACAGCCTGATTCCGGGTCACGGTAGCTCCTTGGCCCCAGGTGAATAGGCGGGGAGTTTCTCTTAAAATTTCCTGAGAGATACTGGCAAGGCCCGACGCCAGGTCGGGCCAATGCCACTATACCGAGCGGGATGGAGGAACTAAAATGCGAACCCCTAAAAAAGTCTCAGCGGCCGTCTTGTCAGCAGCGGCCCTCGGCCTTGCCGTGATGGCATGCCAGCCGCAAGGCATGCCTGCCGCGACCGACGCGACGGAAGCCGAAGTCGAGACCGCGCCCAGTGCTGAAGCCTCGGCTACCGCCGAATCTGCCGGAGTAATGACCGCAGCCGAGATCGCCGATCTATTCGCCGGAAACACCATTATTGGTGTTCTGGACGCGTGGAAACTGCGCTGGGCCGAGTTCTTTTCCCCTGACGGAACCTCGAAGGCATTGCTGAGGTTCGAGGGCCAGGCGGATATGCGGATTGTCGGGAAATACTACGCAAACGATCAGGACCAATTCTGTACTTTTTACCCGGAGCTGCCCGATCAGAAAGAGTTCTGCCATGGTGTGGTGCCGTTGGGTGATGGAACGTACCAGCAGGTCTATGCTGACGGCACAAGAGGCGGAATTTACATGCAAATTCTGGAAGGCGAGCAACTCGAAGCGCTCGAATAATCCCTCCACAATTCGCTTGCACGAGCGGATTATGGGCGGAGGCGGAGTATTGTGAGGGATTGGGCAGGCTCCAAGGAACCTGCCCAATCCGACGGAGTCTAGGCCGGCCATGCGCTGGATTCGCGATCCGAGTTTTCGGACTGCTGAAACCGGCCGATGAGCTGCTACGCCCTGACCGGCGTCGGATGAGGCACGATCGAACCCTTGCCGTTCAATGAGGCCGGAGCACGGGTCGAACGGCGAAGAGGACGTGTTGCCGACACCTGTGCTTCCTGACGGACCCGCCGGTCACGGTACGCGTTCAGCGTTGGCAGAATGTGCAACCGGCGTGACTGTGGGATTGCTGGGATAGCAAGCACGACCGGCGACACTTGGCACCTGCGGCACCCCCATGCTTCGGTTGTTTATTGGCGTCTGCCCAATGTTCGGGACGGACGGCACCGGGGTGCGCACGCCGGCACGGCGGCAGCTTCGGCGATTGGAGGCGACCCGTTCGATCTCGGGACCGTGCGCCAGGGGCAACTGGCCTAGTCCAGTTGCGGCCCGGTGGCCCGGCGGGCGTCGGCGAAGGTGTCGGCGAGGCGGTGGGCGGCGCGGTAGGCCAATGCGGAGATCGTGCTGGTCGGGTTGATGGCGGCGCCGGTCGCCATGACGCTGCCGTCGGTGATGTAGAGGTTGGGGCAGTCCCAGGCCTGGTGCCACTTGGTGACGACCGAGTCCTCGGGATCGGCGCCCATGCGCGCGGTGCCGAGCAGGTGCCAGGCGGGGGGCGCGTAGACGCCGCCCGCATCGCGGAAGGGGTTGACCTTGACGTCCCAGGCGTCCATCGCGTTCGCCAGCTCCACGGCGCGGTCGATGCCGAAGCGGGCGAGGCGGGCATCGTTCTCGCACATGCCGTAAGCGATGCGGGGCGCCGGCAGCCCCGACGAATCGACCACGCTGTCGGAGAGTGTCACGCGGTTATCAGACCGGGGCAGGTCGTCGCCCACGACGAGGATGCCGATGCCGTGGCCGAAATGGCGGGCGAACCACGCATGGTGCGCCGCGCCCCAGGGCGCGACGTTGCCGGAGTGCGAACCCAAAGCCTGATAGCCCGCGCCGTTCTGGCGCACGACGTGGAGCGTGAAGCCGTTGACGAAACCGCGGGCAGTGTCGCTCTCCGCGAACTCCTCGCAGATGGCGATGGCGGAGATCAGGCCCTTGTGCGATTCGGTCGGCGCATCGACCCAGCACTCCACCATGCCGAGGGTGTGGTGCATGAGGTTGCGGCCCACCTGGTCGGAGCGGTTGGCGAGCCCGTTCGGATGCGCCGTGCTCTCCGACAGCAGCAGCAGGCGCGGCGTGCCGACGCCGTTGGCGGCGAGGATCACGACGTCCGCGGTCTGGCGGTGGCGCACGCCGGTGTTGCGCTCGACATAGACGACGCCAGTGGCGCGGCCTGCGGCATCGGTCTCGATGCGCTCGACCCGGCTGTCGGTGCGCAGCTCGACGCCCGCCGCGAGCGCCTTCGGCCAGTGCGTCACGGCCATGTCGTTGAGCGAGCCGCGCGGGCAGCCGCTCTGGCAGGCGCCGCAGTTGTTGCAGGCGAGGCGGCCGTCGTAGCCCTCGCCCAGGATGGCGCAGGGCATGGGCCACCAGTGCCAGCCGAGCGCATCGAACCCCCGCGTCACGACCGCGCCCATGGCGCCAGGCGCGCAGGGGCGGGTCTGGAAGGGGCCGCGCGGCGGCATGGCGGGATCGCCCGCCCAGCCGGAGACGCCGCAGGCCTCGTCCGCCATCTCGAAGTAGGGCGCGAGGTCCTCGTAGGTGATCGGCCAGTCGGGTGCCAGGCCGTGCTCGGTGCCCTTGCGGAAATCGGACGGGCGGTAGCGCGGCCATGTGGCGGTGTAGATGCCGGTGGAGCCGCCGACGCCGTTCCACATGAGCGTGGTCTCGTCGGTGCTGTCCACCGGGTAGTCGTGCGGCTGCGCGCGCACGTTGACGGCGATGGACCAGTCGGTGGCGCGGCGCCATTCCCAGTCGCGGCCGTGATGGGGGCGCTCGCCCGGCGGGAACCATGGGCCCTGCTCCAGGCAGACGACCCTGATGCCCCTCCGCGCTAGCACCAGGGCCGGAATGACGCCGCCAGGGCCGGAGCCGACGATGACGACGTCGGCGTGGTCGTGGGAGGTGCGCTCTGCCACGGCGGACTTGCCTCAGGACTGAACGGCGTTGTCGAGCCGGGCGCCGCTCTCCGCATCGAAGATGTGGGCGCGGGCGGGGTCCGGGCTGATCCACACGGTCTCGCCGGGGCGGACGGAGGCGCGCGCCTGGAGCAGCACGCAGATACGGCGCGCGCCGAGGGAGCCGAACAGCTCGATCTCGCGGCCGGTGGTCTCGACCACGTCGAGGGTGAGCGGGAAGCCCTCGCCCTCGCCGACCATGCGGAGATCCTCCGGGCGGATGCCGTAGAGGACGCTGCGGCCCGCTTGCGCCGCGAGATCCTGGTCGTGGCGCACCGTGACGCCGCCGTCCAGCGCGATGGTGCCGTCGGGCCCGAGCGTGCCGGGCAGGATGTTCATCTGGGGCGAGCCGATGAAGCCCGCCACGAAGGTGTTGGCCGGCCGGTCGTAGACGTGCGCCGGCGCGCCGATCTGTTCGATGTAGCCGTCGCGCATGACGACGATGCGATCGGCGAGCGTCATCGCCTCCACCTGATCGTGGGTGACGTAGATCATGGTGGTCTGCAGGCGCTGGTGCAGCTCGCGGATCTCGGTCCGCATCTGCACGCGGAGCTGGGCGTCGAGGTTCGACAGCGGCTCGTCGAAGAGGAAGACGATGGGCTCCCGCACGAGGGCGCGGCCCATGGCGACGCGCTGGCGCTGGCCGCCCGAGAGCTGGCGCGGGTAGCGCTTGAGGTAGTCGGTGAGCTCCAGCACCTCCGCCGCCCACCTGATGCGGCGGTCCTGCTCGTCCTTCGGGATCTTCCGCATCCGCAAGCCGAACGACATGTTGCGGTAGACGGTCATGTGCGGATAGAGCGCGTAGGACTGGAACACCATGGCAATGTTCCGCTCCTTGGCCGCGACGCGGTTGACGACCTTGTCGTCGATGGCGATCTCGCCGGCGGTGATGTCCTCGAGGCCGGCGATCATGCGGAGCAGGGTCGACTTGCCGCAGCCGGACGGCCCCACCAGCACCACCAGCTCCTTGTCCGCGATCTCCACGTCGATGCCGTGGATCACTTCGACGGGGCCGAAGGACTTGAAGACGTTTCTGATCTCGACGCTGGCCATGATCCGCCCCTAGGTCCCGCCGGCCGGGCGGCTGCCCGCGCCCCTGGCGATGGCGCCGCGGCCGGTCGCCACCGCGTCGTCCTCCGATACCGTCTCCGGCGCCAGCGGATCGGCCGGCAGCGGCGCGAGGTCGAGGCGGGCCACGTCCCCCGTCCGCACGTAGTGGCCGCGCCGGTGCGCGGGCGCCTGCAGGGGATCGCCCTCGTCGAAGGGGGCCATGACGTAGCCCGCGGGCTGCGGCGCGTCGTTGTAGACGTGGCCGAGGGCGCGGACGGCGCGCACCACGGCGGGGCTCTCGTAGTAGGCGAGGTAGGCGATCGTCCGAAGCGTCTCGAACTGCTCCGGGTGATCCGCCTCGAAGCGGCGGACGACCGCCTGCCGCTCCGCCGCGCTCAAGGGGCCGAGCGGGCCGCCGCACGCCGCGAGCGCGCGGGCCAGATCGTCCAGCGCGTCCTCGCCCGCCTGCGCCACCAGTCGGTCCGCCACCAGGCCGTGGGTGCCGGCGTCGCTCGCGGGCGGAAAGCGCCCGTCGCCCGGCAGCAGCACGTCCACCAGCGCCTTGAGCATGGCCGCGATTTCGGCGGGTTCCATCGCCATCGCTATCTCGTGCTCCCTGCCGTCAGCCCGCGGATGAGCCAGCGCTGGAAAAACATCGCCAGCAGGTAGACCGGCACGATGCCGATGAGGGACGCGACCGACATCTGGCCGTAGCGAAGCTGCCGGTCCCCCTGGTAGAGCGAGAGGCCGACCGGCAGCGTCTGCGTGCTCTCGCTCCGGGTGAGGAACGAGGCCAGCAGGAACTCGTTGTAGGCGAGGATCAGGCAGATGATCCCGGTGCTGATGATGCCGGGCATGAGCAGCGGCACGGTGATGCGGAAGAGCACTGAGCCGTAGCCCGCGCCGTCGATGCGGGCTGCGTCCTCCAGCTCCTCCGGCAGGCGGCGGACGAAGCTCGAGAGCAGCCAGAAGGCGACGGGCAGGTTCATCACGCCGTAGACCAGCGCCAGGCCGAAAAGCGTGTTCACCAGCCCGATGGAACGCAGCAGGAAGAAGAGGGGAAAGAGCGCCACGATGGGCGGCGCCACGTATGTGGCCAGGATGAAGGCCGGCAGGAACTTGCCGCCGACGCGGTAGCGCACGATGGCGTGGGTCGCGGGCACGGCGATGACGAGGGTCACCAGCGCGCCGAGCGCGGCGGCGACGATGGAGTTGCGCAGGTACGTACCGACGGCGACGGAGTTCCACGCATCCGGGTAGTTCTGCCAGAACCACTCCTGCGGGATGAAGCCGCCGCTCGCGATGTCGGGCTGCGTCTTCAGGGAGACCATGAACATGAAGATCATGGGGAAGATGAAGAAGAGGACGACCGCCGCGGTCCCCGCCCAGCGCGCGAGCGTCCAGAGGTCGACCGGCGCGTCGGAGAGCCAGGTGCCGCCGTCGAACTTTCTGACCCGGGTGGCGGTCACGTGAGCCTCTTCTCGGCGACGTCGTGGGCCGTGGTGAAGGGGATGGTGACGAGGCCGACCACCACCGCGAACATCAACGTCTGCGCCGCCGCCGCGCCGATGTCGAACTGCTGGATCGCCACCCGGTAGATGTAGAAGCTCGAGACGGTCGTGGCCTGCCCCGGCCCGCCGCCGGTCAGCACGAAGACGAGGTCGAAGACCTTGAAGGCGATGACGAGCTTGAGCACCGCGATGGCGAGCAGCGCCGGAGCCAGCATGGGGAGCGTGATGGACCAGAACATGGCAAGCCCCGAGGCGCCGTCGAGCTTGGCCGCCTCGTAGATGTCCTCCGGCAGGGTTTGCAGCGCCGCATAGGTCATCAGCGCGATGAAGGGCGTCCACTGCCACACGTCCGCGAGGCACACGAACGGAAACGCCATGGTGGGCGAGCCCAGGAAACTCACGGGCTGGCTGAAGAGCGCCATGTCCATGAGGAAGCTGTTGAGCCAGCCGCCCTTGGGCATGAGCAGGAGCTGCCACATCACGGCGACGGTGATCGGCGGCGTCATCAGCGGCAGGAGGATCAGCGTGCGCAGGATCTGCCCGCCCTTCACCGCGCGGTCGAGGAGAAGGGCGACGACGACGCCGAGGACGAACGACGCCGCCGTGGTCATCAGCGCGAAGATGATGGAGCGGAGCAGGGATTTGGTGAACTTCGCCTGCCCGATGGAGTCCGTGTAGTTGTCTGTGCCCACCCAGCCGCGGAACAGCGTACCTAGGTTGGAATCGGAGAAGGAGAGGAAGATCAGGTAGATGAGCGGATAGACGGCGAAGACGATCAGGCCGCCGATGAGCGGCATGACCACCGCCCAGCCGATCAGCCTGCGCCGGTCGAGCGAGAGCAGGCGGTCCCAGCGCCCGGCTGCGTGCGAGCCTTCGAGCGTGCGCTGCGGCGCGGAGTCCAGCTCAGCCATGACGGCAAGGGAGGGCGGCCGCCGCCAGGGTGCCCCCCGTGCGCGCGGCCGCCCGGCCCAAGGCTATGCTCTAGCTAAGGATGTCCTCCCAGGAGGCCTGGGCATCGGCCATGGCCTGCTCGGCGGTCTTGTCGCCGGCCATCATCAGGCCGAGCTCGTCAGTGAGCGACTGCATGAGCTTGGGCGATTCCGGCTTGGTCGGCCACGGGAAGGCGTCGTCGATGGCCTGCTCCACGGCGTCCGCTTGCAGCGGCGCGAAGTCGCGGTAGGCCGGCATCGCCGAGCGCCGGGTCGGGTCCACGCCGGTCGTGTTGTCGGTGAGCACGCGGACATGAAAATCCTTGCTCGACGACATGCGCACGAACTCCCACGCCATCTCGGGATTGTGCGAGCCCGTCGAGACGCCGAAGGACCAGCCCGCGTTCATCGCCGGCCGGTTGACCGTGTTGCTGCCGGCCACCGGCATGGGCACGACGCCCCACTTGTCGACGATCTGGCTCTGGTTCGCGTCCTGCGCCCAGGTGCCGAGGTCGGTCCAGAACTCGATCATGGCCGCACCCCCGCTCAGGAACACGGGGATCGAGTTGCCGAACTCGGTCTCGAGCGGCGTCGGCACCGCAGACGGGCCGGCGTCCAGCATGGTCTGCGCGGCGCCGATGGCGGCATCGCTGGTGAGCGCCGGCGCGCCGTCGGCATCGAGGAAGTCGCCGCCGTAGCCGCCCAGCCTGTTCGCGTAGGTCGAGCAGAGGATGATCGGGAACTGCTTGCACATGAGCAGCGCGCCGTAGACGCCGTTGGCGGATTCCGCGTCCGTCACCGCCTTGGCGACCGCGTTGTACTCGTCCCACGTGGCCGGCGGCGCGAGGCCGTTCCGGTCCAGGATCTCCTTGTTGTAGAAGAGGACGTGCGTGTCGCCGTCGTAGGGCAGGCCGTAGCGGCGCCCGTCCACCAGGGTATACGAGTCGTAGAGCGCGCCCAGGAAGTCGACCGGGTCGATGTCGGCCTCCTCGGCCGCGATGCGGTCGGTGATGTCGGCGAGCACGCCGTCGCGCACCAGCGCTTCCTTGTCGACGTACCAGTACTGGAAGACGTCGATCTCATTGGTGCCGGACATCACGTCGAGCGTCGATTGCGCCGTGATCTGGTCGTAGGGGACCTTCACGCCTTCGACCGTGGCGCCGGTGAGCGCGTTGAAGCCCTCCGACAGCGGCTTGATGGAGCCCGCGTGCGGGTTGATGATCATGAAGCGCAGGGTCTCGCCAGACCAGTCCGACGCCTGAGCGCGCCCCGCGAAGGCGCCCGAGCCTGCGGCGGTCAGCGCGGCAGCGCCCGCCGCCGAGCCTTTCAGGAACGTCCGCCGCGAGAGCGGGCCGCCGAATCTGAACTTTCCGTGGTCGGTCATCGAGTAATTCCTTCTTTCAGGCTGACTTGAGACACGCCGATTGGCGGCGTGTCGACCTTGCGTCCTGAATAGGGGAAGCGTGCCGTGCCAGCAACTCAAAACGTCGGGAATCGCTGGCTATGCGCTTGCGGCATATGCGGTTGTGCTCGCTGACCGGCCGGCGGAGCGTCGATGGCTCCTGCCGCGGGCGCTTCCGGGTCATGAGCCAGTTGGGCTATCCTTACGAGTTGGCGTGCATTTCGCGCCCGATGCCGGCGCGCACGGCGTCGAAATCAGCACCGGGACGGTGATCGATGGGCAAGGCAGTCGGCGAGGGGGAGCCAGCCGCCGAAGAGGGCGAGAGCGGGCTCGAGGTCGAGCTGACGCTCGGCGGCGATGCCGCGGCCCTCGACCGAGGCTGGCGCGCGGCGGTGCCCGCAGGCGATGGCGGAACGGCGCGGCGGCTGCGCAGTGCCTACTACGACACGGGCGATTTCCGCCTGCGCCGGCGCGGCTTCACGCTGCGCGTTCGCGACGACGGGGAACGTCTGGTCCAGACCCTGAAGGCGGATGGCCCCGCCGGCGGCGGCGCCGTGCTCAGGCGCAACGAGTGGTCCCGCCCGGTCGAGACGCCGGAGCCGAGCCTCCCGGTGGCCTCTGACAAGACTGTCCGCGATGCGGTGGGGCCGCTCAGCCCGGCGGAGCTGGCGCCGGCATTCACCACCGACGTGATGCGCCGCACCGCGGTGGTGGAGGTTTCGGCGCCGGATCGCGGCAAGGCGCTGGTCGAACTGGCTCTCGACAGCGGCGAGATCAGGGCGCGGAACAGGCGCGAGACCGTCTCCGAGCTGGAACTGGAGCTCGTCGAGGGGCCGGCGAGCGCGCTCTACGATCTCGCCATGTCGATGCAGGCCTCCGCGCCGCTCCAGATTCAGACGGCGAGCAAGGCGAAGCGCGGCTACGTCCTCGCCGGCGGGGAGGGCTATGGCGGCCACAAGGCGCCGGCCCTCGCGCTCGCCCCGGGCATCTCGGTGGACGAGGCGCTTGCGAAGATCTTTCGTGTCTGCGCGGATCAGTGCGCAGCGAACCACGATGCGGTGCTGGCCCGCGCCGATCCCGAAGGCGTGCACCAGTTTCGCGTGGCCCTGCGGCGGATGCGCTCGGCCCTCGTGGTCTTCAAGGCGGTTCTCCCGCAGGGCGACGCCGCCTGGCTGAAGCGGGAAGCCAGCCGCCTCATCGACCTGCTGGGCCCGGCGCGCGACTGGGACGTGTTCATCACCGAGACGCTGGCGGCCGTCCGTGCGGCCCGGCCCGACGACGAGACGCTGGAGAGCGTCGCTGCGGCGGCCGAGGAAGAGCGGGCGCGGGCCTACGAGAAGGCGGAGGCGTTGCGCGCGCCCGCGCACACGGCCTTCCTGCTGCGCTTCGGCCGGTGGATCGAGACGGCGGGCTGGCGCGCGCATGCCGACCGTGCCGCGC
Source organism: Alphaproteobacteria bacterium (assembly GCA_965221125.1). Taxonomy (GTDB): domain Bacteria; phylum Pseudomonadota; class Alphaproteobacteria; order UBA828; family UBA828; genus WTGU01. Next base: position 541,255 of record CBDCRW010000007.1, read on the forward strand.
TCGACCGGCCGCTCGTGGGCCTCGCGGCGCCCCTGCTCGACAAGCGGCACAAGCGCGTGCTCAAGCGCGGGCGCGACTTCGAGCAGCTATCCGACGCGCGCCTTCACCAGCTTAGGATCACGCTCAAGAAGCTGCGCTACGCCGGCGAGTTCTTCGCCGCGCAGTTCCCGGACGGCAAGCCGCGCCCGTACATCAGGGCGCTGCGCCGGCTCCAGGACGATCTCGGCGGGCTCAACGACGCCGCCGTCGCGGAGCATTGCCTGCGGGAACTCGTCCACGCGCGGCGCGGACGCAGCGACCTCGCGGCGCTCGGCGTGGGCGCCGGGCAGGTGATCGGCTGGCACGTCCGCGCCTCTGCGGAGGCCCGGCCGCGCATCGACGAGGACTGGCACGCCTTCGCAGCCGCCGCGCCCTATTGGCGCGCCGGCGGCGGCTCGATGGCGTGAATTTGCCGGAATCCGACAAGAGCACGTCCGATAGAAGCCGAAAGTCTCCCGCTCTCGCGTGATAAGAGGGTGGGGGACGTGTGACGGCCCGGCCGCGACGCGGTCCCGGCCGCCGCAGGGGAGAGCGTGCCGCCATGCCTGAAATCCTGCGCGACGAGAGCGCCGACGCTGCCGACAAGCCGCTTCCGAGCCACGCGAGGGTGGTCGTCATCGGCGGCGGCGTGGTGGGCTGCTCGATCCTCTTCCACCTCGCGAAGTTCGGCTGGAAGGACGTGATCCTGCTGGAGCGCTCGGCGCTCACCGCCGGCTCGTCGTGGCACGCGGCCGGGATGATCCACACGCTCTCCTCCGACCCCAACATCTCCCGCCTGCAGGGCTACACGATCAACCTCTACAAGGAGATCGAGGAGACCTCGGGGCAGTCCGTTGGCCTGAACAACACCGGCGGCCTCTACCTGGCGTCGACGCGGGACTGGTACGACTACCTGAAGCGGGAGCGCTCCAAGGCGCGCTACATGGGGCTCGACCAGGAGTTCATCTCGCCGAAGGAGGCCGCCGAGCGCCATCCGCTGATCGACCCGAGGCACTACTACGCCGCGCTCTGGGACGAGCTCGACGGCGACCTCGACCCCTCCGGCGCGACCTACGCCTTCGCCAAGTCCGCGCGCGTCCACGGCGCGCAGTACTTCACGCAGACGCCGGTGGTCGAGACCAGTCAGCGCGCGGACGGCTCGTGGGACGTGGTCACGCCGCGCGGCACGGTCAACGCGGAGCAGATCGTGAACTGCGGCGGGCTGTGGGCGCGCGAGGTCGGCGACATGGCGGGCGTGGCGCTGCCGGTGCAGCCCATGGAGCACCACTACCTCATCACCGAGCCGATCCCGGCGATCGTCGAGCGGATGGGCGAGGGCGGCGCCGGCCGCCTGCCGGGCGGCATCGACTACGAGGCCAACATCTACTTCCGGCAGGAGCGGCACGGCATGCTGCTCGGCACCTACGAGCCCAAGTCGACGCCGTGGAACGTCTCCGGCACGCCCTTCGATTTCGGCCAGGAGCTGCTGCCGCCCGACCTCGACCGCATCGCCGACCGGCTGGAGATGTCGTTCGAGCGCATACCGGCGTTCGGCGAGGCCGGGATCAAGGACATCATCTGCGGCCCCTTCACCTTCGGCCCCGACGGCAACCCCATGATCGGCCCGGTGCCGGGGGTGAGGAACTACTGGGTGGCGGTCGGCGTCATGGCCGGCTTCTGCCAGGGCGGCGGCGTCGGGCGCAGCATCGCCGAGTGGATGATCGACGGCGAGCCTTCCATCGACGTGTGGGCCATGGACATCGCCCGCTTCGGCGAGTTCGCGACGCCCGAGTGGGGCACGGTCAAGTCGGCGGAGAACTACGAGCGCCGCTTCGTGATGACCTTCCCCAACGAGACCCTGCCGAAGGGCCGGCGCCAGAAGACCACCGCGCTCTACGACCGGCTTCTCGCCAAGGGCGCGGTCATGGACCAGGGTTTTGGGCTGGAGCACGCGCTCTGGTTCGCCGACGGGCCCGAGGACGCCCACGAGGATCCCTCCTTCCGCCGCTCCCGCGCCCACGACTACGTGGCAGAGGAGGTGAAGGCGGTACGCGAGGCCGTGGGCTGCATCGAGATCGCCAACTACTCCAAGCACGAATTCACCGGCCCCGGCGCGCGCGCCTTCCTGGATCGGGTGCTGGCCGGGCGCGTGCCGAAGCGGGGCCGCCTCACGCTCACGCCGATGCTGACGGAGCAGGGCAAGCTCTACGGCGACCTCACCGTCGCCTGCCTCGCCGAAGACCACTTCATGGTGTTCGGCTCGGGCGCGATGCAGGAGGCGCACCGGCGTTGGTTCGAGCAGCGCCTCGGCACGGGCGTCGACTACCGCAACCGCTCGGACGACCTGCACGGCATCGGCGTCTCGGGGCCGAACGCGCGCGATCTGCTGGCGCGGATCACCCGTGCCGACGTGTCGGCCGACGCCTTCCGCTTCCGCGACATCCGCCGGATGTTCGTGGGCGGCGTGCCGGTCATCGTCTCCCGGCTCAGCTTCTCCGGCGAGCTCGGCTACGAAATCTATGTCGCGCCGCAGTTCCAGATCGCGCTGGCGGAGGCGGTCGAGGAGGCGGGCGCGGACCTCGGGCTGCGCTGGTACGGCGCGCGCGCGCTGATGTCGCTCCGGCTGGAGAAGGCCTGGGGCGTCTGGACGCTCGACTATCGGCCCGACTTCACGGCGGCGGAAAGCGGCCTCGACGCCTTCATCCAGTGGGACAAGGAGTTCGTCGGCAAGGCTGCGGCCGAGGCGGAGCGGAAGGCGGGGCCGGGCAGGCGCCTGGTGCCGCTCGTCATCGACTCGCCGACGATCGACGGCGAGCCCATCGACGTCTCGAACGACGAGGCGATCCTGCGAGAAGGCGCGGCGGTGGGCTACGTCAGCTCCGGGGGCTACGCGCACCACGTGGGGCAGTCCATGGCGCTGGGCTACGTGCCTTCGGAATTCGCAACGACGGACGAGCGCTTCGATGTGGAAATACTGGGCGAGATGTTCCCGGCACGGGTTCACGCCGCGCCGCTCTACGACCCCAACGGCGGGCGGATGCGGAGCTGACATGAACCGGGCGTGCGCTCTCGCTCGGACAGGCCCGGCGAGCCGAGGCACCATGGTAACGTTCGGGCCGTTCGGCCGGAGGGGCGACAGGGCATCCGCCATGGGTTAGGCTTGGCGGACCAGTTCGGTTTCGGCAGGGAGAAAGCGGCCGCGCGTATCTGTCCCGAGATCGGTGCGGCGGTGGAGGCAACGGGCAACATTCGGAGGATCTACAGATGAAAGACAAGAAAGTGCTAAGCCGCGATCCGCGGCGGTACACGCTGCCGTCGGAGCGCGCCCTGGGTGCGGAAACGCATTCCTACATGCCGGAGCTCTGCGACCAGTTGCAGACCGGCAAGATCAACCGGCGCGACTTCCTGCGTCAGGCGGCGCTGCTCGGCGTGGCGACCGGCACGGTCTATGCCATGGCCGACAAGCTGGTCGGCGGTGGCGACGTGACCGGATCGGCGATGGCCGACGAGATGCCCAAGGCGGGCGGCACGCTCAAGGTCTCGATGCGCGTGCAGGAGATGACCGACCCGGCGACCTTCCCCTGGACGGAGAGGTCGAACGTCTCGCGCCTCATGGTGGAGTATCTGACCAGGACTCAGTCGGACAACGTCACGGTCCCTTACCTTGCCAAGAGTTGGGAAGCCTCCGATGACCTCACGACATGGGTCTTCCACCTGAACGAGGGCATCACCTGGTCGAACGGCGATGCCTTCACTTCGGCGGACGTCGCTCATACGGTCAACCGCTGGCTCGACCCGGCAGTCGGCTCATCGAACCTTGGGCTCTTCGGCGCCATGGTCGAGGAGGGCGAGGACGGCCAGCCGCGGGGCATCGCGGGCGCGGTGGAGGTGATCGACGACCACACCATCCAGTTCAACCTGAAGCAGCCCGCTCTGGCCATGCCGGAGAATTTCTACAACTACCCGACCGCCATCGTGCATCGGGGCTTCGGCGTGGACTACGAGGCCGATCTTTCGCAGAACCCCATCGGCACCGGCCCGTTCGAGATGGCAGAGTACGCGCTCGGCGAAAGGGCCATCATGCGGAAGGTGCGCGACTGGTGGGCCGGGCCGTTCTACCTCGATGAGATCCACTACTTCGACCACGGCGAGGACACCAACGCCTGGATCGCGGCGCTCGCGTCGCAGCAGGTGGACATGGTCTTCCGCCTGCCCAATAACCTCATCGATGCGGCGGAGGCTCTGCCGTTCGTGAACCTTCATCCGGTGACGACGGCGCAGACCGCTGTCATGAGGTTCCGGATCACGGAGGCACCTTTCGACAATCTCAAGCTGCGCCAGGCGGTCGTGGCCTGCATGGACCACCAGGAGATCCTGGACAAGGCGTTCCAGGGCCGGGGTCAGATTGCCGAGAACCATCATGTCTGTCCCATCCATCCCGAGTACGCGACGCTGCCGCCGCTCACGCGGGACGTCGAGAAGGCCAAGGCGCTGCTGGCGGAGGCCGGTTACGCCGACGGGATCACCCTGGAGATCGCCAATGGCGACACAGAGGGCCCGTGGATGACCGATGCCTGCGCGATCTTCAAGAACCAGGCGGCGCCGGCAGGCATCAACATCAACATCAACAAGATGCCGGCCAATCAGTACTGGGAGGTCTGGGACAAGGCGCCGTGGGGCTATACGGCGTGGACCCATCGCCCGCTCGGCACGATGGTGCTGGGGCTCGCCTACCGCAAGGGCGTGCCGTGGAACGAGGTCGCCTACGACAATCCGGCCTTCGATGCGGCGCTCGACGATGCGGAAGCCACGCTCGACGTGGGCGAGCGTAGAAAGAAGATGGAGGTCTGCCAACAGCTTCTGCAGGACGATGCAATCATCCCGCAGCCCTTCTGGCGCTCTGTCTACAAGGCGGCAAACAAGCGGGTGAAGGGCCACCAGACCCACCCGACGCTGTACCACCAGTTCCACAACGTGTGGTTGGACGACGCGTAAACAGTGAGCGGCGCGGGCGTCTCCGGGCTCCCGCGCCGCGTCTTTCCACCGCGGAGAACCGGGCGCGTGTGGGCATTGTCTGACGGTCGGAGACCGATATGGTCCAACTGATCGTAAGGCGCATCGGCATGATGATCCTCATCATGCTGGTCGTCGCGCTACTGCTGTTCCTTATCAACGAGGGCGATCCCCGTCTCATCGCTCGCAGCATTCTCGGTCCCTACGCGCAGGACCAGCAGCTCGACGCCTGGGTCATCGAGAATGGTTACGACCGCTCGGTGATTGTCCGTTACTTCGAATGGCTCGGCCGAATATTCGCCGGCGATCTCGGTGAGTCTGTCATCTACAAACGGCCTGTCAGCGAGATTTTCTGGGACCGCCTCGGCAACACCGGCATCCTCGCCGGCATCACCTTCGTTATCATGGTTCTGATCGCGCTGACGCTGGGCGTGCTGGCGGGCATGAAGGAAGGCTCGCCGCAGGACCGCGTGATCTCGGTCTTCTCGATCATCACCACCTCGATCCCGGAATACGCCAGCGCGGTCTTCCTCGTCGGCATCTTCGTCTTCTGGCTCGGCATACTGCCGGGCACCTCGTCGATGACGTCCGGGTTCGACCCGGTCCAGATGATCCTGCCTGTACTTGTGCTGACGCTATACGGCTTCGGCTACATCGCGCGGATGACGCGCGCGTCGATGGCCGAGGTGATGACCACGCCCTACATCCGAACGGCCGTGCTCAAGGGTCTGCCCTACCGGCACATCATCATGAAGCACGCGCTGCGGAACGCGCTGATCGCGCCGTTTACCGTGATCATGCTGCAGATCAACTGGCTGCTGTCCGGCGTGGTCGTGACCGAGTTCGCCTTCGGCTACAAGGGATTCGGCGCGCTGCTGCTGGAGGCGGCGCTCCGGCGCGACATCTTCGTCATCGAGGCCTGCGGCGTCGCGGCGGTCTTCGTCGCGGTCTTTACGCAGACCGTCGGCGATCTCGGCTACACCTATCTGAACCCGAGGATCAGGTTCAAGTGAGCGACGTGCCCCGCATGAGCCCTGCCAGCACGCCGCTCAGCCGGCTCGGCGCGAGTTTCTCGGCGTCCCTCAAGCCTGTCCTTCTGCTTCGGGAGAGCCCGGTCGGCATTGTCGGGGGCGGAATCGTCCTCGGTTTCGTGATCCTGGCGATCTTCGCCGAGTACATCGCGCCCTTCGATCCCAATGCGACGATGGTGCCCTTCACTTTTCCCGGTGCGGAAGCGCCGGACGGGGGCATCTTCCTGCTCGGCACCGACCATCTCGGCCGAGACATCCTGTCGAGAATTATCTTCGGCGGTCAGCGGGTGCTCTTCTACGCGACCGTTGCCACCGCCGCCGCCTATGTCGTGGGCATCCTCATGGGCCTCGCGGCGGGCTACTTCCGGGGCTACCTGGACGAACTCCTGTCGTTCGTCGCGAACGTCATTCTCTCCTTCCCCATCATGGTGCTCTACGTGCTGATCATCGCGAAGGTCGGCGCGTCGGGGATCAACATCATCTTCGCGGTCGTGTTCGCGTCCTCGCCCGGCATCATGCGCATCGTGCGGGGCGTGACCATGGACATCGCGACCCGCGACTACATCGCCGCCGCCCAGACCCGGGGCGAGGGGCCCTGGTACATCATGCTGATGGAGATCCTGCCCAATGCGCGGGGGCCGCTGATCGTCGATTTCTGCCTGCGCATGGGCTACACGACCATCACCATCGGGGCGCTCGGCTTCCTCGGCCTCGGCCTGCCGCCGCCGGATCCCGACTGGGGCGGCATGATCACCGAGACCCGCGCCTTCGTCTCCGGCGGCTTCCCCCACATGGCGATCCTGCCGGCCTGCGCCGTCTCCCTGCTGGTGCTCGGCTTCAACCTGCTGGCGGACGGCCTGCGCGAAGTGTCGCTGAAGGACTAGGAGGCGATATGACCGACCAAGGCTCCGATCCTCCGGTCCTCGAGATCAACGGCCTCTGCCTCAGCTACTACACCCGCGCCGGCGAGGTGCCGGCGGTCTACGACTTCGACCTCACCGTGGCCAAGGGGGAATCGGTGGGGCTCGTGGGCGAATCCGGCTGCGGCAAGTCCACCGTCGCCAACGGCATCATGCGCTACATGGGGCACAACGGCGACATCGTCGGCGGCACCATCAGGTTCAAGGGCCGCGACATGGCCGAGATGTCCGAGGAGGAGATCCGCCGCGTGCGCGGCAAGGACATCGCCATGATCTACCAGGAGCCCATGGCGTCGCTCAACCCGAGCCTGACCATCGGCCAGCAGCTCATGGAAGTGCCGATGATCCACGAGGGGGCGAGCCGGGCCGAGGCCTTCGAGCGCGCCCACGACATGCTGGCGGCGGTGCACATCCCGGACCCGAACCGCCTGATGATCTCGTATCCGCACCAGGTCTCCGGCGGCCAGCAGCAGCGCGTGGTGATCGCCATGGCGCTGCTCTCGCGGCCGGCGCTGCTGCTGCTCGACGAGCCGACGACGGCGCTCGACGTGACGGTGGAGGCGGGCATCGTCGAGCTGATCGCCGAGCTCAGCCGCCAGACCGGCTCGTCGCTGCTCTACATCTCCCACAACCTCGGCCTGATGCTCGAGGTCTGCGACCGCATCTGCGTGATGTATTCCGGCGAGGTGGTGGAGGAGGGGACGATCGATTCGATCTTCTCCTGGCCCAAGCACCCCTACACGCAAGGGCTCTTCGGCTGTATCCCGCTGCCGCACGCCGACAAGAACGCGCGCCCCCTCGTTTCCATCAAGGGCCAGCTGCCGCTGCCGCACGAGCGGCCCGAGGGCTGCAACTTCGGCCCACGCTGCGGCTTCTTTCAGGGCGGGAAGTGCGACACGGGCCTGATCCCGATGGAGGGCGTGCACACGGACGACGATCCTGCCCATCGCGTGCGCTGCGAGCGCTGGAACGAGATCGACGTCTCCGAAGTGGTGCGCGTCGACGAGAGCCGCGAGCCCATCGCGGTCGGCGAGACGGTTCTCGAGGTCGCCGACATGCGCAAGTACTACAAGGTGCGCGACCGCTCGCTGGCGGCGCTCGTCTCGGGCGGCGCCGTGCGGGAAGTGAAGGCGAACGAGAGCATCAGCTTCCGCGCGGGCGAGGGCGAGACGGTCGCCATCGTGGGCGAATCCGGCTGCGGCAAGTCCACCTTCGCCAAGGTGCTGATGGGGCTGGAGACCGCGACCGACGGCGCGGTCACGCTGGACGGGACCGACCTCGGCAGCATTCCGGTCAACAAGCGCACGGCGGCGCAGCTCTCCTCGCTGCAGATGGTGTTCCAGAATCCCAACGACACGCTCAACCCGTCCCACTCCGTCGGCTACCAGATCGGCCGGGTGATCAAGCGCTTCGGCATCGAACGCGATTCGATCAAGCGTCGGGAGCTGGTGTACGAGCTGCTGGATACGGTGAAGCTGCCGCGCGAATTCATGACGCGGAAGCCGCGCCAGCTCTCCGGCGGGCAGAAGCAGCGCGTCGGCATCGCCCGCGCCTTTGCCGGCAAACCGAAGACGGTGATCGCGGACGAGCCGATCTCGGCGCTGGACGTCTCGGTGGCGGCGGCGGTGACGGAGCTGCTGATGGACATCCAGCGCGAGCACCGCACCACGCTGCTCTTCATCAGCCACGATCTCTCCGCCGTGCGCTATCTCTCGGACCGCGTGGTGGTGATGTACCTCGGCCAGATCATGGAGCGCGGCTCGACGGAGCAGATCTTCGCGCCGCCCTATCATCCCTATACCGAGGCGCTGCTCTCCGCCGTGCCGATCGCGGACCCCGAGATCGAGCGGCGGCGCATCGTCCTGGAAGGCTCGCTGCCGAGTCCGCTCGACCCGCCCAAGGGGTGCCCGTTCTCCACGCGGTGCCCGCGCAAGCTCGGCGCCATCTGCGAGGAGGAGGCGCCGCCGCTGCAGACCAACGCCGAGCGCCACGTCATCGCCTGCCACATCCCGCTCGATGAGCTGCGCGAGGTCGAGCCCGTGATCTCCATTCCCGACCGCGACGAAGTCCACGCCGCCCAGTGACCCCATGAGCACGGTGCCGCCGGCGCCCGACGAGACGGCTCTCCGGCTGGGCCGGCTCGCCCGCTTGCGCGCGGAGATGGCGCGGCTGGATTTTGCGGCGCTGGTGCTGACCGACCCGCACAACGTCCGCTACGCCACCGGCGCGCGGAACATGCTGCCCTTCGTGCTGCGCAACCCGGCCCGCTACGTGTTCGTGCCGCAGGAAGGGCCCGTCATCCTGTTCGAGTTCGCGGGCTGCGAGCACCTGGAGCGGGACAATCCGGCGATCGACGAGATCCGAGTTTCGACGACGGTCTCCTACGTGGCGCGCGGGCCGCTGCTGGACGAGACGGCGAAGGCCTGGGCGCGGGAGATCGCCGCGCTGATGCGCCGGCACTGTCCGGGCGAGACGCGGATCGGGCTGGAGCGGATCGATGCGCGCGCCGTGGGCTACCTGGCGGAGATGGGGTTTGCGATCCTCGACGCGCAGGCGCCGGCGGAGAGGGCGCGCTCCGTCAAGACGCCGGAGGAAATCGCCTGCTCGCGGCGCTCGATGGCGTCCGTCATGGCGGCGGAACGGGCGCTGCAGGATGCGGCGCGGCCGGGGATCACGGAGAACGCGCTCTGGGCGGAATTCCATCGCCACGTCATCGCCAACGACGGGGACTACGTGGAGACCCGGCTGCTCAGCTCGGGCGCGAGAACCAACCCCTGGTTTCAGGAGACCGGCACGCGCACGATCCAGGCCGGCGAGCTGATCGCCCACGATACCGACGTCATCGGACCGCACGGCTATTACGTCGACTTCTCGCGGACCTTCCTCTGCGGCGATGGCCGGCCGACCCCGGAGCAGCGAACGCTCCACCGGCTTGCTTACGAGCAGATCCAGCACAACATGGCGCTGATCGCGCCGGGGCGGACGTTCCGCGAGATCACGGAGGCGGCCTGGACGATCCCCGAGCCCTATTACGCGAGACGGTACTACCTGATGATTCACGGCATCGGCGCCGCGGGCGAGTATCCCTACATCGTGTACGAAGCCGACTACGACGGCGGGCAGGACTACGACGGCATCGTCGAACCCAACATGACGCTCTGCATCGAGAGCTTCATCGGTCGCGAGGACGGCGGCGAGGGCGTGAAGCTGGAGGAGCAGGTCCTGGTCACGGAGAGCGGGATCGAGCCGATGAGCACGTTCCCCTTCGACGAAAGGCTGCTCGGCCGCGAGATCTGAACATGGGGACGCTGTTTCCGCCTCTGCCGCCCGGCCCGTTCGACATCGTCTACGCTGACCCGCCGTGGGACTACAAGGGGCAGCTCCAGCACGCGGGCGAAGGCAGCGGGGATACCGGCGGCGCGGCCAGGCACTATCCGACCGTGACGCTGGACGACCTCAAGACGCTGGGTGTCCGAAGCATAGCGGCCGAGGACTGCCTGCTCTTCATGTGGGCGACCAATCCGCACCTGGATCAGGCGATCGACCTGGGCAAGGCCTGGGGCTTCGCCTGGGCCACGGTCGCCTTCGTCTGGGACAAGGAGAGGGTGAACCCCGGCTTCTACACCATGAGCCAGTGCGAGCTCTGCCTCGTGTTCAAGAGGGGGAAGATCCCGTCCCCGCGCGGCGCGCGGAACGTGCGCCAGCTCGTCACCGCCCGGCGCGAGGCGCACTCGCAGAAACCCGACGAGGTGCGGTTGCGGATCGAGAGGATGTTCCCTCGTCTGCGGAAGATCGAGCTGTTCGCACGCGAGCAGGGCGGGCGCGGCCCGGCCGACGGCGGCTGGCAGACATGGGGGGTCGACGCGAATGACACGCGAGCGCCCGCAGGGGCACGAAGGCTGGCAACCCAGGGCTTCCATGAGAGGGAAGGAGCCAAACCATGAGGCGTAGCGCAGATCGCACCAACACCGCGCGCCAGCACGGCGCGATGGAGCACACCATCCCGCCGTGCGATCTCGACGCGGTGAGGCGCTATCGGCTGGCGCGCGTGCGCGAGGCGCTCGCGGCGCGCGATCTCGCCGGCATCATCCTCTACGACCCGGTGAACGTCCGCTACGCCGTCGACTCGTCGAACATGGAAATCTGGTGCTCGCGCAACGAGGCCCGCTACCTCTACGTGCCGACGGAGGGGCCGACCAGCCTCTTCGAGTTCGGCGGCGGCAGCGACCTGCTCACCACGGGCCTGCCCACCGTCGACGAGGTGCGCCCCACCATCTCCTTCCTCTACTTCATCGCCGGCCGGCGGCACGAGGACAAGGCGAGGGAATGGGCGGCCGACATGGACTCGGTCATTCGCGCGACCAACGGCGGCAACCGGCGCGTCGCGCTCGATCGCGTCATGCCGCTCGGCGTCTTCGAGCTGCAGCGGCTGGGCTACGAGATCGTCGACGGCTTCGAGGTGATGGAGAACGCGCGCGCCATCAAGTCGCCGGAGGAGATCGCGTTGATGCGCCACTCCATCGCCGTGTGCGAGCAGGCCATCGGGCAGATGCGGGACGCGCTGCAGCCCGGCATCACCGAGAACGCGCTCTGGGCGGAGCTTCACCGCGGCAACATCGCGGGCGGGGGCGAGTGGATCGAGTGCCGGCTGCTGGCGTCCGGGCCGCGCACCAACCCGTGGTTCCGCGAATGCTCCATGCGGGTCATCGAGCGGGGCGACATCGTGGCCTTCGACACCGACCTCGTGGGCCCCTACGGCTACTGCAGCGACATCTCGCGCACGTGGGTGTGCGATGCGCGGCCGAACGACGAGCAGCGGCGCCTCTACGCCGAGGCCTACGCGCACATCCAGGAGAACAAGGCGCTGCTGAAGCCGGGCGTGACCTTCGACGAGCTGACGCAGAGGCTGCGCCCCCTCGGCGACGAGTTCGCCGAGCAGCGCTACGTGGCGGCGATGCACGGGGTCGGGCTCTGCGACGAGTACCCCGTGATCCACTACCCGGAGGACTGGGAGCCGGGCGACGACGGCGTGCTGCAGGAGGGGATGGTGTTCTGCGTGGAGGCGCTCACCTCGCCCGTCGGCGGCCGCGAGTCGATCAAGCTGGAGGAGCAGGTGCTGATCACGGCGGACGGCCACGAGCAGCTCTCGTCGTATCCGCTGGAGGAGGACTGGCTGTAGGGGAGGGGGGCGAACCTCGGGGAGTACAGTCGTGAGATCGATTCTGGACCTCGATCGCTGGCCCGTGGATGCGCTCGATGGCGAGCGCGGCCGGGCGCTGGTCGAACGCTGCCGGGATGCGTTGCGCGACGCCGGCATGTTCAGCCTGGATGGGCTGATCCGGCCCGAGGCGCTGCGGGCCGCCACCCGTGAGGTCGAGCCGCTCATCGACACCGCGTCCTTCACTCACGCCAGGGATCACAACATCTACTTCGACGACGACATCGAGGGCTTGGAGGCCGGGCACCCGGCGCTCGGCCGGCACACGACCGTCAACCACACGATCTGCGGCGACCAGATCCCGGACAGCACGATCGCGCGGGTCTACGCGTGGCGGCCGCTCATCGACTTCCTGGCGGCGGCGATGGAGAAGCCCAGGCTCTACCCGATGGCCGATCCACTGGGGCGCGTCAACGTCATGGCCTACCGGGCGGGCGAGCGGCTCAACTGGCACTTCGACCGGGCCGAGTTCACGGTCACGCTGCTCCTGCAGGCGCCGGATGCGGGCGGGGCGTTCCAGTACCGCAGCGGCCTCAGGAGCGAGACCGATCCGAACTACGAGGGCGTCGCCCGGCTCCTGGCCGGCCGCGACGATCGGGTGCAGACCCTGCCGCTCGCACCGGGCACGCTCAACGTCTTCAAGGGCAAGAACACGGCGCACCGGGTGACGCCGGTCGAGGGCCGGCGGCCACGGATCATCGCCGTCTTCTCCTACTACGAGACGCCGGACGTGCGCTTCAGCGATGCGGAGCGCCTGGGATTCTACGGCCGGACCGGCCCCATCTCGGGCGGCCGGCAACCGCGGGCATAGGCGCGACCGTGGCCGTCTCCCTCTACTACAACGCGACGTGCCCCGACTGCGTGCGCCAGGCGCAGCTCACGGCGCGGATGGACTGGCTGGGCCGGGTCGAGCTGCGGACGGACGATTCGCCGCTGGGCGAAGTGCCGGTCGGCGAGATCGTCGTGGTGGAGAAGGAAAGCAGCCGCGCCTTCACCGGCGTCTACGCGACGCGCAAGGTCTGCCTGCAGGTGCCCCTGCTGTTTCCCTACGGGCTCGCGCTGTACCTGCCGCCGGTCCGCGCCTTGCTCGGCCGCGGCAAGCAGGGCTGCAACGGCGACGCCTGCGAGATTTGAGGGGCGACGGTGCCGCTCAGCCGGCGCCGTTGGTCTCCGCCGCGTCTGCCATCTTCCCGGCCACCCAGCGGTAGAAGCAGTGGGTCGTGCGCTCCAGCGCAGGCGAGAGCACGCCGCCCTTGTAGGCGGGCGAGGTGCGGCCGCGCTGCATCCCTTCGACGACGAAGCGGTCCTCCTCGAAGATGCCGCGCCACTGCCGCGTGTTGGCCTGCCTGAGCTCGGCGCAGCCCTCGCCGAGGGCTTCTGCGGCGAAGTAGTAGATGTCCACGTGCTCGAATGTGCGCCCGGTGCCTATTGGCATCAGCGTGCCGACGAAGCAGTGATCGGCATGGACGCCCAGCACCGCGGTCGGGAACAGCGCCACGTATTCCGCCGTGCCGTGCCAGCGCTCCGGCAGGCCCGGCATGAGCGGAAAGCCGTTGCCGTTCTCCACGAGCTGCGGCCGGTAGGCGGTGCTGCCCTGGCCGGCGTAGCCGTCCTCCTCCTCCGCGATCTGGTAGTGATCCTCGAGCCTGGAGTAGCTGTTGAGGCTGGGGTGGATCCACGGCAGGTGGTAGGCCTCGCAAAAGTTCTCGACCGCGAGCTTCCAGTTGCAGGCGACGTCCAGGGTGAAGGAGGAGTCGCTCTCCTCATAGTGCAGGTCGGCGCCGTCGAAATCCTGCCAGCGCCCGGCCACCGGCGCGATGAAGGTCTCGAAGGGCGGCGCGTCGCCGCTCAGGTTGATGAACACGGCGTCGAACCACGTGGCGCAGCGCACCGGCTTCAGGCCGTGCTTCGCGCGCTCGAAGCCTTCGCAGGTGTTCTTGTCGGTGCCGCCGATCATCGGCGTCGACCGGAGCGAGCCGTCCAGGTCGTAGGTCCAGGAATGGTAGGGGCAGCGGATCGTGCCGCGCGTGCGCGCGGGCTTCTCCATCAGCACCATGCCGCGGTGGCTGCAGACGTTGTGGAAGACGCGCACCTCGCCGTCGTTCCCGCGCAGCATGATGAGCGGCAGGCCCGCGAATTCGATGGGCCGCGCGTCGCCCACCTCGGGCACGCGCCTGCCGGTGCCGATGCACGCCCAGGTGCGCGCCAGGAGCACATCCTGCTCCCACGCGGCGAACTCGTCCGAGACGTAGGCCTCGTTGGGCAGCCCGCTCGCCCACTCCTCGATCGGGCGCGTCACGTTCGCGAGCGTGGCGCTCACGCCTGCGCTGCTCTCCCACCAGCGGTCCGTCATGGCTGCGTTTCCCACTAGCCGGGGGCCTCTCCAGGCCGCGAAATCACGTTAGCGCGAATTAGCGTTAATCGCTGCAATCGCTAGGAATTCCGAGCTTTCCACTGGTAACATTTTCGTGATCGCGATGGCAATATCGTCAATCCGACATGTTTGCCGCTGCACGCGTCGCGCCATCCTGGCGGTGGCCCTCGCCATCAACGGGATGTGTCGGCGGCGGGACCGATCGCGAACGCGGCGAGCGCGTCGGCGTTCAGCGTCACGCCGAGGCCGGGGCCGGATGGCACCGCGATCGTTCCGTCGCTGCCGATCGCCCCGAGGCCGTATACGAGCTCGCGCCGCAGGCGCGACGGGCTCGTCGAGTACTCGACCAGGCCCGGCTCCTGCCGCGTGGCCAGGAAGTGGAGATTGGCCGCGATGGTGATGTCGGTGTTGTAGGCGTGGGGGACGATGCGCCGGCCGGTGCCGTCCAGCATCCGGGCGAGGCGCAGCGCCTCGGTGAAGCCGCCGAACACGGTGAGGTCGGGCTGCGCGATGTCGAAGGCGTCGGCCGCGAGAAAGGGCGCGAACTCCCTGCAGGTGGTGAGGCCCAGGTCGCCGACGCCGACGGGAATGCGGGTCGCGGCGCACAGACGCGCGTGCTCCGCCACGTCGTCCGGCGGGAAGGGCGCCTCGATCCAGGCGAAGTCGAGGTCGGCCAGCAGGTCGAGGAAGGGCGCAAGCTGGTCGAGGCGCGTGAACTCCTGCGCGACATCGAGCATCAGGCCGCGCTCCGGCCCCACGAGGCTGCGCAGATGGGTGAGGTTTCGCTGCACCCGCGCGGGCTCCGCCCACCAGGGCTCGACGCAGACCTTGAGATGGCGAAAGCCCTGGTCGAGCAGGGGCGTGACCTGCGCCGTGATGCGCGCGGGCGTCTCCTCCAGCGGATAGATGGTCGCGTAGGCGGGGAGGCGCGCGTGATGTGCGCCGCCCAATGCCGCGCAGACCGGGACGCCCGCAGACCGTGCGAAGAGATCCCAGATCGCGATGTCGAGCGCGCTGATGGCGTGAATGGCGGCGCCGCGCCGGCCGAACCACTGCGTCCGCGCGTACATCTCGTCCCACAGGCGGCGCGGGTCGTCCACCGCCTGCCCGGTGACGATGGCGGCGAGCCCCTCCGCCAGATGGTTGTACGGCGCCATCTCGATGGCCGCCTTGACGAGCTCGGGCGGGGCGTCGCTCTCGCCGATGCCGGTATGCCCGTTGTCGCCGTGGACGAGGACGACGACGTTCCGATAGCTGCCCTCGAAGCGGTAGTAGGGGGCCTGCGGGTCCTGGAGGCAGACGACCTCCACCCGCTCGATCCTGACGGTCATGCCGGGAACGTCCGCCGCGCGTAGACGCAGGGCTCGATCCGATCCCAGTCCATCTCGACCCCCAGCCCCGGCAGGCCGCTCGGGCGGACGACGCCGTCGGCGTCCGGCCGAATGACCCGCATTGCCCCGAACTCGTACTTCTCGAACGGCGCCGCCTGCTCGAAGTGGTCGCAGATTGCGTGGCTCAGCATGTGGTGCAGGTTGGCCGCCTGCGTGAGCGTGTATCCCCAGCTCTGCACCTCGCAGGTCTTGCCGAACGCGCGCGTGGCCGCCACGACCTCGGCGGCGCCGGTGAAGCCGCCGATGCCGGTCACGTCGAATCGGCTGCGGTCCCACGCGCCCGCCCGCAGCGCGAACGCGATCAGCTGCGGCCAGGGGAGGGTGTTTCCGCCGCAGATCACGTCGATGTCGAGGGCCTTCGCGAGGTCCTGGTAGCCCTGCAGGTCCGCGTCGGGGAGCGGCGCCTCGAAGAATTCCCAGCCGGCCGTGTCCAGGATTCGGCCGATGCGGAGCGCCTCGGCGTGCGTATAAGAGCCGTCCGCATCGAAGCTCAATCCGATGTCATGCTCGCCGAATTCTTCGGTCAGAACGCGAAGCAAGCGCTCGTCGTCGTCGGCCATGCAATAGGGATGAATCTTGATCGCGCGATAGCCGTGATCCAGCATCGTTCGGCAGTAGTCGATGTAGGCTTGGTCCGACGCCAACAGCGGGCTGGATGCGTAGGCGCGGATTTCATGCCGGGCTGCGCCGAGCATCTCGTAGATCGGCTGGTTCGACGACTTCGCCTTGCCGTCGTGCAGCGCGATGTCGAAGAGCGATGTCGCCAGGTGGCCGAGCGGGACATGGCGGCGGCGCATGTCGCGGTAGACTTCCGGGATGTCGAACGCGTCGCGTCCCAGCACGAAGGGCGCCATGAGGGCGGCCGCGTGAAACAGCGACCTGTCGAACTCGTGCTCGGTATAGGTGGTGGCGCCGGCCAGGGCCTCCACGCCGTTGGAGAGGGAGAGCCGCGCCACGATCATCGCCTCGTACATGGGGCCGAGACGGGCGGACCAGGTGACCCGCTCGCCCTCGGGCCCGATTGCCAGAAGCTCGATCCGATCGACGGTGGCGGCGCGCATAGCTATCGTTTCAGGTTATGAAATACACAGAACACTCTGCTATTATGTATGAATACATCGATCTGTGAGAGGCAAGGGAGACGGCCACATAGGCTTCAACCTCCAGGGTCGTGCGCTCTCATCCGCTCGGCGACGGCGACGCCGTCGATCTCCCGATAGGGCACGTCCTCCTTGATGGACATGTCGGTGGCGAGCGCGGCCGCGCGGCCGTACTCGAAGCACTGGGCGGTCACACGGCAGCTCGCCAGCGCCTCGTGCTCGGCGCTGAGGCAGCGGCCCGCGACGATGATGTTGCGCCCTTCCCTGGGCACGAGGGTGCCGAACGGCACTTCGTAGTGGTCGTCGATCAGCCACTCCGTCCTGGGCTTGGCGCCGTAGTGCAGCTCGATGGGCCAGCTCGAGCGGGCGATGCAGTCGGGGCGCTTGCGCTTGCCGACCACGTCGTCGTTCATGAGGCGCTCGATACCGTCGATCGAGCGTGTCTGGCGCACGCCGACCTCGGCGCCGTAGTCGATGAAATAGGCGTTCTCGCAGCCGGGAATGTTCTCCTTCATGAACGCGAAGAAAGCGCGGGCCTGGTAGATCGAGAACTGCTCCGCTTCGGTGTGATCGACGGGATCGGTCACGTCGAGAGCGCGCCCGTCGAAGCCGGTTATCTTGGTCGCGTTCACCAGGATTTCGCGCGGATTGACCGTGGGAAACAGCCAGACCTTCTTGCGGACAAGCTCGTCCCGCGCCTCAAGCATCGAGATGACCTTGGGCGGGGAGATCGTGTCCTCGCCCCAGTAGTCGAGATAGCGGGGCACGTCGACGTTGCCGACCTTGAACATCATGGTCGGGTTCTGAATGACGCCGTTATTCCCCTTGGTCGTGCGCAGGCCGGACCTGAAGACCACGTCCGCGTCGCCGCTGGCGTCGACGATCCGCGCGGCGCTCACCTTGGCGAAGCCCGACTTGGTGTGGAGCACGAGGGTATCGGGCGTGCCGCCCTCGGGTGCGCCGTCGTCGGCCACCACGTCGATCACCTGCGTGTGGTAGAGGGCAGCGACGCCGGCGGCGCGGATCAGGTCGGTCGCGACCCGCTTGTAGGAGGCGCAGTCATGCGTCACCACCCAGGTCTTGCCGTAGATCTGGGGCCGGGTGACGCCGCCAACCGCTTCCAGCGCGGCCCGGAAGCGCTCGGCAAAGCCGAAGATGACCTGCCGGGGCTGGGTCCGGCGCGGCTCGTCGACCGTCATGTAGAGGCCGCAGATCGTGCCGGACATGCCGGAGACCGCAGCGCCGCCGCAATAGCCGAGCCGCTCGATCAGAAGGGTCCTGTGCCCCAGCTCGGCGGCGGTGGTGGATGCCGCGATGCCGGCCGGGCCGCCGCCGACCACGACCACGTCGTAGTGGCCGAACGAGGGTACGTCCCGAAAGGCGTGCGCGCCGAGGCTCCGAAGAAATCCGTCCGTGCGCGTCGCGTCCTGCATGACGCGGACATCCTATACCCCGCCTCTCGGCGGGTGGGAGAGAAAGGGCCGCGCGCGGTCTATTCCGCGGCGGCAGCCACCCGGCGGCGCGGCTGCGGCGGCTTGTGGTACGCGCCGTCCTTCATGATCATCAGAATGTTGTTCTTGTCCTGGAACAACGTGAGGTCCGCCAGCGGATCGCCGTCGATCATGATGAGGTCGGCGAGATAGCCTTCCCTGACCTCGCCCATCTCGGCAATGCCGCTGCCCTGCGCGTTGGCGTAGGCGTAGAGCTCGCCGCCGAGCTTCGTGGCGGCGTGCAGCACCTCCGCCGGGGTGAAGTCGAAGTAGTTCACGAAATGCTCGAAGTCCCGCGCGTCCGTGCCGTGCGGCACCCAGGCGAAGGCGTAGTCGCCGAAGGGCAGGACGCGCACGCCGCGCGCGCGGATCTTCTTGATGGTCTCGCTGACGATGGCCAGCTCGTGGTGGTGCCTGAGCGCGATCTCGCTCTCCGGCGGCATGCCGAACTCCGCCGACTCGTAGGCCGTGTTGTGGGTGATGCCGATGGCCGGGATGACGAAGACCTCGTCCCTGGCGGCCGCCAGCATGTCGATGGTCTCGTCGTCGGCGTAGGTCGCGTGGTGGATGATGTTGACGCCGTGTTTCAGGCAAAGCTGCACCGCCGCCGACGAGCGGGCGTGGGCGCCGACGCGGCGGTTGCGCTGCTTCGCCACCTCGCAGACCGCCGCGATCTCGTCCTCCGTCATGACAGTGGTGTCGCCCCGGCCGTAGGGATAGACGAACTCGTCGCCCGACGGCATGATCTTGAGGACCTCGACGCCCTCCCGGCACAGCATCCGCGCGGTCTGGCGGAACTGCTCCGCGCCGTCGCAGATGATCGAGAACGCCCCGTGATACATGTGGAGCTGGCGCGCGTCGCCGAGGCCGCCGGTGACGGTAAGCTCGGGCGAGGCGGCGATGACGCGCGGCCCCGCCATCCTGCCCGCGTCGATCTCGTTGCGGATCACGATGTCCATGCGGGTCTTGCCCGTAGCGGCGCAGACCAGGGCGGTGAAGCCGTGGTCGTAGAGGATCTGCGCGTGGCGCATGGTGATGAGCGTGTTCTCCTCGGGCGGCGTGTCGCCGAGCGAGTAGAGGCTCGTCCCTTCCTCGGAGTAGCCGATGTGGGAGTGGCCATTGACGAGGCCCGGCATGAGCGTGGCCCCGCCGCCGTCCACCACCTCCGCGCCGTTCCGTTCGATCCGCTTCTTGCCCTTGGCCACCTTCTTGATGCGGTTGCCCTGGACCAGGACCTCGCCCCGATAGGATTTCTTGCCGGAGCCGTCGAATATCGAGATGTTGGTGAACAGCGTCTGCGTCATTCTCGCCCCCTCTCGCCCGCTCGTCCGGCGGTACGTGGCGAACGCGTGTTCTTGTTCTTGCCGGCGCCCGTCTCGCCCGTACCGCCATGGGGTGCGGGCATGGGAAGCCACGCCTGCCGGCCGATTGCACCGATCAACGCCGGATGCACCTCGGTCGCTCAGCACAGCATAGAGCGTATCCGCTTCGCACGGAAACGCTCCGTGCGTCGATCGCTCACGCCCCGGACCATGGTGCGGTGGGCGGCGCCCGCCGCGTGGGTCAGCATCGCGCCATGAGCCGAGCAAAGTCCCACGCGACCACATCTTCAACGCGCCTTCGGCGGTCCTTTGATTATGCGCGCCTTCGGCGGCCTTTCGATGCCGCGCGCCTTCGGCGGCCTTTCGATGCCGCGCGCCTTCGGCGCGACCGAATTCCGCGCGCCTGGCGGCGCGACCGATTCCGCGCGCCTGCCGGCGCGACTGTTGCGGGGCTTTTCGGAACCTCGTCAGCCGTTCTGCCCTATCTCACCTTGTCTCGGCTTGTCTCGGCTTATCTCGGAATTTTGGCCAAAAAAATGGGAATTACATACCTGACTTGACAGCCCCGCGCTGACCTCTCCCGCCCAAACCGACCTATATGCGCTGGGCGGGAGTGGGGGTTACCTCACCACAGCTCGTCACGTCATGCCACACCATGCCTTGACGCTGACCTCTCCCGTCCACACCGCCCTATCAGCCTAGGGTGCGCTCGCTCTAATCCCCACCCTGTGGGCCGTAATCCGCATTTGCGGTCTTGACCCGAAATTCCTGTCACCGTATAAACGGCCCGGCGGGCCGCTCTGGTCCGTCAGTGTTTCGGATCCGATTTCAGGGAGAGTCATTCGAGCTCGATTCAGAATGGTGATCGGCGCGGTCGTCGCTCCTGCCCTTTTGGAGGGGCGTTCACCGCATCAACCCGCCGGTCTGGGCTAAGTCGGTTGGACCCGACCGCCCGTTTCCATCCCGCGCCGCCCTGCCACAGAGGGCGGCGCAACTCCTTTGTATAGAGGGATTCTCGCTCCCGTCAACCGGCATCCCCGCCCGTTCTTAACCCTTTGCTTTTACGTTATTTTCGTAGTTTTGGGTTCCTTCTGCCGCTGACCTTATCGCTCTCGCGTATATGACTTTGACGCGCCTCCGCCTCGCGGTGCCCTCGACTCCATCCATCCCCGCCGTGCCGGACGTGCCCGCGCTGCCCACGGTTCCCGAAATCTCCGCAGAGGCCGCTGAGCGCCCCGTCAGCGCCGCTGCCGATTCTCCCACCCCTCGCCCTTCAGCCGTCGAGCGCGCCTCTCCACCCGGTTTTCGTCGCGTCCGCGTCCGCGACTAGGCCCCGCGTCCCCATTCTGCCGTCCCCCTGACGGTCCGCAAATTTCTTTGCGGACCATCTGCAACTTTCCCCGTCCTGATCATTATATGCCTGGGTGCAGTCGGCTCTCCCTGCGCTCGCCCCTCCGCTCTCCCCGCGCGATTACCGCCAAACTTCTCAGCGGTGGCAGCGAATCCGGGGCATGCCCCAAGCTGCACCCGGCAAGTTCTATCGTCAGGGCATCTCCTGGCCCGAACTGTTCGCCCGCTTCCCCGACGACGCGGCCGCCGAGGCGTGGTTCGAGGAGCAACGTTGGGGTACTCCTGGTCAGCCGTCCTACTGCCCGCTTTGTGGTGACACGGAGCGCCTCCGCCCCACCCCCAACCGCCGCCCGCTCCCCTACTGGTGTGGCGCTTGTCGGTCGTACTTCTCCGTCCGCACCAACACCGTCATGCACCGTTCCAAGCTCCCGCTCCAGAAATGGGTCATCGCCATCTACCTCTGGGCCACCTCGCTCAAGGGCGTGTCCTCGATGAAGCTCCACCGCGACCTCGGCATTACGCAGAAGTCCGCGTGGTTCCTCGCCCAGCGGCTGCGTGCCGCTTGGTCCGCCCCTGCCGACGCGCCGCCCCCGCCGCCCTTGTTCGCCGGTCCCGTGGAGGTTGACGAGACCTACCTCGGCGGCAAAGAGCGGAACAAACACGCCAAGAAGAAGTTGCGCGCCGGGCGGGGTGCCGTCGGCAAGACCCCCGTTGTTGGTGCGCTCGATCGCACCGCCAACCAGATCGCTCTCGCCGTGCTGCCCTCGACCGACCGTCCCACCCTGCACGGCTTTATCGAGCAGCACGTGCAACCGGGTGCCCAAGTGTATACCGACGAGGCCAGCGCCTATCAGCGCATGCCGTTCCCGCACGACGCTGTGAACCACTCGGTCGGCGAGTACGTCCGCGACCAAGCGCACACCAACGGCATCGAGTCCTTCTGGGCGACCTTGAAGCGCGCCTACGCCGGCACCTACCACCACATCTCCCCCGAGCACCTCCACCGCTACGTCGGCGAGTTCGCCGCCCGCCACAACCTCCGCACCCAAGATACCGAGGCTATGATGGCCGAGGCGGTGGCGCAGATGATCGGCAAGCGCCTCACCTACAAAGAACTGATCGGGAAGAACTGACTTTATGCGAAGATTATTCCTTGTGGAAAACTTGTATTGTGTGGATAACTTGAATCGACTATCGTTGGGTTTTTAACGGTTTGTTAGACTCGAGTTTGGTCGAAGGTGTCGGTGGGGCCGCGAGGCTCGTCCGGTGTTTGGCGGAGGAGGTGGGATTCGAACCCACGGTACGGCACAGCCGTACACCGGTTGCCTAGACCGGCGCCTTCGACCGCTCAGCCACTCCTCCGCGACCTTAGACACCATAACTTGATCGCGTGGCGGTCGTCAACGCAACAGGTCGCCGGATACGCCAGATGTAGCAAGCCGGCGCCGGCTTGCTACATCCCGCCTGCCTCGTGAGGCGCATCAGTTCCAGCATCTAGCGATTGCGCCCGCATTGTGCCTCCGTTACGCTCTCCCTCGTCAATGACACGCGGAGCCCGCACGTCGGGTCGCCCGCCGAATACAACAGCCGCACGACCCGGCACGGGGTAGCTCCCCGCGCTTGGCGAATAGGCGGGACTTCACGCTATCCGTGTGTCGTTGACACGGCCCGGCACCCGCCGGGCCGCGAGCCGCCCTATATCGGTCGGTTCCAGCGGGCAGCGGAGGGCGACATGTGGAAAGCCATTACTCTCAGTCTAGTTCTGGCCTTGAGTTCGGCTGCGCCGACCTGGGCGCAGGATTCTGGCAACGAATTCGTCATCACTGTGCCAACAGACTTGGATACGCGCTTGTTCTTTGTGGCGGAGACGCTATCTCCCCATAGGGTGCAAGTGGGGTCGCCGTACAATTATGGTTCGATGTACGAAGGTGAGCGGCAACGGCTGGTTCAATTCGCTCGCTGGGGGTGTCAACTCTATGGTCGGGATCGTCTTGCTTATGTCGGAATACAAACCAATGATCAACGTTGTGACGAAATGGGTGCGGCCGCCGCCGAGCGCGATCCTCATTGCTACCACATCCACACCTTCGTGTGCGTTGAGCGGTGAGTCGAGTCTCTCGGCTCGACCTGATGCGCGCCAGTGTTGATGGCGGCGCGTCTAGGAGTTGAACCTAAAACGCCCTGGGGGACGTTCGCTCGGATTGTCAATCCGGCCTCCGGACCGCCGGAGATGGCGCGCCGCCATCTCCGGGAACCCACAATGTAATTCGCAGATCGCTCTGCTTCGCGCTAAGTGATTGATTCCACGTGTCAAGTCAGGTATATAAATCCCAAAAAAATGTCCTGCCAAACCGAGATACGCCGCATGGGAGCGCCGCATGTTCTCTGTGTGTTCCATGCGGGGAGGTCGCGGATATGGTCGTCTAAGGCGGCATCGCGGATGCTCACATCGCGGATGCGCCGGCTGCGTTTCGCCCGCCGCCCGACTATCCTGAACGCCCGCCGGAACGGTTCCGCCCGCGCCGCACAACCCCACAGCCGGAGGCCAGACGCGTGCCCCGAAGCGAAGCGCCATCCCGCCCAGCCGAGAACGATCCGCTGCTCCAGCCCTTCCGGCTGAAGCACCTCGTGCTCAGGAACCGCATCATGAGCACGAGCCACGCGTGCGGGCTCGCCGACGGCGGCATGCCGAGCGAGCGCTACCAGCGCTATCACGAGGCGAAGGCGAAGGGCGGGCTCGCGCTCACCATGTTCGGCGGCTCGTCCAACGTCTCGCCCGAGTCCGCGTGGCAGCTGCCGCAGATCAACCTCTACGACGAGCGGGTCGTCGAGCATTTTCGGCGGTTCGCGCGCCGCATCCATGCCCACGGCGCCGCGCTCATGTGCCAGGTGAGCCATGTCGGCGGGCGGGCCGAGGCCTACGCGGGCGCGGCGCTCGCCCCCATCGGCCCATCGCCGGTGCGCGAGACCCTGCACCGGGCCTTCGCCCGGGAGATGGACGAGAGCGACATCGCGCGGGTCGTGGCCGACTTCGCCGAGGCGGCGGCGCGCTGCAGGGACGGCGGGATCGACGGCATCGAGACCTTCGCCGGCGCGCACCTCATCGGCCAGTTCCTCTCGCCCGCGACCAATCGCCGCAGCGACAGGTTCGGCGGCTCGGTGGAGAACCGCTGCCGCTTCGGGCTGATGGTGCACGAGGCGATCCGCAAGCGAGTCGGCGATGATTTCGTCGTCGGCATGCGCTTCGTCATCGACGAGGCCGCGCCTGACCGCATCACCTTCGAGGACGGCCTGAAGATGGCCGCCATCTTCGAGGCATCGGGCACCATCGACTTCTTCAACGCGATCTACGGCCGCATCGACACGGAGCTGAAGCTCGCCGTGGACTGCATGCCGGGCATGGCCTCGGCCGAAGCGCCGTTCCTGGCCCGCGCCGGTGCCTTCAAGCAGGCGGTGGGGCTCCCGGTCTTCCACGCGACGCGCATCACCTCGCTTGAGACGGCGCGGCACGCGATCCGCGAGGGCCTGCTCGACATGGTGGCGATGACCCGCGCACACATCGCGGACCCCGACCTGGTGGCGAAGCTCGCGCGGGGCGAGGCGGAACGGGTGCGGCCCTGCGTCGGCGCCACCCACTGCATGAGCCCGCTACGCCCGACCTGCATTCACAACCCGTCGACCGGCCACGAGGCTGCGTTGCCGCACGCCATCGAGCGGGCCGGGACGAGGCGCCGGGTGCTGGTAGCCGGCGGCGGGCCGGCCGGGCTCGAGGCCGCGCGGGTCTCTGCCGAGCGCGGCCATGCGGTGCGGCTTTGCGAGGCATCCGCGAGGCTCGGCGGGCAGGTGCTGCTGGCCGCACGGGCAAGCTGGCGGCGCGAGCTTGCCGGGATCGTCGAGTGGCGTGCCCGCGAGCTGGAGCGGCTCGGCGTCGAGGTCCGGCTCGACGCGCCCGTCGAGGCGGAGGGCGACGGCGCGCCGGAGGCCGATGTCGTCATCGTCGCGACCGGGGGCGTGCCCGATCTCGACTGGATCGACGGCGCCGAGCACTGCACCAGCGTCCGGGACGTGCTCACCGGCGCGGCGGGCGCGGGCGAGGATTCGATCGTCTACGACGGGACCGGCCGCCACGCCGCGCTCACGGCGGCGGAGGCGATCAGGCAGGCGGGCGGGGAGGTCGCGTTCTTCGGCCTCGACGGCCACCTCGCGATGGAGATGTCCTACGCCGAGCAGGTGGTCTGGCGGCGGCGCACCTACGAGATCGGCATCGAGCCCCGGCTCGACCGGCGCCTGGAACGTGTCGCGCGCGAGGGCAACCGGCTGCGCGTGACCTTCCGCAACGAACTCACGGACGAGGCGGAAGAGCATGAGACCGGCCGCATCGTGGTCGAGCACGGGACGCGCCCGGCCGACGCGCTTTTTCGGGGCCTCGCGGGCCGGTCGTCCAACCGGGGCGCCCTCGATCAGAAGGCTCTGCTCGCGGGGGAGCCGCAGCCGGAGGGCGAAGGTTTCCAGCTCTTCCGCATCGGCGACGCGGTCTCCAGCCGCAACATCTACGCCGCCGTGCTCGACGCCTTCCGCCTGTGCCGCACGATTTGAGCGTTTCCGCTTTGCGCGGAAACGCTCAAAGCACTTTTCGCTCACGGCAGCCGGCTTTCAGCCGGCGCCTCCGCGAGGGCGCCGCATTCGCGGCGGGCCGCTGTCGCGGCCTGTCGCGCGTCCGTCAAAGTCGGACGCGCTCCGGACTACTGTGGGCGAGAGTGGCTGCCGCGCCGTGCGCGTCCGTCTTTGACGGACGCTCTACGTTTCCGCGCGGGCAGCGCGGCGGCCGCGCACGAGTTGCGAGAGAAAGACCAGACCGAGCAGCGCGAGGCCGGCGGGATAGATCAGCTCCTTGGGCGGCAGGTCGGTCTGCTCCACGTCGACGTCCGTGACGTAGTCGCCCCAGTCGATGCCGGCCTGCTCGCCCAGACCGTTCCAGGCGAGGTCGACCACGGCGTAGCGGCCGTCTTCCTCCCGCTCCAGCCCGACGCCAAAAGTCTCCGCCGGGGTCGCCGCCAGCTCGTCCGGGGTCTCCAGCACGAACAGCTTGTAGCGCTCGCCGTAGTCGGTCTCCCGCGTCACGTGCAGGCGGACCTTGCGGCCGGGCTCGGGTGTGAACGTGCCGGAGGCGAAGGACTGGAAGGCGACCGGCTGGAAGGGCGGCGCGATCTCGTCCATGAAGAAGCCGGGGCGGAACAGCATGAAGCAGGCCGCGGCGAGCAGAATCGCCTCGTACCAGCGCACCTTGACGAACATCCAGCCCTGCGTGAGCGAGCTGAAGGCGAGGATCGCGAGCAGCGACATGATCGCGACGAGGGCGCCGTGCCAGATGCTTTCCACGCCGATGAGCAGCAGCTCGGTGTTGAACAGGAAGACCAACGGCAGGATGGCGGTGCGGATGTCGTACATGAAGGACTGCACGCCGGTCCTCAGCGGGTCCGCCCGCGATATGGCCGAGGCCGCGAAGGCGGCAAGGCAGACGGGTGGCGTCGAATCCGCCAGCAGGCCGTAATAGAAGACGTAGAGGTGGACCGCGATCAGCGGCAGGACGAGGCCGGCCGCGTTGCCGAGCTCCACCAGCACGCCGGCCAGCAGCGAGGCGACCACGAGGTAGTTCGCGGTCGTCGGCAGGCCCATGCCGAGGATGATGCAGAGGATCGCGGTGAGCCCCAGCAGGATGTAGACGTTGCCGCCGGCGATCGCCTCGACCACGCCCACCATGGCGTTGTTGAGGCCGGTGGACGAGACGGCGCCGACGATGATGCCGGCGGCGGCGACGGCGACCGCGATGCCCACCATGTTGCGCGCGCCCGCCACCATGCCGACGTAGATCTCGGTGAAGCCGTCGCTCACCGCTTCGCGCATCGGCTGCTCCCCGCCCCGGGCGGAGGCGATGACGCGCCGCGCGACGATGATGACCATCACCGAGACGATCGAGTAGAAGACCGCACTGTGCGCGCTCCAGCGCTCGACCATCAGCAGGTAGACCAGCACGACGATGGGAATCAGGTGGTGCGCGCCGCTGAGGAAGGTCTTGCGCAGCGGCGGGATCTCGACGCGCGGCAGGCCCTTGAGGCCGAGCTTCTTCGCTTCCAGGTGGGAGATGTAGAGCAGCGCGAGATAGCTGAGCACGGCGGGGATCGCCGCCGCCGCGACCACCTCGAAATACGAGATGCCGATGAACTCGGCGATGATGAAGGCGGCGGCTCCCATGATCGGCGGCATGAGCTGGCCGTTGGTCGACGCCGCGACCTCGATGGCGCCGGCCTTCACCGCGGGCATGCCGATGCGCCGCATCACGGGGATGGTGAAGGTGCCGGTGGTGACGACGTTGGCGATCGACGAGCCGGAGATCATGCCCGTCATGCCCGATGCCAGGATCGCCGCCTTGGCCGGGCCTCCGCTGAAGCGGCCCACCATGGCGAAGGAGAGCGCGAGGAAGTACTGGCCCGCGCCCGCCTTGTCGAGCAGCGCGCCGAACAGCACGAACAGGAAGACGAAGCCGACCGAGACGCTGAGGGGGATGCCGAAGACGGCCTCGCCCGTCAGCCACTGGTAGCCGATCAGGCGGTTCAGGCTGAGCCCCTTGTGCGAGACGATGTCCGGCATCGACTGGCCGAAGATCGAGTAGACCAGGAAGACCCCGCAGACGATCACCAGCGGGATGCCGATCGCGCGTCGCGTCGCGTCGAGCAGCAGCAGGATGCCGACGCCGCCGAGGATGGCTTCGACCGGAACGCCGTTCCAGACGTAGAGCAACCCGTGGCGGGAGACCAGCCCGTCCCAGCCGAAGAACAGGTAGAGGGCGGCGACGCAGCCGGCGAGCGCGCAGGCGACGTCCCAGGGCGGCAGGCCGCGCTCGCCGAGCCGACGCGAGACCGGATAGATCAGGTAGCAGAGCAGCAGCGCGAACGAGAGATGGATGCCGCGCGCGGGCACGTCGCCGATGATGGCGAAGTCGAACATGAAGGGGAGGGGAGAGGCGATCCAGAGCTGGTAGACCGACCACAGGAAGCAGAGCAGGCTGATGAGCAGGGCCAGGCGCGGACCCTGCCGGCGACCCTGGTACTCGACCTTCTCCAGGGTTTTCTCGGCCTCGGCCTGGGCCGCGGCCGTATTCGGCTGGCTATCCGTCACGAGCGCCCCTGTCCGGCGCGTGTGTCCCCTCGTACCGCCGGGGCAGTGCGAAAACTAGCGGCCGGCACCCGGTTTGAGGTGCCGGCCGCCATGGTGCAGGGCTACATCCAGCCCTGTTCCGAATAGTACTTCGCGGCACCCGGATGGAGCGGCGCGCTCAGACCGTTCTTGATCATGTTCGCGGGATCAAGGTTGGCGAAGGCGGGATGCAGGGACCTGAAGTCGTCCAGGTTCTCCATCACCGCACGCGTGACCTCGTAGACCACGTCCTCGGGCACGCTCTCGTGGCTGACGAAGGTCGCCATCACGCCGAACGTCGTCACGTCGCTGGCCGTGGTCTTGTAGGTGCCGGCCGGGATGGTGGTGAAGGCGTAGTAGGGATTCTCCGCCACCAGTTTCTGCTCGACCTCGCCGTTGAGGTTGACGATGTAGGCGCCGCAGCCGTCGGTCGCCACCGAGACGCCGGCGTTGGGCACGCCGACCGTGTAGCCGTAGGCGTCGATCTTGCCGTCGCAGAGCGCCTGCGACTGCTCGGTGGACGTCAGCTCCGTCGCCGCCGAGAAGTCGTCGGTGGACATGCCGTAGCCTTCCATCAGCACCTCGGTCGTGCCGCGCTGGCCCGAGCCGGGGTTGCCGATGTTCATGCGCATGCCCTTGGTCTCGGTGAAGGAGCCGATCTCCGTGCCCGCGCCGGCGATCAGGTGGAAGGGCTCGCCGTGCACGGAGAAGACCGCGCGCAGGCCGGGGCAGTTCGTGACCTTGTCGGAGCTGCCGTTGACCGCATGGAACTGCCAGTCGGACTGGGCGACGCCGAAGTCCAGCTCGCCCTGGCAGATCTGGCCGATGTTGTAGGTCGAGCCGCCGGTGGACGGCGCAGCGCAGCGGATGCCGTGCTTGCGGCCCGACTTGCGGCCCTCGGCGGCCTCCTTGTGGACCATGCGGCAGACCGAGTTGCCGACCACGAAGTAGACGCCGGTCGGCCCGCCGGTGCCGATGGAGATAAACCTCTTGTCCTGCGCGCTCGCGTCGCCCGCTGTTCCGAGGGTCAGGCCCATCAGGGCCGCCGCGGCCAGCGCGCACGTTGCGAGTTTGAGTGTTTTCATGACCTCGCCTCCTCGTATTGCGATCTGCCAACAATACACGCGGGCCGGAAACATCCCAACGGTTGTCGGCGTGACGGTTGTCGGCGTGACGAAGCGCCGCCTGTCGCGCTCGGCTCACTCCGTGAGGAAGGAGCGAAAGCGCCGCGCAACGTCGCGGGGGGTGATGGTGGGCCGCCCCAGGCCTGCGCGGGAGCCGGGCGCGATCAGCGCGTGGATCAGCACCGGCTTCGGGCTCTCGGCGAAGGCGGCTTCCAGCGCGCGGGCGAAGCCGGCCTCGCTGTCGCAACGGAAGGCGCACGGGTAGCCGCAGGCCTGGGCGACGGCGGCAAAATCCACGTTGGGGGAGACGGTCGCCTGGCCGCCGGTCGAATCGTGCATGCCGTTATCGAGCACGACGTGGATCAGGTTGCCGGGCGCGTGCGCGCCGACCGTCGCCACGGTGCCGAGCTTCATCAATGCCGCGCCGTCGCCGTCCAGCACCAGAACCGGGCGCCGCGTGTTGAGCGCGATGCCGAGGCCCATGGCGGAGGCGCAGCCCATGGAGCCCACCTGATAGAGCTGCTGGGGGCGGTCCTCGCAGGTGAAAAGCTCGCGGCCGGTCTTGCCGGTGGTCGCCACCACCGCGGCCTCGCCCGGCGCGAGCGCCTGGCCTACGCGCAGCAGGTCGATCCGCGCGGGCCGTTCGCCGCCCTGGCGCAGGTCTTCGATCCTGCCGCGCGGGCGGATCGGCCGGTCGGGCTGATCGAGGCCGTCGTCGCGCACGCTGCCCTTCTCCATGATGAGCGCGAAGGGCAGGTCGTCGGCCGCCATGGCCCGCTCGGCGCAGTCGAGCGTCGCCGCCACGGCGTCGGCTTGGCCGGGAAAGCCCGCGTGGCCGATGGCGATGGTGTCGAGAAGCGCTGCCGTCACCTGGCCCATCAGCTCGTGTTGGGGCTCGTCCCCGAGTCCCGGCTGGCCCCGCCAGGTGACGATCAGGAGCGTCGGGATGCGGAAGGGGTGGTTGAGGGAGGTCAGCGGGTTGACGGTGTTGCCGAGGCCGGAGTTCTGGCACATCACGACCGTGCGCCGCCCCGCGAGCCAGGCGCCCGCCGCGATCGCCACGGCTTCGCCCTCGCTCGCCGCGCCCACGTAGTCGAGCGCGGGGCTGGAGATCACCCGGTTGATCAGCGGCGTGAGGAAGGAGCAGGGGACGCCGGCGTAGAACGAGAAGCCCCGTTCCAGCGCCGGCTCCAGGAAGGCGTCGGCCGCGATCATTCGCATGTCTCCGGTGGTGGGAGATCGCGGGCATGATAGACCCGCACGCTGCCTGGAGGCACAGGCTGGTAACGAGAGCATCGTGCCCGGCCTGTCGTCAGTTGTCGTTTGACAGGCGACACATTAGAGTCCCTCAATGATAGAGTCGTTCAGGCATCGGGGCTTGAAGGCGCTGTATCACGGCAGGACGGCCCGGTGGGTGGCTCCAGAGCACGTTCAGCGGCTAAGGGACATTCTGGCGGCTCTCGACAGCAGCCGAGAGCCGGAGGGCATGGACCTGCCGGGATTTCGACTGCATGAGCTGACGGGGCGATTGAAGGGCCACTACGCGGTCTCGGTGTCGCGAAACTGGCGTGTGACCTTTCGCTTCGAGGACGAATCGGCGGTCGATGTCGATTACGTCGACTATCACTGAGGAGGCCGGTCATGGCGATGCACAATCCTCCACATCCGGGAGGGATCGTGAAACGGCAATGCCTGGAACCGCTGGGCCTCACCGTGACGCGCGCCGCGCAGGGCCTGGGGGTCACGCGTCAGGCGCTGTCCGAGCTTGTGAACGAACGGACCGGGGTCTCGGTCGACATGGCGATACGGCTCTCGAAAGCGTTCGGCTCGACGCCGGAATCCTGGCTCGGCATGCAGATGGCCTACGATCTTTGGCAGGCGCGCGACCGCGCGGGTCAGATCTCGGTCGAGCGCTTTGTCGCGGCCTGAGGTCCGCTTCTCCGCTTCGCTCCGTGGCTCGTTCGACGGGGAAGCCGCCATTGACAGGGGCCCGGCTTCGATAGACGGTCCGACGCAGGCTCCGGGCGGGGTGTGCCCGCGAACGCCGGCCGCCGCCACGACGCAGGAGTCGATCGGTTGCGCCGCTACCTGCTCCTCTACCGCTTCCTGATCGTCAACATCGTGGGCGCGGCCCTTCTCGGGCTCGCCGGCGCGCAGGGGTGGATCGCGCGCATCGCCGAGGCAGACCCCACGGGCCTCGTCTTCGTCATCTTCGGTGTCTTCGCGGTGGGCCTCGCGCTCTGCGGCTACCGCCTGTTCAAGACGAGCGCGGCCCTCAACAGGCTGGAGGAGGGCGGGGCGGCGGACCTCCCATCCGCCTGGACCCGGAGTACGCCCGTCCGCCCGGAATTCAGGGCCGAGGCGCTGAAGGCGCGGCTCTTCAGCCGCATCGCCGTGGTGCGTCAGATCGCGGCCGCGCTCGTCGTGCTGGGGCTGATCGGCACCGTGGCCGGCTTCATCATCGCGCTTTCCGGGGTCTCGGCGGAGGATGCCGGCACGCTCGCCGCCGTGCAGCCGATGATCTCCACCCTCATCAGCGGCATGTCGGTCGCCCTCTACACGACCCTGGAGGGCGCCATCCTGGGCCTCTGGCTCACCGTCAACTACCGTATGCTGGCGACCGGCACCGCCACGCTCTACAGCGAGCTCCTCGCGGCCGATGGACGAGTTTGACGACGACAGCGGCACGATCTTTCGCGATGTCATTCTGCTGGCACTCGCGGCCTTCGTCGCGATGGTGCTCATGCTCCTGCCGTTCCTCAATCCGAGCGCGGAAGCCGAGATCGAGGCCGAGGGGATGGCCGACCCCGGCAACGTGATCATCGAGCTGCTGTGGGCGGCCGATCGCGACGCCGACATCGACCTCTGGGTCAAGGCGCCCGCCAGGCTGCCGGTCGGCTTCCCCAACAAGGGCAACGAGGTGGTCAACCTGCTGCGCGACGATCTCGGCTTGTTTCAAGACCTTACCGACATCAATTACGAGATTGTCTACAGCCGCGGCATCGTCCCCGGCGAGTGGATCGTCAACGTCCAGGCCTACCGCCTGGAGGATCCGATTCAGCCGGTTCCGGTGCAGGTCCAGGTGGTCGTCAGCGTCAAGCGCGAGGGCGAGGACAGGCCGACGCCGATCCTGGAGAAGGAGGTCGAGCTGCGCTATCCGCGCCACGAGACGACCGTGTTCCGCTTCGCGCTCACCGGCAAGGGCGCGCTGGTGCACGGCAGCGTCAACGACGTGAGGCTCTCGCTGATACGGGAGTACGCCCAGAGCCAGCTCCGCTCCCGCGAGGTGCAGCCGGGTGGATAGTTTCGCCTATCTCTACATCGCGCTCGCGCTGGTCGGCGCGGCCCTGGCCAGCATTGCGGTCTGGTCCCGGCGGCGGGCGATCTGGAAGGCTGCGGCCGTGGGGCTGCTCGCGGCGCTCGTCGTCATCGGCTATTTCAGCTATTCCATGCTGCTCTCGCGGCCGAAGGCGCTGTCTCCCGACATGGACGGCGTGACGGGCGCGCGGGTGCTCTCTGCCGCACTGCGCGAGGACGAAGCCATTTACCTCTGGCTTTCCATCGAGGGAACGCCGCGCTTCTACGCGCTGCCGTGGGACCAGGCGGTCGCCCAGCGGCTTCAGTCGGTCATGCGCGAGACCCGGCGCTCGGGCCACGACGTGGAGATCCGCTCGAACGAGACGGGCGGCGATAACAGCGAAGCGGAGGAGGCGGACCCCGAGGTGCACACGTTCTACGCGGTGCCGCCGCCGATCCTGCTGCCGACGAAGCGGCTGCACGCCATCCGCGGGCCAGCGGGCGAGATGTAGCGGTGAGAAGCACGTGCTCCACGGAGGCGGTCCCGGCGGCGTCGGCCGCCCGCCGCGCGGCTGCGCCCTATGCCTCGCGCCCGGAGCGGAGCCGCGGCCGGCTCTACTCCGAGCCGGAAAGCCGCACCCGCACGCCCTTCCAGCGCGATCGCGACCGGATCATCCACTGTGCGGCGTTTCGGCGCCTGCAGCACAAGACGCAGGTCTTCGTCCACCACGAGGGGGATCACTACCGCACCCGGCTGACGCACAGCCTGGAAGTGGCGCAGATTGCGCGCTCGATCAGCCGCGTGCTCGGTGTGGACGAGGACCTCGCCGAGGCGCTCGCGCTGGCCCACGATCTCGGGCACCCGCCGTTCGGCCATGCCGGGGAGGCCGCGCTCGATCAGGCGATGGGGGCCTACGGCGGCTTCGATCACAACGCGCAGACCGTGCGCATTCTGACCGCCCTGGAGCACCGCTATAACGGCTTCGACGGCCTGAACCTCACCTGGGAGACCCTGGAAGGGGTGGCGAAGCACAATGGCCCGCGCCCGGCGGATGCCGTGCCGGGCGACATCGAGGCCTATTCCACCCGGCACGACCTCGAGCTCCACACCCATGCCGGCCTGGAGGCGCAGGTCGCCGCACTGGCGGACGACATCGCCTACAACAACCACGACGTCGATGACGGGTTGCGGGCGGGCCTCTTCGGCGTGGACGACCTGCGGGATGTCCCGTTCGTGGACGCGGTCCTCGACGATGCGAGCGCGGACAATCCGGGCGGCGACGAGGGCCGCCTCATTCACGAGACCGTCCGCCGCATGATCGGCACCATGGTCGAGGACGTGATCGATACCAGCCGGCGGCGCCTGGAAGAGGCCGGTCCCGAGGACGTCGACGCCGTGCGCCGGCACGGGGCCCCGCTGATCGCCTTCTCGGCGACGATGCAGACCCATGGCGATGCGCTGAGGGCCTTTCTGCACGCGCGCATGTATCGCCATCACAAGGTCAATCGGATGGCGAGCAAGGCACGCCGGACCGTGCGCGAGCTCTTCGAGCTTTTCATCGACGAGCCGCAGTGCCTGCCCGAGGAATGGCGGGAGCGATGCGACGGGCCCCGGACGATGACGACGGCCCGCGTCGTCGCCGACTACGTTGCCGGAATGACGGATCGCTTCGCCATACAGGAACATCGCAACCTCTTCGAAACGGTGCTGTGGAGATGAACGTTTTCAGTTACTTGTCGGACAGTATTCGGGCAGAGCTTGAGGCGCTGTGCCAGGCCGGCGCGCTGCCCGCCGGCCTCGATCTCTCGTCCGTCTCGGTCGAGCCGCCGCGCGAGGCGGAGCACGGCGATGCGGCGTGCAACGCGGCGCTGGTTCTCGCCAGGCAGGCGCAGCGCAAGCCACGCGACATCGCCGAACGCCTGGCGGAGAGGATGGAAGCGCGCCCGGAAATCCGCGCCGCCGAGGTGGCCGGCCCCGGCTTTCTCAACCTCAGGCTCACGGACGAATTCTGGTGGGCGCGGCTGGCCGAGCTGCTGGATACCGGCGCGGGCTACGGCGCCACGGATCTCGGCGGCGGCCAGCCGGTCAACGTCGAGTACGTCTCGGCCAACCCGACCGGCCCGCTCCATGTCGGGCACGCCAGGGGGGCGGTGGTGGGGGACGCCCTCGCCAACCTGCTCGCGCACATGGGCTTCGCCGTGACGCGCGAATACTACGTGAACGACGCCGGCGCCCAGGTCGATACCCTGGCCCGCTCGGTCCACGCGCGCTACCGGGAGGCATGCGGAGAGACCGTCGGCGCCATTCCGGAGGGGCTCTATCCGGGCGACTATCTCGTCCCCGTCGGCGCGGCGCTGGCGGCCCGCGACGGCCGGCGCTGGCTGGAAGAGCCTGAATCGGCCTGGCTGCCGGAGGTTCGCCGCTTCGCCACCGAGGCAATGATGGATCTCGTGCGCGCCGATCTCGATGCGTTGGGCGTGCGCCACGATCTGTTCCGATCCGAGCGCGAGCTGGTGGGCGAAGGCCGCGTCGACGATGCCTACGCCGCGCTGGAGGCCGCCGATCTGATCTATAGCGGCGTGCTTGAGCCGCCCAAGGGCAAGCGCGACGAGGACTGGGAGCCCCGCGAGCAGAGCCTCTTCCGTGCCACGTCCTTCGGCGACGACACCGACCGGCCGCTCAGGAAGTCGGACGGAACCTGGACCTACTTCGCCACGGACATCGCCTATCACCGCGACAAGATCGAGCGTGGATTCACCGACCTGATCGACGTCTGGGGGGCCGATCACGGCGGCTACGTCAAGCGGATGAAGGCTGCCGTATCAGCGCTTTCCGGCGATTCGGCGAGTCTCGACGTGAAGATATGCCAGATGGTGAAGCTGCTCGACAGCGGCGAGCCGGTGGCGATGTCGAAGCGGGCCGGGCGCTTCGTGACCCTGCGCGACGTGGTCGACGAGGTCGGGCGCGATGTCGTTCGCTTCATCATGCTGACCCGGCGCAACGACGCGCCGCTCGAATTCGACCTGCGCCGGGTCACGGAACAGTCGCGGGACAACCCGGTCTTCTACGTCCAGTATGCCCATGCGCGGGCCTGCTCGGCGCTCCGCCGCGGCTCGGAAATCGTGCCGGACTCGGACCTCGCGTCCGCCGCTCTCGCCGGCGCCGACCTCTCGTGCCTGGACCATGCGGCCGAGCTCGACCTGATCCGGCGGCTGTGCCAGTGGCCGCGGGTGCTGGCGGGCGCCGCGCTCGCCCATGAGCCGCATCGAATCGCCTTTCATCTGCAGGAGCTCGCCGCCGCCTTCCACCTCTTCTGGACCAGGGGGAAGGATGACCCGCGGCTTCGCATCGTCGATGGCGAACGCCCGGCGGAGACACGCGCCCGGCTCGCATTGATAACCGCCGTCAAGATCGTTATTGCGGAGGGGCTGGCACTGTTCGGAGTCGATCCGGTGCAGGAGATGCGATGAGCGCCGGCGAAGACGGCCCCGAGACTCCATCGGCGCCGGAGCCGCCGAGGCCGGAGCCGCCGAGGCCGGAAACGCCGCAGGAACCGGCGGAGCCTGCCGTCGCGGAAGGGGCCGAGCCTGCCGCCGGTGAGGCGGTGGAGAGCGGGCGCCCCCGGCTGCTTCCCGTGTGGATTCTCCTTGGTGCCGCCGCGCTCTCGGGCGGTGCCTGGGCGGTCATGGACAATGTGGGGGGCGGTGGCCCGCCTGCCGACGACGCCTCGGTGCCGCTCATCACCGCGTCGACCGAGCCCTGGAAGGTTCGGCCCGCCGATCCAGGCGGGATGGAGATCCCCAATCAGGGCACGCTGATCTACGAGACGTTGACCACGGCCGATCCCGAGGAAGCGCCGGAGCGCATCCTGCCGCCACCGGAAGAGCCGCTGAGCCCGCCGAAACCGGAGACCGACCGCGCCGAAGAGCTGGCCGTCGCGGCATCCGGTGTGGCGAGGGACGACGGAGCGCCGCAACCGGACACTGGCACTGCTCCGGTCGAGGATGCGGCGCCGCCAGAGCCCGAGGCGCCGGAGCCTGACGGGGGCGAAGACGCATCCCCGATGGAGGTCGAGACGGCGGCGGAGCCGGACATGGTCGAGGCGGCCCTCTCGCCGGAAGACGATGCCTCCTGGCCTGACTCGATCGTAAGACCGCATCCGCCCAAGCCCGGATCGTTGGCGGCATTGCAGGCTGGTGCAGGGCGATTGTCCGAGTCCGACAGGCCCGCCACGGCCGAAGAGTTACCGGAGCTGGAGCCCGAGACGGTGGCTCTGCTGGAGGAGCTGCTGGAGCGCGACTCCGGGGAGCCCGCCGGCCCGGCAAGGCAGGAGTACGTCGATGGCGTGCCGTTGCCCGTCTCCAAGCCGGCCCGCGTTGCGCGAGCCGCGCCAGCCGAGCCTTCGTTTGAAGAAACGGTCAGGTCCGAGCCGGAAACGACGCTGGATCCGGTGCAATCCGGCTCCCGCACCTGGCGCTACGTTCAGCTCGGCGCGGCCAACGCCAGAGGCCCGCTGGAAGGTCATTGGGAGATGCTGCGCCAACGTCACGGCGACGTGCTCGTCGGCTTGAGCCCGCTGATCATGCCGGTCGACAGCGGCGACAGCGGCATCACGTACCGACTGCGCGCCGGCCCGCTCAGCGACGCGGGCGCGGCGCAACGGGTCTGCGCGCAGCTCAAGGAGCGCGGGCTCGCGTGCTTCGTCCCTCGGGATTGAGGCGGGTGTGACAGTGCGTGCCGCGCCGCGGGCGATGGTCCTGGGCTGCGCGGGCGTTGCGCTCGACGACGGCGAGCGCCGCCTCATGGCCGATGCCGATCCGGCAGGCTTCATCCTGTTCAAGCGCAACTGCGAGAGCCCGGCGCAGACGCGGGCGCTGATCGAATCGCTCCGGGAGGCCGTGGGCCGGCCCGACGCGCCGGTGCTCGTCGATCAGGAGGGCGGGCGCGTAGTGCGGCTCGGCTCTCCCCACTGGCGCGAGCCGCCGGCGCCGGCCACGCTCGGCGCCTTGGCCGCGATCGATGAGACCGCCGGCGTGCGCGCGGCATGGTTGAACGCGCGGCTGGTGGCGGCGGATCTGCACGCGCTCGGCTTCAGCATCAACTGCGTGCCGGTGCTGGACCTCCGCTACGCCGGCGCGAGCAGGGTCGTGGGCGACCGTTCGCTCGGTGCCGACCCCCGCCCGGTGGCGAGGCTCGGCCGCGCGATCGCGGACGGCATGCTCGCCGGCGGCATCGTGCCGGCCGTCAAGCACCTGCCCGGTCATGGCCGGGCGGAGGCCGACAGCCACGCGGTGCTGCCGCACGTGGACGCGCCGCTCGATGCGTTGCGCGCCCGCGACTTCGTGCCGTTTCGCACGCTCCGCGACGTGCCCGTGGGCCTCACGGCGCACGTCTGTTACGCCGCGCTCGATCCCGAGCGGCCGGGCACCCTCTCGCCAGAGGTCATCGCAAGGGCGGTGCGGGGCGATATCGGCTTCGACGGCCTGCTGGTGACCGACGATCTGTCCATGGGGGCGTTGACCGGCTCGGTTGGCGCCCGCGCGGCCGCCGCGCTCGCCGCCGGCTGCGACCTGGCCCTGCATTGCAACGGCAAGCGGGAGGAAATGGAGGACGTCGCCGCGGCGGTGCCGCCGCTCGCCGGCCGGGCGCTGGAGCGATTCGAGCGCATGCTGGCGGCGCGACGGCAGCCGCAAGCGTTCGACGATGCCGAGGGCCTTCGCGAGCTGGATGCCTTGCTCGCCAGGGTGATGCCGCAGTGATCGAAGCCTGGCTGCTCGCCGCATCGGTCTGGGTGATTCCGGTGCTGTTCGCCATTACCCTGCACGAGGTTGCGCACGGCTGGGCTGCGCTCAAGCTCGGCGACGACACGGCGGCCCGTCTCGGCCGCCTCACCCTCAATCCCATCAAGCACGTGCACCCCGTGGGCACGATCCTGTTGCCGGGGGCCCTCATCGCGCTCGGCGCGCCGTTCGTCTTCGGCTTTGCCAAGCCGGTGCCGGTCAATCCGGCGCGGCTTCGCAACCCGCGCGGCGGCATGGTCCTGGTGGCGCTCGCGGGGCCGGGGATGAACATCCTCCTGGCCTGCCTCTCGGCGCTGCTGCTGCACGCTGCGCTGGCCTTTCCGCCGGTGTTCGCGGAGTGGTGGCGGGCGACCTTCACCCTCGGCATCGCCATCAATCTGGTGCTGGCGATCTTCAACATGCTGCCGGTGCCGCCGCTGGACGGCGGACGCGTGGTGCACGGGTTGCTGCCGCCGCGCTCCGCCGAACGTTTCGCGCGACTCGAACGCTTTGGTATCATCGCCGTGCTGGTCGGATTCTTTATCGTGCCGCTGATCGCGGCGGAGTTCGGCAGCGCGTTCAACCCGTTGGCCGAGGTCGTGTTGCCGCCGATGGCGGCGGGCTTCGAGCTGATCGTCGACGTGTTCGGCGTGGAGGCGCTGGTGTCATGGCGAATCTGACACCTTTCGAGGATGACGCGGGCGCGCGGGCCACCGCAGCCCCCGACCCCGCCGGTGCGAGCGACGAGGCCCGGCTGATCGTCAATCTCGACGGCTTCGAGGGCCCGCTCGACCTGCTGCTGACGCTGGCCCGCACCCAGAAGGTCGACCTCGCGCGCATCTCCATTCTGGCGCTGGCCGAGCAGTATCTGGACTACGTCGCCCAGGCGCGGCGGCTCCGCATCGAACTCGCGGCCGGCTATCTGGTCATGGCGGCCTGGCTGGCCTACCTGAAATCGCGTCTGCTCCTGCCCGACGACGAAGCGGACGCCGAAGAGCCGAGCGGCCCCGAGATGGCGGCGGCGCTCGCGCGCAGGCTGCGGCGCCTGGCCGCGATGCGCGATGCCGCTGCGGTTCTGATGGACCGCCCGCAGCTCGGCCGCGACGTCTTCGCCGGCGGCACGGCCGAGGGTCTGCCGGTCCACGAGGAGGCGCTCCACGAGGCCACGCTCCACGAGCTGCTGCGCGCCTATGCCGCGCACCGGATCCGGCGCAAACCCCGCAACCTCTTGATCGAGCTTAGCGCCTACCACTCCATGGACGACGCCTACCGGCGCCTCTCGCAGATGCTGGGCAGTACGCCGGAATGGGAGACCCTTGAGGGCTTCCTGCCCCGCGGCGCCGGGACAGAGAGCGAGGCAGCCGCCCGCTCCGGCCTTGCGAGCACGCTGGCTGCATCGCTGGAGCTCGCGCGCGAGGGCCGCCTGCAGATGCGCCAGATGGAGCCCTTCGGCCCCATCTACCTCCGCCGGAGACAGGAGGAGCCATGACCATCGAACCGCTCGACCCTTCGCCCTCCCTGGAGCCGACCGAGGAGGACGAGCGCGCGGCCCGTGCGGCCCGCATCATGGAGGCCGTGATCTTCGCCTCGGACCGGCCCGTCGCTGCCGAGACGCTGGCGGCGCAGCTGCCGGACGGCTCCGATGTCGAGGCGGGGCTCGCCAGGCTCGCCGCGCATTACCGGCACCGCGGCATCCATCTCGTGAAGGTGGCCGGCGGCTGGACCTTTCGCACCGCTCCCGACCTGGCCGAGCATCTCACGGTTCACCGTGTCGTCCGCCGACGGCTCTCGCGGGCTGCGCTGGAGACGCTCGCGATCATCGCCTATCACCAGCCGGTGACGCGGGCGGAGGTGGAGGAGATTCGCGGCGTCCACGTCGGGCGGGGCACGCTCGACCTGCTGCTGGAGGCGGGCTGGATCGCGCCGAAGGGACGCCGGCGCACGCCGGGCCGCCCTGTCACCTGGGTCACCACGACGGCGTTCATGGAGCACTTCGGCCTGGAGAGTCTCGACGACCTGCCCGGAGTCGACGAGCTGGAGGCCGTGGGGCTGCTGGACGACTCGGACCAGCCGACCGAAGGGCCGGGCGAAGTCTCGATTCAGTTACCCCTTGACGAGGCCGGAGACGCGGCGGACGCGACCGAAGAGCCTGAGGAGGGAGAAGCCTCCGATGGGGATTCGACGACGGTCGTCCCGCTCTCCGGCCGTGGGGGTGCTTCCTAGCCCGACTCCACCGGCGGGTACGCCCCGCCTCAGCCTGCACTATTCAGCCGCTTCGGCGGGGGCGTCCGTCCGGGTGACGCGGGCAGCGCAGTACTTGAACTCCGGAATCTTGCCGAACGGGTCGAGGGCCGGATTGGTCAGCATGTTGCCGGCGGCCTCGGCGAAGCAGAACGGGACGAAGACAACGCCGGCAGGAACGCCGGCATCGGCGCGAGCCCGCAGCGCGATGGCGCCCCGCCGGGTCTCGACCGTGATCGGCGTGCCCGGCTCGATGTGCATGCGCTCCAGCTCCGCCGGAGCAAGATGGGCGACGGCTTCCGGTTCGAGATGGTCGAGCACGGATGCGCGGCGGGTCATCGCGCCGGTGTGCCAGTGCTCGAGCATCCGGCCCGTCGTCAGCACCAGTGGGAACTCGTCGTCAGGCGTTTCGTCCGGCGGCACGATGCCGGCGGGCACCAGCTTGCCCCGCTTGCTCGGCGTCGGATAGCCGTCCTCGAAGATGACGTCGTGGCCGGGCTCGTCCTCGCCGCTGCAGGGGTAGGTGACGGCGCTCTCGTGACGGAGCCTGTCCCAGCTGATGTTGTCGAGCGAGGGCATGCAGCCCGCCATCTCGGCGAAGACATCGGCCGGGCCGTCGTAGGTCCAGTCGAGGCCGATGCGGCGTGCGATCTCCTGGATGATCCACCAGTCCTGCCTGGCGCCGTCGGGCATCGCAAGCGCCGTGCGGCCCATCTGCACCTGGCGGTTGGTGTTGGTGACGGTGCCGTCCTTCTCGGGCCAGGCGGAGGCCGGCAGCACCACGTCGGCGTAGCTGGCGGTCTCGGTGAGGAAGAGCTCCTGCACCACGAGATGGTCGAGCGAGGCGAGGGCTTCGCGCACGTGCCGCAGGTTCGGGTCCGACATCGCCGGGTTCTCGCCCATGATGTACATGCCCTTGATGTCGCCCTCGTGGGCGGCGTTCATGACCTCGACCACGGTGAGGCCGGCGTTGGGATCGAGCTCGGCTCCCCAGAATTCCGAGAACTTCTCGCGCCGGTCGGGGTCGGTCACCTTCTGGTAGTCGGGATACATCATGGGGATGAGGCCGGCGTCCGAGGCGCCCTGCACGTTGTTCTGGCCGCGCAGCGGATGCAGGCCGGTGCCGGGGCGGCCCACCTGGCCCGCGATGAGCGCCAGCGAGATGAGGCAGCGCGCATTGTCGGTGCCGTGGATGTGCTGGGAGATGCCCATGCCCCAGAAGATGATCGCGGCTTCTGCGCGCCCGTACAGTCGCGCGACTTTGCGCAGGACGTCGGGCTCGATGCCGCAGACAGGCCCCATCTCCTCCGGCGCGTATCCCGCCAGATGGGCCTTGAGCTGCTCGAACCCCTCCGTGTGGGCCGAGACGTATTGCCGGTCGTAGAGCTCCTCCTCGACGATGACGTGCATGAGCGCGTTGAGGAGCGCCACGTCGGTGCCGGACTTGAACTGCAGGAAGTGGCTCGCGTGCCGCGCGAGCGCCGAGCCGCGCGGGTCGATCACGATCAGGTTCGCGCCGCGCTTTGCGGCGTTCTTGAAGAAGGTCGCGGCCACGGGATGGTTCGCGGTCGGCTGCGCGCCGATGACGATGATGACGTCCGAATGCTCGACCTGGTTGAAGCTTGCGGTGACGGCGCCGGAGCCGATGCATTCGAGCAACGCCGCCACCGACGAGGCGTGGCAGAGCCGCGTGCAGTGATCGACGTTGTTGGTGCCGAAGCCGGCGCGCACGAGCTTCTGAAAGAGGTACGCTTCTTCGTTCGATCCCTTGGCCGAGCCGAAGCCGGCGAGCGCGCCCGCGCCATGCCGGTCCCGGATCTGCCGCAGGCCCTGAGCCGCCCGGTCGAGCGCTTCCTCCCAGCTCGCTTCCCTGAAGTGGGTCAGCGGATTCGCCGGGTCGATGTCGATTTCGGCGGACTTCGGCGCGTCCTCCCTGCGGATCAGCGGCGTCGTCAGCCGGTGGGGATGACTCACGTAGTCGAAGCCGAAGCGGCCCTTGACGCAGAGCCTGCCGTGGTTGGCGGGGCCGTCCTTGCCGTCGACCCAGAGGATCTTGTTGTCCTTCACGTTGAAGGTGAGCTGGCAGCCGACGCCGCAGTAGGGGCAGACGCTCTCGACCTGCTCGGCCGGCGTCTCCTTGCCGACCTCCCTGGCCGGCATGAGGGCGCCGGTCGGGCAGGCCTGCACGCATTCGCCGCAGGCAACACAGGTGCTCTCGCCCATGGGATCGTCGAAGTCGAAGACGATCTTGTTGCGCGCGCCGCGGCCGGCCATGCCGATGACGTCGTTGACCTGAACCTCCCGGCAGGCACGCACGCAGCGGGTGCAATGGATGCAGGCATCGAGGTTGACCGCCATCGCCGTGTGGCTGAGGTCGGCAGCCGGAGACTGGCGCGCGGGGAAGCGGCTCGCGGTGCGCCCCATGCTCTCCGCCCAGTCCCAGAGTTCGCATGACGGATCGTGGCTGGATTCCTGCACAGGCTGATCCGCGATCAGCAGCTCCATCACCATGTCGCGGGCCCGCACCGCGCGCTCGACGGAAGCCCGCACCTCCATCCCCTCGCTCGGCTTGCGGATGCAGGAGGCCGCGAGCACCCGCTCGCCCTCGATCTCCACCATGCAGGCCCGGCAGTTGCCGTCGGCCCGGTAGCCGGGCTCGGGCGTGTAGCAGAGGTGGGGAATGTCGATCCCGTTCCGCTTGGCGACCTGCCAGATGGTCTCGTCCGGCTCCGCGGTGACGGCGCGGCCGTCGAGGGTGAAGCGGATCACATCGCTCATGCGAGCTCCTCCGGGAAATAGCGCAGGATCGAGAGCAGGGGGTTCGGCGCCGCCTGCCCCAGACCGCAGATCGAGGCGTCGGCCATGGCGGCGCTCAGCTCCCGCAGGAGCGGCGGGTCCCAGCGGCCGTCGCTCATCATGACGGCCGCCTTCTCGCAGCCGACGCGGCAGGGCGTGCATTGTCCACAGCTTTCGTCCTCGAAGAATCGCATCAGGTTGAGCGCGGCGCCCTTGAGATCGTCCTTGTCGGAGAGGACCACGACCGCGGCGGAGCCGATGAAGCAGCCGTGCGCCTCCAGAGTGCCGAAATCGAGCGGCAGGTCGGCCATGGAGGCGGGAAGGATGCCGCCGGAGGCGCCGCCCGGCAGATAGGCGCGGAAGCTGTGTCCGTCTGCCATGCCGCCGCAGTACTCCTGCAGCAGCTCGTTCATGGTGATGCCGGCCGGCGCGAGCTTGACGCCCGGCTCCTTCACCCGGCCCGACACCGAGAAGCTGTGGAAGCCAGAG
Organism: Alphaproteobacteria bacterium; assembly: GCA_965221125.1. Lineage (GTDB taxonomy): Bacteria > Pseudomonadota > Alphaproteobacteria > UBA828 > UBA828 > WTGU01. The sequence goes on from CBDCRW010000007.1 coordinate 585,404, forward strand.
CGCCCGTTGCGGCCCTCACCGGAGAACCAGGCGGGGCCTCGCTCCAGTATGTCGCGCACCCAGTGCAGCGTCTCGACGTTGTTGATGAGCGTGGGGCGGCCCCAGAGGCCGACCTGGGAGGGGAAGGGGGGCTTGTGCCTGGGCTCGCCCCGCTTGCCCTCGATGCTCTCCAGCATCGCCGACTCTTCGCCGCAGATGTAGGCGCCCGCGCCCCGGCGGAGGATCAGCCTGGTCTGAGCCGTGAGGCCCGCCGCGTCGAGCTTCGCGATCTCTTCCAGCAGCACCTCGCGGATGCCCGGATATTCGTCGCGGAGGTAGATGTAGCACTCGGCGGCCTCGACGGCCCAGCCGGCGATCAGCGTGCCTTCGAGGAAGCGATGCGGGTCCTGCTCCATGTAGACCCGGTCCTTGATCGTGCCGGGCTCGCCTTCGTCGGCGTTGACGGCCATCAGCCGGGGCCCGGTCTCGGCCCGGACGAAGCGCCACTTGCGCCCGGTGGGGAAGCCCGCGCCGCCCTTTCCCTTGAGGCCGCTGTCTTCCAGCGCGCCGATCACGTCGTCGACGCGCCGCGCACCCGACAGGCACTCCCTGAGAACCCTGTAGCCCCCGCCCTCGACATAAGCGTCGAAATCGACGTAAGCCGGATTCACGGGCGAATGGTCCGGTCCTTCGACGCAGGCGAGGAGCCGTTCCACGGTCGCTCTCGTCACGTGGCGATGGCCGACCTCGGCCACCGGCGCCTCCTCGCAGCGGCCCATGCAGGGTGCCCGCACCACGCGCACGTCGTCGCCCACGGCCCCAGGCAACGCTTCCAACAGGTCCTGAGCGCCGAAACACTCGCACGTCAGGCTGTCGCAGACCCGCACCGTCAGCGGCGGTGGCGCGCTCTCCCCTTCCATCACCACGTCGAAGTGAGCGTAGAACGTGGCGACCTCGTACACCTCGGCCATGGCGAGGCGCATCTCGGCCGCGAGCGCTGCCAGATGACGGGCCGCGAGGCAGCCATAGTGGTCCTGGATCCTGTGCAGATGCTCGATCAGCAGGTCGGGGCGCCTGGGCTCGTCGCCCAGCAGGGCCCGAATCTCTTCCTGCGCAGCCGGATCGACTTGACGGCCCTTTTCGGTGTAGCGCGCCCTGCGCCGCCCGCTGCCGGGGTGCCTGGGAGCCTGACGTTCGCCCGAAAGAGCCACCTGCGTCTCCGACGATGCTGTTCCGCCCAACTCGGCGCGCGCTGCGGCGAATTGGCCCCGATGCCTAGCACCTAGCCGGTCGACGGTCGAGACCTAGTTTGAATCCTGGTCGCGGCCGTCAGCGCATCAAGGAGGCGGGAAATCAGTCGGCCCAGGACTCCGACCGGGGGACAGGCGATTCGACACGGGTCAGGCTGACCACGGCCGCGTTGATCAGGCGTTTGCCTGCATTCTCGAAATTGGCCGTCACGCGGTCGCCGATGACGGACTGCACCTGACCCAGGCCCCATTCCGGCGCCAGCGGGTTTCTGACCCAATCACCCGGCGCAAGGCCGTCGACCACCGCCTTCCCCTCCCCTGTCTGCCGCCGCGTCGTCCTGCCCGCAGCTCCGGCATGATAGCCGGGCGGCGCTTCGTCGGCCATTTCAGACTGCGCCGGCATGCGGCTCCCTCCCCGAAAGGCGTTCTACACGACTGAAATAAAGACATTTTTGTCGCGACGCGGACATCTATACAGCCGACCGGCCGATGCGTTGGAATGGCTTGCCGAGGCGTCGGCTCGTTCCTATACTCCGCGCCCATTTCGAGGTGGGATCCGGTACGGCAGTGACGGAGAAGAGAGTGGAGCTCCCGGCCAGGTACAGGCCAACGAGCAAGGAAGAGTTCATGTCGCCGCAGATGCGGGAGTACTTCCGGCGCAAGCTGGAAGTGTGGCGGCAGGACATCCTGGACGAGACGGACGCGACGCTGGAGAAGCTCAGGCTCGATACCGGGCACGAGGCAGACTTGGCGGATCGCGCCGCCGTCGAGTCCGAGCGGTCGGTCCAGCTTCGCACGCGAGACCGTGCCCGCAAGCTCATCTCGAAGATCGAGGCGGCATTGCAGCGGATCGAGGACGGCTCCTACGGCTATTGCGAGGAGACCGCCGAGCCGATCAGCATCCGCCGCCTCGAAGCCCGCCCGATCGCGACCCTCAGCGTCGAGGCCCAGGAGCGCCACGAGCGCCACGAGCGCACCCACCGCGACGGTTGATCGCCGATTCGGCCCGTTTGCCGGGCATTACTTTGACCCATCAGCCGAGGCGCGTTCAGCTGCGAGCGGATGTCCGTGCTCGGCCGCGAGCGCGAACCAGTGGCGGGCGCGTTCGAGATCGCGGGGCACGCCATGGCCGCGTTCGTGGATCAAGCCCAAGTTGAATTCGGCGAGCGCAAAGCCGCGTTCGGCAGCGGCGCGGTGGTGGGCGAGGCCGCGCGGGGTATCCGCTGCCGTACCGGCGCCCGCGAGCAGGGTCAGACCCACCCAGTACCGCGCGAATAGCTCGTCGCCCTGGGCGTCGCCGGCCGGTGGGGAGCGGTGTGCGGCGCGCGTGCCAGCAGCGGCGATTTCCAACCATTGGTCGGAGCCGGGGCCGAGGATGCCGGTGGCAGCATCGTGCCGCGCGTCGAGAACGGCCTTCATGGCGGCCGCCGCAGCGGAGCGGAACAGAACGGCGGCGTACGGCTCGTCGCGGATCGTACCGCCTCCGGCGTCGTGAAGTTTGCCGAGTGCGAGCAACCCTTGCGGATCGCCCGCCGCAGCCGCGGCGCGCAGATGCCGCAGCGCCGCCATGTCGTTGCCGGCGACGTCCCGCGCGATCAGACCGAGGGCGAGATGAGCCGCCGCATCGCCTCGCGCGGCCATGTCGGCGAGGTGGGCACGCGCGCCTTCGTGCCGCTGGGCCGCGGCGCGCTCCAGCCACATGAACGCTTCGGCCCGGTCGTGAGTTGGCCCGTCCTCGTCGAGGTGCGCAAGCGCCAGCAGGTACTGGGAGGCCGCATGACCCTGAACCGCCATGTTGAGCAGAACCAAGTGGCCCTCCACGCCCGCATCGGGCGATGCCGTGAGCCGGTGGGTCATGGCTGCGCTCTGTTCGACGTCCGGCGCGGCGGCCGGCGTCGACGTATCCGGTTCCGCCGAGGCCCCGAGCGGAACGAGCAGGCACGCCGCGATGGGGACCAGGCGGGCAAGCAGGAGCGGGCGAGGGGGCATGGGCGGAGCGTACCACCGGGCGCCGCCCCGCCCGAGGGTGGCCCTGCATCACCCCGAAGGAACGCTGACATCGTGTGGCGGGAGCGCGTCCGACATGCACGGACGCGCGACAGGTGTTGTTTTCCGGTCTAGCCGGATAGAAGCACGGGTTTTTTTCTCACTTTGATTGGTTGGTGGATTTCCCGGGATGGTGGCCGAGTGCGGGAAGGACGCTGCCTGCGGCATTTTTTTGATCCTCAGCAGAATCCTCATTGCTGTTGAAGCTGTGGAGCGGTGGGCGCGAGATCGGCGAGTGTGGTCAGGCGGTGGGCAAGCGCCAGCTTGTCCACGGGCTGTCCACACGGTCCGCAGGACGCCGATCGGTCCGCAGGACGCGTCCACGGCTCCACAGCTTGGCGGCGGCGGGGAGCGTCCGTAATCTTGGCCTCTCACTGAACGACAAAGAGAGGCCCGGGGGACGGAACTCCCGCCGGGCCAGGGCCGGTGCAGCTTCGCTACGAAACGGGGCTCACCAGCGAGGAATACGTTAAGACCGAGGCGTGGCGCGACGCAAGGCTTGAGCGCTGCCCGAATCACCCGCACGGCGGATGTTCTGTGGCAAGCCACGGCACCTACGAGCGGAAGACCCCGCCCGGCGCAAGGGTTCCTCGCTGGTATTGCCGTGAGAGCCATACGACCATCGGCCTGCTGGCCGACTGTCTGGCGGCGCGGCTGCCGGGCACGCTCGATGCGCTGGAAGCGGTTGTTGTCGTGGCGGAGGAGGCCGGCAGCCTGGAGGAGGCAGCGGACGAGGTGCGCTGCCCCGAGGACGAGGACGCCATCGAGCTTCCCGGCGCCGTGCGTTGGATCCGCCGCAGGCTGAAGCTTGTGCACGACGCGCTTGTGCGCGTCATCGGCCTGATCCCCGACCTGCTCGCGGGCTGCGCGCCCACCATGAGCGCGGTGCGCGAGCGTCTGAAGAGCGACAGCGCGTTGATGGAACTGCGCGGCCTGGTCGCCGGGCAGCTCCGGACGCTACCCGCGCCTCTGGGCTTCCAACCCCACGGCATCGACGTGGGGAATCGCAAACCGCAGTTCCAACAACGGGCGGGGCCGGACCCGCCGCCGGAGAGTTCGTAGCGTGACGATCCCGGGGCCAGGGAGTCCCTGAACGAGGATCGCACCATGAACAGCTCAGACGACGACCTTCGCCAACAGATCGCGCTCTTCCGATACGACGTCATCGCCGATCTGGTGCATCTGCCCGTGGGTGCACCGGGTGCCGGCGCGATGATGCGCGCCAAAGCCGAGAAGACCTACACGATCCCCGGAACCACCAGGACCCGGGTCGCCGCCGAGACCATGCGGCGCTGGATCAAGGACTACCGCTACGGCGGCTTCGACGCGCTCTACCCCAAGCCCCGCACCGACCGGGGGAAGCCCCGGCGGCTGCCGCCCGAGGTCGCCGAGCGCCTCATCGCGCTGAAGACCGAGAACGACGCATTGTCGGTTCGCGCCATCATCCAGAAGGTCAAGGAGGAGGGTATCGACCACCCGCTCGCCTCGTCCACCGTGCACCGCCTCTTCAGCCGCGAGGGCCTGTTCGACAAGAAGCCGCCCGACGGGGCGGATCGCCGCCGCTTCGCCTTCCGGCATGCCGGCGAGATGTGGATGAGCGACGTCATGCACGGACCCAAGGTCCGGCACGGCCGAACCCGGCGCAAGACCTACCTGATCGCCTTCATCGACGACGCCACCCGCGTCATCCCGTTCGCCGCCTTCGCCATGGCGGAGAACACTGCGGCGTTCCTGCCGGTGTTCAAGGACGCGCTGATCCGGCGCGGCCTCCCGGCCCGCTTGTACGTCGACAACGGAAGCGCCTACCGCTCCCGTCATCTCTCCCTGGTCTGCGCCAGGCTCGGCGTTGCGTTGATTCACGCAAGGGCGTTCCAGCCAGCGGGAAAGGGTAAGATCGAGCGCTTCTTCCGCACCCTCCGGGCCGGCTGGCTCCGCCACCTCGGCGATGACGTCGACAGCCTGGAGGCGCTCAACCGCAGCCTCTGGGCCTGGATCGAGGGGGAGTATCACAACAGCCCGCATCGTGGCCTCGACGAGGGGCGCACCCCGCTTGAGCAGTGGGCGCTGGCCTCGGCCGGCGTGCGCTATCCCGACGCCACCATGGACCTCGACGATCTGTTCCTCTTCGAGGCCAGGCGCCGTGTCTACAAGGACCGCACCGTTAGTCTGAACGGCCGCGTCTACGAGGTCGACGCCCTCCTGGTGGGTCAGAACGTCATCCTGCGCTACGACCCGGCCGCGCCGCCCTCGCGCCCTCTCGACGTGGTCCATGACGGCAAGCCGGCCGGCAAGGCCAGCCCTCTCGACGCCTACGCCAATACCGCCGTCAGGCGCACCTACCCGGCCAGGGAGATCGAGGCCGAAGATCCGGCGCCCGAGCCTCCGCCCTCGCCGCTGGCCATGCGCAACCTCAAGGACAAGAAGGAGGACGAGTGATGTACCTGCGCCACTTCGCCTTCACCCGCCTGCCCTTCGAGACCCCGGCAGAGACCGACGAGCTGTTCGAGTCCAACGCGCGCCGCGAGGCCGAGGCCAGGCTCGGCCACCTCATCGACCTGCGCGGCATCGGCCTGCTCACCGGCGAGGTGGGCTCCGGCAAGACCACCGTGTGCCGGCATCTGACCGCGCAGCTTCATCCAGGCCTCTACCGGGTCCACTACGTCTCGCTGACCACGGGCAACGTGCTCGACATGTACAAGGCGATCGCGTGGGAGATCGGCCTGCCCATCGAGCGCTCCCGCGCCTCGGCCTATCAGGCCATCCGAAACGAGATCTCCCGCCTCGTCACCGAGGCCAAGCAGCTGCCGGTCCTCGTCATCGACGAGGCCCATCATCTGCGCAACGACGTCCTTGAGGACCTGCGCCTGCTCACCAACTTCGCCATGGATGCAGAGCAGCGCCTGTGCCTCGTCCTCGTCGGTCTGACCGAGCTCAGGCGCCGCCTGGCCATGGCCATGCACGAATCCCTCAGCCAGCGCCTCGTCGTCCGCCACCACCTGAGCGGTCTCGACCGCGACGAGGTCGACGCTTACATCAAGCACCGCCTCAGGCTCGCGGGATGCGAACTGCCGCTGTTCGAAGAGCCCGCCGTCGAGGCCCTGTTCCAGGGCGCGCGCGGCCTGCCGCGCCAGATCAACCGCATCGCCCACTACGCGCTCTCCGCCGCCGCTCTCGACGAGGCGAGGACCGTCAGTGCCGACCACCTGCAGCACGCGCTCGAGGAACTGCGGCCATGACCGGCTTCCCGACCCGCGCCCCGATCGAGCTGGAGGAGCGGCCGCGCGAGCAGCAATGGCTGGTGGACACGCTATGGGGCGAGCAGGCCGTCGGCATCGTCGGCGGCGAGCCGAAGTGCGGCAAGTCCATCCTGGCGCTGGACCTCGCGGTCGCAGTCGCCGCCGGCGTCCCATGCCTGCGGCACTTCGCCCCGGCCCGGCCTGGCCCGGTCCTGCTGTTCGCCGCAGAAGACGCCGGCCACCTCGTGCGCAAGCGCCTGCAGGGGATCGCCCGCGCCGCAGGCGCCCGCTTCGAGACCCTCGACATCGCCGTCATCGACGTGCCCACACTGCGCCTCGACCATCTCGACGACCGCCGCCGCCTGCAGCAGACCGTGGAGCGCATCGCACCGCGCCTCGTGGTCCTCGACCCCCTGGTCCGCCTGCACGGCGTGGACGAGAACACGGTTGCGGACGTCGCCCCGATCCTCGGCTTCCTGCGCGACCTGCAACGCCGCTTCGAGACCGCCGTCCTCCTCGTCCACCACGCCCGCAAGAGCGGGGCCACGAGGCCGGGGCAGGCCCTGCGGGGCAGCAGTGAGCTGCACGCCTGGGGGGACTCGAACCTCTACCTGCGCCGCCGGGACCGGCAGACCCTCATGACCGTCGAGCATCGCGCCGCACGCGGTCTCGACGACATCGAGATCGAGCTCAAGGAAGACGGAGAGGAGCCCTCCTTCCGGCTGCGCCAGCCGCCCACGGCCGGCGGCGGGGCGCCTCAGCCCGAAACACCCGAATGCCGCGTTCTCAAGGCGCTCGCCGACGCCGGGGCGCCGCTCTCGCAACGCCAGATCCGGGAACGCGCCGCGACCCGGCACAAGACCGTCGGCGTAATCTTGCAAAAGCTCGTCCAGGAGGGTCGCGTCGCGCGCAACGCCGAGGGCGGCTACAGCGTCGTCGCAGGCGCAGCGGACAAGCGGGCGGCGGCCGCCGCCGCCAACGGCAGCAGTCGGCCGCAGGCCCCGCGGTTCCCGGAGCCCGGTTCCGCCAACGCCTAGGGGTTCGAGCCGGAACCGCCGTCGGGAACCACCCTTCCCCAACGGTCCGGAAGGCGCTGCGCCTCCACCGGGATACTACGTCAGGTGAGCGGCCAGTCCGTGGCCGGAAGCTTGCTTCAGGCCATGGCAGCACTTCGTCGTGTGGACGGTGGCGAGTCACCCGAAGGGCCGAAGCGAAGCGCAGGAGCGGCGCAGCCGCTTGACGCGCCGACGGCCGCGCGACACCTCGTCAGCTCTCCTCAAGCACCAGTCCAAACCTCAATCAGACAGCGACCCCGGACCGCCCGCAGAGACCATGAGCTCCTACGCTTCGATCCGGAAAAGACCGAGCAATCTGGGAAATCAGGGCAGCGATCACGTCAAATAATCTGGGAGATTCGGCGTCAAATAACGTGCGAAACAACAACAGGCCGCGACCGCGGCCCGCCGCGAATGCGGCGCGCCCGCGCAGGCGTTGGCCGCAGGCCAACTGCCGTGAGCGACAAAGAATCAGAGCGTTTCCGTGAAAAACGGAAACGCTCTAAGGCCCCTCGTCCGTCGCTGCCTCGAGGCGGCGTCGGTCGCGGATGACGACGCCGGAAAACGGCCGCAGGACGTCGATGACGCCGTCTCGCGCCAGTTGGGCGAGGGCCCGGCTCACCGTCTCCGAAGCCAGCCCGAGATAGTCGCCGATTTCCAGCTGGCTCATGGGTAGCGGGACTGTCTGGCGGCCGTCGTTGTCCGGCGCACCGCAGCGCTGCGCGCATTCCAGCAGGAAGCAGGCGATTCGCTCCCGCGCCGTCTTGCGCCCGAGCCACAACAGCCGCTCCTGAGTGGCGGCGACCTCTCGATCGAGGGCCACGAGCAGGTCTTCGTGCAGCGTCGGCGATTGCCTGGAGAGTTCCCCCACGCGCGTGCGGGGGACCGAGCAGACGCTGGCCCGGTCGAGGGCTTCGGCGCCGTAGGCGTAGTGCTCGCCGACGGTGAGCCCCACAAGGTCGCCCGGAAAGAAGAACGCGATGATCTGCCGCCGTCCGTCCTTGGTCGCCTTGTAGCCGGCAATGGTTCCGCTGAGCACGCGGTGGAAGCGGTCGGCGGAATCACCCTCGAGAACCAGCGATTCGTGGGGCGCCAGATGCCTGATGACGCCGATGGCGTCGAGCCGGTCGAAGACCGCCTGCGGCCTTTCGACGCGCACCCGATCGGTCAGTGGATGTGTGGCGGCAACCCTCATTGTGGGCATTCCTCCCCGCGTCCGTCCCGGGTCTCCGGCGGGGAATGTGGTGGGTTTCGCCGCAGCATGTAATTGGGGCGGTTGCGTAAGGGATTGCCCTTATGGCGCACGCCGTAAGGCGTCCGGCATCGGCGCGGCGCTTCCTGGGTGGCCCAGGAAATTCAGATGTCGCCCATGTCCACCTGCGCGATCACGGCCATGCGCACGAGATGAGACAGGCTGCGCGCCTGCAGTTTCTCCATGACCCGCGCGCGGTGCACTTCGACCGTGCGCGGGCTGATGCCGAGGTCGCGGGCGACGGCCTTGTTCGAGCTGCCGCGTGCCAGCCGCTCGAAGACCTCGCGCTCCCGCGCGGTCAGCCGGCCGAGCCGTCGGCCGATGTCGTGACGCCGTGCCTCGCGGCCGAGGGCCTCTTCGCGCGAGGCAAGCGCCTGGGCGATGCCGTCCAGGATCGTGCGGTCCGCAAAGGGTTTTTCGACGAAGTCCACGGCGCCCGCCTTGATCGCCTTGACCGCCATGGCGATGTCGCCGTGGCCCGTGATGATGATGACCGGCAGCGTCGGTGCGGCGGTCGCCAGCCTCCGCTGCAGTTCCAGCCCGTCCATTTCCGGCATCCGCACGTCGACGAGGGCGCAGGCGGGCAGGGCCTCGGGCAGGGAGTCCAGGAAGGCCGGGCCCGAGGGATAGGTGTCCACCTCGTAGCCTTCCGCCTCCAGCAGCGCGCTCAGGGAATCGCGCACGGCGTCGTCGTCGTCGATGACCGCGACCAGGACGGCGCCGTCAGCCATCGGCCTCGCTCCCGACCGGCAGCGTGAAGCGGAAGGCGGCGCCGCCCTCCGGCGGATTCTCGGCCCAGAGCTGACCGCCGTGGGAGTCGATGATCGTGTGGCTGATGGCGAGGCCGATGCCCATGCCATCCGCCTTGGTCGTCTGGAAGGGGCGGAACGGATCGTCCGCGACATGCGGCGCGAGGCCCGGCCCGTTGTCTCTGATATCGACCTCCACCTGGTGGGGGCCGGTTGCACGGGTCGAGATGCGAATCTTGCGCTCGCCCGTCCCCTCGAATGCCTCGATGGCGTTCCGCAGGATGTTGAGAACGACCTGCTGCACCTCGATCCGATCCATCAGCACGGGCGGCAGCGCATCGTCCAGGGAGAAGATCAGCTCGATATTGCGATCGCTCGCGCCGATCAGCGCCAGCGCCGCCGCTTCCTCCACCGCGGTGTTGATGGGCTCCAGGCGGCGCTCGCTTTCGTCCTTCCTGATGAAGCGCCGCAGCCGCTTGATGATTTCGGCCGCCCGCTCGGCCTGATGCCCCGCCTTGTCGACCAGATCCGCGATGGGGGCGGGGTCCGGTTCCGTCCGCTCCAGGCGCCGCCGCGCTGCCCTCGCGTAGTTCATGATGGCCGTGAGCGGCTGATTCAGCTCGTGCGCGATCCCCGACGCCATCTCTCCCATGGCGGAAAGCCGCGAGGCGTGCATCAGCTCCTGCTGAAGAATGCCGGCGCGCCGCTGGATGTCCTGGCGCTCGGTGATGTCGTGGAGGAAGCCGGTGAAGAGCCGCCCCTGCTCGAGCTCGATCTCGCCGATCGAGAGGCGCGCGGGGAAGGTGGTGCCGTCCTTCCGTCTGCCCACCACGACGCGGCCGATGCCGATGACACGCTTCTGGCCCGTCTCGCGATAGCGCCCGAGGTGGGTGTCGTGGGCCTCGCGATAGGGCGAAGGCATGAGGATCTTCACGTTCTCGCCCACCAGCTCGTCGCTGGCGTAGCCGAAGAGGCGTTCCGCCGCAGGGTTGACCGTATCGATGATGCCGGTCTCGTCGATCACGACGATGGCGTCGGGCGCGGTCTGGGTGATCGACCGAAGGCGCTCCTCACGCTCCCGCGCCGCGGCGATGACGGTGGCGCTGCCCCCCGAGTTCGCCATCCGCTCGCCTGGTTCCGGCCGCTCAGTCGAGGTGCTTGCGCATGATCTGCGCCATCTTTTCCGGCCCCTGCCCGAAGACGAAGTGGGTCACGTAGTCGCCGTCGGGGTCCATGAAGTAGACATAGGACGTGTGGTCCACCAGGTAATTGCCGTCCTCGTCCGGCTCGTTGAGCCGGTAGAACACGCGGTAGGCCTTGGCCGCGGCGTGGATCTGCTCGTCGCTGCCGGTGAGCCCGACCAGGCGCGGGTGGAACGTCGGCACATACGCCGCGAGGTACTCGACCGTATCGCGTGCGGGGTCGACCGTGACGAAGAGCGGCTGCACCTCGTCGGCGAGGTCGTCCAGCTCGTCGATCGCCTGGCCCATGATGAGAAGCTCCGTCGGGCAGATGTCCGGGCAGTAGGCATAGCCGAAATAGACCAGCAGGTAGCGGTCGTCGAAGCTCTCTTCGGTGACCGTCGTGCCGGTGTGGTCGACGAGCTCGAAGGGGCCGCCGATGGCTGCGGCCTGCGCGGGCGACGGCCCGCCCCAGAGGACGACGGCGAACGCCACGGCGAGCGCGGCGGCGATCATCGTGCGGGGCGTGCGGTACATGGGCCGCGTCCTTTCTCTGCAGGCGGGCATACTCTAGTTCGCCGCGTCGGCGCGGTCGATGGTCCGGGCGCTGAGCGGGTACACTGCTGCCTCTCGAATGCGGGGAGGGCGGCATGGGCGGAGAGGCCATCTACCGGGGCTACGATCGCGCGGCGCTCGATGCGCAGTACAACAACCGCGCGCGCATCCCCGAGTATGTCGACGACTTCGAGCGCTGGCTGGCCTGGAGCGCCGAGACCCGCGCGGCGCTGCCCGGCGCGCGGGACGTGGCCTACGGCGCCCTGCCGGTCGAGACGCTCGACATCTTCCCGGCCGAGGAGCCCGGCGCGCCGATCCTGATCATGATTCACGGCGGCTACTGGTACTCGCTCGACAAGCATCACGACAGCTTCGTGGCCGAGGGCTGCCGGCCGCACGGGGTTGCCACCATCGTCATCAACTACGGCCTCGCCCCCGACTACCGGATGGACGAGATCGTGCGCCAGAACCGTGCCGCGGTCGCGTGGGTCTGGCGCAACGCCGCCTCCTTCGGCGGCGATCCCTCGCGCATCCATGCGCTCGGCCAGTCGGCGGGCGGTCATCTCGCCGCCATGCTGCTGGCGACCGACTGGCCGGCCTTCGGCGCCGACTTGCCCGCGGACCTCGTGAAGAGCGCGGTCTCCATCTCCGGCATCTACGACCTGGAGCCCATCCGGCTCTGCTACCTCAACGACAAGGTCGGCATGGACGAGGCGGAGGCGCGGCGGAACAGCCCGGTGGAGCAGCGCTACCCGGTGGCCGCGCCGCTGATGCTGGTCTCGGGCGACATCGAATCGCAGGAATACGAGCGCCAGGCCGGGGCCATGGCCGCGGTGTGGGCGGCGCATGGCTACCCGCTCGGCCGGCTGTCTCTCCCCGGCTACAACCACTTCACGATGGCCGACCAGCTTCGCGAGCCCGAGAGCGAGCTCACCCGAGCGACGATGGCGCAGATGCGAGTCGCGCTCTGACGCTCATGCGCGCTCGTCCATCGTGAGCACGGCGGCGCCCTGGAGCCGGCCGGCGCGCAGGCGGTCCAGCGCGGTGTTGGCGTCCGCCAGCGGCATGGGGTCTGTGTGCATCGCGATCTCGGTCCGGGCGGCGAGCGCCAAAAAATCCTCGCCGTCGCGGCGCGTGAGATTGGCGACGGAGACGATGCGCCGCTCCCGCCAGAGAAGCCCGTAGGGGAAGGCGGGAATGTCGCTCATGTGGATGCCGGCGCAGACCACCGTGCCGCCCGGCGCGATCGCGCGCAGCGCAGCCGGCACCAGGGCGCCCACCGGCGCGAAGAGCAGCGCCGCGTCCAGCTCCTCCGGCGGCGCCTCGTCCGACGGGCCGGCCCACTCTGCGCCGAGGCCGAGGGCGAAGTCGACCGCCGCCCGGTCGCCCGGCCGCACGAAGGCGAACACCCGGCGACCCTGAGCCCGCGCGACCTGGGCGATGATGTGCGCCGCCGCGCCGAAGCCGTAGAGGCCGAGGCGCTCGGCATCGCCCGCCATCGAGAGCGCGCGGTAGCCGATGAGCCCGGCGCAGAGCAGCGGCGCCGCCTCGACGTCGCTGCGCTCGCCGCCGACCGGCAGGCAGTAGCGTTCGTCGGCGACGCAGTAGTCGCCGTAGCCGCCGTCCCGCGTATAGCCGGTGAAGAGCGCGTGCGCGCACAGGTTCTCCCGCCCGCTCCGGCAGTAGCGGCAGGCGCCGCAGGTCCAGCCGAGCCAGGGGATGCCGACGCGCTCCCCTTCGGAGAAGCTCTCCACGCCCGCGCCGACGGCCGCGACGTGCCCCACCACCTCGTGCCCCGGCACCACCGGAAGCCGGGGCTCGGCGAGGTCGCCGTCCACCACGTGAAGATCGGTGCGGCAGACGCCGCAGGCCGAGACACGCACCAGGACCTCGCCGGTGCCGGGCTCTGGCACCGGCCGCTCCTCCAGCGTGAGCCGGCGGCCCTCGCCGCGATAGACCATGGCGCGCATGGCGGCGGGAGGCGTCACCGCCGGCTCAAGCCTCGATGATCCTGAGAAAGCCCAGGTCGTCCACCCGCACGCGCTGGCCAGGGCAGACCAGCGTGGTCGAGGACGGCTCCTCGACGATGACGGGGCCATCCGCCGCGAAGCCGGGCGGCAGCAGGTCACGGTCGTAGACCCGCGTCTCGTGCCGGCCGTCCTCGCCGAATTCGACCGTGCGCCCGACGCGCGCCGCCGCTTCCGCCGAGCGGCCCGCCGCGTCCCACGGCGTGAGCTCCGGCCGGGCCACGTCGGCGGTCGCCGTGAGACGGAAGGTGACGAGCTCCACCGGCGTGTCCGCGAGGCGGAAGGTGTAGGCGCGCTCGTGCGCCGCGTGGAAGGCGTCGAGCAGCGTGTCGCGCGTCGTCCGTTCGAGGTCGATCGGCACCGTCACCGCGTGCTCCTGGCCGGCATAGCGCATGTCGATGTGGCAGGCGGCGGTGAACGTGTCGTGCCCGCCTTCGGAGCGGAAGTAGCGTTCCGCTTCCTCGCGCAGCTCCGCGAAGAGAGCGCGCACGTCCGCGATCTCGAGAGACTCGGCGCGCCTCAGCGCCGTCAGCATGAAGTCCCGGCGGGGCGCGGTCGCCAGCATGCCCCAGGCCGAGAAGAGGCCGGGGAAGCGCGGCACCGCGATCTCCTTCACGCCGAGCTCGCGGCCGAGGCTCGCGCCGTGCATGGCGCCGCCGCCGCCGCCCACCATCAGCGCGAAGTCGCGCGGATCGTGGCCGCGCTGGATCGAGACCAGCTTGAGCGCGTTGATCATGTTGGCGTCGACCAGGCGGATCACGGCGACCGCCGCCTCGTCCACGCTGCAGCCGAGCCCGTCCGCGACCTTGCCCATGGCGGCGCGCGCGAGGCCCACGTCCAGCGCGAGCCGCCCGCCCGCGAAGTTCGCCGGGTTCAGCACGCCGGTAATCAGCTTGGCGTCGGTCACGGTGGGCTCGGTCCCGCCGCGGCCGTAGCTGGCGGGGCCGGGATCGGCGCCGGCGCTGCGGGGGCCGACGCAGAGCGTGCCGCCCTCGTCGAACCAGGCGATGGAGCCGCCGCCCGCGCCGATCTCCACGATGTCGATCACCGGCACCCGCACCGGGTAGCCGTAGCGGATGCGCGTCGCCTCCAGCCGGTAGTCGGTGGTGACCTTGGGCTCGCCGTCCTCGATGGTGGAGCACTTGGCCGTCGTGCCGCCGATGTCGAGGTAGATCACGTTGGGCTCGTCGCACAGCCGCCCGATCAGGGCCGCGCCGTTGACGCCCGCCGCCGGGCCCGATTCGAGCAGCGTGATCGGGTGCTCCCTGGCCCAGCCGAAGCTCGTGGTGCCGCCGTTCGACTGCATCGCCATCATCGGGCAGGCGAGGGAGAGCGCGTCGAGGCCGGCCTCCAGCGTGTCGAAGTAGCGCTGCACGATCGGCTGCACGTAGGCGTTGAGCACCGCCGTGTTCGCGCGCTCGTACTCGCGCCACTCGCGCGTGATCTCGTGGGAGGCGGTGACCGCTACGCCGTCGAGGCGCTCGCGCAGGTAGGCCGCCGTCTCCTCCTCGTGCTCGGGCGCGGCGTAGGAGTGAAGGTACTGAATGGCGATGGCCTCCACCCCCTCGGCCCTGCACACCGCGATCACACGGTCCAGGTCTTCGAGATGCAGCGGCACCTTGACGCGGCCCCTGGCATCGACCCGCTCGCGCACCTCGAAGCGGAGCCGGCGCGGCACGAAGGGGACCTCCTTGCGGTAGCGC
The DNA here is from genome assembly GCA_965221125.1 of Alphaproteobacteria bacterium. Lineage (GTDB taxonomy): Bacteria > Pseudomonadota > Alphaproteobacteria > UBA828 > UBA828 > WTGU01. The sequence goes on from CBDCRW010000007.1 coordinate 600,437, forward strand.
AGGTTGTAGAGATCGGGGCGGTTGCCGCGCGCGATCTCGAGGACGTCCCGAAAGCCCTCGGTGGTGACCAGCGCGGTCCTGGCGCCGGTGCGCTCGGTGATCGCGTTGATGACCGTCGTGCCGCCGTGCACGAAGTAATCCACGGCGCCGGCGTCGAGGCCGGCCTGGTCGATGGTGTCGAGCACGCCCCGCGTGAGGTCGTCCGGCGTGCTGAGCGCCTTGGCGACGCTGAGCGCGCCGGTCTCCTCGTCGAAGTGGACGAGGTCCGTGAAGGTCCCGCCGATATCGGTTGCCAGTCGGCCCACCGCGCGCTCCTGCCGCTTGGATCGGCGCCGATTATTCACCGGCGCGGGCGAGGGTCAAACGGGGCGCCCCGGCGCGCCTGACAACGATCTGTCGCAAAACTGAAACAAGTTCGTCACCAAGCGTTATTGGCGAATCGGGATAAGTCGAGCCGCGGGCACGGCCGGCGATCTCCAGGAGAGGGAATGCAACAGTTCAATCTTGCGCGGCGGCTCTTCGCCGAATGGCTGGGGACGCTGCTGCTGCTCGCCGTGGTCGTGGGCTCCGGCATCATGGGCGAGACGCTCGCGGGCGGTAACGTCGCGCTCGCGCTGCTCGGCAACACGATCCCCACCGGCGCGATCCTGGTGGTGCTGATCGTGATCTTCGGCCCCATCTCCGGCGCCCACTTCAACCCCGCCGTCACGCTCTGCTTCCTGATACGCCGCGAGATCGGCCTGCGGGACGCCGGGCTCTACCTGCTGGCGCAGGTCGCGGGCGGCATCTGCGGGGCGATGCTGGCGCACGGCATGTTCGAGGAGCCGATCGTCGCCGCGTCGACCAACGCGCGCACCGGCTTCTCCCAGTGGCTCGGCGAGTTCACGGCGACCTTCGGCCTGGTGGCCACGATCCTCGGCTGCCTGCGCTTCCGGCCGGAGCTGGTGCCCTACGGCGTCGGCCTCTTCATCACCGCCGGCTACTGGTTCACGTCGTCCACGTCGTTCGCCAACCCGGCGGTGACCGTCGCCCGCTCGCTCACCGACACCTTCTCCGGGATTCAGCCGCTGCACATGCCGGCCTTCATCGTCGCCCAGCTCATCGGCGCGGTGGTGGCGACGCTCTTGTTCCGCTGGCTCGTCGGCACCCGGCCGGCGGCCTCCGGTTAGAACGAGGCCAGGGCCACCTCGACCGCGCCCAACGCGCCGAAGTCGGCGCGGACGTGCTTCGCGTGCCTGATCGGCGCCGGCACGATGCAGGTGCCGGTGATGACGACCTCGCCGGCCTTGAGCGGCGCGCCGTGGCGCACCCGGTCGTTGGCGAGCCAGGTGAGCGCGATACGCGGATCGCCCAGCGCGTTCGCGCCCTTGCCGGTCGCGGCCTCCGCGCCGTCGACCGAGACGACCACCGGGTGCTCGGCGAGGTCCACGTCGCGCCAGCCCGCCGGCGCCTCCGGCCCAAGCACGCAGTATTCCGAGCAGCCGTTGTCGGCAATGAGCTGGGCCGCGCCCACGACCGTGAAATCCCGGTAGCGCGAATCCGGAATCTCGATGGCCGGGTGCAGCGCCGCGACCGCGTCCATCACCGCGTCCACCGTGTAATCGCCGTTGCCGCCCGGCAGGTCCCTGCCCAAGCGGAACGCGAACTCCGCTTCGACCACCGCCATGTGCAGGTGGCCCGCCGGCAGCTTGGTGCCGCTCTGGTGGAGCTTGCTCTCCCAGAGCCGCCCGGCGAGCGGGCCGTCCACGCCGATGTGTTTTTGGCCGGCGGCGCTGGTCGCCGCGATCTTCCAGCCCACCGGCCGCGCGCCGGCGATGCGCGCGAGCGCGTCCTGCGCCGCGTAGCCGTCAGCGGAGGTATCCGGGCGGCATGCGTCGGGCAGTCCGTCGATCAGGTGATGGCCGCACCAGGCCGTCCAGATGGCCTGCGCCGCCGCGTCGCTCTTCGTCTCTGTCATGGGCTCAATCTAGCGAGTGGGGGATGCGGGCGACAAGCGCGCGAGCGGCACGTGCGGCGCCGCGTCGCGCGGGATGAGGCCCGCGAGCCTGGGGTCGTCGACGATATCGATTTCGCTGTGGGTGACGGCGAAGCCGTAGCGCTGGTAGAAGCCCAGCGCGCCGGGGTGATCCAGCGTGCAGGTGTTGAGGATCATGCGGCGCGGCCGGTGCTGCGAGACCGCCGCGATCGCATACCGCAGCAGCCAGCCGCCGAGCCCGGTGCCGATGCGCGAGGGGATCACGCCGAAGTAGCGCAGCTCGATGTCCGGCGCGGGCCGCGGGTTCAGCTCGATGAGGCCGATCTCCTCGCCGTCCGACTCCACCACGTAGACCTCCGTCCGGTCTTCCGCGAGATGGGCGGTGAGCGTGGCCTTGTCCCACGTGAGCCGGCTCCACCACAGCCAGTCGTCGCCTATCGCGTGATAGAGCCGCAGGTAATCGCCGGCCGCCATGGCCCGCCGCCGCGCGATGGCGATACCGGGCGGCGGGGGAGGGGGCGCGTGCGGCGGCGGCGCCTCCATCGCGAGGTGCGTTATCACCGTGTGCAGCTTGCCGGGCGGAACGGCCTCCGCTTCCAAGTTCATGCCGGGCGCTCAGAGGCCGCAAGAGATGCCCTCGTCGAGCAGCAGGAGCGAGCCGTGCGCGGCGCGGCCGTCGTCGGAGCAGAGGAAGAGCGCGGCCGATGCCATGTCGTCCGCGTCCGAATAGGTGCGCGTGCTCGGCGTCACCGCGGTCATGCCGTCCAGCATCTCCTTGAACTGTGGCTCGGTGCGGATCTTGACGTTCATCGGCGTCGCCGTGTTGCCGGGCAGGATCGCGTTCACCGCGACGTTGTGCGGGCTCAGCTCCAGCGCGAGCGAGCGCGTGAGCAGGTTGATCGCCGCCTTCGTCGCGCAATAGACGGAGAAGGTGTTGAACCCCATGTTGCCGCAGACGGACGAGAGATTGACGATCTTGCCGCCGCCCTGTTCGATCATGATGGGCGCGACCTCGTTGATGGCGAAGAAGCTGCCCTTCACGTTGATGTCCATCATCTCGTCGTATTGGCTCTCGGTCGTCTTGCCGATGAAGTTCGGCTCGAAGATGCCGGCCGAGTTCACCAGGATGTCGATGCGTCCGAACGCCGCCTTCACGTCGGCGACCAGCGTCTTGACCGCTGCGACATCGCGCACGTCGCCCACGAAGGCCTGGGCCTGCCCGCCTACCGCCTCGATCCTGTCCGCCACGCTTTGCGCCTTGGCGAGGCTTGATGAGCCGGCGACGGCAACGCGCGCGCCCTCCGCGGCGAACCGCATGGCGATCGCCTCGCCGATGCCTGAGGAGCCGCCGGTGACAAGCGCAGTCTTCCCTTCCAGTCTCACGATCCTCTCCTCCCCGGATTGTCGCGCCGCGGCATGGACGAACGCGCCGCCCGCCGGAGCCTGCGAGAATATCAGCCGCACGCGCGAAAGTCTTTTCGACCGGCGCTCCTGCGGCCGATAATGGCGCGCGGGCGGGGGCGAATCCGGTGCCCCGGCCGACCGAGTTCGAGGAGGAGCCATGCACGGCCTGATGCAGGAGATCCCGCTGATGATCTCGTCGCTGATCCGCTACGCGGCGGAGTATCACGGCGACCGCCCCGTGGTCTCGCGCACCGTCGAGGGGCCGATCCACCGCTACGGCTACGCGGAGTGCGAGCGGCGCGCGCGGCGCGTTGCCAACCTCATGGGCCGGCTCGGGATCGGGCACGGCGACCGCGTCGGCACGCTCGCCTGGAACGGCTTCCGCCACCTCGAGCTCTTCTACGGCGTCTCCGGCATGGGCGCCGTGCTGCACACGGTAAACCCCCGGCTCTTCACCGAGCAGATCGTCTACATCATCAACCACGCCGAGGACCGCGTGCTGTTCGTCGACCTCACCTTCGTCGAGCTGGTGGAGCGCATCGCCAACCAGCTCACGTCGGTCGAGCACGTCGTGGTGATGACCGACGAGGCGCACATGCCCGCCACCTCGCTCCCCAACGTCTCCTGCTACGAGACCCTGCTCGCGGGCGAGAGCGAGGACTACGCCTGGCCGCTCTTCGACGAGCGCGCCGCGTCCTCGCTCTGCTACACGTCGGGCACCACGGGCAATCCCAAGGGCGTGCTCTACAGCCACCGTTCGACCCTGCTGCACGCCATGGCCGCCTGTCAGAACAGCGCCATGGGCATCTCCGCCCACGACGTGCTGATGCCGATCGCGCCGATGTATCACGGCAACGCCTGGTCGCTGCCCTATCTTGGCTGCCTCTCCGGCGCTGGCCTCGTGCTCCCCGGCACCAAGATGGACGGCCCGAGCCTGCATGGACTGATCGAGGGCGAGGGCGTGACCTTCGCCCTCGGCGTGCCCACCGTCTTCACCATGCTGATCGACCACCTCGACGAGAGCGGCAAGCAGGTGGACAGCCTGGAGCGCGTCGCCATCGGCGGCTCGGCGGTGCCGCGCTCCATGATCGACCGGCTGGCCGATCCCTACGGCGTCACGGTCCACCAGCTCTGGGGCATGACCGAGACCTCGCCTTTGGGCACCATGGCGACCGCGACTCCCGCCATCGACGCGCTGGGGGAGGAGGAGCGCCGCGCGGTGCTGGCGCAGCAGGGCCGCGTGCAGTTCGGCCTCGAGCTGCAGATCACCGGGGAGGACGGCGCCTCGGTGTCCCGCGACGGCAAGACGTTCGGCGACATGTGGGTGCGCGGCAACTGGGCCGCCAGCGGCTACTTCAAGGGCGAGGGCGGCGAGCGCCTCGACGACGACGGCTGGTTCCCCACCGGCGACGTCGCCACCCTCGATGAGCACGGCTTCATGCGCATCACCGACCGCACCAAGGACGTCATCAAGTCGGGCGGAGAGTGGATCAGCTCCATCGACCTCGAGAACGCCGCGATGGGCCACCCCGACGTGAAGCAGGCCGCCGTCATCGGCGTCTTCCATCCCAAGTGGGAGGAGCGCCCGCTCATGGTCGTGGTACCCCGTGACGGCCGCAGCCCGGACAAGGAGGCCATCAACGGCTACCTCGCCGGCAAGGTCGCGCGGTGGTGGCTGCCCGACGACGTGGTGCTGGTCGACGAGCTGCCGCTCACCGCCACCGGCAAGGTCCAGAAGTCGCGCCTGCGCGAGATGTTTCAGGACCACCGCCTGCCGGAAGCCTGAAGCGGATCGACCGCCGCGGCCGCACCCCGCCCTCGCCGGCCACCCGACGACGACTTGGTCTTAATCCGGCACATTCCGGCATACGCCGGCACAAAGTGGCACAAAGTGGGACAAGGTGGCACAAAACGAGCGGCACAAAGTGGCACAAGATGGCACAAAGTGGCACAAGATGGCCCAAGCTGGCACGTCCCGGCGGCGGCCCAAGCCCGCTGGACGAGCGCCCGGCCATCGGGCGACTCCCCGGAGCCGCTCCGGCCCGGCTCCCCCGAAAGGGCGATGGTCTGCGTGCTGCATCCGCAGAGCCTGCCCCCACCCGCCGGCCCCGTGCACCGCACCATGGTCCGGGCCGATTGTCGTGGGCGGGCGTTCGGTCGTGAGGGAACGGGTTCCGCGGAGAGGAAAATGTCGGAAGGGCGCATCTGATGGCTGATCGCGGGGACGACTCCGCCTCCGCCGTCGGCGCGGGCACGCCCCGTTTCGCGCTCCGCCGCGCCAGCAACGTGGTCTGGCAGGAGGTCGGGATCGGCAAGGCCGCGCGGGCGCGGGCCATCGGTCAGAAGCCCTGCGCGCTGTGGCTCACCGGCCTGCCGGCCGCCGGCAAGTCGACCGTCGCCGACCGGCTGGAGCGGAAGCTCCAGGCCCTGGGCAAGCACACCTACCTGCTCGACGGCGACAACGTCCGCCACGGGCTGAGCCGCGACCTCGGCTTCACCGAGCGGGACCGGGCGGAAAACATCCGCCGCATCGCCGAGGTCGCCCGGCTGATGGTGGACGCCGGGCTGATCGTCATCGTCTCCTTCATCTCGCCGTTCCGCTCCGAGCGCCGGATGGCGCGCGACCTGATGGAGGAGGACGAGTTCTTCGAGATCTTCGTCGATGCCCCGCTCGCGGTCTGCGAGGCGCGCGACCCCAAGGGGCTCTACGCCAGGGCCCGCAGGGGCGAGATCGCGAACTTCACCGGCATCGATTCGCCCTACGAGCCACCGGAGAGCCCTGAGCTGCGGCTCGACACGACGGCGCTGTCGGCCGATCAGGCGGCGGACGAGATCGTGGCGTTGCTGAGTTCGGCGCTCACCGGCGCGGGCCGCACCCCCGGCAGTTGAGAAACGTCTGCGGTTCAATCGGATCGTCTCGTATACGACGATTTCCGACCCTGCCGGATCACTGCGGTCCGACGAAACCCACCTCCCCCTGTCCCCCTCCTCCCAGGAGGAGGGGGAACGAATGCGGTGCCGCCCCTTCTCCCTCTCCTCCCCTCGGGGGAGGAGAGGGCCGGGGTGAGGTGGGGGATTCTTTTCGGCGCTGCGGCGCGCGAAGACGCGACCGCGCCCCAACCGGATACGATTCAATCTGCTCGGACCGTCCACGCTAACTGTAGAACGCAGGGGCGGTGGCGTAGCCGCAAAAATCCTCGCCGTCGTGGCCGACGAAGATCTCGGCGTCCCGCTCCAGCGCCACGTCCTTGAGCCGCTTCATCGAGTTCACCGCCTTAACCGGGTCGAGGTGGAAGCTCGGGATGATCTCCAGCTCCAGCCCCTTGCGCGTATAGGCCGCGTCCGCCGTGAACAGCATCGGCCGCCGCCCGGCGAGTTCCACCAGCAGGCTGTAGTGCCCCGCCGTATGCCCCGGCGTCTCGATCAGGTGCACGCCCTTGGCGATCTCCTGATCCCCGCTCAACAGCTCGAACCGGGGCGTCCAGATGTCGCTCTCCGGGTCCTCCGGCACCTCGCGCCCCTGGCTCCTCAGCCGCTCGCGGTAGAGGTCCGCGTGAAAGCGCATGTCCGAATAGCCCAGCATCTCGAACGGCGCCGGCGCCTTGCTCTGGGCGAATTCCAGCGCGTGGCAGACCGTGCAGGCCTCGCGCAGGTGGCGGTTCCCGCCGCAGTGGTCGAAGTGGTAGTGCGAGTTGACGACGTAATCGACGTCCTCCGGCCGATAGCCCGCCAGCGCCAGCGCGCCGACGAGGGTCTGTTTCTCCGCCTGCACGGGCTTCTCGAAGGGCAGCACGGCGTTCACGTGGTCGCAGTCGAAGCCCGTGTCGAAGAGGTAGAGCCCGTCGGCGTGGTCGATCAGCACGCTGTAGACGGGGAAGCGCACCTCGCCCGCCGGCCCCCGGTTCCAGTAGATGTGGAAGCCGTCGATCACCAGCGTGCCGCCGTCGAGAATGAAGACCCGCGTCTCTTTCATCGTCCCGCCCCTTCCTGCATCACCATTCTACCGCTGCCCGCGCACGTAGGGCAGGCCGAGCGCCGCCGGCAGGCTTGCGCGCCGCGCGAAGATCACCAGCACGATCATCACCATGAGGAAGGGCAGCATCTGCACCACGTCCGTCGGCACGTTGACGCCGCCGACCTGCAGCGCCGTGGTGAGCGAAAGGCTGGCACCGAAGAGGAAGGCGCCGATCAGCACCCAGATCGGGCGCCCGCGCGCCAGCATCGCCAGCACGATGGCGATGAAGCCCGCGCCGCCGGTCATGAAGGGGACGAAGATCCCGGCCCCGATCATCGCCATGTAGGCGCCGCCGAGGCCCGCCATGACGCCGGTGAAGAGCACCGACCACGTGCGCGTCGCGGTCACGCTGATCCCGGCCGCGTCGAGCGCGTCGGGCTTGTCGCCGGCGGCCTGCAGGTTCAGCCCCACGTGGGTCTTGCGGAAGAGCAGCGCGAGCGCCACCACCATGATGACCGCGATGTAGACCATCGGGTGCCGGGCGAAGAGGCTGGGGCCGATGATCGGGATTTCGCTCAGGCCCGGAATGTCCAGGGTGTCGACCCGCGGCAGGCGCGGATAGGTGCGGCTGAACTGCACGTGGTGGAGGAGGGCGGTGATCCCGTCCGCGCCCAGCGTCAGCGCGATCCCGATCACGATCTGGTTCAGGCCCAGTCGCACGCAGAAGAGCGCCATCAACAGCGCCAGCACGAGGCCCGCCGCCGCGCCCGCGAGGAAGCCCAGCCAGAGCGAGTTCGTGCCGAAGGCCGTGGCGAAGCCGGCGTAGGCGCCGAACAGCATCATCCCCTCGATGCCGATGTTGAGCACGCCGGCCTTCTCGGAGACCTGCTCGCCGAGCCCTGCCAGCAGCAGCGGCACGCCGGCCGCGACCGCGCCCGCGATCAGCGAGATCAGGAAGGCGTCGCTGAGCAGGCCCTGCGACATGGTCAGTCCCGCGCCGCCATCTGGCGCCGGTGGCCGAGCCACTCCGTCAGCGCCAGGAAGATCAGCATCAGCGCCACCAGCACCAGGATGAAGTAGTTGGGCAGCCCCGCCTTGCGCGACGCGGTCTCGCCGCCGATGGAGAGCACGGCGAAGAAGAAGACGAAGCCGATCACGGCGATGCCGTTGAAGCGCGCGAGGAAGACCAGGGGAATGATCATCAGGCCGTAGGCCGGGTTCCAGTCGGCCCGCACGTTGCCCCAGACGCCGAGAATCTCCACCGCGCCGGCGAGCCCCGCGAGACCCGCGCTCAGCGCGAACACGACGACCATCAGCGCGCCGAGCGGCAGCCCCACGTGCACGGCCGCGCGCGGGTTCGCGCCGACGAGGCGGAGGCGCAAGCCGAACGCCGTCCGCGTCATCAGCCAGTGGATGAAGAGGATCACCGCGAGCCCCACGATCACGCCGACGTTGATGGTGCTGCCGAAGAGGCGCGGCAGCCGGTCGTCGGTCGCCAGCGTCTCGGTCTGCGGCACGGTGGTGGTGGGGTCGTCGAAGGGCAGCTTGATGAGCACGTTGGCCGCGCTTATCCCTAAGAAACTCATCATCAGCGTGGTCACGATCTCGTTCACGCCGTGGTAGGCCTTGAGCACGGCGGGCAGCAGCGACCAGACCGCGCCCACCGCCATCGCCACGATCATCACCAGCGGCAGCACGAGCCAGACCGGCAGCACCGTGACGAGCGCCGGCGCCAGCGCAGCCGCGATCACCGCGGCGAGCAGGAACTGCCCGTCGACGCCGAGGTTCCAGAGGCCCGCGCGGAAGGCGACGATCAGGCTCGCGCCGAGCAGCAGCAGCGGCGCGCAGCGGGTGATCGTGTCCTGCAGGCCGATCCAGCTCAGGAGGCCGCGCTTGATGATGTTGTAGTAGAACGCGCCGGGGTCCGCGCCGAGCACCAGCAGGATCAGGGCGCCCACGGCGAGCGCGAGCACAATCGGAAGCAGCGCCGCCGCCACCGGCGCGCCCCAGCGGCGCAGCGCGGTCACGCCGGGGGCGGGCTGCTCGTCATGTGCCGTCGACGCCTGTGCCATCGCGCTCAGGCCCCGGCGCCGACCCCGATCATGAGCTCGCCGACCCGGCGCGCCGCGTCGCCGTCGTTCTCCACGATGCCGACCATGCGGCCGTCGAGCATCACCCCGATGCGGTCCGCAAGCTCCAGGATCTCGTCGAGGTCCGTCGAAATCAGGATCGTGGCCACGCCCTCGTCGGCGCGCTCGCAGATCGCGAGCCGCGCGCGGCGTATGTTGTTCAGGTCGAGCCCATAGGTGGGCTTGTTGTAGATGACGGCCGTCGGCCGGTCGTCGAGCTCGCGGGCGAGCAGCGCCTTCTGCACGTTGCCGCCGGAGAGATGCCCGAGCGGAGTGTTCGGCCCCGGCACGCGCACGTCGTGCTCGGCGATGAGCCCCTTCGCATGGCGCTCCACCTCGGCGTTCCGGATGATGCCGTGGCGCCAGAACGGCTCGTCGCCGATGCGCTTCAGCAGCAGATTGAGGCCGACGGGAAAGGCGGAGACCGTGCCCTCGCCGAGCCGGTCGTCGGTCACGTAGCGGAGCCCCGCGTGCTGGCGCTGGCGCACGCTCAGCCCCTCGATCGCCTCGCCGTCGAGCACGATGCGGCCCGCATCCGCCGGGCGCTGGCCTGCGATCGCTTCGGCGAGCTGCTTCTGGCCGTTGCCGTCCACGCCTGCGATCCCGAAAATTTCCCCTTCGCGCACCTGGAAGCTCACGCCCGCATCGCCGGCCGCCGCCGGGCTGCCGGCGGGGCGGAGGCCGTCCACCGCGATCACCACGCGCGCGCCCGGCGCGGCGTTCCGCTGCGCGCGGCTCCGCTCCTGCACCGTGCCGTCGGCGGCCGCGCCGAACATCAGGTCGACGATGTGGTCGATGGCCTCCTGCGGCGCGAGCCCGGAAAGCGTCTCCGGCGCGAGCGAGCCGACCTTGCGGCCGAGCCTCAGCACCGTGACCCGGTCGCCGAAGCTCACCGCCTCGTGCAGCTTGTGGGTGATGAAGAGGACGGCGATCCCCGCGTCGCTGAGCCGCCCGATCACGCGGCCCAGGTCTTCGACGCCCTGCGGCGTCAGCATCGAGGTCGCCTCGTCGAGAATCAGCACGCTCTCGCCGCGCCACAGCGCCTTGACGATCTCGACGAGCTGCTGCTGGCCGAGCGAGAGCGAGCCGAGCGGCGCGTCCTCCGGCAGCGCGATTCCGAGTAGCGCGGTGATCTCGCCGAGCCTCGCGCGCGTGGCCGCCCGGTTCATGGGCGCCCGCCACGAGGCCCCCAGCATCAGGTTCTCGAGCACGGTCAGCGTCGGCACCAGGGTCGGGTGCTGGTAGACGGTGCCGATGCCGAGGTCGAGCGCGGTGCGCGGGCTCGCGATCCTGGTCTCGCGGCCGCGAACCTCGATGACGCCCGCGTCCGGCCGCTGCATGCCGGAGAGAATCGAGATCAGCGTCGACTTGCCCGCGCCGTTTTCGCCCAGCAGTGCGTGAACCTCGCCCGGATAGACGGCGAGCGAGACCGCGTCGTTGGCGACGACTCCGGGGAAACGCTTGGTGATGTCCCGCAGCGCGACGATCGGCTCGGCCGCGCCGCCGGCGGTCTCAAGGGAGCCGGACGCCATGGTCAGACCACATGCTCCCCGTCATGCCCGGCGGCGCCGAACTCGCCGCCGGGAACGGTGCGGGCACGCCCGGCGGTCAGGAAACTTCGTCCCGCCGCCGGGCGCGGCCCGTGCTCCGTGTGCGTTACTCGGCCGCCTCGACCGACGACATCAGGGCGCGCACTTCCGTCGCCTCCCAGATCGCGGGCACCTCGATCTCGCCCGCGATGATCTTGGCCCGGGTGTCCATCAGCCCGGCCCACATGTCGTCGGAGATATGCGCCGTCCGCAAGAGCTGCACCGAATCGTCGGCGAGCTGGATGGCGTAGCCGACCGTGCCGAACGTGCCGCTCTTCAGGTCCTCGACCATGGCGGTGTAGACCGGCACGAGGTTCCAGATCACCGACGAGAGCAGGTGGCCCTTGTCGATCTCGCTCTTGTCGCCGATCACGTCGATGAACAGCACCTTGCCGCCGTCGGAGGCAGGCACCGTCTCCACCGCCTGGAGCATGCCGAAGGTCGACCCGTCGCCCTGGCCGAAGACGATGTCGGCGCCGGCCGCGATCACCGATTCCGTGACCCGCTTGCCGCCCGCAGCGTCGGCATAGGCCGCCGGTCCGATCACCGCGTAGAGCAGGTTCACGTCCGGATTCGCCGCGCGGGCGCCCATGGCGAAGCCGGCGGACTGCGAGTTCCACGAGGGCGGCTCGCCGGAGACGACGATGCCGAGCGTGCCGCTGCGCGAGAGCTGCGCTGCCAGCATGCCGGCCATATAGGCGCCGTCATGGCCGCTCAGCGTGTAGTCCGCGACGAGGCCCGCCACCACGTCTTCCGGCCGGTCGACGATCGCGACCGCAACCCCGGTCTCGTGCGCGATCTCCGGCGCCGCCGTGTTGTAGCCGCTGGCGTGCGCGATCATCAGGTCGGCGCCTTCCGCCGCGAGCTCGCGCAGCGTCGGGCGCACGTCGCCGTAGCCGAGGCCCTCGGCCGCGATCACCTCGAGGCCCATGGCCTCGCCGACCGCGCGGGTCGCGTCGACGCCCTGCTGGTTCCAGCCGTAGTCAGTGCCCTGCTCGGGCACCAGCACGGCAATGGTGTCGATCTCCTGCGCCTGCGTGCCGGTGACGACCGCGGCCAAGCCGACCGCTGCCACCGCCGACAACGCAATTCTGTGCCACTTCGCTGCCATCGTCTCTTCTCTCCTCTATGGCCGCCGACGCAGCCCATTGCCATGTCGGCCCGGTCCGTCTTCGAATTGAGTGCGCGCAATTCCCGTGTTTCGTGCGCCGGGGCGGCATCGCTCCCGCCATCCGGCACGTGGTCTCGTTCTTCTTCTCCGCCGCGCCGCGATTGCCGCCAATCCCCGGCGCGGTCGGCACCAATCAGGATAACACCGATGATCGCCGCCTGCCAAAACGCGCAAGCGGTGCGCGCACGGCCCGTCGCGCGTCGAGGATGGGGCAGGGGAGCCGCGCCGCCCGCTCTCCGGGCCGGCGCGAGAGAGACCCTAAAGCGTGGCGCTGAGCGCCTTCGCCGCCTCGATCTCCTCGGCGGTCATGAGGCCCGCGACCGAATCGAGGATGAGCTGCACGTTCGGGCTCTTCTTCTCGGCGGCGCGGAGAAGCCAGGCGTAGGCGCGCACGAGGTCGCGCGGCACGTGGATGCCCTCCACGTAGATCCTGCCCAGCAGGATCTGCGCTTCCGCCACCCCGGCGCTGGCCGCCTGCTCGTACCAGGGAACCGCGCCGGCAGGCTCGCCCTTGATCTGAAACGCCATGCCGAGCGCGTAGGCGGCCTGAAAGTCGCCGGCTTCCGCCAGCGGCTGCCATTCGCGGATCGCCGTCTCGTAGTCGCCGGCGGTGTACGCCTGCCAGCCCGCCTGCATGTTGGCACGCGCGCCGGCAGGCGCGAGAAGCAGGCTCACGGCAAACGCAACCGAGATCGCAACGCCGGCGCGCCGGCGCTGCCGCCCGTACGGCATGACGAATCCTGCGGGTTCTACTTTATCTTCGCTTCCTTGAAGACCACGTGCTTGCGGGCCACGGGGTCGAACTTGCGGAGCGAGAGCTTCTCGGTCTGGCTGCGCGGGTTCTTGCGCGTCGTGTAGTAGAACCCCGTACCCGCCGAGCTGACGAGCTTGATCAGGATGCTGTTGGCCTTGGCCATTGTATTCGCTCGGCTCTTGCTGATGTCGCGGACGCGGCGACATTAGCGCGTGGTTGCGCGCTGTCAAGCGGCGGGGCGGGAATGGCGCCCGGCCGTGAAGGGTATTGCCGCTGTTCGGTCAGGCTTCGTCCAGCAGCACGAGGTCGCCGTTCTCGTCGAGGCCGATGCCGTGGCTCCGCCCTTCCTCGATGGTCTCCTCGGGCCAATGCACCTTGCCCGGATCGGTGCCGCCGACCACCGCCAGCATGAGCGCGGTGTCGTCGCCCGCGTTGCGAAAGCCCCGGCTCGCGCCGATGGGGACCGAGACGGTGTCGTAGGGCTCGAGCACGACCTCGTGGCGCTGGCCGTCGCTGTTCTGCCAGTAGATGCCCCACTTGCCGGTGAGCGGGATGAACACCTCGTTGGTCTCGTGAATGTGCAGCGAGGCGCCCTTGCCGGGTTCGGCCTTGATGAGGCCCACGTTGAAGTCGCGGTTGTCGCTGATCGGCGGCCTCAGCTCCTTGTCCTCGACCACGCCGCGGCCGATGATGTTGTAGATGTCCCGCTCGTAGCCTGGGATCAGCGCGTCGACGAACGCGTGCGCGCTCGACTTCAGGTCCTTGAAGCGCGCGACTCGCTCGCTCTCCATGTACTCGGGCGTGACGTCGATCCGTTCCACCATGGCATAGCTCCCTGCTGGTGCGCACCGTTCGTCGCCGGTGAAGCCGGAGGCCCGGCTCCGGGCTAGTAGAGTTCGGTGCGATAGTTCTCCTCGACGAACTCGTCTGTCTCCTTCACCGTCTCCTCCGTGGGCGGCTCCTCCGGCGGCGCGGTCTGCTCCAGGATCATGCGGCCGAGCGACGGTATCTCGCGGCGGTCCTGCCTGCTCTCCTCGTCCCACAGCCGCGAGCGCTTGAACGCCTTGGCGCAGTGCAGGAAGGCCTCCTCGACCTCGACCCTGATGCCCACCTTCGGCTCCTTGCCGTTCACGACCGCGGCCTCCGCCAGCTTGTCGTCGCGAAAGATGGTCGCCTTGCCGTTCACGCGCAGCGTGTCGTCGAAGCCGGGAACGAGGAAGAGCAGGCCGACGTTCGGGTTCTCGATGATGTTGGTCATCGTATCGAGACGGTTGTTGCCGGGCCGGTCGGGAATGAAGAGCGTGTTGTCGTCCAGGATCTGGACGAATCCGGGCGGGTCGCCGCGCGGCGAGACGTCGGCGCGGCCGCTCTCGCCGCTGGTGCCGATGCAGAGGAAGGGCGAGCGCTCGATGAACGCCTTGCAGTGCTTGTCCAGCGAGGGGATGCACTTCTTCACCGAGATTTCCATGGTCTCGCCCATGGTCTCGCGCAGGTCGGCCTCGTCCCGGTAGGTCCGTCCCTGTTCGTGTCCGTCCATGGCATCAAGCTCCCCGTGCGCTCGGCGGATCGGAGACTTTAGCAAAGCATGGCCGGCAAGGCACGGCCGATCCAACTGAATCCGTCTACGCTGGAGCGCGTCCGCCTTCGACGGACGCGCGACAGGCCGCGAGAGCGGCCCGCCGCGCATGCGGCGCGCCCGCGCAGGCGCCGGCTGAAAGCCGGCTGCCGTGAGCGAAAAATTCGAAGAGCGTTTCCGTGCAAAACGGAAACGCTCTTCGCGGCGATGGGTGACGGCCGCGCCGGGCTGTGGCATCTATCGGTTGTCCCCGTCCTGCATCGATTCGCGGTGGTATCGCCATGGCACACGCCGATTTCGTTCACTTGAGAGTCCGCACCGCCTACTCGCTGCTGGAGGGTGCGGTCAGGCTGGACGGGCTGGTGGAGGCGTGCCGCGACTGGCGCATGCCCGCCGTCGCCATCGCCGATCGCGGCAACATGTTCGGCGCGCTGGCCTTCTCCGAGGCATGCAGGGAGGCGGGCGTGCAGCCGATCGTCGGCTGCGACCTCGCCATCGGCACGCGGAGCGACCAGCCGGGCCAGCAGGGGCGCGCGGTCTCGTGGCTGCTGCTGCTCGCCCAGGACGAGACCGGCTACCGCAACCTGATGGCGCTCACCAGCGAAGCCTTCATCCAGGGCGGCGCCGGCGGGCAGCCGCTCGTCACATTGGACGAGCTTGCCGCGCGGGCGGAGGGATTGCTCGCGCTCACCGGCGGCCCCGCCGGCCCGGTCGGGCGTCTCCTTCTGGACGGCCAGACCAAGGCCGCGCGCGAGCTTCTGGCGCGACTCGGCGAGATCTTCCCCGACCGGCTCTACGTCGAGCTGATGCGCCACGGGCTTGCGGAAGAGGAGCAGATCGAGGGGCACCTGATCGCGCTCGCGGACGAACTCGATCTGCCGCTGGTCGCGACCAACGACGTCTACTTCCTCCGCGCCGAGATGTACGAGGCCCACGACGCCCTGCTCTGCGTGGCGCAGAACAGCCACGTCGAGGACGAGAACCGCCGCCGCCTGACCCCAAACCACTTCTTCCGCCCGGCGGACGAGATGCGCGCGCTCTTCGCCGACCTGCCTGAGGCGGTGGACAACACCGTCGCGGTCGCCCGGCGCTGCGCCGTCATGGCGCCGGAGCGGAAGCCGATCCTGCCGGTCTTCCCGACCGCCGCCGACGCGAGCGAGGCCGACGCGCTTCGGACCCAGGCGGAGGAGGGTCTGGCCCGGCGCCTCGATGCCGAGGTCTATGGCGAGGGCATGGACGAAGCGGCCCGCGCGGCGGTGGCCGCGCCCTACCGCGAGCGCCTCGCCTACGAGCTTGGCGTCATCATCGAGATGCAGTTCGCGGGCTACTTCCTCATCGTCGCGGACATCGTGCGCTGGGCGCGGGGCGAAGGAATCCCGGTCGGCCCCGGTCGGGGCTCGGGCGCGGGCTCCGTGGTGGCTTGGGCGCTCACCATCACCGACCTCGATCCGCTCCGCTTCGGCCTCCTGTTCGAGCGCTTCCTCAACCCCGAGCGCGTGTCGATGCCGGACTTCGACATCGACTTCTGCCCCGAGCGCCGCGACGAGGTCATCGACTACGTGTGCCGCCGCTACGGCGAGGACCGCGTCGCCCAGATCATCACCTTCGGTAAGCTCCAGGCCCGCGCCGTCCTTCGCGATGTCGGCCGCGTGCTCGGCCTCGGCTACGGCCGCGTCGACCGGCTCTGCAAGCTGGTCCCCTACAACCCGGCCAACCCGGTGACCCTGCAGCAGGCGCTCGACTCCGAGCCCCGGCTCGCCGCGGAGCGCGACAACGATTCCGCGGTCGCCCGCCTGATCGAGATATCGCTGCAGCTCGAAGGGCTGTACCGCCACGCGTCGACCCATGCCGCGGGCATCGTCATCGGCGACCGGCCGCTCAGCGAGCTGGTCCCCCTCTACCGCGATCCCCGCTCCGAGATGCCGGCGACCCAGTTCTCGATGAAGTACGCCGAGATGTCCGGGCTCGTGAAGTTCGACCTGCTGGGCCTGAAGACCCTCACCGTGCTCGACCACGCCGGCGCGATCCTGCACGAGGCCGGCGTCGAGATCGACCTCGCCGCCCTGCCGCTCGACGATGCGGCGACCTACGAGATGCTGGGGCGCGGCAACGCCATGGGCGTGTTCCAACTGGAGAGCGCCGGCATGCGGGATGCGCTCCGCAGCCTCAAGCCCGACTGCATCGAGGACATCATCGCGCTGGTGGCCCTCTACCGCCCCGGCCCGATGGACAACATCCCCCGCTACATCGCCTGCAAGCACGGCCGCGAGAAGCCGGACTACCTGCACCCGATGCTGACCGGCATCCTCGAAGAGACCTTTGGCGTCATCATCTACCAGGAGCAGGTGATGGAGATTGCCAAGGTCCTCGCCAACTACAGCCTCGGCGGCGCCGACCTCCTGCGCCGCGCCATGGGCAAGAAGATCAAGGCGGAGATGGACGCCCAGCGCGAGACCTTCGTCAAGGGCGCGCTCGCCAACGAGGTGACGCGGGCTGACGCCAGCCGCATCTTCGAGCTGGTCGCGAAGTTCGCGGGCTACGGCTTCAACAAGTCCCATGCCGCGGCCTACGCGCTCGTCGCCTACCAGACCGCCTACCTCAAGGCCAACCACCCGGTCGAGTTCCTGGCGGCCTCCATGAGCCTGGAGATCAACAACACCGACCGGCTCGAGCTGTTCCGCCGCGAGCTGGAGCGCCTCGGGATTCCCCTGCTGCCGCCCGACATCAACGCGTCCGGGGCGACCTTCTCGGTGGAAAGCCAGGCCGACGGGAGCAAGGCGATCCGCTATGCGCTCGGCGCGATCAGGAACGTCGGCGTGCAGGCGATGGTGGCCCTGGCCGACGAGCGGGCCGGGAACGGGCCGTACCGCGACGCCTTCGACTTCGCGAGCCGCAACGACCCGCACCAGATCAACCGCCGGCTGATCGAGAACCTGGCGAAGGCCGGCGCCTTCGATAGCCTTACGACGAACCGCCGGCAGATGGCGGAGGGCGCCGAGATCCTGCACGCCTTCTCCAACGCGGCCCAGCTCTCGCGCACGCAGGCGTCGCTGTTCGACGATGGCGATACGTCGCTCGCGCCGCGCCCCGCCCTGCCGGAGCAGGAGGACTGGGACCTGAACCAGCGGCTGGCGGCCGAGCAGGAGGCGGTGGGCTTCTATCTCTCCGCCCACCCGCTCGATTCATACGCCGAAGCTCTCCAGGGGCTCTCGGTCACCCCGGCGACTCAGGTGGCGCAGCAGGTCGCGACCGGCATCACGCGCTTTCGCCTCGCCGGCGTCGTGCTCTCGGTGCGGGAGCGCGGACCCGGCTCGCAGCGCTACGCCTTCATCCAGCTTTCCGACCCGAGCGGCAGTTTCGAGGTCGCGGCCTTCCGCGAGACCTACGGCGACGGGCGCGGCGTGCTGGAGCCCGGCCGGGCCGTCCTGGTCACAGCGCAGGCCCGCAAGGAAGGGGACGACGTCAAGCTCTCCGCCCAGAGCTTCGACGATCTCGACGCCAGGCTCTCGCGCAACCTCTCCGGCCTTGCGGTGCACGTCCGGGATACGGACGCTCTTGAGCCGCTCGGCGCCATTCTCGCGAAGCGGCAGGAGGGCCAAGGGCGCATCGCGCTCTTCGTCGAGACCGGCGACGCCGGCACGGTGGAGATCGAGCTGCCCACGGCTTATGCGCTCAGCCCCTCCCTCAGCGGCGAGATCGGCGCGCTCAGCGGAGTCTCCGCCGTCCGCGAACTCGCCGCAGCGCGGCCCGCCTGACTTCCCTTCGGGCCTTGCGCGCCGGGGGCGCCGGCGTTATCAAGCGCCCACCTGCATTGCGCAGGAATTCACACGCGGAAGACGGCTCGCAGGCGTTGCGTGCCGATCCGGTGCCCGGCCAGTCCGGCGCATGATCCGCGGAGGAGGAACCGGAGAAAGGACAGCCAATGGCTTTGCCAGAATTCAGCATGCGCCAGCTCCTCGAGGCCGGCGTGCATTTCGGCCATCAGACGCGGCGCTGGAACCCGAAGATGCGCCCCTACCTGTTCGGCGCGCGGAACGGCGTTCACGTCATCGATCTGGAGCAGACGGTGCCCCTGCTGCACCAGGCGCTGGTCTCGCTGCGGGACGTGGCAGCGGGCGGCGGGCGCATCCTCTTCGTCGGCACCAAGCGGCAGGCCTCCCGGCCCATCGCCGAGACCGCCAAGCGCTGCGGCCAGTACTACGTCAACCACCGCTGGCTGGGCGGAATGCTGACGAACTGGAAGGCTATCTCCGGCTCGATCAAGACGCTCGCCGATCTCGAAGCGACGCTCGCCGACGAGGCCGCCGGCCTGACCAAGAAGGAGATGCTGCAGCTCGTCCGCCGCCGCAACAAGCTCGATCTCGCTCTGGGCGGCATCCGCGATATGGGCGGCGTGCCCGACATGCTCGTGGTGATCGACACGAACAAGGAAGACATCGCGATTCTCGAGGCGCGCAAGCTCGGCATCCCGGTGGTCGCGATCATCGACAGCAACTGCGATCCCGACCTCATCACCCACCCCATTCCGGGCAACGACGACGCGATCCGCGCGATCAACCTCTATTGCGACCTGTTCGCCCGCGCGGTCATCGACGGCCTGCAGGAGGAGCTTGCCGCCTCGGGCGCCGACATCGGCGCTGCCGAAGAGGGACTGGCGGAGGACCTGCCGCCGAGCGATGGCGCCGCGGCCGAAGCCGCCGGAGCGGCCGAGGAAGCGTCGGCCAATGGCGACGCAGCCGCAGAGGGCTCCGCCGCGGAAGCCGCCGCCGAGGCGCCCGTCGAGGCCGAGGCGGCGCCGGCGGAGGCGCCGGACGCGCCTCCCGCACCCGATGCGGCGGACGCGGCCGAGGGCGGCGGGGAAGAACAGACGGCGGGCGCCTGAGCGCGTCCCGGACCGGGGAGTAGAGAACGATGGCTCAGATCACGGCCGCGCTGGTCAAGCAGCTCCGCGACAAGACCGGCGCCGGCATGATGGATTGCAAGAAGGCGCTGACCGAAACGGAAGGCGAGCTTGAAGCCGCGGTCGACTGGCTGCGCAAGAGCGGCCTCGCCCAGGCCGCCCGCAAGGCCGGCCGCACCGCCGCGGAAGGGCTGATCGGGATGGCGACTGCGCCCGGCAGGGCGGCGATGGTCGAGATCAACGCCGAGACGGATTTCGTCGCGCGCAACGCCGACTTCCAGGCGGTGGTGCGCGAGGTCGCGACGATCGCGCTGGACTGCGAGGGCGACGTCGAGCGCCTGTCGGCGGCGTCCTATCCCGGCACCGGCCGCACCGTCGCCGAGGAGATCACCAACCTCATCGCCACCATCGGCGAGAACATCCAGCTCAGGCGCACGGTCGTGCTTTCGACGCCGGCGGGCGTCGTCGGCGACTACATCCACATGCCCACGTCGGAGGGCTTGGGCCGCCTCGGCGTGCTGGTCGCCGTGGACTCCGATGCGCCGGCGGACAGCCTGGAGCGCCCCGCCCACGAGCTTGCCATGCACATCGCCGCCGCCAGCCCGCAGGCGGTCTCTCAAGACGCGCTCGACCAGGCGATGGTGGAGCGCGAGCGTGCCGTCCTCGCGGAACAGGCGCGCGCCGAGGGCAAGCCCGAAAAAATCATCGAGAAGATGATCGAGGGCAGGCTGCGCAAGTTCTTCGAGGAGGTCGTTCTCCTGGAGCAGGTCTGGGTCATCGACGGCGAGACCAGGGTGAAGGCGGTGCTGGAGTCGCTGGCCGGCACGCTCGATACCCCCGTCGCGGTGAGCGGCTTCGTCCGCTACCAGCTCGGCGAAGGAATCGAACGGGAGAGCAAGGATTTTGCGGCCGAAGTCGCCGCACAACTGGAGTCCTGAGACACTGCCCATGCGAGTGAGCCCGCGATGACCGCCTCTCCCCGATACAAGCGCATCCTCCTGAAGATTTCCGGGGAGGCGCTGAGGGGAGACGCGCCTTACGGCATCGACGGCGAGGCGGTGGATCGCCTCGCGGGCGAGATCGCCGAGGTTCAGGAGAGCGGCGTGGAGATCTGCGCCGTGGTCGGCGGCGGCAACATCTTCCGCGGCTCGTCGGACGCCGCCGCCGGCATGGAGCGGGCGACCGCCGACTACATCGGCATGCTGGCGACGGTGATGAACGCGGTCGCCATGCAGCACGCGCTGGAGAAGCGCGGCAAGGCGACGCGGGTGCTCTCCGCGCTCCCCATCGCGCCGGTCTGCGAGCCCTACATCCGCCGGCGCGGCCAGCGCCACCTGGAGAAGGGGCGGATCGTGCTTTTCGCCGGCGGCACCGGCAATCCCTTCTTCACCACCGATACCGCCGCGGCGTTGCGGGCTGCGGAGATGGGGTGCGACGCGCTGCTCAAGGGCACCAAGGTGGACGGCATCTACGCCGCCGATCCCGAGGTCGTCGCCGGTGCCGAGCGCTTCGAGCGGCTCTCGTATCTGGAGGTTCTGTCGAAGGACCTGAAGGCCATGGACGCGTCGGCGATCTCGCTGGCGCGGGAAAACGACATTCCGATTGTGGTATTCTCCATCCGCGAGAAGGGTGGGCTCGCCGCCGTGCTGGCCGGGGACGGACCCTTCACCGTCATCTCTGACTAGGGCTGTCGCGATGGCTGATCCCGATCTCGATGACCTTGAACGCCGCATGAAGGGCGCCGTCGAGGCCCTGCGGAAGGAGCTGGGCGGGCTGCGGACGGGGCGCGCATCGCTCAGTCTTCTCGAGCCCATCGTGGTCGAGGCCTACGAGACCGAGATGCCGCTCAACCAGGTCGCCACCATCAACATCCCCGAGCCCCGCATGCTCTCCGTCCAGGTCTGGGACAGGACGCAGGTGAAGGCGGTGGAGAAGGCGATCCGCTCCTCCGATCTCGGGCTCAATCCCATCGTCGACGGCCAGTCGCTCCGCATCCCTATCCCTGAGCTGAACGAGGAACGCCGCCGCGAACTCGCCAAAGTTGCCGCCAAGTATGCCGAGCAGGCGAAGGTAGCCGCGCGCAACGTGCGGCGCGACGGCATGGATCAGCTCAAGAAGATGGAGAAGGCGGGCGAGCTCGGCGAGGACGAATCGCGGCTCTGGGCGGGAGAGATCCAGGAGATGACCGACGGGTTCGTCAAGACGATGAGCGAGATGTTCGAGGCCAAGGAACGCGAGATCATGCAGGTCTGACCATGGCGCTCGCGCGGTCATTCGCCGACATGCGGGACCCGTCCCTGCACGTCGGCATCATCCTCGACGGTAACGGGCGCTGGGCGCGGGCGCGGGGGCTGCCGAGAACGGCGGGGCACCGGCGGGGTGCCGAGGTCGTGAAGACGATCCTGAGGGGCTGTCCCGAGCGCGGCATCCGCTACCTCACCATCTACGCGTTCTCGTCCGAGAACTGGAAGCGCCCCGTGGGCGAGGTGGAGGACCTCATGGGCCTTCTCCACCTCTACCTGCGGCGCGAGGTCGCCGAGTTGCACAGCAACGGCGTGCGCATCACCTTCATCGGCGACCGCTCCCGGCTGAGCGGTGAGATCAACGCCCTCATCACCGAGGCCGAGGAGAGCACCCGGCACAACGCCACGATCACGCTGACGGTCGCCGTTAACTACGGCGGGCGCCAGGAGATCGTCGATTCGGTCCGCCGCATCGCCGAGCAGGTGCGCGACGGCGACCTCGATGCCGACCGGATCTCGGAAGAGACGATCCAGCGCCACCTCCAGACCCGCGACCTGCCGGACCTCGACCTGGTGATCCGCACCAGCGGCGAGCAGCGCCTCAGCAACTTCCTGCTGTGGCAGTCGGCCTACACGGAATTGGTGTTCGTGCCGACGCTCTGGCCCGACTTCACGCTCGATCGCCTCGACGAGGCGATCGGCGAGTTCCAGCGCCGCGAGCGGCGCTACGGCGGGGCCCGCAGCTGACGACAGCGCCGGCGCGACGCAACGCCGGCACGACACAACGCCGGCACGACACAACGCCAGGATCGCCCCATGACCGACAGCCTGATGAGCCGCGATGGGCGTGCCATCGCCGATATCGAGCGGATCCGCTTCTTCCCGGCGACGACCGTGGGGGGCGAGGGCTCCTACGTGATCGAGGAGGGCGGCCGGCGCGTGCTCGACTTCAGCGCCTCATGGGGTGCCGCGTGTCTCGGCTACGGCCACCCCGCGGTGGCGGAGGCGGTGAGCGAGGCCGTGCGCAGCATGGGGGCGATCAGCCTCGCCTCCTGCGCCGTCGGCCACGCCGTCGACCTTGCCGAGGACCTGCTGGCGCGCTTCCCGGACGACCGCGAGCGGCGCGTCTGGTTCGGCCACGCGGGCTCGGACGCCAACGATACCGTGGTGCGCCTGATCGAGGCCGCGTCGCCCCGGCGCGGCATCCTCTCCTTCGTCGGCGCCTATCACGGCGGCAGCGCCGCCTCGATGTCGGTGTCGGGCCACAGCTCGCAAGTTCATGCGCCGGTGCGCCCCGGTCTCACCCGGCTGCCCTATCCCGATCCCTACCGCCCGCAGTTCGGGCCGGACCTGGTCGCCGGCGCCCTCGACGACCTCGACCGGCGCTTCGAGAGCGAGATCGACCCCGGCGAGATCGCCGCCGTCTTCATCGAGCCCATCCAGTCCGACGGCGGCGTCATCGTGCCGCCGCCGGGTTACTTCAAGGGCCTGGAGGAGCGCTGCCGGGCGCACGGCATCCTGATCGTGGTGGACGAGGTCAAGGTGGGGATGGGCCGCACCGGCCTCTACCATGCCTTCGAGGCCGAGGGGCTCACGCCCGACATCGTCGTCTACGGCAAGGGCCTCGGCGGCGGGCTGCCGATCTCGGCCGTGGTCGGCCCGGCGGAGCTCATGAACTTCCAGCCCGCCTTCGCCATCATGACGGCGGCCGGCAACCCGGTGTGCGCCGCCGCCGGCCGCGCCGTGCTGCGCACCATCGAGGAACAGAACCTGGCGGCGAACGCGGCCCGCATGGGCGAGCACCTGCAAGCGGGGCTGGCACGGCTCGCCAGCGCCACGCGCTCATCGGCCACGTGCGCGGGCGCGGGCTTACCGTCGGCGTCGAGCTTGTCCGCGACCCGGCGAGCAAGGAGCCCGCAAGCGCGGAGACCGCGAAGGTCGCCTTCCGCGCCCACCAGCTCGGGCTGGTCTTCTACTACGTCGGCATGGAGTCCAACGTGCTCGAGCTCACCCCGCCGCTCACCATCTCGGCGGACGAGATCGACGAGGGCCTCGCCATCCTCGACCGCGCGCTGGAGGACGTGGCCGCGAGCCGCGTCAGCGACGAGGACGTCGCCGCCTTCGCCGGCTGGTAGCCGAGCGGATCACATCGGCGCGCAGGCCCTGATGGTGGTCTGCGCCATCTCCTTGGCGCCGGCGCCGGAGGCCATCGGCGCGATCATCGGCAGGTCGATGCCGGAGGCGTGGTAGGCCGCGATCCGCTCGCGGCAGCGCGCGGGCGCACCCGCGATGCAGACCGAGTCGATGTGCGCGTCGCTGACCGCCCGCGTCGCCGCCTCGCGGTCGCCCCGCGCCCAGGCTTCCGCGATCGCCTCCGCCTCTTCGCCAAAACCCTGGTCGACCGCCATCCGGTTGTAGCGGGGGAAGAAGCCCGTATACATGGCGACGCCCGGCCTCAGCGCATCGAACGCGTCTGCCGGATCGTCGGCCCCTGCGGCGGGGAGGAGGGAGGTGATCTCGACCGCGCCGGGATCGCGCCCCGTTCTCCCGGCGCCCGCCGCGATGTGCCGGCGCGCCTCCGCGCCCACGTCGAGCGTGGTGCGGGTCAGGATCACGCCGTCCGCCTCTTCGCCGCAGACCCCGATCATCTTGGGGAAGACGGCGGCGTAATAGATCGGCAGGCTGGGGCGCAAGGGCTGGAACCACAGCTCGTAGTTCTCGATAGTGACCGTCTCGCCCCGGTAGGAGACCCGGCCGTCCCGCAATAGCTGCCGCACGACATCGGCGGTCTCCCGCACGCGCGTTACCGGCTTGCCGTAGGGCACGCCGTGCTCCGGTTCGACCTGCACCTTGTGGCTGGAACCCAGGCCCAGGATGAAGCGCCCGCCCGAGAGCTGATCGACCACCGCCGCCGACATCGCGATGGTGGGCGCCGAGCGCACGAAGACGCTTGAGATACAGGTGCCGAGCCTGACCTTGCTCGTGTTTGCCGCGACCGCGGCAAGCACCGCGAACTGGTCGCCCCCGTGTCCTTCCGCCATCCACACGGAATCGTAGCCGAGCGATTCGGCGAGCTGCGCGCACTCCACGATCTCGGACGCAGTCAGCCCGCCCGAGAACGCCACGCCGACCCTGCCCATGCCTCGTACTCCCCGGCTGTTCGGCTGCCTCAAGTTGGCGGCGATCG
The DNA here is from genome assembly GCA_965221125.1 of Alphaproteobacteria bacterium. Classification (GTDB taxonomy): domain Bacteria; phylum Pseudomonadota; class Alphaproteobacteria; order UBA828; family UBA828; genus WTGU01. The sequence continues at coordinate 625,320 of CBDCRW010000007.1, forward strand.
TACAGACGAGCCGTTGCGAATCCAAACTGGCCGCGGCGCGGCGGGGCCGGTGCCGGCTCAGCGCGGCGGGAACTGGGGCACCGGGCAGTCGGGCGGTGCGCCGGGCTCCTCCCGGTAGTCGAAATAGCCCCAGACGGCCCAGTGGTCCGAGAGGTCGCAGTAGTTCTCGCCCCGCACCACCGAGAACAGCGTGCGGTCCGCGAAGTCGAAGCGCGTGCGGAAGACCATGGGGCAGTTGCTGGCGTAGGCGGGCGCGCGCCAGCCCTTCTTGGCGAGCACGTAATCGACGTAGCCGTTGCCGCGCCGCGCCCAGTCGCTCTGCGTCTCGCGGGTGTAGCGGTGGCCGCGAAAGGCCGGCGCCAGCATGCCGAGCGGCTCGTCGCTGAGCAGGTTGTCGAAGCCGTGGCGCAGCACGTTGAAGTCGCCGCCGACGATGACGGGTTCGGTGCGCGGGATCCCGGACTCGCTCTCGATGAACCGCCGGATCGCGCGGAATTGCGCCGCCTTGGCCTCGCGCTGCCTGCCGCCCCAGCCGAACTGCGCGTGGGTGCCGATGACGTGGTAGCGCGCGTTGCCCTTGTCGATCCGGGCATAGACGAAGCCCTTGGCGGCGTTGCAGTCGCGCTCGACGCAATCGGCGTAGACCAGCTCGCGGGCGTCGCCGATGGGGTGCTTGCTGGCGATGAGCACGCCGCCGTCCTCGTCGAACCAGCCATCGCCCTCGCCGCCGCGCGGCGCCTCTTCGGCCGCGAGAGGCTGTTCGTAGACCGTGCCCTTCTCGCAGCTCCAGCCGGCGCGGCAGGCGCTGCCGAGGATGTGCGTCATGTGGACGAAGCCTTGCGCCCGCAGCCCGTCGAGCAGGATCGCCCGTGCGCCGTCGTCGTAGGCTTCCGACAGGATGACCACGTCGTAGGGCGCGAGAAACGGCGGGATGCGCTCCGCGCGCTCCTCCTGCGCGATGGCGAACCGCTCGCCAAGGACGGGAACGGCGCGCACGTGCGACGGCAGCAGGTACACGTTGTATGCGAGGACGCTCAGCACCTCGTCGGAGGCCGCCGGCTCCGGCAGGTGGTTCATTCCCGGCCCCGCGCACTCGCGGGCCGCCGCCGCACCGCCCGCACCCGCGGCGCCCGCGAGCCACAGCGCCGCCGTCAGCAACACAGCCAACGCCCTGCCGGCACTCGTTCCCAATCGCGCGTCTCCCGCTCCCGCTTGAAGGCCAGCGCGAGAGTCCGCCATCGCATGCGCGCGCGCAAGCGCCGCCCCGTCCGGCAATAGCCGTGCAACGCATGGTGCTGGTATGGTCGCGCCGCCGCCGATCAGAGGCGGACGGGTGAACGGCAGCGCGGCTAAGGAGGGCAGGGCTCGTGGCGGACGCGGAGGCCTGGCGCGACCATCTTCCCCTGGCCCATCGCCTCGCCGATGCGTCGGGCGAGGTTATTCTGCGCCATTTCCGGCAGACCCTCGCGGTCGACGACAAGGACCATATCGAAGGCTACTCGCCGGTCACGGTGGCGGACCGCGAGGCCGAAGCCGCGATCCGCGCGCTGATTGAGGCGGAGTGCCCCGACCACGGCATCCTCGGCGAGGAGTACGGGCACGAGCGGCCGGACGCCCGCTTCACCTGGATCATCGACCCCATCGACGGTACCAAGGCCTTCATCTCCGGCATGACGACCTGGGGCACGCTGATCGCCTTGCAGGACCGCGGCCGGGGCATCGTCGGCGTCATGAACCAGCCGTACCTCGGCGAGCGCTTCGTCGGCCACGGCGAGGGCGCCTGGCTCGGCGAGCGCCGGCTTGCCGTGCGCGCCTGCCCCGATCTCGGCGGCGCGACCCTGTATGCGACCGAGCCCGACATGTTCTCGCCGACGGAGCGCGTCGCCTTCGATGCCTTGGGCGCGCGCGTGCGCCTGCGCCGCTTCGGCGCCGACTGCTACGCCTACGGCATGCTCGCCGCTGGCTTTATCGATCTGGTGGTCGAGGCCAGCATGAACATCTGGGACATCGCTGCGCTCATTCCCATCGTCGAGGGCGCGGGCGGCTTGGTGACCGGCTGGGACGGCGGCCCCATCGGCGCGGACGGCCGCACGCTGGCGGTGGGCGATCCCCGGCTGCACGAAGCCGCGCTGGAGATCCTGGCTCAAGCCGGCGACCCCGAGGGCGGGTGAGCGTCGCGGGACGACCGCAGCAAGCGCATCCCATGCAAGCCGACATGCACGGCAAGGTCTGCCTCGTCACGGGCGCGAACTCGGGCATCGGCCGGGTGACGGCGCTCGGCCTTGCGGAGCGGGGGGCTGCCGTCGTGCTCGTCTGCCGCAACGAGGAGAGCAACGCCGCGGTCCTGGACGAAATCGAGCGGCGCGGAAGCGGCACGGCAACCCTGCTCACGGCCGATCTCTCCTCCCAGCGCCAGGTGCGCGCGGCGGCGGTGGCCTTCCTGGAGCGCTTCGAGCGCTTGGACGTGCTGATCAACAACGCGGGCGTCGCCGGCTGGAGCACCCGGCTCGTGACCGAGGACGGGCTGGAGGCGACCTTCGCGGTCAACCACCTGGCGCCGTTCCTCCTCACCAGCCTGCTGCTCGACCGGCTGAAAGCGAGCGCGCCGGCCCGCGTGATCACCGTGAGCTCCGCGGTGCACCGGAACTACGCGCTCCATTTCGACGACCTGCAGGGCGAGCGCCGCTATTCCGGCTTCGGCGCCTATTCCCGCTCCAAGCTCGCCAACATCCTCTTCACCCGCGAGCTGTCGCGCCGGCTTGAGGGGACCGGCGTCACCGCGAACTGCCTGCATCCCGGCGTCGTCGCGACGGGCATCTTCCGCAACGTGCCCTGGTGGCTGCGTATCGTGTTCAGAAGACCGCTCATCCTCAGCCCTGAGAAGGGCGCGGACACGCTGCTCTGGCTCGCCACCGCGCCTGACGTCGCCGAGGTCAGCGGAGGCTATTTCGCTCGGCGCAAGTCCCGCCGCCCGTCCCGTGCCGCGCGCGATCCGGCGGCGGCGCGGCGCCTGTGGGAGGCAAGCGAGGCGCTGACGGCCCCGCGCGACGCGTAGGCATGACGCCGGCGTGGTAGGGTCTCGCTCCGGCGACGGGTTGCGCGCGGGACGCGCAACCGGGAGGGAAGGGGAGACGCCATGCTGAGGCTTTCCGATTTTGCGGGCCGCGTGCTGCGCGAGGACGATCTCGATGACCTGGGCCGGCCCACCGGCGAGGTCATCGAGGAGGCGATCGACGAAGGCCGCACAGGGGAGGCCAAGACGCTCGCCCGCAACCTGATCCACGAGTGGAAGGGCCTGCACGACCTCTACTGCGACTGGGTCTGGGACCTGCTGACCAAGATCGGGCGCAAGTTCGGCGAGGGCGAGGTCTACGCCATGCTGCGCGCGACCCAGGAAACCTGGATGATGAAGCGGACCTGGAAAGGCTTCCGCAGGATGAGCGTGGAGCGCCAGGTGACTCTCACCGTCGAGATGATGCGCGCGCATCGCTGCGGCCCGCGGCAGGAGGGCGACGTCGACGTGCTGGAGGACGCGGAGCGCTACACCATCGTCATGGACCCTTGCGGCAGCGGCGGGCGCATGCGGCGCGGCGACCCGATGGACGGCACGCCATCGCGCCTCGGCCCGCCCTACAATTTCGGCTCGACGCAAGAGGCGCACTGGTGGAGCTGGAACCGCAAGGACGTGCCCTACTACTGCGTCCACTGCGCGCTCAACGAGATCCTCCCCATCGAGTGGGGCGGTGCGCCGCTCTGGGTCACGGACTTCGACCCCGACCACGCCAAGCCCTGCCGCTGGCACTTCTACAAGAAGCCCGAGCTGATCCCGGCGGAATACTGGACCCGGCTCGGCAAGGAGAAGCCTGCGCAGTTCGACGACGCGTGAGCCGCATCCGGTGGGTCCGCATCGCGATATCGCCAGCGGGCTCGCCGATGCGCTGACGATCCGGGCGAACCGGGCGCCGTGATCGCGCAGGCGATCCTGCGGCGGCCTGCGGCGCTGGTCGCCGTCCTCTGCCTTGCCGAAGTGCTCGCGATGATGGGCTTTGCGGCCTACTGGTCGCTGCTGCCCGTGCTCCAGCCAGCCTGGGACATGAACAACACGGCGGCCGGCTGGCTCTCGGGCGCCTACTTCGGCGGCTACGTCCTCGTCGTTCCCTTTCTCACCGCGATGACTGATCGGGTCGATGCGCGCTACGTCTTCATCTTGGGCGCGCTGCTCTCGGCCGGCGGTCTGATCGGCCTGGCGTTCCTGGCAACGGGGTTCTGGTCCGCTCTGCCCTGGCGCGTGATCGCCGGCGCCGGCCTCGCCGGTTGCTACATGCCGGGCCTCAAGGTGCTCACCGACCGTCTGCCCGAGGCACGGCACCCGCGCGCGGTGGCCTTCTACACGGCCTGCTTCAGCGTGGGCACGGCGGTCTCCTACGCGCTCGCCGGCGGCGCGCTCGAGTGGTTCGGATGGCGCGGCGCCTTCCTCTTCGTGGCCGCCGGGCCGGTGCTCGGCGTGCTTGTCCTGGCGATACTGGTCGCACCGCGCGAGCCGGAGGCAGCGGTCGAGGAGCGCCGGCACGTGCTGGACTTCCGCCCGGTCCTGCGCTCGCGGGAGACGATGGGCTATATCGTCGCCTACGCCGGCCACGGGGCCGAACTCTTCGCCATGCGCTCCTGGATCGTGCCGTTCCTCATCTTCTGCCTGGGCACGGGCGGCGCCTTCGAGCTGAACGCCACGCTCTTCGCCACGCTCACCGCCCTCATCGGGGTGGTGTCCAGCATCGGCGGCGCGGAGCTGGCGCTGCGAATCGGACGCGCGCGCCTGATCACGTGGGCGATGCTGTCGACCTTCGCGGTCAGCGCGATCACCGGCTTCTCCTCGCCGCTGCCCTTCGCCGCAGTGGTGTTCTTCTGCCTGGTCTATGCGGCCGCCATCCACACCGATTCGGCGGCGCTGACGGCTGGCGCCGTGGCGTCGTCGCCCGTGGGCCATCGCGGCGCGACGCTGGCGGTGCATTCGACGCTGGGATTCGGCGGGTCGCTGTTCGCGCCGGCTCTGGTGGGCGTCGTGCTCGACCGCGCCGCGCCGCTCGGCGGGCAGACCGCCTGGGGGCTCGCGTTCCTCGCGATGGGGTCGATGGCGCTGCTGGGCTACGTCTTCTTCCTGCTGCAGCGCCGGGGGCTGGCCAGGGGTTCCCCGCCGTAGCCGCCTATCGGGCGTGCCCGCGCGATCACACCGCCACGTAACCGTCGTCGCACATGACGATGTGGCCCGTCACCAGCTCCGACGCGTCGCTGCCGAGGAACACGGCGGCGCCGATCAGCTCCTTCGGCAGTCCGCGCCGCTTCCTGATCATCCGATCCACGATGAAGTCGGCGGTGATGGAGGACCCCGATTCCGCGGCCGTTCTGCTGATGAGCGGGGTCACCATGAGCGTCGGCCCGATGCCGTTGACGCGAACGCCACGGTCCCGCCATTCAAGTGCCAGCGCCTTGGTCACCTGGGAGACCCCGCCCTTGGAGGCGAGATAAGCGCTGGCCCAGGGGTAGGCGATCACGGAGCCGATGGACGCCATGTTGATGATGCTTCCCTTCTCCTGCCTGAGCATGATTCGGCCGAACGCCTGGCAGCACAGATAGGTGCCCTTCAGGTTCAGCTCGATGATGTAGTCGAAGCGCTCCTCGGGGAAATCCTCGACGGAACAGCGGTGGGCGGAGCCGGCGCTGTTCACGAGAATGTCGACCCGGCCGTGGTCGCGGCTGACCGATTCGGCAAGCGCCTCGCATTGCTCGCGCTTCGTGACGTCGAGTTCGACGGCGACGGCGCTGCCGCCCTGCTCCTCGATGATCGCCAGCGTTTCCCTGGCGGCGTCCAGCTTGATGTCGGCGATGACGACGGTGACGCCGACCTGCGCATAGCCGATCGAAATCGCCTGCCCAAGTCCGCTGCCGCCGCCCGTGACCACGGCGATACGGCCGGTCAGGTCGAAAAGAGTGTTGGTGTATCCCAGGGGGACAATCGGCTCATCGGCGGGCATGTCGAATCCTTTCAGCGCTTGCACAAGTGCGGTTTGGCGATGGGTCTGTCTCCATAGATCAGAGCGGACACTCTGACTCGTTTACTGGCCCCAACGGCAATGTCTGGCTCCAATTTCATGGCGAGACAGAGTTTTCGTTCACGAAGACAGGCAAGGCATTGATCTTCGTAACGTCGACGATATATCGCGGCGCCAAACCCAGTCAAGCAATCGTATCGTGATTGTCCGTAGCGAACGATATAAACGGCTCATGCGACAGATGACTTTCCGTTCTGCACGCGCCGGCTTGCGCGCCGCACTATCGCTGCATGATTTGACTCCCAAATTTCTTGATGATATTCTGCCGATAGATCGATGAAAACTCATCGAATAAACAAAGAATATGGGGAGGCATGATGAGCAAGAAGATTCTCGGGGACGAGCAGACCAAGTCGGATGCACCGGCATCAGGGAGCGCCGGCGGGGTAAACCGGCGCGGATTCGTCAAGGGCGCGGCCGGTCTCGGCATCACCGCCTCGGCGTTTGGCGGAATGTTCTCGGACTACATCGGTGGCTTCGCATCCGCTTCCGCGGCGGATTACGACCCCATGAAGTACGCGGGAACGACAATAAACATGCTCGTGGTCGGCAGCGAAAACATCGATCACGCGTTCAGGGACCTGTTGCCGGAACTCACCGCGGAGACCGGCATCGAAGTCGAAATAACCTCGCCGGCGATCGGGCCGTTGATTCAGAAGACCGTGCAGCTTCTCCAGTCCGAGCGGTCCGGTTTCGAGCTGGTCCAGTATCTTGGCTTCCTCGCTCCGCAGATCGTCGGCAGCGGCGGCTTCACGAAACTCAACGCGTTTATCGACGATCCCGCCGAAACGGCGGCCGAGTTCGACTTTGGGGACTTTATTCAGGCTGCCGTGAATAACGTCAGCATCTATGACGTCGAAGCCGGCAAGCGCGGGCAGGGATCGGACGTCTACGCCGTTCCCAGCGGGCCCGGGGGATCGGGCATCTACTTCTACCGCAAGGACCTGTTCGAGGCCGCGGGCCTCCAGCCGGCGAAGACGTGGGAGGAGTTTCACGAGGCGGCGAAGGCGCTGACGACCGACGACGTGGCGGGCGCGAGCTTCATCGGCGCCAACAACTTCTCGCTTGCCCTGATCGACTGGTACACGCGCTTCATCACCTCCGGCGGCGTGCTCATGAGCGGCCACCCGGCCGACAAGAATTTCATGCCGCAGGTCGACACGCCGGAAGGCAGACACGCGCTGCAGTTGCTGATCGACCTGCTGCCGTATGCACCCGCCAGCGTCACCCAGTACGGCTTTGCCGAGAACGTCGACGGGTTCGCGACAGGCAAGATCGCCCAGATGATCTTCTGGTCGACGATTGCCGGGCCGGTCTTCGATCCGGAAAACTCGCTGGTCGCGGACAAGGCAGCGACGGGTCCGGTTCCGGCGGCGCCCGGCCAGACGCCCGGCTCGGTCATCGGCGGCTGGGGCATCGGCATTCCGCAGAATGCCGATCCCGACAAGAAGGCCGCAGCGTGGAGAGCGCTCACCTGGCTCACGAGCAAGCGCTCCGAGCACCACCAGGTCGACAAGTACCAGATCACCGTGCAACGGGCGTCTACGTTCCAGAATCCCGAGTTGCTGGGCAAGTACCCCTACCTCACGGATTCGCGGGAGGCGATCGAGACGGCGCGGACGATGCCCATCGCGCACGTCACCGAGTTCCTGCAACTGCTCGACATCATGAACGTCGAGTTCAATGCGGCACTCGTGGGATCGCAGGACGCCCCGACCGCGACCGCGAAGGTCCAGAGTGGATGGGAAGCGATCCTTCGCAAGGCGGGGCATCTCGCCTGAGCGGGGGTGGGCCCGAAGCGGCAGCCACGCGCGCCTGCGCATAAGGTGGACTTGGCGCCCGCCTCGGGCGCAGTCTTCCAGGGGCGAGCGCGTGGCTGAGCTTCGTCCCGACGTCGTCTTACTATCGGGGGAGCCGCGCCTCGTCCGGTCTTCATGAGCCTGCGGCTCCTGCTCACGGAGCCGCAGGACTGCGCATGGTCCTGCCAACCAGCGGAGCAATGACATGAACAGTTCGCAAGCGCCGGTACTTGTGGCGGAGGGCCTGGGCTGGCCGGAAGGCCCCAGCGTCCGGCCCGATGGAAGCGTTGTCTTCGTCGAATGCTACCGCAGCCAGCTGACCGTCGTCGGCAGCGACGGCGAAACGCGCCAGTTCGCCTACGTCACCGGGGCGCCCAACTCGTGCGTGCTCGGCGCCGAAGGCGAGTTCTACATCTGCCAGAACGGCGGCACGGTCGGCCCGTGGCGGGCGGCGGAGATGACCGTCCCGTCGATCCAGCGCGTGCGCGAAGGGGGCGAGGCCGAGATCCTGGCGACGGAGATCGACGGCATCAAGTGCAACGGCCCCAACGACCTCGTGTTCGCCGCGGACGGCCGGCTGGTCTTCACCGATCCCGGAACCTACAACCCGGACGACCCGGACCCGAGCTACATCTTCTCGATCGCGCCGGACGGCAGCACGAGCGTCGTCGTCGCGTTCCCCGAGCCGGTCTTTCCCAACGGTCTCGCCGTCGAGGCCGATGGCTCCGTCGTCTGGTCCGAGTCCTATACCGGCCACGTCGGCCGCGTCCGGCCCGACGGCACGATCGAGGATCTCGGCCGCATGCCGGGCGACAACCCGATTCTGGACGGCATGAAGATCGGCGCGGACGGCCGCCTCTACGTGACCGACCTCGTCGCCGGCGGCCTTCATATCCTCGATCCCGACGGCACCGTGGAAGGGTTCATCGACTGCGGCGCGGCGCCGACGAACTGCGCCTTCGACGGCGAGACGTTGTGGGTGACGGACGCCGCCGTCCTCGCCGCCAGCACGGAGCCGAACCTCGCGGGCCGGCTATGGCGCGTCCATGTGCCGGGCGGCGGCGCGCCGACCCACTACGGCAGCATCGCGGGGGCCGCGTAGGCCGGAGCGAACGCGCCGCCCCCGAGTGCGGCTGGAAAAACCCAAGCGCCGCAGCTAGTTCAATCGTTCCATTCCAGTAAAGTTGGAGGTAGGCAGAGGCCGCCGAACAGGACTAAACTGGGAACATCCGGTCATGTGAGGCCGCCATGTTCACGTCCGTCTCCGCGCCTGCCGAACTCGCGCTCGACCTCGCGCGCCCCTGCGTCGCCGAAGGCCGGGCCGAGGGGCTGGCGCGCGGCGTCTGCCGCCTGCTCGATGCCATGGGTGTCTGCCCCCTCATCGAGGTGCCGCTCGGCACCGGCCGGCGGGCGGACGTGCTGGGGCAGGACGGCAAGGGCCGCTTCACCATCGTCGAGATCAAGAGCGGCCTCGCCGATTTCCGCGCCGATGCCAAGTGGGAGGACTACCGCGACCATTGCGACCGGCTCTATTTCGCCGTGGGCAAGGACTTCCCGCTCGACGTGCTGCCGGCGAACGTCGGTGTGATCGTCGCCGACCGTTTCGGCGCCGAGATCAGGCGCGAGGCGCCGCTCCAGCCCATGGCCACGGGCCTCCGCCGCCGGCAGGCGATCCGCTTCGGCCGCATCGCCGCCAACCGCCTGCGCTTCTTCCACGAGGAGCCGGGCTGAGCCGCTCGCTGACCGAGTTCAGAGAGATATGAGACGGGCCCCTTGAAGTGGGGGTGGGGGTCTCCGAGGCTGTTGGTGCGAACCGAAGCAGCCTGAAGGAGGCCCCCATGCAGGTCAGAAGCCTGCCCCGCCATGTTATCCGAAACGCGATGGTCGGGTCGCGCCTGATCGGCGCGGAGCCCCCCGACAGCGCAGCGGCGATCAGGCGCGATGCGCTTATGCGTTGGCAGCAGGCCCGAGCGCGGGGACTGAGTGCCGCCGATGCCGCAGAGGCGGTCGGCGTGCCGCGCGCCACCCTCTATCGCTGGGCGAAGCGCCCGGAGCCCGGCTCGCGCCGGCCCCACCGGCTGCGCCGGCCGACCTGGTCGCCGGCGCTGGTGGAGGCGGTCGAGGCCATGCGCCGCGACTATCCGATGTGGGGCAAGGCCAAGCTGGTCGTCCTGTTGCGCCGCGAGGGCTGGGTCGTCTCGGAGAGCACCGTAGGCCGCATCCTGGCGATGCTGGTCGCCCGAGGCCGGGTCGTGCCCGTGCCCACCCTGCGCCGCCGCCGCCATGGCGTCCGCCGCAAGCGGCCCCACGCCAGGCGCCTGCCCAAGGGCCTGAGGCCGAGCCGGCCCGGCGAGATCGTCCAGCTCGACACGCTCAGCGTCTCTCTCGGCGCAGAGCGGCGCACACTCAAGCAGTTCACCGCCTGCGATCCGCTCGCCAAGTGGACCTGCGCCCAAGCCTTCCGACGCGCCAGCGCGCACAACGCCAAGAACTTCCTCGACAAGCTCCAGGCCGACATGCCCTTCCCCATCCAGGCCATCCAGGTCGATGGCGGATCGGAGTTCAAGGCCGACTTCGAGGCCGAATGCGCGCGGCGCGGCATCGCCCTCTACGAGCTGCCGCCCCGCACGCCCGAACTCAACGGCCATGTCGAGCGCAACAACGGCGCCTGGCGCTACGAGTTCTACGCTACCTGGGAGCTGCCCAGCGACAGCCTCAAGGACATCAACCGATGGATCGACGCCTTCGCCGACGAGTTCAACAGCTTCAGGCCACACCACGCCCTTGGCGGACAAACACCAGCCGAATACCTTGCTCAGATCACAGCCAACGAAACCCAGCCGTCTCATAAGCCCTGAACTAGGACACTCGCTTCCGCGCCGCTTCGCGCCGTGCTAAAAGCCGCCCCGCCTGGGGCGTAGCCAAGCGGTAAGGCAACGGGTTTTGGTCCCGTGATCCCAGGTTCGAATCCTGGCGCCCCAGCCATGCCCTGCCGCCGGCACCTGAGGAGAGGGTCGATCCCCCGCCGCGATATCCCATGATCCCGCGTTATTCACGTGCCGAGATGGCCGCGGTCTGGGCGCCGGAGACCCGCTTCGCCATCTGGCTGGAGATCGAGCGCCACGCGCTCGACGCCCAGGTCGCGCTCGGCCAGGCGCCGCAGGCGGCGGCGGACGCGCTCGGCCGCGCCATGCGCGCGCACGCCGACGCGCTCGTCGATGCGGAGAAGATCGACGCGATCGAGCGCGAGACCCGCCACGACGTGATCGCCTTCCTCACCAACCTCGCGAACCACGTGGGGCCGGAGGCGCGCTTTATCCACCAGGGCCTCACCTCGTCGGATGTTCTCGACACCTGCCTCGCGGTGCAGCTCGACCGGGCCGGCGCCCTGCTGGCCGACGGCGTCGATGCCGTGACGGCCGCGCTCAAGCGCCGCGCGTTCGAGCACAAGGGCACGCTCTGCGTCGGCCGCAGCCACGGCGTCCACGCGGAACCCACCAGCTTCGGCCTCAAGCTCGCCGGCCACTGCGCCGAGTTTGCCCGCGCGGCGGAACGCCTGCAGGCCGCGCGCCGCGAGATCGCGACCTGCGCCATATCGGGGCCGGTCGGCACCTTCGCGAGCGTCGATCCTGCCGTCGAGGTCCATGTCGCGGCGCAGATGGGTCTCGTGCCGGAGCCGGTCTCCACCCAGGTCATCCCGCGCGACCGCCACGCCATGTACTTTGCCGTCCTCGGCGTCATCGCCGGCGCCATCGAGCGGCTGGCGGTGGAGATCCGCCACCTGCAGCGGAGCGAGGTGGGGGAGGCGGCGGAGGCCTTCGGCAAGGGGCAGAAGGGTTCTTCTGCCATGCCCCACAAGAAGAACCCGATTCTCACCGAGAACCTGACCGGCCTGGCGCGGATCGTGCGCGCCTCCGTGACGCCGGCGCTGGAGAACATCGCGCTCTGGCACGAGCGCGACATCAGCCACTCGGCGGTCGAGCGCGTCTTCGCGCCGGATGCGACCATCGCGCTCGACTTCGCGCTGACGCGGCTCGCCGGCGTCGTCGACGGCCTCGTGGTCGACGAGGCGGCCATGCGCCGCAATCTCGAGAGCCGGGGCGGGCTCGTCTACAGCCAGCGCGTCCTGCTGGCGCTGATCGAGCGCGGCATGTCGCGCGAGGAGGCATATGCGGTCGTGCAGGAGGTCGCCCTGGGCGTCTGGGAAGGCGGGGGCGATTTCGAAGCCGCCCTCGCGGCCGATGCGCGCGTCTCAGACGTGCTCGACCGCGCCGCGCTTGCGGCCCTCTTCGATCCCGCGCCTTACCTCAGGCACGTCGATACCATCTTCGCCCGTGTCTTCGGGCACTCAACGAACGAAGCAACCGACAGTGAAGGGAGTGGACGGTCATGATCGAGATGCAGGACCACATCGCCGTAATCACGGGCGCCGGCAGCGGCTTCGGCGAAGCCACGGCGCTCAGGCTCGCGCGGGAGGGGATGCCGATCTTCTGCCAGGACATCAACGAGGAGAACGCGCAGCGCACCGCCGCCAGGGTGCGCGAAGGCAACGGCCGGGCCGAGGCGATCGGCGGCGACGTGTCCAGCGAGGCCGACGTGAAGGCGATGTTCGCCGCCTGCCGCAGCGCCTTCGGCGACTGCACGCTGCTCTTCGCCAATGCCGGCTACGCCCGGCTCTCGCCCTTCGTCGAGATGAGCGTCGAGGAGTTCGACCGCATGGTGGCGGTGCTGCTGCGCGGCGTCTTCCTCTGCGACCGCGAGGCGCTCGGCCCGATGCTGGAGAAGGGCGAGGGCGTCATCATCAACACCGCCTCGCAGCTCGGCCACAAGGGCGCCAACGAAATGGCCCACTATGCGGCGGCGAAGGCCGGCGTCATCGGGCTCACCAAGTCGCTCGCGCTCGAAGTCTCGAGCCGCGGCGTCCGCGTCAACGCCATCGGCCCCGGCCCCTGCAACACGCCGATCCTCGACGACATCTCCGACGAGTGGAAACAGGCGAAGGCCGCCGAACTCCCGCTCGGGCGCTTCGGCGAGGCCTGGGAGATCGCCGAGACCGTGGCCTTCCTCGCCGGCCCCGGCGGCGCCATCTACGTCGGCCAGACCCTCGGCCCCAACTCCGGCGACGTGATGCTCTGAGCCGCGCGGTGCCGCCGTGAAGCATCCGCCCTATGCGCCGCCGCCCTCCCGGTCCGGCGGCGGCGGGGCGGCCTTCCGTTCGTGCTTCTGGCGCTTGCGCCGCCGCAGGTTCTCGCGCAGCGCCGCGGCGAGCCGGGCCTCGCGCTCCGGCCGCTTGCCGGTGCCCGGCGCGTTCGGTGCGCCCTTTCGGCCATCCGTCGACATGACGCTTGCGATCGTATCACGGATGGCAGAGCCTCGCGGCGCCGGGCGACCCGCGCCGGCTGGGCCCGCAGGGGAGAGTGGCGATGGCTGACCCACTGGCGTTCAAGCGCGACACGCTGAGCCTGCACGCGGGCCAGAAGCCGGACCCGACCACCGGCGCGCGCGCCGTGCCGATCTACCAGACGACCTCCTACGTCTTCGACGACACCGAGCAGGCCGCCTCGCTCTTCAATCTCGAACGCGCCGGCCACATCTACACGCGCATCTCGAACCCGACGGTCGCGGTGCTGGAGGAACGCATCGCGGCGCTGGAAGGGGGCGTCGGCGCGGTCTGTACGGCGAGCGGGCAGGCGGCGCTCCACCTCGCGGTGGCGACGCTGATGGACGCGGGCGCGCACATCGTCTCGTCGGCCTCGATCTACGGCGGCAGCCACAACCTCTTCACCCACACCCTGCCGCGCTTCGGGATCGAGACGACCTTCGTCGATCCCCGCGATACCGACGGCTTCCGCAAGGCGATCCAACCGGAAACCCGCCTCGTCTTCGGCGAGACCCTGGGCAATCCCGGCCTCGAAATCATGGACATGCCGGCGGTTGCCGCCGTCGCCCACGAGGCCGGCATTCCGCTGATGATCGACAGCACCTTCGCAACGCCCTGCCTCTGCCGCCCGATTGAGCACGGCTGCGATATCGTCATGCACTCGGCGACGAAGTTCCTGGGCGGACACGGGGTCGCCATCGGCGGCGTGATCGTCGATGCCGGCGCCTTCGACTGGGAGGCCTCGGGCAAGTTCCCGACGCTCACCGAGCCCTATCTCGGTTATCACGGCATCGACTTCGCCGAGGAGTTCGGGCCCGCCGCCTTCATCGCGCGCGCACGCGCCGAGGGCCTGCGCGACTTCGGCGCCTGCATGAGCCCGACCAATGCCTTCCACATCCTGCAAGGCGTCGAGAGCCTGCCGGTCCGCATGGCGCGCCATGTCGAGAACGCGCGGAGGATCGTCGCCTTTCTCGACGGCCACGACGCCGTCTCCTGGGTGAGCTACCCGGAGCTTCCCTCGCACCCCGACCACGAGCGCGCAAAAACCCTGCTGCCCGATGGCTCGGGCGCCATCTTCTGCTTCGGCGTGAAGGGCGGCCGCGAGGCGGGGCGCGCCTTCATCGAGGCGGTGGAGCTGCTCTCGCATCTTGCCAACGTGGGCGACGCCAAGAGCCTCGTGATCCACCCCGCCAGCACCACCCATCAGCAGATGGACGCAGAAGCGCTCGAAGCCGCCGGTGTCGGCGAGGACATGGTGCGGCTCTCCATCGGGCTGGAAGACCCGGAGGATCTGATCGCCGATCTCGAACGCGGCCTGCGCGCGGCCGCGCGGGCTGCGGCGGGCCGCCGGTCATGAAGATCGCGGTAAACGGCGCCGGCGCCTTCGCCGCCACCGGCGGGCGCGCGTTCGACCCCGCCCTGCCGGTCACCGTCTTCGTGCACGGCGCCGCCTTCGACCACACGGTCTGGAAGCTGCAGGCGCGCTACTTCGCCTGGCACGGCGGCAGCGTGCTGGCGGTCGACCTGCCCGGCCACGGCCTCTCCGAGGGGCCGCCCCGAGGCTCGATCCCCGAGATGGCGGCGTGGCTCGTGGCGCTCCTGGATGCGGCGGGGGTCGGCGCGGCCAACCTGGTCGGCCACAGCATGGGCGCCCTGGTGGCGCTGGAGGCTGCGGCCCGCCACGGCACGCGGGTCCGCAAGCTCGCGCTGCTGGGCGCCGCGCCTGCGATCCCGGTCAACGACCTGCTGCTCGGCAAGTCGGCCGAGGACGACCACCACGCGCTCGAGCTGCTCACGGGCTGGGGCTACGGGCGCCGCGCGCACTACGGCGGCCACCGCATGCCGGGGATCTGGATGACGGGCGGCGGCCTGCGCACCCTCGAACGCGCGAGCCCCGGCGTGCTGCACACCGACCTCGTCGCGACCAACGACTACGCTGGCGGCGAGGCGGCCGCTGCGGCGGTCGGCTGTCCGGGCCTGGTGGTGATCGGATCGCGCGACCTGATGACGCCGGCGAAGAAGGGACACGCGCTCGCCGGCATGATTGCCGATTCGACCACGGTGGTGATCCCCGGCGCCGGCCACATCATGCTGGACGAAGAGCCCGACGCGACCCTCGACGCGCTCAGGGACTTTCTCGTCGACTGAAGCCCGCCGCCACCCCCGGCTACGAGACTAGAGTCGCACTCGTTGCGGGCATCTCCCTCTGCCAGTCCCGCCGGGGGTTGGCGGACGCGTGGATGGCCGGAACGAGTCCGGCCATGACGTGGCGAGGAAATTCCGCGAGCAGGTAGAAGCGTCCCGGTCGGCACTCTGGCGGCATCGGGGGACTACTTCCTGCTGCGTTCTGCGACCAGTGCGTCGAGTTTCTCGAGCAGGGCCGCGCGGTCGGGCCGAAAATCCTGCTCGACCCACCAGTCCTCGACGGCTTTGAGCAATTCGCCGACCTCCGGCCCTTCCTCGATACCGCGTTCGATCACGTCCTCGCCGCGTAGCAGGAACTCCGGTGTCTCCCACGCATCGGCGATCTCCAGCATCGCACGCAAGGATGAGTCCTTCGCATCAAGGTTCTCCTTAGCCCAAACGACGAGCACCAGGTCCCAGAAGCGCTCACGTCCTAGTCGATAGAGGAGTCGGCGCTGGACTCGGCGGTCAATGCGAGGGGTGATCGGGTTTGGCCCTACAACGAGCGCGACAAGTCTTTCGGCCTGAATTCGCGGCAGTTGCCAGCGATCGGCGAAGGCCCGCACGGCGGTGGCGGTGTACTCTGTGCCGCTATCGGCGATCAAAGCGGCGAGTCGCCGGATCGGGTCGAGAGCGGAAAAAAATCGCTCGAGGCCGATGAGGCGGGTGAAAGCTTCTGGCTGCTGTACCAATGGCAACAGTTGATCGAGAACGCCAGTGTTGAGCATGGCGGAGATCGCCGGTACGGGATCATCTGAAGCCAGCAGCTTCAGCATCTCGCTCTGAATTCGTTCGTACGATAGCAGCGTGATCGCGCCTGATGCCGCTTCGCAAGCTACAAACGCATCCGCGTCCGGCTCGCCGCGCCCGTACCACGCGAAAAAACGGAAGAAGCGGAGGATGCGCAGATGGTCCTCGGCGATGCGCGTGGCGGGATCGCCGACGAAGCGCACCCGGCCGGCCTCCAGGTCCGCCTGCCCGCCGAAGTAGTCGTGGAGCGTGCCGTCGGGCGCCGCGCTCATGGCGTTGATGGTGAAGTCGCGCCGCGCCGCGTCCTCGCGCCAGTCGTCGGTAAACGCGACCTCGGCGTGGCGGCCGTCGGTGCGCTCGTCGCGCCTGAGCGTCGTGATCTCGTAGCGGCTGCCGCCGGCAAGCGCGGTCACCGTTCCGTGCGCGATCCCGCGCGGGACGGTGCGGCTCTCCAGCCCTGCGTCCTTCAGCAGCGCCAGCACGCGCTCCGGCGGGTCAAGGGTGCCGATGTCGATGTCGTTGCTTTCGTGGCCGAGCAGCGCGTCCCGCACGCAGCCGCCGACGAAGCGAACGTCGGCGCCGCCGGCGGTGAGCGCGTCGATCACCGCGCGCGTTCCCGGCGCCGTCATCCAGGGGGCGCGGACCGTGCCCACCCGGCGCGCGCTCAGTCGACGACCTCGCCGGGCACGATCTCGCCGTCGACGATGCGCGCCGGCACGTAGGTCCCTTCGGGGTCGCTGCCGCCGAGCAGCGCCCATACCACCAGGCTCGACGCCGTCAGAATCATGCCGCTGCCCAGCAGCCGGACCCACGGCATCTTGCGCAGCTGCGCCGCCGCGTTGCTGCGGCTCAGCTGAAGTCGCCGCGTCAGGATCAGAAACGCGAAGTACAGGATCGTCGGCGCGAGCAGGATCAGGATATGGATCAGGGTGGTTCTCAGCATGATGCGCGCACCACATCCCGGAAGTTGACGAGGATCGCCGCCGTAGCGCCCCAGACATGATACGCGCCATAGGGCATGACGTAAAAACGGCGCTCCACGCCGCCTACCGTCAGGCCGTCGCGCCGGTAGTTCGCGGGCTCCAGGACGAAGGAGAGCGGCACCTCGAAGACCTCGGCGACCTCGCGGGTGTCCGGCTCGAAGGCGGGCGGCGCCGCGACGAATCCGACGACAGGCGTGATGCGATACCCGGTGCCCACCAGGTAGTCGTCCAGGCGGCCGACGACCTCGACGCTCGCCTGAGGCAGCCCGATTTCCTCTTCGGCCTCCCGCAGCGCCGTCTTCTGCGGCGTTCCGTCGCCGGGGTCGGCGCGGCCGCCGGGAAAGCTGATCTGGCCCGCGTGGCGCGCGAGCCGCTCGGCCCGCCGCGTGAGCAGCACCGAGAGCGCGCCGTCCCGCTCGATGACCGCGACGAGCACGGCGGCAGGCGTGATCGGCTCCGAGGCCGGCAGCCGGCCCCAGGACTCCTCGCTGTGGCGGAGCGAGCCCGGCACGCGGGCCGCAGGCGCGCGTTCGGCCGCGGCGATGACCGCGTCCCACGGCTGATCCGGTGCGCCCGGCGCCTGCCGCGCCACGCCGCGCAGGATGTCGGCATGCATGTGGCGCGGCTCACGCGGCGGCGTCGAAGGGGAAGAACACGCCGCCGCTCCAGACGCCCAGCACCGTGCGGCCCTCGATCTCCCGCTCGACGCAGAGCTCCACCAGCGGATAGAAGGCCGAGCGGGCCACGCGGGCCTCCAGGCCGCCGCGGACGGTGAGGTAGGGCGCCTTCTCGTCCGATCCCGGCAGGGAGCGGAAGGCGAGGGGATGGGCAGGGCCGGCGCTCACCCACTCGTCCAGGTTGGTGCGGAAGCGCAGGCATTGCGCCTCGCCGCCGCCTTCGGCCTCCATCTCGACGGCGACGAAGGGCACGTCGTCCACGGCAATCCGCGCCTTCTCCACCGGGGTGACGAGCCAGTAGTCGTCGTCCTCGCGCCTCAGCACGCTCGCGAAGAGCTTGACCAGAGGCAGTCGGCCGATGGGGCAGCCCTCGTGGAACCACGTGCCGTCGCCCGCGATGCGGATGTCGATGTCGCCGCAGAAGAGTTGCGCCGGCCGCGCGCCGGCCGGTGCCTGCGATTCGCTCATGGGCGCAGTATAGCCAAGCGCTCGGGCTTGGCGTCATGTCCGATGCGCAGGCAAAAGGGCCGCGCCCCCTTGCGAAGGCGCGGCCCGCATGTCGAGCAGGATGCCGCGAGGCGTCAGCCGACGTGCTCGTCGATCAGGCGGTTCACCTCGGTGGCGGCTTCCATCTGCACCATGTGGCCTTGCCCGTCCATCACCGTGCAGCGCACGCCGTCCGGCAGGCCGTCGGCATGGGAGGCGGGGATGATCTGGTCGCCCGCGCCCCAGATGACCAGTGTCGGCACGCTGCCGGCCACATCGCGCATCACCTCCGCCTGCGCGCCGCCGGGCGCGAAGGCATCGCGGACGGTGCCGAGCGCGGCCGTGACGCCGTCGATCCGCTTGAAGGCGAGCAGGTCGTTGACGAGCTGGCGCGTCACCAGCGCCGGATCGCTGAACAGCTTCTCGACGTGCGGCTTCAAATCCTTCCGGCGCTCGGCCGAGATGAAGCCCTCCAGGTAGTCGCCGTCGATCTCGCTCCCCAAGCCCGCGCTGCCGATCAGGGTGACGGAGGCCACGCGCTCCGGCGCCGCCTTCGCGACCGCAAGCGAGATCGCGCCGCCCATGGAGTGGCCCACGAGATGCGCCTTCTCGATCCCCAGCGCATCGGCGAAGCCGGTGACGACGCCGGCGAAGAAGCCGACCGAGCCGTCGCCCGCGTCCTTGCTGGAGCTGCCGTGCCCCGGCAGGTCGAGGGCGTAGACCGTCCTCGTCGCCGCGAGCGCCTCGTGGTTGAACAGCCAGTTGTTGAGGTCGCCGCCGAAGCCGTGGATCAGGATGACCGGCGTGCCGCCTTCGCCGCGCGGGAGGTAGCGGATCTGCCGCCCGTCGACCTCCACCGTCTCGGTGGCGGGGCCGCTGTCCTCGTCGTCGTCCTCCGGCGGCACGAAGTTGGCCTGGAAGTCCGTGACGAAGGCGTCGATATCGCCGTCGGCGACGCTTTCCTCGGCCACGATGCCGAGCAGGCCGCCGACCGGCAGCACGTCGCCTTCCTGGGCGACGCAGCGCCGCAGCACGCCTGCATCCGCCGCCTCGACCGCGCTGGAGATCTTCTCGGTCTCGATATCGATGATCTCATCGCCCGGCGTGATCGAATCGCCTTCGTCCACGAGCCAGCCGGCGACCTTCCCCTCCTTCATGGAGAGGCCCCACTTGGGCATGCATATGGTGCGAATGCCCTCGCTCATTTGCTGGACTCCATCACCGCCTTCACGGCCTTCTGCACCGCCGCCGCGTCGGGGATGTAGAGATCCTCGAGCGTATCCGCGAACGGCACCGGCGTGTGCGGCGCGGTCACCTGCTTGATCGGCCCCTTGAGCGAATCGAAGGCCTTTTCGCAGACCATGGCCGCGATGTCGGTCGCCATGTTGCAGCGCGGGTGCGCCTCGTCCAGCACCACCAGACGGCCGGTGTTCTCCACCGTCTCGATCACGGTGTCCTCATCCAGCGGCGAGGTGGTGCGCAGGTCGACGATCTCGCACTCGATGCCGTCGCCCGCGAGCGCACTCGCCGCCTCGGTCGCGACGTGGACCATGCGGCCCAGCGTCACGATGGAGACGTCGTCGCCCTCGCGCACGATGTTGGCCTCGCCGAAGGGGAGCGCATACGGCTCCTCCGGCACGTCACCTTCCAGCGTGTAGAGCGCCTTGTGCTCGCAGAAGATCACCGGGTCGCTGTCGCGGATCGACTGGATCAGCAGCCCCTTGGCGTCGTAGGGCGTGGCCGGGGTCACGACCTTGAGTCCGGGGATGTGGGTGAACACCGGGTAGAGGCACTGCGAGTGCTGGGCGGCCGCGCGCAGGCCCGCGCCGTACATGGTGCGGATCACCACCGGCGTCTCCGCCTTGCCGCCGAACATGTAGCGGAACTTCGCCGCCTGGTTGAAGATCTGGTCGAAGCAGACGCCCATGAAGTCGATGAACATCAGCTCGGCCACCGGGCGCAGCCCGGAGGTCGCCGCGCCGACGGCGGCGCCGATGAAGGCGGATTCGGTGATGGGCGTATCCATGACCCGGTCGCCGAACCTGCCGTAGAGCCCCTTGGTGATGCCGAGCGGCCCGCCCCAGGCGTCGCGCTCGCCGTCGGTGCCGAGGCCGCCGGCCACGTCCTCGCCCATGATGACGACGGTCTCGTCGCGCTCCATCTCCTGCGCGAGGGCCTCGTTGATTGCCTGTTGATAGGTGACTGTGCGTGCCATGAGAGCCTCCCTCGCTCAGTAGGATACGTAGACGTCGGTGAGAAGATCGGCCGCCGTCGGGGCCGGCGATACCTTGGCCTTGGCGACCGCGCCGTCGATCTGCGCCTCGGCCTCCGAGTCGATCGCGTCGAGATCGGCGGCGTCGAGCAGGCCGGCCTCCGTCACCTTCTCGCGGAACAGCGCGAGGCAGTCCCGCGTCTCGCGCAGCTTCTTCACCTCGTCGGGGCCGCGGTAGGTCTGCGCGTCGCCCTCGAAGTGCCCGTAGTAGCGGTTGAGCTTGCATTCCAGCAGGCTCGGGCCGCCGCCGTCGCGGGCCCGCTTGATGGCCTCGCCGGCCGCCTCGTGGACCGCGAAGAAGTCGTGCCCGTCGACAACGACGCCCGGCATGTTGAAGCCGCTGGCGCGGTCGGCCGCGTCGTCGCAGGCGATCGACCACTTGGACGAGGTCGATTCCGCGTAGCCGTTGTTCTCGACCACGAAGATGCAGGGCAGGTTCCAGACCGAGGCGAGATTGAGGCTCTCGAAGGTGGTGCCCTGGTTCGAGCCGCCGTCGCCGACGAAGGCGATGGCGACGCCGCCGGTGCCGAGCTGCTTGGCCGCGAGGCCCGCGCCGCAGATGAGCGGCGGCCCGCCGCCGACGATGCCGTTGGCGCCCATCATGCCCTTGTCCAGGTCGGCGATGTGCATGGAGCCGCCCTTGCCGGCGCAGAGCCCGTCCTTGCGGCCGTAGATCTCCGCCATCATGCCGTCCACGTCGCAGCCCTTGGCGATGCAGTGGCCGTGGCCGCGATGGGTGCTGGCGATGCGGTCGCGATCGTCGAGGTGCATGCAGACGCCGACGCCGCTTGCTTCCTCTCCGGCGTACAGGTGCACGAACCCCGGAATGTCGCCGGTCGCGAACTCGACGTGTAGGCGTTCCTCGAACTCGCGGATCGTGCGCATGGTTCGATAGGCGGTCAACAAGTCGTCTTTGCTAAGCTGCATGCGTCGTATCTCCCTTTGCCAGAGTGGTGGCGTTCGACCCTAAAAGTAGGCGACGCCGGTCTTTATGTCGAAGGCGTGCAACTTGTCCACATCGAAGCCGATGCGGCAGGCATCGCCGGGCCCGCCCATGGGCCCGATCTTGGTCTTGACCATGACCCGGTCGCCGCCGAGGGTGACTTCCACGATCATGTCGCCGCCGAGCGGCTCGGTCACAAAAATCTCGCCCGGCACGTCCAGCGTCCCCTCCGCGCCCGGCTCGATGGCGAGGTTGTCGGGGCGGATGCCGATGCGGACATTCTGCTCCGCGCTGCCGGCGGTGAGCCGGTCCGCCTGCCGGTCGGAGAGCGCGAGCCGGAAGCCCGCATGCACCACGGTGAGCCCGGCGTTGCTGCGCTCCAGCGTGCAGTCGAGGAAGTTCATGGGCGGCTCGCCCACGAAGCCCGCCACGAACTCGTTGGCGGGCTGATTGTAGACTTCCTCCGGCGTGCCCAGCTGCTGCAGCACGCCTTCGTGCATCACGGCAATCCGATCCGCCATCGACATGCCCTCAAGCTGGTCGTGGGTGACGTAGACGGTGGTGGTCTCGAGGTCGCGCTGCAGGTGCTTCAGCTCGCCCCGCATGTGCGAGCGCAGCTTCGCGTCGAGATGGGCGATGGGCTCGTCGAAGAGGAACACCTTGGGCTCGCGCACGATGGCGCGGCCGATGGCGGTGCGCTGCTTCTGCCCGCCGCTCAGCTCCACCGGCTTGCGGCCGAGCAGGGGGTCGATCTCCAGGATCTCGGCGGCGCGGCGCACGCGGCGCTCGATCTCCTGCTTCGGCATCCGCTGCAATTTCAGCGGATTCGCCATATTGTCGTACACCGTCTTGTGGGGGTAGAGCGCGTAGTTCTCGAACACCATGGCGATGTCGCGGTCGCGCGGCGGCAGGTCGTTCACCCGCAGCTCGTCGAAGTAGATATCGCCGGACGAGATGAATTCGAGGCCGGCGAGCATGCGCAGCGTCGACGACTTGCCGCAGCCCGACGGCCCGAGAATGCACATGAACTCGTTGTCCCTGATCTCGAGATTGAGCTCCTTCACGGCCATGGTCTTGCCGTAATACTTCCAGACATCCGAGATCGTTACCGTAGCCATCAGTACCCCCAGACAGGCATTCGCCGAGGCCCCCCGCCTATTCCCTGACCGCGCCCATGGTGAGCCCGGCGACGAGATAGCGCCGGATCAGAAGCCCGAGAAACATCATCGGCACCGTCGTCACGACGCCGGCGGCCATGATCATGCCCCACTGGATCTTGACCGGCTGGACCAGCTCCGCCGTCGCCACCGGCAGGGTCTTGGCACCGCCCGAGCCGATGATCGACGCGAACAGGAAGTCGTTCCAGCCGAACAGCACGCAGAGCACGATGAAGGCGCCGATCCCCGGCGCCACCAGCGGAATGATGAGTCTGAACGCCTGCCAGCGGGTGCAGCCGTCGCATTGCGCCGCCTCTTCGATCGCGTAGGGCACGTTGTCGAAGAAGCCCTTCAGAATCCAGATGGCGAAGGGGAGGTTGAAGGTCGTGTAGGCGAGGATCAGGCCGGGCAGGGTGCCCACCAGCCCGGACGAGCGGAAGATCACGTAGAGCGGCACCATCACGGCCACGACCGGCGCCATGCGGGTCGAGATGATCCAGAAGAGCAGGTCGCGCTTGCCGCGGAACTCGGCGCGCGAGAGGGCGTAGGCCGCCATCGAGCCGAGCGAGACCGAGACCGCGGCCGAGCCCAGCGAGGCGATCAGGCTGTTGCGCAGGTACGTGCCGAAGTGCTTCTCGGTGAAGAGCTCGACATAGTGCGCGCCTGTCGGCTTGAAGTCGAACATGACGCCGACCCCGCCGAAATCGCCGACTTCGGGCAGCTGGAACGCATCCAGCAGGTCCTTGAAGGACGAGACCACCATGATGAGCAGCGGCAGCACCGTCCAGACGAAGAAGAAGATCAGGAACAGGGTCGAGAGCGCCCGGAGCGCAGTGCGCAACGGCGAGCGGTATTGGACGATCTCGCGCGATGCCACCGCCTAGTCCTCCCGCTGTGTCCTGAGCTTCCGGGTCGGGTCCTCGAACACGATGGTCAGCACCAGGCCCAGCAGGATCGTCAGCAGCAGCAGCGTGAAGGCGATCGCGGCGCCGCGGCCAAGCTCGAAGAACTTGAACGAGACGTCGAAGAGGTAGGTCGGCAGGATCTTGGTGGCGTTGGCGGGGCCGCCGCCGGTCATGATCAGGATGTGGTCGATGAACCTGAAGTTGTCCATGAAGCGGAGCAGGATTGCGATCAGCAGGAAGGGGTAGAGGTTGGGCAGCGCCACGCTGAAGAAGTTGCGGAAGGGCCCCGCGCCATCGACCATATGAGCTTCGAGCTGCTCCTGCGGCACACGCTTCAGCCCGGCGAGCGTGATGAGGGCGATGAGCGGCGTCCATTGCCACACGTCGGTGGCGACGATCGCGAACATCGCCCAGAACTTGTTGCCGAGGATCGAGCCGCCTTCCAGCAGGCCGATGCTCTGCAGCAGCCAGAAATACCAGCCGAAGGTCCCGTTATAGAGAAACATGTAAAGGAAGCCGGCGATGACCGGCGCCATCATCATCGGCATCAGGAAGATGGTGACGAGGATCTTCTCGAAGCGGTTGTTGTGAAGGATGACCGCCAGCAGGACACCGAGGCCGATCTCGACCGAGAGGCAGAGCGCGCTGTACTTGAAGAGCGTGAGCCAGCCCCTGGCGAACTTCTTGTCCGAGGCCAGCCGCGAGAAGTTGTCGATGCCGGCCCACACGTCCGACTTGCCGGGCGCGAGCTGCACCTCGTGCAGGGTCATGTAGATCAGCCAGACCAGGGGATAGAGCGAGATCGCCGCCAGCAGCAGGATCGCCGGCAGCATCAGCCACAGCAGGTAGTAGCGCGGCGGCCGGCGGTTGAAGTCGTCGGGGTGATAGTCGATGGACCGCACACCGCGCACGACGCCTTCCGCGACATCCATGTTCGCGATGTTGGCCATGCGCCGGTTCTCCGCGCCCTCTCTGCGCTGGCAGCTTGCCGCCGCCGGCGCCGGTCAGAAGCCGCCGACCGCCCGGGGGGCGCCGCAGCGCCTCCCGGGCAGCGGGGTAACGTCTAGATGTCGTGGATGGCGTTCAGCTCGTCCTTGATGGAGTCGCACGCCTCCTGTGCGGAAAGCTCGCCGGCAATGCACTGCTGCGTGCCGACGCGGACGATCTCGTGGTACTCGTTCGACTTCGGCAGCTTCGGCCCGAGCACCATGTTGGGCGAGCGGATGCCCTTGTCGTAGACCGCCTCGAAGGTGAGAGCGTTCGGCATGGTGGTCGGCCGGTTGCGCGCCTCCTTGACCTCCGGCACCTCGAGGACGGACCTCCGCGTGGGCGTGCCGCCGACGCCCTGCAGCACCATGAGCTGCGTCTCGTGGCTGCAGGCCCAGCTCGCGAAGATGAACGCCGCGCGCTGCAGGTCCATCGACGCGCCGGCGTTGATGCCGATGCCGCCGATGCCGCAGTTGGTCGCGTTGACCACGTTGTCGCCGCCGTCAGTGTTCCACTCCACGGCGCCCTTCGGCCCCATGGCGTAGGCCGTCTTGCCGCCGGCCGCGACCGACTGCTCGGCGTCTTCGACCGAGGCCGCGAACTCGTGGTACTGGATCTGCATGGCGACGCCGCCGGCGGCGTAGACCGTGTTCAGCTCCAGCGTGCCGTTGGTCAGGTTGTCGGGGTGGCTCACGTCGGCGAGCGCCTTGTAGCCCTCCATCGCCTTGACCGACTGCGCATCGCCCCAGTTGGTCGGGCCGGGGTTCTTCGAGCCCAGCGTGTCGTCGACCGCGAAGTCGAGCCACTGGTTCTGCGCGTACATGTGGCGCTGGATGTCGAGCTGCGTGGTCCAGCCGAACGAGCCGTGATGCTGCGCGTAGCCGTAGGGGATCGACGAATCGCGCTCGTGCATCTTGCCGAAGAACTCGGTGATGTCGACCATGTCCTTGTAGGTCGTTTCGTCGGTGAACTCGAGGCGGTAGCCGTAGTCGGCCTCGAAGTCCTTGCTCAGCTGCTCGAACAGGTCCTGGCGGTAGAAGGTGCACGAGACCGCGCAGTCGTAGGGGAAGGCGCGGATCGGCCCGCGCTCATAGTAGACGCCGCAGGCATCCAGATAGTTCTCGAACCAGACGTCGCTGCCGTAGCCCTGCGGGTCGAGCGGGAGCGTGTCGTCGACCGAGAACTCGTTGAGGTCTGCGTAGAAGTCGGCGAAGGGCGAGCCGATCGGCTTGTCCTGCACGTAGTTGAGGTGATAGTCGGCCTGGCCGCTACGCAGGTCGATGCCGACCTTCTGCTGCACGGTCGGCAGGCCGTCGGTCAGGATCTCCACCTCAATGCCGGTGAGGTCGTAGAACGCCTGGATGTTGTCGCGGATCGCGAAGGAAGGCGGCGTGTTCTCGGACATGAAGACGAGCTTCGAGCCCTCGTACTGGCGCCACTTGGCTTCGTCGGAGGAATAGGCGTAGACCGGGCGGCGCGAGATCACCGAGTTCATGCCGACGGCGATCGAGCCCGCGCCGAGCGCGGTTGCGACGCCGCCTCCCAGCTCGAGGAACTTGCGGCGGCTGATCGGCTTGTACAGCGCCTTCTTGGGCATAGAGAACATGCTGCTTCTCCCTTGCGGATGTCGAAGAACGGCGGTGCGTTGACTGGACGGAGGAGGGAGACGGCGCGCGGGTTCACGGCCCAACGGCCTCCCTCCGCCGGCGAAGGGGCAAACTGAACGTTTGTTTTCAGCGAGTCAATGGTCGCGCGGGAGAGGCGCGCGGGCGCGGCGACGCGGTCCGAAGCGGCTCAGAGTGAGACAACGCGAGACAAGGTGAGATTCAAAGCGAGACAAGGCGAGATGAAAGTGAGATGAAAGTGAGACAAGCCGAGATGAAAGTGAGACAAGCCGAGACAAAGCGAGACAAAATGAACCGAAGCGGACCGGGGCGGCGGGCCGCGTCCGCGAAGAAAACCGTTCCCGCTCAATGGGTTACGGGCGCGGGGGGCAGCGCCAGCGCCCGAAGGGCCGCGCACGCGGATACGGACATATTTTTTTCCAGCGCGCAGAAGCGCGATGCGGTGGCGGGCAGGCAGGAGTGCGATCGGTTCATGGCGCCATACTGACGCGGGCGGCGTGCGCCGTGCACCGCACCATGGTCCGGGCCCCGCGCGCCTGAACAGTGGCGCGCGCAGGTTGATGCCATGAAAAACACCCCCACCTCTCCCTGTCCCTCTCCGCCCCCAGGGGCGGAGAGGGGACGCAAGCCGCAGCCACCTTTGCTCCCTCTCCTCCCCGCCGGGGAGGAGAGGGCCGGGGTGAGGTGGGGGATTCTTTTCTGGCCGCTTGACGCGCAGGCGCCGGCAGGCGCGCGGAATCAAAAACCGGCCGGCTGCCGTGAGCGACAAAGACTCAGAGCGTTTCCGTGCAAAACGGAAACGCTCTAACCCGACCTATTCATGGACTGCCTTGCACTTGATGCTCGGTTGATTGGGCGCGTCGGGGCCTGACGCGGTTTGGCGTCGGGAACTGAGGATGGTCGTTATCGGGTTGATGGTTTATGGAGCCTGGGTGATTGGGGCACGCCGCCCCGTCGCTCATGGGCCTGCTGCGGCGAGGCGGCCTGCGAGCAGGCGGAAGAGGGCGGCGTCGGGGCAGGCCGAGGCGAAGTGGATGCGGATGCGGGTGGCCTTCTCGATGACGCGGGCACCGATCTTGAGGAGGCGCAGCCTGAGGGTTGCAAACTCTGCACGGGCGAGCGGCGCGGCGCGGGGAATGGCGTCGCGCAGCGCGAGCATGAGCCAGTAGGCTGCGGTGTGGAGGACCAGCCTGAGCTGATTGGCGAGCGGGCTCTGGCAGGAGGTGCGGTCCGAGGCGAGCTGGCCCTTGTGCATCTTGATCAGGTTCTCGGCCTGGCCGCGGGCGCAGTAGATGTCTTCGTAGAGATGGCGGGGCTCGCCCTTGAGTGAGGTGACGACATAGCGGGCATCGAAGCCGCGGGTGCTCGCCTCGAGCCGGGCGACGACCCGGCGTTCGCAGCTCCAGGAGCGGGCGGCGTAGTCGAAGGCGGTGAAGCTGCGCATCCTGTCTGCGCCGGCCTTGGCGCGGCGCACCTTGAGATCGTCGGCCATCTCGTATGCGAGCGCGTGCAGCGCGCGGTTGCCCGCGAGGCCGAAGATGTAGTCGACCCCGTTCTCCTCGCACCAGGCCATGGCTTCCGGGCGGCCGTAGTGGCTGTCTCCGCGGAAGACGATCCGGGTGTGCGGCCAGTGGCGGCGGATGCGGCGGACCAGATGCTTGATGAGGGTGCGGACCTCAGGGCCCGACGGCGTCTTGCCCGGGCGCAGGAGGACCGCCACCGGCTTGCCGCTTTCCACATGGTAGACGTGGACGGGCAGGAAGCAGCGCGTGTCGTAATGAGCGTTGAAGAGCGAGAGCTGCTGGTGGCCGTGCACCGCATCGCAGGTGTCGTCGATGTCAAGGGTTATGGCGGCGGGAGGGGCTTGGAAGCTGCGGCAGAAGAGATCGACCAGCGCCGCCGTCATGCGCGCCACCTCGATACGAGACGGCGCGTTCTCCAGGCGGCTCATGGTCGGCTGGGAGCAGAGTGCGCGGCCGCTCTCCGGCGCCTTGCCTGAGGCCAGCTTGAACAGAGGGTCCGCGCGCAGCGCGTCGCAGTCGTCGGCATCTTCGTAGCCACACGCAATGGCGAACATGCGGAAGCGCAGCATGGCCGAGAGCGAGTGGATCACCTGCGCCTGCTTGCGCCGGTCGCGGATGCAGCCGGCCAGGGTCTCGGCCAGGCGCAAGCTGCGTTCCGCCTCACGAAGCAGGACGAGGCCGCCGTCAGACGAGATCAGGCCGCCGTCGAAGGCGGCGCTCACCTTCTTGCGTTGGACGCTTGGCAGATCGAAGGGAAGAAGACTATCGTCGGTCATGGCGGGCGTGGCATTTTCGTTGTTCGGAGAGGAAGACGCCTCGGCAACGAATTCCTACCCGATGGCAACGACTTACGCTACGTCCGCCACCCCAAAACCAGACCTGCCATGAATAATTCGGGCTAAAACCGCAGGGCCGGAAGGTCCTCGTAGAGCGCCAGCGCCTCGGGGTTCGCCAGCGCCTCTCTGTTCTTGATCGCACGCCCGTGGATCACGTCGCGCACCGCAAGCTCGGTGATCTTGCCGGAGCGCGTGCGCGGGATATCGGCGATCTGGATCACCTTCGCCGGCGCGTGGCGGGGCGTGCACTCGCGGCGGATGCGCGCCCTGATCCTGTCTTCGAGCGCGTCGTCGAGCGCAACGCCCTCGCGCAGGCGGACGAACAGCACGATGCGCTGGTCGCCCTCCCAGTCCTGGCCGATGCAGATGGCCTCCAGCACCTCGTCGAACTGCTCGACCTGGCGGTAGATCTCCGCCGTGCCGATGCGCACCCCGCCGGGGTTCAGCACCGCGTCGGAGCGGCCGTAGATGACGAGCCCGTCGTGCTCGGTGCGCATCACCCAGTCGCCGTGGCACCAGACGTTCGCGAAGCGGTCGAAGTAGGCCGCGTGGTACTTGGCGCCGTCCGGGTCGTTCCAGAACGAGACCGGCATGGAGGGGAAGGGCCGCGTGCACACCAGCTCCCCCGGCACGCCGCGAAGGGGCGCGCCGTCGTCGTCGAACACGTCCACCGCCATGCCGAGGCCGAAGGCCTGCAGTTCGCCCCGCCATACCGGGCCCATGGGGTTGCCCAGCGCGAAGCAGGAGATGATGTCGGTGCCGCCCGAGATCGAGGCCAGGTGCAGGTCGTCCTTGATGGCGCGGTAGACGTACTCAAAACCCTCCGGCGCGAGCGGCGAGCCGGTGGACGTCATGGTGCGGAGCCGGCCGAGATCGTGCGTGCGTTTCGGCTCGATTCCCGCCTTGGCCGCGGCGTCCAGGTACTTGGCGGAGGTGCCGAAGAGCGTCATGCCCTCGGCGTCGGCGTAGTCGAAGAGCACGTTGCCGTCGGGATGGAAGGGCGCGCCGTCGTAGAGCAGCAGCGTCGCCTCGGAGGCCAGCGCGCTCACCAGCCAGTTCCACATCATCCAGCCGCAGGTGGTGGCGTAGAACACGCGGTCGCCCCGCCCGATATCGCTCTGGAGCGCGTGCTCCTTCATGTGCTGCAGCAGGGTGCCGCCGGTGCCGTGGACGATGCACTTGGGCGCGCCCGTGGTGCCCGACGAGAACATGATGACCAGCGGGTGGTCGAAGGGCACGCGCACGAAGTCGATGGGCCCGCCCGGCTGCTCGCCGAGCGCGTCGCTGTAATGCACGGCGCCCCGGATGCCGTCGAGCGCGGGCCGTTCCTCCGCGTAGGCCACGATGATCGCGTGCTCGACGGTGGGAAGCTCCGCCAGGATTTCGCGGACCTGCGGCCGGCGGTCGAAAGTCTTGCCGTTGTAGAAGTAGCCGTCGGCGGCGATCAGCACCCTGGGCTCGATCTGGCTGAAGCGGTCGAGGACGCCGCGCGTGCCGAAATCCGACGAGCACGACGACCAGATCGCGCCGAGGCTCGCCGTCGCCAGCGCCGAGACGACGGTCTCCGGCATGTTCGGCAGGTAGCCCGCGACCCGGTCTCCCCGGCGGACCCCGCGCACCGCCAGCGCCTGCGCCATGCGCGAGACTTGCTCGTACACGGCGGCGAAACTGACGCGCCGCCTGATGCGGTCCTCGCCCCAGAAGACCAGCGCGTCCGCCTCGTCGCGGCGGCGCAGCAGGTTCTCGGCGTAGTTGAGCCTCGCGTCGGGGAACCAGCGTGCACCCGGCATCCGGTCGCCGTCCACGACGATGCGCGCGCCCGGCCCGTCGCCGATGATGCCCGCGAAATCCCACATCGAGCGCCAGAATTGTGCGGGCTCGGCGATGGACCAGGCGTGTAGCGCGGCATAGTCGCCGGCATCGACGCCCCACGTGGTGTGCGCCTCGGCCATGAAGCTGCCCAGGCGGGCACGCGCGAGACGTTCCGCCGACGGTGTCCAGAGAGGCTCGGTCATGGCTCCTCCGCTGCTGCCGCGCCGTCATAGCAGGCTCGCCCGCCGAACGGGAGACCCGCCGAGCGGGAGACCCGTCAAGCGATGCGCGGAGGCGGAACCATCGCTGGAGCCATTTGCCAACGCGCCCTGTAAGCTTGTATGTGCTTCGTTCTCAAAGATCGCCTTGCGAGACGAGAGGCACCGATGATTTCCGCCGTGGCCGAGCGCACCGCCGACATCCAGCGTCTTTGCGGGCGGCATCGCGTGCAGAGGCTCGCCGTGTTCGGCTCGGCGGCGACCGGAGAGCACCGCGCCGGCACGAGCGACTTCGATTTCGTGGTGGAGTTCCCGCCGCTGCCGGCCGGCGCGTATGCGGACGGCTATTTCGGCCTGCTGGAGGACCTGGAGCGGCTGCTCGGGGGTCCGGTGGAGCTGGTCGTCGGCTCCGCCATCCAAAACCCGTTCTTTCGCCAGTCGGTCGAGCGGACCAGCGCGCTGCTCTATGAAGCCAGAAGCCCAAGTTTGAGAGTTACCCAATTAACTACAATTCCGGATCAAGAGATGTAGGGGGGCGTCAGGGTATACATGGACGACGCACGACCGAAAAAATGGAATCGGCTTATGAAATGGTTGCGCAAATATTCAGAGATTCCAAATTGGGTATTGGTAGCTATAGGTGGTATCGGCCTGATCTTTGCGGCCATACAAACTTACCATGGCTGGATCATCAGTGGAGACATATACGAGCAACAGCGACCGCGCCTTTCTCTACGGCTGGATATTGAGCAAATGGATGGTCCCGCGGGGCTTCGGATAATTGGCCCTCTCGAGATCGGGGGAACCACGGACGCGCGGCGGGTATAGGGTCAAGAATTACGTTACCCCGGACAAACCCAAGCAGCGCGATTACATTGCTACTATCGATGTGGATTGGAATGGTAGGGAGGGTCACTTGCTCGGTGACGTGTCCACCACCGAGGTAGGGAGACGAATTGTCGCCGCGCCCCTAACGCCGCAACAAATTGAGACGATCGACTCTGAGGAGGAATCTCTCTATTTCATTGCGAGGATCGAATACTGTGACAACAATGACGACTGTTACTACTTCATGAGGTGTGCCGAAATTGATAATTCCGGATTCGCTGATACTCTCG
Source organism: Alphaproteobacteria bacterium (assembly GCA_965221125.1). GTDB lineage: Bacteria > Pseudomonadota > Alphaproteobacteria > UBA828 > UBA828 > WTGU01. Next base: position 657,082 of record CBDCRW010000007.1, read on the forward strand.
TCTACTGTGGTACTCGTTCGGATGTTCTGATAAGAGACTGAAGTCGGTCAAGTTAACTCCAGTGACCGGATGCTGTCGCATCGTCGCCTTCCGCAACATCCTTATCCACGGCTACGCAGACGTGGACAATCGTCTGGTGTGGGATGTCGTGGAAACGAAGCTCCCGATCCTGCGTCGCGATGTCGAAGCGCTGTTGCGAGAGTCCGGAATCGAACCCGACTGATCGGCCAGCCTCGTATCGGCCTCGGTGTCGACGACAGGCGCCTCGGCAATATTCCCTATTGAAAGCGGACCGGATTCGTCCTATATGCCGGTCACGCACACGCCCAGGCAGGGGCGAGGCGATTGCGAGGGGGTACACACATGATCCGCGTCAGCCGCATGGCCGACTATGGCGTCGTGGCCATGACCCACATCGCGCGCGATCCCCGCGCCAGGCACACCGCGGCGAGCATCGCGGCGCAGACCGGCGTGCCCCAGCCGAGCGCGAGCAAGCTCCTGAAACTGCTGGCGAAAGCCGGCATCGTGACCTCCCACCGGGGAGTCAAGGGCGGCTACGTGCTGGCGCACGCGCCGGAGCAGGTCTCGGTGGCGGACCTCGTCGCCGCCGTGGACGGGCCGATCTCCCTCGCCGATTGCCTCGACGGCCCCTCCGGCATCTGCGAGCTGGAGAGCTTTTGCTCGGTGCGCGGGCCCTGGCAGAAGATCAGCGACGCGATCCGCGTGGCGCTGGAGGAAGTGACCCTCGCCGACATGGCCCATGCGGCGGAGGGCGCCGGTGCCGCGCCCGCGCAGGCTGAGACCGCCGGGCGGGAGCACGCGTCGTGAGCGCGCAGCAGGACGCAGCCCAGGCCGTCGAGTCCTACGCCGGCGAGCGCTACAAGTACGGCTTCGTCACCGACGTCGAGGCCGACTCCGCGCCCCCCGGACTAGACCACGACACCATCCGCTTCATCTCCGCCAAGAAGGGCGAGCCCGAGTGGCTGTTGGCGTGGCGTATCAAGGCGTTCGAGCGTTGGCTTGAGATGGAGGATGAGGAGCCGGCGTGGGCCAAGCTGCACTACCCGCCCATCGACTACCAGGACGCCTGCTACTACTCCGCGCCCAAGTCGGATTCGGACCGGCCCAAGAGCCTGGACGAGGTCGACCCGGAGCTGCTGCGCACCTACGAGAAGCTCGGCATCCCGCTGCAGGAGCAGGAGATGCTGGCCGGCGTCGCGGTCGATGCGGTGTTCGACAGCGTCTCCGTCGCCACCACCTTCAAGGACAAGCTCGCCGAGATGGGCATCGTCTTCTGCTCGATCTCGGAGGCGGTGAAGGAGCATCCCGCGCTGGTGCAGCGCTACCTCGGCTCCGTGGTGCCCTATTCGGACAACTTCTTCGCGACGCTCAACTCGGCCGTCTTCACCGATGGCTCCTTCGTCTACGTGCCGAAGGGCGTGCGCTGCCCGATGGAGCTGTCCACCTACTTCCGCATCAACGCGGCGAACACCGGCCAGTTCGAGCGCACGCTCATCATCGCGGACGAGGGCTCCTACGTGAGCTATCTCGAGGGCTGCACGGCGCCGATGCGGGACGAGAACCAGCTTCACGCGGCCGTGGTGGAGCTGGTCGCGCTCGACGACGCCGAGATCAAGTATTCCACGGTGCAGAACTGGTATCCGGGCGACGCCGAGGGCAAGGGCGGCATCTACAACTTCGTCACCAAGCGGGGCGCCTGCCGCGGCGCCAACGCCAAGATCTCGTGGACGCAGGTGGAGACCGGCTCCGCCATCACCTGGAAGTACCCGAGCTGCATCCTGCAGGGCGACAACTCGGTGGGCGAGTTCTACTCCATCGCCATCACCAACAACCGCCAGCAGGCCGATACCGGCACCAAGATGATCCACATCGGCCGCAACACGAAGAGCCGGATCGTCTCCAAGGGCATCGCCGCCGGGCGCTCGGACAGCACCTATCGCGGCCTCGTCCGCATCCAGCCCAAGGCGCACGGCGCGCGCAACCACACACAATGCGATTCGCTGCTCATCGGCGCGACCTGCGGCGCCCACACCGTGCCCTACATCGAGTCCCGCAACCCCACAGCCAGGGTCGAGCACGAGGCGACGACCTCGAAGATCAGCGAGGACCAGCTCTTCTACTGCCGCCAGCGCGGCATCGACGAGGAGGACGCCGTGGCGCTCATCGTCAACGGCTTCTGCCGCGAGGTGCTGCAGGAGCTGCCGATGGAGTTCGCCGTCGAGGCCCAGAAGCTGGTGGCGATCAGCCTCGAAGGCAGCGTCGGCTAGGGTGGCGCCGGATACCCGTTTCAACCCGCATTTCAACGAGTAAGCCGAAAATCATGCTGACGATTGAGAACCTGCACGCGACCGCCGACGGCAAGCCGATCCTGAACGGCCTCGACCTCCGGGTGAATGCGGGCGAGGTGCACGCGGTCATGGGACCCAACGGCTCGGGCAAGAGCACGCTCTCCTACGTCATCGCCGGGCGCGAGGGCTATGAGGTGACGCAAGGCTCGATCACCTACCGGGGCCGGGACCTGCTCGCCATGAGCGTGGAGGAGCGCGCGCTCTCCGGCGTCTTCCTCGCCTTCCAGTACCCGGTCGAGATCCCGGGCGTGGGCAGCGCCACCTTCCTCAAGACGGCGGTGAACGCCGCCCGCGCCCATCGCGGCGAGAAGGAATACGACGCGATGGAGTTCCTCAAGCTGGTCCGGGCGAAGCGCGCGGACCTCGGCATCGAGGACGGCATGATGCGCCGCGCGCTCAACGTCGGCTTCTCCGGCGGCGAGAAGAAGCGCAACGAGATGCTGCAGATGGCGCTGCTGGAGCCTTCTCTCGCCATCCTCGACGAGACCGATTCGGGGCTCGACATCGACGCGCTGAAGGTCGTCGCAGCGGGAATCAACGCCATGCGCACGCCCGAGCGCGCAATGGTGGTCATCACCCATTACCAGCGGCTCCTTGACCACGTCGTGCCGGACAAGGTGCACGTGCTCTCCGGCGGGCGCATCGTCCGCTCCGGCGGCCGGGAGCTTGCGCTCGAGCTGGAGCGGAGCGGCTACGCCGGCCTCGGGCTCGAGCCGAGCGCGGCGGCCTGAGCGCGGGTCCGGACAATGGCCAGCCCGCGGACCATTCCCTTCGCGTACCCCGCGCCCGAAGCGGTCGCAGCGGCGCTGCCGGGCGCGGGCCTGCCCTGGCTCGATGCGCTCCGGGCCGAGGGGCGCCGCTTGAGCGCGGACGGGCTGCCCGGCACCCGCATGGAAGCGTGGAAGTACACCAGTCTGGCGCCCCTCGCCGCTCTCGACTTCGCGGCGCCGGCTACGGCGCTGGATGCGAGCGCGGCAGCCGATCCCGGCCCCGGCGCCTTCGCGACCGCAGACGGGCCTGCGCTGGTGTTCGTCAACGGCCGGCTCTCCGCCCGCCATTCGCGCTTCGACGCCCTGCCGCCGGGCCTCCGCATCGTCGGGCTGGCGCAAGGTCTGGCGGACGACCCGGCGCAGGTCGAGGCGCTGCTCGGCGAGGCCGGGCCGCCCAATGGCGATCCCATGGCCGCGTTCAACGCGGCGTTCGCGGCCGACGGCTGCATCGTCGAGGCCGAGCCCGGCGCAGACGTGGCGCAGCCCGTGACGCTCCGCTTCGTGGCCGCGCCCGGCGACGCGCCGCTCGCCTACCATCCGCGCGTGATCGTGCGGCTCGGCGCGGGCAGCCGGCTCACTCTTGCCGAATGCCATGAGGGGCCAGCCGGCGGGGCCACCTGGTCCAATCCGCTCACCGACATCCGCATCGGCGAGGGCGCGGCGCTCAGCCACGTCAAGCTCCAGGTCGAGGGCGCGGGCGCCTACCACACGGCGCTGACCAGGGCGGCGCTGGCGGGGGACGGGCGTTACGAGAGCCACCTGCTGGCCCTCGGCGCACGCCTCGCGCGCCACGAGATCCATGTCCGCTTCGACGGCGAGGGGGGCCGGTGCGACCTGCGCGGCGGCTACATGGCGCGCGGCAGCCAGCACGTCGACAACACCACCGTCATCGACCACGCCGTGCCGCATTGCGAGAGCCGCGAGGTCTACAAGGGTGTGCTCGACGACACCGCGCGCGGCGTCTTCCAGGGCAGGATCGTCGTGCGTCAGGACGCCCAAAAGACCGACGGCCACCAGCTCAACCGCACGCTGCTGCTCTCGCCCAGGGCCGAGGTCGACACCAAGCCCGAGCTGGAAATCTACGCCGACGACGTGAAGTGCAGCCACGGCGCGACCGCCGGCGAGCCGGAGGCCGACCAGCTCTTCTACCTGCGCTCGCGCGGCCTCGATCGCAGGACCGCGCTGGCGCTGATTGTCGAGGGCTTCATGGGCGAGCTGCTGGAGGAGATCGGCCACGAGGCGGTTCGCGCGGCGCTGGCCGCGCGCGTCGCCGGCTGGATCGGGGAGGTGCACGAGGCATGAGCACCGCTCCCGCCCGGCGCGTCGATCGCCCCGCCGCCGTGCCTGCGCCCTTCGACGCCGATCGCGTGCGCGCGGACTTCCCGATCCTCTCGCGCACCGTTCGCGGCAAGCCGCTGGTCTTCCTCGACAGCGGCGCCAGCGCCCAGAAGCCGCGCGCGGTGATCGATGCCATCTCGCAGTGCTACGAGGCCGAGTACGCCAACATCCACCGCGGCGTCTACGAGCTGAGCGCGAAAGCCACCGAGGCCTACGAGGGCGCACGCGCCCGCGTGCAGCGCTTCGTCAACGCCCGCTCGGCGGGCGAGATCGTGTTCACCAAGGGCGCGACGGAGGCGATCAACCTGGTCGCGACGAGCTGGGGCGGGACCTTTCTCGGTGAAGGCGACGAGGTCGTGCTCTCGATGCTGGAGCACCACGCCAACATCGTGCCCTGGCAGCTCCTGCGCGAGCGGACCGGCATCGTCCTCAAGGTGGTGCCGACCGACGAGCAGGGCGCCTTCCTGCTCGATGCCTACGAGGCGCTGGTCGGCCCGCGCACGAAGCTGGTGGCGCTCACCCACGTCTCCAACGCGCTCGGCACCGTGACGCCGGTGGGCGAGGTCGTGCGCATCGCCCGTGCGTACGGCGCCCTGGTGCTGCTCGACGGCGCCCAGGGCATCGTGCACTGCCCGGTCGACGTGCAGGCGATGGACGTGGACTTCTACTGCTTCTCCGGCCACAAGCTCTACGGGCCAAGCGGCATCGGCGTGCTCTACGGCAGGGAGGCGCTGCTCGCCGCCATGCCGCCCTGGCAGGGCGGCGGCGACATGATCGAGCGGGTGACCTTCGAGCGGACGACCTACGCCCCGCCGCCCGCGCGCTTCGAGGCCGGCACGCCGCCCATCGCGGCGGCCGTCGGCCTTCATGCCGCGATCGACTATGTGGCGTCGTTCGATCCGGCCGCGGTGGCCGCCCACGAGCACGACCTGCTGGCATACGCGACCGAGCGGCTCGGCGCCCTCAACAGCATCCGCCTCTACGGCACCGCGCCCGGCAAGGCCGCCATCATCTCGTTCACCATGGACGGCGTGCATCCGCACGATATCGGCACGATCCTCGACATGGCAGGCGTTGCCGTCCGCGTCGGCCATCACTGCGCCCAGCCGCTGATGGACCACTTCGACATCGCGGGCACCGTGCGGGCCTCCTTCGGCCTCTACAACACGCGCGCCGACGTCGACCGCCTGATCGACGGGCTCGACGAGGTGCGGGAGATCTTCGGCTGATGTCCGAGCTGCGCGAGCTTTACCAGGAGGTGATCCTCGATCACGGCAAGTCGCCGCGAAACTTCGGCCGGCCGCCGGCGGTGACGGGCGAATCCCACGGCCACAACCCGCTCTGCGGCGATACGGTGATCGTCTACGTCACGGTCGACGACGGCAAGGTCGCGGACATCGGCTTCGAGGGCAGGGGGTGCGCCATCTCCATGGCGTCGGCCTCGATGATGACCGAGTTGCTGCGCGGCAAGTCGTTGGGCGAGGTGCAGGCGATGTTCGCCGAGTTCCATGCGCTGGTGGCCTCGGCGGAGCCCGCGTGCGAGGCCGGCTTCGAGACCCCCGATCTCGACAAGCTGATCGTGCTCGCCGGCGTGCGGGAGTTCCCGATGCGCGTCAAGTGTGCGACGCTTCCCTGGCACACGATGAAGGCGGCGCTCGACGGCGAGGGCGAGGAGGTCACGACGGAATGATGAACCTGTTCCGCAGAAAGCGCCCCGCCGAGCCGGAACCGGCCGCCGAAGCCGCGCAGGAGGCACCACCCGCCGCGACGGTGCCCGAGCCTTCACCGCCGCCCGCGCCGCAGAGCTACGAGGCGTGGTCGCCGGACGGCCCGCCCGGCGCCGACGCCGCCGGCGGGCTCGCGCCGCAGCTGGTCGAGGCCGCGCCCGAGGCCGCAGAAACCCTGCCGACTCCGCCTGGCCTCAGCCCCGACCATCCCCTCTCCGGGCAGATCGCCCGCGCGCTCAGCTCGGTCTACGACCCCGAGATTCCGGTGGACATCTACCAGCTCGGCCTCGTCTACGGCGTGACCTTGAACGAGGCCAACGACGCCCGCATATCCATGACGTTGACCACGCCCGGCTGCCCGGTCGCCGGCAGCATGCCCGGCATGGTCGAGCACGCCGTCTCCTCCATGGTGGACGGCATCGGCGACGTCGACGTCGAGCTGGTGTGGGATCCGCCCTGGAACCCCGACATGATGTCGGAGGCCGCCCAGCTCGAACTCGGCTTCATGTAGGCGCCACGGCCACGCGGACAGGTGCGATGAACGACATACTCACCATCACCGAACGCGCCGCTCAGCGCATCGACCACCTGATGTCGCTCCGGCCCGACGATGCCGCACCCGCCGTCGGCATCAAGATCGGCGTCAGGAACGCCGGCTGCTCCGGCATGTCGTACACGATGGACTACGCGGAGGAGGTCCCGCCCACCGCCGAGGTGGTCACGCAGCGCGGGGTCACGGTGGTGGTCGACCCGGCCGCCGTGATGTTCCTGATCGGCACCGAGCTCGACTTCAGCGAGGACAAGCTCAGCGCCACCTTCGTCTTCAACAACCCCAACGTCACCAGCATGTGCGGCTGCGGCGAGAGCTTCGCCGTCAATTGAAGCCGTGCGTGTGCGAAAACGCGAAATTGCAAAACGAACCCAATTTCGCATAAGCCCTTGTTGTAGAAAGTAATTTCACCAAATCGCAGGCCCCCGCCTGAGGCCTCCGGCGTTGGTCGGGGTGGCCGGATTTGAACCGGCGACCCTCTGCTCCCAAAGCAGATGCGCTACCTGGCTGCGCCACACCCCGTATCGCCGCGACTCGTCCCGTAACTCATAAGAGCGACGCGGCCGCGCTGCAAGCAAGGCGTCGCGCTACGCTGCCCCGCTACTTCTTGGAATCGGCTCCCTCGGCCGGGTCCGCCGGGGTCTCCGGCTCGGTCCTGGCTCCGGGCCTTGCGTCCGGCGGGCTGACGATGCCGCCGGAGATCACCAGCTTCACGCCTTCTTCGACGGTCATGTCGAGCGGGATGCAGTCCTTGCGCGGCACGAACAGCAAAAAACCCGAGGTCGGGTTGGGCGTGGTCGGCAGGAAGACGTTGACCATCTCCTCCTCCGTCACCCGCTGAACCTCGCCCCGCGTCGGGCTGGTGATGAAGCCGATGACCCAGATGCCGCGGCGTGGGTACTCGATCAGCACCACCTCGCGGAAGGCGTTGGCCGATTGCGCCAGCACCGAGTCGAAGATCTGCTTGAGCACGCCGTAGACCGTGCGCACCACGGGCACGCGCGAGACCAGGCGCTCGCCGAAGCGCACCAGGAAGCGCCCGGCGACGTTGGTAAACAGCGCGCCGACCAGCGTGACCAGGATGAGCACGATCACGATGCCGACGCCGGGCACGTTGGTCCCGAGGATGTCGGACGGGTTGTAGGCGTCCGGGATCAGGGGCACGACCGCGCGGTCGAACAGATCGACCACCAGCCAGAGCAGCCATATGGTGATGCCGATCGGCGCGGTGACGACGATGCCGGCGAGCAGGTAGGTCCGCAAGCGCGCGATGAACCCGCGCCGGCGCGGCGGCTGGATCAGCCGCGGCGGCCCGTCGTGCGTGTGCTCGTCCTCGGTGCGCATGTGCGTGCCTGCCGCTATTGGCCGCCGGCGGATCGCGCATTGTACGGCAACGGCAGGGGTGGTGCCTCCTCCGCCGCGCCTTGGCGGGATGCGGGGCTCCGCCTATCATTCCGCGCAAGCGCGCTCCCGCGCCGTGGCAACCGCATTGCGCGACGCCGGCCGGCATGGAGCGCGGCACGGAGGGAGGAGCCGATGTCGAGGCAGTTCACCGTCGCTGCGGCGCAGATGGGGCCCATCGCCCGCGCCGATACGCGCTCGCAGGTGGTCGACCGCCTGATCGCCATGCTGCACACGGCGCACCGGGCGGGTGCCACGCTCGTGGTGTTTCCGGAGCTGGCGCTCACCACCTTCTTTCCGCGCTGGGTCATCGACGATCCCGAGGAACTCGACGGCTACTTCGAGACCGAGATGCCGAACAACGAGACCCAGCCGCTCTTCACCGCGGCGCAGGAGCTCGGGGTCGGATTCCACCTCGGCTACGCTGAGATGGTGATCGAGGACGACGGTTCAAAGCGCTATTTCAACACGGCTATCCTCGTCGATCGCGACGGGCGCATCGCCGGCAAGTACCGCAAGGTCCACATCCCCGGCCATTCCGAGCCGGTGCCCGGCCAGGTCCACCAGCACCTGGAGAAGCGCTACTTCGAGCCCGGCGACCTGGGCTTCCCCGTGTTCCGCTCCATGGACGGCGTGATGGGCATGTGCATCTGCAACGACCGGCGCTGGCCCGAGACCTACCGGGTGATGGGGCTGCAGGGCGTGGAGCTCGTCATGCTCGGCTACAACACGCCGAGCACCAACCCCTTCGCCAAGGGCGAGGAGGCGCCTCACCTCGGCATGTTCCACAACCACCTCTCCATGCAGGCCGGCGCCTATCAGAACGGCACCTGGGTGGTGGCATCGGCCAAGGCCGGCATGGAGGAGGGCATCCACCACATGGGCGGGAGCTGCATCATCGCACCCACAGGCGAGATCGTGGCCCAGGCGCAAGGCGAGGGCGACGAGGTGGTGTGCGCGCCGATCGACCTGGAGCGCGGGGTCTACATCCGCGAGACCATCTTCGACTTCGCCGCGCACCGGCGGATCGAGCACTACGGCCTCATCTCCAGCCGCACCGGCGCGGAGCCGCCGCCCGCCTGAGCCTGAGCGCTGCCGCCGGAGCGCGCCCAAATTTAGCCGAGAAGCGACAGGCCGCGACAGCGGCCCGCCGCGTATGCGGCGCACATCGCGCGCCCCTGCGCGCGTGGCCGCGCGACGCGGAGGCGTTGGCCGGTCGCGCCGGCAGGCGCGCGCAAGCGAAGACCGGCCAACTGCCGTGAGCGAAAAACGCTTAAACCGTCAGAACGATCTTGCCGAAGTGGGCGTTGGCGCGCATGTGCGCCTGCGCCTCCGCCGCCTGCTCCAGCGGGAAGGTGCGGTCGATGGGCAGGCTCAGCGTGCCGTCCTCCACCGCGTCCCAGATGTCGGCGCGCATGGCGGCGTTGATGGCGCGCACCTCGTCCACCGTACGGGTGCGGAAGGTCACGCCGATGTAGTCGATGCGCTTCAGCGCGTGCAGGTCGAAGTCGAATTCCCCGGTGAATCCGCCGAGCCGGCCCACGTTCACGATGCGCCCCAGCACGGCGGCCGCCTGCATCGTCTGATTGGCGAGCCCGCCCGAGACCTGGTCGATGGTGAGGTCGACTCCCCTGCCGCCGGTGGCGTCCCGCGCCTGCTCCACCCAGGCGGGATCGGCGGGGTCGAGGACCAGGTCGGCACCGAACGCCGCGAGCCGGGCGCGCCGGCCGGCATCGCGGGAGGTGGCGATCACCGTCCCGGCCCCCTTCAGGCGGGCGATCTGGATCGCCATGATGCCGACGCCCGAGCTTGCGCCCTGGATCAGCACGGACTCGCCTGCGGCAAGCCTGCCGTTGGTGACGAGCGCGTCGTGCATGGTCTGGAGCGCGATGGGCAGCGTCGCCGCCGCAACAGGATCGGATGAGGCCCTGGGCACGGGGCAGACGCGGCCCCAGTCGGTCACCGCGTACTCGGCATAGCCGCCGGCGCCCGAGCACATCACCCGATCGCCCGGCTTGAACTCGGGCACGTCGGCGCCGACGGCCGCGACCTCGCCGGCCCATTCGAGCCCCGCAATCGCGCCCGCGCCGCCGAGCGCCCCGTGCGGCCGCCCCGCCGCCATGATCAGGTCCGCCCGGTTCAGCCCGCTGGCGGCGACCCTGACCAGGACCTCGCCGGGCTTGGGATCGGGCGCCGGCACCTCGCGGATCGCCAGCCCCTCGCCGGTAAGCACCACTGCCTTCATTCCCCGCCTCCTACGACCTGAAACTGCCACCCCTTATACCCGGCCCTTCCATGCCTGCGCCGGCATAATGTTATAGCTGGCCGAAACCGTTGACGCCCTGCGCAGTCGCGACCACACTTTCCCGGTCGAGTCGGTATTCACGAATGTCCGTCTCCATCCACCGAGAGTGAAATGGGAGCGAGCAATGAACAAGGCTGAGCTGATCAAGGCCGTCGCGAGCGGCGCGGACATCTCCAACGCTGACGCTGCGGCTGCGGTGGACAGCGTGTTCGGCGCCATAACCGATACGCTGCGGAGCGGCTCCGAGGTCAGGCTGGCAGGGTTCGGGTCGTTCAGCGTCGTCCACCGCAAGGCCACGAGCGGCCGCAATCCGCGCACCGGCGAAGCGATCTCGATTCCCGCCTCCAGGCAACCCAAGTTCAAGGCCGGCAAGACGCTCAAGGACGCCGTCAACGGCTGAGCCCAGCCCCGCCGGCGGCCGGTGCGGGCGGTTAGCTCAGCTGGGAGAGCGCTTGGTTTACACCCAAGAGGTCGGCGGTTCGATCCCGTCACCGCCCACCAGGCGCTGGCCGCGCCGGTAGCGCGAGGGGCCGGGGCACACTCCCGGCGGGAGCGGCGCACGGGCACCTGACCTTCGCCAGCCGGCGCCGTGCCCAAGCGGCTTGACCCCGCCCAACCCCTGCTCTACATGGTGACGGCCGGCGCGGCGACGGCTTGCCGCCGGATCCGTCGGGGGTGTAGCTCAGCTTGGTTTAGAGCGCCGGCCTGTCACGCCGGAGGTCGCGGGTTCGAGTCCCGTCACTCCCGCCATATCCTCGGGGCACCGTTGCCGGAGCGCCGGGTCGGGAAGGGCTGCAACGGGGTGCCGTTTTGATGCAGGCTTCGGGATTCGGGGGCGGTCAGGAGCGGCCGCGGCGCGAATGCCGTAACGGCTCCCGGTGCGACGCGTTGGCCGCGCCGCGCGGGATGGTGGGCCGCGACGAATGACCGCGTCGACCGACCTCCTCCTTGAATATCTGCCCATCGTCATCTTCCTCGGCATCGCCGGCGTGATGGCCATCGCCGCCATCGCGGGCTCCTACGTGCTGGCGCCGCAACGGCCCGACAGGGACAAAATCGCGGCCTACGAGTGCGGCTTCGATGCCTTCGAGGATGCCCGCGGCCGCTTCGACGTGCGCTTCTATCTGGTGGCGATCCTGTTCATCATATTCGATCTCGAGGTCGCCTTCCTCTTTCCGTGGGCCGTCTCGTTCAGCGAAATCGGGCTCTACGGCTTCTGGTCCATGGTCGTCTTCCTCGGCCTGCTCACCATCGGTTTCGTCTACGAGTGGAAGAAGGGCGCGCTGGAATGGGAGTAGGCAACTCGACCGTCGGCCTGCCGGACAAGCCGCTCGCCGCAGGCCCGGCCCAGGATCAGGCGCTCGCGCTGGTCAGCGACGAGCTCAACGACAAGGGCTTCGTCGTCGCCAACCTCGACAACGTCATCAACTGGGCGCGCACCGGCTCGCTCTGGCCGATGACCTTCGGGCTCGCCTGCTGCGCGGTCGAGTTCATGCAGACCATCGCGTCCCGCTACGACATCGACCGGATCGGCATGGTGCCGCGCGCGAGCCCGCGCCAGTCGGACGTGATGATCGTGGCCGGCACGCTGTGCAACAAGATGGCGCCCGCGTTCCGCCGCGTCTACGACCAGATGCCGGAGCCCCGCTACGTCATCTCGATGGGCAGCTGCGCCAACGGCGGCGGCTACTATCACTACTCGTACTCGGTGGTGCGCGGCTGCGACCGTGTCGTCCCGGTCGACATCTACGTTCCGGGCTGTCCGCCGACGGCCGAAGCGCTGCTTTACGGCATCATGCAGCTGCAGCGGAAGATCAGGCGAACGGGGACCATCGCGCGCTAGCGCGCGGCTTGAGTGGGCGAGGGGATGGACACGGCCGACCTACGCGACCTCGGCGAGTACGTCGCGACCACTCTCAGCGACTACGTGCACGCGACGGATGTCGCGTTCGGCGAGCTCGTGGTCGAGGCGCGCGCCGACCAGGTGGTGCGCGTCCTCAAGTTCCTGAAGGACGATCCGGCCTGCCGCTTCGAGCAGCTCACCGACCTCTGCGGCGTGGACTACCCCGAGCGCGACCCGCGCTTCGATGTCGTCTATCACCTGCTCAGCATGAGCCACAATCGGCGGATGCGCCTCAAGGTCGGCGTCAACGAGGACCAGCCGGTGCCGTCGGTGACGGAGGTGTATCCGTCCGCCGGGTGGTGGGAGCGCGAGACCTGGGATCTCTACGGCATCCACTTCGCCGGCAATCCCGACCTGCGCCGGCTGCTGACGGACTATGGGTTCAACGGCCATCCGCTCCGCAAGGATTTTCCGCTCACCGGCTATGTCGAGCTTCGCTACGACTCAGAGCAGAAGCGCGTGGTGTACGAGCCGGTGAAGCTCACGCAGGAGTTCCGCCGCTTCGACTTCCTCAGCCCCTGGGAGGGCACGTCCTACCCCTTGCCGGGCGACGAGAAGGCCGATGACGCCGGCGACGACGGGCGCCCCTCATGAGCGAGCGCCAGATCCGCAACATGACCGTGAACTTCGGGCCGCAGCATCCGGCGGCGCACGGCGTGCTGCGGCTCGTGCTGGAGATGGACGGCGAGGTGGTCGAGCGTGCCGATCCCCACATCGGCCTGCTCCATCGCGGCACCGAGAAGCTGATCGAGTACAAGACCTACCTGCAGGCCGTGCCCTATTTCGACCGGCTCGACTACGTCGCGCCGATGAACCAGGAGCACGCCTACGCGCTCGCCGTGGAAGCCCTGCTCGGCCTCGAAATCCCGGAGCGCGCGCAGTACATCCGCGTGCTCTACAGCGAGATTTCGCGCATCGCCAACCATCTGATGAACATCTGCACCATGGCGCTCGACGTCGGCGCAATGACCCCCTTCTTCTGGGGCTTCGAGGAACGCGAGCGCACCATGGAGTTCTACGAGCGCGCCTCGGGCTCCCGCCTCCATGCCGCCTACTTCCGCCCCGGCGGCGTCGCCTACGATCTCGCCCCGGACCTGCTCGCCGACATCGGCGCGTGGAACGAGGCCTTCCCCAAGGTCATCGACGACATCGAGAACGTGCTGACCGAGAACCGCATCTTCAAGCAGCGCACGGTCGACATCGGCATCCTGAGCGCGCAGGAAGCCTTCGACTGGGGGCTCACCGGGCCGGTGCTGCGCGCCTCCGGCGTTTCCTGGGACCTGCGCCGCAACCAGCCCTACGAGGTCTACAGCGCGCTCGATTTCGGCGTGCCCGTCGGCAGCAACGGCGATTGTTACGAGCGCTATCTCGTCCGCATGGAGGAGATGAGGCAGTGCGTCAGAATTATCGCCCAATGCCTTGAAAAAATGCCGCAAGGTCCGGTCAAGGTTGAGGACAACAAGATCACGCCGCCGTCCAGGGCCGTGATGAAGGAGTCGATGGAGGCGCTGATCCATCACTTCAAGCTCTACACCGAGGGCTACCACGTGCCGGCGGGCGAGGCCTACCGCGCGGTGGAGGCGCCCAAGGGCGAGTTCGGCGTCTATCTCGTCGCCGACGGCACCAACAGGCCCTACCGCTGCAAGATCAGGGCGCCGGGCTTCGCGCACCTCCAGGTCCTCGACCACATGAGCAAGGGGCACATGCTGGCGGACACGGTGGCCAACTTGGCCAGCATGGACATCGTGTTCGGGGAGATCGATCGGTGACGGGCACGGCCGGAAACGGCGCCGCCGGCAACGGCGCCGAGACCTTCGCCTTCACGCCCGAGAACCGGGCGAAGGCGGACGCGGTGATCGCCAAGTACCCCGCCGGCTGCCAGGCCAGCGCGGTGCTGCCGCTGCTCGACCTCGCACAGCGCCAGAACGGCGGCTGGATCCCGCGCGCGGCGATGGAGCACGTGGCCGCGCTGCTCGACATGGCGTCGATCCGGGTCTACGAGGTCGCGACCTTCTACACCATGCTGAACCTGGAGCCGGTCGGCCGGCATCACGTCCAGCTCTGCCGCACGACGCCCTGCTGGCTGCGGGGCTCGGACGCGCTCCGCGACGCCTGCCGCGACGAGCTCGGCATCGGCCTGGGCGAGACCACAGAAGACGGACTCTTCACCGTGACCGAGGTCGAGTGCCTCGGCGCCTGCGTCAATGCGCCGATGGTGCAGATCGACGACCACTTCTACGAGGACCTCGAGCCTCAGCGCATGAAGGAGATCCTGCGTGCCCTCGGGGCGGGCGAGGCGCCCGCGCCGGGGCCGCAGACCGGCCGCCAGACCTCGGCGCCCGCCTCGGGCCCGACCACACTGACCGAGCTTTGAGCATGCTCAGCGATTCGGACCGCATCTTCACCAATCTCTACGGCATCCGGGACGCCGGCCTGGCCGGCGCGCGTGCGCGCGGCGACTGGGACGGCACCGCCGGGCTGATGGCCAACGGGCACGACTGGATCGTCGATCAGGTCAAGGAGTCGGGCTTGCGCGGGCGCGGCGGCGCCGGCTTCCCGACCGGGCTCAAGTGGTCCTTCATGCCGAAGGAGGAAGCGCCCGGCCGGCCGCACTACCTCGTCGTCAATGCCGACGAGAGCGAGCCCGGCACCTGCAAGGACCGGGACATGATGCGCCACGATCCGCACAAGCTGATCGAGGGGTGCTTGCTCTCAGGCTTCGCCATGCGGGCGCACGCGGCCTACATCTACATCCGGGGCGAGTTCTACGACGAGGCGGTGGCGCTGCAGGCGGCGATCGACGAGGCCTACGAGGCGGGCCTCATCGGCGAGAGCCCGTGCGGCACCGACTGGCCCTTCGACGTCTACCTGCACCGGGGCGCCGGCGCCTACATCTGCGGCGAGGAAACCGGGCTGCTCGAGAGCCTCGAAGGCAAGCCGGGCCGGCCCCGCCTCAAGCCGCCCTTCCCCGCGGCGGTCGGGCTCTACGGCTGTCCGTCCACCGTCAACAACGTCGAGACCATCGCGGTCGTGCCCACCATCCTGCGCCGCGGCGCCGCATGGTTCGCCGGCATCGGCCGGCCCAAGAACACCGGCACCAAGGTTTTCTGCATCTCCGGCCACGTCAATCAGCCGTGCAACGTGGAGGAGGAGATGGGCATCCCCATGCGCGAGCTGATCGAGAAGCACGCGGGCGGGGTGCGCGGCGGCTGGGACAACCTGCAGGCGGTGATCCCCGGCGGCGCCTCGGTGCCGCTGCTGCCGAAGTCGATCTGCGACGAGGTGCTGATGGACTTCGATTCGCTGATGGCCGAGAAATCCGGGCTCGGCACGGCGGCGGTGATCGTGATGGACAAGTCGGCCGACGTGGTCGAGGCCATCGCCCGGCTCTCCCACTTCTACATGCACGAGAGCTGCGGCCAGTGCACGCCCTGCCGCGAGGGCACCGGCTGGGTCTACCGCGTGATGCTGCGCCTCATCCGGGGCGAGGCGTCGGTCGAGGAAATCGATCTGCTGTGGGACGTGGTGGGCCAGATCGAGGGACACACCATCTGCGCGTTGGGCGACGCCGCCGCGTGGCCGGTGCAGGGGCTGATCCGCCACTTCCGCCCGGAGCTCGAGCGGCGCATCCTCGCCGCGAAGGTGAGCGGCGGCGAGGCGGCGGGTGCAACCACCGCCACCGCCGACGCCGCGGCGGCAGCCTGAGGACGCGGCCGATGACGACGCTCACCATCGACGGCGCCGAGATCACGGTCGAGCCCGGCTCGACGGTGATGCAGGCCTGCGTGCAGGCCGGCAAGGAGATCCCGCACTTCTGCTTCCACGACCGGCTCTCCATCGCCGGCAACTGCCGCATGTGCCTGGTGGAGATGGAGCGCTCGCCCAAGCCCATCGCGTCCTGCGCCATGCCGGCGGCGGACGGCATGGTGATCCGCACCGACACGCCGTCCGTCAAGAAGGCGCGGGAAGGGGTGATGGAGTTCCTGCTCATCAATCACCCGCTGGATTGCCCCATCTGCGACCAGGGCGGCGAGTGCGACCTGCAGGACCAGGCGATGGCCTACGGCCGCCACTTCAGCCGCTTCGACGAAGGCAAGCGCGCGGTGCGCGACAAGGATGTCGGCCCGCTGATCGAGACCATCATGACGCGCTGCATCCACTGCACGCGGTGCATCCGCTTTGCCGACGAGATCGCCGGCGTCGAGGAGTTCGGCGCGGTCTTTCGCGGCGAGCACATGGAAATCGGCACCTATGTCGAGAAGGCGGTCTCCTCCGAGCTCAGCGGCAACATGATCGACCTCTGCCCGGTCGGCGCGCTGACGTCGAAGCCCTACGCCTTCGTCGCGCGCTCGTGGGAGCTGCGCACGACCGAGACCATCGACGTGCTCGACGCGGTCGGCTCCAACATCCGGGTCGACACGCGCGGGACCGAGGTGCTGCGCGTCGTGCCCCGCCTGCACGACGACGTGAACGAGGAGTGGATCTCCGACAAGAGCCGCTTCGCATACGACGGTCTGCGCCGCCGCCGCCTCGACCGCTGCTACGTGCGGCGCGACGGCGCGCTCGAAGCCGCGAGCTGGGCCGAGGCGTTCGACGCCATCGCGGCGGCTGCGGAGGGCCTGGAGGGCGAGCGAATCGCCGCGCTCGCAGGCGACATGGCCGATTGCGAGTCGATGACCGCGCTCGCCGACCTGATGGCGGCGCTCGGCTCGCCCAATCTCGATTGCCGGCAGGACGGCGCGAAGCTCGATCCCGCCAGCCGCGCCTCCTACCTCTTCAACACCACTATCGCCGGGATCGAGGAGGCCGATGCGATCCTCCTGATCGGCACCAATCCGCGCTGGGAGGCTTCGCTCGTCAACGCGCGCATCCGCAAGCGCTGGCGCCGGGGCGGGCTCAAGGTCGGCGTCATCGGCCCCAAGGCCGATCTCACTTACCCGTACCACCACTTGGGCGAGGGGCCGGAGAGCCTGGCCAATCTCGCCAAGGGTGGGCACGCCTTCGCCGACGTGCTCAAGATGGCGGAGCGGCCGATGCTGATCGTGGGTCAGGGCGCGCTCGCGCGGCCGGATGGCGCTCACGTGCTGGCCCAGGCGAGAGAGCTGGCGGAAGCGACCGGCATGGTCGCCGACGGCTGGAACGGCTTCAACGTGCTGCACACGGCGGCGGCCCGCGTCGGCGGGCTCGACCTCGGCTTCGTGCCGGGGAAGGGCGGGCGCGATACGGCGGCGATCCGCGCCGGCGTCCGCGACGGCTCGCTCCGCCTGCTCTACCTGCTGGGCGCGGACGAGGCGGATATCGAGCGCACCGAGTCCTGCTTCGTCGTCTACCAGGGCCACCACGGCGATGCCGGCGCGCGCATCGCCGACGTGGTCCTGCCGGGCGCGGCCTATACCGAGAAGGACGGCACCTACGTCAACGTCGAGGGCCGCCCGCAGCGGGCCTACGCGGCGACCGCGCCGCTCGGCGATGCGCGGGAGGACTGGCGCATCCTGCGCGCGCTCTCCGCCCGTCTCGGCACGGCGCTTGCCTACGACACGCTGGACGAGCTTCGCGGGCGCATGGTGGAGCGCGCGCCGGTGCTCGCCGCCATCGGCGAGATCGCGCCCGCGCCGTGGGGCGCGTTCGGCACCCCCGGCGCCATGGACGAGGCGCCCTTCGCGAGCCCCATCGGCGACTTCTACCTGACCGATCCGATCACGCGCGCGTCGCAGACGATGACCGAGTGCAGCGCCGCGTTCGTCGCCGGGGCGGAGGCCCCTGCCGATGGCTGAAGCGGGCGTCTGGAGCACCTACTTCTACCCGCTGTTCCTCACCATCGGGTACATCCTCGCGATCATCGTGCCGCTGATGCTGGTGCTCGCCTTCATCACCTATTTCGAGCGCAAGGTCTGGGCGGCGATCCAGCTCCGCAAGGGGCCCAACGTGGTGGGTCCCTTCGGCCTGCTGCAGCCGGTGGCGGACGGCATCAAGTGCCTGTTCAAGGAGACCATCGTCCCCGCCGGCGCCAACCGCATGCTCTTCGTGCTGGCGCCGATGGTGACCTTCAGCTTAGGCCTCATCGGCTGGGCGGTGATCCCCTTCGACCAGCACCTCGTGCTCGCCGATCTGAACGTCGGCCTGCTCTACCTCTTCGCCGTCTCCTCGCTCGGTGTCTACGGCATCATCATCGCGGGCTGGGCCAGCAACTCGAAGTACGCCTTTCTCGGCGCGCTCCGCTCGGCGGCGCAGATGGTCTCCTACGAGGTCTCCATCGGCTTCGTGCTGGTGACGGTGCTGCTGTGCGTCGGCTCGCTCAACCTCAACGCCATCGTCGAGGCCCAGCGGGGGCTCTGGTTCTTCATCCCGCTGTTCCCGATGTTCGTGATCTACTTCGTTTCCGCGCTGGCCGAGACCAACCGCACGCCCTTCGACCTGCCGGAGGCCGAGGGCGAGCTGGTGGCCGGCTACCAGGTGGAATACTCGTCGATGACCTGGCTGCTCTTCATGATGGGGGAGTACGCCAACATCGTCCTGCTGAGCGGGCTCGCCGTGATCCTGTTCCTGGGCGGCTGGCTGCCGCCCTTCCACGTGGACCCGCTGATGGCGGTCCCCGGCGTGGTCTGGTTCCTGCTGAAGACGGCGGTCGTCGTCTTCTTCTTCACGTGGACGCGCGCGACGCTGCCGCGCTACCGCTACGATCAACTCATGCGGCTCGGCTGGAAGGTGTTCCTGCCGGCCTCGCTCGCCATGGTCGTAATCGTGGCCGGCGCGCTGCACGCGTTCGACTGGTTGCCGAGGTAAGTCACTCTGGAGCCGGTGGGCGGCCTGTGCTATGGCCGCGCCCGGCGCCGACGAGGAGGTCGCCATGCCAGCAATCGAGCAGACGGTTCGATCCTTGCTCCTGACCGAGCTGGCGGTCGGACTCGGCGTCACCTTCAAGCAGATGTTCAAGCGCAAGGCGACGCTCAACTACCCTTACGAGAAGGGCATGCTGAGCCCGCGCTTTCGCGGCGAGCATGCGCTGCGCCGCTACCCCAACGGCGAGGAGCGCTGCATCGCCTGCAAGCTGTGCGAGGCGATCTGCCCCGCGCAGGCCATCACCATCGAGGCCGAGCCCCGCGAGGACGGCAGCCGGCGCACCACCCGCTACGACATCGACATGGTGAAGTGCATCTACTGCGGCTTCTGCCAGGAGGCCTGCCCGGTCGATGCCATCGTCGAGGGCCCTAATTTCGAGTTCGCTGCCGAGACCCGCGAGGAGCTGCTCTACAACAAGGAGAAGCTGCTCGACAACGGCGACCGTTGGGAGCGCGAGATCGCCGCCAACCTGAGCGCGGAGGCACCCTACCGCTGAGCCGGCATCGGCAGGGGCGGAACGGTAAGTCGAGCGGGACCACGGCACGATGATCATTCAGACGATCATGTTCTACGTCCTCGCCGTGGTGACGGTGGGCGCCGGCGTCATGGTGATCGCGTCGCGCAACCCCGTTCACTCGGTGCTCTTCCTGATCCTGGCGTTCTTCAACTCTGCCGGGCTCTTCGTGATGATGGGCGCCGAGTTCCTGGCGATGATCCTCATCATCGTCTACGTCGGCGCCGTCGCCGTGCTCTTCCTCTTCGTCGTGATGATGCTGAACATCAACTTCGCGGAGCTGCGCGCGGGCTTCCTTCAATACCTGCCCATCGGCGGCGTCATCGGCATCATTCTGCTCGCCGAGCTTGTGCTGGTCTTCGCCTCCGGCGCCATCGACATCGAGGTGCCGACGAAGGTCGCCTCGCCCACGCCGCCGGCTGACGAGGTCACCAACACGCAAGCGCTGGGCGACGTGCTCTACACCCACTACGCCTACCTGTTCCAGGGCGCGGGCTTCATCCTCCTGATCGCGATGGTGGGCGCCATCGTGCTCACCCACCGGCGCCGCGCCGACGTGCGCCGCCAGCGCATCGCCGATCAGGTGGCGCGCGATCCCAAGGCTGCCGTTCGCCTTACCGACATCGAGCCGGGCGCGGAGGGGACATGGAAATCGGACTGACCCATTACCTCACCGTGGCCGCGGTCCTCTTCACCCTCGGCGTCGTCGGCATCTTCCTCAACCGCAAGAACGTCATCATCATCCTGATGGCGATCGAGCTGATGCTGCTCGCCGTCAACATCAACCTGGTCGCCTTCTCGACCTTCCTCAACGACATGGTGGGCCAGGTCTTCGCCATGCTCGTGCTCACGGTCGCTGCCGCCGAGGCTGCGATCGGCCTCGCCATCCTGGTCGTCTACTTCCGCAATCGCGGCAGCATCGCCGTCGAGGACGTCAACGTGATGAAGGGTTAGGGCCGGTGCTCCATTACGCCGCGCCCATTTTCCTGCCGCTCTTCGGGGCGGTGATCGCCGGCCTGTTCGGCCGGGTGATTGGCGCGCGGGCTTCGCAGCTCGTCACCTGCGGCGCGATGGGCGCCGCCGCGGTGATGGCGATCGTCGTCTTCGTCCAGGTCGTGTTGCAGGGCGAGACCGCGACCATCGTGCTCTTCGACTGGTTCGCCTCCGGCGACCTCGACGTGGACTGGCTGCTCAGGTTCGACGAGCTGACCGGCGTCATGGTCTTCGTCGTCTGCGTGGTCTCGTTCCTGATCCACGTCTACTCGATCGGCTACATGGCGCACGATCCCCATGTGCCGCGCTTCTTCGCCTACCTCTCGCTCTTCACCTTCTTCATGCTGGCGCTGGTGAGCGCCGACAACTTTCTGCAGATGTTCTTCGGCTGGGAGGGGGTCGGCCTCGTCTCCTACCTGCTGATCGGCTTCTGGTACAAGCGGCCGTCGGCGAACGCCGCGGCAATCAAGGCCTTCATCGTCAACCGCGTGGGCGATTTCGGCTTCGCGCTCGGCATCCTCGCGATCTTCCTCATGTTCGACACCGTCTCGTTCGACGCCGTGTTCGCCGGCGTGCCCGGGATGGTGGACGCCGAGCTCACCTTCCTCGGCCACTCCTTCGACTTCCTGGAGGTCGCCTGCATCCTTCTCTTCGTCGGCGCCATGGGCAAGTCGGCGCAGTTCCTGCTGCACACCTGGCTGCCGGACGCGATGGAGGGCCCGACCCCGGTCTCGGCGCTGATCCACGCCGCGACCATGGTGACCGCCGGCGTCTTCATGGTGGCGCGCCTCTCGCCGATCTTCGAGTACGCGCCGATCGCGCTCTCGGTGGTGACCTTCTTCGGCGCGACCACGGCGATCTTCGCGGCGACCATCGCGATCACGCAGAACGACATCAAGCGGGTGATCGCGTACTCGACCTGCAGCCAGCTCGGCTACATGTTCTTCGCCTGCGGCGTCTCGGCCTACGGCGCCGGCATCTTCCACCTGACGACCCACGCGTTCTTCAAGGCGCTGCTCTTCCTCGGTGCGGGCGCCGTGATCCACGCCATGTCGGACGAGCAGGACATGCGCAAGATGGGCGGCATCTGGCGCATGATCCCGGTGACCTACGTGCTGATGTGGATCGGCAACCTGGCGCTCGCCGGGATCTTCCCGTTCTCCGGCTTCTTCTCCAAGGACATCATCCTGGAGTCCGCCTTCGCCTCGCACACCGGGCTCGGCATGTACGCCTTCGGCCTCGGCATCCTGGCGGCGTTCCTCACCGCGTTCTACTCGTGGCGGCTGCTGTTCCTGACCTTCCACGGCAAGCCGCGCGCCGACGAGAAGGTGATGGCCCACGTCCACGAGGCGCCGGCCGTCATGTGGGTGCCGCTGGTGGGGCTCGCCATCGGCGCCGTCGTGATCGGCTACCTGATGTTGCCGATGGTGGCGACCGACATCGACTTCTGGGGCACCTCGATCCTCGTGCTCCCCATCCACAACGCGCTGGCGGAGGCGCACCACGTCGACTTCTGGGTGAAGGCGCTGCCGATGGCGGTGGGCGTGCTCGGGATCGCCGGCGCCTTCCTCTTCTACGTGCTCAGGCCCGAGCTTCCGGGCCGGCTGGCTGCGCGGGCGCGGCCGGTCTACCTCTTCCTGCTCAACAAGTGGTACTTCGACGAGCTTTACGACATCCTCTTCGTGCGCTCCGCCAAGTATCTCGGGCGCAACCTCTGGAAGCAGGGCGACGGCGCGGTGATCGACGGCATCGGGCCGGATGGCTTCGCGGCCGCGACCCTCTCCATCGCGCGCCGCGCGGTCCGGCTGCAGTCAGGCTACGTCTACCACTACGCCTTCGCGATGCTGCTGGGCCTTGCGGCCATCGTGACCTGGTATCTGATCGCGGGCAGGTAGCGGCATGACCGATTGGCCGATCCTGTCCACCGTCACCTTCCTACCGCTGGCCGGAGTCTTCTTCATCCTCCTCATCCGCGGCGACGAGCGGCAGATCGCGGCCAACTCCCGCCACGTGGCGCTCTGGACCTCGATCGTCACCTTCGCGCTCTCGGTCGTGCTGGTCGCCGACTTCGACACGTCGACGGCAGAGTTCCAGTTCGTCGAGTTCGTGCCTTGGCTGCCCGAGCACAACATCGGCTACCACCTGGGCGTGGACGGGATCTCGATCTTCTTCCTGATCCTCACCACGTTCCTCATTCCGATCTGCATCCTCGCCTCGTGGGAGGCGATCGGGACTCGCGTGCGCGAATTCATGATCGCCTTCCTGGCGATGGAGACGCTGATCGTCGGCGTCTTCTGCTCCCTCGACTTCGTGATGTTCTACATCTTCTTCGAGGGCCAGCTCATCCCGATGTTCCTCATCATCGGCATCTGGGGCGGCGCGCGGCGGGTCTACTCGGCGTTCAAGTTCTTCCTCTACACGCTGGTGGGCTCGGTGCTGTTCCTGCTGGCGATCCTCTTCATGTACCTCGATGCCGGCACCACCGACATCCCGACGCTGCTTGCGCACCACTTCGCGCCGGCGGTGCAGACCTGGCTCTGGCTCGCGCTCTTCGCCTCCTTCGCCGTCAAGCTGCCGATGTGGCCGTTCCACACGTGGCTGCCCGACGCCCACGTGGAGGCGCCGACGGCGGGCTCGGTGATCCTCGCCGGCATCCTGCTGAAGATGGGGGGCTACGGCTTCCTCCGCTTCTCGCTGCCGATGCTGCCGGACGCGAGCGCCTTCTTCGTGCCCTTCGTCTATTCGCTCAGCGTGGTCGCGATCATCTACACCTCGCTGGTCGCGCTCATGCAGCAGGACATGAAGAAGCTGATCGCCTATTCCTCGGTCGCCCACATGGGGATCGTCACCATCGGCATCTTCACCTTCACCGCGCAAGGCATCGAGGGCGGGATCGTCCAGATGCTGAGCCACGGCATCGTCTCGGCGGCGCTCTTCCTCTGCGTCGGCGTCGTCTACGACCGCACTCACACCCGCGAGATCGCCGACTACGGCGGGCTGGTGCACCGCATGCCGATCTACGCCTTCGTGCTCATGGTGTTCACGCTGGCCGCCATCGGCTTGCCCGGCACCAGCGGCTTCGTCGGCGAGTTCATGGTGCTGGTGGGCGCCTTCCAGTCGAACACCTGGGTCGCCATGCTGGCGCTGACCGGCGTGATCCTGGGCGCCGCCTACATGCTCTGGCTCTACCGGCGCGTGATCTTCGGCGAGCTCACCAAGGAGAACCTCAAGTCGATCACCGACCTCAACTGGCGTGAGGTCGGCATCTTCGCGCCGCTGGTCTCGCTCGCGCTGGTGCTCGGGCTCTATCCCGAGCCCTTCCTCGACGTGCTCCACGTCTCGGTCGAGAACCTGATCGCGCAGACGAACGGCGCGCCGCCGCTGCCGGCCGCCGAGCCCGGGAGCGCATCGGTGCCCGCGCTCGCGGCGCTGCAATAGGGGCTGGGCGATGCAGAATTTCGTCGAGCCCGATTATCTGCCCGCGCTGCCGGAACTCTTCCTCGCCGGCGCCTCCGTCACGCTGCTGATGGCGGGCGTCTTCATCGGCGACCGTTCGACGCGGCTCATGACCTGGCTCGCCTGCGTCTCCATGGCGGTCGCCTTCGTCATGGTGCTGGCGCTCCCCGACGAGCGGACGACGACCTTCTTCGGGCTCTTTGTGGTCGACCGCTTCGCCGCCTTCATGAAGTGCCTGGTGCTGGTGGGCGCGGCGGTCACGCTCATCGTCGGCATCGGCTACGTGAAGCGCGAGGGGATGAACCGCTTCGAGTTCCCGGTGCTGATCGTCTTCGCCACCCTCGGCATGCTGCTGATGATCTCGGCGAACGACCTGATCGCGCTCTACGTCGGACTCGAGCTGCAGAGCCTCTCGCTCTACATCGTCGCCGCCTTCCGCCGGGATTCGCTGCGCTCGACCGAGGCGGGCCTCAAGTACTTCGTCCTCGGCGCGATCTCGTCGGGCCTGCTGCTCTACGGCTGCTCCATGGTCTACGGCTTCACCGGCGTGACCGGCTTCGAGGGGATCGCCGAGGCGCTGGCCACCACCGTGCCCGGCAACGTGGCGGCAGAGACGGGCGTGCTGATCGGCCTCGTGTTCATCGCCGCGGCGTTGGCCTTCAAGGTCTCGGCGGTGCCCTTCCACATGTGGACGCCCGACGTCTACGAGGGCGCGCCGACGCCGGTCACGGCCTTCTTCGCCGCAGCACCCAAGGTCGCCGCCATGGCGCTGCTGCTCCGGGTCTTCGTCGGCCCCTTCCACGAGCTTGCCGACCAGTGGGATCAGATCGTGATCTTCGTCTCGGTGGCCTCGATGGGGCTCGGCGCCTTCGCCGCCATCGGCCAGAAGAACATCAAGCGGCTGATGGCCTACAGCTCCATCGGCCACGTCGGTTATGCGCTCGTCGGGCTCTCGGCCGGCACGCCCGAGGGGATCCGGGGCGTGATCGTCTACATGCTGATCTACATGGTGATGACGCTCGGCGGCTTCGCCTGCATCCTCGCCATGCGCCAGCGCGGCCAGATGGTCGAAGAGATCAGCGACCTCTCCGGCCTCTCCAAGACCAACCCGTCGCTGGCTCTCGCGCTCGCGATCTTCATGTTCTCGATGGCGGGCATTCCGCCGCTCGCCGGCTTCTTCGGCAAGCTCTACGTGTTCCTGGCGGCCGTGGACGAGGGGCTCTACGGGCTCGCCATCTTCGGCGTGCTGGCGAGCGTCGTCGGCGCCTACTACTACATCCGCATCGTCAAGGTGATGTACTTCGATCAGCCGACCGACGGGTTCGACCGCCCGGTAGGCGTGGAGCTTTCCGCCGTGCTCGCGGGCACCGGCATCATCACGCTCCTTTTCTTCGCCTATCCGGCGCCGATCCTGGCCGGGGCGGAAGCCGCCGCCGCGGCGCTCATGCCCTGACGACGAGACCCCTCCCCATGCCGCCGGCGGCGCTGCCGCAAGGCTACACGCTGATCGCCCTCGACGAGGCCGGCAGCACCAACGACGAGGCCAAGGCGCGCGCGGCGGCAGGCGCGGCGGAGGGGACCGTCGTCCGTGCGCGGCGGCAGCGGGCCGGGCGCGGGCGGCGCGGACGCGTCTGGGACTCGCCGCCCGGCAATCTCTACTGCTCGGTGCTGCTCCGCCCCGCCTGCGAAGCGCGGCGGGTGGCGCAGCTCTCGTTCGTCGCCGCGCTCGCCGTCCTCGACCTCGTGGACGGGCGCCTGCCCGGCCGCGCGCGCTGCAAGTGGCCCAACGACATCCTCGTGGACGGCGGCAAGGTTGCCGGTATCCTGCTGGAATCGGCGCTGCGATCGGATGGGCGCGTGGACTGGGTGGTGCTCGGCATCGGCGTGAACCTCGTGGATCATCCCGGCCTCGAGGGGCCGATCCCGTCGACGAGCCTCGTCGCCGCCGGCGCCCCGATGCTCGCGCCCGAGGAAGCGCTGCCCCCGCTGCTTGCGGCGCTGACCCGGCGGCGGTCGGCGTGGGAGGCGCACGGCTTCGCGGCGGTACGGCGCGCCTGGCTCGGCCGCGCCCACGGGCTCGGCGGCCCGGTGACGGTCGCGGGCGGCCGGGAAACGCTCGTCGGCACGTTCGAGGGGCTGGATGAGGAAGGCGCTCTGATGCTCGCGCGCGAGGGCGAAGCACCGCTCTCCATCGCGGCGGGCGACGTCTACTTCGGCGACGCGGGGGCGGCCCATGCTGCTCGCGGTTGACGCCGGCAACACCAACACGGTGTTCGCCGTCTTCGAAGGCGGCGGCGAGGCGGCGCTCGGCCAATGGCGCGCCATGACCGACGCGCGGCGAACCAGCGACGAATACGCGGTCTGGCTGGGGCAGCTCCTGGCGCAGGCGGGCCTCAGCCTCGCCGATGTCGAGGACGCCATCGTCTCCAGCGTGGTGCCGCAGGGGATCGGCGCGCTCAAGTCCCTCTGCGCCGACCACTGCGGCTGCGCGGCAGAGGTCGTCGGCGAGCCGGGGGTCCGCCTCGGCATCGACGTGAACGTGCCCCGGCCCGACGAGGTCGGCGCCGACCGGCTGGTGAATGCGGTGGGCGCCCATATCCGCCACTCGGGCGCGCTGATCGTCCTCGATTTCGGCACCGCGACCACCTTCGACTCGGTGAGCGCAGACGGCGCCTACGAAGGCGGCATCATCGCGCCCGGCATCGCGCTCTCGCTGGAGGCGCTGCACCAGGCCGCGGCGCAGCTCCCGCGCATCGCCGTCAGGCGCCCCGAGACCGTGATCGGCCAGGCGACCGTGCCGGCCATGCAGTCCGGCATCTACTGGGGCTACGTGGGACTGATCGAGGGGATCGTCGCCCGCATGAAGGCCGAGATCGCAGCACCCGTCACGACCGTCGCGACCGGCGGGCTGGCC
Source organism: Alphaproteobacteria bacterium (assembly GCA_965221125.1). Lineage (GTDB taxonomy): Bacteria > Pseudomonadota > Alphaproteobacteria > UBA828 > UBA828 > WTGU01. The sequence goes on from CBDCRW010000007.1 coordinate 684,162, forward strand.
GGCCTCTTCGGCGACGCCACGGCGGCCATCGACACGGTCGATCCCGACCTCACCATTCGGGGGCTGCGCGAGGTGCACCGTCGCAATCGGGGGGCGGGATGAACGCGACCTCGCCGGCTGCGGCGCCTCACGTCCAGCGAGATGCGCTGCACTTCCTGCCCCTCGGCGGGGCAGGGGAGATCGGCATGAACCTCAACCTCTACGCCTGCGACGGCGCGTGGTTGATGGTCGATCTCGGCATCACCTTCGCAGGCGACACGCTGCCGGGCATCGACGTGGTCATGCCGGACCCTGCGTTCATCGCGGAGCGCCGGAAGGATTTGCTGGCCATCGTGCTGACCCACGCCCACGAGGATCACCTGGGCGCGGTCGCCTATCTCTGGCCGAGGCTCCGCTGCCCCGTGTACGCGACTCCCTTCGCCGCCGCCGTGCTGCGGGAGAAGCTGCGCGACGAGGGGCTGCTTTCCGAGGTGCCGCTGACCGAGGTGCCGCTCTCCGGCCGGCTCGATCTCGGACCCTTCGCGCTCACCTTCATCTCGCTCACGCATTCGATCCCCGAGCCCAACGCGCTGCTGATCGAGACGCCCTACGGGCGCGTCATGCACACCGGCGACTGGAAGATCGACGCCGACCCGCTGGTGGGCGAGCCCCTCGACGAAGTGGCGCTGCGGCAGGCGGGCGAGGCCGGCGTGCTGGCGCTGGTCGGCGATTCCACCAACGCGACGGTGGAGGGCGAATCGGGGTCGGAAGGCGCGGTACGCCAGACGCTCTCGCGCCTCATTGCCGAGCGAGAGAACGGCATCGCCGTGACCCTCTTCGCGTCGAACGTCGCCCGTCTCGAATCTGTCGCGTTCGCCGCGCGCGATGCGGGGCGGGAGCCGGTGCTGGTCGGCCGCTCGCTGCAGCGCTACGTGCGCGCGGCGCGGGCCTGCGGCTACCTGGATGGCGTGCGCCTGCTGACCGAGGACGAGGGCGCATCGCTTCACGGCAGCCAGGCGCTCCACCTCTGCACCGGCTGCCAGGGCGAGCCGCGCGCCGCGATGTCCCGCATCGCCGGCGACAGCCACCCCCGCGTGAGCCTCGGCGAAGGCGATACCGTGATCTTCTCGTCGAAGATCATTCCCGGCAACGAGCGGACCATCGGCAACCTGCACAACCGGCTGCTGCGGCGCGGCATCGAGGTCATCACGGAGGCGGACGCGGAGGTCCACGTCTCCGGCCACCCATGCCGGGACGAGCTGCGCCAGATGTACCAGTGGATCAGGCCGCAGATCGCGGTGCCGGTGCACGGCGAGGCGCGGCACATGCAGGCGCACGGCGCGCTCGCCCGTTCGCTCCAGGTGCCCGAGCCCGTCCTCGTGGAGAACGGCGACCTGCTCAGGCTCGGCCCCGGCAAGGCCGCCATCGTCGGCCGCGCGCCGGCCGGCCGGCTCGCGCTGGACGGCGGGCAGATCGTCGCGACCGATCACGTCTCCATCGGCGCGCGGCGCAAGCTGATGCACAACGGCGCGATCTTCGTCTCCGTCATCGTCGACCGCAGCGGGCGAACCCTCGTATCGCCCATCGTCTCCGGGCGCGGCGTTCTCGATGCCGACGACCAGCAGGGGGAGCGGGAGGCGATCGCCGCGGACGTGGCGGACGCGGTGGATTCGCTGCCGCGCGCGCAGGCGCGCAACGAGAGCGCGATCGAGGAGGCGGCGCGCCGCGCCATCCGGCGCGCGGTGCGCGACGGCTACGGCAAGCGCCCGGTGATCGACGTGCAGATCGCGCGCGTGCCAGGATGAGCGGAGCCGCGCCATGATCGGACGCCTGAACCATGTCGCCATCGCCGTGCCCGATCTCGCGGCGGCGAGCGCGCTCTACCGCGGTACGCTGGGCGCCGAGGTCTCCGACCCCCTGGACCTGCCGGAGCATGGCGTGACCACGGTCTTCGTCGTGCTGCCCAACACCAAACTGGAATTGCTGCATCCGCTGGGCGAAGGCTCGCCCATCGCGGGCTTCCTCGCCAGGAACCCGGCTGGCGGGGTTCACCATCTCTGCTACGAGGTGGACGACATCCTCGGCGCGCGCGACCGCCTGGTCGCCGAGGGCGCGCGGGTGCTGGGCGACGGCGAGCCGCGCACGGGCGCCCACGGCAAGCCCGTTCTCTTCCTCCATCCCAAGGACTTCTGCGGCACGCTGATCGAGCTGGAGCAGGTCTGAGGCATCGCCGTGGACGTCTTCGGCATCATCGTCGTCTTCGTGATCGCCTGGTGGCTCTCCTTCTTCGTCGCGCTTCCGTTCGGGATCAGGCCCATCGAGAATCCGGAGCCAGGCCACGCGCCGGGCGCGCCCCAGCGCCCGCGGCTCTGGCGCAAGGCGGCGATCGCGACCGTGGCCGGCGGCGTGATCACCGGCGCCATCGTCGGCATCGTCGATGCCGGCTGGCTCTCGATGGAAACCTTCGCCGAGTAGGGCGGGGCAGGGCGCCGTGACGAGCTATTGCGACATCGCGCCCGGGCACCCCTTCCACGGGCCCTATCACGACCGGGAATACGGTTTCCCGGTCCGTGACGACGACCGCCTGTTCGAACGCCTCGTGCTGGAGATCAACCAGGCCGGGCTCTCGTGGCTCACGATCCTGAAGAAGCGCGACGCCTTCACAGAAGCCTTCGAAGGCTTCGAGATCGCGCGGGTCGCCGCCTACGACGATGAGGCGCGCGCACGCCTGCTCGCCGATGCGGGCATCATCCGCAACCGGCTCAAGGTCGATGCCGCCATCGAGAACGCCCGGCGCATTCAGGCGCTGCAGGCCTCCCACGGCTCCTTCGCAGCCTGGCTCGACGCCCACCATCCCAGGCCGCATGGCGATTGGGTGAAGCTCTTCAAGGCGCACTTCAAGTTCATGGGCGGCGAGATCTGCCGGGAGTTCCTGCTGTCCACCGGCTATCTCGAAGGCGCCCACCGCCCCGACTGCCCGGTTTACGCCGAAATCCTCAAGCTGGAGCCGCCCTGGCTGCGTGCCTCTAGCGGTTAGAGCACAATCCGGCCGGATGGAATCGTTCCCGGTTGCCGCCCGTTCGTGTGTTGGCTCGCTGAACGGCCGAAACGAATCCCCCACCTCACCCCGGCCCTCTCCTCCCCGAGGGGAGGAGAGGGAGACTCCGCCATCGGCGTCAGCGTCCCCCCTCCGCCCATTGGGGGGAGGGGGACAGGGGGAGGTGGGAAAACTCCGTCCGCAGTGATCTCGTAAGGTCGGAAATCGGGCTAGCCCCGTCGCAATTCCGATCAATGCAGGCTGGCGAGGTCCTCCTCGGTCTCCTCCTCGATCCGCTTGCCGAGGATGATCATGCCGAGCACCTGGTCCTTGGTCACGTCCTGCGTGCGCACCGTGTCCACCACCTTGCCGCCGTTGAGCACGGTGATGCGGTCGGAGAGGTCGAAGACGTCGTGGATGTCGTGGCTGATGAGGAAGATGCCGATCCCTTCCGACTTCAGCCGCTTGATCAGGTCGCCGACCATGCGGGTCTCCTGGGGCCCGAGCGCCGCCGTCGGCTCGTCCATGATCAGGATCTTCGCGTTGAAGTAGATCGCGCGCCCGATGGCGACCGCCTGGCGCTGGCCGCCGGAGAGGTTGATCACCGGCTCCCGGATCGAGGGGATCTTGATCTGCAGGCGCTCGAGCACGCCCTGGATCTCGCTCGCCATCGCCTCCTCGTTGAGCGTGCGCGCCTTGGTCAGAAGCTCGCGCCCGAGAAAGATGTTGGCCGACGCGTCCAGATTGTCGGCGAGCGCCAGCGTCTGATAGATCGTCTCGATGCCGAGCGCGCGCGCATCGCGCGGGTTGTTGATGTCGGCCACCGCGCCCTCGATGCGGATCTCCCCGGAATCGCGCCTGAGCGCGCCCGAGAGGATCTTGATGAGCGTGGACTTGCCGGCGCCGTTGTGGCCGACGATGCCGACCACCTCGCCGGGGAAAAGGTCGACGCTCACGTCGGCCAGCGCGCGCAGGCCGCCGAACGACTTGTCGATGCCCTCCATCTGGACCAGCGGCGCAGCGTCGTCGCTCATCGCACCTGCAACCTCCGCTTCTGATAGACCACGTCGAACCAGACCGCGAGCAACAGGACGCCGGCGCTCACCATCTGCTGGATGGCGCTGGTGATGCCCATGAGCAGCATGCCGTTCTGCAGGCTCTGCATGATGAGCGCGCCCAGGATCGCGCCCGCCACCGTGCCGACCCCGCCGGAGAGCGAGGCGCCGCCGATCACCGCCGCGGCGATCACGTTGAGCTCCGCGAGCTGGCCGAGCGACGTGGGCGAGGCGTTGAGCCGGGCGATCGACACCGCACCGGCAATCGCGCACAGGATGCCTGAGATGATGAAGATGTAGAGGGTCATCTTCTTGACGTCGACGCCGGCGAGCTCGGCGGCCTCGGGATTGCCGCCCATGGCGTAGACGTAGCGGCCGAAGCGCGTGATCCGGGCCACCAGGCTCATCACGATCACGATCACGATCAGGATCAGCACCGGGATCGGGATGCCCTGCGGCGTCTTGCGGATGGGATGCAGGTAGGCGTTCATCGTCATGACGAAGCCCACCACAGCGGCGCACGCGACGGCGATCAACGCAAGCTCCACCGCGAGCGGGCGCACCCGGAAGCCGTAGCGCTGCTTGCGCAGCCGGCTTTGCACGAAGAAGAAGACGATCCCGATGATGCCGAGCCCGCCGACCACCCAACTCCAGGTCTCGCCGATGGTCCCCTCGAGGCCGCCGCCGAGCTTCTGGAAGGTCTCGTCCATGGGCGAGATGGTGACGCCGCCGCTGATGAGCCACGACGCGCCGCGCCATGCGAGCAGGCCGGCCAGCGTGACGATGAAGGACGGCAGCGCGCGATAGGCGATCCAGTATCCCTGGAAGGCGCCCAGCAGCGCGCCGAAGGCAATGCAGATGAGCAGCGTGACGATCCAGTTGTAGCCGGCGCCGACCGGAAACACCCAGACCTGGAACACGGCCGCGAACATGCCCGCCAGGCCCATCATGGAGCCGACGGAAAGGTCGATATGGCGCGACACGATGACCAGCACCATGCCGGTCGCCATGATGGCGACGACGCTGGTCTGCAGCGACAGGTTGAAGAGGTTGCGCGCGGTCAGGAAGAACCCGCCGGTCGCAAACTCGAAGCCGACCGCGATGGCGGCCAGCACGGCGAACATGGCGAGAAGGCGGGCATCGACCTCGAGCACCGCCGCCACGCGCCGGAAGGTTCCGGCGGCCTGCGCGCCTCTGGCCCGTGCTCCCACCCCGTCGGTCATGACGTGCCCGTCATTGCCCGCAAGCCGGAAGAGCCGGCTCCGACAATCGGCATCGGAGCCGGCGCCTCACGACCAGGTGTCTACTCGCAGCCCGCCGGCGGGTTCTTACCGTGGACCGTCTCCGGCACCGCATCGACGCCTGCGCAGAGCTCCTCCTTGGAGATCCAGCCGGCGTCGAGCACGACGTTGAGGTTGTCGCGCGTAATCGCGACCGGCGCGAGCTCGATCGCATCCTGGCAGAGCTTGTTGGGACCGCCACAGAACTTGGACGCGCCTTCGATCTGGTCGGGCGGCGTGCCCTCGGCAAGGGCGACGGCAATGTCCACGCCGGCGCGGCCGAGATCGCAGGCGTTCTTCCAGGCGCTGACCGTCTGGTAGCCCTTGGCGATGCGGTTGAGCGCCGCGATGTCGCCGTCCTGGCCTGAGACCGGAATGTTGCCGGCGAGGCCCTGCGAGGCGAGCGCCGCCACCACGCCGCCGGCGGTGCCATCGTTGGAGGCGACCACTGCGTCGACGTTGTTGTTGTTGGCGGTCAGGCACTGCTCCATGTTGACCTGCGCGTTCTCAGGCAGCCAGCCGTCGGAGTAGAGCTCGCAAACGATCTCGATATCGCCCGCCTCGATGTAGGGGGTCAGAATCTCGACCTGTCCGCCCCATACGAACTCGGTGATCTCCATGGTCGGGCTGCCCTTGATGTAGGCGAAGCGGCCCTTGTTCACGACATCGACCACGCCGCGCGCCTGAATGCGGCCGACCTCGGCGTTGTCGAAGCTGAGGTAGAAGACGCCCGGCTCCTCGACCTGAACGTCATAGCCGATCGTGGGAATGCCGTTGGCGAGCGCCATCTGCGCTGCCGGCTTCACCGCATCCGTCGAGTAAGGGATGATGAGGAGAACGTCTACGCCGCGGCTGACGAGCGTCTCGATATCGGCGCTCTGCTTCTCCGCCGACGCGTTGGCATCCGTCGAGATGTAATCCCAATCGGGGTACTTCTTGAGCTGATCCAGCATGCAGGCTTCGTCGTACTTCTTCCAGCGCTCCTCGCGGAAGTGCTGCCAGCTCACGCCCAAGAGCTTGTCGGCGGCAAGGGCCGGCCCGGCCGTCGCCCCGATGATGGCACTGATGCCGAGCGCCAGTGCGCCGGCCGCGAACGTCGATACCTTCATATGAGTGGTCTCCCTTCGTGGTTGATCTGGCACATGCTCCCTCTCAGCGTCCCGCTCCCTGCCAGACCCCGCCGCCCATGACGGCTTCGGAGAGCGGTACGCCCGATAAACCTGGTTTGAGACTAGACGGTGATTTCCTCCACCCTGACCCAACGCCGCTCGGCATCGGAGAGGATGCAGGCGTCGATCACGCGCTGGACCTCCGCCGCGAATCTGAAATCGGGATAGGCCGGCTTGCCGGCCGCAACGGCCTCGATGAGGTCTTGCACCTCCATCACCTTGTAGTCGTTGTAGCCGGCGCCGATGCCGGGAACCGGATAGAACGCCGCGTAGCGCGGGTCGGTCGGGCCCATGACGACGTGCTTGAACCCTCTGGTCTCCTGCGCCCCGTCCTCCGTGTAGACCTGCAGGCTGTTGATGTTGTCGTAGAAGTAGCGCACCCCGCCCTCGGTGCCGGTCAGCTCGTAGCCGACGTCCATGCGCTTGCCGAGCGAGACGCGGCTCATCTCCATGTGCCCGGTGAGGCCGCCCGAGGTCCTGAACATCACGGTCGCCACGTCGTCCGTATCGACCTGCACCATCTGCCCGGTGCCGCCGGCGTCCTGGCTGAAGCCGCCGTGTTCCGCCGGCGCCGGCCGCTCGGGGATGACGATCTTCAGGTCGCACACCACCTCCTCGACCGGCTGGCCGACGAGGTGGCTCAGGTAGGCGAAGCAATGTGCGCCGATGTCGCCGATCACGCCGGAGCCGGCCTTCGCCTTGTCGTTGCGCCAGGAGAAGGGGATCTCCGGCCGGCCCAGAAAATCCGCGCTGAACGAGCCCCGGTAGTAGTTCGGCGCGCCGATCTCGCCGTCCGCCACCAGCCGCCGGGCGAGCGACTGCACCGGGTTCTTGATGTAGTTGAAGCCCACCATCGTCGTGACGCCCGCCTTCTCGGCCGCCTCCGCCATCGTGAACGCGGTCTTCGCGTCGTTGGCGAGGGGCTTTTCGCAGTAGACGTGCTTGCCGGCGGCGACCGCCGCCATCGCGATGTCGAAGTGAAGGTCGTTCGGCGTGTTGATGTCGACGATGTCGATGGTCGGATCGTCGATGATCTCGCGCCAGTCCGCCGTGTGGCGATTGAAGCCGAACTCGCGTGCCGCGCGGCTCGCGATCTCGTCGTTCACGTCGGCGAGGGCTTCGAGCACGGGCGCAGCGGGCTTTCCGCCGAACGCAAGCCGCTGAGCCTGGTAGCTCATGGCGTGGGTCTTGCCCATCCAGCCGGCGCCGACGAGGCCGATCTTCAACTCTGACATGCGGTGCTCCAACTCACGATTGCTGATTCCCGGCCGCCCGATTGTCGACGACGGAACCCTCAAGACACGACGCCGCGCTGCGACCGCCGCGCGACGCCTTGAAAGCGTTCGCATCGTACCAAGCGCATGGTCTCTATGCCAGACTCGCCCGGCCATGAGGACGCGAAATTACCGATTGGAACAGCGCGGAACCGGGCCCTGCGCGCCGTTGCGAGCGGTGCTCCTGCCGGCGCTTGCCGCCGCCCTGCTGACGGCCGGCCACGTCCGATCGGCGACGGCGGAGGCGGGCACGCCACGGTTCGCCGAGGTGGCGGCCGCGGCCGGCGTTTCGCATGCCTATACCGGCGACTGGCCCTATATCGTGGGCGGCGGTGTGGCGACCTTCGACTGCGACCACGACGGCGATTCGGACCTGTTCCTTGCCGGCGGTGCCGAGCCGTCCGCGCTCTTCCGCAACGAGAGCACGGGCACCCTCGCGTTCGCCGCGGTCGAAGCGCCCTCCGTGCGGATCGACGCCGTGACCGGCGCCTATCCTCTCGACCTGGACGCCGACGGCGTGATGGATCTCGCCGTGCTGCGGGCGGGCGAGAACGTGCTCCTGCGCGGGCGCGGCGACTGCGCCTTCGAGGTCGCCAACGCCGAATTCGGCTTCGACGGGGGCAACGCCTGGACCACCGCGTTCAGCGCCACCTGGGAGGACGGAAACCGGCTGCCGACCCTGGCCTTCGGCAATTACGTCGACCGGGACGACCCGAGCGGCCCCTTCAACGCCTGCGACGACAACGTCCTGCTGCGCCCGGCGGGGCCCGGTGCATCCGGCTACGGCCCGCCCGCCAGGCTGACCGGCCACTGCACGCTCTCCATGCTGTTCACGGACTGGAACCGCTCAGGCCGGCCCGGCCTGCGTGTCAGCAACGACCGCCACTACTACGTGCGCGACGGGGAGGAGCAGCTCTGGCGCATGGATGCCGTTCCCCGCCTCTACGGCCGCGAGGACGGTTGGCAGCGCCTGCGCATATTCGGCATGGGCATCGCGTCCCACGACGTCACCGGAGACGGCTACCCCGAGTACATGCTCACCAGCATGGCCGACAACAAGCTGCGGACACTCACGCAAGGCGCGGACAGGCCGAGCTATGGCGATCTCGCCTACGCGCGGGGCGTCACCGCGCACGTGCCGCACGTGGGCGACGACCTGCGCCCGTCGACCGCCTGGCACCCGGCGTTCGGCGACGTCGACAACGATGGCTTCGTCGACCTCGTCATCACGAAGGGCAACGTGGAGTCGATGCCGGACACGGCGGCGCACGATCCCAACAATCTGCTGATGGGCGGCCCGGACGGCCGCTTCGTGGAGCGTTCCGTCGAGGCCGGGGTCGCCAGCATGGCGAAGGGCCGGGGCGGTTCCCTCGTCGATCTCGACCGGGACGGCCGGCTCGATCTCGTCGTCGTCAACCGCGGCTCGCCGGTCGAAATCTTTCATAATCGGAGCGAGACGGCCGGCAATTGGCTGCAAGTGCGTCTCGAGCAATCGGGGCCGAACCGGAACGGGATCGGCGCCTGGGTCGAGGTGAGCGACGGCATGCGGACGTGGAGCCGCGAAGCGACGGTAGGCGGCGGCCACGCCAGCGGCGCGAACGGGTGGATTCATGTCGGCCTGGGCGCGGCGCAGGTCGTGAATATCAGCGTGATTTGGCCGGACGGTCACACCGTGCGATTCGAGGGCGTGCAGGCGAACACCTTCCTGACGCTCACGCGTTGAGGGTGTCCGCAGCCAGCGAAAGGGTGCTGGCCTTGGCATCCCCGATCGTTCACCATGTCGCGCAGCATGCCCCCGGCAGCGCCGGCAGAATCCGCGCTAGCCGGGACAGATACACGATGCGCCGCGCGCTCCCGCCGGCGCCCTGGACGAGGGAGTGACTCATGGATCTTGGCTTGAAAGGCAGGAAGTCGCTGGTGACGGGTGGCACCAAGGGTATCGGTCGGGCGATCGCCAACGAGCTCGCCGCCGAGGGTTCCGACGTCGCGATCTGCGCGCGCACGGAAGCCGACGTGGAGGAAGCCGTCTCCGCGCTTGCCGCGACCGGCGTCCGCGCATCGGGTCGCGCCTTCGACGTCGGCGACGGGCCAGCGATGCGCCAGTGGGTCGACGACGTGGCCGAGGAATTCGGCGGGCTCGACATCGTCATCCCTAACGTGAGCGCACTCGCCGCGACGCCCGAGCTCGAGTCCTGGCAGAAGGAATTCTCGGTCGACATGATGCACACCGTGAACACGGTGGAGGCCGCGCTGCCGCACCTTGAGAAGTCGGATGCCGGCTCCATCGTGGTCATCTCCAGCGTCTCCGGCATCGAGATCGACTTCGCCGCCGGCCCCTACGGCGTCTTCAAGGCGGCGCTGATCCACTATGCCGCCGGGCTCAGCAGGCAGCTCGCGCCCAAGGGCATCCGCGCCAACTCGATCTCGCCCGGCAACACCTACTTCGACGGCGGCTTCTGGCAGAACATCGAGAAGAACGTTCCGGACCTGTTCAATACGGCGCTCAGCATGAACAAGACCGGGCGCATGGCGACGGCCGAGGAGGTGGCCAACGCGACGGTGTTCCTCGCCAGCCCGCGTGCGACGTTCATCACCGGCACCAACCTCAAGGTCGACGGCGCGCTCACTAACGGCGTGCAGTACTGAACGAGCGGCGGGGGCAGGGGAGGCGTTGATGGCGGAAGCAGCTGCCGAAGAGCAACCGGCGCTGGAGCTTTACGCCATCCTCACCTGCCCGGACTGCGGGCATCGGGCGCGCGAGCACATGCCCACCGACGCGTGCCTCTTCTTCCACGAGTGCGCCGGCTGCGGCGTGCGGCTCCGCCCGCTTCCGGGCGATTGCTGCGTCTTCTGCTCCTACGGCTCGGTGCCGTGTCCGCCGAAGCAGTCCGGCTGCTGTTCCGCCTGAAGGAGGCGTTCTCGACATGCCGAAGATCGACATCGACCGGGTGCCGGTAAAGACCGGCTCCGGCTATCCGGCGCCGTTCAAGGCGATGGCGGATGCGCGCGCCCGCCAGGCGCTGGGCGATGCCGGCGGGCTGACCCAGTTCGGCGTCAGCCTGACGCGCCTTCCGCCGGGTGCGGCGAGCGCGCAGCGCCATTGGCACGAGGCCGAGGACGAGCTTGTCTTCGTCGTCTCCGGAGAGCTGGTCCTGATCGAGGACGGCGGAGAGACGCCTCTGCGGGCGGGCGAGGCGGCCGCGTTCAGGGCCGGCCACGCGGACGGCCACCACCTGGTGAACCGCTCTGCGGAGGATGCCGTGGTGCTCGAGATCGGGACCCGCGCCGACGATGAGCGCGGCCACTACCCGGACGTCGACCTGGTCTATGAGAAACGCGGCGGCGCGATCCGCTTCACCAACAAGGCGGGCGAGCCCTACGACTGACCCGCGCGGGGCTTGCCGCGTCTACTCTTCGGTGGACGGCCGGTAGGTGCCGAAGTTCCAGAGATGGCCTTCGGGGTCACGGGCCGAGTAGTCGCGCGAGCCATAGGGCGTGTCCTCCAGCCCGCGCACGATCTCGGCGCCTGCGGCGACGGCCCGGGCGTAGTGGGCGTCGGTGTCCTCGACTACGACATAGATCGACTGCGTGACGCCGCCCAGGTCGCACGGAATCCTCATTTGGAGCTCGTCGTCGCGCTCGGAGCCCACCATGACCATGCCGTTGCCGAGCGCGAGCTGGGCGTGGGCAATCGTGCCGTCCGGGCCCGGCACGACCATGTTCTCGGTGAAGCCGAACGCCTCCTTGAGCCAGGCGATGGCGGCGGGCGCGTCGCGGTAGCTGAGGCAGGGAACGATGGCGGGGCCGGTCTCGGTCATGGCGGCGTCCTTCTGCAAGTTCACCAGTAACTGGTCGCGGAGTATATCGGCAGGGGAGGGGGGCGCCTCTTCTTCCGCGTCCGCTTCCAGAACATCGTCAGGTGTCACTGCGGCGACGTCGGTCTCTGACGGCACGGGTCGGGCCTCGGCTTCGGGTAGGGCGCGCTCCGGGCACAGCGTGTTGGCGCGGCTGGGCGGGCCGAGGGCGAGGAACGCGTCGCGCGCGAGCCCCAGCGTCTGGCCGACGTCGGTGACCGTGTAGACGGTTTCCTGCGTGAGCGAGCCGTCGGGCGCCTCGACGACCTCGACGATGAACGTGCTGGTCACGGCCTGGCGGTACGCGTCGAGTTCGACCGGGCCGCCGAAGGGGGTATCGAATCGCAGCGCGGCGAGGGCTTCGCGCAGGCGCTCGTGTCCGTCGCCCAGCGCGCCGTCGGTCTCGTCAAGCGCAAGCAGCACCGCTTTGGTGTTCACGTAGTAGCTGAGGGCGAACAGGCTGGGCGCGGGCCCTGCATCGGGAAAGCGCTCGCGGTAGCTGTCGGCGAACGCGGTCCAGGCGTCGTTGTCGTCGCTCTCCGAGATCGGCAGGGCCGAGATCGCCCCCGTCAGCAGCGGGCGGATGCCGCTCGCCCGGAGCAGGCTGCCGCCAAGCGTCGTGGCGCCTGCCACGATGGCCGCCTGCCCGCCGGCCTCGGCGTAGGCTTCCAGAAAATTCTCCGCCGCGCGCGGCTCCAGAGCCAGGAACAGCGCGTCCGTCTCCGTGCCGGCCACGGCCCGTGCGATTCGTGCAGCGTCACCCGCGCCGGTGGAAACCCAGTGCCTCGCCAGCACCTCGCCGCCAAGCGCGCAGTAGTCCAGCATGAAGCCCATGAGCTGCGTGTAGGGCAGCGAGTAGTCCTCGGCGACCGAGACGATCGTGCGCACGCCCTTCTCCTCGTAGGCGTAGCGTCCGAGCCCCGCGACCCACTGCATGCTGTCGGGATTGAAGCGGAAGAAGTTGTCCGCCGGCGCGCGCAGGGTCGCGTCCTGCGCCGCCGAAGCCCCGTTGACGAACGTCACGTCCGGCACGCTCTTCGCGAACTCCCGGATCGCGATGCCCTCGATCCCCGCGAGCGGGCCGATGAGAATGCTGGCGCCGCGGTCGATCAGCGCGCGTGCCTTCGCGATGACCGAGTCCGGAGTCCCGTCGGTCGACTCGACGAACGCCTCGATGGGCCGCTCGCCGGCGCGTCCCTCGTGCTCGCCCAGGGCAAGCTCGTAGCCGCGCAGGGCATCCCGTCCGAGAGGCTCGAACGCGCCCTCGAGAGGAGCGAGGACGCCGATCTTCAGGGTTTCGGTGTCGGCACTCGCCTGTGCGCCGATCAGGAAGGATGCGGCGACCAGGACGGCTCCCGCAATGCGGCGTAGCCCGCGCGGCGCACGACCGCGCACTCGTCCACGGCGCGCGCTCCCCCTTGGTGGCGGCGCCTTCGTCACGCTGTCCCGATCATGCCAAGGAATTTGCAACCCAACGCATTCGAGCATGTGCCGCGCGCGTCGCGCCTCGCGTGTGTCGCGCTTCGCGCGTTACGACCGCAAGCACTTATAGCGGCCCGCATCGGCCTTTGCCATGCGCGCGTCGCCTTTCGGCCTCGCACCCCGGCGCCCGAGCGTTCCTGCGTCGGAGCACCGCCATGCTGCGAGGCTCTCGTGCCCTCTCTCGCCGGACAACGGCGCACGAACGATGACATCGGCCAGAATTCCGGGCTAGGCTATGAACCAGCGGGCTGTCGGAAGGGAGGCGCAGCGCGCCACCTCCGACGCCCCTCCGACATGAGGGAGGCGAAGATGGCAAAGACCACGAAGCATCGGAAACAGGGACCGAGCCGGCGCTCGATACTCAAGGGCGCTGCCGCGGTGGCCGGCGTCGCAGCCGGCACCAAGGCGCTGGGCGGTTTTCCGACCGTCTGGGCGCAGGACACGAAGGATATCGTCATCAACCATTCCGGCATGTCCTACTCGACGATCATCCAGATCGCCGAGCAGGCGACGGTCGATCTGCCGTTCTCGGTGGAGATGTCCGTCACCGATCACGCGGGCATGCTCAACCGGCTGACCACGCAGTCCGATTCCATCGATGTCGCCGACATCGAGCTCTGGATGCGGGTCATCACCGTGCCGCGCGGCATCTATCAGGCGGTCGACCCGTCCAAGATCACGCACTGGGACAAGGCGACCCCGATCTATCGGGACGGCCAGTTGGAGGGCAAGCAGATCTCTCGTCAGGGGGTCTCGCCCCACGAGGTGATGTACTTCACCGACGCGGACGCCAAGGAAATCGCCGACGGCAACACCGATTACGCGACCATGATCCCCGGCGTGTTCAACGCCGATACGCTCGGCATCCAGCCGGACGCGATCGGCCGCCCGATCAACAACTGGCACGAGCTCTTCAACGACGAGTTCAATGGCCGCGCCGCGGGCATGGACATCCCGCCGATCATGATCATGGATGCGGCGCTCGCCATCGAATCCACCGGCGAGTACACCTACGCCGACAAGGGCAACATGACCAAGGAAGAGATCACGATGACCGTGGACCGGCTCATCGACCTCAAGAGGAAGGGTCATTGGCGGGCACTCTGGGGCACCTTCGACCAGTCGGTGCAGCTCATGACCTCGGGCGAAGTGGTCATCCAGTCGATGTGGTCGCCGGCGGTGACCGCCGTGCGCGCGCAGGGCGTGCCCTGCATCTATCAGCCGCTCGCCGAGGGCTATCGGGGCTGGGGCAACGGGCTCAGCCTGATGAGCCATCTCGAGGGCAAGAGACTGGGCGCGGCCTACGACTATCTCAACTGGTACTACAGCGGCTGGATGGGCGCCTTCATCGCCAAGCAGGGCTACTATCTCGGCGTCGCCGAAACCGCCAAGGCCTTCATGGAGCCCTACGAGTGGGATTACTGGTACGAGGGCAAGCCGGCGGAAGGCCCGATCCACGATCCCTACGGCACGCTGATGGAGAAGCCGGGGCACGTCCGCGACGGCGGCTCGTTCTCGCAGCGCTTCGGCAACATGGCCTGCTGGAACACGCTGATGGACAACCACCAGTTCCTGCTCAAGAAGTGGACGGAGCTGCAGACGGCCTAAGCAGCGTTATTCGTGCGGGCGGGGCCGGCGTGCCGGCCCCGCCCCGATCTTTCGCACGATGCGACTCAAGCTTTCACTGAGCAACGGCACCGGCGCCAGGCGGCGGCCTGGGGTGAGAGCGATGCCGCTCGGCCTCGCGCTGGCGGTCTTCTTCATTCTGCCGCTGGGCGTGCTATTGGCGGTCAGCTTCTTCGAGAACGACATGATCTTCGGCATGCGCCCCGCGCTTACGCCGGAGAGCTATATCGAGCTGTTCACCACCATGAACACGCTCTGGCTCTATCTGAGCACGCTGAAGTTCGCGGCGATCGTCTGGGCCATCACGCTGCTGATCGGCTTCACCATCGCCTATTTCCTGGTGTTCCACGTCCGCTCGCTGCTCATCGCGATCGGCCTGTTTCTGCTTTGCACCGTTCCGTTCTGGACCTCGAACATCATCCGCATGATTTCGTGGATCCCGCTGCTGGGGAAGCAGGGGCTGGTCAATCAGGCGTTGATGGGCCTCGGCATCGTCGACGATCCGGTGGAGTGGCTGCTCTTCTCCGACTTCTCGGTGGTGCTCAGCTACGTCCACCTCTTCACGCTGTTCATGATCGTGCCGATCTTCAACTCGATGGCGCGTATCGACAAGGCGCTGATCGAGGCGGCGCGGGACGCGGGCGCGAGTTCTCTTCGCATCATGTGGGAGGTCATCGTCCCGCTCTCGCGCAGCGGCATCGCGCTCGGCTCGATCTTCGTCATCGTGCTGGTGATGGGCGATTTCTTCGTCATCAAGGTGATGAGCGGCGGGCGCAGCGCTTCCGTGGTCTCCTCGATCTTCGAGGACATCAACGTGCTGCTCTACCCCTCCGGGGCGGCGAGCGCCGTGGTGCTGCTGATCGTGGTGGTGATGATGGTGATGGGCGTGCTGCGGGTGGTCAACATCCGCAGGGAACTCGCGGGCAGTTCGTAGGAGCGCAGGCATGGCGCGATCGGCGAAGACCCACAAGCCTCGGCCCTGGACCTTCTATCCGCTGGCGGTGTTCTTCGGGTTGTTCGTGCTGTTCCTCTACGGCCCGATGTTCTGCATCTACATCCTGTCGTTCCAGGGGCCGAACGCCTCGCTGGTGTTCCCCATGCAGGGCGTCTCGCTGCACTGGTTCGAGGCGCTGTTCGGCCAGGCGCGGACCGGCGACGTGGGCGGCGCGTTCGCACGCTCGCTGCCGCTCTCGCTCATCATCCTCTCGATCACCGTGCTCTTCTCGGTGGCGGCGGGGCTCGCGTTCCGCAGCCGGTTCTTCGGCAACTCGGTGATCTTCTACACGGCGATCGGAAGCCTCGTGGTGCCGGGCCTCGTGCTCGGCGTCGGCATCACGCTGCTGCTCCAGCTGATGGGCTGGAACGCGCATTGGTATTCGTCGGCGCTCGGCGCGCACCTCACCTGGACGCTGCCGTTCGGGCTCCTCATCATGTTCGCCGTGCTGAGCCGCTTCGATCCGCGCGTGGAGGAAGCGGCGCGCGACCTCGGCGCGAGCAACCTGCAGTCCCTCTGGTACGTGATGATCCCGATCCTGCTGCCGGGCATCATCGCGGTGGCGCTCTTCGGCTTCACTCTCTCCTACGACGAGTTCCCGCGCAGCACGTTCACCGTCGGGGCGCGCAACACGCTGCCGCTGGAGATCTGGAGCATGACCACCAACATCACCTCGCCGGCGCTCTATGCCCTCGGCACCGTCACGACGGCGATCTCCTTCTTCATCATCCTCGTCTCGCTGACAGCCATCGGCCTGATTCAATCGCGTCGCCAGCGCGCCCGGCGGAAGGAGCCCAAGGCGTAATCGGCTCGCGCTTGGGAGCCGCTGCCGCGATGGCGCCGGCTCAGGCCCTCCGCCGCGTCACCATCCTCTTGGTTCCCTCGTAGCGGAGGTTCTTGCAGAGCCGGGCGAAGCCGTCGAGGTTCTCCACGATGCGCGCGAAGATGCAGCCCTGGTTGGGGTGCGGCGTGTCGCCGTACCAGAGCGTCGTGGGGAAGCGCATCCCGGCATGGCGGCCGTAAGCGAACGTGACCTCCTTGAGCCAGGGGTCCCAGATGAAGTCGCCTGGGGCCATCCGGGTCTGCCGATTCTCCAGCTCGTAGCCGAGCGCCGGCACCATGTCGATCCGGTCGAGGTAGAAGGCGGCGTGGCCGAAGAAGGCGCAGTGGATGATGTGGGCGTCGATCGGCATCATCTGCCAATAGGCTTCGCAGGTCTTGGGCGCGGCGGTCTCCAGCAGCGCGCCGACGCAGACCTCGCCGTCGATCTCGATCTCGAAGCGGCGGAAGCTGTCGGGGATGTCGTTCGGAATCTCGAACTGGTCGTACCACCACTCGTCCCACATCTCGCGCTGTGCAACCGTATCGACCGGCTTGTCCGCCATGAATCCCTCCGTCCGTTTTGGCGCCGTACGCCCGAGGTACGACGGTCATAGTACGAAATCGTTGCCGGCACCGGGCAAGCTCTTTGCTGCCCGGCCATGATGGAGCCGGAGCGCGTCTGCGAACCGGCACCTGGGTGGACACGAACGCACTATTGAGCTACAATGTAGCCCAATAGTGCGTTCGTGAGGATCGGATCATGAACACCGTCGTCCGCGCCCGCATAGACGAAAAAACCAAAGAGGAGGCCGCTGCGGTGCTGGACGCGATCGGCCTTACGGTGTCCGACGCCTTTCGCCTGATGATGGTGCGAATCGCCGCCGAGAAGCGACTGCCCTTCGAGCCCCTGGTGCCCAATAACGAGACGATCGAAGCCATGAAAGCTGCCCGGCGCGGCGACTTGATCGCCGTCGGCGGCGTGGATGAACTGATGGCTGATCTGAATGCGGACGATTAGGCTGACGGCAGCTTTCAAACGAGACTACAGACGCGAGAAGAAAGGCCGCTTCGCCAAGACCCTCGACCTGGAGGTCAAGAACGTCGTAGCCGATCTGGCAGCCGATCGGCCCCTGCCGCAACGCCATCACGATCATGCGCTGACCGGGCCGTGGAAAGACCATCGCGACTGCCACGTTCGGCCCGACCTGATCTTGATCTATCGCAAGCCGGATACCGACCACCTCGATCTCGTACGCTTGGGTTCCCACAGCAAGCTCGGCTTTTGACCGGAGCGGTTGCCGGGCCCAACGAATCCTCGCTCGATGGAGGCGGTATTGGGGTGTTCGAGCAGGCCGCCAATGGTGGAGAGGTCGGGGCAGTTCGACATCGCGCGGGTTTGATATAATGGCGCCCCATGAACCTCCATCGGATGCTTGAGGATCGCGCGCGGGCCAGGAAGCCCGTGCGGGTCGGACTGATCGGCGCCGGCAAGTTCGGCACCATGTTTCTCGCTCAGGCCAGGCGCACGCCCGGCTTCCACGTAATGGCGGTGGCCGATCTCGTCCCCGCCCGCGCCGACGCCGCGCTGGCCCGTGTCGGCTGGGCGGAGGACGAGCGCCGGGCGCGCTCCTTCGCCCAGGCCCTGCAGAGCGGCGGCGCCTGCGTCACCGACGACGCGTTCGCGTTAATCGCGGCCGAGGACCTCGACGTGGTGATCGACGCGACCGGCCATCCCGCCGCCGGCATCGCCCATGCGCGCGCCTGCTTCGCCGCCGGGCGCCACGTGGTGATGGTCAACGTCGAGGCCGACGCCCTCGCCGGGCCGCTGCTCGCCAGGGAGGCGGAAGAGGCCGGCGTGGTCTATTCGCTGGCCTATGGCGACCAGCCGGCATTGATCGCGGAGATGGTGGACTGGGCGCGCGCATCGGGGCTCGATGTCATCGCGGCCGGCAAGGGCACCCGCTATCAGCCGGGCTTCCACCATGTCACGCCCGACGACGTCTGGACCCACTACGGGCTCACGCCGGCGGAGGCCGAGGCCGGCGGCATGAACCCGCAGATGTTCAACTCCTTCCTCGACGGCACCAAGTCGGCGATCGAGATGACCGCCGTCGCCAACGCTACCGGCCTCACTGCGGCGCCGGAGGGGCTCGCCTTCCCGCCCTGCGGGGTCGACGACCTGCCGTCGGTGCTGAAACCGCGCGCGGACGGCGGCACCCTGCATCACAAGGGTCAGGTGGAGGTGATCGCGAGCGAAGCGCGGGACGGCAGCGCGCTCGACGGGCACCTGCGCTGGGGCGTCTACGCGGTGTTCGAGGCCGGCACCGACTATGTCGCCGCCTGCTTCCGCGAGTACGGGCTTTGCATCGATTCCACCGGGCGCTACGCCTCGATGTACAAGCCCTATCACCTGATCGGGCTGGAGCTTGGCATCTCGGTGGCGAGCGCCGCGCTGCGCGGCGAGCCCACCGGCGCGCCGACCGGGTTCCGCGCCGATGCGGTCGCCTGCGCCAAGGCGCACCTGCAGTCGGGCACGCAGCTCGATGGAGAAGGGGGCTACACCGTCTACGGCCGGCTGATGCCGGCGGCGGCAAGCCTCGCCGGCGGCTACTTGCCCATCGGCCTCGCCCACGGAGTCAGGCTGACCCGCGCCGTGGAGCCGGACACGCCGCTGACCTGGGCCGACGTGACGGCCGACGAGGACGACGCGGCGGCGGAGGCAGTCCGCACCCGGCGCGCGATGGAGCAGGCGTTCGCGCCGCAGGCGTCGCCCTCGGCAGCGCTGGCCTGAGAAGAGGGAGCCATGCCCAAGCATCTTTCGCCGGACGCCATCGCCCGGTACGAGCGCGACGGCTTCTATTTCCCGATCCAGGTGATGTCGGCGGCGGAGGCGCGCGCGATCCGCGCCGATGTCGAGGCCGCCGAGCGCCACTTCGCCGCGCGGGGGGAGCGGCTGCGCCACCGGCCCCATCTGGTCGTGACGGCGCTCGACCGGCTGATCCGCAACGAGACGATGCTCGACGCCGTCGAGGACCTGCTCGGCCCCGACATCCTCTGCTGGACCTCGCTCTTCTTCACCAAGAACGCGCACGACCCCGCCTTCGTCTCCTGGCATCAGGATTCGACCTACTGGGGCCTCAGCACGGCCGACGTGGTCACCGCCTGGATCGCGCTTTCGCCCAGCACCGTCGAATCAGGCGCCATGCGGTTCGCGCCCGGCACCCACAAGCTCGACCAGATTTCCCACCGCGAAACCTTCGGCGAGCACAACCTGCTGACGCGCGGCCAGATCGTCGAGCACGAGGTCGACGAGGATGCAGCGGTCGATGTCGTGCTGCAGCCCGGCGAGGCCTCGCTGCACCACGTCCGCCTGATTCACGGCTCCGGCCCCAACAACGCCGACGACCGGCGCATCGGCTTCGCCGTCCGCTACATCCCGACCCATGTCCGCAACGTGGTCGGCCGCGACTACGCGGCGCTGGTGCGGGGCGTCGACGAGTACGGCCACTTCGATGTCGAGCGCCGGCCCGCGCGCGACCTGGAGCCCGAGGCGCTGGCCGCCTACGAGGCCGCGAACGCCACCCACAACGCCGTGCTCTACGCCGGTGCGGCCCAAATGCGCGGCTGACCCGGAGTCTCCCGCTGCTTTTGCGCGTGTGCTGGCGGGCCTGGATTTCCGAGCCGAGCTACCTCACGCGTCGACCCAGGGCGGGTCCCTGAAATCGTCCCAGGTCGCGCCGATGCCGGAATCGACAGGAATGGCGGCGCCGGTGATACCGCTGGCGAGCGGAGACGTGACGTAGGCGATGGCCGAGGCGATGTCCCGTGAGGTGAGAACGCGCCCCAGCGGGTGACGCGCGGCATAGGAGCGGAGCACCTCGTCCCCGTTGGGGATGGTGGCGAGCCGGCCCTCGAGCAGCGGCGTGAACGTGACGCTCGGGCACACGCAGTTCACCGTGATGCCGTCCCGTGCCAGGTCGAGCGCGGCGGCGCGCGCCATGTTCAGCAATGCACCCTTGGACGTGCAGTAGGAGAACATGCCGTGCTCGGCCTGCAGCCCGTCGAGGCTGGAGAGCAGCACGATGGCGCCCGCACGGCGCGGGCGCATGTGGCGCGCGGCCTCGCGCACCACGAGAAAGGACCCGCGCACGTTGACGCCCATGACGTGCTCGAAGTCGTCGACCGGCGTCTCGAACACCGGACCGCCGTCGCCGAGCACGCCGGCGCATGCAACCGCGACGTCGATGCCGCCCAGCGCACGCTGCGTCGCCTCGAACGCATCGACCACGGTCCGCTCGTCGCCGGTGTCTCCTTCGATGGCGAGCGCGCGGCGACCGATCGCTTCGATGCGCCCGACGGCTGCGGCGGCCGCGCCCGGCGTCCAGTCCAGCACCGCAACGTCGGCGCCGAGATCGGCAAGCGTGAGCGCCGTCTCGAGGCCAATGCCCGAGCCGCCGCCGGTGACAAACGCCGTCCTGCCGTCATGGGAAAGGCCGGGATGAGTCGTTCTCTCGGTCATTGCGGTGCGTCCTTGTCGCTCGTGTCCCGATGGATCGGTTCCCGCCCGCCGAGAACGCCGTCGCTCGGCAGGCGCGCTATTCCGCCACTCACTTCACGGCTCCCGCGGTCAGCCCGCGCACGATGTAGCGCTGCACGAAGAGCGAGAAGATCAGGATCGGCACCACCGTCACCACGCCGACGGCAGCGGCGATGTTCCAGTCGATGGGCCGCTGCGCGCTGACCAGCGTGGCGGCGCCGAGCGCGATGGTCTGGAATTCCCGCGAATCTATGACGTAGAGCGCAACCAGAAATTCGTTCCAGATGAAGATCGCGCCGAAGAGCGACGCCGTCACCAGACCGGGGCGCACCATGGGAAGCATCACGCGCCACAGCACCTCGAAGCGGGTGCAGCCGTCCATGATCGCGGCGTCGTCGATCTCCTGCGGGATCTCGTCGAAGAACCCGATCATGATCCAGACCACCAGCGGCAGGGAGAACGCGATGTAGGGCAGGATCAGCCCAAGATAGCTGTCCTGCGTGCCCACCCATTGCATCATCAGATAGAGCGGAATCGCGATCGCAATGGGCGGCATGAAGCGCATGCTGAGGATCGTGAACGCGAGATTCTCGTTGCCGCGAAAGCGGAAGCGGGAGAAGGCGTAGGCCGCCGGCGTCGCGATCACCAGCACCAGCACCGTGGTGGCTCCCACCACGATGAGCGAGTTGATGGTGAACTCCAGCATGCCCTGGCTGAACAGGACTTCGTCGTAGTTCTTCTTGATGCGGGACCACTTGAAATCGAGGGTCGGCGGCACCTGTGCCAGGATCTCGATGCGCTTCTTCGTCGAGAGAACGCCGAGATAGACGATCGGCGCGATGCCGGCGAGCCCCAGCATGATCAGCACGAGGTAGGCGAAGGCCCTGCCGATCTTCCGCTTCATTTCGCGTATCCCGGCCGTATCTGGACGAAGCGCAGCAGCACGATCGTGCCCACCGCGAGGATCAGCAGCATCATGTACGAGACCGCGGCGGCATAGCCGTAGTTCTGCCACTGAAAGCCGTTCTGAAACGAGAAGAAGCTCAGCGTGGTCGTGCTGCGTGCCGGCCCGCCGTAGCTCAAGCCGAAGATGAGGTCGAAGGAGCGGAAGGAATCGACCGCGCGAAAGACCGCGGCGAAGATGATCGCCGGCATCAGGAGCGGCAGCGTGACATAGCGGAAGGTGGCCAAAGGCTTGGCGCCGTCGGCGATCGCCGCCTCGAAGATCTCCTGCGGCAGCGCCTGCAGGCGGGCGTACACGATGATAAAGACGAACGGCGTCCACTGCCACGATTCGACGAGGATCAGCGTCGGCATCGCCATCTCGATGGAGCCGAACCAGTTCGGCGGCTCCAGGCCTACCGCCGCGATGCACCAGTTGATCAGCCCCCAGTCAGGGTTGAGCAGGGCCCGCCACATCACACCCACCACGATAGGCGTGATCAGCATGGGCAGCACCAGGATGCCGCGCACGAGCCACGCACCCCTGAGGTGCAGGTTGAAGAACATCGCGAGTGCCACGCCGAGCACGACCTGGATGGCCAGCGAGGCGCTCACCATGACCGCGCTGTTCTTGGTCGCGTTCCAGAAGTGCGGGTCGCGCAGCAGGTCGCCGTAGTTGGTGAGGCCGACCCAGTCGCCGGTGCCCGCGGCGGCGGTCAGGTCCGTGAACGAGAGCCGCAGGCTGTAGAAGAGCGGAAAGATCGCGAACGCCAGGAGATAAAGCAGGGTCGGCGCGAGGAGCAGCCATACGACTGTCCCCGGCCGATCCAGCCTTCCCAGCTTCGTGCCGAGCCGTTCGCGACCGGCGGGGTTCATCCCGTGATCGGGTTACGCGCGGTGTCGATCTTGCGTCCGCCTATGCGAGGTGACCCGCCTTGCGCAGAACGTCCTCCCACTGGGCCTGTACGTTGTCGCACGCTGTCTTGGCGTCCTGCGCGCCGATGAGCGCCGCGTTGAACTCGACGTTCATCATGGCGTTCATCTGGAAGAACTCCGGAATGCGCGACGTCGGGATGGTGACCGCGTTCTCGATGGCCGACAACGCGTGCTCCAGGTAGGGGAACGTCTCGAGCAGCTCGGGATCCGTGAACGCCGAGGTCCGGTTGGCGTCGATGTTGTAGGCCTCGATCGAGTAGCGGTTGATCCGCTTGTTGGTGACCCAGGTCAGCGCCCGCCAGGCGGCGCCCCTCTTGGAGGGATCGATGTTGGCGGGAATGCCGACCCCCCAGCCGCCCTGGATTGCGCTCGGCATGTGCCCCGGCCCCGCCGGCACCGGCGCGGTCCCCGTCACGTCGGCGACAAGCGAGTTCTCCTCGTTGAGGACCGGCCCGGCAATGGTCGACCAGAAGATCATCTGCGCGATCCTGCCGGTGGAGAAGCCGTCCACGTTCTCGGCGAAGCCGTACTGCGTCACGTTCTTCGGCGCGTAGGGCAGGTAGTCGATGAGCATCTGCAGCGCGTTGATGCCCTCCGGTGAGTTGATCTGCGGCGTAAAATTCTTCTCGTTGGGGTCGCCGCTCATCAAGCTGCCGCCGGTGGTGATGAAGCGCGTGTACCAGTCCACCGTGGCGAGCGAGAAGTCGTTGGCGCCGATGAAGCTGCACCCGGCCACGTCGTCGCTGTGCAACGCCTGGGCGGCTGCCATGAACTCGTCCCAGGTGCTCGCCGGCTGCAGCCCGGCCTCCTCGAACAGGTCCTTGCGGTAGAAGTAGATCACCGACCCGGAGTGCAGGCCGGGCACGCCGTAGACGTCCGTGCCCTTGCCGACCGTCCCCGTCGCCATGTCGTAGTAGCCGACATTCCTCATGGCCGCCGGAATGAAGTCGTCGAAGTCCCAGTCGGGCGGCGTCTCGGCCGGGTCGTCGATGAACTCGTTGAGCTGCATGAAGTAGCCGCCGCCGACCTGCTGCGTGGTCAGGAATCCCAGATACTCGATCAGCTCGAACGACGACTGCTCGGCCTTGAGGTTCTGCAGCGTCTTCTCGATCAACGGGCCGAGGGCCGGCGCCGAGACGATCAGATCGATTCCGGTCTCCGCCTTCATCTCGGGCAGCAGGTCGTCGAGCGCCCGGTGGTCGTTCTCGTCGCCGGTCATGAGGATGTTGATCTCGGTCCCGGCGTATTTCATCGGGTCGTAGTCGGTGGCGAACGCGCTGCGCGCGCCCACCAGGCCGGGAAGCGCCGCAGCGGTGACACCCGCCGCGCCTGCGCCCTTGATGACTTGGCGGCGATTCACCCCGCCTCGCATGTCCTTGCTCGGATCGCCCGTCCGGCCAGACGTGGTCCTCTTGGCCATGGTTTCCTCCCCTTGGATTCTTGTTGTCGGCACTTGTCGTGCCAATCGCCAGCAACGCTATCACCGAAGGAACGGGCGAGTCACCCGATTGCCGCGTGCAGATCGTGCGGGCATTCGGGGAGGCGTGGACTCTTCGCGCACCTCCGCGCGAGGCAGACCGTGACCGTGGCAAGAAATCCGGGCTAGAGTTGGAGGTTGCAGCCGCTGGTTGCGCGGTACTGGTATCGCGCGTGTGGAGCTGCTGTCGTGAAGGACGCCTGATGGGTGCGATCGGTCTGAGCGGTGTCAGCAAGGTCTTTCCGGACGGCACGGTCGCCGTCAACGACGTCGACCTCGAAATCGACGACGGCGAGTTCGTGGTGTTCGTGGGCCCTTCGGGGTGCGGCAAGACGACGTTGCTGCGCCTGATTTCCGGGCTCGAATCGATGACCTCCGGTCAGCTCCGCTTTGACGGCGAGGTCATCAACGACGTTTCGCCCCGCGAGCGAAACATGGCCATGGTCTTTCAGAACTACGCGCTCTATCCCCACATGAGCGTGCGCCAGAATATCGCGTTCGCGCTGCGCGTGCGTAAGTTCCCTCAATCCGAGATCGACGAGCGGGTCAACGAGGCGGCCCGCATACTCGACCTCGGCCAACTGCTCGACCGCAAGCCCAAGCAGCTCTCCGGCGGCCAGCGGCAGCGAGTGGCGATGGGGCGCGCCATCGTCCGCCATCCGGGCGCGTTCCTCCTGGACGAGCCGCTCTCCAACCTGGATGCCAAGCTCAGGGTTCAGCTGCGCGCCGAGCTGCGGCGCCTGCACGCGCGGCTCGGCGTGACCACGATTCATGTCACCCACGACCAGGTCGAGGCGATGACGCTGGGCGACCGCGTCGCCATATTCTCCCACGGCTCGCTGCAGCAGTACGATACGCCCCAGGCGCTCTATCGCCGGCCGGCCAATATCTTCGTGGCCGGCTTCATCGGCAGCCCGGCCATGAATTTCATGGAGGCGACGCTTGCGAGGAACGGCGCCGAGAGCACGCTGTCGGTGGGGGCCGCAAAGCTCGTGCTGGGACCGGCGGCGGTGGCCGCGAACGCCCTGGATGCGGCGAACGGCGCGAAGGTTCTCGTGGGTATCCGGCCCGAGCACCTCGGCTGGCGCTACGCGGAGGAGGGCGCTCCCGACGCGCTGCAGGCCCGCGTCGAGCTCAGCGAGCTCATCGAGCCGGAGGCCCATGTCTCCGTGTCCCTGACCGATCCGGACATCGTCGTTCGGATGGCCGACGAATTCGTCGGTGACACCCCCGACGAGGGGGCCACGCTGGCCGGCGACGATGGCCGCCTCCTGACGCTGCGCGTGCCGGCGGATCGGGTTCCCGAGCGGGGGAGCGTCGTCGACCTCGTCACGGATGCGGACCGCGTCTGCCTGTTCGACATCGCGAGCGGAAACAGCCTCTGACGCGCACTCTGGCCGGCAGCCGACGCGGCCAGTTGCCGAATCATGACGTTTTGGTAAGGCGCGGCACTCTTCATTGCGCTTTGCCGCGGCGTTGGGCATAAACGCGGCGCGGTCGATCGGAGCGAGGCGACGGTCATGCGGCGCTCACGTTACTTCTTGCCGACCCTGAGAGAGAACCCGGCCGAGGCGCAGATCGCGTCGCACCGGCTCATGCTGCGCGCCGGCATGATCCGGCAGTCGAGCGCGGGCATATACAGCTGGCTGCCGCTGGGCCATCGCGTGCTGCGCAAGATCGAGCAGGTGGTGCGCGAGGAGATGAACGCCGCCGGCTGCCAGGAGATCCTCATGCCGGCGATCCAGCCGGCCGAGCTGTGGGAGGAGAGCGGCCGCTACCAGGACTACGGCAGGGAGATGCTGCGCATCACCGACCGGCACGACCGCCCGATGCTCTTCGGCCCCACCCACGAAGAGGTCGTGACCGACATCTTCCGCCAGTCCGTGCGCAGCTACCGCGACCTGCCGCAGAACCTCTACCAGATTCAGTGGAAGTTTCGGGACGAGCTGCGCCCGCGCTTCGGCATCATGCGTGGCCGCGAGTTCTACATGAAGGACAACTACTCCTTCGATATCGACCACGCGGGCGCCGTGCGCTCCTACAACAAGATGTTCGTCGCCTATCTGCGCACCTTTGCCCGGCTCGGCCTCACGTCGATCCCGATGCAGGCGGAGAGTGGGGCCATCGGCGGCGACTACAGCCACGAGTTCATCGTGCTCGCGGATACCGGCGAGAGCGCCGTCTATTGCGACCGCGCCTGGCTCGACACGGACCCTCTGGCGCTGGGGATTGACTACGAGGCGGACCTGCAGCCGATCGTGGACGAGTGGACCCGGCTCTACGCCGCCACCGACGACAAGCACGACTCCGGCGCCTGCCCGGTGCCGGAGGACGCGCTCTACCAGGGGCGCGGGATCGAGGTGGGCCACATCTTCTACTTCGGCACCAAGTACTCCAAGGCGATGGGCGCCACGGTGACGGACCCGGACGGCGCCGAGGTCGCGGTGGAGATGGGCTCCTACG
Organism: Alphaproteobacteria bacterium; assembly: GCA_965221125.1. Classification (GTDB taxonomy): domain Bacteria; phylum Pseudomonadota; class Alphaproteobacteria; order UBA828; family UBA828; genus WTGU01. The sequence continues at coordinate 711,089 of CBDCRW010000007.1, forward strand.
GAATCGGCGTCTCCCGGCTTGCGGGCGCGATCATCGAGGCGAGCCACGACGAGGCCGGCATCGTCTGGCCGGAGGTCGCGGCGCCCTTCAAGGTGGGCCTCATCAACCTGCGTGTGGGCGATGCGGCGTGCGACGAGGCGTGCGAAGCGCTGTACGCGCGTCTCGTCGAAGCGGGAGTCGAGGTCCTCTACGACGACCGCGACGAGAGGGCCGGCGTCAAGTTCGCCGAGATGGAGCTGATCGGGCTGCCCTGGCAGGTGGCGGTCGGCCCGCGCGGCGTGAAGTCGGGCACGGCGGAGTTGAAGGCGCGGGCCGGCGGCGAAGCCGAAGCGCTCTCGTTCGAGTCGGTGTCGGCACGCCTGATCGGGGGCTAGCCCGGGCGCATGTTCTCGGCCTTCGAGCGCCTCGTCGCGTTTCGCTATCTGCGCGCCCGCCGGCAGGAAGGCCTCGTCTCGGTCATCGCGGCGTTCTCGCTCATCGGCATCTTCCTCGGTGTGGCGACGCTCATCATCGTCATGTCGGTGATGAACGGTTTCAGGGAGGAGCTTCTCACCCGCATTCTCGGGCTCAACGGCCACATGACGACCTACGCCTACCAGGGCGGCTTCACCGATTTCGATCCGCTTGCGGACCGGATCAGGGCGGTGGACGGCATCGTCACCGTCTCGCCCACGGTCACGGGGCAGGTGATTGCGGCGTCCAAGGGCAATGCCACCTTCGGCCAGGTGCGGGGCGTGCGCGACAGCTACCTGGAGGCGCGCCCGCTGCTGACCGGGAACATCGTCGCCGGACAACTCGAAGAGTTCGCCGCCGGCGAAGGGGTGCTGATCGGCGACCGCATGGCGCGCAAACTCGGCGTCGGCGTCGGCGACTCCATCACGCTGCTCTCGCCCCAGGGCCGATCGACGTTGATGGGCACGGTGCCGCGCTCGCGCGCCTACACCGTGGCCGCGACGTTCGACATCGGCATGTTCGAGTACGACGCCACCTACATCTTCATGCCGCTCGACCTCGCCCAGGTGTATTTCAGGAAGCCCGGCGCCGTCACCGCCATCGAGCTGACGGTCGCCGATCCTGAGCGCATACGGGAGGTCCAGGCCGACGTGAGAGCGGTCCTGGGCGATCTCGGATGGATCGTGGACTGGCGCCGCGCCAACGCGCAGTTCGTCAACGCGCTTCAGGTCGAGCGCAACGTGATGTTCGTGATCCTGACCCTGATCGTGCTGGTGGCCGCCTTCAACATCATCGCCGGGCTCATCATGGTGGTGAAGGACAAGGGCCGCGACATCGCGATCCTGCGGACCATGGGGGCCACGCGCGGGCAGATCCTGCGCATCTTCTTCATGAACGGGGCGGCGATCGGGGTGGCGGGCACGGTGCTCGGCGTCGGCGGGGGCATCGCTTTCGCCGCCAACATCGACAGCATCCGCGTCTGGCTGGAGAGCCTGACCGACACGGCGCTGTTCCCGGCCGAGATCCGCTTCCTCTCGCAGCTCCCGTCGCGAATCGATCCGACCGAGGTGGTGATCGTGGCAGCCATGGCGATCGGGCTTTCGTTCCTGGCGACGATCTACCCGGCCTGGCGGGCGGCGCGGCTCGATCCCGTGGAGGCGCTCCGCTATGAGTAGTGTTCCACTATGAGTAGTGCTCCGCCATGAGTGGCGCTCCTGCCCTCGAGCTGCGCGCGGTGGTGCAGACCTTCTACCAGGCCGGCAGCGCCATCGAGGTTCTGAAGGGCGCCTCGCTCTCCGTCTCGCCCGGCGAGATGGTGGCCCTGGTCGGCCCCTCCGGCGCCGGCAAGTCGACCCTGCTCCAGATCGCCGGACTCCTGGAACGCCCGCACGCAGGCGAGGTCGCCATCGTGGGCGAGCGCTGCGACCGCCTGCCGGACCGGCGCAGGACCAGGCTGCGACGCGAACGACTGGGCTTCATCTATCAGTTCCATCACCTGCTGGCCGAGTTCTCGGCGCTGGAGAACGTCATCCTGCCGCAGATGATCGCGGGCCGCCCCAAGCGTGCGGCGCGCGAGCGGGCGCGGGAGATTCTCGGGCGCCTCGGGCTCGACGCGCGAGAGACGCACCGGCCTTCCCGGCTCTCGGGCGGCGAGCAGCAGCGCGTCGCCATCGCGCGCGCCATCGCCAACCAGCCGGCGGTGCTGCTGGCGGATGAGCCCACCGGCAACCTCGATCACGACACGGCGGACTCGGTGTTCGAATCGCTTCTCGATATCGTCCGCACCACCGGGCTCGCCGCGCTCGTGGCTACCCACAACATGGCGCTGGCCGAGCGTATGGACCGGCGGCTCGCGCTGGAGAACGGGGTCCTCGTCTCCTCATGAACGGAACGGGCACGAGCCGATGAATTCCGACCGGCCGGAGAAGCCCGTGCTGCTCGTGACCCACGTCACGGCCATCGACGTCGGCGCAATCCCTGACCTGCTTGCTGGCCAGGGGCGGTCGTCCCGCGTCATCCGGGCGAACAAGGGAGAGCCGTTCCCGGACGACATCGAGTCGCTCGGAGGGGTCGTGAGCTTCGGCGGGCCGCAGAGCGCCAATGACGATCACGTCGACTACATCCGGGCGGAGCTGGACTGGATGCCCCGCCTCATGGCGGCCGGCGTGCCGTTGCTCGGCATCTGCCTCGGCAGCCAGATGGTAGCCCGCACGCTCGGCGCCACGGTGGCGCCCGATCCCGACGGGCTTTACGAGTTCGGCTACTACCCCATCGAGCCCCTGGACAGCGCGGCCGACGACCTCGCTCTCGATGCGACGCTCGACGTGGCGCACCGTCACGGCGAGGCGTTCACCGTGCCCGCCGGCGCGCGCCGCCTTGCCCGGCGCGACGGGTTCGAGAACCAGGCCTTCCGCTACGGCGCGACGACGTGGGGCGTTCAGTTCCACCCGGAGGTCAACGACGCGGTGCTGACGCGCTGGGTCGATGGCGACCCGCCTGCCGAGGACCTCGCACGCAACGGCGCGCAAACACCGGCAGAGCAGCATGCGAATCATGCGCGCTATCACGCAGCCATGCACGACTGGCTCGGCCGCTTTCTCGCGCTCTGGCTCGCCAGTGCGGAGCGCTGACGTGGCGAAAAACCTGATCGTCGGCGTGACCGGCGCGAGCGGCGCTGTCTACGGCGTGCGCCTGCTGGAAGTGCTGCACGACACGCCGGTGGAGACCCATCTCGTCGTCAGCAAGTGGGGCCAGCGGACGCTGGAGCACGAGACCGGCAAGACCCTCGACGATCTTCGCACGCTGGCGGACCATCACTACGGCGCGGGCGACATGGCCGCCCTGATGTCCTCCGGCTCGGCCGCCATCGACGGCATGGCGGTCGCGCCCTGCTCGGCGCGGAGCCTCGCGGCAATCGCCTGCGGACTCAGCGAGAACCTGATCCACCGCGCGGCCGACGTCATGATCAAGGAGCGCCGGCCGCTCGTCCTCATGGTCCGGGAGACACCGCTCAGCGCCATCCACCTCGAAAACATGCTCAAGCTGGCGCGGCTGGGCGTCACAATCCTCCCCCCCGTGCCGGCCTTCTACAACGAGCCCGGATCGATCGCGGAGATGGTCGACTACACCGTGGTCAGGGCGCTGGACCAGTTCGGCCTACGGGTCGACCTGGGCGCGCGCTGGCGGGGCGGCCTCAAGCGCCGCCCGGAGCCGTCAGACCGCTAAGTGCGCCGATGGTCTCATGACAGGGTCGGCCAACCCGACCGCGACAAGCTGATTTCTCAACTGTCCACCAGCGCGCGCGACACGAGACCCGAGAGACGCCTGGTGAACGCCGGAGGATCGGGGACCGGCTCGCCTTCGAGGATGAGCGCCTGATCCATCAGCAGGTGGGCGGCGTCCTCCAGCGCCTCGGTCGCGCCCTTCTGCCCGACCATCCTTGCCAGCGCACGTGTCAGATCGTGCGACGGGTTGATCTCGAGCACACGCTTCTGCTCCGGCATCTCGTGCTTGTGCTGGCGCAGCAGCCGTTCCAGGTGGATGTCGAGGTCGCCGTCGTCGGCGACGAGACAGACCGGGCTGTCGGTCAGGCGTTCGGAGGTGCGCACGTCCTTCACGGTATCGGCCAGCGTCAGCTTGACCAGGGCGATGAGCTTGTCCATCTCGCCCGGCGGCGGCGCATCCGCCTCGTCGGGCTTGGTCTCATCGTTCACGGCGAACTTTTCGAGATCCGCCGCCCCCTGGGTCACGGAGCGGAACGTCTTTTCCTTGTATGCGCCGACCATCGGCAACCAGAACTGATCGACCGGGTCGGCCATCAGCAGCACGTCGATCCCGCGCGCGCGGAAACCCTCGACCTGCGGGCTGCGGCGCAGCGCCTCGGGGTCCTCTCCGCTGATGTAGTAGATCGCCTCCTGCTGCTCCGGCATGGCGTCCACGTACTCGTCGAGCGAGAGCCAGCCGTTGCCGCCGCCCGTGGAGCGGAAGCGAACGAGGGGAAGCAGCCGGTCCTTCTGCTCGGCGTCCTCGTAGAGCCCCTCCTTCAGCACCGCCCCGAAATTCTCCCAGAACGCCGCGTACTCGTCCGGCGCCTTCTTGGCCCGCTTCTCCAGTTCGGAGAACACGCGCTTGACCAGGCCGGTTCGGATCTTCGCCAGGATGGGGTCGTGCTGCAGGGTCTCGCGGCTCACGTTGAGCGCGAGATCGCTGGAATCCACCACGCCCCGTACGAACCGCAGGTACGACGGGACCAGCCCCTCGCACTCGTCGGTGATGAAGACCCGCCTGACGTAGAGCCGCACCCGGCTCTGGCGCAGCGGGTCGAACAGGTCGAAGGGCCTGGAGTCCGGCACGAAGAGCAGCGCCGTGTATTCGATTCGCCCCTCGGCATGGAGATGGATGGTGTGCCAGGGGTCGCCCGGCATGTGGGCGATGTGGTGGTAGAACTCGCGGTATTGCGCGTCGTCGATGTCGCTCTTGGGCCGGCTCCACAGCGCCGAGCCCTCGTTGACCATCTCCTTCTGGCCGCTCTCGTTCTCCAGCCAGATGGGCAGGCCGATGTGATCGGAGTACGCCTTGACGACGGTGCGGATGCGGAGCGGCTCCAGGAACTCGCGGGCGTCCTTGCGCAGGTGCAGCGCGATCCTGGTCCCGCGCGCCGCATTGGCCTCCGGCGCGATCGAGAACGATCCGGTCCCGTCCGACCGCCAGCGCCAGCCCTCGCTCTCGTCCGCCCGCCGCGTCACCACCTCGACGCGCTTCGCCACCATGAAGGACGAATAGAAGCCGACACCGAACTGCCCGATCAGCCCGGAGGCCAGGCCGTCCTGATCCTGCTTCCCATCCTGTTCGTCTTGCCCATCGCCGCCTTGCGCATCCGCCATCTGCTTGACGAACGCCTCGGTGCCGGAGCGCGCGATGGTCCCGAGATTGTCGATCAGCTCCTCGCGGCTCATGCCGATGCCGTTGTCGGCCACCACCAGCACACCGCCCGTGCTGTCCGGCGTGATCGTCACCGCGAGCGCGGCATCGTCGCCCAGCAGGTCCGGCTGGGTGATCGCCGAATAGCGAAGCTTGTCGCAGGCGTCTGAGGCGTTCGAGATCAGCTCGCGCAGGAAGATCTCCTTCTCCCGATAGAGCGACTTGGCCATGAGATCGAGCAGCTTGCTGACCTCGGCCTGGAACGCGTGGCGCTCCCCGTTCGATTTCGCCATCTCCCCCTCCGCTTCGCCCGTGCGCTGACGGTTCGGGGCGCTATATGTGACGAACCCGCGAGCGGTTCAAGCCCGCGCTGGGCGGTCTTGCCCGAAATCAGAAGCGCGCCGGCGACGGTCTATTCCAGAGCGTCGAGCTGCCCGCCTTCGAGAATCTGCTCCAGGACGATGCCGTCGGACTGTTCGTACCGGCCATCGCCAAGCGGCGTGACGAACTTGCAGAACTCCTTGGGGCCGATCGGTATGGCCGGATAATTCGTGCAAAAATGGCCGAGATCGTTGAAGAAATACGTTCCATCGTAGTTGAACGTCCCGAACGGAGTCTTCGCCTTCAATTTGGCTGTCCCGTCGGGCGCAAAATACTCGGCCGCCTGGATATTTCTTTTCTCGTCGATGCCAATGACGGTGCTTCCTGCCACGAGCGCCTGCACTTCGGCGACGGTCAGCGCATCCAGCGTCTCGGCAGTGACCTCCGGCGGCGGCGCCTGCTGCGTCTGGCACGCCGCGGCAACGAATCCAACGGCCGCGAGCACCACGCCGGCGGCAGCGATTTTCGCGACGTTGACCATGTGAATTCCTCCCGACGAGCCGATCCTGTGAGCCGTGCGTCTCCTGCCTAGCTAACCGCGGGAGGTCACATACATGCAATTATCGCTTGCGGCGAACGGGGTTGCCAAATCGGGGCGGAGCGCCAATCCTCTCCTCATGGTTCGGCACGACGCCGAAAACGCCGCCGTCACCGCGCTGCTCGGCCCGACCAACACGGGAAAGACCCATCTGGCGGTCGAGCGCATGCTGGCTCATCGCACCGGCATGATGGGCTTCCCGCTCCGCCTCCTCGCGCGCGAGGTCTACGACCGCGTGGTTGAGGCGAAGGGGGAGGGCGCGGTTGCGCTGGTGACGGGGGAAGAACGGCGGGTTCCCGAAGAGCCGCGCTACTTCGTCTGCACCGTGGAATCGATGCCGCTCGATCGGCAGGTCGAGTTCGTCGCGGTTGACGAGATTCAGCTCGCCGGCGACCGCGAGCGCGGTCACATCTTCACCGACCGGCTGCTGCGCGCGCGCGGGACCGCAGAAACCATGTTCCTCGGCGCGGATACGATGTGCCCGTTGATCCGCGCGCTCGTGCCCGAGGCAAAGTTCACCAGCCGGCCCCGGCTTTCCACGCTCGGCCACGAGGGGCACTGCAAGCTGGCGCGGCTCAGGCCTCGAAATGCCGTCATCGCCTTCTCGACCGAGTCGGTCTACGCGCTCGCCGAGCGCGTCCGGGGCCTCCGGGGCGGCTGCGCGGTGGTGCTGGGGGCGTTGAGCCCGCGCACGCGCAACGCGCAGGTCGGCCTCTACCAGTCGGGCGAGGTGGACAGTCTGATCGCGACGGACGCCATCGGCATGGGCCTCAACCTGGACCTGGAGCACGTCGCGTTCTCGGCCTGCCGGAAGTTCGACGGCCGGGCGATGCGCATGCTCACGTCCGCCGAGATCGCGCAGATCGCAGGCCGCGCGGGTCGCCACCTCACGGACGGCAGCTTCGGCACGACCGGCGGCATTGAGCCATTCGACCCCGCTCTCGTGCAGGCGGTGGAGGATCATCGCTTCCCGCCGGTACGCAGCGCCTACTGGCGCAACGCCGACCTCAGCTTCGAGTCGTTACCGGCGCTGGCCGACTCGCTGGCCGCGCCGCCGCCGCTCCCCGGTCTGAAACGAACCCACGATGCGGACGACCACCGGACTCTGCTCGTGCTCGCGCGCGACCCGGCGGTCGCGGAGACACTGACCGGCGCGGATCGCATCGCGCTCCTCTGGGAGGTCTGCCAGATCCCCGATTTTCGCAAGACCATGGCGGAGGATCACGTGGGTCTCGTGCGGCGGATCTATCTCTCGCTGGTCGGGAGCGGCCGCCTGCCGCCGGACTGGGTCGCCCGCTCGATCGAGCGGCTGGCGCCCACGGAAGGCGACATCGATACGCTGACGGCCCGCATCAGCCATGTGCGAACGTGGACCTACGTCTCGCACCGCGCCGACTGGGTGGACGACGCGCGCGGCTGGCAGGAGCGCACGCGCTCGCTCGAGGACGCGCTCTCCGACGCACTCCATGCGCAACTGACCCAGCTCTTCGTCAAGCGCAGGCGGGGCCATGTCCGTCCCGGCAGGCGTATGGACGAGGCCCTTTTCGCGATCGTCGAAGACAGCGGCGCGGTCATGGTGGAGGGGGAGCGGGCCGGAATCTTCGACGGCTTTCGCTTCCGCCCCGATACCGAGGTCGAGCAGAGCAGGGGCGTGCTCGCGGCCGCGCACCGCGTGGTCGAGCGCGAAGTCGCGCGACGGGTCGCTGTGGCAGAGGCGGACGGCGACGACGCGTTCGCACTTGGACTGGAGCCCGGACGGAAAGATGCGCCGCGCTGGGGCGAGATCGCCTGGCGCGGGGCCTCGGTCGGCCGGCTCGGCCGGGGCGACACGCCGCTCCGGCCAGCCATCGCTCTCATCGGCGAAGATCATCTGAGCGCGGCGCAGCGCGAGCGAGTGCGCCGGCGCCTCCAGGCATGGCTCGATGGCTTTCTCGCCCGCAACGCGGGACCGCTCGTGGCGCTCCGCGACGCGCCGCTCGAAGGCACCGCCCGCGGGGTTGCATTCGCGCTGGGCGAAGAGCTCGGCTGCGCGCCCCGGCGGGCGCTTGCGCCCCAGATCGCCGCGCTCGATCAGGAGGGACGCCGGGCGCTCGCGCAAGCGGGCGTGCGGCTCGGCGCGCTCAGCGTGTTCATGCCCGCCATGCTGAAGCCGGCGCGCGCGCGCTGCGCCGGTCTCCTGTGGTGGGCCTGCAACGGTGCGGAGGCACGGCCGCCCACGGTCGGCTCCGCCGTCTCGGTGGAGCGCGACCCGGACGTGCCCGACGCGTGCTATGCCGCACTGGGCCTGATCCCCCTGGGCAGCCAGATGGTCCGTGCGGATATCGCGGAACGCATCGCCGCCCGCCTGCGCAAGGCCGCCCGCGACGAGCCCTTCGCCGTCGACCCCGGAATTTTGAAGCTGGCCGCGTGCAAGCGGGGCAAGTTCGAGGACATTCTCGACGCTCTCGGCTATGCGGTGGCCGGCATCGGCACCGATGGCCAGCAACGATATGCGCGGACCGGCCCGAGCCGCCGCAGGACCGGCAAGAAGAAACGGCAAGAGGGGAGGGGAGCGAACCCCGATTCTCCCTTCGCGAAGCTCAGCGTTCTCGCCACCGGCACCGCCCGCCCGTCGTGACGCGCGACGCCACTGCCGCTCTGGCGACCCGGCTGGACAAGTGGCTCTGGTACGCGCGCTTCTTCAAGACGCGGGGGCTCGCGCAGAAGGCCTGCGAATCCGGGCGTATCCGTGTCAACGGCCGCCGGATCACAAAGGCGCACCGGGCTGTCGGTCCCGGCGACGTGCTGACCTTCGTGCAGGGGCGGGTGGTGAGAATCGTGCGGGTGCTGGCGGTGGCCGAGCGGCGCGGGCCTGCGCCCGAGGCCCAGCTTCTCTATGAGGAAATCGAGCAGGAGTAGGGCCATTCGGGCCGGCCGCAGCCTGCCGGGCGGCTCTTGAGTCGGTCGGCTTCGGTATGATAGGCAGCGCCCGTGATCGATCGCATCAAGATACTCTTGCGCGGTGCCGACCTGGACGACGCCGGGCAAACGGAACCCGACGCGCCGAAGCTTGCGGCGGCCGCGCTTCTGGTCGAGGCGGCGTGCATGGACGGGCATTTTGACGGCGATGAGCGCGATGCCGTCTGCGCGGCCCTGGGCGCGCATTTCGGGCTTAGCGAGAGCGAGGCCGACACGCTGATCGAAGAAGCCGAGGCCGCCCATCACGAGGCCACCGATCTCCACCGCTTCACGCGGGCCATCAACGACCGTTACGATCACGGGGACCGCCTCGCGGTGATGGAGATGCTGTGGGAGGTGGTTTATGCTGACGGCAGGCTTCACGCCTATGAGGCCAATCTGATTCGCCGGGTCGGCGGCTTGCTTCACATCACGGACCGGGAACGGGGGGAAGCACGCAAGCGTGTCCTCGCCCGCGTCTCCGGCGATCCGGAGCAGGCGGCTGCCACCTGAGGAGCCGGCCGCGGCGTACGCACGAGCGAATCACGGAGCACGAAGCGAATGACCTATCTGGTGACCGAGGCCTGCATTCGGTGCAAGTATCAGGACTGCATCGAGGTATGCCCGGTGGATTGCTTTTATGTGGGCGAGAACATGCTGGTGATCCATCCGGACGAGTGCATCGACTGCGGCGTTTGCGAGCCCGAGTGTCCCGTCGAAGCGATCATTCCCGATACCGCGGGCGACGACGACTCGGACAAGTGGCTGGAGATCAACCGCAAGTTCGCGGAAATCTGGCCCAATATCACGCGCAAGGGCGACCCGCCGGACGACGCTGACGACTACAAGGATGAAGAAGGCAAGTTCCAAAAATATTTCTCGGAAAATCCGGGGGAAGGCGACTAACCGACCGGCTGCTGCGCTGGAAATTCCGCCGCAACTATGCTAGGGTGTGAACCATTGCGGCGGGGCGATCGGCGCCCGGCCCGAAACGGCGGCCCCCCCGAGCGGCCGCCGTTGGCGTAAAGCCCCTCGGGCACGGCCGTACCTCAAATCGGACAGGGATACTCGGACACCGTGAGCAGCAAGGCGCCGCCCAAATCGAGAGCTTCCGCTAAAGAACAGTCATCCGCCAAGGCCCGAAAGGGCTCTGCAGCCTCCTCCGGCACCGCGGCACGATCGAAGGCATCGGCGCGCTCCCGGACGGCGGCGAAGAAGTCGACCGGCGCGGCAGGCAGCACGTGGCGTACCGCATCGCGGCGCGCATCGAAGCAGCCGGAAGCCTCGGAGGAAAGTTCGGTGAAGCCCCGGTCAGCGGCCGGCGGCGCGAAGAGCGCCAGGGCCGCGAAGTCCACGAAGACGGCAAAGGCCGGAAGCGGCCCGAAGGCCGGAGCCGGCGCGAAGGCCAAGCGCCCCGCCAAGGGAAGCGCCGCCGGCAAGGCGGGCGCCGCTCCTGCCGAGGCGCGGCGGAAGAAGAAGGCCCCGACCGAGATCAACGGCTTCGCCGTGGGGGATCATGTGGTCTATCCCGCCCACGGGGTCGGCCGCATCACGGGGATCGACGAGCGGACGGTGGGGGATCAGACCCTGCAGATGTTCGTCGTGGCCTTCGAGAAGGACAAGATGACCCTGCTGGTGCCGACCGACAAGGTCGACTCGGCCGGCATGCGCCGGCTCAGCTCGCGCGAGACCATGGACGCGGCCATCACGACCCTGCGCGGCCGCGCACGCACGCGCCGCGTCATGTGGAGCCGGCGGGCCCAGGAGTACGAGGCGAAGCTGAACTCCGGCGATCCGGTCTCGATCGCGGAAGTCGTGCGGGACCTGCACCGCAACGTCGGCCAGCCCGACCAGAGCTACAGCGAGCGCCAGATGTACGAGGCGGCGCTGGATCGACTGGCGCGCGAGTTCGCGGCGGTCGACAATACCGATACCGAGCAGGCGGCGAACAAGCTGGAGGACGTCCTGCGCGCGGCGTAGGGGTCGTCCTCCCTGCAACCAAGTGGGCTGCGCCACCAACGAACGCTTCGTGACGATCCGCAGCGGCGGACGAATCTGGGCCGTCGGCGCTATCCACGGCGAAGCGGAGAGGTTGGCCGCGCTGCACGCCGCCATCGAGGAGCGGTTTCAGTCGGGCGACCGAATCGTCTATCTCGGCAACTACCTTGGCCTCGGCGCGCAGGTTGCCGCCACCCTCGACGAGCTGGTGGCATTCCGTGGTGCGTTGCTTGCCGTCCCGCACATGAGCGTCTGCGACGTGGCCTACTTGCGGGGCAGCCAGGAGGAGATGTGGCAGAAACTGTTCCAACTCCACCTCTCCGTCGAGCCGTCGAGCGTGCTGCAATGGATGTTGGACCGGGGCGTGCGGCAGACTCTCGCGGCCTACGGGTGGGGGCCCGACGAGGCGCACGGGCGGGTCAGCCATGGCTCGCAGGAGATCGCGCGCTGGCTTAGCGAGCTTCGCGCCAGAATGCAGCAGTATCCGGGGCACCAGGAGCTTCTGGCCAGCGTGCGGCAGGCGGCCTTTACCGACGACGGCGCCCTCCTGTTCGTCAATTCGGGGCTCGATCCCTCGCGCCCCCTCGATACCCAGCGAGACGCCTTCTGGTGGGGCGGCGATCGGCTCGCTGCGCTGGCCCAGCCCTACGCCGACTACAAGAGGATCATCCGCGGTTTCGATCCCTCGCAAGGCGGGGTCAACCTGGACGGCTACGTCGCGACGGTCGATGGCGGCGCAGGCTTCGGCGGCACGCTCGCGGCCGCCTGTTTCGATTCGGAAGGCAAGGCGCTTGACCGGATAGACGTGTGACGACAACCTCTGCCGTCGGTAGAGGAAGGGCGCCATGTCCTCTGGAAGTCCGGCAGCAAACGACCTGAACGCAGCGATCGGCGAGCGGATGCGCTCAGGCACGGTCTGGGCGCTGCCGGCGCGATGGTACGCCGACCCCGAGATCTACCAGGCCGAGCGCCGAAGCATCTTTTCGTCCCAGTGGCTCTGGATCGGTCGCGAGGCCGACGTGGACGAGCCGGGCCGATACCTGACCGCCACCCCCGCCGACTACCCGATCTTCGTCCGCCGCGCCGAGGACGGCGCGCTACACGGCTTCCACAATGTGTGCCGGCACCGGGCCTCGAAACTGCTCACCGAGCCGAGCGGGCACTGCCATGCCATCGAATGCCCGTACCACGGCTGGCGCTACCGCGCCGACGGCGCGCTCGACCACGTGCCGCTCTTCGGCGAGGCGCCGGATTTCCCGAAGGGCGCGCTATCGCTCTTCCCCATCTCCGTCGGTGTCTGGCGGGGCCTCGTCTTCGTGTGCCTGGAGCCGGAGGCGCCGCCGCTCATCGAGTGGCTCGGCCCCATCGAGGAGGCGGTCGAACGGACCGCTCCGGCGCAGGCCGCGTTCGGGCGGAGCTTCGAATTCGTTATCGACTGCAACTGGAAGACCTATGTCGACAATTACCAGGAGGGGTATCACATCCCGCCGTTGCACCCCGGACTGCACCGCGATCTCGACTGGAAGCGCTACAGGGTCATCAATTTCGAGGGCGGCAGCCTTCACGACGGGCCGGCCAAGGGAGCCTCGAACCACCCCGGCGCCTTCGGCTGGCGTTTCCCCAATTTCGCGTTCAACTCGTACCCGGATGGGCTTTCGTACATGCGCATGGAGCCGGTCGGCCCGCGCCGGACACGTCTCGTCTATGACTATTGGAAGCCGGACTCGGTCAGCCAGGCGGACTTCGAGGCGACGTTGGAGTACGGCCTCCAGGTGTCGAAGGAGGATCAATGGATCACGCCGATCATTCAGGAGAACTTAGAGGCCGGCGTGTACGAAGCGGGTCCGCTCAGCCCGCTTCACGAGAACGGCGTGCACTACTTTCACGAGATGGTGCGGGAGGCCGTCGGCTCCGCAGCGTAAGGCGTCAGGCGCGCTCCATCCGCGTCACCTGGGGCGACGGCGCCACGGCGACCTTTCATCACCTCTGGCTTAGGGACAATTGCGGTTGCGGACAGTGCCGCCACCCCGACACGCTGGAGCGAATCCTCGACCCGCTCTCCGTTCCGTCCGACCTCGCCCCCGCGTCGGTCTCGATCACCGAGTCGGGCGGACTCCGGGTCGTTTGGCGGCCCGAAGGTCATGTGAGCGACTACGAGTCGGACTGGCTCAGGGGGCATCGCGGCGGGGCCCACGATCGTTCGCATTGCGGCCTGGCTCCGGTCATGTGGGGCGCCGAGCTCTCGAAGGCGATGCCGTGTGCTGACTATGGTGCCGTCACCGCGAGCGACGGTGCCCACTTGCAATGGCTTCGCTTGCTGCGCGATTCAGGTGTCGTCGTCCTGCGCGGCACGCCACGCGAGCCGCTGAGCGTCCTCGCCCTCGCGGGTCTGATCGGCCCTGCACGAGCGACCAATTTCGGCGAGCATTTCGATGTCGTCTCGAAGCCCGAGCCCAACAGCAACGCCTACACGGCGCTCGGGCTGCTCTGCCACACGGATCTGCCCAACTGGGAACGGCCGCCCGATTACCAGTTGCTGCATTGCCTCGAGAACGAGGCGGAGGGCGGCGACTCCATTCTGGTGGACGGCTTCCGGGCGGCCGAGGAGTTGCGCCGGCGGGCGCCTGCCGCCTACCGGCTGCTGACGCGTTCTCCCATCGACTTCCGCTTCCAGGACGACGAGTCGGACATTCGCTTCCGCGCCCCGACCATCGCGCTGGACGAGGCCGGCACGGTCACCGAGGTGCGCTTCAATTTCGCTGTGATGGACGCGATCAATGCGCCGGCGGAGCGCATCGGTCCGATCTGCCGCGCGCTCCGCGCCTTCGCAACGGTGATCCGCGATCCGGCGCTGGAGTGCCGCTATCGCCTCAGTCCGGGCGAGCTGTTGATTTTCGACAACCGCCGGGTCCTGCACGGCCGCGCCGCGTTCGATCCCTCGACCGGCCGGCGGCATCTGCAGGGCTGCTACGTGGACCGGGATCAGCTTCTCAGCCGCATCCGCGTTCTGGAGCGATCGACACCGCTTCAGTGAGGGCAGGGACGGGGCAGCGCCTCAGTTGAACTCGCGCTCAAGGGCCTCGGCGAGCTCGAAGATATCCACGCAGGCGCCGTGGTGGGCGACGTTGAAGATCGGCGCCTCCGGGTCGGTGTTCACCGCGATGATCGTGTCCACGTGCTTCATCCCGGCCAGGTGCTGAACCGCGCCCGAGATGCCGAGCGCCAGGTAGAGCGAGCAGTTGCCCGCAATGGTGCCCGACTGGCCGACCTGGTGGGCCTTGGGCAGCCAGCCCGAATCCGCCACTGGGCGCGAGCAGCCGAGCGTGGCGCCGAGCCGCTCCGCCAGCGCGGCGAACTGGGGCAGATTCTTGTCCTCGCCGAGGGCGCGGCCGACCGAGAGGATGAACTCCGCCTTGCCGATGTCCACGTCGGCCGGCGGGGCCGGCAGATAGTCGATATGGCGGCCGGCGCCAGCCACGGCCTCGAATTCGACCGCGAACGGCTCGACGCTCGCGATACCTGCCTCTTCCGGGGCCTTGAACGTCGCGCCCCGCAGCGTCAGCACGATCACGGGTTTTTCCGGGAAGGCCAGGTCCATGGAGACCTTGCCGCCGTAGCCGCTCCGGGTCGCCACCGGCTCGCCACCCTCCGCCGAAAGCCCGAACACGTCGGACGCGAAGCCTGAGCCGAGGCGCGCGGCAACCGCCGGACCGAAGGCCATGCCGGCCGCGGTATGGCCGATCAGCACTATCCGCACCTGCCTGTCCTCGGCGAGCGTGCAGACTGCCTCCTCGTACAAGGCGGGATCGAAATGCGAATCGGGCTGTGCCACCGTCACGATCTGGTCCACGCCCGCGCGATTGGCGGCGTCGGCGAGCGCGTCCGCCTCTCGCCCGATGACGAGGACGGTCAACGGCCCGCCGATGCCCTTCTTGACCGCAGCGGCAGCGCCGATCATCTCCAGCGTCACGTCGCGCATGGTGCCGTCGAAATGCTCGGCGACGACGAGGATGCCGGCCATCACGTCTCTCCCCGCTTGTCTCGAATGATCCCGGCGATGGCCGTGGCGACCGCCGCCGCGTCGCCCTCGATCATCGCCGCGCGCCCGGTTTTGGGCGGCTCGTACAGCTGGCGCACCACGGCCCCCGCCTGATCGAGGCCCACGCCGGCGCCGTCCACCACGGCGATGGGCTTCTTTCTGGCCTGCTTGATCATGCGCATGGTGGCGTAGCGCGGCGTGCTGCCGCCGGTCTGCACCGTGAGCAGCGCCGGCGCCGGCAACGAAAGCTGCTGGCGCATGCCGCCTTCGAGCTCGCGGGTGACGGTCATCGCGTCCCCGCCGTCCCACTCGATTCCGAGAACGACGGCCGCATGCGGCAGGCCGAGAATGCGCGCCAGCGCCGAGCCCGTGGCGCCGTGGCCCAGATCGGCGGACTGCGCGCCGGTCAGCACCATATCCGGCGACTCCTGCGCAGCGACCCCCGCGAGCACGCGGGCGATGGTCACCGGGTCGGCGTCGCGCAGGCTCTCGTCCCACACCCGGACTCCCCGGTGAGCACCCTTGGCGAGCGCGCGACGGAGAGTGTCCTCGGCATCCTCGGGGCCGACGGTGACGGCGACGACCTCGCCAGCGCCGAGCCCTTCCGTCAGCAGCAGCGCTTCCTCCAGCGCCGCCTCGTCCCACTCGTTCAGCTCGTGCTCGAAATGCTCGTCCGCGATCGTGTTCGCGTCCTCGTCGATGGCGAACTCGGGGTTCAGCTCGCCCACCCGCTTGACCGCGACGAGCACCCTCGGCCCGTCCTTCTCCGGCACTTCGTAAGGAGGCAGGGTCGCCGCGCTCACCGGCGCCGCGCGCCAGGGACCGGCGGCGGGCGCTGCTTCCGCCTGCTCGACGGCCGGCTCCGCAGCGTCCACCGCAGGCGCCGGCCGTTGCGAAGCGGCAGCGGCGAGCGTGGGCGCCCGCTCGACAAGTTCGCTCACCACGCGCTCGGTCACGGCATCGGCGAGCCGGTCGGCCAGCCGGTCCGCCACGGCATCGGCAATGCGCACCGCCGCGGCCTCGGTGATGCGATCGACGAGCGCCGGCACCTCCTTGAGGTCGATGCTCTTCAGGTCGATCGCCTCGGCCACCAGCTCCGCCAGGTCCTGGACGACGAAGTCGTCCTCGTGGCCGCTGGTCTTGCGGGCGTCCTCGAACATGGTCATGTCCTTGGGGCAGCAAACGACGAAGGTGTCGAGATTACCGAGAGACGCCGCCTCGTGCATCCTGTTCTCGGCGGGCCGCTCCTTGCCCACCGGATCGGGCATCCAGATGCGCCCGCCGCCGGCGCCGCAGCAGAACGAGTTGTCGCGGCAGCGCGGCATGTCCACCAGCTCGCAGCCGATCAACTCCAGCACCCGGCGGGGCTCGTCGTAATGGCCGTTGAACCTGCCGAGATGGCAGGGGTCGTGGAGCGTCACCCGTAGCCCGAGGGGCTTCACGACGGTAAGCCGCCCGCTCTCCAGCAATTCCGCGAGGACGCTCGTGTAGTGGCGGATCGGCGCGGTCTCGCCGAAGTCGGGATACTCGTTGCGGATGGTGTTGTAGCTGTGGGGGTCCGTGGTGACGATCGCGTCGAATTGCTCCGCGGCCGCCATCGCTTCCAGGTTGTGTTCCGCCAGCGATTCGAAGAGGCCTTCCTCGCCGACCCGGCGCACGTCGTTGCCGGCGGTCCGCTCGCTCTCGTAGAGCAGGCCGAAGTCGAGGCCGGCCGTGCGGAAGAGACGCGCGACCGTGCGCGAAACATCCTGGTTGCGGGGATCGTAGGATGCGTAGTCGCCCACGAACCAGAGGTTTTCCGCCGCCTCCGCGCGGACGTCCTTGACCGGGAACTCAAGCGCCGCGGTCCACCCGCCGCGGCTGCGCGGGCTTTCGCCAAAGCTGTTGCCGCGATTGGCGATCATGTCGAGGGTGTCGCGGAGCTGCTGCTCCATGTCGCCGTCCTCGACGAGCTGGCGCCGCATCTGCACGATCATCGGCGGATGCTCGATGCCGACCGGGCAGATTTCCATGCAGGCGCCGCAGGAGCGGCAGGACCAGAGCGTCTCCGCCTCGATCACGTCGCCGATCAGCGATGCGCCGTTCGCCCCCGGCCTGAAGGCGCTCCGCGCGGCGTGGGAGCGCAGGTCGAGGATCAGGTCGCGCGGGCTGAGCGGCGCACCGCTCGCGGTTGCCGGGCAGGCCTCGTGGCAGCGGCCGCACTTGGTGCAGGCGTCGAGGTTGAGCAGGTCCTTCCACGAGAACTGCCCGATGCTGCCGAACCCCACGTCGGGCTCGGCGTCCTCCGCGCCGCCGGCGAGGGCCGGCTTGGGCAGGCGGCGGAGGGCCAGGGCGTCGCGCGTGGAAAGCGAGCCGAGCACGGCGATGATATGCTTCGCCTTGGTCCAGGGGATCGCCGCGATGAACGCCAGCGCCGCGATGCCGTGGATCCACCAGTTGGCCCGGCGCACGGCGGCGGCGCCCGCTTCGTCCATGCCGAGGCCCAGGAAAATCTCGGCGAGCACCCAGCCGACCGGCGACCACGCCCCCCAGGCCGGCTGATCCATGGCGAGCCGCACGCCCTCCTGCAGGAAGCCGGTGACACCGATCAGCAGCAGCGCCCAGAGGAACAGCGCGTCGTCGCGGAGCCAGGCGCGGGCGCGGGGCCGCTCCTCGGTCTCGCCGCGGTACTCCCGCTTGTAGTCCAGCTTGGCGGGCCGGACCTGCCAGCGCCGCCACATCATGTAGACGCAGCCCACGATCAGCCCGAGGCCGGCAAGATCGGCGATCAGGCTGAAGACGAGATAGAAGGTGCCGTGCCAGAAGGTGAAGCCGAAGAAAGGCTCCGAAATGTCGTACTCGACCGTGATGATGCTGGTCGCGGCGAGCAGCAGGAGAAAGCCGTACATGATCGGCGTGTGCGCGTGGCCTGCGGCGCGGTCGCGCCGGTGCACGGTCCGCTGCGAGAAGACGTCGAACACCATGCGCCAGAAGCCGCGCCAGGGATGCACCGGGACCGGGCTGCGCCGCGCCCGCGCGTAGCGCCAGACGTGCCAGGCGACGCCGGCTGCGGCCACCGCCATCGCCGCCCCTGCGACGACGAAGAAGAGCGTGTGACCGAGGGAGGTGATCTCCCAGAAGAGCTCGCGGGTCTCCACAGCCTCACCCGGCCTTCATGAGGCCTGACCGCTAACCGCCGAGGTACACCTTGCGGACGTGCTGGTCGTCGCGAATCCGCTCGGCCTCGCCTTCCAGCGCGACGCGGCCGGTTTCCAGCACGTAGGCATAGCGCGCGAGCTTGAGCGCGAGCTCCGCGTTCTGCTCGACCAGCACGACGGGCACGCCCCGCGCGTTGATGTCGACGACGATCCTGGCGATCTCCTGCACCATCACGGGGGAGAGGCCCAGGGAAGGCTCGTCGAGCAGCAGCAGCTTCGGCCGCGCCATCAGCGCCCGGCCGATCGCCAGCATCTGCTGCTCGCCGCCGGAGAGCGTCTTGCCGTACTGGGTGCGCCGCTCCTTGAGCCGGGGGAAGCGCTCATAGACGGCTTCCAGGTCCTGCTTGATCCCGTCCTTGTCGCGCCTGAGGAACGCGCCCGTGTTCAGGTTCTCGAAGACCGTGAGCTCGGGAAAGACATGCCGGCCCTCGGGCACGTGCGCGATGCCGCGCTTCACCACTTCGTCAGGCGGCAGCGAGTCGATGCGCGCACCGTCGAACCAGATCTCGCCCTTGCTCGCGCGCACCAGGCCCGAGACGGTACGCAGCGTCGTGCTCTTGCCGGCGCCGTTTGCGCCGATCAGGGTCACGATGTCGCCCTCGCCGACCTCCATCGAGACCGCGCGCAGCGCCGTCACCTTGTTGTAGTGGACGGTCAGCGACTTGATCTGGAAGAGCATTCAGGCCGTCCCCAGGTAGGCTTCGATCACGGCTGGGTCGGCGCGGATTTCCTCGGGCGTGCCTTCCGCCAGCAGTTCGCCGAAGCTCAGCACCGTGATCTGGTCGCACAGTCCCATGACCGCCTGCATGTCGTGCTCGACCAGCAGGATGGTGACGCCCTGGCCGCGCACGCGCTCCACCAGCACCATCATCTGCCGCGTCTCTTCAGGGTTCATGCCGGTAAAGGGCTCGTCGAGCAGGATCAGCTTGGGCTCGGCGGCGAGCGCCACCGCAATGCCGAGCGCCCGCTGGTGGCCGTGCGGCAGGTTGACCGTCTCGTCGTCCTGGCGATCGCCCAGGCCCATGAACGCGAGTATTTCCTTTGCGCGCGCTTCCGATTCTCGTTCGGCGCCCCGGCTGGTGCCGAGCAGCGCGCTGAACGGCCCGACGTGGGACTGCATGTGGCAGCCGATCAGGACGTTCTCCAGAACGGTGAGCTCCTGGAAGAGCGTGGTGGCCTGAAACGTGCGAACCACGCCCCGCGCCGCGATCCGGCTCGGGCGCAAGCCCGAAATCTTGCGGCCGCCGAACACGATGTCGCCGGCGGTCGGCTTGTAGTAGCCGCTGATGACGTTGAAGGTCGTGGTCTTGCCGGCGCCGTTCGGGCCGATCAACCCGTGAATCTGCCCCTCGTCGACGGTGAACGAGAGGTTATTCACCGCGGCGAGACCGCCGAAATGCCGTGACAGTTCGCGGACTTCGAGCAAGCTCATGGGCGCCGGTCGGACTCGCTATCGTGACGCGGGGAAGCCTAACCCCGCGCCGCTCGCCACGCCACAAGAGATCGCTGCGCGCAACGATGCGGCTTGGCGATGCGGGCGGGTTCGCTCAGGAGCCGGCTGCTGCCCGCAGGGCCTGCTCCAGATCGGACTGCAGATCGGTCTCCGCTTCGAGCCCGACCGAGAGGCGGACGAGGCCATCGCCGATCTCGAGTTCGGCGCGGGCTGCGGCGCCGATCTTCTGATGCGTGGTGCTGGCAGGGTGGGTGGCGAGGCTCTTGGCGTCGCCCAGGTTGTTCGAAATGTCGATCAGTTCAAGCGAATCGAGAAAGCGGAAGGCGGCGTCCCACCCGCCGGCAAGGTCGAACGCGATGACGCTGCCGCCCCGGCTCATCTGCTTCGCCGCGAGGGCGTGCTGAGGGTGGCTCGGCAGGCCCGGATAGTGAACGGCCGCGACGGCTGGGTGGCTCTCAAGGAACGCCGCCAGTTGCGCCGCGGTCTCGCACATGCGCGCGGTGCGAAGCTCCAGCGTCTCGAGCCCCTTGAGCATGACCCAGGCGTTGAAGGGGCTCATGACCGGGCCCGTGGTGCGCATGAAGGGCACGAGGTCGCTGGCGAAGAATTCGTCGTCACCCAGGATGGCGCCGCCTAGGGCGCGGCCCTGGCCGTCGATATGCTTGGTCGTCGAATAGACGACGATGTCGGCGCCGAGGGCGAGGGGGCGCTGGACCATGGGCATGCCGAGCACGTTGTCCACGACGACGCGCGCGCCGACGCGATGCGCCAGCTCTGAGACCGCTGCGATGTCCACGATCGCCATGGTCGGGTTGCCGGGGCTCTCGAGAAAGACGCAGCGGGTCTCCGGCCTCAGCGCGCGCTCCCATGCGCGCAAGTCGGTGCCGTCCACGAGATCGGTCTCGATGCCGTAGCGCGGCAGCAACTGGTCGATCACCACGTAGCACGCGCCGAACATGACCCGGGATGCGACCACGTGGTCGCCGGCGCGCAGCTGGCACATGAGCGATGCGAAGACCGCCGCCATGCCGGTCGCCGTCGCCTGGCAGGCGTCCGCGCCCTCGATCAGGGCGAGACGGTCCTCGAACATGGTGACGGTCGGGTTGCCGAAGCGGCCGTAGACGTAGCCGTCCTCCTCGTCCGCCGTGCGCGCGTTGCCCTGCGCCGCCGTGTCGTAGACGAAGCCCGAGGTCAGGTAGAGCGCCTCGTTGGTCTCTCCGTGGTGCGAGCGCTCGGTTCCGCCCCGCACCAATTGGGTCGCGGGTGCCCACGCCCGCTCGCGTTCCTTTCGTCCCATACGCAAAAACCCCGGCCGCGCCGGCCGGGGTTCCCTCCCTTCGACCTTTTAGCGCGCTTGTTTAGCGTGGCCGCAAGCCGGTCGCTCAAATCGCCACGTACTCGAACTAGAGACTACGGAAGGGCGCGCGTCAAGGCATCTTCTTGTCCGGCAGTCGCGCCGGCAGGCGCGCGGAATCGCAGTCACGCGGAATCGCAGGACGGCCGGCTGCCGCGAGCGACAAATGCGCAGAGCGTTTCCGTGCAAAACGGAAACGCTCTATAGTGCGCGCGGCCCGGCGGCGGCGGTACGCTGTCGCAGCCTGGGCCGGTCGGAGCGTGGCGCAGTCTGGTAGCGCACTTGACTGGGGGTCAAGGGGTCGGCGGTTCGAATCCGCCCGCTCCGACCATTTCTCGTCTGGTCGGCAACGGCGTTCAGCGTGACTTCGGCGAAGGCCGAAGCGGATCACGTGGGCGAGCGCTCGGCCCAGCCTGCGAAGATGCGCTCCAGCATCACGACGACGTAGTAGAGCAGGATGCCAAGGGCCGCGAGCGCAATGAGCACGGCGAACATCAGGGGATAGTCCGCGCTGATCTTGCCGCTGTCGAACAGATGGCCAAGGCCGCGGCCGTGCGGCTCCACGATCTCCATCAGGTTCGTGCCGATGAAGGCAAGCGTCACCGCAACCTTGAGAGACCCGAAGAACTCCGGCAGCGTCTTGGGAAGCGCGATCTTCCAGAAGATCGTGAGGCGGGACGCGCCGAGCGAGGCGAGGATGTCGCGGTACTCCGGCTCCAGCGTAGACAGTCCGATCGAGACGGAAACGGCGATCGGGAAGAAGGAAATGAGGAACGCGATCAGGATCGTGTTCATGTCGTGCCGGCCGACGAACAACAGCGCGATGATGGGGACGACGGTCGCCTTGGGTATGGCGTTGAAGCCGACGAGCAGCGGGTAGAGCGCATCCCGCATGGTCCGGTTCAGCCCCATGATCATGCCGATGAGCACGCCGGCGGCGACGGACACCAGGAGCCCCGCCACGGTTCGCCAGAGCGTGTCCCATCCGTACTCCAGGAACAGCCAGCGGAACTTCCAGAAGGCAGGTCCGAGATCCGAGGGCGAGGCCATCTTGTAGTTGGGCCAGTCGTTCACCCACACCAGCGCTTCCCAGAGCAGGCAGAACACGACGAGCGCGATAAGCGGCGCAAAGACGCGCCAGTTCATGCGTCGCCCTCCCGCGAGGTCCTGCCCTGCGCGATCTGTATCTGGCGCCGAAGCTCCCCCAGCATGTCCGTCGCCTCGGGGCCGTAGAGGCGGTCGAGATCCCGTTCGCCCTCCCACGGGACCACCATCGTGTACTGCGTGACCGCCGGACGGCCGGAAAGCACGATCACCTCATCCGCCAGAAAGATCGATTCCCGAAGGTCGTGCGTGATCATGACGCCGGTGAACGGCTCCTCCGACTTCACCTTCTGCATTGTCTGCCAGAGGTCTTCGCGCGTGAACGCATCCAGCGCGCCGAAGGGCTCGTCGAGGATCAGCACGTCCGGCTTGTGCACGAGCGAGCGGCACAGTGAGGCGCGCTGCCGCATGCCGCCCGACAGCTCGCTCGGCCGCTTGTCCTCGAATCCCTCGAGGCCGACAAGCGCCAGAAGCTGCCGTGCGCGTTCCTCTTTCTCGCGCTTCGGCATGCGCGGGGCCACGAGTTCGAGCGGCAGCGTCACGTTCCGCAGCACGGACCGCCATTCGAGCAGGACCGGGTTCTGGAACGCCATTCCGACCGAGGATTTCGGGCCCGTGACCCGCTCCCCGTGCAGCCAGACCTCGCCTGCATCCGGCGCCAGCAAGCCGGCGATCAGGCGCGTCAGCGTCGACTTGCCGCAGCCGGACGGGCCGACCACGGCAACGAAGCCACCCTCGGGAACCCGCATGTCGACGCCATCGAGGACGGGCAGCCGTCCGCCCTTCGTCTCGTAGGTAAGCTTGACGTCCCTGATGTCGATCAGGGCATCCATGCGGAGCCGCCTGCTGACGGTTGGACACCCTGCGTTTGGCCGCCGGCCGGAGAGATCATTCGCAACGAGACGGCTTCCCCGGCCGGCGCATGCAGCAAACCCTGCCGTGGTCAGGCTATTGAAGCATCCTCATTTCGGCCGCCGGCAGATAGGCATCCGTGAAATACAGCGAAGCGTCCGGCTCATTCTGGAACTCGTAGGTCTCCGCGATCTGCATGAGCGCCTTCTCCATGCGCGCCGCATCGATGCCGCCGATTCCGTTGGCACTCGTGTAGTCCGTGAGCACGTTGGCGTCGATGGAGAGCTGGAGCCGGCGCGTCTCGAGCGCCGCATCGGCGGCGGGATT
Source organism: Alphaproteobacteria bacterium (assembly GCA_965221125.1). Classification (GTDB taxonomy): domain Bacteria; phylum Pseudomonadota; class Alphaproteobacteria; order UBA828; family UBA828; genus WTGU01. Next base: position 734,642 of record CBDCRW010000007.1, read on the forward strand.
CCGCTTCACCAGCGACTCGACGGCCTTCGCCGGATCGGCGATGGCGTCCTTCCAGCCCTTGGCCACGGCGGCGATGAACCCCGTGACCTTGTCGGCGTTGGCCGCCGCATAGTCGGTGTTCACGATGATCGCGTTGCCGTAGAGCGCAAGCCCGTAGTCAGCCATCAGGATGGTCGAAATGTCGTCCTCCGGCACGCCGAGGCGGACGAGGTTCAGGAAGGACGAGAAGGAATAGCCGGTCACGGCATCGACATTGCCTTCCGCCAGCATCGGCTCGCGGGTGGGGAAACCGACGGGCTCGACGGTGATCTTGTCGACATCGAGGTTATTGGCCGTGGCGAAGGCCGGGAACTGGGCCCAGGCGCCATCGGGCGGCGGCGCGCCGAGCACCCGCCCTTCGAGGTCCTTCGGCACCATGATGCCGAGGCTCTTGCGGCCGACGACGGCGAAGGGCGGCTTGTCGTAGACCATCATGACCGCGGTGACCGGCGCGCCCGGATTCTGGTCCAGGAACTTGACCAGGGAATTGATGTCGGCGAAGCCGACCGGAAAGGCGCCGGTTGCCACCTTGGGAATGGCATCCAGAGAACCTTGGCCTGCAGAAATCTCGACGTTGAGGCCCGCGGCCTCGAAGTGTCCGTTGTCGATAGCCGCAAAATACGGCGCCGAGGGACCTTCGAACTTCCAGTCAAGCGCGAACGGCATGTCCTCCTGGGCGCTGGCGGCCCCTGCCAGGGCCACGGTGGCGGCCAGGAATGCGAGAGCGAATTTGCGCATGGTTTGCGACCTCCTCTGTTTCGGTTTGCGCCGCGCGCGTCCCCCTTAGCGCGGAAGACAGGTGACGGGCGCGGTTCGCGACCAAATTATGTCAGTCTGCTTGGCACCCTACCGGAATACGGTGCCGGCGGAAACAAGAGACGGTCCTGTGCAACGGGCATAGGCATGACGCTGGCCGCGGCTACCTGAACCGCTCACACCGAGGCCGGATTTCGGGAAGGCTCGGATTGATCGACGTGCGTCAACCTCTGGCCCGTCACGCGAACGCGCTCCGCCGCCAGGACAACCCATTGATCTGGTTGGCGCGCCCGGCAGGACTCGAACCTGCGACCCCTTGATTAGGAATCAAGTGCTCTATCCGGCTGAGCTACGGGCGCTCCTTGTTCCATCGATAGCGGGGCCGGGGCGTTTGTCAATCGGGGAGGGCTGCTGCGTCCACAAGCGGCCTCAGGCGTCGGCGAGCGCGGCCGGGCTTTCCGGCAGGATCTGCCCGCCGTCGAGCACCAGCGCCTGGCCGGTGATGTAGCGCGCCTGATCGCTGGCGAGGTAGACCGCGGCGTAGGCAATGTCGTCGGTCTCCCCGATGTAGCCGGCCGGGATGATCGCGGCGATCTCGTCGATCTGGTCCCCGCCGAGGTCGATCAGACCCTGCGTCATGATGGTGCCGGGGGAGATCGCGTTCACCGTGACGCCGTGCTTGGCAAGCTCCAGGGCTGCGCCCCGCACGAGCGCGTTCACGCCGCCCTTCGACGCCATGTAGTGCGAGAGGCCCGGCCAGCCCACGTTGGGGCCGGTGATCGAGGAGATGACGACGATGCGGCCGCGGCCTTGCGCTTTCATCTGCGGGATGCACGCGCGCATTCCGTTGAAGACGCCCTTGAGGTTGGTGTCGAGCACGTCATCCCAGGTCTCGTCGGACATGTCGGCGATGTGGGAGGTGGGAAAGACGCCGGCGTTGGCACAGAGAATGTCGATGGCGCCGTAGCGCTCGATGCAGGTCGCCGCCATCCGCTCCATGTCGGCGCGGCTCTTGACGTCAGCCTGGAGGAACGACGCCTCGCCGCCGGAAGCCACGATCTCCTCCGTCGTCGCCTGGCCCGCTTCGGCGCTCCGGTTCACCACGAGCACCCTGGCGCCTTCCTTCGCGAACACCGCCGCAATGCCCTTGCCGATGCCGCGGCCTGCGCCGGTTACGATCGCGGCCTTCCCCTGCAACGTAATCGCCATGCTCTCCTCCCGCCGGTTGCGGGCGGACGATAGCACGGAGCCGCATGACACCGCGCGGCATCGGCTTCGGCCCGCGTGCCGGGCAGTACCGTCCCGGGCGGTGCCGATGACTCGCCGCCTGCCCAGCCTTAGAGTGAACGAGAGACTGTTGGGACGCAGCGATTCGGAGTTGTCTCCATGCCCATTGCCGACATTGCCGAGGCGTTGCCGCTGGTCGACCATCACTGCCACGGTCTGTTTCCCGCAGACCTGGACGACGACCGGCTCGCAGCGTCGCTGAGCGAGGCCTTCGCGCCGGCGCCTCCCGGCACGAGCCACTGGGACAAGCCGGTCGCTCTCAGCGTACGCCGCTGGTGCGCGCCGGTTCTCGACCTGCCGCCGTTCTGCCCGCCCGCGGCGTATGCCGAGCGCCGCCGCGCGCTCGGTGCGGCCGAGGTGAACCGTCGCTTTCTCGCCCAGTCGGGGATCGGCACTTACATCGTCGACAGCGGCAACCGGCCGGAGGAGTTGTGCAGCGTGTCCGAGGTCGGCGCGATCGCCGGCGCGCCGGCGCGGGAGATCGTGCGCATGGAGTCGGTCGCCGAGCGCGTGGCGCAGGGCGGCGTCTCTGCAGCGGGCTACGCGCAGGCGTTCGAGGCGGCTGTCCGCGACGCCGCTGACGACGAGAACGTCGTCGGCCTCAAGTCGATCCTGGCGTATCGCGCGACTCTCCGCATCGACTACGGGAAGCCGACACCGGGCGAGGTGGAGACCGCGGCCGGGCGCTGGCTCGCCGAGGTCGAGCAGACCGGCAACGCGCGCCTCACCGACGAGACGCTCGAACGCCACCTGATCTGGGCCGGCGCGGACATCGCGCGCGAGCGCGGCTTTCCGATCCAGTTCCACATCGGCATCGGCGATCCCGACATCGAGCTGCACCGGGTGGACCCGAGCCATCTCACGCCCTGGGTCAAGGCGGTCGAGCCGTGGGGCTTTCCCGTCACGCTTCTCCATTGCTACCCGTTCCACCGCGAAGCGGGCCTGATGGCGGAGAACTTCCCGCAGGTCTATTTCGACGTGGGCTTCGCGCTGAACTGGGTGGGGCCGAGCTACCAGCGGATCATGGACGAGGCGCTCGAGCTCGTGCCCTTCACGAAGCAGCTCTTCAGCACCGACGCATTCGGCCTCGCCGAGCTTTACTTCCTCGGCGCAAAGCGTTTCCGCACGTCTCTCTCCCGTGCTCTCGATCGCTGGGTCGAGGACGACGAATGCACGGTGACTGAAGCCGGGCGGATCGCGTCTCTCGTCGGTGTCGAGAACGCCCGGCGCATCTACAGGATATAGGTGCGTCGATGACCGTGCCGCTGCTCGGGCCTGGCGACCCGCCGCCCTTCGAGACGCTCAACGTGCGGGGGACGTCGCGGGCGCTCGTCGTCTGCGACCACGCAAGCTGCCGCATACCGGCCGCGCTCGGCACTCTGGGCGTCAGCGAGGTCGAGCGGACCGAGCACATCGGCTGGGACCTCGGCGCAGGGGCCGTGGCCCGGCGGCTCGCGTCGCTCCTCGATGCGCCGGCGGTTCTCGCGGGCTATTCGCGCCTGGTGGTCGACTGCAACCGGCCAGCGGCGGCGCCCGACCGGATTCCGGCGGTGAGCGATACCGTGCCGGTGCCCGGCAACGCGGACCTCGACCAAGCGGAGGCGGATGCGCGGATTGCGGAAATCTTCACCCCCTACCACGATGCGATCGCCGCGGCCCTCGACCGGATGACCGCCTCCGGCTTGCTGCCCGTATTGGTGGCAGTCCACAGCTTCACCCCGCAGCTAGTCGGCGGCGACCCGCGACCGTGGGAGATCGGCATCTGCTGGGACAAGGACCGGCGCCTGGCGGACCCCCTGATCGAGCGCCTGCGCGCGGACGGCCTTCTGGTCGGCGCCAACGAGCCCTACGACTTCGGCGTGCTCACCGACTACACCGTGCCTGCGCACGCCGAAGGGCGCGGGCTGCCGTCGCTCCTCATCGAGATCCGCAACAGCGAGATTCGCTCGGCCACGGCCGTCGAGACCTGGGCGCAGCGACTCGCTGGCCACATCCGCGCGCTGCTCGACCTCCCGGAATCGCAGCGGCCGGAGCGCGTCGCCGGATAACGCAGCGGCGGCACGCGGCTTACTCGAAGGGCAGGCGGTCCAGGTTGCCCTTGGGCTCACGCGGTTGCAGGCGCCGCGAGAGATAGCGGCCAAGAAAATCCTTCTCCCAGGCGCGGGTGCGCTCGAGCGCCCGCGTGAGCTCCGGCTCTTCCATCGTCATCATCACGACGTAGGCATAGTTCTCGGCGGCGGCACCGATCTCCTGCAGGTTGGCTTCCGGGTCGCTGGCGATGATCGTCGCCGTGCTGAGGAAAAAAATCGCCTCCTCGTCGTCCCTCGGCACGCCGAGACCGCGCGCGTAGAGCACGCCGAGATTGAAGCGGCTCGCCGCGTCGTCCTGCTCGGCCGCGCGGCCGAACCATTCCGCTGCCGCCGCGTAGTCGCGCTCGACGCCGAGGCCGCCGGCGAAGATGGCGCCCATGTTGAACTGCCCGGTGACGTCGCCCTGTTCGGCCGCACGGCGGGTCCAGCGCAGGGCCTCCGCATAGTCCACCGCGACGCCGTTGCCGTGGATGTAGAGGCTGCCGATCGCCGCCTGCGCCCGTGCGTCGCCTGCCTCCGCAAGCGGCATCCACGCCTCGATCGCAGCGGCGATGTCGCCCCGCTCGAAGGCGGCCTGGCCCGTCTCCCAATCGGCGGCGGCAGACCGCACTCCGAGCGCGAACGTCGCGGCGACCAGGGCCACGAGCGCCCACTTCTGCCCCCGGCGCAACCGGCTGCTCATTCCCATTCGATCGTTCCCGGCGGTTTCGAGGTCACGTCGTAGACCACACGGTTGATGCCCTTTACCTCGTTGACGATCCGGTTCGCCACGCCGCCGAGGAACCCCATGTCGAAATGGTAGAAGTCGGCCGTCATGCCGTCGGTCGACGTGACGGCGCGGAGCGCACAGACGTGCTCGTAGGTGCGCGCATCGCCCATCACACCCACGGTCTGCACCGGCAGCAGGACCGCAAAGGCCTGCCAGATGGCGTCGTAGAGGCCGGCGCTCCGGATCTCCTCGATCAGGATCGCGTCGGCCTGCTGCAGGATCGCGACCCTCTCCGCCGTCACCTCGCCCGGAATGCGGATCGCGAGGCCGGGGCCGGGGAAGGGGTGACGCCCGGTGAGAGCCGCCGGCATCCCGAGCGCGCGGCCGAGGGCGCGCACCTCGTCCTTGAACAGCATGCGAAGCGGCTCGACCAACTCGAGGTTCATCCGCTCCGGTAGTCCACCGACATTGTGGTGGGACTTGATGACCGCGCTCGGGCCGCTGACGGAGACGGATTCGATCACGTCCGGGTAGAGCGTTCCCTGGGCCAGGAAGTCGGCATCGCCGGTGCTTCGTGCCGCCCGCTCGAACACGTCGATGAACGTGGCGCCGATGATCTTGCGCTTCTCCTCGGGCTCGCTGACGCCAGCGAGCCCTTCGAGGAACGCGTCCCGCGCGTCCTCATGGACCAGCGGGATGTTGTAGTGCCCGCGAAAGAGGCTCGTGACTTCCTCGGCCTCGCCCTGGCGCATGAGGCCGGTGTCGACGAACACGCAGGTGAGCTGTTCTCCGATCGCCTCGTGCAGCAGGACCGCCACTACCGACGAATCGACGCCGCCCGACAGGCCGCAAATCACCCGTCCGTCGCCGACCTGCGCTCGAATGGCCTCGATGGCGCTGGCGCGGAACGAGGCCATCGACCAGGTGCCGTCGCAGCCGGCGACGTGGCGCGCGAAGTTCTCGAGGAGCGCTGCGCCGTGGGGGGTGTGCACCACCTCGGGGTGAAACTGGATGCCGTAGAAATGCCGCCGGTCGTCGGCGATGGCCGCGAAGGGCGCCGAGTCCGTGCGCGCGACCACGCGAAAGCCATCCGGCAGCGCCGCGACCGCGTCGCCGTGGCTCATCCACACCTGCTCGCGCGCGCCCACCTGCCAGACCCCGTCGAAGAGCGCGCAGGGCTCGACGACGTCCAGGTGTGCCCGCCCGAACTCGCGTTGGGCGGTCGACTCGACCGTGCCGCCCAGCGCCGCGCACATCGCCTGCTGGCCGTAGCAGATGCCGAGCAGCGGGATGCCGAGCGCGTAGATGCCCTCGTCGGGGCGCGGCGCCCCGGCCTCGGTGAGCGATGCCGGCCCGCCCGAAAGGATGACGCCCCGCGGCGCCAGGCGTTCGATCTCGCTTGCCGTCGTCGAGTAGGGCCTGATCTCGCAGTAGACCCCGGCCTCGCGCACGCGGCGCGCAATCAGCTGCGTCACCTGCGAGCCGAAATCGAGGATCAGAATCTGTTCGGTCATGAGTCGCTCAGCGGCACGGGGTGGTCTGTGCAATGGACTGCGCTGCGCTTGCCACCTATGGTGAACGAGCACGGAAATCGAGAAATACGACGTCGTGGATAGCACGGCATTTACGCAGCAAAAAGTGCGCTCGGCGGCTTGGCTCAGGCGGGCGGCGCTCGCCTCCGGAGTGCTGGCCGCAGTGGCGACGTGCTCCGGTGCTCTCGCCAGTGACCCGATCTCGGACGCGCTTTCGCTGGTGGAGCAGGAGCGTTACCCGGAAGCGCGCGAGGTCCTCGAACCGATGCTCCAGCAGGAGCCCGATTCGCCCGATGTGCGGCTCATTCACGGCGTCTTGCAGGCGCGCCAGGGGAACCTTGCCGAGGCGGTCGCCATCTTCGAGGGCCTTAGAGCCGATCATCCCGGCATGTTCGAGGCGCACAACAATCTTGCCGTGCTCTACGCCAGGATGGGACGGCTGGACGATGCGCGCGAAGCCCTCGTCGCCGCGCTGGAGTTGCGGTCCGATGCTGTCGTGTATGCCAATCTCGGCGACGTCTACATGAAACTGGCGGAGCGGGCGTACCAGCACGCCCACGCGCTTCGCGACCAGGATCTCGCGGCGCTGGAGGGGAGCGGACAAGCCACCGAAGGTTCCGAGCCCGCACAGACGACGGACGATCCTCCGGCGGCTGCGGCGCCAGTGGACGTGGAACCGGATATCGCCGCCGACGTCCGGGAACCGGGGGAATCCCAAGGCCCTGCGGAACCGGAGGCGGCGCCTGAGCAGGCGCCAGGCACGTTCTGTGTCCGCGCGGGCTGGTTCAAGGAGCGCGCGGCCGCCGGCGACGCGGCGGAGTGGATGCGCGCGGCCGGTGCGGAAGCCGTCGGGATCCGTCACGAAGAGCAACAGGTCATCAGGAACTACCAGGTGTACCTGCCGCCGGCCTCAAGCCGCGCGGCGGCGAGGGCAGTGGCGAGCGAGCTGCGTCACAAGGGCGTGGACGACATCTGGATCATCGCCGAGGGCGCGCAGGCCAACGGGATCTCGCTCGGCGTCTACCGCAGCAAGGGCAACATGACTCGCCGCATGGCCGAGTTGGAGCGGCTGGGATACGCGGTCGTGACCACGGCGAATACGAAGACCGTCACCGAGTACGCCGTCGAGGCGCGCACCGGCGATGATCTCTCCGCCCTCGAAGATGCCTGGAACGCCAGATTCCAGGACTACGCCATCCGTCGCATGGATTGCGCCGATCTAACCTGAAGGCGAGAAGGCCGCGGTATGCGACTCTGGAACTATGCGGTCAAGGTTGCGGACCTCGACGCTGCGGCCGCCTTCTACACCGAGACCATGGACGGCGAGGAGCGGCTCGCCGGCCGGGTGTTCGGCTGTGACTACCGGGTCCTCCGGCTCGGCGGCACGCGGCTCCTGCTGTTCACCAAGGCGCCATACGAGGACTTGCTGCACGAGCCGCTGCCCCTCGGCTTCCTCCACGTGGTCTTCGAGGTGGACGACTTCGACGCCGAGGTTGCTCGACTGCGCGGCGCCGGCGTTCCGTTTATTCTCGAGCCGCAGGAGATCGAGTCGGAGTTCGGGCGCCGTCGCATCGTCTTCTTCGTCGCACCGGATGGCGTTCGCACGGAGATCATGCAGATCATCACCGACACCGGCATCGCCTGAGCGGACAATCGATCGGGCAACGGAGACACGTGGAGCGGAAAGGCTTTCCGATGGAGCGTTGCAACCCGCATGCGTGGCGCACACCTGCGCTCGGCGACAGGGCGCTCGTCTGCGACGTATGCGAGGCCCGGCTCGACCTCGTGCGCGACATCACGCCCGAAGTTCAGGCGGACATCTTGCGCGACTATCGCCGTCACCACGGGCCAATCGTGGGCGAGCATTTTCGGGCGGCACTGGAGGCCGCTCTGGCGGCGGCGCGGTCCGCCGGATCAAGCCGCGGGCCGGCGTCTGCGGAGGAGGGGGGCGCCTGACGTGCGGCGCTTTCTGAGGGACGCCGCCGTCGCGCTGTTCGTGGGCGCCGTCCTTGTCGTGCTTGCCATCGTTCTCAATGCGCCGTCCGACAACGATCCGTCGGACGGCGGTTCGGCGCCGGCCCAGGATGCGCCCGCCGACCCCTAGCGCCGCCCGATCTCACGCTTTGAGGCGGCTGCCTAGGTGCTCGACGGCGGCCGAGACGCCGCCCTTTCCGTGCGGAATGTCGAGCGCGGCAAGGCCGGTCTCGATGGCTCCGAGCGTGCCGAGCATCATCGGTGCGTTCACGTGGCCCATGTGGGCGATGCGGAACGCGTGGCCGGCGATATCGCCGAGACCGATGCCGAGGCTCACGTTGCAGACCTCCCAGCACCAGTCGAGCAGACGGCTCAGGTCGGGATCGTCCAACAGGATCGTGGTCACCGTGGGAGACCGTTCCGCCGGCTCCGGGATGTTGAAAGCGAGCGTTCCCGCCTCGCACCAGCGCTTCACCGCCGCCTGCGTAGCGCCGGCGAGGAGCGCATGGCGACGGAAGGCGTTCTCCAGCCCTTCCTCCAAGAGCATGTCGAGGGACTTGCGCAGGCCGAACAGCAGGTGCACCGGCGGCGTGCCGCAGTACTTCATGTAGTGGAGGTCGCCCTCGCGAACGGTCCAGTCCCAGTACCGCGTCCGCAGCCCGGCGTCGGCATGGGCGGCGAGCGCCTTCTCTCGCGCGGCGATGAAGCTCAGGCCGGGCGTCATCATGAGCCCCTTCTGCGCACCCGCCACCGCAACATCAATTCCCCAGTCGTCCATCTCGAAGGGCATCGAGCCGAGCGACGCGATGACATCGACCATGAAGAGCGCATCGTGGCCGCTCGCCCGGATGGCCTTGCCCAGGGCCGGGATGTCGTTCACGACGCCGGAGGCTGTATCCACCTGCACCACCAGGATGGCCTTGATCTCGCCCGCCTTGTCGGCGCGAAGGCGCCTCTCCAGCGCTTCGGCCGACACCGCGCGTCGGGGCCGTTCCGCCAGCACCTCCACCTCGACGCCAAGCGCCTCGGCCATCTCGCCCCACCCGACGGCGAAACGCCCGCTCTCCAGCGCCAGCACCTTCTCGCCGCGGGAGAGCACGTTGGAGAGCGCCGCCTCCCAGGCGCCGTGGCCGTTGGCGATGTAGATGTAGGTGCGCCCCTGTTCCGTGCGGAAGACACGCCGGAGGTCGTCCAGGCACGTATCGGTAACGGCCGTCAGTTCCTCGCCGTAGATGTCGACGGCCGGGCGCTGCATGGCCTGCAGCACCTCGTGGGGAACGGTGGTCGGGCCGGGCAGGGCCAGGAAATCGCGGCCGCGGCTTACGGTCATGGCTCACCTCGCGGAGTTCGGCGGGCGGGCGCGCCGCCGGGGCTTGCCCTACCGCTCTCACATCGGTTCGGCAAGCCCGTCGTTCAAGCGCTCGGCGGCGGAGGGTGGCGTGGAACCGAAGACTCGACCGTCACAACCCCATCTGGGCAAGCACCGCCTGCGTAAGGGCGCTGCCGGGGCGACCCATTTCCATCACCACGTTGAAGTGGTGCAGCCCCTCGATCTCCATGACCGCGGCCTCGAAGCCGCGCGCCTGCCAGGCCTCGGCGAATGCCCGGTTCTGAGCTACGAAGGCTTCGGTCTCGGCGTCGCCGACCACGGCGACGAGCGGAGCCCCTGTCGCCGGGAGATTGTGTATGGGGCTGTTGCGTGCAGCCGCTTCCGCGTCGAGACGGACATCGTCGTTGATGCTGGTTTCCATGAGCGGCGCGAGGTCGAAGATGCCCGAAATCGGCGTGCCGCCCTTCACCAGATCCGCAGGGCGCCCGCGCGCAGCCCAGTCGGTGCAGAGCATCGCCGCGGTCAGGTGCCCGCCTGCGGAGTGGCCGGAGACGAAGATGCGGTCGGGGTCGCCGTTGATCCGCGCGGCATTGTCGGCGATCCACTCGACGGCGGTGCGGCATTGTTCCACGATCGTGTCGAGTGTCACCGCCGGCGCCAGCGCGTAGTTGAGCGAGACGGCCGCACCGCCAGCGGCGACGAAGCCCTCGGCGGGAAACGAGTGAATGTCCTTGTCCATGGACCGCCAGTAGCCGCCGTGGATGAAGACCTGGATCGGGGCGCCTTCCGCAGGGGCCGGGAAGAGGTCGGCGGTCATGTTGGGGCCGGCGCCGTAGCGTACATCGAGGATGCAGTCGAGAGTGTCCCGGACCCGCGCGCTCTCCGACTCCCACACCGCGAAATAATCTTCGAAGTCCGGGTGACGCAGCCGCAAATTGTAGCCGGCCTCCTGGGGTAGGTTCCGTTGTTCGCTCATCCCGTCGCTCCAGTCGTTCAAGTCCCGCTGCCGTCACTCTCCCCGCAACACGTCGAAGGCGATGCTGATGCGCTCGCCCGCGCCGCTGAAGGGCAGGGTGCGGTGAAACATGTAGGAGGGGAAGAGCAGCATCAGCCCCTCCTCGGGCTCGATCAGCCGTGTTTCCGGCTCCGCCCTGATTCGAAAATCCCAGTAGGGGCGGCCGAACTCGATCCAGCCCGCCGTCCCCTCGTCGTCCGCGCCCAGGGTCGGGGGGAGCTCGACGTAGTAGACGCCGCTCAGCCAGGCCGAGGGGTGAATGTGGGGCACCTGATAGGCGCCTTCGTCGAGGATGACCCCCCATGCCGTGATCCTGACACGATCCGGGATATCGGCCAGGAAGGGATGGCTCAGCTCCTGCGGCATCGCCGTCCGGTATCGGTCCACAGCGTCTTCCACCAGCGAGCGGAACGCCGCCGCCGCGCCGCAGCCGGGCAGCAACTCGCCCGTGCTCCGGCCACGTTCCATGGAGTAGCTCTCGGGCGCCGCCTGGAGCGTCGGGTGGCCCCGAACATGGGCGGCCAGCGCCGCGTTGAGGGCTCCCATGTCCGCGTAGCTCTCTGGCGGCGCGCAGCGTTCGTGCCGCAGCAGGCGATCGAAATCGAGCAGCGAGCGTGCCCGGTTCGTCTCGCCCGCCTCCCGCAAGGCGACGGCCTTCATCGCGAGCGCGCCGCTTTGGCCGGGGTGCCGTGCCAGCAGGTCGTCACAGGCCTCGAGCGCCGCTCCCGGGTCGCCGCGGTCGAGATGGGCATGGACGTGGCGCGGTTTCCCGACCTCGAACGAGGCGTCGAGGATGTCCTCTCTGAGTGCTGCCGCCTGCCCATACGCCGCGATGGCCTCGTCGAGCCGGCCCTGGGCATAGAGAACGTTGCCGAGGGCGAAGCAGGCCTCGGCGTGCTCCGACTCGACGGAGAGTGCCCGGCGGAAGCTGTCCTCTGCCCCATCGAGGTCGCCTTGGGCGTGGCGGACCAGGCCGATGCGGAGGAGCGTGCCGGCATGGTCGGGGCGGAGCGTGGCGGCACGACCCAAGGCTTCGGCGGCGCCGTCGAGGTCTCCCTTGGCCCGTAGCGCCTGGCCCAGATTGAGGTGCGTCTCGGCCCTCTCCGGATCGAGCTCGACCGCCCGCCGGTAGGCGCCAATCGCGGCATCGACGCGGCCGGTGGCCTGCAGCACGTTGCCGAGGTCGTTGTGGGCGCCCGCGTCTTCAGGTTCGAGGGCCACGGCGCGCTGCAGGAGCGCTGCCGCCTCGTCCGCCGCATCCAGCCGGAAGGCGACCAGCGCGCAAGCCTTCAGCGCGTCCCGGTGGTCGGGCTTGGCGGCGAGAACCGCGCGGTAGAGCGCGTGCGCTTCCGCCAGCTTTCCGGTCCGCGCGTACCGCGCCGCGCGCCCCATTGCCTCGCGGACCCGCGTGGGCGAGAGCCGCCCGCCCTTGTTGCCGCCCGCTCGGCGATTGCCAGCTGTCACCGCGTCACTCCTCCGTGCGCCATGCGCGATGGCGGCGATGCTACCACGCGCCCTCAGTCGCCGAGCGATTGACGATGCCCTGCGGGAGCTGGCCGATGGTGGGCAGCGTGGCGCACGAGCTTCCGGGTCAGCGTCGGGAGCGCATGGTCCGAAAAACGCGAAGGATGACACCAGATGTCGTCGCCCTGTGTGCCGCCGCCCGCGCTTTCGGTCTCGGCAGCCGCGATCACCAGCTCGATCTCGAAATGGGTGAAGCCGTGGCGGACCGGCTCCGGTAGCGCCTGCCACTGGCTCTCCAGGGGCGCATGAGCCGTGGCCGCCGCCAAGTCCCAGGGTTCATCTCTCCAAGGTGTGGTGGGCAGCTCGATCATCCCGCCGAGCAGGCCCTTGTCCGGCCGGCGCCGCAGCAGCACGGCCCCGTCCCCCCGCATCAGCCAGAAGGAGACGCCGTGCCGCAGCGGTCGCGGCCGCTTCGGCGCCCGGCGCGGCAATTCTTCGGCCAGCCCGCGCGCGAGCCCTTGGCAGGCATCCCGCCAAGGGCAGGCAAGGCAGCCCGGACTGCGCGGGGTGCAGACGGTTGCGCCAAGGTCCATCAGCGCTTGCGCGTAATCGCCCGGTCGGGCCTCGGGCGTAAGCGCGGCGGCGAGCGCGTAAAGCCTGGGCTTGGCCGCAGGAAGCGGGGTCTCGACCGCGCGAAGCCGTGCGATCACCCGCTCGACGTTGCCGTCGACGACGGTCGCCGGCCGGTCGTGGGCAATGGCCGCGATCGCCGCAGCGGTGTAGCGCCCGATTCCCGGCAACGCCCGCAGCGCAGCCTCCTCGCTCGGGAAGCGCCCGCCGTGATCGGCCAGCACGCGCCGTGCGCAGGCATGCAGGTTGCGCGCGCGGGCGTAGTAGCCGAGCCCCTGCCAGGCGTGGAGCACCTCGTCGAGTTCGGCCTCTGCTAGCGCGTCGAGGGTCGGCCAACGCTCCAGGAAGCGCTCAAAGTATCCGGCGACGACCGGGACGGTCGTCTGCTGCAGCATGATCTCGCTGAGCCAGACCCGGTACGGGTCCGGCCGCGTGCCGGGCGCGGCGCGCCAGGGCAGGCGGCGGCGGTGGCGGTCGTACCAGTCGAGCAGCGCCTCGACCAGGTGCGCAGGCGTGGCGAGATCGGCGGCGGTCATCGAGGGTGGCGCTTCACAGCAGCGCTCGTTGGGCGTACATCGTGAGGCGGACCCCGGATGTCATGCAGTGACCAGACGCAAGGCCCGCCAGGCGCAGCCGCTCGCCCGGCTTGTCGGCAGAATTGCCGCCAAGTCCTTCGAGTCGCGCGGACTCGCCGCGGCCGAGATCGCCAGCGAGTGGCCCGCGATCGTGGGTGAGGCCACCGCCGCCAGTTCGTGGCCCGATCGGCTGGGGCGGGACGGCACGCTCAGGGTCTGCGTAGCGGGGCCGGTCGCGGTCGAGCTTCAGCATCTCGAACCCCAGATTCTTGAGCGAATCGCTATCTACTATGGCTACCGCGCGGTGACGCGGATCGCCTACGTGAACCGTGCGGCGCCGTCGCGAACGCCGGACCGGAAGCGTCGGATGCCCAAAAAAATCGACTCGGAGTCGGCCGCGCGTGTCGAAAACACCGTCGACTCCACGCAGGACAGCCGCCTGAGGTCGGCGCTCGCGGCTCTCGGCCGAGCGGTCCTCACCAACGCGCAGAGAAAGTAACGCATTGATAATTGGCGTGTAATTCCTCTGAAACTCTGGCGTTCGCGGTTCGCCTGCGCCGTGGAACGGTACCGCGGCAGCAGGAACTATACTTTTCGTTGCGAGAGTGCGTACAGTCCGGCCCGAATGGTGAACGAAATCGCCACGCCGCTGGAAACCCCACCGGACGCCGGAAGGGATTCGGTATTCTCGTCCTTGCGGCATGTGGATCAGCCGCCGCTGGCGCTGCCGCCCGAACTGGCCTTCGACAGCCGACTCCGCATGGAGGGGCTGCAGTTCCTCAGCCTGCTGCCCTCGGCCGCAGTTCCGGTCGCGTTCCTGGACCCGCAATACCGTGGCGTGCTCGATCACCTGGCTTACGGCAACGAGGGCGTGCGCCGCGGCGCCGCCCGCACCGCCCTGCCGCAGATGACCGATGAGATCCCGTCGTTCATCGAGGAGATTTGCCGCTGCCTGATGCCGAGCGGCCACCTTTTCCTGTGGACGGACAAGTACCATCTTTGCACCGGGTTCGGCGACTGGCTCGAAGGCACGTCGCTGGAAATCGTGGACATGGTGACGTGGCACAAGAAGCGGATCGGCATGGGCTACCGCACGAGGCGTGCCAGCGAGTACCTGATCGTGCTGCAAAAAGCGCCGCGCAAGGCCAAGGGTGTGTGGAAGGTCCACACCATCCCGGATGTGTGGAGCGAATCGGTCGGCAAGCGCGACCAGGTCCACCCGAAGCCGGTGGGCCTCCAGAGCGTCTTGATCGAGGCCGTCAGCAATCCGGGCGACGTGGTGATCGACCCCGCCGCAGGTTCGTTCTCGGTCATGGAGGCGTGCAGGCAGAAGGGCCGCACCTTCCTCGGGTGCGACATCAACGGATGAGGATATCTTCATGATTTCGCGTCGTTTCCTTCTGGGCTCAATGGCGGCCGTTCCACTTGCCTCGGTGTTGGTGCCGCTGCCCGGCACCGCGGCTGGCATCGGCGAGAAGCCCGGCGACCTTGCGCTCGGCGACCCCGACGCGCCGGTGACGGTGATCGAGTTTTTCTCGCTCACCTGCCCGGCCTGCCGCCGCTTTCACATGAACATCTACAACCGGCTCAAGCCTGACTACGTGGATACCGGCAAGGTCCGGTTCGTAGCGCGCGACTTCCCGCTCAACGCACCCGCGCTTCAGGCGGCGGTGCTCACCCACTGCGCCGGACGCGACCGCTACTTCGCCTTCGTCGACGTCCTGTTCCAGACCTTCGACGATTGGGCGGGTTCGGGCGCGTACACGGAGAAGCTGGCGCAGATCGGCGAGCTGGGCGGCGTGAGCCGCGACCGCTTCGATGCGTGTCTGGCGGACCAGGATCTCGAAAACTCGATATTCCAATCGATTGCATCGGCGCAGGCCGAGTATGAGGTCGACAGCACGCCGACGGTGATCGTCAACGGCGAGAAGTACGAGGGCAGGATGACCTTCGAGTCATTCGCCGCGCATATCGACCGTCTCATCTCGGGTTCGTAGACGGAGAGAGGACGCGTGCAGGTAACGAAGCTCAGAGTCGCGGGCTTCAAGTCCTTCGTCGAGCCGACGGAGCTGCACATCGAGCGCGGGCTGACGGGGATCGTCGGCCCCAACGGCTGCGGCAAGTCGAACCTGGTCGAGGCGCTGCGCTGGGTGATGGGCGAGACCGCACCGCGCCAGGTGCGCGGCGGCGGCATGGAGGACGTGATCTTCGGCGGCACCTCCCGCCGCCCTGCCCATGCCATCGCCGAAGCCACGCTCAGCCTCGACAATTCGGACCGGACCGCGCCGCCGGGCTTCGAGGATGCGGCCGAGGTCCAGGTCACCCGCCGTATCGAGCGCGGCGAGGGCTCGGCCTATACCGTGAATGGCGACGAGGTCCGCGCCCGCGACGTGCAAATTCTGTTCGCCGACGCTGCGACCGGCTCGCACAGCTCGGCGCTGGTAGGACAGGGACGAATCGGCGACATCATCGGCGCCAAACCGGCCCAGCGCCGGGCCCTCCTCGAAGAAGCAGCCGGCATCGCCGGCCTGCACGCGAGGCGCCACGAAGCGGAGCTCAAGCTGAGGGCGGCCGAGACGAACCTGGAGCGCCTCCAGGACGTGATCGGCACCCTGGAGGCGCAGCTCCGCGATCTCGAGCGCCAGGCGCGCCACGCCAAGCGCTACAGGCGCCTCTCCGAGAGGATTCGCGAGACCGAGGCTGCGCTGCTTCTCATCCGTTGGATCGCGGCCAGGGCCCGTGTCGAGGAGGTGACGCGCCAGGCGGACGACGCTGCCCGCCGGGTGGCCAAGGCCACCGAAGAGGCTGCCGACGCCGCCCGCCGCCAGGCGGACACGACTGCCGTTCTGCCGGAGCGGCGCCAGCACGAGACCGAACGCGCCGCTGCCCTTCAGCGCCTGCGAATCGAGCACGATCGGCTCGCCGAAGAGGAAGAGCGGGTCGCCCGCGCCCGCGAGGAAAATTCGCGCAAGCGCGCCCAGATTGCCGCCGATGTCGAACGCGAAGAGGCGCTGGCTCAGGACGCGGAATCGGCGCAGGCGCGCGTCGACGAGATCCACGAGAGGCTGGCCCGTGCAGCCGAGGGCGACGCCGCGGCGGAAGCTGCGGCGCGCACCGCGCGAGAGGACGCGCAGGCCGAGGTCGAGGCGGTCGAGCAGCGCCTCGCGGCGCTCGTTCAAGCGCAGGCACGGGCTGAGGCCGAGCGCGAGGCGCTGGGCAAGCGGATCGACGAGGCCCGGCAGCGCAGGGAGCGGCTTGAGCACGACCTCGCGCGGGCCCGGGCTGAGCGTGCGGCGCTGGAGCAGGCCGGGCCCGCTGACGGCCGGCTCAGGGAAGCGCAAGAGGAAGAGCGCGTCCGGGCCGGAGGCTTCGAGGCTGCGCGTGAGGCGCTGCAGAAGGCGGAAGCAGCACGGGCGCAGGCGGAAGACCGCGAACGCGCGCTGCGCGAAAGGCTGCGCGAAGCCGATGCCGCGCTTGCAGGCAGCGAGGCCGAGCGCGCGGCCCTTGCTGCGTTGCTTGACGATCCGAGCGCCGGTCCGGGCCGCGCCCTCTGGGATCGGGTCACGGTCAAGCCCGGATTCGAGGCTGCCGTGGGTGCCGCGCTCGGCGACGACCTTCAGGCCAGCACGGACGACGGTGCGCCGATGCATTGGCGCACGTTGCCGCTTACGGGCGACCCCCAGCCGCTACCCGATGGTGCCGCGCCGCTGGCGGATGCCGTGCGCGGTCCTGAGGCGTTGGCGGCACGCCTCTCCCAGGTGGGCGTGGTGGCGGAGGCGGATGGGGCTCGCTTGCAGGCGGAGCTTCGCACCGGCCAGCGGCTGGTGAGCAGAGAGGGCTCGCTCTGGCGTTGGGACGGCTTCACGGTGGCCGCCGAAGCGCTGACGGCTGCCGCCCGCCGTCTGCAGGCGCGCAACAGGCTGGCCGTGCTGGTCGAGACGTGCGCGCAGGCCGAAGCGGAGAAACGCGCGGCGGAGAACGCGGTCGCGACGGCGGCGGCGGCCAGGGAAGACACCGAAACGGCGTGCCAACACGCCCGTGCGCTGACCGATGAGGCCGCGGATGCCCTCCGGACGGCACGGGAGGCGCGCGCGACGGCCTCGGCCGAGGCGGCGGCAACGCGCTCGCGTCTCGCCGCCCTCGACGAGACGGGCGCACGGATCGCAAGCGACATCGCCGAGGCTGGAGAGGCGGAACACCTGGCGCGCGCAGCGCTGGACGTGTTGCCGGCAGCGGGAGCCGGGAAGGGGGACGAGATTGTCCCCTTGCAGGCCACCCTCGCGGAGCTTCGCGCACGTTACGAAGAGAGCGCGAGGCGGCACCATCAGGTCGCGCAGGCGGCGGACGGGCGCGGCGCGCGGCTCGCCGAGCTGGCGCGGGAAAGCGAGAGCTGGGCCGCACGTATCGGCAGTGCGCGCGAGCGGCTGGGCGAACTCGCTGAACGGCTGACCGAGGCCCGATCGGAACAGGCCGCCCTCGACGCGCGGCCGACCGAGCTCGAAGCGCGACGCGCGGGATTGCTCGGCACGATCGAACGCGCACAAGGCGAGCACCGCGATGCCGTCGATGCTCTGGCCAGCGCCGAGCAGGACGCCAAGGCGTCGTCGGGCGCGCTCAAGCAAGCCGAATCGGCGCTGGGCGAGGCGCGCGAAGCCGCGGCCCGGCTCGAGGGCCTTGTCACCGAGGCCGGGCAGGCGGAGACCGTTGCGGCGGGCCAGATCACCGAGCGTCTCGGCGTGGAGCCGGCGGAGGCGCGCGCGATTGCCGCGCTCGACCCCGACGGTGCGCTTCCCGAAGCCGAGGCGGTGGAGGTCAAGCTCCAGCGCCTGATTCGCGAGCGCGAAAACATCGGCGCCGTGAACCTGCGGGCGGAAGCCGAGGCGAGCGAGCTCGACGAGCGCATCAGGGAGATGCAGGAGTCCCGCGCCGACCTGCTGGAAGCCATCGCGCGCCTGCGCCGCGGTATCGCCAGCCTCAACCGAGAGGGACGGGAGCGGATGCTGGAGGCTTTCGGCAAGATCGACGGGCACTTCCGGCGGCTGTTCACCGAGCTGTTCGGCGGCGGCAAGGCCCATCTCGCGCTGGTCGATTCCGACGATCCGCTGGAGGCCGGCCTGGAGGTCGTGGCGAGCCCGCCGGGCAAACGGCCGCAGTCGCTCTCGCTGCTCTCCGGCGGGGAGAAGGCTTTGACCGGCATAGCCCTGGTCTTCGCCGCCTTCCTCACCAACCCGGCGCCCATCTGTGTGCTCGACGAAGTCGATGCCCCCCTCGACGACAGCAACGTGGAGCGCTTCTGCACGCTCATCTCGCGGCTGGCGAAGGAGACGGACACCCGTTTCATCGTCGTGACGCACCATCGCATCACGATGGCCCGCGTCGACCGGCTGTTCGGCGTCACTATGGTGGAGCAGGGGGTTTCCGAGCTCGTCTCGGTCGATCTCGAGCGCGCGGTCGAATTGCGCGAGACCGCCTGAACCCTCCCGCCTAATTTTCCCGATACAACATTATCCCATTATTTCAACACATTAGACAGGGCACGAACGGCGTTGCGCCGGCTTGACAGGGGGCAGGGCAGCCCCTATGGTGCGGGCGCTTTTCGACTGCGGGGCACGCGCGCGCCCTGGCCGAGCGGGTTTGCATGGACGACAAACCACGGCCATCCCTGGAGGATCTGGACTCCCGGCTGCGCAAGGCCCGAGGCGGGAACGAGTCGGGCAATCGTGGCCGGTTGCCCGGCACGCGTCTTGGGCAGGCGCTGCACCTCGCGATCGAAATGGCGGCCGCGCTGGCCGTCGGCGGTGGCATCGGCTGGCTGCTCGACGAATGGCTCGGTACCAGGCCGTGGCTGTTCGTGGTCTTCATCTTCGTGGGGATCGCGGCCGGCATCCTGAACGCGTTTCGGGCGGCACAGAGAATGGGGGCCACGCCGTTGTCCCGCGATAGCGCGGAAGAGCGGGGTGAAGGACACGACGAGCGAAGCCAGGGGTAGGACGGCCAGTGGCAACGACGGATAACGGCGGCGCCGGTCACAACGGCGACGCGCATCACGGCCCGCTCGATCAGTTCGCGATCAACCGCTACGTCGAGATCGACCTCGGCGGTTTCGACGCGTCGTTCACCAATTCCGCGCTGATGATGTGCGTGACCGTGATCATAATCACGCTGCTCACCACGGTGGGCATGGGCCGCGGGCGCATGGTGCCGGGGCGCGTGCAGTCCATCGTGGAGATGAGCTACGAGATGATCGCCCGAATGCTGGGCGACATCGTGGGCGGCCGCGGCGCGCAAAAGTTCTTCCCGTTCGTGTTCAGCCTGTTCATGTTTTTGCTGCTCGGTAACGTGCTCGGGCTGATTCCATACTCCTTCACCTTCACCAGCCACATCATCGTGACGCTCGCGTTTGCGCTGGTGGTCTTCGTCGGTGTGACGATCCTCGCCATCGTCATCCACAAGCACCGCTTCCTGACCTTCTTCCTGCCGCCCGGCGTGCCCATGTGGATGGCGCCGCTGCTGGTGCCGATCGAGGTCGTCTCCTACATGGCGCGGCCGATCAGCCTCTCCGTGCGGCTCTTCGCCAACATGATGGCGGGACACTCGATCCTGCACGTGTTCGGCGCCTTCGTCTTCGTCCTGAGCTTTGCCGGCGTCCTGCCCTTCGCGTTCATCGTTGCGCTCTACGGGCTCGAGCTTCTTGTCGCCGTGCTCCAGGCCTACGTCTTCACCATTCTGACCTGCCTCTACATCCGCGACGCGATCGAGTTGCATCACTAAGCGGACGGGTGCGGGTCGCAAGCCACAATCTCCGAACAAACCGAGGGAAACAGGATCATGGAAGCAGATGCAGCGAAACTGCTCGGTCAGCTCATTGGCGGCGGTCTCGCCACGATCGGCGTGGCCGGCTCCGGTGTCGGCATCGGCATCATCTTCGGCAACTACGTCTCCGCTGCGGGGCGCAACCCGGCGGCGGCGCCTAAGCTGTTCGGCAACGTGCTGCTGGGCTTCGCGCTGACCGAGGCGATCGCGCTGTTCGCGCTCGTCATGGCCTTCATCATCCTGTTCGGCTCCTGATCGACAGCCATCCGGCGGCTTGAGTCAGAGGCAGGAGGCGCCCGATGCCACAGCTCGAGATGGGGGACTACGCGCCCCAAATCTTCTGGCTGGTCGTCACCTTTGTCGCGCTCATGCTGATCATGTGGGGCGTGGGTCTGCCGCGGATACGCCGCGTCATCGAAGCCCGCGAGAACAAGATCAGCGAGGACCTGGCCGACGCCGAGAGCGCGAAGGGCAGGGCCGAGGACGCGCTGAAGGCCTATGAGGAGGCGCTGGCGGACGCGCGCTCCAAGGCCCACGGCGTGCTCGCCGAGACCCAGGCCAAGCTCTCGGCGGAGGCGGACGCGCTGCGCGCCGAGCTTGACGCCGATCTCGCTGCCAGGGCGGCGGAGGCGGAGGAGCGCATCCAGGAGACGCGCGCCCAGGCGCTCGCCAGCCTGCGCGATGTCGCGGGCGACGTGGCCAGCGCCGCGACCGAGAGGCTGGTCGGCACCGCTCCCTCCGAGACCGCTGCGCGGGCAGCGGTGGAGGCGAGCATGGGCGAGGGGCGCTGAGCCATGAAGAAGATGGTTCGCAAGCCCGAATTCTGGGTGATCGTCGCGGCCTGCGTCTTCGTCGTCGTCGGCAGCCAGATCACCGAGTCGGCCAACTTCTGGATCCTCATCGCCTTCATCACCTTCTTCGGCGCCTTCGGCCGCGCCGCCTACAAGAAGGTGACGGAGATCCTCGACAAACGGGCGGAGCGGATCAGGAACGAGCTCGACGAGGCGGCAGCGCTGCGCGCCGAGGCGCAAGCTCTGCTGGCGGAGCACGAGCGCAAGCGCCAGGAGGCTGAGGAAGAGGCTCGCCTCATGGTGGAGCACGCCAAGGCGGAGGCCGAGCGCCACGCCGCCGAGGCACGGGCCGCGCTCGAGGAGACAATGAAGCGCCGCACCGAGCTTGCCGAGCAGCGCATCGCCCGCGCCGAGGAAGAGGCGATGCGGGAGGTGCGCCAGACCGCCGCAGTGCTGGCGATCGAGGCTGCGCGCCGTCTCATGAGCGAGACGATCGACGAAGATCGCGCCGATCGCATGATCGAAGAGTCGATCCAGGAGGTCCGCGACCGGCTCAACTGACCCGCGCGCCGGTCAGCAAGTTTGCTGCGCCACGGGTGCAGCACGGGAGGCGCGACCGTGTACAAGGGCATGTACGCCTATCCCTGGGACCTGGTGGACGAGGGGATCGGCACCGCCACGGGCCGGATGCGCGACTGCGGCATCAACACGGTGACCCTGGCCGCGAGCTATCACGCCGGCAAGTTCCTGCGCCCGCACGCGCCTGCCGGCCGCGTCTATTTTCCCGAAGACGGCACGGTCTACGTGCGGCCCCGCTTGGACCGCTACGGTGCCATCAAGCCGATCCAGAGCACGCTCGCCACCGACCGGGATACCTTCGCCGAGCTGAAGGCGGAGGCGCCGGACATGGGGCGCGTCGCCTGGACGGTCTGCCTGCACAACACGCCGCTCGGCATGCGCCACCCCGAGTTCACGGTGCGCAACTGCTATGGCGATTCCTACGTCTACAGCCTGTGCCCCGCTTACGAGGAGGTGCGTCGCTACGTCGTGACGCTTTGCGTCGACATGGCCGAACGCTACGAGCTCGACGGGCTCGCGCTGGAGACCCCCGGATTCCTGCCCTTCGATCACGGCTTCCACCACGAGTTCTTCCTGGTTCCGATGAACCGCTGGGCCGGCTGGCTGCTCGGGCTCTGCTTCTCCGAAGGCACCATCGCCGCTGCCGAGGCGCGCGGCATCGATGCCGAGCGGCTCCGCTGGCAGGCCTGCGCCGCGCTCGACGGGTTCTTTGCCCGGCCGGAGCCGGTGCCAGACCATATCGCCGCCGAGTGGTGGATCGCCGACCTGATCGCGGACCCGGAATGGGCCGTGTTCCTGAGCTGGCGCTGCCAGCTCGTGGCCGACCTGGTTGCTGAGGTTCGCGCAGCGCTGCCCAAGGAGACCAGGCTTGCGGTCATCCCGACCGTGCAGCGGCCAACGGCGGCGGCCTGGTCGGAAGGGACGGACCTGCGCCTGCTCGCCGAGGCGGCCGATTCGCTGGAGGTCCCGGCCTACGAGGCGAACGCGGCAACCGTGGCGCTCGATGCCGGCGACGTGCGGCGCCGCGCTGGTGTGGACGCGCGGATCGCCTACATCCTGCGCCCGGCCCATCCCGACCTTGCGAACGGCGCGGAGACTTCTGCTGCCGTGCGCGCACTGCGGGCGAGTGGGCTTTCGGGGATCGCGTTCTACAATTACGGCCACGTTGCGCTCAGCGCGCTCGAACGGGTGCGCGATGCGCTCGCCGTGCTGGAGGAGGCGCCATGATGCGATTCTTGGGAAAGTCCGCGCTCGTCACCGGCGGGGGCGGCGGCATCGGCGGGGCGATTGCCGAGCGGCTCGCCTTCGAGGGCGCGGCCGTCGGCGTCTTGGATCGCCGGGGCGACACCGCGGCGGATACGGCGCAACGGATCGAGGCCGCCGGCGCGAAGGCGTGCGCGCTCACGGCCGAGATCACCGACCCCGACTCGGTTGCCGCCGCGCTCGCGGAGATGGAAGAGGCCATCGGCGCGCCGGACGTGCTGGTCAACAACGCGGCCTGGGCGCTCAAGGGCGATCTGGAGAGCACCGCGCTTGCCGACTGGCAAGCCGAGATCGAGATCGACCTCGACGGCCAGTTCGTCTGCGCCAAGGCGGTTCTGCCCGGCATGGTCGCGCAGGGCGCCGGCGCCATCGTCAACATCGGCTCGGTCAACGGCCTGATGGCGCTCGGCAACCCGGCCTACAGCGCCGCCAAGGCCGGACTTCTCAGCTTCACCCGTTCGCTTGCCGTGGAGTACGGACCGAAGGGTGTGCGCGCCAACATGGTCTCGCCCGGCACGGTGGAGACCGACATCGAGACCTGGCGCATCCGGCGCGAGAAGAACCCGCAAATCTTCGAGCAGCTCGCCCGCTGGTATCCGGTGGGCCGCGTCGGCCGGCCCGACGACATCGCCGCCGCCGTCGCCTTCGTCGCTGCCGACGAGGCTGCCTTCGTCAACGGCGCCAATCTGGTGGTGGACGGTGGCCTGACGGCGGGGCTTCCGGTCATGATCGAGGAGCTTATTCTGGAATAGACATGCCCTCTGCTGTGCGCAGGCCGGGCGGGGGGATACGATTCTTGAGGAAGATGCCCATGTCCGAAGCTCTCTCTGGCGGCTGCCTCTGCGGCGACGTGCGCTACGAGGTTCGCGGAACGCCGGTGCATGTCTTCCATTGCCATTGCTCAATGTGCCGCCGGGCGGGCGGCACCGCGTTCCAGACCTGGGCGGGCTTTGAGGACGACGCTCTCACGGTTACGCAAGGAACGGCGGAGAGCTACAAGTCCTCGTCCTTTGCGATCCGGAGTTTCTGCAGCCGCTGTGGCGGGCAGTTGTTCTACAACTATACAGGCGGGCAGACTCCGCCGGTGTGGGTCACGGTGGGATCGCTCGACCACCCAGAGTTGGTGGCGCCCGAACGCCACATCTTTGCGGCCGACAGCGTCCCGTGGCTGCATATGGCGGACGGGCTGCCGAGGACCGAAGGGGACCCGGAACTCTAGCGGGAAAGGCCTAAGGAGGCACCGAGGAGCGATGCAGACTCTGACCCCCGAGCAACGCCGCAACTGGAACATCGACGGCTATCTGCGCGTCGAGGGCGCCTTCTCGTCCGACGAGGTGGCCTTCTTCTCGAACAAGATCGACGAGATCCGCAAGCTTCCCGGTTATGAGCCGAACCTGAGCACGCTTCCGTTCGGCCACTATGCCTGGGTCGAGCAATGCGCTGACCAGAACACCGAGGCGTTCATGGATCGGCGCGACCTGCTCACCTACGACCAAGCCTTCATCGACCTCATCGACCGCGCGCCGGTGTTCGACCTGATCGTCGACATCATGGGGCCGAACCTCGCCTTCAGCATGTCGCAGGCGATCGTACGAGGGTCCGGCGACGGGTTCGAGGGCTTCACCCATACCGACGGCGGCGAGGGGCAGCGCGAAGTGCGGGTGGCCGAGACCAGCCGGCCCATCGCGGTGAAGGCGCTTTACCTGCTCACCGACGTGGAAGGGCGCAACGCCGGCAACTTCACGGTCTTCCCCGGCAGCCACACGCGTCCCTTCCCGTGGGACCGCCGACCGAAGCTGTCGCCACAGTCACCCGGCGTGGTGCACCTGGAGGGCAAGGCGGGTGACTGCTTCCTCTTCTCCCACGCGCTCTGGCACGGCCCGGCGCCGAACCGTTCCGGCCGGGCGCGCAAGACGCTGCTCTACAACTATTCGCAGATGTTCGTGCGCGCCTACGACTATCAGGGCGCACACCCGCTGACCCGGCGGGCGACACCGCGGCAGCGCCGCCTGTTGGGAGACCTCGGCTACGACTTCCGTCCCGGCTCCTACTTCTACGTGCCGCCCGACCAGACCGAAATCATCATGGGCGAGAGCGCAGCCGCGGCCGAGTAGGCGGACAGCCGCTCTCGCAGGTCGCGCCTCGACCGGGGAACGCCGGGCCTACTCGGCGGCCTGGTCGAGTTCCGCGATGGCGTCGTTCCAGTGGGCGGCCGAGCGCTTCTTCATCATCGTGCGGAATTCGGCGGTGGTCTTGGGGAAGTACTCGCCGGTGCCCCAGTCCACGATGACGCCGTAGCGGCGCACCATGTCGAACTGGTCGAGCTCGCCCTCGCGGTAGCGCGCGGCGACGGACTCGCCGTCCTCTTCCAGCCAGCCGCGCCGGGCCTTGGCGATGGCGGCACGCTCAGCACGGGTGGCTTCGACATCGACCTCGTAGCTCGCGAGGTCGGCGTCGATCACCTTGAGCACGACGCCATAGTCCTTGCGCGCGCGTTCGAGCGAGACGTAGTCGTCCTCCACGTCAAGCATCACCGCTGCCGGGTCGCGCTCCAGCGGATCGCCAAGCCCGCCGCCCCCCGCCGTCGGCCGCGAGAACACGTCGCCCGACTCGATCGGCACGTCGGAGAAGATCGAGCCCAGCCACTCGTGCTCGTTCTTGCCCTTGCGCTGGATGTGGAGCCCGTGCGGCATCGACGGCAGCCCGCCCTTGATGCCCCAGACGATCGCCCGCTCACGGTCGCAGATGTAGGAGATGACGGTGCTCTCCGCGTCCTGCAGGGTGCTGGTCTTGACCACGCCGGCGCCGCCCCGCCACTTGCCGGGGCCGGGCGAATCGGTCTGGATCTGATACTCGTTGGCGATGATGGGGCAGAGCCGCTCCTGCCCCTCAACCGGCTGGGTCATCAGCCCGGTACCGAAGCACGCGGTGGTGACGTTGCAGCCATCCTTGCCGTTGCGCCCGCCCCAGCCGCCGGGCAGCCAGTCGTAGAACATGAAGATATTGCGGTCCTCGGTGCGCAGGTCGCGGCCGCCGGTGAGCAGATATTCCAGGTTGAAGGCGCAGGCGATCGCGCGCTCGGGCATGATGTCGGACCAGATCTCGTAGATCGAGTTCATGATCTTCTCGAAGGGCATCAGGAAGCCCGTCACCGCCACCGGCCACTGGGCATCCACGATCGAATTCTCGGGCGCGATCACGTTGATCGGCCGGTAGAAGCCGGAGTTGAGCGGGAGGTCCGGGAAGTAGGTCTTCATGCCCGCGACCACGGCCGAGAACGTGCCGCCGAAGGCGGAATTGTAGAGGGTGCTGATGGTCTCGTGGCTGCCGGTGAAGTCGTAGGTGACCTCGTCGCCCTCGATGGTGAGCTTCACCTTGATCGGGATCAGCCCCTCGCCGAGCGCCGGGTCGCGGTCGATGTAATCGACGTTCTCCCAGGTGCCGTCGGGGAGCTCGGCGATGCGCTGGCGCGTCGCCAGCTCGACGTAGTCCTGCACCTCTTTGCAGCCGGTGACGACCGTGTCCTTGCCGTACTTCTCGACCAGCCGCAGGATCTCGCGCTCGGCGACGCGCGTGGCCTCGGCCTGCGCGTTCATGTCGCCGATGATGGATTCGGGATCGCGCGTGTTGGCCGCGATCATGTCGGCGAAATCCTTGCGCCACTTGCCCTCGTCGATGAGGCGCGTCGGCGTGATGCGGATGCCCTCGCGGAACATCTCCTTGGCGAGCACGTCGAAGGAGCCGGGCGTGCTCCCGCCCACATCGGACCAGTGGCCGTTGGATTGCGCGAAGGCGATGATCTCGTCGCCCACGAAGACGGGGCGGATGATCCGCACGTCGTTGAAGTGGGTGCCGCCGGCGTAGGGGTCGTTGGTCATGAACACGTCGCCCGGCCGCATGTCGTCCTTGAACGTGTCGATGACCGCCTTGCACGTGTAGTGCAGCGTGCCGACGTGGACGGCGATATCCATGTTGCCCTGGGCGATGGAATCGCCGTTGGCGTCGTTCAGCGCGGAGGAGAAATCGCGGTTGTAGATGACGAACGAGTAGCAGGTCCTGAGGATCTGCTCCGCCATCTGGTCGACGGTCGTGATGAACGAGTTCTTGAGAACCTCGAAGGTGACCGGATCGAGCGTGATGCCAGTGCCTTGCTTGCTCATCTCTATGCCTCCGCTACGTGGATCCGGATGTTGAGCCACTCGTCCACTTCTGCGCGCACGCCGGGCGGGATGACCGTCGTCGAATCGAGCTGCTCGACGATTGCGGGACCCTCGATCGTCACGCCCGCGGGGAGCCCGTCGTGGGAGTATATCGGCGTCTCGACGGCACCCTCAACCTCGTCGAAGTCGACCAACCGCGACTCTTCGGCCTCCACCTTGGCGCCGTTCGCCGCGTGACGCATCAGCTCGGCCTTGGGCACGGTGCCGATGGCCGCGAGATTGAGGCGGAAGAGCTCGACCGGCGTATCGTCGCGGCGGAACGCGTATTCCCGGTCGTGGTCGGCGTGGAAGGCGTTCACGGCATCGGGCACCGAGGTGAAGGGCGAGGCCACCGGCACCTGGAGCGAGCGCCACTGGCCCTGGTACATCATGTCGATGCTGCGCTGCAGCACCATGTCGGCATCCGCCACGCCCTCCTTCACCAGCCGGCTCTTCGCCTCCGCCTCCATCTCGGCGAAGCGGGCCTCGATGTCGGCCGGGTCTGCCTCCGCCGCAAGCGCGAGGTAGGTCTGCGAGAGGTCGTGGCGCACGTCAACGAGCAGGCAGCCCAGAGCCGACGTCACCCCCGGATTGGGCGGCACGATCACGGTCGGGATGGAAAGCTCCTTCGCCAACGCCACGCCGTGCAGGGCGCCCGCGCCGCCGAAGGCAACGAGCGCGAAGTCGCGCGGGTCGTAGCCCCGGCTGATGGAGATGAGCCGCACCGCATCCGCCATGTTGGCGTTGGCGACGCTCACGATGGCCTTGGCCGCCGCGACGGGATCCATGCCGAGCGGCTCGGCCACTCCGGTGCGCACGGCGGCTTCGGAGGCCGCCTTGTCGAGCACGATCTGCCCGCCGGCGAGCTGCGTGCCGAGCCGGCCGAGCGCGAGGTTCGCGTCGGTGTTGGTGGGCGTCGTGTTGCCGCGCCCGTAGCAGGCCGGCCCCGGATCCGCGCCCGCCGACTGCGGTCCGTTGTGCAGTGAGCCCGCGTCGTCGATCCAGGCGAGCGAGCCGCCGCCCGCGCCGATGGTCAGCACCTCGATGCTGGGGAAGCGGATGGGGTAGCCGAACTCGATGTGCCAGTCCTTGGTGACGCGGGATTCGCCGCCGAAGACCAGCGAGACGTCGCAGCTCGTGCCGCCCATGTCGAGGCCGATGGAGTTCTCGTAGCCGCAAAGCATGGCGATGTGGCGGCTCGCGATGGCGCCGGCTGCGATGCCGGAGCCGGCGAGGCGGCCGGCGAACTGCCCGGCGGTCGCCGGCGTCATCACGCCGCCGCCGGAATGCAGCATCAACAGGTCGCTGGCGTAGCCGCCTTGCTGCAGCGCGTCGTTCATGCGCTTCACGTAGCCGCCCACCACGGGGCTCAGGATCGCGTTCACCACCGTCGTCGAGAAGCGCTCGTGCTCGAAGATCTCGGGCAGGGTCTCGGACGACGTGGTGATCTCTACGCCCGGAAGCTCCTCCACGAGGATCTCCTTCATGCGCGCTTCGTGCTGCGGGTTGATGAAGGAGTTCATGAAGCAGACGGCGACGGCTTCAACGCCACGTTTGCGGAGGATGCGGGCCTTCTCGCGCGCATCCGCCTCGTCCAGCGGAGTCGCCACCCGGCCGCCGTGGTCGATCCGCTCGCGCACCGTCAGCCGGTCGCGGCGCCTGATGTAGGGCTGGGCCACGTCGTTGTACGTGTCCCAGAGGTCCTCCTTGTTGGAGCGCCTGATCTCGATGACGTCCCGGTAGCCCTCGGTGCAGATCATCGCGGCGGGCGGCAGGCGGCGGGTAATCAGCGCGTTGGTGGCAACGGTCGTGCCGTGGGAGAAGAGAGTCACGTCCTTGAGGTCGACCTTCGCCTCTTCCAGCCCCCGCATCGCGCCGATCAGGGGGTCGTCCGGCGTCGACGCTGTCTTTGCGACCCTGAGCGCGCCCGAGTCCTCGTCGAGAATGCAGATATCGGTGAACGTGCCGCCGATATCGACCGCTACCCTCAAATTCGTCACGAATTCCTCCCGCAGCTCTGCTCGTTACCGCCGCCGCTCCGGCGCCGCGTCCTTGTCGAATTTCCGAATTCAGGCTTCACTCGGCCGCCCGCGCCTCGCCGCTGCCGGGCGCAAGCTCCGGCGGCAGGATCGTCCGCTCGTCGACCCTCGCCGCTTCGAGCTGCGCCGGCGTGAGATTGCGTACCTCGCCCAGGTCGGCGCCCGAGAGATCGGCGTCGACCAACGCCACGCCGCCGAAGTAGGCGCTCCTCAGTGTGGCACCCCTGAAGCTGGTGCCGGGGAACTCCGCGCCCACCAGCATGGCACCTTCCAGGTTCGCGTCCTCCAGGCTGGCGCGGCCCACCCAGGCGCCGTGCAGGTCGGCGCGCTTGAGCGTGGCGTGCTCCAGGTGCGCGCGGCCGAGCCAGGCGCGCTGCAGGCTGGCCTCCACCAGCGAGGCGTGCTCCATGCGCGCGTCGCCGAGGGCGGCATCGGAGAGGTCCGCCTTGTCCAGCACCGCATGCTGCAGCGTCGAGCCGGCCAGATCGGCGCGGTTCAGGTTCGCGCCGGCGAAATCGGCCCCAGAGAGTTCGGCGCCTGCGAAGTCGGCGCGGAAGAGGTTGGCGTCTCTGAATATTGCGCGGCGCAGGTCGGCGCCGGGGAAGCGCACGTCGGCAAGCTCCAAGCCGGAGAAGTCGGCGCGCACGCCCTCCGCACCGTCGCTCTCGAGCCAGCGCGCGTGGTCTGCGCGCACTCGCGCGATGGTGTCGGGATCGGGCTTTTCGTTTGTTGCCGCGCCCCCGGCGGGGTTCAGCATGGCGCACACTCCCTTGCCCCGCACAGCCGCTCCCCAGTGCCGCGCGGGGTCCTCTCGCCGAATGAGGCTATCCAATAGCGATAGAAGGCGTTTCGATCAATGGTGGAGGCGGTGTGGGTCGGACCCTCGACCGGCTCCACTTAAGAAGGGTGCGACACGCGATAATCAAGCTCATGCGTATATTCCTCAACCAACATCTTGGTGAATCGGGCCAACGTGCGTCGCGCCAACCATGTCAGTGAAAAAGAGAATGCCGAAAAGATCTGACATGCCTTAGCCATCACATTCCTCATCATCATTGAGTATCCAACACAAGAAAGCAACAAAGGATATGCACATTAGGCTATTTCGTTCGTTGCCGTATTGAACATCAATACCGTGTAAAATTAGATGACGATTTACTCCGTTAAATGACGACCCTCGCTCCCTCTCGTTTTGCCACAGTGGTATTGCTTCGTTGAATAAACTGAAGATTGCCTCTGAGAATGTACCCTCCAATTGAACGATGTACTCCGTACTTGCCTTATGCCGCAGTCTCTCGATAAAGAAATTCGTGGAGAACCTATCACACCATATCCCGTCTGCCTGCGAAAGAAGAACGGGAATCGATAAGTTGTACTTTCCCTCCTTATGAGCATCGAAAGCATCAACAAGAATGTCTTTACGGTGTGGATATCTCTCTATGAGCTTGTTTTCTATAGCGTTCAATCTTTGTCTGTAGTATTCGGCAATATTGTCATCTCCATTTCCCTCACGCAGGTTCCTTGCAAACATGTGAGGTTCGCTGATTGTCATTTCAGCATCAATATACCATCCAGACTTAGCCAAATATTGCGCTATCTTTTCGAGCAATTCAGGTTGCTCGTTTATTTTCTTCGAAAGACGATTAAGAGGTTCTAACGCCTTGTTGATTCTATCGAGAGCGGATGTCAATGGACTGAGCGCGTGATTGAATTCAGATGCTTTCTGAACAATCTCTGAAAACTGTTGTTGAGGTGACAACTCTCTTTCCATGGTTCTTATCCTAATTCTGAGCCTCGGGCCGTGAAATACGGCCGCCAGGAACCAACACGCGCCCTTCCATCAGGCGGCGTGCGGTGCGGGTTACCGTGACGCGGGCGACGCAGGGCGGGTCGGCGGCGGAGACATCGACCAAGACCTCTGCAACGCCGGAGGGATGGCCGAGGCGGATGGCGCTATCATCGGCTGTGCCGGGGCGCGTTACCTCGGCTGCAACGGTGCCCGGAATACGGGCGGCCGCCGCCAACGCCAGGGCCGCCGTGAGCGGCAACGCCCGGTGCGGGCGACCCATTGAGATGACGCGGGCCGAGAGATCGGCGGAATCGGCAGCCAATCGAGCGCCGCTCAGGGTCATCGCGTCGGCAGGCGGGGCGACGAAGCCCACCTTGGGCACGCTCTCCGTTTCCGGAGGAATTCCCATTGCCGCGGCCCCGGCGTGGCGGATCGTTTCCAGCCGCCCCAGGAGGGCGGAGTCGCTCTCCATCGCATCGGGCAGCTCGACACCGTTCAGGCCGAGCGCGTCGGCGTGGACGCACACCAGTGCCGTCGATGCGTCGATCAGCGTCGCCTCGATCTCGCCGAGGCCCGGTACGTCGAGCACGTCACGGGCGCGTCCCGTCGGCAGCAGTCGTCCGGTGACGGCGCCGCCCGGCTCCAGGAAGGAAAGCTCGATGGGCGCGCCCCGGCCGGCGACGCCGTCGAGCACGGTTTCGCCTTCCACCACCGCGCGTCCGCCCGCGACCTCGAAGCGCGCTTCGATCGTCTGATCCAGGTTACAGTTATAAAGGGTGAGGGCGACCTCACCGTTCGTCGCCCGCACCAGCCCCTCGTCCACCGCGAAGGGCCCCACCGCCGCCGTCAGGTTGCCGCAGTTGCTGCGGTAGTCCACCAGCGCGCGCTCCACGGCCACTTGTCCGAACAGGTAGTCGATGTCCACGCCCGGCCGCGTGCTCGGGCTCACCACCACCACCTTGCTGAGCGAGGAGATGCCGCCGCCCATGCCGTCGAGCTGGCGGCCGTGCGGGTCGGGGCTGCCGAGGGCAGAAAGGAAGAGCGCGTCCCACGCCGCGCGCTCTTCAGGCAAGTCGCGGCGGTGGAAGAAGAGGCCCTTGCTGGTGCCGCCCCGCATGAAGACGGCAGGCAGCGCGATCTGGCTCACGATGAACCCGCCGGCTAGGGCCGGTTCTTGCGCGCCGCCGCGTCGAGGCCGGCGATCCGGCCGAAGACCGCGCCCCGCATCACCGAGGTGGAGCCCGTGTAGGTGCGGTAGTAGAGGCCGGCGGTCTCGCCTGCGGCGTAGAGGCCGGGGATCACCTCGCCGTCGGCGTTCAGCACCTGGGCGGAGGGACTGATCTTGAGGCCGCCGAAGGTGAAACAGTTGGCGGCGATGATCGGCCAGGCGCGGTAGGGCGGCTGGTCCACGGGGCGCGCCCAGTTGGACTTTCGGAGCGCGAGGCCATCCGTGCCCAGTCCGTCGAGCGCCAGCGGCTTGAAGCCGTCCTCGCCACGACAGGCCGCGTTGTAGTCGCCCAGGGTGCGCGCGAGTTCGTCGCCGTCGATGCCGAGAGCGTTCGCGAGCGCAGCCGGCGTCTCCGCCTCCACCGGCGGCTGATCGGTGCGCACCGACTTCTGCCAGTTGGGCACGTCGTCGAGCCTGGCATCAGTGATGGCGAAGGCGATGCCCTCGGTCTGCGCCATCATCTGTCGGGACGCCGCCTCGTAGCTCGCGTCCACCGTTGCCGGGGCCTCGTCGACGAAGCGCCGGCCCTCCCGGTTCACCAGAATGCCGTAGGGGTAGTTGAGCACCACCGGCTCGTGCTGGCCCGAGCGCGGATCGACCGGCTGGGCGTGGAAGCTGCCGTAGTCGCCGCAAGGCGCGGCGCCGATCTCCAGCGCCATGCGGATGCCTTCGCCGCGGTTGTAGTAGCCGCCGCGCGCGACCGGGCGGATGAACTGGCTCTGCGGGCCGAGGTAGCGGCTCAGCATCTCGGGGTTGCCCTCGAATCCGCCGGAGGCCAGCACGACCGCCCGCGCCCGCAGGCGGATGCGCCGGTTGCGCGGCCCACTCGCTTCGACGCCGTTCACCCGGCCGTCGTCGTCCTGCATGAGTCCGCGCGCCGTCGTCTCGTAGTGGATGGCGATGCGGTCCGGCACGCTCTCGGCATGGGCCGCCAGCGCCTCCACCAACGCGAGGCCGCCGCCGGCGGGCGCCATGCGGGTCGTGCTCTCGGTGATGAAATAGTTGGGCAGGAAGTCGAACTCGACGCCGAAGCCCGTGAGCCAGCGCAGCGTCGGCCCGGCGTTGTCGGCGAGCGTCGTGACCAGCTCGGGATCGACGAAGCCGAGGCCGCGCAGGAGCCTCGGCCACTCGTCGTAGGGCCTGACGCTGTCTTCAATCACCGCAGGGTCGAGG
This sequence comes from Alphaproteobacteria bacterium, assembly GCA_965221125.1. GTDB lineage: Bacteria > Pseudomonadota > Alphaproteobacteria > UBA828 > UBA828 > WTGU01. Next base: position 767,917 of record CBDCRW010000007.1, read on the forward strand.
TGGCCGCCCGCGTTCTCTGCGAAGCGATCCACAAAATCCTCGGAGACCGCATCGTGGCTTTGCATCCGCCAGAACGACTCGGTGTAGCGGGTGTTGCCGCCGCGCTCTTCCCTCGGCGCGCGCTCCAGCAGGGCCACCCGCGCACCCGCTTGCTGGGCGCTCACGGCCGCCGAAAGGCCCGCGATGCCGCAGCCCACCACGATCACGTCGTAGCTATTGTCTCCGATGCCCACGCTTGGCCGTCTCCCGCCGATTGCGACTTTCAGGCCGGCTATCTAACTTGCGCGCGCACGCACGGCAATGCGGGGGCGGAATGGCAGACGGCATCGGCGCGGCGGAGAGACGGGCGGAGGACGAGCGCTTCCTCACCGGCCGCGGGCGCTATCTCGACGACCTCGCGCTGCCCCGCCAAGCGTGGGGCTGCGTGGTGCGCTCGCCCCACGCCCATGCCGAGATCGGTGCGATCGAGACCGAGGCTGCCTTGGCGATGCCGGGCGTGTACGCCGTCTACACTGCTGCCGACCTTGCGGCAGCGGGGATCGGTGCGATCCCCTGCGTTATGGCGCCCAGGAGCGTCGACGGTAGCGCCGCCGCTCTGCCGCCGCGTCCCGTGCTCGCGTCCGGGCGCGTGCGCATGGTGGGCGACCCGGTCGCCTTCGTCGTGGCGGAGAGCGGGGCCGAAGCCCGCGAAGCAGCCGAGGCGGTCACCGTCACGTATCGGCCGCTCCCGGCGGTGACGGACGCGAAGGCAGCGCTCGGCAAGGACGCACCCCCGCTCCACGAGGAAGCGCCCGGCAATCTCTGTCTCGATTGGGAGCTGGGCGAGCGGGAGGCGACGGAGGAGGCGCTGAGCGTAGCGGCCCATCGGGTAAGCATGGAGACCCGCAGCCCGCGGGTCACAGTCTGCCCCATGGAGCCCCGGGCCGCGCTCGGCGCCTACGATCCCGGAAGCGGCGATTACACGCTGACGGCCGGCACGCAGGGCGTCCACCTGGTACGCAACGTCCTGGCCGAGCACGTGCTCAAGGTTCCGGCCCGAAGCGTGCGCGTGGTGACCCCCGATGTGGGCGGCGCCTTCGGTGTCAAGCTCTGGGTCTATCCCGAATACGCGCTCGTGCTCTTCGCCGCGCGCTTACTCGGCCGCCCGGTCAAGTGGGTGGGGGACCGGGGCGAGACCATGGCGAGCGACCACCAGGGCCGCGACCTCCGCTCGCGCGCGACGCTGGCGCTGGATGCCAACGGCCGATTTCTGGCATTGGCCGCAGACAGCGTCGCCAACCTCGGCGCCTACGCGTCCAACTACGGACCGTCGGTCCCCACCCAGGGCGGCACGCGCGCGCTCGCCGGCCCCTACTGCACGCCCCTGCTCCATGTGCGCGTGCGTGCTGCCTACACGAACACGGCGCCGACGGATGCGTATCGCGGCGCCGGCCGGCCTGAGAACGTCTATCTACTGGAACGCCTGATCGACAAGGCCGCGCATGAGCTCGGCCTCGACCCCGCCGAGCTGCGTCGCCGCAACCTCGTCGCCGCCGATGCCATGCCCCACCGCACCCCGCTCGGCCAGAATTACGATTCGGGCGACTTTCCCGCGATCCTGGAGACCGCGTGCGAGGCCAGCGGCTGGCGTGCGGCACGGCGGAGGCCAGGGGCAGGGGAGGGGGCGCCGGAGCGCCTGCGCGGCATCGGGCTCGCCTTCTACGTTGATCCCTGCGGCGCCAACCGCAACCAGTGGGCGGCGCTCCGCTTCGATGCGGAAGGCGGGGCGACCGCGCTCATCGGGAGCCAGTCCACGGGGCAGGGGCACGAGACGGCCTACGCCCAGATCGTCGCCGATCGTCTCGGTATTCCTTTGGGCAGCGTGCGCGTGCGGCAGGGGGACACCGATCTCATCGCCCACGGCAGCGGCTCCAGCGGCTCACGCAGCCTCCCCTACGGCGGCAACGCGGTGCTCCGAACTGCAGAAGAGGCTGCGGAGCGAGGGCGTGCCGTCGCCGCCGCGTTGCTGGAGGCGCGGGTCGACGACATCCAGTTCTCCGGCGGCCGCTACCGCATCGCCGGCACCGACCGTTCGGCGGGCTTTGCGGAGGTGGTGCGCGCCTCCTTCGATCCGGCGCTCCGGCCGGACGCCGAATCGCTCGGCCTCGACGGCGAGGTCAACCACATGGCCCGCGCGGTGACCTTCGCCAACGGCTGCCACGTGTGCGAGGTGGAAATCGAACGCGCGACGGGTGTCGTTCGCATCGTCCGTTATGTCGCCGTCGACGACTTCGGGCGGATCCTCAACCCGCTCCTGGTGGCAGGGCAGGTCCACGGCGGCGTCGCGCAGGGAATCGGTCAGGCGCTTTGCGAGCATGCGGTGTACGACGAAGCGAGCGGGCAGCTCGTCGCCGGCTCGTTCATGGACTACACGCTGCCGCGCGCCGACGATCTGCCGTTCTTCGACGGCCATCTCGCCGTGATACCGTGCCTGACCAACCCGCTGGGCGTGAAGGGCTGCGGCGAGGCGGGTTCGATCGTGGCGCCGGCGGCCGTGATGAACGCGGTGGCCCACGCGCTCCGCGACCACGGCGGGCACGATGCGGTCGAGATGCCGGCCACGCCCGAGGCGATCTGGCGCATCCTGCACGGGCCGTCACCGCCTCAGCCAAAGGAAGGAACCGACGAGTCATGACGAGCTGGCGCAACCGCAAGACCCTGATCCTGAGCCGCACCGACATGATGGGCCTGCTGGAGCCCGGCGAGTACGTCGATTGCGTCGAGACCGCGTTCCGCCGTCACGGCGAGGGGCGCTGCTACCTGGAGCCCAAGGGCCATATCGTGCTCGACAAGTATCCGGGCGAGTGGGAGGTCATGCCCTCCTACATCGAGGAGCCCGCCGGCGCCGGCGTGACCGAGGCCGCCGCCTGCAAGTGGGTCTCGATCCGCGAGCACAACCGAGCGAAGTTCGACCTGCCGACGGTGTTCTCGATCCTGATCTACACGGAGCCCGAGACCGGCTTTCCCTTGGCCATCGTCGACGGCAGCTACCACACCATGATGCGCACCGGGGCGTCCGCCGCGGTCTCCATCCGCTGGCTCGCGCGCAAGGATGCCTCCGTGCTCGCCCTCGTGGGGGCGGGCGACGTCGGCATCGGCTCGCTCAGGACCTGCGCCGCCGTGCGCGACTGGTCCGAGGTGCGGGTCTGGAGCCGCACGCAGGCCACGCTCGATGCCTTCATGGAGAGCGAAGCCCCGCGCCATCCGGGCCTCACGCTCAAGCCCTCCACCGATCTCGAGGCCGTGGTGCGGGGCGCCGATGCGGTCGTGACGACCACGACTGGCGCCGCTCCCGTGGTCAAGGATGCGTGGATCGCTGACGGCGCCCACATCGCAGCATTGGGTTCCGACCTCGCCGGCAATCAGGAGCTTGAGAGCGCGATCTGCGCGCGGGCGCGCATCTTCGTGGACGACATCAGGCAGTGCGTGCCGGACGGCGAGATCAACGTACCGATCAAGGAGGGGGCGATCACGGCCAACGACGTGGCCGGCGAGATCGGCGCCGTCATCTGCGGCAGTCTCGAAGGCCGCCGGGACAACGCCGAGGTCACGCTCTTCGATTCGACCGGAATCGCGATCCAGGACTCTGCGACCGTCCCGCTCGAATATCAGCGCGCCGTCGAAGCCGGCGTCGGCATCGAGAAGAAGATGATCTCGACCTGACGCCTGGCACGGCCGACGGGCGGCCTTAACCGTTGTCCCAGATCACCTTGGGGTAGGGCACGACCCAGGAGGCCTTGAGGTACCAGGTCTCCAATATCTCGACCGGCTCGAGCTTGTGGAGGTGCGGGTAGAGGCCGGATCGGCCTAGTTCCAGATGGCCAGGGCCGGTCCAGATCTCGTGCAGCGCAAAATCCTCGGGCCTAATCAGGAGCAGTTGCTTGATCGGCTTGCCGCCTTCCTCGGGGTTGGGGATCTTCCGAATCTGCAGGAAGTCGGCGTCGACCAGTTCGGCGAAGCGATCATCGATCGCGCTGTCGGCGCGGCGGATCGGCGGCGGGCTGGTGACGTTCATGCTGAGCCGCATCAGACACTCGCCGGCGCGGTGGCAATGGCCGATCGCCTGGCTGCCGTGGAAGGTCAGCGGCGTGGTGTCGCACATGTTGGCGGGCCAGCCGTAAATCTCACGCTCGAAGGTGAGCGCCATGTCGTTGTCGACCCAGATGTAGTTGATGTACCAGCCGGTCCACTCCTTGTAGCGGACCATGATGCCGGTCAGGCACTCGTGATAGAGCTCGACCGAGTGGGTGGGCTGGCCCATGTCGCCGAGCCAGGCCAGCACGAGGTTGGGTTCGACCGGCTCCAGCGGCTCCGGCACCTCGAAGGCGACCGCGTCCGGGTCGGCGCGGTAGGCCATCATCAGGATCTTGCTGGCAGGCGTCGCGTAGAACGGTGGCGCCGTGAAAGTCGGCGCCGCGAGCGGCATCGAATAGCCTTCTTCGTGCTCCTTCATGATCTCCCTCTCGTGGTTGGGCGCGCTGGCTCGAGCGGCGCGGCGAGTGTGGGGGCGCCGGTGGGGCCGGTCAACCCGATCCCGATGCGCAGCCGCGCGCCTAATACGTCGCGCGGCCGCCGGAAAGATCGAACACGCCGCCGGTCGAGAAGGAGCAGTCTTCGGAGCAGAGCCAGGCGACCATGGCGGCGATCTCCTCCGGCAGTCCGAAGCGCCCCATCGGGATCTTCGACCTCATCATGTCGATGTGGGCTTGCGTCATCTGGTCGAAGATGCGGGTCTCCACTGCCGCAGGGGTCACGCAATTCACCAGCACGCCGCTGCCGGCAAGCTCCTTGCCGAGGCTCTTGGTGAGTGCAATGAGGCCGCCCTTCGCCGCGCTGTAGGCAGGCGCGTTGGCGTTGCCCTCCTTGCCGGCGACCGAAGCGATGTTGACGATGCGCCCGTATCCGGCGTCCTTCATCTGCGGCACCACCGCGCGGCAGACCAGGTAGGGGCCGTTCAGGTCGATGTCGATGACCCGGCGCCAGTCGTCCACGGGGTACTCCCATGTCGTCATGTTGGGGCCGGAGATGCCGGCGTTGTTGACGACGATGTCGATGCCGGCGGCGCTCGCCTGCGTCTCGTGGAGCGCCGCCTCGACCGCGTCCGGATCCGACACGTCGACCTCGATCCACCCTGCGGGACCGCCGCCGGCCCAGTCCGCCTGCGCGTGCCTCATGGCGGCCGCGTCGAAGTCCCAGACGTAGACACATGCGCCTGAGGCCTGCAGCCGCTCGGCAATCGCGCGCCCGAGCCCCTGGGCGCCGCCGGTCACGATGGCCCGCCGGCCGTTCAGGTCGATGGTGTTCATGGTTCTTGTCCCTCTTGGCATTCGCGCGTCATGAGCTGGCCGGCAACCACGACACTTCATAACGCGCGATCTGAGTGTCCTCGGTGACGATCGTCAGGTCGTCAGCGAGCGCTTGCGCGATCAACATGCGGTCGAACGGATCCCGGTGAAGGAACGGGAGCGACTCTAATCGATCAATGTGCCTGAAAGCGATTGGCAGCGCCCTAAAGCCGCTCTCGGAGACGCCCTCCTCGAATCGGGAATCGAGCCGGAGCTTGCCAATCGAAATCTTGATGGCCGCCTCCCAGGCCGAGGCCATGCTGACGTAAACGGTCTCGGCCTCGGCGATGGCATGCAACGCGTCCGCGCCAACTCGCGACTGGGCCGCGCGCCACCAGAGGAAGGTGTGAGTATCAAGAAGCAGGCGGCTCGCTATCGTCGCCGCCATAGAACGCGTCCTCTAACGCCTTTGGGAGCGGTGCGTCGAAGTCGTCGGCCATCCAGACCTTCCCCTCCCAGCCGCCGGGCTTGCGCGGGCGCATCGAGGGTTCCAGCGCGACCAACCGCGCCACTGGCCGGTTGTGCTTGGCGATGACGATCTCCTCGCCGCCCGCTGCCTCTTCGACGAGGCGCGACAGGTGGGTCTTCGCTTGATGGATATTGACCGTGCGCATTTAGTTAAACTAAGTCTAACCAGATCAACTGTCAAGTTGTCTTTCGTTCGGTTGTCCCGCGGCCATCCGCTCGCGAGCGTGCGCTGCGGCAGCACGGGCGCTATCTCGCTCTGGCGCCCGTGACCGTCTCGGGCCAGGATGCGGGCCACTATGGACCGGATCGTCGACTCCCACCACCACATCTGGCGTCAGCAGGATCTGCCGTGGCTTCTCGGCCCGATGCAGCCCCGCATCTTCGGCCCCTACGAGCCGATCCGCCGCGACTACGCCATCGAGGAATACCTGGGCGACATCGCCGGCAGCGGCGTTGCGCAGTCGATCTACGTGCAGGCCAATTGGGCGCCCGAGCGCGCCGTGGACGAGGTGGCGTGGGTGCAGGCGGAGGCTGACCGGACGGGCTATCCCCACGCCATCGTCGGTTACGCCGATCTGCGGGATGCTGACGTCGGCGACGTCCTCGAAGCACAGAGCCAGTACCCGCTGCTGCGCGGCATCCGCATGCAACTCCACTGGCACGAGAACGAGCAGTACCGCTTCGCCGTCGGGCCGGCGGTGATGAACGACGCGGCACTGCGCCGCAACGTGGACCTCTTGGCAAGGCACGACCTCGTCTTCGAGCTTCAGGTCTTCACCGAGCAAATGGAGGATGGCGCCTCCTTCGCCGGGGCGTTTCCCGACGTGCCGATGGTGCTTGCCCACTGCGGTATGCCCGAGGACCTGACGCCGGAGGGCTGGCACGCCTGGCGCAAGGGGATGGAACGGCTCGCCGCCGTGCCCAGCGTCTTCGTGAAGCTCTCGGGCCTTGGCACGTTCGTTCATTGTCTCGACGAGGCGCATATCACGCGCACGGTGCGAGAGACCGTTGAGCTCTTCGGACCCGAACGCTGCCTCTGGGGCAGCAACTTCCCGATCGAAAAACTCTGGACCGATTACGCGAGCCTCGTCGAGGGCTACCGGAAGGCGCTGGCCCGTTTGAGCCCGGCGGCTCGGGAAGCGATTTTTTGCGGCACCGCGCGGCGGCTGTATCGGCTTTAGCCGACGTGGGGGTGCTATCGCCGAAGCGAGAAGAGCAGATACGAAAGGAACGGTAATGGCGATCCAACGCGTGCTGACGCCCCATGTGCCCGAGCCGGCGCCCGGCCTCTGGTCCAACTGCCTGCGCCACGGCAACAACGTCTATGTCGCGGGCCTCGTGGCGGTGGATGCGGACTTCAACGTGCTCGCCGTGGGCGATCCGGGCGAACAGTCGCGCATCATCTTCCGCAGCATCCGCCACTATCTCGAGGCGGCGGGCGGGAGCCTCGCCGACGTGGTCCGCATGCGGATCTATCTTTCGAACCTGGAGCGCGACCGCCCTGCGTTCCTGGCCGCGCGGCAGGAGTTCTTCACTGGCAACTTCCCGTGCTCCACGCTGGTTGAGGTCTCGGCGCTGGTCTCGCCGGAGATGCTGGTCGAGGTCGATGCCGATGCGATCATCGGCGCCGGCACGGCATAGCATCGGGCGCACGGCATGATAGAGTCTGTTCGCCGCCGGGCGAGAGCGAGGCGTATTGTCGCAAAGGGAGGGAATGGGATGATCGAGGTCAATTCACCGCGGCTGCTGGATCTCGTGGCCGAAGATGCAGCTGTCGACCAGGTTTGCACGGGCTTTGTTTTTACCGAAGGGCCGATCTGGCACCCCCAAGAGCAATGCCTCTATTTCAGTGACATCCCGGCGGATACGCGCCGGCGTTGGAGCGCGGCGGATGGGGCGAGCGACGTGCGCCACCCCAACAACAAGGGCAACGGCATGACGCTGGATGCCGACCTGAATCTCTACATCTGCGAGCACGTGACCAGCGTGCTGGCGCGCGAGACACCGTCCGGCGAGCGCCAGGTTCTTGCCTCGCATTACAACGGCAAGGAGCTGAACAGCCCCAACGACGTGGTCGTGAAATCCGACGGCTCGGTCTACTTCTCCGATCCGTGGTACGGGCGCATGCCGGTCTACGGTCTGGAGCGCGAGCGGGAGCTGGGCTTCCAGGCGGTCTTCCGCATCGCGCCCAACGGTGAGCTTCACTGCGAGGTCGATGACTTCGATCAGCCGAACGGCCTCTGCTTCTCGCCCGACGAGAGCATCCTCTACATCAACGACACCACGCGCGCCCACATCCGGGTGTTCGACGTGGGCTCCGACGGCTCGCTCTCCAACGGGCGCATGTTCGCCGAGAACGTCGGCGACGGCGTGCTGGAGAACGGCGTGGTCGACGGCATGAAATGCGATGAGCACGGCAACGTCTACGTAACCGGCCCGCGCGGCTTCTGGGTCTTCGCGCCGGACGGCGAGCATCTCGGCGTCATCGGGGTGCCCGAGCACTCGGCCAACCTCAACTGGGGCGGCAGCGGGTGGAACGAGCTCTATTGCACGTGCTCGACCTCGGTCTATCGGATCGCGCTCAAGGTGGCCGGCAACCGCCTGGCCTACATGTAGGAGGGGACCCATGGCCTTCGAACTGGACCCCGCGCACAGCGCGCTCATCATCCAGGATCTGCAGAACGACGTGATCGCGGAAGGCGGCGCCTTCGCCGATTCCGGCGCGCCGGCCCATGCCCAGTCGCAGAACGTGGTGGAGAACGTGAAGTCTCTCGCCGCGGCCGCGCGTGAGGCCGGCATGGCGGTGATCCACGTCCACTACGTCGTCGAGGAAGGGGCGCCGGGACTGAAGTTGAACGCGCCGCTCTTCCAGGGCGTTGCCGAGGCCAAGGCGCTGGTGCGCGGCACCTGGGGTGTTGCTGCGGTGGCCGGGCTCGGGCCGCAGGCGGGCGACCTGGTGGTCGAGAAGATGCGCATGAACGCGTTTCACGACACGCATCTCGAGACGATCCTCAAGGGCCTCGGCGTGGACACCATCGTGATATCCGGCGCGTGGACCAATTTCTCGGTCGAGCACACCGCGCGACACGGTGCCGATGCGGGCTATCGCGCCATCGTGCTCACCGACGGGACGTCCACCATCAGCGACGAGTGGCACAACGCCGGCCTCAACTACGCGCTGGAGAATATCGCCGAGCGCGTGACCTGCGCCGAGGTCGAAGCCGCGCTCAGGGGCTGAACGCCTCGGGGCGTCAGTCGGCCAGCGGTGCCAGGAGGTCGTTGCGGCCGCCGAGGAAGTTGACCACCACCCGCATGTTCTCTTCGGTGTTGTCGAAGAGCGTCGAGTGGTTCGAGCCCCGGATCACGTGCTTGATGGCGTTCGGGATGTTCTCGGCGAGCCACGTCTGGCCTGCGCCGGTCTCGCCCACCTCCCACGGCGTCATGATGTCCTCGTCGCCGCCGATAACGAGCGTCGGCGCCTTGATCTGGGCGGCGTAGGGCCTGAGGTCCATCTCCATCATCGCGCGGCATGCCCGCTGATAGACCTCCCTGCGGTTCGAGCGCTCCAGGATGTCCTGAATCATGTCGACAGCGCCGGGGCCGTTCGGCCCGTCGAGGAATTTCCGCGATAGCGCCTGGACCGCGATCAGCTCGGCAAGGGTGCGGCTGCCGCAGCCATATGCTTCCGAGATGTCGATCCAGTTCTGGAAGGTGAGGCGGCCGGCCAGGTCGAGCTTCGCGGCCGAGCAATTGATGATGAGCCGGTCGGTTCGGTCGGCATATTTCGCTCCGAAAACCTGGGCGATCATCCCGCCCATGGATGTGCCGTGGATGTGGGCGCGCTCGATCTTCAGCGCGTCCATGAGGCCGGCGACATCGTCGGCCCACACCTCCATGTCGTAGGGCTGGATGGGTTTGTCCGACTGCCCGTAGCCCCGCATGTCGAAGTCGACGCAGCGGAAGTATTTGGACGCGATCGGCGTCGCGGTGGCGAAGTTGAAGTGGCCGAAGCCTGCGCCGTGGATGTGAACCACGGGCGCGCCGTCCCCCGTCGTCTCGTACCAGAGCCTTACGCCGTTGACCTCCGCGAACGCCATGACCGCCTCCCTCGCCAGCTTGGCCCGCCGTGGGCGGCCGATCTTACACCGACCCGCGCCGGAATGATGCAGGCCGGCGCCCGATTCTGTTTGCCATCGGGCAACGTTGCGCCCAAAGTCCGGCCGGCGTCGCGCAGCGAAGACGGGGAGGGGCACGACATGGCGGAGGACCTGCGCCAAGCGGCGCTCGACTATCACCGCAAGCCCAAGCCGGGCAAGCTCGGCATCCACGCGACCAAGCGCATGAACACGCAGCGCGACCTGGCGCTTGCCTACAGCCCGGGAGTGGCTGCCGCGTGCGAGGAGATCGCGAAGGAGCCGGCGCGGGTCTGGGACTACACCGCGCGGGCCAACCTGGTCGCGGTGATCAGCAACGGGAGCGCGGTGCTGGGCCTGGGCTCCATCGGCGCACTCGCCTCCAAGCCCGTGATGGAAGGCAAGGCAGTCCTCTTCAAGAAGTTCGCCAACATCGACGTCTTCGACATCGAGGTCGACGAGGGCGACGTCGACGCGCTGGTGGAGACCGTCGCCCGGCTGGAGCCGACATTCGGTGCGATCAACCTGGAGGATATCAAGGCGCCCGAGTGCTTCGAGATCGAACGCCGCCTCAAGGAACGACTCAACATCCCGGTGTTCCACGACGATCAGCACGGCACTGCCATCTGCGTCGCCGCCGCCGCGCTGAACGCGCTCCGGATCGTCGGCAAGGCGCCGGATGCGGCGCGGGTGGTGTGCTCCGGCGCAGGTGCCGCGGCCATCGCCTGCCTCGACCTGCTGCAAGAGCTTGGTGTGGCTCACGGCAACATCGCGGTGTGCGACAGCAAGGGCGTTGTCCATGCGGGCCGGACTGACCTGAACGAGCAGAAGGCGCGCTACGCGATCGCCACCGATGCGCGCACGCTCGACGACGCCATCGCGGGCGCCGATATCTTCCTCGGCCTGTCCGGCCCCGGCACCATGACCCAGGGGATGGTGCGGAGCATGGGCGAGAGGCCCATCATCCTCGCGCTTGCGAACCCGACGCCCGAAATCATGCCGGAGGACGTGCTTGCCGCGCGGCCCGACGCGATCATCGCGACTGGGCGCTCGGATTATCCCAACCAGGTCAACAACGTCCTCTGCTTCCCGTTCATCTTCCGGGGCGCGCTCGATTGCGGCGCGACCGAGATCAACACGGCCATGAAGCTCGCCTGCGTGCGCGCGATCGCCGACCTGGCGACCGCGGAGTCCTCCGATGTGGTGGCGGCGGCCTACGGCGACCAGTCGCAGAAATTCGGTCCCGACTACATCATCCCCAAGCCCTTCGATCCGCGCCTGATCGAGACCGTGCCGGTCGCCGTGGCCGAGGCGGCGATGGAGAGCGGAGTCGCGGCCCGGCCGATCGCGGACCTCGACGCCTACCGGGCCGAGCTCGCGGGCCTCGTGTTCCGCACCGGCTATCTGATGAAGGTGGTGCTGGACCAGGCCAAGAAAGCGCCGCAGCGCGTGGCCTACGCCGCCGGCGAGGACGAGCGCGTGCTGCGCGCCGCCCAGCAGGCGGTCGACGAGGGCATTGCGCGCCCGGTCCTGATCGGCCGGCCATCCCGCATCGAGGAGCGCATTGACCGGCTCTCGCTCCGCATACGGCCGGGGAGCGATGTGGAGGTCGTCGACCCGCAGCGCTACGAGAGATACGAGGACTACTGTCGGCTCTACCACGAGCTGATGGGGCGCCGCGGCGTCGCGCCTGCGGCGGCCCGCACGACACTGCGCAATCAACCCACGGCGATCGCCTCGATGATGGTGCGGACGGGCGACGCCGAGGCAGTTCTGGCCGGGCCGGCCCCGCGCTTCCGGCCTGAACTCAAGCACGTGCTCGACGTCATCGGGCTCCGTTCAGGCGCCGACTCGGCGGCGGCGCTGCAGGTGCTGATCCTGAGCAAGGGGGTGTTCTTTATCGCGGACACCGATATCACCGAGGACCCAAGCCCGTCGCAGCTCTGCCAGTCGGCGGTGCTGGCGGCGGAGCAGGTCCGCCGCTTCGGCATGACGCCGAAGATCGCGTTGTTGTCGGCGTCCAATTTCGGCAGCAACGACCTGGCAGCCTCGGTGAAGATGCGTGAAGCGCTGCGTCTTCTGCACGAGCGCGCGCCCGGCGTGGAGGCGGAGGGAGAAATGAACGCCGACGCTGCGCTCGACGAGGCGGTTCGTGCGGAGATGTTTCCCAATGCGCGGCTCAAGGGCCAGGCCAACACGCTGATTCTGCCCGACCTGACTTCAGCCAACATCGCCTACGGCATGCTCAAGGTGCTGGCCAATGGCATCTCGGTGGGCCCGATTCTGCTCGGGCTCGCAGCGCCGGCTTATGTACTGCATGGGTCCGCCACCACGCGGGGCGTGCTGAACATGACCGCGGTTGCCGCCGTCGAGGCTCAAAGCCGCGCGGGGGAGAGCGGCATCGCTCGCGCCGCCGCCGACGCGGTTGGCTGAGTGGGGGCTCCGTGGTGCGGCCCGACCAGCCGCCGGAGATCGGCCCCCGGACTGGGCCGGGCGGACCCGAGGGCCTCTATGGCCTGACGCCCGAACTTGTCGGTGCCGTGCGGGCAGCGCTGGCGGGTTCGGATGGCGACCGGGTCCGCGCCCTGGTCGCTCCGCTCCACGAGGCCGACGTTGCCGATCTGATCGAGCGGCTCCGCGCAGGCGAGCGTCGCCGCCTCGTCGCCATTGCCCACGACGTGCTGAGCGGCGACGTGCTCCCCCATGTCGAGGACGAGATCCGCGAGGAGCTGATCGCGGAGATCGGCGCGGAGCGGGCTGCCGAGGCCATCGCCGATATGGAGAGCGACGACGCCGTCGCCGTCCTCGAGGACCTCGACGATCCGCAGCGCAAGGAGATTCTGGACGCGATCTCGAGTGAGGAGCGGGCCGGCGTCGCGGAGAGCCTGACCTACCCGGAGGACAGCGCCGGCCGCCTCATGCAGCGCGAACTGGTGTCGCTGCCGGCTTTCTGGACCGTTGGCCAGACCATCGACCACATGCGCGAGACCGGCGGCGACATGCCGGACGACTTCTACGAGATCTACGTCATCGACCCACACCACCGGCCCATCGGGCGCATTCCCCTGCACCGGCTGCTTCGCACCCGCCGCCCCGTGCGGCTCCGCGACATCATGGCGACGGACCTGAAGGCGATCCCGGCCGAGACCGATCAGGAGGAGGTGGGCCACGTCTTCGACCAGTACGACCTGGTATCAGCGCCGGTGATCGGCGAGAGCGGGCGGCTGATCGGCGTCATCACCGTGGACGACGTGGTCGACGTGATCCAGGAGGAGGCGGAGGAGGACATTCTGCGCCTCAGCGGCGTGAAGGAGCCGGACATCTACCGCGCCGCGCTGCGCACCGCCACCGGCCGCTTCACCTGGCTGCTGGTCAATCTCGGCACCGCGATACTCGCCTCCCTGGTGATCTACCAGTTCGATGGCACCATCGATCAGATGGTGGCGCTCGCGGTGCTCATGCCGATCGTCGCCTCCATGGGCGGCAACGCAGGCACCCAGACCATGACCGTGGCGGTGCGCGCCATCGCCACCAAGGACTTGACGACCTCCAACGTGCTCCGAGTGCTGTGGAAAGAGGTGCTGGTCGGCGGCATCAACGGCATCGTCTTCGCCATCCTCATCGGTGTGGCCGCCGCAGCTTGGTACGACAACATCGCGCTCGGCATCGTCATCGGTGCGGCGATGATCATCAACATGCTGGTGGCCGGCTTCTTCGGCCTGGTAATCCCGGCGGCGCTCTGGCGGTTGAAGATCGACCCGGCGACGGCGGCCGGCGTGTTGCTCACCACGGTGACCGATGTGGTGGGCTTTCTCGCCTTCCTCGGTCTCGCGGGGATGCTTCTGGTTTGAGGCGTCGTTGGCGCCGCCGCTGGCGGAGCCGCAGGGGCGCTGATAAATTTCAGGCGCGTTCTTCGCACTCTACGATCCCGCGTGACAGGGAACCGGGATCCACGAAGAGGTGTCGAATCATGTTACATGCCGTGAAACGCGCAGGGGTCCGCGTCGCCTCTGCGGCGCTGTTCTCGCTCTGCCTGATCGCCCCGGCCGCCGCCGAGACCGAGTGGGACCTGCCCCTCGCCTGGACCGACGGCAACTTCCACGTGGAAAACGCCAGGACCTTCGCCAAGGTGGTGGGGCAGGTGACCGGAGGCGAGGTCACCATCAACATCCATCCCGGCGGGTCCCTCGGCTTCAAAGGACCTGAGATGCTGAACGCGGTCGGCGACGGCCTCGTGCCCATCGGCGAGATGCTGCTCAACCAGCAGGTGGGGGAGCGGAAGATTCTCGGGCTGGAGACGCAGCCCTATATCATCGAGGACCTCGACCAGCTTGCCATCTTCCACAGGCATTTCCGCCCGGCCATCGAGAGAGTCGCGGCGGAGTACAACCAGAAGGTCCTCTACGTCGTGCCGTGGCCGCGCCAGTACGTCTACACCAAGGTGGAGGCGAAGGGGGTGACGGACCTCGCCGGCATCAAGATCCGCACCTACAACGACACGACGACGGAGATGTTCAACCGCATCGGCATGACCTCGGTACAGCTCCCCTGGGGCGAGGTGGTGCCGTCGCTCGCGGCCGGAACCATCGACGCGGTCACGACCTCGGCCAGCTCCGGCGTGGACGGGAAGTTCTGGGAGTTCCTCACGCACATGTACCCGACGAATCATGTCTGGTCGTCGAACATGGTCTCCGTCAACCTCGATGCTTGGAACGACCTGGACGACGGACAGCGCCGCGCCATCGAGGCAGCCGCCCGGATGCTCGAGCCTGTGTTCTGGCAGGTCAGCAAGGCGGAGGACGCGGCGAAGTCACGGATTCTGAACGAGCGGGGCGTAACGATGGGCCACGTGCCGGCGGCGATGCTGGCCGACATGCAGGCCGCGACCAAGCCGATGCTGGCCGAGGCGCTGGCGGAACTCGGCGAGGAGGGGCAGGCCATCGTCGACGGCTTCTTCGCCGACATCGGGCGTTAGCGGAGTACGGCTCCGGTGCCCGGCGGGCCGTCGTCAGCGCCGGGTTCCGATCGGGATAGCCCGGAGCGGGTAGGGAAGGCCGGCGTCCCGTCCGCCCTCGCGCGGGCTCTCGCCGGCATCGACGCACTGTCGCGCGCCTGCGGCTACCTCGCGGCGGTGCTGGTGCTGGGAATCGCGGGGCTGATCCTCGCGGAAATCTTCTGCCGCACCGCGCTCAACGTCAGCCTCTCCTTCGCATGGGAGTACGCGGCGTACTTCTTCGCCGTCTCGATCTTCCTCGCCGCGGCGTTCGCGTTGCGGACGGGCGGCTACGTCAGGGTGATGCTGCTCTCGCAGAGTATTCCTCCTCGCCTGGCGTACTGGCTCGACGTCGCCGCCACGCTGGCCGGAACCATGATCGCCGGCGTCCTGACCTGGGCGCTCACCGCCTTCGCCGCGAGGTCATGGGTGAGCGGCAGCACGTCCGCCACCATCGACGAGACGCCGCTGGTCTATCCGCAGGCGGCGATGGCCTTTGGCGCTGCGCTGCTCTCGCTTCAGCTCTTGGCCCGGCTCGTCCGGCTCTTCATCGGCGAGCCACCTGAGGACGAGGAAGCGAAGCAGGACTTCGGCACGGGATGAGGCCATGACCGTCGCTGCCGCCGGCGCCGTTCTCGGCGTGCTCGCCCTGGTTCTCGGTGCGGGCGTGTGGGTCGGGCTCGCGCTCTACGCCCCCGGTCTGGCGGGCCTCGCCATCTTCCGCGACTTGCCCGTCGAGAAGCTGCTCGCGCAACTCACCTGGAACGCGACGACCACGCCGGAACTGATCGCGCTTCCGCTCTTCATCCTGATGGCGGAAATCCTGTTTCACTCGCGCCTCTCGGCCTCGCTCTTCACCGGATTGGCACCATGGACGACGCGCCTGCCTGGCCGGCTGCTCCACGTGAACGTGCTCGGCTGCACGATGTTCGCGGCGATCTCGGGCTCTTCGGCCGCGACCACGGCGACGGTCGGCCGCATCACGCTGACGGAACTCCTGCACCGCGGCTACGACCGCGACCTCGCGATGGGCTCGCTCGCGGGCGCGGGCACGCTGGGTTTTCTCATTCCGCCGAGCATCATCCTCATCATTTACGGCGTGCTGGCCGAAGCTTCGATCCTCAAGCTCTTCCTCGCCGGCATCGTTCCGGGGCTCATGCTCGCGCTCCTCTACATGACGTGGCTTGGTATCCGCGCGTCGTGGAAATCGACGCTCGCGCCGGACGAAAGGGAACGCATGAGCCTCGCCGACAAGCTTCTCGGCCTGCGGCACCTCGGCCCAGTCGTGTTCCTGATTCTCGCGGTGCTGGGCTCGATGTACGGCGGCATCGCGAGCCCGTCCGAGGCGGCGGCGGTCGGCGTCCTCGGCGCGCTGATCGTGAGCGCCGTACAGGGGACGCTGACCTGGGAGACGATGCGCAAGGCGAGCCTAGGCGCGGTCCGGACGATCAGCATGATCGGCCTGATCATCGCGGGCGCGTACTTTCTCTCCATCGCCATGGGTTTTTTGGGCGTGCCCCGCCTGATCGCGGGCGAGATCGCGGCCCTCGATCTCTCGCCCATCGCGCTCATCGTGCTGCTGCTCGTCTTCTACGCGATCCTCGGCTGCGTGCTCGAGGGCTTATCGAGCATCGTCATGACGCTCCCCATCACGCTGCCCCTCGTGCTCGCGGCAGGGTTCGACAAGATCTGGTTCGGCGTGTTCCTGGTGATCGTGGTGGAGATGGCGCAGATCACGCCGCCCGTCGGCTTCAATCTGTTCGTAATTCAGGGGATGACGGGCGAGCGGATCGGCCGCATCGCCCGCGCGACCTTCCCCTTCTTCCTGATCATGGCGGGGCTTGCGCTACTCATCACCTTCGTGCCCGAGGTCGTGACCTTCCTGCCGAACGCCATCCAACTCGGCAGCTGAAGGGCGCTACTCACCCCGCAGCCAGCGGGTCGCTTCCGCAGGCTCGTGGCCGGGGTCGAACTCGAAAAGCTCCAGCAGCACGTCGTCGGGTGCGGCGCACATGATGTAGCGCCAGGTGCCGAACTCGCGGATCTCGCTGCGAAAGGGCACGCCCGCCGCCTTCAGGCGGGCGACGAGGGCACGCAGGTCGTCGCTGCGGATGCCGATGTGGTGGACCGCGCCGCGGCCTTCGTCGCGCGGCGGCTGGTCATAGAGGTGAAGCCCGCCGCTGCCGATCCGCATGAAGACGTTGCGGGAGCCGGCCAGCACCCCGTCGTAGATCAGCTCGCCGCCCAGCATGTCGCGCCACCAGGCGATGGTGGCGTCGATGTCGCGGGCGAAGATATGGACGTGGTGGAGGTTCTCCGCCATGGCGCGAGCTAGGCGCCGCCTTCGACCTGCGGCACCACCTCCTCGGCGAAGAGCCGCATGCTGTCGGTCACCTGCGCGTGGGGCATGCCGAGCCAGTCCATGCCGAGGATGAAGGTAGTGATGCCGAGGCGGCGGTCGTAGCCGGCGATCTGCTCCGCCACCTCTTGCGGAGAGCCGAAGAGGAAGCGGTCGCGCATCAGCTCCTCGAAGTCGAGGGAAAGGTCGTCGTCGCCCTTCGGCATGGCCTTGTCCTGGCCCCATTGATGATAGGTCTTGTACTTCTCCTCCAGGTAGGGGCGGGCCAGCCGCTCCGCCTCCGCCCTGGTGCGGGCCACGAAGATCTCGCGCATGAGCGGAAGCTCGTCGGGGAAGGGTTTTTGGGCCTCATCGAGCGCGCGCCGGTAGATCGAAAGCTGGCGCTCCGTCGTCTCCATGCGCTGGTGCGGGTTGATGAACCAGGTGTCGCCGAGCCGGGCCGCGCGTTCGACCGCGGCGTCCGCGTTGGCGCCGAGCCAGATCGGCGGGTGCGGCTTCTGCATCGGCTTAAGCGAGACGGTGGCGTCGTCGAGCGTGAAATGCGAGCCCGCCATGCTCACGCCGTCCTCGGTCCAGAGGCGGACGATAGCCTCCAGGTTCTCCTCGAGACGCACCACCCGCTCGGCCTGGGTGGTCCCGAAGCCCTTGAACTCCACCTCGCGGTAGCCGAGGCCGGCGCCGAAGATCATGCGCCCGCCGGACATCACGTCGAGCGTGGACACCTGCTCGGCAATATCCAAGGGCTTGTGGAGCGAGAGCAGGATGATCCCGGGCAGCAGGCGGCAGCGCGGCGCCTCGGCCATGAGCCGCGCCAGCAGCGGAAGCTGCTGATACTGCTGCAGCGGGTAGGCGGCGTAGTGCATGCCCGTCGCCAGTATGTCGAACCCCAACTCGTCCGCGAGCCGTGCCTGAGCGCAGAGGTCCGCGAACCGCGCGTTCATGTCCTCGCCGCGGCGGAACTGGCCGCGGATGAAGAAGCCGTACTTCATGGGAGTCCTCAGTCGGTTGTCGGCCCCGACGCCAAGTCGAGGAGGCAATCGTCGCCCAAGGGCTCGATCGCCGACCAGTCGCGGGTGCAGTGGTGCTCGGCGCGCTCGAACCTGGTGGGCGGGTTATCGGTGGCGGCGACGTTGAGATAGAAGATGCGCCGCGGCCAGGGCGTGATGTTGCCGGCTGAGCCGTGGACCATGTTGGCGTGGCTGATGAGCACCGAGCCGGCGGGGCCGACGACGGGCTCGATGCCGCCCGCGTCCACGATGTGGGTGAGGTGCTCGTCCGAGATCACGAAGAGCGTGTAGCCGGGCGATTCGCGGTTGTCCGCGGCCTCGGCGATCAGCCCGTAGTGGTGCGAGCCCGGCACGAGCATGAGCGGGCCGTTGGCAGCGTTGGCCTCGTCCAGCAGGATCGCGACCATGAAGGCTCTGGGTTCCTTGAGCCCGTCGCGGTCGGACCAGGTCGCGTAGTCCTGGTGCCAGTCCCATGGGCCGCCGCGGAAGGCGGCCTTGGGGTTGAGGCGCGACTGGTGGATGTAGACCGGCCCGCCCATCAGCTCCTGCACGGGCTCCAGCCAGCGCGGATGACGCGAGAGCCGCCCGAACGCCTCGTTGAAGCGGTGGGCGCCGTAGACGAGTCGCACTTCGTCCGACTCCGCCTCGGCGACGACCTCGGGGCCTTCCCGCGCCGCCACGGTCTCGACCTCGGCCCGCACGGCGGCGATCTCGGCCTCCGAAAAGAGGGCAGGGAGCAGCAGGTACCCGTGGTCCTCGAACTCGCGCCGCTGGGCGTCGGTGAGCGCGGGCATGTTCCCGACCCCCGGCCTCAGCCGCCCATGCCGACGAACTCGGCGACCAGATCGGGGTTGGAGAGCTGGTCCGGCGACACTTCGCTGGTGAACTGGCCGCGCTGGATAATCAACACGCGCTGGGACAGCTCGGCGATGAAGTCGAGGTTCTGCTCGACCAGGACGACCGTGAGCTTGCGCCGGGCCTGCAGGGTCTTGAGGATCTCCACGATCTCCTCGACGATCGAGGGCTGGATGCCTTCCGTCGGCTCGTCGAGGAGGATCAGGCGCGGGCGGCCGCAGAGGCAGCGCGCCAGCGCCAGGATCTGCTGCTCGCCGCCGGAGAGGACGCGGCCGGCCCGGTCGAGCAGGGGCTTCAGCCGGGGGAACTCCTCCAGCACCTCGTCGAGGACCACCTGCTCGTCCACCTTCTGCACCGCGAAGCCCAGCCTGAGATTGTCGCGCACGCTCACATTGGGGAAGATCTCGCGCCCTTGCGGCACGTAGCCGATGCCGCGCCGATTGCGCTTGTGCGGCGGCTCCCGCGTGATCGTCTCGCCCTCGAAAGTAATCGTGCCGTCGGTGGTCTTGACCAGGCCGATCAGGGTCTTGAGCAGGGTGGTCTTGCCCATCCCGTTATGGCCCAGGATGCCGACGAACTCGCCCTCCGCCACCTCGAGGTCGATGCCGTGCAGGATCGGGATCCTGCCGTAGCTCGCGCGGATGCCTGCGGCGCTCAACATGGCTCAGGCCGCGTGCTGCTTGCCGAGATAGATGTCGCGCACCTGCTGGTTCTTCTCCAGGTTCGCCATGGTGTCCTCGATCAGGATGGCGCCTTGATGGAACACGGTCACCCGCTTCGCGATCGCCTTGATGAACTGCATGTCGTGCTCAACCACGATCATCGACGTGGTCTTGTTGATCTCGCGGATCAGGTCGGTGGTCTGGTGGACCTCGTCGTGGGTCATGCCCGCCGTGGGCTCGTCGAGCAGGATCAGCTCGGGCTCGCCGGTGAGCACGGTGCCGAGTTCCACCCGCTGGCGCTCGCCGTGGGCGAGCTGGCCGACAACGCGGCGAGCGAGGGCGCTGAGTCGCAGGCGCTCCAGGATCTCGTCGACGATGCGGTTGGCCTCGCGGCGGCCGTGATGGCGCCTGGCCGCGACCCATATGTTCTCGTGCACGCTGAGGCCGTCGAAGACGCTCGGCACTTGCGTCTTGATGCCGATGCCGCGCCGCGCGATCTGGTAGGTGTGGGAACCGGTGATGTCAGCGCCCCGGAACTGGACCCGCCCGGATGACGCCTTGTACTGGTGGGTCAGGCACTTGAAGAACGTGCTCTTGCCAGCGCCGTTGGGGCCGATCAGGCAGCGGAGCTCGCCCTCGGCCATGGAGAAATCGACATGGTCGACCGCCACCACGCCGCCGAAGCGCATGGTCAGCCCGTGCGTTTCCAGGATGGGCACCGCGCCGCTCGCCGCCTCCGTCACTGAGCCGCCTCCCGCACTCTCTCGCCGCCGCCCTCGCCGTCACGCATTCCGGGCACGAAGCGCTCCGCAAGCTGGCGCGCGGTGGGCAACAGCCCGGCCGGCACCAACAGCACGAACACCATAATGATCCCGCCGAAGATGAGGTAGGTGTTGGTGATCTGCTGCTGGCCGATCTCGAACTTTAGCATCAGGAGCCCGATGCAGCCGATCATCGGCCCGACCAGGGTGCCGAGCCCGCCGATCAGCGTCCACATGATGATCTCTGCCGCGAAGTTGAGCGCGAACACGTCCGGGTTGACGAAGGAGTTGAAGTTGACGCCGAGGCAGCCTGCAAGCCCCGCCATGCCGCCGCCGATGGTGAAGGTTTGCAGCTTATGCAGGCGAACGTCGTAGCCGAGCAGCTCGGCGCGCAGCTCGTTCTCCCGAATCGCGACCGCGACCCGTCCGAAATGCGAGCGATTGAGGAGCTTGAGGCCGAAATAGCACAGAATCAGGCACCCCATCGCGAGATGGAATATGTCGTCCGGGAAGAGCGGCGCGTTGCCGTCCCCCGGCCAGTTGATGGGCTGGATCGAGGAGATGCCGTTGAAGCCCATCAGCCGCTGCGCGCCGATGGCGTATTCCTCGCCCGCCGTGGAGCGCATGAAGTTGTAGAGGATAAGCGTGACCGCGAGCGTCACCACCGCGAGATAGACGTCGCTGAGGCGGCCGTAGAACATGAAATAGCCGAGCAGGGCGGCAAAAGCGGCCGGCACGACGATCGCCAGGAAGAAGGGCCCCGTGCTCTCGCCGAAATTGCCCACGGCGATCGCGTAGCTGTAGGCGCCCAGGCCATAGAACGCGGATTGCCCGAAGCAGAGGATGCCGCCATAGCCCCAGATGAAGCCCATGGAAAGCGCCAGGATCGACATGGCGACAAAGAGCGTCACCTTGAAGAGCGTGAAGAGATCGAAGATGTGGGGGCCGGCGAACAGCAGCACCAGCATGACTGCGCCCACCAGGGTAGTGCCCCAGGTCTCCCAGCTCCTCAGGTTGAAACCCAAGACCGTCACAGCGAGCGCCTGAAGATCTTGCCGGTGATGCCCTGGGGCAGCAGCCTGAGCATGACCACGGCGACGATGAGCAGGCCGACCCCGCCGAGCACCGGCGTGAACTCGTAGCTGAGAAGCTGGCGCACGGTGCCGAAGACGCCGGAGGCGACCAGCGTGCCGGTCACGGCGCCGGTGCCGCCGGTGATGACGGTGATGAAGGTCTGCGCGACGTAGGCCGCGCCGGCGGTCGGGATGACCTGCGAGATCGGCGCCAGCAGGCCGCCCGCCAGCCCCGTCAGTCCCGCGCCGATCGCGAACGTCACCATGTAGACACGCTGCGTGCTGATGCCGAGCACTGAGGCCTGGGCCGGGTTCTGCATGGTGCCCCGCGCGATGAGGCCGAGCTTGGTGCGCGTCAGCACCAGGAAGACCCCGATGAACAGCAAGATCACGATGCCGATGAGCACCATGCGATACTGGGCGACGTTGTAGACGCCGACCTCGAAGCTCCCCATCGGCGCGGACACGCCTTCGATGATGTTGCCGAAGATCGCGGTGACGATGCCGATGAGCAACAGGCTGAGCCCCCACGTGGCGATCAGCGTGTCGATCATGCGGCCGTAGAAGAAGCGGATGAAGGCGCGTTCCACGACGATGCCGATGATTCCGACGACGATCGGGGAGATAATCAGCATCGAAATCCAGATGTTGATGCCGAGCGTCTTGGTGCACACCACGGTGGTGTAGGCGCCCAGCATCATGAACTCGCCGTGGGCGAAATTGATCACCCGCATCATGCCGAAGATGATCGCCAGCCCGGCGCAGGCGAGCGCCAGGCTGGCAATCCCGTTCAGCACTTCGATGATCAGGAGCGCAGCGGTATCCACGGCGCGCCCGTCGTCAAGCGTGCTATCGCACTCGTTACGCTGCGACCGTCAGAACGCCTAGATGATCGGCTCCAGATGAGCGTTCATGTCGGGATCCTTGGTCAGGTCGCAGCGGTCGATCACGTCGCTCGGATAGAGCTGCGAGTAGCTCTCGAAGATGTTCCAGGTCTGGTTCTGGCACTCGGCCATGTGCATGTCCTGGATGACGTGATTGGTGACCGGGTCGACCACCATGTGCCCGGCCGGGCCGTCCCAGGCGATATCGCCGCTGCGCAGCGCTTCGATCACCGCCTCGCGCTCGTGGCTGCCGGCGGCCTTGACGCCGAGCGACCAGAGCATGGTACCGAGGTAGCCGCCGATGCCCACCGAGTTGAGGTACTGGGCGTCGTCGCCGAAGCGTTCCTGATAGCGCTTGACGAACTCGACGTTGGCCGGCAGCTGCAGCTCCTGGAAGTAGGGCTGGGCGCTGACGATTCCGTTGCCTTCCTCCGCGCTGAGCTGGACGTGCTCGTTGCCGACGCCGAAGGTCACCGAGACGATCGGGATCTCGTTGAGCATGCCCGCCGCGTACCACTGACGGTAGAAGCCGGTGTGCGCCGCGCCCACGAGACAGGTGGAGAGCCAGTCGGGCTTCGCTTCCTGAATCTTGGCGATGGCCGGGCCGAACTCCGCCACGTCGAGGGGGAAGAAGTCCTTGGTGATGACTTCCGAGCCTTGTTCCTTGGCGAAGACCTCGGTCCACTTGCCGATGATCTGGGGCGCGTTGTAGTCGGCGCCGATGTAGTAGCAGCGCTTGCCGTGGGTCTTGAAGCCGTAGTCGGCCATGGGCTTCACCCACTGCACGGCGGTGACGCCGCTGACGAAGTTGTTGATGTCGCAGACGCCGCCCTCGTAGATCACGCTGTACCACAGCAGCGTCTGGAAGCGCCGGAGAATCGGCCGAATGACCTCGCGCGACGCGCTGGTGATGGCGCCGTGCACCAGGTCGACACGCTCCTTGAGCGCAGCTTCCTGGGCGTACTGCGCGTAGAGCTCCATGTTGGACTGCGGGTCGTACTTGATCAGCCGTATCTTCTTGCCGAGCAGGCCGCCGGCCGCGTTGATCTCCTCGACCGCGAGCTCGCAGGTCTGGGTCATCGGCGTGCCGTAGATATCGAGGCCGCCGGACTGGTCGAAGATGCTGGCGATGACGATCTCGTCGTCGTCGGCATAGGCCTTGGGCGATGCCGCGAGGCCTGCCGCCACCAGCGTTGCGGCGGTGCCCGCCGTGCCCTTGAGAAAACCTCTGCGAGTGCTGTCGAACATGGGTTCAAGCCCCTCCCTGGGTTGATCGAATGCGCGCCGCCGCGCCCGGCTGAAGGTTAGGCGCACGGCGCCGCATGCGCAACGGGTCGGCGCCCGCGTTTCAGCCGGCGAAGCCGAGGATGCGCTCGACGAAGGAACGGAGGATCAGCGCCGCATCCACCATCTCCGTGATCGGCACGAACTCGTTGGCGGCGTGGCTCACGGCGCCGTCTCCGGGGCCGAAATTGACGATCTCGATGCCGTCCCGCGCGAAGAAGCGGCCGTCGCTCGCGGCGAGCGCGTTGAGCACCGCCGGCGGTCTGCCGAGGCGCTCCTCGATGGCCGCAGCCAACGCCGAGACGTGGGGGCCGTCGAGAGGCGCGGAAAAACCGTCGGTGCCGACCAGCCGGCGCACGCTGCAGGACCCCGCAGGCTCGCCGGCGCCTGCCAGCACGGCCTCCATCTCGGCCACCGCCGCGCCGACGGGCTCATCGGGCAGCAGGCGTCGGTCGATACAGGCGGTGCAGCGGTCCGGCACCACGTTGGGGTTCTCGCCGCCGTGAAGGGTGCCGATGTTCATGGTCGAGATTTTTTGGCCGCTCCGCCGTGCGGCGAGTCTCGGCTCGAGCTCGCTCTGTAGCCTCTCCAGCAGTCGCATCATGCGGAGAATGGCGTTGTCGCCCGCCGGCGGATCGCCGCCGTGGGCGGCGCGGCCGGTGGTCTCGATCTCCAGCCAAAGGATGCCGCGCTCCTCGACGATGAGATGGTTCTCGGTGGGCGCGCCGAGCACCAGGGCATCGGGCTCGATCAGCCCTTCCTCGCGGAGGTAGGCGGTGCCCTCCGAACCCAGGCGCTCCTCGTCGCCCGCGAGCACGAAGACCACGCTTCCCAGCCTGGGCCCTCCGCGCCGCGCAATCTCGCTGGCGAGCCAGAGGTGCACCGCAGCCGAGCCCTTGCAGTTGTTGGCGCCGAGCCCGTAGATGCGGCCCTTCTCCATGGTCGCGGCGAAGGGGTCGGTGCGCCAGGCTGCGCGGTCGCCGGTGCCGACCGTGTCGATATGGGAATTGAACACGATGCAGGGCGAGCCCTCGCCTAGCCGGGCGACGAGGTTGGCGATCGGCGGGGTCCGCATCGGCATGGAGACCGCGTAGCCAGTGGCTCTGAAGTGTTGGCCTGCGGCCTCGCAGATCGTCCTGGTGTCTCCCGGCGGCGTGGTGGACGGGATCGCGATCAGTTCGGCAAGGAGCGCGTGCAGCGATTCGGCGATGGACTGTTCGCTGTCCGTCACGGTCACGCGTCTTTGTCGGTTCGGATGATCGACGTGGCGCTGAGCGAGCGCGGATCGCGGGTCTGCCAGCGGCCGTTCTCGACCTGGGCGAAGAAGTCCGCACAGGCCTGATTGAAGGCGTCCGGCTCCTCCAGGTTGATCGTGTGGCCCGACTTGGGGATCACCAGCAGACCAGATGTGGGGATCGTGCGCTTGAGATAGAGGTTCGCGTCGAGGCAGGGCTCGTCCTCGTCGCCGGTGATCAGCAGGGTCGGCACGCTGAGCGCAGCGAGGTCCTCCTCGAGATCGTAGAGCGACGGGCGGCGGGACTGCACGCCGCGCAGGGTATTGGCCGTGCCCTTGGCCGAGTGCTCCACGAGCCGGTCGCGGAACGTCGACCACCCGCGCGGGTCCTTGGTTTGAAACTGCACCCGTGTGGGGCCGAGCGCGTAGTCGGCGCCGACCGGGCCTGCGCCCTCGCGCTCCAGGCGGTCGGCCACCGCGTGCGTCTCGCGCTGGAAGCCGTCGCGTGCGTGCTTCGGTGCGCCGTAACCACAACCGGCGACCACCAGCGCCGAGGCGCGTGCCGGATGCGTAAGGCCGATGTGGATGGTCGCAAAGCCGCCCATACTCAAGCCCACGATGTGAGCACGCTCGATGGACAAGTGATCGAGCACCGCGATGGCGTCCGCCACCGCGTGGGCCTGGCTGTAGCTGTCGGCGTCTTCCGGCACGTCCGACGGTGGATAGCCGCGGGCATTGTAGGCGATGCAGCGGTAGCGCCGCGCAAAATGGCTAAGCTGGGGCTCCCAGCTCAGGTGGTCGCCCGCGAACTCATGAATGAAGAGCACCGGATGGCCTGACCCGACCTCCTCGTAGTAGAGCTTCGTCCCGTCCGGCGATGGCGCGTAGGGCATGGCTGCCATTCCTCCCGCGCGCACCATAGATAGCGGCGTGCCGGCACGCGAGTCCCCGATTCATGGTATAATCGGTTGTTTTCGGAGTGACTAAGCGGGACGGCGCGCATGTGCGGAATAGCGGGCGTGATGTTCAAGCACGGTGAAACGGGTCTGTCGGCGGGCCGGGCGCTGATCGACATGCTGGACGGGTGCCAGCACCGGGGCCCGGATTCGACCGGCTTTGCGCTCTACGAAGATACCGATCCGGGTCAGCTTCGGTTGCGCTTCCTGGTCGAGGAGGAGGAAGGCGCCGGCGGCGTCGGCCACAACAGCGCCGAGAGCGCGATTGTGGACATCCGCAAGACACTCGAGGAGCACGGCGCGGGAATCGTCGACAGCGAGCGGGTCGGCAACAGCTACCGGGTGGTGGTCCGCTTCTCGGGCGACGTGCAGAAGCTCACCTACGACATGGAGCACGCGGCGACACTGATCTCGATCGGCGAGAGCCTGGACATCCGCAAGGACGTGGGCGGCGCTCACGACGTGGACGAGGTCTTCCACGTGGGCGAGGTTGCGGGCACTCACGGGCTCGGTCATGTCCGCCTGGCGACCGAGTCCGAGGTGAAGCCCGAGGCGGCGCATCCTTTCTGGGCGACCGGCTTTACCGACATCGCGATCGTGCATAACGGCCAGATCACCAACTACTGGAAGATGCGCCGCCGCCTCGAGCGCCGCGGCTTCGCGTTCCACACGGACAACGATAGCGAACTGATCGCAGTCTATCTGGCGGACAAGCTCGCCAACGAGGTACCCCTGGAGGACGCGCTGAAGACCTCGATCGACGACCTCGACGGCACGTTCTCGTTCCTGGTCTCGACCAAGGATGAGATCGGCTACGCCAAGGATCACCTCGCGGCCAAGCCGATGATCATGTACGAGAACGACGACCTGATCGCGATCGCCTCGGAGGAGGTCTCGTTGAACCGTCTCTTCCCGGGCCGCGCGCTCGACACGCGGGAACCGCCGCCGGGGAGCTATGGCACATGGTCCAGATTGACCTAGGACAGGTTTCGGTCCGCGCCGCCAACGAGCAAATCCGGGATTGGGGAGAGAAGGGCGAGGACGTCGAGGTCCTCAACCCCGACGCGCGTCATCATATCGGCGTCGGCCTGATTCATCCCGTGCGCGTGCACATCCGGGGGTCTGCGGGCTACTTCTGCGCCGGCCTTGCCGACCAGGCGCGCTTCGAGATCGACAACAACGTGGGCTGGGGCCTCGGCGACAACATGTATGCCGGCACGGTGACGGTGCGCGGCAACGCGGGTGCGATCGCGGGCGTCGCAATCCGGGGCGCGGAGATCGTGGTGCACGGCAACGTGGGCTCACGCGCGGGCCAGGTCATGAAGGCGGGCACGCTCTGCTGCGTCGGCAACGCCAACTTCATGGCGGGCTACATGATGTACGGCGGGCGGATCATCATCCTGGGCGAGTCCGGCGAGCGCGTGGGCGAGGACATGGCGGCCGGCAACATCTACGTCGGCGGCGCGGTGCGCTCGCTCGGCTCCGACGCCGAGCTCACCGACATGGACGAGGCGGAGGCCGACGATATCCGCGCGTTCCTGGATCGTCACGAGATCGCCTACAAGGGCGGCTTCCAGAAAATCGTGAACGCGGGCAAGCGGCTGCGCTACGCGACCAGCGAGCAGCAGGTCCGCAGCATCCCCTTCTTCACCTTCTCCGGCACGTCGGACTACTGGAACCCGAAGGTGCAGGAGGACGTCTATATCAAGTCGCAGATCGGCCGGTACCGGGTGCGGGGCTATGGCGGCGCGCGCACGCTGCCGCACCTCTCGGACCTCGCTTTCAAGCGCGATCTCTCGAGCGCCGGCACGGCAGGCGATCCGGTGGCGGCCGTCGAGATGCGGACGGAGATCGGCGGGTTGAACGGGGCGAAGCCGCTCAAGCTCTCCATGCCGGTGATGATCGCGCCGATGAGCTACGGCGCGCTCTCGCGCTCCACCAAGCAGGCGGTGGGGATGGCGTCCAGCATGGCGGGGATCGCCGAGAACACCGGCGAGGGCGGCATGAGCGACGCCCAGCGGGGCGCGGCGGAGCAGCTGGTCTTCCAGTGCCTGGGCGGCCGGCTCGGCTGGAACATCCACGACATGAACCGGGCCGACGGGTTGGAGATCTACATCAGCCAGGGCGCGAAGCCGGGCTTCGGCGGCCAGCTCATGGCCAAGAAGGTCACCAAGGAGCTCGCGACCATCCGGGGCATTCCGGAGGGCATCGACCTGCGCTCCCCCTCGCGCCACCCGGACATCCTGGGCGCCGACGATCTGGTCATCAAGGTGGAGGAGTTCCGCGAGGCGACGGGCTACCGCATCCCGGTGAGCGTGAAGCTCGGCGCGGGCCGAGTAAGGGACGACATCAAGATCGCCTACAAGGACGGCTTCGACTTCGTCGAGCTGGACGGGATGCAGGGCTCCACCGGCGCAGGCGGCGCGGAGGTGATGGAGCACGTGGGCGTGCCCACCCTTGCCGCCATCACCCAGGCCATCGAGGCGCTGGAAGAGGTGGAAGGCCTCGGCAAGATGCAGCTCGTGCTGATGGGCGGCATCCGGGACGGGATCGACGCGGTGAAGGGCCTCTGCCTCGGCGCCGATGCGGTGGCGATGGGGACGGCGGTCATCATCGCCGGCGGCTGCATCGCCTGCATGCAGTGCCACGTGGGCCAGTGCGTGACCGGGATCGCGACGCAGGACCCCACGCACGAGCGCCGCTACAACCCGGTGGCGGAGGCCCGCAACATCCACCGCTACCTGGAGGGCGTGCGCTGGCAGATGGCGGCGCTGACCCAGGCGATGGGCTACGGCAGCACCACCGATCTTAGCCGGGACGACCTGGTGGCCGTGACCCGCGACGCGGCGGAGATGACGGGTCTTCCCTACGCGCCGGAGTACCGCGAGCGCGAGCAGGCGCTCCGCCGCAGGATGGGCTGAGCCATGGCGATCCTGGAGGAGATGAAGGCCGGTGGGAACCTGCTCGCCGAGCTGCCTGACGACACGGAGGACGCGCACTTCGTGCCGGCTCCGTGCCAGATCGCCTGCCCGGTGGGGACGGATGCACCCTCCTACATCGCCTACATCTGGGAGCGGAAGTTCGAGGAGGCGTTCGAGGCGATCACGGCGACCAACCCGTTCAGCTCGATCTGCGGACGGGTGTGCGATGCGCCGTGCGAGCCCGCGTGCCGGCGCACGGATTCCGACGGCCCGGTGCAGATACGCAACCTCAAGCGCTTCGTCATGGACGAGGTGGGGCACGACTACGATCCGCCCCCGGTGCCGATCCGCCACGAGCAGAGCGTGGCTGTGGTGGGCTCCGGGCCTGCGGGCTTGACGGCGGCGCACGAGCTTTCGGTCGCGGGCTACAAGGTGCACGTCTACGAGATGACCGACCGCCTGGGCGGCATGATGATCTGGGGCATTCCGGCGTTCCGGCTGCCGCCCGGGATCATCCAGGAGGATATCGACCGCATGACGCGGCGTTGCCCCGGCATGGAGGTGCACCTCAACACCGCGCTCGGGCGCGACGTGACGCTCGACGATCTCAAGGCGCGGCACGATGCCGTGATCCTCGCCATCGGCGCGTGGTGGGGCAAGAAGATGGGCATACCGGGCGAGGACGACACGCGCGTGATTGACGGCGTGCAATTCCTCCGTGACGTGAACGAGGGCGCCCGGCCCGAGATGCCGGAGACGGTCGTGGTCGTGGGCGGCGGCGACGTGGCGATGGACGCCTGCCGCGTCGCGAAGCGCCTGCCCGGCTGCAAGCATGTGAAGGTGATCTACCGGCGCGGACCGGCGGAGATCCCCGCGCGCAAGATCGAGCTGGAAGGCGCGATCGAAGAGGGGATCGAGTTCGTCTACCACACGCAGCAGACCGCCATCGTGCCGCAGGGCAACGAGCTTGCCGTGCGCTGCGTGCAGACGACGCTGGGCGACCCGGACGAATCCGGCCGGCGCGCGCCGGTGAACGTGCCGGGCACGGAGCACGACATCGCCTGCGGCATGATTATCGCTTCGGTGGGGCAGGAGGGTCTCTGCGAAGACCTGAAGCAGCGGGGGATGATGCTGTCGGACCGCGTGCGGACCGCGTGGGACGACATGCGCACGAGCGATCCCAAGGTGTTCGCGGCCGGCGACGGGGCTTTCGGCGGGTCCACCATCGTCATGGCGATGAACCACGGCCAGCGGGTCGCCTACTACGTGAAGGCGTTCCTCGAGGGCCGCGCTGATCCGCTGCCCTACCGCACGCCGCACCGCACTCGGCGCGTGCCGGTGGCGCAGGACCTGGATTGGGAGCTGCTTCCGGTTCAGCACCCCGACTTCCTCGGCCTCGGCGACGATCCGGTGTCTTTCCCGGAGATCGAGACCACGTATGGCTGGGAGGCGGCGCGCAAGGAGGCGGCGCGGTGCTTCCGCTGCGACGCGGAGACCGGCTCGGCCGACTACGCGGTGGGGCACCGCGAGGACATCTTCGTGATGGCCCGCACGGCGCCGGGGGATACCGCGGGCCAGCAGGCGATGCTGGAGAAGCGCCTGGGCGAGCGGGACGATCCCTTCCCGGACGAGCTTTCGGGCGTGCTGGACGATCTCGCCTTCCTGCCGGCGAACCTGTCGCGGCTGGTGATCGACCCCTACCGAGAGGCCTGCCGCATCGGCACCACGGTGGGCGGCACCGATCTCGCGCTGCCCTTCATGGTGACGGGATTCGACGATGCGCCGGTGGAAGTCCGCGCTGCGGTCGGGCGCGGCGTTGCGGAGGCGGACGCGAGCTACCTGGGAATGCAGCCCTTGGGCGACGGCGCGCGCTGGTTCCAGCTCGTGGTGCCGGGGCAGATTGCACCGAGCGCGGACGCGGCCGGGCTGATCCACGCCCTCGGCCACCGCTTCACGCCCGTCGAGGCGACCGCCGCGGCGGAGGGTCAGGTGCTCGGGCTTTCGGTTTCCTCGCCGGCGGTCCTGGAAGAAGCGATCCCCCATGCGCTCGACGCGGGCTTCGACATGCTGCTGCTGGATGGCAGCGCCGGCCTGGGCGCGCCCTGGGCCGAGCTGAGAGGCGCGCCCGATCTCACGATCCTGCGCGATGCCGTGGCGATCCTGCGGCGCCTCGACCGGGAGGAGGAGATCGACCTCGTCTACTTCGGCGGCGTGCGCTCGGGCACCGATGCGGCGAAGGTGATTGCACTCGGCACCGTCGCCGTGGTGCTGGGGGTGGCCGTGGGGCTTGCCGCCGGCGGCGCGATCACCGGCGCCCACGAGCTTGTGTTCTCGGCAGACCGCAGCGACGAGGACCGTACGGCAGGCACCGTCAACATCCTCAAGGCGACCGCCTCCGAGGCCTCGATGATGGCGCGCTGCACCGGCAAGACCAACCTGCAGAACGTCGAGCCCGAAGACCTCCGCGCGCTCACCGTCGCGACCGCCACCGCAACCGGCATTCCTCTCGCAGGAACGCGGTAGAAGCGCGATGTCGGGCTGCCGCAGCATCCCGCGAATGGCATAGACTGAGCGAATGCGCGTTCACCTGAACTACGGCCGGGGACAACGGGCGGTCGATCTGCCTGACGATCTCGACGTCACGGTGATCGCCAAGCAGGCGATGCCGCTGCTCGCCGACCCGGCGCAGGCGATGGCCGACGCACTGGCCGAGCCCGTGGGCTGCCTGCCGCTGGCGGCGGAAGCGGCCCGTGCGAAGCGCGTTTGCATCCTCATCTGCGACTTCACGCGGCCGGTCCCCAACGGCGTGATCCTGCCCCCGCTCATCCGCACCCTGCTTGGCGCGAGGCTCAAGCCGGAGCAAATCACCGTGCTGGTGGCGACCGGGCTGCACCGGCCCAACGAGGGCGGCGAGCTTGCCGCCCTGGTCGGCGATCCCTGGGTGCTGGAGACGGTGACCGTCGCCAACCACTTCGCCCGAGAGGACGCCGACCACTTGCTGGTGGGCACGACCGGGCGTGGCACGGTGGTGCGTCTCGACCGACGCTTCATGGAGGCTGATCTCCGCATCGCGACCGGCCTGGTGGAGCCGCATTTCATGGCCGGCTGGTCGGGCGGTCGCAAGGTGATCGCGCCCGGCGTGGCCCACGCCGAGACCATCACCACCTTCCACAGCGCGCGCTTCATGGAGCATCCCAACTGCACCAACTGCGTGCTGGAAGGCAATCCGCTGCACGAGGAGCAGCTGGAGATCATGGCGATGATCGGCGGCGCGCGGGCTGTCAACAGCGTGATCGACGACGAGCGCCGCATCGCCTTCCTCAACTACGGCGAGGTCGTGGCGAGCCACGCGGGCGCGGTCTCCTTCGCGGAGCAGTACTGCACCGTTCCCGTGGGCGAGCGCTTCAGGACCGTGCTCACCAGCGCCGCCGGCTATCCGCTCGATGCGACCTACTATCAGACCGTGAAGGGCATGGTCGGCCCGCTCGAAATCCTGGAGCCCGGCGGCGACCTCATCGTCGCTTCGGCATGCTCCGAGGGCCTCGGCTCGCCCCACTACGCAGACGCGCAGCGCCGCCTGGTGGAGAACGGGCCGGACCGCTTCCTCGACGAGATCAGCGCCAAGACCTACGCCGCGATCGACGAGTGGCAGACCGAGATGCAGCTCCGCCCCATGCGGGCCGGCACGGTTCACCTCTACACCGACGGCCTCGCGCCCGCGGACCGCGCGCTCACCGGCGTCAACATGACCGAGTCGCTCGCCGATGCGGTGGCAAAGAGCGCCGCCCGCCACGGCGATACCCGCGTGGCCGTGATCCCGGAAGGCCCCTACGTGGTGCCGGTCCACCGTCCGTCTGCATAGCTCTGCAGCCCTTCCCATCTGCCAAGCCAGCCGCACCCTTGGCGCAGCGCGAATCCAGGGGTACGTTTCCCGTCATGCGGCCGGGTTCGGCCGACCGATTGCGCGGAGGACGTTATGGCTTGGCAAGGCAGACTGTTACGCGTTGACCTCACCGCCGGCACTTGCACGGAAGAGGCACTCAACATGGAGTGGGCGCAGGACTACCTGGGCAGCAGGGGCCTTGCCACCAAGTATCTGGTGGAGGAGATGGACCCGAAGGCGGACGCGCTCTCGCCCGAGAACGTCCTGATCTTCGCGACCGGCCCGCTGACCGGGACCACGGCGCCGACCGGCGGGCGCTACACGGTCGTCACCAAGGGCGCGCTGACCAATGCCGCCGCCAGCTCGAACTCGGGCGGCTACTTCGGGGGCGAGCTGAAGCTCGCCGGCTGGGACATGGTGATTTGCCAGGGCCGCTCGCCGCGCCCGGTCTACCTCTACATCAAGGACGACCACGCCGAGCTGATCGACGCCGAGGGCTTCATCTGGGGCAAGTCGGTCTGGGATACCGAGCCGGCGATCAAGGCGCGCCATCAGGACGGCGCCATCAAGATCGCCTCCATCGGCCGGGCCGGCGAGAACCTCAACCGCTACGCCTGCGTGATGAACGACCTCGACCGGGCCGCCGGGCGCTCCGGCGTCGGCGCGGTCATGGGGTCCAAGAACCTGAAGGCGATCGCCGTGCGCGGCACGCGGGGCGTCGCCGTGAACGATTCCAAGGCCTTCGCGGAGGCGGTGGAGCACGCCGCAAACGAGCTCCTGGTGAACCAGACGCGCAAGGACCTCACGCGCACCGGCACGCTCTCGATGATCGACGTGACCCAGGCCTTCGGCAGCCTGCCGACCCGCAACAACCAGGATGTGCAGTTCGAGGGCACAAGCAACCTCGGCCCTGCCGCAATGACGAAGGTGCGGCGCTCCGACGGCTCCGCCAATCTGGTCAAGAACCGCGCCTGCTTCGCCTGTACCATCGGCTGCCAGCGCGCATCGAAGATGGATCCCACGCATTTCGCGGCCAAGGGCGAGGGCAGGGAGCGCTACAGGAGCGTGAGCGGCGGGCTTGAGTACGAATCGGCCTATTCGCTCGGCCCCATGGTGGGCGTGGACGATATCGAGGCGGCGACCTTCGCCAACTTCGTCTGCAACGAGGACGGAATGGACCCGATCTCCTTCGGCGCCACCGTCGCGGCGGCGATGGAGCTCTACGAGGAGGGCGTCATCACCGACGCCGAGACCGGCGGCGTCGCCTACACCTTCGGCTCGGCCGAGGCGCTCTGCCGGGCGGCGGAGGAAGCCGGCACGGGCACCGGCTTCGGCAAGGATCTAGGCCTCGGCTCCAAGCGGCTCTGCGAGAAGTATGGCCGCCCCGAGCTCGCCATGGTTGCCAAGGGGCAGGAGTTCCCGGGCTACGACGGCCGCTCGATGCAGGGCATGGGCTTGGCCTACGCCACCAGCAACCGCGGCGCCTGCCACCTGCGCGCCGACCCCTACGAGGACGACTTCTCCGGCGGCAAGCTGGAGGGCAAGGCCAAGATCGTGAAGGACACGCAGGATTCAAACGCAGCCATCGATTCGGTCGGCATCTGCGCCTTCCCGATGATGGTCTGGGGTCTCGATGAGGTCGCCAGTCTGGTGAATGCGGGCTGCGAGGGCGAGTGGACCGTGGACCGCCTGAACGAGACCGGCGAGCGCATCTGGAACATGGAGCGCCAATTCAACCTCGACGCCGGCTTGACCGCCGCCGACGACACGCTGCCGCATCGCATCCTCAAGGAGGCGGCGAAGAGCGGCTCCGGCAAGGGCAAGGTCTGCGAGCTCGACACCATGCTGCCGCAGTACTATGAGCTGCGAGGCTGGACGGCGGACGGGCGGCCCAAGGCGGAGACGATGCAGCGCCTCGGCCTCGCATGAAGGTGACGGTGGAGCTCATCGCCATCGAGCTCCCCGAATTCGGCAGCGCGAAGAGCCGCGAACTCGATCTGCAGGCGCGCGCGAACCTGGCGGATGCGCTCTCCGGCCTCGGCGTGGGTAGCGACCCGGCGATTCTCGCCATGGTGAACGGCGAGGCCGTGCCACGCGATCAGTGGCCCGAGACGCCGCTCTCGGCAAACGACACAATCAGTCTCTTCCGGCCGTTCAAGGGGGGAGGGCTAGAATCCCGCCCATAACACTACTTTTGGGCTCCTGCAGTATGAACACCCCCGTCATGTTCGGTCGATTACGACGGTAAGCGCTCAACTCCTTACATCATCCAGGACGGACAACTCCTACATCAACTCTCTCTTTACCATATTGCAACACCAAGTCATTCCTCCATAACTCTTACTTCTCTATGCGAAGTACAAAATCAAAATTTGGCGTGTTATGTTGAATTGCAAACTCAAATCGTCGGATAAGATGAGCATCGAAACACATCATCCGCGTAGACGTTTTTGCATGCCGTTCCAACATTTGTGCTGCCTGTACCATGCGAAATAATTGCTTTAGGTCGAGTATCTGTAATAGACCACTAGTTTTTCGACAAAACTCTCGCAAATACCTCGAACCAAATTCCTCCGCTTGGTCGAGCAACGTTAGATCCGGAACAAGAATTATTGCATGTGGCGGAACGTCGCGCTCAACATTCAGTAAGTTTCCCTTCGTATCTGCAATGGGATAGCCTTGCTTCATACTGCGTATTGCGCCAGACAGTTGTTTCGATGCCTTGGCAATCTGCTTTTTTAAATTTGCGGATAGCTTGCTTCGTGTCGGCAACCGTTGTCTTGATAGTATCGCTAGAGTCTTTGATTCAAACAACACTGACCCATAAGAATGACTAAGCAAGAGGTCGCATAGTTCTCGCGACCCCGAATTCATGTAAACAGTAGGATTTTTCGCTGCTCCTTGCGGATTCAACTCGTCAATCAACCAAAAGGCGGTTTCCTCCTGTTGGCCGCCTTCATCAGGTTCAAATGCTGAGATTCGGCTTATTATTGCCTGACTGCTGATGTACCAATTGACTATTTCGTTCCACTCCTTAACTTGAACAACTTTCAATATGTGCTCTTCACTTTTTTGTTTGTCGGTGATCCAGTCGTCTAATCTAAGTGACACATACTTGGTTATTTCAGTGTCTTGTGACGAACAAAGATGGGCGGAATGAATCCAATCCATTAGAGGCGCTGCACACAAATTAGAGTCGCTTCGTGCCCAAGATGCATTTACAACAAGTTCGTTGAATAGGAACGTTACAAAATTGGGCGTAAAAATCATCGATCGAAGTGCAGATCTTTCATCCTCTGACTCCATCATGGACCAAACAACAGCGGGGTAGCTTGGATCGTCTTCGATTTTGATCCCATAACCCAGACAATTACGCGGAGTGCGAAAGAAGGGTAGGGTAAGGGTGTCAGCTTGACTAATATATCTGAGTAGCAATGTTGATGCCTTAATGAGAAAGGTCGGTTCAAGGCCATCTGCGCCGGTTGCCAAAGTTGCTCTTACAAGCTGAGGTACAGCCAAAAACTCCGCGTGATGGCGCTGTGAAAGAACATGCATCTCCGTCTCCTTAGCTCAATCGACCGGCCAAGTCGGAATTGGACGATGCCATTCGGAACGAGGATCGGCGTTAGAGTACCCAAAATCAATACGAGGTGTCTCAAGAAACAGCGAGTTTAGTCAGATGCTGGTTTGCGTAGGAGTCAGAGACCGCACCGCCTCCAGCACCTTCTCCACGTGGCCGGCGACCTTCACCTTGCGCCAGACCTTGCTGACATTGCCATCGGCGTCGATCAGGAAGGTCGCGCGCTCGATGCCCATGAAGGTCTTGCCGTAGTTCTTCTTCTCGACCCAGACGCCGTAGCGTTCGCAGATGTCGCTCTCGGCATCCGAGACGAGGGTGAAGGGGAGGTCGTACTTCTCCCGGAACTTGTCGTGCTTGGCGGCGGTATCCTTGGAGACGCCGACAATCACCGCGCCGGCGGCCGCGAATTCCGGCAGGGCCTCGGTGAACTCCTGCGCCTCGCGCGTGCACCCCGGCGTGTCGTCACGCGGGTAGAAGTAGAGCACGACCGCCTTGCCGCGCAGGTCTTCGAGGCAGAGCGAGCCGCCGTCGTTGGTGGGTGCCGTGAATCCCGGCGCCGGGTTGCCGGCAGCGATCGTCGTGCTCATGTCGGGTCTCCTCTCACTCCTTGTTGAGCGCCTCAGCGGGGGCCGCGATGAGGCGTCGATAGGCGGCGCGGACGCGATCCTGGCTGCCGACGATCCTCTTCTCAAGGGAGGAAAAGTCTTCCATCGCCATCGCCCGCGCCAGCGTCTCCCGCACGCCCGGCGTGAAGCGCTCCACGTCTCGATTATGGCCGACGGTGAGACGGAGCAGGCCCTGGAGGCGCTGCAGAAAGGCGGCGCTATCGGCAAGCTCGGCCGCGTCGTCGGAGTCGAGAATGCCGGCCTCACCCAGCCGCCGGAACGCCGAAGGCGTCGACTGAACGAGAATCGACGGGTGCCGCGCGGCGTGCCGCAGCAGGTGGTACTGGGCGATGAATTCGAGATCGAGAACGCCGCCCCGCACATGCTTGAGCCGCCACCTGTTCTCGGTCTTGCGTTCTTTGTCGACCCGTTCCCGCATCGACGCGACATCCGCGAGCAGGGTGTCCGCGTCCCGGGGCGCGCAGAGGACCGCTCGAATGCCCTCCATCACGGTTGCGCAAAGCTCCCGGTCGCCCGCCACCGGCCTCGCGCGGGTGAGCGCCATGTGCTCCCAGGTCCACGCGTCCTGTTCGTGATAGCGGCGAAAGGCAGAAGCTTCGGTGGCGATCGGGCCCGAGCTGCCGGAGGGGCGCAGCCGCGTGTCGATTTCGTAGAGGCGCCCCTCGGCAGTGTGCGCGCTGAGGGCATGTGTCAGGCGCTGGCTGAAGCGGGCGAAGTAGTGGCTGGCCGCGAGCCCCTGAGCGCCGTCGGATTGCGCGTCCACCCCGTCGGGCGCGCCATAGACGAAGACCACGTCGAGGTCGCTGTCGAAGGTCATCTCGCGACTGCCGAGCTTGCCCAGGCCGAGGACCGCGAACGATGCGCCCGGCACGGCGCCGTGACGCCGCGCGAATTCATGCTGCACCTGGGGCAGCAGAGTCGCGATCGCCGTATCGGCGATGTCCGAGAGAGCGCCGGACAGCCTGTCGGCCGCCACGTCGCCGCGCAGGATCTGCATGCCGACCTGGAACTCGCGCTGGTGTTGCCAGCGTCTCACGTCGTCGAGCACGGCTTGTCCATCGGCGGCGGGAGCGAGGGTCCGTTGAAGATCGTCACGCAGCTCGTCCCGATCCGGCAGGCGTTCGTGAAGCTCGCCGCTCACGAGGCCTTCGAGCAGGTCCGGGCTGCGACTCAGGTGCTCGGCGATGCGCGGCGCGCTGCCCAGGATTTCCGCCAGCCGGTCGAGCAGGCCGGGATTGTCGTGAAGAAGCAGGAAGGGTTGCACACCGGACGGCAAGCCGCGCAGAAATTCGTCGAGCTTGCGGAACGCCGAGTCGGGATCGGCGGTGCCAGCCAGCGCGCGGAGGAGCGCCGGCATGAGTTCGGTCAGCAGTTCTCTGGCGCGCGTGCTGCGCGTGGCCATGATGCGGCCGTGGTGCCAGTGGCGCACCGTCGCCGAGACGGCGGTGGCATCGCCGAAGCCCATGCGCCGCAGGCTGGCCAGGGTATCGGGATCATCGGCGGTGCCGGTGAACACCAGGTTGCCGCCCTCCCCGCCGAGCGCGGGTTCGTCCTCGAAGAGGGCGGCATAGTGCTCCTCGACAGCGTGCGCGTGCGCGAGGAGCGCATCGGCCAGGCCGGCCTCGTCCTGGAAGCCCATGAGGCGGGCAACTGCGGTGCGGTTGTCCTCGTCGTCCGGTATCAGCAGGTCCGCTTCATCGTCGATCATCTCCAGCCGGTGTTCGAGCCGGCGGAGAAAGCGGTACGACTCGACCAGCTCGTCGACCGCCTCGCCGCTGGAGCGACTGGCAGCAGCAAGCGAGCGCAGGGCATCGCAGGTCGCGCGCACGCGTAGCGACGAATCGCGGCCGCCCCAGATCAACTGCTGCGTCTGTGCATAGAGTTCGATCTGGCGAATGCCGCCCCGGCCGCGCTCGATGTCGTGACCGGCGATGTCGATGGGGCGGCTGTCCGGCTCGACGGCGATCTGTCGCTTGATCGACTGAATGTCCTGGATGGCGGCAAAATCGAGATACTTGCGCCAGACGAAGGGCCGCAGTCGCTCCATCATGTCCGCGCCGACCGCTGGATCGCCGGCGACCGGGCGCGCCTTGATCATCGCGGCGCGCTCCCAGTTCTGGCCGTGACTCTCGTAGTACTGTTCCGCCGCCGCGATCGAGAGCGCCAGCGGTGTCGCGCCCATGTTGGGCCTGAATTTGAGATCGGTCCGATAGACGCAGCCGTCGTCGGTCCGTTCGCCGAGCAGGGTGGCGAGGTCACGAACGAGTCGGTGAAGTGTTTCCGTGGGCTCGCCCCGTCCCCGGTGCTGCACCCGCTCCGGGTCGAACAACACGAACAGGTTGAGCTGGCTCGAATAGGTGAGCTCGCCCGCGCCAAGCGCACCCACACCGAACACGGCAAGCCCGCACGCCAACGCCGGCTGATCGCGGTCCACGGGCACAAGGCTGCCGCGCGCGGCTGCCTCCTCGAGTAACTGGCCAAGTGCGCACGCAACGGCGGCATCGGCGAGCCGGGTCAGCGACGCGGCTACCTCTTCATGCTGCCAGGCGCCGGCAATGTCGGCCAGCGCGACAGTAAGCGATGCCCGCCGCTTGGCCGCCCGGAGCCGCTGTTGCAGGGCACGACGGCCATCGGGGCGATGCGCGATACCCGATATCTCTTCAAGTATGTCCGCTAACGCGGCGTTCGGGCCATGCTCGGCCGCCGCGCGGAGCTGGGCCGGTTCGCGGGCCAGCCACCGGCCGAGAGCGGGGCCGTTGCCGAACACGCCATCCATGAACGCTGAAGCGCGTCGATCGCCGACAAGCGCATTGGCGAAGGTTTCATCGGTGCCGCCGAGCGCCGCCGCCGCTGTCAGCCAGGCATCGCGCCCAGCGCGCGCGCGCGCGCCCGAGATCGGCTCGGGGCACATTGCGTCATCCTGAAGGAAAGGCAGAAGCGACACCGCGCGCCGATTGTATTACAACGATTGGCGCGAAGAATAGGCAAAGGGAGCAGGGGGAGCACCGGCGCGGCGGGGGAGCCGCCTCCGGTTGATCGAAATGAGATCGACGGCCCGCATCGCTCTCCAAGTGTTCGGCGCCCTGTTCGGCGTGCTTGCCGTTCTCTTCGCCCTCGGCGCGTGGCGGCTGTCGAGCGGCCCGCTTTCGCTGGGATTCCTCTCCCCCTACATCCAGGAGGCCCTCGAGGGCGAAGACCTTCCCTATCGCTTCGAGTTCGAGGATACCGTCCTCGTCTGGGCGGGCTGGGGCGAAGCTCTCGAATTCCACTTGACCGATCTCCGCATCGCCGACACGAATGGCCACACTCTGGCTGCGGTTCCGGCCGCCTCGCTGGGCCTGAGCGGCACCTCCCTGTTGCGCGGCAGCATCGCGCCGACGTCGATAGAGCTGATCGAGCCGCGCCTCGGCCTCGTTCGCAGACCCGACGGGAGCGTGCACCTCGCCACGAGCGGCGAGGGAGTGAGCACGGACGATGCCGCCAGCGATGCGCTCGTTGCCGACCTGCTTGACCCGCCCCGCGACGATCACCCGTTATCACAGTTAAGGCGGGTGAGCCTCCGGGATGCCGCCCTCGTCCTTCACGACGAAGTGACCGAACACGACTGGAAGGCGCCGCGTGCCGATCTCACCCTCAACCTCGACGACGATGCGGTCCTGGGACATCTGTCGATGGAGCTGCAGGTGCAGGACCTGGAGACCCATCTCGAGGTGGAGCTGTTCCATCACCGCGAGAGCAAGATGGGGAGCGCCGCCATCGGGTTCGCCGGGTTGAACCTGGCCGAGCTTGCCTTCATCGTCCCCGAGCTAGACGACTTCGCTGGCTTGCGCGTTCCTCTCTCCGGCACGCTCGCGTTCGATATCGCTCCCGGTGGCATTCTCGGCGGCGTGGTCTTCGATGTCGCAGGTGGGGCGGGGGAAATCTCCTTGGCCGAGATCCTGCCCACACCGCTTCCGGTTCGCCGGCTCGCCGCCGCGGGCTCGGTCGACGGCGAGCTTTCGCGGCTTGCTCTCAGGGCGCTCGAAGTCGATACCGACCGCCCCCAATTCCGCCTCGATGGCGAATTGTGGCGAACGGATGCCGGCGTCGGCATCGAGGGGCGGTTCCAGGCAATGGACATGCCGCTTGACCAACTCGGTACGTACTGGCCGGAGACGTTCATCGAGAACGGCCGCGAATGGATCGTGCAGAACGTCACGGACGGCGTGATCACTCAGTTCGACGCCGCTCTCGATATCGAGCCGGGCGACTTTGAAGCCGACCGCTTCGGCGCATCGTCCGCGGTGGGGTCGCTCGAGTTCAAGGATGCGAGCATCCATTACTTACGGCCGATGCCACCTGTGACGGGTGTCGACGGAACTGTGCGCTTCACCGGGGATTCTCTGGACATCGCGATGAGCGGGGGCCGCGTCGCAGGGACCGATGCGCGGCGCGGGACCGCCCTGGTGAGCGACATCCACTCGGCGGTGCCGCGAATGGCGGTGATGGTCGAGGCGGAAGGACCTCTGACCGATGCCCTTACCCTGATGGATCATCCTCGGCTCAAGCTGGTGAGCAGCCTCGACCTGGAGCTGGCGTTGACCGGCGGCAGCGTGCACTCCCTGTTCGCTCTTGAGTTCCCGTTGCTCAAGGAGGTCGAGGCGGAGCAGATCGACGTAAGCGCCGTCGCCCGCGTGCGGGATGTCGGGGTCGAGGAGGTTGCCGGCGTCCTGGACATCACGGAGGGGGCTCTGCGCCTCGGCGCCGACACCGCAAGCATGGACGTGCGCGGCACGGTCACGCTCGAAGGCGTGCCGGCCACGATCGCTTGGCAACAGCACTTCAGCGATAATGCTCCATTCGCACGTCAAATCGACGTGTCGACAACGATGACGCCGGAAGGGCAGTCCGCCCTGGGTCTCGACCTGGCGCCTTACGTCGAGGGGAGCTTCGTCGTCGACGCGATGTACACCGATCCAGGGGCCGGCGAGACGCCGCACGCGGCGTTCGCGCTCGACGTGTCCGAGGCAAGACTGGAGATCCCGGAGCTCTATTGGGACAAGCCAGCCGGTTCGCCAGGGTCGGTGCGCGTTCTCGCCAACACTCCATCGGAGGGTGCGGTCGAGCTCACCGAGGTCGAGATCGAAACGGAGACGCTCTATGGCCTCGGTCGGGTCTCGCTCGCGCGCGAGCTCGGCGGCGTTCGCGACATTACGATCGCGAGACTGCGACACGGAGCCACGGACATATCCGGCAGGGTCGAGACTACTGACGCTTCGACCAACATCTCGATCCGGGGCGCCAGTCTGGATGCGCGGCCCTATTTCAGCGAACTGACCACCGAAGGCGCTCCTGAATTCGGCGAGTACGTGCTCGATATCGATGTCGAACGCCTCCTGACGTCGGACGATCAGCAGTTGACGGGCTTTCGCGCCCGGTTCGAGGCTGGCGCGGAAAGCGGTCACGTCGGGTTCATGGAAGGAACGTTGGCGACGGGCGCGCCTGTGCGCGTCACCCTCCAGCCACACGAGGGGGAGCGGCTGCTGACCGTGCGCTCGCGCGACGCAGGCGCCGTAGCCCGCACCTTCGGCATCTACGACAACGCCGTGGGCGGCGAGCTCTCGATGGAGGCGGTGGTGCACGACGACCGGCCGGGCAAACCCATCACCGGCACGGTCCGCATAGAAGACTACCGCGTGACCAACGCCCCGACGCTGGCGAAGCTGCTCTCCATCGCGACGCTGACCGGAATTGTGGATGAGTTGCAGGGCGAGGAGGGGATCGCCTTCTCGCAGTTCGAGATGCCGTTTTCGATCGAAGAAAGTCTACTCACCATTCGGGATGGACAGACTTCGGGCTTCGCGCTCGGCGTCAACGTGGGAGGGGCCGTCGATCTTGAGACGGATCAGGTGGCTTTGGACGGTACACTCGTGCCGGCCTATACGCTCAACACCATTTTCGACGCCATTCCGATCTTGGGCGATT
Organism: Alphaproteobacteria bacterium; assembly: GCA_965221125.1. Lineage (GTDB taxonomy): Bacteria > Pseudomonadota > Alphaproteobacteria > UBA828 > UBA828 > WTGU01. The sequence continues at coordinate 810,944 of CBDCRW010000007.1, forward strand.
TGCTGACCGGCGGCGAAGGCGAGGGCCTGTTCGCGGCGTCGTTTCGTGTCGGCGGGACGACCGAGGAGCCTGACATCTCGGTGAATCCGCTGTCCATCCTGGCGCCAGGATTCGTCCGCGATCTGTTTCCGTTCCTCAAGGGCAACGAGTAGACGGAATCCGGGTAGCTGCTGCGATGCGGCTGACCAGAACTCGGCGGGTTATATCGTCGGGGAAGGGGACTCGGCGTTGCTGTCGCTGCCGGCAGCCGTGGCAAGCTCGAAGACCCGCTCGAAGACGTCCGGCGGCTGCGCGCCGGAAACCGCATACTTGCCCTCGAAGATGAAGCAGGGCACGCCGGATATGCCCATGCGGCTCGCCGCCTCGCTTTCCCTGCGCACGTGCTCGGCCCCGTCAGTGCCAGCCAGGAAGTTCTCCACGGCTTCTTCGTCGAGGCCGCCGTCCACGCCAGCCGCGGCAAGGACGGCGCGGTCGCCGATGTCCTCGCCCTGCTCGAAGTAACGGCGAAACAGGGCCTCGACCACCTGGTCCTGTACGCCCTGCTGCCCGGCGTACTCGATCAGCCGGTGCGAATCGACCGTATTCGGCGTGCGTGCGATGCGATCGAAGACGAATTGGATGCCCTCTGCTTCGCCGGCCTGCTCGATGGTCCCAAAAATCTCGGCGACCCGCTCCTCGGAGCCGAACTTGGCCACCATGTAGCGCTGACGGTCCACGCCGTCGGCCGGCATGTCGGGATTGAGCTGGAACGGGCGCCACTCGACCGCAAGGTCGGCGGGCCGGCCGGCGCGCGCACGCTCGAAGCGACGCTTGCCGATGTAGCACCAAGGGCAAATCGTGTCGGAAACGATGGAGACCTGCATTGCGCGAGTATAGCCGGCAGCTCGCCATCCTGCGAGCCGAGACAGGATGGCACAACCGAGGTGTGCGGACCGGCGGCACCCCACGTCTGCCTGCGCCAACGCGCCAGTCGTGCTTAGTTAGCATGCCAATAAATATGTCGCGGAGTGACAAGCGTCATTTCGAGCATGTGGTCGAATCGACGACCGGCACCGCCCATGCCCATTCGGCCAACGACGCAGATGGCACGCCGGAGAACGCAGGGTAAGCCCTGCAGCAACACCACCTTATTCGGAAAATATTTCTACTGGTTAGATGATTAGAGTGTTTTGTTTATTTTCTGATCGAAGAACGCCGGCGGTGCTGATGTTGGCACCGCCGGCACCGGCTACTCTGCCGAGGCGGCGAGGGGGACCGGCCCCATGCCTTCGCGGGTGGCGGTGTCGGCGATCTCGTCGAGCACCGCGCCGAGGGAGTCCATCAGCTCGCCGATCTGCTCGGCCGTGATCGAGAAGGGCGGAGCAACGATGACGGCATCGCCGATGGGCCGCGTGATTAGCCCGCGCGCGTAGGCCGCCTGAACGATGCGCTCGCCGATCTCGTGCTCCGGCGCGAAAGGACGCTTGCCGGGCTTGTCTGCAACGATCTCGAGCGCGCCGAGGAGACCCACATGCCGCACCTCGCCCACCAGCGGATGGCTCTCGAAGCCCTCGAGCGCCGCCTTCAGGGTGGGGGCGACCGCCTTCACGTTGTCCAGGAGGCCACCGGGCTCCGTGATGAGCGCAATCGCTTCCAGCGCAACCGCCGCTGCCCCCGGGCTGCCGCCGGTGGTGAAGCCGTGGGGAAACTCGTCGTAGGCCTCGGCGGCAACGCGCAGCCGGCGGTCCATCTCCGGCGAGAGCAATACCGCCCCCATCGGCATGTAGCCGGAGGTGAGAGCCTTGGAGGTCACCACGATGTCCGGCGTGAATTCGTATGTCTGGGCGCCCCAGAGATTGCCCGTGCGGCCGAGGCCGGTGACCACCTCGTCGGCGACCAAGGGGATGCCGTGGCGGTTGAGAACCGCCTGAATCTTCGGGAAATAGCCGGCCGGTGGCGGCACCGCGCCACCTGCGCCCATGACGGGCTCGGCGAAGAATCCGGCGATGGTCTCCGCTCCCTCGGCCTCGATCAGGCTTTCGAGCTCCGCCGCAAGGCGGTCGGAATAGGCTTCTTCGCTCTCGCCTGGATGCGCGTTGCGCCAGTGGTGCGGCGCCTCGGCATAGAGCACCTCCGGCAGCGGCAGACCGAATGCGTTGATGTAGGGCTTGCCGTTCAGACTGCAGGACGCGACGGTGGTGCCGTGATAGGCCATGGAGCGCGAGATGAGCTTGCGCCGCTCCGGCTCGCCCGCGCCCCGCGCCATCATCCACAGCATCTTGATGGTGGTGTCGTTGGCCTCTGACCCCGAGTTCACGAAGTAGACCCGCGCCACGTCCATCGGCGCGATCTCCACCAGCTTCTCGGCGAGCACGACCGGCGGCAGCGCGGTGCGCCCGAAGAACGTGTGGTAGGCGGGCATCTGCGCCATCGCCTCCTGGGCCGCCTGCACCAGCCTGGGCTCGCTGAAACCCGCGACGACGTTCCACAGGCCGGACACGCTCTCCAGATAGCGCTTGCCATGCGTGTCGTGGACATAGATACCTTCGCCTCGCTCCAGCACGAGCGGGCCGTCCCGCTCCAGGCTGGGAAGATGCGTGAAGGAATGAAGATGATGCGCGAGATCGCGCGCCTCGGGGGAGTTCAGCGCCATCGCTCGGAACCTCGTACCGTTCGGTTGGTGCCGGCACGCTCCGCTGACCGTCGCGTTCGACCGCGAGCAGCGGAGCCACCATGCCAAAAGTAATCATACACGATGCAATCGACGAGGCGGGACTCGATCTTCTTGAACGCCGCGCGGACCTGGAAATCTGCGAGGTGGCGCGGGACGATGACGAGCGGCTCTGCCGCGAGATCGCGGACGCCGACGGCCTCATCCTGCGCTATCTGCCGCTCGGCGCCGAAGCGCTCGCGGCCTCCACCCGGCTCAAGGTGATCGCGCGGCACGGTGTCGGCTGCGACAACATCGACCTGGCGACGGCGACAGCGATGAAGATTCCCGTCGCCACGGTGGGCGACGCCAATGCGGTCACGGTCGCCGAGCTCACCCTCTACTTCATGCTGGCGTTGGCCAAGAAGAGCCGGCACTACGACGACTCGGTGCGGCGTGGCGACTTTCTCGTGCGCGAGGCTGCCGACCACCTGGAACTCTATGGGCGCACCGTGCTGATCATCGGTTTCGGGCGCATCGGACGGCGCGTTGCGGCGCGCTGCCGCGCCTTCGAGATGACGGTCCAATGCTGCGATCCCTACATTCCGCAACAGGACATAATCGATGCCGGGTGTACGCCGGTCGCAAGTCTTGCCGAGGCATTACCCAGGGCGGACTACGTGAGCGTACACGTGCCGCTGAACGATGAGACGCGGCATCTAGTCGATCGGACGGTGCTCAACTCGATGAAACCGGGTGCGATCTTCGTCAATGCGGCGCGGGGACCCATCGTGGATGGCAAGGCTCTCCACGAGGCCCTGGAAGCGGGGCATTTGGCCGGGGCGGGCCTCGACGTATTCGACGAAGAACCGCCGCGACTCGACGACCCACTATTGCAACATCCCTCCACGTTGCTCATGCCGCATATGGGAGGCTCGTCCCGCGGCGCTTTTGTCCGCATGGCGACACGGTGCGCGCAAAACGTGCTCGACGCGCTGGATGACCGCCTCGATTCTTCGTTTGTAATCAACTCTCAAGCTCTGGAATAAGCGACCGTCCGGCGCACTCGGGCCAAACCTCGATCACCAACGCTTGAATGGCGCCGAAACAAATAGGGGTTGGCGCGACGATACCCGGCGTGTCATAGGGGCCCGCCATGAGGCGGCGCGAAACGCGAATCGGGATGAAACCCGCGTGCATGGCGGCAAGTGCGGCGCTCTTTGGCGCGCTGCTAATGGGCGGTGCAATGGCGCAGGAAGACGGCGCCGAAAGCTTTGCAGAGTGGCGCGAAGGCGTGCGTAACGAGGCGCTGGAGATCGGGATTAGTGCGGCGATTTTCGATGCTGCTTTCACAGATGTCGAGCCCATTCCGCGCGTGATCGAACTGGACCGTTCCCAACCTGAAGTCACCCTGACGTTTGATCAGTACGTGGAGCGTGTGGTGCCCGAATCGCGGGTCGAGAAGGGGCGGACGCTGCTCACGGAGCACCGCGACCTGCTCGAGCCGATCGGCCGCAAGTACGGCGTGCCCCCGCGTTTCATCGTCGCACTCTGGGGCATCGAGACGAATTTCGGCCAGTATCTTGGCGGCTTCCCGGTGATCGCCTCCCTCGCCACGCTTGCCTACGACGGTAGGCGCAGCGCCTATTTCCGCCAGGAGCTTCTGCAAGCGCTCCGCATCCTGGAGGACGGCCACATCACGCCGGAGGCGATGATGGGAAGCTGGGCCGGCGCCATGGGGCAGAGCCAGTTCATGCCGTCGAGCTTCGTGAACTACGCCGTGGACCATGACGGCGACGGCAGGCGCGACATCTGGGGCACGCAGGGCGACGTCTTCGCCTCCGCGGCCAACTATCTTGCGCAAGCCGGTTGGCGGGCCGGCGAGACCTGGGGGCGGCAGGTGACGCTGCCGTCGGGCTTCGACCATGCTCTCACCGGGCTGGAGGTGAAGAAGACCCTCGCCGAGTGGCAGGCCCTGGGTCTTCGCCGCGCCGACGGCAGTGACCTGCCGCAAGCCGACATCGGCGGCTCCGTGGTCCTGCCCGGTGGGGAAGGGGGGCCTGCCTACCTCGTCTACAACAACTACCGGACGATCATGCGGTGGAACCGGTCGTTCTACTTCGCAACATCTGTCGGTCTGCTCGCCGACGGAATTGGAAGGCGGTGACGGCCGGCCGCTCCGGCCGATGACGCGGAAACCGCTCTTTCTCTTGTCGCTTGCGCTCGGCCTGCTCGCGCTCGCCGGCTGCAACGAGATGAAGCTCGCCCTCCACGTCGTCAAGAAGCTGAGCCTAGAGACGGAGGAGACGGAACCCCTGCCCGCAGCGGCAGAGGAGGAGGGTTACAAGCTCGGCGAGCCCTACGAGATCGATCACGTCTGGTATTTCCCGAACTACGACTCCAACTACGACCGGACCGGCGTCGCCTCCTGGTACGGGCATCCGTTCCACGGCCGGCCCACGGCCAACGGCGAGCGCTACGACATGAACGACGTCACCGCCGCCCATCCGACGCTGCCGCTCCCCAGCCGCGTGCGCGTGACCAACCTGGAAAACGGCCGGCAGCTGATCGTGCGCGTGAACGACCGCGGGCCCTTCATCGATGGGCGGCTCATTGACGTCTCCCGCCGTGCCGCGCAGCTTCTCGGCTTCTACCGCACGGGCCTGGCCGAGGTCCGGGTCGAGTATCTCGGCCTGGACCATCTCGAGCCCGACGTGCCGTGGCCCGCGGATTCGCCGAAGACCCTGCTGGCCAACGGCACGCCGTCCGAGACCGCCACGTCTCACGAAGTAGCGTCTTCGGCCGGGGCGGTCGAGCGGCCGCCGGTCAAGCCGGTACGCAAGGCGGCTCTCGACCCGCCGCAAACGGAGAATGGGCGCACAGCGGCCAGTGCAGGCCGGTCGCGGGGTTTCCTGGTGGAAGCTGCAGTGATGGAGGGGCGCGACGACGCCGACCGCCTGAGCGCCATCGTGCGCTCGCTCGGCACCGTCGCCGTCGAGCCGGAGCGGCGCAGCGGTCGCGTGGTCTTTGCGGTCCGCATCGGCCCGGTCGACTCCGACGACGAGGCGGCCACCATTCTCGCGCAACTCAATCAGGCGGGGCTCAAGGAGTCGCATATCATCGCGGCCGGATACCGCTAGAATTGCCCTTTCGCTTGGCCAGCCCCCCGGCGACGGTGTACATCTTGCTGGCTGCGACAATGCGACGCGGGGGAGCCGGAACGTGATGGCCAATCGAGGAAGCCCGATGCACCGTCGTGTCGCGCCTGCCGTATTCTGCTTCGCGCTCTGCCTGTTGGTGGTTGGCGCCTTCATTGCGGGGTCGCAGTCCCGGCCGGCTGCCGCAGTCGACACGGAAGCGCAGCAGTTCATCCTGATGGATGCCGGGACCGGCATGGTGCTGGCCGAGAAGAACGCCGACGAGCCCATGCACCCGGCGTCCATGAGCAAGATCATGACGCTCTACGTCGCCTTCGAGCATCTGGCGGACGGCCAGCTCACCATGGAGGACACCTTCACGGTGAGCAAGAAAGCGTGGCGCATGAAAGGGTCACGCATGTTTCTTGAGGTCAATTCGAAGGTGACCGTGGGCGAATTGCTGCGGGGCATCGTCGTGCAGTCCGGCAACGACGCCAGCATCGTGATCGCCGAGGGCCTGGCCGGGTCGGAGTCCGCCTTCGCTGACCTGATGAACGAGAAGGCCGCCGAGCTCGGCCTCGACGACAGCCACTTCGTCAACTCCACCGGCTGGCCCGATGTCGAACACATGACCACAGCGCGCGACATGGCCGAGCTGTCGCGACGCATCATCATCGACTTCCCCGAGTACTACCCGCTGTTTGCCGAGAAGACCTACACCTACAACGGCATCAAGCAGGGCAACCGCAACCCGCTGCTCTACCGTTTCGACGGGGCGGACGGGCTCAAGACGGGATACACGCAGGCTTCGGGCCACGGCCTTGCGGCGTCGGCCAAGCGCGGCGAGCAGCGCCTGGTGCTGGTCGTGAACGGGATCAATGGCGTCGATGTCCGGGCGCGGGAGTCGGAACGCCTGCTGGCTTACGGATTTCGCGCGTTCAAGACCTACGTCCTGTTCCGCGCGGGTGAGGTGGTCGACGAGTTCGAGGTCTGGATGGGAGAAGCCGACGCGCTGCCGCTGGTCGTGGAAAGCGACGTGGTGCTGATGATGCCGCGCAAGTCGCGCAAGGAGATGATCGTCAAGGTCGTGGCCGACGGTCCGGTCGCGGCGCCGGTCGAGAGGGGGACACGGGTGGCCAAGCTCGTGGTGAGCGCACCGAACGTGGAGACGCGCGAATGGCCGCTGGTCGCCGGCGGAACGGTGGACAGCCTCTCCGGATTCGGAAGGATCGGGGCCGCGATCGACGCGCTGATCTGGGGCCGGGGCGGGTAGGGCACCACGCTGCCGCATGACGCGCGGACGCTTCATCACGCTGGAAGGCGGCGACGGCGCCGGCAAGTCCCTTCAGGCCGCTCTGCTTCGTGATGTGCTGGAAGCGCGTGGCGTCAGCACGCTGCTGACCCGCGAGCCGGGCGGTTCGCCCGGTGCCGAGGAAATCCGCCGCCTCTTGGTCTCCGGCCCGGTGGAGCGTTGGGAGCCGCTGGCCGAGGCCATGCTCCATGCGGCCGCGCGGCGGGATCATCTGTTGCAGACCATCGAGCCGGCGCTGAAGCAGGGACTCTGGGTCATCTCGGACCGCTTCGTGGATTCCATGATCGTCTACCAGGGCTACGGCCAGAGCGCCGACCTCGATGTCCTGGAACGCCTCAGCGACCTCTCTCTCGAAGGATTCAAGCCGGACCTTACGGTGGTGCTGGATATCCCTGTGGCGGAAGGGCTGAGGCGTGCCGAGGCGCGTGCCGGATCGAACCGCTACGAGCGCATGGGCAGCGACTTTCACGAGCGGGTGCGAGAGGGTTTTTTGGCCCGCGCACGCGCGGAGCCAAAGCGCTTCGCAGTGGTGGATGCGACGGCAGATCCCGATACGGTAAGCCGAGAGATCCTGGACATTGTGGCAGCGCGCCTGCCGGTTTCGTTCAATGACTGAGAGCGCCGATTCGGCCTTCGCCTGGCCGGAGCCGCGCGAGAATCCTCATCTCGTCGGGCACCACGGCGCTACCAGCGTTTTCATGGGCGCATGGCACAGCGGCAGGCTCGCGCATGCCTGGCTGATCGCCGGGCCCCGCGGCATCGGCAAGGCAACGCTGGCCTATCGCTTCGCGCGCTTCGCGCTTGACGGCGGCCGGGGGGGCGGTGAGGACGGGCTGGACATGTCGCCCGATCATCCCGTCTTTCGGCGAATCGCGGCCGGCGGCCACAGCGATTTGGCCGTCATCGAACGCGGCATCGGCGACCGGGGGCGGCTCCGGGCCGAGATCGTGGTGGAGGATGTGCGGGCCGCGAATGCCTTCCTCTCGCTCACGGCGGGCGAGGACGGCTGGCGCGTGGTGATCGTCGACGCGGCCGACGAGATGAACCGGAACGCCGCCAACGCGCTGCTGAAGCGCCTGGAGGAGCCGCCCGGTCGCGTGCTCTTCCTCCTCGTGAGCCACGCGCCGAGCCGCGTGCCGGCGACGCTTCGCTCGCGCTGCCGCGTGCTCTCCCTGTCGCCGCTCTCCGCAACGGCGCTCGATGGACTGCTGGCAGACGCCATGCCCGCTCTGCCGGCGGAAGAGCGCCGGGTCCTGGGTCTGCTCGCCGAGGGCAGCCCCGGCCGCGCGGCGGCGCTGGCCGAGCAGGGGGGTGTCGCGCTTTACCAACGCCTTATCGGGCTGGTCGGCACATTGCCTGTGCTCGACGCAGGGCCGCTGCACGAACTCGCCGACGGGCTCTCGGGCCGGGACGGCGTGGACCGCATGCGCACGCTTTTCGAGCTGATCCTCTGGTGGCTCGGCCGCTCGATCCGCGCGTCGGCACGGGGCGAGCTGCAGACGATGGAGGAGGTGGTGCCCGGCGAAAGGGCGTGCGCCGCCTTCCTGCAGGGAGCGGCGCTTGATCGCTGGGTCGCCGTGTGGGAAAACCTCGGCCGCTCGTTCGCAGACGCGGACGGGCTGAATTTCGACCCCCGGCAGGTCCTGATCGGTGCATTCTCAGCGCTGCAGGAGGCCGCGCGGGCCTAACCGGCAGGACCGGAATCCATGGTGCCTCGAGCGGCCTACTACCTGACCACACCGATCTACTATGTGAACGATTCGCCCCACATCGGGCACGCCTATACGTCGCTCGCCTGCGACGTGCTGGCCCGCTTCATGCGACTCGACGGCCGCGACGTGATGTTCCTCACCGGAACCGACGAGCACGGCCAGAAGGTCCAGAAATCCGCCATAGCCGCCGGCATGGAGCCGCAGGACTTCGTCGACCAGGTCTCGGAGCGGTTTCGCGCCCTCGGCGAGGTCATGGACTACAGCAACGACGACTTCATCCGCACCACGGAGGATCGCCACACCCGTTCGTGCCAGGAGCTGTGGCGCCGGATCGAGGCCAACGGACACATCTACCTCGGCAAGTATGCGGGCTGGTACTCGGTGCGGGAGGAGGCGTTCTGCACCGAATCGGAGGTCAGGGACGGCCCCGACGGCGGCAAGGTGACGGTGGCGGATGGCTCGCCGGTCGAATGGGTCGAGGAGCCCAGCTATTTCTTCCGCCTCTCGGACTGGCAGGAGCCGCTGCTCGAATTCTACGAGAAGAACCCCGAGGCGGTCGCACCCCAGAGCCGCCGCAACGAGGTCATCAGCTTCGTTTCCGGTGGACTGAACGACCTCTCCGTTTCGCGCGCGAGCCTGAAATGGGGCATTCCCGTGCCGGACGCTCCCGACCACACCATGTACGTGTGGCTCGATGCGCTCACCAACTACATCAGCGCCGCAGGATTCCCGGACACTGAGAGCCACACGTGGCAAACCTACTGGCCCGCCGACCTGCACATGGTGGGCAAGGACATCCTGCGCTTTCACACGGTCTACTGGCCGGCCTTCCTGATGGCCGCAGGCGTGGAGCCGCCGAGCCGCGTCTTCGCCCACGGCTGGTGGACGAACGAAGGCGAGAAGATGTCGAAATCGCTGGGCAACGTGATCGACCCGCACGACATCGTCGCGCGCTACGGGCTCGACGCCGTGCGCTACTTCCTGCTGCGCGCACTGCCCTTCGGCAGCGACGGCGATTTCTCGCACCGGGCCATCGTCGGGCGCATGAACGACGACCTGGCGAACGACTACGGCAATCTGGCGCAGCGGGTGCTGACCATGGTCAACCGCAATTGCGACGCCGCCGTGCCCGAGCCGGGCGCCTTCGCGCCGGCCGACAATGCGCTGCTGAGCGCGGCGGAGGCGCTGGTGGAGACGGTGCGCACCGACCTCGGCAAGCAGGGGTTTCACCGCGCGCTGATCCACATCTGGGAGGTCGTGGGCCAGGCCAACCGCTACGTCGACGAGCAGGCGCCCTGGGTGCTGCGCAAGGAAGACCCCGCACGGATGGCAACGGTGCTCTACGTCGTGATCGAGACGCTGCGTCATCTGGCGGTGCTGACCCAGCCCTACATGCCGGCCTCGAGCGGGCGCATGCTGGACCAGCTGGGCGTGGCGGAGGACGCGCGCACGCTGGCGGCGCTCGGCCCGGAAGGGCGCCTCGTGCCGGGCACGGCGCTGCCCAAGCCCGAGCCAGTTTTCCCGCGGTTTGTCGAGGATAGCGCATCTTCCTGAGATCGCTTGCGAGGGCACGAATGCTGGTCGACAGCCACTGCCATCTCGACTTTCCGGACTTCAGCGACGACCTTGACGGCGTGCTCGCGCGCGCGGCCGAAGCGGGCGTGGGCACGGTGCAGACGATCTGCACCCGCGTGACTCAATTCGATTCGGTCCGTGCTCTGGCCGAGAACAATGAGAGAATCTGGTGCTCGGTCGGCATCCATCCGCACCATGTCGCGGAGGAGCCGGCGGTGACTGCCGACCACCTCGTGCGGATGGCGGAACACCCGAAGGTCATCGGCATCGGCGAGACCGGGCTCGATTTCCACTACGACAACAGCCCGAGGCCGCAGCAGGAGGCGAGCTTCCGTCAGCACATCGCGGCCGCCAGGCAGACCGGGCTGCCGCTCATCGTCCACACGCGCTCGGCCGATGAAGACACTTGCCGAATTCTGCGCGAGGAAGCGGGGAAGGGGGCCTTCCCCGGCGTGATCCACTGCTTCAGCGCGGGCCGCGCGGTCGCCGAGACGGCGCTGGAAATCGGATTTCACGTTTCGTTCTCAGGGATCCTGACCTTCAAGAATGCAGAGGAGGTGCGCGCCGTCGCCCGCGACGTGCCGGTGGACCGGCTGCTGGTGGAGACCGATGCGCCCTATCTCGCGCCGGTGCCTCACCGCGGGCGACGCAACGAGCCTGCGCACGTGGTCCATACCGCCGCGCGGCTCGCCGACATCAAGGGGCTGGACGAGGCGGAATTGGCCCGTGCGACGACCGATAATTTCTTCAGATTGTTTTCCAAATCCGTACCACATCAGTCTGCAATGCAATGAAAATAACCGTTCTCGGTTGCGGCACGTCGAGCGGGGTCCCGATGATCGGCTGCGACTGTGCGGTGTGTCGCTCGCCCGATCCGCGCAACCGGCGGCGGCGGGTCTCGGTGCTGGTCGATTCGGGCGATTCCCGGCTCCTGATCGACACGCCGCCGGACCTGCACGCGCAACTGGTCGATGCGGACGTCTCGCGCCTCGACGCCGTGCTGTACACGCACGGCCATGCCGATCACGTGCACGGGATCGACGACCTACGCTCTATCAACTTCCAGATGGGGCAGGCGCTCGATGCCTACGGCTCTGCCAGGACGCTGGCAGCCATCATGGGCCGCTTCGCCTATGCGTTCGGGCCCATGGGCACCAGGGGCTGGGCCAGGCCCAGCCTCAACGCGGTCGAAGTCGACGGCCCGTTCGATGCCGGCGGCCTTGCGGTCCTGCCATTCCCGCAGGAGCACGGGCGCAGCGTCACCACGGGCTATCGCATCGGCGACATGGCGTACTCGACCGACGTGAAGGCGTTACCGGAGGAGGCCTTCGCGGCGTTGGACGGCGTCAAGCTCTGGATCGTCGATTGCCTCGGCTACCGCGAGCATCCGACGCACGCGCACCTGGACCTCACGCTGGAATGGATCGCGCGGGCGAGGCCGAAGCTCGCCGTGCTCACGCACATGTCCCATCAGTTCGATTACGAGACTCTGCTTGCCGCGTTGCCGGACGGCGTAGTGCCGGGCCACGACGGGCTCACGATCGAGACGGACGCGCTGTGATGCGCGCGGTAAGCCATTGTGCGACCTCTAACTATCGGAATCGCCTAACATTTCCCATAATATACCTTATGCGAATTATGCCTCAAGCGAGTCGCATGCGTCGGACGTCGTTGTGCACGGCGCCAACGGTCCTTGAGACCGCTCCCTTCTCTCCGGGCCCGGACGCAGCAACGACACGAATACGATGAGCGAGACCCCACCACCCAGCCGCCAGGACGACGACGACGCAGCGGGAACACGGCCCCCCGCCGGCATCGATCGGCTGCTGGAGGTCATGGCGCGGCTGCGCGATCCGGCCGGCGGTTGCCCGTGGGACCTCGAGCAGAGTTTTGCGACCATCGCGCCCTACACCATCGAGGAAGCCTACGAGGTCGCCGAGGCGATCCGGCAGGACGACCGCGAGGCGCTCCGCGACGAACTGGGCGACCTGCTGCTGCAGGTGGTCTTCCACGCGCAGATGGCGCGCGAGGACGGCAGCTTCGACTTCGACCAGGTCGCGCGGGGCATCGCGGACAAGATGATCCGCCGCCACCCCAACGTCTTCGGCGACGACGATTCCGAGGCGCGCAGGTCGGCGCGGGCGCAGATGCGGTCCTGGGAGGCCCAGAAGGCCGCCGAGCGCGACGCCAGGGCGCACGCCGAAGGGCGCCGGCCCAGCGTGCTCGATGGGGTGGCGCTGGCCCTCCCTGCCCTGCTCCGCGCCGAAAAGCTGCAGAAGCGCGCCGCCCGCGTGGGCTTCGACTGGCCGGATACAGGGCCCGTGTTCGCCAAGGTGCTGGAAGAGGTGGCCGAGCTGCGGGAGGCCGCGGCGACAACGAGTGCGTCGAAGGCGGCGGACCCGGCCGTCGCGGAAGAGGTCGGCGACTTGCTGTTTGCCTGCGTCAACCTGGCACGCCACCTAGGCGTCGAGCCCGAGGGCGCGCTCCGCGCCGCCAATGCCAAATTCACGGCGCGTTTCCATCACGTCGAGATGGCGCTTGCGAACTCGGGGCGCGATGCGGACAAGGTGGGACTCGCCGAGCTGGACCGCCTGTGGGATGAGGCGAAGCGGGCGGAGCGCAGCTCATCAGCCGGTCCGGCGACGGTCGATCCGACGCGAGCGGGAAACGAGTAGAGCGTTTCACCCCCGCTGCAAGCCGGGGGCCCCTCCCCGATCCCCTTTTCGACCATGGTGCGGTGCATGGCGCGTGGTCAGCGCGACATTGGCCGTGAGCGGGGCGGGGAACCTCGCTGGATACGAGAAAGGGGGCCGCGCGGCCCCCTTTTCGAAATCTGGCGGATGGCAGGCAGTTACATGCCCATACCACCCATGCCTCCCATTCCGCCCATGCCTCCCATACCACCCATTCCGCCCATGCCGTGGCCGTGGCCGTGCATGTCGCCGCCGGGAGGCATCGGGGGCGCCTTCTCCGGAATCTCGACGATACCGGCCTCGGTCACGATCAGAAGGCCCGCGATGGAGGCGGCGTCCTGGAGCGCGGAGCGCACGACCTTCGCCGGATCCAGGATGCCGGCCTGGACCATGTCGCAGTACTGATTCTCCTGCGCGTCGTAGCCCCGGCTCGCGCTGCGCTGGTCGAGGAGCGTTCCGACCACGAGCGAGCCGTCGGCGCCGGCGTTCTGCGCGATGTGCCGTGCGGGTGCGCGAATGGCGCTCCGAACGATGGCGATGCCGCGGTCCTGGTCGGGGTTGGCGCCCGTCAGCTTGTCGAGCTTGCGCGAGGCCGCGAGCAGCGCCACGCCGCCGCCGGGGACGATCCCCTCCTCGACCGCCGCGCGCGTGGCGCGCATGGCGTCGTCGACGAGCTCCTTCTTCTCCTTGACCTCGATCTCGGTGTCGCCGCCGACCCTGAGAATGGCGACTCCGCCGACCAGCTTGGCCAGGCGCTCCTCGAAGCGCTCCTGGTCGTACTCCGAATCGGTGGTCTCGATCTCGAAGCGAAGCTGCTGGCAGCGTTCCGCGATGGCCTTCTTGGTGCCGCCGCCGCCGACGATCACGGTCTCGTCCTTGCTCATCTCGACGCGCTTGGCCGTGCCCAGCATGTCGAGCGTGACGTTCTCCAGCTTGACGCCGAGCTCGCTGTTGATGACCTGGCCGCCGGTGAGCACCGCGATGTCCTGCAGCATGGCCTTGCGCCGGTCGCCGAAGGCCGGCGCCTTGGCTGCCGCAGCCTTGAGACCGCCCCGCAGCCGGTTCACCACCAGGGTCGCCAGCGCCTCGCCATCGACGTCTTCGGCGACGATCACGAGCGGCTTACCGGTCTGGCCCACCTTCTCCAGCACGGGCAGCAGCCCCTGCATGCTGGTGAGCTTTTCCTGATGCAGCAGGACGTAGGCGTCATCGAGCTCGACCGTCATGCGCTCGGCATTGGTCACGAAATAGGGCGAGACATAGCCCTTGTCGAAGTTCATGCCCTCGACGACATCGAGCTCGGTCTCGATGCCTGCCGCTTCCTCGATCGTGATGACGCCGCGCTCGCCCACCTCTTCCATGGCGCGCGAGATCATGTCGCCGACCTGCGGATCGTTGTTCGCGGCGATGGTCGCGACCTGCGTGATTTCCTCCCGGGTCTTCACCCGCTTGGACTTCTTGCCGATCTCGTCGACCACCGCGGCGACGGCGAGATCGATGCCGCGCCGCACATCCATCGGGTTCATGCCGGCCGCAACGGCCTTGGCGCCCTCCTGGACGAGCGCGCGAGCGAGGATGGTTGCTGTGGTAGTGCCGTCGCCGGCGGTCTTTTCGGTATTGGTGGCCGCCTCGCGGACGAGACGGGCACCCATATCCTGCAGGCGGTCCTCAAGCTCGATCTCCTTGGCGACGGTCACGCCGTCCTTGGTGATCCGCCCGTCTCCGCCCGCCGTCTGATAGACCACCGTGCGGCCCTTCGGGCCGAGCGTGACCGATACGGCGTCGGTGAGGATGTCGACACCTTCGAGAAGGCGCGTGCGGGCCTCGTCCGATTGGTGGATTTGCTTCTTGGCCATCGCCGATTGCTCCGGATTCGCTGTCTATGCAGGCAGGTGCGGCGTCACTCGATCACACCCATGATGTCAGATTCCTTCATGATCAAGAGCTCTTCGCCCTCGACCTTGACCTCCGAGCCCGACCACTTGCCGAAGAGGATGCGATCGCCCGCCTTCACGTCGAGCGGGGTTACCTTGCCGTCCTCGCTGCGCTCGCCGGAGCCCGCCGCGACGACCTCGCCTTCCTGCGGCTTCTCCTGGGCGGTGTCGGGAATGATGATGCCGCCTGCCGTTTTCTGGTCCTGCTCAATCCGCCGCACCAGCACGCGGTCGTGCAAAGGCCTGATCTTCATGCCGCCCTCCAGAGACGTGAACGCGTCCAACGCACGTGTGCCGCTCCGAGCGATTGTTAGCGCTCTGGCGCGGCGAGTGCCAACTTAATAGGGAGACGGCCGGGCGGTGTCAACTATCAGGCAAAGCGATGGACGCGCCTGCGCTCGTGGCTGCCGTTCTCAGATTGTTCCGCGTTCATTCCAATCCAGAATTCCGTCGCCCCAGTCACCTATCGAATGTCGACAGGCATCTGCACCGCTCGGCTGCGAGTTGTGCCGCCTCGAGCCTCAACCCCGCCTCGCCAGACATTAGCGGGGCAAGAACAGGAAGTATTTATAAGGTATTGAAGAATATTACGCTGATTATACATTATGTAAATTCAGCCGCGATTCGATTGTGGAGGCGGCCTGGAACATCGCTCAAGCGCTGGCGAACGAGACGCCGGGGCGCTGCTCCAGACGGCCCGCGTCCGCCGGGGTAAGCCCGACCCTGAGCAGGGCCTCGCCATCGTCGTCCGCGTGCTCGATGACCTCGCCGTGACGGTAAAGCCAGGCCAGGGTGGCCCCGTCGGCATAGGGCACGCGGACTTCGACGACTCGCCGCGCCGCCGACAGCCGGGCGTCGATCGCGCCGATCAGGTTCTCGAGCCCGGTTCCCGTCAGTGCCGACGCTGCAACCACGCTCTCCTCGCCGGGGTGGCCGTTGGCCCCGTTGCCCCCTCCCCTCCCCTGCTGCGCGAGGCAGGCGCGTTGTTGCTCATCGAGGAGATCGACCTTGTTGAGCACCTCGATCGCGCCGCTCTGCAGCCGGTCTTCGAGGCCGAGCTCGGTCAGCACACGCAGGACGTCGGCGCGTTGTTCCGCACTGTCCGCATGGGCACAGTCCCGAACGTGCACGACGAGGTCAGCCGCAACCACCTCCTCCAGCGTGGCGCGGAATGCCGCCACGAGGTCGTGCGGCAGATCCGATACGAAGCCCACGGTGTCCGAAAGGATGACGCGCTGACCGGAGGGCAGGACGACGCCGCGCATGGTTGGGTCGAGGGTCGCGAAGAGCTGGTCGCGCGCGACGGCGCAGGCCCCCGTCAGCAGGTTGAAGAGCGTCGTCTTGCCGGCGTTCGTGTAGCCGACCAGGGCGATTACCGGAAAGGGTACCCGCTGGCGGGCTGCGCGGTGCAGGCCGCGGGTGCGCCTGACGGCATCCAGCGCGCGTTCCAGCCGGCCTATGCGGGTGCGGATCTGGCGCCTGTCGGCCTCGATCTGCGTTTCGCCCGGCCCGCCCACGAAGCCGAGACCGCCGCGCTGGCGCTCCAGGTGCGTCCAGGATCGCACCAGGCGGCTGCGCTGGTAACGAAGGGCGGCCAGCTCGACCTGGAGCCGGCCCTCCCGCGTGCGTGCGCGCGCCCCGAAGATCTCGAGGATGAGCGCGGTGCGGTCGATGACCTTGCAGCGCCAGGCACGTTCGAGATTGCGTTGCTGGACCGGGGTGAGCACCCCGTCCACGATGACCAGATCCAGGGAGTCCGACGACGCGGTCTCCCCTATCGTCTCGACTCGACCGGGGCCGAACAGCGTTGCTGGACGCGGCCTCTGCACGGGCACGACCTCCGCCAGCACCACGTCGAGCTCGATCGCGCGGGCGAGGCTGACCGCTTCGGCGAGGCGACTCTCCGGCTCCCGTGCTGGCGCGCGTGCGAACTCCGCCGCTGGCGGACGCGCCCACGCCGGATGCAGAACACAGGTGCGCGATGGCGAACGTGCGCCACGTGGATCGCGTGCGTTCGCCACTTACGTTTCGTCCTCCTCTGCCGGTGCGCCGCCCTGATCGAACAACTGGATCGGCTGGACCGGCATGACCGTCGAAATCGCATGCTTGTACACGAGCTGCGAATGGTCATCGCGTTTGAGCAGGACGCAGAAATTATCGAACCAGGTGATGATTCCCTGGAGCTTCACCCCGTTCACGAGAAAGATCGTGACCGGCATCTTCCCTTTGCGCACGTGATTGAGGAAGACGTCCTGGAGACTGTGGGATCCCTTGCCAGTCATCGTTTCTCTATCCTTGCCTGCCCCCGCCTTCCGGAGGCTGGAGGCCGGGCGCCGGGTACACCCACGCGATCATACCACTTTTGTTTATATGGTGACTCCGTGCTGCCGTAAAAACCCCTGAAGTCCTGCGTGGTCGGCGACCTGATGATCCGGCGTGCGCGGACTGTCGCCGTCGCGGGGCGGGTCGGCGCTCACGATCACTGCGGTGCATCCGGCATTTCGGGCGCACGTGACGTCGATCCCCGTATCGCCCACGTACCAGACGTCCGGGCCGGCCGCGATTCCAGTTCCCTCCAGCGCCATGGCCATGACCTCGGGCGCAGGCTTGTCCATCGGTCCGTCTTCAGCGCCGACAATGCGCGCGAAGTAGCCGGTCCAGCCCAGATGCGCCGCTTCCTTGCGCACCAGGTCGCCCTGCTTGCTGCTGACCACGCCGAGGGGCAGTCCGTTTCGATGAAGCGCTGCCAGCGTGGCTTCGGCATCGGTGAGCGGGGTCAGCCGGCGCAAGTGATTCGCTCGATAGTGCCGGTAGAATAGGTACTCGGCTCTCGCGGCATCGGCGCCGAACAGGTCAGGGAACGAGTCCCGCATCGAGCGCCGCACCCACGCCTTGGTCTGTTCGAAGCTCCAGGGCTCGCGGCCCAGGTCCAGGAAGGTCAGCCGCAGACTTTCGTGGATAATCTCCCAACTCACGACCAGCGTGTTGTCCCAATCGAACAGGACGGCGCGGGGCGTTCTCACCGATTCGTGCGCCCGCCGCGGCAATAGGCGAGGTAGAGATCGCGCAGACGCAAGGTCACCGGCCCCGGCTTCCCGGTGCCCACCGGGCAGCCGTCGATGCGAACGATGGCGCGGACGAACGACGTCGTGCTGGTCAGGAAGGCTTCCGGCGCGGCCTGCGCCTCGGCCAGCGTGAACGCGCGCTCGACAACCTCGATCCCCGCCTCGCGGGCCAGCCTGATCACCGTCTGGCGGGTTATGCCGCCGAGGATGTTCGCTTCGAGGCCGCGCGTTATCACGCGGCCCGAATCGTCGACGATCCAGGCGTTGGTGGAGGAACCCTCGGTGACCCGGCCCTCGGGATCGACGAACCAGGCCTCGTAGGCTCCCTGCTCGCGCGCGTCCTGCTTGGCCAGCACGTTGGGCAGCAGCGAGACGGACTTGATATCGCAGCGGCCCCAGCGCCCCTCCGGTATGGAAACGACATCGGCCCCGCGATCCTCGGCCGCATCCTCGGGCCAGCGGACCGGGCGCGCGGTGAGGACCACCGCGCCTTCCGCGTCTTCCGGGAAGGGATGGTCCCGCGCGGCGGCGCCGCGCGTGACCTGCATGTACACCATGCCGTCGCGGACCCGGTTCCTGCGCAGGACTTCGCGGGTGACGAGTCTCAGCGCGCTGCGCGGGATCGGCATCTCCATCCTGAGCTCACGGAGCGAGCGCTCCAGCCTGTCCAGGTGCGGCTCCTCGTCGATCACGCGGCCAGCGAAGACGGCGGCGACCTCGTAGACCCCGTCCGAGAACTGGTATCCCCTGTCCTCGACGTGGACGTGCGCCAGGTCATGGCGCTCATAGCGGCCGTTGACGTAAGCGATACGCGACATCCAGACCTCCGGTCAGAAGAATTCCAGACTCACTGCGAACATCTGCTCGATCTTCTTCACCGCGCGCGCCGTCGCCAGCATGACGACCCGGTCATGCTCCTGAATCACCGTTTGCGGGCGCGGAATGATGACGTCCTGATCCCGGACGATCGCGCCGACGATAATTCCGGTGGGCAGCTTTGTTTCGACGAGCGGCTGGCCGACGATCGGCGAGGTCCCCAGAGCCTCGGCCTCGATGATTTCGGCGGCGCCGTCACGGATCGAATGGACCGCCAGAATGCGCCCCCGGCGAATGCGCTGCAGGATCGTCGAGACCGTCGACTCTCGCGGGCTTACGGCGACGTCGACGCCGAGGCTCCCCATCAGCGGCCCGTAACTGGAATTGTTGACGAGGGAGATGGCGGTCCGGCAACCGGCACGCTTGGCCAGAAGTGCCGCCAGGATGTTCACTTCGTCGTCGTTGGAGACGGCGATCACCGCTTGCGCAAGCCCGATATTGATCTCGATGAAAATCTCGGGGTCCAGCGCGTCGCCGCCGATCACGGTGAAGCGCGACAGCCGTTCGGCCAGATAGCGCGCGCGGTCCGGGCGCAACTCGACGACCTTCACGTCGAGTCCGGGATGGCTCTCCTCGAGCTCCTGCGTCAGGAAGTAGCCGATATTGCCGCCCCCGATGATGACCACCCGGCGGGCCTCGGGCTCCTCGTGCCCGAAGACCGACATGCCGCGCGCGACATGCTCGGAGTCGACGGCGAAATAGACCTCGTCTCCTATCAACATCTGATCGTCGCCGCTCGGCACGATCAGCCGGGAATCCCGGCTGATCGCCATCACCATGATGTTGAGATCGGGAAACAGCTCGGTGAGCTGGCGGAGCGGCGTGTTGATGATCGGGCAGCCTTCCTCGCAACGCACGGCGATAACCCGCACACGCCCGCCGCTGAACGGCAGCATGTCGAGGGCGCCGGGCACCTGAAGCCGGCGCTCGATGGCGCGGGCGACCTCGACCTCGGGCGAGATGATCAGGTCGATCGGCATGTGGTCCCGGCTGAAGAGATCGGCCCAGGCCGGGTTCAGGTAGCTCTGGTGGCGCACCCGCGCGATCTTTTCCGGCACGTCGAACAGCGAGTGCGCGACCTGGCACGCCACCATGTTGACTTCGTCGGAGTGGGTAACGGCGACGATCATCTCGGCGTTCTTGGCATCCGCCTCCTCGAGCACGTCGGGGAGCGACGCGTTGCCGACGATCGCCCGCGCATCCACCGAGTCGGCGAACCGCTGCACCACCGCCCGGTCGCTATCGATCACGGTCACGTCGTTCGCCTCGTTGGCGAGCTGACGGGCGATGCTGGCGCCGACCTGCCCGGCACCGCACACGATGATCTTCATGGGCCGTTCAGCTTGTCGGAGTTGCCGCTTCTCCCGTCGGTCTCGGCGTCTCCATCCGCCGTCTGCTCGCCCTGCTCACGCTCGAGCATCCCGAGCGAACGCAGCTTGCGATGGAGCGCCGAGCGCTCCATGCCGACGAACTGGGCGGTGCGCGAGATGTTACCGCCAAAACGGTCGACCTGCGCGTTGAGATAATCCCGCTCGAACAATCGGCGCGCTTCGCGCAACGGCATCGCCATGACATCGGCGGGACCGGGAACCGCCTGCGGCTGTCCCGGCGACGGCCCGAGTGCCGATTGGATCATGTCTGCACCAATTCGGCGGTTGGCGGAGGTCGGCGTCATGATCAGCAGCCACTCCACGAAGTTGCGGAGCTGGCGCACGTTGCCGGGCCAGTCGAAGGACTGAAGCATCGTCATCCCGTCGCCGGTGATCTCGTGCGGGGGCAGGCCTGCGCTCTCCGCCGCTTGTTGAATGAAGAAGCGCGCCAGCTCGGGGATGTCTTCGCGCCGCTCCCGCAGCGAGGGCACTTCGATCGGCGTGACCTGCAAACGGTAATACAGGTCTTCGCGAAATCGACCCTGCGCTATTTCCGTCGCCATGTCGCGCGTGGTCGCCGCCATGACGCGGATGTCGACTTCGATCTGCTGCGTGCCGCCTTCGCGCTCGAACGTGTGGGCCTGGAGCGCGCGCGCAATCTTGCCCTGAGTCTCGAACGGCATGTCGGCTATTTCGTCGAAGAAGAGCGTGCCGCCATGCGCACGTTCGAAGGTCCCGATCTTGCGTGAGCGGGTACCGCCCGACCCGTCGCCTTCGCTGCCGAAGAGTTCCAACTCCACATGATCGGGCCGCATCATCGCGGCGTTGGTTACGATGAACGGCCCTGCGGATCGTCTCGATTGGCTGTGGATGAGGCGCGCGACGACCTCCTTCCCCGCCCCCGCAGGGCCGGTGATGAAAACGCGCCTGTCGGTCGGCGCGGCACGCTCCGCAGCCAGCCGAATTTGCTTGATCGCCGACGAACTCCCGATCAGCTCTCTCGCTTCGCCGGCCCGCAGCTTCAGCTCGGCAATCTCGCGCCGCAGCTCGGCGGCTTCGAGCGCGCGGGTCACGGAGAGCAGCAGTCGATCGGTGTCCAGCGGCTTTTCGATGAACTCGTAGGCGCCCTTCTTGATGGCGGCGACGGCGGTGTCGATCGTTCCGTGCCCGCTGATCATGATGATGGGCACTTCGGGGTGACGGTGCATCACCGCTTCCAGCACGTCCATGCCGTCGAGATCGCTGCCCTCCAGCCAGACGTCGAGAATGATCAGCGCCGGTGGCGGGCCGGAGTCGATCGCTTCGATTGCGGACGCGCCATCGGCCGCATCGCGCGGCAAATAGCCGCCGTCTTCGAGGATTCCGGCAATCGTCTTTCGGATCAGGGGCTCGTCGTCGACGATGAGGATATCGCGGGCCATCAGCTCTCACCATCCGCTGTCGTCGCGCGTTCCGTTCCGGGCGCAGCGAAGACAAGCGCGATCAGGGCGCCGCCTTCGGTCCCGTTGTCGATGACCAGACGGCCGCCGTGATCTTCCATGATCCTTCGCACGATGGCGAGGCCAAGGCCCGTACCGTCCGCACGGTTCGTGACATAGGGTTCCGCCAACCTGTCGCGCAAGGCGTCGGGCAGGCCCGGCCCGTTGTCCTCGACCTCGATCCGCCACTGGCCGTCGTCGTCTCGAATTCGGATAGCGATGCGCCCCGCCGGCCTGTCGTCCGCAGCCTGGCTCTCGATGGCTTCGATGGCGTTCTTGAGCACGTTGGTGAGCGCCCGGCCGATCTGTCGGGGGTCGCAGTCGAGATGAACGTCATCATCGGGGCGCTCGATGTCGAAGGTTATTTCGGGGCTCGCCAGCCGGTGCAGGACAACTGCCCGCTCGACGACCTCGATCAGATCGGCCCTCTCCAGCACGGGTGCAGGCATCCGCGCGAACGAAGAGAACGCGTCGATCATCTGGCGAATGTCGCCCACCTGACGAACGATGATATCGGTACAGTCCTCGAACACGTCGGGTTGTGTGCTGATCTCGCTCAAGTACTTGCGCTTGAGCCGCTGAGCGGAGAGCTGGATCGGCGTCAAGGGGTTCTTGATCTCGTGGGCGATGCGTTGGGCGACGTCCGCCCATGCGGCCCGCCGCTGGGCCGATACCAGCGCGGTGATGTCGTCGAACGTCACGACGAAGCCATCAATCCTCTGGTCGTCGCGCTCGGTCACGATGCGGACCAGCAGGGTGCGGCGATTCTCGCCACGAACAAGCTCGACCTGATCCGCAACCAGGGGTTGCGACCGTGCGCGGGCGAGAGCCAGCAGCTCGGCCATCTCGGGGATCGCATCCTCCAGCGCACGCCCCGTGAGGTCGTCCATGCTCGCATCGAGCAGCGCGAGCGCCGAGGGATTGGGCAGCGTGATCCGCCCGTTCGCATCCAGCCCGATGACTCCGGCGGAGACGCCCGCCAGCACCGCCTCGGTGAAGCGCCGCCGCTCGTCGAGCTCCAGGTTGGCTCCCTGCAAGGCCTGCTGCTGACTGTGGATCTGGCCGGTCATGCGATTGAAGGCCCGGCTGAGCGAGCCGATCTCGTCGTCCTGGGGAGGCTCGGCGACTCGCGCCGCAAGCTCGCCCGCGCGAACGCGCTCGGCAGCGGCGATGAGCCCTCCGATCGGGTGAGCGATACGGTTGGCGAACTGGAGTCCCAGCCATACGGCGGAAAGCAAGACCAGGAGAGCGATCAATATGAAGATGATGACGAAGGTGATCTGGATGCCGTATCGCTCGTCCTCCAGGCGCTGATAGTCCCGGATCACCGCCTGAATCTGTCGCGTGTGATCGACCACCTCGGGTTGAAGGGGCCGCGCCACGTAGAGGTAGAGGTCGAAGAAGTTGGCGAGCTTGACCAGCCCGCGCATACGGTCGCCGGCGCCGGGCAGGATCACGAGCTTTCCCTCTTCCGCAGAGTTGATGGCCCAGTCGGGAATGGGCTCGATCTCCGCGGCGAACCCCAGATTGTTTCGCGCGACGATGTCTCCGTTGCGGCGAAACATGATCGCCTCGGTCAGCGAAAGCGCGGCTGCGGTGTCGGTGAGCAGTCTTGGCATGAGATGCGGCGAGCGCGTGAGTTGCTCAGCCCGGTTGTTGAGCTCCATGGCCGTTGCCAGGGTGCTGATGTGAAGATTGTTTGCCTGCTCCTGCACGTACGTTTCGGCGACCGCTTGCGAGCGGTGAATCGCGCTGGAGACCTTCTCGCTGAACCAGGACTGCATCCCGAAATGGAGAAAGAGCGCCGAAAACACGGCAACCACGATCGTCGGGGTCAAGGCGACGAGACTGAAGAGCGTCGCCATCCGTATGTGCAGCCGTGCTCCAGCCGCGCCCCGGCGGCGTTCGATCCAGAGCTTGACCAGCTGCGACGCCACCAGCGCGCCGAGCAGGAGCAGCAGCACGAGGTCGACGTTGAGCAGGATCAGGATGGTCTGGGGATCGGGGGCGAACGGCGCCGAGCCGCTCATGGTGGCGTAGGTGATCGCGCCGCAGGTCAACGCCGCGCAGGCAAGCCCGATGGCGAGCCAGCGCGGCAGATCCCGGCGTCGAGACCACGCCATGAAGCGCTGGCGCAGGGCGCCTTCCCCCGATCGGGGAGCGCCGCTGTCGGCAGCCTGCGTTCCGATCAGCGCTTCGTCAGCCATTGCCGCTCACCGCATCGCCCTGCCCAAGCCATGAGCAGGCTCAGCCTGCCGCCTCGCCGCCCGGCGGGCCGTAGAACACGACCCAGACGTACAGGTCGTCGCTGAAGTTCTCGAAGGCATGTTCGACGCCGGCCGCGACGAACAGCACGTCGCCGGGTTGGAAGGGGTGGCTCGCGGCGCCGTTGCGAAAGTCTCCGCGGCCGCTCATGACCACATACACCTCGTCCTGGTCGTGGGGCTGCTGCGGGTCGGTGCCGCGCGGCGCGTAGAGGCCGACCTGGAGCGTTCCGCGGTCGATCATCCGGGCGTACGGCCTGCCGCCCGAACCCCCGGCCAGAGCCGTCACGGCCTGGGCCAGGGTCACGTGGCCGGGCACGTCGGTCGAACCATCGGTCATGCGGACTTCGTCCTCTCCATGCGATCCGCGCAGGCGAGGCGGGCGCTCAGCCGGAGTCGTCCCAGACCCAGGCGATCTGCTCGGTATCCTCGTACGCCTGCCAGTGGGCGATCGCACCGTTCGAGACGCGGAAGTACCAGGCCGTCTCCTGGTGGAGCAGGCGGCCGGTATTCTTGGCGGCGGACGTCTCGTCGATCAATACCATCACGTGCTCGCCCTCGCCGAACATGAGGTTCACCGTGTGGTCGCGAATGTCGAGCAGCGCCCCGATCGCGCCGAAACATTGCTTGATCGGCTCCCGCCCCTGCCAGCGCCCCGCCCACGCCACCTTGAACGAGCCCGGCAGGACGACCACCGCGTCGTCGGCCAGCAAGCTCATCATTGTCTGGCCGTCGCCGCCCTTGATGGCGGCCAGGAATTGCCGGACGACCTCCTTGGAATCGTTGCCTGCCATTGTCGCCTGCCCTCACCGGCCATATGGTTACGCCCACTCATATTGCACCCCTGCCCCGGTGCTGTATACAGGGCCGTCCGCCGAAGCCGCGCCGCCAGGATGCCCCGAATGGCCAGAATTTCCAGCGATCTGATCGCCGCGCAGGCCGCGGCCGGGGGCTACCGCCCGCCCAGCGACGAGCGCGCGGAAGCCCTCGCCGAGGCGGTCGGGCTGTTGGTGCAGGCGGCCGACGAGGCGGCGGCGGAGCTGCCCTTCGAGGCCGAGCCGGCGCAGGTTCTGATCGCCATGGACGACACCGCGGCACGCTGACATGAGCGACGATATCCACCTGATGAGCCTGGTGGAACTTGCCGACGCAATCGCCGCGCGGCAGCTCTCCGCCGTCGAGGTGGCGAGCGCCACCATCGCCCGGGCCGAGCGCCTCCAGCCTGTGCTCAACTGCTTCATCTCCCTCCAGGCGGAGGCGGCGCTGGAGAGCGCGGCGGCCGCCGACGCGGCGCTCGCACGGGGCGAGGCGCCGGGCCCGCTGCACGGCGTGCCGCTCGCCCACAAGGACATGTTCTACCGCACCGGCCACGTCACCACCTGCGGCTCGCGCATCCGCAGGGACTTCGTGCCGGACCACGACAGCACCGCCCTCGCCCGCCTCGACCGGGCGGGCGCGATCTATCTCGGCGGCCTCAACATGGCGGAGTTCGCCACCGGCCCCACCGGCCACAACGAGCACTGGGGCGATTGCCGCAACCCGTGGAACCAGGCGCACATCTCCGGCGGCTCGTCGAGCGGCTCCGGCGCGTCGGTCGGCGGGCGCGTGGTGTACGGCGCGCTCGGCTCCGATACCGGCGGCTCGGTCCGCCTGCCTTCGGCCTGCTGCGGCGTGGTCGGGCTCAAGCCGACCAACGGCCTCGTCAGCCGCCACGGGCTCATGCCCCTCTCCTACACGCTGGATACCGTGGGGCCGCTCGTCCGGACCGTCCGCGACGCCGCGCGGATCACGGGCGTGATCGCCGGGCATGACCCGCTCGATCCAACCTCAAGCCAGCGGCCCGTACCCGACTACGAGGCGGCGCTGGCCGAGGGCGTCACCGGCCTCAGGATCGGCGTGCCGACGGACTATTTCTATGACATCGCCACCGACGAGGTGCGCGCCCTGATGGAGCGGAGCCTCGACGTCTTCCGCGCCGCCGGCGCCGAGGTCGTCGAGGTGTCGGTGCCCGACATCGCGCGCATCAATCACCTCTCCAACGTCGTCCTCTCGAGCGAGGCGGCCGCGATTCACGAGCCCTGGATCGCCGGCCGGCCCGACGACTACCAGGAGCAGGTCCGCAACCGCTACGAGCCCGGCCTCCACGTGCCGGCGGTGAAATACATCCAGGCCCTTTCCGCCCGCGCCGGGCTGCTGCGGGAATTCGTGGATACCGCGCTCGCAGGCGTTGACGCGCTGCACACGCCCGGCATTCCCTTCCCGATACCGACGCGGGACGAGACGAACGTCGGCGGGGGCGAGCGCATGGCCCAGATGGTCGCCGGCCTGAGCTGGTGCACCCGCGCCGCCAACTACCTCGGCGGCCCCGCGCTGATCGTGCCCTGCGGCTTTACAGAGAGCGGCCTTCCCGCCGCCTTCCAGCTCATGGGCCGCCCCTTCTCGGAGGCGACGCTTTTCCGCCTCGGTCACGCCTATCAGGACGCGACCGACTGGCACACGCGGGCGCCCAGCCTATAATCCTGCGCGGGCCTCGCCATGAGCGAGCGTCGGCGGCATGGACCCCTGAAACACGAGTGATGGAGGCGTGAGCGATACCGATGACGGCGCACGGCACATTCTTCTGGAACGAGCTGATGACCTGGAGCGTCGACAAGGCCAAGGCCTTCTATGGCGATACCCTGGGCTGGCACTACGAGTCGCACCCGATGGCGGACGGCGGCACCTACACGCTCTGCAAGGCCGGCGACGCCATGGCCGCGGGCATCTTCGAGATGAAGCCGGGCACCGGCTTCGACGGCGTCCCGGACCACTGGTTCTCCTACATCACCGTCGACGACATCGACGCCCGGCTCGCAGGCGTCGCGGCGGCTGGCGGCGAGATCTGCCGCCCGGCCTTCGACGTGCCCGATGTCGGCCGCTTCGCCGTGGTCAAGGACAGTGGCGGCGCCGTCATCGGCTGGGTCACGCCGATCCAGCGGGACTGACGCCCGGGGAGGGACGCGATCTACGACGCGATCGTCGTCGGCGCCCGCTGCGCCGGCGCGCCCACGGCCATGCTGCTGGCCCGCAAGGGCTACCGCGTCTTGCTGCTCGACCGCGACCGCTTCCCCAGCGACATGGGGCAGTCGACGCACCTGATCCATCCGCTCGGCGTCGCCCACTTGCGCGACTGGGGAGTCCTGCCGCAGATCGCCGCCCGCGCGGCGCCCTTCACCGACTGGCGCGTCGACCTGCACGGCACCGTGCTGCACGGCGCGCCGCCTGCGGTGAACGGCTGCGACGAGTCTCGCGGCCCCCGCCGCACTCTTCTCGACGGCGTGCTTGCCGACGCGGCGGTCGCCGACGGCGCAGAGTTCCGCGACGGCGTGCCCGTCGTCGATCTGTTCGAGGATGACGGCAGGATTGCCGGCGTCGTGATCGCCGGAGCGGGTGGAAGCCGGCAGGTGGAGCGGGCCCGTCTCGTCATCGGCGCGGACGGGCCGAACTCGGTGGTCGCCCGCCGCGCCGGCGCCCGAGAATCCCTGTGCGAGCCCATCGTGCAGAGCAACATCTGGAGCTATTGGGAGGGCATCGCGCTCGACCATGTCAGGCTCTACATCCGCGAGCGCAAGGGCGCCTTCGCCTTCCCCGCGAGCGACGGCACCGTGCTGGTCGCCGCCAACCTGATGCACGACGAGTTCGTGGCCGCCCGGCGCGACCGGGAGGCGGCCTTTCACGCCAGGGTCGAAGACGTGGCGCCCGACCTGCGCGCCATGCTGCCGGGCGCCAGGCGGATCGAGGATTTTCATGGCGGCTGCACGCGGGCCTTCGTGCGCGAGGCGGCCGGCCCAGGCTGGGCGCTGGTGGGCGATGCGGGCATGAAGAAGGACCCAGTGACCGCGCAGGGCATCTCGACCGCCTTCCGCTGCGCCGAGATGCTGGCCGAAGCCGCGGACGATGGGCTGAGCGGCCGGCGCCCGCTCGACGAGGCGCTTTCCGCATATGGGGAGGAACGCGACGACTGGCTGCTGCCCTACTACCGCTTCACGGCCCAGCTCGCCCGCTTCGCCAGGCCGACCGAGACTTTGGCGGCGTACTACCGGAGGATCCAGGACGATCCGGCCGAGACTGCCCGCCTCTTCGGCGCCGTCGCCCTCACCCACTCGCCCGAGGACGTGCTTCCGCCGGCCTGAACGGTCGCGCGGCTCCCTGCAATTGTGGCTGGAGCGGTTCAGCTTTTTCGAGCCTGGCGCGCCCAGGAATCGCGCAGGCCCACCGTGCGGTTGAACACGGGCCGCTCGGGCGCAGACACCGGATCGGGGCAGAAATAGCCCTGCCGCTCGAACTGCACGGTCTCGCCGGGCGGCGTGTCGGCAAGGCAGGGCTCCACGCGGCAGCCCGTCAGCACGGTGCGGGACTGCGGATTGAGGTCGTCCCAGAGCGTGCCGCCGTCCGCGCCCGGGATCGGCTTCGTGAAGAGGGAGTCGTAGAGCCGCACCTCGGCCTCGACCGAATCCAGCGCCGAGACCCAGTGCAGCGCCCCCCGCACCTTGCGCCCGTCCGGCGCCTGTCCGCCACGCGTTTCCGGGTCGTAGGTGCAGCGCAATTCGGTCACGGCGCCTGACGCATCCTTCACCGCCTCCCGGCAGGTGACGAGGTAGCCGTAGCGGAGCCGCACCTCCCGGCCCGGCGCCAGCCGGAAAAACTTCTTGGGCGGATCCTCCATGAAGTCGTCCGCCTCCACGTAGAGCGTGCGGTTGAAGCGGATTTGCCGGGTGCCGGCGTCCGGCTCCTCGGGATTGTTGACGGCGTCCACCCACTCGCTCTCGCCCTCGGGGTAATTCTCGATCGTGAGCTTCAGCGGGCGCAGCACCCCGAAGCGGCGCGCAGCGCTCTTGTTCAGCCGCTCGCGCACGGCGTGGTCGAGCATCGCCTGCTCCACCAGGTTGTCGCTGGTCTTGGAGATGGCGAGCACGCCGACGAAATCGCGGATCGCCGCGGGCGGCACGCCGCGCCGGCGCAGGCCGCAGATGGTCGGCATCCGGGGGTCGTCCCAGCCGTCCACCCTGCCGTCGTCGACGAGCTGCGTGAGGCGGCGCTTGGAGAGCACGGTGTGGCTCAGGTTGAGCCGCGAGAACTCGTACTGGCGCGGCACCATCGGCACCGGCAGGCGCTCAATCAGCCAGTCGTAGAGCGGGCGGTGGTCCTCGAACTCGAGCGTGCAAAGCGAGTGGGTGACGCCCTCGATCGCGTCCGACTGTCCGTGCGCGAAATCGTAGGTGGGGTAGATGCACCAGTCCTCGCCGGTGCGCGGATGGGCCGCGTGCAGGATGCGGTAGAGCACCGGGTCGCGCATGTTGATGTTGCCCGCCGCCATGTCGATCTTCGCCCTCAGCACCCGCGCGCCTTCCGGGAACGCGCCGGCCCGCATGCGGCGGAAGAGGTCGAGGCTCTCATCCGCCGGCCGGGTCCGGTAGGGGCTGTCGCGCCCCGGCTCGGTGAGCGTGCCGCGATGGGCGCGGATCTCGTCCGCCGAGAGGTCGTCGACGTAGGCGTCGCCGGCCTGGATCAGGTGCTCGGCCCACGCGTAGAGGCGCTCGAAGTGGTCGGAGGCGAAATAGATGTGCTCGCCCCAGTCGAAGCCCAGCCAGCGCACGTCCTCCTGGATGGCCTCGATGAACTCGTGCTCTTCCTTGGTCGGGTTGGTGTCGTCGAAGCGGAGGTGGCAGCGCCCGCCGAACTCCTGCGGCACGCCGAAGTTGAGGCAGATCGACTTGGCGTGCCCGATGTGCAGATAGCCGTTGGGCTCGGGCGGAAAGCGCGTGACCGCCTCGTCGTGCCGCCCGGCCGCGAGGTCGGCGCGGACCACTGCCCGAATGAAATCGTCGCCTGTGTTCATGTTACGCCTTGATTGCCCGCTATTCCTCACCTTCGAGCCCGAGAACCCGGCGGCTGAGCGCCGGATCATGAAATGCAGCGATCATCGCCTCGGCCTCTTCCGGCGTGGCGTCCTCGATCCCGAGGCGCCGCCGATCCGCTTCCAACTTGTCGAAGTCGATTCCCCTGGGCTCGTTGCAGCGCACCAACTCGACGACCGGCTCGCCGTGCTTCGTGATGACCACACGCTCGCCGTTCTGGGCATCCTTGACGAGCCTGGACAGGTGAGCCTTGGCGTCACGCAGGGCATATTCCATGGCCATTGTCTCCAAGGAGCGGAGCGGTCACCGGACCCTACGCAATGGGGTGCCCATGCGCAAAACCCCAGTCCGACCACATCATCTTCCTATTGGGAACCGGGGCATTACGCGAAGTGCGGCATGACCTCGCCGGCGAAGAGTTCGAGCGAGGCCATGGCGTCGGCGCCGGGAATGCCGGGCATGTGCATCCAGCAGATCATCTCGCTCGGGTTGCAGGCCGCCCGATAGTCCCGGATGCGGCGAATCGCGAAGTCAGGGTCGCCGATGATGTAGCGGTCCTTGAAGGTCGCGAACGCGACCTCGGTGGGGTCCTCGATCACGCTGCCGTCGTCCCGCCGGAGCACGCGGTCGCCCGCCGCCGACGCGGCGCCGTAGAGCTCGCGATAGAGATAGTCCACCGCCGGCGCGGCCTTCGCCTCCGCCTCCGCCATGGTCGGCGCGACGAACACCTGGCGGATGATCGGCCGCTCCGGGATCTCCCAGCCGGCAGCCTCGGCCGCGGCTTCGTAGGGCTTGAAGTGCTCCTGCAGCTCGGCGAGCCCGTGGCGTGGCGACATGATCTGCACGGAGCGCCGCGCCACCGCCCGCCGCAGCGAGCCCGGCGCCGAGACCCCGTACCAGATGGGCGGATGCGGGTCCTGCACCGGCTTCGGCGTCACCCGCCCCTCGGGCACCCGGTAGTAGCGCCCCTCGAAGGAGAACGGCTCTCCGCTCCAGGCCTGAACCATCAGGTCGAGCGCCTCCTCGAAGCGCCCCACGCGCTCCTCGCGCGGCACGTCGTGGGCGGCGAACTCTTGGCTTACGTAGCCCGGCGCCACGCCGAAGACGAAGCGCCCGCCCGAGAGGTTGTCGATGACCGCGATGTCCTCGGCGAGCTTGAGCGGCGCGTAGAGCGGCACCAGCAGGACCGCCGTGCCGATCCGCATCCGCTGGGTGACCGCCGCAGCGCCCGCCATGGCGACCACCGGGCTCGGGCAGAATCCGTCCTTCTGCACGTGGTGGGAGCACTGAAAGGCCGAGACGTAACCCAGCTCCTCGGCCCGCGGCAGGCACTGCAGCATGTCCCGATAGGTCTCGCTGCTGGCGATGCCGCTCTCCGGCGGCACCTGGTGAGCGAAGAGAAGGCCGAACTTCATCGCGTCGTCCCTGTCGCTTGAGTCGCCTCGAAACTCAGCCGAACGCGGCGCCGGAGATGCCGGCGAGCCAGCCGTCGTCCACGCCGAGGTTCACGCCGTGGATGTGGGCTGCGTCGTCGGAGCAGAGGAAGAGCGCGGCGGCGGCGATCGAGTCCGGCTCCATGTAGCCGGTGCGGGTCGCCAGCATGCGGGAAAGATTCGTGATGAAGGCGTCGTCCGTCCACTGGTGCTCGGTCATCTGCGTGCGGATGAAGCCGGGCGCCACCGAGTTCACGTTGATCCTGTCGGGCGCGAGCTGCATCGCCAGCGCGCGCGTGAGGTTGAGGAGCCCTCCCTTCGCCGCGCAGTAGGCCTCGGCGTTGGCGAAGCCCTGGCTGGCCGCGATCGAGGTGATGTTGACGATGCGCCCGCCGCCTCGGCTTCGCATCTGCGGCACCGCCGCCTGGATGAGGAAGAACACGCCCTTCAGGTTGATGTCGACGTTGCGGTCCCAGTTCTCCTCGGTCGCCTCGTCGAAGGGCATCTGCTCGAACACGCCGACGCAGTTGACCAGCAGGTCGATGGGGCCGAGATCGGCCTCCACCGCGGCGGCGAGGCGCCGGCACTCCGATACGCGGCTGAGGTCGGCCGTGTAGCAGCGCGCATTCGCCACCGGACTCTCGCCGGAAGCCGCGTCGGCCAGCGCCAGCTCGGCGCCTTCGGCGGCAAAGCGCTCGGCCACCTTGCCGCCGATACCGCCGAGCCCGCCCGTGATCAAAGCCCGCTTGCCCTCAAGCCTCATGGTTCGCCCATCCTCGTCGTGCGGCCATCGCCGCCCTACTCCATCAGCGCGACCTTTTCCGGCTCGATCCTGACGATCACGCGCTGCTCGCCCTCCCTGCGGTAGGGATAGCTGTCGAGGTCCATGTACTTCTTGGCCATGGCGTCGATGTTCTCCTCGGCGCCCTCGTGCTCCATCGCCACCACGCGCCCCTGGATCATGGCCTGCTGATAGGGGTTCTCCATGTCGAACACGGCGATCGCGACCCTGGCGTCGCGGCGCATGTTGCGGGGCTTCACCCGCCCTTCCGCCGTGTTGAAGACGATGTGCGGGCCGTCGGTGTGGATCCAGACGACCGACGCCTGGGGCCTGCCGTCGCCCATCACGGTGGCCACGGTCGCGAAATTCTTGCCGTCCAGCAGCCTCCTGGCCAGATCGGGCAGCTCCACCATCTCTCGTCTCCTTCTCGCTCCCGCCGTCGCGGCGCCACCATACAGCCGGGATCAGGCGATAGCACGGTCAGCCGCCAGCGATCAGGCGACCCACTCGTTGGCTTCGTCGCTGTCGCCGGCGACCGTGGTGCGGACCATGTGGCGCGGCTGGTCCGGCGGATGGCCGAGGCCCCGGTGGAGGACGCAGCGGTTGTCCCACATGACGAGATCGCCCACGGCCCACTTGTGAATGTGGATGCGCGGGGCCTGGCAGGCGTCGGCGCACAGGCGCTCCAGGAGCTGGCGGCTCTCGCC
Source organism: Alphaproteobacteria bacterium (assembly GCA_965221125.1). Classification (GTDB taxonomy): domain Bacteria; phylum Pseudomonadota; class Alphaproteobacteria; order UBA828; family UBA828; genus WTGU01. The sequence goes on from CBDCRW010000007.1 coordinate 843,807, forward strand.
GGGGTCCTCGCCCACGATGTGGCTTGCATGGCGGCCGATGTAGAGGTTGCGCCGCCCGGTCGCCGGATGGGTGCGAATCACCGGCTGCTCCACCGGCGGCAGCGCGTCCCACTCGTCCTCGGTGATTGCGCCCATGCCGCCGACCTTGCCCTGGCTGTAGGCATAGCTATGCACGGCGATCTTGTCCGCGAGCCACGCCTGCATGGCGGGCTCAAGGGCGTCGTAGGCCGCGCGCATGTCGGCAAACGCGGTCTCGCCGCCGGTCTTCGGCACGATCTTCGCTGCGAGCAGCGAGGCCTTGGCGGGAATCCGCTTGTACGAGCTGTCGGTGTGCCAATAGTTGTTGCCCTGCAGCAGCCGTCCGGTGTCGCTCTTGGCCTCCCAGAGGGAGCCGTCCTTCTTCACGTTGGAGAGGTGGATGATCGCCGGGTCGTGCTGGGTGTGGGTCTTGGTGAGGCTGCGCTCCAGCGGGCCGAAGCGGCGGCTGAAGGCGACCTGCTCCTCTTCCGAGAGGTGCTGGCCGGGGAAGATCAGCACCCCGTGGGCGTGCCACGCCGCCTGGATGACCGCGAAGGCCTCGTCGTCGAGCGCGTTCAGCCGGACGTTGCTGACGACCGCGCCCAAGGTGGCGTCGGTCGGCGTGATCTCAGGAGACATGGCGCCCTCCCCTCGCTTACTCCCTCGCCCAGCCCGGAATGTAGCAGGGCCCCGGAATCGCGGGATAGCGCTCCAGCACCGATTCGTCGATCTCGATGCCGAGGCCGGGCCCGTCGGGCGGCTCGATATATCCGTCCACCACCCCCTTGTAGCCCTTGGCGAGGTCGGTGCGGAACGGGTTCACCAGGGCCACGTCGGCCTCGTAGATGAGCCCGTTCGGGATCGCCGAGAGCAGATGCGCGTTGCCGGCGGCGCTCAGGATGCTGTGGCTGGTGTGCGGCGCCATCGGGATGTGCCACGCGGCCGCCATGTCGGAGATCTTCTTGAGTTCGCTCAGCCCGCCCGACTTGCAAAAATCCGCCTGGCAGATGGAGATCGCCCGCGCCTCGAAGAGCGCCCGGAAGGCGGGCCTCGCGTAGTGGTTCTCGCCGGCGGCGATGGGGATGGACGTGCGCGTGCGAAGCTCGGCATAGGCCGGGATGTTGTCCGGCGTGAACGGCTCCTCCAGCCAGTACACCCGGTTCTCCTCGCAGTAGCGCAGCACGTCCGGGATATCGAGCAGGTCGTAGCGCGTCGCGGCATCGACGGCGATGTCGAGATCGTCGCCAAAAGTCTTGCGGATGTGACCGACCCGCATGGCGTCCCGCGCGGGGTGGTCGCCCACGCGCATCTTGATCGCCGTATAGCCCTCGTCCACCAGGGTCGCGACCTCTTTTTCCAGCTCTTCCGGCGGCTTGAAGCCGAGACTTAAACCCCCGGCGTAAGCCCGAATTCGCTTCTTGGAGCCGCCCATCAGCGTGTAGATCGGCAGGCCCAGCAGCTTGCCCTTGAGGTCCCAGAGCGCGTTGTCGATCCCGGCGAGCGCGGTGATGCTGCCGGCGCCCAGCCCGTGCGTGACGACCTGCTGGCGCTCGAGCCGGTGCCAGATGCCTTCGCTGTCGAGGGGGTCGGCGCCGACGATGAGCGAGCCGAGCCCGTCCTGGATCACCGTCGCCATCGCCGTGTTGTTCTGGCCGTGGTGCGCCTCGCCGAGACCCACCGCGCCGCTCTCGTCCGTGATCCGCACGAGCACGATGTCGCGCTTGGTGTTGGTGCCGAGACCGAGCCGCACGAGGTTGGTCTCGAACGGACATGAATGAGCGCTCGCGCGTACCTCGACGATCTTCGCCATCGCTTTCCCCCTGTGCCGGCGGCTGCGGTGCCGCCGCGCCGAAGCTATTCCGCCCAGGGACCCGCCGCAAGCGCCGCGCGGCAGGCATGCGGATTTGCGCCCGGGCCGCAGGGCGGCCCGGACGGCGCGACTGCGCGTCGCACGGCCACGTGCGCGGGGCGCACGATGCGCCGAAAGGCGCGTAGCCAAGCGAGCGGAGCGAGCGCCCGGCGCCTGAGGGAAACGAAAAAGTATCAGGCAACGGGCGGAGCGGTCGACGGATTCGCGTCGGAGCCTGAATCAAGCGTTCCTTCAACGGCTTGTGCGGAATTGGCTTCGTTTTGCAAAAACGCTTTTTCGCGATCGGACCCGGCTTCAGCGTTCGCCTTGACTGCGGCAGGACGCCGGCCTTGCGGCGCAGGCGCGCGCACGGCGCGGGACGGCGCCGGCTCCGGATCGGCCGGCGGCGGCGCCTCCGACCGGGGTTTCGCGGGCGACGCGCCCTGCAGGCGGCGGAACTCGTCCAGCGTCCGGTGGAGCGCCCGCTGCAGGCTCGCCTCGTGGCGCCCCACGCGGTCGAAGGCCCTCGCGTTCTGCTTCCGCTCGGCCAGGACCTCGGCCCAGGGCGCCCTCTCCCTGATATCCAGGTCGATCTTGAACTCGGTAAAAAAGATGTCGTCGAGGGTCTGGGAGGTCGCGTCGCCGTCCTTGCCGCCAAAGTGCTGCTTGAGCAGGTCCTGGGAGATGGCCCTGAACGGCGCCGAGGACACCCTGTTGCGCTCCGCTATGAGTTGTCCGTGGACGAAAGTCTGGCATTCGAGGCGGGCGGCGCGGTCGAGCCGCCACAGAAGCACGACGATGCGCTCGGCGAGGGCCGCCTGAAGAGCGCCCTGCGGGTTGAGGTCGGCGAGCACCTCCTGCTGGAGGCTCTCGAAGGCGTCGGCGTTCTCGTCCGGCAGCACGATTGCGTGCGTTGCGGTGAGGCCGTGGCAGAGCGCATTGCGTGACGACGCGGCCTTGCCGGCTTCGGTCTTCGGTCCCGTGCTCTTTTGCGCGTTGCGGCGGTTGGCCTTGATCTGTCGCTTCGTCGCCATGACGACCTCCTCCGGGTTCGAACGAAAACGGAGGATCGTGATCCGCGGCGACCCGTTCGGTAACCGCACCATGGTGCGGGGTCTCTTGCCGTCTTGCCCGCCCGCTTGCACGGCATCGAAGCCTCGGGAACAATCGCGCGCCGGGAGGGACCATGACTGCACCAGCGACCGAGAGCGGCGCCGATCCGGTCACGCGCGAGATCATCCGCGGCAAGCTGCTGGCGCTTGCCGACGAGATGGGCATCGTCATCGCCAAGACCTCCATGAGCCCGGTGATCTACGAGGTGCTCGACTTCGCCTGCGGCCTCTGCGACGCCGACGGCGAGCTGATTGTGCAGACCAACGGCATCACGCTCTTCACCGGCACCTTCGCGCCGCAGGTGCGCTCCATCGTCCGCCGCCACGGCGAGACCATGCGGCCGGGCGACGTCTTCATGACCAACGACCCCTTCGAGGGCGGCACCCATAGCTGCGACATCGCGCTCATCAAGCCGATCTTCGTGGACGGCCGGCTCTTCGCCTTCGCCATCTCGGTCGCGCACTGGAGCGAGGTCGGCGGCGCCGTGCCCGGCAGCATCTCGCCCACCGCCACCGAGATCTATCAGGAGGGCGTGCGCTTCCCCGGCATCCGCGTCTGCCGGGACGACGAGACCATCGACGACGTGATCGCGCTGATCCGCGAGAACGTGCGCCTGCCCGTGCAGTCCCTCGGCGACTTCAACGCGGGCCTCGCCGCCGTCCGCATCGCCGAGACGCGGCTGCGCGAGGTCATCGCCCGCTACGGCGAGGCCGCGGTGAAGGGCACCTTCGGCCACATCCTGGAGACCAGCGAGCGGCTCAGCCGCGCCGCGGTCGCGGCACTCCCCGACGGCGACTACGAGGCGGAGGACTGGATCGACGGCGACGGCATCACGGAAGAGCGCTTCCGCGTCGCCGTCGTCGTGCGCATCCGGGGTGATACCATCACCTTCGACTTCACCGGCACCAGCTCCATGGTCAAGGGGCCCATCAACTGCGCCTTCGGCGCCCTCGATTCGGCGGTCAAGACGGTGTTCAAGTCGCTGGTGGACCCGCAGGCCCCGTCGAACGAAGGCTGGTTCCGCCCGGTGAAGCTGGTCTGCCCGCCAGGCACCGTGTTCACCGCTGAGAAGCCGGCGCCGACCGGCTGGTACTACGAGGGCTCGGCCCACGCCTCCGAGCTCGCCTGGAAGGCGCTGGCTCACGTCGCACCCGAGCGCTTCAGCGCGGGCTCCTACATGAGCCTCGCCGGCACCTACTTCTACGGCCGCGACCCGGAGAGCGGCGAGGTCTACGTCCATATCGAGCCCGCCATCGGCGGCTGGGGCGCCACGGCCTCCGGCGACGGCACCAGCGCCCTCATCGCGACGACGGACGGCGACACCTACAACTACTCGGTCGAGCTGTTCGAGGCGAAGTTCCCGCTCGCCATCCGTCGCTACGCGCTGAACGTGGACGACGGCGCCGGCGCCGGCCGCCACCGGGGCGGCTTCGGCGTGGTCCGCGAGTTCGAGGTGGCCGGCGCGGACGCCCACACCTACTGCAGCATCGGCCGCTCCATCGAGCGCCCGTGGGGTTTGGCGGGAGGCGGCGAGGGCTCCAACAACTACATGCGGATCGAGAGCAATGGCTCCGTCAAGCGGGTGGCCCGCATCCCCTACCAGGCGCTCGGCGAGGGCGACCGCGTCGCCGTGGTGACCGGCGGCGGCGGCGGCTTCGGCGACCCCCTCACCCGGCCTGCGGCGGCGGTCGCCACCGATGTGGCAGACGGCTACATCTCGGCCGAGCGGGCGTGCAACGACTACGGCGTCGTCGTCGCCCCCGACGGATCCGTGGACGAGGCCGCCACCGCTGCGCTCCGCGCCCAGCCGCGCTGACCGGAGAGGCACGACCGATGGCGGGCAAGAAATGGAAATGGGCCGTCCTCTTCAGCGGCGACAACCTCACCCTCGACGAGACCATCGACTTCGCCGCCAGGGCGGAGGATGCAGGCGCGGAGAGCCTGTGGACCACCGAGCTCGGCCGCGATGCCTTCGTGCCGCTGGCCGGCATGGCCGCCCGCTGCAAGCGCGCCCGCCTCGGCACCGGCGTCGCCATCTTCGCCCGGCCCCCGGCGCTCACGGAGATCAGCGCCATGTCGATGGCGGAGCTGACTGAAGGGCGCTTCGTGCTCGGCCTCGGCACCGCGCCGCCGGCGTGGAACGAGAACTGGCACGGCCTTCCCTACCGCCGGCCGGTACGGCGCATGCGCGAATACGTCGAGGCGATCCGCCTGATGTGGACCGCGAGACCCGAATCGCCCGTCGAGTACGAGGGCGAACTCATCACCATCCGCGACTACCGCCGCGTGCTCGCACCGCCCTGCGCCCCGCCGCCCATCTACCTCGCCGCGGTGCAGCCGGCGATGCTGCAGCTCACCGGCGCGATCGCCGACGGCCTGCTGGCGAACCTGCTCAACACGCCCCGCTACTTCACCGACATCGTGCACCCCAACATCGACAAGGGGCTCGCCAGGGCCGGGCGGAGCCGCGCGGACATCAAGCTCTGCTCGCTCAAGGTCTGCTCCGTTGACCGCGACCGGGAGCGCGCCCGCCGGCGCGCGCGGGGTCCCATCGCGTTCTACTCGTGCCTCCCCTACTTCGACCAGGTGCTCGACCCCGCCGGCTTCACGCGCCAAAAACTCGCGATCCGCGATGCCTGGGCGCGCGCCGACCTCGCCGCCATGACCGACCTCGTGACCGACGACATGGTGGACGCGCTGGTGTTGGCCGGCACGCCGGACGACGTGCGCGGCCAATTGGACCGCTTCGAGGGGCTGTTCGAGACCGTGCTGCTCTACTGCCCGATGCCCTTCATCGACCGCGAGGAATCTTTGGCCAACCACGATGCGATGATCGAGGCGTTCGCGGAGTGAACGGGGTCATCTCACTGGGAAATATGAACCACCGGGCCGAAGGCCCGGACGGCGCGCTAGCGCCGCGCGCGTAGCGCGAAGCCAAGCGAGCGTCGCGCGTCCACGCGCGCAGGCGCGCGATGCGAGCGCCCGGCGCTTGAGGGAACACGAAAGAGAGAGACGCATGACCAGCTACGCCGAGACCCAGCGCCTGCCGCGCGCGGACCGCAGCGACTTTCCGCCTGCGAAGACGGAGATCTGGGACCACGTGGTCGAGACCCGCAAGCTCGACTTCATGCCCAACATGTTCGCGGTGATGGGACAGAGCCCGGACGCGCTGAGGGCGGTGGCTGCCGTGGGCGAGCACGTGCGCTGGCATTCGGCACTGGATAACGACATGCGCGAAATGGTCATCTGCACCGTCGCCCAGGCGGTCGGCAACGTCTACGAGTGGGACCACCACATCCACAAGGTGCCGGAGCGCTTCCGCACGGCCGTGGGCACGCTCGCCATCGAGGCCGAGCCCGCGCCGCTGGGGCCGGCGCTCCGCCTCTGCCGCCTGCTGGCGAGCGGGGAGGACGTGGACGACGCGCTGGTCGCGGACCTGCGCGAGTCGCTGGGCGAGGCGGGCCTCGTCGATCTCGTGGTGATGATCGGCTACTACCAGCTCTTGGGCAGCTTCTGCGCCGTGCTCGGCATCGAGGTCGAGGACAGCGTCGCCCACGTCCCCTTCAACGGCTGAGGCCGGGGCAAGTTAGTCCGGCGCGCACGATGATCTACGACCAGCCGCGATTCACGCCGGGCGGCGACCGCTTCATCGAGATGGAGCTGGGCGACGAGCTCAATTTCGACCTCAATTTCCTGGTCCACGCGCTCACCGCGCGCGTCCGCGAGGCCGCGTTCGACGGCATCATCGAGCTGCTGCCCAACATGGCCTCCATCGTCATCAGTTACGATCCCGACCGCATCGGCTATGAGGACGTGGTGCGCGAGATCGGCGGGCTTCACGCCTCCCTCGGCTCGCTGGAGGACGTGGAGCTGCCGAGCCCGCTCTACACCTTTCCCGTGCTCTACTTCGACCACGTCACCCGCGCCTGCTGGGAGGATTATTGCGCCCGCATCGGCGAGAAGGAATACGACCCCGACCTCATGGTGCGGCTCAACGGGCTGGAGGGCCGCGCCCAGCTCGCGCGCATCCATTCGGGCACGGAGTACTGGGTTGCGGCGCTCGGTTTCTACCCCGGCTTGGCCTCGCTGATCGCGCTGGACCCGCGCTGCCGCCTCACGGCGCCCAAGTACAACCCGCCCCGCACCTGGACGCCCAAGGGCACCCTCGGCTACGGCGGCTCCGTCACCTGCCTCTACCCGGCGCGCACGCCGGGCGGCTACCAGATCATCGGCCACTCGCCGGTGCCCGTGTTCGACCTGGAGCAGCGGCTGCGCGCCTTCCGCGACCGTCTCGCGCTGCTCCGGCCCGGCGACCGGGTGCGCTTCGTCCCCGTGGGCCGCGCGGAGTACGACCACGTCGAAGCGCAGGTGGAGAGCGGCGCCTACGAGCACCAGGTCGCGGCCTACACCAAGTTCTCGATCCGCGCCTACCACGCGTGGCTCGAAACCCTCGACATGAGCGTGCGGTTCTGAAGCGTCTCAGGGCATGTGTCGCAAGCGCTCATGCCTGATACGCCGAATCAGGATCGGGCGATCCAGTAGGCCAGTCTCCGATTCGGGAAGGAAGCAGACCGTCACCGCAGCAGCGACCGCGCCTTTCTCTGCACTTCTTCCGCAGGAATCGCCTTCACCTCTCCACGGTCGAGTTCGCGAGCGCGCCGGGCCGCTTCCGAAAGCCAGCTTCGCTCAAGCTCGGCGTCCGACGGCTCGTCGAGGCTCAACAGCAGCTTCTCGGCGAGCGCTGCCCTCTCGTCGGGCGGCAGGCTCAGGGCCGCTTCCTGCAGCATCTTGGAGTCCATCGTTCGCTCTCCTCCGGCCCGCGCCCACGCGATTCCGCTCTTGGGGAACATCATAGATGGCGCAGTCCGAAGATGGCCACGCCATATCGCCCGCACGCTCGAAGGCTCGGGCTTGTCCCGGACATTGGCTGGCCGCAGGATGACCATACTCAGACGCCGGAGTCCCGCCATGAACCTTGGTCACGATCCGTCGGAACTCGTCCGGCTGCGATGAAAGCGAGGAACGGACGATCGCCATGATCGAAGTGCTCAAGCCTGGGCTCGAGACCGGCGTGCAGGATTTTCCCGGCCGCTACGGCTTCTGGGAGCAGGGCTTTCCGCCGTCCGGCCCCTTCGACATGTGGTCCTTCCGCCTGGCCAACCTCTTGGTCGGCAACACGGCAGAGGCGGCGGGGCTGGAAATCCAGTTCCTCGGGCCCACGCTCCGCTTCGAGAGTGCGGCGGTGATCGCGCTCACCGGCGCCACCATGGCCCCAAAGCTCGACGGCGCGCCCATGCCCCAGTGGGAGAGCGTCGCCGTCCCCGCCGGCGCAGTGCTGGAGACCGGCTTCGCAAGCGTGGGTGCGCGCGCCTACCTCGCCGTCGCCGGCGGCATCGAGACGGCGCCGGTGCTGGGCTCACGCGCGACCTTCCACATGGCCGGCGTCGGCGGCATGGAGGGCCACGCGCTCAAGGATGGCCAGCGCCTGCCCGTGAGCGGCGGAGACGGCACGCCCGGCCGCCGCGCGCGCCTGGACTGCCGCCCACCCATCCCCTCCGAGAACCGCTGGCAGATCGAGGTCGTCGCCGGCCCCAACGATGACTGGATCGACGAGCAGGGCCAGCGCATGTTCCTGGGGAGCGACTGGACCCTGCAAGCCCGCAGCAACCGCACCGGCTACCGCCTCTCCGGCCCGGAATGGACCTTCGCCGCGCGCGCGACCGACAAGGGGCCGGAGCACGGCGAGCATCCCTCCAACATCCTCGACCACGGCTACCCCGTCGGCTCCGTGAACCTGTGCGGCCAGACGCCGATCATCCTGGTCAACGACGGCCCGTCCGCCGGTGGCTTCATCAACCCGTACACGGTGCCCTCGGCGGCGTTCTGGAAGCTCGCCCAGTCGAAGCCCAACGACATCTACCGCTTCCATCTCGTTTCCGTGTCGGAGGCGCAGGCCGCGCGCCGCGCGATCGACGCGCTCTGCACCGAATCCAGCCTGGAAGCCGCGCCGTGATCTACGACGAGCCGCGCTTCCTGCCGGGCGGCGATACCTTCGTGCTGGTGCAGTTCGGCGACGACGCGCGGATCGACCTCAACTTCATGGCGCTCGGCCTCACCGCCGCGCTGCGCGAGGACCGCACGAAGGGCGTGATCGACACCAACCCCTCCTACAACTCGGTGGTGGTCGAGTACGACCCGGACCTGATCGGCCTGGACGACCTGGAGCGGGAGCTGCAACGCCTGATCGAGGGGCTGGGCTCGGTCGAGGACCTGGAACTTGAAAGCAGGCTCGCGTACCTGCCCGTGATGTACAACGACCCCTGGACCAGGGCCTGCGTGGAAGACTACGCCCAGCGCATCGCGCCCCGCGATGGAGACCCGGAATTCGTCGCCCGCATCAACGGGTTGGAGGACAAAGCTCAGCTTGCACGTGTGCATTCGGGGACCGAGCACTGGGTCGTCGCCGTCTGCTCCACGCCGGGTCTGCCGCTGATGGTGGCGCTGGACCCCCGCTGTGCCATCACCTCGCCCAAGTACAACCCGCCCCGCACCTGGACCACGCTGGGCGCCATCGGCGTCGGCGGCCTCTCCACCTCGATCTACACGACGCCGGGGCCCGGCGGCTACAACCTGATCGGGCGCACGCCCGTGCCGCTCTGGGACACGCAGGCGAGCCTCCCCGCCTATCGCGACCGCGTGGTGCTGCTGGACGCCGCCGACCGCGTCAAGTTCGTGCCGGTCGAGCAAGAAGAGTTCGAGTACATCGAGCGCAGGGTGGCCGAGGGCACCTACGCCTTCAACGTGACCGGCTACCAGCGCTTCTCGGTCCGCCAATACAAGGCGTGGGCGGCCTCCCTCGATACGAGCGAGCGGTTCTGAGTCGCGCGGAACGCGCGCGGGAGCAGTCGCGCGGAACGCGCGCGGGAGCACATCTTATGGCGGTCACGGTCATCAAAGGCGGGCTCGAGACCACGGTGCAGGATTATCCCGGCCGCAAGGGCGCCTTCGGCATGGGCTTCCCGCCGTCCGGCCCCATCGACCACTGGTCGTTCCGCCTCGCCAACGTCCTGGCCGGCAACGCGCCGGGCACGGCGGCGCTGGAATGCGCCTTCATCGGGCCGGTGCTGCGCTTCGAGCGGGATACGGTGATCGCGCTCACCGGCGCCGACATGCGGGCCACCCTCGACGGCGAGCCCGTGGCGCTCTGGGAAAGCGTCGGGGTCCGCGCCGGGCAGACGCTCGCGCTGGGCTCCGCCATCACAGGTGCGCGGACCTACATCGCCTTTGCCGGCGGCATCGACGTGGCGCCGTTCCTCGGCTCGCGCGCGACCTTCGTCATCGGCGCCTGCGGCGGCCTGGACGGCGCGGCGCTGAAGGCGGGGCAGGCCATACCGCTCGGCTCCCCAGACGCCGCCACGGGCCGCAGATTGAAGGAGGGTGCCCGCCCGCCTTACTCCACCGACGGAACGTGGGAAATCGAGGTCGTCGCCGGCCCCAACGACGACTGGATCGACGCGGCCGGCCAGCGGCGCTTCCTGGAGACGGACTGGAAACTCTCGCCCAAGAGCAACCGTGTCGGCTTCCGCCTGGACGGGCCGGACTGGACCTTCACCGAGAAGGCGACCAACAAGGCGCCGGAGAACGGCGAGCATCCCTCCAACGTGATCGACCATGGCTATCCCATCGGCGCCATCAACCTCTGCGGCCAGACCCCCATCATCCTGATGGTGGACACACTGACGCTCGGCGGCTTCATCAACCCCTATACGGTACCCACCTGCGCCTGGTGGAAGCTCGGCCAGTCCCGGCCCAACGAGACCTACCGCTTCCGCCGGGTTTCGGTCGCCGAGGCCCAGGCCGAGCGCCGGCGCATCGCCGCTCTCTGCACGGAAGAATCGGTCGTTTCGGGCGGATAACCATGAGAATCGTCGAAATCCGCGACATCGCCGTGCCCATGGGCGCGCCGATGCGCAACGCCGTCATCGACTTCAGCAAGATGACCGTGAGCGCGGTGGCCGTCGTGACCGACGTGGTGCGCGGCGGCGCGCCCGTCGTGGGCTTTGGCTTCAACGCCAACGGCCGCTACGCCCAGAGCGCGGTGATCCGCGAGCGGCTCGCGCCCCGCGTGCTCGAAGCGCCGGAGAGCCACGCGAGCGCCGACGGCACCACGCTCGACCCCCGCGCCATCCGCCGCCTGATGATGCGGAACGAGAAGCCCGGCGGCCACGGCGAGCGCGCGGTGGCGATGGCGGCACTGGACATCGCCGCCTGGGACGTTACCGCCAAGCTCCGCGACATGCCGCTCTGGGCGCTGATCGCCGAGGATGCCGGCAACGGGGCGCCGGAGCGAAACATCCCGGTCTATGCCGCCGGCGGCTACTACGACCCCGACAAGGGCACGGACGGCCTCGTCACCGAGATGCAGGGCTACCTCGACGCCGGCTACACGCAGGTCAAGATGAAGATCGGCGGCGCCTCCCTCGACGAGGATTTGGCGAGGATCGAGGCGGTGCTGGCCTTGCTCGGCGGCGACGGCGCACGCCTCGCGGTGGACGCCAACGGCCGCTTCGATGAGGAGACCGCGCTCCAATACGGCGTGGCGATGAGCGCTTACGGTCTCGCCTGGTACGAGGAGCCGGGCGATCCCCTGGATTTCTCCCTCAACGCGGCGGTGGCGGCGGCCTATCCCGCGCCGATCGCAACGGGCGAGAACCTGCTCTCGCTGCAGGACGCCCGCAACCTGCTGCGCTTCGGCGGCATGCGGCCCGGCCTGGACTTCGTGCAATTCGACCCCGCCCTGGCCTACGGCGTCGGCGAGACCATCGATATCGTCGCCATGATGGCGGAGGAAGGCTGGTCTCCGCGCCGCTTCCTGCCCCACGGCGGCAATTTGCTGGCGCTCGCCACCGCCGGCGGCCTCTCTCTCGGCGGCTGCGAATCCTATCCGGGCGTCTTTCAGCCCTTTGGCGGCTTCGCCGACGACACCCCGGTGGAGGACGGGCGGGTCCGCCTGGGCGATGCGCCGGGTGCGGGCTTCGAGCGCAAGGCGGCGCTCCACGCGCTGCTGCGCACCCTGCTGTAGGCGGTGCTTGTCCGGGCAGGCGCCCGGCGGGTAGAACCGTCGCTGCCGCCTGCCGGGCGCGCGGCGCACACCATTGGGAGGCCACGGGCCATGAGCAAAGTCATCATCACCTGCGCGGTCACGGGGTCCATTCACACCCCCACCATGTCGCCGCACCTGCCGATCACGCCGGACGAGATCGCGGCCGACGGCGTGGCGGCGGCCGAGGCCGGCGCCTCCATCCTCCACCTGCATGCGCGCGATCCCGAGGACGGCCGTCCGACGCCCGACCCCGACGTGTTCATGGCCTTCCTGCCGCGCATCAAGCAGCAGTCGGACGCGGTCGTGAACATCACCACCGGCGGCGGGCTCGGCATGACGCTGGACGAGCGCCTGGCCGCGCCCCGCCGCGCGAGCCCGGAGATGACCTCGCTCAACATGGGCTCCATGAACTTCGGCATCTACCCGATGCTGAACCGCTACAAGGAGTTCAAGCACGACTGGGAACGGCCCCACCTGGAGGGCACGAAGGACTTCATATTCCGTAATACCTTCAAGGATATCGAATACATCATGAAGGATTTGGGTGAAGGCCACGGCGTGCGCTTCGAGTTCGAGTGCTACGACGTGGGCCACCTCTACAACCTCGCCCATTTCGTCGACCGCGGGCTGGTCGAGCCGCCGCTCTTCGTGCAGACCATCTTCGGCATCCTGGGCGGCATCGGCGCCGACCACGAGAACCTGATGCACATGCGCCGCATCGCCAACAAGCTCTTCGGCGACGACTACCGCTGGTCGATCCTGGCCGCCGGCCGCCACCAGATGAGCTTCGTCACCATGGGCGCGATGATGGGCGGCAACATCCGCGTCGGGCTGGAGGACAGCCTCTTCCTCGGCAAGGGCGAGCTGGCGCCCTCCAACGCGGCCCAGGTCGCCAAGGCCCGGCGGATTGTCGAGGAACTTTCCCTCGAGGTCGCCACACCCGCCGAGGCGCGCGAGATGCTTGGCCTCAAGGGCGGCGATCAGGTCAACTTCTGACCCGCGCCCGGCGCGCTCGACTGGACAGGTGCCGAGGGAACCCATGAGCCCGGCGGACGCAGGACACGCCAGTACGGACGACGCCGCTGCCGAGACGTTTCGGCGCGACGGCGTCGTCCACCTCGCGGGCGCCTTTGCCGACTGGCTCGACACCCTCCGCGCCGGAGTCGAGCGCAACATGCGCTCACCCGGTATCTACACGAGGGAATACGAGCCGGAGGGCTCGAAGGGCTACTTCTTCGGCGACTACTGCAACTGGGCGCGCATCCCGGAATACCGGGACTTCGTGCTCCACTCCGGGGCGGCGGCGCTGGCGGCCCGGCTCATGCGCTCGGACACGGCGCGCTTCTTCCACGAGCACGTGCTGGTCAAGGAGCCGCAGACCGAATCACGCACGCCCTGGCACCACGACCTGCCCTACTACTGCATCGACGGAACCCAGGCGGTGAGCTTCTGGACGGCGCTCGACCCCGTCCCGCGCGCGGTCTGCCTGGAGCTCGTGGCGGGCTCTCACCGCTGGGGAAAATCGTTCATGCCCAGGAAGTTCGCGGGCGTCGACTACCGGCGCGAGGGCGAGGCGCTGGACACCATGCCGGACATCGATGCGCGCCGCGACGAGTACGAGATCGTCTCGTTCGACGTGGCGCCGGGCGACGCCATCGCCTTCCACTTCCTGACCGTCCACGGCGCGCCCGGCAACGCGTCGGCGTCCGCGCGCCGCCGCGCCTTCGTCCACCGCTGGGTCGGCGACGACGTGCGCTTCAAGGTGCGCCCCGGCGAGGTCTCGCCACCCTTCCCCGAGGTGCACGAGCGGCTAGAGGACGGCGATCTCCTGGACGATCCCGAGTTCCCGCTCGTCTGGCCCACTCCGGCCCAAAGCGAACCCTCAAGCACTTGAGGGCCGGGTCGCGAAGCGGCCCGGACGGCGCGACCGCGCCGCGCGCCGAAGGCGCGTAGCCAAGCGAGCGGAGCGAGCGCCCGGCGACTGAGGGATAAGAAAAAAGGCGCCTTTCAAACTCCCCTAAAACTTCTCGGCGCGGAAGCTCCGGTGGCAGCCGCCGCAGCCGGCGCCCACCGCGCCGAACGCGCCCTGCAGGCTCGCGAGGTCGGTTCCCGCCGCCTCCAGCATCGCCTGCAGCGCCGTGGTCAGCGCGTCGGACTTCTCGACGATCGCCGGGAAGGTGGTCCAGATCTCGGGCAGGGCCCGGGTCTTGCCCGCAAGAGCAGGGTTGTCGTTGCCGGAACCTGGCGGCCACATCGCGCCCACGTCCATGGTGTTGAGCGCCAGCATGCTGTTGACCACCCCGGTCGCCTGCGCCGCGTCGTAGGGCACCTGCCCCTTCGCGATCGCCGCGAGCTGGCTCATGAAGAAGCCGTTGAGCTGCATGTGGGCCTGGCGGGCCTTGACTGCGGCCGAGTGGTCCTCCAGCGCGCTCGCCTCGTTCATGCCGGTGAACACGGCCAGCGCCATCGCCAGCGCTGCTGCGCCCGCTATCCATGCGCGTCTCGTCATCGCTTGCCCCCCTTGCCCGTGCATTGCAGGCCTGATTCCCTGCCGGAATGCTACCCCTCCCCGCGCCCCGCCGCCATCGCCAATTGCGCCTGCGGCTCGCCTGCCGGCCCGCGGCAGCCCCGGAGAGAATTCCAGATCTAGAGACGCACGTCGTGCAGCGGCCGGCTCCAGTTGCGGGCGCGCTCTTCGACCCGCGCGATATCCTCCTCCAGCATCAGGCCGTCCGCGACAAGGCGTTCCGCCGCCTCGACGATCGCGGCGACGTAGCCATCCGCGTCGCCGTAGCGCTGCTCGATGGATGGCCGCGGGTCGCCGGTGGCGGCGCGCACGGACTCCGTGTCGGGCAAGGGGATCGTGCTGCCGCTGAACTCGTGCATGGCGCCCTCGCCCTGCCCCCTGCTCCGCAGGTTCCAGCCGGTGTAGGTAGCGAGCGGCGCCTGGACCATCGGCACGCGGACCCCGGCGATGTCGTTGCCGTCGGCATCGACTGCCGGCACCAGCACGGTGTAGCCCTCGGGACCCACGACCCTGGGCGGCAGCGTGCTCTGTATGCCGTGCTCCGCCTCCGTCCCGAAATCGTAGAGCGGCAGCGCGCTGGGTCCGCGCGGCGTGGCGACGCCCGGAATGGCGGGGAACTGCACGCGCCATTCCTCCATGCCGACGAGGGTGCCGTCACGGCGCCTGGGCGTGCGGCTTGCCGGCGGCTTCGTGCCGTCGCTCGCCCAGCGGTCCATCGCGTCGAGCAGCGCGCGGAACAGCATCGAGGTCTGGACCACGTTGCTCGGGTTCTGGCAGATGCCGCGCGCCGGCGCGCCCTGGTTGGGATCGGCCACGTGCGGCGCGCTCGACCAGAAGTAGACCCGCACGTTGGCGGGCTGCTCCAGGTCGTTTCCCTGGGTGTCGGTATGCACGAGCGAGCCGCGCCGCTGCCAGTATTCCGTGGCGCTCTGGCTGTGGAAGATCAGGGGGTCGGTCTCGGGCCGCTTGCAGATCGCATCCGACCTGCCGGTCAGATGATCCGTGCTGGCCGCGTAGGAGAACGGGAAGCTGTCGGCGGCGTTGTCGTGGTCCTCGTACTGCTGGCCCGCCGGCACGACGACGTTGGCGAAGCGATGGTTCATCCACATGCGCCCGCAGCCGGCGACGTGCGCCAGCACGCCGTCGAACACCCTGCGCCCGGCGGCGTCGGCGTTGAAGCCGCGATAGATCGCGTCGCGGATGCAGCGCCCCGTCTGCGAGCGGCCGAAGGCGTAGGCCTTCTCCACCGGCCCGCCGTCCGCCACCGGATTGGCGCGGCCCTCGCTGTCGTGCGTCTCGTACTTCAGGAAGCTCACCAGGTCCCGCACCGCGACGTAGCCCAGCCCAAGCACCAGCGGATCGCGGCCTTCGTAGACAAGCTCGTAGATCCAGCCGGGCTCGAACCCGCCCGGCATGTGGATGTGCGTGTCGGACTCCACGATCGCCTGCTCGGCGCCCTGGAAATCGAGGCCTGCGCCGCTCTCCACGCGCGCGAACTGCCACGCCTCCGGCGAAATCTCCACGCGTTCGTCGTCGGGGTAGCGCCGCCGCGTCAGCCGCGCCTTCGCCGGATCGCGCGAGACCGTCGGATGGCTCCGCGTGGAGACCCAGCCGCTCAGCGGCAGCGTGGTCTGACCGTTCTGGGCGACGATGAACTCGGTCCGCACCGGGCCCGTGATCGGCCCGCCGCCCTCGCTCGCGACGGGCAGGGTCAGGATCATGCGGCCGTCGCCCGGCAGCAGGTCCCCCTGCCAGGCGCCCCACACCACGGTATAGCCGCGGCGGAACAGGTAGCCGTTGCCGGCGTGCTCCAGCGTCGCCGGGTCGTTGCAGGCGGGCGCATCGCAAAAGTACTGCAACGCCCGCTTGTTGCCGCGGTTGCCGTAGTCGAAGAAGAGCCGCCTGTTGCCGCACGCCGGATCGACCGGCTTCAGGATGCAGAGGTCCGCCGCGAACTCGACCAGGCCGTCGCTGTTGCGCGGCGCCTTGTCCAGATCGACGATGCCGGCCTGCGCCGGTGCGTCCGGATCGACGGCAAACCGCGCCCGCCCGACCAGCCGCTCGTAGGCTCCGGCTCCGGCGAATTCGTGACCGTCGGCGAAGGCGGCCCGTTCGTGAATGTCGATGGCGATTCTGTTTCTCACGCGCCGTGCTCCCAACTCTGCTCCACGCTCACCGCCCGGCGTCGCGCCAGGCGATGGCGGCGCGCAGTCCCTGCGTGCGCACGATCTCGAGGAACGCGCGCTTGGTCGCCGTTCCTTCGGCTTCGATCAGGAAGTCCTGCTCGAGCGCCATGTCCAGCGTCTCGTCGAAGCCCATCATGCGGTACATGCGGTTGACCGCCGCCTTGGTGCGCTTGAGCAGCGCGGGCTCGATCGCGGCCATACGCCGCGCGAGCGCCAGCGCGGTCTCAACCTCTTCGCCCACCGGCACGACGCGGTTGACGAGCCCGATCTCGTAGGCGCGGGCAGCGTCGATCTCGTCCTCGCCGGAGAGCAGGATCTCCTTCGCGTGCTTGGGCCCGGTGAGCCAGGGCATGAGCATCACGACGATGCCGGCGCCGAAGCGCAGCTCGGGCTCGCCGAAGCGCGCGTCCTCGGCCGCCACCGTCACGTCGCAGGCAAGCGCCAGCTCGCAGCCGCCGGCGAGCGCGGGTCCCCGTACCGCAGCAATGGTGGGTTTCGAGAGATGCCAGAAGCGCATCACGGTGTCGAAGTCGTCGCGCAGCACGCCGCGCCATTGGGCGACGCCTGCGGGCGGGGCCGCGGCCTGCTCCTTGAGGTCGAAGCCTGAGGAAAAGGCGCCGCCCGCGCCGGTCACGACCAGCGCCCGGAGCGTTTCGTCGGTCTCGGCTGCATCGCACACCGCATGGAGTTCCGCCAGCATGGTCCGGTCGATCGCGTTGGCGCGTTCGGGCCGGTTGAGCGTGACGAGCCCCACCGCGTCCTGCCGCTCGAACCTGATGCATCGATAGTCCATCGCTGGCCTCCGGGATGGATGCGCGGCACGACGATACCACTTCGCCACGTGAACCGAGTTGGCAGAACGGGCGCCCGGCAGCCCGGCTCTCATCGTGCCGGCTTCCGTGCCTTGCTTTCGCGCGCCCGCCCGGCAAGATGGCCACGGACCGGAGAAAGGCAGGAAATGGGCAAGCAGGGCGATGCCCGCTACGTGGTCGCGACCGATGTCGGCGGCACGTGCACGGATGCGGTGCTGTTCGCCGCCGGCGAGCCGGTGCGCCTCGGCAAGGCGCTCTCCACCCCGCCCGACTTCGCGGACGGCGTGCTCGCCGCCGTCGGCGCGGCGGCCGACGACATCGGCCTCAGCACGGATGCGCTGCTGGCGCGGACCGCGCTCTTCATGCACGGCTCGACGGTCGTGGACAACACGCTGCTCACCCGCTCGGGCGCCAGGACCGGCCTCATCACCACGGAAGGTTTTGAGGACACGCTGACGATCACGCGCGGCGCCTACGGCCGCTGGGCCGGGCTCACCGAGGACGGCATCAAGCACCCGGTGGCGACCGACCGCGCGCCCCCCCTGGTGCCGGGCGCCCGCACCCGTGGCGTGCCGGAGCGGGTCGACTACAAGGGCGCGGTGCTGCGCGAGCTGGACGAAGAGGCCGTGCGGCACGCGGTGCGCTCGCTGGTGGACGACGACGAGGTCGAGGCGCTCGCCGTCTCCTTCCTCTGGTCCTTCTACAATGACAGCCACGAGCGCCGCGTCGGCGCGCTGATCCGCGAGACCGCGCCCGGCACCTACGTCACGCTTTCCAGCGACATCGCGCCGGTGCCCGGCGAATACGAGCGCGCGTCGACCACGGTCATCAACGCCTACGCCGGGCGCATCGCCAGGGACTACATCACCAGCATCCAGGCGCTGCTGCGAGGGCGCGGCTACGACGGGCCTCTCCTGGTGATGCAGGGATACGGCGGCCTGCTGCCGGCGGAGGAAGCCGCCGAGCGGGCCGTGGGCATGCTCGAATGCGGCCCCGCCGCCGGCGTCATCGGCAGCCGCCATCTCGGCCGGCTGATGGAGGACGAGGACATCATCGCCTGCGACATGGGGGGCACGACCTTCAAAGTGGGCGTGATCCAGGACGGCGCCATCGACTACGCCCGCGAGCCCATGGTCGACCGCTACCACTACGTGGCGCCGAAGATCGAGGTGGTCTCCATCGGCGCCGGCGGCGGCAGCATCGTGTCGCTGGACCCCGCCACCGGCGTGCCGGACGTGGGCCCGGCGAGCGCGGGCGCGAGGCCCGGCCCGATCTGCTACGGCTTCGGCGGCAGCGAGCCGACGCTCACCGACGTCATGCTGCTCGTCGGCTACATGGACCCCGGCACCTTTCTCGGCGGCACGATCACGCTCGACGCGGCGAAAGCGCGGGAAATCTTCACCGGGAAGATCGCCTCGCCGCTCGGCATGAGCGTCGAAGACGCCGCCATCGGCATCTACCGCATCGCTGCGGCGCAGATCTCCGACCTCATCCACGAGATCACCGTCGAGCGCGGCCTCGACCCGCGCGACTTCGTGCTGCACGCCTTCGGCGGCACCTGCGGCCTGCTCTGCGGCGTGTTCGGCGCCGAGCTCGGGGTCAGGCGCATCGTCGTCCCCTACACCGCCGCGGTGAACGCGGCCTTCGGCCTGCTCTCGGCCGATATCGTCCACGAGTACAGCGTCACCAAGACCCTGCCGGTGCCGAGCCCCGCCGTCGAGATCAACGCGATCTATGCGCCGATGATGGACCGCGCCCGCGAACAGCTTGCGGCCGAGGGATTCGCCGACGATGCCATCGCGCTCGACTGGTCCATCGATCTGCGCTACGGGCGTCAGGTGCACGAGGTGACGACGCCGGTGCAAGGCGGGGGGCCGATGGACGACGATGCCGTGGGCCGTCTCGCGGCAGACTTCGAGGCGCTCTACGAGCGCAAGTTCGGCCAGGGCTCCGCCTACCGCGCCGCCGGCACGGAGATGACGATGTTTCGCCTCACCGCGCGCGGCCTGGTGGAGCGCCCGCAGGTCGAGACGGCTGCGCTGAATGGCGCCGACCCCGGCCGGGCGCTGATCGGCCGGCGCGACATCTTCGTGGAGGCGGCGGGTGGGCTCGCGCCGGCCGACATCTTCGACTTCGCGCGCCTCGTGCCCGGCAACGTCATCGCCGGCCCGGCGGTGATCCACACGCCGATCACGACCATCGTCGTGCAATCCGGCCAGACCGGCCGGGTTGATGCGTACCGCAACACCATCATCGAACGCGATTGAGGCCCGCCATGGACCCGATCACCTTCTCCATCATCCGCCACCGGCTCTTCCGCGTCATCGACGAGGCGGTGATCACGCTGAAGCACGTCTCCGGCAGCGCGATCACCAACGAGGGCCACGACCTCATGGTCTCCCTCTACCGCGCCGACGGCTCGCTGCTCATGGGGGGCGTCGGCTTCCTGCACCACCTGACCAGCGCCGCCGAAGCCTGCAAGGCGGTGATCCGCCGCTTCGAGGGCGACATCGGCGAGGGCGACGTGTTCCTCACCAACTGCCCCTATACGGCGGCACTCCACACGTCGGACATCTACCTGGTGGCGCCGATCCACCATGACGGGCGGCTGGTCGCGTGGAGCGCCTGCTTCGTCCACGTCTACGACATCGGCGCGATGGTGCCGGGCGGCTTCAGCCCGGATTCGCGCGACATCTTCACCGAGGGTTTCTCGTCGCCCGGCATCAAGCTGGTGGAAGGCGGGACCATGCGCCGCGACGTCATGGACACGCTGCTCAACATGGTGCGCGCGCCGGAGATGGTGGCGCTCGACCTCTCCTCCATGATAGCCGCCAACAACGTGGCGCGGGAGCGCATGGGGGCGCTGATCGACAAGTACGGCGCCGGCCCGGTGGACGAAGCCTGCGCCGCGCTGGTCGATCAGTCCGAGACGCTCTTCCGCAAGCGCCTCCGCGAGCTGCCCGACGGCCGCTGGGAGGCGCGCCAGTATTTCGACATCGAGGGCGAGACCTGCCGCGTGCTGCTCGCCATGACCAAGGAGGGCGACGAGCTCACCTTCGATTTCACGGGCTCCAGCCCGCAGTCGCACTACGGCATCAACTGCACCTACTGGGCTTCCTGGGGCGGCTTCTTCGCCCCCCTCTTCCCGCTGCTCTGCTACGACATCACCTGGAACGACGGCGTCCTCAGGCCGATCAGGATGATCGCGCCGGAAGGCACCATCGTGAACTGCACGCGGCCTGCGCCCGTCTCGCTCGCCACCGTCGGCACGATCCAGTCGGTGAACAACGCGGCCTGCACGTGCATCGCCAAGATGCTGTCGGCCAGCGAAACGTACGCCAGGGAGGCCACGGCGGTCTGGCACGGCAGCCACTTCGCCATCTTCATGTTCGGCCTCAACCAGCGCCGCCAGGAGGCCATCGGCATCCTGACCGAGACTTTTGGCGGCGCGGGCGGCGCGCGCACCTATGCCGACGGCATCGATGTGGGCGGCGAGATTCCCAACCCCATCGGCCGCATGGCCAACGTCGAGACCACCGAGGCAACCTTCCCGGTGCGCTACCTGTTCCGCCGGGCGCGGCCGGATACCGGCGGGCCGGGCCGCTGGCGGGGCGGCAACGCCATCGAGTTCGCCCTGGTGCAGCACGATTCGCCCGAGGGCGGCATCAACTACGTGGTCTCGGGCAAGGGCACCGAGTTCTCCATGAGCGAGGGCCTGGGCGGCGGCTATGCCGGCGCGCCCTGCGCCTACCGCTGGGTGCACAACAACCGCGCACGCGACGCCGGACGCAACGTCGACCCCTTCCCCACCTCCCTCGACGGGATGACCGGCGAGGCCGAGACCATCTCCTGGGGCGTCTTCCCCCTGAAGGGCGAGGACGCACTCTATGTCCGCTCCGACGGCGGCGGCGGCTTCGGCGACCCGCTGGAGCGCGAGCCCGCGCGGGTACAGGCCGATATCGAGGCCGGCATGGTCAGCGAGGGCGTGGCCGCCTCCGTCTACGGCGTGGTCATGGCGGACGGCACGGTTGACGAAGAGGCGACCCGCGCCCGGCGCGAGGCGCTGCGCTCCGCCCGCCTCGCGACTCCCATGGCGGCTGAATGACTGGCACCCGTATCTCCGCCACGCTCGTTGTCGACGACGACCGCGCTATCGCCTGCATGGCCTGCGGCTACGCTCTCGGCCCGGCCGGGGAGCCGTGGAAGCAGGCCGCCCGCCTCGACGAGCGGCCCATGCAGGGCGCCGGCGGCGCGCCCTACAGCAATGCCGAGCGGGTCCTGCTGCGCCGCTTCTTCTGCCCCGGCTGCGGTGCCCTGCTCGACACCGAATCGGCGCTCGCGGGCGATCCCTTCCTCACCGACGACGTGCGCGTGTAGGGGCCTCAAGATGCACGAAATCGAAATAAGGCCGGAGATCGTCGAGCGCGTCGTGAAGCGGCGGGGGCGGATGCGCCTCTTCGAGCGCCTCGATCCGGCCCGCACGGCGGCGGTCTACATCGACATGCAGGTGACCTTCCTCGCGCCGGGCGCGCCGGTCGAGGTGCCGATGGCGCGCGCCATCGTGCCGCAGATCAATGCGCTCAACGCACGTCTCAGGGCGCTCGGCGTCCGCATCTACTGGGTCGCCCACGCCAACACGAGCCGCGACGGCGCGTCGGACTGGCCGGGCTTCTTCGACCACTTCGTCACCGACGAGGCGCGCGAGCGCACCATGGCCGGCCTCGCGCCCAACGCCGACGGCCAGGCGCTCTGGCCCGAGCTGGAGGTCGGCGACGACGACACGGTCCTCTTCAAGAACCGCTACAGCGCCCTGATCCCCGGCTCGTCGTCGCTGGAGACGATGGTGCGCGGCCGCAGCATCGACACGCTGCTCATCGGCGGCACCAAGACCGACGTCTGCTGCGAATCGACCGCGCGCGACGCCATGATGCTCGACTTCAAGACCGTGATGCTGGCCGACTGCTGCGCCGCGCTCAGCGACGAGGAGCACCGCAACGCGCTGGAGACCATCGTCCAGCAGTTCGGCGACGTGATGACCGCGGACGAGGCTGTGGCGGCTCTGGAAGCCGGGTAGCGATCTTGGTCCCAGCAACGGCACTTGAGGCCAGGATCAGTCGGGAACGCTCGATAAGCCCGTCTCCAGGCGTTCAGGCTTGCGGAATTCGGTCTTGATAAACTGAGGTCGCCGGTATCCCGATCAGCAGCAACGGGCAAGGATTGCCGACGCCGCGCTCGATTCTTTCTTGCAGCTTGTTCCAATGGGTCGTCGCGCTGCCGAACTTGTCCTGTACGAATCGGCGCGCCCAATCCGCAACGAAGCCGTCGCCGTCAGCCCTGACCATGCGGCGCTGCCGTTCCGTCGGGCTCACATCGAATTGCCCAAGATCGTCGAAGCCCCGCACGCCTTGATTGACCGCACACGCTTCAACAATCTGAACCATGCTTTCCTGGAGCGACCTGCCGCGCGTCACGATGATCCCGACGCTGATTGCGCCTTCACTATGGAGTCTCTGAAAGTTCTCCAGGTCGCGATCGAAGAACGGATCCTTGTTGTTCCACTCGATTTCCAGTGCGATGGCGCCCCCGTCTGATCTTCGCACATGGTCGATTTCATGCGAGATCGCGGCCCGCTCGATGTCGTCGACGGTCTTCCTGACGACAATGCTTCGCTTGATCCACTCTCGCTCCGTGAGGGAGCGTCTGAGCCGCTGCGTCGAATGGGCTTCCCCGCCTCCGCCCTTGATCAACTCCACGTCGGCTACTCTGAAATCCAACAGGACGCCGCACAGCTCTTCGAGCGGTTCCGGGAAATCCGTGGTGAGGACGGCCAGCGCGTGGTTTACGGTCTGAACGTCGAAGCCGGCCTCTTCAAGATCGGGCAGGCTCAAGGCGAGGCGGCGGCAGAATGATTGCTGTAGGTCGGCCAGTCGGGCTCGTAGTCGGCGTCGGCCTGATTGCCCCATACCGTCCAATTGTCGCGCGCGCCCCGACCGAACAATTCGAGATACGGTCCCCAGCTGCAACTTTCGATCACGTCGTACTGTTCGTCCGGTTTCCGTGAGTGTTCCCGCTTGCGGCTCGCAATCAAGTTTACCTGACTGCGTCCCGGAGGAAGCGTTCGGACGTCCTTGCCGCGCACGCTGAAAAGAACAATTTCGGTCACGTTGCGAAAATAGAAGCCTACCCCTCGACCGTCGGAGCCACCGTCTTTGCGCACCTTGTGCCAGATCAGGTTTGTCTTGTACCGAAACCCCCACGACGTGAGCACATGCAATCCCTCGGGAAGTAGCGCATTCGGAACCCACAAATAGCAATGCGCTCGCTCGGCGACATGGTCAGCCACCGGAAGCGCCGCGATTTCCTCAAGGGACAGAGTGCCGTACCGAGACAATCGGCGGTGCTCAGGTGCGACCTTCCCCGTGCGGTTGGCGAAGCGCCAAGGTGGATCGGCAAGGACCGTCCCGAACCTCGTGTTGCCCAGGCTCTTGCTCAGATCGCTCGCCGGCGAGTCTAACATTCGGTCCCTACATGCCCGCACACAAGCTGCCCCCCATACCAAGTGCTACCCGGCATCACGACTCGACACGAAAAAGAATATAACAAGAACATTCGCTTTTGCAAGGCTGCCGTCGGCTGGCCGTTACCTTAGCTCCAGCATCGCTCCCTCACGGCTGACCGGCTCGATCCCCTCTCATTCAGGAATCCCGGAATGCCGGATTGGGTCGTGCAAGCCAAAGCTGCTAACATCCGGCAGGCACTGGCGGAATTCCGTGTCTGCCGGTCCGTTAGGGAGGACGAGTCGGGAGCCACCGGGTGGCGTTGACCACGTTGAAGGAGATGGCGGGGACGCGGCGGGCCAAGTTCGGCACGCTCGTGATCGAGT
Source organism: Alphaproteobacteria bacterium (assembly GCA_965221125.1). GTDB lineage: Bacteria > Pseudomonadota > Alphaproteobacteria > UBA828 > UBA828 > WTGU01. Next base: position 868,298 of record CBDCRW010000007.1, read on the forward strand.
GCGCCTCGCCCGGTATCGGCTACATCCTCAAGGCCGGCGGCGCCCAGTTCGTCTTCATCGACATGGAGCATTCCGGCTTCGGCTTCGATACGGTCAAGCAACTCCTGCGCTACATGGAGGCGGCGGCGCTGCCGGCGGTCGTGCGCGTGCCGTCGCGCCACTACCACCACATCGCCCGGGCGCTCGACACGGGCGCCGAGGGGATCATGCTGCCGATGGTGAGCACGGCAGAGGAAGCGCGGCGCATCGCGGCCCACGCGAAGTATCCCCCGCATGGCCATCGCGGCGTGGCGCTCGGCATCGCCCACGACCGTTACGCGCCCGGCTCCCCGGTGGCCAAGATGCGGGCCGCCAACAGGCGCGTCGCGGTGTTCCTCCTGGTGGAGACCAGTGAGGGCGTCGAGAACGTGGACGAGATCGCCGCCGTGGACGGGATCGACGGTCTCTGGATCGGGCATTTCGACCTCAGCACCTCCCTCGGCATCCCCGGCCAGTTCGACCACCCCGATCTCATTGCTGCGGAGAACCGCGTCGCCCGCGCCTGTGCGAGGCACAAGAAATCCTTCGGCTGCCTCGTCATGAATGTCGAGCGCGGCATCGGCGCCTACCACGCGGGCTACGACATGATCTGCTATTCCGGCGACATCTGGCTACTGCAGGAGACGCTGCGCCGGGGCATCGACGACCTGAAGGCCGCGCTCGGCGGCCGGCGGCGGCGGTAGACGCGCGATGCCGAGCGCCGCCTTGCGCGCGATGATGGGCACGGGCGAGCCGAAGTTCGGCTCGTTCGTGATCGAGTTCGACAGCCCCGGCATGGGCCAGATTCTCAAGGCCGCGGGCTGCCAGTACGCGCTCCTCGACATGGAGCATTCCGGCTTCGGCCACGACCAGCTCAAGCGCATGCTGCGCTTCTACCAGGCGGCCGACCTGCCGGTGATCGTGTCGACCGTCGGCGGCGACTACGACATGGTGGCCCGCGCGCTGGACATGGGGGCGGACGGCATCCAGCCGGCGAAGGTGGGCAGCGCCGAGGAGGCGCGCGCGATCCTCGACCACGTCCGCTATGCGCCCAAGGGCGCACGCGGCGTCGCGCTCGGCATAGCCCACGACCGCTACCGGCAGCGTGCGGCGGCGCCCGCGCTCCGCGCCGCCAACAGGGACGTCGTGTTCTTCCCCAAGATCGAGACGCCGGAGGGAATCGAGGACATCGAGGCCATCGCCGCGCTCGACGGCGTGGACGGCATCTGGATCGGCCATTTCGACCTCTCGGTCGCCATGGGGATCCCTGCGAAGTTCGACCACCCCAGATTCCAGTCGGCGATGGAGCGCGCAGGCGCGGCGTGCATGCGGCACGGCAAGTCGCTCGGCCGCATCTGCGAGGACGCGGAATCCGGCGTGGCGCTCCATGACATCGGCTTCGACTTCCTATGCTATTCTGGGGACGCGTGGCTTGTGCAGCGGGGCTTGGCGGAAGGCATCACCGCGCTGCGCAGGGCGTGCCGCGGCCCGCGCTCAGGTGCCGCAAGCGGTTCATGATTGTAGAGCGCGGCGCCGCCGCGCCGAACGAGGGAGGCCATCAATGGCAATGAGGTCAATACGATCCACGATCGGTGGGCTAGCCGCGCTGACGGTGCTCGCGGCGGGCGCAAGCGCCGCCTGGGCCGAGAGCGCAGCGGAGATCGCGGTGCGCGAGGCCAAGCAGTACGCCGGCACCGAGATCAACGTGTTCTGGGAGGCCGGGCTGCAGGCGCTGGGTCCGCAGAACTTCTCCGGCCCGAAGTGGGAGGAGCTGACCGGGATCAAGGTCAACATCATCGAAGCCCAGCACGACGAGATGTTCCCCAAGATGATGCAGGAGCATCGGGGCGGCACCGGCGCCTATGACGTGCTGAACGTCGTTCCCGCCTGGATGGGCGACATGGTGCGCGCCGGCGCGGTGGAACCGCTCGACGCCTACGTCGACAAGTACGGCTATCGGGCGGAGCTCGACGACATCGGCGACGTCTACCGCGAGAACCAGATGCGGATCGGCGACACCATCTATGGCTTCCCGGACGATGGCGACGTGTTCATCCTCTATTACCGCAAGGATGTCTTCGAGGAGATGGGCCTCTCGGTGCCGACCACGTGGGACGAGTTCTACGAGGTCAGCAAGGCGATCACCGACGCGAAGGCGCCCGAGATGTACGGCGCGGGCTTCATGCGCGCGCGCGGCCTCCTGCAGTACTTCTATCAGGAGAGGGCGCGGGTCGAGGGCTGCAAGTTCTTCGACGCCGAGAGCATGAAGGCGACCATCAACGGCCCCGGCTGCGTCAAGGCGCTCGCCGGCATGGTCAAGGACAACACGACCATGCCGCCCGGCATCGAGGCATGGGGCTTCGTCGAGACTCTGGCCGCCTTCAACGCAGGCCAGACCGCCATGCTCCAGTCGTGGCCGCCGGTCGGCCGCTGGTCGGCGGGCTATGGGACCGACGACATCGCCATGCAGTGGGTGCCGCCGTCGGTCGTCGCCGGCAAGGTGGGCTATGCGCTGCCGCCAGGCGGCCACCCGCAGCTTGCGGCCGGGTTCGCCATGGCCGTCTCCTCCAGCAGCAAGAACAAGGACGCGGCCTACCTCTACATCCAGTGGATCAACAGCATCGACATCAGCCACCAGCGGGTGCAGCTGCCCTACGCGCTGCGCGATCCCTTCCGCAAGTCGCACTTCTCGTCTCCGGAGTACCAGTCGCGCTGGCCGGACGCGAAGCACTATCTCGAAGCGGCTGAGAAGGGCGCGGTCTCCGGGCTGCTCGATCTCTCGATCATCAACACCTTCGCCTACATCGACGCGCTCGCGGCCGGGCTGCAGTCGGTGATGGCCGGTGGCGATCCGCAGGCCGAGCTGGACGGCGTTGCCGACAAGTGGGACGCGCTCACCGAGAAGGTGGGCGTCGACGCCCAGCGCGAGGCCTACATGGAGTGGGCCTCCAAGCCGGCGGCCTATCCGGGCGACTGATCCGGCTTTTTTGGGGAGGGGCATCGTCCCCTCCCCTTCTCTTTCTGGCGCCGCCGCGCCGAACGAAGGGAGGCAAGCAATGGCAACGAAAACGATGCAGTCGATGATCGGCGGACTTGCCGCGCTCACGTTGCTGGGCGTGGGGTCAAGTGCCGCCTGGGCCGAGAGCGCCGCCGAGATCGCGGTGCGCGAGGCCAAGCAATACGCCGGCACCGAGATCAACGTGATCTGGGAGGCCGGGCTCCAGTCGCTGGGTCCGCAGAATTTCTCCGGCCCGAAGTGGGAGGAGCTGACCGGAATCAAGGTCAACGTGATCGAATCCCAGGTCAACGAGATGTTCCCGAAGATGCTGCAGGAGCATCGGGCGGGAACCGGCGCCTATGACGTTCTCAGCGTCGTGCCTGCCTGGATGGGCGACATGGTGCGCGCCGGCGCGGTGGAACCGCTCGACGCCTACGTCGACAAGTACGGCTACCGCGCGGAGCTCGAGGACATCGGCGACGTCTACCGCGAGAACCAGATGCGGATCGGCGACACCATCTACGGCTTCCCGGACGATGGCGACGTGCTGATCCTCTACTACCGCAAGGACGTCTTCGAGGAGATGGGCCTTTCGGTACCGACCACGTGGGACGAGTTCTACGAGGTCAGCAAGGCGATTACCGACGCGAAGGCGCCGGAGATGTACGGCGCGGGCTTCATGCGGGTGCGCGGCCTGCTCCACTACTTCTATCAGGAGAGGGCGCGCAACGAGGGCTGCAAGTTCTTCGACGCCGAGAGCATGAAGGCGACGGTCAACGGCCCCGGCTGCGTCAAGGCGCTCGCGGGCATGGTCAAGGACAACACGACCATGCCGCCCGGCGTCGAGCAGTGGGGCGCGATCGAATCGCTCGCCGCCTTCAACGCCGGCCAGATCGCCATGACCCAGTGGTGGCCGCCGGTCGGCCGCTGGTCGGCGGGCTACGGCACCGACGACATCGCCATGCAGTGGGTGCCGCCGTCGGTGGTAGCCGGCAAGGTGGGCTATGCGCTGCCGCCGGGCGGCCATCCGCAGCTTGCGGCCGGGTTCTCGATGGCGGTCTCGTCCGACAGCAAGAACAAGGACGCGGCCTACCTCTACATCCAGTGGATCAACAGCATCGACATCAGCCACGAGCGGGTGCAGCTGCCGTATACGCTGCGTGATCCCTTCCGCAAGTCGCACTTCTCGTCGCCGGAGTACCAGTCGCGCTGGCCGGATGCGAAGGAGTACCTCGATGCGCTGCAGGCGGGCGCGGTCTCCGGCCTGCTCGATCTCTCGATCATCAACACCTTCGCCTACGAGGATGCGCTGGCGATCGGGCTTCAGGCCGTGATGGGCGGTGCCGATCCGCAGACGGAGCTCGACGGCGTCGCCGCCGCCTGGGACGCGCTCACCGAGAAGGTAGGCGTCGACGCCCAGCGCGAGGCCTACATGCAGTGGGCCTCCAAGCCGGCGGCCTATCCGGGCGACTGAGCCCACGGTCCGGGAGGGGGCGCACGCTGCGTCCCCTCCTCCTCTTCTCCCTTCCTCCCGGTCGCATCGCCGGACGCCCGTGTTGACGGGCGTGCCGCGCATGTGGAACGTCGGGGCGTCGTCTCCCGCCGAGTCGAATTCGCTCGGCCCACTGCCAGGGGGGATCGGAATGAGAGCGTTTCTGTCGACATTGGCCGGCGCCACGTTCGTTGCGCTGGTGACAATCACCACCGCAGGACACGCGGAACAGATCGGCCTCTACTTCGGCGCCGATGTCGGGCTGCTCGACTTCGACTTGCCGGGAAAGGCATCGGAGTTCGATGGCGGCCAGATCGCCTCTCCGAGCGTTGACGGTACCAACTTCCGTGTGGGCGGCGTCGTCGGCATGGGTGTCATGGAGCATCTTCGGGCCGAGGCCGAGGTCTTCTTCGACATAGACACGGTCTCGGGCAGCAACAACGCCGGCCAGGGCGTGAGCGCGTCGGCCTCCGCCGACGTCCGCACCTATGGCGTGATGCTGAACTCCTGGTTCGACATCGGGTCCGATACGGCATTCGGCGCCTATGTGGGCGGCGGAGCCGGCATCCTGTTCGCCGAGACGAGCCACAGGATCGTGGAGAGAGCGACAAGTACTCTCCGAGGCGGCGACGACGACTCGGACGCCGAATTCGCCTACCAGCTCGGCCTGGGCGTTCACTTTCAGGGCTGGCACGTCGGCTACCGCTATCTCACCACCGGCGACCTCAACGACTACGGCGACATCAGCCAGCACATCCTGTTGGTCGGTTTGCGCATGTGGTGAGACGCCAACCCGTATTTCGGCCCAAGAGCCATCGACGAGCCCAGGCGCCGCGGCTATTCTCCCGCCCGCTCGGATTGGAGAAGACGCGCCCATGCGCATCGTTCGGCACTGGCAGTCAACGCCCGCAGATGCGCGGGGCGCGGTGGTCGCCATCGGCAACTTCGATGGCGTTCACCTGGGTCACCGCGCCGTCATCGAGCAGGGCCGGCGCATCGCCCGCGAACTCGGGGCGCCGCTCGCCGTGCTCACGTTCGAGCCGCACCCGCGCCAGGTCCTCGCCGCTCCCGACGAGCCCTTCAGGCTCACCCCCTTCCGCATAAAGGCGCGTCATCTCGCCGGCCTCGGCGTCGACGTTCTCTACGTCGCACGGTTCGACCGCGCCTTCGCCGCCCGCGAGCCGGCGTCCTTCGTCGCGGACGTCGTGGCCGCGGGGATCGGCGCCCGCCACGTCGTGGTCGGTCACGATTTCGCCTTCGGCCGCAGGCGTGCCGGCACCGTGGCCCTGCTCTCCGAAATCGGCGGAGCGCTCGGTGTCGGCGTGACGTGCATCGAGGCGGCCGGCACGGGCAGCACGGTCTATTCGGCGAGCCGGGCACGCCAACTGCTGGCGGCGGGCGAGGTCGCCTCGCTACCCTCGGTGCTCGGCCGCTACTGGGAGATCGACGGCCACGTGATCACGGGCGACCGGCGCGGGCGGACCATCGGCTTCCCGACAGCCAACGTGCGCACCGCCGGCATTCTCCATCCGGCGCGCGGCGTCTATGCGCTGTGGGCGCAGCCCGTTGACGGCGCTGAAGTCGGGCCCTGGTATCCGGCGGTGGCTAATCTCGGCCGCCGGCCGACGTTCGACAAGACGGAGGACCTCCTCGAAGTGCACATCTTCGATTATGCCGGCGATCTCTACGGCAAGCGGCTGCGCGCCGCCTTCGCGGACAGGGTGCGGCCTGAGCGCCGCTTCGACGGGATCGAGGCCCTGAAGGCGCAGATCGCCGCCGACTGCGACACGGCCCGTGCCATCCTCACCCGGCTTCCGGCCCCGGACGCGGAAGCGACCGACACCCCTGCCCTCCGCCAGGTGCGCTCATGACAACCGACTACCGCGATACCGTCCTCATGCCGCGCACGGCCTTCCCCATGAAGGCCAAGCTGCCGGAGCGCGAGCCGGCGATGGCTGCGCGCTGGGAGGAGATGGGCCTCTACCGGCGCCTCAGGCAGACAGCGGCCGGCCGGCCCAAGTTCGTCCTTCACGACGGCCCGCCCTACGCCAACGGCCACCTGCATCTCGGCACGGCGCTGAACAAGATCCTGAAGGACGTCGTCGTGCGCTCGCAGCAGATGCTGTCCAAGGATTCGGTCTACGTGCCGGGCTGGGATTGCCACGGGCTGCCCATCGAGTGGCAGGTCGAGCAGGCCTACCGCAAGGAAGGCCGCGACAAGGACTCCGTCCCGGTCGGCGAATTCCGCGCCGATTGCCGCGCCTTCGCCGAGCACTGGATCGACGTGCAACGCGACGAGTTCAAGCGGCTCGGCGTAATCGGCGACTGGGACGATCCCTACACCACCATGACCTTCGAGGCCGAAGCGCAGATCGTGCGCGAGCTTGGCCGCTTCCTCGTCGATGGCAGCCTCTACCGGGGCGCCCGGCCGGTGATGTGGTCGCCGGTGGAGAAGACGGCGCTCGCCGAGGCCGAGATCGAGTATCACGACCACACGTCCGTGGTGATCACCGTCGCCTTTCCGGTGATCGAGAGTCCCCTGGAGGCTCTGGCCGGCGCCGCCGTCGTCATCTGGACGACGACGCCCTGGACCATCCCCGGCAACCGCTGCATCGCCTATGGCGAGGCGGTGCGCTACCTGGTGCTCGAAGTAACGGAGGTCGCCGACGGCTCTTCCGTGACGCCCGGCGCGCGGATCGCCGCCGCCGAGGAACTCGCGCCTACGCTATGTGCCGAGATAGGAGTCACCGGCCACCGGGTGATCGCCTCGGACCTTCCCGGCACCGCCTTCGCCGGAACCGTCTGCACCCACCCCCTGCGGGCGCGCGGCTACGAGTTCCCGGTGCCCCTGATCCCGGCGGACCACGTGACCACCGAGCAGGGCACCGGCTTCGTCCACATCGCGCCCGGCCACGGCGCCGAAGACTTCGAGGCGGTCGCTCATTACAACGCGAGCGTATCTGCGGATGGCGCCGACTGGAGGCCCATCGAAACACCGGCGACGGTGGACGACGACGGCTGCTTCTACGACCACGTGCCGGCCTTCGCGGGCAAGCACGTCTACAAGGTGAACGACGAGGTCGCCGACGCGCTGGCCGCCGCCGGCCGCCTGCTCGCGCGCGGCAGGCTGGTCCACTCCTACCCGCACTCCTGGCGCTCCAAGGCGCCGCTGATCTTCCGCAACACGCGGCAATGGTTCATCAGCATGGAGACGACCGGCCTGCGCCGCACCGCGTTGGACGCCATCGACCAGGTGCGCTGGGTGCCGCCGGCCGGCCGGGCGCGCATTCGCTCGATGATCGAGACCCGGCCAGACTGGGTGCTGTCCCGCCAGCGCGTCTGGGGCGTGCCGATCACGGTCTTCGTCTCGCGCGAGGACGGCACCCCCTTGCGCGACGCCCAGGTGGTCGAGCGCATCGCCGAAGTCGTCGAGGCCGAAGGCGCGGACGCCTGGTTCACCAGCGACAAGGCGCGCTTCCTCGCGCCGGAATACGACCCGGAGGCATACGACAAGGTCACCGACATTCTCGACGTCTGGTTCGAGAGCGGCACCACGCACAGCTTCGTGCTCGAAAAGCGGCCGGAGCTCATGTGGCCGGCGTCGCTCTACCTCGAAGGCTCGGACCAGCACCGGGGCTGGTTCCACAGCTCGCTGCTCGAATCCTGCGGCACGCGCGGCCGCGCGCCCTACGACGCCGTGCTCACCCACGGCTTCGTGGTGGACGGCGAGGGCCGCAAGATGTCGAAGTCGCTCGGCAACGTCATCGCGCCGCAGCAGGTGAACGAACGCTACGGGGCGGACATCCTGCGACTCTGGGTGGTCAGCACCGACTATTCCGAAGACCTCAGGATCAGCGACGAGATCCTGCGTCACCAGGTCGACTCCTACCGCCGCTTGCGCAACACGCTCCGCTACCTGCTGGGGAACCTGGCTGACTTCCACGCCGGAGAGCGCCTGCCGGCGGCGGAGATGCCCGCGCTGGAGCGCTGGGTGCTGCATCGGCTCCATGGCCTCGACCGGGATGTCCGGCGCTGGTGCGAGGACTTCGCCTTCCACGGGATGTTCGTGGCCCTGCACCACTTCTGCGCGGTCGACCTGTCGGCGTTCTACTTCGATATCCGCAAGGACGCTCTCTATTGCGACAGCGTCGATTCGCCGCGCCGTCGCGCCGTCCGCACCGTGCTGGATGCGCTGTTCGACTGCCTGACCGCCTGGCTCGCGCCCTTCATCTGCTTCACGGCCGAGGAAGCCTGGCTCGCCCGCTATCCGGACGACGAGAGCGTGCATCTGCGCGTGTTCCCCGCGCTGCCCGGCGACTGGCAAGACGACGCGCTGGCCGAGCGGATGGAGCGGACGCGCGCGGTGCGCCGGGTCGTCACGAAGGCGCTGGAGCAGGCGCGCGCCGCGAAGGAAATCGGCTCGTCGCTGGAGGCGGCGCCCACGGTGTTCGTCCACGAGCGCTACCGCGACGCGCTCGCCTACGAAGACGACGACTGCGCGACGCTTTTCATTACGTCGGATGCGACCGTCGCGCCGTGGAGCGACGCGCCCGACCACGACAGTCTCGTGACCCTGCCGGAGGTGCCCGAGGTCGCCGTGCAATTCGCGCCGGCGGAGCACGCGAAGTGCGCGCGCTGCTGGCGGCTCCTGCCGGATGTCGGCAGCGACGAGCGCCATCCCGATCTGTGCGGGCGCTGCGTGAGCGCCGTGGACGCGGCGCGCCCGGTGGCTGCCTAGCGGCCCGTGCTCCGCCTCGGACTGCCAGTCGCTGCGGCCATCGTCGCCGCGGACCAGGTCAGCAAGTGGGCCATCCGCGACGCGCTGTGGGATCCGCAACGGCGCATCGAGGTCACGTCGTTCTTCAATTTGGTTCCGGTCCAGAACAAGGGCATCAGCTTCGGCCTGTTCCAGAGCGAGGGCGCCGGCACGTGGATGATCGTGGGCCTCGCGCTCGCCATCTCCGCCGCGCTCGGCGTCTGGCTGTACCGCACGCGGCAGCGCTGGCCGGCATGCGCGCTCGGCCTCGTCATCGGCGGCGCGATCGGCAACGTGATCGACCGCGTGCGCCTTGGCTGGGTCATCGACTTCCTCGATTTCCACGGCGGCGGCTATCATTGGCCCGCGTTCAATGTCGCGGACTCGGCGATCACCGTGGGCGTGGTCATGCTGGTGGTGCACAGCTTCTTGATGAAGCCGCGCAAAGAGCCTAGAACAGATTCATGACGCGAGAGACCATCCGAGAGGGTTCGGCCCGAAGAGTTGGCCGCTGCATGGCGGCGGGCTTGGGCGCTCTGGCGCTCGCCGCGGCGCTGTCCGCCTGCGAGGGGGGGATCGGCGATGCCCTCGGTCTCGGCAAGAAGGCGCCGGACGAGTTCGCGGTCGTGCGCAGCGCGCCGCTCACGCTGCCGCCGGACTTCACGCTCCGCCCGCCCCGGCCGGGCGAAGCGCGCCCCAACGAGGAGTCGGTCCGCGATCAGGCCAGGAACGCTCTATTGAGCGAAGCGGGCGCCGGCGACGTCCCGGCCACGGAATCGGCGTCGCAGGGGGAAGCCGCATTCATCGAGCAGGCCGGTGCGGGCGACGTGGACCCGAACATCCGCCATGTGGTCGATCGCGAGTTCTCGGGCTACGCCTCGGAGGACGAGAGCTTCGTCGACTCGCTCATCTTCTGGCAGGACGATGATCCGCCGGGCGAGGTGGTGGATGCGGCGGCCGAAGCCGAGCGGCTGCGCGAGAACATCGAGGCCGGAAGGCCCATAACCGGGGACGAAACGCCCACCATCAGGCGGCGCGACAAGGCGCTTCTCGAAGGGGTCTTCTGAGTTGACGCGGCGAGGCCGCGCCCAGGTCGAGCCCACCCATCCATCGCAACACCGGCGGCCATGAAGCAGAACACGGACTTCTGCTTTGCCGACGCCGTCGGACCCGGCGGCATGGACCGCGCCGCATTCCAAGAACTGCTGCCCGAGGCGGCGCGCGCGCTGGACCGGCTGCGGCTGGCGCGCACGGCGCAAGCACATCCCTTTCTCACCCTCCCCGAGAGGCGCGACGACCTCCCGGCGCTGGAGGCGCTGGCCAGCGAATGGCGCAGGCGCTATCGCCGCCTCGTCGTGCTCGGCACCGGCGGCGCCAATCTCGGCGGCCAGGCGCTTGCCGCGACCGGGCCGCAACGCGACCGGCTTCTCTTCCTGGACAACGGCGACGGCGACCGTCTCGATCGCGTTCTGAGCGGACCGGACCTCGACAGCACCGGCTTTCTGGTCATCTCGAAGTCGGGCGCCACCGCCGAGACCCTCGCCCAGGCGATGCTCGTGCTGGGCAGCGCCGGGTCCGAGGCGGTCACCGTCATCACCCAGCCCGGCGACAGCCCGGCCCGCCGTCTGGCCGCGCGCTTCGGCCTGCCGCTTCTCGATCACGATCCCGCCCTCGGTGGCCGCTACTCGGCGCTCTCTCTGGTGGGCCTGCTGCCGGCACTGTTCGCAGGCGCCGATGGCGAGGCCGCCCGCGCGGGCGCCCATACAGTTCTCTCGGAAGCGCTGGAGGCGCCCTCGCCCGAGCAATCGGCGCCGGCGGCGGGCGCCGCGCTCGCGGTCGCGGCCATGCAGGCCTGGCCGGCCGCCAGCATGGTGCTCATGCCCTACGGGCCCGACCTCCACGCGCTCGGCCTCTGGTATCGCCAGCTCTGGGCCGAATCGCTCGGCAAGGACGGGTGCGGCTCGACCCCGATTCTGGCGCCAGGCCCGGTGGACCAGCACAGCCAGCTTCAGCTCTTCCTGGACGGGCCGGGCGGAAACCTCTTCACCATCCTCGAGGCGCCGGACCCGACGCCGCGGCGTGTGGACGCAGCGCTGGCAGAAGAGATCGGGGCCGGATACCTGGGCGGCCGGACCATGGGCGAGCTGATCGCGGCGCAGGCGCGCGCCACGGCCGCCATGCTGGCGGACGCCGGCCGCCCGGTGCGAAGGCTCTCGCTCCCCGCCGCCGATGCGCGGGCCGTCGGTGGGCTGATGATGCACTTCATGCTAGAGACGGTGGTGGCCGCGCACTTGCTCGGCGTCGACCCCTTCGATCAGCCGGCTGTAGAGCAGGGCAAGACGCTGGTGCGCCGCGACCTGGAGAGCAAGCCATGACGATTCGCCTCCTGCCCGAAGGCGTGGTCAACCGCATCGCGGCGGGAGAGGTGATCGAACGGCCGGCGTCGGTGGTCAAGGAGCTGGTCGAGAACGCCATCGACGCGGGCGCGCGCTCCATCGAGATCACGCTGGAGGAAAGCGGCCGCCGGCTGATCCGGGTGGCCGACGACGGGCACGGCATGGGGCGCGACGAGCTGCCGCTGGCGCTCGCCCGCCACGCCACCTCCAAGCTCGCGCAGGACGGCGATCTCTGGTCCATCGCGACCCTGGGCTTTCGCGGCGAGGCGCTGCCCTCCATCGCCTCGGTCAGCCGGCTCACGCTCACCAGCCGCGCGGCCGGCGCCGACAACGCCTGGTCGATCGAGGCCGCCGCCGGTGCCGCCGGCGACTGCACGCCTGCCGCCCGGCCGCAGGGCACCACGGTCGCGGTGGCAGACCTCTTCTATGCCACGCCGGCGCGGCTCAAGTTCCTCAAGGCGCCCCGCACCGAATCGGGACATGCCGCGGACACCGTCAACCGCCTCGCCATGTGCCATCCGGCCGTCGGCTTCATCCTGGTCGGCGACGGCCGCACGCTGCTGCGCGACGGGCCGCACGAGGACGCGCCGGCAGGGCGCCTCGCCCGTCTCGCGCTGGTCATGGGCCGCGACTTCGCGGCGAACGCGCTCCCCATCGACGCGGAGCGCGACGGCGTGCGCCTCACCGGCTATGCGGCGCTCCCCACGCTGAACCGCGCCAGCGCGCAGCACCAGTATCTCTTCGTCAACGGGCGCCCGGTGCGCGACCGTCTGCTGCACGGCGCGGTGCGCGGGGCTTACGCCGATCACCTCCACCGCGGGCGCCATCCCATGGCGGCGCTCTTCGTCGACCTCGCGCCCGACATGGTGGACGTGAACGTCCACCCGACGAAGGCGGAGGTGCGCTTCCGCAATGCGGCCCTGGTGCGCGGCCTCATCGTGAGCGCGCTCAAGCGCGCCCTCGCCGCCGCCGGGCATCATGCGGCCACGACGGTCGCCGACGAGACTCTCGCCGCAATGAGGCCGCACACGGGCGGCGTCGGCCGCGCGGCGGCTGCCCCCGATGGGGGGTATGGCCCTCCCCCACCGTCCCGCGCACCGCTGCTCGCCGAGGCCCAGTCGTACTACCACGCGCCGCTCGACAGCCCCTCCGCCCGCGTCGAAGGGGCGCCACCGGACGCTGCGGCTGCGGCGCATCAAGCGGAGGGCGAGGAGCGCGCGCCCGTAGCCTATCCCCTGGGAGTCGCCCGCGGGCAGGTGCACGGCACCTACGTCGTGGCCCAGACCGGGGACGGCATCGTGATCGTGGACCAGCACGCCGCCCATGAGCGCATCGTCTATGAGCGCATGAAGGCGGCGCTCGCTGATACCGGCATCCAGCGCCAGATTCTGCTGATCCCGGAAGTGGTCGAGCTCCACGACGCGGCGGTGGCACGCCTGGAGGCGCGGGCCGGCGAGCTGGCGGACCTCGGCCTGGTGCTGGAGCGCTTCGGCGCGGGCGCCGTGGTGGTGCGCGAGGTGCCGGCGCTCATCGGCGATGGCAACACGCAGGGGCTGGTGCGCGACCTCGCCGACGAGCTTGCCGAATGGGACGATTCCTCCTCGCTGCGCCAGCGGCTCGCGGACGTGTGCAGCACGCTGGCCTGCCACGGCAGCGTCCGCGCCGGCCGCAGGCTGAATGCCGACGAGATGAACGCGCTGCTGCGCCAGATGGAGGCGACGCCCCACGCCGGCCAGTGCAACCACGGCCGGCCGACCTACGTCGAGCTCAAGCTCGCCGATATCGAGCGCCTGTTCGGCCGCCGTTAGCTGAAGGCAAACCGGGAACGGGAGTAAGGAAGAAAGGCATGGAACGGGACGCGCGCTATCCGGATTACATCGGCATCTCGGACGTGAGCACGCAGTCATTCGAGCAGATGCGTGTCGAGGGCTACTTCGACGGGCAGCCCTCCATCATGTTCGACGAGCCGGAAGGATTCGATATCGGCGATCCGCCCGAGCTGCAGGGAAAGTCGCGCGGCTGGACTCCGGTTCACGCCCAGCTTTGTGCCCTGGCCTCATGCACGTCGATCACCATCACCGTGGTCGCCCGCGACCAGGGGTTCAAGTACCAGGACCTGAGAACCGACATCCGTTCTCTCATCGATATCAGAGGGTTCTTTTTCGATCTTCACATGCAGCCGCAATACGAGCAGATCAATTTCGACCTGCACGTGAAGACGCGGGAGAAGACGGAGCGGGTGAAGGCGCTCGCCAGGGAGACGGATCGCCGCTGCCCGCAGATCGGCCTGTTCAGGAAAGCCGGCATCCCCATGGTGATGAGCTGGTATCGCGAGGGATCGAAGAGGCCGCTGTTCGTCGACAAGTTCCACATCGGCCGCGGCAGGACTCCGGAAGAAAAGCTGATCGCGCAGCACAAGAAATCCGAAGGGACGTAACGGCCTGCCCACCCGCTCTTCGGCTCAGTCGCCGAAGTACGCCGCCGCGATGTCGGCGGATTCGCGCAGCTCTTCCGGTGTCCTCTTCTCGCCCATGTGGCCGGTCTCCAGCAGGTAGACCTCCTGCGCCAGGCTCATGGCGAAGTTCGCGTTCTGCTCGGTGATGATTATCGTGAGGCCGAGGCGCTCGTTGCAGTCCCTGAGAACGGCGGCGATGTCGAGGCACACCTTGGGGGCGAGGCCGAGCGTGGGCTCGTCGACCATGAGGAGCTTGGGGCTCGACATCAGCGCCCGGCCGAGCGAGGCCATCTGGCGCTCGCCGCCCGACTGGGTCGCCGTCTCCTGTCTCTGGCGCTCCTCCAGGCGCGGGAAGAGATCGAAGACGGTCCTGAGATTCTCCTCGATCGCGTCGCGCTTGCGGTAGGCGCCGACGAGCAGGTTCTCCTTCACCCCCATGAAGGGGAAGAGGTTGCCGCGCTCCGGCGCGTAGCCGATGCCGAGCCGGACGATCCGCGCCGGCGCCATGCGGCTGATGTCGCGGCCTTCGAATTCGATCTTCCCGCGCCGGCGGGTAAGCCCGATGATCGAGTCGAGGAGGGTCGACTTGCCGGCGCCGTTGGGACCCACCACGGCGACGATCCGGCCGGCCTCCACCTCGAGCGAGACGCCGTGCAGCGCCTGGGCGCGGCCGTAGAAGACGTCGAGGTCGCCGATGCTCAGCAGCGCCACGGCTCGCCCCCCTGCCCGCCTCTATTGCCCGAGATAGGCATCGCGCACCGCCTCGTCCTTCACCACCTCGTCGAACGTCCCTTCGGCAATGAGCGCGCCGAAGGACATCACGATGACCCGGTCGACCAGCGGCGCGAGCGCGCGCAGGTCGTGGCTCACGATGATGTAGGTGAGCCCGTCCTTGCGCTTCTTCTCGACCAGCAGCTCGGAGATCTGCCCGATCTCCCTCAGCGTGAGGCCGGCGAAGACCTCGTCGAGCAGGAGCAGCCTGGGCGAGACGGCGACGTTGCGCGCCATCTCCAGCCGCCGCAGGTCGCCCATGGCGAGCTCGCTCGGCAGCGCATCGATCTGCTCGTCGGAGAAGCCGACGCTGCGGCCGATCTCCGCCTCCGCCGCGAGGTCCGCGCCTTCGCTGATGAGCTTCCAGATGTTGTCGGGCGCCATGCCGACACGGATGTTGGAGCCCACCGACATCTCGCCGAAGGGCTGCGGCACCTGGTAGGTGCGCGCGATGCCGCGCTTTACCCGCTCGTGCGTCGGCACGCGCGTGACGTTCTCGCCGCCGAACCATATTTCGCCGCTGGTGGGCTTCAGCTCCGCCATGATCATGTTGAAGACGGTGGTCTTGCCGGCGCCGTTGGGGCCGATCAGGCCGAGGGTCTCGCCCTCCGCCACCTGGAAGGAGATGCCCTGCACGGCGCGGATGCCGCCGAAGGTCATGTGGAGGTCGCGCACCTCCAGCAGCGGGCCGGCGTTCACCGCCGCCACTCCTGCACCTTGCGGCCCGCGTCGGCGATGATGCTGTAGATGCCCTCGGGCCTGACGACGTAGAGCACCAGCGCGATCCCGCCGTAGAGAAGATAGCGCTCCATGCCGGGCATCACCGGCCGCAGGTACTCCAGCAGCACGGTCAGGAAGTAGGCGCCCATGATCGGGCCGATGATGGTCTCCGCTCCGCCCAGCAGCGCCGCCACCAGGATGGTGAAGAGGAAGTTGATCTCGAACATGCCGCGCGGCGCGATCGAGCCGATGTAGTGGACGTAGAAGGCGCCGCCGACTCCGGAGACCGCCGCGCTCACGCTGAAGGCGAAGAGCTTGAGCTTGGTGGTGCTGTGCCCGGTGCTGCGGACCGCCTCCTCGTTCATCCGGATGGCGCTGAGCGCTACGCCCAGCCGCGTGCGGATCAGCAGCCAGAGCACCACGCCGATCACGAACATGATGCCGAAGCTCAGGTAGTAGTTGTTGACCGCGCCGGTAACGATGCTGTCGAGGCCGGAGATGCCGCGCGTGCCGCCGGTGACCTTGGGCGCCACCACCTTCGTGAGCTGGTAGAGGATCTCCATGAAGGCGAGCGTGACGAGCGCGAAGTAGGTGCCGCGGATGCGCAGCGCCGGCAGGAAGAAGAGCGTGCCGCCCACCAGGGTCGCCACGATCGCCGCCGGAATGCTGAAGTAGATCGGCACGTCGAAGCGGAAGCTCAGGATCGCGGTCGTGTAGCCGGCGATGCCGATGAGGAAGGGATGGCCGAAGCTGATGTAGCCGGTGCGGCCGGAAAGAAAGTCCCAACTCATGGCGAACATCGCCAGGAAGTGGGCGAAGATCAGGATGCGCAGCGTGCCCGTGCCGACCACCAGCGGCAGCAGGCACATGAGCACGCCGAAGGCGAGCCACCAGCCGAGATAGCGTATCGTCTCGCGGTCGATCGCCACGGCTCAGAGCTCCGCCCTGCCGAACAGGCCCTTGGGCCGGACCAGCAGGACCAGGATGATGAGCAGCATGGTGGAGACGCCGCGCAGCTCGGCCGCGATGATGGTCGTCGTGATCGTCTCCACGAAGCCGATGATGTGCGCGGCGATCAGGCTGCCCACGATGCTGCCGATGCCGCCGACGATGACCACGGCGACCGAGATGATGAGCGGGAACACCCACATGTGGGAGTCGAGCTGGGTGAACGTCGCGAAGAAGACGCCGGCGATGGCGCCGAAGGCGCCGGAGAGCGCCCAGGTCACCATGCTGATGACGCTGGGCTCGATGCCCGAGATCACCGCGCCCTTGCGGTCCATGGAGACGGCGCGGATGGCGCGGCCGAGATGGGTATAGCGGACGAAGGCCATGAGGCTGCCGAGCACCACCCAGCTCACGCCCGTCGCCAGCAGGATGTTCATGGTGACCGAGATGCCCTCGAAGCGAAGCACGCCCCGGATCACCGGCCACATCGTCTTGGGCGCGGCGCCGAAGATCACCACGACCAGCGCCTGCATGACGACGGCGAGGATCAGCGTCGAGATCTCGACCGCGATCGGGTTGTCCTCCAGCCGGCGCACCAGGAGCAGATAGGTGAGCAGGCCGAAGGTCACGCCCGCCATGATCGCCAGGATGAAGCTCGCGAAGACCGGCAGCCCCGCATCCTGCAGGGCGGCGTAGTAGATATAGCCGCCCAGCATGATGTAGACGCCGTAGGCTAGGTTCAGCACCCGGCCCACGCTGAAGATCATGGTGAAACCGACGGCGATCAGCGCATAGAGGCCGCTGAGCACAAATCCCTGGATCAGGATCTGGAGGGCCATCCGGGTTGGCTCACCCGTCGCCGCGCCGGCGCCCGCGTGCCGCCCGGAGCGGAACCATTAGCGACTGCCCCGATCGGTTGCGGACAAAGGAAATCGGGCGCGGCCTGCGAGACCGCGCCCGATGGATGGCCTGCCTATTTCAGCCAGTCCGGCACCTCGAACTCGCCGTTGGCGTACTTCGGCGGGTAGACCACCTTGGTCGAGCCATCCGAGTACCACTGGATGACCACCATCGACGGCGCCCCGTCGTCATAGGGCGGGCTGATGTCGAACTTGATGTTGTGGGTGTACTCCCGCTGGGTCCGGGGCTCGATCTCGCCCGGCTTCCAGAAGGCGTAGCGGAGCCACATCTCGCCGTCCTTCTCGACGACGATATCGTCGTTCTCCATCTCGCGGACCCAGTCGTCGAGCGGCGCGAAGCCGCCGGCGCGCTCGGCTGCGGCGAAGGCGTTGAGCATCCCGTAGTAGGCGTTGAAGCCGTTGAAGTGCGGGAAGACCGGCCGCGAGTCGCCGTACTTCGCGGTGTACCTGTCGAGGAAGTCCTGCGTGCGCGGGTCGATCTCCGAGCCGATCGAGGGCACCGGGCTCAGCGTCGAGATGCCGCCGCCGAGGCCGCCGGTGTCGTCCCAGAACTCCCGGGCGAAGGCCGAGACGTTGATCCCGGTCATCGGCACCGGCACCTCCAGCTTCACGTACTGCGAGGCCGGCACCTGGCTGCGCACCGCCGCAATCGAGTAGATGAAGTCGGGCTCGGCCGCCACCGCCTTGTTGTAGATCGGGCCGAAGTCGACCGTGTTGGTGTCGTAGACGGTGTGGCCGATGATCTCGATGCCGGCTTCCGGCGCGAGCACCTGCTCGATCAGCTCGTAGACGCCGCCGCCGAACGCGGTGTCCTCCTGCAGGACGTACACCGTCTTCCAGCCCATCTTCTTGGCCAGCACGTCCTTGCCGAAGTCGACGTAGAGAATGGCCAGCGCGTAGTCGTTGGAGACGTTCATGAAGTACATCTTGTACTTCTCGTACTCCTCCACGACCTTGTCGATGATGCCGACGTACGAGGTCCAGGTATCCAGCGTCGGCGTCCGGTACTCCGCCATGCGCTCGAGCCAGCCCAGCGACACGTCGTCGATGCAGCCCGAGATGATGAAGTCGACGTTCTCGACCTCATTCAGATACTCGTAGGCGCGAATGCCTTCCTGCACGTCCTCGCGCGTGTCGGCCATGACCAGCTCGATCATGCGCCCGCCAAGTACGCCGCCGTTCGCGTTCAGCTCCTCGATGGCGATCTCGGTACCCCGGATCGTGCTCTTGCCGGTATCGGTGTCGAACGAGCCGATATAGCCCACCTTGATAGGATCTGCGGCGGGCGCAGCCGTGGTAAGCGACCAGACGGCAGCCGTCGCGATTGCGGCTCCGATCAGCAGGTGACGGACTCTCATGACCACCCTCCCTTTTCTGTCATTGGCGTCGCGCGCATGACACTCTAGAGCGGTTCCCCGGCGAAGAAAACATGCCTGCGCCGCAGGCCACCGATGCGCCTGCTGCATCCCTCAGGCGCCGCTCCAACCCCCGGCCAGATAGCTCTCGATGAAGGCAGAGCGATGGCCCGATTCGGCCCACAGGATGGGGAAGAACGTCTCGTCCATCGCCGTGTCGCCGGCCCGCTTGTAGCGGCCGTAGATCGCGCCCACGTTCCTCTCGTGGAAGCGGGCCTCGCTGGAGAAACAATGCAGCACCAGGCTGCGCCGCCCGATCCCGGCGGCTTCCGCGAGCGAGCCGTGCCAGGTTCGGCCGTGATGGAAGGCGCCGCCCCCGGCCGGCACTTCGACCGGCACCAGCTCCACGCTTCGTCCGGCCCCGGCCGCCGCTTCGCTCAGCGCCGCCAGCGGCTCGTCCGGCGCGTGGAACGTGTCAGGTTGCGGAGAGAGCCCCCAGCGGTGCGAACTCCTGGCGTAGTGGATCGTTCCGGCGTCCTCTCGCGTATCGTCCAGGGCGATCCAGCAACTGGTCATCTCGGGCGGTACGACCCAGTCGATGTAGCTCGCATCCTGGTGGAAGCCCAGGGACTTGCCGCCCGGCGGCTTCCACAGCAGATTGTCCTGCGCGAGCCGCGCGCCCGGCCAGCCGGAGAGGGCCGCGCAGGCTTCTCCGATCTCGGCGGAGAGAACCGTCGCGGCGATGGTTCGGTCCGCCTTCCAGCCGTTGCAGATCTGCCGCGTGAGATCGTCCGCGTCGCGGCCCGCGCGCCAGTTCCACTCGTCGGGCAGCAGGCCCGTCTCGAACTCCCCTCGAAACATCGGCTCGAAGCGCTCGCGAAGGCGGACCGCCGTCTCGGGCGGGATGATGCGCGGCACGACGACGAAGCCGTCCTCGGCATACGACGCGCGCTGTTCCGCAGTCAGCGCGAACCCGGCCATGCTCACTCCCCGCAAACCGCCCCGGCGTGATGACGCCATCATAGGAACGCCAGGATGGGAGACAACGGCGCGCCACGCGCTTTGCAAATCGCGGCGCCGGATGGGACAAGGGCGCCCATGAACGACCCCGGCGGCATCCCCATCCTGCCCGGCCTTGCCTCGCTGATGGCCGACTACGACGGCTGCATCCTCGACGTATGGGGCGTGATGCACCAGGGCGGGCCCGCGTATCCGGAAGCGCTCGGCTGCCTGCGCCGCCTGCGCGCCGCCGGCAAGCGGATCGTGTTTCTCTCCAATGCACCCCGCCTTTGCGGGCAGGTCGAACGCGTCCTCAACGGCAAGGGGGTCGACCCGGCGCTCTACGATGCCGTGGTCGCGTCCGGCGACGCCGCGCGGCGGGCGCTGGCGGACCCCGCGCTGATCCCGTTCGAGCGGCTCGGTGCCCGCTACCACCTGCTAGGGCCGCCCGGCTCCGACGACGTGCTCGAAGGGCTGGACTACGCCGCCGCCGACGTCGCTCAGGCGGATTTTCTGCTGGGCATCGGCCTCGACGACGGGCGGAACACGGTCGAGGAGCACGAGCCGATCCTGCAGGCTGCGGTTGCCCGCGATCTGCCCATGATATGCGTCAACCCGGACCTGCTGGTGATCCGGCTCGGCGTCCAGGAACCCTGCGCCGGCGCGCTCGCCGCGCGTTACGAGGCGATCAGCGGCCGCGTGCGCCACTACGGCAAGCCGTATCCGGACGTCTACGACCTGGCGCTGGCGAAGCTGGAACTCGCGCCCGCGCGCGTGCTCGCAGTGGGTGACGGGCTCGGCACCGACATCGCCGGCGCGAATGCCGTCGGCCTCGATTCGCTCCTGATTACCGGCGGCCTGCTCGCCGATGCGCTCGACCTCGCACCCGGCACGGCGCCGAGCGCCCGAGCCCTGGATGAGGCTTGCCGGGCCGCAGGCGCGAGGCCCAGCGCTGCGCTCGCGACGTTCGTTTGGTAATAGCACCCTCAAGATAAATTTATTGGCGCAGGCCCGATGCGCGCCCAATAGTCAGTCCCATGAGCACTGCCACGCAATCGGCCGCTATCCCCTCCGCACGACCGCAGGCAGCCGTCGTGGCCGTAGCCGGCGTGTCGATCGCGGCCGGCGTGGTGGCGCTCGCGATCGCGGTGGACGGCCGGCTGGCAGCACTGCTCGTCGTCGGCGGGCTCGCCGGCCTCGCTCTCCACCACGCGCTCTTCGGCTTCGCTTCGTCCACCCGCAGGCTTCTGCTGGACCGGCGCGGCGTCGGCGTCCGCGCGCAGCTCCTGATGATCGCTGCCGCGAGCATCGCCTTCGTGCCGCTGCTCGCGGGCGGAAGCGCATTCGGCCAGGGGCTCGGCGGCGCGCTCGCGCCCATCGGCGTCTCTGTCGCGCTCGGCGCCTTCCTGTTCGGCATCGGCATGCAGCTCGGCGGTGGCTGCGCGTCCGGCACGCTCAGTGGCGCGGGCACCGGCAGCCTTCGCATGGCGATCACCCTTGCCGCCTTCATCGCGGGCTCAGTGCTCGGCACGGCGCACCTGCCCTGGTGGATGGACCAGCCGCGCCTCTCCGCGATTTCGGTCCCCGACACGCTGGGGTGGCCCGCCGGCCTGGTGGTGCAGCTTGCCGCCATCGGCCTGCTCGTGCTCGGCGCGCTGACCCTGGAGCGGCGGCGCCACGGCGCCCACCAGCCTCTTTCCTGGAGCTCGGACGGCGACTGGCGCCAACGGCTGCTGCATGGCGGCTGGCCGCTTGCCTGGGGCGCCCTTGCTCTGGCCCTGCTGAACCTCGCGACGCTACTGATCGCGGGTCATCCATGGAGCGTCACCTGGGGCTTCGCGCTCTGGGGCGCCTCGCTGGCCGATGCCTTGGGCTTCGGCATTGCCGAGTGGACCTTCTGGCAGTGGCCGGGCCCGGCACGAAAGCTTGCCGCCGGGGTCGAGCAGGACACCGTGTCGGTGATGAACGTGGGCCTCATCCTCGGCGCGCTGCTCGGCGCTGCGCTCGCCGGCCGCTTCGCTCCCAAGCGCCGGATCAGCGCCGGGCACGTCGCGAGCGCCGTGATCGGCGGCCTGTTGCTCGGCTACGGGGCACGGCTGGCCTTCGGCTGCAACATCGGCGCGCTCTTCAGCGGCATCGCGTCCGGCAGCGTGCACGGCTGGCTCTGGCTGCTCGCAGCCCTCCCTGGCGCGTGGTTCGGCGCGCACCTGCGCCCCCTGTTTGGTCTTGATAACGGCGGCCACGTACCGGCCGCAGAGGGATCCCGCACATGACCGCGACCGTAAGCACGACTCCCCGCTCTCCCCGCCTCCAGCGCCTGCGCAAGGCGCTGCCGCGATTCCTGCTGCTGGCTGCAGTCGTCGTCGGCATCGTCTTCGCCGTGCTCAACCGGGACAGCATCGATTCGGCGGCGCTCGAGACCTGGATCACCCAGTTCGGCCCGTGGGCGCCGATCGTCTTCTTCTGCGCCTACGTGCTGGCCACGGTGCTGTTCCTGCCCGGCCTGCTGTTCACGCTCGCGGCCGGCGCGCTCTTCGGCCCTTACGTGGGTACGCTCATCGCGCTGATCGGCGCGACGGTGGGCGCCACCATCGCCTTCCTGATCGCGCGCTACGTGCTGGCCGACTGGATCGCCGCGCGCACGCCGGCGCGCGTGCAGCGGGTAATCGAGGGCGTCGAGGACGAGGGCTGGCGCTTCGTCGCCATGACCCGGCTGATCCCCTTCATCCCTTTCAACGCGCTCAACTACGCGCTGGGGCTCACCCGCATCCGCCTCGTGTCCTACGCCCTGGCGTCTGTCGTCTTCATGGCGCCGGGTGCGGCGGCCTACGCCTATCTCGGCCATGCCGGGCGTTCGCTCGCGACCGGGGACGGCGACCTGGTTCAGAACGCGCTGCTCGGCCTCGCGGTCCTCGGTCTGATCGGCTTCATGCCGCGCCTCATCAAGCGCTTCGTGAAGGGCCGCAAGGGCGCCGCAGAGCAGGCAGAGGCGCCGGCGGATACAGCAGGCGAAGCGCGGCCAGGATCGCCGTGAACACCACCATCGCGCCAGCCTGATGCGCGGCGCCGAGCGGCACCGGCACAAAGGTGAGCAGCGTGGCGACCCCGAGAACGAACTGAACGAGCACAGCCGCCGCCGCCGCGTGGAGCACGGCGCGCGCCGGCGTCGCTCCCATCCAGCGTAGCGCGGCGACCCAGATCAGGATGACCACGAGCGCGGTCAGCATCGCCAGCAGGCGGTGGTCCAACTGCACCAGCGGCACGTTCTCGAAGAAGTTCCGCCACAGCGGCTCGATCAGGAAGATGTCGGGCGGCACGACGGCGTCGGCCATGAGCGGGAACGTGTTGTAGGCGAGCCCTGCGTCGTTGCCGGCGACGAAGGCGCCGGAAAGGATGGTGAGGAACACCAACCCTGTCGCGCCCCAAAGAGCGCTGCGCCAGCGACCTGCGCGACGGACGCGCTCGACCGCAGCTCCCATCAACAGGCCGAGCGCGATCCAGATCAGGCAGCCGTAGATCGCCACCGCGAGGCCGAGGTGGGCGGCGAGCCGGTAGGGGCTCACGTCCGGGCGGTCCACCAGCCCGCTCTTGACCATGTACCAGCCGAGCAGCCCCTGGAGGCCGCCGAGGATACCGATGGCGAGAATCTTAAGGGCGAGCGGGCGGTCGAACGCGCGGCGGATCAGAAACCAGACGAAGGGCAGCGCGAAGGCGATGCCGACGATCCGGCCAAGCAGGCGATGCGCGTACTCCAGCCAGAAAATCTCCTTGAACGCGCCGAGGGTCATGCCCCGGTTGATCTCCTGATACTCGGGGAAGCGCTTGTAGTCGGCGAAGAGCGCCTGCCATGCCTCCTCGCCGAAGGGCGGCAGGACGCCGACGAGCGGCCGCCAGTCCACGATCGAGAGGCCGGCGTGGTTGAGGCGCGTGATCCCGCCGAGCACCACCATCGCCAGCACCAGCCCGGCGAGCGCGAGCAGCCAGCAGGCGACGGCGCGTTGCTGCCGTGCGCGTTCATCGGACGCGCCGCCTTGCCGGGCGGGCCGGAGGGCCGCTGCGTCCACGTCGGTTTCGGGAGGAGCCGGCGGCGACTGCGGTGCTAGCCGCCGGGGGGCTGGACAGGCTGGGCGGTATCCCCTGCCCCGTCCGCGCCACCTGCCGCACCCGTTCGGACACGCCTGGGATACCGATTTGCCACGTAGTCCGCGACGATCTTCTGGAACTCCTCGGCGATGCCCGCGCCCCGCAGCGTCACGGCCTTCTTGCCGTCGATGAAGACCGGCGCCGCCGGCGCCTCTCCCGTTCCCGGCAGGCTGATTCCGATATCGGCATGCTTGCTCTCGCCGGGCCCATTGACGATGCAGCCCATCACGGCGAGCTGCATGGTCTCGACCCCGTCGTAGGTCTCGCGCCAGACCGGCATCTGCCGTCTCACGTAGTCCTGGATGCGCTCAGCGAGCTCCTGGAACACGGTGCTCGTCGTCCGCCCGCAGCCGGGGCACGCCGCCACCAGGGGCACGAAGGAGCGGAACCCCATGGTCTGCAGAATCTCCTGCGCGACGATGACCTCCTGCGTGCGGTCACCGCCGGGCTCAGGCGTGAGCGAGATGCGGATGGTATCGCCGATGCCTTGCTGGAGCAGGACCGAGAGCGCGGCGGTGGACGCCACGATGCCCTTGGAGCCCATGCCCGCCTCGGTCAGCCCGAGATGCAAGGCATAGTCGCTGCGCCGGCCGAGCTCGCCGTAGACGGCGATCAGGTCCTGCACTTGCGAGACCTTGGCCGAGATCACGATCTTGTCGCGCGCGAGCCCGATGTCCTCGGCCAGCGCGGCGCTGCGCAGCCCCGACTCGACCAGCGCCTCGCGCATGACCCCCGCAGCGTCCTTGGGCTCGGGCCGGGCCGCGTTCTCGTCCATGAGCTGGGCGAGCAGATCCTGGTCGAGGCTGCCCCAGTTCACGCCGATCCGCACCGGCCGGTCGTGCTTGAGCGCGACCTCGATCATGGTCTGGAACTGGCGGTCGCGCTTCTCGCGGAAGCCCACGTTGCCCGGATTGATCCGGTACTTGTCGAGCGCTTCGGCGCAGGCGGGATACTCGGTGAGCAGCCGGTGGCCGTTGTAGTGGAAGTCGCCGACCAGCGGCACGCGGCAACCCGCCGCCTCCAGCCGCTCACGGATGTCGGGCACAGCGGCGGCGGCCTCGGGCGTGTTGACCGTGATGCGCACGATCTCCGAGCCCGCCTCGGCCAGCGCCTTGACCTGATCCGCCGTGGCGCGGGCGTCTTCGGTATCGGTGTTGGTCATGGACTGGACGACGATGGGCGCGCCGCCGCCGATCGTGACCGTTCCGACCCTCACGCCGACGCTCTCGCGCCGTTCCTCACCGGAGCCGTTCGTCGCCATCGTCGCTCCCTCAGCCGGCCGAGGTGGTCATCGGCCGCTCTCTACCACAGACCGTACATGCCGGCCACCGCCCTACCCCAGCACCGTCTCCCTCGCGCGGTGGAGGAAGGCCGTGGCGGAGGCGATGGTCTTCTCCGGGCACTCGACCAGGTCCGCGTGGCCGATATCCTCGTAGACGATCGCCTCGCAGCCCGGCACGTTGTCCACCACCCACTGGGCGCCGGCCCCGTCCGGCCCCGTCAGCATGGGAGTCAGCATGTCCTTGGCCGCGGTGATGACCAGCGTCGGGTTCTTGATCTGCTTGCAGTCCTCGCGCAGGTCCATCTCCTCCATGGCGATGCAGGCCTGGACCACGGTCTCCACCGCGTTGAGGCCTACGATGGTGCGCACCATCTCGATCAGCGGCTGGCCGTTGGGGCCGTCGAGAAAGTCGGCGCCGACGGCTTGGGTCACCACGTGATCGGCGAATTCGGGGCCGCAACCCCAGGTCTGCGCCATGTGGCGCCAGGTGCGGAACATGATCCGGCGCATGGTGTGAGTCCCTAATCGAATTCCGTGGAGTGAATCATCGACTGGGGAGGGTCGCTTTCTCTCTCAACTATCCGTTATACTGCAGGTGCTTGTGAGTTTGTGCAAGTGGAATGTAGCGGTTCTTACCCGATATAAAAATTGGTCGTGCCGGGAGCCTGGTTGCAATTTGGGAACAAGGGGCGTATGTCTGGAGTAGTCGATCTGTCGCGACGGAGGCTGTACGGTGGAAAGTCATTTGAATAGGGGCGACAGGGCAATGGCATGGGCCGACGTATCAGATCGGCAGTGCGCGATCTGCATTATATGGAAATTTGAAGGTGAGTGGGACCGGATTGCGGGCCCGACAAGGCGCGTCGGGCCGTGTTGCACTGTCTGCGGAGCGCCCTCATGAGCCGCCGGACGGCGGAGCGCCGCACACAGCACGCGGTCATGGCGACATCGAGCGAATGGGCGCGCATCCGCGAGCTTGCCGCAGACGCGGGCATGGATATATCGCGCTACATCGTGCACAGGGCGACCGTGCCGGACCCGCTGCCCGATACCGTTCTGCACCGCGCGGCGCGCGAGCTTCTGCTGCTCGCGAAGATCGAGGAGCAGCGCATGGCCGACATGGGACTGGATGAGCGCTGGAAGGCTTTGGGGGATGCCGTCGATGCCTGGCTCGACCGGGAGGTCGAGCTCGACCGGCTGACCGATCCGGGCGCCACTGAGCGCTGGCGGGCGGTCTCGGTGAGCGCCGATCCCGAGGGCGGCCCCGTGCCGCAGCCCTGAGCAATGGCGAGCGTGGTGCGCCGCACGCTGCGCTGCAGCAGGGCGGAGAGGGCCGAGATCAGGGACCGCGCGGCGGCGCTCGGCATGCCGGTCTCGGGATACCTGGTTGCCTGCGCGCTGCACGAGGACGCGGGCGGGACGCGCGGGAATGAGCCGCGGCTGGTGCTGTCGGAAGAGCAGCAGCGGACCCTGTACGCGCGGGTGGAGGAGATGGACCGTGTGCGCCGCGCGCTGGGCGAGTCGCTGTCGGGCACCGGCCTTTCCGTGTTCGGGGCGATCGCCTTCATACAGCACGCGATCCAGTCGCGCCGGAGCGGCCCGTGATGGCGGAGCGGCGCGCGGCGCCCCGGGCGCGGATTGCGATCTCGTGCCTGGAGTCCGAGTGGGAGCGCATCCGCGAGGTCGCGGACAGCCGGGGCGTATCGATCAACGACCACGTGATCTCGGCGGGGCTGAACGTGGAACTCGACCCCGCGCAGACGGACGCGCCGGCCCTGGTGCTGAGCGAGGCGGAACAGCGCCGGCTGCTCGACCGTGTGGACCGTCTGGCCGAGAGCATGCTGTCGGCATCCTCCGGAGGCTCGATCGAACGGCTGCGGCAGTCGGTCGAGCTGCTGCTCATGACGACGTTGGACGACCTCGTACTGCACAGCCGGGAGCACGAGCTCGGGCCGCTGCTGGTGGCGGTGTTCGGCCCCGACGCCGGGCCGGTGGTCGAGCGGCAGTTCCGGGAGTGGATGGCGCACAAGCCGCCGCTGCTCGGTTGACCGGCGCTGCCGTCGTCCTCGGACGCGTCCTCGGACGCATCCTCGGATGTTGCATCCATGCCTATCCGCTTGTCACATACACCCGCTAGGGATGGGTGTGGGGCAGCATGGACATGAGTGGAAGCCTCCTACATGTGGTGGCTGTCTGCGCTGACCGGATAGGCATGGTTGCATCCTCGGATGCGTCCCCGGACGGCGAGATGCAGGCGCCCATCCCGGTTGCCGTACCTCACATGCTGAGTCCTTTGCCGTGAGAGTACCCAAGGTCCTGTTTCAGGGTCTGCTCCTCGACCTCCTTCTGCGGTGCGAGTTCGCGCGCCCGCCGGGCCTCGTCGGACCACGCGGCGCGGAAGCAGCCGCGCGCGGTGACCTCGTCTGCGGTGCGCTGGATCGAGGCGCCGGGCTCCGGCGCGCCGGAACCTGAGGCGCTTATCACCCGCAGCCCCAGCTCGTGCTCGTCGGAGACCCCGGTCCGCGTGGCGACCACGGCCTCGACCGTGCGCACCTCTTCGCTCCGGCCGGCGGCCTCGGTCCAGGCGATGCGGTCGCCCGCGACGGGCTCGGGACAGGCGAGCCTGCAGGCGGCGCTGGGCACGGAGTACTGCCGGGCAGCCTCCAGCTGCCTGAGCCCCTCGTCGGACCACTCGGCGCGGGCGCATCCGGCGTCCCGCAGGGCCTGCGCATGGATCTCGACGATCCGGCCCGTATCGCCGGGAGCGGCGCCGTCCGCCGGCCCCACGATCCTCACCAGCAGCGTGTCGCCCGCGCGCACGCCGCCCGTCTCTCCCGGGAACGCCACAGCCGCCTGATGCATCGTCTCGCCTGCGCGCCAGGCGATGCGGTCGCCCGCGACCAGCGGCTCGTCGCCGGTCCATACCGCCCATTGCTCTGGCGCAGGCGAGCGGGCGAGCAGCGCGGTTTCCTGCCCGATGGCCGACCTCACGGCGGGCAGGTGCGCGGCCTCGCGCAGGGCCTCGGGGAGGGTCTCGGAGACAACCTCGGAGAAACCGGCCATGCCGGCATCCTGTTCCCGAGGCATGGTGAGTTTCCGCGCCGAGGCGAGCTCTTCGTTCCAGCCCCGGTCGCGGTCGAGCCACGCGGCCGCCTGATGGCGTGCCGCTTCCGGCAAGGCCGCGCGGCTCGTGAGGGTCTGCGCCATCGCGGTCGCCTGGGCGTAGCCCTCGGCGTGGAGTGGCAGCGTTTCCTGCCGTCTGGCCCGCCCCTCGACCCTGGCAGCAAGCTTGCGGAAGTCTGCGACCTCGTCACGCAGTTCCAGGACCTCCAGGCGGCCCAAAACCTCCTTCACGCTGGCCTGAAGCCGCGGCATGTCGGCAAGCCTGGCTGCGGCCTGCGTCTCCCGGCTGTCGGCCGGTGACTCGCCCAGAAGGGTCCGGGCGGTCTCGCGAAGCTCCTGCGAACTTTCCCGCCAGACCGGGACCGCATCCGGCGACGGAGGCTCGACGGTGCCGCGCCCTTCGTCCAGCGCCGCGCGCAGATCCAGGTGCCGCGTTCCTTCTTCGATGAAGGCGTTGACGGGGGCGATCTCGGCCTCCACACGGGCGGCACGGGCGAGCACCGCGTCGACCGCCTCCCGCGCCTCCGGTGCGAGGCCCGCCTCGCCCCGAAGCGCCTCGGCGCGAGCCCGCAGGGACTGCCATGCCGGCAGGTCGGCCGGATCGCAGTGCGCCTCAAGGCCCTGCCGAGCGATGCTCCGGTCGAGCTCCATGAACGCCCGCGACCGGAGCGCCTGCACTTCCACCCCCAGCGCGTCCACCGCCTCGCGCACTTGTTCGCGTTCGTCGGCCGCGCGGGACAGGCGCGCACGCGCCGGATCGTCGAGCTTCGCGCCCTCGCCCTCGCCGAGCAGCCGCAGTCCCTCGCGGCGAAGTGTTTCGGCCGCGTCGATCCGCGGGTCCAGGTCTTGCCCCGCCGTCGCGGCCGCCTCCAGGCAATGCCGGCAGTCGCGCAGGAACGCCTCGATCCGGCGGCCGGCCTCAAGCTCGTCCGGGGTGAGCCGGTGCACCGTTTCCGGGGCAGGCGGCTCGATGGTCGGGACCCACGCCTCCACCGTCCGGCGGACGGCCTCGGGGAGCTCGTGGCGCCCCAGCGCCTCCGCCCGCTGCGCCAGCCCCGCCGCCCCCGCCATCCGGCCGGGGTCGATCCCCAGCCTCTGCGCCTCCGCCTCGTGGCGGGCGGCCGCGTCGCGGAGTTGCTCTCCCTCGTCGAGCCGGAAGCCCTGCGCGATCCGTCCCAGAGCGGCCGCGATCCGCCCGATGAAGCCGGGGGTCTCCTGCATCCGGCGCCCGGTTTCCTCAAGCGCCGCGCCCTCGGCCCGCCACGCCGCATGCTCAGGAAGCGCGGATACCGCCACGCCGCGCTCCTCCGCCGCCCACCTGAGGAGGGGTTGTTGGCGGCAGTGCATCTCCGCCTCGTGCACGAAGGCCAGCGCGTCACGCCGCCGTTCCACGATCCCGGTGTCGCGCCGGCGCACCTCGTCGACGAAGCCCCGCATCTCGGGCGGCAGAGCCGGGCCGGCTGCAAGCGTGTGTACGCCGGTCACGATCCGGGCATAGCCGTCCATCCGGTCGAGCGCGGTACGCTCGGCCTCGGCCTGCGCCACGAGGGCGCGCCAGTCGTCCCGCAGCTCGCGCAGCATCCCGATGGTTGCATCCGCCGGGCCGTGGTCGTCGTCTCCCACGGCCTCCAGCGCCGTCATGCGGATGTGCCGGTTCTCCTCCAGCGCCTCCTCCAGATTCTCGCGGCTGTCGGTCACCAGCACGAAGCGGTCCCGCGCCCGGCTCGCCTCCACGTAGAGACCCGCCTGGCCGGTCAGACGGCCGTGCCCGGTATCCAGAACGCCGATCGCCGCATCCCGCGTCATTCCCTGCGCCCCGTGCACCGTCGTGCTCCAGGCGTGGTCGATGTGGCGAAGCTGCGGGTCGTCGCGGGAAAGCGACAGCCGCTTGCCGCCGCCGAGGTCGAACCGCACCCGGCGGGCGTCGATCCCCACCACTTCTGCCTCCCCGCCATTGACGAGGCCGTGCCGCTTGTCGTTCCTGGTCCAGCGGACCCGGTCGCCCGCCCGGATGCGGATGCGCGCCGTCTCGTAGATCCCGAAGCGGTAGCGCACCCAGCTGTCGCCAGGCCGGATGTGCACCGTGCGCCCCGAGGGGTGATCGAGGAAGACGCGTTCGTCCCCGGCGCGATCGATCCGGCAGGCGTCCCCTTCGTCCACCCTGAGCGGCGGCACCCGCGCGTGGAAGATCACGACGTCGCCCGGCTCGTGGTTGCGCACGTCCGCCCTCTGGGCCGCCGTCAGGTGCCGGTTCACGTAGCGCTCGATTTCGAGCTCGGGGCCGTGCAGAACCCCCTCGCAGGCGAGACCCTCGCGCACGACGCGGTGGATCTCGGCACGAATGAAGTGGGTGGGCGCGAGGATCGCGGTTCCTGCGCGCTTCTCATCGTCGAGCGCGAGCCAGAGCCGGGCCGCCTCCGCTCCCAGCTCCCCGTGCGGCACCTCGCGCACCTCGAGCTCCTGCGCGGCCTCCGCCGCCCGGCCCTGCTGCAGAGCCTCCACGGCGCGCCTGAGGCCCGGATCGCGCTGGCGCAGGATCTCGTCCATCTCCGCCATGGCGATGCCCGCATCCTGCAGGGCGCGAAAGGGCTCGCCCGCGCCGGCCGCGCGCAGCTGCCCGCGGTCGCCGACCAGCACCAGACGGGCGACCCGCAGGCGCTCCGAGATGCGCATCAACAGCTCCATCTGTGCCGTCGACATCATCGACGACTCGTCCAGCACCAGCACCGAGCCCTCGTGCTCGCGCCTTGCACCGGCCGTCTTCTCCGCATTGCCGATGTCGCCGTAGCGCGTCAGGAACCATTGCAGCGTCCTTGCGTGCGCGCCGGTCTCGTCCGCCAGCACCCGCGCCGCAGCGGACGACGGCGCCAGCAGGATCGCCTTGCGCTCGCCCATCAGGCCCAGCGCCTCGCGCAGCATCGTTGTCTTGCCCGTGCCCGCTGCGCCCTGCACCGCGACGATCCGGTCGCGCGACAGCAGGATCGTGCGCACCGCCTCCCTCTGCCCCTCGGTGAGGGCGGTCCATTCCATCCGATGCGATACGCGCGCGTCTTCCGCCAGCGCCTCCCCAGCGCCGATGCCGTTGCGCATGCGGGCCACGATCTCGCGCTCGGAGCGCAGCGCCTCACCCGTCACGAAGGAGCGCCCGCTCCGCACCCTGGCCTCCACCAGGTGGCCGTCGGCCACCAGCCCCGTCACCGCCGCGTCGATCTCGCCCAGCTCGTGCCGGCCCGGCGCATGGCTCAGCGCGATCGCCCGGATGTCGCTCTCGCGGACCACCGACGCGCGCTCCGCGAGGTGCTCCACCGCCCGCCAGACGATCTCGCGGGGGCTGAGACCCTGGTGGTCGGGCCGCAGCTCCTGTTCCGTCCTTACGTAGGGCCGGCCCTTGTGGGTCTCTCGCGACCGGCGCCTGTCCTGCGCGCGATCCTGCCGGGAGAGGCTGCGGTCATGAGATATCCCCTCCGCCCGCCCCTTCCACTCGACCTTGAGCGTGTCGATATCCTTGTCGACCTTGTGCTTGCGCGTGATCAGCGCCGCCTGCTGCGTTAGCGCCGCGCTGTAGGGAAGGCCGTGCTCGTCCAGCCAGGCAAGGATCTCGCGGCGCCGCGACGAGAACGTGTCCAGAAGCGCGCGCGGGTAGCCCGCGATCTCGAAGCCCGGAACACCGCCGATCATCGTCGTCTCCGTGCGGTAGCCGAGCCCGATCAGCCGCCGCGCCAGCTCCTGGCGGTAATACGCGCCGATCAGCTTCACGTTGCGGCGGATCTCCGTGGGCTCCACGCTCCGCCACTCACCGGCCCGGTTGCGCGTCATGTTGGCGATGACGCAGTGCGTGTGCAGCTGCGGGTCCTGGTCCCGGCTCGTCAGGTGCCGGAACCCCGCCGCCACCAGGCCGTCCGCCGCCTCCCGCGGGCGCCGGCCCGTCGCCGGGTCGTAGCCCCGCGTCTGCAACAACTCGGCCTCGACCCAGTCCAGCGTCGACCTGACCGCGTCGTCGTGGGCGCGGAGCACTTGCCGGTTGCCGTAGAGCAGCGCCTCCAGCGACACCGACTTGGGCGCGGACAGCGTCAGATCCAGTCCTGGCCGGTGCTCGTGCTCCCCGCCGCGCGCCCGGCCGAGCCTGATCTCCGTTCCCGGCACGTAGCCCGCAAGAACGCGCTCGAAGGTCCTGGGCGAGACGTTCTTCGGCAGGCCCAGCGCCGCCGCCCCCTCGCCGGCCCAGAAACTCGCACGCCGGTGCCGGAGGTCGTTCTTCGCGTAGTAGCCCTCGCGCTCGAAGTACGCGACCGTCGTCGCGCTCGAGCCGAGATCGCTCAGGCTCGCGACCATCGGAGCCCCTCAGCCCGCCGCGACGCCGACGACCGCGCTGCCGTCTGTCCCGCCGGTCACGGGTGCCGGACGTTGAAGCTGCATGTGACGACTTCGCCCGACCGCCAGGACTTGAGCATGCAACCTCGCACCTGCCCGCCGTAGCGATCCCACACGGCCTCCTTCCAGCCCCCGGTGTCGTCGTAGCGCTCGAAGACGCCGAGTTCGCTCTGCCCGAGCGCACCGGCAAACACGAACAGCGGCGCGGCGAGCACCAGGGCGATGGCCAGCGCCGGCACCGTCCAGCGCCGGATGCGCGTCCACTCCTGACGGGCCTCCCTCAGCGCCGCCCCCCTGGTTGCGGCGAAATCCCTCAGGAACTGGGAGCCCGTCGTGGCGAGCTGCTTCACGTTGCCGGCGGTGTTCACGGCGGCATCGTTCTGCGCCTCGACGCTCGCCCCGATGCTCTGCTCGATCCGCTCGGTCCACGGTCCGATCGAGCGCTCCAGACGGCTCACCATGTGGTCGCCATCGTCGAGCCGCTTCGACAGCGCCCTCATCTCGCCGAGGCTGGTCTTCGCCTCGGCGGTCCAGGCCTCGTAGTACCCGGCGAGCTCCTGCTTGACCGCCCCCAGCTCCGACGACCTCCGGTCGAGGCCCGTCGCCGTGGCGTCGAGCGACTGCACGACCTTGTCCAGTCTCTCCTGCAGGATCTTCAGCTGCGCCAGCGCCGCGTCGAGATCCTGCCGTCCGCTCTTCAGCCCGTCGATCTGCCTGCCGGTCGACGCAAGGATCTCCGAAACCGCCGCCTTGATGTCGTTGACCCACTCGGTCGCCGCGCCGATCTGTTCCGCCTGCCCGGCGATGGTCCGCGCAGCCACAGCGAGATCGGTCTCGCCGGACGCCGGGCGCGCGGCCCTCTCCTCCAGGCTCTCCAGCAGGGCGAGTATCCGACGCTGCACAGCGTCGGACGCGACCTCGGTCGCGGCCTCGGTCGGTACGACCGGCCCGGCGCGGCCCGCAGGGTCCGGCGGCTCCACGCCCGTCTCGGCCGCGGGCGGGGAAGACCCAGGTGGCGGCGAGGCGCTCGCGCCCGCTTGGCCCGGCCTGTTGCCGTCACTTGCCGGGTCCGGTCGCTCCTTCGACGACCCGAACAGAAGACTCCGGTCCTCATCGTCGGGCGGCGGCTTTTCTCCGGCATTGTTGATGGAACTCATGGCGCGCTCCCCTCCTGCCGACATGCCAATGCACGTCGAAATGCAGGCCGCCTCGCGCCTCCCTGATCCGCGCGACGCGGACCGCAGGACGGCCAACCCGCCGGCAGAGTAGCACCCGCCGCCGAAGGTCCGGTACGACCGGCCTGGCTCACAGTGCCGGTCGGCGTCCTCTTTCGAACCCTGTCAATCCACGGCCTGGCGACGCGGCCCGCAGGGTCCGGCGGCTCCACGCCCGTCTCGGCCGCGGGCGGGGAAGACCCAGGTGGCGGCGAGGCGCTCGCGCCCGCTTGGCCCGGCCTGTTGCCGTCACTTGCCGGGTCCGGTCGCTCCTCCGACCCGAACTCGAACGACCCGAACAGAAGACTCCGGTCCTCATCGTCGGGCGGCGGCTTTTCTCCGGCATTGTTGATGGAACTCATGGCGCGCTCCCCTCCTGCCGACATGCCAATGCACGTCAGAAATGCAGGCCGCGATCTCGCGCCTCCCTGATCCGCGCGACGCGGACCGCAGGACGGCCAACCCGCCGGCAGAGTAGCACCCGCCGCCGAAGACCGTTCCGGACAATTGCAGGCAAAGGCGGGAGCGCGGTTGTAGAGCTGACGGCAGTTTACGTACGCGGCAGCTGGCTCACAGTGCCGGTCGGCGTCCTCTTTCGAACCCTGTCAATCCACGGCCTGGCGACGGCCGGCAGGTCGTGGCTGGGCGAGGCGGGCGCAAGGCCGCAGGCCGCCGCGTCGAGCCATCCAGTCAAGGGTGGGGCAAGACGGCCGCGTGGCAATCGGCGGTGGGGGCCCCGGCCAATCCGCGATGCCCGTTGCCCGTCGAGGAGGCAGTGCGCTTTTACAGACCGCCCCGCCGGTCTACCCTGCCGCGAGGAATGAGGGATGCATCGCCATGGCGACGGTGACACGGGCCGGACTTGGCAGCGCGGTGCAAGGCGAGGTCGGCCTGTCGCACCGCGACGCGCGAGAACTCGTGGATTCCCTGATCGAGATCGTGGCGGAGCGGCTGACGGCCGGGGAGACGGTGAAGATCTCGGGTTTCGGCGGCTTCACCGTGCGCGGCAAGATCGCGAGGATGGGCCGCAATCCCAAAACCGGCGAGACGGCGACGATCTCGGCGCGCCGGGTGGTGGTGTTTCGCGCCTCGCAGGTTCTGAAACGGCGGGTCGCCGCCGCCATGCAGGGGGCGGCGGGCAGCAGCCCGAACAGTCGGGACGGACCGGGCGTCGAGCAAGGCGGGTGAGCGCGGGGACGCTGCAGTCGATGGGGCGACGCCGAAGATGGCGCGAGCGGCGTGGCCGCGCGCGCCGCATCCATGAAGGTGTGGAGACTGACTGGCGGGCGTTCTTTAAATATAGAGACGCCGCGCCGGACGCAGCGGCGGCGGCGAAGGCCGCGGCCGCCCCCGCCGCACACAGGGTGAGCGGCTCAGTGAGGGCCGGTGGCGCCTCGCACCCGCGCGGCAAAGGCGATCCAGGAGTCCCGGTCGTGCCCGAGACGCCGGTTCATGCCGTCGCACAGATTGAGAGCGTTATCCAGCGTCAGCGCGATCAACGTGGTGGGGATGACGGCGGCGAGGCCGTCGACGGCGATGACGACGCGGTACATGCCGTCCCCGGGCAGCTCCTCGGGGCAGAACACGTAGTCCGGATTGTCCGGCAGCGCCTGGACGCTCATGGAAGAACTCCGCTGTTGCGTCGATGCCGGCTTGCCCGCCGGCCCGGCCGTGGGCGCTGGCGGGACGGCGGGCCGGTTCGGCAGCGGCAGCGCCGACGATCACTCCCATGCCGCGAAGCGCGCGGCTTCGGGCTCGTCCGCCAGCACCTCCACCTCATCGCGGCTCAACCCGGCGAAGGCGAGGCACATCGCGACCTCCTCAAGGTTGCCGCAGGTCCCGTGCTCCTCCAGCGTGTCGGGATCGACCACGGTGTAGCGCGGGGAGAAGACGGGCATGCCCCGGTGCTCGGACGAGCGGAGGTACGAGCGGCGGGCGCACTCGGGGCAACGCGCGGCCGCGCCGGCCCAGGCACCGCAGTCCGTACACAAATGCCTCGCACGCCTTTTCCAGTACCTCCGCCGGGCCAGGTGCTTCTTCTTCTCCGGATCGTAGCTCCGGGAGACGGCACAAGTCTTGCAGCGGGAGGCGCCGCCGGAGGGCTTGCCGCACTTGCCGCAGCAACCGGCCCTGCGGCGCTCTTCCCAGATCCGCCGCTTGCCGGCGCTGCGCGCATCGCGGCACGGGTCGCAGTCGGTGCGCCCTTCGGCGTGAGCGCGGCGTCCGCATTTGGCACAGAGCCCGGCGGCGAGGCGGGCATGGTAGCGCCGTTTCGACCTCTTGCGCGACGACCGCCGCTTTGCCTCGGCGCTCTTGCCGCCGTAGAGGGCGCCGGAGGCCCTGGCCTTCGCGTACCGGCGGCGGTCTGCCGCGCGCTTCTTCTCGGCACACCCCTCGCACATGCCGGCGCCCTTCGCGGCGTCCTTCTTGCCGCAACGGACGCACAAGCCGGCCTCGCGCCGCTCGTCGACCTGCCGGCGATAGCGGCGGCGATCGGATGCGCGCGCCTTCACGAGGTCTCTCCTCGGCCGGCCCTCGGCTCTCAGCCGGGCATCGCGCGCGCGGCCGGCTACACGCTGCTTCTCGG